>NZ_BLJE01000002.1 GCF_009811795.1 Litoreibacter roseus | reverse complement strand
AGCGCTCTTTCTCCATAGTCTAATCCCAGACACCGCGGCTTCCTCCTTCCGAGGTTTGTCAACGCGGGCCGCACGCCTCGCCGGAAGGAAAGGTTGCACCCCGGCCCGCATCGAAAAACCTTCAGGATAAGAGACGTTCGCTGCAGGCGCAACCGTGTTTGGCTAATTGTAGAAAGCGGTCATTGAACGATTTTTCCCACCCAGCATGCACTCAACCTTAATGTTGGCTTGTGCATCCTCCGGTTCGTTCCTATCGTCATTTTCGAAAGATTGGCTCCTGCTACTTTTAGAAGCCTGGCCTAACGGGAACCCAAAAAATGAAATCCATTGCGTTTTTCAACAACAAAGGAGGGGTCGGCAAAACAACTCTCCTTTGTAATGTTGCGGCCTATGCGGCTCTACATCTAAAATTGAAGGTCTGTGTTATCGATGCCGATCCACAATGTAACGCTACGCAGTATTTCTTCGATGAGGACACTTTGGATGAGATATACTCGGATGAAGGATTTACAATTCGCAACGTTATTGAACCCCTTACTGAAGGGGAGGGGTTCTCCCAGAAAATTACGACGTTGCGATCAGATAGTTTTGGCATTGAGGTTTTGCCGGGGGATCCAAAATTAGCTCTAATTGAGGACTTTTTGGCTCAGGACTGGGGAACTGCGAAAAGTGGCAATGTGCGAGGAATAAGAACTAATTTAGTTTTCTCTGATCTCTTGAGCCGTTTGGATGAGTATGACTATGTATTCATCGATGTTAGCCCATCACTTGGCGCTATTAATCGATCAATTTTGCTTTCTGCTGATTACTTCATGAGCCCGATGTCCATCGACATATTTTCGTTAAAGGCATTCGAAAACATATCCGAGTGGATTGCCGATTGGTCAAGCGACTGGGACGTAGGTGTAAAGAATGTAAAGGACTCTTCTAAACTTCCTGATTTGAAATATGGTCAGGCCAAATTCTTGGGTTATGTCACACAGCAATATCTTGCGAAAAAGGACAGCTCTGGGAAACGACGTGGCGTGAGGGCTTTCGAACAAATTCGCGCCCAGATAGATGCAATCATCACCGACTGTGGTTTGGATGAAAGTATACCTGAACAGCCATTTGAAATTGGTACCGTTCCAAATCTATTTAGTCTTATTCCTATGTCTCAAAGTAATAATAAGCCAGTGTTTGAATTGCTCGCTAAAGACGGCGTGGTCGGAGCCCACTTTACTAAAGTAAAAGACGCAAAGACGATTTTTGGCTCAGTAACTAGTAACTTGATTGCTCGCATCAATGATTGATTGGCCACAAGACTTAATCCGCGACATCGCTCGACGTCGGTGTGTTCTGGTTGTTGGATCAGGTGTGTCGCGCCAAGCAGTGGGCCGTAAAGGCTTGCCACCGCCAACATGGGACGGCTTTTTAGACCAAGCCAACAAAGATCTCCCAGGGGGGCCACAAAAGCACATCACTAATGCAATTCAAGAAGGTGATTTGTTGAATGCATGCGCATGGCTTCAGCATAAGTACCAGCATAATTGGAAAACTCGACTGCGGACAGCCTTTAGCGCTCCAAAATTTGCTCCAACCGAGGTTCACAAAGCGATTGGAAAGCTCGACGCTAGAATTATTTTCTCTCTGAATTTTGAGAATATTCTAGACCAAGCCCTTCAAGAGGTTCTTGGCGGAACTTGTGTAACGAAGCTGTATTATGACGAAGGTGTTTCAGAATTTTTACGGGGGACTGAGAGGTATCTAGTAAAGGTTCATGGATCCCTCGATGAAACTTCAAAGATTATTTTCACCCAAAGACAATATGCCGAAGCAAGAATTTCTGCAGCGCCGTTTTACAACGCTTTTGACAGCGCACTCATGACACATACTTTCTTGTTTATAGGCGCTGGCTATCGCGATCCGGATATAAACTTGGTACTGGAGAACCAGAATTTTACGTACAGCGAAGCCCATCCGCACTATTTTCTGGCGGCAAAGGGGCTACATGAGGACTTAAAGAGTTCGCTTCGTGCCAACAGAAACCTTCAAGTGATCGACTATGACAAGATAGATGACCATCATTCAGGATTTCCAAAGGCGATTGATGAGCTTTTGGAGCTGGTAGAAGCAGAGCGGCAAGAACTGTCAACGTCGCTCGAATGGTGACATTTTCGGCTTAGCTGACGCTAGACGAACGCAAGGTCGCAAGGTCCGCTTTCCGGAAATGCGTTGCGATGATGCTAAAGGTCAGCTTCGGGCCGCAGGTGTTTCCTTCTTCCCGCCAAATCCTTTGGATTGATCGGAAAAACTGATCGGAATTTAGGAATAGATAAACCTGCGGCGGTTCCTTTATCAACGCGGCAAGACTTTTGCGGGTCTGGCTGCATTCCAGTCAAGCTGGGGAATCTCCTTGATCGGGCCAGTGCTTCACCACTGGTCCGACGCCCCCTCCCCTCCTCCCTATCCTGTCAGGCTTTCCTTAGCGTGGTCGCCTTGCGCGGCGGTCTCTTTCTGTTCGCGGATGTGAGACAATCGGACGGCCCTGACGCGCCCTTACACCGCAGGAAACCGTCCCGTATTTTCGACCATTTACCACGATTGATCGAATAATCTGAATAGATGATCGAAACTTAGCATTGGATACCACAGGGACGGCTGACGTATTCTGCGCCTAGACCCTCACAGGTCTGGCTAAGTTTTCGGCCAAATTCCAGGTAACCTCCTTGTTCGGGCCAGTGCTTCACCGCTGGCCCGGCACCTGGTCCCGCCCCTCAGATCACATACTGGCGCGCGGGGCGTAGATCTTGGCGACTTTCTCCACCGCCATTTCGGGCGTCATCTCTTCGCTTTCCCCGGTTCGGCGGGAGGTCAGTTCGACCACGCCGTTCTTCAGGCCGCGCGGGCCAACGGTGATGCGCCATGGCAGGCCGATGAGGTCCATGGTGGCGAACTTGCCGCCCGCGCGCTCTGACCGGTCATCATAGAGCGGGTCGAGACCAAGGGCGGTGAGGGATTGGTAGAGTGCGTCGCAGGCGGCGTCGGCCTCCGCATCCCCTTGTTTTAGATTGACAATCCCGCAGTGGAACGGCGTCACGCTTTCGGGCCAGATGATGCCCTTGTCGTCATGACTGGCCTCGATGATCGCGCCCAGAAGGCGGCTGACGCCGATCCCGTGGGAGCCCATGTGGACGGGCACGCTCTTGCCGTCGGCGGTCTGGACGGTGGCGCCCATGGCCTCGGAATACTTGGTGCCGAAGTAGAAGATCTGGCCCACTTCGATGCCGCGGGCGGTGCGGCGGCGGTCCTCGGGGATGGCGTTGAAGAGGGCTTCGTCGTGGGTCTCATCCGTGCGGGCGTAGCGGGAGGTGAACTCCTCCAGCACAGCCTGGCACTGGGCGACGTCGTCATAGTCGATGTCCCGGTCGCCGAAGGTCAGGTCTGTGACGGCGCTGTCGTAGAAGACCTCGCTTTCGCCGGTGTCAGCGAGGACGAGGAATTCGTGGGTGTAGTCACCGCCAATGGGACCGCCATCCGCGCGCATGGGGATCGCCTGCAGGCCCATGCGTTCGTAGCTGCGCAGGTAGCTGACGAGGTGGCGGTTGTAGGCATGGAGCGCGGCGTCCTTGGAGACGTCGAAATTGTAGCCGTCCTTCATGTAGAACTCGCGCCCGCGCATGACGCCGAAGCGGGGACGGATCTCGTCGCGGAATTTCCACTGGATGTGGTAGAGTGTGAGCGGCAGGTCCTTGTAGCTGCCCACATGGGCGCGAAAGATGTCGGTGATCAGCTCTTCGTTGGTGGGGCCATAGAGCATGTCGCGGTTGTGGCGATCGGTGATGCGCAGCATTTCCTCGCCGTAATCGTCATAGCGCCCGCTTTCCCGCCAGAGATCGGCGGATTGGATCGTGGGCATCAGCATGGGGATGTGGCCCGCGCGCTGCTGTTCCTCGTGGACGATGTTCTCGATCTTTTTCAGGACCTTAAAGCCCAGGGGCAGCCACGAGTAGATGCCCGCGCTCGCCTGTTTGATCATGCCCGCGCGCAGCATGTAGCGGTGGCTGACGATCTGCGCCTCGGAGGGCGTTTCTTTGAGGACGGGCAGAAAGTAGCGGCTGAGGCGCATGGGGATCTCCGGAAAGTGGTTTGCCGAGAAGTATGCGATCACTGCGCGGATGTGAAGCGGGCTGGTGATCAGCCAGCGGGGGCAGTGGCGCGGACCGGACCCAGGGCCGTCCCGCTTTGAAAGGCATGGCGGATCGCGGCCTTCATCGCGGTGCGTGGCGGGCTGGCATCGGATGCGTGCTCGGCCAGAACCAGCTTGGACGCGGGCGTCGGGCCGAACCCCAATTCAGGGGGAACAACTTTCAGCCCCGGACCAAGGGAAGACCGCCCAAGAAGACCCACGGCGATCCCTGCTTCGACGGCGGCGCACACGCCAGACACGCTTTGGCTGGAATAGACGATCCGGTAGGGCTGGCCGCGCTGATCCATAGAAGTCAGTGCCGCGTCGCGCCACCAGCAGGCATGATCAAACAGTGCCACGGGCAGAGGGCTCGCCTGCGCGAAGGTACGATGCGCGGACTGGACCCAGACGGTGGGATCCTCGAACAGAACCTCTTCACCCGGACCGGGATGCTGCACCTCGTAGATAGCAAGGTCCAGCCGACCTTTCTGAAGTGCCTCGGGAAAGCCGGTGCTGAGCGCGCAGGTAACGTCCAGTTCCACCTGTGGATGCTGGCGGGTGAAGGTCGCGATGATCTCTGACAATCGCGCCCTGCCGTGATCATCGGGAACGCCCAGACGCAATGTTCCGGTCACCGCCGTCTGGGACAACACGCGCAGGGCCGCATCAAGGCGGGTGGTTACCTCTTGTGCAACGGGTAGCAGCTTGCGCCCGGCCTCGCTGAGGATCACACCACGCCCATGGCGGTCGAACACGGGCTGGCCCAAAATGCCCTCCAACCGCTTGATCTGGATGCTGGTCGCGGATTGCGACCTGTGGATCTGCGCGGCGCCGTCCGTGACGCTGCCTGCCCGGGCAACAGCAAGAAAGGTGCGCAGGAGGTCGCTGTCGAGGTTATCCATCTGAATTTCCAATACGAGTCATTTAAACTATTTGTTTCATATATGATATTGGGCGACTTAGCCTGCTCGGTCAAAGGAGAATTCCATGACCGAGACAACAGCTCTCCGACGTCCGTCCCGTAAGTCTGCCGCCCTTTGGACCTTGGCAGCGGGAACTGCATTGCTTGCCCTGCTTTGGCGCACTCATGCCATAGACGCGGCGGTGTTCGTGGTGTGGGGCCTCATCACTGTCGCGCCTATCGTCGTCCCGGGGATCTGCCTTGCCGCATGGATCATCGCCAGCAACGCGGATGCGCATATCGCAGGCGCATTTGAAGGCCGCACGTTACGTGCGGTGGTCGCGGCGTCGATGATCGGGGCGCTGACGCCGGTATGCGGCGTGACGGTGCTGCCGCTTATGGCCGGACTTCTGGCGGCGGGGGTGCCGCTGGCGCCGATCATGGCGTTCTGGCTGTCCTCCCCCATCACTGATCCGGCGATGCTGGCCACGACAGCGGCGACGCTGGGGATCGCATTTGCCGCTGGCAAGACGGTCGCCGCTTTCGGTTTGGGGGTTTTCGGTGGTGCAATCACAGCGCTGTTTGCAGGCAAGCCTTGGGCCCGGACGGCATTGCGCGACAACGGGCTGGCCCGGAGGTTGAGCGCGGACGGCTGCGGGAAGGTCTTGCCGTTCGAGCCTTGGGTCTGGAAGACTGCGGCGCGCCGGCGCGCATTCATGGTTCAGTTTCGGGCAACCGCACGCCTCATCCTCATCTGCCTGATCCCGGCCTTCGCCGCTGAGTATGCCCTGAACGCTGCGCTGACACCCGGTGCGATGGCAGCCTATGTGGGCGAGGACAAATGGTGGGCCATCCCTGCGGCCGTGTTCGTGGGCGCACCTGCCTATATCGACGGCTACGCCGCCCTGCCACAGACCCGCGGGTTGATCGACAATGGCATGTCACCGGGTGCTGCGATGGCGTTTCTGGTCTCCGGCGGAGTTGTCAGCATCTGGGGCGCGCTGGCCATCCTGCCGGTTCTGAAGCTCAAACCGTTCCTTCTATATCTGGCGCTGGCGGTGTCGGGATCGCTTGCGGCTGGATATGGCTTTGCCTGGCTGGTCGAGCTCTGCCCCTTGACATGATACCTTTCGGTACTCTATTAAAATAATACCAAAAGGTATCACGAAAGGTTCAAATGATGAGACATCTCGCAGTCGCGGCTGTTTTATTGACGCCATCCGCAGGACTGACCGATCCGATCACGTTGATCGATCCGGCGGCGTTCGCATGGGAGACCACAGCCGAAGGGGTTGCGTTTGCGCCCCTGCACGGGGATCGGTTTCAGGGGGCCTATCAGGCCATGGTTCGGCTGCCCGCCAGAACCGTCAGCCCACCTCACGTGAAATCAGCAAGTATGTTCGGCGTCCTTCTGCAGGGGGAAATGATCCACTATGCGGGCGATCAGGATCCCGAGACGGCGCAAAAGATCGGACCGGGCGCGTTCTACAGCATCCCCGGCGGGCTGGGTCATGTCTCGGCCTGCGTGTCGGCGGGGCCTTGCATTGCCTATCTTTCTCAAGACGCGGCGTTCGACTTCGTGCCGGTGACCCCATGACGGACACGCATATGGGCTTTCGTGCGCTGGCCGATCCGACGCGGCGCAACATTCTCTACATGCTGGCAAAGGACGAGATGACCATTGCCGAGGTCGCCGATAATTTCCAGATGACGCGCGCGGCGGTGAAAAAGCATCTGGCGATCCTGCACGACGGCGATCTGATCACCGTGCGCACCAGCGGGCGAACCCGCGTGAATGCGCTCAATCCGGATGGGCTGCGCCGTGTGGTCGACTGGTTCAGCTATTTCGATGCCTTCTGGGACGATCATCTGAGCGCCCTCAAATCCGAAATTGAAAAGGACATCCAATGAGTGATCGTGTCATTCGCAAATCCATATATCTCAAGGCCACGCCCGCGCAGGTCTGGGCGTATCTGACGGACCCCAAGAAGCTGGCGCTGTGGTTTCACAGACCAGATGTGCCTTTGGTGGAGGGGCCCTATACGATGTATGGCGCCGAGAGTGGGGACAGGCTGATGTGGGGCGAGGTGTTGGTGGCGAAACCGTTCAGCCGTTTGGAATATACGTTCACCATCTCGCAGATGGGCGACCGGGTGAGCACCGTAAAGTGGGTCCTTGATGAGGTGCCGGGCGGAACGTACCTGTCCCTGCGCCATGAGGGGCTGTCCGCGGATGCCGACGCCTACGGACTGACGCTGGCGCTGGACAAAGGATGGGACGAGCACCTTGCGCGGATGCGCGCCATCTGAAATGTCGGATGGCTCGGGACTTGGGGCCATTCTGCTGATCGCAGGCGTCCGCTGCTGACTTTCGGCCCGGGTCTGCTAGGTTTTGTGGACGTGGCCTTGTCCGCTGCGATCAGAAACAGCGATCCGGAGATCTGGATATGGCGCCCCAAGACCCTTCGTTTTCTCTCGGCATCGAGGAGGAATACCTGATCGTCGATGCCGAAACCTTCGATCTGGTGGAGGCCCCTGAAAGCCTGATGAAAACCTGTCAGGATCTTTTGGGCAAGAAAGTCAGTCCGGAATTTCTGAAATGCCAGATCGAGGTTGGCACGGGCGTATGTGCGACCATCGCCGAGGCACGGGAGGATCTTGCCGGGCTGAGGCGGACCGTGAAAGAGATCTGCAATACCTATGGGTTTGAGCCGATCGCCGTGTCCACGCATCCGTTCGCCGACTGGGACAGGCAGCATTTTACGGACAAGGAACGATACCGGTCGCTGGAAAAGGATCTGGCAGCGGTGGCCCGGCGGATGCTGATTTGTGGGATGCATGTGCATGTGGGGATTGAGGATGACGACCTGCGGGTCGATCTGATGAACCAGTTTTCCTACTTCCTGCCGCATCTTCTGGCGTTGTCCACATCCTCCCCCTTTTGGGAGGGGCGAGAGACGGGGCTGCATTCCTACAGACTGACGGTGTTCGACAACCTGCCGCGCACGGGGTTACCGCCGCCGTTTCAAAGTTTCTCGGAATATCGGCGGTCCATCGAGACGATCATCAAGGCTGATATCATCGAGGACGGGACCAAGATCTGGTGGGATCTGCGGCCCTCGGCACGCTATCCCACGCTCGAAGCGCGTATCTGCGATGTGTCGCCCCGGCTGGATCATGCCATCGCGATTGCGGCGCTCACCCAGAGCATCCTGCGCATGCTGTTCACGCTGCGGAGCGAAAATAAGCGGTGGCGGCAATATGATCGGTTCCTTGTCGAGGAAAACCGCTGGCGGGCGCAGCGTTATGGCGTCTCACGGGGGTTGATTGATTTCGGGATCGGGCAAATCGTGCCCTTCGAAAATATGCTCAACGAGCTGGTGGAGCTTGTGAAACCCCATGCCGAGGCGCTTGGCTGTTTCGAAGAGGTGACGGGCGTGTTCGACATTATCGAACAGGGCACGAGTTCGCACCGACAAGTCGAGGTGTTTCATAACGCGGCCACGAACGGCGCTGATGAAAACGACGCATTGAAAGAAGTGGTCCGATCGCTTGTTGAGGATTTCAGCCGCGGACTGTGAGCGGAGATCTCCTCAGGTCACCTCGGTCTCCGCGTCCAGGGACGACGCAAGAGAACCGAAGCGCGCCTCTGCAACCTCGCCGAAGAGACCGCGCGTTTCCGGGTTGAGGCGCAGTCTGAGCAGGCGCTTTTTCGGGTGCCATGTCAGCTTGCCCATCAGATCGGGGCGCTGGACCGAGAACATCGCGCCGAAGCGCATGGCTTTGCCCAGGACCTCGGCATCCCGCAACTCACGCTCTGACAGCAGGTCAAACAGCGGCTCGAACTGGGTCCCGGAGCGGCTGTTCTTGTAGCGATGCAGCAGCGCAACCCCAAGAAAAACGCGGCCCGGGTGATCCAGACCGCCAAGATTTGCGCGGGTGGCATTGTCAAAACAGACCTCGGCCCGGTAGTCGGGATGGGCCCGCCAGCTGACATCATGCAGCAACGTCGCGGCCTTCACGAGGCGCATGCGCCCGGGCGAGGCGTTCTGGAAGAGCGGTTTAATGAATTCAAACAGCGTGCGTCCAAATCCGGGGATGCGGGCATTTTGCGCCTCGGAATAGCGAGCGGCCTCGACCAGCGGGTCACGGCGTTTCAACTCAAACGGCATCTGTTCGTACAAAAGCCCCTCGCGGATACCGTAGCTGGAGGTGGCGATGTATTCCGGCTTGAACCGTTGAATGAGCGATTTCAGAACTTGTGCCGCGATGGGGACAAGGCGCATCCGGGCCTCTGAATTGCCGGTGAGCGCCCGCATTTCATCGACGTCCATCGTACCGATCCACTTCACCGTTTGCAGGATCGATTTGCGCGTCATCCGGTATTCGTGGAGCACCTTCAACGGATATCCACGCCGTTCCATGTCCAGCCGTGCAATGGCGCGCCACGACCCGCCCACGAGGTAGAGTGTCTTGTAATCGCTGGAGATTTGTTCCCGCAGATCATCAATGGTGGCGTCAATTACGGCCTTTCGACCTTTGTGCCCACCTTTGACGTCCATCAGTTTGAGCGGTCCGAGTTTCGAGGAAATCCGTTGCCCGACGACGCCGTCGCCCAGCTCCGCCAATTCCAGAGACGATCCGCCGATATCGCACATGAGACCTCGGGCCGTGGGCCAGCCCAGAAAGACCCCTTGGGCCGACAACCGCGCCTCTTCCGTACCGGAGGCGACCCAGAGCTTCAGACCGGTTTTTTCGGCCACCTCTTCGCAGAACTCTCGTCCGTCGCTGGCCTCGCGCACGGCTGCGGTGGCCACGGACGTCAAAGGCTCAATGGCCATCCCCTTGGCCAGAAGCGCGAATCTGTGGAGCGCTGCCAGAGCGCGGACACGGCCTTCGGGCGACAGGCGACCTGTTTCAGACAGTCCGGCCCCCAGACCGCACATGATCTTTTCGTTGTAGAAATAGGCGGGGCTTCGGGCGGCGCCGTCAAACACCACGAGCCTCACGGAGTTCGATCCGACATCAATCGTGCCGACGCGGCTGAGCGCCTTGGCCTTGGGGTCATTGAAAAGGGGCCGCCCGAAGGGGCCGTGCTCATCGCCGGACGGGTCGGACCCGAGCGGTTCGGTGATACCATCCATTGACACTTCGGGCGCTCCGCCAATATTCGTGACGCCAGTCGTCTGGCCTCCTTGCCGAAGCATGTAACGGCAAAGGTCCGCGCGTCAATCTTTGGTGTGCGTCAATTCTGGCACGTCCCCTGCCCCGGCAGAGCCGCGACCCGACAGGGATGGGTTTTCCATGAAGAAGCGGTGGCAGTTGAACAACTGCTGGTCTGCCCCCGGCTCGGCCCGCTGGAAACTGCCGTCTGGCGACAAAACCCAGCTTTGCGCAGTATCCGCAAGGTTGGCGGCCATGATCTGGCTCATGACTTGCGCATGGACAGTCTTGTTCTTGATCTCGACGAGGGTTTCCACCCGACGGTTCAGGTTGCGGCCCATCCAGTCGGCGGATGACATGAAGACCCGCGCCTTTTTGGAGGGCAGACCGTGGCCGTTGCCGAAACAGACAATGCGCGAGTGTTCGAGGAACCGGCCCACGATGGATTTCACGCGAATGTTCTCGGAAAACCCTTTGATGCCGGGCTTGAGCGTGCAGATGCCACGGACGACAAGGCTGATCTTAACACCCGCCTGAGACGCCTTGTAGAGCGCGTCGATCACGTCGGATTCCACAATAGCATTCAGCTTGGCCCAGATTTCCGCGGGTTTCCCGGCGCGTGCATAGTCGGCCTCGGCCTCGATCATCGCGATCAGGTTTTTCTTGAGCGAAGTGGGCGCGATGGCGAGGTTTTCGAGGCTTTCTGGCTGGGCGTAGCCGCCGATGTAGTTGAAGACCTTGGTGGCGTCCCGGCCAAGGGCATCCTCGCAGGTGAAAAGGCTGAGATCGGTATAAATCCGCGCGGTGATCGGATGGTAGTTGCCGGTGCCGTAATGGGTGTAGGTCACCAATTTATCGCCCTCCCGCCGGACCACTATGCTGATCTTGGCGTGGGTCTTATAGTTGATGAACCCGTAGACCACATGAGCGCCGGAGCGTTCCAGCTTGCGCGACTGCCGGATGTTGGCGGCCTCATCAAAGCGGGCTTTCAACTCGACCAGCGCCGTGACGGATTTGCCGTTTTCGGCGGCCTCGCAGAGCGCGTCCACAATGGGGCTTTCGTTCGAGGTCCGATAGAGTGTCTGCTTGATCGCCACCACATTGGGATCTCGGGCAGCTTGGGCCAGAAAGCGGATCACCATGTCAAAGGTCTCGTAGGGGTGGTGCAGCAGCATGTCCTTCTGACTGATCGCCGAGAACATATCGCCGTCGTGATCCTGCACCCGTTCCGGCACGCGCGGGGCAAACCGGGGCCAGAGCAGGTCGTGATGGGCCTCGGACACCAGCTCACCCAGATCGGCAAGGCCGATCATCCCCGCCACCTCAACTACGTCCGTGTCGCCCACCTCAAGCGCGCTCATGATCAGAGTGCGCAGGTTTGTCGGTGCCTCGGCGCTGAGTTTCAGGCGCACCACTTCGCCGCGGCGGCGGCGCTTCAGCGCGGTTTCGAACTCGCGCACCAGATCCTCGGCTTCTTCCTCGACCTCCAGATCGCTGTCGCGCAGGACGCGGAAGGCGCAATGGCCTTTGGTCTCATATCCGGGAAAGAGCGTGCCGATCTTGAGAAGCAAAAGCTCCTCCATCGGCAAATAGCGCTGACCGGTGTCCGACGGCAGCGAGACGAAGCGCGGGATCTGCGCGGGGATCGGCAGGAGGGCTTGCAGGGACCGCCCATCCTTGGCGCGCGCCAGTTGCAGGGCCAGCGAGAAGCCTGCGTTGGGGATAAACGGGAACGGGTGCGCCGGATCGATGGCTAAGGGCGAGAGGACCGGGAAGACGTTCGAGATGAAGTATGTGTCCAGATGGGCGAGGTCGGCCTTGGTGAGCGTTTGGGCGTTCAAAAGTGTGAGCCCCTCCCCCTCCATCTGCGTCTTGAGCGCCTCCCAGACGACATCCTGCTGGGCGATCAGCGCGCGGGCATCCGCGTCGATCAGCACCAGCTGCTGCGCCGGTGTGAGCCCATCGCTGGAGGGCACCGTATTTCCCGCATGGGACAGTTCGCGCAGGCCAGCCACACGCACGGTGTAGAACTCGTCGAGATTGTTTGCCGAGATCGACAGGAACCGGACCCGTTCCATCAACGGTACACGGGGGTTCTGCGCCTCTTCCAGCACCCGCCAGTTGAAGGCGAGCCAGCTGAGTTCGCGGTTGAAGAAACGATCCGGGCTTTCGGGATCGAAGTCTGTCAGCTCTTGTGGGGCCGGGAAGTCGGCCTGAAGAAAATCAGCAATCGTCATGACAGACCTCTTTGACCCCCAGTGTAACGCAGACATGACTTATGCCGTTTTTTTCGGGTCAGTGTCCAGAACCTGGCGGGCCAAAGCTATGGTAACCTTAGACTTTCCGGCCAAAGCACGCCGATCGACCTTGCGCACGAACTCCAACGCGGCCGCGTAGCTGCGTTCAATGCGGCGCACGGTGTAATCCAACACCTGAGGCTTTACCCGCAGCTGATGATCCGCGAAAAGTTTGACAAGGATCGCCGCCAGAAGCTGGTCATCCAAGGGGCCCAGTTGTGCGGTCTGCAGTGCCTGCATCCGACTTTTCAGGTCGGCCACGGTGAAGTCCATCCGTGCCGCCGGGATTCGCGTTGTGAACAGCACCGGGATACCTTCGGCCCCGCTGAGATTATAGAGGTGGAACAACTGTGTTTCGGCTGCGGTATCACCTGCTGCCAGATGCAGATCCTCGATCACCAGCGGGCCAGACAACAGTGTCGGAATATCGGCATCTGCGATGGCGCGGGCATCCATGATCTGACCATCGACCTCTGCCGCCCAGACCTGTGCAAGATGGCTCTTCCCCGCGCCCTCATCCCCGGTCAGCATCAGCTTGCCTTGAGGCCAGTCAGACCAGTTTTCGACGGTTGCCACGGCCAGCGCGTTGGCATCCGATATAAAGTAATTGTCGCGCCCGAACGCAGTCTTTACAGGCAGGGCAAATGGGATTTGACGATCCATGTCAGTCGTCTTTTTGCAGACCTCTGTATAGCCTGCTCTCTTTGTATTGATCGACGCCGAAACGTGCAATTACGCCCAGTGACGCAGCAATGGGCACGGCCACAAGCATACCAACAAAGCCAAAAATTGAACCAAATGCCGACAAAGCGAACAAAAGCCAGACCGGGTGCAGGCCCACGCTGTCGCCGACAAGTTTCGGCGTCAGAACGTTGCCTTCAATCAACTGGCCCGCCTGAAAAATCGCGGCAATCACAATTACGTAGACCCAGTTCACACCGCCTGCCTCTGCGGCGGCGTTGGCCGCATCGGGCCATGTCTGGAAAATCGCAAGCCCCACGGCCAGCGCGCCGCCGATGATCGCCCCGATATAGGGAATGAAGCTGATCAGCCCGGCGATGAAGCCCACAATCAGCCCGAATTGCAGGCCCGCAATCATCAGGGCGATGGCGTAATACGTCCCGAGGATCAGGCACACGGTCAATTGGCCCCGCACGAAGCTGGCCAGTGTGGCATCGATGTCAGACGCGATCTGGCGGATCTGGGGGGCGTGGTCGCGGGGCAGAAGCCCGTCGATGCGCGCGACCATATTGTCCCAGTCGAGCAGCAGATAGAAAGCCACGACCGGCACCACGACGATGAAGATCAGGACATTGACCACTCCAAGCGCGGAGGCGAACACAGTCTGGGCCAGTTCACCCGCCCGATTGCGGAACGTCTCTGCCAGAGAATCCAGCGATTTTCTGACCGTGGAGTCTCCATCCGCCAGAATAGGGAAGCGCTCGGTCAGAAATTCAAGCTGAGCGGATATGAAGTCCTTGAAGCGCGTGAAGAGTTCCGGCGCTGTCTGGACAAGCTGCACCGCCTGATCGACGATCTCGGGGACCACAAGCAGGATGATCAATACGAAGATCAGGACAGCGGCGACGCTGATGGTGGCGGTTGCCAGAACACGCGACAGCCCGGCCGCCTCGAGCCGGTCCGCGACGGGATCTAGGAGATAAGCAACGGCACCGCCCACGATAAAGGGCAGCATGACGTCGCCCAGAAACCACAGCACAGCCAAGAGGAGCACCGCCACGATGCCCCAGTATTTCATCTGTTGTTGAACTGGCAACGCCATGAAACCTCTCTTTATTAACCTTTGATTTGGCCGATGACATCCGGAGATTCAACCAATCACCCGAATTTTGGCCGTGATGGCGCTGAAAAAGCACCTTAACTGGGCGACCATAATTATCGATATAGCCAAGCGGGCAGTCACCGATCACCGGCGCCGCGGAGCCACTCGGGTTCAAGGCGGCGTATGCTGAAACGTCAGTTTTGAACCCTCACGTCCCTGTGCAGCAAGCATTACAAATGGCCCAATTCGATGACGCGTCAGATGTTCACCGCAATCACTCGAATTGTGCCCGGTGACGCTATCTTTCTTGTTCACCGCGTAGAATGGCATTCAAAAGTTCGGCGAGACCGGTTGCAATGGAAAAGCCGTAGGGCAATCCCGTCAGGTCATCTTCTTTCACAGCGCCTTCAAGGTGCCAATTGTCCCTGTACCAGTGGTTTGAAACACATAATACAGCTCTTTCATGCCCGCTGGCGGGTGGTTTCGTTTCTGGCCACCATGAGTCCCGGGAAGGTTCGAAAAGAGCACGAAACCGGTCGGGAATCGTTTCAATCATCCGGTCTACATACAATCGCGCGCCTCGCCCTTCCGGTTGAAAAAATTGCCAGCTCCCGAGCGCGCACATGATCGGCGATGCCTTTTCGGTCCATTTGTAGGCTGCGCCCTGCCGGGCTGCATATCCGCACGCGTCCAAGAGTTGAAATGTCTCGTTCAGACGGTGAGGCACATCAAAAGCGTCCGCCGGTTTCGCGTCTCGAATGCACGTCAGACCCACGTTCTTTTGATAGTATAAATTCGAGAAAACAAATGCACCGATCACCCAGAGCAGGTCGATCTTGAAGCGTTCAGAATCATTGCCGAGCACCTCGCGAACTTCCATCTCTGAATATCTGCAGTGCAGATCTGATGACAGGATACCAATGCGCTCCATCATCCAATGGATCTCGAAGAAATCGCTCATATCTGCGAGTCCTCCGACATAGCTGTTGCGAAGATCCACATCAGCGGCCCGGTCGGACATCGACGCTGACGTGCAGCCGTAAAGTGTCTGCACGATCAATTCGTTGAAGAGTTCAGCTTCATCTGTCGTGAAGCGCATAGCTACGTCGCGGCGTTGTCTGCTTCGATCCAGATGCAGACCTGACTTCGACGGATCGTTTTGCGCATCAGGTTGTTCCCGATGTCCGGATCAGCTCCAAGATATCCTTCGCCGCTTTGGGAATGTTGGTGCCCGGGCCGAAGATGGCTTTGACCCCGGAATTGTAGAGGAACTCGTAATCCTGCTGCGGAATGACGCCACCGCAGATGACGATGATCTCGCCCGCATCCGCGTCTTTCAAAGCCTGCACCAGTTTCGGCGCGAGGGTCTTGTGGCCCGCCGCCTGTGAGCTGATGCCGATCACGTGCACGTCGTTGTCGACGGCATCCTGTGCGGCCTCTTCGGGGGTCTGGAACAGCGGACCTACATCCACGTCGAAGCCAATATCGGCGAATGCCGTGGCGATCACCTTGGCGCCCCGATCGTGACCGTCCTGACCCATCTTGACGACCAGCATGCGGGGGCGGCGGCCTTCCTGTTCTGCGAAGGTTTCCACGTCTTTCTGAATTTGGGCAAAGCCTTCGTCGCCCTCATAAGCGGCGCCATAGACGCCTGCGAGCGTTTTGACCTCGGCGCGGTGTCTGCCGAAAACGTCCTCCATCGCCATGCTGATCTCCCCCACTGTCGCGCGCGCGCGCGCGGCGTCCACGGCCAGCGCCAGCAGATTGCCGGTTCCTGATTTGGCGGCGTCCGTCAGCGCCGTGAGCGCGGCGTCGCAAGCGGCTTGGTCGCGACTGGATTTGATGCGGTCGAGCCGTTTGATCTGGGCGTCGCGCACCTGCACATTGTCCACGTCGAGAATGTCGATGACGTCTTCTTTTTCGAGCCGGAACTTGTTGACACCGACGATAACCTCTTCGCCCCGGTCCACCTGCGCCTGACGCAAGGCGGCGGCCTCTTCGATGCGCAGTTTGGGCATGCCGGAAGCAACGGCTTTGGTCATACCACCCATTTCGTCGATTTCCTGAATGATCTTCCACGCCTCATCTGCCAGATCAGCGGTCAATTTTTCGACGTAGTACGACCCCGCCAGAGGGTCCACGACCTTGGTCACCTTGGTCTCGTTTTGCAGGATCAACTGGGTGTTGCGGGCAATGCGGCTGGAGAAGGCCGTGGGCAGCGCGATGGCCTCGTCAAAGCTATTGGTGTGCAGGGACTGCGTGCCGCCCAGAACGGCGCTCATCGCCTCGTAGGCGGTGCGCACGATGTTGTTGTAGGGGTCCTGCTCCTGCAGGCTGACGCCGGAGGTCTGGCAGTGGGTGCGCAGCATAAGGGACTGCTCTTTCTTCGGATTGAACTCGCTCATGATGCGGTGCCACAGGAAACGCGCGGCCCGCAGTTTGGCAGCCTCCATGAAGAAATTCATGCCGATGGCGAAGAAAAAGCTGAGGCGCCCCGCGAAAGCGTCCACATCCATGCCCCGGTCCAGCGCGGCTTTCACGTATTCTTTGCCGTCCGCCAGCGTGAACGCCAGTTCCTGCACAAGGTTCGCGCCTGCTTCCTGCATGTGGTAGCCAGAGATCGAGATTGAGTTAAAGCGCGGCATCTCGGCGGCGGTGTATTCGATGATATCCGCCACGATCCGCATGGATGGCTCAGGCGGGTAGATGTAGGTGTTGCGGACCATGAATTCCTTCAGGATGTCGTTCTGAATGGTGCCGGACAGTTTGGCGCGGTCGACGCCCTGCTCTTCCCCCGCAACGATGAAAGACGCCAGAACCGGGATCACGGCGCCGTTCATGGTCATAGAAACGGAGATGTCGCCCAAGGGGATGCCGTCAAAGAGGATCTTCATATCCTCCACACTGTCGATGGCCACGCCTGCCTTGCCTACATCACCTTCCACCCTTGAATGGTCGCTGTCATAGCCCCGGTGGGTGGCCAAATCGAAGGCCACGGACACGCCTTGTTGTCCGCCTTTCAAGGCGTTTCGGTAGAAGGCATTGGATTCCTCGGCCGTCGAGAAGCCTGCATATTGGCGGATCGTCCACGGGCGGCCGGTATACATAGTCGACCGTGGACCGCGCGTGTAGGGGCCCTCGCCTGGCATGGAGCCCATGTGTTCCAAGCCATCGGCGTCTTCGGGTCCGTAGACTGGCTGGATCGCGATGCCCTCCGGACTGTTCCACGTCAGATCGTCCAGGGCGCGCCCGCGCAGTTCGGTCCGGGCGCGCTCTTCCCACTCGTTCTTTTTCTGGCTCATCTCTTGGTCCTCGTCTGTCTTTGGCGGACGAAGGCTGCAGTCATCTGCATCTCGTCACGCGGAGGTGTTAAAATCGCCGTAGCATCTGGGGATGTCGCGCCTATATGGTTTGGAAACGGAGGGCGTATGAAACGGGCGATCAGTATATTTTCAGTGGCGGTGTTTGCGGCATTTGGGGCCGCTGGCCACGCACAGGCGACGGATGCGGACCCGGCGTTGGACGAGTTCATTTTGGATGCCAGCGAGATCAATCTGGAGGACTTCTTGTGGGTCAAGCGGCCCATAGTGGTGTTTGCCCAGACGCCCGCGGACCCTGCATACCAACGCCAGATCGGTCTGTTGACGCAACGGTTGGACGTACTTGCAGAGCGCGATGTGGTGATCATCACCGATACCGACCCGTCTGCGAATTCCGCCCTGCGGGAACAATTGCGCCCTCGCGGGTTCATGCTGGTCCTGATCGGCAAGGATGGCGGTGTGAAGCTGCGCAAGCCCCTGCCCTGGGATGTGCGCGAGATCAGCCGGGTTATCGACAAAATGCCGTTGCGCCAGCAGGAGTTACGCGAACGTCGTCCGTTGGAGCCGTAGGGTTCTTTATTGAATTGGAAGCGTTTTACCATTATCTTATGGGCAGAAGGAGACCACATGTCTGAGACACCTGTAAAAGCACCGATGCCTGACATCCCGTATAAGCCCGCCCCGTTCACGTGGCGGACCGGTCCACGGTCAGGCTACTAGGCAACGGTTGCCCTGAATAGGGCGCCAGACGCGCGGCCTCTTCTTCGGCGGCCTTTTTTCCGTCACGCGCGTAAATGCTGATCAGATGATTGGCGATTCTCCCTGAAATCAGAAGCTGTTTGCGCATTTCGATGTAATCGCGATAGATCGCGATACGTCGGTCTTGGGGCAACGCGGCAAAACTGTCACCGCGCATATCGTCCGTGAGCGAATCCACCGCATCCAGAATGACGTAATACATCACAACCGGATCGATGGTGACACGCGGCAAAATCCAGATCTCTTGCTGAATGGCGCTGAACAGGCGGTCGTTGCGCTCTTTCGGGATGAATGGCAGGAAATTCGGATCCTCTTCCATCTGAGCGATGAGTGTTGCGGCGTGATCGTCCAGCGCGGTCTCATCCCACAGATTTGCAAGATTTGGTGCAATTTCCGCAAAGATGGCCCTGTGCGCGTCACGCAACTTTTCCTTGCGGAACCGCGCGGCGACCCGGCGGTTCTGCATCCCGTTCACGATCCAGCCGAAGGCCAGAAATATGCCCGCGATGATCGCCTGCCAGATCCGGGGATCAAGGGCGGCGAACCACCCCCATATGGCAGCGAAGACGCTCACTCAAACTCCATGATCACATCATCCACCGCCAGATTGTCACCGGCGGCTGCGTTGATCTTGGACACCGTGCCCTTGCGTTCGGCCCGCAGGATGTTTTCCATCTTCATGGCTTCGACCGTACAAAGCGCCTGCCCTTCCTGAACCTCATCGCCTGTGGCCACGTCGACCTTCACGATCAGGCCGGGCATGGGGCACAGCAACAGTTTCGAGGTATCAGGCGGCAGCTTTTCAGGCATGAGCACGGCCAATTCAGCCTGACGCGGTGTGCGGACATGGACCTTCATCTCGGCCCCGCGGGTCCGCAGGCGGAAGCCGCCCGAAATCTTGTCTACTTTCAGAACCAGCGGTGTGCCGTCGATATCAAGCCGCGCCAGCGTGTCGCCCGGCGTCCAGTCGGACGTAACACGGTGACTGGTGCCATCGTCATGGGTGACCGTGGCACCTGTGCGGTCCGCGTCGATGCTGACGGCATGCCGCGTTCCCTGCGCGGTCACAACCCAATCGGCGCCCACCTTGCGTTCGTGATTGTCCATCCGGCCCGAGATCCGCGCCCGCCGGATTTCGGCGACCCGGTGCATGGCAGCGGCAGCAGATGCGACACGTGTCAGCGCCGCCTCATCCAATTCGACCCCGTCGAACCCTTCGGGATACTCTTCAGCAATGAAGGCCGTTGTGATCTCGCCCGAGACGAATTTAGGGTGGTCCATGACGGCGCTGAGAAACGGCAGATTGTGCCCGATCCCCTCAAGTTCAAAACTGTCGAGCGCCACCCGCATCGCCTCAATCGCCTCACCCCGGCTGGGCGCCCATGTACAGAGCTTGGCGATCATCGGGTCGTAATACATGCTGATCTCGCCACCCTCGAAGACGCCGGTGTCGTTGCGCACGACATAGGTGTCTCTTGTTTCCTCGGCGGGCGGGCGATAGCGCGTCAGCCGCCCGATGGAGGGCAGGAAATTGCGATAGGGATCCTCGGCATAGAGGCGGCTTTCCATGGCCCAGCCGTTTAGCTTTACGTCCTTTTGTGCGAGCGCAAGTTTCTCGCCATAGGCCACGCGGATCATCTGTTCGACCAGATCAACGCCTGTGATCAGTTCTGTGACCGGGTGTTCCACCTGAAGGCGGGTGTTCATCTCAAGGAAGTAGAAGTTACGCCCGCCATCGACGATAAACTCGACCGTGCCCGCGCTGGTGTATCCCACGGCAGAGGCCAGCGCGCAGGCTTGCTCGCCCATGGCCACGCGGGTGGCTTCGTCCAGAAACGGCGATGGAGCCTCTTCGATCACCTTTTGGTTGCGGCGCTGGATGGAGCATTCCCGCTCGCCCAGGTAAATGCAGTTGCCATGGCTGTCAGCGAGCACCTGGATTTCGATATGCCGGGGTTGGGTGACGAATTTCTCGATAAAAATCCGGTCGTCGCCAAAGCTGGACGCGGCCTCGTTCTTGGAAGACTGGAACCCCTCGCGCGCTTCCTCATCGCTCCAAGCGATGCGCATGCCTTTGCCGCCGCCGCCTGCGCTGGCTTTGATCATAACGGGGTAGCCGATCTGATTGGAGATCTTCACAGCCTCGTTCGCATCCGCGATCAGGCCCATATAGCCGGGCACGGTCGAAACACCGGCGTCCTGCGCGATTTTCTTAGACGTGATCTTATCGCCCATCTTCTCGATGGCCCCTTTGGGCGGACCGATAAACGCCACGTTCGCGGCCGCCAGTGCTTCGGCAAACTTGGCGTTTTCGCTGAGGAACCCGTAGCCCGGATGAACCGCTTCGGCGCCCGTTTGCTTGATCGCCTCCATAACCTTGTCGATCACGATGTACGACTGATTGGCGGGCGCTGGTCCAATGTGAACCGCCTCATCCGCCATCTTTACATGCAGTGCGTTTCGGTCAGCATCCGAATAGATCGCCACCGTGGCGATCCCCATCTTGCGTGCGGTCTTGATCACGCGGCAGGCAATTTCGCCCCGGTTGGCGATCAGAATTTTCTTGAACATGTCCCCGTCCCCTTTGCCCCGGTTTGACCCGGGATCGACAAAAGAAAATGACCACCGCCCCGAATGGGACGATGGCCATGATATGCTGTGCCCCTCAAGGAGGGGCGATGTGTGGTTGTGCTAGTCGCAGACGCCGACGTCGTCACAGAACGCGCCAGCGGCACCGCCGATGATGGCGCCCGTCGCGACAGAGCCGCCTGTCGTGCCGGCAATGACGCCGCCCGCAGCTGCCCCACCAACCGCGCGTTCCGCATCCGTGTCGCAGGCCGCGACTGTGAATGCCAAGCCGATGAACCCAAGTGCCGTGAGTGTTTTTCGCATGTCTTGTCTCCTTCTGAGCGGATAGAGCCACAACATTTTCGTATCAGGTAGGTTCCGGGATGCGACACGCTGAAATCAGCGGGAACCGGAAAAAAATAGTTAATGAAAGAGCCAAAATCTGCCGAATGGCCCCTGCCCTTCATATGCAGCGCACCGGAATAAAAAAGAGGTCTGCCTGGACGGGCAGACCTCTTTAGAGGGGAAGGGTAACGGTATAGTACGTAAGAGCTTATCTCTGTGCTGGAGGGAAAAGCTCTTGAAATGACCATGACGTCAAAACCAAACCACTGAAAGTCTTGTCTTCTGACATAGCTCCGATTGGCCAATTCCCGCTCAAACACCTGATTGTCGCCTATTTTCACGCCGAATTCCCCCAAAAATTGGGGCCGAAGGCGTCTGGAAATGAGGCACGGGCGCGAGTCACATCGAGACGCAACAGGGCATCATAGCTTCCCGGATCGAATGATTCTTCTGCCGGAACGACCTCTCGGTTCAACAACCAGCTCAGTCTGCCGGCGTCGAGATTGCCGCGCACAAACGGCTCTTCACCAAAGTAATCCCACAGAGCCCACACGAATCCTTCGTCGGCGCGCCGGTCGGCAGGCTTGCGATCTGCGAAGCGCTCACGCGCGATCAGCGGGGTTGCACCTGATTTGTTTTCGCGCCGCAATGTAAACTGGAAGTCAGTGCCCGGCAGCCGGGACGGAAAGCCCTTGTGCTTCAGCATATCGCGCACCGAAAGCTTTCAAGGTTGCGCGGCTGTGTCGTAAGTGGCGGGACAGACGCTGACGCCTGTCCCGCAAATATCTTAGAACTTGTCGAAGGTTTCTTCTTCTTCAATCGGCTCAACGATAACAACTTCTTCTTCTTCAGCACCACCGCAAGCAGAAACGATAGCAACAAACCCGAGGGCGATGAGGGCTTTAAGGCTCTTGGACATCTAAGTCTCCTATTTGTATTCGATGCTAAGTCCTGACGGAGACCCCCCCGCGAAAACCCGCACCCAGTTTTGGCCGGCACAGCGCGACCACGTTTAAGGTTATAGCGTTTAATAAGGAAAAAATACCAGTTCGCAGACGCAGCGCAGCCCTGTGACGTGAATGCATCAAACGACATATCGGACCGACCTCGAACCACCATATGTTGTGTAATTCTCACAATCCACTCCATATACAGTGGTCACTATCGACCCGAAACACGTCGAAGTACTGCACCACCTCCGGCGTGGTTTCGCCGAAAGCAATGGGTTCAGATGCGATTGAAATTACGATTTCCCGGGTGTCTGGCGCGCGTTCGCTGCGCAGCAGCAAACCATGGGTTTCACACAGATATGAAAGGTCCGGCTCGATCACATCGAAGCCGTAAGTGCTGGTGTCAGCGATCTGCGGCGCCACGTACCTAACCCTGAGAACGGCGTCTGATCCGCCGCCATCGTCAATCCGCATTTCCTGAAAGACCACTTGGGCGCCGGATGGCACCTTGATTGCGTCCTCTGCCACTGACGCCGTCGCACCGAGGAAAAATCCCAAAGCCACGCGCGCGCCTAACATGCGGCACGCTGACGTGTGATCAGTCCCGCAGCGCGCTGATCAATTCGGACTTGTCCATGTCGGACCGGCCCTCGATCTCCAACTCTTGTGCGCGTTCGTAAAGCTCGTCCTTCGTCCACTCCTCGTAGGGCGGGGCCTTGCCGCCCTTCTTGGATGGACTCATATCGTCGTTGGCCTGCGCATTGGCAATCCGCGCAGCCTTCTGTTTCGACATGCCATCTTCGCGCAGCGCTTCGTAGGTGTCGTCGTCCTTGATGGACGGTCCGTGATCCTTGCTCATGACAAATACCTCCGCTGCCCAACGAAAGTTGGGCCTGCGGAGTTCCGACAATCTGTCTTTCGCGGTGATCCATCAGGAAACGGCAGCCTTCAGAGCGGAATGTTGTCGTGCTTCTTCCACGGGTTTTGCAATTGCTTGCCCCTCAGGGACGCAAAGGCGCGGGACACGCGGCGGCGCGTCGAATGGGGCAAGATCACCTCGTCGATGAAGCCTTTTTCCGCGGCCACGAAAGGATTGGCGAACCGGTCTTCATAGTCCTTCGTGCGGGCCGCAATCTTGTCGGGGTCGCCCAGTTCGGAGCGGTAGAGAATTTCCGTCGCACCCTTGGCGCCCATCACCGCGATCTCGGCTGTGGGCCACGCGTAGTTGAAGTCGCCACGCAGGTGCTTGGAGGCCATGACGTCGTATGCCCCACCATAGGCTTTGCGGGTGATGACCGTGACCTTCGGCACCGTCGCCTCGCCATAGGCAAAGAGCAGTTTCGCGCCGTGCTTGATGACGCCGCCATATTCCTGACTGGTGCCCGGCAGAAACCCCGGCACATCAACAAAGGTCAGGATCGGAATTTCAAACGCATCGCAGAACCGGACGAAACGCGCAGCCTTGCGGGAACTGTCGATGTCCAGACAGCCCGCCAGAACCGTGGGCTGGTTTGCAACGACGCCAACACTTTGGCCCTCAAGGCGAATGAAACCGGTGAGAATGTTTTTTGCGAAATCTTCCTGAATTTCGAAGAAATCGCCCTCGTCCGCCACCTTATGGATCAGTTCTTTCATATCGTAGGGCTGGTTCGGGTTATCGGGGATCAGGGTGTCGAGACTGTTGTCCACGCGTGCTGGGTCGTCAAAGAACGGGCGCACCGGCGGTTTCTGGCGGTTGTTGAGCGGCAGGAAATCGACCAACCGCCGGACCTCGGCCAAAGCCTCCACGTCATTTTCGAAGGCGCCGTCAGCGACAGAGGACTTTTTGGTATGGGTCGATGCGCCACCCAACTCCTCGGCGGTGACGACCTCGTTGGTCACGGTTTTCACCACGTCCGGCCCCGTGACAAACATGTAGGAGCTGTCTTTGACCATGAAGATGAAGTCCGTCATCGCGGGCGAATAGACCGCGCCGCCCGCACACGGGCCCATAATCACGCTGATCTGCGGTACGACGCCGGACGCCATGATGTTGCGTTGGAACACGTCCGCATAGCCCGCCAGAGACGCGACGCCCTCCTGAATACGCGCACCACCGGAATCGTTGAGGCCAATGACAGGCGCGCCGTTCTGAACCGCCATGTCCATGATCTTGCAGATCTTCTGCGCATGGGTTTCGGACAGGGAGCCGCCGAACACAGTAAAATCCTGGCTGAAGACGTAAACCATTCGGCCGTTGATCGTGCCCCAGCCAGTGACGACGCCGTCGCCCGCGGGGCGGTCGGCTTCCATCCCGAAATCGGTACAGCGATGGGCCACGAACATGTCGAATTCTTCAAAAGAGCCTTCGTCGAGCAACAATTCAATCCGTTCTCGGGCGGTCAGCTTGCCCTTGGCGTGTTGGGCTGCGATCCGGCGATCCCCGCCGCCCTTCCGTGCCACATCGCGCCGCGCCTCCAACTCACTCAGGATGTCGTTCATTGATGTCACTCCTCACATAGGCGGTGGCCGAGATTGGCGGATTTATACAGGGTGCCGCATTGCAGCAAAGATAAGAATAGCAAATTTGCAAATATTGCGAATACTATCAGCCGAAAATTGCAAATCTGAAAATATCTGAATGCGCAGAGTCTGTGCGATGCTGCCGTTGGACCTGCACCGCGTTTGAGGTAAGCCAGCGTAATGAGTCATTTCCCCGCGACGCGCTTTCTGGATCGCAGCACCCCTCCGCATATCGTGACACTGGTCCTTCTGGCCGGTGTGTCCGCGATGAACATGAGCATTTTCCTCCCATCCCTGCCCCGGATGACCGAGGAGCTTGGGACAGAATACAGCATCATGCAGTTGTCCGTCTCGCTCTACTTGGCATGCACGGCCGTTCTACAAATCCTGATTGGGCCGATCTCGGACAGATTTGGAAGGCGGCCTGTTGTTCTGGGTGCTCTGACGGTTTTCGTCTTAGCCACCATCGGATGCTATTTCGCGACCACCATTGAGGCGTTTTTGACCTTTCGGATGATCCAAGCCACGGTCGCGGTGGCCATGGTGCTCAGCCGGGCCATCGTGCGGGACATGGTCCCCCAAAACGAGGCGGCTTCGATGATCGGCTATGTGACGATGGGCATGTCGCTGGTCCCGATGTTTGCCCCCGCCATTGGGGGTGTTCTGGACGAGGCGTTTGGCTGGCGCTCGACGTTTCTGTTCTTGATCGTTTTCGGCATCGGGCTGACCGCGCTGTGCTGGTTCGATCAGGGCGAGACGAATACATCTTCAGGGATGAGCTTCCGCGCGCAGGCGAAAGAATATCCCGAGCTTTTCAGATCCCGCAGATTCTGGGGGTATTCGTTCAGCGCGGCTTTTTCGTCGGGCGCATTCTTCGCGTTTCTGGGCGGTGCACCCTACGTGGCGACACAAGTCTACGGCCTGCCGCCGACCATGACGGGCTTTTTGTTCGGCATGCCAGCTATCGGGTACTTCATCGGCAATTTCGTCTCGGGCCAGTTCTCTGTCCGCTACGGAGTCAACCGCATGATCATTGTCGGCAGCACCATACTGATCACCGGCCTGACCCTGTCGCTGATCCTGACCTATGCCGGGTTTGGCAGTGCGTGGGTGTTCTTTGGGTTTTGTACTTTCGTGGGTCTGGGCAACGGGATGGTTCTGCCCAATGCCACGGCAGGCCTCTTGTCCGTGCGCCCGCGCTTGGCCGGGACCGCAAGCGGTATTGGCAGTGCGATCATGATCGGAGGCGGCGCCGCAATGGCCGCACTAGCCGGAATCGCGCTAGAGGCTGGTGAAGGCAGCCAGCCCCTACAATGGCTCATGTGGATCAGCGCGGCCTTCAGCGTCGCGGCGATCTTCTATGTGCTGCGGTGTGAGCGGGACGCCGTTCCCGCTTGAGACGGCGATTTGCAAAGCCTATAATCTGGTCAGCAAACTTGCAAAGAGCCGGATAGACGAATGCGCCTGAAACAAACCTTCGCGCGGTGGTGCCCATAGTGGCGGCGCAAAAGCTTTATGCCGGGGCAAAGCTGCGCGAGGTCAGGACACGACTTGGACTGACCCAGAAAGCGTTCGCCCAACGGCTGGAGGTGTCGCTGCCCTACCTTAACCAGATGGAAAACAACAACCGCCCTGTCTCGACCGGGGTGGTTCTGGCTCTTGCGCAGGAATTCGGCTTTGACGTCAC
Organism: Litoreibacter roseus; assembly: GCF_009811795.1. Classification (GTDB taxonomy): domain Bacteria; phylum Pseudomonadota; class Alphaproteobacteria; order Rhodobacterales; family Rhodobacteraceae; genus Litoreibacter; species Litoreibacter roseus. The sequence continues at coordinate 1,341,764 of NZ_BLJE01000002.1, read as the reverse complement.
GGAGCTTTCGACCGGTGATGCGGAACGTTTGGTCAGTGACATGCGTGAGGCGCTGGCGGATCCGATCTTTGCGGAAGCCGACCCGCCTCTGGCCGATCTGAGGCTGACCGCTGGCAACGCACCACATCTGGCCCGCGCGTTTCTGGAGTTGCATCGCGCCTATCGGCAGACGCACGAACAACTGGCATCACTCGATGAGGCTTTGGGGCGGGACGGCACCGCGATGCAGGTCAGCCCGTGGGAAGAGGTGCGCGACTTTTTTCATTATTGCGACAACTATATTGATGCGGCCGACCGGGCCGCCGAGCGCTTTGCAGAGCGGATGGACGGCGACGTTCTGCGGTCCGGCGCAATTCCCTTCGAGGTGGATCTCGCGGACACCTCAGCCCTGCGCAGCTTCGATACCGCCTCCAAAACCATCCGCATTTCGTCCCATGCAGCGCCCTCGACCCAGCGGTTTCAATTGCTGCATCAAATCGCCCTTCTGGCCCATGGTGATCTACTTGATGCGACACTGGATCTTGCCCGGTTCCAGACGGATGCGGCCCGCGAGATTGCCAAGATCGGTCTGGCGAACTACTTCGCAGGCGCCGCGCTGTTGCCCTATGGCCGGTTTCTGGAAGCAGCCCAAGAGACGCGTCACGATCTCGAACGGCTTGCGGACCGGTTTGGCGCGTCTGTCGAACAGGTGGCGCATCGCTTGTCGACACTTCAGCGACCGGGCGCCAAAGGCATCCCGTTCTTCTTTGTCCGCGTGGATCAGGCGGGCACGATCACAAAGCGGCACTCGGCCACGCATCTGCAGTTTGCGCGGTTTGGTGGCGCCTGCCCGCTTTGGAATGTACATCGCGCGTTCGAGACGCCAGGGCGGTTCTTACGACAATTGGCCGAAACGCCGGACGGCGTCCGCTACATAAGCCTTGCGCGCGACGTCTCGAAGCCGGGCGGCAGTTTCACCGCGCCGACGCGTCGATATGCCATCGCCTTGGGCTGCGAGATCACCCATGCGGGCGCTCTGGTCTACGCGGACGATCTGATCCCCGCAGCCCCCAGCGCCTACGAGCCGATTGGGATTTCCTGTCGGATCTGCCCCCGGCGCACCTGTCATCAGCGCTCGGTTCCACCGCTTGAAAGCAAGCTGAGCGTCGATCACAACCGGCGCGATGTGCTGCCCTACCAGGTGGACTGAATGCGGGGACTTATTCGCGCGGCTATCCTGTTGGGACTGATCTTTGGCGGGCTGCTTCTGACAGAGCGTTTGGTCGTCTACGCGTTCGACCCGCGCGAGGTTGAACCAGCGACATTGGATCTGAAAAGCATGTCTGCACACCGGTTCGAGGCGTCCAGCGGCCGTGAACTTGTCTACTGGTCCGCGCCGCCGCGCAAAGGCCGTCCGACCGTTTTGTATCTGCATGGAAATGCCGGGAACCTGTCGAACCGGGCGCCGCGCTTTCGCATATTTCTCAAACGCGGTTATGGCTTGATTGCGCCAGCCTACCCGTCCTCGTCCGGCAGCGAGGGGTGGCCCGTAGAACGCGCAATTCGCGCGGATAGTGCGGAGTTTTACAAGGCCCTGATAGGCGGCGAAATCACGGGCACGCCCGTCGTGCCAGTCGTTTATGGCGAGAGCATCGGCGCTGCCGTGGCCATTCATTTAAACGCTGATACGGACGTTGCACCGAAAGCGATCCTGCTGGAAGCCCCCTTCACGTCGTTGAAAGATGTGGCCGAAGCGATCCAGCCGGAGCTTTTGCTTTTGACGGGCCTCATGCAGAATGCGTGGTCCAGCAAAGACCACGCAAGCGAGCTCGAGGCCCCCCTCTTGGTCCTGCATGGTGCAAATGATCCTCTGATCCCGATTGCGCAGGGTCGCGCCATTTTTGAGGCGGCAAGTAGTCCGAAAAAGCAGTTCTACAAAGTGCCCGGCGCAGGACATATAGATGTCTGGACGCGGGCCGCGCAGCGCCGAATCTTTGAGTTTCTGGGGACCTTTTAGGACGCGAAGTTGAGTTCTTCTTCCTCAACAAGCCCGACGGTCGCTGGGGTCAGGATATCGACCTCATCTGCAACGCCTTCAAACTCACCCTCGGCGTAGTCGCCCCGAAACGCGATTGTTTTGATTTTGGCTGCGACTGCGGCGGCGGCGGAACTTGGCGTGTCTTCGACTGCCACGACTTCGCTGGGTTTCAACATGAGATGCTCCAGCGCCATCTCATAGATATCAGGGGCGGGCTTGCCATTTGCGACCATATCGTCTGATCCCACAAAGTCGAAATCGCTGCGTTGGAGCGTCCCATGCGTGGCGCGGATCACAGCGTTGATGTTCTCGGAACTGGTGGTGGTGACAAAAGCCAGCTTCAGCCCATGCTGCTTGGCAGACGAGAGGACCTCTGCTACGCGAGGGCGCAGCGCAACCCCCTCATCGAGGCGGTTCTGGAAGATGGCGGATTTCTTCTGGTGCAACTCATCCACATTTACGGTTTCCCCCTGCGCGTCCGCAAAATCTGCGATGCGCTGCCGTCCGCCTGGCTTCTGCAGCATGTCCCGATAGGTGTCCCGATCCCAGTCCCAATCGAGGCCCGCCTCGGCAAAGGCCGCGTTGAAGGCCTGCCGCTGAATCTCGGATGTTTCGACAAGGGTGCCGATCGCACCGAAGAAGAGAGCTTTGGGCGGCATGGGGCACTCCATTTTTCACTGGCTGAAACATCAGCGCGAAAGACCCCGATTCTGTTCCGCGATTGCGTGAATTATTATCGCTGTGCTGTGGCCCATGCGGGGTGCATCCAAGGGATCGCATTCTCGCGCGGTAGCGCGTCCTTGCCCAGAATGTGATCCGCCGCCTTCTCACCCACCATAATGGACGGGCCGTTGAGATTGCCGTTGGTGATCCGCGGGAAAATAGAACTATCCGCGACCCGCAAACCATCCACGCCGATCACGCGTGTTTGCGGATCGACGACGGCCATGGGGTCATTCGCATCACCCATTTTAGCGGTGCCGCAAGGGTGGTAGGCGCTTTCTGCATGCTCCCGGATGAACGTATCCAGATCGGCGTCGGTTTGCATTTGCGCCCCTGGCTGGAGTTCCTTGTCGGCGTAAGGCTCAAACGCGGGTTGGGCGAAGATCTCGCGGGTCAGCCGGACGCAGGTGCGGAAGTCTTCCCAATCGGACGGGTCGGACATGTAGTTAAACAGGATCTTCGGCGCGTCCGCAGGGTCGGCAGAGGCCAGCGTGACCGATCCGCGTGAGACGGACCGCATGGGCCCCACATGGGCCTGATACCCATGCCCCTTCGCGGCCAGCTTGCCATCGTACCGGACGGCCAGCGGCAGGAAATGAAACTGAATGTCAGGATACTCCACGCCCGCACGGGAGCGGATGAAGCCTGTGCTTTCAAACTGATTGGATGCGCCCAGACCTGCACCAGTGAAAAGCCAGCGCGCCCCGATCATCGCTTTGCTGGTCAAGTTCCAGTAGCGATACAGGCTGACCGGCTGCTTCGCGGCCATTTGGATGTAAAGCTCCAGATGATCTTGCAAATTCTGCCCGACACCTGGCCGGTCTGCCAGAACTTCGATCCCGTGTTCTTTCAGATGATCTGCGGGGCCGATCCCGGAGAGCATCAACAGTTTCGGCGAATTGATCGAGCTGGCGGCGATGATCACTTCCGCGTTGGCGGCGATGATCTCGGTGCGACTGCCACGAGTAAGTTGCACGCCCGTTGCGCGACCGTCTTCGATGACCACCCGTTCGGCCAGTCCGTGAACGAGCGTGCAGTTCGGGCGGGCCAGCGCAGGGCGCAGATAGGCGTTGGCCGAGGACCAGCGCTTGCCATTGTAGATCGTCGCATCGAAAGGTCCGAAACCCTCTTGCTGGGCGCCGTTATAATCACCGGTCACCGGATAGCCTGCCTGCGCGCCTGCCTCTATGAAGGCCTGCGTCAGCGGGTTCAGGCCCGGGCCACGTGTCACATGCAGCGGTCCCGACTTGCCGCGCCATTCCGGATCACCTCCGCGTCCGCCGTCGTGCCAGCTTTCGAGCCGCTTGAAGTAAGGCAGTACGTCCGCATAAGCCCATCCCTGGGCGCCCTCTTCGGCCCAATGATCGTAGTCGCAAGCGTGACCGCGCACATAGATCATGCCGTTGATCGAAGATGAGCCCCCAATGACTTTGCCGCGCGGGGTGGCCAACCGTCGCCCGCCCAGATGCGGTTCCGGCTCGGTCTGATAGCCCCAATCGTAGCGCTTCATATTCATCGGGTAGGACAGGGCCGCCGGCATCTGAATGAGCGGCCCCGCATCGGTCCCGCCATATTCGATCACGATCACCGACCTGCCCGCTTCGCTGAGCCGGTAGGCCAATGCGCATCCGGCTGACCCTGCCCCCACGATTACGTAGTCCGCTTGCATTCGTCTCGTCCTATTTCTGATCGAAGATCGTGGCGACCTACTCCCCACGCGGGAAACGCTGTTCTTCTTCCAGCGTGTTGAGGTCCATATGGTTGCGCATGTACCGCTCGGACGCCTTTTGCAATGGCTGATAATCCCACGGGTAGTAGCCCCCTTGGCGCAAGGCCTCGTACACCACCCAGCGCCCGGCCTGAGAGGCGCGGACATCGGCATCGAACCGCTCCAAATCCCAACGCGCTTCCAACTTCGTCCGCAGCGCCTGCAGGGTTCCGCCATGGGTCGGATCCGCCGCGAGGTTTGTCAGCTCATCGGGATCGGCGTCCATATCGAACAACTGGTCAGGATCCAGATTGCATCTGTTATATTTCCACTTTCCGTAGCGCAGCGAGACCAGCGGGGCATAACTGCCCTCAGCCGCGTATTCCATCGCAACGGGGGTGTCGCGCGTGCCGCCTTGGATCAGTGGCAAAAGGCTCTCCCCGTCGGTCCACGGCATCACCTCACTCATATCAATGCCCGCCAGATCGCAAAGCGTTGGGCAGGTATCGATTGTTGAGACTGGCGTGCTGACCGATGCGGGCGTGATCCCCGGTCCCGAAATCATCAACGGAACGCGAGCTGACCCTTCGTAAAAGCTCATCTTGAACCACAATCCCCGCTCCCCCAGCATGTCGCCGTGGTCTGAAACGAACACGACAATCGCCTCCTGGCGGGTCGCTTCAAGCGTTTCCAGAAGTTGGCCGACTTTCTCATCGAGGTAGCTGATATTGGCGAAATATGCCCGCCGGGCGCGGCGGACCTGATCCTCAGTGATTTGGTAGTTCTCGTGGTCGTTGGCGTCGAGAATACGCTGGGAATGAGCGTCATGCTGATTGTAGGGGATCGGGCCGACCTGCGGCTGCAGGGCATCGCACCCCTCATAGAGATCCCAGAATTTCTTCCGCGCGACGTAGGGGTCATGGGGATGCGTGAAGCTTGCTGTCAGGCACCACGGTCGCGCGTCCTTCCCCCGGGACAAATCATAGAGCTTTCGGGTGGCGTGATAGGCGACCTCGTCGTCATATTCCATCTGGTTGGTGATCTCGGCAACCCCAGCGCCGGTCACGGACCCCATATTATGATACCACCAGTCGATCCGCTCGCCGGGCTTTCGATAGTCCGGCGTCCAGCCGAAATCCGCAGGGTAAATGTCCGTGGTGAGCCGCTCTTCAAAGCCATGAAGCTGGTCTGGTCCAACAAAATGCATCTTGCCCGAAAGGCAGGTCTGATAGCCCGCGCGGCGCAGGTGATGGGCAAAAGTAGGGATGTCGGACCGGAATTCAGCCGCGTTGTCAAAGACACCCGTACGCGACGGCAGTTGCCCCGTCATGAATGAGGCCCGCCCCGGCGCGCACAGCGGCGAGGCCGTGTAGCAGGTCTGAAACCGGCAGGACCGCGCCGCTAAAGCCTTGAGGTTGGGCGCATGAAGCCAGCCTGCCGGCCCGTCCGGGAAGAACGTACCGTTCAACTGATCGACCATGATGATCAAAATGTTGGGTTTCATTCCGCAGGCTCCGCCATATTCCCGGCTTTCGCAGCGATGTGGCGCCTGCTAGGGTCCGGGCGAGTTGCAGCATCAGAACGTACCTCTGTGCTGCGCGACGATAATGAGTTCTGAAATGGACCGTCAATCCATGAACAACCGGGAGATTTTCATGACCTTCAAGACCACACTCGCAGCATTGACCCTGAGCACAGTCGCCGGATCTGCTTTTGCCGCCTGCGAGAGCGTAACGTTTTCCGATGTCGGATGGACAGACATCACCGCAACCACCGCTGCGACGACTGTCGTTTTGGAGGCTTTGGGCTATGAGACCGACATCAAGGTGCTGTCCGTACCAGTGACCTATACCTCGATGGCGGAAGGCGACATCGATGTGTTCCTTGGCAACTGGATGCCCACAATGGAAGCCGATATCGCGCCCTATACCGAAGCAGGAACGGTCGAAACCGTACGCGAGAACCTTGAAGGCGCGAAGTACACGCTGGCGGTGAACAAGGCTGCCATGGATATGGGTATCAAGGACTTCGCGGATATCGCTGCGCAAAAGGACGCGCTGGAAGGTAAGATCTTTGGCATCGAACCCGGCAATGATGGCAACCGGCTGATCCAGTCGATGATCGATGCAAACGCCTTCGGACTTGAAGGCTTCGAGGTTGTCGAAAGCTCCGAGCAAGGGATGCTGGCGCAGGTTGGCCGGGCCACCAAGCGGGACGAGCCGATTGTTTTTCTGGGCTGGGAACCTCACCCTATGAACGCGAATTTCGACATGGGCTATCTGACCGGCGGCGATGAGTTCTTCGGCCCTGATCTGGGCGGTGCGACCGTCTACACCAACACGCGCGCGGGATTTTCCAATGACTGCCCGAATGTGGGTGCCCTGCTCGGCAATCTGAAGTTTTCGCTGGAAATGGAAAACGAGATCATGGGCGCGATTCTGAATGAAAACGAGGATCCGCAAAAGGCCGCCGCCACCTGGATGGCTGCAAATCCTGAAACGGTTATAATGTGGCTGGACGGTGTAACCACAAAAGACGGCGGCGACGCGGCTGCAGCGGTGAAGGCTGAATTGGGTCTCTGATCCTAAGCTCTTGTGAGCCAAATAGAAGGCGCGCGGCCCGACATCCGGACCGCGCGTTTTTTTATTCCCAGCCTTGCCGGTGCAAGCGCTTCACATCTAGGGCCATTGCCGTCATGCTTAACCAGTTGCTTACAGTATTCGGACGGTTATGGACTGGCTGACAGAGACGAAAATCCCAATCGGCCTGACAGCCCGCAAACTGTTTGACTGGTTACAGGAGGTCGGCGAGCCCTTCTTTGACGGTCTTGCGCTGGTTCTGGAAGCTCTGATCGACGCGATCCTCTGGGTGCTGCAAACGCCTCATCCGCTGATCGTTGTCGGCGCATTCGTGACCCTGACATGGGTCCTGCATCGGGGCTGGAAGATGCCGCTTTTCATCCTTCTGGGTTTTCTCTTCATTCTGAACCAAGGGTATTGGGAAGAAACGACAGAGAGCCTCACGCTGGTTCTGTCCGCTTGTGTGGTATGTATGTCCGTGGGTGTGCCGATCGGCATCGCTGCCGCGCACAGGCCACGGCTTTACGCATGGATGCGCCCGGTTCTGGACCTGATGCAGACGCTGCCCACCTTTGTCTATCTGATCCCCGCCATCGTCTTCTTCGGCATCGGCATGGTGCCCGGCCTGATCGCCACGGTTATATTCGTTCTACCCGCACCAATACGCCTGACCCATTTGGGTGTGTCTTCGACACCTACCGCATTGCTGGAGGCGGCGCAGGCCTTCGGCGCGACACCCCGGCAAACGCTCTGGAAGGTAGAACTACCCTACGCCCTGCCGCAGATCATGGCGGGTCTGAACCAGACCATCATGCTGTCCCTATCAATGGTCGTCATCGCGGCACTTGTCGGCGCCGACGGGCTGGGCGTGCCGGTCGTGCGTGCGCTCAATCAGGTCAACACGGCGCTTGGGTTTGAAAGCGGGTTCGTCATTGTGGTGGTCGCCATCATGCTGGACCGTATGCTGAGAGTGGAACGCAAATGAACTCTTTACCCGCCGTGATCTTTGACAACGTCTCGATTGTCTTTGGGGAAACGCCGAATAAGGCTTTGCCGCTGATGGATCAGGGACAGTCCCGCAGTGAAATCCAACAGAGCACCGGTCAGATCCTTGGGGTGCATGACTGCACGCTGAAGGTGGCCGAGGGCGAGATTCTGGTTCTCATGGGTCTCTCCGGCTCGGGTAAATCGACGCTTCTACGGGCCGTGAACGGCCTGAACCCCGTTGCGCGCGGATCGGTGCAGGTCAACGATCGCGGCAAGATGGTCGATGTCACGAACGCCGACAGAAAAACCCTGCGGGGCCTGCGCCTGTCCACCATCGCGATGGTGTTTCAGCAATTCGGTTTACTGCCGTGGCGCACCGTGCGCGAAAACGTGGGCCTTGGACTTGAATTGGGCGGCCTATCTGCAGCCGCGCGCAAGGCGAAGGTGGACGACCAACTTGCCCGCGTGGGTCTGGCCGATTGGGCAGACAAGAGCGTCGGGTCGCTGTCCGGTGGAATGCAGCAGCGGGTGGGGCTTGCGCGGGCCTTCGTGACCGACGCGCCAATCCTCTTGATGGACGAGCCGTTCTCGGCCCTTGATCCGCTGATCCGCACGCGACTTCAGGACGAACTGCTCGACCTGCAGCGGGATCTGAAACGCACAATCATCTTTGTCTCACATGATCTCGACGAGGCGTTCAAGATCGGCAACCGTATCGCGATCATGGAAGGCGGGCGCATTGTCCAATGCGGCACCCCGCAAGAGATCTTCACCAACTCCGCCAATGAATATGTGGCTGATTTCGTGGCGCATATGAACCCGCTGGGCGTTTTACGCGCCTGCGACGTCATGGTGCCTGCAGCGCAAAACGGCGCGAACCCGTCCAGCGTTGTCGAGCCTCAATGTTCAGTCAAGGACCTGATGACCCGGCTTGAAACTTGCGATGAGATTGCGGTGCAGGACGCGGGCGCAGTGGTGGGGTACGTCACCACCCAGGCGGTTCTTACGGCGCTGAACAACCCGCAGAATACCTCGCACCCAAGATCCTAATGCCGACCCGGGTGGACATGGGGCGCGACGGCGGATTGCTTTAGGACCGCCTCGCGCCACGTGATGAAGAGAACGGATCCCAAAATGACCAATCCGCCAAGAATAACCCATCCATCAATGCTTTCGCCGAAAACGACGTAGCCCAGCAGAACCGCCCAGACCAATTGTAGGAAGGTCACCGGCTGGGTGACCGTCACAGGCGCCGCGGCGAAGGCCAACGTCATCGTGTAATGACCCGCGGTCGCAAAAATCGCGAGAAGAAACATCCAGCCGATGCTGGACCAGCTTGGGGGCACCCAGACTGCCCACGCCAAGGGCGCGAGACCGATGGTGACTGTGATTGACAACATGCCGACGACGACCGCGGGGCTGACCTCGTCCGACATCTGCTTGGCGATCAAGTAGGACCCGGCGAACATAACGGCAGTCACCAGCATCGCGATGTGGCCGGGCGAAAGCTCCCGGAAGCCGGGGCGCAGGATGATCATCGCACCAACAAGAGCAATAACGACTGCGGCGATCCGTCGGGCAGCTAGTTTTTCCCCTAGAAAAATCGCCGCCCCCAAGGTCACGTAGACCGGTGCGAGGTAGTTCATCGCCGTCACTTCAGCGATGGAAATCCGGGTCATCGCAAAAAACCAAAGCGTTACCCCGAAGGTGTGAACCAAACCACGCAGACCGAACAACGCCAACGCGCGGCGGCTGAGATGGGCATCGCGAATGGGTTTGATCATTGGGATCAGAAAGACGAGACCCAAGGCATATCTCAGGAAGGCCGCTTGTGCGGCGGGCAATGCACCACCCAGATTTTTTACGACAGCGGTCACCGCCACAAAAAGCAGGCCCGTCAGCACCATCCACAAAATGCCAGCAACCGGGTTGGCGCGAGTCTCCGTCATGGGGCTACCTGACAGCGGGGCGCTGCCAGACGCAAGCGCAACTAGACCAAAAGGCTGACTGCGATGGCCCACATCAGAAGGCCAACGAAAATATCGAGAATACGCCATGCCTGTGGGTTTGCAAAAACCGGCGCCAAGGCCCGCGCGCCGTAACCAAGGGAGAAGAAGAAAACGAAGGATGATGTGACAGCGCCCGCCCCGAACTCGGTTCGCGCACCATCGTATTGCGCGGCGATGGAGCCCAGAAGCACGACGGTATCCAGATAAACATGGGGATTGAGCCATGTCAGCGCGAGGCAGGTTGCAAGGGCTGCCTGCCAGCGACCGGCGCCTTCTGATGTCGCCTCCATCACAGCGCCCCCGCGCCAGGCCGAGCGAAACGCCAGCGCCCCGTAAACCAGTAGAAATGCAGCGCCACCGTAGCGCATGACGGTCGCAAACCATGGGGCCACTTCCGACAATTGCCCGAACCCACCGACACCCAGCGTGATCAAAATAGCATCGGAAACGGCGCAGGTCAGACACACCAGCAAGACATGAGCCCGTCGCAAACCCTGACGCAGGACAAAGGCATTCTGTGCTCCGATTGCCAGGATCAGGGAAAATCCCAGCAAAAAACCAGCGATATAGGCATCCATGAACCGTGTCCCTTTTCGATGTCGTCCACGGCGTAAGCGAGCTGGTGAAATTAGCCAAATTTAAATTTATACTCTATCATTAAAATTTCTAATGTTTGATCGCCCCCTTCTCCAAGCGCTCAGCGCCGTCAGCCGAACCGGCAGTTTTGACTTGGCAGCGGCGAGCCTTGGGGTCACGCCCTCCGCAATTTCTCAGCGGATCAGGCTGCTGGAGGAACGTATAGGCGCCGTGCTTGTCCATCGCGGGACGCCGTGCACTCCGACAGAGATCGGGCATCGGCTGGTCGCCCATGCAGATCAGATCGCGGTACTGGAAAAGGGGCTGACGGAAGATCTCAATGTCGCGCGGCCATCGGATGCCTTGGTCCGGATCGCAGTAAGCGCGGACAGTTTGGCCACTTGGATCCCGCCAGCGCTTGCAGGGCAATCCGGTGTGCTGTTTGACGTTCTGATTGACGATCAAGATCACGCGGACGAGCTTTTGCGGAAGAGTGCCGTGTCAGCAGCGCTCACAAGCAAAGGTGCGCGGGTTCAGGGATCTGACATCCATGCACTTGGCAACTTACGCTACATCGCGACGGCCAGCCCCGGTTTCGTTGCCAAGCATTTCCCGGACGGACCGACGGCAGAGGCATTTCGGTTGGCCCCCGCAATGACATTCAACCAAAAGGACGCGCTGCAAAAGCAATGGGTACAGAAGATCACGGGCAAGAAAATCGATCTGCCGACCCACTACATGGCAAGCACACATGCGTTCATTGATGCGGCTCTTTTGGGGATCGGCTGGGGGATGAACCCGGCGGCGCTTGTGGGAGCGCACATAAAGTCTGGTCGTCTTGTGGCGATTGACGAGACTGTTCCGCTGGACGTGCCACTGTATTGGCAGATAAGTCGGATCGCGGCGAAACCGCTGGCGGGCCTGACCCGCGCGATAAAGCGCGAGGCAAAGATGCAGCTGATCCAGACCGGCACTCTGAGCGGCGGTACGCGGGACTAAAGCTGTTCCATCACCTCGTCGGAGGCCTCGAAATTTGCCGTGACGGTCTGAATGTCGTCATCGTCTTCCAGTGCGTCCATCAGCTTCATCAGCTTCTGCATGCCTTCAAGGTCCAGTTCGGTCGTCGTCGTCGGTCGCCAGATCAGCTTGGTCGATTCTGACTCGCCCAGTTCCACCTCAAGCGCGGTGGACACCTCATTCAAATCGTTTGCCTCGCAATAGATTATGTGCCCGTCCTCCGAGCTTTCCACATCTTCTGCCCCAGCCTCGATCGCGGCCATCATAACGGTGTCTGCATCACCTACATCCGCGCCATAGCTGACAGCGCCCTTCCGATCAAACATGAAACCGACTGACCCGGTTTCCCCAAGGTTTCCGCCGTTTTTCGAGAACGTAGATCGCACGGTAGAAGCGGTCCGGTTGCGGTTGTCGGTCATCGCCTCAACGATTACCGCCACACCGCCCGGTCCGTACCCTTCGTAGCGGATTTCGTCGTAGTTTTCCGCATCACCGCCTTGGGATTTCTTGATAGCGCGATCAATCACATCCTTCGGGACGGACTGAGATTTGGCCTCTTTCACCGCAAGGCGCAGGCGCGGGTTCTTGTCGGGATCAGGGTCGCCCATCTTGGCGGCAACGGTGATTTCCTTTGCCAATTTCGAAAACAGCTTGGAGCGTGCAGCGTCCTGACGCCCCTTACGATGCTGAATATTCGCCCATTTTGAGTGGCCTGCCATGGGTCTCTCCGATTGATCATACGTGGTTTTGCTCTCTATAGAGCAGCGGCGTGTCCCGCCGCAAGGCCACCCCTAATGTGCAAGGATTGCGCTGCGGTCCAGTTCCGGGTCAGATGCGCGGAAGCAAAACGAGCAGTGTAATGAATACAGATCAGATTATCCTTTTCGCGCTGTTTGGCGCTGTGTTCGGGCTGCTTTTGTGGGGACGCTGGCGCTACGACATCGTCGCGTTCTCGGCCCTTTTGCTGGGCGTTGTGCTTGGCGTGGTCGAGACACAGGATGCTTTTGCAGGGTTCGGCCACCCCGCGACATTGGTGGTCGCTCTGGTTCTTGTCGTATCGGCAGGGCTGGTCCGATCAGGGGCCGTGTTTCTAATCACGCGGACGCTGGTGGACAGTGCCCGCAGCTTGGGCAGTCATATCGCTCTGATGGGGGCTATCGGTGGCGTGCTGTCGGCCTTCATGAACAATGTCGCGGCGCTCGCGCTTTTGATGCCGGTGGATATTCAGACAGCCCGCAAAGCCGGGCGCGAGCCGGGCCTGAGCCTGATGCCGCTGAGCTTCGCAACGATCCTGGGGGGGATGGTGACGCTGATCGGGACCCCGCCCAACATCATCATTGCGACCATCCGGGAGGATACCCTTGGCGCGTCCTTCAAGATGTTCGATTTCGCGCCCGTGGGCGGTGTGACGGCGATCGCCGGATTGCTCTTCGTTTCACTTATCGGATGGCGATTGATCCCCGCCCGCAGTGACGTGGGTGCAGCAGGGGATCCGATGGACGGCTATGGCTGTTATCTCGCTGAACTGACCGTGCCCGAGGACAGCAAGCACATCGGCGAACGTCTGGGAACGCTCCAAGAGGCCGCCGAAAAGAACGACGTTGCTATCCTGGGCCTGATCCGCGACGGCAAGCGGCGCTACGGAACTGCGTTCAACACCATCATTCAGGCCGACGATATCCTGGTTCTGGAAGCGACACCGGACGCGCTGGATGAATTCCGGGCAGCGTTATCATTGAACTTTTCGGACCCCCGGCGCGAAGAACTTTTGCGCGCGGACGGCAACGGGCTGAGCGTGATCGAAGTGGTGGTGACTGATCAGTCCCGGATCAATGGGCGTACAGCACAGCGGATCGGCCTGTCCTGGCGGCAGCGGACAGTGCTTATGGGCATCTCCAGACGCGGGCGTGCGATCCGCGAGCAGGTTCGCAAAACCGAGGTCAAGACCGGCGATATTCTGTTGCTACTGGTCCCGCAGGACCGCGCGGCTGATGTGACCGAATGGCTCGGATGCCTTCCGTTGGCAGATCGGGGTCTGGCCGTGACCGCAGACAAGAAAGTCTGGCTGGCCATCGGTCTCTTTGCGCTGGCAGTGATTGCCGCATCCGTTGGGCTTTTGTATCTGCCCATCGCTCTGGGACTGGTGGTCGTATCTTTCGTCCTGCTAAAGATTATTCCGCTTGCGGAACTCTACGATCACATCGAATGGCCGGTTGTCGTACTCTTGGGTTCCATGATCCCGCTTGGGGCGGCGCTGGAGAACTCTGGCGGGACGGAACTGATTGCCGGCGCACTGGTGGATTTGACGGGTGGGTTGCCACCATGGGCCATTCTGACCGTGCTGATGGTCGTCACGATGACCTTGTCGGATGTGCTCAACAACACGGCGACCACGATCGTCGCCGCCCCCATCGGGATACAGATGGCCCAGTCCCTCGGGGTCAACCCCGATCCATTCCTGATGGCCGTTGCGGTGGCCGCGTCCTGCGCCTTCCTCACGCCCATCGGACACAAGAACAATACGCTCATTCTTGGCCCTGGCGGCTACGGGTTCGGTGACTATTGGCGGATGGGCCTGCCACTGGAAATCCTAGTGGTCGCGGTCTCTATTCCAGCAATCTTGGTCTTCTGGCCCTTGTAAGAGCGCCAGCCAGAGGCTCAGGCGCCGTAGACAGCCTGGCGTGCAATCCTGTGCGCGTCGGCCTGATAAATATCGAGGTCAAGGGCAGTGTCGATGTTCAACCCGCGCAGTTCGCGCAGAGTTTGACGGTACACGGCGCGTTTATGTGCGGCGGTTTTCAGGTCTGAGATCAACTTATTCATGGCAATACCCTCTTTCGTGTTGCCATGGATGTGAGCGCTAACATGACTAAAAACAACTGACATTGATCGAAACCTGCCTTGCAAAAACTGCATAGCCAAGAGGTGGTCAGAACCCCTCTTCGGACCAGAATTCATAGCTGCGCCGGGCGGCATCCGTCACCCGAAGCACCACCAGAGGTCGGAACGGAACAGTGGTCTGGCTGGCAGGCTGTTGCGCTTCGGGCCGTGGGGCCAGCGGCACTTGGCCTGGCAAGACACTCGCAGCAAGCCGCACCTCGTACGGGTAAGCATAGGGGCATTCGGTCAGACGCCCGCTCCACCCGCCTGCAGCGAAGCTTCCGCCTGCGGCAGCGCGGCAAATCGTGCCGTCCGCCATTTCCACCAAAACGGTCTCATCCTCAAGAACGGCAAAGAGGGGCCGCGCAACCTGAAGAGGTGCCGGTGGCGGCAGGTCTATCCGGTCAATCGGATCAGGAAAGTAGCGGTTTTGCAGGCGCGTGCATCCCGAAAGTAACGCGGCAACGCAGATGAAAAGCAGAAAGCGGCGCATGTCATACGGGCCAGATGAACGGAATGATCGCGGACGCCAGAATGCCCATGCTTAGGTTCAACGGGATACCGATCCACATGAAATCAGTGAACTTGTACCCGCCGGGACCATAGACAAGCATGTTGGTCTGGTATCCGATGGGCGTGGCAAAACTGGCCGATGCCGCCACCATGACCGCCACGACCAGAGCTCGCGGGTCCATTCCCATCGCATTGCCCAAGCCGATTGCAATGGGTGTCACGACGACGGCGACGGCGTTGTTGGACACCAGTTCCGTCAGAACCGACGTCAGCAGGTAGATGCCCCAGATCACAAAGAACGGGGGAAGGCCCATCATGTAAGGCGCCAGAAGATCGACGATCAATGCGACCGCGCCTGACGCCTCCAGCGACGTACCGATGGCAAGCATTGCGAAGATCAGGGCCAGAAGGCGACCGTCAACGAAAGAAAACGCCTCCTCCGCGTCAATGCAGCGGGTCAGAAGGACGATGGCCACAGCCACAAAAGAGAGAGCAAAGATTGGTGCGAAGCCCAGCCCTGCCAATGTAACCAGCCCGAAGAGTGCGAGGATGGCGATCGGCGCGTGGGACCGACGAAATGCACGGGCAGACGGCTTCGAAACATCGACAAGGTCCATGTCTTCGGCCAGCCGATTAATATCCTCGGGTGCGCCTTCCAGCAGCAATGTATCGCCAACACGGACAATAAGGTCATCCAATTGGCTGCCGATGTTTTGATTTCTGCGATGGACGGCCAGCGGGTAGACACCATAGCGACGCCGCAGCCGCATGGATCCCAACGAGCGGCCCACCATCTTGCAGCCGGGAGAAATCAGCACCTCAACTGTCGTCGTCTCGACGGCAGACAATTGGTCCACCCGCTTGAGCTCTTTGTTGGCCTGTAGCGACAAGAGTTCGGTCATCTCGGTTCGCAAAACCACGCGGTCACCGGTTTGCAGCGTGACAGATTTGAGATCACGACGCAGGGACTGGTCCCCGCGGATCACATCAACCAGTCGCACGCCATCGCGCTTGAACAACTGAACGCCCAAAACCTCGCGCCCGATCAGGTTGCTGTCAGGCGGAATGGCCGCCTCGGAAAAGAATTTCTTGCGCGACTGGCCGGAGAGCAGTGCCGCCATGCTATCGCGTTCGGGCAGCAGCCGCGGCCCGATGAAACGCAAATAAATCATGCCCCAAATGACCAAAACAATACCAAGGGGCGTAACCTCGAAGATGGTAAATGGCTCCATCCCGTTGGCGCGCGCCACGCCGTCGACCAGCAGGTTGGTGGAGGTTCCGATCAGCGTGAGCGTTCCGCCAAGGATCGCCGCGTAGCTGAGCGGGATCAAAAGACGCGATGCGCTGATCCCCATGGTGCGGCTGAGCTGGACAAAAACGGGGATCATGACAACAACGACGGGCGTATTTGACACAATGGCAGACGACAAAATGACAAACGCCAGCAGGCCCGCCATTGCGAGAGCCGGTCGTGTCGCTGCATTCCGGTCGGCAATCTGGGTAAACCAATCCAGCGCGCCGGTCCGCACCAACGCCCCCATCACGATGAACATCGCAGCGATCGTCCAGGGCGCAGGGTTCGACAGCACGTCCAACGCCCGCCCATAGGGCAAGACACCGGCCACCAAGAGGATCGCGGCCCCGCCGATGGCAACGACTTCGGTCGGATATACCTCGCGCACGAACAAAGCGAACATCCCCGCCACCACACACAGCGCGAAGATGGCCTCGTTGGTCTGAGACATCTCAATCAATTCCATTCAGACAATCTCTCCCGAGCATAAAGGCGTGTCCAGATATTGAGATGTGAATATAGAAGCGGGATCAGTTGGGCTATGCCGCAAATTTGCACTCAGTTCGGCAGCGCCGACTGAAGTGTCCCACCCTCGCGCACCATCTCGACGCGGTTCGCTTTCCCGGTGCGATCATCGGTTTCCACATAGAGCCCGGACAGCGTGGCCTCCTCCGTCGCAGGATTGAAGCGACCTTTGACCATTCCGGTCACGAAACGGCGCATGGGCTCCGCCTTCTCCATCCCGATCACAGAATTGTAGTCCCCGCACATTCCTGCGTCGCTTTGGTAGGCACAGCCCTGCGGCATGATCATCGCATCCGCCGTGGGAACATGGGTGTGAGTGCCTACGCAGATCGACGCTCTGCCATCACACCAGTGGCCCATCGCCATCTTCTCGGACGTAGCCTCGCAATGCACATCAACAACAGTTGCATTCACCAGACCGCCCAAAGGATGCTTTTTCAGAACCTGCTCAAGCTGCCCAAACGGATCCTCAAATGGGCGCTTCATAAACACCTGCCCCAGCACTTGTGTCACCAGAACTTTACGCCCACCGGGCGCATCGAAAACCCGCGCGCCTTGCCCCGGTGCGCCTTTGGCAAAGTTGAGCGGACGGATGATGCGCGGCTCTTTCTCGATGAAGGACAGCATATCACGCTGGTCGAAGGCGTGATCGCCGAGCGTGATGCAGTCGGCCCCTGCAGCAAGCAGGTCCTTCGCGTGATCACCGGACAGTCCATTGCCGGATGTCGCATTCTCGCCGTTGACCACGACGAAATCGAGGCGGAGGTCCGCGCGCAGTTTGGGCAAACGTTCTGTAATTGCCGCGCGCCCTGCGCGTCCCATCACGTCACCAAGAAAAAGGAGTCTCATATACCCCGACTAGGCCGATCGCGCGGAATTGGCAATCAGAACCGGATCACGCCTGCCTCGGTGACGACCATATCAAGGCGTTCGTCTGTCGGTTCCGTGGGCAGAGCGTCAGCCTCCTGTGCGGAGAATGCGAAGCCTACGGCCAACGCGGGTGCGGTTTGGCGCAAAAGTGCGAGTGTCCGGTCGTAGAAACCGCCCCCATAGCCCAGACGTGCGCCGGATCTGTCAAACGCCAAAAGCGGCACAATAAGCACGGCGGGCGTGATCCAAGACCCCGACACAGGCACTTTTGCACCAAACGGGCCGTCGATCATCTCACTGTCCGGCGTCCATCTGCGAAATCTTAGGGGGGTGTCGGCGGCCTCGATCACCGGAACACCCACCGGGCCTGTCCTCGCCATCGCCGCCATGGCCGGGCGCGGATCAACTTCGGTTCGGATCGGCATATACCCCGCGACCGGTTTGCCAACGTCTGTCCGCAAAACCTCCAGCAGATGCCCGCAAGCCGCATCATCATGTTCGATGGATTTCGCTGTTTTGCGTCGTGCGAATGCCGCCCGCCGTGCGCGCGCCTTTTGATCCGCCTGATCTGTCACGGCGTGCCCTCTGCCTTGTCATCCCATACGGCTTATCCTATCGCTTGGCCCATGTCCCTTTTCAAACTCGACCATCTCGCCGTCTCTTGCGACGTTCTTTCGGACGGCGTGGCGGCAATGGAAAAACGCCTCGACACCAAGCTTGCACCGGGCGGCAAACATGCGGCCATGAGCACCCATAACCAGCTTCTGAACCTTGGGCCTGATCTGTATTTCGAAGTAATTGCCGTAGATCCTGATGCCCCCGCGCCAGGACGTCGGCGCTGGTTCAATCTTGATGCGTTCGAGGGGCCACCTCGCCTGATGAACTGGGCACTGCAAACGGACGATATCGAAGGTGCCCTGCGGCAACTAGGACCTGAGTTTGGCCCCGCCATTTCTTTGGAGCGCGGCGATCTGCGGTGGAAAATGGCGGTCCCGGACAGTGGCATTCTTCCTTGGGGCGGCTGGGGACCTGCGCTGATCGAATGGAATGGCCCCTTACCCGCACCAAGGCTGCCAGACGAGGGCATTCGGCTTGACACCCTTGTTCTGCACCATCCCGCTGCTGATGAGATAGCCGAGCGCCTCAACACGCGCCTTGCGCCGGGCACCATCGCATTCAGGAAGGCGGTCACGCCTGCACTTGAAGCGACTTTCACAACACCACGCGGGGACGTCACACTGCGTTGAGCACGCCATCGCCGTCTAGTTTACAACTTGTAGGTCGCGGTTCAGAATCCTCTGACAAAGCTCATTAAATCCTTTAGTCTCTGACAGATGACGATCTGGCAACGCATAACAGACGCACTCGCAGCCCTCGCAAATGGCGAAGGCTTAAGCGCGATTTTTGACAAGTTGCGAACAGAACCCGAGCACTCCGTCGGATTTGCGATTGCTGTGATTGCGCTTGGGGCGAAGATGGCCAAGGCCGACGGTCTGGTGACGCGCGACGAAGTTGCAGCCTTTCGTGAAGTGTTCGACATCCCGCAGGCCGATTCCGAAAGCGCGGCGCGCGTGTTCAACCTTGCCCGTCAGGATGTTGCGGGGTTTGACAGCTACGCCCGCAAAATTGCAGCAATGTTCACAGATCAACCCGCAGCTTTATCGGACCTGATGGAAGGGTTGTTCCATATCGCGCTGGCCGATGGCGATTATCATCGGGCTGAAAATGCTTTCCTGCGTGAAGTTGCACTGATTTTCGGCATGTCGGAAAGCGACTTCCGATGTATGCGGGCCCGGTTCGTGCCTGACGCCAGACGTGACCCCTATACGGTGCTTGGCATCCCAGCGGACGCCGCGCTGGACGATATCCGGGCGCGCTGGCGCGCTCTGGTTCGGGAAGCGCATCCTGACCTCATGATCTCACGGGGGGTCCCGGAAGAGGCCATACGGCTTGCAGAAAAGCGCCTAATCGCGATCAATGAGGCGTGGGATGAGATCGTCGCCGACCGTGCCGCCTAGGCTCCGCAACACGCGCTTATGAGACTGGCGACGTATAACGTCGAGTGGTTCAACTCGCTCTTTGCCGATGACGGGTCACTTTACAATGATGGAAACTGGTCCAGCCGCCGAGACGTGACACGGGCCGCACAAACGGACGCTCTTGGTCATGTTTTCCGCACGCTCGATGCAGACGCCGTCATGGTGATCGAGGCACCAGACATTGCCGATGGCCGCGACGGGCGGGTGGCGCTGGAACGATTTGCGCGACATTTCAATTTGCGGACACGGGCAGCTTTAAGCGGGTTCACCAACCAAACACAGCAGGAAATCATTCTGCTTTACGATCCTGACACACTGACAGCCCTTCACGACCCCGCCGGCAGCGATGCCCCCGACGACGTGCCAAGGTTTGATGGCGCGTTCCGGCTGGATATTGATATCGACGCGCAGGAAGACGCCATCGTGTGGTCAAAGCCCCCACTTGAGGTCATGCTTGAAACTGTCGGCGGATCAACTTTTCGAATGATCGGCGTGCATGCCAAATCCAAGGCCCCGCATGGTGCACGCGGGGACGCCGAGGTGATGCGCATTTCAATTTCGAACCGCCGCAAGCAACTGGCCCAGTGCGTGTGGCTTCGTGAACGGGTCGAACGATATTTGCACGCCAAGACACCATTGATCGTCCTCGGCGATTTCAACGATGGGCCAGGTCTGGACGAATACGAGAAGCTCTTTGGGCGCTCCGGTGTCGAGATTGTCCTTGGTCATCAGGCACCCCCAGACATGCAGCTTCATGACCCCCATGCCGCCGCCGCGCTGAGCCAGCGTATCGGCGCGCCTTATGCAACATCGCGGTTTTACGTCCGTCACCAGAAACGTTATCTAAATGCCTTGCTAGATTACGTGATGACCTCGGCTGACCTGACAGCCAAACGTCCAGATTGGCGGATCTGGCATCCCTTCGACGATCCGACCTGTTGGAAAGACGAGACGCTGCGCAACGCGCTTCTGACCGCGTCTGACCATTTCCCCGTGACGCTGGATATCGCGCTCTGACATGCCTACATTGGTATCATGATGCGTGCCCTTGCCATAAGCCTCGTCGTTTTGACCGGCACAGCCCATGCGCAGGACGAGCAGGACGTCCCAGGCATCCCTGAAATCCTTGAGCAGTTTCGTGGTTTGGCTGAACCGTTGATGCCTTTGATGCGCGATTTCGCTGACCAGCTAAGGGATGTGCCCGGATATCATCCGCCCGAGGTCTTGCCGAACGGCGACATCATCATCCGCAAGCGCGATCCGTCTGAAGCTGCGCCGGATCGGGACACGCCCTTCGGTCCGGATAGACCAACGCCACCGGATGGCCCGGTCGTGGATGGCATTGAGCTCTGATCCCAAGACAGGATTGGCGCCGAATGGTGAGCCCCGTTGCGGCCGCATAGAAAATCCTGGCTAGACCTTATTTTTCCCTTGCAGGGCGGACCCAGAGTTTATATCTCACGCGACACTAAGGATGCGGGCGTAGCTCAGGGGTAGAGCATAACCTTGCCAAGGTTAGGGTCGTGAGTTCGAATCTCATCGCCCGCTCCAAAGTCAAACAATTGATGCAAAAGAAGCGCCCTCTGGGGCGCTTTTTGCATTTTCAATCCACGTTTGTTGCCACGGGCGGCGCTTAGATGTCCTTGTGAAGCAACGAATTCTCCAAGACCATACGGGCTGATCGAGCAAGGTTCTTTTGATTTTCACGCCGCAGATTGTGGTTCAACTTTAACAAGTGCGAAATTGTGGAATCCAGTGATGCGGTGTGACGTTCCAGATACCTGGCGGTGTCCTGTGGCCTGACGGCAAACTGCGATCCAATATAGAATCTCAGTGCGCCAGATCGATCCTTGATCGGCTCCAAGAATAAAAGATTCTGAAAATCATACCCGTCGGCGGTCGTATTATTCAACACGACCTGAACGCTTTGATTTGCAGCCAGCGCGCTGCGTATCTCTTCGCGCGCTTCAGCGTTTTCATGGGCGCCCTGTAAAAATCGGCAATTTCGCCCAATTACATCTTGGCGGTCATAACCGCTCAGATTGCAAAAGGCCTTATTCGCGAAGACGATCGGCATATCTTCAACCTTCGGGTCCGCCACTGTGATAGCAATTGGACTGTCCTCGAGATTTTTCGCCGTACGCTCAGTAATGCTATCGATCAGCGCATTTCTCCTTTTTACTTTCTGTAAACTATACGAAAATGTCCTTTGGGGAAAGTTAGCCCAGTTAACCGTGAGGCCCACCGTGAACGACAATTCAGTTGTATCCTCTGTCGCGTCCGCGCTTCAGATTGTAGGGATTGGTGCGTCCGCTGGCGGCCTAGAAGCGCTACAGGGGTTCATCGCGGGCCTGCCCTCGGCGCACAACTTCGCCTTTGTCGTCGTCCAACACCTTGATCCGGATCAAGAGAGCCTTCTGGCCGAACTTCTGTCCAAACGGACAGAAACGCCGGTGGTCACAGTGGGGGAAAAACAGAAGATCGAGGCGCAGCATATCTACCTGATCGCGCCGGGTCAGTCCCTGACCATCAAGGACGGCATGCTGATCAGCACCGAATTCGAGCATCCGCGCGGGCGCCGCAGACCGATTGATGCGCTTTTTGAAAGCCTTGCCGCAGACCAGAAGTCCGAAGCCGTGGCCATCGTGCTTTCAGGAACCGGAAGTGACGGCAGCAATGGGGTGAAGGCCGTCAAGGAAGGCGGTGGTCTGGTCTTTGTGCAGGAACCCGAAGAGGCGAAATACGATGGGATGCCGCGCAGCGCGATCGAGACATCCGCCTATGATCTCGTCCTTCCCGTGGGCGAAATGGTATCCGCCCTCAACGACTATTTCGCGAACATGGATGACGTTGAGGTTGATACGCTTACCAGCGTCGAGTTTCTGGAACGCGTCACGAAACATATTCGGTATCGCACCGGCCATGACTTCAGTTCCTACAAACCCGCCACGTTGCTGCGCCGGATCGCAGTGCGCATGTCCGTTCTGGGGATCAGCGATGCAAACAGCTACATCCGACGTCTGGTCGAAAACTCGGATGAAGCCTCGCGCCTGTTCAAGGACATCCTGATCAACGTCACCAGCTTTTTCCGGGATCCTGACGTTTTCGAAGCTTTGCAAGCCGACGTCATCCCGAAATTGGTCGAGGGCCGAGGGCGCGATCAGGAAATCCGGGTTTGGGTCCCCGGGTGTTCGACCGGGCAGGAGGCCTACACCATCGGTATGTTGATCAGCGAAGCGCTGGAACGGACCGAGGTTGCGCCGCAGGTTTCTATATTCGGCACAGATATTGATGATGACGCCCTGCGTGTTGCCCGGCTCGCCCAATATCCCAACACCATTGCCGATGAGATTCCCGGCGATCTTCTGGCAAAGTACTTCAGGTCCCGCTCTGACGGTTACGAAGTCGGCACAGCATTGCGCGATATGGTGCGATTTTCAAACCAGAGCTTGTGCAAAGATCCACCCTTTGCCCGCATCGATCTGATTTCATGTCGGAATGTGCTGATCTATTTCAGCAGTGAAATGCAGAAATCCGCGATGCGGGTCTTTCAATATGCGCTGAAACCCGGCGGTCACTTGCTGTTGGGAACCAGCGAAAGCCTGACTGGCGACGATAACCTGTTTGAGGAATCCCACCGCGCTCACCGGATCTTTACCCGTCGCCCGGGCCCGTCCGTGAAGCTGAACCTCCCGCGTATGGGCGGGTTTCTTCCGCAGCAAAGCCCCATGGGCCGCGATCCGTCGGCTTCAAGTGTTCTGTCCGAGCCTTTTGCCGAAGCCATTCTGACAGATTTTGCGCCGCCATTTCTGTTCCTCAGCCACATTGGCGATCTGGTCTATGCATCGGACGCGGCGGCCAAGTACCTCAAGATGAAAGGGGGATCCGCGAAGCTGTCGATCACGAAATTGATCCGGCCCGAACTTGAGCCAACAGTGCGTCGGCTGATCAACACCAAGTTGGCCCCCGGCGATGTGACATCCCTCTACCACGAAGGAGAGATCGACGGGAAAGTCGTCCGGCTTGAGGTAAGTCGAAAGTTGCTTAACGACGACCAGCAATTGCTGGTTCTGAAGGACCATTATCTTTCCGGCGGACAGGATGAACGGCCCCTTTTGCCCGAAGGTGACGCAAGCCGAGCCTACACCCAAGAGCTTGAGCTAGAGTTGGACAATGCCCGCCAGACGATCCGGACGACCATCGAGGAACTCGAAACATCCAACGAGGAACTCAAGAGTTCCAACGAAGAGATGATGTCGATGAACGAGGAGCTTCAGTCTGCAAACGAAGAGCTCACAACGTCCAACGACGAGTTGAACAGCAAGATACTTGAGATCCGCGATATCAATGCTGATCTGTCGGGGTTGATTGAAAGCACGCAGATCGCGACGGTGTTCTTGGACAGTTCGCTCAAACTGCGCAGATTTACCCCTGACGCAAAAAATCTATTCAGATTTGCCAAACAGGACATTGGACGGGCGCTCAGCGATATTGGAAGCAGTATCGATATAGACCGGCTGATCGAGATATGTAGCACTGTCTCGGAACGCGGAATGGCCCTTGAAGAGGAATTTGAGGATAAGTCCGGCGAAAACTTCTACCGCGTGCGTGTCGTTCCCTACCGTTCTGACAAGGTAGGCGATGGCGGCGTGGTGTTCACCTGCATCGACATAACGGAACTGCGGCAATATGCACTGGAGGCCGAAAGAAACGCTGAACTGGTGAAACAGGGCGTCGCCGAGATCGAGGAATTGTACCGCGTTACGCCGCAAGCGATGGCATTGCTGGACCATGATCTGCGCTATATCCGCGTGAATCCGGGTCTGGCAGAAATCAACGGCACGTCCGTAGAAGCGCATATGGGTAAACGCATGGATGACATCGTGCCGGGCCTCCGCGAGCAGGTGAATAGACCTGCCATCAGTGTTTTCGAAACGGGTGTCGCACTCGAAGGGTTGCGCGTGACCGGCTACACCGCTGCACATCCCGAAGATGAGCGGATCTGGGACACTGATTGGTATCCTGTCGTTTACAACGGCGTCGTGTCGTCAGTGGGGGTCAATGTACGGGACGTAACCGAACAGGTCAGAACTGCGGCTGAGTTGAAACGTGTCATGCATGAGCTTCAACACAGGGTCAAAAACATGCTGTCCAACGTCATGGCGTTGGTCTCCCGCACCGAACGGATTGCGACGGCTGACAAGCCTCTACTTGAGGACCTGTCGAAACGGTTGGAGGCGCTGGCACAGACCCATCAGCTTTTGACTCGCTCGAACTGGACCTCGGCACCCTTATTGAATGTGTTGGAGCCCGAGCTGACCGCCGTTTACGGGACAGACCGGGTGACCTTGAAGGGGCGTAACTTTCCAATCAATTCACGTGCGGCTCTGTCGCTTGGCATGGCGGTCCACGAACTTGCGACCAATGCCGCAAAATACGGTGCATTTTCAAACGACACCGGGCATGTCGAACTGTCTTGGGTGCGTCAGGACGATGGCACCGAAGACGTGTTCATCTTCACTTGGAAGGAACGCGGCGGGCCGACCGTGACCAAGCCGGACGGGGCCGGCTTCGGCACGACACTTATTTCGTCGACAATAGAGGGAAGTTTGCGCGGTAAAGTCAAAATGAGTTGGGAACCCGCTGGGGTTTCCTGTGTTCTTACGATCAATGCCGACGAACTAGAAGAAAAACAAGATGACGGACAGTTCAACCTCTTTGAAAACTAAACTGCTCTACTTGGAAGATGAGGTGTTCGTATGCCTCGAAATGGCGGACAGCATACGGCTTACCTTCGACGTAGAGGTTTTTTCCACCCATACGCTCCAGGGCGCGCGTGATCTGATAGCTAGGAACGCGTTCGATTACGCGCTTCTCGATGTCAATCTTGGGCGCAACGAGAAAAGCATTGGGCTGGGCAAAGAGCTTCAAGAGAAGGGTACGAAGGTTCTTTTCTGCTCAGGCTACGAATCCGCCGACCTCAACGCAGTCGCAGTACATGACGTGATCGAAAAGCCATTCCGTGTCACCGCCCTTACCCGGTTCTTTGGGGAAGAGCTTCTGATCAGTTCCTGAAGGCACCTCGGGGCGGTTAGATCGCCCGCTTCAGGACGGACACGGCAAAGAATTCCTTGGGGTCTAACAACATCTCTGTCACCTGCCAGCCTGCCGTCTTTGCAATATCACGAATTGAGTCTGCGGTGTACTTATGGCTGTTTTCCGTATGAATACTCTCGCCTTCCTGAAATGAGATAGTCGCCTCACCGATTGTCACGTCATGAGCGCGTTTGCTGACCAGATGCATTTCGATCCGCTGGGCGCTTTCATTCCAGCGGGCATCATGGGCAAAATTCACCAGATCGAAGGTCGCTCCAGCCTCCCGATTAAGCCTGCGAAGCAGGTTCAGGTTGAAGGCCGCAGTCACCCCGGCGCTGTCATTGTAGGCATTTATCAAGACCTCTGTGTCTTTCACGAGATCAAGTCCCAAAATGAAGCTGTCGATCCCGGGCCAAGCGCCGACCTTTGCCAACAACTCAACTGCCTGACCCTGATCCAGATTTCCGAGAGTCGATCCCGGGAAGAAGGCTACTTTTGATGCGTTTTCCAATGCCGGTGGGAAGACCACGTCCCTCATGAAATCAGCCACAATCGGTTGGACCTCAAGCGCAGGATAGTCCCGCGCAAGATCAGCCGCGCTTTGTTTCAGAAACTGCGCCGAGATATCGAGAGGCACGTAGTGACCAAGCTGCGGCGCTGCGTCCAGCAGCAGTCGTGTCTTTACGCTGGCACCGCTGCCCAGCTCGACCAGCGCGGCACCATCTCGCAGGAAACCGGCAAGAGCGTCGGCCTCGGCCTCCAAAATCGAAAGCTCCGTCCGGGTCGGATAGTACTCTGGCAATTGCGTGATCTCTTCGAACAAGGCGCTGCCCGCGGGGTCGTAGAACCACTTGCTTTGAAGCGTTTTGGGGTCAGATTGCAGCCCGTTCAAAGACGACGTGATAAATTCGGTGTTTTCCGTCAGCGGTTTGTTCATTGATCTGCATCCTTTGCCAGCCGCAGACCCAGCATCTGCCACCTCTGATGAGGGTAGAAAAATGTTCTGTAGGTCGGGCGCATCTGAAGTTTCGGGGTTGCACAGGATCCGCCACGCAGCACCATCTGGTTGACCATGAACTTGCCGTTATATTCGCCCAATGCACCCTCAGGCGGGCGGAAGCCAGGATAGGGCGTAAAGGGGCTTTGCGTCCATTCCCAGACATCCCCCCACAAAGACCCCGCGGGCAATGGCCGGAATGCGGCGCTTTCCATGAAGTTGCCCTCGATAACTGTGTCGCGCGCGGCCAGCTCCCATTCCACTTCACTGGCCA
This sequence comes from Litoreibacter roseus, assembly GCF_009811795.1. Classification (GTDB taxonomy): domain Bacteria; phylum Pseudomonadota; class Alphaproteobacteria; order Rhodobacterales; family Rhodobacteraceae; genus Litoreibacter; species Litoreibacter roseus. Next base: position 1,314,660 of record NZ_BLJE01000002.1, on the reverse strand, counting down.
GGCGCACCCCGGCCCACCGCGCAAATGCATCCGCTTCGTAGTAGCTGACATGGACGACAGGAGCGTCAAGGTTCACCGGTTGCGGGCCGCGCAATGTGTAAGACCACCATGCACCATCCTGCTGCCACCAATAAAGTGGCGCGTCCCAGCCTTCGGCCTGAGATACGGCCCAGCCCTCCATCAGCCACAGCGGCTGTTTGCTATATCCGCCGTCTTCGATGAACGCGATCCAGTCACGGTTGCTGACCGGCCGATCGGCCAGTTGAAACGGCGCCACGTAGGTTTTGTGCCGGGGCCCTTCGCAATCATAGGCAAACCCGTCTCCGTAGTGGCCGATCTCAAAGAGACCACCGTCATGTTTCGTGAATGTAAGCGGCACCTCCTCGCTGATCGCAAGCGGTTCCGGTTCGCGGTACGCGGGCATCAAGGGGTTATGGGACAGACCGTGCAGGAGGTCAGTGACCAGCAATTCCTGATGCTGCATCTCATGATGACAGCCCAATTCGGTCAACGACACAATGGTTTCCGCGTCACCGGCCCCGCTGTCGATCAGATCGGCCAGAGAGCCCTCGACATGGTCACGATATGCACGCACCGCATCCACTCCGGGCCGCGACACAAGCCCCCGTTTGTCCCGTGCGTGACGCGGTCCAGCCTGCACGTAGTAAGAATTGAACAAAAACGCAAAACGCTCGTCGGGGGACGTGTAGCTGGGCGCGTGAGGTTTAAGTATGAATTCCTCGAAAAACCACGTCGTATGCGCCAGATGCCACTTTGCCGGGCTCGCATCCTCCATGGACTGAAGCATCATATCTTCTGGTGTCAGCGGAGCGACCAACCGATCTGTTTGTTCGCGAACATCCTGAAACAATTCCAAAATTTCGTTCGGCGAAGGCTGTGCTTCTTTGAAAACCTGATTCATCTGAGGGTCTCCTTCGCTAAAATGCAATCTGTGAGAGAAGGCACTCGGCTGGCAATATTGCGGATGTGCTCAAATAAAAATCCGAGGCGTTTCTCAATGCGCGCAAGCATTGGCCCGAGCACTGATACGTAGCGGGCTTTTGCGGCCGGATGACAGAGTAATATTCCGCCCCGCCGTAACAAGTCAGCGATCATCACGTGAGAATGGCGGTTGTGTATATCGGATCTCTTCTTCTCCAAGCGGGTTTGTGTCGGGCCAAGGTGTCCAATACCTCGAAAGGCGCGGTTGTGATCTCTGTCTCTGACATAGCGCGCCGTCCTCACGTAGCTTCAATCAATATACATGCCGCGATCGGCATATGTCGTCCGGTCACTCGCACAACCTGTGGCGGGTTCTTGCAAACCTCGTGTGACGCGCCCATGAATAGCGGACATATTTCTTGAAGGTTACTGCCTATATCCATCCATCGCGGATCAAAAACGATCCATAGACAAAGACAGGACGTTGAAGAATTTCGACTGGGACACATTGCGTATCTTTCTGGCCATCGTCCGGTCGGGATCGCTCAGGGGCGCATCTCAGACCTTGGGCGTCAGTCATGCAACTGTACGACGGGCCATCGATGGGCTTGAGACGTCACTCAGCACACGGCTCTTTGAGCGGTCCATACAGGGGCTCTCTATGACCCAGCCAGGCGAGACGCTGCTGACACATGCGCAAGAGATAGAACGTCAAACGAAACAGATCGAGCGAAAGCTTTTCGGTCTGGACGCAAACCCATCGGGAACCGTGAGGGTCAGCATCCCGCCATCCTTCACCCAGTCCTTTCTGGCCCCGATCCTCGCCAGTTTTGCGCAGGCCTATCCTGACATCGAGATTGAGTTGATCTCTACCAACAAGGTTTCGAACCTCGCCCGGGCCGAGGCAGACGTTTCCATTCGTGTGGCCTACGACGTGGATGATGATTTGATCGGGCGGCGGTTGGTTCAATATACGATCTGCGCCTTCGCCTCACCGGACTATCTGGCAGCGCGACCGAACCTGACCATCGGCGACGGGGCCGAGGCGTCTTGGATCGGCTTTTCGGCGAACACGGATTGGGTGGCAGACAGCCCCTTTCCAAATGCGCCCGCCCGCCACATCCTACCGGAAATTTATCCCCAGATGGAGGCCGCGGCCCACGGCGTCGGCATGATCTGGATCCCGGCCTTCTTGGGCGACACGGACCCCAGATTGGTGCGCGTCCCCGGCGTCGAAGCGGAACTGAACCGGTCCATCTGGATCCTGCTTCACGGCGACCTGCGCAAAACGGCGCGTGTTCGGGCTTTCGTAGATCATACGACCGATTTCGTGTTACGAAACCGTGCACGCTTTGCGGTCTGAGCGATTGGCAAACCTCAGAGTTGGTCAATTTCAGACAGGGCGCCGACAAATCTATCCCGTGCCAACGCGATCCTTGGTTGTCGCAAGGCTTCTTTGCGCCAGACCAGAAAAAGTTCGTTGATCGGAACGCGCGCGGGCTTGTGGATTTGAACCAACGCGCCTGACGCAAGCGCGGGTTGGCACAAATAGGATGGCAGAACGCTGACCCCCATCCCAGCCGCCACAACGTCCCGCACAAGTGTCAAACTGGGCGCAGCAACCACCGCCCGGTTTTCGATGCTGACGCCAAAAACCGCGATCCCATATGTCCGAACGAGCGGTAGGGCTTTGTCATAGGCCACGAAGTCCAGATCAGGAAACGTGTCTTTGGTGATGCCCTGACGTTCTGTCACACGGGCCACGGCAGGGGATGCCACCAATATCAGCCGTTCCTGAAACACGGGCGCAAACCCCAAGGCAGGACTCTGCGGTTCCGAAGCGGTGATGCCTAGATCAATCAAGTTGCCCTGAAATGCAGCCGAAATCCGTTCACGCCCACCTAGCGTAATCCGCAGGTCCAGACCGGCACGGGCCAAGGCCGCGAACACCGGTGGAAGCTTCTCACCGATGAACTCGGCGGGACCGCCAAAGCGCACAGTGCCTTTGATCGCTGTCGATCGCGACCGCAGGCGCTCAAAAGCACCTTCTGCGGCCTCAAGATGGCCCGCCACATCGCGCAACAGTTCTTCGCCCGCGTCTGTCAGCGTGACACCGCGGGCGCCGCGTTCCAGCAGCGGGGCCTCAAATTGCGCCTCCAAGGACTGAATGTGCCCGGTGACAGTGGGCTGGGTCACGTTAAGCCGGTCAGCCGCCCGTGTGATCGACCCGGACCGAGCCACTGCGACAAAAGTCTTTAACAGGTTTGGATTCATTGCAGGGCGGTTCCATAAAATTATTTATGAGCTTCCCTAAATTTCCCGTTTTGTCAAATGGCTGATCGAAGCCCATTTCCCAGATATCCGAACAACACAGGAGAATGACCATGACCGATCTGTCCGGCAAACGCGCTTTGTTCATTTTGACATCTGTCAGCCAATTTCCCGAATCCGATCGCCTGACGGGGTTCTATATGGACGAGATGGCAATCCCCTATTGGGCACTGAGGGATGCAGGCGTCGAAATTGACTTCGCTTCAATCAAAGGTGGCGAAGCCCCCGCTGATCCGTCTTCTATCGGGGAAGAAGGGGATCGCAAGCCAAGTGTCCAGCGCTTCCTTGACGACGGCGACGCAATGGCTGACCTGCAGACATCCAAAGCCATCGGTGACGTTGAGATAGACCAATATGACGGTCTGTTTTTGCCGGGCGGGCACGGCACAATGTGGGACTTTGCGCAATCCGATGAGCTCGCAAATTTCGTCGGGCATATGTTTGACAAAGGCGGCATTGTCGGCGCCGTCTGTCATGGTCCGGCTGGTCTGCTGTCCGCGACAACCTCTGGCGGTGTCCCGATCGTCGCGGACCGCAAGATCAATGCATTCACAGACGCGGAAGAACGTGAGGTCGGATTGGCGGACGTTGTGCCGTATTTGCTGGAAACCGAGTTGCGCGCCAAGGGCGCGAAGTTTGAGGCAACCTCCGACAAGTTCTCAGCCTATGCGGTACGCGACGGGAACATCGTGACAGGCCAAAACCCCGCATCCGCGGAACCGGTCGCGCGCCTGCTGGTTGAAGCTTTTGCTGACACTCAACTGACCAACGCGGCCTAATTTCCGGCGGGGTGCGTTCTGAACCGCCCCGCCCTCTTTCAAGAAAGTCCGAACACAATGAGCAAAGTTATCCTGATCACAGGCGCATCCTCCGGCATTGGCGCAGCCTGCGCCCGACACGCTGTCAAAGCTGGCCACAAAGTTGCTTTGGCCGCGAGATCACTGGACAAATTAAACGACCTGACCGAGGAACTGGGCGACGACAACGCGCTTGCGATCGAATGCGACGTCACATACCCGGATCAGCAAAAAGCGATGTTCGACAAAGCGGTAGAACACTTTGGGCAGATTGACGTGGTGTTTGCAAATGCCGGTCTTGGCGCTTCGGCAAAAGGCACTGAAAACGGTGACGTCGAAAACTTCAAGGAAATGATACTGGTCAACAACTATGGTGTGACGGTGACGGCAAAGCACGCCATCCCGCACCTTAAAAAATCAGGCGGTCACCTTATACTGACCGGCTCCAAAGCGGGCCATATAAACATTGATGGCTCAGTTTACGGCGCCACAAAATGGTTCATTCGGGGCTATGCAGACAATCTGGCAGCCGAACTGTCAGGCACCGGGGCGCGGGTGACCAACATCAACCCTGGCATGGTCGACACGCCATTTTTCGATGAAGAAAAGCCGGACGCATTGCGGCCTGACGATATCGCGCGGGCCTTCATCTATGCAATTGAGCAGCCGAGCCACGTCGAAATTCCTTCGATCCAGATTTATCCGAAGTGAGCCAATGCAGGGCGATCTCCGCAAGAGGTTGCCCTGCCCTGCGGCGCACTTGCCATGCCGCGTCGCAAATGTGACAGACCATCTTGGCGCTTGACGATGCCCGGCCTATAAGCCGCCGAGACTTGGGATATGAGTGACATGCGCACAGCTTCAATCAGCAGAACCACTGCAGAAACCGATATCTCCGTCGAAATCAATCTCGACGGTACTGGACAGTACGACAATCAAACGGGCGTCGGGTTCTTTGACCACATGCTCGACCAGCTTGCCCGTCACGCGCTGATCGATATAAAAGTTCGGGCAACGGGCGATTTGCACATCGACGATCACCACACCGTTGAAGATACAGGGATCGCTCTTGGTCAGGCCCTGACACAGGCGCTCGGGGACAAGCGAGGCATCCGCCGTTATGGCGAGTGCCATCTGGCGATGGATGACGCCCAAGTGCGCACGGCGCTTGACCTGTCCGGGCGGCCCTATCTCATCTGCAATCTGGACCTCCCAACGGCCAAGATCGGCACATTCGATACCGAACTGGTGCGGGAGTTCTTTCAGGCGTTGGCGACCCACGGGGGCATCACGCTGCACATCGACAAATTGCACGGGTTCAACAGCCACCACATCGCGGAAGCAGCCTTCAAGGCTGTAGCGCGGGCGCTGCGAAACGCCGTTGAAACCGACCCTCGTAAATCGGATGCGATCCCCTCGACAAAGGGCAGCCTCTGACGTGCTGACGGTTCTGGTCGACTACGAGAGCGGCAATCTGCACTCAGCAGAAAAGGCGTTTCAGCGCATGGCTGCGGAGGGCGGGCATGGTTCTGTCATCGTCTCGTCCAAGCCCGAAGACGTTTCCCGTGCAGACAGGATTGTTTTGCCCGGTGACGGGGCGTTTCCGGCTTGCCGCAAGGCGCTGATGCAGGATCGCGCGGCGTTGTATGAAGCCATTGCGGACGCCGTGCAAACACGCGCGCGCCCCTTTATGGGTATCTGCGTTGGTATGCAGATGCTTGCCAGTTGGGGGCGCGAATATGAAGACACGCCCGGTTTTGACTGGATCGGCGGGGAAGTCGTCAAGATCGCGCCGAGCGATACGTCGCTGAAGGTTCCGCATATGGGCTGGAATGATCTGATCCTTGATCGCCCGCATCCGGTTCTGGACGGCATCAACACCGGTGATCACGCCTATTTCGTGCATTCCTACCATATGAAACTGGCAGATCCCGAAAATCGCTTGGCCTATGTCGAGTACGAAGAAGAAATCACGGCAATTGTCGCGCGTGACACGATCATCGGATTGCAATTTCACCCCGAGAAAAGCCAGTCGGCTGGCCTTCGCATGATATCGAACTTTTTGGCCTGGACACCGTAGCAGCCCCTGACCGCATTGGCCGTCAGAGGCTGGCGTTCAGTTCAGTTGACGCGCTGCCACGTACCACCGTCCCGGCAGATCCCAAAGACGCAACCCGACACCTTCAGCGTGTTGCCGTTAAGTTGCAGCTTGGAGTTATAGGTTTTTCCCCGATCCGGCGAAAAAACCTTGCCGCGGTACTTTCCGCCACCTGAAGGCGTGGTCGCGGAGATGATCCGGCGGCCTGTATGCTCTGACTGAATCTGCTGTCCGGCACTGTTATAGGAACGGATCAGCGTTCCGCACAACGCATTGCCACAGGGCGCAACGTCGATCAGGCCGGAGTTTCCGTTGTCATCCTTTGCCGTGCGCCACTGCCCTTCCAAAGGGTCTGCAGCCGCAAAACCGGCACTCACCAGTACAGCACCCAGTGCCAAAACGAGTTTATTCATGATGTCCTCCCTCATATCGTGAACTCAGTGTTGCCGGACCGACCACCGATCAGGCAAGGCTAACGTTGGGTCTTATATCTTTGCAGCCCGGATTAAGGTGTGGTTAAGAGGCGCCAAATCTGACGATCCAAGCGAGTGCGAAAGATGATCCTTTACCCTGCGATTGACCTGAAGGACGGAAACTGCGTCCGGCTTTATAAGGGGGAGATGGATCAGGCGACCGTGTTCAGCGATGACCCGGCAGCTCAAGCCCTCAGCTTTCAGGAGGCCGGTTGCGAATGGCTTCATCTTGTGGATCTGAACGGCGCATTCGCGGGCCAGCCCGTGAACGCAGACGCGGTCGAAGCAATCCTGAGCGCTACGGACATCCCGGCGCAGCTTGGCGGGGGTATTCGGGATTTGAAGACCATCGAAACATGGCTGAGCAAGGGCTTGGCGCGGGTCATTCTGGGCACGGCTGCGGTTGAGAACCCAGCACTGGTCCGCGATGCGGCGCAGGCGTTCCCCGGTCAGGTGGCTGTCGGCATCGACGCCCGCAACAGCATGGTTGCCACCCGGGGCTGGGCGGAAGAGACCGATATCGAAGCGACCGACTTGGCTCGCCAGTTTGAAGACGCTGGGATCGCGGCGATCATCTACACAGATATCAACCGCGATGGTGCCATGCAGGGACCGAACGTCGAGGCGACAGCAGCACTTGCGCGCGCAGTCTCGATCCCGGTTATCGCATCCGGCGGTGTCTCATCGTTGGACGATCTGAAAGCGCTGAAAACAGCAAACGCGCCCCTGAACGGTGCGATCAGTGGACGCGCGCTTTATGACGGTGCGTTCGACCTCGGCGAAGCGTTGGCAGTGCTGAAGGGCTAGTTCGCCGCTGCGGTCGTCAGCTTATTCAGCGCGCCGGTCATCATCTTCAGATATTCTGCATCAGCGCCCACGTCGAGATCGCCGAGCATTGCCGACGGATCTTCGTATGTCAGGTAAACCTGCCCATCCGCGCCTTCATAGGCTAACACTTTAAGCGGTAGATAGAGCCCTGCCCGGATGTCATCCTGCATCGCAGGTGTGCCAAGTTTTGGATTGCCGAAGATCAAAAGTTGCGCATCCGCCAGTTCCATATCCACGTTTTGCGCGCCTTGTGCATGATCCACACGGGCAAACACCGTTGCACCTGCATTGCCGACGGCGGCTTCAAGCGCATCCATGGCTTCATCCACGGATTTCGATGTCGAAACCTGAACGAGATCCGCCGCGAAGGCAGAGGTTGCGGATATGGCAAGGGCAAAGGATGCAGCTAAAACTTTCTTCATGGTGACTCCTCCAAATTGGCACGTGCAGACAGAACACATCCTTCATAGCACAGTTCCAATCACTTCTCTGGCATCGGCTGACATAAGCCGCTAGATGAACGCGGAGTTTCAGAACGGACCGCTATGCTCAAGACCCGCATCATCCCCTGCCTTGACGTCAAAGACGGTCGCGTCGTCAAAGGCGTGAACTTCGTCGATCTGATCGACGCGGGCGATCCTGTCGAGGCAGCAAAGGCCTATGACGCCGCGGGCGCGGACGAGATCTGTTTTCTGGACATCAACGCGACCCATGAAAACCGGGGCACAATGTTTGATGTGGTCACCCGCACGGCAGAGGCCTGCTACATCCCGCTCACCGTCGGAGGTGGCGTGCGCACACATCATGATGTGCGCAAGCTGCTTCTGGCAGGCGCGGATAAAGTCAGCTTCAACTCTGCCGCTGTCGCCGATCCGACTGTTGTGGCGGAAGCCGCAGATCGCTTTGGAAGCCAATGCATCGTCGTGGCCATCGATGCCAAATCGGTGGCAGACGACCGTTGGGAGATTTTCACCCATGGCGGCCGCAAGCCAACGGGCATCGACGCCGTCGCGTTCGCGCGACAGATGGCAGATCTGGGCGCCGGGGAAATCCTGCTGACCTCGATGGACCGGGACGGCACACGTTCGGGCTTCAACCTGCCTCTCACGCGGGCCATCTCTGACGCGGTAACGATCCCGGTCATCGCCTCGGGCGGCGTCGGCACGCTGGATCATCTTGTCGAGGGCGTAACACTTGGTGGTGCGGACGCCGTGCTCGCCGCCTCGATCTTTCATTTCGGCGATTTTACCATTCAGGAGGCCAAGCTGCATATGGCGCGCGCAGGTTTGAACATGAGGATAGACGCATGACCCACGTCCTTGATGTGCTGGCCAAGACCATCGAAGACCGGAAAACCGCCGCGCCCGAAACCAGCTGGACAGCGAAGCTTCTGTCAAAAGGTCCGGATAAATGCGCCGAGAAGTTCGGGGAAGAAGCGATTGAGGCGGTGATCGCCTGCGCAAAGAACGACCGGGCCAACCTGACCGCAGAGGCGGCGGATGTGATCTATCATCTGCTGGTAATGCTCGCCGCGCGCGACGTGCCGTTCGAGGATGTTCTGTCGGAACTGGCCCGACGCGAGGGGGTCTCCGGGATCGAAGAGAAAGAAGCCCGCACGTGAGTGACGCCACCGGTGCGCATCCTCTGCTGATCTCGGTCCTATCGGCATCCAACTTCGTGATCGGCATGGGTGCCTTTGTGGTAATCGGGCTCCTGAATCCGATTGCAGATGATTTTTCCCTGACCGCCTCGGCGGCAGGTTGGATCATGACTACCTACGCCATTGCCTACGCGATTTTGTCGCCGCTGCTGGTCTCACTGACCGGCAAAATCGGGCGACGGCGTATCCTGACCTATGGGCTCTCCCTGTTTGGATTGGCGAGCCTTGCCTCAGCCTTCGCACCGAATATCGAAGCACTGAATGTCGCCCGCATGTTTGCGGCAGCGGGCGCGGGAATGTTTACACCGGTCGCAGCAGCTGTTGGCGCAGGGCTAAGCCCACCGGAACGGCGCGGACGCGCGTTGGCAGCCGTATTTTTCGGGCTGACCCTCGCACAGGTTCTTGGCGTCCCGATGGGAAGCTTCGTGGCCTACACATTCGGGTGGCGCGCGGCACTTCTGATCGTTGTTGCGTTGGCCTTGCCTTGTATTTTTCTGATCTGGACGCGGGTGCCTTCTGGTCTGTCATTTGAGACTGTGAGCCTTGCTGATCTGGGCGCGACCTTGCGCGATGGACCGACGATGCTGGCTGTCTTGTTCACCACATCTTTTCTGGGCGCGATCTACGTCCTCTACACATACATCAGTCCGCTCCTTGCGACCCAGATGGGGTTTGAGCGGGATGGCATCACGGTTGCCTTGCTCATCTTCGGGTTAGGCGCGGTCATTGGGAATGTTCTGGGCGGCATGCTTGCAGACAAAATCGGTCCATTTCGGACGCTCCTTGGTTTGGCAGGCCTGCAGGTCGTTCTGATGCCGCTCTTTTCGACACTGCCGCTCCCCAATAGCCTGTTGTTTGGGTTGCTTCTGGTTTGGTCGATTTGCGGGTGGTCTTTCATGGCAGGCCAGCAGGTGAGACTGATCGCGATAGCGCCGGAACGAACCGGCGTTGTCCTGGCCCTTAACGCCGCTGCAATCTACGTCGGTGCCGCTTTGGGGTCGGCTCTTGGGGGTGCCGTCATCTCCTCCTACGGGCTTGGTGCGCTTGGTGTAGCGGGTGGCGTAACGGCACTGATCGCAGTGCTTCATATCGTCGTGTCAAACAATCTCAGTAAGCCAGACTACACCGTCGGGTGATCAAAAAACCGCCACTTCTCTGCCCATGCACAAGACACCGATCACTTTTGCCCTATCTCGCGCACTAAGATCGTGAGGCACAGCGCCCTTGCATTTTGCAAAGAAAACATCGGCTCATGCCCGTCAAGCGCGTGGTCAGGTTGTGCCGGGTCAGGAGACTAACGTGAAATTTAAAACTGTATGCACCCCAAGCCCCCACGTTCTTACGGCTGTGGCCCTCGCCTTTCTCGTATCGGGCTGCGCGACAACCTATCAGACAAGCACCAGCGGCAGCTCGACGTTTCAACGCGGCAGCGCTGAACAGCGGCTTTTGTGCTCCGGCGCCGACAGTGCGGCTGACCTCTATGCCAGAGGTTGCACCAATTAGCGCCGCTATCGCATCCACAGGTTGGCACGTTTGATCTGATTGCGGATCCGCTGTTCTCTCCTCGGGAGGTCGTCGCGGTCAAACATGGCCCGCACTTTCATGCCACGTCCTTGATAGATCATCCGCTTGAACGGATCATATTGCTTGGCGACCTTCTTGACCTTGTTGGGCGCGGAAACCCTGTGAAGGACATCGACGACAGCATCGCTTTCCTTCGCATATAGCAAAGGCAGCGCGCGGTAATGGCATGTCGCTACGTGATCCATAACATCAGAAACAGCCGCATCCCGCCCGCCCCCGAACGAATGGATCACAAGCGGCAAGGCAACCTGATCCAGCCAAGGCGACATCTCTTGGCACACCAGCTCGGACGGAGGATCATCGCGGATCGCCCATGCGTATTCCAAAAAACGCGATCCAAACTGACGCGGACAGCTGTAATAAAAGAACCCCGCGTTGAAATAGAGATACCGGGCCCAGTACTCATCGGGCTGGGACAGATCCAGAGTATCCTCAAAAGACAGCCCGAACCTGTCGTAGAGCGACTTCCAGGTTTCGGCATATCCCGGTCCGTAAAGCTCGATCTTGGGCCACGTCCCTTCGCGCTTCATCGACGCGGTGGGCTGGTCAAAATCAAACGGGACACGCGCAAGGTCATCAATCACAAGCGTGTCGGTATCCAGAAAGAGAAACGGCTCCTTCTCCGGCAAGACATTTAACGCCTCGATCTTGTTGCCGTAGGGATAGGACGCGCCGAATACCTTATTCTCGAACGGCAGAATCTCGGCGCCAAGCGCGATGAGAAGGGCGCGAACGTCAGGGTTGTTGATCTTCGGATCCCGCGCCCACTGATCGTTCATCTGCGGCTCAGCTATGATGATGCGTCCGGCAAAATCCGGATTGGTGTCCCGAAGCGAGGCCAGAAGCAGGATCGCCTCGTATTGCAGACGCCCCGCCTGCGCGACGGCAAGAATGTTGAACGTCTGAGAAACAGGCGTAGCGTCTGTCGACCGGGATTTGGGCGTTTTCGAAGGCATATAACCGTTTCAGAATGTCGCGGAACGCTAGCCAGTTTGCTGTAAAAGCTAAAGAAGAAGAAAAAGGAAATCCGCGGGTATGGCCTTTTGGTTCGCCCGACCTCACGCCAGCACCCGATTGGCGGACCTCCGCCCAGACTGACCTGACGTCAGAGAAATCCCCTTACTCTGATCCGATAGCTCCTACGCTGGCGGTCTTCATTGATATGTTTGGGAGGATCTTTCATGAAGTCGCATAGACATACCGTATCCCGTCGAACCGCATTGAGCGCTATTGGCAGCACAGGTTTAACACTGGGTTTGGCGCCGATTGCCGCAAATGCCCAGTCAACGGCGGTCGAGCCGCCAAGCACGATCACCCAGCCGTCACGGAGTTTTGCTCCTGACGCGCCGCCCAACGTATATTTCTGGGACCCCGACGTCATCGCACTGGACGACCGATTTTGGGGGTTGATGCAGCCAAACGCCCCGATCCAGCGGCTTTGGACCGGTGCGCTTTGGGCCGAGGGACCTGCATGGAACGCGCAAGGGCGTTACCTTGTCTGGTCCGACATTCCGAACAACCGTCAGATGCGATGGCTGGAAGACGACGGCCACGTGTCGGAGTTTCGGGACCCGTCGAACAACTCCAACGGGAACAGCTTCGATTTTCAGGGCCGCCAGTTGAGTTGTGAGCACCTCACACGCCGGGTTGTTAGGTATGAGCTTGATGGCTCTGTCACGATCCTTGCGGACAACTTCGAAGGCAAGGGTCTAAACTCACCCAACGACGTCGTCGCGCATCCGGATGGCAGCTACTGGTTCACCGATCCGCCCTATGGGGGCCAGCTCTATGAAGGCGCGCCGGATGCGGCTGGCGGTCCTTCCAACGTCGACGGGCTTCTGAACAATCGTCTGGGACAGCCGCCGGAGATCGGGGAGGCCGTGCGGGAACTGCCAACTGCAACCTACCGCATCGCGCCCGACGGAACAGTCACTCAGGTCGCCACAGAGGACGACGCGCCGGACCCCAACGGTCTGTGCTTTTCGCCGGACTACAGAACTCTGTACATTGCCTCCACGGGCAAAGGTCCCGGCGATACTGGCCCCGGCGGCATGGGCAACATGTATGCGTTCGACGTGAACGATGATGGCACTTTGTCGAACGGCCGACTTTTCTCGGACTTCATGATTGATGGCGTCAAATGCGGCCCCGACGGGGTTCGCGCCGACGTTGCGGGGAACCTCTGGTGCTCGTCCAACGCCGGGCGGAATGTCGGCTATTCCGGCGTAACAGTCTGGGCGCCTGACGGCACGCTCTTGGGGCGCATCCGGATACCCGAGATCTGTGGAAACGTTTGTTTCGGCGGGCCGAAACGCAATCGCCTCTTCATGGCGGCGAGCCAGTCAATCTATGCGGTGTATGTCGGCACCCAAGGCGCAGCCCCGGCTTAAAGCACAAAGCCTCGCGTTACTGCGCGCGGGGCTTACCAAACAAAAGTGAGAAGTGGTGGGCGACCCTGGAATCGAACCAGGCGTGCGTCTCCGCGAGGGAGTTACAGTCCCCTGCCACACCTTGCGGCCTGTCGCCCACTGAGCGGCTGGAATATAAGTGTCCCTGCGCTCCGTCAACATGAAAAACGCGCGCTCTGCTCTTGTAGCTGGGTCGTGCAAATGGTCAACGTGGATCACCCGAACGAAAGAGGCCACCATGGCACAGAAGAAGCCCAAATGGGTGATCCAGAAGGAACGAGACCGGCGCGCTGCGGCAGCAGAAACTGTCTGGCTGTTCGGGTTGCATGCGGTGCGAGACGCGCTTCTGAACCCCATGCGGGAGAAGCTGAAGCTCGTCGTCACAAAGAACGCGGCCGACAGGCTGGCCGATGCCATCCCGGCAGCAGGTGATCTTCAGATCGAAACATCGGACCCGCGCAAGTTCGCCGCCCCGCTTGATCCGCAATCGGTGCATCAGGGCGCGGCGCTGGAAGTCAAACCGCTCGACTGGGGATCTCTGTCGGATCTGTGCGCCCCGCACGGACAGCCGGCCCGCGTGCTGGTGCTGGACCGGGTCACAGACCCGCACAATGTAGGCGCGATGCTGCGATCTGCAGAAGTGTTCGGCGCGCGCGCCGTCATCGCACCGCATAGATACTCCGCCCCGGAAACTGGTGCATTGGCCAAAACCGCGTCGGGTGCGTTGGAACGTCAGCCCTACGTGCGGGTCAAAAACCTCGCCACAGCGATGGAGACACTGCGCGACATGGGCTACACGCTTGTTGGCTTGGATGAAACAGGCGCCGATACGTTAGACGCCACGACACGTGGAATGGACGGCCCACTTGCGTTGGTTTTGGGCGCAGAGGGTCCGGGGTTGCGAGACAAAACCAAGGACACTTGCGATGTATTGGCCAGAATTGACCCCGTCGGATCTTTCGGTTCTCTGAACGTTTCGAATGCCGCCGCGGTGGCGCTCTATGAAACCAAGGTGCCGAAACCACCAGATGTTGGGCACGGACCCGCGACCGAATGACCCGATCCGTTCACAAACGTGTTTGACCACTGGAACGCTTGCTCCAATTGCCTAACTCATTGATGCAGGCGTACGCACGGAACGCTGCGCCTAGCTTCACTGTCCCTCGTTCCGATAACTGCGCCCGTCGATGCCATTGCAGGATCGCGGGCGCTTTTTTTGTGAAAAATTTGATCACTCAGACTTGATCTGCATCCCCGCACAGACCGTCCGCGCTGGTCGGTCTATCTCTTTGCAATCCGATCGCTAGGTGTAGCCCAACACCAATGAACTGCGAAAGGACAAGGGATGCCCGAAACGAAAGTACACGATCTGGAAAGCGCGCCCGACGGCTCCAAGCCGCTTCTGGAAAACTCCATCAAGTCATTCGGTCGGTTGCCGAGCCTGCACGGCGTCATGGCTGAAAGCCCCGGTTTGCTGGAAGGCTACCAGCGGCTACACCGCCTTGCCATCGACGGAACTGCGTTCAGCCCAGACGAGCGCACCGTTGTCTGGATGACTGTCAACGTCGCGAATGCATGTCACTACTGTGTCCCGGCCCACACCGCGATCGCACACGGCGAAAAAATCGACCAGGACATCATCGATGCATTGCGCGACGAAACCCCGCTGCCCAATGAGAAACTGGAATCCCTAAGGGCATTCACTTTAGCCGTCCGCGATGCCCATGGTCGCCCGACCGCGGAAGAGATCCAACGGTTCGAAGATGCAGGCTATGGAACACGCGCCATTCTCGATGTGATCCTGATCCTCGCCCAGAAGGTGATGTCCAACTACACCAATGCGATCTTTGACACGCCGACAGACGACGCATTCGCTAAGTTTGCGTGGACACCAAAAGCCGAGAGAGCAGCCTAAGCACCGGTCAACTAAATAACAGGATGGTTGCATTGCCGATCTGGCGTTGCAACCATTCCCCATGACCGACGCCGATATCAAAGAAATCCTGACCACCACAAAGGTGATCGCCTGTGTCGGGGTGTCCCTAAACCCCGTCCGACCCAGTCACTACGTTGCGCGGTACCTGTCCTTGAAAGGGTTTCGGGTCATCGGGGTAAACCCGGGCTATTCGGGTGAACTCCTTTTTGGCGACCCGATTGCAGCCAGCCTTTCAGATATTCCGGACCGGGCGCAGGTCGATATGGTCGATATTTTCCGCAAATCGGACGCGGTGCCGGGCATTGTCGATGAAGCTATGGAAGCTTTGCCAAGCCTGCGCACGATTTGGATGCAGATTGGCGTACAGCATGCCGATGCCGCCCAGAAAGCGCGCAACAACGGTCTAAAGGTTGTCGAGGACCGCTGCCCCAAGATCGAGTATCAACGCCTGTTCGGGGAATTACGGATGGGCGGGTTCAATACAGGCGTAATCTCTTCGCGGCTGTCATGAACTGGCGAACACGCCGTCCACATCGCGGAAGCCCTTGATCTCTATCGGGTTGCCGCTCGGGTCCCTGAAAAACATTGTCCATTGCTCGCCCGGCTCCCCCTCGAACCGGACGGAGGGCGGCAAAACCCAAGGGGTTTCCGCCGCCCCCAGACGATCAGCCAGTTTGCGCCAATCCTCGTAGTCTAACACCAGACCAAGATGCGGCATCGGAACCATATGGTCCCCGACCTTGCCCGTATTCGAAGTCTGAAACGGTTGTCCCAAATGAAGCGAAATCTGATGACCAAAGAAATCAAAATCCACCCATGTGTCGGTGGACCGTCCCTCCTTGCATCCCAACGTGTCGCCATAAAAAGCGCGCGCCACGTCGAGATCCGTCACGTGATACGCAAGGTGGAACGGGGTCGGCATAGCTTAGCCAAGCTCCGTCACGCGGGTGATCTGACGTCCGCACAGGCCATACTCAATTGCCTCTGACGCCGTTAGCCAGAAATCACGTGCGGTGTCTGCGGCGATCTTTTCAGGTTTCTGTCCGGTGGCCTCCCCGAACAGATGATCGAAGCGTTCACGCATAATCCGGATCTGATCGGCTTGGATCATCATATCGCTGGCCGAGCCGCCAATTCCGCCTGCGGGCTGATGCAGCAGGAAGCGGGTGTTGGGCAGACAGTACCTATTGTCCCGCTCGGCGCCGACAAAGATCAAAGCGCCCGCGCTGGCAACCCAGCCCGACCCGATGGTTCGCACGGTGGGTTTGATAAACTTAATCACGTCGTGAACCATGTCACCGGATTCCACATGCCCGCCGGGCGATGAAATCATCACGTTGATTGGATCATCCCCCGCCTCGGCGAGGGCCAAAAGATGAGTCACAGCGCGGTGGGCCACCTTGTCATTAATCTCACCGGTGATAATAACGTTGCGGCTTTGAAAAAAGAGCTGATCAATACGGTCTTTGGACGGTGGGTCCTCGCGGTTGGACGGATCGTCGAGAAGTCGAGATGTCATGAATAAATCCTCCTGAATCGGTAGTTTGAGCGTAAAGAGCTTCGCCGGGGTTTGCCAGCGAACGCTCAGCCGCGTGTGGGATTGTTCCCGCGAAACGCTTGCCCTAGGTTGCGCCCAAACAAAAAATGGGAGTGGCCTAATGTCAGACACGGAAAGCTACGGCTTCGATACGTTGCAAATTCATGCAGGCGCGCGGCCTGACCCGGCAACCGGCGCGCGGCAGACGCCGATTTATCAAAGCACGGCCTATGTGTTTCGCGATGCAGAGCACGCCGCAGCCTTGTTCAATCTGCAAGAGGTTGGCTACATCTATTCGCGGCTGACCAACCCGACAGTGGCTGTTCTTCAGGAACGCGTCGCGACGCTGGAAGGCGGCGTTGGCGCAGTATGTTGCTCCTCGGGACATGCCGCACAGATCATGGCGTTGTTCCCGCTTATGCAACCCGGCTGCAACGTGGTCGCCTCCACCCGCCTTTACGGCGGAACGGTCACGCAGTTTTCCCAAACCATCAAACGCTTCGGCTGGTCCGCGAAATTCGTCGATTTCGATGATGAGGATGCGGTCAAGGCGGCGATCGACGACAACACACGGGCAGTCTTTTGCGAGGCGATCGCCAACCCCGGCGGGTATATCACGGATCTGGATGCCATTGCTGCGATCAGCGACGCCGCCAGCATCCCGTTGATCGTCGACAACACCTCCGCGACACCTTATCTCTGCCGTCCCATCGAACACGGCGCCACGCTCGTCGTGCATTCTACCACCAAATACCTGACCGGCAACGGCACGGTCACCGGTGGCTGTGTGGTCGATTCCGGTAAGTTCGACTGGGCAGCGTCCGGCAAGTTCCCGTCCCTGAGCGAGCCCGAGCCCGCCTATCACGGACTGAAATTCGCAGAGACCTTCGGCCCGCTTGCATTCACTTTCCACGGCATCGCAATCGGTCTGCGCGATCTGGGCATGACAATGAACCCACAGGCCGCTCACTACACTTTGATGGGTATCGAGACGCTGTCTTTACGTATGGAACGGCATGTAGAGAACGCCGAGAAGATCGCGCAGTGGCTGGAAAAAGATGACCGCATCGATTTCGTCACTTATGCGGGCCTTGACAGCTCGCCTTACAAGAAGCGGGTCCCCAAAATTTGCCCGAAAGGCGCTGGTGGGCTTTTCACTTTCGCCGTCAAAGGTGGCTATGAGGCGTGCATCAAGCTGGTCGACAGCCTGGAAATCTTCAGCCATGTGGCAAATCTGGGCGATGCCCGATCGCTGATCATCCACTCCGCATCGACAACGCACCGCCAGTTGACCGCCGAACAGCAAGAGGCCGCGGGTGCTGCACCGAATGTCGTTCGCGTGTCCATCGGCATTGAAAACGCCGAAGACCTGATCGCTGATCTGGATCAAGCGCTTAGCAAGGCGACAGCCTAAGCTGCAACAAATGAAAGTGGGCGCGATACACCATCCGCGCCCACCTTTCTAAAACGCCTGATATCGGATATAAGGCGGAACGTTTTCAGAGGGCGCCCGCGGGACCCGGATCGAGTTGGGGCTGAACACTGCTGATGATGCCGAATTTTGCGCTAAATTTGAATGAGGACGCAATTGTCCTTCTTCATCGTGATCCCAATCGCCCCGCCGAGGCACAGGGCTGGGTCGAAATTGGATCAGTGGCGCTGGACAGCGATGATCTGAAAGACGGTCTCGACAAACTACGGCAGATGGCGCTGGACCTGGAGGGGCCTGAGTTTACAACGAAGCTGATCCTGCCCGCGTCGCAACTGCTGTATGCCACCGTCAAAATCGACAAGGACATAGAGCGGGAAGTGGCGGACGCGCTGAGTGAGCGGACCCCCTACAGCGCGGACGAATTGCGCTACGATATCTCGGGTCAGGCGCCAAAGGTGAAGGTCGTCGCGGTCGCGCGCGAAACCTTGAAAGAGGCCGAACAATTCCTGTCGTCCTATCAGCTGAATCCGCGCGGGTTCGCGGCGATACCAGACCCGAAGCATTTCGATGGGGAGCCGTTTTTGGGTCCTTGGTCGGGCACGGGCGGCTTTGATACGGACGAAGACCCGGTGCGGATCGTTGAGAACTACGCCGATCCGATCACCAAACCGCCCGAGCCACCCGCCCCATTGGTTGCAGATCGGGCCGTTCCAGCCTTTGCCAGCCGCAGGGCATCGCGCATTCTGGCAACGCGCGATGAAATTTCACCTGAAACCGTCGCAAAAGCCGAGGCCGCTTTGACGCGGAAGGAACCGCCTCTAAAACCTGCGGAAGCGGAAGAAACGCAACCTGTGCTTCTTGATCCAAGCGCTCAGGTGAAGGCAGGAAAGCAAGTCCTGCCTTCCACAGCAGCACCCGCGCCCATCAAAGGCGTCGCCCGCGAGCCATCAATCAAAGCACCTCCACCGACTAGACCAAAGGCGCCTGTCGCGGAAAAGAGGCCAGCCTCCAACGAGACAAATGAGCGCGATTCAATCGCGGAACTGGCTAAAAAACCCAAACAGCCCAAAGGCGGCGCGGGGCTAGGTCTAGTCCTGACGATACTGCTGCTGATTGCTCTGGGTCTCTTTGCCATCCTGTCGTCTTTCGTTCTGCCCGAAGGCTCCGTCGCACGGATGTTTGCCGGACCGGACGAGATCGTGACAAACGATCCGCCACCGCCAATCATCGTGCAGCCAGAGCCAGAAACCCAAGCCGACGCTGCGCCAAGTGTGCCGGTTGAAAATACAGAGAGCGCGGCAACCGCTCCGGTTGCCGCTCTACCTTTCCCGGAAGAGGTTACCCCTGCCCCAGCCGAAGAAGACGTCGCGGTCGCAGTCCCTGATACCGAAAGCATTGAGAGCGTTGAGCCAGAAAGCTCTGCCGGCGATCCCGTAGACACTGCAACGCAGTATGCAGCGACCGGTATTTGGCCACAATCACCCGAGATGGGCCGCGCCCGCGTCGCAGACACCGTCAGCAATATCGTTCCAGCCCGGTTTGACCCCGAACTTCCAAATACCAACGCCCCGGACGCGTTGGAACAGATCGTACCGGAGTCCGAAGAAGAATTCCGCGCACCACTTCCCCCGCCCCCCGCCGGCACAACTTACGAGTTGTCCGATGACGGCCTTATCGTACCGACCGAAGAGGGGATCGTGACGCCTGATGGTGTGCCGGTCCAAGCGGGCAAACCGCCTGCCGCGCCCGATGTTCGACCGACGCTCGAAGATGCGCCAAGCGATGTGGTAGACGCGATCGAAGCGGTGACGCGGCGCTTGCCGATCCAGCGACCGGATATCCTGTCGGAGGCGGCTGAGCCGTCGCAGGCGCAGATCTCTAACCTTGGGTCCATCTTTCCAACCGGCCCGAACCAGAATAAACCCGTTCGCCGCCCCCCTGAAGTCGCCGCATTCGCGCAGGACCGTATTGCCGAGATTGCCCGCCAGAGCGACGCCCAGACCTCTGCGATCGCACGAGCGTTGGCTGAGGCCGCCAGCGGTCCGGCGGTGCAAACCGCGTCCGCCACGACACTGCGCCCGACGGCACGGCCTCGAGATATCGAGCGGATGGCAACCCGCGTGCGCGCGACACCGTCCGATACGGCGGGGAGCGCATCCACCGCTGCAGGCCGGGCCAGCGGACCTGCCGTACCTGCGCGCAGCCGTGCCCAACCAACGGGGCCTATCGCCCCCAGCGTCGCGCGGGCCGCAACCGACAATAACGCAATCGCTCTCGGGGATGTTGCGCTGGTTGGCGTCTTCGGAACACCCTCAAGCAGACGCGCCTTGGTCCGCATGCCGAATGGTCGGTTCAAGAAGGTAGCTGTTGGCGACAATATCGACGGAGGCCGGGTTGCCGCGATTGGCGAGACGCAACTGAAATACGTGCGGCGCGGCCGAACATTGACCTTGGAAATGCCGAACAGCTAGACCAGCAGCGCCCCGGCCAATCCCAGGAATGCGAAAAAGCCCACGACATCCGTGACAGTGGTCACGAATGCCCCGGACGCCAGCGCAGGATCGACGCCCAGCTTTTCAAGGCCGATCGGGATCAGGATACCAGCCAACGCCGCAACGACCAGATTGACGACCATCGCGACGGCGATCACAATCCCCAACAGCGGCGTTCCGAACCACAGCACACCGATAATCGCCATAACGACCGCGAAGATCACACCGTTGATCAACCCCGCGACAGCCTCGCGGCGGACCACCCGCAATAGGTTTGATCCGGTGAGGTCCCGGGTCGCTATCGCGCGCACCGCAACTGTCAGAGATTGCGTCCCGGCATTGCCGCCCATGGACGCCACAATGGGCATCAAGACCGCAAGTGCCACGATCTGAGACAGAATTTCCTCGAACTGTGAGATCACAACTGAGGCAAGTATGGCGGTTCCCAGATTTACCGCCAGCCATGGAAAGCGCTGACGTACAGTTTCCAGCGTACGGTCCGACAGGCTCTCGTCCCCGCCAACGCCCGCGAGGCGCAAGATGTCTTCTTCCGCCTCTTCATCAAGAACAACCATCGCGTCGTCTATGGTGATGACGCCAACCAGCCGGTCATCCTCATCGACGACAGGTGCTGAGATTAGATGATACTGGTTGAAGGCGTAGGCCACGTCCCGCTCTGGCTGGGTCACGGGAATAACCCGAAAGCTGGTTTCTTGCAGCTCTGTCAGAGGTGTCTGTCGTGGCGATCCCAGAAGACGGCCCAAGGTAACATACCCGACCGGGTGATACGCGGAATCCACAAGGATCACGTGATAGAACGCATCCGGTAAGTCATCCTCTGAGCGCAGGTGATCAATAGCCTCGCCCACGGTCCAATGCTGCGGCGCGACCACAAGCTCGCGCTGCATCAGACGACCGGCCGAAAACTCCGGGAAGGCCAGGGCCTGCTCAACGGCGACCCTGTCTGCGTCATTCAGGGCCTCAAGGATCTGCTCTTGCTGCTGGTCCTCAAGGTCTTCGATTAGATCGACGACATCATCCGAATCCAGATCGCGCACCGCTTCTTCCAAGACCCCGGCGGGCAGAAAGGCGATCACCTCTTCGCGCAGGGACTCTTCAAGTTCGGACAGGATATCGCCATCAATACCCATGGACCAAAGCGACAGCAGAGCCCGACGCTCAGACGGATCAATCTGTTCGAGAAGGTCGGCAACGTCCGCCGGGTGGAGCCGTTCCAGCAACGTATCGAGAGCGATCGCATCCATCGCCTCGATGGCTGCCACGACATTGGCAACAAGCTCCTTGTCGAGCGCGTAATCGTCCTCGGGGCTTTCCTGAACGTTGACCTGAGTGTCTGTCATGTCGCCCCCAATCAACCTACGTCTTGGCGCGACCATATCGGAGCGTTTCTGTGAAAGGTAGAGGTGCAATGACCGATTTTCATTTCTTTTGCAGGCCGATAGGGTCCGGCGCATGACAGGCAAAACACACGTTCTACGCGGGCAGACACTGCAGTACACGGGCGATCCCTTCGCCCAGCCTTGGGACAGTTGCGCGCAGATTGAACGGCGGGGCGCTGTTGTGATTGAAAACGGGCTAATCGCCGCCGTTGGTCCCGCAGAAGATCTGTCAGTTCCGCCCGGTGCGACTGTGACGGACTACGGCGACGACCTAATCATGGCCGGGTTCATTGACGCGCATGTGCATTATCCGCAGACAGCGATGATTGCCAGTTGGGGCAAACGACTGATCGATTGGCTGAATACATATACTTTCCCCGAAGAGGCTCGGTTCAACGATTCCACCTACGCCAGAAAGATCGCCGCACGGTACTTTGATCTGGCCTTAGGCCACGGAACGACGACCTCCGTCAGCTACGCCACAAGCCACCCGGAAAGTGTGGACGCCTACTTCGAAGAGGCAAAGCGCAGGGGACTGCGCGCTTTCACTGGCAAAACCTGTATGGATCGCAATGCGCCGGACAGCCTTAGGGACACACCAGAGCGCGCCTACACAGACAGCAAGCGCCTGCTCGAGACATGGCACGGCGTGGACAGGCTGGGCTACGTCATCACCCCCAGATTTTCTCCCACATCCACGCCCGAGCAGCTGGACGCGTTGGGCGCTCTGTGGGCGGAACACCCCGATTGCCTGATGCAGACACATCTCAGCGAACAGTCCGAGGAAATCGCATGGGTGAAAGACCTTTACCCAGATGCCACGGATTATCTGGACACTTATGAGGCGCATGGACTTGTCGGTGCCCGGGGTCTTTACGGACATGCCATCCATCTGACGCCGCGAGAAAAAGATCGGCTTCAAGAGGTCGGTGCGGGATTGGTACATTGTCCGACGTCGAATACGTTTATCGGATCAGGCGTTTTCGACATGGCTGGCCTGAAACAGATGGGGCAGCGAATTGGCCTTGCGACAGACACTGGCGGTGGATCATCTTTCTCAATGCTGCGCACGATGGCGGCGGCCTATGAGCTGGGCCAATTGAATGGTGGCGCGCTGCATCCTTCGCAGCTGCTCTGGTTGGCCACCTGCGGCTCAGCGCAGGTGCTTCACGCAGATCACCAGATTGGAAACCTGTCCAAGGGTCTTGAGGCGGATCTGGTGGTGCTCAACCTAAGCTCGACCGCCGCAATCGCGCAACGCATCGCCGAGGCCGAAGGCTTCTGGGACAGCGTATTCCCAACAATCATGATGGGGGACGATCGGGCAATCCGGGATGTATGGATCGCGGGCAACCGTTGTGATCAGCAGGATTTCGACCCGAGCAGCAAGACCCAGTAGTTTCCTTCCGCGCGCACAAGCGCATATTCTTTCGCGCGACCTGACAGCATGTTGCGGCGATGTCCGCGGGACTTCATCCAGTCTTCCATGACCGTTTGCTCGTTCCTTTGACCCTGTGCGATGTTTTCCGCGATGAAGCACCAGTCATACCCCGCAGCCCTCACCCTTGACCCGGGCGTCGAGCCATCGGGCCCCGTATGCGAGAACGCCCCGCTTCGGCTGAGATCGCGTGCATAGCGGGCCGCTGCCCGTAGCAATAGCGGGGATTCGGCCAATGCCGCTTTGCCGTTCTCTTCCCTGATCTCGTTCAAAAGTGCTTGGGTGTCACCGACAACCTCGCCATTCGCACCGCGCCCCGGAACAGGGCCGCACGCCGTGATCCAGAACACCAGACAAACCATCAAAGCAACACGCATCACACTCACTCCATCAACCGGACGGCCAGCCTGTTTTGGGTCTTGATCGCCGCCTCCAGATCGAAGCTGATGATCTGGCCATCACGAACGATCTGCCGTCCTTCGACAAACAAGTGCTGCACACGATTAGGCCCAGACAGCACCAGAGCGGCTGGATTCCATGTGCCTGCGGCAGACACGTCCGTCATGTCCCACAACGCAAGGTCTGCTCGAAACCCGGTCTTGATCTGCCCGCATTCATTCTCGCGCCCCAACACTTTCGCGCCACCTCGCGTGGCGATCTCCAAAGCATCATAGGGGGAAAAGCTTTTCGCTCCGTTAGCAACGCGCTGAAGCAACAGGGCCTGCCGGGCCTCCGCCGCGAGGTTCCCAGTGTCATTCGAGGCTGATCCATCGACCCCCAGCCCTACGTCAACTGCGGCGTCCATCATCGCGCGGATCGGCGCGATGCCTGACCCCAGCCTGCAATTCGAACATGGGCAATGGGACACGCCGGTGCCTGTTTGCGCAAAGAGATCAATCTCACTGGCATCCAGTTTGACGCAATGGGCATGCCAAACGTCTGAGCCCACCCATCCCAACTGCTCGGCGTATTGGCCGGGTCTGCACCCGTAGTGCAGGATCGAATAGGCGATGTCTTCGTCATTCTCCGCCAGATGGGTATGCAGGCGAACACCTTTGTCACGCCCCAGCACGGCCGTCTCGCGCATGAGTTCTGTGCTGACTGAAAAGGGCGAGCATGGCGCAAGCCCGACGCGCACCATCGCACCTGGCGCGTCGTCATGAAAAGCATCAACAACACGGATGCAATCCTCAAGGATCTGCGTTTCCGTCTCGACAAGCATATCCGGCGGCAACCCACCTTTGCTCTGCCCAATGCTCATGGAACCGCGGGTTGCATGAAACCGCAGGCCCACTTCGCGCGCGGCAGCGATCGTGTCATCAAGCTGTGCGCCGTTCGGATAAAGATACAGATGATCGGAGGACATCGAACACCCTGACAGAGCCAATTCGGCAAGCCCGATCTGCGTCGAGGTGAACATCTCTTCAGGCCCGAACCTTGCCCAGATGGGATAGAGCGTTTCCAGCCAATTAAACAAAAGTGCGTTCTGAGCGTCAGGAACAGCCCGGGTCAGCGTTTGAAACATATGATGGTGGGTGTTGATCAAACCGGGCGTGACCAGACAACCCTCGGCCAGCACGGTTTCGCCCGTTGTCGTCAGATCCTTGCCGATATCAGCGATCACGCCATCACGGATCAGAATGTCGCCATGGGCGATTTCGGTCCGCTCATCATCCATCGTGACAATGTGGCGGGCCGCTTTGATCAGTGTCTCAGGCATAGCTTCTCAGTATTTCAAGCGCTGCCGCATGAAGCGCAGGTGTTGCGGCCGCAAGAGCTGACCCGCCCTGATCCGCCGGAGCACCATCCCAATTTGTCACGATACCGCCAGCAGCCTCGATAACAGCGATGGGCGCTTGAATATCGTAGGGGGCAAGACCGGCCTCGATCACCAAATCGACGTGGCCTAGGGCAAGAAGTCCATACGCATAACAATCCATCCCGTAACGGGTGAGCTTGCAGCCTTTGGTGACCGCCTCGAACCCCGCACGCTGCACCTCGGTCCCGACCTCTGGGAAGGTCGTAAAGATAATCGCATCTGACAGGGTCGTGGTCCGGGATGCGTTGAGGGCCCCCGTTCCATGCGGACCTCGGAAGGCAGCTTGACCCAAGCCGCCGATGAAACGCTCGCCAATGTAAGGCTGGTCGATCAGGCCAAGGATCGGCGCGGTGCCGTTGTGGACAGCAACCAGCGTGCCCCAGGTCGGTGTTCCGGCAACATACCCCCGTGTGCCGTCGATTGGATCCAGAACCCATGTCAGACCACTGGTGCCTACCTGCGTTCCGTATTCTTCCCCGAGGATCCCGTCCTGTGGTCGTTCTGCCGCAAGGATATCACGCATTGCCGCCTCTGCCGCGCGATCTGCAACGGTTACCGGATCATACCCGTCAGCATCCTTTGACACCGTCCCCAGCGATCCGCCGCGAAAATGGCGCAACGTCTCGGCGCGGGCGGCATCGGCCAGTCGCTCGGCCAAAGCCACAAGCTGCATAGTATCTTCTGACGTCATGTGATCCCCGGCAGTGGACGGCACTTTGGGTTCGCATACCCGCGCATGCCGATCAAGTCCCGCCGTTACGCGACCCCCTCAACTCAGACGGGCAGAGATGTCCCAGCCGGCACGCCCTGTACCTGCGCATCGTCGAAGCCGTCGTCTTCGTGATCCGATGAAAGGCCGTCAAAGAAAACACCCACCGGCACCCCCAACACCTGCGCCATGTCCCAAAGACGGGACGCGCTGATGCGGTTGGTGCCAGCTTCATACTTCTGTATTTGCTGAAATCTGATCCCGACAGCTTGGCCAAGCTCGGATTGGGTCATACCAGACAGCCACCGCTGCTGGCGTAATTTTCGTCCCAGGTGAAGATCAACTGGATGTGGCATGAGTTCTGCCTCGTCGCTCTACAAGTGTCCCCCAGACACCCTTGTGATCCGAACACTAGCAGCAAATATTCAAGAACAATACGGGAATTTTAGCGGGGGGCTCGCTCAGCGGTCTCTTGCGGGGATGGCACGTCCGCATCCGCCTGTGTAGAAGACAGCGATTCAGTCAGGAGAGTTTGATATGCGCGCCTACCAAGTCACCGAATTTGGCAAAACGGAACTGGTGGAGAACGCCCCTAAGCCCAGCCCGGCGAAAGGCGAAGTGCTTCTGAAGATACACGCTTGCGCGCTGAACTTCGCGGATTTGCTGATGATCAAGGGGACGTATCAAGAGCGGCCCAACCTACCCTTTGCCCCGGGTATGGAAGTCGCGGGCGAAATCGTTGCTCTTGGCGATGGCGTGTCAAATCTTGAGATTGGCGCGCGCGTCGCAGTGTTCGGTGGCCACGGCGGACTTGCAGAATACGGTGTGTTTCCAGCGGCACTTTGCGTGGCGCTTCCCGATGCAATGGATTTCGTGACCGCTGCCGCGTTTCAGGTCGCCTACTCCACATCGCACGTGGCGCTTGATTACAGAGCGGACCTGAAACCCGGCGAAACGCTTCTTGTTCTTGGGGCGGCAGGCGGGGTCGGTTTAACCGCCGTTGAGTTGGGCAAGTTGATGGGCGCAACAGTCATTGCCGTCGCGCGGGGCGCGGACAAACTGGCAGTCGCCAAAGAGGCGGGGGCGGATCACCTGATTGATACTGAAACCGATGATCTGCGCGCCCGCGTCAAAGAACTTGGCGGCGCTGACGTGGTATACGACCCGGTCGGCGGAGATCTGTTCACCGCTGCGCTGCGCAGCTGCAATCCCGAAGCGCGGGTACTGACCATCGGTTTTGCCAGCGGCGATGTCCCCCAAATCGCTGCGAACCACCTTCTTGTGAAAAACATCACGGTCATTGGCTTTTACTGGGGGGGCTATCTGAAATTCAAACCAGAAGTCCTGACAGACAGCCTGAGCAAACTGTTTTCACTGCATGGCTCAGGGAAAATCACACCCCATATCAGCCACACGCTTCCCCTGTCGCAAACGGAAGAGGCGCTGGAGCTGCTGCGGTCTCGCCGTTCAACCGGGAAGGTTGTCGTTGAGATGACGAACTGACACCGGTGTAGGCCTCTCTCAGCAAATCGACGAGCGCTTGCTCCGCCGGGCTTTGGGCCAATTCCGAGCGGTAGAGATTGATCCGCACCGTCTGAAGCTCTGGCAAGGCGCCACCGTGGTCTATCTGTGCCACGTAAGGCGGCATCATGCCCTCAATGACGCTGTGAACCGCAAGATCCGCACTGACGGACGCCTCGACCGTTCGGGTTGACGCGGATTCCACAGCCAGCTCCCACGGAACCCCGGCCTCATCCAGACGGCGCTGCACCGCACTGCGAAATGAGCATCTTTCCTCAAAGGCCAACCGCAGCGGCCGTGTCTTCCACACAACGCCACCCGGTGCGCCGATCCAGACCAGCCTGCGTTCACAGAGGGTCTCAGCCCCCTCTCCACAGCTTTCTTCGGTCGTTAGAATGATATCGCATTCACCACGGGAAAAATCCTGCCGCAATTTCATCGTATAGGACGACAGAAGGTTGACACGCATCCGAGGGAACGCAGCGCTGAACTTCTGCAACACGGTCGGGATCGCGGGATAGACGATATCATGGGGCACGCCCAAAACGATCTCGCCCTCATACTCCTTTGCCGTGAGGCGGGTGTAGACCTCGTCATTCAAGGCAATCATCCGGCGTGCATAGCTCAACAATTGCTCGCCCTCGCTTGTCAGCGACACGGTCCGGTGCGACCTGTCTAACAGTTTTAGGCCCAGTGCGTCCTCCAAACGCTTGAGCTGCATCGACACCGCCGATTGGGTGAGATGAAGGTAACCCGCAGCCTTCGTCACACCGCCGGTATCGGCGACCGCGACGAGCGACCGCAAGGACACCAGATCGAGATTTCTAAGCATATCACACTCCGTGATGAATTTCTCTTCAATCATTCATTATACTAATGTGCGCCCAATCACTAGGTTAATCAACAGAAATGATGCGTTTGCCGCTTATCATCACAGGAAATGAGGTACAAAATGACTGATCTGAGTGCACATATTGCTGTCAGAACTTCGCTGAGACGGTTCAGCCCATTGTCTTACTGGGACCTGTATCGTCAGCGCCGCGCACTGTTGCAGCTTGACGAAACGCAGCTCAAGGATATCGGGATCACGGCCGCAGAGGCCGAGACCGAGGCGAACCGGCCCGTCTGGGACGCTCCTTCATACTGGGACCGTTGACGCCAATGGCCACAAATCCCGCTACAGTTGCTCAAAACTGCGACTATCTGACCATTCTGGGAAACAGGTTTGGTTTGTTTACCAATTCAAGCCTGTTATCCTTGAAATAAAGGCAAGACTCCCCCACATTCGAAGCAGAACTCTCCGGGGCAACCCGGGCCTCACGTTTTGGATTGTGAAAGGGAGACTTTAAATGGACGGATACACCAATGTTCGCCCGGCGAGCGGTGTAAGAACGGCCGCAATCGACGAAGGGTTGCGGGCGCATATGAACAAAGTCTACGGCACGATGTCCGTAGGCATGTTGATCACGGCACTTGCTGCTTGGGCGATTGCGGGTTTGGCGATCTCTGACGTGCCGACCCAATACCAGATCGGTTCAAACACCTATCTGACCGACCTTGGCGCAACGCTTTGGACGTCGCCACTGCGGTGGGTGATCATGCTCGCACCGCTGGCCTTTGTGTTCGGCTTCAGCGCGATGGTAAACCGGATGTCTGCGGCAACCGCACAGCTGGTATTCTACACATTTGCGGCAACCATGGGTCTGTCCCTCAGCTGGATCTTCGCAGTCTACACGGGCTTCTCGATCATCCAAGTCTTCCTCGTCACTGCGATTGCATTCGCAGGCCTCAGCCTCTGGGGCTATACGACGAAAAAAGACATCTCAGGATGGGGTAGTTTCCTGATCATGGGTGTGCTCGGTCTGATCGTGGCGTCCTTGATCAACATCTTTATCGGCTCCCCCGCGATCATGTTCGCGGTGTCGATTATCGGTGTGCTGATCTTTGCCGGCCTGACAGCTTACGACACGCAGAACATCAAGAACACCTATCTGGCCCATGCCGCGCATGGCGATCAGGAGTGGCTTGGTAAAGCAGCGATCATGGGCGCATTGAGCCTGTATCTCGACTTTATCAACATGTTCATGTTCCTGCTGCAGCTGTTTGGCAATCGCGAATAACGCGAACCTCTGGACAAAAGCACGGAAGGGCTGGTGCCAATTCGCCAGCCCTTTTTTTATGAGCCGTCCGCCAGCAAGGAGGTCATTTCGACCGCCGGAAAGTCGATCCCGGGTCTAAGCGGCACGAGGATATCGCGCAGCACCTCGAAACCGACGCTGCGATAAAACGGTACGGCCGTTCGTGTTGCTTGACACATCATCCGGGTCACGCCGTAGGTTCGCGCGACCTGCAAAGTGTGGACCATAAGCCGCGTTCCGATGCCGCGACGAATGTGATCCGGATCGGTGACCACGTGCCGGATATGGCCCACCCGATTGCGCCGCCTTCCACCACTCGGGGCGCCCAAGGTCCACCCCCCTGCCCCTCGCAAAATACCATTTTCAAAAGCGCCGTAGTATGTCCCGCATGTGACAAGTTCGGGCCGGGCCCGTGAGATGATCGGCAACGCAGTAACCAGAACTGACGCAAGATAATCAGCCTTCAACAACGCCGGATAGCTGTGCGCGAGCAACGCATCAACCGCCGCAATATCGGCCTTTGTGGTCGGGCGAATGTCCATTCGTCTCTCAACCTGTCATTCGAAAACAAAAAAACCGCGCTCAAAGGCGCGGCTTTCCGTGTCATCTGAAAGAGGCGATCTTACTTGATCTTGCCTTCTTTGTATTCGACATGCTTGCGCGCAACGGGATCGTATTTGCGCACCACCATTTTCTCGGTCATGGTGCGGGCGTTTTTCTTGGTCACATAAAAGTGGCCCGTGCCCGCGGACGAGTTCAGGCGGATTTTGATCGTGGTTGGCTTCGCCATCTCACATCTCCTCTCGGCGGGCAGATACGCCCTAGAATTCCTTGAAAGCAGCCTTTTAAGCGTGGGGGTGCCCGAGTCAATGCAGAAAGCAGGTTTGCAACGGGAAAATGCGGTCATAGGGGTCCGTTGGAAAACCCGCACTTGCGAGTTCTGCAAATTGGGCCATGCTTTAATCATTAATATCAGAAAGGATGTTCCATGCGCTTTACACTAGCTGTTCTTGCTTCCTTCACCCTGACACAGCCGCTCTTGGCCCAGGAGGCCGCCGATGCCATCGCGCCCGAAGCCGCATCCGCGCAGGCGTCCAAGGACGGCGGTAATCCGGTCACGTCCGAAAATTGGATGGTTACGGCAGCCAACCCCTTGGCCGTCCAGGCCGGTGCAAAGGTCTTGCGCAATGGCGGATCCGCCGCCGACGCCATGGTGGCCGTACAGGCCGTTCTGGGACTTGTGGAACCGCAGAGCTCGGGCCTTGGGGGCGGTGCATTCTTGGTCTGGTACGACGCGGAGACCGGTGAGCTGACCACGCTGGACGGTCGGGAAACGGCACCCATGGCCGTCACACCGACGGTATTTCAGGACGAAAACGGCGAACCCCTGCAGTTCTTCGACGCAGTGGTCGGCGGTTTGTCCGTTGGAACACCGGGAACCCCAGCGCTGATGGAAAAGGCCCATCGCAAATGGGGAACATCCAATTGGCAGAGGCTCTTTGAGGACGCCATCGCGCTAGCAGAGGACGGCTTTGCCGTGTCACCCCGCCTTGCAACGCTTGTTGCCAATGAAGCGGAGCGGCTGGGCCGTTTCCCCGCAACTGCTGCCTATTTCCTGCCGGGTGGGACACCGATTGCAGAGGGCAGCACGCTGCAGAACCAGGCCTATGCCGACACTCTACGGCTCATTGCGCAGCATGGCACATCCGCGTTCTACAGCGGTGAAATCGCGGAGGGTATCGTCAGCGCTGTGCGAGGTGCGGAGGGCAATCCCGGCCTGATGACCTTGCAGGACCTGAGCGCCTATCAGGTCAAAGAACGGCCTGCGGTGTGTGCCACCTACCGGAACCATGACGTCTGCGGAATGGGTCCGCCCTCATCGGGTGCCCTGACCGTCGGTCAGATTCTCGGCCTGCTCACCCCCTACGATCTGGCCGCGCTTGGCGCGGAAAACCCGGAAAGCTGGCGGTTGATTGGTGATGCCTCTCGCTTGGCATTTGCGGACCGCGGACGCTACATGGCCGACAGCGATTTCGTGCCTGTGCCTACGAAAGGTCTCGTTGACCCAGCGTATCTGGCAGAGCGTGCCCAGCTTTTGGCGGGTGACGATGCTTTGCCCGAAGTAGCGCCAGGCAATCCGCCCTTTGATCACGCGTTGCTTCTGGCGGATGACATTTCGCTGGAACTCCCATCGACGTCGCACATCTCGATCGTGGATGGGGAAGGCAATGCCTTGAGCATGACCACGACGATTGAAAACGGGTTTGGTTCGCGTGTCATGGCCCCGGGGGGCTTTCTGCTGAACAACGAGTTGACGGATTTTTCCTTCCGGACGCACACGGATGGTGTGCCGATTGCCAACCGGATCGAACCAGGGAAACGGCCCCGCTCTTCCATGGCGCCGACGATTGTCTTGCGGGATGATGCGCCGGTAATGGTGATCGGATCGCCGGGGGGCAGCCGGATCATCGGCTATGTTGCGAAGACCATCATCGCCCATCTGGATTGGGGGATGAACATTCAGCAGGCGATCGACATGCCTCATCTGGTCAACCGCTTCGGTACCTATGACATCGAAGATGGCACCACTGCGGCCGATTTGTCAGAGCCATTGGCCGCCCTCGGGTTTGAGATCAATGCACGGGATCTGACATCTGGCTTGCATGGGATCGTAATTTCGCCGGATGGGCTGGAAGGTGGCGCTGATCCCCGCCGCGAAGGCATCGCCCTCGGCGAGTGATCGCAGGACGAAGGGTGGTCCATCGGACCACCCGGAGATGCGCGGAAGACCTGTAAGCCGGATTCTGTCCGGATCGAACCGGGGCCCGATCCTGGATGATCATTCATCTCGACACACGATTGCCCGCGCGCCTCTAGCTGCCAACCCGGATCGTCTGGGGCCAAAACCCTGCCCCGGGGCTTGGCGCCCCACGAGATCCCTATTTGGCATTGCTCCCGGTGGGGCTTGCCGTGCCGCAACTGTTACCAGCCACGCGGTGAGCTCTTACCTCACCGTTTCACCCTGACCCGGAGCATACGGCCCGGGCGGTCTGTTTTCTGTGGCGCTTTCCCTCGGATTGCTCCGGCCGGGCGTTACCCGGCACCGTCGTTTTGTGGAGTCCGGACTTTCCTCGATCCCTTGCAGAACCGCGATCATCCAGTCTTCCGCGCGCGCCTGATCTAGGCCCGCAGGGATGTCAGGTCAATCGCAATGACTTTGGCGCTCGATCAATCCGGCTCGTCGCAAGATGACGGAATAACCGCATGGGCGCGTTCGCCCGCTTTCCAAGCTGTCGTCACATCACGCGAAATGGCCAGAAGGCGGTTGAAGCTGCTGCGGTCCTCCATGCTCATCGTATCGCCACCATAGAGCGGGGAGATCGTGATATCCCAAACCCGGAATTTACCTGTTGCTGTCGGACATGCTGCTGTCAACGTCCAACGGGAACCGCGTTTTGCACGGGACAATCCCATCCGGATCGTGTCCTGCACCCCTTCCGGCCATAGGGCGGCCCATTCGGACCCCCTGATGCTTTCGAAGTCAAAGTCGGTCAACTCAAGGGCGCATTTGCCTGCCGCGCTCATGAACAAGAGCTTTCCAGACAGATCCAGAAGTTTGACGCAATCCGGACTGTTGGCGACAAGCGCAACCGTAAGGTCATCGACGCCACCGGTTGTCTTTTTCAGTTCTTCCCCGTCGGCACGAAGTCGTTCCGCGTGCCGCGCGTCAATAGTCACTACCTCGTTCATTTGGTCCCTCGCACAATATCTGATGACCCAATTGATAGAATGGAGGAAATGACCAAGAAGCTAACGGCCGAGGAGGAAATCCTTAAACTTTAAACCAAAGCGGTGTAGCTGGTCCGATGTGGAAATGTCGACGCAAGAGCAGCTGCGAGTTTCATATCGGCAATTTCAAGGGCGCGCACCCGGGCCGCAGGTCGAAAGCGCAGTCGAAACGCATCCAGTATTATTTCAGTCTCAAGGTCTGTCTGGTACCCGAATGTGGACAGATCGCTCAGAAACCGTGCGGGATCTGGGGCGATCTCGGCGCAATTGGGGGACGGCCAGATTGACAAACCACCATGCGCCAATCTTTGCCAGTCGAACCGGGGGCCAGGGTCGATTTTGCGGCCCGGCGCAAGGTCAGAGTGGGCAATCACGTTCTGTGCCGGGATATCCCAGCGGCCCAGTATATCCGACAAAAGCTCTTCCAACGCATCCATCTGCGCAGCCGCAAAAGGCGTAAATCCAGTGTTGTCCAGCTCAATGCCGATTGAGCGGGAGTTCACATCCGCCACCCCGCCCCACGACCCCGCGCCCGCGTGCCAGGCCCGGCGCTGTTCCTCGACCAGTTGGCACACCGCGCCATCAGCATGGATCAAATAATGCGCCGACACTTGGGTTTCCGGATTGCAAAGCGTGCGTATGGCCGCATGACCACACTCCATCGCTGTGTAGTGCAAAACCACGAGGTCCGGGCGGCTACAACCTTTCCGCTCCCCATGATTTGGGGAGGGATGCCAAGCCGGTGTCAGTTGCGCACCGCTTGGCGGTAGACCGAAGGGTTCCAACCGCAAGCGTAGCCATCCCCGTCGGGATCAATCCCCTTGCGGTCACGCTGCGGACCGCCGCGCTTCAGGAAATCATCCTGCGCTGCATCGGCAGACCGATAAGCCGCGCACTGCCGCTCGAATTTAGCGCGGCTGGCCAGAGGGTTACGGGAATACTTGCGCTGACCCACCGAATGGCTGGTGGACAGGGCAAACTCGATGGGGGTCAGGGTCTTGCCGCTTGGACGGTTCGGCACGGCCTCTGGCTGAATAACCTTGTAATTCGCACTTTGCGCGGCGCGGCGCTGCGCATCGGACTCGATCGTCTGACGTTCGGAAACCGCGTCAAAATCCTGCTCGTCGGAGATACCGGGATTGTTGATATCAACCGAGGCGGTGCGGCGTGTCTGCGCAGGCTGGGTGCCGCGCACGGCCGCGACCGCGTCCGCCGCAGTCCGTTGCTCGACTGTCGTGACGGGCGCATTCGTTTGAACGCTGACAACCGGCGGGCGCACCGTGGTCCGGCCCGGACGGGACAGCTCCGCATCGCGCGCCTGTTGAGCCGTGCGGTAGCTGTCATAGTTGTCGAAGCCCACGCCGGACGCGCTGTTGGGCACCGGGGGGCTGCAGGCAACGAGGCCGCAAAGCGACAGGGTAATCAGGAAACCGCGCATATTTTTTGACCTTACTGCTCTCAAGACTCTGCTAGGCTACCACCACTTTTCGGGTTTCGCCACAAAACCGGCCGCCTGTTC
This sequence comes from Litoreibacter roseus, assembly GCF_009811795.1. Lineage (GTDB taxonomy): Bacteria > Pseudomonadota > Alphaproteobacteria > Rhodobacterales > Rhodobacteraceae > Litoreibacter > Litoreibacter roseus. The sequence goes on along the minus strand of NZ_BLJE01000002.1, from coordinate 1,279,809 downwards.
CAACGCATATGCGTGATTGAGCAAATCCGCCTCTTCCCACGGGCGCCCGATCAGCTGCAGAGCAAGGGGCAATCCCTGATTGTCGACACCAGCAGGCACAGCGATACCGGGCAGACCCGCGAGGTTCACCGTTACGGTGAACACATCGTTGAGGTACATCTGAACCGGATCGGCATCGGTCATTTCCCCCAGTCCGAAGGCGGCAGAGGGTGTGGCAGGTGTCAGGATCGCATCGATCCCTTGTGCGAACACATCTTCGAAGTCCTTCTTGATCAGGGTCCGGACCTTGCGCGCGCGGTTGTAGTAGGCGTCGTAAAAGCCCGCGGACAGTACATAGGTTCCGATCATGACCCGCCGCTTGACCTCGTCGCCAAACCCTTCGGCACGGGTTTTCTCGTACATCTCGGTGATGCCGTCCCCTTGGCTCAACGCCGCGCGATGGCCAAACCGCACGCCGTCATAGCGCGCAAGGTTCGAGGACGCTTCAGCCGGGGCCACCACGTAATAAGCAGGCAGGGCGTATTTCGTATGGGGCAGCGAGATATCGACAAGCTCCGCGCCCGCATCACGCATCATCTCAGCGCCATCCGCCCAGAGCTTTTCGATCTCGCCGGGCATACCGTCCATGCGGTATTCTTTTGGCAGGCCGATCTTCTTGCCTTTGATATCACCCGTGAGTGCCGCTTCGAAATCCGGAACGGCCAGTTCGGCAGATGTGGAATCCTTCGGGTCGTGCCCAGCCATCGCCCCCAGCAGGATCGCAGCGTCGCGGACGGACTTGGTCATTGGCCCGGCCTGATCGAGCGAGCTCGCAAAGGCAACAATCCCCCAGCGGGAACACCGCCCGTAGGTGGGCTTCATCCCGGTGATGCCCACGAAAGCGGCAGGCTGACGGATCGAGCCGCCCGTATCCGTACCGGTCGCCCCAAGGCAAAGGTCAGCCGCCACTGCAGAGGCGGACCCGCCGGAAGACCCGCCCGGTGTCAATTGCGTGTTAGACCCGTCGCGCCGCCACGGGTTCACAACGTCCCCGTAAGTGGACGTCTCATTGGAGGAGCCCATGGCGAACTCGTCCATGTTCAGCTTGCCCAGCATGACCGCGCCGGCAGTCCAAAGCTGGCTGGTGATGGTGCTTTCATATTCGGGCTTGAACCCGTTCAGAATGGCGGAGGCTGCCTGTGACGGAACACCCTTGGTGCAAAACAGGTCTTTGATCCCCAGAGGGATGCCACACATGTCGGGCGCATCACCTTCTGCAATTCGCGTGTCGGCGGTATTCGCCTGATCCAGCGCAATCTCGGGCGTGTTATGGACAAACGCGTTGAGAAAGCGTGCGTTTTCGATCTCGGTCAGGCAGGATTGCGTGATCTCGGTGCTGGTAAAATCACCGCGCCGCATGCCATCGCGGGCCGCTGAGATCGTCAATTTGGACAGATCGCTCATTCGACCACCTTCGGCACTGCAAAAAACCCTTCCCGCGCATCCGGCGCGTTGGCCAGAACCGCCTCTTGCTGGCTGCCATCGGTCACGACATCTTCGCGCCGTTTCAACCGCATCGGCGTGACAGAGGTCATGGGCTCTACGCCCTCCACATCGACCTCGTTCAACTGCTCCATGAAATTCAGAATACCGTTCAATTCGCTTGCCAGAACAGGCAGATCGGCGTCATCCACCGCGATGCGGGCCAGCTTTGCCACGCGCCGGGCGGTCTCGGTATCGATGGACATCGGCAGTCTCCGTTTTGCACTGATCGCTCCAATACCGCTGCCCTTCGCCAGCTTCAAGCGCAACAGATGGGTGGCGACGCATCTTGTCGCTCAGGCCTGCGCGGTGCGCAGCACGTGCCGTCGATAAACCTCGATCATCCAGCTCAGCATAATCCCGTTCAAACAATGCCACAGGAAATGTGTCCCCAAGGGCACGGCGACGCAGAGCGGTTCATCTATGGTTCGCGCGGTCAGCGACACACACAGGATTGCGGCCCCAAGCAGAAGCCCATTCGACACTTGCGGCAGCTTAGAGCGCAGTGCGAGCGCATAGATGAAAATCAGCAGCGCCACAGGGGCGTAGCCGGACGAGCTGCCAAGACCAATTGCCTGAAAGACCGGCACGATCAACGCGGCAAACGGAAAGAACAGAACAGTCGCCCCGACAGCCCAGAGGGGGCGAAGACCAAAATAGCTGCGGTTGGCGAGATAGATATAGGTCAGCACAAAAAGACCGATCGGAACCACATCCGCAGTGGACGCCCAGATGGTTGCAAAGGTGTGGAACAAAAAGCTGCCAACGCCGATCGCGAAAAGAATGACGCACAGCACGCGGGCGGCAGGCAGTCCGGCGGTCCGCCGCCACATGATGACTGCCGCAATCAGGAAGGTCAGATTGGTCACGGCGTTCACCGGCTCCGCCCAGAAGGTCAGGTCCATCCGTTCGCAATAGCCGTCAATCTGGCGCGCCCAGTTCATATCAGCCCCCCTGACGGCGCAACGCGAAGAAATCCCGCAGAAGATGTTCGGCCTCCGCCGCACTCAACCCATCATAAACCTCTGGTACATGGTGGGACTGGGGATGGGAAAACACCCGTGCGCCATGGGCCACGCCGCCGGATTTCGGATCAGACGCGGCATAGTACACGCGGGCAATGCGGGCGGCGGCAATGGCACCTGCGCACATCGCACAGGGCTCCAATGTCACATAGAGGTCGCAACCATTCAGACGCTCATCCGCCAAGGCACGGCAAGCCGCGCGGATGGCCAAAAGCTCTGCGTGGGCGGATGGGTCGTGCAACTCTCGGGTCCGGTTTCCAGCGCGCGCCAAGACCTGCCCATCTGGCGCCACAATCACCGCGCCAACAGGCACTTCGCCGCGGTCACCCGCCGCCCGCGCCTCGTCCAAAGCCGCATCCATATGACTTGTAAACACCATGAAAGCCCCCTCGTTGCGGCGCGCCCGATGGATCAAGCCCTTTTCACGCCTGTGACAAAGCAGTAGGCCACTCTCATGTCAGATCAAACCTCAAAGCCCACCCCGCCCGGCGACCGGATCGCCAAGGTCCTCGCCCGTGCGGGCATCGCTTCGCGCCGCGGGGCGGAGGATATGATCGTAGCGGGCCGTGTGTCAGTCAACGGATCGCAAATCACCAGCCCCGCACTGAACGTCACCGAGACCGATGAGATCACCGTCGATGGCAAACCCGTTGGCCCGGCAGAGCGTCCAAGACTGTGGCGCTACTATAAGCCAATCGGGTTGGTCACGTCCGAGAAGGACGACAAGGGGCGCGATACAGTCTTCGCCGCCCTGCCTGAGACAATGCCCCGCGTGATGAGCGTCGGGCGGCTCGACATCAACTCTGAAGGTCTGCTGCTTCTGACGAACGACGGCGGGATAAAGCGAAAGCTCGAACTGCCCTCTACTGGCTGGCTGCGGCGGTATCGCGTGCGGGTGAACGGAACACCGTCCGAGACCACCATAGCGCCACTGAAACGCGGGATCGTGGCAGACGGCGAGCGATTCCAGCCGATGGAGATCTCGCTTGACCGCCAACAGGGCGCGAATGCGTGGCTGACCGTAGGGTTGCGCGAGGGCAAGAACCGGGAAATCCGTCGGGCGATGGATGAGATCGGCTTGAAAGTGAACCGCCTGATCCGCGTCAGCTACGGTCCGTTTCGGCTGGATGATCTGAAGCCCGGCGACGTCGACGAGATAAAGTCCCGCGTCATCCGCGATCAACTGGGGCTTCAGGGGCCAGACGAAAAACCGCGGCTCAAAAAGAAGCCCGCGCAGTCCCGCCGCAGAAACATGCCCCGAAAATAAAGCGGAACCTTGCCGAACGTCGCGCGTCCTGTATGTCAGAGGACATATAGATCAAGTGCGAGGGCAGCGTGGCCGAACTTCTGACAATCGAAAATCTGGGAAACCTGCTGATGCTCTGCTTCCTGCAGGCTGTGCTCGGGTTCGACAATCTGCTCTACATCTCAATCGAAAGCCAGCGCGCACCCGTCGCGCACCAGAAGGCGGTGCGGTTCTGGGGCATCATCCTCGCCGTGGCCCTTAGGATCATCCTGCTCTTTGCGATGGTCAGCCTGCTGGGCAAACTGACAGAGCCGTTTTTCGTGTTCAACTGGGAGGGTGTGATCACCGGAGGCGTCAATTTCGCAACCTGTGTCTTCGTCTTTGGCGGCATTTTCATCATGTACACAGCCGTCAAGGAAATTGCGCACATGCTGTCTATCGAACATCTCGGCCATGGCGTCGAGGCGAAACCGGGCAAATCTGCCGCGCAGGTTGTCCTGCTGATCGTCTTCATGAACCTCATCTTCAGCTTCGACTCCGTCCTCTCTGCTATTGCAATCACCGACGTCTTTCCCGTCTTGGCCGCAGCCATACTGCTGTCTGGGCTGGCGATGCTGCTTCTGGCGGATGGCGTCACGGCTTTTCTAGAGAAAAACCGCATGTACGAGGTTCTGGGCCTCTTCATCCTTTTGATCGTCGGCGTCGTGCTTCTGGGCGAGGCGGGCGTGGCCGCGTCCCATGCGGCCCATGACGACGACCTTGCCATCAAGATTTTCGGCTATCCACTTGTGCCGATGTCGAAATCGACCTTCTACTTTGCCGTCATCGTCCTCTTCGCCGTTGAAATCATCCAGTCCGGGTATCGCAGGAAACTGGACGCGGAACGCCGGGCAGCCCAAACGCCAACGCATTAGACCCCCGCCGTTGACCTAGCAATCACGGCGGTCTGACCATATCTTTGAGCGTATACATAATCGCGGGGGCGCAATGTCTACGAACGCCATTCGAAAGGTGTCATATGTCGTTTTGGTGGTGCTGATCGCACTGGCGTCCTTCGGGGCACTGTGATGGCGCAACAGTTTGGTGGACCGTTCAGCCCCGATGCGAAGGACGCGCCCTTGGCGAAAAAACGGCCGCAGGCCGGGCGCGCGCGCGCAAATCTGCTGTTCGTGGCAGCCCTCCCCCTGCTGTTTACGGCATTTGGCGGCGGTGCCGTCTCAACAATATCGTCCCTCACCGCCTTCGCATTGATCGTGGGCGCCGCGTGGCTCACACGCGAGGGGCTGGAGGCACAAGAGGCCTATGAGGCCCGAACCATTGCCCGCCGCCCTGCCCTGCCACGCAAAATATTCGGGTCTGTGTTTGTGGGCCTCGGCGTTGGATTGGCAACGTTCGACACAGGCCTGATTGACGGCATTCTCTATGGCATATTGGCAAGCGCTCTTCACCTGATCTCATTCGGGATTGACCCTTTGCGCAACAAGACCGCGACCGGCACTGACGCATATCAGACAGATCGCGTCGCGCGCGCCGTGGATGAGGCGGAGAAGCACTTGAGAGCCATGTCGGACGCGATCGAGCAAACCCGCGATCGCGTGATGATCGCACGGGTCGAGAAATTTCAGACAGCGGCGCGGGCGATGTTTCGCAGGGTGGAAAACGATCCCCGCGAACTCAGCGCGGCCCGGCGATACCTCAGCGTCTACCTTTTGGGCGCGCGCGATGCGACGTTCAAACTTGCAGATCTGCAGTCCCATGGTCGCGATCCGGCGGCGTCGAAGGCTTATCTTGCCCTTCTGGACGATCTGGAGGCCAATTTTACGGCCAAAACCCGCGCCTTTCTGGAAGACAATCGAACTGATCTTGATATTGAGATAGATGTGCTGCGAGACCGTCTGCGGCGCGAAGGTGTGCGCGTTAAATAGGAGTACCCGTATGTCCAAGACCGTTCGCGAAAAGGCGGAAGCCGCAGCCGTTGTCATTCAGGAAGCCCAAGAGATCGTCCTGAGCGAGCCCGAAGATCCTCCGGCACTGGCCGAAGCCGCGCCTGAGACGGCCGACGAAATCCGCAAGCGCATGGACGAGATTGACATAAGCGACACCAACTCCATCGTCGCCTTCGGCTCCAACGCACAGAGCAAATTGCAAGACGTCAGCCAAGCCATGCTGTCGGACGTGAAGAACAAGGATGTCGGCCCCGCCGGAAGCTCTCTGCGGGATATTGTCACGACGATCCGTGGGTTCTCGGTCAATGAAATGGACATGCGGCGCGAACGGTCTTGGTGGGAAAAGCTGGTGGGCCGCGCAGCACCCGCCGCCAAGCTGATGGCTCGCTTTGAGGATGTGCAGGAACAGATCGACCGGATCACCGATGAGCTGCTGACCCACGAGCACACCCTGCTCAAAGATATCAAATCGCTGGATGTTCTCTACGGACGCACATTGGAATTTTACCGCGAACTGGGTCTCTATATTTCGGCGGGTCAGGAAAAGCTTGCGGAGCTGGACACGCAGACGATCCCGGCGAAAGAGGCCGATCTCGCAGGGCAACCCGAAGACGAACAGGTCATGGCCGCGCAAGAATTGCGTGACCTGCGCGCCGCCCGGGATGACCTGGAACGCCGGGTTCACGATCTGCTTTTGACCCGGCAGGTCACGATGCAATCCCTGCCGTCGATACGACTGGTGCAGGAGAATGACAAAAGCCTTGTGATGAAAATCAACTCCACCTTGGTGAACACAGTCCCTTTGTGGGAGACGCAACTGGCACAGGCCCTGACAATCCAGCGCTCTGCCGAGGCCGCCACGGCCGTCCGCGCTGCGAACGATATGACGAACGATCTTCTGACCGCCAACGCCAAAAACCTGAAAGATGCCAACAGAACCGTACGCGAAGAGATGGAGCGCGGCGTGTTCGACATCACCTCCGTCAAGGCGGCCAACGAGGACCTGATCGCGACGATCAACGAGTCCCTTCAGATCGCCGACGAGGGCAAGCGCAAGCGTGAAGCGGCGGAAGCAGAACTGGCGCAGATGGAAACCCGGTTGCGGGACACCTTGGCCCAAGCCGGCGCGCGTGGCACACCGCAGGGCAAATCGATTGGTGAAAGCCTCTGACGATGACCATGTTTCGTAGAACCGGCGCTCTCAGCCTATGCGCTGCGCTGTTGGTGTCAGGCTGTGATCTCTTCCCGACCAGCCCCGTGCCCGCCCCGCGGGACGTCACGACTGTGCCGGAACCCAAACCGGAGCCGTCGCCGCGCAGTCAGGATCTGGCAGCCTATTACAGCAACGTCCAGCAACGGTTGCTGAGCCAAGGCCTGCTGCGGGTGGATGGCGGCGGGCCGGACACGCCCTTCAGCAAACGGCAGGTCGTCAACAATTTCGTCCGCATCGCCGCTTATAACGAATTCAGCCTGCTCAACGGCCAGTTGGTCGAAACTCCGTCCGCCAGTCTGATCAAGAGGTGGAGCGGACCGATCCGCATGCAGACCCATTTCGGTGAAACGGTCCCCGAAGATCGCAAAGCCAGCGATACCGATCTGATTGGCGGCTATGCTGCTCGTCTGGCCAACCTCACGGGACAGGACATCCGACCCACCGGCGCCAGCGGCAATTTTCACATCGCAGTTCTGGATGTCGACGCGCTGGAAGGGTTCGGACCAAAGCTGAAGACGCTCTTTCCCGGCTTATCGGAAGGCATAGTTTCACAGATAGCGACCATGCCACGCGACGTCTATTGCGCGGTTTACGTGTTTGAGATGCAGGGCCAGCCCAACACGCTCGGTTCGGCGATTGCTATTGTCCGGGCCGAGCATCCAGATCTGCTGCGCCAATCGTGTTATCACGAGGAAATCGCTCAGGGGCTCGGGCTCAACAATGACAGTGCGGTCGCGCGACCATCGATCTTCAACGATGACAACGAGTTTGCTCTCCTGACCCGCCACGACGAATTGCTGCTCGATATGCTCTACGACGAGCGGTTGCCGCTGGGCGCGAACCCGACACAGGTCCGGCAAGTGGCTGAAGTGCTGGCAGCGGAACTTTTGGACGGCGAAAGCTGAGGGGAAAGATATGGGTATTCTGGATTTTCTGACGGGCGAGTTTATCGACGTCATTCACTGGGTCGATGACACGCGGGACACCATGGTCTGGCGCTTTGAGAGGTATGACCATGCCATAAAATACGGCGCCAAGCTGACGGTTCGCGAAGGTCAGGCTGCCGTATTCGTCCACGAAGGCCAGCTTGCCGACGTCTTCACACCCGGTCTCTACATGCTCGAGACCAACAACATGCCGATCCTGACGACGCTGAACCACTGGGATCACGCTTTCCAGAGCCCCTTCAAATCTGAGATCTATTTCGTCAACACCACGCGGTTTACCGACCTCAAATGGGGCACGAAAAACCCGATCATGCTGCGGGATCCGGAGTTTGGCCCCCTGCGCCTGCGTGCCTTTGGTACCTACAGCGTGCGCGTCACCGATCCGGCCCTGTTCCTGACCGAGATCGTGGGCACAGACGGCGAATTTACGATGGACGAGATCAGCTTTCAGATCCGCAATGTCATCGTGCAAGAGTTTTCGCGCGCCATTGCTGGCTCCAACATTCCCGTTCTGGACATGGCCGCGAACACAGGCGATCTGGCCAAGCTGGTCGCAGATGCCATCGCGCCGACAGTGCAGGCTTACGGGCTAGCGATCCCAGAGTTCTACATCGAAAACATTTCGCTGCCAGAAGCTGTCGAAGCGGCCCTCGACAAGCGAACATCGACCGGCATCGCGGGCGACCTGAACAGATACACGCAATACTCTACGGCAGAAGCCATGACCGCTGCGGCGCAAGCCCCAGGCGGCAGCGGGATGGGCGAAGGCCTCGGAATGGGCATGGGCATGGCGATGGCCAACCAGATGGCGCATCAGATGGCCCCGCGACCCGGCCCTTGGGGCGCTGCACCGCCACCGCCGCCGCCCGTCGAACACGTCTGGCATCTGGCTGAAAACGGTCAAACGCACGGGCCGTATTCAAGGGCGGATCTGGGCCGCATGGCACAGGACGGCAAACTGACGCGTGAGACCCATGTCTGGACCGCCGGTCAGGATGGATGGCTGAAAGCGTCCCATGTGCGTGAACTGGCCCAGCTCTTCACTGTCATGCCGCCCCCACCGCCGCCCGCCTGACGCCTGTGCCATCCGATCAAGACCACCGGTTTCCTTGCGACACCTGCGGCTCTGACCTGCGATTTGCGCCGGATACGGGTCTATTGGTGTGCGATCACTGCGGAAACACAGAAGAGATCTCGGACGCAAATGCGACACCGATCCGCGAGCTGGATTTCGAGCGGATGGTCCGCCAGCAATTTAACCAGTCCGAGACAGAAGAAACCCGCGTGTCCTCCTGTCCCAATTGCGGGGCGGTGGTCGAATTCGACCCGACAGCCCATGCCGCCGAATGTCCGTTCTGTGCCACCCCCGTCGTCGCAGACACGGGGCCGCACCGTCACATCAAGCCCGCGGGTGTTGCGCCTTTCGAAATCACGGAAAGTGATGCGCGGGACGCGATGAACAACTGGCTGGGCAAGCTGTGGTTTGCGCCAAGCGGCCTGCAGGATTACGCTCGAAAAGGTCGGCGCCTCAGTGGCATCTACGTCCCCTATTGGACCTACGACGCGGACACACGGACCGCATATTCAGGCTTGCGCGGTGACACCTATTACGAGACCCGCCGGGTCATGGTCGATGGCGAGTCGCGCCAACGCAAAGTTGCGAAGACCCGCTGGCGCCCAAAATCCGGGCGGGTGGCGCGGGCGTTTGACGATATTCTTGTGAGTGCCACGCGCTCGTTGCCACAGCGCTACACGACCGATCTGGCCCCTTGGGAACTAGATAAGCTCAGCCCGTACGCGCCTGGCTTTCTGGCAGGCTTCCGGTCAGAGGCCTACACAATCCCTCTGGATGAGGCGTTCAAGACCGCCCGGGCGATTATGGATCGGCGCATCACACGTGACATCAAGTTTGACATCGGCGGTGACAAGCAGCGGATCCAGTCCGCGAAAACGGACATCAGCGACATCACCTTCAAACACGTCCTGCTGCCCGTCTGGATCGCAGCCTACAAATACCGCGGCAAAAGCTTCCGCTTCGTCGTGAACGGACAAACCGGAAAGGTTCGGGGCGAACGCCCGTGGTCCATTCTCAAGATTGCCATTGCTGTCATTTTCGCGTTGGGTGTCGCGGCAGCAATCGGATATTTCTCGGCGGAGGCACAATGATACTATGTTGCGGTGAAGCGCTGATCGACATGCTGCCCCGGACGACCGATTCCGGTGAGAATGCTTTCGCACCCCATGCGGGCGGCGCGGTGTTCAATACGGCGATCGCGCTTGGCAGGCTTGACGCCGATGCAGGGTTTTTCTGTGGCTTGTCCGACGATCTGTTCGGAACGCGATTGTCCGGCGCGTTGGCCGCCTCGAACGTCGATGACAGCTTTTGCCCAAGAAGCGATGCGCCCACGACACTGGCTTTTGTCACCTTGGAGGATGGTCAGGCGAAATACGCATTCTACGATGAAAACACGGCGCTCAGGCGTTTGTCCGTCGATGATCTGCCGGATCTGCCCGACACCGTCGAGGCCTTGTTTTTCGGAGGGATTTCTCTGGTTGGGGAGCCATGCGGGACGGCGTTTCAGACGTTGATGCAGCGCAGCAGCGAAACGAAAGTCACGATGTTCGACCCGAACATCCGTCCAAGCTTCATCACAGACGAGGCACAGTACCGGACCCGCATTCGGGATATGATGGCCCAGGCTGATATCGTGAAACTCAGCGACGAGGATCTCGCCTGGCTTGAGGGCGACGGCGCGCTGGCCGATCTGGCACATGGCATCATCGACCGCGGCACGCGGCTGGTGCTGATCACCGAAGGCGCAAAGGGGGCAACCGGATACACCGGCAGCGAACAGATCTTTGTGCCCGCGCGAAAGGTGGACGTGGTCGACACCGTTGGCGCCGGTGATACGTTCAATGCCGGTGTACTTGCTGGCTTGAAGCGGCAAAACCTCCTGACCAAGACAGCCATCGCGGGCCTTCAAGCCGATGATATCCGCGCCGTCCTCGACATGGGCATCCGCTGCGCTGCGGTGACGGTCTCACGGGCAGGTGCCAATCCACCGTGGTCGCGTGAACTTTGAGGGCGCTCGTTCAGCGCGTCAGCAGTGCAGGCGTCACCGTTGACGGCGAAACCATCGGAAAGATCGAAACGGGCCTTTTGATCCTGATCTGCGCAATGGATGGAGACGCCCCGGCCCAATGCGAAAAGCTGGCCGCCAAGATCGCGAAACTCAGAATATTCAAGGACGATGAAGGGCGCATGAACCGCTCACTTCTCGATATTTCAGGCGCAGCCCTTGTTGTGAGCCAGTTCACGCTCGCAGCCGATACATCTCGCGGCAACCGCCCCGGCTTTTCAACGGCCGCCAAACCGGAGGTGGGTGAGGCGCTTTATGAAGACTTCGTCGAAGCACTGCGCGGCCAAGGCATCCCGACCGAGACCGGTCAGTTCGGGGCCGACATGGCCGTGGATCTGGTGAATGACGGCCCGGTCACGATCTGGATGGACGACCGGGCCTAGCAGCTAAAGCGCGATCCGAAAGCGGGAGAACCCGTCCGGCCCGTCACCCGCAGGCTCGATATCGACGCCCTCAACCGTCTCAACATATTCCGCCGCACTTGGCCCTGTGTCGAACAGCACACTCGTGTTCGGCATAGGTGCGAAGGTCCAGTTGGCATCGGCGCGCGGGCTGATCGTTCCCTGTTCGACAATATAGCGGACGATGACATCGCGGTTGGTATCCGGTCCCTCGAATATGATCGTGTCGCCGCCTGCACCAGGGAAATCGCCACCCCCGCCGGCGCGGTAATTGTTCGTCGCCACCACGAATTGCGCCTCTGGATCAATCGGCGCGCCATTGTATTGAAGGTTTTGAATGCGGTTGGCATCGGGGTTGATCAGACCGCCCTTTTCATCAAATTTCGAAGGCTGCCTCAGATCGATCTCATAGGTCACGCCGTCCACCACGTCGAAATTGTAGGACGGGAAGTCAGGGTTCAGCAGTACCTGATCCGCCTCGCCCGGCGCAATCTGGTTGAAGATCCCGGCGGACCGTTCCAGCCAGTCCTTGACCTGTGCGCCCGTGATCAGAACCGCGCGTGCCGTGTTGGGATAGAGGTAGAGGTCCGAGACGTTCTTGATCGCCACGTCCCCTTTTGGCACGTCCGTGTAATACTCAGCGCCGCCCCGGCCCCCGGCCTTGAAGGGCGCAGCCGCAGACAGCAGCGGCAGGTCCGCGTATTCCGTCCCAGCCAGCATCTGCGCGATGTACCAGCTTTGCGCGATTGACACGATTTGGACCGACGGATCGTCCGCAACCAGCGCGAAGTATGAATGCAGCGGCGCATCCGTCTTGCCGACCGCGCGGCGCACATATGCCAGCGTCGCTTCATGTTCCGCGCGCACGCTGTCCAACACCGCCTCGTCACTGTCGACCAGCGCAGTGATGGAGCGGTCTTCGTTGCGCTCGGAAATCGGTCGCGCTTCGCTGGTGTGGTTCACAATCTTCCACGCGTTGCCGGACTGCTCGATCATCAAATCAATGAGCCCCAGATGGGATCCCCAGAAGCCCCCCATCGCGGCAGGCTTGCCGTGGATCGTGCCTGCTGCGGTATCAACACCTGCAATGCCATCGTAGGAGGAGGACGGGAACACTTGGTGGTGGTGCCCGGTCAGAACGGCGTCGATCCCGTCCAACGCCGCCAACGGCACCGAGGCATTTTCCATGCCGTCCGAGTGTTGCGCAGGACCGATCCCCGAATGGCTGAGCGCGATGATCAGGTCTGCGCCCTGCTCTTTCATCTGCGGTACATAGGCTTGGGCCGTCTCAATAATATCGCGGGCCTGCACATTGCCCTCTAGGTGGCGACGATCCCAGATCATGATCTGAGGCGGGACAAACCCAATCAGACCGACGCGGATTTGATGGTCCGCACCACTCCCATCGGTCACAGTGTGGTCCAGAATAACATAGGGTGGAATGAAGGTCTCATCCTGTGTCGGGCTACTGCCAAGGGTCTTGATCACGTTGGCAGACACAATCGGAAAATCAGCGCCAGCCAAGGATTTCGACAGGAAATCAAGGCCGTAGTTGAACTCGTGGTTGCCAAGCGTGGAGGCGTCGAAACCAAGCGTGTTCATCGCCGTGATGATCGGATGCGCGTCGCCTTCCTTCATGCCGCGCTCGTAGGCGATGTAGTCGCCCATCGGATTGCCCTGCAGGAAATCTCCGTTGTCGATCAGCAGTGAATTGGTCGCCTCGGCACGGATGGCCTCAATGATCGACGCAGTACGGGCCAGACCAACCGTATCACGCGGTTTGTCGGCATAATAATCATAAGGGAACACATGGACGTGCAGATCCGTAGTTTCCATGATCCGCAAATGGGCCTGATTGGCGGCGGCACGTGCTGAAAACGGGTGCAATGCAATAAATCCGGCAGTGGCGCCCATAAATCCCCGACGCGTGAAAAATGCAGACATGAAGACGCTCCTTTAAAGTATGACACGGAAAAGATTAAAGCAGAAACGTAACAGAACTTAAGAGATTCTTCATCTCCTCGGCTGCTAAACGCCGAGATATCTGTCCGCGAGCTCCGGCGTGACGTCGTTGAAGTCTCCGGCCCAGACGGTCTTTCCCCGCTCGAGGATAACGGCCCGATCTGCGGCGGTCCGCAATTCGGAAAGGCTCTTGTCGGTCACCAGAATAGCCAGCCCGCTGTCCCGCTTCAGCGCGCGGATCGCGGCCCAGATTTCCTGCCGCACCAAGGGGGCCAACCCCTCGGTCGCCTCATCCAGAACCAAGAGCCTTGGATTGGTCATCAAGGCCCGCGCGATGGCCAGCATCTGCTGCTCCCCCCCAGACAACGATACCGCCAGCTGACCGGCCCGTTCGCCAAGTTTTGGAAAGAGATCCGTAGCTGTCCGCAGGGTCCAGTGACCGGGACGCGCAGCCGCGATTAAATTCTCGGTAACGGTCAGGTTGGGAAAACACCGCCGTCCTTCAGGCACCAAGCCGATGCCCAACCGCGCAACCTGATGGGACTGCAAGTCAAGGATCGACTGACCTGCAAAGCTGATCGTCCCGCTTGAGCAGGGCAACAATCGGCACAGCGTCTTGATCGTCGTGCTTTTCCCCATGCCATTGCGGCCCATTAAGGCCACAACCTCACCCTCAGCCACCCGCAAGTCGACGCCGAACAGGGCCTGACTGGCACCATAATGCGCCTCGACCCCAACAAGGTTCAAAAGGCTCATAGCAGATCACCGAGATAAGCTTCGCGCACATCGGCATTGGACCGGATCTGGTCGACCGACCCGCTTGCGATGATCTTGCCATAGACCAGCACCGATATGCGGTCTGCCAAGGCGAAAACGGCGTCCATGTCATGCTCCACTAGCAAAATAGGTGCCTCTTGGCGCAACCTGCCAAGCAATTCAGTCATCATCCGCGAACCGTCCGTGCCCAATCCGGCCATAGGCTCGTCCATCACCAGCGCCTTCGGGCGCAGCGTCAGGGCAATCGCCACGTCCAACTGCCTGCGTTGCGCATGCGACAGCTTCGCCACGCGGCGGGAGGCGACAGCCGACAATCCCACGCGCTCCAGAACGGTTCGCGCGCGGTCCTCTGCGCTGCGGTAGGACTTTGCCCCACGCCAAAGCCCCAACCGAGGCTGATCAGTGGACAAGACCCCAAGCAGCACATGCTCCAGCACACTATCTTCCATCGCGAGCGTTGAGATTTGAAACGTCCGCGCCAGCCCAAGTTGCGCCCGCGCATGAACCGGTAGTTCTGTGACATCCGCCCCATTCAGAACGACCCGGCCCCGGTCAGGCTCGATCGCACCGCAGATTTGACCGATCAGCGTGGACTTGCCCGCCCCGTTGGGACCGATGATCGCGTGAATTTCCCCGGCCCGCAGATCGAGCGAGACGTCCTCGCTGGCCATCACGGCACCGAAGCTTTTGCTCATACCCTCAGTGCGCAGGATCACGTCAGTCATCACCGGACCGCCCTTCAGTCAAAACGCCGACCAGACCGCCCCGGGCAAACAAAACCACGCCCAGAAGCAAGGCGCCCAGATAGATATGCCAGTAGTCCGAGACGCCCCCCAGAAGATGTTCCAGCAAGATGAACAGCGCCGCACCGGCCAGCGGCCCCATCACGCGGCCCACACCGCCCAGAATGACGAACACCATGATCTCACCACTGGTTTGCCAGCTGAACATAGTGGGGCTGACGAAGCGGTTGAGGTCAGCAAACAGCGCGCCCGCTAGCCCCGTGATCGCGCCAGAGATCACAAAGGCGGTCAGCCGCAATCTAAACGGATTTTGACCAATGGCTTGCACCCGCGCCGTCGATTGGCGTGCCGCGTTCAACGCAAGCCCGAAGGGCGATGTCCTGAGCCTGAAACTGACCAGCAGCGCAAGCACCAGCACTCCAAAGCACACAAGAAAATACTGGATCGGATCCAGCGTATTAAGGCCGGGAAACCCGTTGCGCACATAGATCGACAGCCCGTCCTCGCCGCCATAGGCAGGCCAGCTGATCGCGAAATAGTAAAACATCTGCGCGAAAGCGAGCGTAATCATGATGAAGTAGACGCCGCTCGTTCTCAACGACAGTGCCCCGATCAGCAACGCCGCGAGAGCGGACGCTAGAAGCGCCACCAGCCAGATGACAGGCATCGACTTGGTGCCTTCGATCAAAACGGGGGACTGCATCAGTGGCACATAGCTTTGCGCATGGCTCGCCAGAATGCCCATCGCATACCCGCCGATGCCAAAGAACGCCGCGTGCCCCAGACTGACCAGCCCACCCAGTCCCAGCGCAATGTTCAGTCCCACACCGGCAACAGCAAGGATTGCCACCTTCGTGGCCAGCGTGATCGTGAAGGGCGCGTCCGTCAGATGGGCATGAAGCACGACCAGCAAAAGCCCGGCGATCAGCGCACCGTTCAGAAGTTTTTCAGAGATCATGCCCGCATCCCGTACAGACCGTGGGGCCGCCAGATCAGCACCACCGCCATCAGCAGGTAGATCAGCATAGACGCCAAGGCAGACCCGACCGCCGCCGCATCCGACGGCGCCATGAACAGCCTGAGGGCCTCGGGCAGCAAGACGCCGCCCAGCGTATCGGTAAGCCCCACCAACACAGCCCCCACCAGCGCGCCCTTGATTGAACCGATGCCACCGATGACGATGACCACGAACGCTAGGATCAGAACCGGCTCCCCCATGCCGACCTGAACCGACTGGATGGCGCCCACAAGCGCGCCCGCAAAGCCTGCCAACGCCGCACCAAGGGCAAAAACGAGAGTGTAGAGCTTCGAGATATTCACGCCCAAGGCGGCGATCATCTCCCGATCACTTTCGCCCGCCCGGATCTGGATGCCCAGCCGCGTGCGCGAGATCAGGAAGAACAGACCCGCCGCGAGGGTCAGACCTACCG
This sequence comes from Litoreibacter roseus, assembly GCF_009811795.1. Classification (GTDB taxonomy): domain Bacteria; phylum Pseudomonadota; class Alphaproteobacteria; order Rhodobacterales; family Rhodobacteraceae; genus Litoreibacter; species Litoreibacter roseus. The sequence goes on along the minus strand of NZ_BLJE01000002.1, from coordinate 1,263,458 downwards.
CAATCAGCGCCAGACGGTAGCGCGGATATTCGATCCCGCCGGGCAATCTTACCGAGCCTGACAGCGCGTCCGGTATATCGAGATACAGCGGGAAAGAGCCGAACACCCAACGCGTCGCCTCCGAGAAAATGAGAATCAGCGCAAATGTCGCGAGCACCTGATCCAGATGATCCCGGGTGTAAAGCCGCCGGATCACCACCATTTCGACCAGCGCGCCCGCAGCGGCGGCGGCCGTCAGCGCCGCGATGATCGCCAAGGTGAAGGATCCCGTGGCTGCCGCAATCGCCGCCGCCGCGAATGCGCCGATCATGTAAAGCGACCCATGGGCCAAATTGATCAGCCCCATGACGCCAAACACCAGCGTCAGTCCTGCTGCCGTCAAAAACAGCATCACGCCGGACTGCAGCCCGTTGAGCACCTGCTCGAGAAATAGCAATAGGGTCATAGATGGGAAATGAGGATCACGCTCAGGGGGCTGGGTCGGAGGCGGGCACCGCTGATGGGCGCCCGCCTGACCTTACATGTTGCAGTCTGCGGCGTAGACATCCGAATGCGCACTCAAAGCGGTGCCGATGATCTTGTTTGTGAAGACATCGCCCTCCTGAATGACTTCACGTACATAGATGTCCTGAATCGGGTGATGATTGTCACCAAAGGCAAAGTCCCCACGGGTGCTGTCGAATTCAGCGGCCTTCAGGGCGGCCCGAAACGCATCCGCATCTTTTACGTCAGCCTTGGCCATCGCGCTGAGCAGCAGGTTCGCCGTATCGAACCCCTGGCTTGCGTAAAGCGACGGAAGCCGACCGTACTCGGCCTGAAAGCTCTCGACAAAGGCCGCGTTGGTTGGATTGTCGATGTCCTTGTTCCACTGGGATGTGTTCTTCACCCCAAGCGCTGCGTCGCCAACCGCTTGCAGGATGCCCTGATCAAAGCTGAAGGCCGGACCGATCACCGGGATCTCGACGCCGCTGTCCGCATATTGCTTCAGGAATGAAATCCCCATACCGCCGGGCAGGAAGAAGAACACGCTGTCAGCCCCAGAAGCGCGAATTTGCGCGATCTCGGCGGCGTAATCGGTCTGGCCCAGTTGCGTGAAGACCTCGCCCGCCAGCGCGCCACCGTATTGGCGCTTGTAACCCGTCAGCGCGTCCTGACCCGCAGGATAGTTCGGCGCAAGGATGAACGAGTTCTTGAAGCCTTCGCTCTTGGCGTAGGCGCCCGCGGCCTCGTGCAGGTTGTCGTTCTGCCATGCCACGTTGAAATAGTTTGGATGGCATCCCTTACCGGCCAAGGCGGACGGTCCGGCGTTGGGCGACAGGTAGAATTTGCCTTGTGCCGTTGCCGCCGGGACCACTGCCATTGCCAAGTTGGACCAGATAATCCCGGTCAGCACATCGACCTTTTCGGACTGGATCATCTTGTCGGCCAACTGTACCGCGATTTCCGGCTTGCGCTGATCATCTTCGATGACGACCTCCAGCGCGTCGGTGTTCGCCTGCTTGACCGCCAGCATGAAGCCGTCGCGCACATCAATGCCCAGCCCGGCACCGCCGCCGGACAGCGTTGTGATCATCCCGACCTTCACCTTGCCGCCATGGCCGTCCGCCCCGGCAGATGTGCACAGCGCAGCCAATGCCAGCGCAGCCCCGATTGATTTGAAATTCACGTGGTTCTCCCCTTGGTTTCGTGCAGCGTCTTTTTCAGAACGCCTTGAACGTCAGTGTTGTGAGTGTCCGTTCAATTCCCGCTATGTCCAGCAGGTTTTCGTTAATATATTTACCTGTATCTTCCTCTTCAGGAATGTAGAGCTTGAGGAGCAGGTCAAAGTTTCCGCTGGTTGAATACAGTTCAGAGTGAATTTCCCGCAGGACGATCTGATCCGCCACAGCATAGGCGGTCCCAGGTTTGCAGCGGATCTGTATAAAAACGCATTTCATTGAGTGCTCCCGTTTTATGGAAAGAAAAGCCCGATTGGCACCCGTGTAAAGAGAAGATTGTATGCTGCAGAGCGGCGTATTTCCCCGATTGCGAGGCAGTCACGTGACTGCTACCATTTTCATATATCAAAAATGTTTTCCGCATAGCGGAAATGGGAGGATATAGAATGACCATGTTTGCCAAAGTTTGTGCAGCAACCCTTGCGCTTGGCCTGTCGAGTGTCGGCAGTCTTGCCGAAACAGTTCTCATCCACGGCGAGGCGGGCCCCAACCGCGGCGCACGGGCGGCCGCACTCCAATGGTTCGCGGACGAGCTGGAAAGTCGCTCTAACGGCGACATGCGCGTCGACATCCAATGGGGTGGCGCGCTCTTCAAGGCGAACGCGGCGCTGCCGTCCATCCGGGATGGCGTGGCTGATATGGGTACGGTGATTTCGGTCTATTATCCGCAGGAACTTGTCAGCTACGGCATCGCGGATCTTCCGATCGACAACCCTGATGCATGGGTCGGGATGCGCGCAACAGATGAATTGATGCGCACCTCCGACGCGATCAAAAGCGATCTGGCTGACAAGGGGCTGGTCTATATCGGTACCTTCACCACCTCCGCCGTGAATATCGGCTGCAAGGACGCTGCCATCCGGACAGCCGATGATGTCGCGGGCCTGAAAGTGAGGGGCGTTGGCGCCTACGGAAAAGTGTTCGGCGAGATGGGTGCGAACATGGTTCGGATGTCAATTTACGAGGCATATCAAGGGCTTGATGTTGGCCTGATCGACTGTTCACAAGGCTACAGCTACGCCGTTGCCGCGCTCAAGCAAGCCGAGGTGATGGACAGCTACACGCTTCTGGACTGGGGACAGGTTGGCGGTGTCGGCATTTTTATGAACGAAGATGTTCATGGAAGCCTCAGCGCCGATCAGCAACAGCTTCTAGAAGAGGTCGGCTCTGACATGGCCGATCACTTCGGCCGGCTCATCACGGACGCCAATGCCAAAGCCATCGAAGACATGACCGCCGCGGGTGTCGAGATCATTGAACTTCCCGAGGAAGAGCGTGCGAAATTCCTGGAATTGGGCGAGCCGTTCATTCAGGCGTGGGCAGATACGGCCCAAAGCGTTGGCCTGCCCGGCACCGATCTTCTGAACGAGTATCAGCAGCTCATCGCAAAATACACCGAAGAACGGGACGCCAACGGCTACCCTTGGTTGGGGAACTAAGGCGAAGGCTGGATCGGGCGCGCACCCGTGCTTGGCAAGTTAGAGAACGTCCTTCTGGGGCTGGGCGCCGTCGCGGTCCTGGCCCTGGGACTTATGATCTCGGCCAATGTGGCGGCGCGGGCGCTGTTCGATACGGCGCTCCCTGACACGGTCACCTTTGTCCGGGAGATGATGGTGGCCGCAATCCTGTTTCCTCTGGCCGCCGCCACCGCGGCGCGCGCTCACGTGGCCGTCGAGTTCGTAACCAACTGGTTCGGACCACGCACCCGATCCTGGTTGATCGTCATGGGGTCGGTCATCGGCATGCTCGCCCTGACCCCGCTGCTTTTCGCAGGCTGGCGGGAGTTCTCCAGCAACTGGACCTCCGGTGGGTTCTTCTACGGCGACCTGAACCTGCCCAAATGGCCGGGACGGCTTCTCTTTCTGATCGGCATAGCCGCCTGCTGGATCCGATTGGCCGAGCTGGCAATCCGCGACACCCGCACCATTCTGTCCGGCGGCATCGTTCCGACCAACTCGGATGAGCAGGACACCGCATGATCGACCCTTCCACCATAGGTCTCATCGCGTTTGCGGCGGTGCTTGTCCTCTTGGCACTCCGGGTGCCGATCGCATTTGCGTTGGCCAGCGTGGCCACGATTGCCACCTTTTTCATCTTCGCATTCAGAACGGGCACCTTCATGCCCGAACGCGCCATTCGCGCGACGACATCTCTTGTCTATTCCAACTCCTTCGACCTGATCCACTCCTACGATCTCAGTATGATCCCCTTGTTCGTAGCGTTGGGTCATATCGCCTACCGCGCTGAAATCACGACAAAAATCTATGATGCGGCGAAGGTTTGGCTGACACGGCTGCCCGGCGGCGTGGCTATGGCCTCGGTGGTTGGGTGCGGCGGGTTCTCAGCGATCACCGGCTCGTCCATCGCCTGCGCCTCGACCATGGGCCGGATCTGCGTGCCGGAAATGCTGCGCATGGGCTATGACCCGCGGCTGGCAACGTCCAGCGTGGCGGCGGGCGGCACGCTCGGCTCCCTCATTCCGCCATCGGTCCTTTTCATCATCTACGGTATCTTCACCGAAACCTCGATCAGCCGCTTGTTTCTGGCGGGCGTCCTGCCGGGCCTTCTGACGCTGGCGGGGTTCATTCTGGTCATCGGCATCTGGGTCTGGCGCAACCCGGCCATCGCCCCTGTTGGCGATCAGGTCTTCACCCGGCGCGAGCGCATGAAAGCCGCGTTGGACGCATGGCCTGCCCTGCTGCTGTTTCTCGTCATTGTCGGTGGCATCTATGGTGGCATCTTCACCGCGACCGAGGCTGCAGCCGTCTGTGTGGTCGCAACAGCCCTTATCGGGTTCGCCCAGCGGAAACTCACACTAAGCGGCCTGTGGGAAAGCCTCAAAGAAACCTGCATCCAGACCTCCGCAATCTTTTTCATCGCCGCGGGCGCAAAGATTTTCGTGGCTTTCATCGCGCTCACGGGTGTCGCGCCGACCATCGTAAGCACCGTGACCGCAGCCGAGCCATCCGTGATTGTTCTGATGTTGGCGATTGCCCTGATTTACCTTCTCTTGGGCATGTTCCTGGATCCCATCGGGATCATGGTCCTGACCCTACCTCTGATGATCCCGCTGGTCGAAAGCTATGGCCTGAACCTGATCTGGTTCGGCGTGGTCGTCATAAAACTGCTGGAGATCGGGCTGATCACACCGCCCGTTGGTCTCAACGTGTTCGTCATTGCCAATGTGGTGGGGCGTGAAGCGCCGATTGACCGGATCTTCGCCGGAATTGCCCGCTTCCTGAGCGTCGACATCATCGTTCTGGGGCTGATTATGGCCTTCCCGATCATCTCACTTTTGCTGCCCATGGGGATGTGATGAACGTGCGCAGCAACCCTGACCGCAGATTTGCAAACACGCTGGCGCGGGGCCTTGGTCTGCTGCGTGCCTATCGTGCTGGCGACGACGGCCTGACCCATTCCGAACTGGCCGCACGCACCGGTCTACCCAACAGCACCGTGTCCCGCTTGACTTTCACCCTCAGCGAGTTGGGCTTTCTCAGCCATGAAGGCCGCAACGACCGGTATCGCTTGGGCCCGGCCGCGTTGGCCCTTGGAAATGTTGCAACGGCCTCTGTATCTTTCATCGATATCGGCGAGGCGTTGATGCAAAAACTGGCCAACGACACAGGCACGCTTGTGTCATTGGCCGTCAGCGATGACGATCGCCTTATGCTGGCAAAGACATGGCGTCCAAGCGGCACCGCCTCCATCTGGCTGGAACCAGGGCACCGGATTCCGGTCTACGGTTCGTCCTCCGGCCGGGCGATTGTCGCCGCGTTGGATGACGCCCGCTTTGAGGCCACCGCCCCCAGCGATGAAATGCGCAAATTCCGATCCGACGGCTACGGCGAGTTGATTTCCCGCGGGTTCACCATCGCGCCGCGCGATCTGCGCTTCTCGGACACGATCAATGCAGTCGCCGTCCCGTTTCACGCACAAGAATACGGCCAGCCCGTTGCCTTTTCCTGCGGCGCGTTGCCCAGCGTTCTGGATGACGCGCGGATGGAGACGACAATAGGCCCGCGCTTGCGCGATGCCGTGCGAGAACTGGAACAGATGACGGGCCGCAGTCCGGCCTTGGTCCGACGGGGGTAAGATGGAAATGGGGGACATGAAATGACAGCCGTTGAATACGAGTTGGCAGGCGACATTGCGGTCCTGACAATCAAGAACCCGCCCGTGAATGCCGCATCTCAGGCCGTGCGCGCAGGTCTGGTCACCCAGATCGAGCGCGCCGAGCGCGAGGCAAAGGCGGTCCTGATCGTGGGCGACGGACACACATTCATCGCGGGCGCCGACATCAGTGAATTTGGAAAACCACCGCAGGACCCGTGGCTGCCCGGCGTGTGCAGCAGGATCGAGGACTGCTCCCTGCCGGTCGTTGCAGCCCTCCATGGCACAGCGCTTGGTGGCGGGCTTGAGGTCGCCCTGGGCGCCCATTACCGGGTCGCGATAGGCAGCGCCAAGGTCGGCTTGCCGGAAGTTCATCTGGGCATCATGCCAGGTGCAGGCGGCACACAGCGACTGCCCCGCCTCACCGGAACCGAAACCGCGCTGGATATGATCACAACCGGCCGTCATGTCTCCGCAGCCGAGGCGCTGGAATTCGGCATTCTGGACAAGATTTCTGATGGCACCCCGCGCGACATCGGGCTGGCCTATGCAGAACAGGTATTGAAAGAGGGTAACGGCCCCCGCCCGACCCGCGACATGCCAGCGCCAGAGCCGGTCGATTTCGACGCATGGCATCAAAAACTGATAACCGCCGGAAAGGGCCAGATCGCCCCGGCCACTGCGGTCAGGGCTGTTCAAGCGGCCTGCGACCTGCCATTCGACGATGGTCTGGCGAAAGAGCGGGAGTTATTCTCCGACCTCATGAACTCGCCACAGCGCGAGGGGCTGATTCACGCCTTTTTCGCTGAACGCGCCGTATCCAAGCTGCCTGAACTCCAGGACGTGGTGCCGCGCGAGCTGACGCGGATTGGCGTTGTCGGCGGGGGTACCATGGGCGCGGGCATTGCGGGTGCGGCCTTATTGGCAGGGCTGTCGGTCACACTGATCGAACGCGACCGTGCGGCGGCAGAAAAAGCCGAGAAAACCGTCAATGCACTGCTGGATGGTGCGGAAAAGCGCGGCAAGCTCTCTCAGGCGCGGCGCAAAGATATCACCGCCGGGGCGTTTTCGACCGCCACCGACTACGCCGCCCTGTCAGACGCCGATCTGGTGATCGAAGCCGTCTTCGAAGATATCGCCGTCAAGAAAGAGGTTTTCGCGAAATTGGATCAGGTCTGCAAGGACAGCGCCATCTTGGCAACCAACACGTCCTATCTCGACATCAACGAGATCGCCGCGGCGACCAGCAGGCCGCAATCGGTTATCGGACTTCATTTCTTCTCGCCCGCTCACATCATGAAACTGTTGGAAATCGTCGTTGCCGACAAGACCGCGCCAGACGTGGTTGCAACAGGCTTTGCATTGGCCAAGCGCCTGCGCAAAACGGCGGTTCGCGCCGGGGTGTGCGACGGGTTCATCGGCAACCGTATTCTGGCGCACTATCGGATGGCCGTAGACAACATGGTGCTTGATGGCGCCAGCCCCTACGACGTCGACAAGGCACTGGTGAAGTTCGGCATGGCGATGGGCCCCTTTGCAGTCTCGGATCTGGCCGGGCTCGACATCGGATGGGCCACGCGCAAACGCAAAGCTGCAACCCGCGATCCACGCGAACGGGTGCCCACCTATGCCGACCGGCTCTGCGAGATGGGTCGGTTCGGTCAGAAAACCGGGCGCGGCTTCTACCTCTACCCCGACGGCGCGCGCAAGGGTGTCGAGGACCCGGAGGTTTTGGATCTGATCGCAGCAGAGCGCGCAGCCGCAGGTGTCACGCCACGCGCCTTCAGCGAAACCGACATTCAGACCCGTTTCATATGCGCCATGATCAACGAGGCCGCGCGGGTCGTCGAGGATGGCATCGCCCAACGCCCGCTGGACGTGGATGTGACGCTGATCGCAGGCTACGGCTTCCCGCGATGGCGTGGCGGGCCGATGAAATACGCAGATATGACCGGACTTGAGACCATCCTGGCCCATCTGCGCAACTTTGCGACCGAAGACCCGTTTTTCTGGCAACCGGCCCCTTTGCTCGAGCGCCTCGTGGAAAAGGGACGCACGTTTGAGGATCTCAATCAGGGGATGGATGTATGACACAGGCCGTGATCGTCTCAACCGCGCGCACCGGACTGGCGAAAGCCCACCGGGGATCGCTGAACAAGACCCACGGCGCAGAGATCGGCGGGCATGTCATCAAAGCCGCCGTGGACCGCGCCGGGATCGCACCGGATCTGCTGGAAGACTGCGTCATCGGCTGCGGTTTCCCCGAAGGAGCCACCGGTCGGAACATCGCCCGCCAATGTGCCATACGCGCGGGCTTGCCGGTCAGCGTTGGCGGCATGACGGTCAACAGGTTTTGCGCCTCGGGCCTGCAGGCCATCGCCACGGCAGCCCACGCAATCACCAGCGAAGGCGCCACGGCCATAATAGCAGGCGGGGTTGAAAGCATTTCGCTGACACAGCCCCCGCCGGTCGATGCCAAGGACGACTGGATCATGGCCCACAAGCCCGAGATCTACATGCCGATGATCGAGACCGCAGACATCGTGGCCCAGCGCTATGGGATCAGCCGCGCGGCACAGGATGCCTATGCCCTGCGCAGCCAGACCCGCATTGCCGCCGCACAGGATGCAGGTCTCTTCGCGGATGAAATCGTGGCCATGGAAACGGTGATGGCCCAGAAAAATCGCGAAACCGGCGAAATCAGCGACGTTGAGACGGTCTTGGACAAGGACGAATGTAACCGTCCGGGCACAACACTGGACGGGCTTGAGAAGCTTGACCCTGTGCGCGGACCGGACCAGTACGTCACTGCGGGCAATGCCAGCCAGCTCTCCGATGGCGCGGCGGCGCTGGTCCTGATGGACGCCGACACCGCCGCCCACGAAGGGATTGAACCTTTAGGTGCCTTTAAGGGGTTCGCCGTGGCCGGGTGCGAACCTGACGAAATGGGGATCGGGCCGGTTTTCGCGGTCCCGCGGCTGTTGAAGCGGCATGGGCTGACCGTCGAGGACATCGACCTGTGGGAATTAAACGAAGCCTTCGCCAGCCAGGCGCTCTATTGTCGCGACACGCTCGGCATCCCGGATGAACGGTGCAACGTCAACGGCGGCTCCATTTCCATCGGGCATCCGTTCGGGATGACCGGCGCCCGCATGACGGGACATCTGTTGCTGGAAGGGCGGCGGCGCGGGGCAAAACTGGGCGTTGTGACCATGTGCATCGGCGGCGGAATGGGCGCTGCCGGGCTTTTCGAGATTTTTTGATGACATTGAACGGAGGGTGAGATGGACCTGAACTACTCTGCCGAAGAACTGGCATTCCGCGAGGACGTGAAACAGTTTTTGTCCGATAACCTACCCGCCGCCTTCTCTGACAAGGTACGCAAGGGGCAATCGCTGACGAAGGCCGAACATGAAGACTGGCACGCGATCCTGAACGGACGAGGCTGGCTGGCCGGGAACTGGCCGGTGGAACATGGCGGCCCCGGTTGGAACGCCGTAGAACGTCATATCTTCGAGGAGGAGTGCGCCCTCGCATTCGCCCCCCGGATTGTTCCGTTCGGCGTGAGCATGCTGGGTCCGGTGCTCCACAAGTTTGGCAACGACGCCCAAAAGGCCCATTGGCTGCCGCGCATTCTCAATGGCGACGATTGGTGGTGTCAGGGATATTCCGAACCCGGCGCCGGGTCTGATCTGGCATCCCTCAAAACCAAGGCCGTGCGCGAAGGCGATCATTATATTGTCAACGGTCAGAAGACCTGGACCACACTGGGCCAGCACGCAAACATGATTTTCTGTCTGGTCCGCACGGACCCGGACGCGAAAGCGCAGGAAGGCATCAGCTTCCTTCTGATCGACATGGACACCCCGGGCATCGAGGTGCGTCCTATTATCCTGCTCGATGGCTCTGCCGAGGTGAACGAAGTGTGGTTCACGGATGTTAAAGTCCCCGTCGAGAATCTGGTGGGCGAAGAAAACAAGGGCTGGACCTACGCCAAATATCTGCTGACCCACGAGCGCACGAACATCGCGGGTGTCGGCTTCTCGACCGCTGGGCTTGAAAGCGTGAAACGGATCGCCCGGGCCGAGATGGCCGGTGGCAGACCTCTCATCGAAAATCCCCATTTCGCCGCGCGGCTCGCGAAGGTGGAGATCGATCTGATGGCCATGGCGACAACAAACCTGAGGGTGATCTCCAAGGCCGCGCAAGGACAGGCCCCGGGCGTCGAGAGCTCCATGCTGAAAGTGAAAGGCACGGTCATCCGACAGGATATCAATGACCTGGCCCGCCGTGCAGCAGGCCCCTACGCCCTGCCATTTGCCAGCGAGGCAGTGGACGGCATGAACGAGCCGCCCGTCGGTCCGGATTACGCGGCCCCCGTCGCCGCACAGTATTTCAACAACCGGAAGCTTTCGATCTACGGCGGATCGAACGAAGTACAGCGCCAGATCATCGCCAAATCGACGCTGGGGGTCTGAGATGGATTTCAATCTGACAGAAGAACGCCAGATGTTGCAGGACAGCCTGCGACGCTTCCTCAGGGACAAATACGACACGGAGACGCGCAACAAGATCATCGACAGCGAGACCGGTTTCAGCGGCGAGATCTGGCAGGAGATGGCAGAGCTTGGCGTGATTGGCGCGCTCTTCTCGGAAGACGATGGTGGTTTCGGTGGCGCAGGTTTCGACATCGCAACGGTTTTTGAAGAACTGGGTCGCGCAGGTGTCGTGGAGCCGATTCTTGACACTGCATTGCTGGCAGGCGGCCTGATCGCGGAGATCGGCAATGATACCCAGAAGGGAATGGTCGAACAGATCATTGCGGGCGAAATACATCTGGCCTTGGCCCATGGGGAGCCGGGCAGCAGATACGACCTGTCCCGCGTCACCACGACCGCCAGCGAGGTCGACGGCACAATCGTCTTGAACGGTCGCAAGTCCGTTGTCTCAAACGGGGGCACTGCGGGACACCTCATCGTCTCGGCCCGCGAAACCGGCGACGCACAGGATCCCGACGGGATTTCCCTGTTTCTTGTCCCGCCGGACACACAAGGCCTGCTGATCACAAGCTCGCAACTCATTGGGGGCGGACACTCCGCTGAGATTATTTTGGATGACGTCCACATCCCCGCCGAGGCTCGCCTTGGTCCCAAAGGCAAGGCATTCCCTGCGCTTGAGCATCAGGTGTCACGCGCGACCGTGGCCCTCTGCGCCGAGGCGCTCGGGGCGATGGAAACGGCTATGGCGCTGACCATCGAATATCTCGGGCAACGCAAGCAGTTCGGGCGCCCCATTGGCAGCTTTCAGGCGCTCCAGCATCGCACCGCCGATCTGCTGATTGAACTGGAACAGGCACGCTCCATCACCATACTTGCGGCGGGGCACCTGCAAGACGCCCGTGACATACGCGAGCGCCACGTGAGCGCGGCGAAACACCTGATCGGCCGGATCGGCCGCCAGATCTCCGAGGAAAGCATCCAAATGCACGGGGGCATCGCCATGACGCAGGAATATGCCCTCGCCCATTTCGCGAAACGGATCGTCATGATCGACCACAAGCTGGGCGACACCGACCATCATATGGAGCGTTTCATTGCCCTCGGCGCCGCTTGATCCAGACCCCAATGGCGGCTTGATCCGCAATGAAACCGGTCCGCAGCGGCTGATCGGATACGTGTTGGATGTCGGCCAACCGGACGGTCAGGCGCGCTGCTGGCTTGATCTCGGCCCCGAGCATCTCAACCGCCACGGCGTTCTGCACGGCGGCATCGCCACGACCCTTCTCGACAGCGCCAGCGGGGCCACTGGCAGCCTGACCGTCGATCCCTCGGGAAAGGCCCCGTTTCTGACGATCTCACTCAACACGCATTTTCTGTCCCCCGCCAAAGAAGGCCGCGTCACCGCCACGGGCAAGCTAACCGGCGGTGGCCGAAACCTTCTCTTCATCGACGGCGTGCTGCAATCGGAAGACGGCACGCTTATCGCGACGTCCCACGGCGTCTTCAAACGGGTGCCCCAGACATGAGCGCCGTCTTCGACACCGACCTGACCCGCAAATTCAGCTTGCGTGCGCCGGTGGTCGCAGGCGGTCTTATGTGGCTTGGCGATGCCGACTACGCAGCATCGGCGGCCAACGCGGGTATTCTGGGTTTCATCACCGCCGCCGGGTTTCCGGAGCCCGAAGACCTGAAGGCCGAAATCGCCAAGGCCCGGCATCTAAGCGGCGACCGCCCTTTCGGCGTCAATGTCTCGATGCTGCCAAAGCTCGTTCCCGGCGAAAAGACGGCTGACGTCTTCCGGCTGATTGCCGGCGAAGGCGTCGAAGTTATCGAGACGTCCGGCCGCAATCCCGAGCCTTATATGGACCTTCTGCGCGACCTCGATCTGTTCGTGATCCACAAAGTGCCCTCCGTCCGCTTTGCCGAAAAGGCCGCGACCCTCGGCGTGGACATGGTCTCGATCGTCGGCGCGGAATGCGGCGGCCACCCGGGCCTCGACATGGTCGGCAGCTTTGTCAACGCAGCGCTTGCCGCGCGCCGGTTGGACTGTCCCTTCCTGATCGGGGGCGGCATCGGCGACGGCGCACAGATCACCGCAGCGCTTGCAATGGGGGCGTCGGGCGTAGTGATGGGCACCCGCCTGCTGGTCGCCTCTGAACTGAACGCGCACGCAGATTACAAGGCAGCACTGATCGCCGCGACCGAACGGGACACCGCCCTGACCATGCGATCCGTGCGCAACACGATCCGGACGTTGGCGAATGAAACAACCGATCTGGTCACCCAGATGGAAACAGAAGACCCCGATATCGGGATCGATGCGCTGATGCCCCATGTGGCGGGAAAGATCGGGCGAAAGGCCTATGAAACGGGCGATGTGTCGCGCGGTCTCCTCTCGGCCGGTCAGTCCCTGGGAATGGTCAACCGGATCGCCCCCATGGCCGAGATCGTCGCCGAGTTGGAGACGCAGGCCCTCGCGGCCCGCAACCGCCTGCTGAGCGCAATGCCAATGGATCAGGGGGCGCCGCAATGACGCAAACCATCTGCGACCTTCTGAAGAACGCCGCCACGCGCAGCCCGGACAGCAGGGCCATCGAGGACACGAACGGCCCGAAATGGACCTATGCGGATTTTTCAAAGGCCGTCGAAAGCGCAAAGGCTGTGCTAGACACCCATGGCGTGGCCGCAGGCGACCGGGTTTTGATCATCACGGAAAACTGCGCCGCGGCCGTAGCCTTCGTCTTTGCCTGCTCGCAGCAGGGGGCGTGGGCTGTCCCCGTCAATGCGCGCCAAACCAGTCACGAAATTGACCGCGTTCTGAACCACGCCACGCCGCGGCTGGTGGTTTGCGCCAGCCTGACCTCGCCGGAAACGCAGGCCCACGCGCAACGTCTGGGGGCCACGCCCGTTGACGGAGCCTTCGGACAGGTCTCGGTCGCGACGCCCTGCCCGTCCAGCCCTGCGGTGGAGGACGGCGTCGCCGTTCTGCTCTACACGACCGGGACAACGGGCCAGCCCAAGGGCGTCATGCTCACCCATGACAACCTGATTTTCGCCGGTCAAGCCTCTGCGCATATTCGGCAAATCGCCCCCAGCGACATCGTCTATGGTGCGCTTCCAATGACCCATGTGTTTGGGTTGGCCTCCATGATCATGGCCTCGGTCACCGCCACCGCGACAATCCGGCTGGAGGCCCGCTTTTCCGCCCAGAAGCTGTTCGACGCGCTGCGGACCGGCGTCACCGTCCTGCCTGCCGTTCCCCAGATGCACGCGCTCTTGATGCAATACACCCGGGAAAACGGCCATGAGCACCTGAAGGACAGCGCCCTGCGCTACGTGTCATCCGGCGCCGCCCCGCTTGATCCCGTCTGGAAGCGCAAGGCGGAGGATTTTTACGGCATCGCCCTTCAAAACGGCTACGGCATGACCGAAAGCACCGCCGGGATTGCCTCGACATCGAACACAATCGGCGACCCGGATATCTCGGTCGGACATCCGCTGGCTGGCGTGGAGGTCTCGATTGATCAGACCGTTCCCGGCGGCGGCGATGGCATTGGCGAGGTCTTGACCCGTGGCCCCCATGTCATGCGCGGCTACTACCTGAACCCGGACGAGACCACCAAGACCCTCGACACGGACGGTTGGTTGCACACCGGCGATCTGGGGCGCATTGACGACAGCGGTTGCCTGCACATCCTTGGCCGCTCGAAAGAACTGATCATCCATGGCGGCTTCAACGTCTACCCACCCGAGGTCGAGGCGGCACTGAACGATCACCCCAATGTCGTGCAGTCCGCCGTGATCGGTCGTCCCACCTCTTCCAACGACGAAGAAATCCTCGCCTTCGTCCAAGAGGATAATTCGGGCGACCTCACCGTTGACGATCTACGCGATTTCATCCGGCCCCGTCTCACGGGCTACAAGCTCCCCGCGCGGATCATCCTGACAAAAGCCCTGCCCGCCGCGCCAACGGGAAAAATCCTGAAACACAAGCTACTGGACACCTTCACTGCGGAGTTGGGTGATGCTTAGGGAAGCGGCTTTGGTTCAGGCGTCAGCAACGTGACACTTCAGAAGCCGCATTTTCTTTGCGAAGCCTGCGTCGTCCAGAGCTTTGGCGAGGCGGTTGCTCAAGAAAACAGCGCGGTTCAATTTGGTGTCTAGCCAAAGATCTGGGCCGACCAGCGCCGTTTTATTCAAAGTCAGATCATAATCTTTGCCGTAGCCAAAAAGACCGAAGGATGTGCCCGGGGGCGCGTATTCCGACTCGGAAAATTTCGCAGATAAGCTGGGCTCAAAGGCCGCCTTCTTCTCGCAAAGGTTGAGAAATTCATGTCGCCCCGCAATAGGGGTCTTGCCATCATGCCGAAACAGCTCAACCGGGTAGAGCTTGGTTTGCCCCAGATCGAACTCTCGCAGGATATCAGCAACCTCTTTCGAGACAGCCCAATACCCTGCCGGACTGAATACATCCGGTACTTTTTTAGGTTCGGGTAATACTTCCCCGCCCACATCGTTTTTGGCAAGAGATCAGCGGATACAGGCAGCCCTTGCTTCGACTTCCGCAGCTCAGCCAGCGCACTTTCCCGATCAGTAGAAAAAATATCGCAGTCAAATCCGCGGGAAAACTCTGGATCAAACAGGACATCGCTGACCCAGGCAATTTGATCATCTGCCATGGCAAACCTCCCTCTTTTTCCGTTTTGAGGTCCCATGCCCGGCCGCACAAAACGCCGCCTCAGAACCCGCTATGTAGGCATCGCTAAGCGACGTTATGCGAGAGTTTAATCACCCGCAACGGCAAGTCTCGGTAACGCCTTGGCCCCGAAAACCCATGCAGATATCACGCACAAAACACCAACCCGACCGGACGCATACATTAAGATCACGATGCGCTTGAACTGTCTCAACGGATGACGTCAGCCTCTGCGGTCGGGCAATAATTCGCACGACGCGTGATCCTGCAGCCGCGAACCAAGCCCATCACTGCCCTCGAAACAGTCCGACGGAAGTCCGATAAAAGTCCGAAGCTTTTCCGAAAGCCAGATGCAGCGGATGATCACCAGAGCAGGAGGGGGTGTGAAATGGTGCAGCTAGAGAGAGAAACTTTGAACTCTCTCTTCGACACGCTGCTGATCTGGGAAAAGCATCTCACACAACATGATCTTATCGATCTGGGGTGTGATGATGAGCACTTCGGATAGAGAAAACAGCAAGTTAGGAACATCGCGGCGCAGCAAGAAGCTGCCGCCGTTTTCCCTGCGTCTGACGTTCGAAGAACGGGCGCGGTTGGAAGAACTGGCCGGAAGCGAGCCGCTGGGCTCGTATATCAAGCGCCGCGTGTTCAACGGCAAAGGCGGCGGTGGCAAGCGTGCGCGCTCGCGTCAGCGCCGTCCGATCAAGGATGAACAAAAGCTTGCCCAGGTTCTGGCCATGCTCGGACAATCGCGCATCGCCAACAACCTGAACCAACTCGCCAAGGCCGCGAACCTCGGCACATTGCCGATGATGCCCGATACCGAACGCGATATCCGTCGCGCCTGTGCCGATGTGGCACTGATGCGCCGCGAGCTGCTGCGGGCCTTGGGGCATCGTACCGATAGCGAGCCGTCATGATCCTCAAAGGTTCACAGCGCGGCGGTGCAAAGCAGCTTGGACTTCACCTCTTGAAAACCGAAGAGAACGAGCATGTCGAGTTGCACGATATCCGGGGGTTCATGTCCGAGGATGTGATCGGCGCGCTGCGAGAAGCCGAAGCGGTCGCAAAAGGCACGAAGTGCCAGCAATATCTGTTCTCGGTCTCGTTGAACCCGCCCGAAACAGAAAACGCCCATATCCAGACCTTCGAGCAGGCCCTCGCCGCCATCGAGGACAAGAATGGCCTGGGCGGGCAACCGCGCGTGGTCCTCTTTCATGAAAAAGAAGGACGGAGGCATTGCCATGCGGTTTGGAGCCGGATCGATGCCGCGACGATGACCGCCAAGCCGATGTCGTATTACAAGAACAAGCTGCGCGAGGTTTCGCGCCAGCTCTATCTTGAAAACGGCTGGCAGATGCCGCGCGGGCTGATCAATCCCAAAGACCGTGATCCGCGCAACTTCACCCTGGATGAATGGCAACAAGCCAAGCGTTCGGGCCGCAATGCTGGTGATCTCAAAGAGATGATCCAAGAGGCCTGGGCAACCTCCGATTCAGGCGCGACCTTCTCACACGCCCTTGAAGAGCGCGGCCTGTATCTGGCGCGTGGTGATCGGCGTGGCCATGTCGCTGTGACGTTCGAGGGCGAAGTAATCTCCATCGCGCGGGCGACGGGCATCAAGGCCAAAGACCTCAAAGCGCGGATTGGACAGCCCGAAACCTTGCGAAGCGTCGAAGACACGCGCAAGCGGATCGGCGAAGATATCCTGCCGCGTATCAAATCTCATATCGACGAGGCGCGGGCCAAGGCCAATCAGGACAAAGCGGAGCTGGATGAGCGGCGGCAAGAGTTGGCTCAAGGCCATCGCGAAGAACGCGCCAAGCTCGATGCGGGCCAAAAAGCCCGTGCGGAAACCGAGGCGCGGCAACGAGCCGAACGGCTGCGCACGGGCATTAAGGGGCTTTGGGATCGCTTGATCGGGCAGCGCGCCATGATCGAAAAACAAAACGAGATGGAAGCTCTCTGGGCGATGCGGCGTGATCAGGATCAGCGGCAGGCGATCATCAACGCCCAGCTTCAAGAGCGCCGGAAGCTTCAAGATGAAATCAAGGTCGCGCGGGCGCGGCATGCTCAGGCGCTGCGCGAGATTCATTTTGATGCGACGAATTACCGTTTGATGCAGCGCGGCCAAGAGCCTAAAGCCAAGCCGTCCTTCGAACAGACCCGGCCTCCATCCCCGCCGCAACCGCAAAAAGATCAAAACAAGCTTCGGCTTGATCAACTCCGAGAAAAGGCACCCGAACCCGCGCAGCACAAGGACCACACGCAAGAGCGCTTGCGCCGCCTGCGCGAAAGCAGGCGAGACCCACCCGATAGAGGGCCGGAACCTGACCGTTAACAACAAAGAAAAAGCGCCGCCAGTAATGGCGGCGCTTTCGGTTAGAGGGCATCGAACAGATCGGCTTGCTCGATGGTTTCGCTGTCTTCTTTGGGAAGGAACTTCACGCTCGGCCCGACAAGGATGAACTCGTGCTTTCCGCTGCGAACCCGCATGCCGTGGTAAAAGCCCTCGGGCTTGAACCGCTCGGCGTCTGGCAGGCAAGCGACCTCGTTATAGGTCGTCGGCTCGCCGCTGAAGAACCGCTCGGGCACAAGCCTATAGGCTTCGGCTGCGCGAAAGTCGCCGTAAGACTGCATTCCTGTGCAAACCCAAAGTGCATTCTGCCAGGCGAATGGTTTTCTGACCTTTCCTTCCATGCCGATTTTGTCGGCGCTGTAAGATGCGCTGATATCGCCTTCGCCGATCTGCCGGTCTCGCGAGTGACACCATGTGCCTGATGCAAGACGTGAGGGATCGACGCGATACTCCCTGGGCGTGACGGTGGCGCTCATGAGCGCCCCGCATCGTTTGCGGTTTCGGGGGCATCTTCGAGCGCCAGGCGCAGGACGATCCGGCCATTGATCGGACAGGTGTCGAGCTGAAGGGTGTAGCCCCGCCCGTCCTTGTGCCGCCATGCGGCTCCGACCTTGTTCCAGAAGGATTTGTCGTTTCGGTTGGTGACGTGCCACGCCAGATAATCGGGTGCATTGAGCGGCTGGGTTTGGTTGGTGTTTTCGCGTGCCATGGTATGTCTCCTTTGCTTGGGTTGGCTTGCTAACGCCCTCCCGTCGCGCCGAAGGCAAAGGATCAGGGTTCATGCTCAACACGGCTGTCGAAGACAGGTGGTGCGGGCAGGACATTGAATGCTGAGCCGCATTCGGCCAGGGATTTAAGGGCTCTTGGTGCAAGTCCCCTCAAGCAAGGATGATCAATGCCACCTGCAAAAACGCGCAGGCCTGCCAAACGCGTCCGCGAGCGCACCGGCCTGCTGCGTGTCACCACGTCAACTTCGATAAGAAAAGCAAGTCTTTGAACAAGATCGCACCGCACTGAGCGCAGGGGCGCGTACCCATCGGCATGAAAGCTTATGTCCGTTCGACCGCATGCGTATCAGACGTTGATACGTCCACCCCCGTCAAACCGGTAGCGGCGTGCTTCAAACGCTTCTCTCCATCTGTTCCAAAGAGATTTCCCGATCCATCAGGGCCTTCACTGGCCATGGATGATGTGTGCGGGGCCGAAAGGCCCTGAGCGGTTCGGGGCCTCCTTGAAACATAGGAGGATAGCGATGAAACTCGTCTCACGATTTGAAGCGGCATCCCGCAGCACGGCAGAACTGCACGGCCTGTTGGCCAAAGCATTCAACGCCTTTTGCGCAGCGCCGCGCAGTAGCGCCGAGCGCCATGATGCTCTTCAGAGCATGCGCAATATCGAAGATGAACTGGCGACCCGCTCGCCAGGTTTCTAACGGGCTCGCGGCTGGCTGTTAGGCTGGCCGCGCTTTTCGAAGCGATGCCGCCGCACTGAATGACTATTCGTTTCGATCTGGACCGCGTTCACTCCATGCACACGCAAGGATTCAACATCGATCCTCAATGCCGCATTTCTAGGGTCTGCATCGAACCATTCATCCCAATCTCCCAATACAGGTTCAAAAATTCCCGGCCTCCGTTCTTCGGTTTCAGCCTCATCTTCGGTGGGAGGAACTTCCTCGCTCACATGGAAGTCCGGCTCCGGGCCATCTTCATAGTTGGTATATGTACGGGCACTGATTTCAGTACCTTCGGGTATGTCCAACTCTTCGCATCGCGATGATTTATGGAACAGAACCACGTTCACCCCATTCCCCCCGACCTGGACGGAGGGGAACAGGATTCCATCAAGCGGTACTTGGCCTTCTGTTGACAGGTAATCGGCGATGGCCTGCGTCGGCAGATACTCCATTTCCTGATCATCGGGCATCACGGGACGCGCCATGCGTCTGGAAAGAGTTCTTAAGAACATCATTCTTCCCAAGCGATGGGCATAGTCAGGATCGAAGATGCTTCCGCGCTCATGAACATCGACCAGAGCTGAAAGGTCAAGAAGCCTCAGCGGACGCGTGATCTCGAAGCGTGCCATGGCAACCCAGCTTCCGACTGGCGGACGGACTTCTGCCAGAACGATTTCAGGGGCGGTTGCGCCGTAGAACGCCGAGATACCGCGTGCATTCATCCGGCCTGCGCCAGCCGCCCATGCCGGTGGCGCTGCGAGTTCTTTGTCGGGACGTTCCATCGCCTTTTGCAGTGGGGGCTCTGATTGGAACACCCGCCCACGGAACAGGTGGGTAAGTTCGGTATCCGGCCCGACATCCATGACGAGCGAGCGCCCGTCATGGGTGCGCATTTCGTCGATCCGGTCAAAGAGGTCGCCCAAATGGGAAGCGGCGGTGCGGCTGAAAAAGCGAGCTTCGGTTTTTATGAGGCGAACAAATTCCGTCCATTGCTCTTGCCATTCATGATCGCCGGGCATGATTTCTTCATAATGGGCATCGGATGAAAACTCATCCTCAATCCCCATCTTTGCATTCTCAATATCATAATGACGGAATTCCAAGATGGCTTGAATATCTTCGGCAATCTCCTCTGAAACACTGACAGCATCCGCGATGGCATAAACGGTCTGCTCGCCTTCACGATCCCAATCGTAATCAATTTCCTTGTCGCGCAGCATCGCGTATTGATATGAGTTGGGCTCATCCGATGTGCGCGAATAATGGGTCTCAAATGCAGCTTCGACCCGATCCGCCAATTCTTCAAGCGTGATGCATCCAAGCTCTTCACCGCAATACGAACACTCGTCTTCTTCACCTTCGTGTTCGACGCAGTTTGAAAGATAGGTCTCGCCGATACACCCGGCGCAAATCTTCTTTTCTTCTAGCTCGTCAGATTCATCTTTTGTTATTGGCATGTTCTGCTCTCATTCCCTCGAAGAGGGTACTGGTTTGGAGAGGTCGAAGGCAAGCCTGAAGACTTTCAAACCAGCTCGTCTGGCCGTGAGGCCAGCCGAAATTTTGCCGCTTGGGAGCCGCCCTAAGCGGCAACTCCTTCTTCATTTTCAGCCTCGATCACCGGCTGGTAACCGTGCAAGAAATCGGCGGCACGCTGGGCATGCGCGGCGGCGCTAAAAATCGCGCGCTTGTCGTGTTTGAGCACCTTCAGCCAGCTTTGAATATAGGCGGCATGGTCGGTGTCAGGCTCGGGGGTCAGTTCCAGATCGGCGCAGAGGAACGCCGCGCCCAACTCGGCGACAAGCTCTTCGCGGGCATAGCCTTCATCGCCCCAACGCTTGCGCCCAAATTCCCGATCAAGGCGACATTTGTGCTTCGTCCAGTGGGTCAGTTCATGTGCAAGTGTCGCATAGTAGGCTTCGGGGCTGCAGAAACTCTCAAAGATTGGCATCTGCACATGATCGCTGCCGCCCGAATAATGGGCGCTGTTCCCGCCATGGCGAATATCTGCGCCAACTTGCCCGAAAAACTCTTCGGCATGATCGATGCGCGTAGCAGGATCGATCACTGGCTCGGGCTTGGCATAGTAGTGTTCGGGCAAGCCTTCGATCTGCTCGACGTTGAACACGCTGTATCCTTTCATAAAGGGGATTTTGCGCTCTTCCTCGCTGCCGTCGTCTTTCTCTTCGGTCTTCGTGATGGTGTTTGCGTAGACCACCAGATTACCGCGCTCGCCTTTCTTTACGTGCGCGCCAAGCTCCTTGGCCTGTTTGTAGGTCATCCAGAACGGGGAAAGATAGCCCAACTCCACGGCTGCGCCCCACAGCATCAGGATGTTGATACCGTTATAGGGCACACCGTTGTGCCGCAAAGGCTTTGTGATCTTGCCTTCAAGGTTGCCGCTGCTCCACGGCTTGAGCCATGTCAGCTCGCCTTGCTCCAGATCGGCAATGATCTTGTTGGTCACTCTTTCATAAATATCGGTTTTCATCTGTTTCCCCTCTCCTCGGGTAGTCGGTTGCGCATGCAACCGGACTAGGCCCGCGCCAATGAGCGGGGGGAGACCGTCACAGACCGCAGACAGCGGAGGGGGATCGCCCGTCCTGCACAAACGAAGTGCGGAAGGACGGGGAGACCGCTGGCTGCGCCCGAAGTCATAGCGAAGGGCTTGGCCTTGACGGAGGACGGGCCTGCAAGGCCCCAATCAAAGGAAGAAGTGTCAGCCGTTGACGGCTGGCTATAGCTGCGCAAGGGATGGAAGCCGCAGGGCCGAGACAGGCACAGACTGGCTAGGTTCACGACAGCCCGGCCCGCAAGGGGGCGTTCGCAACAGTGAATATGGGCGTCCAATCACTGCCGTTTACCTTAACATATTGTTATATTGGTAATTATTTCACTCCAGGCAGTTTGGCGAGGCTGCATTGGAAGGGTCGAAAATTGAGTGATGGCGACCGAAAAACCACAGCGGGTGAGACGAAACCAGCTTGCAGGTGTGCTGCTGCGTTCACTAGGTCATGGCTGTTGGGGTAGAAAACACCGGTGACGGGTTCTCGGTCTTGCGCAAAGCTGGAAAGCAGTTTCACTTCTCCGACTTGGCCGTCCTGCCAAATACAAAGAAGGCCCTCGGTTGTCAGGCCGCGACATTTGCGCTGAAGAACGGCTTGGA
Source organism: Litoreibacter roseus (assembly GCF_009811795.1). Classification (GTDB taxonomy): domain Bacteria; phylum Pseudomonadota; class Alphaproteobacteria; order Rhodobacterales; family Rhodobacteraceae; genus Litoreibacter; species Litoreibacter roseus. Next base: position 1,241,454 of record NZ_BLJE01000002.1, on the reverse strand, counting down.
GACGAGCGTGATCGGCATTCGACGTGATGACGCTGCGCGATTTACCAACACCGCACACGATACGATCCGGCGCTATTTCGGGAACAAGATCGATCATTTTGAAACGGGGTTTTAGAAGCCAGCAAACGCCACTGAACGCCTTGAGAACCCTCGGTGATATCCATCTAAGTACTTGTTGCAGCCCTTCTTCGAACGCGCGTCCAACATCATGGAGGAACTATCTGCGGCCATTCCTGGCGATGCCATTGCATACAAAAAACGCCAGCTCTTGAATAAAGCTATCGCATTCCAAGAAAATGCCCGGAGTATGCGTAAAGACGCTGCCGAGCGATTTATCGCCAGTGAGCTCGATGAAATGAAGGAGTTCTTCGATGGAATCGACTCCAACCTTCTCACGCTAGAGCAGCGTTTAGCCGTTGTCTCAGAAGAAGACGAAATATTGGTCTTGGCCAGTGCAGCATCAGGTAAAACAAGTGTCTGTCTTGCCTCGTGACGAATAGTGGGGGGGCAAGGGAAAGGGAAACCGGCGGAAGATCATATGCCTTTATGGGAGTTTCCAGTTGAAGCTATCCGTAAAGCAAGGATCTGTTCGATCTGTTTTGCTTGAACTGCGCCCGAGGCTACGTCCAAGCTCCACGCGGGAGATCAAAGCCCGGAGGGCCACGACAGTACTCATCCGCCTGGTTCACGTGAGCTCGATCTTGTAGAGATACGCAGCCGTAAATTAGGTTTAATTTGAGAGGATATCTGAAACCAAGGTTCGGAACGGGCTAAAAAACAAGCAAGAAATTTTATCATATCCCCGCACTAAGGCTCTTGTCGGCGAAAAAATGCTTGTTAGAATATATTAAAATAGATTGGGTCGTTTATGGATGTCGTTGTTCCCGAGTTAATGGATACCGCTTATGTTGAAGATACTTCGGCTGCCACTTTTAAATGTGCTTTGGACTACGCGGAGGGAAAAGTACATTCAGCTCATAAGAATGAAGTCGTCGAGCTTTTCTGGAGTACTTGGAAATCACCGTCGCGTCAAACGACAAATTTCGTATATAATCTAAAGGCTTGGGTCACGCCGCTCGGGAAAAGAAAGCTCACACTTAGAGTTAGAAGGATACGGGATGATGGAAAATTGGGAATGAGTATCCTTATCTGGAAGAGGGTGGATAGAAAGATTATTAAATGATTATTCTTTCCTCAGAATTTAAGGGGTTGCATTCCAAGATCTACACCTTCTCTTTCTTCATTATAGTGCTGCAGTTCCTTCCCATAAAATCAATTAAGATAGCTGAGATCGAGATTGACGAAAACAACAAAGATATTTTGGCAGGAGCTTTTGCAATTGCCTTAATTCTAATTCTAGCCGCAGCAATTTGCTACCTCATACGGGATTTCTTTAGCACTGCAATCAGCGATAACGAAGCATATGCTAAAGAGGAACCGAGTAGCGAAGTGAATTTTTCATCTAAAGGTATCGCCCCACAAAGACCACTTGAAAGATACGCTGATTTCTATGTTTTTTGGTCGCAGGTAGCTTTTGCGGTGGAAGGCATTGCCCCATTGGTGATAGGAATATTTTCTGTTTCTATAAGTCGTAGTAATGTGTTACTCTTTCTACAAAATGTTGTGGTAGGTGGCTAGATATGGGACTATTTTCAAAAGCTAGGTTGGATTGGTATAGCCATGCCAATCCGGACGGATCTAAGGGTGGTATGGTGTCCGTAGACGCCGAAATCGACGATGGGGTACACATTCCAGTCTCTGCTGTAGTAATGCCTAATGTTCATGTAACCGCTGATATGGAGATAGAAAATGGCGCGCTTGTTACTTCTGAAGGCTCTTTAAAGTTTACACTCGATTAAGAATTTCTACGTCTTGCTACCAAGTCGCATATGCAAATTTAACAAGCACAAAGATTTATTTACGCGGATTTTGTCGAGTTTATATGATCTTCAAACTTCAAGCCTGCCCTCAATTTCGATTCACCGAAGATTGGGAATGTTCTAGGAATTCTTTAATTGGAACTATACCGCTAGAAGTCGGGAACTCCTCATCATAAAGCCATTCGACGAACATAAAGTCTAAGAGAGTCGCAGCTTGAAATCGACCAGATACATTTGTCACCGTCGGTAGGTTGGCTCCTGTTGCACCAAAGCCCAGTGAGTACATTAAGCTATGGGCAAGACAGATATCTAAGTCATTTGGCTCAAGATAAATCGTAATCCGATCAAGTTCTGCGCGTTCGCGGGTAGATACGTAGCACGAGCGGTAGTCATCTGGTTCTTCTATCTGAAATCGATCTAGAAGTTGCCCAACTAAAGATATTGGACGGTTCTTTTGAAGCCTTTCGAAGTGTTCAAAGCCGTATCTGTCACTTTGCGCCTTCGTTTTATCTTGCAAGTAATCTATGGAACCAATATATAGTGTAATTCTGGATTTATTTTCGTCAGCCTCTGCTGGAACTTCAAAGCCGAGTGTCGCGAGCGTGCGCAAGATAGCCTCATGCACCAATTCTGCTGCATCAAGGTCAAATATACCGTCCTCAGAAATTACTTTTAGAGGTAGTGATTTTGAGCTTTGCCGGAATATAGTTTGATCGCAGTAGTGAATGCCTTCGACGCAGCTGTAAATGCTATCTAAGAAACCACTCTTCAAAAGTTCGACATCAAGGAGTTCCGAGTAATCGATTGGTTCCCCGCGAGCGCGTACAGGCCCAGAGATCAATTCGCCATTATCTTCGAACTGAAATTTTTCCAGAACTTGTGGGGGTAGACGCTCCGCCAGTTTTTCAACGTCAAAACTTTGTGCCGATGAATGCGAGGTATCTAGCAGCATGGCTGCTAAAAAAAAAGTCAGAAATAATGATCGCACTGCTGCCCCAACAAGCCCGAAATTTCCTACATATAAAATCTTAGCGTCTCCTTTGAGGTTGGTAAGTACGGAATCCCTTTCCATTGAGGTATAGAGCGGCTTAGGCCGTTGCCACCCGGTTGCGGTTGGACCGCGAATTTTGAACAGCTACACTGCGGCCTTCAAGATGTCGGCTTGCCATTCGGTTGCGGCTGGACCGCGAATTTTGAACAGCTACACTCATCGGACCGATGACTGCCGCCGCTGCCTAGTTGCGGCTGGACCGCGAATTTTGAACAGCTACACTATGAGCGTTTTTGACCGGTTGGGCCTCGCTGTTGCGGCTGGACCGCGAATTTTGAACAGCTACACTCGGCGACGCGACCGGATATGTCTGTCCTTTGTTGCGGCTGGACCGCGAATTTTGAACAGCTACACTGCCAGATCCAGCCAGCGGAGGCCAAGGGCAGTTGCGGCTGGACCGCGAATTTTGAACAGCTACACTATCACACCCTAGTGTTCGTCAGGCGGTGAGTTGCGGCTGGACCGCGAATTTTGAACAGCTACACTTCTTACCGCATGAGCGGAGAGAGTGTAACAGTTGCGGCTGGACCGCGAATTTTGAACAGCTACACTGCGCCAAGTAACCCTTTGGCTGGCCAGTTCGTTGCGGCTGGACCGCGAATTTTGAACAGCTACACTGCAGTTCTCGCGCCACCACGCTTCGTTCTCGTTGCGGCTGGACCGCGAATTTTGAACAGCTACACTTGTCGCACCAGCGGAAAGGCGGCTGCCGGTGTTGCGGCTGGACCGCGAATTTTGAACAGCTACACTTTGGATTGGCGGTCAATCGTGTGTGGATCAGTTGCGGCTGGACCGCGAATTTTGAACAGCTACACTGGAACTGGCTGAAGGATGATCTGAAGGCCAGTTGCGGCTGGACCGCGAATTTTGAACAGCTACACTTGATATCCAAATAAGGTCCTGAAACTGAAGGGCTTTATTTGGATGCTTGTGTGTGATTTCTGTACGAACCGCATCAAAACATTACCAACTGTTTTGGATTTTCACGAGCCTCACGACGACCTTGATCGGAGAAATGCACAATATCACGATATTGTCGGTCGGTAAAATTGAGGATTTGTACATCACCGGACTCGGGCAAGTTGCGTTCGATACGGTTAACCCGGGTGGAAAACGCCTCTTTCCCGTTCACGAAACGTGCATAAACAGAAAACTGGCTGCGTTCGAACCCTTCGTCCAACAGAAAGTTGCGAAAAGTGCCGGCATCCTTTCGTTGTTTCGTGGTATCCGTCGGTAGATCAAACATCACAAGAATCCACATAAGACGATATCCTGATAATTGTGTGACAGTCGCTGTCATTTTCCCAAGCCCGCCATCACGAGAGGGTCTGGCGGTTCCGGCAAGGCGAGGATGAGCTTGCCAGTTTCGAAGCTTTGTCCGAGAGAGGTTGCAAGTTTCATCACCGCTACCGAGACTGGCGTTATGCCATTGCCCAAGGGCAGATCGGTTGCGATTAGTCCCGCAAGAACCTGTTTAGCTTCCATATCAACCTCTGTTCCACGTTCCTTCACAATTGCCCTGACGGTGCAGTCGACCAACGGTCGAAACGGTTCCATGAGGTCGTCGGCCAAGGCAAAAGCATTGCCACGGTTCGCGTGGAACAGACCAATTGTCGGATTCAGACCCGCGGCGACAACGGCGCGGGCAGTCGCTGCGCGCAAGACTGTGTAGCCATAATTAAGAAGCGCGTTTTGTTGGTCGGCCGAGGTGTCGCGCCGAAACTCTAAACCCATCATGCGGGGCCAGTAATATCGGGCGGCCTGCGCTTCAATATTCGTACTGTCGCCAGAGGTCACCTTTCGGATCATCATCTCCAAAGGTGCATGTGCTTCACCAAAAGCACCGAGAGCAGCGGCCTGCATTTTTATCTTGTTGGAGACAACCTGTTTCCAAGCTTGCTTGATCAAAGGTGTTTTCGCTTGCCATTGCGCTCGCATCCGAGCGCCTTGCGTATGATGTCCTTCCAAAGGCATGAGCACGGATTTTGGGGCGTGGTTTGCCGCACAAAGGACCACCGGCGCACCACGTTCAGCCAACTCCACCAAGAGAGAGGAGGACCACGTTGTACCATGTGCATGTACAATAACTCCTGCGATCTGATCAAGCGGAGTACGGCCAATCTCGGCCCCGTCTTCAGTTACTTTCAGAAATCCACGGTCGCGTGACAAATGCCGACCGTCCGTCGCAATATCAATAATCTGATCCAATACATCACCACACTAATTAAACACGAATCGCTAAGGCACTAATTGTATTGCTTTCTTGAGTTTCCACCAAATCTTAGATCATTTAGGTTGTCTCGGATCTCGCAAACGGCCCATTTCATCAACATAAACCCGTCGGATATTCGCTTTGATAAGGGGGCCTGCACTCATTTGAATAAGCTTAAACGGATCGATCTTATCACGATTGCGAGCATCGGCATTCGCCTCGGCATGTGGCGCAATGAAGAGTCCATTGGCGGCGTCAAGTTTCTGAATGTAGCCAATGATCGTTTCTCCATCCCGCTCAATAGCGACCATGTCACGTTTAAAAACCCTCAATAGCCGCTTAGCTGCGGGGTGCGGCTTTCTATCCAAGCCTGTTTGATGTGCCTCGAAGGTTGTAATCACCTGCGATTTGATCTTGCCTTTCGGAAGTTGCCAAATCTCATAGCAATGATTGCTGTCACCTTTGTAAGCTTTGAATACCTTCCCATCCCTGTCAGCAACCTGAACTTGAGCGCTTTTCTGCAATGTGTCTTCCATCCGCACACGGCGCACTCGGAAGTATGGGTTGTCAGACTGATCAGGTAATTTGGGTGCATTTGCGAAATTCGATAGCGCTTTCTCCAAGTCTTTTCCATCAAGTCCACGTGTCACACGCGCCAGATGACGTTGCAAATCTGCGTCGCGGATATTCGCGCCGCGCTTGCTGATCGCGATATCACCTGCGCCAAGTGACATGAGTGGCTTGCGACTGACCACCTTTCCGTCATGAGCTAACCCATATGCTGTATCGTTGTGAAGCTGTCCGGAAGTGCTGTCGTTTCCGGACTTACGGGCAACGGGGTCTATGCGACCGTGATCAGCGCGATGGCTGACTATTATACGCCGCAATTGGGAAGCTACGTCCTTTTGAAAATCCTCCCATGGAGGTGCGACAGATCGAGCGACCTGTTCTGCACCAACAAGTTCGTCGCGACTGGCTATTTTACTTATACGTTGGATGAGAGAGCGATCCGTAGCCGCGACCACGGCAGCGTCGATCGCATGGTGACGATGGTCTGTCCGGTTTTTGGTCTTAACCGCGCCGTTTTTATCGGACAAAAGGCTGTTTAAACCCCAATGTCGACGCAACATTTCCGTGAGTCGACCGGGTACCACCCAAACATGCGATTCTTGGTCTCCACCATCATACAAAGCATTCAGATAGGCGCGAGCGATGCGAGATAGATACTGGGTGTCCTTAAGCGCTCGAGCTGAGAAATCGTTTTCACCTTCAAATCGTTCCATGGCGTCGGAGGCAAATCGCCAAGCCTTATTCTTGGGTAGGTTCTTGAGATTAGCGGCGATCGCGTCCCACTGATCCATATTGCCCCAAGCTTCCCAAGGGGTTTTATTAGTCTTTTCTCGATTGAACTCCTTCAAACATAGCGTCCGATTGGAGAAACTGTCATCCAGAGTTCGGGAATATGGCAGGATATGATCCACGTCGCAGGAGCCGTCAAACAGCATCGCTGCGCTGATCCGTTGGCCGGAATAAGGGCAGTTTCGGACCATGACATCATCTCCGAGATCCTCCCACAAGCGCAAAACCATGCGATTGGCGCCGGTATTGGGTACACCCAATTCTTCTAGCTTCTTCCCGCGCTGGATTGCAGCTTCGGTATTTTTTTTGATGCCGCGCTGAACGTCTCGTTTTTGGTCTTCAGATAACTTCAGATCGCGAGCCAATTCCACGACGATCTCTTCCGGTTTACCGTGAACTGTGATGATCCGGTTCAACAGACGGCGCAATTGATTGAGCCCGATATGAACGGTAGGATTTGTAACGCGACCATAGCGTTTGATGTCATCATCCTCTATGTCATAGCTTCCAGGGATGACATGACGCGTCAGGATTTCGCCGTAGTAAGGCAACTCAGTCAGCACCTCGCCGGTCCGATCATCCGAATGGTGCCAGCCACACCGTGCGACTGCTTCACTATATGGGATAACATCCGCGTCGAGCTTGGCAAATACGCGGGTGGTCGCCGTCAAACCCAATCTCCCGTAGCCCTCGGGTAAAGGCGCACGTGCCACTTCTACGGCATGATCTCGGTCAAGATCGTTAAAGGATGTGAGCCAATTTATGAGCGCTTCATGCTCTGCCTCACTTTGAACGTCGCGGATGCGACTTATCACGTCCCATTGTGCATCGGAAGAAAGTGAAGACCAGTTGGGCCCGAATCGGCGAGGATCGGATAAGCTCGCGCGGACTGGATCGCATGAAATGGCATCACGGTTCGCGGTCTCGAGTGTAAAATACTGATCCGGCCTCAAACGTATTATTTTGCCGAGCGCCTTGAGCGTCATAGACATGCCAGACAGTGTTTTTGTATGTTTTTTGTTGTCCAATGCATGGATGATCTGATCGCGCTGTTCTGTGGTCAGACCAGTTACCGGTTCGCCGGGTGTTGCGATGCGCAGAGCATTTACGGTCTCGACCAGAATGCGCCGCTGGTTCAATGGATGCGCACTGGGGATACGTTTTTCTTCGGTGAAGAGGCAAAGCCCCACCTCTGGTGTTTTTAAAGGTCGCTGGTGAAAGATGACGAGAGCAATCTCATCACGCAAGTTATCAGTCAAGACATTAGGATGAAACATGGCCTGCGCCATCCAAAGCTTAGCGAACTCTTCCGACAGGTGGCGGCGGTCGGGATAAAAATCATAACCCGCCTCCTCCTTTTCGGCGTCTTCCCATCGTGCGACTGATAGTCTGGTACGAACGGATGGCACTTGCTTCGGATCACTGACTGTGCTGCGACGCATGTGCAGAAACTCACCATAGGTTCGTGCGCCTTTGATGATCATCGCTTGGTCCAGCCGCGCAGTCGCATTCTTTATCTTACCGCTTTCATTATCACCGCGATCGGTCTTGCGATTAGATTTGAAACCGCGCCTTTGGTTCAGATGAAATAGGGCACGCCCAAAATGAGTGAGCGGCAGTTCTTTATCCAATCCCTCGGCTCGGAGCGCATACGGATCGAGTGCCTCAAGTTTTTTCGCCTCACTTGGTTCGGCTGGCATCAACCCGGCTTCTGCCATACGCTTCATCAGAGCAGCCTTGCGGCGCAGATATCTATCGCGACGGCGGCGCTGCGCTCGAGCCGCCCGACGGTCCACGGCGAGCGATGCCTTAGATTTCGGGTCGCGCCCGTCCGAAAATATTCGCACCCCGCCATCTACGACTTCAGTTATCTGGCCGCGTTCAGTGGCATAGAGCCACCAACCTATCGAATTTGTCCCAATATCAAGACCAAGACGCATAAACACACTCCTAAAATTCGAGCAATTTTGGTTTCTTGTCTGCGTCAAATCAACCGAAAAGCGCTTGAAGAAGATTTAGTTCTCTGTAAATATCGTCTTGTTCAAAATTCGCGGTCGAGCCGTTAACAAGCATTCGATTGCACCACATTAAAGCGCAGGCTACGGCCTGCGCTTTCTTATTTTGACCTTTGTCTTCCTTGTAGTTTGATTGGAGGGGACGCTTTCCGCGTATTGCCGTTTATATCGAAACTGCCGCAGCCGGTTTTTCCCATCGTTGGAGTTGCTCACCCTTTGGGCTTTGTTCCTCCAACAAACGCCAGCATCAACTCTATCTCTCCTTTGTCAGCAGCCCGGAGCGCTTTGATATATTCTATACGCCGCTGATTGTCGGCTTGTAGATCGAACCCGCTGGCCCATTCGATAGCGGGGTGATTGTAGTGATCGGCAAGAAGTACATCTGCCGCGATGCGGGCGTGACGTCCATTGCCGTTTGGAAACGGATGGATTTGCACCATGCGATGGTGAAACCGCGCCGCGGCTTCCAGTGGCGGGTATACGTTATGCTCCACCCAGTATCGCGCATCACCGAGCAACATACGAAGTTGCATCGGAACCTGAAACGGATCGATGCCGATGTTTTTTTCGCGAAGACGATAGGTACCTGCCCAATCCCAGACATCTCCAAACAACCGCTCATGCAAGCGGCGGACAAATTCGTCAGTTAAAATATCACCGCCCCGGCGGCGTCCGAGCCATTGCAGACCTTGGGTGATGTTGGCTTGCTCTAGCTCGTCCAGTTCTCCACGCGTCACCACATGCCTGAACCTGAGCCCTTCAATCTCATCGGGATCTAACGGTGTCGCACCTTCAGGCTCTTCGAATATCAAGATGCCTCCCAAAAATCAGACGGTCGGTCGCGCAAGAGCTCTTCGGCAAGTCGCTCGATTTCCTGGTTGAGCTGCTGCGGCGTTAAAGACTGCTGCTCCAAAGCCATATGGGCGCTGGCACGCTTTACCGTTTGCTTCGCCTTTTCCCGGGCTTGCGAATAGAGAACGTCGCGCACGCTCGCGTTGGGTACGATTGCGTAGACAAATTCTCCGCCCATGGCTTCCGCAAGTCTTTCCATATGCTGGAGAGTGATACCACCTATGCGCTCCTTGCGCTCTGCCTGATAGATCGCGGGCTTGGTCACGCCCAGACGGCGCGCCAGTTCTGGTGCGGACATCTCAAGTGCTTTGCGCATGGTTGTGATCCAACCTTCTTTTGGTGGGGTCAGACCGGCACACTGCCTTGCCGCGTCATCAAGCTGACGCGCATATTGTCGAATTGCTGTATCTTTCACGCTGGACATGGGTATAAATACCTACTCTTTCAATTTACTAAAGAGTATATATCAATGACCTATATAATGCAAACAGGGTATCTATAAGTTATCACATAGACTGAAGGAGCATATATATTGTTTCAAACTCGTTCGCGCACTTCGCGGTAGCTTCAATAAGTATCTTTGTCAGTCACGTGATTCCAGATCTCCAAGACGTCCACCGATCCAATCAGAGCCTCTGATGTGGGTCGGGCCGAAAGGCCCTGAGTGGTTCGGGGCCTCCCAAGAGATGGAGGATCACATGAAACTTGTTACTCAATTTGAAGCTGCCGCCCGCAGCACTGCGGGGTCTTTTTCGAGAAGCTGCTCTGACAGCTTCAGTAGCACCTAAAGATTCCGTTGCGCGCCGGAATGCACGGCAGTCTTTGAAAAACATCAAAGCCGAACTGGCCTATCGTCGTCCTGCCCGATAGACCTTGATGCGGCGAACTATCCGGTCCGTCGCATTTTTCTGCTGTTGTGCTCGTGGTCTGTTCAGATCATCCCGCACAACCGTCGGATGTGTCCAACAAAAGCTCTTCTTTTTAATCCTGTCCTACATAGTTTTGATTATGTCACATACAAATTTTCTTGATCGCTCCCAGTTGTGGCGCGAGTGAGAAGAGGATTCTGAATCGCTCGCGGTCCGAAATCGATCTTAGCCAGATTCATTAGATGCTTCGGTCGCAGCACACTTCGCTGACCTTTGCTGCAACTGCAAATCTGAAACGGATCGAACTGGCAATTTGCGGGACAAAGCGGAGTTTCGCTTCGCGACACATCAAGATCTGCTCTTGCTAAGGATTTTTTCGAGACACACTTAGAATCTTGGTGCTAGGCTATCATTGTTTCAGGTAACGGGGGTTGATCTTGTCATGGGAAAATCCAATTATTTTATAGCAGTATTTTTCGCCATATTGGTCACTGCTACACTTTTAGATGGGCGCGCCATTGCTCAGGACAATGCGATCCAAAGCTTCCCTTTCCCCACCGAGCGCTTCGCCATCAGTGGGGATGGAACACTTGTAGCCACGCGAGAATCCAACGGTGTGAGAGTCTCAACTCTCTCCAGGGGCACTTTAAACCAGATTGCAATGTTGGAGGGTTTTCACATCCCGGGCGTGAGAGAATGGCAGCGTAACCCGCGCGGTACACAGGCACTTAAAGCGACGCCTCCTATAGGTCCACAACCTTTCGACCCTCGATTTCCAAGCCTGCTTTTGCTTAGAGAAGGTCAACATGTCTCCGTCACGCTCGATGGGACCGTGATCGAGCGCATCATTGCACCTCAACGTGGCCTCTTAAGACGAGGTCCATTGGGTAAGCTTATAACTGGCGCTGAAGCTGTTTCGAGGTGGAATCCTGTCGATTATGGATACGAAGGTGACGAGCCAAACTCTTCTTCAATAAACGCGCTTCGCTTCAACCGCGATGAGGAAATCGTGACCCACTGTCGCATAGCCAATGGGTTTTATCGCTCTCACTCAGATGGACGACCATTCGCTGAGCGTGCCTTAACATATTCTGTTACGCCTGAAGGCATCCGCATTTTAACAGTTTTGTTCGGTGATGTGCTCCTGGTTCGAGCCCCAGGGAATCCGCTCAATCCACAAGCCTCCGTCATTTCACGTTATTCACTTTCGGCATCTGTACCCGAAGAAGATGAACGCTGGTTCCGTAGCCGGCAGATTACAACACTTTATCCTCCAAAGTATAATTGCGTCCGATCATTCACCGCTGCTTCTATTTCCCCTAGTGGGCGCAGCCTACTTGTAATTGTTCGCACAGTTCGTAACGAGGGTCGCGCACGCCAAGCGCGAGTGGATGTTTATGTTACACCGGTTGATCTTTCCTCAGGTCTGGGATTTCGTATATATAAAAGCGAGTTTTTTCGTGATCCTGTGGGTGAATACGGCGGTCGATGGGTTGGTGCTCAATTCACTCCAAATGGTGGTGGCGTCATTGTATCAGAAGGCAGCTCTAGCGTTAGTATAGGACCTAGTAGCTGGCCTGCTTATCAGGGTGATGCAACAAGCCGCTTTATAATCCAGAACCCGCAAGAACCAGAAATATGGAATGATGAAGCCGAGCGTGCTTCTGCATTGAGTTCTGAAGACTGCGCACGAGTAGGCCTACTGGATGACCGCATTCCTGGAGCACCAATGGCCGCACGCTGCGAACGTGAACGTGATCTTGAACGGACCTTAGCCAGTGTTGACGGGCTTTCACTTTTTTTATCCGCAGAAAAATATGCGAAAAACGGTGATTATGAGGCAGCACTAGAGGTGCTGTCCTACATTCGCCAAATCGCTACCGACGGAAATCTGTTACCACTCTTTCAAGAGGCATCTCGTCAAATCGATGAACTCTTAGGCCGCCCTCCAGTGACTTTAAGTCGGTAAATCCCAGTCAAGGACAAGACATGAATAGTGAAAGAAGATTAGCCCCTATTTTTATAGCACTCCTCCTCATCTCGCCAAGGCCCATCCAGGCGGACACCTCTATAGATCCATCCTGTTTTCAGGTTCGTAACGCGCCGGTGGGTAGTAATACGGGCACTCCGCAAAATCCTAGAATTTCTTACAATTGGGACATAACGAACAATTGCGACACTTGCGCGGTGGTGAATCAACAAATTCTGAGGAACGGAGAACATTTAGGCCGATTGATCACGATGCCGTTTTGTCCTTTTGTTTTAGTGGCTCCGGGTGCTACTGCCCGTGGATCAATAGTTTCAGGATACGGACACTTTTCCCTCGGTAACCTACAGGCACGAGAATGCCGTGAAGTGGAGCATTGTGGGCTTTAACGCTTCTCAGGAAAATCGATCTCAAGGCGAATTCATTTGTACGGTCAGTTTCCGACAAAGCCGATATTGGTGCAGCTCGCAGCATCTGTCATTCTGGGCCCATTCCTGCCGTTCTCCGGTCCACAGCATCATAGGGGCTCGGCCCAGAAAATATCGAAACGAACGGCCTAAGCCGATCTTAAATCTCAGCATTATTGCTGCGACGCGGCACATCTTTGCAGAGCTTCGTCGGAGCCGCCTTGACCGCCAATACGAATAATTTTGACTCTATCCGTTCTGTTGTCCTAGAGAATATGTGCAGTGTGATAATCTGGAGCCAACTGATTTCATCGTTATGCTGAGTGCCGATCCACCTCACATTTTCCTATTTTTTTGAATTAATTTCGAAGGAGACAAAAGGATGTTACAACCAGCATCGCGAGAAGAAGTTAGACAAGTAGGTGGACCACTTTGGCTGTTAATTAATCAGTCTCATTGGTCGAGAGAGCGGGGCCAATTTAAAGTAACAAGAAATGCGGCATCTAGTATTTTGGCACATTTGGCCTATTGCGCGATTGGAGAAGAAGAGCGGAACAATCATTCGCGGGCAAAATTGGTGCCTTGCGAGATGTTTCAAAGGCTTGTCATTGGCGAAGAATTCGACTTTGCAGACGCGCTCGAAAGCCTCGACTTTCAAGGCGTGCATGTTATTCGCACCAGACGATCAGTTGCGGTGCTAATCCCGGCTCGTACATTCATCTTTGTCGCAGTGCGTGGCACCCAATTCGCGTACGATTGGCTGGTTAATTTAAACGCGTTTAAATCCAATTCTAGCTTCGGCGGCCGAATCCACCGAGGCTTTCTGAACGAGGCTGAGGAACTAGCCTCAGCTATTCGAGACTGTTTAAGCAGTAAAATGGCAGACAGAATTTCAAAATCTGATTGTGCAATCTATCTATCGGGGCACTCACTGGGTGGCGCCATCGCCGCTTTGCTGAATCAGATGCAATTTCAGGTTCCAATCAACGATTGCTACATATTCGGTTCCCCAAGAGTTGGGAAGCTATCCAGCTTGATAGAGACCTCCCGCATTTTTGCGACTCGTCGACACTTAGACATTGTCGCACATTGCCCGCCACGCATGTTGGGTTTCGAAAACTATGCAAGGCAGTTCACGTGTAGTGGCGCCGAATTCGATGAGTCTGATGGGTTGGAACTGCAGTTTTTCGGGTCTTGGCTATTTGGCTTAGCACTGAAGAATTTTCAACAACACCACAGCATGGAGCACTATCGCTTTGAGGCCGTTGGTGAAGCTCGACGCGACCCACAGAACTCTAGATATTGGCGCGAAGACTGGCCTGATTTCGCCCCCCTTTAGAGAAAACCGTTTGGTTCGGCCCAATCCGGCCATTGATGTGGTCGGTCGATGCCGCAGTGCAGCTTCGCCAAAGTAGTCATTCCGGCCTCAAGCATCCAGAAGTTTACCGGTAAAGACTAGCGCGCTGAACTTTACTGAAGAAGGCCCGCAATGAACTTACGGTCCTGATGAGCATTCCTTTTGTCGAATGCACGTCCCTTTTCAGTCATAGCAGCAGCAATGCTCTTCTCTGCTTTTCTAACTCTTTTTTCGAATTCTTTCTTGTTATTGATCTGTTTCAAGGCCGCCTTTGCGTATGCAGCTTGATCTCTGTCGTTCGTGAGCTTGGGAAAGTCGCCAAAACTACGTCGGACCATAGTAGAAATTAAAAACCGAAACTTCCAAAGTGATGGGCGAGCCTTCCCAACACAGAGTTTTTCGACTTCCTTTAGAATTTTTGCTGACAAAAGATAAGGCCAAAGTGAGTGACCTTCGACAAACATTGTTTTTTCATATTTTTTTAGAAGAACGCCATAATAGTCTATCGCGTCTACAGGATTTTCAAGACAACAGCTTACAAAGCTGTTTGTCAGAAACGTGAGTGTGACGACGTTCTGAGCCGTGTATGCCGTGTCAGAATACTGTCTTTTACGCCGCTCATAAACGATCTTATTTGCTGGTAAATCATCCACGCTCATGAAGAAGCGTTCTAACCGCTTGTGGAACTCTCCAAGCACTACGAACGCTTCATCCTTGACTTCCGTTTGCCTATTCGTCGCACGAACAATCTCATTCACAAGATCTCGATCTTCAGCTTCAATCAGCTTTACCGGAAGCGAGGTGTCTTCGGTCAGAAGGTGCTGATTTGCGAAAACAATATGGCTCGTTTGACAACCATTGACAATTTGAAAGTCTCCAAGTGCAAACCTCTTGCCAACGATCTGAATGCGCTTCGCGACAATTGTGATGCCATTGTTCAATGCGGCAAGTCGGCTCTGATTATCAACTGATAGCAACGTGGCTTTGATTTCATTGTTAACTGGGTTGCTACTGAGAAAATCTCGAACGTTTTCATTGAAGAGCGCTTTGTGCAGCTTTCCTTCTGAATTAGATAAAAGCGAAATCAATTCTTTGCATGGCAACACACCGATGTAGGCTTGCCTAATACCGTTGATCGGGGGAAGCGCGGCATATTCGTTTATTTGTACTTCGCGCTCCACCCGAAGGTTTACTTCTTGGTATCGAGCTTGCAGCTTATCAGCATCAACAAACAAAAAATTTACTTCAGAGAATAAGTTGAACTCCATGAGTTCCGCCTTTCCCGCAGCCACTCGTGCTTCGATAGCAGGATCACCTTTGAACGAACCGCTGTAACAATAGTAGAGATGCAATCTTGGCTTAGCTCGCATCTTGACGCTATTAGAAAAAATGTGGTCAGACAATTCACGTTTATCCGCAATGCTATCATTTGCAGGCATGTACCTTCGACCAAAGAATTCTTTTACTCCTTGAACGAAATTTCCTATCTCCGCCGAATTCAGATTGCGTGATGTTTTTGACTGTATAAAGCAAAAATCTGCATCTATCTTCTGCTTCGCTGAAACTTCGTCTACTTGCATGGTGCTGACGACAGGTATGTCGTTTAGATACATACCAATCGCGTCAATACCGGTGTCAAGCCCACCTGCGACGACTACATCCGCTAAGTTGGTATGCTCCGAAAAATCACGATGCAAAACACTATAAGCCGAGAAGAACTCAAAGACGTCTGCTTCCTTTTGCCCTTCAAGATCAAAGTTTTTCGTAAATTCTTTCAGGTATGAGCTGAGAATTGGGTCATCCATAACAATAATCCAGATAGTTCTAATGGGCGGATTCTACTTACCTAATGAGTGGTGTACACGGCATTAGTGAGTCTGTCATGGGTTGTTTGAGTTCAGAAATAAACAACTGATACGATATGCGAGGATGTCTGCTTTGTCGGTATTGACGGCGAAATCTTGAGCATGCAGTGAAGTTCTAATTCCCGCCCATTTCTATGGAAAAACAATGTGTTGCAGATTTAGAAAGTGGCGGCTCGGAATATTCGAAAGCGCTTTCCTGATTACGCTTTTCACGGATGCTGCCGTGCGGGAAAGATCTTGTTTAGTTTGCGGAGGTTTTAACCTGTGGTGGCGGAGAGGAATTCGTCATTTGCACCGCATGGGTCCCATAGTGTGAGTCGCCCCAGTCGCAGCATACGTTTGAGGTCAGTTACGAACGTATCGAACTTCTTCCTATGCCCGATTGAAACATCCCGCCTGGGGGTTCTTCCCAAAGTCGAGAGTACTCGGAAATCACGCCTCAATCATTGCATACACGGCCAATTAAAAAGTCAGAGCAACGCCTATATGGGTCAATTCTCAGTAACTTTCGACACTTGGTGCCGATACAGTTGCAAATAACAGATTTGCGCGCTCTTCGGCTGATTGAGTTGTCATCCTCATTGACTGCAGTCTGTTGTTCCCACACTGTCAGTCTCTACCAAGGAGAAGAACTGCAATGGCTAAACCAACGAAATCTGATTTGAAGAAGATGACCTATCAAGAGCTTCAACAGCATGAAGCTGATCTGCAATTGATCAAACAAGAGCTTCGCCATGAAGCACTCATGGCAACAAAACGTGACGTCATGCAATTGATCAAAGAGTCCGGGTTCGAATTGGAAGAGCTGGGCTTAGCTCCAGAAAAATCGGAGAGAAAGAGAACGCGCGCCAAAGCGGACAGCGCTCCAAAGTTCCGCCATCCAGAAAACCCCGCCCTCACTTGGTCAGGTAGAGGCCCAAGGCCGAAATGGCTCAAGGAGGCTTTAGAAGCAGGCAAGTCTATAGATGATTTCGCGATTTAGTCGGGCCTCAAGATATTGCCATGCTTTAAAACAGAGCTTCTGTATCCGGGCCGTCGCGGGTTTCGTGGACGGTAACTTAGGCTTTCATAGCGGTCTTTGGAAAATGGGATTTGCAGACTGATCTCTATGGTTGAATGCATGACATTCTTCTAAAACATCAAGGCCGAGCCGACTTCTCGTCTTCCAGGCCTATTGGTCTCTATGCGACGAACCGCACGGTTCGTCGCATTTTTTTGAAGAGGCTGTGGTCAAGGTCTGTTCCAGGTCGCCCCCGCCAGACTGTCAGTTTTGATCCGCAAGAGCTTTCCCTTCAATTCTTGTGCAATATAGGTCTCGATCACCTCTTGCACAAAATCCCCTGTCGTAATGCCCGGCTGTGGGGCAACTGACACCCCCAAGAAACTTCTATATCCGGTTTCGCTGATAAATGGCGTGGTGGGATCGACGGCCCGAACGGAGAATCCAATGTAGGGCATCGCGATTGCGCCTATTCCGAACATACCTTTGGCTTCGACATCCAGCGTCGTGCCAGCAGCGCGCGCCATGAACCGGCCATCCTGCCCCCAAAGCGGCTCAGATCCGCGTGGAGCGGCGGCAGCACGCGCAAGAACGCAACCGGGCGCGTCCCTGCCAGCCAAGATGCCCGGTTGGCCGCCATTCAGCTTTTTCGCGAGCAAGTGGGCGTCCGCGCGTATGCGCAATGCGGTGTCAAAGTCATTCTCCATCATCGCTGCGTGATGGTTTCTGATTTGGATAGGGTGCAAGGCGCGTGCCTCGCACCAGTCGGATGGCAAATGTGCTGCTTCTTTCGCGAAGCTACGTGCTTTGTTGTCTTGCGCTGCCGTGTCCAGCAGCGCGGTAAACCTTAGCTGCTCGGAATACATGCTCATGCTGCCACCTCGCGCGCAACACCATTTTGCCGAGTCTTGAACGCTTGTGCCCCAGCCACTCTTGCGCGTGCCGTTTCACAATGGGCTTTCTCCAACTCAATGCCGATGAACTCTCGATCATTCAAAACAGCCGCAACGGACGTTGACCCCGATCCTGAAAACGGGTCCAGCACCGTATCACCCGGATTGGAAAAACAACGGATCAAGGGGGAGATCACCTCCACGGCTTTCTCTGTGGGGTGCCGCTTATTGCCAGAGTAAACCCAGTCCTGCACATCTGCGATAGGGCGCGCAGGCTTGGCAGGGTTCCCCTTCGCCAAAACATAAGCTGTCTCGTGCCGATACTGCGTATATCCCGTTCGGGACGCATATTTCTTCTTCCATACGATCTGACTCACGATCTGTAGCCCGGCGTTCTCCCATGCTGCGGTAAAGCTCGGCAGTGCTGACCAGCCGCAAAAGCTGATGCAATAGGCATTGTTTTTGAGAACGCGCGCCAATGGCTCAAACACTGGCAAAACGCCCGCCGCGTTATCGTCGTTTAGCAATGACCGCCCGGTTCTGTCTTTGTAGTTCACCAGATAGGGTGGATCGGTCACGACTAGATCAACCGATCCGTCCGCCATCTTCATCAGCTCTTGTGCCGCCTCTCCGTGAATAATTTGGTTCCTTTGCATCTTACTTGTCCTTCCTTGGGTCTAGGGTTGCGCTTGCAACCTTGCCTCGTGGCGAACAGTGGGGGTGCAATGGGAAGGGAAAACCGGCGAAAGATACTCTGTCTTTGTGGGAGGCTCCCGTTTGGGAAACCCTTAAAGCAAGGATCTCTTCGATCTGTTTTGCGTGAACCGCGCCGGGGGCGAAGCCCCAAGACTTACGCGAGCAATCAAAGCCTAGCGGGCCAAGACACCTCTAAGCGGCTTGGTGCACGCACGCGAGCCCAGTCTTGAAGAGACGCGCTAAGTCATTTGGTAAAATGGTTTTGATCAGCAGGTGGCTTATGGATTTCGCGTCATAATCCGTGCCCATAGACGGTCGGCAAATTCAGGTTTTTCAACTTCTAAAAGTTGCTCGGCTAAAAACCAATGAAAGTACTTTGCATATTGAAAGTCCACTAATCTTCTTGCAGCGGTACCTATGCCACGCTCCAGCTCAGAAATTGTTCGGGCTACAATACTCGCGTGATGAAAATCTGACTTTCCACAAGTAATTATTGGTTTCTTGTGAAAAAGCGCTTCAAAGGCAGCGGCTGAGTTTTGCGTAATGATGAGATCAGATATTTCATTTAACTCATGAATAGACCGATCAACTATCTCAACACTCTTGTATTCAGCACATAACTCGGTAATATACTCCCGAACTTTCATAGTCTGCAATGGGTGAAATTTTACGTAAACCCTACCGTCAATACATTCTGCAGCCGTTTTAATCATCTCCTCTGAGCGTAAAAAATGAGGCGAGTATTTCTTGTTCTCCAAGTCCTGTAAGTAGATAGTTGCGGCCGCCGGAGGCAATGGATCTCCTTTTACAATAGGTTGTGAATGCCTAGATGTATTTCGCGGGAGTACAAACCCGCGAATACCATAATAAGTTCGTCGCGCAGCATCAAATTCTATTTCTTTCGGATCAAATTCCATATTGACAATAGATGAGTTCCAGTTAACCCCTTTTGGATCACAATACCAAAAACCTCTAATATATCCAGTTGCAATATGAAAACCTTTATTTATATATGGATTGCGATATCTGAGGTATAAGTGAACGTGATCTAAGTCTCGCAATCTTTGAGATGTTGTGTTCTCAGCATCGACCAAGAAAATGGGAACCTGTTCCAGCGCGGCTCGTTCTTCAAGCTTAGCGAAAAACATGGATTTTCCGGCTTGCAAGCGCTCGAACCAAAGAAACGACGAATGAATAACAATTCCGTCAGAATTTGGCAGCTCTGAGATATCTTTAGTTATTTCCATGTTGAACCATGCATCTACTATTCTAGCTTATTTCTTGTAGATGCACTCATTCCATTTGGCAATGAATTTGCTTAATCTCTGTACAATTTTAGAATTGATCTAAAATAGGATTTGGCCCTTAGATTCATTATGTTGACGTATATTAGTCCAGCTATATCGTTCAAAGTATGAGTAGGAAGACTGATAAGAATGAAGGAGTCTTGAAGACTCCACCAAGCTAAATGTATCATCAAATTGGATTTATTTAAAATAGAGTATGTTAACGGAAAAGAGCTAAGTGGTCCAAGTTTTTGATTAGATTTCTCTTATTTTCAAGTCTTATTCTAAGAAGAGCGCTGAGAGCTTCTGACCTAGAGTTAGTAAATTTTAGCAGCAAGCTACTGCCGGATCGGCACCCACCCAAAATAATGTGGATGCCGATATTAATCTAAAGACTTCTAAACGAACTCAATATTTGACGCAGTGAATTGGGTTTCTGAAAGGTTTCGAAATAGAATCACGTCGTCGTCATCACCATAGGCAACCCGTAAATCGTTTCCTTCTTGAGAGAACGATAGGTTTTGCATTGTATTTCCAATACTGTTCATGAAACGGACAGTATCGAGAGAAATGTTAAAGTCTTGCACGATGTCATAACCATCTCCATAGCCAGTATCGGGATCAATCCAGAAGAACTCGAAGACATCTGCGTTTGCGCCTCCATTCAACCGATCAAATCCAGCCCCACCTCGAATTGTATCTTGTCCGGTTGAGCCCCAAATCCAATCATCTCCACGACCTCCGTGGATGGTGTCCCAACCGTCCTCTCCAGAAAGTCGATCATGCCCACCGTCCCCATATATTGTGTCACCGTTTCTACCTCCACGAATAACATCGTGCCCCTCTGAACCCACGAGAATATCCCAACCGTCTCCTCCGTTTATGGTATCGTTATAAGATCCACCGACGATCTCGTCGTCAAAGGAACTGCCAGTGATGTGGTCATTACCTCCATGGCCGTATAATTCGACGCCTATAGTGCTTCCAGAAGCATCAATTCTGTTTTCTCTCCCGTCACCAATTGCTCCATCAAAATCACCGCCGGCTAGATCAACTGCAGCTGAAGAGCTACTTTGTATATCGTAAAGTTTTCTAGAGCTTCCTACTTCATAGGCAATTGTTTGCTCCACTCCGGAAGTCGATTTCTGGTAACCTTCAGCAAGATACGAAAGAGCAACGTCCCCGACTCCACCTTCTTGAACTACACCATTCCGTGTATATGAAGCCGTCCCCAGAATTTTATTATTGTAAACTGTAATATCATTACTGAGGTCAGCAAAATCGGATCCGTCATCATAAGTCAAATTGATACTTTCGAAGCCTAATTCGTTTAGCGAACGGAGCTCCCCAGAGTCAGAAACACCGTTAGAATTCGAATCCTGCCAAACTCTGAGTTCCGACCACACACTGTCCGCTGAAGTAAGTAGTCCATCATTGTTTCCACCCATATCTGCTGACTGGTCAAAGAGTGCCAAAGCTTGGAGGTCTGTCGCACCGTCCCATCCGAGCCATTTAGCAAGTACCAACTCTTTAGTCTGGTCGATTACCCCGTCACCTTGCCCTCTTGTGCCGTCGGCGTTGAGATCTAAAACAAGAAAAGCGTCGTCTTTATCAACCCATGATGTTCTTTCAAGAAACCCGTCATCGTCCATGTCAAAATCAATCACGCCTTCGACTAGCACCTCAATTCCGTCGCCATCCATATCCAAGATGATAGGTTTACCTCTATCTGACCCTTTGTTGTCATTATCATCACGTTGTCCAAATACGGAAGAAATAGCATTGCTTATCCCACGGCCGACGTCAGCAATTGCGTTCCCAATACCCTTAGCCACTTCGACTACGGCTTCTCCAATTCCTCTGCCGATGTCTGCAATACCGCCTATGATATTTCCATTTGCGATTTTGTTACCACCTGAGGTGAAGCCGTCAACGATCGCTTGACCGGCGTTGGTCGCACCTTCGACCAACGATTCAACGGCGCTTTCCGCGGCGCTTACATCCGAGGAAAAGCTATTCTTTTCCGCTGCTCGAGCCGCTTGCCCTTCTGCACCAGTGTTCGCTTGGAAGTACGACTCGGCCTTAAACGGGCTTACTCCTTGCTTCAATGCGCCATTGAGAAATGAATCTAATGCACCAAGGTATGTTGCTACGACTTTGCCAGTATATTCACCAAGAAGAGAGATATTTCTACCTATTCCGGGTACATCAAAAGATGTATGAACTCCGGCAGTAGTGCCATCTTGAAGTTCCCCGCTTACGCCTATTGTTACATCGCCGGTGGTAGTAAGACCAATGTCCACAGCGCCTGGTACAACGTCAATCCCCGCCGAGTCCTTTTCAAATGAAACTTCAACACGTTTAAAATCTACGTCGATTGACTGTGATGTAGTTATCTCATTTGTTTCCAGATTAATGCTAGTTGTAACAGAAGTAGTTACTCCCGGAACTCCAAGACTTGTATGTCTTGAAATAGAGCCAATATGATCAATCGTATCCTCATACTCAGGTGGCTCGACATACCCGCCTGTACTATTTACATGAAAGTCTACGCTTTTAGAGTTCGTTGAGTCGCTCATATTTCGTTATCTCTTTTCGATTAGGCTGGAGAAAATTTCTGAGATCGATTTACGCCAATCAGCAGCATCGACGCCATCGAGGCTTTCAAACGTAAAGTACCACAAGGTAACAGCAAAGCACTGAAAGACTCGTTCCGGAGAGTCTTCGGGTTCGTTATGAACTCCCAAGAAAAGCCGATCAGCATTTGAAAAATTGAACGTCTGAATATAGCATTCATCGGTATTTGTGGGAAGGTTTAAGATTTTTTCCTGAGCTTCGGACGTCAGTATTGCAACGGCATCTCGAGATACTCTTTGATCTTTTATAAAATCCCTACCAGACGTGAATATAAAGTTGAACCGCCCGCCGTCGACACGGCCATAAACTTCAGATATTAATTTCGAATTGAGAATTTGATATGTTGTTAGAACAGAATATATGTATTCCTGTGAAACTTCATCTTCGACCTTAAATCCTGGGACAATTTTTTTTCCTATTGAAATATTCTCTTCTGCACTAGCGCCCGCGGACATCCAAATATTAAAAGAGAGTATAGCCGACCATAGAATGCAAATGCTGAAATACTTACGTACCAATTCCAGCATAAAGGTTGCGCTATTCATAGTTTTATCCTTTTTTGCTCACCTTCCGTCTTGGCTCCAAGTGTCTTTGCATAGGTGCCGCCAACCGTTTCAAAGCCGCGTCTTTTAACAAAGCGATGAACACGCTCAGAAACAGATCCGAAATTTGCATGAAAAAGTATTTCTAGGCCGCCCCGCGTTCTAGTCCAATTCTCCAAACCGCTAAGTAAGCCGTTAGATATCTTTCCGCCAAGAAGTGTGTCCCGATATTTCTGAGGTACAAAAAACATAGTGACCGTTGTGATTAACGCACCCCTAGCGATTGCGAGTTCGCTAATATTACAGAATACAAATCCCACAGCTGTGGAGCCAGAATAGCAAACCAGTACACCATTTCGCTTGGAATCTTTAGAAATTTCTCGCGCCATCTTCTCAAATTTTTCGGGCGCAAAATCGAAATACCTGAACCTACTCTCGCTAAGGGCTTCGCTAGTAATTGCGTCAAGCTTCAGCAAATCTGATAAATTAGAAACCACCTTAAAAGTTAGCATTTAGCTGCCTATGTCCTTGTTCTCGCGAGACTTTAACTCTTTCCAAAGCACATTAAAGGTAAGGAATACCGGACCCAGCTTGTTCTGACACATATTTGCTTCCGAACGCTGCCATGCGCCCACTAGTTCTTGAATTTATCCTTCTAGGATTTGAAATTTGAAGGCAAATGGTTTCGAAGCATTTTTGGCTTAGTTAGTCTAAGTAATTTAATGACCGCCGGTTTTTGATCTTTATTTCGCGACAATGTACGTATTTGATGACTATTGTCGCCCTACTCTTTGCGCGATCATTACAAAAGTTGATAAAATGCTTCAGCGGCGGTCGGTAGGAAAACCAAGGTATTGTTTTACTTACTCATGCTTTCACGAAGGCATCGGCAATGCGAAGATACCAAAGTGATCCACGGTGCCGGTTATTGGCATACACAGGCAATAGACTAGCAGATGATTTTGCGCCGGCGGATGGTGATGGAAAAGCCCCGGTGTTGTTCGGGATTACACAAGGGCGCGACGATGGCCTTTTCTCTCGATGAAATCGGCTCCATGAAGTGGTCAGGGGTCTTGGGGGCAGGAACGCCTGCCAAGTCGATGGGTGCAGGGAGAGCGAAGTCTCCTTGCGAGTGGGTTTCAAGGGGGCGCGATAGCCCCTGATCTTCCTGAAAGGATCGATGGGCGCAGGGAGAGCGAAGTCTCCTGCGAGTGATTGACCGGCGATACGGTCTGCTGGCTCTGGATGGGTTCAAGACCCTGGAAGAGCCATGGCCGGAGGGATGCAACGGGAGCGCGCAGCGGGCTCCCTTGCCAAGATGCGGGGTACTACCCCGCACATCTTGCGGAAGAGAGATAACGTAAAACCACGTAGAAAAAGTTGCAGCGCAGCAATCAGTATAATGTCACCTGTGGGTAGTTTTCATTTTCACATTCTGTGCGCCCGTCCCATGAGCGCAAATTGCTACACTGGCTCCTATGAAAAGCACAAAGAACAATGAGGGGCGCATCATGCTGACGATAGAACTGAAATCGCAGTTGCGCGCGGAAAAGCACAGGACTCAATCTGGCTCGATCACCTTGCTCAAATCTACGCAATCCGTTCCCGAACGATTGAGTGGTGCGATAATCGATGGCTGGATTAGTGGGCGAACCAGAACGGCGCAAAGAGAGCATTTGGAGTTTGTTCTGCAGGCCTATAGGGCTCTGCCAGATGGCGCAGGTGGCCCAAACAAGCCGATCAATGGTGCGAAGTCGCGAGTTCGCATCACAAACGCGATGCGATCAAAGCTGGCAAAGATACATGCTGTGGCTCCATCAAACTATCTGAGAAAGGCGTCACCTGATCTAACTCCTGTGAAAATAGCGCATATCTTGAGCGGGCGGAACAAGTCGATATCCCGCGAAGCGTGGACGTTCTTTCAAGAAATGTCCAACCGAACGCTGGACCAGGCAAATTCTTCGACTACGCCAGATTTGTCTTTGGACACGATAGAACCGCCGCGCGCACGCCAACCTTTAAAGAATAAGATTCGCAAATTTGTCGGAGGGATTGAATACGTTGAAATCACAGAGCAGCGCTACAATCTTCTGCATCGCGAAGTCAGACGCACATTAGTCAGCCCCAGAAACTTGCTCAAGAGCCTCACAGACTCACCTACGGGCTTCCGAGCGACAACTGCGATGGGATGGTATTGGGGAAAGCTTCGGTCTGCTGAACGTGCCCATTGGAACTATCTCCTCGAACGGTACGCGGAGCTGCCAGACCGCAATTCTTAACGATCAGTAAATTTCCCAGAGCATTTGAATAAAATGCAACGCAATTTTTCATAATTATTAAACATACTTCTGTAGTCTTTCTTCAGACGCATGCAAATGTGTTCCGATTTAGAGAACCAAAACCCATGCGTCAAATGGACAAACGAACGGCAATCGAGGGTGTCCAAACCAAAACGACATAGGGACTTCGGGCGTATGTGGCCGAAGAAGGAAAATGAAAAACGAAGCGGCAATCGAGCTGTTCAGGGAAAATATGAGTGATATAGGGCAACTCGGTCCTGTATCCCTTTTTCTCGATAACGCGACCTCTCTCACCGACCCAACTTTAGACGGGCACAACCCGGCGGCGTTGAATGACTACGCAAAAATCCAAACAGCACAGAATAAAGCGCAAGCGCTCGATACACATCATGGCGTGATTTCTGGCAGCAAAGACGGCATTCGCGGCGGGATCGCTGAGCGTGTCGCTGACGCTAGAGGTGGGAAAATCGCACAGTCGGAACGCGAAGACCGCCGCGCGGCAGATAGCGCTTTCTACGTGCTTCTACTTGCCGAAGGTGGGGTTGGTAGTTTTATAGCTGGAAAGTATTTTGAAGGGATGAGCGATGAGGAAGCCCTAGATTTTAGCCGCCGATTAGAAGAAGAAACGGGTATGTCTCTTGAACAGTGGGCGGGAGATATTCTTGGGCCGGAGGTAGCGGCAAAGCTACCCAGCGAAACAGATGCTGAATACATTAAGCGCGTTGGTAAGGACGTCCTTGAAGCCATCACAGATGATGAAGGGAAACTGCTGCCCGAGTACGCAGACAGCGCGATAGGAAACTTTTTCCAAGGTGAGTACGAGTATCAACGCATATTGGGCTCTGTTATGCCGCAAATCGAAGCGGCGCGGGCATCCGGAATGACTGTGCCGCAAGCTGAGGCCAAGCTCCGTGCCGAAGGTGTTATGGATGGCGGGCTGAAAGTTGAATTTGCCGCCGCTGCGGCTGCTGAAAGTGATGATCAAGCACTTTATGTTGCGCTGGAAGATGATCGCGAACTAGGGCGAGAAGTTGATTTAGGCACGACTGCCGATGTTGCTGCGAATAACACAGCGTTGAACATGTTCTCTTAACTGCCATCCGACGGAGCTGGCGCATCAAGGCTAGCCCGTTGGGTTTGGCGCAAGATATCAAGCTGCGCTGCAACTTGTGGGATGGCATCCATACCCTCTTGGAGATTGAGGTTTATTTGCCCTTCGGTGCCCTGGAACACAAGGTGGCCGTAGTGGAAAGTCAGACCAGTTGCCGCTGTCCCCGGATTCTTTGATGGAAAAGTCGCCGCCTCAATTCCCAAACCCGCAAACTGTTGCTCGAAGTGTGTTTGCACGCGCCCCATCAACGCCTCAGTATCCTCGCGCGTGAGCACATCGTCACCAATATGGAAAAGGACCGCAACACTCTGATTTTTCGCCGCATACTGGCGCGCCGCATTTGCCTGTCGAGAGAACTCGCAGAGCTCATCGTTCATTAATCCACAATCATAGCCAGTAGCAGCCGCGCTATGAGCATCCTGCGCCGTCGCCGCCACGGGCATAAGTGCCACAAGGCCAGCCAAACCCGCCCCAAAGGCGCGTCCTGCGAATGTATTTTTGAGTGGTTCAAGCGCCATGCGCCTTGCTCCTTCTTCGTTTGCGGGCAAGGCGTTAGGTTTCTATAACCTGTTGATAACGCGTTGAAAAAGGACCCTTTTTCTTGCAAGGGGCATGAATTTTGTGGTACGTTTCGTTTTAGAAGTTAAGGCACTGAAATACGGTGCATTTAACGGGCAAAAAAGATCCGGGAAACAGGCCGAAGAGCCAAATCCGAAAAAGGGTCGTTTTCTATCTTGAGAGGGTGTGTTGCAGAGCGCTGGCGCGGTTGCCGGGGGTCGAAGTCATATACAACAGACTTTCGAAAGGACGGTCCGATGACGGAAAACACGATACGAGACGTTGGGACTCGTAAAATTGGCTATGCGCGGGTGAGCACCGCAGAGCAAAATCTTGCATTGCAGATCTCGGCGCTAGAAGCCGCCGGGTGCGACCATATCTACGAAGACGCAGGGGTTTCCGGCGCGCTGTCTTGCCGTCCGGCGCTGGATCAGGCTCTGGCAGCGCTACAATCCGGCGACACGCTGATTGTCTGGCGTCTGGATCGTTTGGGGCGATCCCTGCGCCACCTAATCGATCTGAACGCCGATCTACAGGCAAAGGGAGCGTTCTTCGAAAGCGTAACCGAGAAAATCGACACGTCGACCGCAATGGGAGAGTTCGTATTTCACATTCTCGGGGCGGTTGCCCAGTTGGAGCGGGAGATCATCCGGGAACGCACACTGGCAGGCATGGCCGAAGCCGCGAAGGAAGGGCGCTTTCCCGGAAGGCCCCGGATAGCGGCCTAAGCCAATGAATCCAGATCAAAATTTGGAAATTTTCTCGATTTTTGCTAGGATAGTATAGTGAATACGAGTGAGCCATTTTTGGCATTTTCCAGAAACGTTCAATTTGTCGAAGCCGTCGCGGAACAGCTTGGAATTGTTTTCGACGAGCTTCTGTCCGCGCCCGAAGGCGCCCATCTGGCAAATGAATCAGATGAATGGGATGGACTGTTCGGGTCTCGGACGTTTAAGATTCGTGTTCAACGAGAAAAGGAAGATATGGCGACCGGGCAGATCTTATTCGTAGAGATAAGCTCAAGAGGTTTGGTCGAAGTCGAAGACGTAAACTGGACTTTAGATGGCGACGAGCACCACGACGACTCATCAATACTCACCCTTCCCCTGGATATGAACGGCGATCCGACCGAAGCAGCTGCAACAATCATAGGCGGTGTTTGCACGCAGCCCGCCAACGAGGTTTCCAACGCGCTCAGAAAGTATTGCAAGAGGCTATTGGGAAGCGCCCCCGAACCTGCGCTTCGATCCGATTTTCGGTTTCCGTCATCTGACCTTTGATGCGCGTGCTCTAGAGCGGCAGTTTTATGCGCTGCGTGACCGATGTCGTGCCGTCACGATACAGGATCTCGAAGAAAACCTCAGGCCAGTCGTTAGGCACCGGGAAACTGAACAGCGGATCGAACGGATGCAGGTCTCGATATTGGGATAGATCAATAATGGTTGCGGGGTCGAGATTGATTTGGAAGACTTGGCCCATTTGCTCCAAAGAGGGTCCGAGCCTCACTTCGTCTACATGCCCCCATGACAACAATGTCCGATGGTCTTTCTGAACGTCGCAGGCGTGAGTGATATTTTCCAGCTCGAGACGATACGCAACCTCCTTGCCGCAGGAGATACTATCCGGCTTTTCAGCATTCTTGATCGCGGCCTCAATGACAGCCGCTGCGTCGAACCTGTAGATGTAGGGTCCGTAAACTTCACCGTCCAAGCCCGTGAGTAGGATCTCGACGGTCTCACGCGCGGGCTCGGGGATTAGAAAATTGTCCAATTGGCCTTGAACGTTCCCTTTGCCGTCCACATCAAAATAGATGTTCTTGAAATTGCGATTTAGTGATGCCCCGTTCCCCAAACAATCGCCCGCTGTGAGCTCTACCCGAAAGGGGCGCCGCGTCGTCACACTGGGTGGTTCATACCACGCAAGCGCATAGGGAATATCCGCAGACGGGTCTGTAGGTTGCAATTGGGTGAACGATCTTGCGGCCCGGGAACTATCCAGGCGGAGATCTTGCGCGGCGGTCTCAAAGGCGAACGATGCGCCACTTTTGTGCTCAAGGACCCCAAATATCTGTTCACCAGGTCCGATTGGAAAAAAGCGAGCTGGCGCGGCAAAACATTCCCTCCTTGATGAGGTCTCTGCAGAGCAGCTCGACAGGTCTCGCGTAAATTCCGAAAGGCCCTTTTCTCGTCCGAGTTTCAAGCTGGCCCAATTGCCTTCACACAGGTCTCCGATGCGGATCTCGCAGCCTCCAGCTGCACATAAGATTGGCTCCCTGCGGTCCACGAGCGCGAACGAAATCGCCTCTTGTACAGCAATCTCCACCTCGGCGGTTATATCAAACGGCCCAGCCAATATGTTGTTGTCTCTATCTTCCAAGGAGACACGTACGACGTCTCCCGGTACGTATTGCTGGACACCGCTGGCTATCTTGGGTTCGTTCTGCCCAACCCTGAGCGAAATGTGCGCCCGTAATGGCACTTCTGCGGGCACGTCAAACCGGAAGGTAAGCAGTCCGCCGCTCCACCACATGGATAGATGGCTTGCCAAATCTTCCTTTGTGAAATCGTGTTCTGCGTTCTGAGTGGGGCTTCGATCAGCGGGTGTTGCCAGCTCTTGCGCAAACTCTTGCAGTTGAACGGCGTCTTCCTGATATGCGGTCTCTTCCGCGGCGGAATGCCATAACCAATACGCTTCGACACCAAACTGGACCACCACCCACAGGGCAATCAGAGCCACTGCGGAATAGAGAGGCCAAAGTCGATGGGGTCGCGCCGGTTTGATCGGCGTTTCCGAATGCTGCGCGCCGTGTTCCGGAGCGTCGCTTTTTTCTGTGGCGTCGTCCCCGACGTCCTCCCCGGATTCTTCGCGACAGAATGCCCGAAAACCCTTCATGTAGTCTTCGGACCCATCGAGAAATTTGAGAATTCGGATCTTTTGGTCCGCTTCGGGTGTCGTCGTTTCGCCCCGGCAATAGCGGGAAATTGTGCTTCGGCTGATCCCAGTTCGTTTTGCAAGTTGTCCTTGGCTTAATCCGAACTCTTCGATTCGCTTTTCGATGTAAGCGCCGAGTAGTACCCCCTCGCTACGATCTTCCTTGTTTTCACTCATTCAAACGGCCCTCTTTGGAACAAGTTGCAACCGACTGGAACAAGTTGATACACGCCAAGCTACTGATTTCATGAAAATATAAATGGTGTCGAGCACGTGATTCTTATGAAGAAACACCGGGCGCGGCACATGGAAGATCAGCGCTGATCCTTCAGGCGACCTTGGAAAACAAGCGTATCTGGAAGGATGAAACATGACGGAATTGAAATGCGAGCTCTGTAATTTACTGGGCTACTGTAGTCGTATTCGGACACGGATTGCTACGGACGCTGAGCTCTCCAACCCGGAATTTATTTGTAGCGTCCGCTGGATGGCATACCACGAAAACATACCCCGCCGGGCTTGGCCAGATCATCTGGCCGACATCCTGCGAGACTATAAAGGCGTCTTTGTCGATGGCAGAGACGAGGTCGTCGAACTCAAAACCGACGCATTGGAATACGAAGAGGGGCTCGAAGGCTCCGAGCCACCTCACGCGGAGTGGTACCGAGACTTCTGCAACACGCCCTGTGCCGAAGGTGCGAAGCCCTTTGTGCGGGAAGCAGCATGGGAACGTGCCCGTATTCTCGCGACCTTGTTGAGGGCAAAATACCCTATCCGCACCTTCACCTGGCAATTGGATGTCGCGAACGAAAACCGGTTTCAAAGTGAGCTATGTTTATCTGCCGCAAACTGATCCAGATCGCCGTTTCCCCCGGGAGCGGTGATTAGGTCGGCTAGCCTCTCCACAGAAGACGACTCGTCTTCGCAGAACCGCAAGGGAGATGATGTATGTCCGATCACGGAAATGGGCCGAGCAAGCGCAACGATGCGATTAATGGTTTCGCATTGGCGGCGGGAATTCTCACCACACTCATGGTCTCGCCACAGCTTTGGATCTTCAGCCAGTGGCTGGGCCGGAAGATTTTCTTGCCACAATGGGGCTACGATCTCGGCGAATTGCTGGTGCTGGCCTCGTTTGGCCTGATTTGTTGGATGTCGATCTCTGTGGCCCGCTTCGGATGGAGTTCCACGCTCGTGATGGGCTTTGTCCTCATTCTCTCCAAAACCCCAATCTTCTGAAAGGATACTCACATGCCTCATGTTCCAGGGAAAATCAAAGACCCCAAGAAACAGCGGTTGCAGTCTTGCCTGATCGGCATGGGCCTTCTGTCCGGCGTCATCTGTTGGGCCAACTTCTCAGCGGGAGACCCGTATGTCGGTTTTTGGTTCGGATTGGGCGCGCTTGTTCTCGTCATCGTCGGCGTAAAAGTTCGAACCACCAAGGACTACAACCACAGCGCCTATAAGTAAGCAACTGACCAATTAGAAAAGAGGGCGCAATGCTGCGCCCTCTTTTGTCATGCACGTAGATACGCTAACCGGCAGCGATCACCATAGGCGAAGTTGGATGGGTAGATTTTGATAGGCCGGACTTTCATTCGCTGCACATCGATCAGCCGACAACTAATTTCCTCACGATCTCGCTTCAAGCAGGTCACTACTAGTTCAAAATAACGGACGCAAAAACTTAAGAGGACCGCGCAACACAGAATGAATATCCCGGCGCATTTCGGCTGCTATTGCTTCTCTGATTTTCTCATCCTTGGCCGCAAACGCCCTGTCGGCAGCCTTTGAAACACTCTCGGTACTATCAGTAGAGATGGCTTCATCAAAATTACTCATTGCTATTTCCTTTAAAAAAAATATTATCTGCAATACATAATGCATCATTATAAAGAAATTCTAATTGAATACGAGATGAAAAGCTAGAGAATATTTCGACCAGTGATGAATCCTCAGCTATGTTGGCGGGAGATGGTAAGTCACCAACTCGATCAGACTCCAAACACCAGTAGCCCATTGGTAAATCATGCAATTCGCTTGTAATCTTATATATAAAGATCGATTTAAGAGTTTCTTTTTGGGATGGATGAAAGAAATAGAATTTTCCTGCTTCGGCTGCCTTGAAAGTGTCAGACGCACCCGAATACTTTAAACCAGTATCTGCATGTAGCTGAGAGATCATCGCCCTCATATCAGAGACTTTTATTGAATCTGATGCACCTGTGTGTCGCTTAGATGCAGGACTGTGTTGAGGCGATCCAAGTAGTTCGAAGCACTGATTATTTTGGCAAAGTAGTGATAGGTAAAGATTACCACGCTCTGACCCTAGTCTCTCGCTAAGATAGAAGTCTAGGTGCCTAAAGAGAACTCTATTGAGTGTATTTACCGTCTTACGTAACTCAATTGCTGACCTAATCTTTTTCGATAGCTTTAAGTTTGATAGCTCGTCTTTCTGTGATAAGGCCAAAGACATGCGCCGAATTTTTTCCTGAACAAACTCATCAACATTCGTTGTTCTATTGCTGGCTATTTTCCTCTCTATATAAATGGTTTCAACAAACTTTGTGTTCTCAAAGTTCACAAGAAAAGAAAAAAATAGCACAATAAAATATGTAGCTAGCAATAGGCCGCCAGAAATTGCCCCCAAGTCTCTCCAAAAAAGTAAGATGAGCAAACTGAGTGATCCCAAGACGAAAGGAATGAGTACCGCTCTAAACCAACCATTTTGGGCATTCAGCCACTTGTTAAAGGCAACTACAAACTTGATCACAACTTATCCAACAATCACTATATACACCTTAGCGTAAGACTTGCCTTCAGTCACTCATGCTGTCAATGCAATCGCTGCTTCTTTTGCTACGAACAAGATCAGGTGAACCGCACCGGGTTTGCCGGAGGCTCCAACTCCTGAGTAGGATGGAACATCGTGAGCAAGACGACGAACAAGTATTCCCCCGAAGTGCGCGAGCGTGCCGTTCGCCTGGTTCTGGATAACCCCGGGCAGCATGAGAGCCGTTGGGCGGCGATCCTGTCGATTTCCTCGAAGATCGGTTGCGCGCCGCAGACCCTGTGAACGAGTGGGTCAAGAAGGCCAAACCTGGCTGACCCTCCGCACGCCCTGCAGTGAAGCGGGGAGAGCAAACGTGTCACAGATGCTCACCGCAGCTTCCCCCCAAGCAGGCCATATGTCTCCGCTAGAGTGCTCATGAACCCAGAGGTTTTCCCGGCAGAGCTTTTCTGAAACGTGGCGGTCGCGATGAGCGAGCCATTCGACGACACAAAGCTTGAGCGCGCCGTGCTGCCTCTTTGAAGACCTGCAATAAAGGGAGGCTTCATGCACTTTGACCACGAGGACCAGCGGTTCGGATCAGCATCTTGGAGTACGGGCTTCGAGCTTAGAGCCGCTGAAATGCTGAACGGACTGGGGCATCGCATCGGTTCTTTTGAACGGCAAGATCTCTGCCTTCAAACTGACGCACCGCTCTTAACGATAGCGGGCGCAGGATCAGGTAAAATGCGCGATCTTCTCGCGGGAACGATTTTGTCCAACCCCACTCAACGCAGGTTTGTTCTTGATCCGCGCGGTGAGATTTCAAGCGTGACACTTCCGGCCTTCGCGGCTG
Source organism: Litoreibacter roseus (assembly GCF_009811795.1). Classification (GTDB taxonomy): domain Bacteria; phylum Pseudomonadota; class Alphaproteobacteria; order Rhodobacterales; family Rhodobacteraceae; genus Litoreibacter; species Litoreibacter roseus. The sequence continues at coordinate 1,208,020 of NZ_BLJE01000002.1, read as the reverse complement.
CAGCTGTTCCGGTTTGGACTTGGAACCCGACCGGGATGCATGCGCTCGCCAAGCATCGGGTCCAGCCTCTGGATATACTGCGCCTCGATACGGCGACGTTCCACGCAGATTGCAAATTTATCGCTCAAAGTCTGATACCGGTAAATCAGTCTTCAAACGGGCGGTATTTTGAGTTGCGCGCGTGTGAATGGTGCGAGAACATCATGAAGGCCCTTGTGGAGCGAGACGGATCGGTTTCCTTCCCCAGCCTGTGGCGGGCGATCAGCACAATCGAAGGGAACCCTCAAGCATGGGCAGATCTCCTCGAATTTATGCTGAGTTCTCGCTTTGAAGGCGCACGCCGCACCGCCGGGGAGATGTTGGCAAAGCAACAGGACAGCGAACGGGAATTTGGCGGCATTGTAGGTGAACTATATGCCCACATGAGTTTCCTTGACGACGCTGTACTCCAAACAGCGCTCGAGACCCCAGACTTCTCGTTCGAAGATATCTGCGATCCAAAGCTGCCAGCATCGGTCTTCATCGTGGTTCCAATCGAATATGTATCCGTGTGGGGCCCTTTGCTGCGGGTTATGTTCACCGTGCAGCTCTTGTACAAGTCCCGCGCACCATCCGCGCCGCGCATCACGATGGTTGTTGATGAGGCTGGGCAGCTAGGACATTTTGATGCCCTTCTTCGTGCGTTTACATTTGGAAGAGGTGCAGGTGTCCAGGCATGGGCGCTTTATCAGGACGTTGGGCAGATTGTCCGTAATTTCGGCCAACCTGCATTGCAGAGCTTCATCGGTTCGTCGGCGATGCGTCAATTCTTCGGCGTTCGAGATTATCAAACCGCACAGATGATTTCCGAGATGCTCGGCAACGAAACTCTGGAATTTGACGACACCTTGCGCCAGGAAGTCGCACGAAGGCTGAAGACGAAAGCCGCCATGGCGTTCTTAAACGGGGAGGATGCGTTTTCTACTCTCAACGATTTGCGATCCCACCGCTTCGGAGAGACACACCGCACGAAGCAGCAGCGGGCCTTGATGAGCCCAGACGAAATACTTGCCATGCCTGAAGATCGGCAGATCCTGTTCATTTCGGGTAAGAACTTACGTCCGATCTATGCTCAAAAAATTCCATATTACCAGCGGTGCGGCTATGCTGGGTCCTACCTGCCAAATCCGTTCCATCCGCCTCTGGATCGGATTCCAGTTGCTGGAAATGTGTTCAAGCGATCAGCACGCGTGATCACCGAGGCCGTTCCCCCCGAGTTCGCCCACCTGCCGCAGTATGCTTTCGGTACGTGGTCATACATCGAGGGCTATCGCCCCAAAATCAGGAGCAACAGATGAGCGATAAAGATCCCAAACTGCCGAGCTTTGATGCCTTCACCGTTACCGAAGGTAAGGACGACAAGTCTTACTTCACCAAAATCGGTGCATCATTCGAACACAAAGACCAGCAAGGGCATACGATTGACCTAAAAGCTTTGCCAATAGACAACCGCATTGTCCTTCGCACACCCCGTGAACGCCTTGAGGAAAACCGCAAGGACGACAAGCCACGGCGGCAACGAAGTGATCGGGACCGGTGAGCGAGTTTCGGCGGCTGGGGGCTGAGCCACCAGCGATCAAATCCCAAGCCGAACTGCTGCAGCGTCTGAGAGACCGACAGGCACCAGAAGCTGACCACGCTCTGACACCACCACGAAGTGCTCAAAACCTAGCTGCTGAGCGCAGCGCGGAGCAAGACCGCCGCATCGCCGATCTGCGCAATGGACTGACGGCGGCTCAACAAGATTTGGAGGTCCAGCACAGCTTTGCGCGTCTCTTTGGGCACGCAAGAACAAGTTTTGACAGAGAAAGATGAAAGGTCGTTTGGGTCCGCAATCGGACCGCAAAGCCACGCTGAATTTGGCTTTGAGCGCGATTGCGTGCTACAATTGTAGATAAGGCGAAGATGCAGCCCTTGGTGGTTGCGCATGAAGATCAGAAGAACTGATCTCATCGCCTATTTGCCAAACGGCGAAGCTGTTCAGTCGATGCAGATGGTCTGTATCGGAAAGGAGGTTTTGCGCCATGGATGAAGTTACCGAAGGCACTGATGCCGTAGAGAAGATCGTTCAACGCAGATCTTTTCGCAGCATCGAAATTGATACGAAACGGTACGATGCGTATTTAGAGGACGCATCCCTGACTGCGTCCGAGCGGGCGGAGGTTTTGAAGGCTCTTTGGACCATCGTCTCCGGCTTCGTCGAACTCGGGTTTGAGGTCCATCCCGCGCAGCAGGCTGCTTGTGGAAAAGTAGAGAATTCTCTTGATCGCGACGGAAATTCCGACTCGACTGAGGTACAATCGGATCAACACAAAGATGAAGAAAAAACAGACGTTCCGGCTCCCTGAGGCCGGTGCGAGAAAGAGATACCCTATGGTCCTACAACGCATGCAAACCGAAACGGAAACGACTGCTCTGATCTATTGCAGGGTTTCCACGACCCAGCAAAAAACTCAAGGTTCGGGCTTGGAAAGCCAAGAGCACAGGTGCCGACAATATGCGGAGAACAAGGGCTACCATGTAGAAATGGTCTTTCCTGACGACGCGTCAGGCGGGGGTGACTTCATGAACCGTCCGGGCATGCGGGCAATGCTCGCCTATCTCGACGCCCAGAAGGGGAAGCCCTACACAATCGTATTCGATGACCTCAAGCGGATGGCGCGGGACACGGAGTTCCATTTCAAGCTCCGCCGAGAGTTCGCGGAACGCGGAGCGACCATCGAGTGCCTCAACTTCAATTTTGAGAATTCTGCTGAAGGGAAGTTCATAGAAACCGTGATCGCCGCTCAGGGTGAACTGGAGCGGGAGCAGAACCGGCGGCAGGTCAAACAGAAGATGATCGCACGGGTTGAGAAAGGTTATTGGGTCTTCCATGCGCCTGTGGGTCTCAAATACGCCACGGACCGTGTCCACGGCAAATTCCTCGTGCCGGATGAGCCCATTGCGGAATACCTTCGGGAAGCACTGAACGGTTATGCCGACGGTCGGTTTCGGTCCCAGGCGGAGGTCCAGCGGTACCTTGAGAGCTGCGCGAAATTCCCAAAAGACCTCCCCAATGGCAAGATCAGAGCGTGGAAGATCACGAAGATCCTGCGCAACCCTCTCTATGCAGGCTATGTGCAAGCCAAGCTTTGGGATGTTCCGCTGCGGCGTGGCCATCATGAGGCGCTGATCAGTTTTGCAACGCATGAACGTATTCTCCACAATCTTGACGCCGGTGCCCGGCCTGCGGCCAGGAAGGACTACAACCCTGATTTTCCACTGCGTGGCCACGTTCTCTGCAGTTCGTGCGGCAAAGCCATGACAGGTGCGTGGTCTAAGGGCTGTCGTCGTCACTACGCTTACTACCGGTGTGTGACGCGCGGGTGCTCCTTGCAGAGCAAATCTGTGCCCCGTGCGAAACTAGAGGATGCGTTCGAAGACGTCCTGAAAAGTCTTCAGCCGACAACACAGTTGTTCGGGCTAATCAAGGCCATGTTCAAAGATGCTTGGGATAAGCGTCTTGAACAAACGCATGCAGAGCAAGATAGGTGGCGCGTAGAACTCAAAGCCGTGAACGGTAAGATCGAAGATCTGCTGGATCGTATCGTTGAGGCCAGAAGCGATAGCGTGATCTCAGCCTACGAAAGCCGGATCGAAAAGCTGGAAAGAGAGAAGATCCGCCTCGCGGAAAAGGCCGGTGCCCCCCTTCCGAATGAGGCGAGGTTCGAAGAATGTATTGAACTCTCCCTCAAGGTTCTCTCAAGGCCTTGGGAAATATACAAAAATGGCAGCTACGCCGTTCGTCAAACGGTGCTCAGGCTGGTTTTTTCCAAGCCGCTGACCTATTCCCACGAAGGCGTGTATGGAACTGTCGAAACAACCTTACCTTTCAAGGTCTTAGGCGGAATTAATAACGAAAAATGTGAGATGGTGCTGTGAGAGAGGATTGAACTCTCGACCTCACCCTTACCAAGGGTGTGCTCTACCACTGAGCTACCACAGCATCCGCGTCTTCGCGTGGGCGGGTGGATACGATCAAAGCGGTTCTGACGCAAGCCCTATCTGGACCGGATTGCGCCCCTGCGATAAGAGGGGACATGACCAAAAAACAAGAGCCGCAAACGCCAGCCACGCGGAAGAAAACCGCGTCCTCCCGGGAAGATCGGTTGAAGGCTGCGCTGAAGGCAAATATGGGTCGACGCAAGGCACAAACACGCGCGCGCCAAGCGGCAGAGGCAAATAATACATCGTCAGAAAACGAGGGGCAGTAAGGCATGGATAAAATCATTGTGCGGGGCAACGGGGCTCTGAACGGCCAAATTCCAATTGCAGGGGCCAAGAACGCTTGCCTGACGCTGATGCCGGCGACGCTGCTGTCCGAAGAACCGCTGACCCTGACAAACGCGCCGCGCCTTTCTGACATCCAGACTATGACAACCCTGCTTCAGTCCTTGGGCGCCGAGGTCTCGTCGCTTCAGGACGGTCAGGTTCTGGCCATGTCGAGCCATGATATCCACAACCACACCGCCGAATATGACATCGTGCGAAAAATGCGGGCCTCCATCCTTGTGCTGGGCCCGATGCTGGCCCGCGACGGTCATGCGACGGTGTCACTTCCGGGCGGGTGCGCCATCGGGGCGCGGCCTGTCGATCTGCACCTCAAGGCGCTTGAGGCAATGGGTGCCTCCCTCGAGTTGAAGGAAGGCTACGTCCATGCGGAAGCGCGGGGTGGGCTGAAGGGTACCACGTTCGAATTTCCGTTCGTATCCGTCGGCGCTACGGAAAACGCCTTGATGGCTGCAACGCTGGCGAAGGGAACAACTGTTCTAAAGAACGCCGCACGCGAACCAGAGATCGTTGATCTTGCTGAATGCCTGATCAAGATGGGCGCGCAGATCGAAGGACATGGAACGTCGACCATTACGATCCAAGGCGTTGATCGGCTGCATGGGGCGACCCATCCCGTTGTCACAGACCGGATCGAGTTGGGGACCTACATGCTGGCTCCGGTCATCACGGGTGGAGAGGTCGAATGTCTCGGCGGCACCCGCGCGCTGGTCGGAGCATTCTGCGACAAGCTGGAAGAAGCTGGCGTGTCGATCGAAGAAACGCCCACTGGGCTGAAAGTCAAACGCACCAACAATCGCGTCACGGCGGTTAACGTAGAAACAGAGCCTTTCCCGGGCTTTCCCACCGACCTGCAGGCCCAAATGATGGCGCTGCTTTGCACGGCGGAGGGAACATCGGTTCTCGAAGAAAAGATATTTGAAAACAGGTTCATGCATGCGCCAGAGCTTATCCGTATGGGTGCGGATATCGAGGTTCACGGCGGCACCGCGACGGTTAAAGGGGTCGATCACCTGAAGGGCGCGCCGGTCATGGCGACCGATCTGCGCGCGTCGGTTTCGCTGATACTTGCCGGGATGGCAGCGGAGGGTGAAACAGTCGTCAGCCGCGTCTATCACCTGGACCGTGGTTATGAGCGCGTCGAAGAAAAACTAAGCGCCTGCGGGGCGCATATTGAGCGGGTGCCTGAATGACCGAAGACGCAAAGTTTGAAGACGGGGATGACCGCCCGCTGAAGCTGATTGCGGCAGATACCGAGGATCTGCAGGTGATTTCTGCGTTGGTGCAGGATGCCGTCCTCCCTGCGTCGGAAATGAAATACGAGCCATCCAAACGCCGCTTTGTCCTGCTGTTAAACCGCTTCCGGTGGGAAGATCAGTCGCGCGCTGCCCAACGCAGACGCGCCTATGAACGGGTTCGCTCAATCCTGATGTTCGAGGACGTGGCCGGTGTCAGTTCCCAAGGAATTCAGCGCGACGATCCGGAAACTGTGTTTTCGCTCCTGTCTATCGGGTGGGAAGCGCGAGAAGATGGCGTTGGCCAGCTTGTACTGACCCTCGCAGGAGACGGAGCCATCGCGCTGGATGTGGAATGTGTGAACGTCACGCTTCAGGACGTGACCCGGCCCTATGTGGCACCCTCCGGAAAAGCACCAGAGCACCCGGAATGATCCGCTGGCTTGGGCCGGATGATCTGGCGCAGTGGCGTGATCTGCGTGGCGAGGCCTTGCGTTTATATCCAAAGGCATTCCTGACGACCTACGATGATTTCATGGCGGAACCCGATGAGGCACTACGAGCACGCTTAGCCGAAGGAAACACCCTCGGGCTGTTCAACTCGGATGATCTCGTTGGATCGGCTGTTTTTATCCGGCACTCTGGCGCGCGCATTCAGCACCGTGCGGAAATCGTGGCATTTTATGTCCGTCCCACGCATCAGGGCCAAGGTGGGGCGCAAATGATGATCGATGCGCTTGTCGATCACGCGAACACTTCAGGTATATTGCAACTTGAATTACAGGCGGCCGCCAGCAATCCCCGCGCCATTTCGTTCTACGAAAAAATGGGATTTCAGAGGTTCGGCACAAATCCACGGATCGTGTTGGAGGACGGAGTTTTCGAGGATGATCATTTCTTTGTCCGCTTTCTGGACCGCTAAAAAGAGCGACATCCCTGCGACGGAATGTGACAGATATCTGTAGCCGTCTTGAGCCTTGATGCCTGCGCCGCTAAGGGATGCCGATGGCGCAGTTCTTAAACAGCATATCCCCCGACTTTGAAGCCGCCTTCACAGCGCTTCTGTCCATGAAGCGGGAAGACAGCCCCGATGTCGACGATGCAGTCGCCGAGATCATCGCGGATGTGCGCGATAGGGGGGATCAGGCCGTCATCGAACTGACATCACGGTTCGACCGATTGGACCTCACGCCCGCGACGTTGTCGTTCTCGGCTGAAGAAATGGACGCAGAAATTGCGAAAGTATCCGACGACGATCGCGCCGCTCTTGAGCTGGCTGCGCAGCGTATCCGCGCATACCATGACCGCCAGATGCCCGAGGATGCACAGTGGCAGGACGCCTACGGTGCAACACTGGGCTGGCGCTGGACGCCGGTTGGTGCAGCGGGGCTCTATGTTCCCGGCGGTCTGGCAAGCTACCCGTCATCCGTTCTGATGAACGCGATCCCTGCTCAGGTGGCAGGGGTGGAGCGCTTGGTGATATGCGCACCAACCCCCGATGGTGTGTCAAACCCTCTGGTTTTATTGGCCGCGCGCCTTTCGGGCATCGACACAGTCTATCGGATTGGTGGTGCCCAAGCGATTGCTGCGATGGCTTACGGGACCGAGACCATCTCGCCCGTCGACAAAATCACGGGTCCTGGAAACGCTTATGTTGCCGCGGCCAAGCGTCGGGTGTTTGGCAAGGTCGGCATCGACATGATCGCAGGGCCGTCGGAAATTCTGGTTATCGCGGACAAGGACAACGATCCCGACTGGATTGCTGTCGATCTGCTCAGTCAGGCCGAGCATGATGAAAGCGCACAATCCATTCTGATAACCGATGATCAGGACTTTGGGAACGAGGTGGCGAAGGCTGTGGAACGTTACCTTGAGACGTTGGATCGGCGCAGCATCGCATCGGCTAGCTGGCGGGATTTCGGTGCTGTGATCGTTGTACAGGATATGGATGAAGCCTTGGTGCTCAGCGACCGGATCGCGCCTGAGCACTTGGAAATCGCGTGCGCAGATGCGGAAGGTTTGGCAGCACGGGTACACCATGCCGGTGCAATTTTTATCGGGGCTTGGACGCCCGAGGCCATAGGCGACTACATCGGCGGACCAAACCATGTGTTGCCAACGGCGCGCTCTGCCCGTTTTTCCTCCGGATTGTCTGTCATGGATTTCATCAAACGCACGACACTTGCACGAATGACACCGGAGGCCCTGCGCGCCATTGGACCTGCCGCAGAACGTCTTGCCCAGTCGGAGGGACTGGAAGCGCATGGGTTGAGCGTTCGTGCCCGGTTGGACAAGCTGAACTCATGAGCCACCTGACGCATATCGCCATTGACGACGCTGGGCTGCCTACGCCTACGCCAGAGATCGAGCAGGAACGCAAAGTCGCGATTTTCGATCTTCTGGAAGATAACTCTTTCGTCCTGCCAAGAGCGGATGCCGTGGGTCCCTACCACCTGTTTCTGGCCATTCGGGACAGGCGGATCGTCTTTGACGTCAAGACAGAGCAGACAAGCCCGGCCGCCGAGTTTCATTTGTCCCTCAGCCCCTTCCGCCAAGTGGTGAAAGACTACTTTCAGATCTGTGAAAGCTATTTCGACGCCGTAAAGAAGCTGCCCCCAAGCCAGATCGAAGCCATCGACATGGCGCGTCGTGGCATCCACAATGAGGGTGCTCGAATCCTCAAAGAACGTTTGGACGGCAAGGTGGAGATCGACATCGACACATCCCGCAGGCTGTTCACGCTGATCTGCGTGCTGCATTTCGGAGCCTGACGCCCGTGTCAGCAGACCCTCCCACATCGGTTCTTTTCTGCTGCGACCACAATGCCGTTCGCTCGCCGATGGCAGAAGGACTGATGAAGAAATATTATGGCACTGATATCTATGTTCAGTCGGCGGGTGTAAGAAATGACATGGAGATCGACGGGTTTTCCATAGCGGTCTGCGACGAGATCGGGGTGGAATTGTCACGGCATCGCACACGATCCTTCGAGGAGATGCAGGAGTGGGGCGATGACTTGTCCGGTTTCGACTTGGTGATAGCCCTGAGCCCCGCAAGCCAGAGGATGGCACTGGAACTTACCCGTTTTTATCATCTTGACGTGGAATACTGGCCCATTCTTGATCCAACTGGTTTAGGCGAAGGTCGGGAAGAAAAGCTGAACTCCTACAGACAGGCGCGCGACCAGATCCGGACGCGGATCAAGGAACGTTTCGGCGACTGACGGGGTGGTGACGACCGGTTTCAACCCGCCTGACATGTTAAGCTATGTCATTCTACTGTTTCGAGATGCGGGATAATTCGGGTGCAGACGGGACATCAATTCCGGAGAGCCTGGTTTGATTGTTGGAACGAGACGGAACGTCAGGGTCCCATTCTGTTGATTAACAGCGCCATGCAGGCCTTTGCTCTTGAATTATCCCCTATCCCGGCGCATCTAGTGCCACGGCCCGCAAGACGGGTTAATTATATATGGAGTAAACATGGCCAAGGAAGAACTGCTCGAATTCCCCGGCGTCGTGAAGGAACTCCTGCCTAATGCGACATTTCGGGTCGAGCTGGAAAACGGCCATGAGATCATCGCACACACGGCAGGCAAGATGCGCAAGAACCGCATCCGAGTTCTGGCAGGCGACAAGGTGCAGGTTGAGATGACCCCCTATGATCTGACAAAAGGTCGGATCAACTATCGCTTCAAGTGACGACATTTCCCGTGGACCCGGCACTTCGATTGGTGCTTGGGTCCGGGTCACCCCGCAGACGTGAACTGCTGGCGCAGCTTGGGCTGACACCTGACGAGATCAGACCCCCCGACATTGACGAGACACCTGTGAAGGGCGAAGTGCCACGCGCCTATTGCAGTCGGATCGCCCTAGCGAAGGCGAACGCGATGAAGCTGGCCGCAGATGAGGTCGCGCTATGCGCGGACACGACCGTTGCCTTGGGGCGCCGCATCCTTGGAAAACCTGAAAACGAGGGCGAAGCGGCGGAGTTTCTGTACGCCCTGTCCGGCCGCAGGCACCGGGTCATCACTGCTGTTGCTGTGAAACGGGGCGAGACATTGTGGCAGCGGGATGTTGTGACCTCCGTTCGGATGAAGTCACTGTCCGATGGGGAGGTGAACGGCTATCTTGCGACACAGGACTGGCAAGGCAAGGCAGGTGGCTATGCCATCCAAGGCCCCGCCGGTGCGTTCATCCCGTGGATACAAGGATCTTTTTCCGCCGTTGTTGGGCTGCCTGTTGCTGAGACAAGTACCCTGCTGCGCGCCGCTGGCATTCCGGTCTGGTCCTAATGAAGGGCCCGTTGATCGTTCTGGACGAAATTGCAGGCCGGAAAGCCGCTGCGTTCCTGAAAGACGGCGTTCTCGATGATTTTCTGATCGCGCCAGCGGATGATGCGCCCCCCGCGCCCGGTGCGATATATCGTGCGATCGCGGACCGGCCGCTTAAGGGTCAGGGCGGGATGATTTTGCGGCTGCCCGACGGTCAAACAGCCCTGTTTCGCAACGCCAAGGGCTTGGCTGCTGGCCAAGCCATGCTTGTTCAGGTCACAAGCTATGCAGAGCCGCAAAAGGCTGTTCCGGTCACAGACAGGCTGATTTTCAAAGGCCGCAGCGTGATCGTTACGCCCGGTGCGTCCGGCGTAAATATCTCTCGCCAAATCAAAGATGAAGAGGCACGGGTCCGACTAATGGATGCGGTACACATGAGCCGCATCGAGAGCGCCGCCCACGGTCTCATTGTCCGCTCCGCTGCGGTCGACCACGACGACGAAGACATCGCGGAAGAGACCGCTCAACTGCTTGATCTGGCCGATGCTGTTTTGGCGGATAAAGACCGCGAGCCCGAGCTTCTTGTGGATGCACCTGATCCCCATGAACTGGCATGGCGGGACTGGCCCACAGCCGAAACCGTTCACGGTTTCGAAGATCACGGTGTTCTTGATGCCTTGCCAGCCCTTGATAGCATTCAAGTTGATCTCAAGGACGGCTCACTGTTTCTTGAGCCAACCCGGGCGCTGATCGCCGTGGACGTGAACACTGGCGGCGATTTTTCCCCGGCGGCGGGCCTGAAGGCAAACCTGGCCTGCGCCCGTGCCCTACCGCGCCAGTTGCGCTTGCGTGGGCTGGGTGGGCAAATCACGCTGGATCTGGCGCCGATGGCTAAGAAGGACCGACGGCAGTTCGAGCAGACCCTGCGGGCGGCTTTCAAGGCCGATCCAGTGGAAACGGCCCTTGTAGGCTGGACACCCCTTTCCCATTTTGAACTACAGAGAAAACGCGAACGCTTGCCCCTGCCAAAAGGTCTTGTGTCATGAGCTGCCCGATTTGTTCAAAAGATCCCGTCGAAAAATACCGCCCGTTTTGCTCCCGCCGGTGCGCTGACATTGACCTTGGCAAATGGATGACTGACAAATACGCGGTTCCAAGCCAAGACCCTGACGAGACAGAAGAACTCGCCGAAGCGCTTGAAGAAGAAGCAAAGAAACTGCACTGAAGCCAGCCGCTCGATTTTTTCGAATTTCCGGTCTGGACAGCCCCCGGCGCCTGTCCTAAAACGCGCTGGTTCGCAAAAGCCGAACCCCGGTGCCCGGGTAGCTCAGTGGTAGAGCAGTGGATTGAAAATCCTCGTGTCGGTAGTTCAATTCTACCCCTGGGCACCATCTCATACCCCCTCCTGCTCTGGTCATCACTCATCGTATCTGGCTTTCGGAAAAGCTTCGGACTTTTATCGGACTTCCGTCGGACCGTTCGCGGGTTGAATGTTCTGCGCGATCTTGGGCAGGGTGGTCTCAGAGAACGGTGGCCGAGCAGTGATATGACAGATGAAACATCTCTTGTTCCAGTAGGGCCTTTTTCCAACGCGGATCGGGACGCGGTGTATCGCGCGATCACCACGCGGCGGGATGTTCGCAGTCAGTTCTTGCCGGACCCAATCGCCCCTGACATCTTCGACCGGCTTTTGATGGCCGCGCACCATGCGCCCTCGGTAGGGTTCATGCAGCCCTGGAATTTCCTTGTGATCACTGATCCCGGCGTTCGGGGCCAGATCAAGGCCGCGTTCACCGGTGCGAATGAAGAGGCTGCAGCGCAGTTCCCCGACGCACGGCGCGCGCTTTATTCGGACATCAAGCTGGAGGGGATCACGGAAGCGCCAATTAATCTGTGCATTACCTGCGACCGGGACCGGGGCGGGCCTGTCGTTTTGGGGCGGACCCATAACAGGGACACTGACCTCTATTCGACGGTCTGCGCGGTGCAGAACCTTTGGCTGGCCGCGCGGGCCGAGGGGATCGGTGTGGGTTGGGTCAGTATCTTTAATGATGCGGATCTGCGGGCGATCCTGAAGCTGCCAGATCATGTGGTGCCTGTGGCCTATCTGTGTATCGGCCATGTGGCGGAGCTGCACGCGGAACCTGAATTACAGGCGCGGGGCTGGGCCACGCGGACTGACATCAATGATCTCATCTTCGCTGATACGTGGGGCAACGCGCCCTAGAGGTCGACCTCCACCACGCCGCCCGGTTCGGCCGCGCGGGACTGACACAAGATCACCGCCGTTTCGCGCTGTGCTTTGGACAGGACGAAATCCCGGTGCTCGACCTCGCCTGCGACCAGCCCGCATTTGCAGACGCCGCATATCCCGTCCGAGCATTTCACGTCGATGGAAATCCCGTTCTCAACCAGCACGTCCGTCGCCACCTTGTCCGCCGGAATATGAAGCGTCTTGCCCGAGCGGGCGAGCTTCAAGGTGAAATCGTGGTTCTCGTATTCTGGCAGTTCGGGGACCGAGAAATACTCAAGATGCCGGGCATCGTCGGGGATGCTCTGCCGTTCGGCGGCTGACATGACGGCATCCATGTAGCGGTCCGGGCCGCAGGTGTAGACGTGGGCACCTTGGGGCGCCTGACCAAGGATGTCGTCCAGATCGGCGCGGGTATCCTCGTCGCTGACATGCAGATGGACGTGATCGGCCCATGGCACGGCTTCGAGGTCTGTCAGATACCCGGCGGTTTGCCGGGATTTGACCGAATAGTGCAGCGCGAAGGGTTTACCCAAAGCGTGCAGCCGGTGGGCAAAGGCAACCATCGGCGTCACGCCGATGCCGCCGCCCATCAAAAGGCTGAGGGGGGCATCTTCGACCAGTTCGAAATGGTTGATGGGTTTCGAGATGAAAACCCGCCTGCCCTCGTTGAAAATGCGGTGTAGCAGTTTGGATCCGCCGCGCCCGTGATCCTCGCGCAGCACGCCGATCTGATAGACGGAGCGGTCTGCCGGATCGCCGGACATAGAATACTGGCGCAGGAACTCGGGTGCCACGACGATGTCCAGATGCGCACCTGCGGTCCATGGGGGCAAATCGCCGCCATCTGGCAGGCGAAACTCGAATTTGGTGACGTCATCGGTCATGCGTTCGGCCTTGGTGACCTCGACCGCGATAACAGGGGCGTCGCCCGGGACCGCGTAGTTGTGGATCATGTCCGTTTCGCCCCGCGCGGCACGGGCCTGATAGACCTCTGCCGTTATCATCTGCTGATAGGCGGCGATGCCCGCCTCGCGATCCATCGGGAACGGGTAAGGCCACGGATGCGGCGCAAGGGGCGCGGGGTAGACCGCCAGCGTCTGATCCTCGTATTTCAGGTCCAGATCCCTTTGCAGGTCGCGCTGGTTGGTGGGCTTGTCGGTCTGCCGATAGGCCCCATCGAGCTGCAGTTCCAAATCCCACCACCATTTTTTGGCGGGGTTCAGACCGCCCCGCCCTGCAGCGTCATCCAGTTTGGCCAGCACAGGCGCCGCCGCGGGGATGTTCATCGCAGCCCAGCGAAACGGCTTTTCCGCAAAGAGCCCCTCCAGGTTCCACGGACAGGTCTTCATGCAGCGCCCGCACATGGCGCCACCCTCCGTGGTGATCCGGTATGTGGCGCATTTCTGGCTGTCGGATTTCCAGATTTCGTAGCCGTTGAACATCAGTTTCGGCCCGGCTGTTATCGCTCCCGAGGGACATTCGCGCGCACATTTGTTGCAGCTCTCGCAGAAGCGCTGCAGGCCAAAATCGATGGGCTTGTCGTGGTCCATAGGCATGTCGGTCGTGACGACCCCGGATTTCAGGCGGGGACCAAGATAAGGGTTCAGGATGACCTCGCCGATGCGGCTGACCTCGCCCAGCCCGCTGAGGAGCAGCAAGGGCGGTTGCAGGACCTCGCCATCCATGACGGTGTGCGCCTTCGCCTTGTAGCCAAGATTGCGGATCTGCTGGCCGATGACACCGCCCAGAAGCGAAAAACGCAGATAGGCGCGCATGGATTGGGCGACGCTGATCCAGTCATCGCCCGAGGCACCCTCCATCGTCTCGTAGCCTTGATCGACGATCATGCTGACGGCCTGATCATGGGGCGGGTCGATGGGCGTGCCCGTGGCGTCATGGGAATACCACGTCCAATCGGGGCAGGAGGACAGGCCCACGGCGTCAACGCCCAGAAAGTAGCTGGCCGCCTTCAGGTTCGCGCCGTTGCGTTGGGCGTCCGTGGGCTTCGGGACGTCGGTTGAGGCACCGTCCTGCAGCAAGACGAATGCCCCAAGAGCGCGACGTTGGGCAAAGCTGGGGGCGGCTTTGCGGGCGTAGTAGCCGCCCTTGGCATTGTCTTGAAGGGTCTTGCCCATGTCGCCGAACTGAGCGCGGGCGAACATGTCGGCGCGCTTGGGCACGCGGGCAACGTTTGGCGCATCGATATAGGTGGTCGGCGTGTCGACACGCTTGAGCGTCTCGAACGGGTGCGCGCCCAGCACATAGTCGCGATTGGCGTAAGGGTCGCGGTTGAAGGCGTTCTTGGCAGAGGCCGCACCCAGCCACCACGCGGGACCTTTCATGTGCGACCATGGTTGCTGGTCCAGCGGTGCAAGAGCGCCATCGTGGGCCAGATCAAGCGTGGTGGTTATCGCCGCCAACCCGAAGCGCGGTCCGACCCATGGGGCCAGAAGCGTGCCGTTTTCGACGGTGGCAAGGCCCGCGGCGGCGGCCAGCGCGTTCAGGTTCACATCGGTCGAGGTGCCAGTGTGCGCGCGGGCGTCATAGCCCAGAAGACGGATGTAGTTGGCGATGACCACGGCGGTTTCGGCTCCGCGCAAGCAGGCCCGGTGGTGCTGCGCATCGAGGATCCAGTCGCTGCCCGGCTCACCCTTGCGGGGGTCGCGATGGTGTTCATAGAGAAAGACGATGGCGTGGGTGTGTCCGTCGATGCCGCGCGGCGCGGCCTCCATCGAGTCCTTCAGGTCGGCCATGATCACGTCAATGCCGGCGGCAAGGGTTTTGGTCTGGCGGGTCTTCAGGGCCTCGGCCAGCCGGTCGATATCAGGGTTGCGCCGGGGTTGCGGCAGCATGGCGTCCGGCAACAGCGGTCCAACCCCCACCATCGTGGCGTCGGAGAAGTATCCGAAGGCCTTCAGATGGTTCGCACGCTCGGTAGGGTCGTCGGTCATGTCGGACACGGCCGGGTTGACCAGCCCGTCCCGGATGGCATCGAGCATAGCCTGAAATTCGCCCATCGCGTTGACGATGCTCTCGGGGTGTTCGGGCCGGTGGAAGCTGAGATCGCGCAGCGGTGGCGCAGCTATACCCGGCTGCCCTGCAATGCGCTTCAACTTTTCCAGTGGGTAAGGTCCAAGGTGGACGGGACGCGATGTGTTAGCGAAAAACCGAAGTCCCATTCCTGATGCCCTACCCCTGCGCGTGGTGTCCGACTGCAGTCTTGGACAAACCCACGGGGATCACAAGAGGCAGCGATCAGCCATGGCGGTACCTAACCCCGCGCACAACCGCGATCCGATCGCGTTCCTTTGCAGATAGGTTGATCTCACAGCCATCGGTCTCGCTGCGCAGAGATCCCCCGGGCAACCCAGTAGAGGGCGCTGCGTCCCTATCGACAGAAATTCCGGTCGCAAAGGTCAACTAATTAGCGGTCTGGAGCTACTTCTTAGAGGTCTAAGCAAGTGTCGCTCATTCGGCGGCCCACGGAAGCGAACTCAGGCTAGGCCTGAGCTTATGTTACGACACGGCCCTGAGCGCAGGTTTTGCAGGCAACTCAATGGACGCCGCTAACCCGCCGCCGGGTCTGTCCGCCAGAACGGCCGTGCCCCCATGGGCGCGTGCGATGGATCGCACCAAGGGCAGACCCAGCCCCGTGCCCTCAGAATAGCTCTCCGACCCATTCGAGCCGCGGAAGAACCGATCAAAAGCCAGTTTCTTTTCCGCATCAGGCATACCCGGGCCATTGTCGAGAACCGTGATCCCGACACCGTCCGGCGTGTTTTCGAGGTGCACGGACATGTCGGAGCCCCCGTGGCGGCGGGCGTTTTGCAACAGGGCCAGAACTGATTGGCGCACCCGCAACGGGTCGATCTGCTGCGGGGACATATCCAGAGGCGTCGTGAGTGGCACTCCCTGATCGAACGTCGCGAGGGTTTCACGCAGAAGCCCCACCAGATCGGTCGTTTTAAGTTCCAGCCGCACCTCGCCTGCCTCTTGTCGGGACATGAACAGCAGATCATCCACAAGGCGGGTGGTGTGCCTTGCGGTATCGCGGGCGCGGCGCAACGCCTCTTGGTACTCGGCTGTGGATTTGATGTCACCGCGCAAGGCCATGTCGGTCTCACCCTGTATGATGGTCAGCGGCGTGCGCAATTCGTGGCTGACATCAGCCAGAAGCTGGCGGCGATTGGCCTCGCTTACCTCGGCCTCATTCAACAGACGCTCAAGATCCGCAGTGCGAGCGGCCACGGCGTCTTCAAGAACGTCGTTTTGCTTTTGAAGCGCGCGGGTGCGCATCTCTACCTTTTCGGCCATGTCGTCCAGCGCCTTGCCGACTTCAGAAATCTCGCTGTTTCCATCCGCTCGCACGCGTGTTGAAAAGTATCCGCCCTCAAAGGCGCGGGCGGCGGCGATCAGACGTTGAAACGGGGTGGAGATTTGTCTGCGGTAGGTCAAGAGCGCCAACAAGGTGACCAACACAGAGAGAGTTGCAAAGCCCCAAGCGATTTGGTTGGTCAGCTTAGCATGCGCTGCGGCGGCGGCATTGGTTTCGCGCAGCTCCTCCTCCTCTTCGGCCAGGGCTTCGTCGATCAGCACCTGAAAATCGCGGTCGATCTCATCGGTCAGAATATTGGAGAGACTTTCCCAGTCGCGGCGCATTTCGCTGGACTGATCCGCTTGCTTGAACACCTCAAAGCGGACGATCAGGTCTTCGATGAGACGTTCGATTTCGGCCAGAAGCTCAAGCTCTTCAATCTCTTCTTCGCCGACCAGTTCGATCTCGGTCCCGATGATGCGACGGATTTCTGCCACATCAGCCCGGATCCGGGCGATCAATTCCGCTTCGCCCGCGCCCTGATCCTGGTCACCGATCAGCATGGCGTCACCAAACTGTTTGAACAGCGTGTAGGTGTTTATGGTTAGATGCAGATGACGCTCGTAGGATTCATGGGCCAGCGCGATGCGGGCGTTGTAGCGTTCCGCCTGATTTGTTGTCCAAAACGACAGCGCGACACCGCCAAGGGCAAGCGTCAGCATCAGGACAGCAAAGAGGTTGACGAGATTGATGATCTTCATGGCATCAGGTCCCTTGGGTCTGCGCGGGTTCCAAGCGGTGCACGTCGCGGCCAGTTTTGTCCGCCACAGTGATACATCCGTCTGCCAGATCAGGGCAAATTAGCGGCCCGGAGATCAGCACCATTGGGTGGGTGAGTCTGCGCAGTTTTTGTATCAGAGATGCGGCGGCGAGGTCGACACTCAACCGGGTGTTGTCGATCACAATCAGCTCGGTTTGACCAAGCACCGCCCGTGTCAGATCCACGCGCAACATGGCGCCCGCCGACAGGGTGCGGCCGGTCTCTGCCGTGCGTCCCCTGCGTGCCGCCGAAGCGACAAGTTGAGGGGTCGCGCGGTTTGCCTTCTGGGCTGGCTTAAGCCGCCCATTCCCATGGGCGGGTGTATTCGCCCAGAACATGGCTGACTTTTTCCTCGGAGACTTCGCCCTTCTTGGACAGTTGCGCGACGAGGCCGCGTTTTTTGTCTTCGGTCACGCTGCTGACTTCGGCGGCAATGCCCGCATCAGACAGCGCCTTGTTATAGATCCGTGTGATCGCGGCGCGCCGCAGGTCGGGCTTGAAGATCTTGCCGACAGCGGTTTTCGGAAGCTCGTCCATGATCTCGATATATTTCGGATGGGCGGCCCGTTCGTGCACATGCTCTTTGGCGTATTCCATCAGGTCATCCACGGTCGATGTGGCGCCCGAGACAAGCTCCACGTACACGCAGGGCAATTCGCCGGAATGGGCGTCAGGCTGGCCGATGGCACCGGCAAAGGCCACATCGTCATGTCCTGCGAGCGCCTCTTCGATCTCGGCCGGGTCGATGTTGTGACCGCCCCGAATGATCAGGTCCTTGGCCCGTCCGGTGATCCAGAGATAACCGTCCTCATCCAGACGTCCCAGATCGCCCGTGCGCAGATACTTGTTCTCGTAGAACAGGTCCTTGTTCTTGTCGTCTTCGGTATAGGTGTGGCCTGCGAAGACGCCGGGGTTCGACACGCAGATCTCGCCGATCTCGTCCGTAGGCATCTCGTCCCCGGTTTTGGCGTCCCGGATGGTGACATCACAATAGGGGAATGGGATCCCGATGGAGCCGATTTTCTTTTCGCCGTCGATGGGGTTGATCGACACAAGGCATGTGGCCTCGGTCAGACCGTAGCCCTCTACGATGTTCACGCCGGTGGCTTTCACAAAGCGGTTGAACAACTCGACCGGCAGCGGCGAGGAGCCCGAGAACGCCGTTTTCACAGACGATACGTCAGCGTCCACCTTGCGTTGCATCAGGGCGGAGATCGCCGTCGGCACCGTGATGATAAACGTGACCTTGTAGCGTTCGATCAGCTTCCAGAAATTGTCGAACACGCCGTCACCGCGATAGCCCTGCGGGGTCGGGAAGACCACATGCGCACCGGAGCGGATCATCGCCATGACGATCACGTGGACCGCGAACACATGGAAGAGCGGCAGCGGGCACATGACCACATCCGTCTCGTCAAAGAGCAGTTGATGGCCGAGCCAGCCGTTGTAGACCATCCCGGAGTACTTGTGCTGGGCGACCTTGGGCATCCCCGTGGTCCCGCCAGTGTGGAAATAGGCCGCCACGCGATCTTCGCCGCTGTCCGTGAAATCGAGCGTGGTGTTGTGCTTTTTCACTTCGGTCATGAAATCGAGCACGCGGGCGCTGTGCTTGACCGGGTTCTTCGGGCGGATCAGCGGAACGATGAATTTCTTCAGGCCTGTGAGGTAACGCAGCAGATCGACCTCAAGCAC
This sequence comes from Litoreibacter roseus, assembly GCF_009811795.1. Taxonomy (GTDB): domain Bacteria; phylum Pseudomonadota; class Alphaproteobacteria; order Rhodobacterales; family Rhodobacteraceae; genus Litoreibacter; species Litoreibacter roseus. The sequence continues at coordinate 1,189,063 of NZ_BLJE01000002.1, read as the reverse complement.
GGTGGTCACGCCGGGCGCATCAGCCAGCGCGTCATTGACCTTCTGGGCCAGATCGGTTTTCGGAAAGGCCTTCAGTGTCACGACCACCTTGGCGTTCGTCTCGCGCAGGATTGCGGAAATCTGTTCGTGGTCCAGAAGCGGGTTGATCGGGTTGACGATGCCCGCGACAGCGCCGCCCAAGAGGGTCAACATGGTCTCGGTCGCGTTGGGCAGGACGAAAGCGACCACATCTTTTTCGCCGATACCCAAAGCGCGGAACATGTTGGCGGCCTGCGTCGATTGCTCGTGCATCTGCTGCCATGTCAGCGTTTCCTTGGCGTCCGTCGGGCCGGAGGTCAGTTGGTAGGAAAATGCGGGGCGATCTGGAAACCGTCCGGCCACATCGGCCATCATTTGATGCAGCGTTACGGGAAGCTCCCGATCTGTCCAAGGCATCTCTGCCTCTATAGCATTCCGATCTGCGAGCCCGGCATAGGTTCCCATTAAATATCCTCCCTTAGGCCGCCGCGCGGCTCTTCGTTCTCCCTAGCGCAAAAAATGGGGCAGATCGACTGACCGCGCAAGGTTGACGCTACGCAAAAACAAGTGAGGGGCCAGATGGCCCCTCACGCATCAGTCCTGCGGAATGCGCAAAACCTGCCCTGGATAGATCTTGTCCGGGTCGCTGAGCATGGGTTTGTTGGCCTCGAAAATGTCGGTGTAGCGGCTGCCGTTTCCGAGTGTCTTGGAGGCGATCGCCCAGAGCGTGTCGCCCTTTTCCACCGTGTGGAACACGGGATCGCCGCCGGTGACCTCGTCCTCGACGGCAGCCACGCCTTCGACATTGCCCACGGCCAGAATGATCTTTTCCTTAACCTCCTGGCTGACCGCGTCGCCGGTCACCTTGACCTTGTCGCCGTCCACGGAGATGTCGAGACCAGAGGCATCGAGGCCCAGATCCTGTACTTCCTTTTTCAAGGTATCGGCATCAGGTTCGGCCGCCTCAGCCGCGCCGAACAATGATTTGCCTGCGTCTTTCACGAAACTCCAAAGGCCCATGGTGCCTCTCCTTCCCAAAGTTGCGGTTCACGATCACGATTGCGCGCGCGTCCGGTAAAGGCAAGGGACTAATTTTGCGGACTTATTCCGCCGCCAGCCCCGCGGTGAACTGCAGGCGGGCCAGTCGTGCATACAGCCCTTCCTGCGCGACCAGCGCATCATGTGTGCCTTCGGCAACGATCCGGCCCTGATCAAAGACAATGATCCGGTCGGCCTTCTTCACCGTGGCCAGCCTGTGGGCCACGACCAGCGTGGTGCGCCCTTCTGACAGGCTTTCCACCGCCTGTTGGACGGCCGCTTCGCTTTCAGCGTCCAGGGCGCTTGTGGCCTCGTCCAAAAGCAGGATCGGTGCATCGCGCAAGATCGCGCGGGCAATGGCGATGCGCTGCTTCTGGCCACCCGACAGCATCACACCGCGTTCGCCCACATATGTGTCATAGCCATCCGGCAAGGCCGTCAGGAACGCATGCGCGGCGGCGGCGATTGCGGCCTGTTCGACCTCGGCATCTGTGGCGTCAGGACGTCCGAAGCGGATGTTTTCGCGGGCGGAGGCGGCGAAGATCACAGGGTCCTGCGGGACCAGCGCGATGGATTGTCGGAAGTCCTGCCGCAGCATGGTCTGAATCGGCGTTCCATCAAGGCAGATCTGGCCTGCATCGGGGTCGTAGAAGCGCAAGAGAAGTTGGATGATCGTTGTCTTGCCCGCACCCGACGGCCCCACCAGCGCCACGGTCTCACCCGGTTTGACATGGAGTGATACGCCGTCCAGCGCAGCGATGCTGGGACGTGCGGGGTAGTGGAAGGTCACATCCTCGAATGTCACCTCGCCGGTCAAACGCCCCACGGGCTGGGGTGCATCCGGTTCGATAACGGTGTCATCTGCAGTCAAAAGCTCGACCAGACGTTCGGTGGCACCCGCCGCGCGCTGCAGCTCGCCCCAGATCTCGGACAGGGCCGCGACGCCGCCCGCCACCATGATGGCATAGATCAGGAACTGCACCAGTTCGCCCGCGGTCATCACATCGGCCCGCACGTCGCGCGCACCGACCCAGAGCACACCGACGATGCCGGAGAAGGTCAGGAAGATCACGATGACCGTCATGATGGCGCGCGTGCCGATGCGCTTACGGGCCGCGACGAAGGCGGCTTCGGTGAAATCAGCGAAGTTACGGCGGCTCGGTGTCTCGTGGGTGAAGGCCTGCACGGTCTGGACCGACAACAAGGCCTCGGACGCGTTGCCGGAACTGGCAGCAATCTGGTCCTGATTTTCCCGGCTGAGCACGCGCAAGCGACGGCCCAGAACGATGATCGGCACGATCACTGCAGGCACGACCAAAAGCACCATTGCGGTCAGCTTGGCCGAGGTCAGCAGCATCAGGATCAGCCCGCCCACAAAGATCAGAACATTGCGCAGCGCCACGGACACGGAGGAGCCTATGACCGACAGCAAAAGCGTGGTGTCGGTGGTGATCCGGCTGAGGACCTCGCCGGTCATAATGCGCTCGAAAAACGCGGGGCTCATGCCGATGGTTCGGTCGAACACCGCCTTGCGAATGTCGGCCACAACCCGTTCACCCAACCGCGTCACAAGATAGTATCGCAGCCCGGTACCTACGGCCAGAAGTGCCGCGACCCCTAGGGCGGCCCCGAAGTATTCATCGAGCAGTGCGGCCTGATCCGTGCCGAAGCCATCGACCACCCGCCGGACGGCCATGGGCAGCACCAGTGACACGGCCGCGGTGACCGTCAGGGCCGCGAGGGCGGCAAACATCAGATGACTGTAAGGTTTGACAAACGGCCACAGCGCCTTCAGCGCGCCGATGCGTTTCGATTTTTCCCGTTCGGCCTCACCGCCTTGGATTTGTGCCATGAAGCCCTCCGCAACGGGACTTTCCTACCCAAGCCAGCCGCCGCTCGCAAGCGCAAGCGTGTCACAGGTCAATGAGGTGTGGTGATCTGGAGCGGGTAGCGGGAATCGAACCCGCACCTTAAGCTTGGAAGGCTCTTATGATACCATTTCACCATACCCGCTCAGAGCTTTAACGCTCTATTTTATAGGCCATTGGGCGTCAAGCGCGGAAATATGCGACCTTGGCTTTTGCCGGTGTTTTTTGGCGTTTTAGTGCTGAGCTCTTGGGTTGCCTGTTGGGTCAACACTTTGCGCTCTGGTCAAGGCGAAGCGTGTTCCCAGCATCCCGACAATCAAAGCCACGACAAAAAGGATCACGTTCGGGTTCAGTGTTCCCAAGGCGGGCAAGGCCCCACCCGGACAGAACCCGGCGATCCCCCACCCGATCCCGAAGATCGCGGCGCCCGACAGAAGCCGCGCGTCCAGCGACCGGGCCGTGGGTATGTCAAAGGTCGGGTCGTAGACCGGTGCAGGGCGCTTCAGGACGAAGCGATAGCCGATAAAGGTTACGCAGAGTGCGCCGCCCATCACGAATGCCAGACTTGGGTCCCACGTGCCCGCCACGTCGAAGAAGTTCACGACCTTGGCCGGGTTCGCCATACCGGACAGGGCGATGCCGGTCCCGAAGATTACACCAATAATTAGGGTCAGGACATTGCGCATGGTTTAGACCCCTGCCACGTGACGAATTATGTAGACGGTGATCCCGGTGGTCAGCATGAACACCGCCGTCGCGGCGATGGAACGGGGGGACAGACGTGCCATGCCGCAGACGCCATGGCCAGATGTGCAGCCGCTTCCCAGCGTCACACCGATGCCGACGAGAACGCCGCCAATGGCCAAAAACGCGGGCGAGGTTGGCACCTGAATCGCGGGCAACTGCCCTGCCCCTGCAAAGTAGACCCACGGTCCGCTGACCATGCCCAGAAGGAGCATCATCCGCCATGTCCAGTCGTAGAAGCTGGCGGGCCGGAGTGCCCCTGCAAGGATGCCAGTCGCGCCAAATATGCGGCCACGCACCAACATGAGCAAAACGGCCGCGAGGCCGATCAGACAGCCACCGGCCAATGAGGCGTAGGGTGTGAATGAGGTCTCCACCGGTCAGATCTTACAGGTCGAGATGCCGAGGATGCGGTAGAGCGGGCAGAAGCTGAACACGGCCGTCGCCGCGAGGATCAAACCGACGGCCATCACGGCATAGGCCAGAACGGCACTAGACCAGATGGGCGGCGTGTTGAGCAGAGGCGCTACGATCAGCGCCAAACCGACCAGAATTCTGACAAGGCGATCTACGTTTCCAAGATTGGCGGTCATTTGGGTATCCTCCTTCGGGTTATGGTCGTACTCGGTACATGGACGACCAGCGAACGCGGGTCTGTGAGTTTGTCACACACGTCTGTTCAAAACGTCCGGGCAAGCCGTTGCATTGCGGGCATATCGTGCAGTTCGATCGCACCCCGGCTGAGACTGAGCCAGCCGCGCCGCTCGAACTCCTTGAGTTGGCGCGAGATTACCTCGCGCGCGGTGCCAAGCTCAACCGCAAGCTGTTGATGGGTCAGATGCAGGGTGTGTTCAGCATCCTTAAGGTCCAGCAGTTTCTGGGCAAGGCGTATGTCCATCCGTTTGAACGCAATCTCTTCGATCACCAGAAAAAGATCCGTGATCCGTTTGGAATAGGCCTCGAACACGAAAGCGCGGAACGCTTTCGAGATGGCCATGAGAGCATCGAAATCGTCGCGTGGGATCAAGATGGCCTCGATATCGGTCTCGGCGATGCCTTCTGCCGTGTAGTCCTCGAACGCAAGCAGACAGGCCGTCGTCAGAACGCAGCTTTCGCCCGAATGGACGCGGTAGAGCACAATCTCGCGCCCGCCTTCGGACACTTGCTGCACCCGGACCGTGCCGGAGACCAGCAGGAACAGGTTTTCCGCAGGCTTGCCGGGGCCAAAAATCTGCGCGCCGCGCTTGAGTTGGACAGACCGCGCCGTCCGGTCCAACTGCGCGGAGACCTGACCTGAAATATCAGCCAGACCCGGAAACGCGGCGCGCCATGATGGTTTTGTGAGCATTGAACCTCATCCAATTTGTCTTTGGGGTACACCGCGACGGTCCCGCTTGGTTTGATATTTATCAACAAATGAGGCCGCGCGCTCTGCCAGATTTGCTGAAATCGCAACGGGAATGGGCCAGATGGACACTCACGCACGGACAAGGCATGCGAAAACCGGGATCGTTTTCTATTCGCGCTCTGGCTATTCAAAGCGCGTCGCCCAGCGGCTGGCAGACATGCTGAACGGAACGTTGATCGAAATCGACGCTCCGGCCTATAAGCGCCCTATTCTGGGGTATCTGCACGCAGGTTTTGACAGCGTGCGGCAGGTCTGCAAATTGCCACCGCAGACTTTCACGCCCCTATCCGACTATGACCGTGTAATCCTGTGTGGTCCGGTCTGGACGTCCTATCCCGCCACACCTCTGCGCGCGCTGCTGCGGTCTGATCCGAGCTTGCCGGATGCTGTCGCGCTGTGCCTGACAAGTGGCGGTCATTCCCATTTCCAGGCGGCGGTCGATGCAGGGACCGCCGATCTGGGTCGTGCGTTCAGTGCGGTCGCCTCCTTCCCAAACGAGTTCGAGGGCACCGAGACCGAGCATCGGATCCTCGAGCGGTTCATTAACGATTTGGGGAATGCCGAAAGGTCAATGATCGCAAATTGAGGTCGATCAATTCCGGACGCGCCGCTGCGCTGTACGCCTCACCGGACAGGAGGCAATGGTGTCAGAGATTATCTTCAGAACCCAAGGCATCACGAAGGTCTACGACACCGGTGAGGTGAAAGTCTATGCATTGGCCGGCGTCGATCTGGAGCTGTACAAGGGCGAGTTGACCGTGCTGCTGGGACCGTCCGGCAGCGGGAAATCCACACTTCTGAACATTCTGGGGGGCCTCGATCACGCCACTGACGGTCAGGTCTGGTTTGAGGACACGGAACTGACCGATATGTCCGACCGCGATCTGACGCGATACCGGCGCGATCACGTGGGCTTTGTCTTTCAGTTCTACAACCTCGTCCCCAGCCTGACCGCACGGGAAAATGTGCAGCTTGTCACGGACGTGGCCCCGAACCCGATGCCCGCCGCCGAGGCCCTTGATCTGGTCGGGCTCGGCAAGCGGATGGATCATTTTCCGTCCGAGATGTCGGGTGGCGAACAACAGCGGGTGGCTATCGCGCGCGCCATTGCAAAGCGGCCCCAGATCCTTTTGTGTGACGAACCCACGGGCGCGCTGGACAGTACGACGGGCGTGCAGGTGCTGGAGGTCTTGCGCGACATAAACGAGCGGTTCGGTACGACCACCGTTGTCATAACTCACAACGCTGAAATTCAGCGGATGGCCCACAGGGTGCTATTCTTTCAGGACGGAAAGATCAGCGAGACGCGGGTCAACCGCGACCGCCTTGCCCCGTCCGAGATCGTGTGGTGAGCGGGCATGCAAGCGATTGACAGAAAGCTGTTGCGGGATTTCAAGCGCCTCTGGATCCAGGCGATTGCCATCGCATTGGTCTTGGCCTGCGGCGTTGCGATCCTGCTGACTTCGGTGGGCATGTACACGGCCCTGTCCGAGACACGGGCGGCGTATTACGAGCGGAACCGGTTTGCGGACGTGTTTGTGCACACCACCCGCGCGCCGCTGTCACTGGTGCCCGAGATCGCACAGATCGACGGCGTCCTGAGCGTCGAGGCGCGTATCGCAGGCGACGCAATTCTGGATCTCCCGGACCGGATCAAACCCGCCGTGGGGCGTATCTTGTCCTATCCCGAAGACACGGCACCAGTGCTGAATGTGCCACTGCTGGTTGAGGGGCGCTTTCCAAACCCGGTTCACACGGACGAGGTCGTCGTAAATGCACCCTTTGCCGCCGAGAACGGGTTTCGACCGGGTGACAGCTTCAGCGCTAACCTGAAGGGCCAAAAGCGCGAACTGACCATCGTCGGCACCGCTCTGTCGCCTGAGTTTGTCTACACCATCGGTCCAGGCGCGCTGATGCCTGACAATTCGTCGTTCGGGATCATCTGGATGTCAGAGCGCGCCGCCGCGGCCGCTTTTGACATGACAGGCGCATTCAATGAGATTTCGGTAGCGATTGCCTCGGGCATGTCGCCGGAGCCGGTCATCGACGCGCTGGATGATCTGCTGAAGCCTTTCGGCGGTCTTGGCGCCTACGACCGCACAACGCACCAATCGGACGCCTTTCTGGACGCGGAGATCAGCCAGTTGCGGGGTATGGCCGCAATCCTGCCGCCGATCTTCTTTGGCATTTCCGGCTTTCTGGTCAGCATGGTCATGGGCCGGATCATTGCGCTAGAGCGCAGCGAGATCGGCCTGCTGAAGGCCATTGGCTATTCGAATACCGAGATTTGCCTGCATTATCTGATGCTTGCGGGGTTGATTGCGATTGTGGGCGTCCTTCTGGGCTGGGGTGCCGGGACGGTTCTGGCGCGCAGCACGGCGGCGCAATACGCGCAGTTCTTCAACTTTCCCTTTGTGATTTTCCGCGTGTCCTACTGGGTTTACGCGGCGGCCGGTCTGGCCGGGTTGGCCACCACCAGCCTTGGGGCTGCGCAAAGTGCCCTGAAAGCTGCGCGGCTAGCGCCCGCGATCGCGATGCAACCCCCGGCCCCGCCCCGGTTCAAGCGGTCTTTCGTGGATGAAGCGATGGCGCATCTGAAGCTGTCGCAACCGACGATCATGATCCTGCGCAGCCTTTTGCGCTGGCCCATTCGCAGCGCGATGACGTCTCTGGGGCTGGCGCTGGCCGTCTCTTCGGTGATCGCGTCGATCTTCATCAACGATGCGCTGGACGAAATTGTCGATCTGGCGTTCTACCAGACCAACCGGCAGGATGCGATGCTGCTTTTCTCCGATGACATCCCCGAGACCGCGCTGGAAGATGTCCGCAATCTGCCCGGAGTGCTTCAGGCGGAAAGCCAGCAATACCATACGGCTATCCTGCATCACGGCCATCTGTCCAAGCGGGTCGCGATAGAGGCGCGCCCACCCGACACAGACCTGAGTCGGGTTCTGGATGCGGACGGCAAACCGCTTATCGTGCCTCCCGGCGGCATCGTTCTCTCCGTGCGTCTGGCCCGTCAGTTGGACGTGGAAAGCGGTGACGTACTTGAAGCCGAATTCCTGAGCGGGCGGCGCGAAACCTATGCGCTGTCGGTCACAGGGCTTGTGGAACAGCATCTGGGCCTTGGCGCCTATATGGATCTGGAGTTCATGAACACGCTCTTCCGGCAAATTCCGCAGCTGTCGGTGGCCAACGTGACGCTGGATGACCACCAAATGGACGCACTGCACCGCGCGATCAAAGATCTGCCCAAGCTGAGCGGGATCATCGAGATGAACGACAACAGGCGCGCATTTCAAGACACGGTCGAGCAGAACGTGGTCGTCATGAACACGATGTATATCGTGATTGCCGTTCTGATCACGGTGGGCGTGACCTACAACGCCGCCCGCATCCAGTTGTCGGAGCGTGCGAGAGAACTGGCCAGCCTCCGGATCCTTGGGTTCGGGCGTGGGGAGGTGTCCTACATTCTGGTGGGGGAAATGATGCTGATTGCGGTGATCGCGCAGCCTGTCGGGTGGCTGATCGGCGCGTGGATTGCCCAGGCGATGACCAACGCGTTCACCAGCGACCTTTATGCGATCCCACTGGTGTTGAAACCCGCAACCTTCACAGTTGGCAGTCTTGTCGTCCTGTGCGCGGCCTTCGCGTCCGCCATGGTCGTGCGCCGCCGGTTGGATCGGCTGGATCTGATCGCAGTGATGAAAACAAGGGAATAATGGTATGGCTTATTCGACACGTACGCTTGTTTTGATGGGGCTTGGTGGCGCGCTGGTCGCGGGCCTGGCCTATGTCAGCTTCCGCGATGACCCCGTTCCGGTCGATCTGGTCGAGGTCACGCGCGGGCCGCTCGAAGTTACGATCAACGCCGAAGGGGAAACGCAGGTGCGTGACCTTTATGAGGTCGCAGCACCGATTGCGGGAACGGCCCTGCGATCGCCGGTAGAAGAAGGCGATCCTGTGCGCGCCCACGAGACGGTCGTGGCTGTCGTGCAGCCCTCGTCTTCTGCCCTTCTGGACGCGCGATCCCGCCTTCAGGCCGAGGCTGATCTGCAGGAAGCTCTGGCCGCCCGTCACGTGGCGCAGGCGGATCTGCGTCAAGCCGAAGAAACAGCGAGCTTTGCGAAGACGCAACTGGACCGGACCAAGGCTTTGGTGACGCGCGGGGTGGCTTCGGTCACGCGGCTGGAAGACGACACCCAGAAACTTGCGGTGGCCACGGCAGCGGTAGAGGCTGCGCTTGCGCGGATTGAGATGTCCGATGGCGCCATTGAGCGGGCGCGGGCAAGTCTGATCGATCCGGCCGAAACAGACGCGACGCCGGCGCAATGCTGTATAGAACTGACTTCGCCTGCCGACGGGGTCATCCTGTCGGTGTCCGCGATGAGCCAGCGCCCGGTCGCCATCGGGGCGCCGCTCGTCAGCATTGGCGACCCCGAGGATCTGGAGCTTGTGGCCGACATCCTGTCAAACGATGCGGTCCGCCTCAATCCGGGTGCGCTGGCCTATGTGGAACGGTGGGGCGGGCCTGATGTTCTGCAGGCCGAGCTTGATCGGATCGACCCCAAGGCCCGCACGAAGGTGTCGGCCTTGGGGATCGAAGAGCAACGCGTAGACGCATACTTCACCCTGACCAGCCCACAGGAAGAGCGCCCCCATCTGGGCGACGGGTTCTCCGTGTTTCTCAGGATTGTGGAGTGGCGCGCTGAGGATGTCATGCAGGTGCCGCTCAGCGCCGTGTTTCGCGACGGCGAAAGCTGGGCGGTCTTTGTGGCGGATGATGGTGTTGCCACCCTTCGCTCTGTCACATTGGGTCGCCGCAACAGCCAGAGGACCGAGGTCGAGGCGGGCCTCGAGCTGGGCGAGCGTGTCGTGACCCATCCCAGTGATGCAATTTCTGACGGTGTCAATCTGGTTGAGAGGTCAGAGTTGTGACTGAGCGCGAACCCCTACGGATCGACCCCGCATGGCACGCGGCTTTGGGTCAGATGACAGGCGGGCTGTCCCCTGCGGCTTTGGCAACGGCCTATGTGGATTGGGCGCTTCATCTGGCAGGATCCCCAGACAAGATGCTTGAGTTGCGCAAACTGGCTTTGCCGCACCAACCCGCCCCGGAGATTTCCTCCGATCCGCGGTTTGCCCATCCGACTTGGGCTTCCTTCCCTTACAAGGCCCTCGCGCAAGGGTTCATCGCCACGCAGAACTGGTGGGACGCGGCCACGACGAACATGCCCGGCGTCGATCCGAAGCACGCAGCGATCGTGAACTTCGCTGCGCGGCAATGGCTGGATATGCTGTCGCCTGCCAATTTTGCGGTCACGAACCCGCAGGTGCATGAGCGGACTCGAGAAGAGCTTGGCCAGAACCTGATCCGGGGCGCGCGCTACTGGCTCGAAGATTTCAATCGGTTGCTGTCAAACTGCCCGCGTCGGCCGAGCGCCTATCGGGTAGGTGAGGATCTGGCGACGACCCCGGGCGATGTCATTTTGCGCAATGACCTGATCGAGTTGATCCGGTATCGCCCTACCACCGATAAGTTGCATCCTGAGCCGATCCTGATCGTGCCTGCGTGGATCATGAAATACTATATTCTGGATTTGACGGCGCAACGCTCTCTGGTGGCGTTTTTGCGCGATCAGGGGTTCGAAGTCTTCATCCTGTCATGGAAGAACCCGGATGATACGGACGCAAACCTGTCGATGCAGGACTACATCGATTTGGGTATCCGCGCGGCGATCACCAAGATCAAGGCCGGAGGCGCGGAACGATTGCATGCGGTCGGCTATTGTCTGGGGGGCACGTTGCTGGCGATTGCCGCTGCGGCCATGGCGCGGGACGGTGATGATACGCTTCGCACGATCAGCCTGCTTGCCTCGCAGGTCGATTTCTCTGAACCCGGTGAATTGGGCCTTTTCATCAATGAAAGCCAAGTGGCTTTTCTGGAAGATATGATGGCCACGCGGGGCTATCTGAAAGCGGATCAGATGGCGGGTGCCTTCCAACTTCTGCGCTCCAACGATCTGGTCTGGAGCCGCGTGATCCGGCACTATCTGCTGGGCGAGCGCACCCATGACAACCCGTTGATGGCGTGGAACGCGGATGCAACAAGGATGCCTGCGCAGATGCATTCAGAGTACCTGCGGCGTCTGTTTCTGAAAAACGATCTGGCGAAGGGCCGGTTCAAAGTCGATGGATCATCCGTCGCGCTCACAGATATTCGTTGTCCCATCTATTGCGTGGGCACCGAGACGGATCATGTCTCGCCCTGGCGGTCGGTCTACCGTCTCTCGCTGCTCACTGACACGGATGTGACGTTCGTTTTGACAAATGGCGGGCACAATGGCGGCATCCTGTCAGAGCCGGGTCACCCCGGCCGCTATTTCCGGTGTGGCCACAAGACCGAGGGCGACGGGCATGTCACAGCTGAGGACTGGTTCGACCTGCAGATGCCACGCGCCGGGTCATGGTGGCCTCATTGGGGTGGATGGCTGAAAAACCTGAGCGGCGCGCCCGCAGACCGCCGCTCTTCACTCGTTAATCCCCTCGACATTGCACCGGGTCGCTATGTCTTTGGGTAACCTCAGGTACTGGTATCCGCACGGTTCTTCGCGAAGGCTTGCGTGCTCATCTCGACCAGCTTGCCGGTTTCGGCCTGATACTGGTCCATCGCCTTCTGGACGAATTGCGCCTGAATGTGCTGAAGTTCGGCAACGTTCTTGCAATGCAATATTTCGTGCTGAGTTTTGACGTCTTCCCGGATCCGCTCTGCAACGAAGGTTGCCATCTCGGCACCCATATCATTCAGCGCTTCCATCCACGCGGTGCTCAGCCCCAGCATGTTCCCGAACCCAGCCTCCTGAAGTTGCGCAAGCGCACTCAGCGGCGCATCGCTTTTCGCTGGCTTTTGGGTTTCAGGTTTATTTACCATGTCTCATACTCCCGGTTGGTCCACCGGTTTTCGGTGGATGTGCCTAGATTACCGCAAGAGATCGCCTGATTCTTTGATATTGCTCAAGTCAGGCACCCGTCCCGACTGGATATGGAGAGCCGACAGCATCGGATCAGGAGGGCTGCGGCGTGGAGACAGGGCGAGACACCGGACTGACGCAGGCACAGGTCTTGGCCGCGCGAACCGTGTCCGGGTGGAACGAGTTACCGCAGGCCGCGCGGATCGGGCCGGTTCGGGTGTTCCTGCGGCAATTCTCCAGTTTTCTGGTCGCCATCCTTATCGTGGCTGCAGGGGTGGCGCTGGCCCTGGGCGAGCGGATTGATGCCGCTGCCATCGGCCTTGTCGTACTTCTGAATGCAATTTTGGGCTTTGTTCAGGAATGGCGCGCGGAAACGGCACTGGCATCGCTGAAGAAACTTCTGTCGCCGCAGGCCATGGTTGTACGTGACGGTCAGGAACGCCTGATCCCTGCGCGCGACATCGTGCCAGGCGACATCCTTGTCCTGTCCCCCGGCGCGAAGGTGGCCGCTGACGCGGCGGTTTTTCAGGCATCGGACCTGAGCGTCGATGAAAGTGTGCTGACGGGCGAGTCATTGCCAGTGGCGAAACGCGGTGCGGACACCGTCTATGCAGGAACTTCGGTCACGAAAGGACGGGCAGAGGCGCGGGTGACGGCAACCGGGTCCGGCACGGAGTTCGGCAAAATCGCTCACCTGACCGGATCCATGGGCCCCAAAACCACAAACCTTCAGAACAAGCTTGGCCAACTGGCGCGGCAATTGGGTGTGGCCGCGGTTCTGGTCGCGGCAGGCGTTGCGGGGCTTGGCGTCATCATGGGCCGGGATCTGGGCGAAATGGCGATGACAGGTCTGTCCCTGTCCGTGGCGATGGTGCCCGAGGGCCTACCTGCCGTGGTGACGATCACACTGGCCTTGGGTGCGACCGCCATGGTCCGGCAAAAGGCCTTGGCCCGTCGGTTGCAGGCGGTCGAAACCCTCGGCGCGGCCTCGGTCATCTGCACCGACAAGACCGGCACGCTGACCGAAAACAAGATGACGGCAACGCAGATCTGGACCGTTGACCGGACCTATGCCGTGACCGGGACCGGATACGACCCCGCCGGACATATCGAAACCGATGGTGCCAGGTTGCGGGTCGGGGATGACCCAGTTCTGGCCGCGCTTTTGCAGACAGCGCTATATTGCAACCACGCCCATCTGTCCCAGGACGGCACGACTTGGACGATGATGGGGGAACCGACCGAAGGCGCGCTGGTCACGCTGGCCTACAAAGGCTGGTGTACGCTTCCCGAACAACGCAATCTCCTGGCTGAACTTCCCTTCAGCAGCGAGCGCAAGCGGATGAGTGTGCTCTACGCCGCGCCCGGCGGGCCTGTGATCCTCACAAAAGGTGCGCCCGAGCAAATTCTGGAACTGTGCACCGGGATCATGGATCAGAACGGCAGCCGCGAGATGACGGCGCGAGACCGCATTCGGGTGACCGAGGCCTATACCCAAATGGCCGCGCAAGGGTTGCGGGTCATCGGTCTGGCGCAGCGGCCACACACAGGTTCCGATATTGTCGAAGATAGTCTTACTTTTCTCGGCCTTACAGGCCTGATCGACCCGCCCCGCGCAGAGGTCCGGGATGCCATCGCCTCGGCCAAGGCGGCCGGTATTCGGATTATCATGATCACCGGCGACAGCCCGATCACCGCAGGCGCGATCGCCGAGCAGCTGTCGCTGAAGGTGACGCGCCATTTGACCGGCACCGAGTTGGATGCGCTAGACGACGCAGCCTTGGAGGAGGTTCTGGCAGGCGAAGTGCTTTTTGCGCGCACCAAGCCCGAGCAGAAAATGAGGATTGTCGCGGCGCTTCAGTCGCAAGCGCAGATCGTGGCCATGACCGGGGACGGCGTGAACGACGCCCCTGCCCTGAAACAGGCCGATATCGGCGTCTCGATGGGCATACGCGGCACCGATGTGGCACGGGACGCCTCCGATCTGGTGCTGCTTGACGACAATTTCGCGACCATCGTGCGGGCGATTGGCGAAGGGCGCCGCCAGTTCGCCAATGTTCAGAAATTCGTGCGCTACCTTTTGTCGTCCAACGCAGGCGAGGTCGTCGCGTTGGTGGTCAACATCGCCGTTGGCGGCCCGCTGATCTTTCTGGCCACGCAGATCCTCTGGATGAACTTGGTTACCGACGGCGTAACTGCCGTAGCTCTAGGCCTAGAGAAGTCCGAGCCCGATCAAATGCAGCATCGCCCCCGCAAGAAGAACACCCCAATTCTGGGGCTTGGGGGGGTGGTGACGATCATTCTACTTGGGCTCTACACTGGCCTTTCGAGCCTTTGGATTTTCTTCCATCTTCTGGATCAAGGGGTGGAGCTGGCGCGCACCACAGCGTTTACGGCGATGGTGGTGTTCGAGAAAGTCAGTGTCTTCGCGTTCCGGTCTCTGCGTCTGCCGGGCTGGCGCATTGGCTGGCTGAGCAATCCGCTTCTGCTGGCAGCGCTCACCGTGACCCTTGGGGCGCAGGTCCTCGCGGTCTACTGGCCGCCGTTGCAAACGCTTCTGCGTACAGTTCCCCTCGGCGCGGCGGAGTGGCAATGGATCGCGCTCTTTGCGTTGCCGATCCTTGTGGTGCCTGAGCTTCTGAAAACCCTGCGGCCAATCGCTCAACGGGCCAGATAATAGGCCACGAGACTGGCCAGAAAGGTGATCAGCACAAGGATCGAGTCGAGTCCCACCGTGCCGACCTTTGGCTTGCGGCGCACAAGAAGACCGATCAGATAAATAGCCGTCACGCAAATGCCGAAGGACAGCGCAAGACCAACTGTCGCGGAGGTGTTTTGCAGGATTGGACCCGCGCGAAACAGAATGTCCGCCGGAAACACCAGCACCAGCATGATCAGGTTGCTGCCGAAAATGTTGGAAATCGCCATCGTGTAGGCGCCGATGCGCACGGCGGCGATGCTGGTGGTCAGTTCCGGCAGGGATGTGGCCGCCGCCAATAGCGTCACACCGACGAAGCCGGAGCCCAAGCCAGACTGATCGGCAATGCGGTCCGCCAAGAAAACGATCAGAATACCGAACACCAGAATGGCCCCGCAGGCCGCAATGGCCTGCCAGATCAGGGCGGAACTGCCCGTCACTGCCAGACCGGAGGGCGCGGGAAAGGGCAACGGCTCTGGATCAGGTAGGTCAACGGGAACCCAGTCGCTGGACCCGTCATAGCGCCGCAACAGCCAGATCGCGCCCCCGTAGGCCAAGGCGATGAACACACTGCCGAGGCCGATACCGGCCAGAACGAAGGTTTCGCTAAGGTTGGTGGTGATCAGCGCGAGAGAGAGCAGAAACACCAGAAGCGTCGCCTCAAGAGCGTGGTTTGCCTTGCGGGGATAGTTGGTGATCGCCCCCTTCGACCAGAAATCGGACATCGCCAGAATGGCCGTCTGCAGCGCTATGCCGCCAAAAAGATTGTTCAACACCAGATCGCGGGATTGCTGGACGGCGGCGCTGAGCGTTGTCGCGACCTCCGGCAAAGATGTCGCCAGCGACAGGATCAGCAGACCAACCAGCGATTTCGCAAGCTTGAACCGATCCGCCAGACTGTCCGCAAGATAGGCCAGCCGCGCCCCCGCGACCCAAACAACGCTCGCGCAGAGAGCGAACAGAACTACGCTTTGAGACAAGGATGTCGCCGGAATGTCCATACCGTCCCTTAGCCGGCGCGCGGGCGGCAGGTTTGACATGCCTCAATGTTGCCGGACCAGCGCAGCGCTATGACACAGGAATGTCCGAAGACCACGGCCATAGCCCGCAAGACGTCGCCGCCCGTTTATCGTCCAGCCAGCAAAACAGCTACCTGAAGGACATGATTTACGGCGGCATCGATGGGGCCGTCACCACGTTTGCAATTGTTGCAGGCGTCAAAGGCGCGGGCCTGTCCCACAGCATCATCGTGGCGCTTGGCCTTGCGAACATCATTGCCGACGGGTTTTCGATGGCAGCGAGCAACTATTCCGGCACGAAGGCTGAACTTGATGATCGTAAGCGGATCATCAAGATCGAAGAGCGCCACATCAAACACCACCGGGACGGCGAACTGGAGGAACTGCGCCAGATCCTCGAATTGCGCGGGTTGACCGGCGACGTACTGACCAAAGCGACGGACGCCATTTCACGCAGCAAAGACAAATGGATCAATCTGATGCTGACAGACGAATACGGTCTACCTCGGGATCCGCCAAATCCGGTGCGGGCCGCGCTTTCGACCTTTGGTGCATTCATGGTGGCGGGGTCGGTGCCGTTGATCCCGTTCGTTTTCGGAGTGCCCGCCGCGTTCCAGATCTCGGTCTTTGCAACGCTTCTGACCTTCTTTCTGATCGGCACGGGCAAAAGCCGCTGGTCGCTGGCCAAATGGTGGTGGTCCGGCGCGGAGACCCTGACGATCGGGGCGATTGCCGCACTTTTGGCCTACGGTGTCGGCGGGCTGTTTCATCCGTGATCGCGCCCATTGAGCAAAATCAAGGAACCGATGGAAACCGGGACTAGGCTTGCCTCAAAAATGAGGCCGCCCCATGTTCTCAAACGCTGTTAAACTGTTCACGCTCAACGGCTTTGACATAAAGCTCGACCCCAGTTGGGCGCTGATCGCCGCCCTCATCACGTGGAGCCTGTCACAGCGGTATTTCCCTTTCGTGTACCCCGACCAGACCCCGCAGACCTATGTCGGCATGGCGGTGATCGCGATGCTTTGCTTTTTCGCTTCGCTTCTGCTGCACGAACTGGCCCATTCTGTGGTTGCCCGCCGATACGGCGTCCCGATCAAGGGCATCACGCTCTTTCTCTTTGGTGGTGTGGCCGAGCTTGAAGCAGAGCCACAATCGGCGGGCGTCGAGTTCTGGGTGGCCTTGGCTGGCCCGGCCATGAGCTTCTGTCTGGCGTTCGGGTTCTGGGTCCTCGCGCAAGCGACTGCGTTCCTGTTTGCCACGGGCGCGCTGACAGAGGTCTTGTCGTATCTTGCGATGATCAACCTGATCCTCGCGCTTTTCAATCTGGTCCCTGCGTTTCCACTGGATGGTGGCCGCGTGCTCAGGGCCTATCTGTGGCATCGCAGCGGGGACGTTCTGAAGGCGACCGAGACGGCCGCAAAATCAGGCACCGTCTTTGCCTACGCGCTGATGACGCTAGGGGTCCTGGCCCTGTTTCAGGGGGCCTTGATCACCGGGTTCTGGCAAATCATGATTGGCGGGTTTGTCCTGATGGCTGCGCGGGCAAGCTATCAGAGCCAACTGGCGCGCACGGCCTTTGGCGACAAGACCGTCAGTTCCCTGATGAAGCGTAACCCGATCACGGTCGGGCCGGATATGACCCTGTCCGAGTTCGTGAACAGGGTCATGCTCTATCACAATGTGAGCTTCGTGCCGGTTGCCGAGGGTGGCGTCCTACTGGGCCATATCGATCAGGCGGTGCTGTCGGGGATGGATCGCGAGAATTGGGCCAGTACCCGGGTGGGCGATGTGTTTGCAAGCCTTGACCCGCAGATCACCGTTCCCCCCGATCTGCCCATTCAGGACCTGCTGGCGCGCATCATGAAAACAAAGCAACGCAAGTTTCTTGTCGTGTCGGGCCATCATTTGGCGGGTGTGATCTCGCTCGCCGATCTGACGCGTTATCTGCAGATGGCTCATTTGCTGCACCACCCCTGAAAGGACGACACGTCGTGACACGAATACTCATCATTCAGGGCCATCCCGATCACGCACGGACCCACTTGTGCCATGCAATCGGCGATGCCTACCGGGAAGCCGCTGAAAAGAGCGGTCACACGGTCGCGGTGATCAACATCGCGGATCATGACATCCCCTATCTGAGATCCAAGGCAGAATGGGATGGCGACGAGATGCCGGACGTGGCCCATGAAGGTCAGGGGGCGTTGCGGGCCGCCGATCATATCGTGATGATTTATCCCCTCTGGATGGGAGATGTTCCGGCGCTTTTGAAAGCGTGGATCGAACAGGTGTTTCGCAGCGGATTTGCGTTCGAGACAAACAGCCGTCGCTGGCGCGGAGCGCTCACGGGCAAGTCCGCCCGAGTAATCGTCACAATGGGGATGCCCGGTCTCGCCTATCGGTGGTTCTTCCTTGCACACTCCCTGCGCAGCCTCGACCGCAACATCCTGAAATTCTGCGGCATCTGGCCTGTGCGGTGGAGTATTTTCGGCAACGCTGACGACCCCAGCGGGCGGGCGCAGGCAAGGTTTCTGAAAACCGCCCGACAGCTTGGCAACCGGGCGGGGTAAAAGTGCAAAGCGCCTACGCCACCGAAAGGCAGGCGCATTTTGCCAGATGGTTGATCCGTTGGGTGGTGCTGCCCAGAACCAAACTCGAGATGCTGTTGAGACCGCGCCGTCCCGTTACGATCAGATCGGCGCCGATGTCTTCGGCGTGGGCAAGGATCTCGGTCGCCGCATCGCCGTGAGGCATATGGGTCTTTACCGTTTTGCACCCTGCATCGGCGGCGATTTCCCGCGCGTGGTCCAGCACCTTTTGCCCTGCCTTTTCGATCTCGGCAAAGCTGGGTTTGGTGATTGCGGCGTGATATCCGGGCACGGCCCCTACCACGAAAGCCGCGGTTTCAGCGTGGGGGACATGCATCAGCGTGACCTCGCTGCCGTACTTCTGCGCCAGATCGCACGCGATACGCGTTGCTGTTTCCGCTTTCTCGGACCCGTCGAGACCGACGATGATCTTCTTGAACATGTTCCACTCTCCCTTGGTTCAGTCGAATACCTGACCAGAGCGAAACGCCTTTGACGGCCCCGACAGATGGTCCAATGTCCCACAGACCGGGCCGCCGTCGCCTTGATGAATATCAATTCCTGCTTGCGCTCATGGATAACCATTCGGCAGGCTGGCCGGAAAGCGATAGGTGGATATGGACAACACGGCTCAGGACAGCGCGATTTTGCACGCCATACTGGAGGCGGCCGTCGACGGCATGATCATTTCGGATAACCGGGGCCGGATCATTCGCGCCAATGCTGCCGCATGCCGTCTGTTTCAATACGACTGTGAAGACATCATAAGCGAGAGCGTGAACCGTTTGATGCCCCGCGCCATGGCGGCCCGACACGACGGGTTTATGGCGCATTACATGGAGACCGGGGAAAAGCGTATTATCGGCACCGGGCGCGAGGTTGAGGGACAGCGAAAGGATGGCTCTGTCTTTCACCTTCATCTGTCAGTGAATGAGGCCCGGATAAACGGCACGCGAATGTTTGTGGCGATTCTGCACGATCTGACGCAACGTAGGGCTACGCAATTGACCCTTGCGCGATCCCAGCGTCTGGATGCGATCGGCCAGATGACCGGCGGGATTGCCCATGATTTTAACAATCTACTGACGGTTATCATCGGCAATCTGGAACTGCTGGAAATGCGCGGTGCGAGTGAGCGGCAGTTGTCACTGATCCGCGACGCTCTGGCCTCGGCTGAACTGGGGGCCGACCTGACCGAGCGGTTGATGGTCTTTGCACGCAAGAGCAATCTAAAGCCGATCAAGACCGACCTGCGCGAATTGTGCGAAGACACGCTTGCGATCCTCAAACGCACGCTCGGCAGCACCTATCTGATCAAGACGGACTTCGCGGCTGAGGTCGATCAGGTGATGATCGATCCTTCGCAACTACAATCTGCGTTGATGAACCTTGCGCTGAACGCCCGTGACGCGATGGGCGGCAGGGGCGAGTTTCTGGTCTCGATTGCCAATGTGACGATTGATGACAGCTACATGGCCCAAGAGACGGACATACAGCCGGGGCACTATGTCAGGCTTTCGGTTAGCGACGATGGGGCAGGCATGAGCACCGAAGCGCAGCAAAGAGCGTTTGAGCCGTTTTTCACCACCAAGACCGAGAGCGGCGGCACGGGGCTTGGATTGGCGATGGTGTATGGTTTTGTCCGGCAGTCTGGCGGTCATATCACGCTCTACAGCGAGCTGGGCCATGGTACGAGCTTTGGGCTCTATTTCCCTGCGGTCACCGGATCAGATGACGGCGCCGAGCGCGTGCCACCCCAAACCATCGCCCACCCAGGGGTCCCACAAGGGCGCGGCGAGACTGTGCTGATCGTTGAGGATAACCCGAAGGTTCGCAGGCTCTCCGTCGAGCGCATCCGCGATCTGGGGTTCAAGACGGAAGACGCCAGCAATGGTGACGCGGCCTATCGGATGCTGCAGTCGGGCGTTCATGCGGACATTTTGTTTTCCGATCTGGTGATGCCCGGCGACCTCAATGGCTACGATCTGGCCGCCAAGGTCGCGGCTGAGTTCCCGCATATGAGGGTGTTGCTGACGTCGGGATATGCCAGCGACGTGGTCACCGGCTCGATGGCGCGGGATCAGACTTATGACATTCTTCACAAACCGTACCGGCAGTCCGATCTGGCGGTCCGGCTTCAGGCGCTTTTGACGGACGACGCGGACGACTGAACCCGCCGGACATCGCATGTGAAGGTATAGCCTACACCGCGCACCGTCTTGATCAGCTTCGGATCGGACGGATCGCGCTCGATCTTCTTGCGCAGGCGAGCAATCTGATTGTCGATGGTCCGGTCCAGCGGACTCCATTCGTGGCCCCCCGTCAGATCCATCAGCTGATCCCGGGACAAGACGCGCTTTGGCCGCGCCAGAAAGACCGACAGAAGCTTGAAATCGCCGCTGGTCAAATCGCACTCGGCACCGGTCCGATCCAGAAGCTCCAACCGATCCGGCACGGCTTTTAACCCGTCAAAACTGTATTGTGCGCTGTTGTCCGCTTGATCTGGCATCGGATCGGGTGGCGCTTCGGAATACCCCGGCACACGGCCTTCGGCGCGCCTCAAAACGGTCCTGATCCGGGCGAGCACCTCCCTGAGATGAAACGGTTTGGTGATATAGTCGTCCGCCCCAAGCTCAAGCCCGACGACCCGGTCAATAATGTCATCCTTGCCTGTCACCATGATGATCGGTGCCTCGGAAATGCGCTGAATGTCCTTCGCCAGTTCCAGCCCGTCATCCGGCCCCAGATGGATATCAAGCGTTATCAGACTGACCTCGGAGGTCTTAATGATATCAATGGCTTGCCTGGCGTTTTCCGCCTCGAGAACGGCATATCCCTCATCCTCCATCACATTGCGCAGCAGCGCCCTGATTCTGGCTTCATCTTCAATCACAAGAATGGTCTGACAGTTCATATCAGGCGTTCCCGGCAATAGTCCCACAAGTCCCCTTCAGAACAGATCTAAGTGCGGATTCAACGGCTTATCAGATCTGTTACAAAATGATACAAAACCTCACCGGCAGAGACCAATCCAAATTACACAGCGTACCCAGTTTGACCTCATCGCAACCCCGGAGGTCTGCCGC
Source organism: Litoreibacter roseus (assembly GCF_009811795.1). GTDB lineage: Bacteria > Pseudomonadota > Alphaproteobacteria > Rhodobacterales > Rhodobacteraceae > Litoreibacter > Litoreibacter roseus. The sequence goes on along the minus strand of NZ_BLJE01000002.1, from coordinate 1,167,622 downwards.
CATGTATGTCACGAATCCCGCTGAATACCTTGCAAAAATGCCCGTCAGGACACTCGCGAGTTCAGGCGCGAAAACCGCAGAGGCGCGGCTGAAGGCCGGCCACTACCTCTATTTCGAAGGTGATCAGGTGGACTGGTTGTATCAGGTGACATCGGGCGTCCTGCGGCTGACGCGACTGCTAGAGGACGGGCGCAGGCAGGTGATCGCATTTGGGTACCCGGGCGACATCGTCGGCTTTCCGTCCGCTGGCTTGCATCACACCGATTGCGACGCCCTTGTCGACGCGCGTCTGCAGCCCTATCGCCGCTCGGTTCTGGAAAACGGCGAGGGCGATCCAAAGCTGCATCATGCACTGCTGCAAGCAGCCCTTTGCGAAATCAGCGCAATGCAGGACCATTTCATGATGCTCGGTCGCAAGTCAGCCGTTGAGAAAGTCGCGTCGTTTCTCTGTGTGCTCTCGGACCGCGTGGGCGAAGATCTAGGGGAGCATACGCAGGTCAATCTGCCGATGAGCCGGGCTGATATCGCTGATTTTCTGGGACTGACGACGGAAACCATCAGCCGCACGTTCACCCAACTCCGCAAGAGCGGGATCATCGCGATCAACAACATCCATACAATCGTCGTCCTGCGCCCCGACACGCTGCTGACCCTGTCCTTGGGCGACCGCAACTGAGCGACCGATACTTTCGATGGCTACCTGTTGACCGTCACCGGACGTATTTGGCGGAGCTGTCGGTCATAAACGGCTTCGTGAAGATGCAGTGTGACTACACAAACGCTAAGGTCAGCAAAGCGGGACGAAGCGGACCTCGCGATTTCTGGTACGAATGGCTGCTTTCTATCTTGTGATGGATTAGTTTGCACTTCTGTTTTCCAAGTCCGCGTTCCTTGAAATAGTCATCATTGGTCGGCAAGATATTCATAACGGCGGCCTTTGGATTGGTGCACCTTTTGGTGAGCCTGGGGCGGGGTATCCCCGTCTGATGACATTGCTCCGACACACTGTGGATATCCGCCACTGAGTTTCACTCAGGACGGGATATCCAAAGCACAGAATAGCAGAGGTCGTCGTTGCCAGCTTCGCGAAGTGAACTTCTTGTATCAACCCTGGCCACTCGATTGGAGGGGTGCCGGTGGTCCCAAGACGATGTCACCCGCCTTCTTCGCCATTGTTTACCTCCGGCTTTTCAAAGTGACGCAAAGTTGTTGACGAATAGTTTGATCGTCGAATTCCCTCAACGCTACGCCCCTGATGCGAACCGAATAGCTGAAATGCTATCCAAGCAACTAGTAGTGCGGCGGCTCTTCAAGCATTGCAACAAAGCCGATGTATGGCCGTCGCTTCCGCTTGAACCACCCAGGATGCTACCCGTCGCGCCGTTTGATGCGTTGGTGCTTCCCACGTTGCACACAGCCATTGATCTTGCCGATTGGCTCCTCCTAACGCCTGAGCAGCTTGACGCATTCGTGGACAGGAACGGGTGGCGAGAAACACATCCGATGCCGGGCGTGAACAATTATTTCTATCGTATGAGCCCAAAGTCCAGTGGTGGCTTGAGGCTCATTGAGGCACCCAAACCCCGACTGAAGTCACTTCAGCGCCTGATAAATCATCGAATTCTTGCCAAGGTGCCAACACACCCGGATAGTTTTGGGTTTGTTCGCGGACGAAATTGCATTGGTGCAGCACAACGGCATGCTGGCGAAGAAGTCGTCATCGGCCTCGATCTGAAGAATTATTTTAGTAGTCTTCGCTATGGGCGCGTCTATGCCTTCTTTCGCCACCTCGGATATCCAGTTTCTGTAGCGCACGGCCTCAGCGGCATCTGCACCATCGTTACGCCAAGCCGTATTCGACAACGTATGCCGTATGAACAACGCCAAACATTGATGGAGCCTCATCTGCCTCAGGGTGCACCAAGTTCACCGGCGCTCGCGAACCTGCTGACGTATCGATTGGATCGGCGTTTGGCAGGTTTGGCGCGGTCGCTTGGAGCAAACTATACGAGGTATGCCGACGATCTTACTTTTTCAGGAGATAGTGGAGTACGCGACGCGGTTCTCACCACCGTACCCGAGATCGTAGAGGAGGAAGGCTTTAGAATAAGAACCGGCAAAACGAGGATTATGCCCTGCTATCGAAGGCAGATGGTCTTGGGAATTGTAGTCAATGAGACAATCAATATCTCTCGAAAGGAATTCGATCGGCTAAAGGCAATTATTCACCAAAAGGCGTGGAAAAACGATCCGGCAGAATTTGAAAAGATCTTGGGGCAGATCGGTTGGGTCGAACAGGTCAACCCGAGCAAAGCTCAGAAGCTCTATGCAAAATTGGAGTTAGCCAACGCGCGAGAGCACGTTCAGGGTAGCTCAACCTGAAGAACGACAGTGAGTAACAGCGGTCGCTAAAGCTGCCATTCATGCGCAGCTCAGCATCGGTAGGTATGGGCTCAAAGCGGACCTGCGGCGATGCAGCGGAGCCAAAACTCTTGGAGATGACAGAAGTGCGGGACAAAGTGAGCTTTCGCTGCGACTGCGCCAACGTCGGCTTTCATTTAGTTGCAAAAATGGTCTGCTCTGCCCCGAATCTATGGAGCCTCTCAATCTCAACCATTCCCTGTGATTTCAACAAACGACAAGACGCAGAGTTAGCGCTCTGAGTTTCCGAAATGATACGCTCCAAACCGGCTTCATCCAGAGCATGCGCGATAACTGCGTGAACGGCTTCGCTTGCAAGGCCGCCGCCCCAGTAAGATGGGTCAAACTGGTAAGAGACTTCGTAGTCTCTTTCATTTTTGTGTAGACCAAGTTCTACCAGACCAATTGGTTGGTTGAACCTCGTCAACCTAGCGACCCAGACGCCAACATGGGATGGAGCGTTCAAATATCGTTTGAAGCGCGGAAGGCGTTGCTTCCAATGAACAGGACCGCCGAGGTATCGCCTTACATTTGAATTGCCGACGAGCCTACAAAAGAACCAAATATCCCGTTTTTTCATCGGGCTGAGCGACAGACGTTCTGTCTGGATATGATCTGCGAAGTGCATTCCGGGATGTTAAAGCTGACCTTCGCTGCAATGCAACTTGCGTGCAGTTCGGTCTCTCCTGACACCTTCGCTGCGCTGGTCATGAGTGACCGGCGCGGGAAACAACGCCAGTGACCGGCGCGGTGCACGAACTGGTAAGACGCGGGACTAAGCGTACTTTCGCTGCGCTTGCGCCAATGACTGGATTTGGCGGTTCGATCACGTTCGGTTCATGATTGTAGTTTGGGTGGAGGTGTAAGTCAGAATTGCATTCTGAATTGAACATTATACTAAGGGTCATGCGCTATTTTCTCATTTTATCCGTAGTTCTATTTACCGGTTGTCGCGAAGAAGACACCGATTGTGTCTTGCCCAGTCCGGTAGGGGAATGGCCTGAATTTATGCAAACTTCAGCCGGTGCGGATATTCCCGATACGATGCGTCTGCTGGAGGATGTTTCAAGGGGAATGACCCCACAACAAGCCTGCGATACCTTAGTGGATTTTGGTATCGGCGGATTTGATGCGCATAAGTTCCGCATGGGTGATGCGGCCGCTTGGGAAGCTATTAAGTCTATGGTTATGGTTGGAATGGCCACACCAAGGGGATTTGATGATGCAGTGGAAGCCCGCGTCGCAATGCGGTTTTCACAGTTGGCGTCTGGTGCTGCGCTTGAGCAAACCAATATCGTATACAACTTCGTGGAAGAGGACACGCGCCTGAATCTTGGGGCGATTGAACGTAACCTTGTCGCGGCCTTTGGCCCTTATTCGCATTTTGAAGAAACTTCCTTTGGACGTGGCGCGTCTTTTACGTGGGTCATTGACGATGGACAGGTCGTTTTAAAGAATGCCAAAGCCGCCTGCACGCCGGTCGAATTTGTGGGTATTGATCAAAGCGATGCGTTTGATATGAAAAATCTTTCTCCGATGTGCGATGCTATTTTGAAGGTTGAAGCGGGGTTGAATTTCGATCAGGAAGACCGCCCGGTGACGATATTCGTAACACTCACTGACAATGTACGTACATTTGAAAATCGTAAAATTGATCGCGCCGCCATTAATGATCTGCTTTCTACCCGCGATTAACAAACGGCAGGTTCGCGCGGTTTCTGGTCATCTATACGACGTGCAGCATCGGTCAAAACGGGCTCCAAAGCAGACCTGCAGCATCAATCAGCGCGTTCCGCTTTTAGGCTAACCCGAGCCGTATCAAGCTCGTCCAACACAGGGTTACATCGGGTCAGGCCACAGGGCGCGGATGGGTTCCGGCAGGCAGGCCCGGATGTCCCTGATCTCGCCCTCGCTCAGGCGGTTATTCAGCAGATCGAAAACGTGTCGGATATCCTGCGGCCCCCTGTAATCATCCGCCTCACGCATCTGGTCCCCTATTGCATCGGTGAAGTCCTCGGCGTGCCGCTCCTTGATCGGGGTGCGCTTTGGCATCCAGCCTTCGAAGAACATGCCACGGATGAGCAGCGGTAATTGGGCTGAGAACTGGGCCAACTCGTCGGTTAGAAGGTGGTCTCGCACCCGATGCAACGTGCATCTGAGCAGGCGCAACGCGCTGCGCTTTGACCCCCAGTCCAGCCGAGCGGTCAGCTCGTTGATCCACTCGTGTGTCACGTGAACCGTATGATCGATGGCTTCAAGACCTTGGGCAGACATGGCGGGTCCTCCTCTTGTGTCTACGGGATCAGTCGTCGATTGGCTTCATATCGATGTCGAACGCCTCGCCCGAATTGCCGATCAGGTAGTGAAACAAGGCTCGCGTCATGGCGCCGATGCCCAGCAGGATCAGCGTGTAATTGGCGACCCAGCCCACGAAGGGAATGAAGTTCAGAAGCGCGATGAAGGTGATGGCCGCCGCAAAGATTGCAAGACGGGCGACGTTGCTTGGATTTTCTGCCCCACCAAAACCGCTCCAGATGCGCATGGCCACGCTGTAGGCCCCAAGCGCGTAACCAAGGATCCAAGCGACCACGATGAGCAGAAGGGCGATGGGCACAAACGGCAAACCCACGATGGTCAGAGCGGTGATTGGCGCCATGCCAAAGAGCACCGACAGGCCGATGACACCCAAAAGCATGGACTGCCCGGGCGCCGCGGCGATGCTTCGACGGAGCGCTCTGAGACGTCTGGGCATGAAGCCCAGCATCAGCGCACCAAGCACCAGGAAGAACAGCAGTGAGATCACGAACCCGAACATCATCGACGCAAGCGTCGGCAGTACTGGCATGTCCTCGCGAAATTCATCCCAATCGTCCCACGCCTCCGATCCGCTGTACTGCTGAAAGACGACGCGCCCTTGAGGGGCAACGCGGTCAGGCACCGATATGCGGTCCTCGGTGCTGTAAGTCAGAAGCCCATCGACGACCGCATCCGGCCCGAAGCTGATGGTCCGCGCAACAATCCGGACGTCGCCCCCGATTGGTGCGTTCAAGATGACGTCACTGGCCGTCGCGAGCAGCGCACCATTGATGGGACCGTCTATGGTGAGCGTATTGCCGAACAGACGCGCGTTGCCGCCAGTTTCGGCGGTCTCTTCCGTCCGCACGGAAAAACCGGCAACGGTCAAATCCTGCGCCGTGCTGCCCCGCACAACAACGGTGGCCCCCGCTGCATAAAGGTCCTGCGCGGTATCCGCATCCACCGAGATGTCGAACCCGGCAACGTGCATATCCCCTTGGGTAGATCCGCGCGCGACGGCGGAACGCGCCGCAATAAACGTATCGCCCCCGGTGTTAACCGTTTCACTGACGGCGGACCCGGCGAAGAACGTGTCCCCCCCGATCCGAACGGATGTGCTGTCCGCAAAAGCCCCGGTACTGACCCCAAGACAGGCCAAGATGGTGAAAATACTCTGCCGGAAAAACATATGAAACGCTCCTTTAGCACCTGGATCGGTTGTCCTTGAGCTACCCCAGCAGCGTCGAAATGGATTGATCGGGATCAATCGGATTGGCGACAGGTTTGCTAGTCCATGGAGCGACACGCCACCCGTGTCCCCCTGCAGAAAGGAGATCTACAGATGTCACGTCATACCCTGCCTGACCTGAACACCGATGCGGACGGACCCGCGTTTTTCCCGTCCTTTCAAAAAGAAATGAACCGTCTTCTGGACCAGTTCCGATCCGGTGTGCCCTTGCCCGATATGTCAGCGCGCGCCATGGTCGCGGGTTCAATCTTTCCAGCCATTGACGTCGTTGAAACGGACGATGCCATAGAAATCACCGCCGAGGTGCCCGGGGTGAAGGCCGAAGACCTTCACGCTTCGATCACCGGAAACCTCCTGACACTCAAAGGTGAGAAAAGCTCGGACCGGGAGGAGCGGGATGACAACTATCATCTTACGGAACGCCGCTATGGTAATTTCCGTCGCCAGATCCCGCTTGGCTTTTCACCTGATGCGGGGGCCGTGGAGAGCGCCTTTGCGGACGGCATACTGAAGCTGCGCATTGCAAAACCCGCCGAAGCGAAAGCAGAGGTCCAGAAGATCGACATCACAAAAAGCTGACCGGCCCGGGGCGCATCGCCGCGCCCCTGTCCGCCCGCATACGAAGGAGCGACACGATGGGGCTCAAAACAGTTCTGGTTTGTCTCACCACGGCAGACCATGCCGAAATTCTGATGAAACTGGCGGTGCCCTTGGCGCGCAAGCACGGTGCCCATCTGACCGGCTTGCACACAGTCGAGGCGTTGTTGGTCTATCCCGGCATCGCCATGCACATCCCGGCCCCTGCCTTTGCCGCGTTCAACGAAAGTCAGACGGAAGAGGCCGAAAAAATCAAAGCAATCTTCCAGCGCTACACATCCTCCGAGGATTTTCAGAGCGAGTTTCGTCTTGTCCGTGCCGAAGGCGTGTCCGCTAATGATCGGATGGTTGAAAGCGCCCGGGCGGCGGATCTGGTGATCATGGCGCATGAAGACCAAAATGCGGACCGCTATGACCAGAGGCAGGCGCAGGTTCAGATGATCCGAGAAAGCGGGCGTCCGGTGATTGTTGTGCCGCTTGGCTATGACGGACCTGTGATAGGTGAAAACATTCTGCTCGGGTGGAGCGATACCAGAGAGGCCACCCGCGCCGCCCATGATCTGCTGAGCGTTGCCGACGATGGCGCAGCGCTGACGGTGTTGCGCGTGGGGTCACCCGTCAAAGATGCCCTGAAGGATTCCGACGGGATCGATCTTGCAGAGATGTTGTCCCGACACGGTGTGAAGCCCACGCTGGAGCATCGCGAAACCGACACCGCAGGGGTGGCGGAGGTCCTGAACAAGGTCGCCTTTGAGAAGGGCGCGGATTTGATCGTCACCGGCGCGTTCGGGCATTCCAAAGCTTATGACTTTGTAATCGGGGCCACAACATACGCGCTTTTGCGGGACGCGCAGTTGCCTGTAATGTTCAGCAAGTAGCGGCAGAGGGGATCGCGATGTCGGACCAGACCGGCAGGTGATCCGAGGCCCGGCGTGCCAGATCACCCTGCTCAACACCCGCATTCTTTACGGTCAGACCTTGGCTCAGCGCGAACCGGTCCAATGCAGCCAGAGGACGCCGGGTGTGATAGCTGCGGCCGGGCACATGGGTTTCAAAACGCCCTGCCAGCGGCTCTAACCCCTTGCGGTGGGACCATTCGTTGAAATCGCCGGCGATGACCGCATGACGACTGTCAGCGGTCGCATCACACAGCGCGGCCAGCTGGGCTCTCCGATCCCGGCGGCGCAGTCCAAGATGCGCGGCCACAATACTAAGGCCACCTCCGATCCCAAGGTCCATGCGGATTGCACCGCGAGGCTCCAAACCCGGTAGATCCAGACATGTGATCTGCGTCACATGCGCCGGATCACGGATCAGAATTGCATTCCCGTGCCACCCCAGACTGACGCCGTTCTTTGAAACCTCCACCAGATGAAAATCGGTGTCCGTTTCGATCAGATTTCGCGGGATCGCCGGGTTTCGCGGCCTGATCCGTTTATCTGCTTCTTGTAAAACGACAATATCAGCATTTAGTCGGTTAATAACTTCCAGCGTGCGTCGGGGCTGCCGTTTTTGATCCAGCCCCCGCGCCTTACGGATGTTGTAGCTTGCGATGCGTATCAAAGATGCTGCCATCGCTCTAATATAAGGTTGAACAGCGGGAATTTAACGTAGGCACGTCCACGCCATGCAATTGATCAAGAAGCGCAACAGCCTCATCCTTGCGATCTGGGCCTTGCTTTTGCTGGCAGGTTTGGCGGCGCTTGGCCTGGCCCGCTGGTCCTTAGCCTTCGTCAGCCTCTCGACACTTGCTCTGTCCCTGTTGCCGCCGCTTCTGGCCTTTCGATGGTCACTGACCCTGCCCCTTCCGTTTCTTGTCGCAACCACGCTCTTTTTCTTCGCGTCGATCTTTCTGGGCGAAGCGTTTGATTTCTACGAGCGCCTCTGGTGGTGGGATCTGGCCCTGCATGGATTTTCAGCCATAGGGTTCGGGCTGACCGGGTTTCTCTTTGTCTTCATGCTCTTCGAAGGTGACCGGTTCGCTGCTCCACCTTCTGCCGTGGCGTTCATCACCTTCTGCGTGGCGATGATGATGGGCGCGGTGTGGGAGATCTTCGAGTTTCTGATGGACCAAACCTTCGGCCTGAATATGCAAAAGTCCGGCCTCTATGACACGATGGGGGATTTGATGATCAATGCCGTCGGAGGTCTGATCGCCAGCATCACCGGATATCTCTATCTGATCCGGAATTCTGCCGGTTTACTCGGCCGGAGCCTGAGCGAATTCATCCATCTCAACAGGCGTCTCTACCAGAAGTCAAAGAACCGTCTGAAAAAGTAGAGCTGTGCGCCGGGCGCGATTGATCAATCTCAATCGCCGGACTGTGTGCCGCGCCATGATCCGACCCAAGGGAAAAAATCCTTGCGGGAGGGATCAATATGGCAGTCGCCTCGGACAGCAGTTCGACCTCTGGCGCATCGGCGCCGGGTCGATTTCCAACGGCCTACACGATCCTTTTTGGACTGATTGTGGTCATGGCCGTGCTCACTTGGATTATCCCAGCGGGCGAATACGAGCGCGTCGCGAATGAGACGCTGGGCAAAGATGTCCCCGTGCCCGGAAGCTATCAGCCGGTGGACGCGGCCCCGCAAACACTGATCGACGTTCTGATCGCCCCAATCGCAGGCTTCTACGATCCGGCGTCCTACGAGGCCAACGCCATCGACGTGTCGCTCTTCGTGCTGATCGTCGGCGGTTTTCTGGGTGTGGTAACCGCCACCGGTGCGATCAACACCGGCATCGCTCAGGCCATGCGGCGGCTTGAGGGGCGCGAGAAATGGATGATCCCCATCATGATGGCACTTTTTGCTGCGGGCGGAACAACCTACGGCATGGCAGAGGAAACGCTGGCGTTCTATGTTCTGCTGATACCTATCATGATAGCGGCGGGATATGACGCGCTGACCGGCGTCGCGATCATCATGCTGGGCGCGGGTGTTGGCGTGATCGGTTCCACCATCAATCCGTTCTCGACGGCCATTGCATCGGATGCAGCAGGAATCCCGTTCACGCAAGGCATGGTCCTGCGGTTTGTCATTCTGGGTCTCTCGTGGATCGCGGCAGTGGCTTTTGTGATGCGCTACGCGGAACAGGTTCGGCGCGATCCATCCCGTTCGCTTGTTGCGGATATGAAAGAGGCGAACGAAGCCCATTTCCTGCAAGGCCGAGATGCCCTGACATCGGAGTATCTGAGCGGACTGCAAATCGTGATCCTGCTGCTGTTCGCGGCGACGTTCGGCGTGATGGTCTGGGGCGTGTCTTCCCAAGGCTGGTGGATGGCAGAGATGTCGGCGCTGTTTCTTGGGGCCTCGATCCTGATCGGGACCCTTGCTTGGCTGGGCGAAAAGGCATTCACCACGGCATTTGTAAATGGCGCCCGGGATCTTCTGGGTGTCGCGCTGGTGATCGGGTTGGCCCGCGGCATTGTCATCATCATGGATCAGGGGCGGATCACAGATACCATTCTGTATACGTTCGAAGGCTGGATCAGCGGGATGTCGGAAGTTGCCTTCATCAACGCGCTCTTCGGGATCGAGGCATTGATGAGCTTTCTTGTCCCCTCAACCTCCGGCCTTGCCGTACTGTCAATGCCGATCATGGCGCCCCTCTCAGATTTCGCGGGCGTCAGTCGCGATCTTGCCGTCACTGCATTTCAAACCGCGATTGGCATCACCAATCTGGTTGCGCCGACCTACGCCGTCGTTGTGGGCGGCCTGGCGATTGGCCGCGTGCCTTACAACAGATGGTTGCGGTTTATCTGGCCGCTGCTTTTGATCCTGTCGCTTTTGTCCATGGGTCTTCTCAGCCTTGCGGTGATGCTGTGACGGCGCCGCTCGGCGTTCATTCGGAAGTGGGGAAGCTGCGCACTGTGATGGTCTCCCGTCCCGGATTGGCCCACGAGCGGCTGACGCCCGGCAATTGCGACGCGCTTTTGTTCGATGATGTGTTCTGGGTCGATGAGGCGCGCAAGGATCACTTCACCTTTTGTGACAAGATGCGGGACCGGGGCGTTGAGGTTCTGGATCAAAACGACCTTCTAACGGACGTGTTGAAAGGCCCGGATGCGCGCGAATGGCTGTTGGATCGCATGATCACGCAGGACCATATCGGCGTCGGCATGATTGCAGACCTGCGCGGGTGGCTCGATGAACTCCCCGCAGCGGACCTGACGCGCTTTCTCATGGGCGGCATTACCGTGCAGGATCTGCCGTTTAGCTCCAACAGCATGTTTGGTCGGTTTCTGGGGCCAGACGGTTTTGTTCTGCCACCGCTGCCTAACCTGATCTTTACCCGCGACACCAGCAGCTGGATCTATGGCGGCGTGACGTTGAACCCGATGCACTGGCCAGCACGTCAGCGCGAAACCCTGATTGCGGCTGCGATCTATGAGTTTCACCCCCACTTTGCCGGTAGGACCGAAATGTGGTGGGGCAACCCCGATCGGGGGTCTGGCCCCGCCACGCTTGAGGGCGGGGACGTCATGCCCATCGGAAATGGATGCGTGCTTGTCGGTATGGGGGAACGCACGACACCACAGGCCGTGGGTCAGCTGGCCATCGCCCTGTTCGAACAGGGCGCAGCCGAAACCGTCATCGCCTGTCAGATGCCCCCGTCGCGTGCGGCGATGCATCTGGACACTGTTTTTTCGTTCTGTGACAGGGATCTCGTGACCAGTTTCACGCAGGTCGCTGACACCATCAAATGCTACACGCTCCGACCAGACGCCACGACTGGGCTCAGCGTCAGGGAAGACCCGGGCACCCTCTTTGACCGGGTCGCGCGGGCGTTGGACTTATCGTCTTTGCGGGTGATCGCGACCGGCGGCGATCACTTTGAACAGGCGCGGGAGCAATGGGACGACGGCAACAACGTCGTGGCGTTGGAGCCGGGCGTGGTGATGGCATACGACCGCAACGTGCGCACCAACACATTGCTGCGCAAAGCGGGCGTTGAGGTCATCACCATTCCCGGCGCCGAGTTGGGGCGCGGGCGCGGTGGTGGCCATTGCATGACCTGCCCAATCTCGCGCGATCCGGTGGAGTAAATATATGGCCTACAATCTCAGAAACCGATCTTTCCTCAGCCTCAAGGACTTCACGGGTGCGGAGATTAAATACCTCCTGAAACTGGCCGCCGATCTGAAGGCCGCGAAATACGCAGGCACCGAGCGGCCGGTGCTTAAGGGCCGGGAAATCGCGTTGATTTTCGAGAAGAACTCGACCCGAACGCGGATCGGTTTCGAGGTTGCGGCCCATGATCAGGGAGCCCATGTCACTTATCTGGGGCCCTCTGGAAGCCACATCGGCAAAAAGGAAAGCATCAAGGACACGGCCCGTGTGCTGGGACGTGTCTACGATGCCATCGAGTATCGGGGGTTTGGTCAAACGATCGTAGAAACCCTCGCAGAGTGGTCGGGCGTCCCGGTCTACAATGGATTGACGGACGAATTTCACCCTACCCAGATTCTGGCCGATGTGCTGACAATGACCGAGCATGTCGACAAACCGCTTGGTCAGATCGCCTTCTGCTTTCTGGGAGATGTCGGCAACAACATGGGCGACAGCCTTCTTGTGGGCGCCGCGAAGCTGGGCATGGATGTGCGTCTGTGCGGTCCGAAGACGCTCTGGCCCGACAAAGCGATCGTCGATGCGGCATTGAAGGATGCAACAGAAAGTGGCGCGCGGATCTTGCTGACTGAAGACCTGCAACAGGGTGTGAGTGAATGCGATGTGCTTTACACCGATGTTTGGGTGTCGATGGGGGAACCGGAAAGCGTTTGGGCCGAAAGGATCAAGCGCCTGATGCCTTATCAGATCGATGCCAAGGTCATGGCCATGACCGGTAATCCACATACCAAGTTCATGCATTGCCTGCCTGCGTTTCACAACACCGAGACCGAGATCGGCGCGAAGATCCAGAAGACCTTCGGCCTCAACGCGATGGAGGTCACTGAAGACGTGTTCGAAAGCCCTGCGTCGGTGGTGTTCGATCAGGCTGAAAACCGCATGCACACGATCAAGGCCGTGCTTGTCGCGACATTGGGGCCCTGAATGCGCGTTGTGATTGCTCTGGGCGGAAACGCCTTGTCAAAGCGCGGCACACCCCTGACCGCCAACAGCCAGCGCGCCAGCATTCGCGTCGCAGCTACAGCACTGGCCCGCGTGTTGGAGGCCGGGCATGAGGTCGTGATCACCCACGGGAACGGGCCGCAGGTAGGATACCTCGCGCTGCAAGGAACGGCCTTTCCCCTGGATTTGCTGGGGGCCGAAACGGATGGTATGATCGGCTACGTCCTGCAGCAGGAACTCGACAACGCCTACGCGCCCGAAATCCAGTACGCGACGCTGCTGACGCAGATCGAGGTCGATCCCTGTGATCCGGCCTTCCACCACCCGACGAAGTTCATCGGCCCGGTTTACACCCCGGAGGACGCCGCACGACTGAGCGCCGAGCGCGGATGGACAATCGGTCAGGACGGACCACACGCCCGCCGCACGGTACCCTCACCCCGACCAAAGCGTATTCTGGAGCTGGGTGTGATCCGGCTGCTCTTGGAGCAGAATGTGGTCGTCATCTGCGCGGGCGGCGGCGGCATCCCGGTTGTTCAGAAGGATGACGGTACACTGATCGGGGTTGAAGCGGTGATCGACAAGGATCACGCCAGCAGCCTTCTGGCTCGGGCGTTGGCTGCCGATGCATTTCTGATGCTGACCGATGTGAAGGGCGTCTTTGCAAACTGGGGAACGGCCGAGCAATCGCTGATTACACACACGTCACCTGACGATCTCAGCAACATGTCCTTTCCGGCGGGCTCCATGGGCCCAAAAATCGAGGCGGCCTGCGACTTTGTCAGGGACACCGGCGGATTTGCGGCCATTGGTCGGCTGTCTGACGCGGCCGAGTTGATCGACGGCCGGGCAGGAACGCGGATCAATTCCGAAAGCGATGCATCGCTGCGCTGATGCTTCTTTACGCCTCAGACCGCCTCGTACTGCGCCAATCTGCGGGAGATCGCGTCGCGCTCCTCCAGCAATTCAAGCACCATCGCAATGCCTGCAATATTGATGCCCAGATCGCGGTTCAGGCGCCGCGCCTTTTTTGCGCGCAGGATGTTCACGCCGCGAAATCGCCACGTCTCGGAGGATGCTCCGTTCGGTTCGAGAACACCGTGCTCAACCAGTTCAATAACCCACGCCTCATCCGCTTCGCAAAACCGGCAAAGATCCTGCAGCGAGAGCGCGTCCACCAAGACGCTGCGTCGTTTTGCTTTCTTCATATCGCTATCCTCCTAGATGCGCGCGAGGATCAAATGGCATCGCCTCTGCCATTTGCTCGAACAGTTTACGCGCTTCCTCCGTTGAGACTTTCGGGTTCACGATCTTGAGCGTGGCGTAGATATCGCCTGCGATCGCGCCGGGCAGACCCTTCCCCTTCAGTCGCAACTTCTGACCGGTGCGGGCGTTCTTGGGGATCCGCAGATCCACCTTGCCGCCCGGTGTGGGCATGACAACGTGCCCGCCCAACGCTGCCTCCCATGGGGCAATCGGCAGGTCGAGATGAAGGTCCTTTCCATCCGCGCGGTATACAGGATGCGGCGCAAAGGCGACCTCGAGAAAAAGATCGCCCGACGGACCTGCATCGAAGGACGGCGCGCCTTGCCCCGACAAGCGGATGTGTTGGCCTTGGGTCACCCCTTTGGGGATCCGGACCGATATGTTTCGATCCTGCAAATTCACCGAGCCGTTCTGGTCCACCACGGGTGTCCGCAGGCTCAGAACGCGGGTTGTGCCGGCGTAGGCATCTTCAATCTCGATATGGATCTTGGCATGGCTGTCGGATCCTCCGCCCGACGCCCTGCCACCCATGGGATGTTGTCCGCGTCGAAACAGCGTTTCGAAGAAATCACTGAACGTGCCGCTGCTATCCGCACCGCCACCTGAGAATTGAAATCCGCTGTCCCAATCCGGTGGGGGCCGATACTGCGCTCCATCTGAATGGGGTGCTTGCCCCAGTTGGTCATAGGCCGCGCGACGCTCCGGGTCTTTCAGGACTTCATAGGCCTCGTTGACGTCCTTGAACTTCGCGTCCGCTTCCGGCCCGGTGTTGACATCGGGATGGTATTTGCGCGCGTTCTTACGGAAGGCGCGCTTTATCTCTTCCGGGCTCGCATCCCGGGTGACGCCCAGTGTCTTGTAGTAATCTTTGTATTCCATGTACCGAGGTTCCAAAGACATACGATCCCCTGACGGTATCACATTTTGACAGTGGCGATTGATTCATATCAGCCGATTTAAGTCCGCATCTGCCATTTTGCTTGCAGCCAGAAGTCTGGCGGCCCCTGACGGAGATCGGATATGGACCATTCAACCATTCTCTTTGTGATCAACCAGAAGACATCCAATGACGCGATTTCTGATCTGGCGCACTCTTGCGCTGCACGTCAGATTCATCTGGCCTGTTTTCTTCTGGGATCAGCGCCGGAACTGCCGACCTACGCTTACGGCGTCCCGCCTTATGGTGGCATGAACATCCCTGACAACTGGCAGGATCTCGTGGATCAGGCGCATCAGACACAGCGCGACAGGGTTCAAGAAATCGAAGGGTTGCTATCAACGAGCGGCGTGTCCGGCGACGTCCAATCCGTAATGTGCCCGACCAGAGACATAAAACAGTTGGTCGCCCATCGGGCCCGCGTTTGCGACATCGCCCATATCGCGTCGAATGTTCGGGACGCCCCAGAGATGCTTCGGGAAGCTGCCCATGGCATACTCTTCAACGCCCCGGTGGGCTTGTTGCTCAACGGATCGCCAGCGTCGCCTGCAAAACGGGTTTTTGTCGCTTGGGACAGCAGCAAAGCTGCGTCAAGATCCATACATGCGGCCATGCCATACCTGAAGGAGGCCGACGACGTCATCATAGGGTGTTTCGATCCGGTCATGACGCCCGGTAACGACGGCGCTGACCCCGGTACGGACGTGGCGGCGTGGCTCAGCCACCACGGGTGCAAGGTCATGGTGTCTCAATACCCGAGCGGTGGACGCGAGATTGGCGACAGCATAATTGACCGTGCGAAGGAGGCTGGTGTCGGTCTGGTCGTGATGGGGGCTTATGGCCACGCACGCATGATCGAAGCCGTTTTCGGCGGGACCACAAAAACGATGATGGAACAGACGGACCTTCCGGTTCTTCTGGCTCACTGATCGCTTGATACCTGAGACCAGAGATGCCAGCACAAAAGAAATCCGAACTTCTTGAAGTGACGGCCAAGGAATATGCGAAGCTTCTGAAACTGATCGCACCGCTTGGCCCGGAGGAGGCGAAACGCACTCTCGACGGGGTGTCGGTCAAAGATATCATCGGACACCGCGCCCGTTGGATCGATCTCTTTCTGGGGTGGTACGACGACGGGCAAGCAGGGCGTGAGGTGGCCTTTCCGGCCGAAGGGTACAAGTGGAACGAACTCAACCGCTACAACGCAGATTTGCGTAAAGAGCAGGCGGATCTCAGTTGGAATCAGGTCAACACGCTCCTTGATGACCGCGCCGTCCGTCTGACCGAGTTTCTGGAAAGCAAAACGAACGAAGACCTTTATGGTGGCCCGATGCGCGGTGCAAAGAACGATTGGACAGCCGGGCGATGGGCAGAAGCCGCCGGCGCGAGCCATTTCAGGTCTGCTGCCAAGTTCATCCGCGCCGCTATGAAAGAGTGAAGCGCACGTTAGCGATTAGTCCTCCGCAAGGCGCTGTGCAAGCAGGGCCAACTCCATCACTTTGAATGCATGGGACTGCGCCATCGCGGTTTCGGTCCGATCGCGGATATCTGCGATGAGGGCGGGGAAGTACGGCAAGCCAACGTCTCTGCAGGCCATGTGCTCGCACTTTGTCCCATTCACCAGAAACAGATGATCCGTGCCAGGGCGTCCCGCGATGTCGACGTATTTGCGCAACTCGATCGTGCCCTCGGTGCCAAGAATGGTCAGCCGCCCGTCGCCCCATGTAGGCAAGGCGTCCGGCGTGTACCAATCGACGCGAATAAATCCGTGGCAATCGCCGTGCTGGAGGACGATCTGACCAAAGTCCTGCAACCCCGGGTCATCCGGGTTTGCATAATTTCCAGCGCGGGCCAGCGTGATCTCAGCGTCTGTCGATCCGGTGAAATGCAAAAACTGGTCGATCTGATGGGACGCGATATCCGCGAGGATTCCCCCATACTGTTTGCGGTCGAAAAACCAGTCGGGCCGCGTCCCGCGATTCAGACGGTGCGGGCCAAGACCCACGGTCTGAGCAACCCGCCCGATGGCCCCTTCGGCGACAAGGGCGCTGGCCTTCGTGACGGAGGGCACCTCGAACCGTTCGGAAAAATTGACAGACCAGATCCGACCCGTGCGGGCAACGCAGTCTTTGATGGCGTGCAATTGGTCCATATCCGTACAGCCCGGCTTGTCGACCATCACGTCTTTTCCAGCCTCCATCGCTTGGATCGCGAGCGCCGCCCTGTCCGCAGGAATTGCGGCAATCAGGATCAGGTCAATGTCAGCCCGCGCGAAGATGTCGTCCAAAGGTTGGAACGGGACATCAGGGAAGCGTTTCTTGAAGCCCGGAAGTGTTTCAGGCTGCCCTTCGGTCCAATAGCAGACAAGCTCCGCACCGGCGGCGATCATATGCCCTGCCTGTCCATAGATATGCCGGTGGTCCAGACCAACGGCGGCCATCCGCAAGGGGGCGTCAGGCATCTGCGATTTCGACCATCCGCCCCTGATCTGACGAGCGGATCATCGCGTCGATCAATGTATGCACTTTCAGCGCATCGCGCCCCGGGGCCATTGGGGCGCGTTGATCTTTCAAGCTGGCTGCGAAGTCCTCGATAACGCTCTGGTGCCACTCATGGGTGAAAGCCATCGGATCCGCGCCACCGCCAGACCCCTCATCGGCGCCAAAGCTGTCTTGCCGTCCGTCGCGCCAATCAACGTTAAGCTTTGGCCCTTCGAGGCACGCAGACCCCTCCGTGCCGTGGAGGACGATCCGCTCGGTCCCGCCGGGATAATTTGCGGTTGTTGCGGTCAAAGCACCGACAGCGCCGGACGCAAAGTCGAACCCGGCGCTCACGAAATCCTCGACCTCGGTCTTGTGCAGGGATGTCGTGCGGGCAAAGGCCTGAACCTTTGTAACCGGTCCCGCAAGATGCAGCGCCAGATCGAGCGTGTGGATTGCCTGTGTGATCAGAACGCCCCCACCGTCCTGATCCAAAGTTCCCCGTCCGGGCGCGTCATAGTAGCTTTGGGGGCGCCACCACGGTACGTGAATATCTACCGCCGCGATCTGGCCCAATGCGCCCGCATCAACCATCTGCTTGAGCCGCTGCGCGCTGTCGCGGACCCGGTGCTGAAAGACGATGCCGAGGGGCACATGCGCCCGGGCACAGACATCAACCACATGACGCGCTGCTATCAAACTACGCTCCAACGGTTTCTCCATCAGAATAGGCTTGCGGCCTGCGATCAGGGTGCGGACGAGATCCAGCCGCGCGTTGGGCGGGGTTGCCAGAATGGCAAAGTCAATCGAGGGATCGTCGGCCACGGCCTGAATGCTGCTGTAGAGTTTGGCGCCCTGAACATTGGCGAACGCTTTGGCGCGCGCGGAATCACGACCCAGAACACCATGCAGCGTCACGGTCTCACTGGCACGCAGCGCGGCAGCGTGGGTTTCTGCCACCATCCCGACGCCGATCAAAGCTACTTTCATATCGCCCCCCTGCCCCGCGCACTTTAGAAGCTATGCCCCCGTTGAACAGAGTATTTTCTGGCCACCGCGCAAAAGCTTGCCTAGTTTTCGCTGTCAGGGACGGAGGGGACACACATGCAATCGGAAATCACCTTGCCCAGCGGCGCGGCGGAGATCTACGAGACCGTTCGCGACGCGCCAATTGTCTCCCCCCACGGGCACTGCGATCCGCGCTGGTTTGCCGAAGATACACCTTTCCAGAACCCGGTCGACCTGATCCTGCGGCCGGATCACTATCTGTTCCGAATGCTGCATTCGCAAGGCATTCGTCTGAGCGAGATTGGCTTGGGCCAGAGTGCGGAACAGCATGACAACCGCGCGATCTTCCGTCTTTTTGCCGCGCAGTGGCACCTGTTTCTGGGCACCCCGTCTCGGCTTTGGCTGGATCATACGTTTCGCACGGTTTTCGATATCCGCGAGACCCTCTCCCCCGAGACGGCAGAGGCAATCTATGATCGGATTGAAGCCTGCCTGTCCGATCCCGCCTTTCGACCCCGCGCGCTGTTTGACCGGTTCAACATCGAGATCTTGGCAACGACTGATCCCGCAACCGATCCGTTGAGCCATCACGCCCGCATCCAGGACAGCGACTGGGGCGGACGCGTGATCCCGACCTTCCGCCCCGATGCGGTTTTAGACCCCTCTGATCCACGGTTTGACGCCGAACTCGCTTCGCTCGAACGCGCCACAGATACCGCGATCCAATCCTTCGGGGCGTTCCTCGGTGCTCTGCGGAAACAACGTGCCGTGTTCGCCGCTATGGGTGCGACCGCGACGGACCATGCCATCGAAACCCTGCAGACCGCTTGGCTGGACAGGACCAAGTTGGACGAGCTGTTTGCAAAGGCCAGATCCGGCACAATCAGCAGCGATGAGGCGCAGATCTTCTACGCGCATATGCTGACGGAGATGGCCCAAATGTCCGCCGAGGACGGCTTGGTGATGCAGATCCACGCGGGAAGTCGGCGCAATACGAACACGGCACTTTACGAACATTTCGGACGTGATATGGGGGCGGATATCCCCGTTCGGACGGACTGGGTGCGCGGGCTGGAACCGCTTCTCAACCGCGTTGGTCACGCGCCGTCCTTCCGCCTGATCGCCTTCACCCTCGACGAAAGCACCTATGCGCGGGAGCTTGGGCCCATGGCGGGGCACTGGCCGTGCCTTAGGCTGGGACCACCGTGGTGGTTTCATGACAGCGTCGCCGGCATCCTGCGGTATTTCGATCAAGTTGTAGAAACCGCAGGCTACGCCAATTTGGCCGGTTTCAACGATGACACACGCGCGTTCATGTCGATCCCGGCCCGCCATGATATCTGGCGGCGCGCGGTTGCGCTGCACTTGAACACACAAATCGAGCGTGGCTTCTTCGGGCGCGACGATGCGCTTCGGTTGGCGGATCTGTTGGCGACTGATCTGGCGCGGGACGCCTATAATCTGGGGGGCGTGTGATGCCGCGTATTCTACATCTAGGTTGCGGGAATTTTCATCGCGCCCATCAGGCATGGTACACGGACCGCGCGGGCGGTTGGACCATTACCGGCGTTGCGATGCGCAGCCGCGCTGTCCCGGATGCCTTGAACCCGCAAAACGGCGACTACACACTGGTCACGCAAGACACTGGCGGGACGGATTACGCTCGGATCACCTGCATCGACCGGGTTCTCTTTGCCCCGGACGAGGCGCAAGCGGCGCTGGATCTGATCGCGGATCCAGAGACACATATCGTGTCTCTGACTATCACCGAGAAGGGCTATCACCTGAAAGGCGATGGCAGTCTTGATGTCGACGCCGCAGCGATTGCGGCTGATCTTGTAGGCACCGCGGCACCCAAAACCGCAATCGGGCTTCTCGCCCATGGGCTATCCAAGAGGACAACGCCCCTGACCGTCTTGTGTTGCGACAACCTCACCGACAACGGCACCCGCCTCCGTGGCGCGGTCACGGCTTTCGCCGATGCCGCAAACATGGGCTGGGACGCGAAAGTGACGTTCCCTAACGCGATGGTCGACCGCATCACGCCCGCCACGACCGATGCCTTGCGCGAAGACGTCGCGCAGGAGACAAGCTGGAACGACGCGGCCCCTGTGGCGACCGAGGCGTTTAGTGAATGGGTGATCGAGGACAGTTTCGCCGGCCCGCGCCCGGACTGGCACCGCGTCGGCGTTCAGATCGTGGACGACGTCGCCCCGTTCGAAAAACGCAAGCTCAGGATGCTGAACGGCGCCCATTCCGCGATGGCCTATGGTGGTATCTTGCGGGGCCACACCTACGTGCATCAGGCGGTGGATGATCCTGTCCTGCGTGACCTCGCGATCGGCGTGATGGCCGAAGCGGCGACGACCCTGCCGGACGGCATGGATCCGGACAGCTATGCCGATAGCCTTTTGACCCGGTGGGAAAACACCGCGCTTGATCATGCCTTGCGTCAGATCGCCATGGACGGATCACAGAAACTGCCCATGCGGCTGGTTGCCACCACGCAGGAGCTGGACGGGCATGCGCCCGCCTCGACGCAAGGGATCGCTGCCTGGATCGCATTTGCTAAATCCGAGACGGAAGCCGGCCGCGCGTTGGACGACCCTGCTGCGGGAACCATTGCGGCGGCGTGCGAAAGCGAGGACCCTATCGGCGGTCTTTGCGCCGTGCTGGGCGTGACACCTGCGCTGTTTGGTGGACCCGAAGCGCTTACGCTGTCTTGGGAATGATCGCCCCCTTGTAGCCGATCACCTTGCACGCCTGACGATGCCCCGCCTGCAGCGCAGCGGCCTGATCCGCCCCGGTCAAATACGCGCCAAGATACCCGCCGTTGAAACTGTCCCCGGCAGCGGTCGTATCCACCACACAAGGCGCCGCTTCGAATGAAATTTCGCAGGATTCACCCAGGGAAACCGGTCCGGCGGCACCTTGTTTGAGCGCGCCGTTTATAACACCTGCGCCTTGGAGCCGCTCGATCACGGCTTCGGCGCCATCTTCCCCGAATAGCGCCATTTCGTCATCGACGCTGGGCAGAGCGATGTCGGTCTGCGACCACAGACGCATCACCCATCGCTTGGCCGTTGCCGCATCTTCCCACAATGCGGGGCGATAGTTGGAGTCGAACGCAACCCAGCCCGGAAAAGTGTCAAGAAACGCCGACAAACGCTCCCGTGCATCTTCCGGCAGGATGGCCAGCGTGATGGCCGACAGGTACACGAGATCGAAGCTCATCAACGGAGCGGGATCGAAGTCCTGCGCGAACATGGCCCGCGCCGCCGATTGACCACGCCAATAACTGAACGACCGTTCCCCTGCAGGATCAACGTCGATGGCATAGATGCCGACCGTGCGCGCCGGGTCGCGCTCGATCAAGTCGGTGCGCGCACCTTCTTCGGCCATGAACTGGATCATCCGATCAGAGAAACTATCACACCCCACACGCGTCAGATAGCTAACCTTCGGCCCGGCGCGTGCCACGTAGATCGCCGTGTTCAGCGTGTCACCCGCGATGCCGATCTTGGCCGTGTCGCCTTCAAGACTAAGCTCAACCATGGCTTCGCCGATGCACAGGACGCTCATGCGCGCCGCTCCCGCGCCCAGATCAGAAGTCCAGATGCAATGATGATCAACGCCCCCAGAACCGTGGCTTGATCCGGTACATGATCGAAGATCAGGTAGCTGCTAATCGTAAGGTAAATCATGAAAGAATAGGTGTAGGGCATCAGCGTGCTGGCGGGTGCAAAGGCATGGGCGCGGGTCAACAGTTCATGGCCACCCCAGCCCCACAGGCCGAGCGCAAACATGATGAACCAGTCCACCGCACCGACCGGATTTTGCCAGACGGCCCAGGCGAATGGCAAAAGCGTGATGGTCCCAAGCGCAGAGCCATACAGTTGGAGCGTTTCCGTTGCGACCACGCCTGCAAGCTTGCGCGTAAGGATAGAATAGAGCGCCAGCGCGAACGCATTATAGATCGACAGAAGCATCGCCCAGTGAAACGCCGCACCGCCAGGCCGGATGACGACAAGAACACCCGCGAACCCCACGACAATGGCAAGCCAACGCCAAGGGCCCACGCGCTCCCCCAACAGAGGCATGGAAAGGGCACAAACGATGATCGGGGCCGAAAACATGATGGCGGAGGTCACCGTCAGCGGCAGATAGTTGAGCGATATAAAGTTGAACGCAGTCGAACTGACCAAAAGCGCGCCCCGCAGAAGAACGGTCCACGGATGTTCTGTCGCGAACCGCTCTGGGCCGATGCCGCCCCGCGCGATTGTCCCGATGGAAATCAGGAAATGCCCTGCATAGCGCACGAAAGCCAGTTGCAATGCCGGCAAGCCCGCAATCACGAGCCACTTTACAGACGTGTCGATGAACGAAAAACTCAGATATGCGACCAGCATCATCACGATGCCAAGCTGGGCCCGATCTTCAACAGCCTTGATCGCGACCCGGCTCATGGATCAGTGAAACTTCGACGTGAAAAAATCGACCATCTCGGGCACGTTTTTGTCGCCCCATCCCTCTTGATCTGCCCGGCTTAGTGCCGCGCGTGCGCAGACGGACATGATGCTTTCTGCACCCACCTCCTCGGCCATGCGCGCGTAGTAGCCCACGTCCTTGCTCGCATTCTTGACGGCAAAGGCCAGCATATCGGGCGTGCCGTCGATGGCGTAGCCTTTGACAAAATCCATCATGCCGGAATGGAGCGGCCCGGCGGCCATCACCTCATACAGGCTCTCGCGGCTGACATTGACCTTGTCGGCCATGGCAAAGGCTTCGGCCATCGCGTTGGCCGTGGTCATCGCGAAGAAATTGTTGATCAGCTTGATCGTATGGCCCGTGCCCAACTCGCCTAGGTGGAAGATGTTCTCGCCGAGATCACCGAGAACGGGACGAACCGCTTCAAATGTCGAGACGTCGCCAGCGCACATGATGTTGAGCAGACCGTCCTTGGCATGGCTCGGTGTCCGCCCAAGAGGTGCATCCAGATAGGTCCCGCCCGCACTCGCAACCTCTGCCCCAAGGGCCCGTGTGGACCCCGGCAGGGACGTTCCGAAATCGATCACGACTGTACCCGGCTGCAGGCCAGCGATCACGCCGTCTGGCCCCCGCATCCGGCTTTCCACCTGCGCTGACGTGCCCATGCACAGCATCACGATATCGCTGGCGGCGGTCAATTCACGAGCCGTCGCAACCTCGGTAGCGCCGCGCGCGATGGCCGCATCCACATGAGTGCGGTCACGGTTGGCAATCACGGTCAGGGAGTAGTCCTTGTCCTGCAGACGTCCCACCATTGCGCCGCCCATAAGTCCGAGGCCAATAAATCCAATTCTGTTCATATCGTTGCTCCCGCATGTTTGGCGATCAGGGCCGCACCCAGACGCCCCAGTTCATCACTGCATTTCGCGCCTGCCCCGTTCCCGCCGGTGCAGACCGCAATCCGGTCCGACACATGCCCGATCTCGGGCCGCCTGTCATGGGTCCACGAGGTGACGCAGGCATCCATCTTGACGGATGCGATCTGAAGATCAGGCATCAAGCGCCGGATCATAACCTCCAACTGGTCGCGCACATCCGCACTCCCGCCCGCTCTGAACCATGCGCTGACAGCCGCCATGTCATTTAGCGGCACATCGTGCGGGTCGCCGCCCAGTTTCAGATAATTTTTCCCATCGGGGTATCTGATCGGCGGCAGCAGGTAGGGGTCCTCGGGCGTGTCATAGACCAGCGTCGGCATGTCCCGCAGACGCACGACCTCTGTATCGCTCAACTCGAACAAGGCGACCGTGCGGGCATAGATGTCCAACGTCTTGGGTCGATCCAGAATATGATCGGTCGCATAGCCGCCCGCGACCAGGACATGATCGAATGTGTGAGATTCTTTGTCGGTGCTGACGAGAATCTGCGCCCCTCGCATTTCGACGCCGTGGACCACGCAATCGAGATGCCGCGCACCTGCGCGCCGGGCCGCCTCGGTCTGAGCGGCAACAAGGCGCCGGGGACTGATGTGACCCGCCCGGTCAGGCTCATGATACCCTTGGATGTCGGGCGAAAAGGCAAAATACGGAAACCGCGCACGCAAGGCATCGGCATCCAGAACATCGCACGGCACATCATGCGCCAGACGTCCCGCATCAACGCGGGCCAGCCAGTCGGGTTTGCCTGCCATCACCGCGCCAACTTCCGCGAAAAACCGGATCCCGCTTTCCGCCTCGATGTCCGCGTAGCGGTCAATGGCGGCGGTAGAGACATTGACCCACCATGGGTCAAGCGCGTTTTTCCGGGTGATCCGCCCTTCATCATAGTGAGAGCCGAAAACGCCGCTGTGATTCTGCTTGTTCTCGGGTTCCGGGGGGCCAAGCACGGTCACCTGAAGCCCCGCCTTGGCCAAATGCCGTGCGGCGGCGGAGCCCATCAGCCCACGCCCGATCACGGCAACAGTCATCGTCGCTGGCTTCATACACCGACCTCCATAGGCCTGAGGGCGTCAAGCTGATCGATCATGCCCTCGTCCGGCTTCAGGTCGGTATAGGCCTCGAAACTGCGCACGGCCATGTGCTTGAACAGCTCGAACCCGCTGATTGTTTTCAGCCCTGCGGCGGTCGCATCGCGGAGAAACCGCGTTTCTGGCGGTGTATAGACGGCATCAAAGGCCCATGTTTGGCTGCCCAAGCCGTCTGACGAAAACGCATTGCCCGGATATTCTGCCATGCCAAGCGGCGTTGCGTTTACAAGCCCCGTTGCGGCGGATGTGGCGTGCGCAGGTTCGGCTATGCTGCAGTTGGGACCCAGGGTTTGGCACAGCTGGGCGGCGCGGTCCGGTTGGGAATCCCAGATCGAAAGATGCGCGCACCCCAAAGCTTGCAGCGCCGGTCCCAAAGCCTGCGCCACCCCGCCCGCCCCGGCCATTGCAACTTTGCCCGGCGCAGCGTCCCCCATGATCGCGCGCCACATGGACAGAAATCCGGTGTAGTCGGTGTTATGGCCACAAATGTCCTTGCCAAAAACCAGCGTATTGGCGGACCTCAGATGTGCGACATCATCCACCATCCCTGCACCAGCATAGAACGCCGCCTGTGGTTTGAATGGATGGGTCACGGTAACACCGGTCCAGCCCGAATTTCTCACTGCATCGACGCAAGCATCAAACTGGAAATCGGGACGGTTCGCGGTGTCGATCAACTCGAACTCCAGCGAAATCTTGGCGGCATCGCACATCAGTTCAAGCGCACGTGGAAGCCGGGTTCTGCTGATATGCGCGCCGATCAGACCTGCCCTCAGCGTTGTCATAGCGCGCGCCTGTGCCGAGCCAGAAGCGCCTCGGCCTCCAACGTCACGCGCAGAGTTTCAAGGCCTTCGGCGACATCGACACGTGGGGGCACCTTGCCTGCAAGCAGTTCAAGAAAGTGATCCAGCTGCGCGCGAAACGGGATTGTGTCATCCGTCCCGTGCTGGTCTGCGTCCGGCTTCTCGGTCCAATCGGCCGCCCCCGTCCAGACGGTCAGGGACGGGTAAGACACCGCCCCCGCCGTCCCTGCGATAAACAGCATGTCCTGCCGTGTCGCGGGGATTGCTGGGCTTTCTGATGTTGCGGTTTCAAACCCCCACGGACTTGGCGTCACATCAGCAAAGGCAATCGTTGCGGTGGCGCCGCTGTCAAACCGAAGCGCCACGACGCCGTTCTCGTTACGGTCGGCCCCGCGCAGACTTTTGCCGTGCAGAGCGGTGACATCGATCACATCTCCCAAAAGGTAGCGCAGAAGATCGATGTCGTGGACAAGGTTCATCGTTACAGGCGAGCCGCCGTCGCCAGACCGCCACGGCACATCGAAGTAAGGATCGGGTTTTTTCATCAGCCACATCAGCGTGGCGGAGACGGGCGCACCAATCGCACCACTGTCCAGAATGTTCTTCAGGGTAACCATGTTCTTATGGTGTCGCCGGTGATGGCCCACCAGCGTATGAACGCCCGCGGCCTTGAAGGCGGCCACGATCTGGGCCCCGGCCTCAAGACTGTGGGCCACCGGCTTTTCCACGATCATGTGCCAGCCGCGCGCAGCACAGGCGACCGCGTGATCCGCATGCAGATCAGACGGCGTTGCAACGATGGCGGCGTCCACCGGAACATCAACGGTGTGGATGGAAGCGAAGACCGGCTCAGCGATGTCACCGACCTGATCAGGGACGGGATCAATCACAGCCGCCAAGCTGCAAGCGGGATGCGCCCGCACGATATCTGCGTGGCGCTTGCCGATGATGCCATATCCGACAATCGCGATCCGGATCACATCACCGCACCAATCTGCCACGGCACGAACTCGTAATCGCCCAGACCCTGCGCCTCGGATTTCGTGACCTCGCCCGAAGCCACGCGCAAGATCATATCGTAGATCTCGCGCCCCTTTTCTTCCAACGACACGCCAGCAGACAGCATGTCGCCGGCGTTGACATCCATGTCGTCGGTCATCCGTTCGTACATTGCCGTATTTGTCGCCACCTTGATCGTGGGCGCAGGTTTTGACCCAAAGGCAGAGCCGCGCCCAGTCGTGAACACCACCACGTTGCAGCCCCCCGCGATCTGCCCCGTGACCGAAGCTGGGTCGTAGCCGGGACTGTCCATAAAGGTGAACCCGGAAGCCGTGACAGGTTCAGCGTATTTGTAGACACCGGTCAGGGGCGACGTCCCGCCTTTTGCGGCAGCGCCCAGGGATTTCTCCAGGATCGTTGTTAGCCCGCCCTTCTTGTTGCCGGGGCTAGGATTGTTGTCCATGGACCCCTTGTTGCGGGCGGTGTAATCCTCCCACCAGCGGATCAGGCCGACCAGCTTTTCGCCAACGTCAGCGCTGACCGCGCGGCGGGTCAGAAGATGCTCGGCGCCGTAAATCTCGGGCGTTTCGGCCAAGACACCTGTTCCACCCTGTGCCGCCAGCAGATCACAGGCATAGCCCAAAGCCGGGTTCGCCGTGATCCCCGACCACGCGTCCGAGCCGCCACATTGGAGCGCGACCTTCAAGGCCGAGGCCGGACAGGGGCTGCGTTTCGCTTCATTGGCCAAGGGCAACATCGCGCGAACCTTTTCGATGCCCATATCTATCGTCCTTTGCAGCCCCGCGACGTTCTGGATGTTCATCACCTGAAAGAGCGGGCTCTGCGTCAGGCCGTAGGCCTCAAGCAACCAGTCGATCTGGTTCATCTCGCAACCCAGCCCCACCATCAGGACGCCTGCATGGTTGGGGTGGCGCGCGTAGCCCCACATCACACGTTGCAACGCCTCGAATCCGTCACCGCTGTCGGCCATACCGCAGCCGGTACCATGTACGAAGGCCACCACACCGTCGACATTGGGATAGGCGGCAAGCTCGTCCGGCCCAAAGGCATCGGCAATGCGCCGCGCCGCGGTGGCAGAGCAATTCACAGAAGTGACGATGGCGATATAATTGCGCGTGCCCACGCTGCCATTGTCGCGGCCGTATCCCATGAAACTGTCACCTGTTGCAGGCGCAACAGGACGCATATCCGTTGCGAATTCATAGTCCATGTCGGTGTTCTGAAAATCGACGTTGTGGGTGTGGACATGGGCACCAGCCGGAATGTCTTCGGATGCCAGCCCGATGAACTGGGCATATTTGCGCACCTGCGCGCCTTTCGGGATATCCACTGTCGCGACCTTATGGCCCGAAGGGATCAACATGCGTGTGACAACACCTTCGACCGACGTCCCCGCCTCCAGCGCGCGGGTCGCGGTGACGACGGTGTCGTCGGGATCAAGGCGGATGGAATCCTTCATGGCAAAACTCCGGGGATCGCCGATGTGGTGTGGGTTATCTGAAGAACATCGTCAGTTCCGGGAAGAAGAGGATCAACATCAGAACAAACAGTTGGATGGCGATGAAGGGCAGGAACCCCCGGAAGATATCCGGCAAGCTGATATGCGGCGGGGCTACGGATTTCAGATAGAACGCCGCCGGACCGAAGGGTGGTGACAGGAAGCTGACCTGCATGTTCACACAGAACAGAATGCCGAACCAGACGCTGAGGAAGCGCGGATCTTCGACCAGTGGCGAGAACACCCCGATCTCTTCGATGGGCAGCTTCAGAACAATGGGCAGGAAGACAGGCATCACAAGCAGCACGATTCCAACCCAGTCCATGAAGGCACCCAGAAAGAGGAAGATGATCATCATGACAAAGAGGACGCCCAGCGTCGGGAGATCGTAGCCTACGATCAGATTGGCCACGTAAGTCGGCCCACCCGCAATCGTGTACGCTCCCGCAAGTGCCGTGGCCCCGAAGGTTACCCAGATGATCGTGCCGGTGGATTTGAACGTGCGCATCAGGGCTTCGCGCAGCAACGTGAGAGAAAATTCGCCCCGCAGCAAGATCATGATCAGAACGGCAATCGTTCCCATCCCGGCGGCTTCGGTGATCCCCGTAACCCCGCCATAGATGGAGCCCAGAACAACGCCCACCACCAGCATCGGCGCCAGAAGACCTTTGCCCACATGCCATGCCTCGATTGCCCGCTTCGGACGGATGTAGAGCAAAAGAAAGGCCAACAGCGCCACAACAATAATACCCCGCGTGGTCAGTTGCCCGCTGCTGAGGATCGACGTCTGTTCTGTCACCCGCTCCATCGCAATCAGAAAGACCGTACGTCCGATGCCAACGCTGAGGACAACGACAGCAATCATCGCCAAAAGAGCGGAGCCGTAGGTCAGCTTCTGCGAACCGGTCATATCATCTTCGGACGGTTCAGGCAGCGGGGCCAGCGATGGATTAATCTGCGTGCGGATGATGATGTATGTGATGTAGCAA
The DNA here is from genome assembly GCF_009811795.1 of Litoreibacter roseus. GTDB lineage: Bacteria > Pseudomonadota > Alphaproteobacteria > Rhodobacterales > Rhodobacteraceae > Litoreibacter > Litoreibacter roseus. Next base: position 1,138,476 of record NZ_BLJE01000002.1, on the reverse strand, counting down.
GAGGCCAGAATGAAGCCCGGCACGAATGCCCCCTTGAAGAGCGCGTGGATCGACGTCTCCGTGATCAGCCCATAGAAGATCAGAACGATGGAGGGCGGGATCATCGTGCCCAGCGAACCGGACGCACAGATCGTACCGATGGCAAGGTTCTGATCGTAGCCAAGTCGCAGCATTTGCGGCAATGCGATGAGGCCCAACAGCACGACCTCGCCGCCGATGATACCGGACATGGCAGCCATGACGACAGCCATCAGGGAGGTCACAATCGCGATGCCGCCGCGGGTGCGGTTCAGCCAGACGGAAAGCGAAGAATACATGTCCCGCGCGATCCCCGAACGCTCCAGCAGTGTTGCCATCAGGATAAAAAGCGGAACAGAGATCAGGACGTAATCTGTTGTTAGCCCATACATCCTTTGGGCCAGAATATTCAGTGGCCCAGTCCCGAAATTGCCGGTCAGAAGCCCGTCGCCAAAGGTCCACGGCGCCCAGAGAAGCTGCGGTTCAAACTTCATCACCATGACCAGTACGGCCAGGAAGCCTGAGGCGAACCCCAAAGGCATCCCGATCGCCAACAGCGCCAGCATCCCAAGCAGTAGGACGAGTGAGATTGTCCCGATATCCATGATGTCCCCCTCGATGACCTCGGCTGTCCGTGTCCCCGGACCAGTGCGGTCTAGTGTTTTATTCTCTTCAGCGGGTTTTCCGCTTCGGCTGCGGCCTCGGCCTGCGCGCGCTTGATCTCTTCGATGTTGATGTCGACCTCATCCGTGATGTCGAGATGTTCCGGCGGTCGGTTCCAGTCCATGATCAGGTTGGACACGGCCTGCACGGTCACGACGAACAAGGTGAACAGGATCAGCGGCTTCATCGTGGCCGGGATCGGTGGATCCCATGCAGTTCCGAACCGCTCCCACCGCATCATCTTGGCCCAGGCCTCGCCAAATCCGCCCCAGATGACCGCGAAGCAAAAAATGATCACGCAGAACATCGACACAATGTCGAAAAGACGGCGCAGCGGCAAAGGCACGACATCGTAGAGGATGAATATCCGGATGTGGCTGCGTTGCTGCATCGCGTAGAGACCGGAGAACAGGTACACCATGCCCCCCATCCAGAGCGACGCCTCATTGACCCACAAGGTCGGACGCTCAAACACGTAGCGCATGAGAACTTCGTAGAACATGATCGCGACGATCACGGCCGGAAGGATCATGGCAAGTCGGGAAAACCGCCAGGTGAAGGCATCCACCCAGCCGGTACGCTCATGCTCGACCATCAGAGTCTCCGCACTTTCGTGAAAAGAAGAGAGGCGACCCGGAAGGGTCGCCCGTCGTTTGGCTTAGTTAGTTACCGGACACGAGACCAAGCTGGGTCAGGTACGCCATGTGGCTTTCGACCAGTGCTTTGGCTTCCGGTGTATCGGCAAACTCAGGCCATGTTGCCTGCGCTGCATCCCGGAACTTCTGCAGCTCCTCGTCGGACCACGCGCTGAGTGTCACGCCCTGCTCCCGTAGTTGTGCAGCGGCCTCGGCGTTCTTCTTTTCGAAGGTCAGCGCTGTGCGCAAAGCCAATGCTTCCATCGCAACATTCATGATGCGCTGGTGAGCTTCGGGCATCGCGTCCCATTTGGCTTTGTTACATGCCAGGTGATCGGATGGCATTGAGTGGAAGCCCGGGAAGTTGGCATACTTGACGATGTCATACAGACCAAGGCCCACGTTGTTTGCCAAACCAGACGCATCCGCCCCGTCGATGATTCCGGTTTCAAGCGCGGTGAAGATTTCAGTGAAGTCCATCACGATTGGCTTGGCACCGAGCTTTTCGAAAATCTTGGTTTCCATGCCGGGGGGCGAGCGGAACTTCCAGTCCTTGAAATCTGCCACCTTCTCGATGGGCTTGCCCGAGGCAAAGCTTTCCTGCCCGTAGACCCACCAACCGATCAACTCCATCCCATACTTGTTATAGAGCGGCGCAGCAGCTTCCTTACCACCACCGTAATACAGCCAGCTCAGCTGCTGATACGGCGTGGAGTAGCCGCCCATGATATCGCCCACGAACTGGAACGCGCTGTTCTTGCCCGTCTGATAGCCGCCGCCCGTCATATCGCAGTCGAGAATGCCAGTTGCCGCCGCATCAAAGGTCTCAACGGATTTCACGACGGAAGCGGAATAGAACATCTCCACTTCAATGGCGCCGCCGGACATCGTCTGAATGTCCTCGACATACTGCGCCGCCAGCTTGCCGGACACGGTTTCAGGTGCGTAGTGGGTTTGGATGCGCAGTGTTGTCTTCTCGGCATGGCCATCGGCCAAGGCGCCGGTGGCTGCCATCGCAAGGGCTGCAACAGATGCCGCCACGGTCTTCTTGAATGTCATGATGTCCTCCCAGACGGTTTGAATCTCCGGGCACCTGGGGTCTTGTCGTCCGACCGTCTTTGGCACCGCGTGAGCCAGACCGTAGCAACGGCTTTCCGACCTCGCAACAAAAAATTGATATTTTTTATAATTTCGAAATTTTGTTGAATATTCGAAATTATAAAGCTACTCAGAAAAGGCAACATAAAGGGCTAGGCCAGATGCTGACAAAGGTGCATACCACCGAAATTCACGACGAACTTCACCGGATGTTGCTCACCGCGCAGTTCGGACCGGCGCAGAAACTCAAGCCCGAAGATCTGCGCAAACGCTACAATTGTTCGGCCAATACAATTCGCGAGATTTTGTTGCGCCTGACTGCGGCGGGCCTTGTAACGTTCGAGGAACAGCGCGGGTTTCGGACCCGCGAGGCCACCCCGGAACGCCGCCATGACGTGACCAAGTTTCGTATTTTGCTGGAACAGGAAGGCGCGATTGCGTCGATGCAAAACGGCGGTCTGGAATGGGAAGCGCAACTGGCCGCGGCTCATCACAAACTCAGTCACATCGAAACGCGCGTGGCCACATCAGGCGCCGTTGAGGACAACATGCAATTGTGGAGCGATGCGGAGCGCGACTTCCACAAGACACTCATCTCCGCCTGCGATTCGGCATTGCTGCGAGAGACTTACAATCGGGTCTACGACCAATTCCGCCAGCAGATGGTGACGCAGGAACGGGACTTCGGCACCAACTACTTCCGCGCCATCATCAGCGAACATCAGGCGATTCTGGACGCCGCTTTGGCGCGCGACGAACCGACCTGCCGCGAGGCGATATACGACCACCTAAAACGCAATCTCTAGACCGGTTTCAGATCGTCCTCGATGTAGACGCGAATGATCTCTTCAAAGCTCTGCTCTGCAGTGAAGCCAAGTGCAATCGCTCGCTCTGGCGCGAAATCACGCGGCCAGCCCGCGACGATCTTTTGAATGGCCGGGTCCGGTTGCGGCTTGATACGGGCAACGACATCCTCGCCCGCCACCCGGCGCAACGCCTCGATCTGTTCGGCCACCGTGCAACTGACGCCCGGCAAATTCAAAGCGCGCCGCCCTTCAAGCCGCCGGGTATCCAGCCCCGCCGCGTGAACCAGAAACCCGACCGCAGACCGGGGCGAGGCGTGCCAGTGGCGCACGGTGTCAGGAACCGGCAGGATGGCATCCTTGCCATTCAGCGGCTCCCGAATGATGCCGGAGAAAAACGACGATGCGGCCAGATTGGCCTTGCCGGGCCGGACACAGATTGTAGGCAGTCGGATCGAAAGACCATCGACGAAGCCTTTACGCGAGAAGTCCGAGATCATCGTCTCACAAATGGCCTTCTGCGCGCCGTAAGAGGTCTGCGGCGCGCAGAAGAACGTGTCAATGATCTGATCGGGATACGGTCCGCCGAAAACCGCAATCGATGAGGTGAAGACCAGCCGCGGCACATAGGATCCACCGGTGGCCTCGTGCTCGGAACGCAAGGCCTCCAGCAATCGCCAGGTGGGGAACATGTTGACCTGCCACCCCTTGTCAAAATCGGTTTCCGCCTCGCCCGACACGATGGAGGCAAGATGAAAAATCACGTCGTACCTGTCCTTGGCCAACGCCTCCATCTGACCCGGCTCTGCCAGATTGCCCGTCTTCTGCGCCGCGCCGGGGATCGCGTCCGGCGGGAAGGCGATGTCGTGCAGGGTGAGGTCGACCGACGTCCCGTTCAGACCTTTGGCCGCAAGATGGCGCGCGAGTTTCTGTCCGACCATGCCGCCGCCGCCAAGTATGAGTACCTTCATGATGCCATCCCGTTCTGATCCAGAAGCTCCAGGAATAGCCCGGAGTGATCTTTATTCGCGCCACCCAATTCGTTGCAAAACCGCTCGAACCGATCCCGCACGTCTTGCGCCAGCGGCAGTGTAACCCCGATGCCCCGCGCTTCGTGCAGCAAATTGTCGAGATCCTTGAGCTGAAATTTCGAGAGCCCCCCCGGCTCAAAATTGCCCTCGGTCATGCGCCCGCCATGCTGCTGCAGGATGGTCGAGTCCGCGAAGCCACCCTTTAGCGCGTCACGCACCGCTGCGGGGTCTGCACCGCCTTCACGCAACAGAAGCATCGCCTCCGCAACCACACCGATGGTGACCGCGACAATCGCCTGATTGGCTAGTTTTGACAGCTGCCCCGCACCGGAAGGCCCCACATGCACCGGGCGACCCATCACGGAAAACACGGGCTCGGCACGGGCAAAGCACGCGGTCGCACCACCCGCCATGATGGCGAGCGTTCCAGCCTCTGCCCCCTTGGTGCCGCCAGAAACCGGCGCGTCCAGATGATCAAACCCCAGTTGGGTCAGATGACCGGCCTGCGCGCGCGCCTCTTCGGGCTTGGCGGATGACATGTCGATCCAGATCGCGGCGGGTTTCAGCGCGTCGGTGACCGCGGTATCCATTATAAGCTGGCTGACCGCGACCCCGTCGCTCAGCATTGAAATGATGACATCCGCCCCTGCAACGGCGCCCGGCACGTCCGGCGCGACTTTGGCCCCGTCCTTTTCCAACGCCTGCGCCTTTTCGGCGGTCCGGTTCCAGACCGTCACCGGGTGCCCCGCAGCCAGCAGATTACGGGCCATCGGGGCGCCCATCAGGCCAGTGCCCAAAAGCGCGATGTGTGACTTCGACAAGATACGGTCCTCCCCTGTTTGCGCAAACACTAGGCGAAAGAGCCGGTGGTGAAAAGGATTGCCCACGCCGGAAATTGGTCCTAGGACTCAGGGCAAATCAGGGTCATGGGACGGCGTTTAAAGACGCCGTCAAGCCCTAGAAATCAGCGTAAGACTGTGGGAGGTTTTCGTTTCAATGCAAAGACTTGAAGGAAAGCGCGCCCTGGTGACGGCGGCCGGTCAAGGGATTGGTCGCGCAAGCGCGCTTGCGATGGCAAACGAAGGCGCGCATGTGTTTGCGACGGATGTGAATGCGGATGCATTGGCCGAGCTTGATCATGCCAACATCGAAACACTTGTCCTAGATGCGCGGGATGCTGCCTCGGTATCTGCAGGGGTGGAAAAAGCCGCGCCGGACGTGCTCTTCAACTGCGCCGGATTTGTTCATCACGGCAGCGTTCTGGACGCCACCGATGAGGAGTGGGAGTTCGCGTTCGACCTCAATATCCGGTCCATGTTCCGAACGATCCGCGCTGCCCTACCCGGTATGCTGGAGCGGGGTGGCGGGTCGATCATCAACATGTCATCGGCCTGTTCGTCGATCATCGGGGCGCCCAACCGGTTTATTTATGGAACGACGAAAGCTGCGGTGATCGGCATGACGAAATCCGTAGCGGTCGACTACATCACCAAAGGCATCCGGTGTAACTGCATCTGCCCCGGCACGGTCGAGAGCCCAAGCTGGCACGACCGCGTCAAGGCGTTGGGGGAAGAGCTAGGCAGCGTCGAGGACGCCATGGCGCAGTTCGTATCCCGCCAGCCCATGGGACGGGTGGCCAAGGCAGAGGAAATCGCAGCGCTGGTTGTCTATTTGGCGAGCGACGAAAGCGGCTTTACCACCGGGCAGCCCCACGTGATCGACGGCGGGTGGAGCGGCTGAGGGAAGACGCCTTCGGCGAGAGTATTTTGGCCAGAAAGAAGCGACCTGTGTCGTTTAAATACCGGCCCCTGCGGTCGACATCTGATTGAGGATCATGCGATGAGCGATAAGACACCCAAACTGCGCAGCCAAGCCTGGTTCAACAACCCAGATGATCAGGAGATGACCGCGCTCTATCTGGAGCGGTACCTGAATTACGGGCTGACCCGTGAGGAGTTGCAATCCGGCAAGCCCATCATCGGGATCGCCCAGACAGGAAGCGATCTGAGCCCGTGCAATCGGCACCATATCGAGTTGTCCAAGCGCGTGCGGGACGGTGTTATCGCAGCGGGCGGAACTGTGATCGAAATTCCGGTGCATCCCATTCAGGAGACCGGTAAGCGCCCAACGGCGATGCTGGACCGCAATCTGGCCTATCTGAGCCTTGTCGAAACGCTTTATGGCTATCCCATCGACGGCGTCGTTCTGAACATCGGCTGCGACAAGACCACGCCTGCGCTTTTGATGGCAGCTGCCACGGTGAATATCCCGGCAATTGCGCTGTCTGTGGGACCAATGCTGAACGGATGGTTCAAAGGGCAGCGGACGGGATCGGGCACGATCATCTGGAAGGCACGGGAATTGCACGCGGCCGGCGAGATCGACGATGACGGGTTCATGGATCTGGTCGCCTCGTCCACTCCGTCAGTGGGCTACTGCAACACGATGGGCACGGCCACCACCATGAATTCGCTGGCCGAGGCGTTGGGGATGCAATTGCCGGGCTCTGCCGCGATCCCGGCGCCCTACCGCGAGCGAGGCCAGATCAGTTACCAGACCGGCAAGCGGATCGTGGAGATGGTGAACGACGACCTGCGCCCGTCCCAGATCATGACGCGCGAAGCGTTCGAGAACGCGATCGTCATCAACTCCGCCATCGGAGGCTCCACCAACGCGCCGATCCATCTGAACGGGATCGCGAAACATCTGGGGCTGAGCCTCACCAATGACGACTGGCAGTCGCTTGGCCACAAGGTGCCGCTTCTGGTCAATCTGCAGCCTGCCGGTGAATATCTGGGCGAGGACTATCACCGGGCCGGCGGCGTGCCGGCCGTGATCGGTGAATTGATCGGCGCGGGACTTTTGCCCCATCCGGATGTGATCACGGCGAATGGCAAGACGATGGCCAAGAATTGCGAGGATTTGCGGACGGGCAATCCAGACGTCATCCGCGCAGCCGACGCGCCGCTGGTGAAGGACGCGGGCTTTATCAACCTGAAGGGCAACCTCTTTGACAGTGCGATCATGAAAACCAGCGTGATTTCCAAGGAATTCCGGGACCGCTACCTGTCGAACCCAGATGATCCCGACGCCTTTGAGGGCCGCGCGATCGTCTTTGACGGACCCGAGGATTTTCATGCCCGTATCGACGACGAGAGCCTTGGCATCGACGCGCACTGCATTTTGATCATGCGTGGTGCCGGGCCCAAGGGGTATCCCGGCGGGGCCGAGGTCGTGAACATGCGCCCGCCGGCATACCTGTTGAAGCAGGGCATCCACGCCCTGCCCTGCGTCGGTGATGGGCGACAATCGGGCACGTCCGGATCGCCGTCCATTCTGAACGCGTCGCCCGAGGCGGCGGATGGTGGCGGTCTGGCACTGGTACAAACCGGCGACACGATACGCATTGATCTGGGGGCCTGCACCGCTGATATGCATGTCCCCGAGAACGAACTGGCCGCCCGCCGCGCCAAACTGACCAACGGGTCCATCGACGCACCCGAAAGCCAGAGCCCATGGCAGGAGATCTTCCGCGAGAAGGTCCAGCCGTTCAGTGAGGGCATGACCCTTGAGGGCGCCGCGAAATATCAAGACATCGCCCGCAAACACATGCCGCGCGACAACCACTAGAGGGGATGAGATATGAAACTTGTACGTTACGGCGCACCCGGATCGGAAAAGCCCGGATTGATAGACCCAGACGGCACATTGCGTGACCTGAGCGGCGTGATTGCGGATGTGGAGGGCAGCACTCTTGGGGATGCTGCACTGGACAAGTTGCGGGATCTGAACGTGACCAGCTTGCCCGCCGTAGACGGTGATCCCCGCCTCGGGGCCTGCGTCGGCAGCATTGGAAAGTTCCTGTGTATCGGACTGAATTACTCGGACCACGCTGCGGAAACCGGCGCGGATATCCCTGAGCACCCGATTCTGTTCTTCAAGGCAAATTCGGCGATTGTGGGAGCGTATGACGATGTGGTGATGCCGCGCGGCTCGACTCATACGGACTGGGAGGTCGAGTTGGGTGTCGTGATCGGAAGCGAGGCCAAGTATGTCAGCGAGGCCGATGCGCTGAACCATGTGGCGGGCTATTGCGTCGTCAATGATGTGTCAGAGCGGCACTTTCAAACCAAGCTGACGGGCCAGTGGACCAAAGGCAAAAGCTGCGACACGTTCGGGCCGACCGGACCATGGCTTGTCACCCGGGACGAAGTGGGCGATCCGCAGAACCTTGCCATGTCGCTGGATGTGAACGGCAAGCGAATGCAAACGGGCAATACCAGCACGATGATTTTCACCGTGGCGCAGATCATTTCCCATTTGTCCCAGCTGATGACCCTACATCCAGGCGACGTGATCACCACGGGTACCCCTCCGGGCGTCGGCATGGGCATGAAGCCCGAGCCGGTTTACCTGAAAAAGGGCGACGTGATGGAATTGGAGATCGAAGGGCTGGGCCGCCAGCGCCAGACGGTGGATCAAGATGCCTGATCTTCTGCTGATCGGCGGCGCGACCGAAGTGATGCTCGACCGGATGGGGGCGAAATTCACCATCCATAAGCTGTCCGAGATCGATGATTTCGACGCCTGGGCAAAAAATCAAGGGGACAAGGTCACCGCCGTGGCCACCAACGGCCATGACGGGGTGAAGCCCCATATCATGGCGGCGCTGCCGAACCTGAAGGTGATCTCATGCTACGGTGTCGGCTACGATGCTATTGACACGGATGCGGCCGTGGCACGCGGGATAAAGGTCTCCCACACGCCCGATGTGCTGAATGCAGAGGTCGCGAACACTACCCTGCTGCTGCTGTTGGCGGGCTTTCGCAACTTCCGCCATGACGAGGCCCATGCGCGCTCCGGCGCGTGGGAGGCGCAAGGGAACGCGCCTCTGTCCCGCTCGCCGGACAACCGAACCATCGGCATTCTGGGTATGGGGCGGATCGGGCAGGAAATTGCGGAGCGGTTGCAGGTTTTCAAACCGACGATCCTCTATCATACGCGGTCCAAGAAAGACGTGCCCTATCGCTATGTGGCCGACTTGACCGAAATGGCGAAAGCGTCAGACGTCCTGATCTGCATCACACCGGGCGGGCCCTCTACCGAGAAATTGGTGAATGCCGAGGTGTTGGATGCGTTGGGTCCTGAGGGGATGCTGATCAACGTGTCCCGTGGATCGGTGGTCGATGAAGCCGCGTTGATCGACGCATTGCGAGCCGGGCGCGTGGGCTCTGCAGGGTTAGACGTTTTCGAAAAAGAGCCCCATATCCCCGATGCACTGAAGGCGATGGATAACGTGGTGCTGTTGCCCCATGTGGGCAGTGCAACGGTTGAAACACGGGCCGCCATGGGCGCGCTGACGGTCGACAACCTGCTGCAGTTTCTGGCGGATGGAATGTTGAAAACACCGGTTCCGGAATGCGCGGATATGTAGATCATGGCGCGGATCACGGACATCAAGGCGCAGCTTTTCAACGTGCCGCTGGATGAAGTGCTGGTGGACGCAAAACACGGCGACCACACCCATTTTCAACTGATCACCGCAACCGTGACGCTGGAAGATGGCACGCAGGGCACAGGCTACACCTATACCGGTGGCAAGGGCGGAACGGCCGTTCTTGCGATGATCCGCGATGACCTGGCGCCGTTTTTGCAAGGTCAGGATGCAACAGATGTCGAGGCGCTCTATGACGCGATGGGCTGGCACGTGCATTACGTCGCGCGGGGCGGCATTGCCAGCTTTGCGATCTCGGCCGTGGATATCGCGCTTTGGGATCTGCGGGGCAAGGCCAACGGGTTGCCTTTGTGGAAAATGGCTGGCGGGAGGTCGAACCGGGCCAAAGCCTATTGCGGTGGCATTGATCTGGGCTTTGACCTGCCGAAACTATTGGAGTCCGTCCAAGGCTATCTGGATCGGGGCTTCAACGGGGTGAAGATCAAGATCGGCCAGCCGACACTGGCGGAAGATCTGGATCGGATCGCCGCTGTCCGCGATCTGATCGGACCCGACATCGCCTTCATGGTGGACGCCAACTATTCGATGAGCGTCGATCAGGCCATCGCGGCCTGCAAGGCCTTTGCCCCGTTTGACCTGCTCTGGTTTGAGGAGCCGACCATACCGGACGACTACGCGGGCTACGGGCGGATCGCGGCCAGCACGAACATCCCGATTGCGATGGGTGAGAACCTGCACACGATCCATGAGTTCGAATATGCTGTCGCTCAGGCGGGCTTGGGCTTCCTCCAGCCCGATGCATCGAACTGCGGCGGGATCACCGGCTGGTTGCAGGTGGCAGCGCTTGGGGCGGCGAACCATATTCCCGTATGCTCCCACGGGATGCAGGAATTGCACGTTTCGCTGGTGGGCGGTCAGCCCACGAATGGCTGGATCGAGGTGCATTCGTTCCCTATCGACCGCTACACCAAGGCGCCCCTACGCCTCGATGGCACGCTGGCGGTCGCGCCCGAGACGCCGGGCATTGGGGTCACTTTCGACTGGCCCCAATTGATGCCGTATCTCGATCAGACTGCCGCGGCCGGATGAAACCTTAGGCGGCGTCGGGTGTTTACCTCCCTGTAACCATGTGGGGGTTTTCAAATGTCTGTTCGTTCTCTTTTGTTCGCTGTCGGATTAACCACGCTTCCTGTACCAGCCACTGCGGCCTGCGGGCTCTATTATGCGGTTGAACCGGGCGATACGTTGCGCAGCGTCGCCGCCGAATGCCGCATCGGTGTATCGCAGTTGCTTTCGGCCAATCCGCTTCTGAGTGATACGGGGCCAATGCCCACCGGATCCGTTATTGTGGTTGGCCCGAGTGACCCGATGGAGTTGACCGAGGTTTCCATGACTAGCGGCACCTTGCCGGCATCGCCACCACCCACTGCCGGAACGCTCTTTCAGACGCAGATCGCAGGTCTTTGGCGAGAGGTTGGCGGAAGCTGCAGTCAGGAGGGTACGACATGGTCCTTCAGCCGGTCCACCCTTCGCGACAATGGTCTCCAATGCAAGGTCGTGGAGATTGAGGAAAACAACGTGGCCGCTCAGGTCAACGTCAGGTGCAAGGGGCGCGGCGCGACCGAGCGATCCTATTACGTTCAACCCAACAGCGGCGCGGGTATGACGGTGTCCGGATCGCTCTTCCAGACAAACCTGCGGCGGTGTTTGAACTGACACTGCATTCTCTGGGTTGCACATAAAAAAAGGCCGCGTCACAACGCGGCCTTTGTCGTCTTGTTCAGCGCATTATTGCTGCGCGATGCGTCCGTCGGTGTAGGGCTCGTATGCGCCGTTCTTCTCGGCCAGATATTCAGCCATGACATCGGCCAGATCCGGTCCGAAATCATAGGCGTTCAGCCCATCGGTAGAGAACATCTTGTAGCCGTCGCCGCCATTGCGCACGAAGTTGTTCGTCACAACTGAGTAGACCTTAGCGACGTCGAGCGGCGCGAACCCGTCATCGCCTTCGACCATCACTTCCGTGATGCGGCCTTCACCTGCGGGTTTGGACGGATCCCAGATGAACTTAAGACCGGCCACCTGTGGGAACCGGCCACCGACCTCTTCCACTTCGCTCACGCCGTTTTCCAAAGCGTCGATGAGGCCTTGGCCGCTGATCTCAAAGGTGGAGAGGGTATTCTGGAACGGCAGCACCGTCAGCACCTCACCCATGGTGACTTCGCCTGCGTCGATGGACGCCCGGATCCCGCCCGAGTTCGCAATTGCAATGCTCACGCCTTGATCTTTCACGCGGTCCAGCATGGCGTCGGCGACCAGATTGCCCATCTCGCATTCCTGCACCCGGCATACGTCCCGGTTGCCTTCAATGCTGGCGGCAGTCGAGGCAACAACCTTGTTGCGGATCTCGTCCAACGGCGCGGACATCTCGGCGATGCGCTCTTTCGTTGTGCTGTCTTCAGCCACCTGACTGTCAATGATCAGCGGTTCTCCCACCGCCTCGGTCAGCACACCTGCATCGTCGAAGGTGACGTTCAATTCGCCCAGAAACTTGCCGTAGGCATAGGCCTGAACGATGGCAGTCTCGCCCACCATGACCGGATAGACGTCAACCGCGCGCTCCTGCGTGTTGGACAGAAGCGTGTTGGAGTGACCGCCTACGATCACGTCGATGCCCGTGGTTTCCGCCGCGATCCGCTTGTCCACCTCAAAGCCGGAATGGCTGAGCACGATGATCTTGTTCACACCCTCAGCCGTCAGCTTATCGACTTCCCCCTGCGCCGCAGCTACTGGATCGGAGAAGGTGACATTCGGGCCCGGGCTTGCCAGCTCGTCTGTGTTCTCCGGGGTCAAGCCGATCAGGCCAATCTTTTCGCCGCCCCGTTCAATCACTGTGGATTTCATCAGCCTGTCGGCCAGCGCGGGCTCCTGCGTGACGTCGCCGTTGGACATCAAGACCGGAAACTCGACTGCATCCATGAAGCCCGCCAGCACTTCCGGGCCGTCGTCGAACTCATGGTTACCGACGGTCATGCCGTCATAGCCCAGCTTGTTCATCATCTCGGCCGTCATCGCACCTTTGTAATAGGTGTAGAACAGCGTGCCTTGGAACTGATCTCCGCCATCCACGAGGATGGAATTGTTGGACCGGCTGCGCGCCTCCGTCACGGCGGTCACAAGACGTGCGGAACCGCCAAAGCATTCCCCGGCGTCGTTATCCTCGGCAGAGCAGCCTGAATCATACTTGCTGATCGGCTCGAACCGCGCGTGAAAGTCATTTGTATGAAGAATCGTGAGTGAATATTCTGCCTGCGCAAGCCCCGGCATCAGAGCCAGAACAGCGGTGGCGGCAAGGTATTTGATAGACATGGTGAGCACCCCCTGGTGAAAATTGGTGGATCAACACTTGCCGAGCCGCGCGGCGGAGTCAAACACTGTCCCTTGACCCGTGAGTTAACTTAGGGTCACACAGCGCAATGCAGATTTACAAGATACTGACCGCCGACCAATGGGCAACATTTCAGCACGATCTGAAGTTTGAAGGTGCACCGATTGATCTGACGGACGGCTACATTCATTTTTCGACGGCAAGCCAGATAGCCGAGACTTTGGCCAAGCATTTCGGGGGTCAGGACGGTCTGGTGATCTGCGCCGTAGACACAGACGCGGTCGGCGCTGATCTGAAGTGGGAGCCGTCGCGCGGTGGGGACCTGTTCCCCCATCTCTACAGATCGCTTGATCTGGCAGAGGTTGTCCAGCACGGGGTCGCACCTCTGACGGGCGGACATCACAGTCTGCCGGATTTCGTCGCATGACGTTCATTCAAAGCGCGGGCCTCGCGCTCTTACGCCGGTTTGATCCCGAAACCGCCCATGGCCTGGCGTTGAAAGCTGTAAATGCTGGTCTGGTGCCCCTGCCCGGTCCGGTCAAATCCCCAAGGCTTGCCACGACCGTTTGCGGATTGGATCTGCCAAACCCCGTTGGACTGGCCGCAGGCTTCGACAAGAATGCCCAAGCCGTCGATGCCTTGGCACGCGCGGGCTTCGGCTTTCTTGAGGTCGGGGCAGCGACACCCAGAGCCCAGCCGGGCAACCCGAAACCGCGTCTCTTCCGGCTGGCCGAAGACAAAGCCGCCATAAACCGGTTCGGGTTCAACAATGACGGTATGGATCAGATCGCGTCCCGGCTGGCGCGGAGAACAAGATCCATCCCGGTTGGCCTTAATCTTGGCGCCAACAAAGACAGCACCGATAAGGCAAAGGACTTTGCAACAGTTTTGCGGACCACCGGGCACGTGGTAGATTTCGCAACGGTCAACGTGTCCTCCCCCAACACCGAAAAACTGCGCGATCTGCAAGGGGCGGACGCCCTGCGTGGTCTGCTCCGTGATATTGTCGAGGTGCGGGAAGATCTGACACTACCGATCCCGATCTTTCTGAAGATTGCGCCGGATCTGGAGACCGAAGAAATTGCTCAGATTGCTGAGGTCGCCACTGATACAAAAATCGACGGGCTGATCGCGACGAACACAACCCTGTCACGCGATCAATTGACCTCCGACCTTCGGACAGAAATCGGGGGACTGTCGGGTCAACCGCTGTTTGAGCGGTCGACCCGGGTGCTGGCGCAGCTCTCCAGTCAAACCGACCTGCCGATCATCGGGGTTGGCGGCGTGGCTTCAGCCGAACAAGCGTTCCAGAAAATCCGCGCCGGGGCGAGCGCGGTGCAGCTTTACACCGGAATGGTCTATGGCGGCCTTGCGCTGGCCGAGAGCATCCCGCACGGCCTGAACCAGTTGCTATCGGAAAACGGCTTTGACACCGTCGCCGGCGCGGTGGGAACCGGGCGCGATGACTGGCTCTAGGCCTTGTCCGCGTCCGCTTCCAATGACGGGTAGCGCAAGCCCAACGTGATGCCCCGTGCCACGAACATCAAAAGCAGCGCGATCCACAAGCCGTGATTGCCATAGGCAGGCAGCAGAAACGGCAGTGACCCCCAATAGACGATGGATGACAGGATCATCATGTTGCGCATGTCGGCTGTCCGCGTCGCCCCGATGAAAATGCCATCAAACATCCACGCGGCCACCCCCAAAAGTGGGGCGAGCGTCATGTAGATCAGGTAGGTGCGCGCTTCCGCCCGCACATCGGGTGCCGTGGTCATGATGTCGATGATGGCTCCGCCGAGCATCGCAAAGCAGCCCGCCAGCACAACGACACATACACCGCCCCACTTCGAACTGACCCAGGCGGCCCGTCGCAATCGCGGCCTGTTCCGGGCACCCAAGGCCTGGCCGACAAGCGTTTCTGCCCCGAAGGCAAAACCGTCCAGTGCGAAAGCCGTGACGTGCAGAAATTGGAGAAGGATCTGATTGGCCGCCAATGTCACATCGCCAAAATCCGCCCCGAAGAACAGGAACGAGATGAACGCCGCCTCCAGCAGAACAGAGCGGATCAGAATATCGGTATTGATGAGCGCCACGCGCACCAGAATGGTCCGCTCGAACACCCGTGCGGGATCTTTCCACGCGGAGGCTTTGAAGGCGTCCCGGCACAGCCACAAACCCAATGCCAGCCCGGACCATTCGGCAAGGAAGGTCGCGATGGCCACGCCCTCCACACCCCATCCGAACCCAAGGACAAACAGCAGATCCAGCACGATGTTGAGCCCGTTCATCCAAAGCTGGATGACAAAGACACCTTTCGTGCGCTCCAACGCGATGAGCCAACCGGTGATGCCATAAAGCGCGATGGCCGCAGGTGCCGAGAAAATGCGGATCTGCATGTAATCCCGGGCCAATGTCTCGACCTCTGCGCTGGCGGGGGAGATCTGGAATGCTCCCCAGAACATCGGCACCTGCACCGCGATCAGCAAAAACCCGGCGCCAAAGCCGATCATCAAAGCACGGCTCAGCATGGCGGCCACTTCGCCTTGCCGCCCGGCGCCGTGAGCCTGAGAGGTGAGACCGACGGTGCCCATGCGCAGGAAGCCGAAGATCCAGTAAATGCCGCTGAGGATAATGGCGCCAATGCCAACTGCGCCGATGGGAACCGCCTCGCCCATCTGCCCCACAACGCCCGTGTCCACCGCACCCAGAATAGGGATCGTGGCATTCGACAAGACAATAGGCAGAGCGATGGTCAGAACACGGCGATTGGTGATCGGACCCTGCGGGGTGGCCTCAGCCATCAGAGGGGGGCATCAGGAAATGCCCGGTGGCCTGTGCAAAGAGCCGTTCGCGGTTGTCCTGCCACCCTTCCACATGGACAGAGGCGTAGCGCCGTCCGGACCGTGTCACCCGCGCCCGCGCGTAGGCATCCCGCGGCAGGCCAGAGCGCAGGTAGTCCACGGTGAAATCAATCGTCTTTGGCATTCGCGGGCGGGCATTCTCGTCGATCGGCATTTGCCCGCCTTCAATGGCATCCCATTGGGACGCCCAAGTCAGCCCGACAATCGCGGTGACCTCCAGAAAGGCCGCCGTGACACCGCCATGAATAGCGGGGATTGCCGGATTGCCGATCAGATCCTCGCGGTAGGCCAGAACCGATGTCAGCTCATCCCCGCGCCGATCAAAGGTAATGCCAAGAAACTGGATGTAGGGTACACCCTCAACCAACGCACGCAGAGCCGCATCGCGACGGGTTTTGACAACCTGCACTGGTTCCGGACTGGCCATTATGCCCCCCCTTGGCGCTGAAAGGTGAATGCCCCGGTTGCGGCGGCGACGGGTCTGCTGTCATCCTCGTCCAGTGCCGTGGCGCGCACGAATGCGACCGAGCGGGTGACGTGGTAGCATTCCGCCCTCGCCCGGATCCGCTGACCCGGCGTGGCGGGTCGCATGTAGTCGATCCGCAGATCAATCGTTGCGGTCGCAATCGCGCCATCGGGATGTGACATAACGGCCGCACCACAGCATGTGTCCATAAGCGCCGAAACCGCACCGCCATGGATCACGCCCGTTTCCGGATCACCGATCAGACGCGGGTCAAAGGGCATTGAAATCACCGCTTTGCCATTCGCAATCTCCTCCACCTCCATGCCAAGCGCTTTGGAATGGGGAATGGCCTCGATGAACCGCCGGGCGATATGAAGATGGCTTTCTGTATCCATGAGACATGGTCTGACAGTCTGCTCGAACCATGGCAAGATCCTGCGGTTAATCTGAGCCATCCGCTTGCAGAGTGGTCCCGTTTTTTGCAAAAACGACGGTCTGTAACTAAGGTTAACGGTGGAACCCTCGAAAGTCCGGGACAGCACCCCGCGCTGGTGAGGATCAAACCGCTTCGTTGGCCCCCTGAAAGGCAATGGACTATGGCAGAGACCCGGCTGACCTTTAAAGAAATGTGCGGCGAATTCGACGTCACACCCCGCACCCTGCGATACTACGAATACATCGAACTGCTCTCGCCAGAGCGCGAAGGCCGCAGCAGGTTCTACACCCCGCGGGAAGTGGCTCGGATGAAGCTGATTATGCGAGGGCGCAAGTTCGGCTTCTCGCTTGAGGACATCCGGCAGTGGCTCGATCTCTATGACAAGGACCCGGAAAACCGCGTGCAAATGGAAACTTGGGTCAAGCATGCGGACCTGCAACTGGACGAGTTGAACTCCCGCAAAACCCAGATCGAAGAGGCCATCGACGAGTTACAGGGTTTACGTGATCAGGTGGCAAAGAACCTCTGAAACAGGTCGTGGCGGGTCCTTTGAATAACGTCGCCAGGTCGGTTTGAACCTCGTCACCTCGCAATATACCGACACTTCAGATTCGAAATCGTCCTTAAAAATATGGTAAAAAGGGGAAAGAAATCAGACTTCTCCCCGTAAATCGTCACTCGACCGACGACAGATTATTTCCCAATTTGCTACTTTACGTTGACTGACATTGCGTCAACTGTTTTCTGACGCGACGTTACATTTACGTTAACGTCAACACTTCTTGTAAGGTGGGGTCAGTACCAACCAAGTCAGCCGCACCACAGCAACGTTTTATGCGCGGAGGACTTATGATGTCTGAGGATACAATGACGATTCGCGAAATGTGTGATGCCTTTGGGGTGACCCCCCGCACACTTCGCTTCTATGAAGCCAAGGAGCTTTTGTTCCCGATCCGGGAAGGGCAGAAACGGCTTTTCACCCGCCGGGACCGGGCGCGGCTGAAGCTCATCTTGCGCGGCAAGCGCTTCGGCTTCTCTCTCGAAGAAATTCGTCAGCTGCTCGACCTCTACAATGTCGGCGACCAGCAGATGACCCAATTCAGCAAGACGTATGAAATCGCCCAGCAGCGCCTGTCGGACATGATCCGTCAACGCGAAGAGCTGACGGACGCCATCAACGACCTGCAGGACCAATTGCGTTGGGGTGAGAAAATGCTCGCCTCTTTGCAACAGCCGAAACTGGCTGCAGGCTAAGACCTAAACCCCCGAGGGAGGACGATATGCCAAGCTATACAGCTCCAACCAAAGACATGCAGTTCGTATTGCACGATGTTCTGAAAGTGACCGAACAAGACGTGCCTGGATACGACGAACTCGACCGTGATTTTACCGGCGCAATCCTTGAAGAGGCCGGGAAAATCTCGAGCGAGGTGCTGCAGCCGCTCAACGTCGTGGGCGACACCGAGGGCTGTGTGCTGGAAAACGGCGTCGTTCGCACGCCGACCGGATTCAAGGAAGCCTTCGAGCAGATGAAGGAAGGCGGCTGGACCGCCCTTGATTGCGATCCCGAGTATGGCGGCCAGGGCATGCCCTATCTGATGGGAACTGCCGTGGGCGAGATGTTTGTCTCGGCCAACATGGCATTCAATATGTATCAGGGTCTGACCCATGGCGCTTACTCGGCGATCCACGCACACGGATCAGAAGAGCAGAAGCAGAAATATCTGCCGAAGATGGTCAGCTGCGAATGGACGGGCACCATGAACCTGACCGAACCCCATGCGGGCACGGACTTGGGCATGATGCGCACGAAAGCCGACCCCCAAGGGGATGGCAGCTACAAGATTACGGGCCAGAAGATCTTCATCTCCGCAGGTGAGCATGACATGGCCGACAACATCATCCATCTGGTGTTGGCCAAGATCAAAGACGGTCCCGAAGGCATCAAGGGCGTGTCCCTTTTCATCGTACCAAAGTTCCTCGTGAACGATGACGGCTCGCTGGGCCAGCGCAACGGTGTGTCCGTGGGCAAGATCGAAGAAAAGATGGGTATTCACGGAAATTCCACCTGCGTCATGAACTATGACGAGGCCACAGGATACCTGATCGGGGAAGAGCACAAAGGCATGCGCGCCATGTTCACGATGATGAACGAAGCGCGTCTGGGTGTGGGTCTTCAGGGTTACGCTCAGGCTGCGGTGGCCTACGAGAACGCTGTCGATTATGCGAATGACCGTCTGCAAGGGCGCGACGTGACCGGCGTCAAGAACCCGGACGGTCCCGCGGATCCGCTGATTGTGCATCCTGATATTCGCCGCAACCTGATGGATCAGAAAAGCTTCGTCGAGGGCGCACGCGCGTTCACATTCTGGGGCGCGCACTTGATCGACCGGCACAACCTGGCCGATGATGAGGCTGCTGATGGCCTGATTTCTCTGCTGACGCCAGTCATCAAGGGCTTCCTGACCGACAAAGGTTTCGAATATGCCACGGCCGCCCAACAGGTCTATGGCGGGCACGGGTATATCGAGGAATGGGGCATGTCCCAGTTCGCTCGCGACGCGCGGATTGCCATGATATACGAAGGTGCCAACGGTGTGCAGGCGCTGGATTTGGTGGGCCGGAAACTGGCGCAGGACGGCGGCAAGCATGTCATGGCATTCTTCGAGATGGTGAAAACCTTTATCAAGGAGAATGGCGGCGACGAAGACTACGAAAAAGCGTTCCTCGAACCGCTGAAAGCCGCCTCCAAGGATCTGCAGGCGGCAGGCATGTACTTCATGCAGAACGGCATGCAGAATCCGAACAATGCGTTGGCCGGATCCTATGACTTCATGCATATGTTCGGTCATGTCTGCCTTGGCCTGATGTGGGCCAAAATGGGCAAGGCAGCGATGGACGCACTGGCCGGCGGCGCATCCGACACAGAGTTCTATGAGACGAAAATCGCGACCGGCAAGTACTACATGGCCCGCCAATTGCCAGCCACAGCGATGCACCTGTCTCGCATCGAAAGCGGCGCGGATACCGTGATGGCATTGCAAGCCGCAAACTTCTAAAGAATTGACCCAGGGGCTTCAGCCTCCGGGGATTTCTTTCAGGGGGGGCGGGAATGGCCAAGCGGCTGAAGCTCACACGACGCGTCAATCTCGCGATCAGCGAGGAAGCGTGGCGCAAACTCAAGGGCTTCAGTGCGGAAGCCGGTCTGGACGAAGGGGAGGCGTTGTCATTTCTGTTCGAGAATTTCGGATCCGTGACACACACGGACAACCTGACCCACAGATTGCGTCTATTCAATTCAGAACTGGAAGCGCGCAAAAGATGACGCAGTCCCTGACCCGCCCGTTGTGCCATGAGTATTTTAACCAGAAAGAAGTGCCAACCGGCGATCTGTCTGAGCGGTGTCCGGAAAATTGTGAAGACGCGCCCTGCCACTCGCGGGCCCGGGCCCATGGGGAGCAGCAGGACGACTTCTCTCTGGACGGCCATCGGCTCTCCAGCCTGTACCGCGCTGCTGAAGGTGGCGAAATATACTTAACAGCCGGTTACTGCGAGCAAGGGTGTAAACTTCTTTCTGGCGAAAATACTCGAACCCGACGCGTGCACCAAGCGAGGCATTAATATGACCATGCAACTTTATTGTTTTGGCGAAAGCGGCAATGCCTACAAAGCAGCCTTGACCCTTGAGCTTGCAGGCGTCGATTGGCAACCTGTGTTTGTCGACTTCTTCAAGGGCGCAGCCCGCAGTGACGCCTTTAAAACGCTGAACCCGATGGGGGAGGTTCCTGTTTTGATCGACGGGGACGTGAAGCTGACCCAATCCGGTGTCATTCAGCAATACATTGTAGACAAGACCGGCAGGCTTGGCGGTACGGAAGACGACAAATACGAAGTGCTTCGCTGGGTTTTGTGGGACAACCACAAGATGTCGAGCCAGGCGGGGGTTGCGCGGTTTCTGCTGAATTTCCTGCCGCAAGAAAAGCGTCCTCAAGAGGCTATCGCATTTCTTCAGGGCCGCCTGAAGGCTGCCTACGCTGTACTCAACGACCATCTGGATGGGCGTGACTGGATTGTCGGAGATGCGCTCACAGTGGCCGATATCAGTTGCTGTTCCTATCTCTTTTACGATGAACCGTTCGGGTTTGATCGCAAGGACTGGCCGCATATCGATGCATGGCTCGCCCGCATCAGTGAAACACCGGGGTGGAAGCATCCCTACGACCTGATGCAACGGGCCCTCGGCGCGTGATTTTATGGGCGTTTCTGGCAGGTATGGTGGCCTGCGGGATCACCCTGTCGCTGCTCCAACTGGAAGAGGGGGCGGCGGATGACAAGTTCGGCAGCGCAGTCGCGATGTTTGCGGCATGGTGTGCGTTTGGAATGCTGCTGATGGCTGGAACATATGGGCTGGGCCTTTTGGTGCCCGGTCTGACAGGCGCGGCCGTGCTGGTGCTGCGCAAGACACAGCTGGCGGGCGTATTGCGCCCTCTCAGCCCTTACAAAATGCCCCTTGGGATCGGCGCGCTGCTGGCCAGCGTTGTCACCTGGATCGGGGTTCTGAACTTAATGGAGGACATCCCAAATGGCTGAAGCCTATATCTACGACGCGGTCAGATCGCCCCGCGGCAAAGGCCGCAAGGACGGCGCGTTGCATGAGGTCACGGCAGCGCGTCTGTCGGCCAATGTGCTGAACGCAGTCAAATCCCGCAATAACCTGGAAGGTCATGCGGTCGAAGATGTCATCTGGGGCAACGCCACGCAGGTGATGGAACAGGGCGGATGCTTGGCCCGGACCGCCGTTTTAGCCTCCGACCTTGATGAGCGCATCCCGGGTTTGTCGATTAACCGCTTCTGCGCCTCGGGCATGGAAGCCGTCAATCTGGCGGCCAATCAGGTGAAAGGTGGCGCAGGTGACGGCTACATCGCAGGCGGGGTCGAGATGATGGGCCGCGTTGCCATGGGCTCCGACGGGGCAGCGATTGCCGTCGACCCGTCGATTGCCATGGATACTTACTTTGTCCCTCAGGGCATCTCGGCCGACATCATTGCCACCGAGTATGGCTTTTCTCGTGACGACGCCGACGCGCTGGCCGTTGAAAGCCAGAACCGCGCGAAGGCTGCGTGGGACGACAATCGCTTTGAGAAATCGGTGATCACGATCAAGGACCAGAACGGTCTGGAGATCCTGAGCCATGACGAGTACATGCGCCCGGGCACTGATATGCAGTCTCTCGGCGGGCTGAAAGCGTCCTTCAAGGACATGGGCGAGGTCATGCCCGGTTTCGATAAGGTCGCGCTGATGAAATACCCTCATTTGGAGCGGATCAATCACATCCACCATGCCGGCAACTCGTCTGGCATCGTTGACGGGTCTGCGGCGGTTCTGATTGGCTCTAAAGAGTTCGGTGAAAAGTACAATTTGAAGCCGCGTGCGCGCATTCGGGCCACGGCCAAGATCGGTACCGATCCCACGATCATGCTGACCGGGCCGGTTCCCGTGACCGAACATATCATGAAACAGTCTGGAATGAGCGTCGGCGATATTGACCTCTTCGAAGTGAATGAGGCGTTTGCATCGGTAGTCCTGCGCTTCATGCAGGCTTTTGATGTGGACCACGACAAGGTCAACGTAAATGGTGGTGCGATTGCAATGGGCCACCCCTTGGGGGCCACCGGCGCCATCATCATCGGCACACTTCTGGACGAGATGGAACGCTCGGACAAGGAAACCGGGCTTGCCACGTTGTGCGTCGCATCCGGCATGGGCGCCGCCACGATCATCGAACGCGTGTAAGGAATAGAAAAATGACTGATTTCACATCGAAAACAGACGCCGATGGCGTTGCTGTCATCACTTGGGACACGCAAGGCAAGTCGATGAACGTAATGAACCAGCAAGGGTTCGAGGATCTTGACCGTCTGGTGGGTGAAGCGCTGGACGACGATGCTGTGAAAGGCATCGTTATCACGTCGGGCAAGGAGGGTTCGTTTGCGGGCGGAATGGACCTCAACATCATCGCCAAGATGAAGGACAGCGCTGGTGACAACCCGGCGAAGGGGCTTTTCGAGGGCGTGATGGACATGCACGGTGTTCTGCGCCGGATCGAGCGCGCGGGCATGGATGACAAAAACAAGGGCGGCAAACCGATTGCAGCCGCCCTGCCCGGCACAGCGCTTGGCATTGGTCTGGAAATCCCGCTGGCCTGTCATCGTATCTTCTGCGCCGACAACCCGAAGGCTAAGATCGGCCTGCCGGAGATCCTTGTTGGCATCTTTCCCGGCGCGGGCGGCACCACACGTCTGGTGCGCAAGATGGGCGCGATGGCGGCCTCGCCCCTGCTCTTGGAAGGCAAGCTGAACGATCCGAAGAAAGCAAAGATGGCAGGCGTGATCGACGAGGTCGTTGACGACCCGCTGGCGGCTGCGAAAGAATGGGTTCTGTCGAGCCCTTCCATCGTCAAACCCTGGGACGAAAAGGGCTACAAAATGCCCGGTGGCGCGCCTTATCATCCTGCAGGCTTCATGACTTTCGTCGGCGCCTCTGCCATGGTCAACGGCAAGACCCAAGGGGTGTACCCGGCGGCCAAGGCGCTGCTGAGCGCGGTCTACGAAGGCGCCATGGTGCCCTTCGACACGGCCATCAAGATCGAGGCGCGATGGTTCACCAACGTGCTGATGAATCCAAGCTCCTCCAACATGATCCGCTCGCTTTTCATCAACAAGGAAGCGCTGGAAAAAGGCGCGGTGCGCCCAGACGTGCCGGATCAGAAGGTCCAGAAAGTCGGCGTTATCGGTGCGGGCATGATGGGCGCGGGTATCGCACTGGTCTCTGCGCTTGCTGGCATTGAAGTCGTTCTCATAGACAATAGCCAAGAGGCCGCAGACAAGGGCAAATCCTACACCACTGACTACATGGACAAGGGCATCGCGCGGAAGAAAGCAACGCCTGAAAAGAAGGATCAGGTGCTGGGTCTTATCACAGCAACGACGGATTATGCCGCGCTGGAAGGCTGCGACCTGATTGTCGAGGCCGTGTTCGAGGATGTGGGCGTCAAGGCAGAGGTCACCGAGAAGGTGCAGGCAGTCGTCGGCCCCGACTGCATCTTTGCGACCAACACCTCAACCCTGCCGATCACCGAGCTTGCGAAAGCCTCGAACAACGAAGAGCAATTCATCGGCATCCACTTCTTCTCGCCGGTGGACAAGATGATGCTGGTCGAGATCATCAAGGGCAAGGGCACCGGCGACCGGGCCGTGGCGAAGGCGCTGGATTACGTGCGCGAGATCCGCAAGACGCCCATCGTGGTCAACGACGCGCGCTTTTTCTACGCCAACCGCTGCATCATCCCGTACATCAACGAAGGGATCCGCATGGTGAAGGAAGGTGTGGCGCCTGCCCTGATCGAGAATGCGGCGAAGCTGGTTGGCATGCCTTTGGGACCGCTACAACTGGTGGACGAGACCTCCATCGACCTGGGCGTGAAGATCGCCAAGGCGACCAAAGCGGCGATGGGGGATGCCTATCCCGATGGGGCCGTGGACGAGGTGCTGTTCTGGATGGCCGACGAGGGCCGCTTGGGTCGGAAGTCGAACTCGGGCTTTTACGAGTACGACGAGAAGGGCAAGCGCACTCAGCTTTGGACAGGTCTGGGGGACAAGTATCCCGTCAGCGACGAGCAGCCTGACGTGACCGAAGTTCAAAACCGTCTGCTGTTTGCACAGGTGCTGGAGGCCGTACGTGCCATTGAGGAAGACGTGCTGATGGATATCCGCGAGGGCGATGTGGGTGCCATTCTGGGTTGGGGTTTCGCGCCTTGGTCCGGTGGTCCGCTCAGCTGGCTCGACATGGTGGGCACACCTTGGGCGGCTGAAACCACGAACGCGCTGGCCGAGAAATATGGCGAGCGGTTCAAGGCGCCAGCGTTACTTGAGGATATGGCCGCGAAGAACCAGCAGTTCTACGGGCGCTTCGATCCAGCCAAAGCCGCTTGATCGACGACCAGTTGAGAAAAACAAAACGCGGTCCCGAGGGGCCGCGTTTTTTACTGGGCAGCACTTGTCAGATCCAAGAAATCTCAGGCTTTGCGGGCCGCACGGCCTTCGGCGCTTCGTTGAGATGCCGAAGCAGAAGGCGGGATTGCCTGCCGTCCAGCGGAGTTGCCTGAAACACGCCGCCACGGCCCGGCAGATCGATGAACAGACCACCCTCAGCAATCAGCGTGTGCGGTTTTTGGAAACACAGGGTGACGTGACGCAGGCCGTTGGCCCACCGCGCCCGCTTGATGCCACGAAAGCCCACCAGATCGTCCGCGCGAATGCTGACCTGTGGCGTATCGAAAAGCATTATCGCGATCTCGCCCGATACGACGATCCGTGTGCTGGGGGCCAGCATCGCAACCTCTTCGTTGCCAAATGCTTCGGCCGGGATCTCAATCGGCCAATGTCGAGCAGCCGCAGCCGTGTGGGACACGCTGAAAATGCCTTGCCGCACGTCCGTTATTTCCTGTTCGCCATCCTGAGCGGTCAGGACAGCGTCGCCCTCGGACAAGGCCAGCACGTCCGTCCATGCGTAACGTGTGCCGATGCGCAGACCGGCGAAAAACCCCGGAGAAGGGGCGCGGTCCAGCCGCAACGGAAGCGCGGCCGGGGCCGCTTTTTTTGAACCTTTGAAAAACATGGCTATGACTTAACCCTGATAGAATAAAAAAGAGTTCGCATTTGACAAACATTAAGTTAACGCGACAATCTCATGATAACATAAGAAATTTTTTCAAAATTTAAGCGATCAGCAATTTTGCAACAGCCATTGTCTCAGAAGGCATAACCGAACCGCGCGATATCAGGGGCTGCAATTCGGGCGACCAAGTCGCAATCTGCATCTGAGTAAAAGGGCCGATACGAGCCCGCCCGGGCCGATGTGTTCAGATGTGGCAATGACCCGATCCTGAGGTCCAGAAGGTTCTCAAGCCGAGGCAAATCCTCTTCCAGATGTTCAAGCCGAACGAAGAGATCGCACTGCTCTCTCCCGTTGAGGCTGACATAGCTGCCATAGGGGTTCGCGCTCAGGCTTTGGATCGTATGCGGTGCGTTCAGGAACCCGCTGAAGTCCTGCGCCTTGGCCAAATGCACGGCGGGATGATCAAAGCTCTGTTCCGTCAGCCAATGGTAGTAGCTGACGATCCGATCCCAAGGGTTGCGCACCATCGTGAAGACCTTGAACGCCGCGACCTCTTCCGCCGAAATCAACCCGACGCAATCGTCCAATGTCATGTGCTTCCAGATCCGGCCACGGGCGGCCTGCCCCTCCAGCCGGTGCCTGCGCCGTTTGGCCTTTGTGGTGTCGCCGATCAGAATGTCGTCGCCCATGGCGCGGTTCTCAAGCGCGGCGGCCATCGAGGTGCCGCCCGTCTTGGGAATGTGGACAAAGATGTAGCCGCGCCCGCGCGAGATGATCATGCTACCCCCTCTGCCAGATGATCGACCGGATGCTCAGGTGTCTTGCATCCTCACTGAAAATCATTTCACGTTCGTATCCAACAGGGACAGCGCTAGATTGTCCACACGACCGAACGGCACGGGAGGGCCTTCGCAATGGGATGGATGGAAGACGAAACCGGGCTGGACCGGACAAATGCGAACTATGTGCCGCTGACACCCCTGTCCCATCTCAGGCGGGCGGCCAAGGTTTTCCCCGCGCGCGAGGCAGTCGTTTATGGTCCCATCCGCCGAACCTATGACGCGTATCACAAGCGGGTGTCCCAGCTTGCCTCTGCCCTGCATCAGCGGGGCATTCAGCCGGGCGACGTGGTGGCCACACTTCTGCCGAACATCCCGGCACAGGTCGAGGCACATTTCGGTGTGCCGGCCTGCGGTGCCGTACTGAACACGATCAACACCCGGCTCGATGTGGGCACGGTTGCTTACATCTTCGAGCATGGCGCGGCCAAGATCGTTTTGGTTGACAGTCAGTTCCTCAAGCTGGCCCAAGACGCCAAAGCCGAATGCGAGGGCGAAGGTCCGGTGATCATTGAAGTGGGTGATAAGTATGGCGGACATCCGGCGTCCGGGCATTACCCGGAATACGAGGATGTACTGAACGGAGGCGATCCGAATTTCAACTGGATCATGCCGGAGGACGAGTGGGAAAGCCTCGCGCTGAACTACACCTCGGGCACCACGGGACGGCCGAAAGGCGTCGTCTACCACCATCGTGGTGCCTATCTGATGACGATGGGCACGGTGATCAGTTGGCAAATGACGCTCTACCCTCGGTTTCTGGCGATCGTACCGCTGTTTCATTGCAACGGCTGGAACCACTCGTGGATGATGCCTGTCCTGGGCGGCGCGGTGCATTGCTGCCGGGACATCTCGGCGGAGGCGATTTACGACGCCGTGGCCGACGACAGCGTGACCCATTTCGGCGGGGCGCCCATCGTGCTGAACCTGCTCGTCAATGCATCCGATGACACCCGGAAATCCTTCTCGCACCGCGTCGAGGTCTTTACAGCAGGTGCGCCCCCTGCCCCTGCGACGCTGGCTGCGATGGAGGGTTTGGGGTTCAACGTCACGCAAGTCTACGGCCTGACCGAGACGTACGGCCACGTCACCGAATGTCTGTGGAACCCCGATTGGGATGGCTATACCGATGACAAGAAATCCGCGTTGAAGGCCCGACAGGGCGTGGCATTCCCGATGATGGAAGACGTCACTGTGGTGGACGATGAGAACGCCCAGATCGATATGGACGGAATCACACAGGGCGAGATCGTGATGCGGGGCAATGCGGTCATGAAGGGCTACTACAAAAACCCCGAAGCCACGAAAGAGGCGTTTGACGGTGGTCATTTCCATTCCGGAGACATCGCTGTGCAGCATCCCGATGGTCATATCCAGATCGCGGACCGGGCCAAGGACATCATCATCTCGGGCGGCGAGAACGTCTCTTCGGTCGAGGTCGAGGGTGTCCTGATGGCACATCCCGATGTGCTGTTGTGCGCTGTGGTCGCGAAACCAGATGACAAATGGGGCGAAGTGCCGTGCGCCTTCGTGGAACTCAAACCCGGGCGCACTCCGGACGCGGATGACCTGATCCGCTTTGCCCGGGACCGGCTGGCCGGGTTCAAGACCCCCAAGCAGGTGGTGTTCCAGGATCTGCCCAAAACCTCTACCGGCAAAATCCAGAAGTTCGAACTTCGCGAGACCGCGAAGGCGCTGTAACTGGGACGGTTGAGCGAAGGACAACGCGCAGGTACAGTCCCTCAAAACAAATAACCAGAGCAGTCTGCCCCTGATGATCCGAGCCTGACCCATGACGGCGCTTACCCAGTTTGAACGTCTGGAAACCACAGGCCTTTGGCGCGAAAGCCCGGAGGCGCAGCGTCGTGACGTCATCGTCTCGTTCGGCAAGGCCTCTCTGATCATCCGCGACCGGACTGATACGGCACTGACCCATTGGTCCCTGCCTGCCATCGAGCGCATCAATCCAGGCCAGCGTCCTGCGATGTTTGAACCGGGTGCTGAGTCCGGTGAAACATTGGAGCTCGATGACGACACTATGATCACGGCGATCGAGAAGGTGCGTAAAACCATTGCTCGCAAGAAGCCGCGCCATGGCAGGGTCCGACTGGCTATTCTGGTGTCGATCCTGTCGGCCATTGCGGCCCTCGGGGTCTTCTGGTTGCCCGATGCACTGATCCGGCATACGGTTTCGGTGGTGCCCGACAGCACGCGTCTGTCCATCGGCAACACGCTTCTGGATCATCTGACCCGCCTGACGGGGGAAACCTGCCGCGCTGGATTAGGACCTGCCGCCTTGTCCCGTCTAAAGGCCCGGACGTTGGGTGATGGTTTGGCAAGTTCCGGCAGCGGGGCGCAGGCCAGACGGCTTTTCGTCGTGCCCGGTGGACCGCAACCGACCCTGTCGCTGCCCGGTCAGATCATCGTTCTGAACCAAACGCTGGTCGAGGATTACGACACGCCCGCCGTCGCCGCCGGTTTCATTCTTGCGGCCACCGACCCCAGCACACGCGTTGATCCCTTGCGCACCCTTCTGGATCACGCTGGCCTTCGCGCGACGTTCGGCCTGCTCACCACGGGTCATCTGGATCAGGCTGTTCTGTCGGATTACGCGCAAGTGCTTCTGACGCAAGAGGCACAGGATGTGGATCCCGAAAGCCTGCTGGCCCGGTTCGAGGCCGCGCGCATTGCCTCCAGCCCCTACGCCTACGCGAAGGACATCACCGGCGAGGCAACGCTGACATTGATTGAGGCCGACCCCATGCGCGGCCAGCCGGCACCCCGCCTTCTGTCGGACGGGGATTGGATCAGCCTGCAAAGCATCTGTGGCGAATAGCTACTTCGTCCCGAACATTCGATCGCCTGCATCGCCCAGCCCCGGAACGATATAGCCGTTTTCGTTTAGGTGGCTGTCGATGGAGGCTGTCACGATGGGCACATCCGGGTGCGCTTCTTTCATCCGCGCAATCCCCTCCGGCGCAGCCAGTAGGCACAGGAACCGAATGTTCTTGGCGCCCGCCTTCTTCAACAAATCTATCGCCGCAACGGAAGAATTGCCCGTAGCCAGCATCGGATCCACGGCGATCACCATTCGTTCTTCCAGAATGTCCGGCACCTTGAAGTAGTATTGGACGGGCTGCAGCGTTTCCTCGTCCCGATAGAGCCCCACAAAACCCACCCGTGCGGAGGGGATGAGTTCCAGCATCCCGTCCAAAAGTCCGTTACCAGCGCGCAAGATCGAAATCAGTGCCAGCTTTCGGCCCGCCAAAGTCGGTGCGTCCATTTCCTGAATGGGGGTCTCGATGGTCTTGGTTGCCATGGGCAGATTGCGCGTCACCTCGTAGGCCAGAAACTGAGAGATTTCCCGCAACAACTGACGAAATACGGCAGTCGAGGTGTCCCGCTCACGCATGAGGGTCAGTTTGTGTTGAACCAGGGGGTGATCGACAATAGTGACATGCTCGCTCATGCGGTGCTCTCCAGTTTCAGTAGCAATTCGGCGCGTGTTTCGGGATCGCAGAACGCCGCCTGCGCCGCGGTCCGGTTGACCTCACGCACTATCTCATCGTCCCAGCCAAACGTATCCGCCAAACGGTCATATTCGCGGCGTAAGGTGGTGTGGAAAAACGGCGGGTCGTCTGTCGAAACGGTGACCCGCACGCCAGCGGATCGCAGGGTCTCAATCGGGTGCTTGTCCCATGACGGGTATACACCAAGCGCGATGTTGGACCCCGGGCAGACCTCAAGCGTCACGCCAGTCTCGATGAGATGATCGACAAGCACGGGGTCATCAATCACCTGAACCCCGTGACCGATCCGCGTCGGCTTCAGATCGCGGAGGGCGTCGCGCACGGAGGACGCGCCGCCCCATTCGCCCGCATGAGCGGTCAGTTCAAGTCCAGCCTCGCGCGCCATATCGAAGGAATAGGCAAAGTCGGCAGGCTTGCCCGCCATCTCGTCGCCTGCAATACCAAAACCGGTTATGAAATCGCCCGCCGTCTCAGCCGCACACAGCGCCGTTTCCCGGGCCTTTTCCGGTCCGAAATGACGGATACAGGTGACGACGCCGCGCAGAACTATACCGGCCTCGTTGCGCATTCCAGCGGCCGCTTCCTGCATCGCCGCGAGATATTCGCGCCACGCGCCCACATCCCTACCACCGCAGAAATCTGGGCTCAAAAACGCCTCGGTGTAGATCACGCCCTGCTCGGCTGACTGTTCCAGAACCGCGCGGGTCAGCCGGGCGTAGTCCTCGGGCGTTTTCAGGACCGAGGTCGCAGCCTCGTAGGTGCGCAAGAACTGCTCGAACCCGGTAAAGGCATAGCTGCCATTCTCGGAGAAGACGCCGTCCAGTCGGATCGATTTCTCCTGCGCCAACCCCTTGATGAACGCAGGCGGGGCCGCGCCCTCCAGATGGAGGTGCAGTTCGATCTTTGGCACATCATCCGTCATAGAAAGCTCTTTCCCGGTCCCTTATTTTGAACGTCCAGATGATCGGCAACGCTGGCCGCGACATCCATGAACGTCACGTGCCCTATTTGGCCCGGCAGAACACCGGCGGCAAGGACTGGAACCCGCTCCCGCGTGTGATCGGTGCCGGTCCACGTGGGGTCATTTCCATGATCTGCCGTAAAGAGCATCAGATCACCCGGTTTCAACCGCGTGATCAGCGGACCGATCTGAGCGTCGAACCATTCGAGATGGCGTGCATAACCTGCTACGTCGCGGCGATGGCCATACTTGCTGTCAAACTCGACGAAATTCGCAAAGACCAGCGCACCATCCTCTGCCTTATCCATCAAGTCCGACAGGTGATCCATCAGCACGGCGTCGGTGCCTTTGCGGGTCTCGTCAATGCCCTGCATTGAGAAGATGTCTCCGATCTTTCCGATGCCATAGACTTTGCGCCCGGCCCCCTGCACCCAGTCACATAACGTCGGCTCGGGCGGGGCGACGGCATAATCCCGGCGGTTGGCGGTACGCTCAAAACTATCCGGACTGTCCCCTATGAAAGGACGGGCGATCACCCGCCCCACCTTCATGGCATGAAGCTCGGGCGCGAGCGCTTCACAAAGCGCCAGAAGCCGGTCGAGGCCAAAGCTGTCTTCATGGGCCGCGATCTGGAACACGCTGTCGCTGGACGTATAACAGATAGGCTGGCCAGTCCGCATGTGATCCACGCCGAACCGAGCGATGATTTCGGTGCCGGACGCGTGGCAATTGCCAAGGATCCCTTCCGTTCCCGCCAAATCTGCCACACGCTGTGTCAGATCCGGCGGAAACGCGGGTTGGTCTTGCGGGAAGAAATGCCAGGCCCACGGGACAGGAACGCCGGCCAGTTCCCAATGCCCGGTGGGGGTATCTTTGCCCGCCGATTGTTCCGTCGCAGCGCCCCAAAGCCCATGGGTCTCGCCGGTCAGACCTGGTGCCGTCAGGCCTGATGCAAGCTCGATCGCAGACCCCAAGCCGAGACGCGCGAGGTTTGGCAACATCAAGGGTCCGCTTCGCCCCTCATCGGCGCGTCCCGCCGCGCAGGCCTCCGCGATATGGGCCAGCGTGTTTGCCCCCTCATCCCCGAACTGCCCGGCATCCGGCGCGCCGCCACATCCGACGGAGTCCATTACAATCAGAAAGGCGCGGCTCATGACGCGGGCTCGCCGTAGATCAAAGGGGGCTCCGTGACCGGATCTGATCCGATGGTGTAAGCCGCCCTGATCTCGCCAGCGGCGCGATCTGCCGCGTTTTCCGTGGCGGCATGGACCATGGCCAACGGCGTGCTCGGGGTTACGGTTGCGCCAATCCGCGCGAATCCGGATACCCCGACCGCAGGATCGATCCGGTCCCCGTCCCGCAGACGCCCGCCACCCAGATGAACAACTGTTTCCCCCAACGCCCGTGTGTCAATCTGCGTAACGGTGCCAGCACTGCCTGCCGTGACTTCCCTTAGGACAGGCGCTTCCGGCAGGCAGTTCCGCCAGCTTTCCGCAAAATCAAGTGGACCACCCATTGCGGCAACGAGGCGGGCGAACCTGTCTGCCGCAGCCCCACTGTCGAATGCTGCGTCGACCTTGGACACGGCTTCGGCTGTGTCCTTGGACAGACCACTGCTGACCATGATCTGCACACTCAAACCACTGGTGACGGTGCGCAGGTTCGTGTTCGACCGCGCACCAGTCAAAACCTCCATCACCGCGCGGATTTCCACCGCGTTGCCCGCCGCGTCCGCAAGGGGTTGCCACATGCCGGTGACCAACGCCGTGGTCGGACACCCGGCGCCGTTGGCCACAGCGACCAGCGCATCGGCCAGCTGTCGGGCCTGTTCCGGCGTTTCCATGAATGCGCCGGAGCCTGTCTTGACGTCCAGCACCAGCCCGTCCAGCCCGGCTGCAAGCTTCTTGGACAGGATGGAGGCGGTGATCAGATCGATGGAGGCAACGGTTCCGGTCACGTCGCGGATCGCATAAAGCCGCTTGTCCGACGGTGCGACGCGGCCCGTGGCACCGATGATGGCGCAGCCGACCTCCCTGACCACGTGTTCCAAACGCTTCGGACCGATATCACTGATATAACCCGGGATCGCTTCGAGCTTGTCGAGCGTCCCGCCTGTGTGACCCAGACCGCGCCCCGAGATCATCGGGACGAACGCGCCGCATTCGGCCAATACCGGTGCCAGCAGCAGAGAAACCGGATCCCCCACGCCACCGGTGGAGTGCTTGTCCAGCACCGGACCATCCAAATCCCAGTGCAGTACATCGCCGCTGTCGCGCATGCCTTCGGTCAGACCGACACGCGCGGCATCTTCGAGGCCCCGCAGGCAGACACCCATCGCAAATGCACCCGCCTGCGCATCGGTGATCGCCGCGCTGTGGAGCGCCTTGCCAAACCAGCGCATCTGGTCCGCCGTGGGTGAACGCCCGGCGCGCAGACCTGCAATAATAGTCCGCGCGTCCATCACTTGTTCATGTGGCTGCTGTCAAACTTTCCGGGCAACAGGTCGCGCAGGTAAACTGTCTCGGTCATGCCTGCGGTGGTGGCCATCGTCACGAGAATATCGCCCTCTGCAAATTCTGTTAGCTTCTGACGGCACCCGCCACAGGGCGGCACCGGCATGGGGCTGTCGGCGATGATGGTGATCTCTGCAATCTCGCGCCCCCCCGCCGCGCACATGGCGGCAATCGCGCCCGCCTCCGCGCAGGTGCCTTCGGGATAAGCCACGTTTTCGACGTTGCAGCCCGTAAAGACCTGCCCGTCCCGCGTAGCAAGGGCAGCGCCGACCTTGAAATTCGAATAGGGCGCATGCGCGTTCAAGCGCACCGCGCGGGCGTGAGGCAGCAGATCCATGGTTTTTCCTCCGGGCAGTTGTGGAGGTAACTGTGCGGGGCCAACCGACAGAAGTCTACCGGTCCGCACGGGATTTTTGCAGCGAGACAATCGTCAGTCAGCTGGATAGCCAACCTTTTTCAGGGCCTCAGCGATCTCATCCAGAATGGTCGGATCGTCAATCGTGGCGGGCATCTTGAAGACGGCGCCATCGGCGATCTTGACCATCGTGGCACGGAGAATTTTACCCGATCTTGTCTTGGGCAGCCTGTCGACCACGCAGACCACCTTAAACGCTGCGACAGGTCCGATTCGCTCGCGCACCAGTTGGATGCACTCGGATTTCACCTCATCCTCGGTCTTCTCAGATCCGGCATTGAGACATACGAAGCCCATGGGCAACTGACCCTTCAGCTCATCCGTGACACCGATCACAGCACATTCCGCTACGTCTGGATGGGCGGCCAGAACCTCCTCCATCCCGCCGGTGGACAGACGGTGACCTGCCACGTTGATGACGTCATCCGTGCGCGCCATGATGTAGAGGTACCCGTCCTCGTCGATCATGCCCGCATCGCCGGTTTCGTAATAGCCCGGGAATGTCGTCAGATAGCTTTTGCGAAAGCGATCCTCGGCATTCCAGAGCGTCGGCAGCGTGCCCGGGGGCAACGGCAGCCTGACCGCGATGGCACCCAGTTCGCCGGGCGGCATAGGATGGCCCGCCTCGTCGAGGATTTGCACGTCATATCCCGGCATCGGCAAGGTCGGGGAGCCGATTTTGACCGGAAGTTTCTCGATCCCCATGGGATTGCCCACAATCGTGTAGCCGGTCTCGGTCTGCCACCAGTGATCAATGATCGGCACACCCAGCTTATCCTGCATCCATTCGATCGTGTCGGGATCGGCGCGCTCACCGGCCAGATAGACCGTTTCCAGGCAGGAGAGATCGTAATCCTTGATCAACTCGCCCTTCGGATCGACCCGTTTGACCGCCCGGAACGCGGTTGGCGCAGTGAAGAAGGACTTGACGTTATGCTCTGAGATGACACGCCAGAACGTGCCGGCATCGGGCGTGCCGACGGGCTTACCTTCGAAGACCACAGTGGTGTTGCCGTGGATCAGCGGTGCGTAGCAAATATAACTGTGGCCCACGACCCAGCCCACATCAGAGGCCGCCCAGAAGACTTCACCGGGATCGACATTGTAGATGTTCTTCATCGTCCAGTTGAGCGCCACCAGATGCCCCGCCGTAGGCCGGACGACCCCCTTGGGCTGGCCCGTGGTACCGGACGTATAGAGAATGTAGGCCGGGTGGTCGCCCGGCACGGGAACGCAATCGGCGGGTGCCGCCGTCTTGACCAGTTCGTCCCAGTCGAAATCCCGGCCTGGCTTCAGATCAGCCTGGGCCTGATCTCGTTGAAATATCACGCAGAACTCGGGGGCATGCGCCGCAATTTCGATAGCTTCATCCAGCAAGGGTTTGTATTCGACAATCCGGCCCGGTTCGATCCCGCAGGACCCTGCGATGATGGCCTTGGGCGTCGCGTCATCAATTCGAACAGCCAATTCGCTGGCCGCAAATCCCCCAAATACAACCGAATGGATCGCACCGATCCGGGCGCAGGCCAGCATGGCGATCAGCGCTTCGGGCACCATCGGCATATAGATGATAACGCGGTCACCCATCTCGAGGCCTTTGGATCGTAAAGCACCCGCCAGACGGGCCACACGATCCTGCAAATCAGCGTAGGTGATCGACGTTTTGACCCCGGTGAC
Organism: Litoreibacter roseus; assembly: GCF_009811795.1. Classification (GTDB taxonomy): domain Bacteria; phylum Pseudomonadota; class Alphaproteobacteria; order Rhodobacterales; family Rhodobacteraceae; genus Litoreibacter; species Litoreibacter roseus. The sequence goes on along the minus strand of NZ_BLJE01000002.1, from coordinate 1,103,010 downwards.
CGGGCTGTCATAGATAATCGCGACCTGCTCGCCACGACCTGCCGCAACATGGCGATCAACGGCGTTCCAGCACGTGTTGACCTGCGCGTCCTTGTACCATTCGTAAAGCGGCGCAGCCTCTTCCCAGAGTGCTTTGGACGGCTTGACATCCCAATCAATCGCCTCAGCGGCTTGCATCCAGAAGGCCTCCGGATCGGCCTTCCACGCCCCATACACCTCAGCGTAGCGCATTGCGTCCCTCCCGCTTTTTGATCGCGGGGAAACTGTTACGTCCCAAAGTCCGGCGCGACAAGCGCCATGATGGCCTAGCCGTAATGGGCGACAGGGGTACCCGCCACGGCGGACATGTTCAGAAGCCCCCGCGTGGTGATCGATGACGTCACGATATGCGCCCGATTTCCCATCCCCATCAGGATCGGCCCGACCTCAAGCCCGCCCGCTTTCATCTTCAGGATGTTGCGTACGCCAGAGGCTGCATCCGTGTTGGCAAAGATCAACACGTTGGCCGGTCCCTCAAAGCGGCTTTCAGGGAAAATCCTGTCCCGCAATTCCTGATCCAGTGCGGCGTCCGCATGCATTTCACCCTCATAGGCAAAATCGAGGTTCATATCGTCGAGCATGTTCAGCGCCGCCCGCATCCGCTGACCCGTGTCGCAATCCAGATTGCCGAATTGCGAGTGCGAGCACAGTGCGATCTTGGGTTCCATCCCGAACCGGCGCACATGGCGCGCAGCACCCAGAACGGTTTCTGCGATTTGTGCAGGCGTGGGTTCAGGATGGACGTGGGTGTCCGCCACGAACAACGGGCCGTCTTCCATGATCATCAGGCTGAGCGCGCCCACCGGATGACAATCGTCAGAGCCCAGAACCTCGGTCACATATTTCAGATGCCAGAGATATTGACCAAACGTACCGCAGATCAGGCTGTCAGCTTCGCCCCGCTGGACCATAACCGCGCCAATCGCGGTGGTATTGGTGCGCATAATCGCCTTGGCCAGATCAGGTGTCACGCCGCGCCGGGCCATGATGGTGTGATAGGTTTGCCAGTAGTCCCTGTAACGATTGTCGCTTTCCGGGTTCACCAGTTCAAAGTCCTCGTCGGGGCGGATCGACAAACCTGCCCGCTTGGCGCGCACCTCCACCACTTCAGGGCGCCCGATCAGGATGGGCTTGTCGGTCGTCTCTTCGATCATCGCATGGGCCGCGCGCAAAACACGTTCGCTTTCACCTTCGGTAAAGACGATCCGGCGGGTCTGGGTCGCAGCGGCGTCAAAAACTGGACGCATGATAAGGGCGGATTTGAAGACTGATCCGTCGAGCGCCTTCTTGTATTGAACCAGATCCTCAAGCGGACGTTCTGCCACGCCACTTTCCATCGCCGCCTTGGCCACCGCCGTCGCAACGACGCCGATCAGCCGGGGGTCAAACGGTTTCGGGATCAGATAGTCGGCGCCGAAGGTCAGTTGTTCCCCCTGATAGGCCGCGGCGGCCTCGGCGCTGGTCGTGGCGCGGGCCAAGGCCGCGATGCCTTCGACGCAACCGATCTTCATCGCGTCGTTGATATCCGTCGCGCCCACATCAAGCGCACCGCGGAAGATGAACGGGAAGCACAGAACATTGTTGACCTGATTGGGATAGTCGCTGCGCCCCGTCGCGATGATCGCGTCGGGCGCGACTTCGCGGACAAGATCGGGCATAATCTCGGGGGTCGGGTTTGCCAGCGCGAAAATAATCGGCTGGGATGCCATCTTCGCGACCATCTCTTTGGTCAGAATACCAGGGCCGCTGAGACCCAGAAACAGATCGGCCCCTTCAATTGCCTCATCCAAAGTGCGCAGATCCGAGGCTTGGGCATACTCCCCCTTCTGCGGGGTCATATCCTTGGTACGACCGTCATAGACCAGCCCTTCGATATCGCAGAGCCAGACGTTTTCCCGTTTCACCCCAAGCTTCAGCAACATGTTAAGGCACGCAATGCCCGCCGCGCCCCCGCCCGTAGAAACGATTTTGATATCCTCGAACTTCTTGCCGTTCACGCGAAGCGCGTTGGTCGCAGCGGCACCAACGACGATGGCAGTCCCGTGCTGATCATCGTGGAACACAGGTATGTTCATGCGTTCACGGCAAATCTTCTCGACGATGAAGCAATCGGGCGCCTTGATATCTTCGAGGTTTACCGCGCCAAAGGTCGGCTCCATCGCGCAGACGATATCTGCAAGCCGCTCCGGATCGCTTTCGTTCAATTCTATGTCGAAACAGTCGATGTTGGCGAATTTCTTGAAGAGAACCGCTTTCCCTTCCATCACGGGCTTGGAAGCAAGACCGCCGATATTGCCAAGTCCAAGCACTGCCGAGCCATTTGTAACGACCGCCACAAGGTTGCCGCGGGAGGTGTAGTCGCGCGCAGTTTGCGGGTCGTCTTTGATTTCGATGCAGGCTTCCGCCACGCCGGGCGAATAGGCACGAGCCAGATCGCGGCCGTTGGCCAATGGCTTCGTCGCGCGAATTTCCAGTTTGCCCGGCTTTGGATAGCGGTGATAGTCGAGCGCTGCTTGCCGCAGGCCCTTCTGACGGTCATCTGACATGGTGCCGGCCCTCCTCGCCGAAAATGGTTTAACGTTAAACCACTTTCTAGCTAACGCGGTTTTCGGCTATGTGACAACCCGTGCGGCGCCCAAGCTTAGCTGTTCTTTTGCTCTTTCAGGGCCGAAATTCGGTCTTGCGCCTGGCGTTCGGTCAGATCGCCATCGTACGGTTCGCCCAAGGCATCCGCCAGTTGACGCAGTTCCGCCTCCGTCTCGGGGCGCGCGGGACCGTCGCCATCTTCGGGGGTGGACGGGACGACGCTGTCATCACCGCCGATCACTGCTTTGGTTGGGGGTATCATCGATCTCTCCTTCAAAACCACTGCTCAGACGAACGGTTGAAGGGCTCTCGGGGTTCCGATGATCTGCTAGGCGAACTGTTCCCGGATCAGCCGTTCTTCCAGCCCATGGCCCGGATCAAAGAGAATGCGGTGGCTCACATGAGTTGCCGACGTGATCTCTACGGATACAACGCTGCCCGCGGATCTGCTGTCCGCATCGGCCATGACAGGGCGTTTCTGGGACTGCAGGACATCGATGCGCACATGCGCCGATTTTGGCAACAAAGCACCGCGCCATCGCCGCGGCCGAAAAGCGGACATGGCCGTCAAGGCGAGCACGTCCGAGCCAATGGGCAAGATGGGTCCGTGGGCAGAATAGTTGTAGGCCGTCGATCCCGCAGGCGTGGAAACCAGCGCCCCGTCGCAAACCAGTTCTTCCATCCGCTCGCGCCCGTCGACGGTGATCTTCAGCCGCGCCGCCTGAGGTCCCGCGCGCAACAGCGACACCTCGTTGATGGCCAGCGCCTCGTGCACCTCACCGTTTTCCTTGATCGCCTTCATATGCAACGGATTGATGATCTCTTCTTGTGCCGCGGCCAGACGCGTCCTCAATCCGGGCTCTTGGTATTCGTTCATCAAAAAGCCAACAGTGCCGCAATTCATCCCGTATACCGGGGCGGGAAGCTCTTGCGTGCCATGGAGCGTTTGCAGCATGAATCCGTCGCCGCCGAGGGCTACGATGACATCGGCCTCGATCGGATCGACATTTCCATATTCGGTCGATAGCGCCCGCAAGGCGTCCCGTGCGACATCCGTCTCAGACGCAAGAAATGCAATTTTTTGAGCGTTTGGCATGGCTTACGTCCGGTTTTCGCAAGTCTTTGCCTGCGCCGACAGGAAACACAAGTCTCTTAAACGCGGCGCACGTTTCATGCTGCGGCACTGAGGCGCTGTTTTGGAGGCTTTCGGAATGCGCAATTTGCCCCTAAAAGCGCGCCTATCACTGTTCAGACAGGAGTTTGCGCCATGAATGCCCCCTCTTCCAACATCGGCCGGGATAGCGGCTTTTTCGATGAACCGCTGGAAAGCCGCGATGCGGAGCTGTTCGGCGCAATCCGCCAGGAACTGGGCCGTCAGCGCGATGAAATCGAACTGATCGCATCCGAGAATATCGTGAGCCGCGCGGTGATGGAGGCTCAGGGCTCCGTCATGACGAACAAATATGCGGAAGGCTATCCGGGACGGCGCTATTACGGGGGCTGCCAGTATGTTGATATTGCGGAAAATATGGCGATTGATCGCGCCAGGCAGTTGTTCAACTGCGGCTTTGCGAATGTTCAACCGAACTCCGGCTCGCAGGCCAATCAAGGCGTATTCACCGCGCTTCTGACGCCGGGCGACACCATTCTAGGGATGAGCCTTGATGCGGGCGGTCACCTGACCCATGGGGCCAAGCCGAACCAGTCGGGCAAATGGTTCAATGCGATCCAGTACGGTGTGAAGCCCGATACGCTGGACATCGATTACGACCAGGTCGCGGATCTGGCCAAGGAACATCAGCCAAAGATGATCATTGCCGGCGGCTCCGCCATTCCACGTGTGATCGACTTTGCGAAGTTCCGTGAGATCGCGGACAGCGTCGGCGCCTATTTGCTGGTGGATATGGCGCACTTTGCAGGGTTGGTCGCGGCAGGCCTCTATCCCTCGCCCTTCCCGCACGCCCATGCGGCAACCACGACAACCCACAAAACGCTCCGCGGTCCACGGGGTGGCATGATCTTGACAGACGACGAAGCGCTGGCAAAGAAATTCAACTCCGCCATCTTCCCCGGAATTCAGGGCGGGCCACTGATGCACGTGATTGCCGCGAAGGCCGTAGCCTTTGGCGAGGCGCTGCGCCCCGAATTCAAGGACTACCAGAAGCAGGTCATCGTGAACGCGCAAGCAATGAGCGATCAGTTGATCAAAGGCGGTCTGGATATCGTCACCGGTGGCACCGACACCCACGTTTTGCTGGTTGACCTGCGCCCGAAGGGCGTCAAAGGAAATGCGACTGAAAAAGCGTTGGGCCGCGCGCATATCACCTGCAACAAGAACGGCATCCCGTTCGATACCGAAAAACCCATGATTACAAGCGGCGTCCGTCTGGGCTCACCGGCTGGAACGACGCGCGGTTTTCTTGAGCCCGAGTTTCGCCTGATCGCCGATCTCATCGTGGAGGTCGTTGACGGTCTTGCTGCCAATGGCGAAGAGGGCAACGGAGACGTGGAAGCCGCGGTCAAGTCCAAGGCTATGGACCTCTGTGCCAAGTTCCCGATCTACCCGGATCTCTGAGACCTGCGCACGCATCGCTAACCGGGGCGCAAGATGTCCCGGTTAGAACCACATCCCGTGACGTCACATAAAACGGTTTGAGGATTCCCGCCCGACTTGGCAATCCGGGCATATGGGGGTCACCTGACTTATCGGTAAGTTCCGGGGGTAACGCCCCGACAGGTGCGGGGATCAAATCCCGTCCGGCATAAACCGCATTTGGCGGGCCCGCCTTTTCTGACCGACGACCCCTGAAGGCAGAGACCCAAACCGCTCTCCGGATCAGGCGATCTGGGCAGACCGTTCCTGTGCGCGGACGGATTTGCTGACCATGTCGGCATAAATCGACTCAACCCGATCCAGCGACAGACGGCCCTCGGGTTTGTACCACGTCAGCACTCCGTTCAGCATCGAGATCAGCGCCAGCGTGGTCAATTTCGTGTCAGATACGTCAAAGAGGCCACGGGCCTTGCCCTCGATCAAAATCTGCTCCAACCCGTCTTCGTATTGCTTTCGCATGGCTTCCAGCTTGGCGAAGTTTTCCGGCGTCAAATTGCGTAGTTCCATATAAGAAATGAAGACCGCCTGCGGGCGTGCCAGATGAAACCGGATGTGGAAGCGCGCGAACGCGTCGAGCCCGGCTTCCGGTCCGCCACCCCGCGCCTCGATCCTGGGCAGCTCGGCCTGCCACGCGCTGAGCACTTCGCCCATGTGTGTTTCCAGAAGATCGGACAAAAGCGTCTGTTTATCGGGCGTGTAGAGGTAAAGCGCGCCCGCCTGCACCCCCACCTCGGCCGCGATCTGGCGCATCGACACCGCCGCAAACCCATGGGCGGCAAACAGCTTCAGCGCCGCCGCCCGTACACGGGGGCCTGTGATGTCGGAATGGGATCCTTGTTTGCGCGCCATGGCAAAACCCTATCTGAACACCCGTTCAGTTCAAGAGAGCAATTCAGCACCGCTTGTGAGCGCGCTGTCCCCCGCATAGAGTGCCGCCATGATACGCGCTGTGATCCCCGCCCTCTTGCTTTGCCTGTCTGCCTGCGCGGCGGACCTTCCGGATGAGCGCGAAACGATCAGCGCCGAGGCTTTGGCGGCCGACTATCCCAGATTGCAGCCCATCCCGCCGCTCTTGGCCGCTGCGAACCAGGACAATGACATCGCGGAAACGGAAGAAACCCTGTCATCGCGCGCCGACGGTCTGCGCACCCGTGCCTCAAATTTACGCGGACGCAGCATTTTGGACGGGGCAACACGGCTGAAACTGGAAAACGCGGCTTTGCGCAATAACCGTTAGCGCTGTCACGTTGCACACGACGGTCTTCCCCGCTAACAGGTCGAGCGAGTTCGCTAATTTCCCGGAGATCCCCCCCGAATGACAAAGCCACTTCGCCTCGGAATTGCTGGTCTTGGCACTGTGGGTGTGGGTGTTGTCCGGATGCTGCGAAAGAACGCAGACCTTCTGAAAACGCGCACGGGACGCCCCCTTGTCATCACGGCGGTGTCTGCCCGGTCCCAGAAGGATCGAGGCGTCTCGCTCAGCGACTACGCTTGGGAAGACGACCCGGTCAAACTTGCCACACGCGATGACGTGGACGTGTTCGTGGAACTGATGGGGGGCGCGGATGGACCGGCGAAAGCCGCAACCGAGGCTGCGCTGAAGGCGGGCAAGGACGTTGTCACAGCCAACAAGGCCATGCTCGCCGAACATGGCCACACGTTGGCAAACCTTGCCGAAGATGGCGGTCAGGTCCTGCGGTTCGAAGCTGCAGTCGCCGGGGGCATCCCCGTGATCAAGGCGTTGACGGAAGGCCTTGCCGGGAACGAGATCACCCGTGTGATGGGGGTGATGAACGGCTCCTGCAATTATATTCTGACGCGAATGCAAAGCGCCGGTCTGACCTATGAAGAGGTCTTCGCCGAGGCCGACGGTCTTGGATATCTGGAGGCCGATCCGCAGCTAGACGTGGGCGGAATAGATGCGGCGCATAAGCTGGCGCTGCTGTCTTCTATCGCGTTTGGAACGCAGGTGAAATTCGACGGCGTCGCATTGGAGGGGATCGAGCGGGTCAGCATCGAAGACATCCGGCAGGCCGCCGATATGGGCTACCGCATCAAGCTATTGGGCGTGGCCCAGATGACGGCGCGAGGGTTGGAACAGTCCATGTCGCCCTGTCTGGTGCCCGAAACCTCCCCCCTTGGACAGTTGGAAGGCGGGACAAACATGGTCGTGCTCGAGGGCGCGGATGTGGGCCAGATCGTCCTGCGCGGGGCCGGTGCGGGCGAAGGCCCGACTGCCAGCGCTGTTCTATCAGACATCATCGACATTGCGCGGGGGCTGCGATTGCCCACATTCGGCCAACCCGCAGACAGTTTGAAAACCGTACCGGCCGCGCAATCGACCGTGCCCGCGCCCTACTATCTGCGGCTCGATCTTCTGGACAAACCCGGCGCGCTTGCCAAGGTGGCGACGGCCCTTGGCGATGCGGGCGTGTCGATCAATCGGATGCGCCAGTACGGCCATGAAGATACAACAGCGCCCGTTCTGATTGTCACCCACACGACAACCCGGGAGGCGCTAGATGTCGCACTTGCCGGTTTGCCCGGCACGGGCGTTGTCACAGGCGATCCGGTCGCCTTACGTATCGAAGAAGTCTAACCCACCCCAAAGCAGGAACTTTTCCATGAATGGCTCTACCGAAATTTTTCAGGATCGCATGCTGTCGCTCGGGCTCGCCCGTGTCTCGGAGGCGGCTGCCCTCGCCTCGGCCAAGCTGATCGGGCGTGGTGACGAAAAAGCGGCGGACCAAGCGGCCGTTGATGCGATGCGTACCCAGCTTAATATGCTCAACATCAAAGGTGTGGTCGTGATCGGCGAAGGGGAGCGGGACGAAGCACCCATGCTATATATCGGCGAAGAGGTCGGCACAGGCGATGGACCAGGCGTGGACATCGCGCTTGACCCGCTGGAAGGCACAACGCTGACCGCCAAGGACATGCCCAACGCGCTGGCCGTGATTGCGATGGGGCCGCGCGGCTCGATGCTGCACGCGCCAGATGTCTACATGGACAAGCTCGCAATCGGCCCGGGCTACGAAAAAGACGTGGTTACGCTGGATATGAGCCCCTCGGAGCGGATTGCCGCGCTGGCCAAGGCAAAGAGCTGCGATCAGGAAGATATCACGGTCTGTGTCCTGGAACGCCCGCGCCATGAAGACATGATCGCAGAAATCCGCGAGACAGGCGCCGCCATTCGCCTGATCACTGACGGCGATGTGGCAGGTGTCATGCACTGCGCGGAGGCGGATGTCACCGGTATCGACATCTATATGGGGTCCGGCGGGGCACCCGAAGGCGTTCTGGGCGCTGCCGCGCTGAAATGCATGGGCGGGCAAATGTATGGGCGCCTCCTGTTCCGCAATGATGACGAACGAGGTCGTGCGGCAAAGGCCGGGATCACGGATCTGGACAAGATCTACAACCGCGATGAAATGGTCACGCAGGACGTGATTTTCGCGGCCACGGGTGTCACCGATGGCTCCATCCTGCCGGGCATCCGACGGGAAGTAGGGTATCTGACCGCAGAAACGGTCCTGATGCGCTCCAAAACCGGCTCGGTGCGCCGAATGACTTACCGCAACCCGACACGGTGATGGCAGACCGCCCGGCTTTTCTTGGGGTTGAAAGCTCCCTGACCGGGCGGCGCTGGATTGGTCTTGCGGACGAACAGGACCGTCAGGCCGAGGCCATTGCCCAGCAGACGGACCTGCCCCGTGCCGTGTGCCAGACACTGGCGCGTCTGGGCGTGCCCACAAAGGACTGCATTGGTTACCTGACACCTGCCCTGCGCGATCTGATGCCAGATCCGTCGTCGTTGCGCGATATGCATGTGGCGGCAGACCGCGTCGTAACGGCGGTGGACAACCAAGAGCGGATCGCAGTATTCGCAGATTACGACGTGGACGGTGGAGCATCCGCCGCGATCCTTCTCAGCTGGCTTCGGGATATGGGCCTGCATGCGACCCTCTATATTCCGGACCGTATCGATGAGGGCTATGGCCCCAACGTTCCCGCGATGACGGATTTGGCGGCGGCCCATGATCTGATCATCTGCGTGGATTGCGGTACGCTTAGCCACGACGCGCTTGGCGCGGCCAGTGCGGCGGATGTGATCGTTCTTGATCACCATCTTGGTGGCGAGACCTTGCCCCCGGCCTGTGCTGTCGTGAACCCGAACCGTCAGGACGAAGACGGCAGTCTCGCACATCTCTGCGCGGCGGGCGTGGTGTTTCTGCTTCTGGTTGCCGTCAATCGCAACCTGCGCGCGGCAGGCAAGACGGGTCCTGATCTGATGGCGCTTCTTGATCTGGTTTCCTTGGCGACGGTGGCCGATGTGGCCCCACTGGTCGGGCTGAACCGTGCGTTGGTGCGCCAAGGTCTGAAGATCATGGGGCAGCGCCGTCGGGTCGGGTTGCGCGTGTTGTCTGATGTGGCCCGCATGGACACGGCGCCCACGCCCTATCATCTGGGCTTCCTGCTGGGTCCACGGATCAATGCCGGCGGACGCATTGGGGCGGCTGACCTAGGCGCGCGGCTTTTGGCAACCACCGACGAGGCCGAAGCGCAGGCGCTGTCCGAACGATTGGACGCGCTGAACACCGAACGGCGCGACATTGAAGCCGCTGTGCGGGAGGCGGCCATGGCTCAAGCGGAGGGGCGCGGGCTCGACGCGCCACTGGTCTGGGCGGCGGGCGAAGGTTGGCATCCGGGCGTCGTCGGTATTGTGGCCGCGCGACTGAAGGAAGCAACGAACCGCCCGGCGGTCGTAATCGGATTAGACGGCGACGAAGGCAAAGGCTCCGCACGTTCTGTATCAGGCATCGATCTGGGCGCACAGATCCAAAGGCTGGCGGCGGAGGGCCTGTTGATCAAGGGTGGCGGACACAAGATGGCCGCTGGCCTGACTGTGGCGCGGGATCAGCTTGACGCTGCAATGGCCCGCCTGACCGAATTGATGGCACGACAGGGCGCGGGTGAATTAGGGCCCTCGGATCTCAGGTTGGACGGCCTCATGATGCCGGGTGCGGCCCAGATAGAACTGGCAGAACAACTGGAGCAGGTCGGGCCGTTCGGTGCCGGGGCGCCTGCGCCGCGCTTCGTCTTTCCCTCCCAGCGGATTTTCTTCACCAAACTGGTCGGGGACAGCCACCTGAAACTCACCTTCGGAGACGACCAGGGCGCGCGTGTCGAAGCGATTGCCTTTGGCGCGTTCCAAGGGGATCTGGGACCTGCGCTTCAAAATCACGACGGCGCGCTTTTTCATCTGGCGGGGCGGTTGGACATCAACACATGGGGTGGTCGCCAAACCGTGCAGTTGCGGCTGGAGGATGCAGCCCCGGCGGTGTGATCGTGAGAAAGACGCCGCGTTCCAGCATCGCGGTTATTTCTGAAACTTATTCGGAAAATCCTCTTGCCACGCCCAGCGCCCTCCCCTAAATACCGCTGCACGTTCCCGGTGCTCCCTTCGTCTATCGGTTAGGACGCCAGGTTTTCAACCTGGAAAGAGGGGTTCGATTCCCCTAGGGAGTACCATTTTTCCTCATCATATCCGTAGCTTTGGGTTGGTCAGGGCTTCAGATCAGCTTGCCATCATATCTGGCTGATACACCGTATGCTGCGCCCTGCCACGATTCTTGGAATGGTATAGCGCGCGGTCCGCGTCTGAGAGCATCTGATCTATTTTCGGCACATCGTAGAAGCTCGACAGAGTGGTGCCGATGCTGGCGGAAATTCGGCATGTCTCGCCTTCAAACTCCATCGGCTCTTCGAGACGTTCGATGATCCGGGACGCGATGCGGCCCAGCACGTCCAGATCCACGCAGTTGTTGAAGATCATGACGAACTCGTCGCCGCCGACCCGGGCAACCATGTCATCTGCGCGAATTTCGGAACTCAAAACGCTTGCGACCTCTTGCAACACAAAGTCACCGGCTGCGTGACCCAAGGTATCGTTGACCTGTTTGAAGTAATCCAGATCCATATGCATCAGACCGAAAGGCGTGTGCATGCGGGCCAATCGGGTCAAAAGACCGTCCATCGCGCGACGGTTTTTCAGTCCGGTAAGCGTATCGGAATGGGCTTTTTCCTCGGCTTCCGCTTTCGCGCCATGCAGCCGCTGGTTGAGACGTTTGGATTCCGTCATCGCCGCAGCGTTGGCCTCAATCAGATAAAGCATGTCAACGGTCGGATCAGACGGCGCAAAATCAGCGCTGCTGAGTTGAAACCGCGCGACCGCATCGCCAACTGAGATGCCCAGAGACAAGTTGATCAAACCACCTGCCCCGTCAGACAGTGGGGTAAATAACCCTTTCATCGTGTATCCTGGACCGCTTCGAAACAGGAGACGTATCCGGCACGCACCCTGCGCATGCAGCTTGGCAAACGTCCTGATATTGCGGGGACGCTTCACCTCGAAGAGATCAAGGAAGCGCAGGTTTTGCAATGCCGCCAAAAGCGCCTCTCTCGACCCGTCTGTTGCGCCAGTCAGACCGGCGATGTCCAGACCTGTGCATAATTTGAGAAACGTCGGCCCAGCGCCTGCGATAACGCCGGTTTCAGAGACCCGCAGATGAAGCGGCATCAGCAGATCCAGCGCTTCGGTGCTTATGTCAATAAGATCGGATGTCATGACATCTGCCCAAGCTCGCCCGCCGCGGCCAAATGGGTCGACCCTTCATCGCCCTGGCGCCGGTTGCGCACCGAGGACAGGTCGTCCTGCTCGGCGGGAGCCAGACTGAAGGTCCGTCCTGACGCGAAGTCCGTTTCCAACAGATCAATACGCACCATTTCCTGCCCGTCATCACCCGCCTCCAGATCAAGAAGCACGAGCGCGCCGTAGTCATCTGCCATGGCACGTAGAACCCCCTGCAGCACGGCCCCGAAGCCGGGCTTGCGCCATGTGCAGACCAATCCGTAGCTCTGACCTGCAAAATCCCGCAGATCGAGGCGGGGCAGTTCCAGATCAGGAATCGCCAGCCTGACGCGGTCGTGAAGGTCATCTAGGGAAAACAGGAACTCTTCGAAACTGTGACCGCCAAAGCGCATCAGCCGCCTGACCCGTTCCATATTGGGGTGCGTAACCAGATAGGTGCCAATATCCTCCAACAAGGAAGACTGATCCCGGTCCAGAAATTCGCAGGCGGACTTCAAAACCGTATCGGTGACATGATCCTCGTAGGTCAGCATCCCCTCGAAATCGCGAAAATCGAGTTGGGCGTCATGGACGACCTGATCCCACAGTTCTGCGCCATAGGTGTCTTCGAGAAAACACTGTATTGACCGGTTAATCAGCCCGTACATGTGGCGAATCCTTACTTGCTTTGCCTCATATTGAGCCTAATCCCTTAACAAAGCCCAAAAACCGCTGCGCCAAAACCGGCCCAATTGCGCCCAATCCCTGCCACAGTGAAATGAGAGCAGGGGGCCATGTTGAGAACGCTGCTCATTTGCCTCGTTGCCCTTGCGGCAGGTCCCGTCGTTGCCAAAGACACCGACGAGGGTCCGCATCAGGCCTTGGATACGAAAGATCTGGCCCGGGGTTGGCTGGCCGTCGGGCGACTTGAAATGGGTCGTGAAGGGACATGCACAGGTGCCTTGATCGCGCCGCGCCTTGTCCTGACGGCCGCGCACTGTGTCTATGACGATGACACGAATGAACAGCGCAAGGCTGATACGATCGTGTTCAAAGCCGGATATCGCCATGGTCGGTCAGCGGCCAAGCGTAAAGGGCGCCGCATCGTCGTGCACAATGACTATCAGTACGCGAGTAAGAACTATCTGAACCGCGTTGCCACCGACGTCGCCCTTATCGAGTTGGATCAACCCATCGGCGAAGCGGGTGTCGTCCCGTTTCAGCGGCACCGCAAGCCGGTCGTGAACGAAAAAGTGATGGTTGTCTCCTATGCACGCGGTCGACAGAACGCCCCCGCGCTGGAAGACGGATGTCAAATGCTCGATGCCTATGCAGGCGCGCTGATCTACGACTGTGATACGGATTTCGGATCCTCAGGCGCCCCGATTTTCGTCATGACAGACGCGGGACCCAAAATCGCGTCCATCATTTCGGGCGGTACGACCTACAAGGGCAAAGACGTCTCGCTTGGCGCGCCGCTCGACAAATCTGTGGATCGCCTTCTAAATAAATTGGCGTCTTCCAATCCCGAAGCGAAGCTGATCTCGGTCGGAGAAGCATCCGGAAGCACGGCCAAACGGGTCAGCATCAGCGACCAGCTGAAAGCGGAAAAGAAAGGCAGTCGGCTGCCGCAGATCAAGCGTTAAAAGTCAGTCGGTACGCCGCCTTCGGCTTTGCGGCGGGCAGCAAAATCCTTCAGTTCATCGCGCACACTGTCCTCAATGGGCGGTGCTTCAAACTCGGCGATAATTCCCTTGTACATTTTATGAGCACGTTCAGCGGTCCAGGTGCTTCCATTCAACTGCCACGCCTCGAAGTTTGACCAGTCAGAGATCAGCGGATCATAGAACGCAGTCTCGTATCGCTCTTGGGTATGCTGACAGCCAAAGTAATGCCCGTCCGGACCGACCTGTGCTATCGCGTCGACAGCGATATCGTCGGATCCCGTCGCGTAGATCATAGGATCGAAATACCGCTGGATCATCTGAATAACCTCGCAATCCATAATGAATTTCTCGGGGCTTGCGATCAAACCGCCCTCGAGCCAGCCCGCCGCGTGGTAGACGACGTTCGTGCCCGACTGGACAGCAGACCAAAGACTGTTCGATGTCTCCCACATGGCTTGTCCATCCGGGACGTTGGCCGCACAGACTCCGCTGGCGCGCATGGGCAGTTTGTAGAACCGCGCCATCTGGCCGGTCATTTGTGTGGCGCGCATGTATTCGGGTGTCCCGAACGCTGGTGCACCTGTCTTCATGTCAACATTCGATGTGAAGGTTCCGATGGCCACGGGGCAGCCCGGATTGATGTATTGCAACAGCGCGATTGCTGCGAGTCCCTCAGCCAGACTAAGCGCAACGGCCCCGGACATCGTGACGGGTGCCATGGCCCCCGCGAGCGTGAATGGGGTCACGATCACGGCCTGTCCGCGTTTGGCGTGGATCATCGCCCCTTCCAGCATTGGAAAATCATGCTTAAGCGGTGAGACCGAGTTGATGTTGGTGTACATATGCGGGCGGCTCTCGAACTCTTCGGGGGTAAGATTGCCCGCGATGCGCACCATTTCCATCACGTCTTCAACACGCTCGCGACCAAGTGAGTACGCGTGCACGACCTTGTCGGTCAGCGTCAGCTTTTCATAAAGGCAGTCCAGATGGCGGATACCCGCGTGAAGGTCGATCGCCTCAACCGGATAGCCGCCCGCGAAATGGATGCAATTGAAGAACTGGGTGAGCTTTATGAACTCCCGGTAGGTTTCGAAATCACCGGGTCTCTTGCCGCGTTCCAGATCCCACGCGTTCGGCGGGGACGAGACGTTGCCAAACGCCATATAAGGACCACCGATCACCAATGATTTCTGGGGATTACGTGGTGTGACAGTGAATTGCGCGGGCGCATGGGCCAACATCTCCATCACGAAGTCTTCGTCCATCTTGACGTTGGTGTTGGAGATCTTGCAGCCCGCACCCCGGAGAATTTCGACCGCGTCGGGATTCAGAAACTCGATCCCGATCTCGCTGAGAATCCGCATCGCCCCTTTGTGGATGGCCGCGACGCCATCGGGGTTCAAAGGTTCCGTTGGCCTGTCCGTATTAACCGGCTGTCGCCACGGCATCTGATCGGGAAGCAAAGAGGTGGTTCGCCTTGCATTACCAGCCCGGCCCCCACCCCGTTTTCTGCGTGTTGCTGTTTGGTCCACGGCCCGCTCCCTTGACGTGTGCACATGGACACAGTTGCAAGGGCGGGGGGCCGTGGTTTTTCAGTTACCGACCTTTTCGGTCGTTTTTCTGAGACTGACGGCGTTAGGCTTCGGCTGGTTTCAGATCCAGAACGGTGCCGTTGATGCAGTGCAGAACTTCTTTGTTCACAAGAAGAACATGGCCCAGGTGACCGCCACAACGGCTGCACACGCTTTCAATGTAATCGCGGGGCTCGGGGAACGCGCCGTTGTAGTCCGTGGTGTGCTTGTTCAGCACAATCGAGAATGGCAGCGAATGACGGAAGAAGACAAACCCGATTTCCTGAAGGGAATAGTCTTCAGATGTGTAAAGCGCCTGATCGCAGCCTTTGCAATGATAGATACCGGGTTTGCTTTCGGCCCAGTAGTCAGATGACGTGGGAAACTCCGTCCCGCCTTCGCGCAGAATGTGGAACGCATCGTCACCCAACTGGGCTTTCCACTCTTCCGGCGTTTTCTCGACAGCGAATTTAAAGCCGGTCTCAGGGTTTGAGGACTGGCTGGCACGTGCAGCGGTCGTAGTCGCGCCCGCGGCCAGTGCGAGGCCGGCAGACCCCGCCAAAAAGGACCTACGTCCGACGGTTTTATGAGACTGTGCCATGGGACACTCCTTCGCTCTCGTGAATTACCTAAGGTGAACCTAGCACGTTAAGCCTCGGGAGACCTCTCAAAATTTCGAGCGCCTACGTGAACCAGCGTGTGAAAATGTTTCACCCGTTATGGTCGAGCCAGTCTGGCAAATCCGCGATGCTGTTTAAAACGACGTCCGCATGGGGCTCCAGATCCGAGCGGACCGCAGGGCCGGTCAGAACCCCGACACAGACCATGCCTGCTGTGCGCCCTGCGTGAAGATCATGGGTGCTGTCGCCGATCATGGCGATTTTTTCGGGCGCAATCCGCATCTGATCGGAAAAACCAAGGCACATGCCAGGCGCCGGTTTACCCCCATAACCGCTGTCGAAGCCAAGGATCAGATCGAACACTTCATGTGCTCCGACCATAGCCAAATGAGCGCGTGCAGAGCTTTCGGCGTCGTTTGTCGCAATGCCGAGTTTCAGACCTCGGTTTTTCAGGCCCTGCAAAAACGGACTGAGTCGTACGACCTCGGTCAAGGGTGCGTTGGCGGCGCTGTCATTGCCGTAGTCGAGCAGGCGCTCAAAGTCCCAGCCCGGCAGATGTGGCAACAGCAGGTCGATCTGCTCTTCCGGGGTGCCCGCTATGACAGGACTGTTGGGCAGAAAGCTCCGGTTATCTGTGTTATACCCAATGGCTGCGCCCAGAATCCGCGTCTGATCCGGATCGCCTTTCGCCAGATCGCTGAGAAAACCATGCGCCCAAGCGCCCCATGTCTTTTCGAAGTCAAACAGCGTTCCGTCCTTATCAAAGAGAAGACCGTCAATCATACCTGCCGCCCATTGCTTGACCCTGCCCGAGTGCTGATTGACAGTGCAGCCCATGACAGATCAAGCCAAAAGATACGCGCTGCACAGCTCTATCGGATATCATGCGACGCTTGCAGCGCGTGTGTTCGAGCGGCGGCTGGAAGATGGCCTCAGACGAGTCGGATTGACCCGGCTGAACTGGTGCATCCTGCTGGCCGTGGGGGAAGAAGCCTTGACCAACCCGTCTGACATCGCGGGGTTCATCGGCATCGACCGAACCGCGACAAGCCGAGCGTTGCGGCAGTTGGAACGCGACGGCCTGATCACGCGCGCGCCTTCGACCAATGACCGCAGGCGAACGGATGTCGCCCTGACCGGTGAGGGGGAGCGCTGCCTGTCCGATGCGATTCCCATCGGACGGGAAAACAATACCCATTTCACCACGAAGCTGAGCTCAGATGAACATCTCTTGCTGGTGCGGCTTTTGGCCAAGATGCGCAGCGGTGAGACGGAGAACCTTACGAACTTCTAGGATCAACTCTCACGTCCAGTTCGGCAAATCGCCTCCGGGCAGCATTTGTCGCGCGCGTTGCGGGTCCATGTAGTCAAAACCCGAGCTGTCACAGAACTCACGCACCCAGGCGTCATCCATCATCAGAAAGTCCAAAACCGATCCCTGAAACGCGGGATCCTTGATCTGCGCGCGGATATCGCCCAAGGACGCACCCGTCGCACCCAGAAAGATGCCGGTCATTTCGTCCGACGCGGCAATCCAGCCCAACGCAGATATCGCGATGGCCTCGGCTTGGTCCTTATTCATATGAAATATCTGCCTCAGATCAAAAGAGTGGGCGGCAACCCGCTGAAAGGTGGCGCAATCGGAAAACACGGTAAAGATTTCTTAAGGCTTGTCTCCAAAACATCAACAAAGTCTTTGCTGCAAGGGGTATAGATTCCATGACAGGCACGGTTATTCATCTGGATGCGATTGCGACGAACCGCATCGTTTTGAAAGCTATGCTGGGGCGGGCGCATTATGATGTTCTCAGTCTGGAACATGCCGACCCGGAAAGCGTGCTGAGCCTTGCCCGATCAGCCGAAGCGCTGATCGTCGATCAAAGCTACGATGGCGGTGCCGGATTGGCGCTGTGTGCTGCGATCAAACGGGATCCCGCGCTGCGGGATTTGCCAGTCATTCTGACCTCGCCGCTGCAGGGCACGGAAATTTCGGCCGCTGAAGCGTTTTCTAACGGGGCAGATGATTACCTGCCACGCCCGTTTGATGATCAGGTGTTTCTGGCCCGACTGCGCAATCTGATCGGGGCGCGGGAACGATTGCGCCATCTGATCGATCACCTTGATCCGGTTGAGGAAGAGGCCCCCCTTGATGATCTACCCCAAGGGCGCGTCGCGCTTTTGGCGACAGAGGTTGCGCTGGCCCAGCACCACCAGCATGGATTGTCTCTTTTGCTCGAAACGCCACTTCGGCAGTTGAACGCGAGCGATCTCATGATGCCCTGTGACGGCAGTTCCGGGTACGATGTCATCGTCATTGCCTGCAGGCTGCGTGAGGTTCGCAGCCAGCTTATGTTGCTCAGCGATTTGCGCACACGAAGTCCGTCCCGTGATGCGGCTGTCATTATGATGGTTCATGACGATGACGGGATGGGCGTCCCCCATGCGCCATTGTCCGCCCTTGCTGTCGAGGCGATGGGCCTAGGTGCCAGCGATTTTCTGACGCCAGAATTCAGCGTTATCGAAACAGTCGCGCGGATCAATGCGCGCTTGGCCGGCAAGCTGCGGGAAGATCAATTGCGGGCCCGCATCCAGACCAGCTTGCGCGACGCCTGCATTGACCCGCTGACCGGCCTGCACAATCGGCGTTATGCAATGACGCGACTGGGACAGATTAGACACCAAGCCTCGGCCCAAGGCAGTGAGTTTGCCGTTCTGATGCTTGATATTGATCACTTCAAAACGATCAACGACCGGCACGGTCACTCGGCGGGCGACAGCGTCTTGCGGATGCTGGCACGGGCCCTGAAGCGAAACCTGCGTGACACGGATCTGCTGGCCCGGATCGGCGGCGAAGAATTCCTGATTGCGCTGCCGAAGACATCTGCCAACGAGGCACGGCATACGGCGGATCGGCTTCTGGCGATCACGAAGGCGCTGAACTACCGCGCTGCAGTGCCCCACATGGCCCAACCCGTGACGCTGTCCATCGGACTGAGCATGAGCGGCGAGAGTTGTGAAACCGGGGAGCTTATGGCCCGGGCGGATACCGCGCTCTATCACGCGAAATCTGCCGGGCGGGACCGGGTGACGGAAAGCGCCGTGGCGGCCTAGTCGGTCGACACCCGGTTTCGACGCTGGCGAATGGCCCCTTCAAGGCGCTCCGCAAACGCCGCACGTGCCTGTGGCGTCATGGAGGACAGATGATCCACCAGAATATCCTGCCCAGTGGCACGCATCTGATCGCCAACGGATCGTTGCTGGTCCAGCAGGTTTGAAAAGGCAATGGGATCAAAGGGCTCTGCCCTCAATGCTGTGAGAATTCTAGGCGTTAGACGCCGCTGAGTCTGGCGGGTCGCGCGCATGTCTGAATTGCCCTCACGCAGCTTACGGACGATGGCGCGGCGGTCCTCGCCGTCCAGCGCACGAACGAATGGCGCGAAACTGCCCGCGCCACGAAGCGACCGCTCGCTGCCCCTGTCCGGGCCGCCCAACCGCGCGCCAGCAAAAAGCCCAACCACCAGAAGATTGGCGCTGAGTGACGCAATCAGCAATAGCTTGAGCCAAAGCGGAACACTCCGCCCTCTGGTGTCACTCATAACGGATCCTCAAACGGATTTGCCGGTGCAAAATAGTCCTCGAGCAAGCTGATCTCGTCGGCGGTGTCGTCGTAGCTGGTCGTGACATCGACAAGTGTCGGGTTGAAGAACCCAAGCACGATACCGGCCAGCGCACCACCGGCCAGCCCGGCCACTGACGGCCAGTTGGCGAACAGATCCCGGGCCGCAGGTTTTCGGTGCCGGTTTGTTTGAAGGCGCGCGGCGTCGGCCAGAATACGGGCTTGCAGGTCTTCAGGAAGCGGCGGCGCAATGCGCGCGTCCGCCAGATGTTGATCCAGCAGGTCATTCCGCGGACCGATCTCGGCCTGGCTCTCTTTTTTGAGGTCACTCATATCCCAACTCCCCCTTACGGCTGGCCAAGGCGCTGGCCAGATTTCGTTTGCCCCGGGCGGTCAGACTTTCCACCGCCTCTACGCCAATCTCAAGAATGATCGCGATCTCGGGGTTAGACAGACCTTCTATATGGCGAAGTATGACGGCCTGCCGCTGGCGCGCCGGAAGATCGTTGAGGGCCATCTGCAGCGCGTCATATCTGTCTTTCTCTATCAGATGCTCCTGAACCGATGGTCGCTCGTCCAACACCTGATCCGCGTCCTCAAGATCGGTCCCCCGCCGCTTGCGCAGCCGGTCGATACATAAGTTGCGCGCAACTTGGTATAGCCATGTGCTGACCTTGGCTCCGCCATCTTGCCAGTCGGGCGCGATATGCCAAAGTTTTATCATAGCGTCCTGCACGACATCCTCCGCCTCGACCGGATCGGACAGAAGCCGGGTCGCGAACCGCAAAAGCGGCGGCGCGAGACGCTCTGTCAGAAGAGACGCCGCGCGGGCATCGCCCGCCGCGAATGCGGCCAAAAGTTCCGCGTCGGTCCACGTCTCGCGCGCACGCCGGGTGAAGGGCCATGTCATGGCGCTTGCACCTAGCGTGGGTCAAACCTGCATGCAAATTCACACACCTCAGTTCTGACGGCGCTCGCGTTTGCGGCCCCGCGCGTCCTGAGCGGCTTCAAACTCGGCTCGGGACAAGACACCATCGTCATTTGTATCAATCCGACCAAACATGCGGTCGCTCCGATTCTGGTCGGGTTCAAGCTCAGCCAAGGTCAGACGTCCGTCATTGTCAGCGTCGCGACGCTCGAACAGGCGATCCGCGCGGTCGCTTTGAGATTGCTGCATATGTGCAAGGACCTCGTCGCGGGTCAGCACATCATCCCCGTTGGCATCAGCCGCCGTGATCCGCCGTGTTTGCGCGGCCTGCAGTTCCAGCCGGGTGAGTTCGCCGTTGCCATCTGCATCCATTGCTTCAAAGGACGCACGTTTGCCTGCGGCCCCTTGGGCTTGAACGACCGCGGGCGTGGCCATGGCAAATGCTGTGAGGAACAGAACAGCTCTTGTTTTGTGTTTCATTTTTGTCTCCAGAAGGTTTCGTTGAGATCATTTTCACAATCCTGCCTATAGAACGGGCCTGCGGACCACTTCCGTCGTTTGACGTTGCAATTTTTCGCGACATGGCGCCGCAAGACAGGCTGCCACAGTGCACATCCGGAAAAATCGGCGTATATGCCAAAGTCAATAAAGAGGGTCACAACGATGCCACGCGACACGACGGCAGAAGAACATCTCAGGGATATGAAGCCCGCTATGCTGCGTGGCTGGCGTCGTCGCTGCCCATCCTGCGGAACGGGCCCGATGTTCAAAGGGTATTTGGCGGTTCGGGGCGAGTGCCCTGTCTGCAACGAAGATCTTAGCCATCACAGGGCAGATGACGGTCCGGCGTACCTCACGATTTTGATTGTGGGGCACCTGATGGCCCCGCTTCTTCTTTGGGCCTTCGTGGAATACGAACCGGATCCACTTATCATTGCGTCGTTGTTTTCCGTAGGGTGCGTGGCCCTGTCCCTGTATCTGTTGCCCCGGTTGAAAGGCGTGATTGTGGGCATTCAGTGGGCGAAGCGCATGCATGGCTTCGGGGAAAGCAAGGACTGATCCGACTTCCCGGTTGCAAGACTTCCCCGCGACGTTGAATGTCAAGGGATGAGCGAGACGAAATCACCCGACATTCCCATAAGAGACGCCGCAAGCGTCATTGTTTTGCGGGGGCGAGGTTCAGACGCGCGTGTCTTGATGGGTCAGCGCGGCAAAACCGCAGCGTTCATGCCCAACAAGTATGTTTTCCCCGGCGGCGCGGTAGATGACAGCGACAGGGCGATCCCGCTTGAACCCGGGTTGAGCCACACCGCCACGGCTGCGCTTTCGCTCATGTCAGAGCGAGCGCCCGATGCACTGGCTGCGGCGGCCATCCGTGAGCTTTGGGAAGAAACGGGATTAAGATTGGGAACGCCGGGGACGCCCCCCTCTGATCAGCACCCGGACTGGACTACATTCTATGGGACCGGTTTGGTTCCCGCTGCCGGTGCCTTGCAGTTCGTGTTTCGCGCTATTACCCCGCCCGGCAGGCCCCGCCGGTTTGATGCGCGTTTCTTCTTGATTGATGCGACCGAGATTGCAGGCGACCCCGACGACTTCACCCATGCCTGTGATGAGCTCAGTCATCTCCATTGGGTGGCACTGTCCGACGCCCCTGCCCTTAATCTTCCGTTTGTGACGGAGGTCGTTCTTGCCGAAATTGCCGCGCGTGCCAGAGGTGAGATGCAAGCGCCAGGCGTCCCATTCTTCAAGAATGACACAACCACATCGCAGTTCTTGCGGCTGGGCGAGAGCCTCTAGCTCATGGTTCTGAAGACACAGGCGTCTGAATAGAGATCGGGAGGCGTCAGGCAAAGGGCGCGCGCCAGCTTCCAAGCAGCCAGCACCTTTGGCACATAGGCACGGGTTTCGGCGTAAGGCGGTACGCCCTGGTGCTTCTTCACCGCGTTCTCACCGGCATTGTATCCCGCAAGCGCAAGAATGGGATCGCCTTTGAACTCCTTGAGCAACCAATGCAGGTATGCGACGCCGCCTTTGATGTTCTGCGCCGGATCCGTCGAGTCCTTAACGCCGAACCGGCTTGCGGTCGCGGGAATCAACTGCATCAGGCCGACGGCGCCTGCGCTGCTCTTGACAGCTTCCCGACCGCCCGATTCGACTGCGATGAGGGCTAGAACAAACGCAGGCGAGACATCCTTGCCCAGAGTTTCGATCAGAATCTGACGCCCATGGGCTTTGGCAATCTTCTGCAGCGTTTCAAGACGGGGACTTAAAAGCGCACTTGCTTCCGGCGCGACATCGAGATGATCCATCGCCGCTGTGAACCGCCCCGGTCCGCTGGCCGTAATACTCGGCGAGACCTCGTTCCAAAACCAAGCGACATCCTTGCTGGCACTCTTCAACGGCGGCTTGGGTGTCTTAACTATAGTTTCAGGTACGGCGCCAAGAAGATCGCGCTTCTGCGCTTCCGGATCGATCTGCACAGTGATCCGCTTTTTAGCCCCTGCGGAGGGGGGCTTCACTCTGTTAAATGTGAAATTGCCGCCAAACGCAGGTTTAAGTTTCTTTGGCTCTTCTTTCTTAGGAGCCTTTTCAGCGGCTACCGCTGCATCTTCTTTTTTCGGGTCGTCCGCGATGTCTTCTGCAGTCGCGTTAGACGTCGAGAGAGACAGGGTGAGAATGAGACTCAGGCTTCCAAGAAGACGTCCGGAATTTACCATGTGCTCAAAACCCTCTGATTTCTCATTTTCTTTAAGAGAGCGTTTACAGAATTCCGGAAACAACACCAGAAAAACCCCTCTCAATGTTCACCAGATGCCTCTTATTGCGACGCTCTGAGTCCAAAACAACACGGGGAAACACCTGACGTCAAAATATATTTCCTTTATTTAACATATGGATAAGCGATTTATCATGGTTTCTGGATGATGCACCTAAATTGCACGAATCCCGACAAACTCTTGCCCGATTTGAGGGTCTTTATAGCTGCATACCAAGGCGGTGACGCGGTGTTGAACAGAGGCTCACCGGGATCACGACAACGCCAAGGTGGATATTAAACTGAACTGAATACATCCTATGGAGGGATATACTATGACACTGCTCGCAACTGTAAAAACATTCTTCGCTGACGAATCCGGTGCTGTTACTGTTGACTGGGTTGTTCTGACCGCAGCCATCGTTGGCCTGGGCATCGCAGTTATGGCTTCCGTTTCGGACGGCCTGGAATCGGTTTCCACCAAAATCAAATCCGAGCTGGAAAGCACACAGATCACAAGCACCTTCTAAGGCTTGGGTGTAGATACTACACCGGGATTTTCGCTCACGTGAGAGCGAATGCAGGAGGCCACGCCATCGGTGTGGCCTCTTTCGAATCTGAGACGTCTGAAATGATCCGTAACACAGGCTCGCGTTAAACTAAATTGCCGGATTATTTCACAATTCCGCCCCACTGCTGAACCCTTCGAGCAATAGAATAGTAGTTAAGATAAGCACAGGCTACTTTCTTGGAGAACAAAAAATGAAACATATCCTGAGAGACTTCGCGTTCAGTGAAAACGGCGCGGTGACGGTTGATTGGGTCGTGCTGACTGCAGGTATGGCCTTTATGGGCTTTGTCGCTGCGGCATCCGTATGGGATGGCGCCGCGCATATCGGAAGCACGATCGATAATGATGTCACCGCAATCAAAATCGAAAAAAGCTTCAAATAACAAAGATATAGCACGCTGAGCGCCTTCGTTGATTTGTTGATAAGACACATCAAGGGGGCCTCAGTTGCAAAAAATCGCTGGGTGAAGACTAAACTTGCCCATTTGAGCGCCTGACCTTCCGTCATGAGAAAAAATGGCGGAAAACTGCCGACGCCCAAAAGCTGAACACATTTTCGACAAAATCAATCGCTTTAAGAATAGTTAAGGACCGTGGGGGCCCGATCCTGCGGTTTCTTTGTGGAGACCAGAATGAAGCGATTTATAACAAGTTTTCTAGCTTGCGAAGATGGCGCGGTGACAGTTGACTGGATTATCCTGACAACTGGCGTTGTGAGTTTGGCCGTCGCGTCCGCAGCTATTGTGTTGAATGGGACGCAGGATGTTAGTCAAACCCTGAACGAGGGGCTTATCGACATTGAAGTCAGGGCCAGCGGCGATGATGGCGCGGGAACAACGTCGTCTCCAGGCCTTTAGAGCAACGACAATTTTGTCATCGCTTGACCTCCTCGTCACCATGCTTATGCCTCATTCTCCGGAAACAATACGCGGAAATAAGTAGGGCCTGTCGCTGATTTGTGACGGGTGCGATTTCTGAAAAGGGGCACATAATGCGTATAGTTTTCGGACTTGTACTGATCATGGGGATTGGGCTTGCCGGTTTCGCAGTTTATCTGGCGAAGGGCCGGTTTGACGAATATCAACGAACCGTTGCAGAACAGCAGCGGCAAATCCAAAGCAACGTACCACTGACACCAATCTTTGTTGTGAAGCGGCGTATTGCATATGGCGAACGGCTTACAAAAGATGACGTGAAACGGGTTAATTGGCCCGAAAACGCGATTCCGAAAGGCGCGTTCCTAGATCCCGTGGTCTTATTTCCCGAAAACGGTGATCTTCGTACAGTGCTGCGCGTGATGGAAGAAGACGAAGCCGTCCTTGAAGTTAAAGTGACCCGGCCTGGTGAAGATGCTGGCGTTTCCTCACGGTTGGCAAAAGGCATGCGTGCGTTCGCCTTGCGCGTTGATGTCTCTTCCGGTGTGTCTGGATTTCTACGTCCTGGCGACTTTGTCGACGTGTACTGGACCGGGGACAGCGAAGGCCGCGAGGTCACACAGCTGATCGACACCAGCGTCAAATTGTTGGCGGTTGATCAGATCGCGGATGGCGATCGATCCGCACCTACGGTCGCTCGCACTGTGACTGTGGCGGCAACGCCAAATCAGGTCGCGGCCTTTGCCCAAGCCCAATCGACCGGACGTCTGCAGCTGTCATTGGTTGGCGCGGGCGACGACACCGAGGTCTCTTCGATCGAGGTCGACCAAAACAGTCTTCTTGGAATTCAGGAAAAAGAGCGGGTCGTCATCGAGAAAGAGAAAGTTTGCACGGTTAAGACACGCCGTGGTGCAGAAGTGGTCGAAATTCCGATCCCTTGCACGAACTGAAGCAGATAACCTTCAGCAAATCTTACCTTTTACTAGATAAGCCGGAATCGCGAGATGCACATCATCTTGCGGTTTCGCCCTATGCCGCACGACTAGATTTGGGAAAGTGTTGCGGCTTATCCACATAAGCGTCACCCTCTAAATACCTGTTTATTGAAATAAAAAACGAACTGGCTCATGGTGACGGCAAATTGGGCTCAAGACCCTTTAACCCCAGTGATCAGAGAGGCAGGTCACATGCATATAAAGAAAGTAGTAAGCGCAGGTCTGATCGGACTCGCCGCAGTTGCGGTGGTTCCGGCGGCGACTTTCGCACAGGATCTTCGGGTGACCGATCAACAGGCATCACGAAGCCTGAACGTGTCGATCAACCGGGCAGTCGTCGTAGAAAGCGACGTTCCTTTCGCAGAACTGTCGGTGGCAAACCCCGGCATCGCGGATATTGCAACATTGTCTGATCGCACCTTGTACGTGCTAGGCCGGACGCCAGGTCGCACCACCCTGACCCTTCTGGGGCCAGAAGGTCGCCTGATCACGAACGTTGAAGTTCGTGTCACACCAGACGTCGCCGAATTTAAAGAACGCCTAGAGCAAGTTCTTCCTGGCGAGAAGATCGAAGTCCGGACGGCGAATGATGGCATCGTCCTCAGCGGCTCTGTCTCCGGCATCGAAAAACTGGACCGCGCGTTGAGCCTGGCTGAGCGTTATGCACCTGGTGCGGTTTCGAACCTGCTTACGGTTGGTGGCAAGCAGCAAGTCATGTTGAAAGTACGGTTTGCCGAGATGGCACGTTCGGTCAGCAAAGACCTGTCCGCAAGCCTTGGCTTTTCCGGCGCTGATGGCAACTTCGGCACCAGTGGTTTCACCAACACTCTACAAAGCGGCGCCAACCCTACGACGCTTTTCCCGGGAGATGGCAGCAGAGGCAGCTTTACATCGGGACGTGAACGCAACGGCGTCTTCACCTTCGGCTTCGGCAGCAACAGCTTCGGTGCTCAACTTGTTATCGAAGCGCTGGAAAGCAAAGGCCTGGTGCGGACGCTGTCCGAGCCCAACCTGACTGCGCTTTCCGGCCAAACAGCCGAGTTTCTTGCCGGTGGTGAATACCCAGTCCCGGTCGTCGAAGATGACAGTGTCGGTATCGAGTATCGGCCTTTCGGCGTCGAGCTTGAGTTTACACCGACTGTAATCGACGGTGACCTCATTAATCTCGAACTTGGTACGTTCGTAAGCGCGATCGATCCGACTATCACCGTTCAAAACGGTGGGTTTGCGGTAAATGCTTTTACCAAGCGCGGCTCAACCACAACGGTCCAGATGCGTGACGGCGAAAGTTTTGCAATTGCAGGTCTGTTGGAAGATGACTTCCGCGATCTGGCTGGTCAGGTTCCATGGTTGGGTGACATCCCTGTTCTTGGCGCATTGTTCCGGAGTTCCAACTACGAACGTCGCCAATCTGAGCTGGTTATCATTGTCTCCGCGCATTTGGTCACACCGGCTCGTGGCGAGGCGTTTATACTTCCAACAGATCGCATACGCCCACCCACCGAACGTGAACTGTTCCTGAACGGCAAGGTCGCTAGCACTACGCGCCCTGGCGGAACAGGTGAAGTTGCTCGCCAGGACTTTTCTGGCTCCTATGGCTACGTATTGGAGTAAGACAGATGCGTAAGACAACAAGTCAAATCACCCTGATCTGCGTCCTTTCGATGGGCCTTGCGGCCTGCACCGACACAGGTAAGTTTTACACGGAAGCAGGCGCTGAAATCGATGAAGGCGGCTTCGGGAACCCAACGATGAACAACATGCTGGTCAGCATGGGCGAAATTTCAGCGACAGAGTCGCTGGGCCGCCGGTTCGCGGGCGAAGTCGATGACATGGTCAACTTCGCATTCAATTCCGCTACGTTGGATGAAAGTGCGAAAGCAACTCTGCGCCAGCAGGCCGGTTGGATCCGTCAGTTCCCCGAAGTGAAGTTCCGCGTGTACGGTCACACGGATTTGGTTGGTAGCAACGCCTATAACAAGCAGTTGGGCCTGCGTCGTGCACAAGCCGTCGTCGCCTATCTGTCGAGCCAAGGCGTCAGCCGGTCTCGTCTGGAAGCTTTGGCCTCGTTCGGCGAAACGCGCCCAGTCGTAAAGACCCAAAGTGCAGAACGGCGTAACCGTCGTACTGTGACAGAGGTCTCTGGATTTACAGACGGTGCCGGTGCAGGTCTCAACGGCAAATATGCTGAGGTGGTGTTCCGTGAATACCTGAACTCCGCTGTGAGCGATAAGACCATTGCTATCGACGCCGCGGGTGCAGGCTAAACCGCCTATTCCTTCAATTTTCGCTAATTTGGCCGCACTTTCGCCCCTTTTCCTAACCATTCCTTGTCAAGAAACACGCCACAATAAGCTCTAATCAGCGCGAATGGCTTTTGACGAAAAACAGTTACCTCGGCGCTAACGCTTCAGAAACGCGTTCGAGGTAGCAGGGAATGATCCTCCGGATCGCTTGGGAATGAGCATGACGAGTAGTGAAGCGAACGAAACGGATCCCGCGCCAATTGCAGCCTGTACGGTGGCGCGGGATGTCCAAAATTTCGATCTCCTGATCGAAGACATGGAAACAGAGCTTGGCGAAGCTTGGGGTGATCTCAACTTCGCCGACGCCGCTTCCTACCTTTCCCAACCCGATGCCCGAGAACTGAAATTCATCGCGATCGCTGTAAATGGCGAGGATGAGGATAATCTGGCAGGCGTTGGCAACATCATAAGTCAGGCCAAGAAACTGGGTGTTCAGGTCATTCTGATTGCAGAAGACGTCTCACCTATCGCCTTGCATCAATTGCTGAAGTTTGGTGCAGATGACTTTGTTCCCTACCCCCTGCCCGATGGTGCCTTGCATGAGGCTATCACGCGCCTGGACCGTCCCAAGCCGGTCATGGCGCAAGAAAGCACTGGTCAAGGTGGTGCCGTTGGGAACCACGATGGCGTCATCCTGCCGGTTCACGGTCTGGCAGGCGGCACTGGATCATCGACGTTTGTCGTGAACCTTGCGTGGGAGCTGGCAAATCTCGAGAAAAAGTCGACCGTCAAGGTCTGCATTTTGGACTTCGACTTCCAGTTCGGATCGATCGCCACGTATCTGGATCTGCCTCGACGCGAAGCCGTCTATGAAATGCTGTCCGACGTGGAGACGCTGGATGACGAAGCGTTTAGAGCTACCCTACTGAGCTTTAATGATAAAATCGATGTTCTGACCGCACCATCAGAGATGTTACCGCTCGACATCATGAGCGCAGAAGACATTGAGAAGATCGTGAAGATCGCGCAGCGCAACTTCGACTATGTCCTTATCGATATGCCCAGCACCCTCGTGCAATGGACTGAAACAATACTCGGTATGTCGCATGTCTATTTCGGAACGATGGAAATGGATCTGCGCTCGGCACAAAACGCGTTGCGCATGGTCCGCGCGCTGAAGTCCGAGGATCTGCCTTATGAAAAGATCAGATATGTCCTGAACCGAGCGCCCAAGTTTACGGATCTGTCCGGCAAAAGCCGGGTCAAGCGGATGGCCGAAAGTCTTGACATAGACATCGAACTCTTGATGCCGGACGGCGGCGTTGCCGTATCTCAGAGCTGTGACCACGGCATACCGCTTGCCGAAGGGGCCGCGAAGAACCCACTGCGCAAAGAAATCGTCAAACTCGCTAAATCGCTACACGAAGTGAACCAGTCAGCGATTGCTGCGGAATAAGGACCGACGTCATGTTCTCACGCTACAAAAAATCCGATAGCGATGCGGCACCGGCCAGCGCCCCCGCCGCTCAGTCTGCTGCTCCAAAATCAGCGTCAACCATTCGCAAACCTGAACCAAGGAAAGTGGCCCCAGCGGAAGTAGTCGCTCAGGACAAAGAGCTGAAACGCAGGCAAAAACTTGAGGAAGTCCGCTCGGAGTTGCACCATCGCCTCTTGGACAACCTGAACCTCAGCGCGCTGGAAAGCGCGCAGGAATCTGATCTGAAGGCCGAAATCATCTCGATTTGTGCCGAAGGTCTGGAGGAGATGTCGATCGTTCTCAACAAGGAGGAACGGCAGACCCTGCATGCGGAGCTCTACGACGAGGTTACTGGTCTTGGCCCTCTT
Source organism: Litoreibacter roseus (assembly GCF_009811795.1). Taxonomy (GTDB): domain Bacteria; phylum Pseudomonadota; class Alphaproteobacteria; order Rhodobacterales; family Rhodobacteraceae; genus Litoreibacter; species Litoreibacter roseus. The sequence continues at coordinate 1,073,448 of NZ_BLJE01000002.1, read as the reverse complement.
GAGCCGCTCCTGAAAGACGAAAGCGTCAACGATATTCTCGTCAACGGTCCAAATCGGGTTTTCATCGAGGTCGATGGTAAACTCAGCCTCACCAATACGCGCTTCAAAGACGAACGCCACCTGCTGCGGATCATCGATAAGATCGTGTCTGCCGTTGGGCGCCGCGTTGACGAATCCAACCCCTATGTTGACGCCCGCCTCAAGGATGGCTCGCGTTTCAACGCTATGGTTCCGCCCATCGCGGTGGACGGTTCTCTCGTCTCCATTCGTAAGTTCAAGAAAGAAAAGCTGGGCATTGATGATCTGGTCCGGTTTGGCGCATTTTCAGAGGAAATGGCCGCCTACCTGCAAGCCGCAGTAGCCTGTCGCCTGAATGTGATCGTGTCGGGCGGTACGGGTTCCGGTAAAACGACCACGCTGAACGCGCTTTCCAGCTTTATCGACAACTCCGAACGGATTTTGACGATCGAGGATACAGCGGAACTTCAGCTTCAACAGGTTCATGTTGGCCGGATGGAAAGCCGCCCCGCAAATGTGGAAGGCAAAGGTGCGGTTTCGCAGCGCGATTGCCTGAGAAACGCACTTCGGATGCGGCCGGACCGTATCATCGTGGGTGAGACCCGTGGCGAAGAAGTGATCGACATGCTGCAGGCGATGAACACAGGCCACGATGGCTCTATGACAACGATTCACGCAAACTCTGCCCGGGATGGTGTGTCACGTCTTGAAAATATGATCGCGATGGCCGGAATTGAGATGCCTATCAAGGCTGTTCGCGCGCAGATCTCCAGCGCTGTGAACCTGATCGTGCAAGCATCTCGACTGCAGGATGGCTCTCGCCGGATGGTTTCGATTACCGAGATTACAGGTATGGAAGGTGACGTGATCTCCATGCAGGAAGTGTTTCGGTATCAGCGACTTGGCCTTCAACCCGATGGCAAGATTATCGGTCAGTTCACGCCGCTTGGCGTGAGATCCCACTATTCAGAGCGGTTCAAGCAATGGGGCTATGATTTGCCAGCCTCCATCTACGAACCCGTTGCGGCGGAGTAAGCGCAATGCAAATCAGTTTTGAGCCGCTTCTCTACGGCCTTATCTTCATTGCCGTTCTTGCGATGGTCGAAGGCATCTATCTCGTTGCTTTCGGCAAGTCGATCAGCCTGAACAACAAGGTAAATCGTCGTCTGGACATGATTCAGAAGGGCGGTTCTCGCGAGAAGGTCCTCGAACAGCTCCGCAAGGAGATGAACCAGCATATGAACTCGGGCGGCCTTCCGCTTTATTCCATGCTGGCAGACAAGGCGCTGCGCGCGAATATCGCGTTCACACCAACCACTTTGATGGTGATCATGGGCGTTGTTTCCGTGTTTGTCTTCGTGATCCTGACACGCATGACCGAAGCCAACGTCGCGATCCGCGGGGCGATCTCAGTCGCCATGGGCGTCGGCGGCGTCTATGTCTGGGTCAACAACAAAGCCAAAAAACGTCTCGCGATGCTGGAAGAACAGCTGCCGGACGCAATTGAACTGATGGTTCGGTCCTTGCGAGTTGGACATCCCTTCTCTTCCGCGATCAACATCGTGGCAAAGGAGGTTGCTGATCCGCTTGGCACCGAGTTTGGCGTTATTGCGGATGAAAGCGCCTACGGTCGCGATGTAAGTGAAAGTCTCAAGCATCTCGCTGAGCGCATGGACATGCAGGATTTGCGCTTCCTCGCGGTTGCGGTAACCATCCAGCAGACATCGGGCGGTAATCTAGCGGAAATTTTGCACGGACTGTCTCAGGTCATTCGCGCGCGCTTCAAACTGTTTCGCCGGGTCAAGGCGATCACGGCCGAGGCAAAGTGGTCCGGGATGTTCCTGTCTGTCTTCCCAATTCTGGCGCTTGTCGGCATCAATGTGCTTGAGCCCGATTATTACGCAGACGTGAAAGACACGCCGATGTTTATCCCAGCGGCGATTGTGGTGGGCGTATTCCTCACAATTAACGTCATCTTCATGCGCATCATGGTCAATATTAAGGTCTGAGCTATGGAAATTCTGAATTCCCTTAACGACTATCTGGTCGAATTGCTTGGGCCACTCGGCCCCCTATTTGCGGTCGGTTTTCTTGGCCTGATCATGGTCCTTCTGACCCTTCCGATCATGTTGCGGAAAGAGAAGGATCCGCTCGATCGGATCCGGGCAGAAGCTGCACGGGGTGGGCGTCGCGAAGCCTCTCCAAATGCGCCGGAGCTGCGCCACAAGTCGGGCACTGACAAGCTGGACAAGTACGCCAACTTTCTTGAACCGCAGACCAAAGAAGAACTTGATGGCGTTAAACTGAAGCTTCTGCAGGCGGGCTATAAAGGCAAGTCCGCGGTTCGTACCTACTACTTCCTGCAGTTCGCGCTCGGGATCTCATTCCTGATCCTGGGTCTTCTTTATGTTCTTGTTTTGGGCAGCGACGACATGTCGTCGACAAACCTTATTGTGTCGATCCTTTTGCCCGGCTTTTGCGGCTATTACTTGCCAAAGTACTGGGTCACCCGCAGACAAGGCGAGCGCCAAGACCAGATCGAAAGCGGGTTCCCGGACGCGCTTGATTTGATGCTGGTCTGTGTCGAGGCGGGTCAATCCCTGGACCAGGCCATCCTACGCGTCGCCACGGAAATTCGGGCCGGATATCCTGCGCTTGCGGACGAATTTGAGGCCGTCGCCAACGAAATGAAGGCGGGTAAGGACAGAATTCAGGTTCTCAAGGATATGTCAGAGCGCGCAGGCGTCGCGGATGTCGGATCTTTCGTCACCGTTTTGGTTCAATCTGCGAGCTTTGGTACCTCGATTGCCGACGCGCTTCGGGTTTATGCGAGCGAAATGCGTGACAAACGGGTGATGCGCGCAGAAGAAAAAGCAAACGTGCTGCCAACAAAGCTGACATTGGGAACCATGATGTTTACGGTGCCCCCACTGATGATTATTCTGATTGGTCCTTCGGTCTATGACATCTACACCAATCTCAACGCTGGCGCTCTTTAAGGTTTTTCCCGTGATTTTGGGGGCCATGCTTCTAACCGCATGCGCCGAACCTGAACCGCTTCTTGGCGACGGAGCCGATCCTTTTGCGCCGACGGGTGCTGTCCGCGGCGACAGCGTCGACGGTCTGATTGTCGGCCATCGGCTGATGGAGGCGGGGCAATTCGAACTGGCTTTGAAAGCCTACTATCGCGCCGCCGGAGAGACCGGCCTTAACGCAGATGTTCTAAGCGCGATAGGCTCGGCCAATCTGCGGTTGGGTCGCCTTGGTCAGTCCGAGCGCATGCTGCGCGAAGCGATTGAAACAGACCAGAGGTTTGTTCCCGCCTGGAACAATCTGGGCGTCGTTTTGATGGAAACGGGCCGCGTCGGGGAAGCCAGTCGCGTTTTTCAAACGGCTTTCGCGCTCGATAGTGGCAATTCTGACGAAATCCGTGAAAACCTGCGCCGTGCCCTCGCGCAAATCGACAATCCGAACTATGATACCCCAAAACAAGACGAAGCTTTCGACTTGGTGAGGCGTGGAACAGGACGCTATCTGCTTTTGCAGACACCATGAAACAGAAGGCAAATTGAGCAGTAAAGGGACCTTCAATGCGCAAGATGACTGTAGCAGTTCTGTGTCTTATTGGCACAACCGCCCTCACGGCATGCGAAAAAAGTGAAGAGGCTGATGTCAGCCGCACGCTGAAGGATTTGAACGTCATCGATGAGTCAAATCTCAACGATGTCATGTTGAATGCCGCGGATCCAAACGAAGCTGTCGCCTATTTTCGGCGCGCTGCGACCAGCAATCCGGAAAAAATATCATTGCAGCGGGGCTTGGGCCTGTCGCTTGTGCGCGCAGGTCGGGCAACTGAAGGTGCTGTGGTCTGGTCAAAGGTTCTTGAACATAAAGAGTCCAAGGATGCGGATAAAATCCAGTATGCAGACGCCCTGATCCGTACGGGTGAGTGGAAGAAAGCGGAGGATATGCTGGATAGCGTGCCGCCGACGCTTGAGACTTTTGAGCGCTATCGTCTAGAGGCCATAATCGCCGATACGAATAAGGAATGGAAAAAGGCCGACAGCTTCTACGAGATTGCCACAGGCATGACGACACAGCCAGCTTCCGTCATGAACAACTGGGGCTATTCCAAGCTCAGCCGCGGCGAATACAGCGAAGCGGAGCGGTTGTTCACGGAGGCAGTCACCTACGATCCTTCCCTCTTTACTGCAAAAAACAACCTCGTCCTCGCGCGGGGTGCACAGCGCAAATACACCTTACCGCTGATCCGCGTATCCCAAGCCGAACGTGCGCAGCTCTTGCACACCATGGCGCTGGCGGCCGTAAAACAAGGCGACGTTTCGACTGGTAAAGGTCTGCTTCAGGACGCCATTGATACGCATCCTCAGTATTTTGAAGCGGCAGTCCGCTCTCTAGAGACATTGGAAAGCTAAAAATGGCGCTCGACCCGGCTGTTGCCGGATGGTTCTTATTGTTCGCGTTGCCTATCTGCTTATGGGCTGCGTGGACCGACCTCTCCAGTATGCTTATCAAGAATGAAGCGGTTCTGGCGCTACTCGCGGTGTTTGTGGTCATAGGCTTTCTGACACTCCCCCTCCCCGTCTTCGGACAACAGTTGCTTCATCTGGTGATCGTGCTGATTGTTACGTTTCTGTTGACATTGATCGGGCTGATCGGCGCGGGCGATGCAAAATTTGCGGCTGCGATCGCGCCGTTCGTCGCGCGCGAAGACATTTTCAACATGATGCTGATCTTCTCTGTCTGCGCGATTGTCGGATTTTTGTCACATCGTTTGGCCCGCAGCATCGGTCCAATCCGCAGGCTTGCACCGAACTGGAAGAGCTGGGGTGAAAAAGAAACATTTCCAATGGGTTATCCCTTGGGGTTCTCGCTTATCATCTATCTTCTGTTTGCATTCTTCGACTGAGTTGCAACAAATTTTGAGAATTTCACCGTAAAACTGCCTCATTTTGCAGGTCCAGTGTGCCTGAGTTTTACAGTTTGCAAACAGAGACGCGCTTAGTCTGAAGGGACCCAATGGGAGTTGATCAGTTTTGGTCGAAGTGGGGAAACAATGCAGCGCGCACAGATGAGGCCACGCAAATGAACATGCAGACCACTCCGGGCGTTTTGGCTCCGGCGCCGCCCAAGACATTGCAAGACACCGGTCTGAGCATTGTCATGATGCGCGATATTCTTTTGAAAACGATCTTCCGTAAGAACCTCGAGACTGTGGAAGAAATGTCGAAGGCCATTTGCCTGACTGTTCCCTTGACGCAGCAACTTGTAGAAATCGCGCGCGACCAGAAACTGGTGGAAGCGCAAGGTACGCTGCATGCGGGTTCCGGCTCGGAGATGACGTTTCAGTTAAGCGATGCTGGCAAGGCGCGCGCGCTTGATGCGTTGAGTCAGTCTGAATACTACGGTGCGCTCCCCGTCCCGCTTGAGATGTACAAAGAACAAACCGAACGCCAATCGGTGCGCAACATTCAGATCACGGAAGATCGGTTGCTCGGTTCCATGGGCCATCTGATCTTGCCCCAACACCTGCTCAATCACCTCGGCCCTGCCGTCAGCTCAGGACGGTCCATTCTGATGTACGGCCCCCCCGGAAACGGCAAATCGGCAATTTCCAACGGTATCCGCGACGCCTTGGGTGACCGGATCTATATTCCCCAATGTATCGAATATGCTGGTCAGGTTGTGACGCTTTACGACCCGATCGTTCATACACTTGTGGACGAAGAAGAAGCTGCGGTCAGTAGCCTGCGTCGGACCGATAACAGATACGACAAGCGATACCTTCTGTGTGAACGGCCAACGGTTATGACCGGTGGCGAGCTTTCGTTGAGCATGCTTGACCTGAATTACAATGCTGTTTCCCGCACCTATCAGGCGTCGTTGCAGTTGAAATCCACCGGTGGCGTCTTCATCGTGGACGACCTTGGCCGCCAAGAAGAACCGCCACAGGCGCTGATCAACCGTTGGATTGTTCCGATGGAAGCAGGTTACGATATTCTTGCGTTGCAATCGGGTGAGAAATTCGAGGTGCCGTTCGATACCCTCGTGATCTTCTCAACAAACTTCCACCCGAACGAGATGTTTGACGGCGCGGCGTTGCGCCGGATTTTCTACAAGATCAAAATCGACGGCCCGACGCAGGAAGAGTTCCTTAAAGTCTTTGCCATGGTCGCAAAGAAAAAAAACATGCCGCTCGATGAGGAAACGCTGATCCACCTGCTGAAGGTAAAGTATCCGACAATCGACAACATCTACGCCAACTACCACGCGAACTTTCTGATTGATCAGATGATTTCGGTCTGTGAGTACGAAGGCTCGCCAAATCAGATGACGCCCGATCTGATTGATCGCGCATGGGCGAACATGTACGTGAAAGACGAAGTCATCAAGCATTGAAGATCGGTGTCGCGGGATGCGGACGAATGGGCGCGCCAATGTTGCGCGCCCTCCGCGATGCTGGCTTTGACGCGCGCGGTCTCGATGTTCGCGCACCTGCGGAGTTTGGTGACCTTGCCGACCTAATCACAAATGATGCGGGTGCATTTTCTGATCGGTTGACGACACTCATTTCTGTCGTTCGTGACGTTCCGCAGACCGAAGATGTCCTGTGGGGCGCCCAGAATGTCGTCGGGAAAGCCCAAGAGCTGGACACCGTGATTGTCAGCTCAACCCTATCGCCACGGTTCATAAGAAGCGCGCAAGAGCGCCTTCCCCCTAACATCGCACTCATTGACGCGCCAATGTCCGGAGCGCAGGTCGCGGCTGAAAACCGCAGCCTGACGTTCATGCTGGGCGGCAGCGCCGAGGTTTTGGATAAGATCCAACCCCTGTTTGATGCCATGGGCGCGACATTCTTCCGAATGGGCGCGACGGGCGCCGGAATGCAAGCGAAGGTTCTGAATAATCTTTTGGCGGCATCCCACACTGCCATGACCCGCCTTGTCTTGAACTGGGCGGACGATGCGGGCCTCGCGGAACGAGACTTGTTAGACCTGATCAATGCGTCCTCGGGGCAGAATTGGTTAGCCTCCGGGTTTGACGAGATTGAATTCGCGCGGGATGGGTTGGCCGACGACAATTCCATCGGAATTCTGGTCAAGGACGTGAAAAGCGCGTTGGATGCAGCGCCAAAAACCGCTGACCTGAGCTTGCCTCACGCATTGATCACGGCACTCGAACATTTGAAACCCAGACAAAAATAAGCAGACCGCCGAGACCCAGTGTTAAATCCGGTTTCAAATGCGCTATGTCAGAGGAATGCAAACTCTGCCCTCTCCGATAAGCGATTGGTTTAGTTCTAAAAACTGGACTGTGCATCCGCATCAACAGGCGATGCTGGATCAGAGCGATCAGGCCTCGCTTTTGCTGATCGCGCCAACCGGTGGTGGTAAGACTATGGCCGGGTTCCTGCCGACACTCGCCGATTTGCATGAGATCCCGCGCGCAAGACTTCATACGCTTTACATCTCGCCACTCAAAGCGTTGGCGACCGACATCAAGCGCAACCTGCGCACACCTGTGGATGAGATCGGGATGGATGTTCGCATCGAAGACCGGACCGGCGACACCAGCTACACGCAACGCCGTCGCCAACGTGCGGACCCGCCCCATATCTTGCTTACGACGCCGGAAAGCCTTGCCCTGCTGCTCAGCTATGAAGATGCGCCGCGGATGTTCGATGGCCTGCAGCGGGTGATTATCGACGAAATTCACGCGTTGGCGGAATCGAAGCGCGGCGATCAACTCATGCTGGCGCTCAGCCGATTGCAGTCCATCGCACCTGATCTCAGACGTGTCGGGCTAAGCGCAACAGTCGAGGATCCTGATGGGATCGCACGTTTCATGGCGTGCCACCCGCAAGAGACGACGATTATTCATGCAGACCCCGGCCCTGATCCCGATATCGCAATGCTGGAGACTGACATCCCGCCCCCTTGGTCGGGCGGAGGCGGGAAGTATGCGATCCCGGCTGTTCTGGATCAGGTGCGCAGGCACAACACCACGCTCATTTTTCACAACACGCGCGCGCAGGCCGAGATTTTCTTCCATCATCTTTGGCTTGCCAATGAGGACCAACTGCCGATCGGCATTCATCATGGAAGCCTCGCGCGAGAGCAGCGCTTGCGGGTGGAGCAGGCCATGGTGGATGGTAGTCTCAAGGCGATTGTCTGCACCGGCAGCCTGGATTTGGGCATCGACTGGGGCGACGTCGATCTGGTGATCCAAGTCGGCGCACCAAAGAATGTAAAGCGGCTGGTGCAAAGGATCGGGCGGGCCAATCACCAGTATAACGCGCCGTCGAAGGCGCTTTTGGTGCCCGCAAACCGGTTTGAAATCGTGGAATGCAAGGCGGCGCTCGATGCCGTCTACGCCCATGATCTCGACGGCGACCCCCGGCCACCCGGACCGCGGGATGTGCTTTGCCAGCACATTCTGGCGTGTGCAGCCGCCGGACCGTTTGATGCCGAAACCCTTTACGGTGAAGTCACAACCGCCGGGCCTTACGCAGATCTGTCGCCGGAGGCGTTCGAGAAATGCCTGAATTTCTGCGCAACCGGTGGGTATGCCCTGCGCGCCTATGACCGCTATCAACGATTGGTCTTCCGAGACGAGCAATGGACGCTCAGGGATCCACGCGCCGCGGCGCAAATTCGGATGAACCTTGGCACGATCATTGACACTGAAACCTTGAAGGTACGTCTGAAGAACAGGGGCGGCGGGACACCGTTAGGTGAAATTGAAGAAGGATTTGCGGCGACTCTGACCCCTGGCGATACGTTTCTCATCGGGGGTCAGATCGTCCGCTATGAAGGCTTGAAGGAAATGACGGTGGAGGTGACCCGGAATCCGTCGGACACACCCAAAATTGCAACCTTTATGGGCACCAAATTCGCGACATCCACGCAATTGTCCGATCGCATCATGGAGATTTTCCAACAACCCAGCTGGCCCAACTTGCCAGAACACACTGCGAGTTGGTTGGCCTTGCAACGGGACCGCTCCAAACTGCCGGAACCCGACCGCCTTTTGATCGAAGCGTTTCCCCATGACGGACGGGCGCATACATGCGTCTACGGATTTGCCGGGCGCAACGCGCAACAGACGCTGGGGCTGCTCCTGACCCAACGGATGGAGCAACAGGGTCTTGACCCGTTGGGGTTTGTGGCAACGGACTACGCGACGCTTATCTGGGGCCTCAGCCCACTTACAGATCCCGAACCGTTGTTTGATCCGCAAAACCTACGCGAAGGGTTGGAAACTTGGTTGGCGGGCAACGCGGTCATGAAGCGGACATTTCGAAACTCCGCAATCATCGGCGGTCTGATCGACAGGATGACGGTTGGAAAGCGGAAGTCCGGCAGGCAGGCTACGTTCTCGAGCGATATCCTCTATGACACGCTGCGCAAATATGACCCCGATCACCTGATGCTCGACATCACACGCGAAGAAGCGATGAAGGGTCTGGTGGATTTTAGCCGCATCGAAGATATGGCGCGGCGGCGTGGTGGGTCGATTGATCTCTACACGCTAGACCGGGTAAGCCCACTGGCTGCACCCCTGTTTCTTGAGGCTGGCCGCGTGCCGGTCAAAGGCCGCGCCGAAGAACGTCTACTGGAAGAAGCGGCACAAAACCTGATGGAAACCGCGGGCCTTGATCAGATCGAACCTGCGCCGAAGCGGTGGGCCGTGCCGTTCTGAGGAGCTATCACCTCTGGAGTCTGATGGGCCTTCCGGCTAAGAACACAATATGAACATCCTGCCCTTTATCTTCTGCGGCGTTCCCTTGAGTGCGCTGCCAACCGGAGCGCTGTTCTGGCAGACACATCGTATCTTGGTGGTGTCGGATTTGCATCTGGGAAAGTCCGAGCGTATCGCGCGACGCAGCGGTCAGATGCTTCCACCCTATGAGACGACCGATACGCTTGGGAGACTTGAGGACGCCATCAATGCGACGGATCCAACTACCGTCATTTGTCTGGGCGACAGCTTTGATGATCTGGAGGCTGGACGTACGCTCAGTGAAACTCACGTAGCGTGGGTGACACGTTTGATGGCTGGGCGGCGATGGATATGGATCGAAGGCAATCATGATCCAGGACCGCTTGAGTTTGGCGGGACGCATCTGGCGAGCTTTACGCAGGATCAGATTGTGTTTCGACATATTGCCAGTGAAAGCTCGGAGCCGGAAATTTCCGGCCACTATCATCCAAAGGCGGAAATTCCGCTGCGTGGGCGTCTTTTGTCGCGGCCCTGCTTTCTCTTCGACGAGCGCAAGCTGATCCTTCCCGCATTCGGCACCTATACAGGCGGCTTGCGCAGCAGCAGTCCTGAGCTGTCGGGGCTCATGAGCGTTCAGGCCAAAGCCATCTTGACGGGCCCGTCCCCCTGCGTCGTTCCAATGCCACGCTGACGATCAGATCAGGCCGGAGGACCGGATTGCATCGCGGTAGGTTCGACTGACGGGTACCCGTGCGCCGTCCCGCATCACCAGATAAAGTCTGCCATCCACCCGCTCATGTCCTGCGACAGCGTCGGTTGCGACCCAGTGTGACCTATGAACTTGCAAGCCATTGAAGCCCTGCAATTCTTGGATCGCGTCTGACATCCTTAGCAAAATCATCTGGCGCCCCCCGTCGCAATGAGCCTCGACGTAGTGATCCTGCATTGCAAGTCGCATCAAACCGGTTCTGTTTTCGGGGTTCAGCCGCTTGAGAAATGCGATCTCAACCGTACCGATTGCTGAGGCCGTGTCAGAATCAACAACAGCAGTGTCGTTTGCGGCGGCGGGCTTGGATCTGACAGAGGTCACAATGCCGCTAACGCCCAGAAACGTCGCCGCTGTAAATCCAAACATTGGTAAGGGCGCCAGCAAATCGGCCAGTCTGTGCGGCAGGAACAACGCATTCAGTCCAAAAATGAAGGGGGTCATCACAGCGCCAAACACCAGCGCTGCTGCAAGAAAGCCCAAAGGCAGGAACCGTTCAGGCACGTAGACCCGCCGGGCGACCTGCAATCCGAAAGCGATCGGAATCGAAAACCCGACGATTGTGAACCAGTAAAGGAGACGGGCGATGAGCCCTGTCGTCTCATACATCCCAAACGGACCGACGATGCCGAGAATGGAGGACACAACAATCCAGGAGGCAACCACCGGTGCGGGACGGATGGATCTCAAGAACTCTTTGGCAATCGGCATAACAAATAAACAGCGTGTAATTCACGAATAGAACGTGACGTTCACGTAAACCAAATTGTGGCGCCGTGCAAATCGCCGCACATCTTTCCCCAGCGGCAACCCGCGTCGCTTACAAGGGATGACACATTTTGAGGCGGGAGACTTATTGAGTGCCCGTGTCGCCCGGCTACTGATTTTTCCTAAAATAGGCGGTCAAACCGTCAGGTCTTTAGGCTCCGCCAGTCCGTTGGCCCGGCAACATGCTGTGACTGTATTTGCCAAAAGACAGGCGATTGTCATTGGCCCCACACCACCGGGAACCGGCGTGATCGCACCTGCAACCGCTGCGCAGCTTTCGTAGTCCACATCGCCCACCAAGCGGGTTTTACCCCCCTCCGCGTCGATCCGATTGATGCCCACATCGATCACGGTCGCACCGGGCTTGATCCAATCGCCTGGAACCATCTGGGGCCGCCCGACAGCCGCAACAACGATATCGGCCCGACGCACAACATCCGGTAAATCCTTCGTTCTGCTATGTGCTATCGTGACCGTGCAACTGTCCCCCAGCAGCAATTGCGCCATGGGTTTGCCCACAATATTGGAGCGTCCGATGACAACGGCATCAAGCCCACTGAGGCTGCCGTGATGGTCGCGCAGCATCATGAGGCATCCCAGAGGCGTGCACGGCACCATCGATTTCTGCCCCGTTCCCAGAAGGCCCACATTCGAAATGTGGAAACCATCTACATCCTTGGCGGGGTCAATGGCATTGATCACCAGATCTTCATCAAGATGCGCGGGCAGCGGCAGCTGAACCAGGATACCGTGGATAGTGGCGTCGTCGTTGAGCTGCTTAATCAACGTGAGCAGCGCGTCCTCTGTGGTGTCGGGATCAAGCCGATGCTCGACAGACTTCATGCCGGCCTCAATCGTCTGTTTTCCTTTTGACCGCACATAGACCTGCGACGCAGGATCTTCACCGACGAGAACGACGGCCAGCCCCGGTGTGAGGTTGTTCTCTTCCTTGAGACGGGCCACATGGGTGGCAACCTTAGCGCGCACGGTGGCCGCGAAGGCCTTTCCGTCGATAATCTGTGCAGTCATGGACTCTCTTTCGGCTTGTGGGGCGTCTCAGGAGCTAGAACAGCCCCTCAATCTGACCTGCGTCGTTTAACATAATTGCCTCGGCGGATGGCACGCGTGGCAGGCCTGGCATGGTCATGATCTCACCGCAAACAACAACCACGAACCCGGCCCCCGCACTCAAGCGAACTTCGCGGATCGGCAGAGAGTGCCCAACGGGCGCACCGCGCAGATTTGGGTCAGTCGAGAAGCTGTACTGCGTCTTTGCCATGCAGACGGGAAGATCACCATATCCTGCCGCCTCCCATTGACGCAATTGATCGCGGATTTTCTTATCGGCGAGTACTTCGTCAGCACGGTAGATCCGCTTTGCAATCGTCTCGATCTTTTCCATCAGGCTCAGGCTGTCATCATAGAGCGGCGCGAATTGCGACGCGCCGCTTTCCGCGATTTCGGCGACACGTGTTGCAAGCTCCTTGGTGCCTTCGGACCCGTGTGCCCAATGCTTACACAATATCGCTTCGGAGCCTTGAGTGGCGACATACTCGCTGACCGCGTTGACCTCGGCGTCAGTATCCCCGGCGAAGTGGTTGATCGCAACAATGACCGGAACGCCAAAGCTTTTTACGTTCTCAATATGACGGCCCAAGTTCGCGCATCCGGCCTCAACGGCCTCAACGTTCTCATCACCAAGATCGGCTTTCGCAATGCCGCCATTCATCTTCATCGCCCGCACGGTCGCGACCAGTACCACGCAGTCTGGCGCCAGCCCGGCCTTGCGGCATTTGATGTTCATGAACTTCTCGGCCCCAAGGTCTGCACCGAACCCAGCTTCGGTCACCACATAGTCGGCCAGCTTCAACGCTGTTGTCGTGGCAATAACCGAGTTGCATCCGTGGGCGATATTGGCGAACGGACCGCCGTGAACGAAGGCGGGATTGTTTTCGAGTGTCTGAACGAGGTTTGGCTGCATTGCCTGTTGAAGCAGAACCGTCATCGCGCCATCGGCCTTGATGTCACGGGCGTAGATCGGCGAGCGATCCCGCCGGTACGCGACGATAATGTTGCCAAGACGCTTTTTAAGATCATCCAGGTCCGTCGAAAGACAGAGGATCGCCATGACCTCGGACGCCACGGTAATGTCAAAGCCAGTCTGGCGTGGAAAGCCGTTCGCCACCCCACCCAAGGATGTCACCGTATCCCGCAATGCACGGTCATTCATGTCGAGGACCCGTTTCCACGTGACGCGCCGCTCATCAATCTCAAGCTCATTGCCCCAGTAGATATGATTGTCAATCATCGCGCTCAGAAGGTTGTGGGCGCTCGTGATCGCGTGAAAGTCGCCGGTGAAGTGGAGGTTCATTTCCTCCATAGGCACAACCTGCGCATATCCTCCGCCAGCTGCACCCCCCTTCATTCCGAAGCACGGACCCAAGGACGCCTCCCGGATACAAATCGCAGCTTTCTTGCCGATTGCGTTGAGACCATCGCCCAGACCTACGGTGGTTGTGGTTTTGCCCTCACCCGCCGGGGTCGGGTTGATCGCCGTGACGAGGATCAGTTTGCCCGATGGCTTGTCCTTCTGCGCCGCAATGAATTCAGCAGAGATCTTTGCCTTGTCATGACCGAAGGGCAAAAGGTGCTCCGACGGGATGCCCAACGTAGCGCCGATGTCCTGAATAGGGCGTTTTGAGGCCTCGCGGGCGATCTCGATATCGGTCTTGAAACTCATGAGCGGCGGTGTCCCTGTTACGGCTGTGCGTTGTTGATATACAGCGCTCACTATCTGCGTCGTCCAGTGGGCTGTCGCGCAGATTGCGACATTTGTGACGTCGGAACCGCCCTGATTTGCGCTTATGGTTTCAGATGGGAAACGCCTGTCATCCTTCCGGTCGCCAAGCGGGTTGATCCGGAATGTGCAGCGTAACGGTCTCACCCAAGTTCAACGTGCCTTCCCGTTCGACCCATGCCGTAACCCCACGGCGACCCTTGGCAGCGGCTTTAAAGGCCCTTCCGTGACCGGGTGCCTCCGCTTCGATCACCGGCGCTGGCAGATGGCATGGCCGGTTTTCCATATCGACAGTCAATGTCGTGCCGTCGGGCGACTGCAAACGGGAAGATGGCGGGATATGAGTCAGATCTGGAAGACCTTTGAGCACGACGTTTGCACCGCACCAGCGCGGGTCAAATTGCTCCACACCAATCTCTGCGGCGACCTCGGCCATCTCTTCTGCAGAAACGATACACACCTGACGGGTGTTCCGGATCTTAGTGCCACGTGGATATTGACTGACAACGCGGGCACAGGACGGTCGTGTTTCACCCCCGTGGTCGTCACCAACAACCCCTGCAAAGCTCAATTTCAGAACGTCTTGAGATTTCGTGGCAAGCGTTTCATCTCTATCAGGCAGGACACCGAGCCAGATGATTTCAGCGGTGTATTCTGTTTTGAGAAGTGCAGGCATAGAGACGTCTCGCGGGTCAAGAATGTGTCCGATGACTAACGTCTTGGCCCATCATCCACAATCGTCCGGTCCTCACGCGGTTGAAACAAAAAGCCCCGGCACTGGCCGGGGCTTCTTGAATTGTTTGGAGATCGCTTAAACTGATGGCTCAGGCTCAAGGTTTCCGTCGTTCTTGGGTGCCTTCGGCTTGGTTTTCGGGATAGCCGTGACCGATGGCGCGCTGCCTTGGTCCTGCTCATCCTCGTCGTCATCGTCTTTCCCAAGAGGATCACCCTTGATGACTTTCTTGATATCATCGCCGGTCAGCGTTTCGTACTCCAGCAGACCTTGGGCCAGACGTTCGAACTCTTCCGACTTATCAAGCAAGACTCCGCGGGCCGTTTCATAAGCTTCGTCGATCATCCGTTTGACCTCTTGTTCGATCAATTCCTTCGTTTCCGAAGAGATCGAGAAGCCGCCGGGCCCGTTGCCCATGTATCCTTCATGAGCTTGCTGATAGTCGATGTTACCGACCTTATCCGACATGCCCCACCGCAGAACCATCGCACGGGCCAGACTAGAGGCCTGTTGAATATCCCCTGCAGGACCGTTTGAGACTTCCTCTTCACCGTATTTGATGATTTCGGCAGCCTTGCCAGCCATGGTCATGGCGAGTTTCTGTTCGCATTCCGATTTGTGCCAGTTCAGCCGGTCTATCTCAGGCAGGGAAACCACCATACCAAGAGCACCACCACGTGGAATGATCGTTGCTTTATAGACCGGATCGCATTTCGGAAGGCTCATCCCGACAACGGCATGTCCCGCCTCATGATAGGCCGTCTTTTCTTTTTGCTCGGCGGTCAGGACCATGGACCTTCGTTCAGCGCCCATCATCACCTTGTCCTTCGCGCTTTCGAAATCTTCCATCGTGACAAACCGTCGTCCGACCCGAGCCGCCATAAGTGCGGCTTCATTCACAAGGTTTGCGAGGTCCGCGCCAGAAAACCCAGGCGTTCCGCGTGCCGTGATGCGCAGATCAACATCCGGACCAAGCGGAACCTTGCGGGCATGAACACGCAGGATCTTTTCACGCCCCTTGATATCAGGGTTTGGAACGGTGACCTGCCGGTCAAACCGGCCCGGGCGCAAGAGGGCGGGATCAAGCACGTCGCGGCGGTTGGTCGCCGCAAGGATGATGACGCCCTCATTGGCTTCAAAGCCATCCATTTCGACAAGAAGCTGGTTGAGCGTCTGTTCACGCTCGTCATTGCCGCCGCCGTAGCCTGCACCACGGTGACGTCCGACTGCGTCAATCTCGTCGATAAACACGATGCAGGGCGCGTTCTTCTTAGCCTGCTCGAACATGTCCCGAACGCGGGATGCACCGACTCCCACGAACATTTCAACAAAGTCGGAGCCCGAGATCGTGAAGAAGGGAACGCCTGCTTCGCCCGCAATTGCGCGCGCCAAAAGGGTCTTACCTGTGCCCGGAGGACCGACAAGAAGCGCGCCCTTTGGGATCTTGCCACCAAGGCGAGAGAACTTCTGGGGGTTGCGCAAGAACTCGACAATCTCTTCAAGCTCTTCCTTGGCCTCATCAATGCCAGCTACATCGTCAAACGTCACGCGACCGTGCTTTTCAGTCAGCAACTTGGCGCGCGACTTGCCAAAGCCCATCGCACCACCTTTGCCACCGCCTTGCATCCGGTTCATGAAGAAAATCCAGATACCAATGATGATCAGGAAGGGCAGCAGCGTCCCGACATAGGACCAGATACCGTTCTGTTCCTGCGGCTCCGCTTTGATGGCAACGTCGTTTTCCAACAGCACGGGTGTCACGTCGACACCTTCCGGCTTAACGGTTGCGTATTGTTCATTGCCGGAGCGGATGATGATCCGCTCACCGTCCAAGGTCACCTCGGACACATCGCCGCCTTCCACCCTGTCAATGAAATCGGAGTACGGGATCGTGCGCGACGCCATCGTCGTCTGACCACCGTTGAAAAGATTAAAGAGCGCCAGGATCAGCAGAAAAAGCACGACCCAGAAAGCAATATTGCGCGCGTTGCCCAAGAGAAATCTCCTAATTGCAGCTTGGCCCCGGATTATTTCGCCGGCGTCTCCTTAAGATAGGGATAACCGACTGGGGTTCAATGAGATAAGATAGAGGAATAGAACTGTTCTTCACCGCGCACCAGTGTCGCAGTCCAACCATTTGAAAAATTTGCAAGCGGCGCAGCAATTAATGCGTCACCGGACCAGATCGCAGGACTGGCCAAAAGCGACGTTCGAGGCAGGGCTGATGCACGCCAGTCCGGGCACAACACGACCCCCTTTTCGCCCAGAGCTGCGACATGCAAATCATCGCTTTTGGGGCCGGTTAAGCGCCAACGGTTGTCCCAGTTTTGATAGGTTGAGGTGGCTCGTTCCGCGCGCGCCGACTCCCGCGTGAGGCGTAACGTATCGCCAAATATAATGTTGCATCCATGTAGCGTGCAATCGCGCCCTGATTGGATCACGCGCATGACGCTTTCCGCCCGCGCAGGGTAATCCGCACCGGTGACCCAGCGCAGGGCCGTGTTCAGGATCCGTCGCTTGTATTCGTCGGTCAGCCCGTCAAACGCCGCGGCTGGGCAAGAGACATCGCCGCCAGAAAGGCTGACATGATCATGAGCCCAGCGCGCGACCTCCTTGGAGAGATCTCGGCGGGTCGAAGACAAGTTTGTGATTGTTTTTGCAAGGTTTTCTGGCGTGATCCCAAGCTCGCTTAACACATCCCTTGCTTGGCGCATTTTGATGCGGTCGAACTGCTCATTGTCATTGCTGGGATCGTCAATCCAACGGATATTTCGTGCGACGAGAAATGCGCGAAGGGATGCCCGCGTCTGGTCCAGAAGCGGGCGGTGAAAGACAACGCCATCGCGGGTGAATTTTAGGCGCATGCCTGACAAGCCATCCAACCCAGCGCCGCGCGTCAGGCCCATCAGGAACGTCTCGGCATTGTCGTCCCGTGTGTGGCCAAGCATGACGTCCGCAATGCCGTTCTCTTTCGCCCAGCCCGCGAGCAACCGATAGCGCGCCCTGCGGGCCTGATCCTGCAGGTTGCCTTGGTTGTCCCAGCCGTCCCATGTCAGTGTATCGTGTTGTATCCCAAGATTTTTGCAGAGCTTTGCAACGTGGTCGGCTTCTGCCGCCGCCTCGGGGCGCAGTCCATGATCAACCGTCGCGACCCGTGGGGATGGTTTGATACCAATGTCGTGAAGCTGAAGCAAAAGAGCCGTCGAATCAGAACCGCCCGACACAGCCACCCCTATGGGGCGGCTCTGGTTCTCCAGAGCCGCGAGCTTGCACCGAAGGGCACTGGGCCCTTCGTTTGATGTCATGAACAGCCCATGTTCTGCTGCGCGGTCTGCGCCGGAGCAATTTGGTCGGAACTTGGATAGCGCGACCCGATTTCCTGAAGCATGAGGCAGGCCTCTTCCGTCTGCCCCAACTCGTTCAAGGATACACCCAGCTTGAACAGCGCCTCGGGTGCCCGTGGCGCATTGGGCGCACCGGAGAAACTTTCGAGATACGCGCGCGCGGCTGCATTCCAGTCGCCAAGGTTCTCATGCGCCTGGCCCCGGAAGAAATGTGCGTCAGGGCTCAGAGGGCCCCCAGGATAATTTTGCGTGAAGCTGGCAAACTGATCTGCAGCCCCCCGGTAATCGCCCGCCTCAAGCGCCGCCTCAGCACGCTCGAAGTCTTCTCTTTCAGCCACAGCAAGCTCTACGCCATCTGTCGGCGAGTCGGGCGCCGCTATGGGTGGAAGCGGCGCACCCGCTTCGCCGCCCAAAACGGGGGTTTCCCCGATAGACCCGAGATCGCCGCCTTCCAGTTCGACCAGTCGAAACTCAAGATCGCCAATCCGGTTCGTTCCGTCTGCCACGACCCGATCAACGCGGTTTTTCAGCCCCTCGGTCATCGCTGTCAGATCTGCCATCTGCGCCTCGATGGCATCAAGCCGCTGAAGCATATCGCCTGAAATGTTCACATTGGGCGAACCGGTGGTGGACATCTCACGCCGCAGCTTAGCGATCTCGGTATTGAGAATGACAAGCTCCTGCCGGATATCGGCCAGTGTCTGCGTGTTGTCCTGGGCGAAAGCTGTGCCGCCCAAGACAGAAACCGCAAGAAGAACGAAGAGCCCTCGCATCGGTTTAGCTGCCCACACCAGCAGAGATCACCGTCACAGCCCGGCGGTTCTGGGCGTAGCAAGCCTCGTCAGAACAAAGCTCGATCGGGCGTTCCTTACCGTAAGTCACCGTGCGCAGGCGATTGTCTGCAACCCCTTGGCTCACAAGAAAATCACGGGACGCAGCCGCGCGACGTGCGCCCAAGGCAAGGTTGTATTCCCGCGTGCCCTGTTCGTCTGCGTGGCCTTCCACAATCGCCGAATAAGTGGTGTTTGACAAAAGCCACTGCGCCTGTTGGGTCAAGGTCGTCCGCGCTTCATCGCTCAACGTGCTTTGATCCACTGCGAACAATACGCGATCGCCGATCGTTTGGCTGAAATAGGCCGGGCTGTTTGGGTCAAGATTGCTGGTCTGGATACCACCATTCGCACCACCGGCCCCTGCACCATCTGCGCCCGTGCCGCTGCCAGAGAACCCGCCGCCGCAAGCACTGAGGCCCAGAACAGCTGCGAATACCGCTGCCTTGGAGAAATAAGTCATATGTTTGATCCTTCTTTTGAGGTCTTTTGCTCGATTTTCTGAGAGCCTATCAGCAAATGGCGTCCGGTGACATCACGTTTCTTACTCCAGCAGCGGTGACCAAGAGGGATCGGATGCACCTGTCAGCACCTGCTTCAGATTACGGCCTGAAATGTCGACGGAGTACAGGCTCGACCCGCCCTCCGTCCCTGCACTTTCCCGCATGAACATGATCACCCGTCCATTTGGTGCCCATGTCGGACCTTCATCGAGGAACGAGGCCGTCAGGAGACGCTCGCCCGATCCATCTGTGCGCATCACGCCAATATGGAACCGGCCGCGGTTCTGTTTGGTGAACGCGATGAGATCTCCGCGCGGGGACCAGACAGGGGTGCCGTAGCGACCTTGACCAAAGGAGATACGCGTCGCCTCACCACCACTGGCAGGCATGATGTACAGCTGCTGCGTGCCGGAGCGGTCGGATTCAAACACAATTTGGCGGCCATCCGGCGAATAGCTGGGCGCCGTTTCAATGGACGGCGCGTTGGTCAATTGCGTGCGAGCCCCTGTTGCGAGGTTTAGCTTGTAGATATCCGTGTTCGAGCCTGTGTTGAGAGAGAAAACAGCCTCCTGCCCGTTCGGGGCAAAGCGCGGGGCGAAGCTCATCGTTCCGGGCTGATCCTGCAAAACCCGCCGCTGTACGGATGCAAGATCCAGCATGTAAATGCGCGGAAAGCCCGTTTCGTAAGAGGTATAGATCACCCGGTCGCCCGCAGGAGAAAACCGCGGTGCAAGCACAATCGAGCTTCCATCCGTCAGAAATTGTTGGTTCGCACCGTCGTAATCCATGATGCCAACGCGCTTGGTCCGCGCATTTTTGGGGCCACTTTCGGAAACGTAGACCACACGACTGTCGAAATACCCGCCTTCACCGGTGATCCGGGCGTACACTGCGTCGGACACTTTGTGAGCCATGCGGCGCCATCCCTCGATCGGGCCGACGAATTGCAGACCATCGCCCATCTGATCCTCAGAGAAGATGTCAAAAAGCCGGAACTTTACAACAATCTGACCATCGCCAGTTGTGCTGACGGCGCCGGTTATAAGCGCCTGCGCATTGATCGCTTTCCAGTCGGCGTATTGAACCGGGCTGTCGAAGCTGGTGATCTGACTGATATAGGCCGCATCATCAATTTCACGAAAGAGACCAGATCCCGATAGATCCGCGGCGACCACATCTGCCAAATCACGCGCATATTGATCGGCGCCAGCTGTCTCAGGAATAAAGGACGGTGCTGCAAAGGGCAGCGGTTCAATGTTCGGGTTATCCAGCTCCAGTTGCAGGGGCTGGGCCGAGGCCGAGGACATCCCTAAGCAAATGGCAAAAACTGTCGCGATCAGTCGGATCATATCAAGCGTCCTTTCACGGCGATCGGGTGTGTCTTTGGAGGCCGCCGACCGGCGTTTTGCATAACTCATCTTATCTGACCTCTTGCAGCATTAAATGTCACTTCGACCTCACGCCATTGGTCGTATTTATCCGATGGTAGATCGTAGCCCTGCGCGCCACATCGAATAATGGCACGCCGCGCGGCCTCGTAGGCGCGGTTGACTGCAGCGCCCGAGCCACCTGTGGAGGACAGCAGATTGATTGAGCCGATATTCGGCTTGCCGTCCGGTTCCATGTCGAAGGCCACGACAACGACAACCTGCAACGCATCGGTGCCAAGCGCGCCCACATTCCAGCACCTTTGAATGCCAAGGCGAAACCCATCGCGTTCCCCGGATGTCAAAGGTGGACCGCTGGCCCCTGACAATGTGGGGGCTGCATTGTCTTGTTGCGCGGCCTCCGCCACGGCGCTGTTGATCGCGTCGCCCAGCGGATTGGCATCCTCCTGCGGCGCGGGCGTGGGGTCTTGGGTGGGCTCCTCAGCCTCGGCAACAACCGGTTGCGGGGGCGGCGCCGGGCGTTGGCCCGGTCTGGTCGACCGAGTGATGCCGCCTGCGGGTTCATCTGCCTCGGTTACGATCTGGGTTGTGGTCTCTTCCGGCGCGGTGGCCTCCTGCGCTTCATCAATCGGGGTTGCATCTGGATCAGGGGCCGTCGGGGCCTGCACGGTGTCAACTATCTGAACATCGGGATCGGGCGCAGGGGCAGCTTCCTGTGCCACGCGGGGCGCCTGTTGCGGGGTTGGCGTGGCATCCGGCTCAATTGTCAATCCGCCATTGTCCCCGTCGATCAGCGACGGTTCATCTGGCGTGACAGGCGCAGTGTCCGTGATCTCTGCCGGGGCGGGCGACAACACGGGGGCCGGCGCCTCGTCGGGTACCGCGGGTGTTACCGGTTCTGGTGGCGTGGGCGTTGGGCGGGCGGTGTCCTCACTTGGGGCCGCGGGTGCTGCATCGGGTACAACAGGGGCCGGTGGTGCGTCCGGTGCATCGGGCGTGCTGGGCGCGGCGGGTTGAAGTGCCGCAAATTCTTCTGCCGAAACAATTGAAACGTCGCTGACCGCCAGATCACTGAAATCATCACGTGCGACGAAAAAACCGCCTATCAAGATCCACAGCAAAAGCAATCCGTGCCCGATCCCGGACACGTACATTCCAGTGCCAAACCCAGTATGGGAGTCCAGCTGCGCCACGGCTTAACCGTCCGTCGCGGGCGACGCGCCATCAAAGGTCGGGCCGCCTGTGTCCGTCACCAGACCAATGTTGGTGAAGCCCCCTTGATTAAGCGCACCCATGACCTGAACAACCGTTTCATAGGCAATGGCTCCATCGGCACGGAGGAATACCTTGTCATCTGCCCGTTCCGCCGCGATGGCCCGCAAGCGTGGGACGAGCGCGTCGGGTGCGATCTCTGTGTTCATGATTGAAAGCTGGCCGTCAGCCGCGATGGTGATCGTTAACGGCTCTTCCTGTTCGGTCGGAAGGGCATTGGCCGCGGTCTTCGGCAACTCCACCGGCACACCAACTGTTAAAAGCGGCGCGGCCACCATGAAGATAATGAGCAAGACAAGCATCACATCCACGAAGGGTGTGACGTTAATCTCGGACATTGGCTTGGAGCGTGCCTTACGCCGCCGCCCTCGCCGCGATCCGCTCGCTGCGCCTTGAAGAGTTCCTCCCCCCATGGCTCAAGCGTCCAGTTGGCGCGATAGAATGGTGGAAAACTCGTCAGCGAACGCCTCGTACCCGCTGGTGATCCGGTCCGCATCCGCGCTAAGCTTGTTGTAGAAAATCACCGCCGGAATCGCAGCCAGAAGGCCCAGCGCCGTTGCGACAAGCGCCTCGGCGATACCGGGCGCAACGACCGCAAGGTTGGTGTTCTGCGCAATGGCGATTTCCTCGAACGCATGCTTGATGCCCCAGACGGTCCCAAAAAGACCGATAAACGGAGCCGTCGCGCCGACGGTTGCCAAAAACCCGAGACCGTAGGTTAGTTTGCCGTCTTCCTTGGCGATTGCCACATCCATGGATCGGTCGATACGCGCGGTCGCGCCCGCGATCAGCTGACCGTCTTCCTTGTGGGATCTGCGCCATTCCGACATACCTGCCGCGAAAATCCGTCTGGCAGAGCCTTTCGGATCAGACCCAATGGTCTCGTACAACTCATCAAGAGGTTCACCGGACCAGAAGGCGCGGTCAAACTCCGCTGCTTCCCGCCGTGCAATCCTGTAATTGATAAATTTCTGGATGATGATGGCCCATCCCCAGATTGATGCCGCGATCAGCATCAGCATGACCAGTTTTACTGTAATCGTTGCCCGCCAAAACAAGGCCGTAATCGAAAAATCGACCTCGTTTGCGAGGCCAATAACCTCAGCTTCCATATTTACCGCTCGCCTCATTGTGCCGCTTTGCGCGGCTTTCTTTGGGGCAACATATCGCGATTTGAAGCGATTGGCTACGAAAGACGTTTCTGTCAGGCGATAATATTCATGTTACGCCTGAAGACGGCGGCAAATATCCGCCGGAAGCCGCTTGGGACGCCCCGTTTCGTCAAGGCACACCAGCGTGACAGTGCTGTCGAAAAGCTGCATTTCCTCTCGCCAGATCGCCTGAGACAGAACAATCCGCGCGGGCGTGAGTGTGTTGAGTGCGGTTTCCACGCGCAAAATATCGTCGAATGCGGCAGGTTTCAGGTAATCCGCATGCACCTGCCGAACAGCAAATACGATCCCACTTTCATCCTTTAGTTGCTTTTGATCTATACCCGCCGCACGCACCCATTCTGACCGCGCCCGCTCAATGAACTTAAAGTAGTTTGCGTAGTAGACGATGCCCGCCAGATCCGTGTCTTCGTAATAGACACGGCACGTAAATTCATGGCTCACAAGGATACCCCCGACGACAGACGCCTACTCTGCGCAAATGCTGCCTACGGCGAATTTCCGCCGATACAGGATCAAAGCTGGGTTTTCTCACTTGATGCCCCTTAAACACGTGCCACCCTCTTTTTTATGGTTACCGAGAGCATCAACACGGAGCAAGAGACGACGGCCACGGCCGCGCCAGAGGTACAATTCTCTCCGGTTTCTCTTGACGATGCGCTCTGGCTCATTGGCGATAAGGTGTATGGGCTACTCATCTGCATCCTGTCTTTATTGGTACTGTCGCCTATTGGGCTGATCCCTGCGTTCCCCTCCGTCTGTGGCATTATTCTATGTGCATTGGCGTGGCAGATCGTGAGCGAGCGACCTCTGAATCCGCCACAAAAGGTCGCGACATGGTTTCAGACCAATACGGTCGGCCGCAGACTTCTTGGTCTTCTCAACCGATACGGCGCATGGCTGACCGACACCCAGCCGACACGGCGCGCATGGATGATGGTGCCGCCTTTTGTGCTGCTGCCGGTTCTGCTGATTATTCTATCCGGTGCCATGATGCCGGTCTTCGAGATTCTGAGCCTGCCGCGAGCCCTACCTGCGGGCATTGCAGCGTTGACCGCCATTGGCCTCATAGTTCGGGATGGCGCTTACTTGGTCGTGGCCGGATGTTTTCTGAGCATCGCAGCCTGTGTCGCGTTGTTTGCGACCTAACAACCCTCAGTTTTTCAACGACATCGACACCTGAACACGCGCTGCCAATCGCAGCCCGTGAGACGCGTCCGCGGCCGAAACGGGCAGTACCGGATCATAGGCGGCCTGTATAATTGCGCCGACATCGGGTTTGAGGATCGCGTGGTCATTGCCGGTTAGCGCAAGAGGGGATGTCCCCAGAAACGCGGTATCCGACCACAGCAGGATCGATTGCACAGCCTGCCCCAGACACAAGGTATCCGCAGGAATATCTGACAGGACTTGGTCCATTTTGAGAAAGACGAAACAGGCCTTGATGCCGCCATCGGGATCGAACCGGAATATGCGATACTGGTTTGCATCCGCGTCGCGCAGGCGCCCGACCAGTTTCTCAAGGTCCGGGATCATCCGGTCCAGATTGGGCGTATCCAGAAGATCCTGCCAGTTGCGAAGAAAAAACACCATGAGGTTGGAGCCCAGTTCAGGATCCGTCTCCGCCATCTGGTGATCTGCCAGTGTGACGATCGCCTCAATCGCGCCCTTCAGAACACTGAGTGTCTGATCCTCGACGCCAAAGGCCACTGGCGCAATCGGTCGCCCCCACCGAGCGAACAGATAGGTCCCGTCGGCGCGCGTGAAGTAGTTGGTGACAACTTCAGGTGACAACAAATCCCGCCCCTCCCTATTGGCCAAAGAGATCGCTTTGCGGCTTTGGCATCGGCAGGCCCAGATGGGTCCAAGCCTTTTGCGCAAGCATGCGACCGCGGGGGGTCCGCTGGATCAGGCCTTGCTGCAACAGATAAGGTTCGATCACCTCTTCCAGCGCGTCGCGGCTTTCCGACAGGGCCGCCGCCATGGTCTCAATCCCCACGGGGCCGCCGCCGTAGTTTTCAGCGATTAATGTCAGATAGCGCCGGTCGGCGCCGTCCAGTCCCAGATGATCGACCCCAAGCCGGGTCAAGGCACTGTCGGCAAGCGCGCGGGTGATCGTTCCGTCGCCGTCCACCAATGCGAAATCGACCACACGGCGCAAGAGCCGACCTGCAATGCGGGGGGTGCCTCGGGCGCGGCGCGCAATTTCTCGGGCACCTTCGGGCTCGGTCGGGATGCCAAGCAGGCGGGCACCCCGGGTCACGATCTCGAACAGCTCATCTGTTGTATAAAATTGCAGGCGCGTCGGGATACCGAACCGATCCCGCAAAGGCGTGGTCAAAAGCCCCAGACGGGTGGTCGCGCCGACCAGCGTGAAGGGCTGTAACTCGATCCGCACCGTGCGCGCTGCTGGACCTTCGCCAATCACAAGGTCCAGCTCGAAATCCTCAAGCGCGGGATACAGCACCTCTTCGACAACCGGATTGAGCCGGTGAATTTCGTCGATGAAGAGAACGTCGCGCGCCTCCAGATTGGTCAGGATAGCAGCCAGATCACCGGCCTTTGCCAGCACAGGACCGGACGTCATGCGGAAGTTCACGCCAAGCTCACGCGCCATGATCTGAGCCAATGTTGTCTTGCCCAAGCCCGGCGGACCATGAAACAGCGTATGGTCCATCGCTTCGCCTCGCTGCCGGGCGCTTTCGATGAATACGCGCAGGTTGGCACGTGCTTCCGCCTGACCAATGAACTCTGACAATCCTTGCGGTCGAAGCGCACGGTCCGTGTCTTCGGGCTGCTTCTCGGCACGCAATGTTGGATCGGGTTCAGTCATGGAGCACCTTATGGCTCAGTGTGATGCCATGTGCCAGTTCGGGCAGCGCGGATCTCATTACTCTTTCGGAGCCAGCGCTTTGAGCGCCGCGCGGATCAAGTCGGGCGTTGCCATTGCACCGTCCTCGCTGACTTGGGCAATTGCGGAGGCCGCATCACCCTGCGCGTAGCCAAGGTTCACCAGCGCCGACAGCGCCTCGGCCTGCGCTTGGCCAGCGGGCGCGGAAACAGGTTCGATCACCTGAGCGCTGGCAGCGTCGGTATCTTGCGGGGCCGCATCGCCAAGAGTTTGCTGAAGCGTGCCACCCAAAGCCATCACCGCAGGTGCCTTGTCTTTCAACTCAATCACTACGCGTTGCGCCGTTTTCGGCCCAACACCCTTGGCCGCTTTCACCGCGTTCCAATCCCCCAACGCAATCGCCCGGCTGACGCCATCCGCCCCAAGCGCGCCCAGAATCGCCATCGACGCTTTCGCGCCGATCCCTTGAACGCTCATCAAAAGGCGGTGCCATTCCTTTTCCAAAAGGGATGTGAAGCCGAAAAGCTGCAGCAAGTCCTCACGCACAAGAAGATCGGTATAAAGGGCGATGGCCTCGCCGGGCCCCGGAAGGGCGGCAAGCGTCCGGTCCGAGCAATAGACGACATATCCAACGCCACCTACATCGATCAGAACATGGTCAGCCCCACGGTAATCGAGGCGCCCGGTCAGCTTTCCGATCATGCGGAGGCCTGCTTGAGCGCCATATCCAGCGTACGCGCTGACCTCAGATGGAAGGCATGACACAGCGCAATACCAAGCGCGTCCGCAGCGTCAGGGCCGTTGATCTGCGCGCCGGGCAGTTGCATTTGAACCATATGTTCGACTTGCCGCTTATCCGCATGGCCCACGCCAACAACAGTTTTCTTGACTGTATTTGGGGCGTATTCGCCCACCAAAAGACCCGCCTGTGCGGGCACCAGCATCGCAATTCCGCGGGCTTGTCCAAGTTTCAGTGTGCCTGCCCCATCCTTGTTGACGAAGGTCTGTTCAACCGCCGCCGCATCAGGTGTGTGCTCTGCGAATATCTCCCGAAGGCCATCAAAAAGCGTCAGAAGGCGTATCGCCAGTGTGTCACCTTTTGAGGTCAGCGTGCCGTTGGCGATGTGACGCAGCCGGACACCATCGGTCTGGACAATCCCCCACCCCATCTTTCGCAAGCCGGGATCAATTCCGATAACGCGCATAGCTGCCTGCCTGTTGTAGTCTGCTTTTTCTATGGATTAGCACGAACCATGAACATTTGCCAATGCCGGTTCGAGACCCGCTCAAATTGTCTGCAATTTCGCAACGGCTTTAACCATTTGTTTCCATGTTATTGAGCGGACCGGATCAAGACTCAGAAAAGTCGCCGTTTTCGACTTAATTCCAAGCGTTTGCGACCCTTTCCGAGCAATGCAAAAAACGCATGGGGGACATGCTGAAATTTGAATTGCGGGCCAGCCTCTTCCCCCCTAGATGCCCCTTTAGAAAACAAATTGCACAAAACTTACGCAGAAAAGAAAAGGGCGACTGCCATGGCTGTCATCGATACCTCCCGCGCGCTGAATGGCCGCGTCTCTCTCTCCAGCGCAGTGGCTGCACGCTTTGCGGCACTTCGCGAAACAGTTGCCGTGTGGAATGCACGTCGCGCAACACGCAAAGCCTTGTCCGGCCTGACCGCTGCCGAGCTTGATGACATCGGACTGACCGTCGCGGACGTCGAAAACATGTAAGATCAGACTGCCGTGCGGCACCGGTCGCGCGGCAGTTTCTTATCGCCTTAAGGCAAGGCTATTCAAAGACGAACCGATCCAGAAGCTGCGCAATCGCCTTGGTGGCCGGATCCATATCCAGAAGAAACGCCGCAGCGATTTCACCGGCACTTCCGCTCCGCATCGTCTCAATGCGATTGACGTAAACCGCCTCACCCAACTCAGCCAGAATAAAGCCTTTCACGGTCACAAAGAGTGTAGCTGCGATCAGGATGCTTTTATAGGGAATGAGCCGCGTCTTGCGTTTGCGGCGCGCGACTTCAACCACGAGTCCATCTTTGGACACGCGACGCTCAACACGCACGTTCGGGTCAGCCTTGTGCGCAATCTTTTTGACCCGCTCGTTAAAGCGCTGTTGGTTGACGTCCGGCAAATCAGTCCTCAATCCATTCCCCTGTGGATATCTAGCACAAATGCCACATTTTTCGCACAACTTTACGGGGAAAGTTTGAGACGAAGTGCACTCCATTCACCAATGTCGCGTCTTTGCGACAGTTTGAAGCCAAGATTGGTATAAGTTTCTGTCACCTCGTCAGCCTGCTCTACCAAAAGGCCAGACAATATGGCTGTCCCCCCGGGTGCGATAAAACGTTTCATATCAGGGGCAAGTGCGATCAGCGGAGCCTTGAGAATGTTCGCAAAGACAAGATCAAACGGGGTAGCATCCTGAAGGACAGGATGATCGAACCCGGCAGCCTCAACGCATTTTATATGTGCTTCCAGATTATTGGCCTTGGCATTTGCTTCCGCGACCTCAACCGCGACCGGATCAATGTCGCTGGCCAGAACCGGACGGTCCCACACCGCAGCGGCAGCCATTGCCAGAACCGCCGTGCCACAGCCAATGTCGGCCACGTTTTTAGCTTGTTCACCGGCTTCAAGCATATCTTCTAAGGACAACAGGCAACCTTGTGTCGTGCCGTGATGGCCTGTTCCAAAGGCCATAGCGGCCTCTATCAATAAGGCGGTCCGCCCGTCGGGCACCTTGTCTGCGTCATGGCTGCCATAGACGAAGAACCGACCCGCCTCGACCGGAGCAAGTTCGCGTTTCACATGGGCGACCCAGTCCTTGTCCGGCACCTCGCTGACGACAAAGGGTTTGGCATCATGAACTGCTGCCAGAAGATCCAGAGCAATCTCGTCGGGCGCTTCGGTGAAATACCCACCGACCTCCCAAAGGCCCGACCCGTCCTCTACCTCGAAGACACCGACGCCTGTCGGTGCAGGCTCGAGCGCCTCCAAAGCTTCCCCCAAGGCCTGCGCGGCGGGCTCGCCCGGAAGAGTTGTCAAAGCTGTGTAGGTGGTCATTGCACACTCCGTCATCAGATCACATCCCGGTAGGCGTGCGGGCATATCAGGTCAACGCAAATCACGTACTCCCCGGTTTGCTGCCCTACCTATTGCAAGGTTTGAGGCATGCTGTCGCAGATGGCGCATCATCACAAACACTTGCCAAAACCACGTACAAACCGATATTCCAATTTAGAACAAAACATGAACTTATGGTTTGGTGCATGAAATCCGATTCGACATCCGGGCAGGTCATCTACCTTCCGAAGCGCAAGAAATCCTATGCGCGACTGAACGTTCCCAACAGCGGGAATGCGACCCTGACCGATGTGCTGCCGCGCGCACCTTTCGACCCATCTGGGACGGGGTTTGTGCTGGCGCGGCTAACCCCGTCAGAGCGCCCGGTGCTTTGGGTACAGGATCGAAATTCACGGCAGGAGAACGGGCATCTCTACACACCCGGTCTGCATGCCATGGGGCTGACCCAGCCAGTCTTGCACGTGACGGTCAGCCATCCCCGCGATGTCTTGTGGGCGATGGAAGAAGGCGCCGCCTGCGCGGGCCTCTCGGCGGTGGTCGGCGAAATTCATGGCGCCCCAGCGGTGCTGAGCTTTACGGCAACCAAGCGGCTGGCTTTGCGGGCCGAAGCTGCGGACGTGCCGGTCTGGCTGATCAGAAGCGGCGATCCCGGCACCTTGAGCGCGGCCCGCGAACGATGGCGCATCGGGGCGCTGGCCTCGGAGGCACATCCACACGATCCGCAGGCGCCCGGTGCCGCGCGATGGGATGTAAGCTTGTTTCGAGCGCGTGGTCGGGCGCCCGGACGCTGGGTGGGCCATCATGACCCGCTCGCCTCGAACGCAACGGATCGTCTCCGTCTGGTTTCCAGATCTCGCGATGGAGCGGTGGCGTCAGATGATCAGCAGATATCGGACAGCGCCCGATGAGGCCGCACCCATTGCCCTGACGCGGGACGGCCCCCACGGCCCGATCATCCACGCACTCAATGGAACAGCACTGGAGCGTGGCATTCGACCATTGGCCCGCGTTGTGGACGTACAGGCGATCCATCCCGACCTGCATGTGGAACAGGCCGATCCTCCGGGTGACCAGGCTTTTCTGGAACGTCTGACCCATTGGGCGCGACGATGGTGTCCTTGGACGGTCAGCGACGCGGACAACGGCCTGATCCTCGACACGACCGGCTCTGCCCATCTGTTTGGGGGGGAAACGGCCCTGCTGCGCGACATGATCCAGAGATTTGCCATACAGGGCCTGACGGCACGCGTGGCCATGGCCCCCACCCGCGGCGCAGCGCAGGCGCTGGCCCGTTATGGAGCCGCGTCCACCCTGTGCGATGACACTGATATGGCGCCGCAGCTTGACCCACTTCCGGTCAATGCGCTGCAACTGGAGGCGGAGACCGCCCGGTTGCTTGATCGCTTGGGCCTGAAAACCATTGGCGCCCTTAATGCGGTTCCCCGCAGCACGTTGATGCGTCGGTTCTCAGGCCTGTCCGCGGATCGCAACCCCCTGATCCTTCTGGACCGAACACTGGGCCGCGCCGCGGATCCCGTTAACGCACCACCGGACGCGGCCTATTTCATGGCACGTACACGCTTGGCCGAACCTGTGATTGATCCCGTCCCGTATCTGGATGGTTTGGCCCAACGTCTGTGTCGAGATCTGGCACAGGCGGAACAGGGCGCACGGCACCTCAGGTTGACCATTTACAGAATCGACGGGGAATGGCGAACCGTTGACGCTGCCACCGCCCGCGCCAGCCGAGATCCAGCCCATCTGGTCAAGCTGTTTGACGGCAAGCTCGACAGCATGGACCCAGGCTTCGGGTTTGACCTTTTGACCTTGGAAGCAGGCCGGG
The DNA here is from genome assembly GCF_009811795.1 of Litoreibacter roseus. Lineage (GTDB taxonomy): Bacteria > Pseudomonadota > Alphaproteobacteria > Rhodobacterales > Rhodobacteraceae > Litoreibacter > Litoreibacter roseus. Next base: position 1,042,318 of record NZ_BLJE01000002.1, on the reverse strand, counting down.
TGGAGCCTTTGTGCCTGCACCAAGACCGGCTTGATGGGACACGGGATGCCAATGCGGATGTGGCCGCTTTGCTGGATCGGCTGACCGCTCGGTTGGGCGCCCAAAAGGTTACATGGTCCACATGGTCGGAGAGCCATAAGCCCGAAGACGTGGAGACACTGCGCCCGGCCCTGCAGACAGAGCCCTCCGCGCCTCTGACTTTGACGGTGGAACGCCCCATAAGATTGCTGCAGCCTGCAGAAGAAGTGCAAGTGCTCTATGCCGTGCCGGAGGGACCGCCGTCTCAGTTTCGCTGGCGTCGCGTGGTATATCGGATGACCCGCTACACCGGCCCTGAACGGATCGCACCCGAATGGTGGAAAGATCGCCCCGGCACGAGATTACGGGATTACTACAAGGTCGAGATCGAAGACGGCCGCCGCTTCTGGCTCTACCGGGATGGTGTGGTACATGATGGGCGCGGTGGGGACCCGCGCTGGTTTCTTCATGGGTTTTTTGCCTAATGCCCCTGCAGGAAGGGCATAAACGGCGCACCCTTGATGAGCAGACCGTGTTTCAGTGGCATCCCCCTGCACCTTATGTGGAGCTGGGTCTGGCCAGTTGCTTTTCCTTCCTCCATGCGGCGTCCGATGCGGTGGACCTGTGCGCGACGGCAAACCTCTTGGGATACGATTGCGTCGGCATCGCGGACCGAAACACACTTGCCGGGGTGGTCCGTATGCATACGGAGGCAAAAACCGCCTGTGTCCGGCCCCTGATTGGCGCACGGCTTGTTTTGATGTGCGGTACCGAACTGCTTGCCTATCCGAAAGACCGCGCCGCCTATGCGCGCCTGTCTACGCTTCTGTCTAAAGGCAAGATGCAGACGGCGGCAGGCGCATGGCAGGAAAAGGGGGAAACGCATCTGACGCTCGAGATGCTGGCCGCGCATGCAAGGGGTTTGCATTTGATCCTGATGCCACAGGAAAACCTCGACCTGTTTGAAGCAGGGGTGCCGCGGCTTGCGCGCGCCTTGGCCGGACTGCGCTATATCGCGGTCAGCTATCTCTACCGGGGGAATGATCGGGCACGGATCAACCGTCTGGATGCCATTGCCCGACGCAACGGCCTGTCCATTCTGGCCACCAATGATGTACTCTATCACAGCCCCGAACGGCGCCCGCTTCAGGATGTGATGATCTGCATCCGGGAAAGCACGACGGTCCCCAAGGCAGGGTTTCTACTGAACGCCAACGCTGAACGTCATCTGAAATCGCCGGACGAGATGTGCCGTCTTTTTGCGGACTGGCCCCATGCGATTGCGGCAACACGTCAGGTGGCCGATGCAATCCAGTTTGCCTTGACGGATCTGCAATACGAGTACCCCCATGAAATCGTGCCGGAAGGTCGCGATGCGCAGGACGAGCTTGAGCGGCTCACGTGGCAGGGCGCGGCAGAGCGTTATCCGGACGGCGTGCCTGAAAAGGTCCGGCTCACGATAAAGAAAGAGTTCGCGCTGATCACCTCCAAGAAAATCGCGCGCTATTTTCTGACCATTCGCGACATTGTCCGCTTCGCCCGCGAAGACGCCAAGCCGCCGATCCTGTGTCAGGGGCGCGGGTCCGCCGCCAATTCCGCAGTCTGCTTCTGTCTGGGCATCACCTCGGTCGATCCGGCAGAGCATGACGTTCTGTTCGAGCGCTTCCTGAGCGAAGAGCGGGACGAACCACCCGACATTGACGTCGATTTCGAGCATGAGCGGCGCGAAGAGGTCATCCAGTACATGTATAACAAATACGGTCGCGACCGTGCAGGCTTGTGTGCGACCGTCATTCACTATCGCCCCCGCAGTGCCATCCGAGAGGTCGGCAAGGCGATGGGACTGTCCGAGGATGTAACCTCGAAACTGGCCGGCACCGTGTGGGGCAGTTTCGAAGGCCAGATGGATGATGACCGCGCGCGGGAGGCTGGTCTTGACCTGTCTGATCCCTATTTGCGCATGGTCCTGAAACTGTCCCGAGAGATGATTGGGATGCCGCGCCATCTCAGTCAGCATGTGGGTGGCTTTATCCTGACCGAACGCCCACTGACAGAGATCGTGCCAATTGGCAACGGGGCCATGCCCGAACGCAGCTTCATTGAATGGGACAAGGACGACATCGATGCGCTGCAAATATTTAAGGTCGATGTGCTGGCCCTTGGCATGCTGACCTGCATCGCCAAGTGTTTTGATCTGTTAAAGGCGCATTATGATCGCCCTCTCGAGCTTGCAACTGTGCCGGTCGAGGATCGGTTAACAGACGAGCCAGGCAATCGCCCGACATATGACATGCTGTGCAACGGTGACAGCCTTGGGGTGTTCCAGGTGGAAAGCCGCGCCCAGATGGCCATGCTGCCGAAACTACGGCCCCGCAAATTCTATGATCTTGTCATTCAGGTCGCGATAGTGCGGCCGGGGCCCATTCAGGGCGATATGGTCCACCCGTATCTGCGCCGTCGAAGAGGGGTCGAAGCTGTGGAGTATCCACGACCGGGGCCGGAGCACCCTCAGGATGAGCTGAAAAAGATATTGAGACGGACGAAAGGCGTTCCGATTTTTCAGGAGCAGGCGATGAAGATCGCGATGGATGCCGCATGTTTCACGCCCGAGGAAAGCAATGAGCTGCGCCGGGCAATGGCCACGTTTCGGTCACGCGGTACCATCGAAACGCTACAGGAAAAGATGGTCGGCCGGATGACAGATCGTGGATATGATCCGGTATTCGCACAGCGCTGCTTCGATCAGATCAAGGGTTTTGGGGAATACGGATTTCCCGAAAGCCACGCGGCGAGTTTTGCCAAACTCGTCTACATTTCATCTTGGATGAAATGCCACTACCCGACGGCCTTTGCCTGCGCGCTTCTCAATTCACAGCCTATGGGCTTCTATGCGCCTGCGCAGATTGTGCGTGACGCGCGCGATCATGGCGTTGAGGTGCGCGCCGTGGATGTCAATTACTCTGACTGGAACTCAACATTGGAGCCATGCAGCACGGGTTTTGCCTTGCGTCTTGGCATGCGGCAGGTCGATGGCGTCGGGCAAGACGCAGCAGAGCGTATCATGGCCGCTCGTGAAATCGCCTTTGAGAATGTTGCGGATCTGAAGAAACGGACGCGGCTGGATGCGGGGACACTACGCAAACTGGCCGCTGCGGATGCGATGCGCAGCATGGGCATCGACCGGCGGCAGGCCCTGTGGCAGGGGCAGGCTCTGAAAGACGCCCCGGCCCTTCCAATCTTCGATCATGTGCAGGCGGATGCCGCTGGCCCAGAGCCTATAGTGGCTTTGCCCGCAATGCCCAAGGCAGAACATGTGGTGGCAGATTATCAAACGCTGCGCTTGTCGCTTAAGGCGCACCCGATGAGTTTCTACCGCAGCAGCCTGCGCCAAAAAGGATTTTCGGCGACCTCCGATTTGCCCCGAATGCGGCACGGACAGCGGGTATCGCTCGCTGGGCTGGTACTTGTTCGTCAAAAGCCCGGCAGCGCAAAGGGCGTTTGTTTCATAACTCTTGAGGATGAGGCCGGTGTCGCCAATCTGGTGATCTGGCCCAAGCTCTTTGCAAAATATCGCTCTATCATAATGTCAGCGCGTCTTTTGGTGGTCCACGGCATTGTCCAGACAGACGGCCGGGTGATCCATGTCGTCTCTGAGCAACTGGTGGACCGCAGTGACCGTCTTGACGGGCTATCTGCCGAGCGCCTGCCTGAAATAACGACCAGAGGGGATCACCCGACCCACCCGATCCCTGGGCAGGTCGGCATCAGAGGGCACCCCCGCAATGTGCGCGTGATACCCAAATCGCGGGATTTTCACTGACAGGGCCCGCCCGGACCTATGCCTGTTGTGCTTGCGCGGCTGAAGGTTCCGTCGCTTCGGGCTTCCGCACACAAAGGCGCAGAAGTGGCGGCACCGTCAGAAGGGTCAGGAAGGCCGACATCGACAGACCACCCACAACGACCGCACCAAGACCGCGATACAGCTCGGACCCGGCGCCGGGGAAGATGATTAGTGGCAGCATCCCCATCACGCTGGTCAACGTGGACATGAAGATAGGGCGAATACGGTTGCGCGTCGCTTCCTCAATTGCGGCGACAGGCTCCATCCCTTCTTCGCGGAGATGGTAGAGCGTCTGGTGCACGATCAGGATCGCGTTGTTCACCACGATGCCCACCAGAATGATAAACCCGAGCAGAGTCAGCATATCCAAAGGCTGGGTCTGATAGGTGTTCAGCAAAGCCAATCCCCCGACCCCACCGGCGGCGGCCACAGGCACCGAAATCAGAATGACAAGCGGTAGGACAAAGCTCTCGAACAGAATAGCCATGACGAGGAAAACGATGATTAAGGCCACGATCAAATTGATCTGGATTGCAGACCATGTCTGGCTGAGCTGATCTGCCGTCCCCGAAACGGACAGGCGAATATCTTCGGGGATACCCTGCTCTTCCAGAACGGCGACGACCTCTCGCTCCAACAGTTCTACAGCCTGCTCAAGCGGCAGATCGTCCGAAGGGCGGACCTCCAGCGTGACGGTTCGCAATCTGTCACGGTGACGGATCTCTGTGGGACCTGCGGTCAGCAATACATCCGCCAAAGCAGAGACCGGTACGATCTGACCGCCGGGGGTCACGACAGGATAGTGCCCCACATCTTGCGTACGCGCAGCATCACTGACGGACGGGTCGCCCTTCAAAACAAGATCGACCCGCTCTGCGCCGACGGTGATCTCGGCAATCCGAAGTCCATCGTTGAACGCATCAACCGTGGCCGCAAGACCAGAACTGTCGAGACCCGCATCGGCCAAACGTAATCGATCCGGCATCAGGCGTACCTCTGGCGCACCAAGTTCCAGTCCGGGGATAGGCCGGAACTGATGTCCCTCGGATCGGGGGAGCAGCCCGGACACAATGCCAGCGGCCTGCCCCGCGACATTCAAGATCTGATCAAGATCCTGACCCGAGACGTTCAATTCGATTGCACGCCCACCGCCAACGCCGCGCCCGAACAGTGAGGGCTGAGTCATGAACCCAAACGTGCCAGGTTCCGCAAAGATCGGTTGGCTCAACACGGGGATCAGTTCTGCGGCCCGCTGCCCATCCACCGCGGCTGCGCCAACGAACGAGTTCCCTGGGGTCGCCACAAAGAAGAAATTCTCAATCGTGGGAATTCCATCTTCAGTCTCGGTTTCCGGCGCGGCTGCCCAAAGCGGTTCAGCCACCTGTTCGATCCGTTGGGCAATGGTTTCCGTGGTGTCGAGGTTATAGCCCGGTGGCGGTATGATCAGGCCGAAAACCAGATTGCGATTGCCCTCGGGAAGATATTCCAGCCGAGGCAGGAAAGTGTAGCTGGCGACGGCAGCCCCTCCCGCGATGATCCCGACCATGACAATACCCATCAACCTGAAGCGTACAGTCATCCGGACATAGGCCATGACCAAATTTCGAAAGCCCGCTGCCAAATGATCCAGACCCCATATCCGCGTCGGTTTCTGGTCGCCCGCGCGTAGCAACCTGCTGGCCAGCGCCGGGATCACGGTCACGGCCACAACCAATGACAGCAAGACAGACACCGAGATCGCAACCGCGATATCCCGAAACAATTGCCCGGCCTCAAGCTGCATGATCAAGATCGGCACGAACACCAGAACCGTGGTCAACGCAGACACGAGGATCGCGCCCCAGACCTGCTGAGCTCCTTTATGGGCAGCCTCGCGGCGGCTGTATCCCGCTTCGCGCAATCTGAAGATATTCTCCAGCACCACAATTGCGGCATCCACGATCATGCCAACAGCAAAGGCGATGCCCGCCAGTGAAATGACGTTCAGAGTCCGGCCCGTGATCGCCATCACCACAAAGGTCGCAACGATCGAAACAGGGATGGACAGGGACACCACCAGTGTGGCCCGGGGACTGCGTAGGAACAGCATCAGGATAATTGCCGCCAAGGCCCCGCCGATCCAGATATTTTGCGTCACCAGAGAAATCGCGCCGTCGATATAAATCGTTTCGTCGTAAACCTGCTCAAGGTTCAGCCCGGCCGCCGCAACGGGTCCGGCCGAAAGCTCTGACAAAACGAGTCTAAGTTCTTCCATCACACTGATTACATTGGCCCCGGACTCCCGCACGACGTTGAACGCCAAACCAGGCTCGCCCTTGAACCGCAGACGACTGGTCGGTTCCTTAAACGCAAAACCCACATCCGCAATGTCGCCCACACGTACGCGACCGACCCCACCGGTTGCTGGGCCTGAGCGCAGCACGACGTTTCTGATGGCTTCTTCAGTGTTCAGATTTCCTTCGGTCCGCACCACGTAGCGGCGCTTGCCTTCATCGACGTCACCCGCCGAGATCGAGATGTTCTCAGCCCTGAGGATGCGCACGACCTCCGGCACCGTGAGCCCGTAGCGAGACAGCCTGCGGGGATCGACCACCACCTGCAATTCTCGCGTAACGCCGCCAAATACATTCACGGCCGATACGCCTTCGATCCGCTCGACACGGTCCTTGATGATATCCTCAACAAAATCACCGTAAGTCGGCATTTCCCGGGTGTTGCCCTCTTGGGCGGTCAACAAAATCCACGCAATGGGGCTGTCATCTGATCCGGACGTATTCAGAGAGGGCTCATCGGCCTCATCGGGATAACCGCTGACGCGGTCCAACCGGTTCGATACAAGCAGCAGCGATTGGCTCATATCCGTGCCGATCGCGAATTCAAGCGTGACCTCAGCTTCGCCCGTGCGAGATCTTGACGTCATGATCTCGAGGCCTTCAAGGCCGCGCAAAACCTCTTCCTGCGGGTTGACGATTTCCCGCTCAATCTCGGACGGGGCCGCACCAGGCCAGTTTGTCTCGATCACGACAATGGGTTTGCGCACGTCCGGCGCAAGCTGGATCGGGATGCGCGACAAGGCGATGCCGCCAAAAAGAACGGCCATAAGGACGGCCGCCATAACCGCGATGGGGCGATCAATGGCGAAACGGATAAAATCCATCAGTTTGTCTCCACAGGATTTGCGGTGACTTCCTGGCCGGGGCGAAGACGCTCATTTCCACGAACCACGACCTGATCGCCGTCATTCAGGCCTGTCAGAACTTCGTAGCGATCCCCAAGTGGGACACCCAAGGTGACAGGTCGCGGTTGAGCCGTACCGTCGGCGACAAGGAATACCGTCCAGCCGCCCCGCGCCTGAACCAACGCATCTTTTGGAACGGACAGAACATCCCGCGCCCCCCCTACGGGAACCTGAACAGTCAGCGACTGTCCCACTGCCACATTGCCCGTATTGGCAAGATCAGACGAGGCAAAGCGAACGGCCCGTGTGCGCGTTCCCGGGTCTTCCAACGGTACGATGGCGCGCACGACAACCTCAAGCTCCGCGCCATTCTCAAGGCTGGCCTGCAGCGTCTGACCCTGCTCCATAAACATCACGTAGCGCGATGGCACACTGGCCTCGACCTCGAACGCTTCCGTATCCAAAAGCCGCACGACTGGCGTGCCTGCCTGAATAAAAGCACCCGGGATAGTGTTCACCTCGACAACCACCCCAGTAAACGGTGCGATGATTTTGCTGCGATCCAACTGGTATCGCGCCTCGGCCAACTGAGCCTCGCTGCTTTTCTCGCGCGCCTGCGCTTCAACAAGCTGAGATCGCGCTTCCAGCAAATCCGCTTCGGCTTCATCGAACCGTCCTTGGCTGAAGGAGCTTGACTCGAGCAGGCCTTCAATTCGCGAAAACGCGGTGGTCGTCCGGCCCACTCGGGCCCGCGCAGTCGCGATACCGGCGGTCGCTTCGTTCAACTGCGCCTCAGCCTGCGCGACCTGAATGGCAAGCAATTCTTCGTTCAATTCAACCAGAAGATCCCCCCGCTCGACGCGGGTGCCTTCGAGCACGTGAACCATCTCGACATTGCCTGCAACGCGGCTGGCCACTGCACCGTCGCGCGCGGTTACAACTTCTGCAAAGACCGGAACCGTCTCAGCCAGCCTGCGCTGTTCGACGGTTTGAACGCCAACAGCAGTTGCCCGCCCCTGTGCGCTGGCCATCGCAGGGATACAGAGCAAAAACACGGTAAAGAGATATGCGAGACGGCGAAACATGGACATTACAGCGCTCCGATTGTTGTAAGGGCAGATAGCGCGAAAACAGCCCATTCAACAACGCTACTCTCACACTTCTACGTCAGTGGATCTGCCAAAGCTGGATCTATGGTCGAAGTTTTTGCGGTTAGCCCAGACGTCCAACGTCTTGCGCGTCAATGATGATGGCAAGATTCCAGAACCGCTTCAGCTGATCTTCACAGGCAAAACGGTCCGCGTCGCTTGTGCCCGCAATATGCTCGACACGAAAGCCAAACCGCTCCATCCCGCTTGATCCAACATGGCTGAGCACGATAGGAAACACGCTTCGTTCAATCGAGACCGCTGCCAAGTGCGCGGCAAGCCTGTCGGGACGGTCAAGCATTGCGGTGACGCGCACCCCGATGCGGGACGGGCGCCCCGATGGATCGCCCCAAAGCGCTGGCGCAGGGGGGACCGTTGCAACAGGAAAAGTGCTGGCGGGCTGATCCGCAGGAGGGTCAAAGACCAACGCATCAAGATCCAATGGCTGGGCCGCCGAAAGATTGGCGAGAACGGAGAGATAACTTTGGTCCAAACTCATGCGCCTAAGCCTTCTTCGATCAAAGTCGCCGCCGCAAGGTTTCCCGGGTCCGGCAGAGCAGTTTGTGCCAAAGCTGCGCGGATATCATCCGCCTTGCCATCATCCAGAAAAGCCGAGACTTCACGTTCAAGGGTGAGCAACTCGCTCTCGAGCACAAGGGTTGCCAAACCGCGATCCGCCGCCGCGCGGGCGCGGCGTTCCTGATCGTCAAGATAGGGTGCAGATTGAGGGATCAGGATGGATGGGACGTTTGCGTACAAAATCTCATGAAACGAATTGTATCCCACGGCTGAAACAGTGAGGTCAGCTGCCCGACACAAGTCTTGTGTGTGAGAGGTCCGAACGACCTGTGTGTTGTTCCAACCGTGAAGTCCGTCGGCAATGACAGCATTTGGCCAGGCTATAACAAGGTGCAGACAGTCCTTTCGCTGTTCCAACAGGCTGCAAAGCAGCTGGGTCTGTGCGGTTCGGTCAGATGCAACGCCGCCCCCAAGCATCGTTACAACCAACGTCTCTATGGGCTTGCCGAAATGGGCGCTGAGCCGCGCGCGCAGTTCCGCCGGATCTGCGTCGCTAGACGCGTTCAACCGCACGATCGGGCCAACATGATGGACTGAACCGCCGGTGGAGTAGTCCGTATTCAACTCATCAAATGCTTCCTGCGGTACAATGACTCTGGAAAACACGCGCTCTCGCTCAAGGGCTGTTGGATGTATCTGGCCTGCCTGCCAAAGTCCGCGTCTGATCCAAATGGCGGGGATCTGAAGCGCCGAGATCACCCGGTAGACGGAGTCGAACACATATCCACCGTCAAAAACCAACTGATCGGATTGAGACAACAGGTCTCGTAGACGAAGGTGGTTTACCAGATCGGCCGCATAGGGGTCGTCATGCTCAACGCTGCGGGACACCATCGGCGTGCAGGCGAACCCGCGACTTTGCAGCATGTCGATGCAACTTGGGAACGCGGCGAAACTTAGGTTGCTGTCCATGGACATCGCCTCGCCGATCAACGCGCAGCGTTGCGCGTGGCCCAGACCGTTTCCGTTCGTCGGAAAATAGACCGTTCGCGAGGTTTCCGCTGGCCGTGCCTCAGGCTGCGTAACTCGAAGATCTTGCTCAATCTTCTTCAGATCAAATTGACGAAGCCAATCGCTTTTCTGGATCCGACGTCCGATCTCAAGGCGGTTGTCCAACACGACATCTTCAAGATACGCAGAAAGACTATGCACATGTTCCGGTCCTTTGAGAGCGGGAGCACCGTCTGTTGTCAGAACGGCCGGACCGGTACAATCAATGACGACTTTACCAGCCCCCATCGCCCCAAGAGCCAAGGCCATCATACGCTCCCCGGCGATGCCGCCGCCGAAAAATGCGACAATGTCCGCATAGTTCATGATGTCGGCGGGCGGCAGTTCGCTGTAACCAAACACCGAGAGCACCCCGTAGCGAGACTGGCGGATGAGCTCCTTGCCTTTTCCGTTCGTTAGAACATGTAGCTTGATCTTTGCGCTGTAGCCGATCCGCGCAAGATCCTGAAGGACGCCGGGCTCTTCCAGATCCTCGAAGGGCACGTAGACGATCAGCCGGGCCGGGTCTCCGGCCTGTTGATCAGGCGTTTCCGCGATTTGGAACGTCAGGGGCGCGCTGCAACCTTCAAGCAAGGCGGGTCGTTGGGGCCCAGCCAGATTCAGCAGCTTCGGTTCGCGCCCTATCGTGTAGGCAATTTTATTTTGAGCCGTGATCTCATCTTGGCGATCCGCAAAGTAGCCAAGCGTCCAGATTGGGACATCTGCATCAAGTTGAAGAGCGCGCAGGAAGACCTGCACTTCGTCCGAAATGGCATCCGCTCCGACGACGAGAACGATGTCAGGTGAGACCTCTTGGTGATCGACAAGAAACGGAGCCGCCTCGAACTTTTGCTGTTTGGTTACCTCGTCCGGCATACATCGCGCGTCAATCGTGACAGAGTGACCCCGTCTGTCCAACTGCGTCGCAAACAACAAAAGGCCGTCGAATGCCCGCGCCGATTTTTGACCGCTGATCAGAAGGATCATGCTGACCCTCCTGCTAGCTTGGTCAGCATTTCACCGATGTTGGATCTAAACGTTGCCGGCGAGAATTTTTTCAGCTGCCGCTGTGCAGACCGAACATCCGAAACATAGCGATCTGGCTCATCAATGTAGCCTTGCACGATCTTATCAACATTCTCGGGCTCGGCCGCAACGACCGTACCGTCAAACGTGCGCGCAACATCTGGATCCGTGATCACAAGCTTGCCTGCGGCGGTAGCTTCCGCGATCACCCTTCCAAAACTCTCGCGCCATGTGGGGGCGGTGAAATAGATCATGAAATCAATCATCTCAAAGTATTGCGACACAGTCAGACCGCGGAACGGGTAAAGTGTCCAGTGGGACGGGCGATCATCATCTAACAGAAATGCATCTGCCCCAAGGATCACGTTGCGATCCGCGCTCGGCGAAAAGCACAACTCCATCACCTTGGATGAGGGAAATTTCTCGAACCCAGAGCGGGAATGTCGTCCACGACGATCTGCAGGGCACACGGTTGGTGGGACCAAGTCAAATTCACAAATGTTGAACCAATCAATCGGCAGCACGGTCCAAGTTTGGCTCAGTTGATGGGACGCGATCCAGCCCGTGACCGTTGACCTATTCCACGCAGAAACCGGGGCGAGATGACGTTCCAAAACAAGGGAGTCACGTTGGATCTGGGTCAGGCATTTCGCGACGTCAAAACCCTCTGCTCCGCCCGGACGTAAGAAGTTCTCATGCGTGACGACGATCAAATGACGGGCAATCAGCCGCACGCCCAGATCATCTTGGTGCTTCAGGCAGGACGGATTGTGCAGCACGACAATGTCGGCGGCAATTTCAGTTGCATCCCAGACAATCGGCAATTTCAACCGATTGAGCGCCTCATCAAGCTGGGGGGCGACACCCTGATCTTCAAACATTGCTGTGGACAGGGCAAAAACGCGGATGTCCGCAAAATCGCGCACCACCTCCAATTCAGCCGCTACGGCGGACGATGTGCCGCCGGGAAATCTCGGATCCAGAACATATGCGATCTGCGGCCGTTTCCCTGCCGCCTCAGATTGCAACATGGGCTCAGTAGATGTCAGGATCTACGGCTGCGCGGGCGCCAGAAGCATTGCGTGCCGCGTTGAATTGATCGACCCGACCGCGCTGCACGTCGTTGACGAAAGAACGCAGCTCCGATGACAGCGGATCACGCCCCGTCGTCAACTTGGGATTGGACACAACGTAGGAGTAGAGCGCCGTCCAGTCTTTCTGATTGATCAAAGCTTCGATGTTGCGCAGTTCTTGGATCGACACATCCTGCTGGGCAGCACCCGGCGATCCTATGAGCACCAGCGCGGTGACAATTGCTAACAGTTTATCATTCGGCACAGTAAGATCCGACCCACCACTTAACCGTGACGTTTCCACCACGATTCGTTCCGCGCCGCCAACGGCACGGAGGAAAATTTACCATGAAGCTGGATCAGAGATCAAATGCGGCGACGGCATTACCGCCCAAGATGCTCGCCACGCCGAAGCGTGTTGGCCAATCTGTTGCGCAACTGCGCTTTCGCATTGGCAGCTCGTTGCGCGGTTCTGTTCACGCGCTTCGGCTTCTTGGCTACAGCCCTGACCGGTGAATTTCCTTCAAGCCAGACCTCGATACGCCCGGATGCCCCGTCGCTCTTGCCCTTGCTGAAATCGCGCGCGTCGCCGCCGACTTCGCCGGCAATTGCCTGAGCGACCCGCGCATCACGGGTGTTGTAAAAGCGCACATGTGTTTGGGACACTTTGAAGTCCACACGATTGGTCGCAGTCGTCGGGAAGCCAGTCTCTTTCAAAATTGTATCGTACTGGCCCAAAACCTCAGACGTCACATTCCTAGGCGCGTAAGTCACGAGGCTGACATTCGCCGTATCGTCGCCAACGAAACCAAGTTTTGCTGCGAGCGAACGCGGCCCTTCTGGCGGCGGACCGACAGTTGGCAGTTTGTCCAAGGTATCGGGCGAAATCAGACCACTGCCACCGAACGATCTGATCAAGGGCAAGTCTATGACCGGGAAATTGGCCACCGCGTCTCGATTGGGTGCATCGTGATCTGGCCACTTCTCGACACCATCTGAGAACACGATCGGCACCAACGCATCGCCCTCGATTTTCAAGGCAAAGTCCGTGGGCGTCGTCTCAAATAGATCTGGCGTTGCTATCTCAGGGGTGGCCGACACGGGTATTTGCGAAACGCCGATTGATTGGTTCTCGGTGGATGGTGGTCTCAGTTCTGAAACCAGCGTTTGAGGCCTGATATTGCTGACGGCGGGCAGAACCGGCAAGTCATCGCCGGCGATCCTTGTTTGCCGGACCAAGACTGGGCTCTCGCTTGATGGGCTCCGGTACTCTGAAACATCCGCCGCGACAGAAGCACGGGCGCGTTCGACCGGTATGACCAGCGTTGGAGAGGTTGCTGCGATCCGTGGCGCGAGTGGCAAAACAGAATCTGGTGCCGCCTTCTTCGGGCTTACGACGGCAGGCTTCGCAGGCACTTCGATTGAAACATTGTCTACAGGGGTGCTTGCCGGCAAGCTCAGCCCCTGCTCCGCAGGACCGGCAGAGAACTGATTAACGCCGACATGTGCGGCCACATTGGGCGCGGTCTCCTGAGATTGCGATATGCTGCCGCCTCGCGGTCCTGTGAGGTCCGCCAAAGACACCCAGCCGGACCCGAAAACGATTCCAAAACTCAGCACGGCCCCCAGACCGAAGCCAAAGAAACAGGCAAACGCCACAATTGCCAGCCGTGAAACCGACGTTCTGGATTGGACCGGGGCGACTGGGATGGTCTGTGTCTCCGGCACTTTGGCAATTGGCTCGAAACGGGGCTTTGAGGGTGCAAGCGGGGTTTCGGACGGGGCCTTAGCCGAGGGTGGCGGCGTCGATTTCTGCGATTTAGGTGCGCTTTCCACCTCTATCGGCTTGAAATCCGGCGTGTCAAAAACGCTTGAATCTTCTATAAATGTCGGCTTTTTTCGCGCGGGTTTGGCACCTGATTTCGCCCGCGCTGCCAATACTTTCTCGCGCTCGGCCCGCGCTTCCGCAAGCCTGTCTTCCCAATTCGCTGGAAACGGGTTTCTGTCATCCGGTGCCGGGGCACTGCTCCCCGGCTTCGATGACGTGTCTGCCCTATTTTTCTTTGCCAATTCTGACACGTACAACAGCCCCCAGACTGTTTACCCACAAACTATAAAATCGAATCTTACGACAATTGTCTTCAATACTAGATGCGAAGGGCGGACTTGAAAAGTTGGATGCGGGCAAACCTCGCTATGTAATCGGCTTGATGGCACACGTTGGTGTAGATTTGCATCGCTCGCGGTTTCTTGCCGGACCTTCACCGGACTGACTATTGCTCCAACACCACCGGCTCCGGACGATCCAGATTGCACAGATCGCAGATCCGGACGGCCTCAGTGATGCCTTTCTCAGCAAGTTGCCTGAACGACGGGAGGAAAAACGGATCTGCCGCGCTATAATCAACGGTATAGCCGATATCCTCAAAAGCTGCGATCGACATGCGCGAAATCGGTCGGCTCGACCCCGACAGGAACCCGGTCAGCAGTTCATCCCCGAATACAAGCTCCCGCCAGTGCCCTTCCCGCGTTCCCGCGCCACCGCTGTTTGCAACCGGGACAGGGCCAGTGCCCGAGCCACCGACGAGTTCGGCATATTCCCGAACTGCCGCTTGGCCTGTGAATTGCGGATTGTTCGTGTTGCTGCCGATGATCAGATCCTTGCGTTGCCAAAGCGTACCAAACCCAAGCACATGACCCATTTCGTGAAGAATGACGTCTTCAAAACTGTTTTCCTGCTCAAGCCGCGTCAAATCCGCGTCGTCAAATTGCATGATGCCCTTCGCCGGCAACTCAGTATCTGGCAGCAAAACGGTCGGACCGGCTTGACCCAATACGCCTTGGGGTCCGTCAATCTCATTGATGGACGCATCAATTGCGACGCCGTTGATCCGCTGGCCTTCAACTTCAACCGTGTCGAACGATGTGTCGATGATGGTATCCCACCGCGTCGCGGCCCGCAGGAAAACCTCGCGTCGCTGGTCCGAGAACGTGCCGGTGAAATTTACTGTGATCATGGAAACCTCTGATATCTCTGTCATTTCCAAATATAGCGTGGGCGGAGTGGCTTTGTATCCAAGTCCGCCAAGTACAACCTAGAATTGGCTGAAAAATGCGCCCAGAACTGAGGGTTCCGGCAAGTTTAAGCCATTGGATGCGGCTACCAGATGGCTGACCTAAACGGCGGGGGCGCCTCGCAATCCTTTGGCAAAACCCTCAGGACATCCATATAAAGCCAAATGAAACGGAGGATCCGCGTTGGAGACAGGTAATGATCACGCCGCACTCTCGCAGGCTGAGGCACAAGGGGTGCGCTATGCGACGGAGCTTGAGGGACACGTCAAATGGCTCGATAGTATTACCGGTGCAGCACTTGGTGTTCTGGCCGTTGCATCCGGTATCTACACCTATCTCGGCGTATCTTCTCTTCTGGATGACAACGGTGCGCTGAGCTTTTTCGCGGCGGTGTCATATTCCGTCGCTGTGTCGGTCGGCATTTTCGTTTTCTGGTCTTACCTTATGCGGCTTTTGCCCGCGGTTCGGACAATGGGATCGCGGATTGGTCTGATGATCTCGATGGCCATCGGATCAGCCGCAATCGTTGCGATGTCATCTTGGCTGAATGCGGCGGCCTTGGCAGGCGCCGCGGCAGTTGAACAGCATCTTGCTCGTACGGTTCAGAGCTATCAGTCGTCGTTGGAGGAGGCCAATCTGATCGCAGTGTCCGCACAGGGGCTGGAGCGTGATGTCGCGCGGGTCAGACAGTCTTTTGAAGATCTCGGCGAACAGGAGGCCAATGGCGATTTGTCTGGCCTGGCAGGGCGTGGCGCGGTTTTCCGCGTGCTGAACCAGAAATCGGATGAGCTTCGCAGTCTTGAGGCCCAGATTGCATCGCAACAACCGCTTGTGACCGCCGCATTTTCCGAAGGTAATGCCATTCTGTCGCGGATGCGGGCCCTGACGGTGGAGCCGGGGCCGGTCGAAGCCCGGTCCATCGAGTTTTCCGAAGAAGCTGTCCGTCTGGCGGGCATCATTACACAATTGCGACAACTCTCCGTGGCCCCGCTTGTGGCGCGTGCGGCGCAAGACTTGTCCGCCTCTGTCGTTCTACCAGAACTTGATGGGCGAACCGGTGAAGCGCGTGGCGAACAGCAAAGCACAATCTCATCCGTCTTGGTGGTTCTAGGTCAACGCGCCGACACGCTGAGGACAGCAGCCGAAGCCGTGATTGCGATGCCACCGCCAAATGACACCACGTACACACCGATTTCTACCGCTGATGCCGTGATCAAATATGCTGAAAACTTCGCGCCGTCTTGGGCCGGAGCAATTGCGATTGATCTGCTGCCCGCTGTTCTGGTGCTAATCCTCGCGGTAACACAAAGCGCGATCCGCTCTGGCAAAGAGCGTGCAGGCGTCGGTGAGACCCTGACCTTGTCAGAGCTGCGCGCAGCCTTGATGGCGATACGGGAGATGGATGATGCACGCCTGATCGCCCATGGATCGCCAGACCCTGCTGCGACGGACAGGCCCAAAACGGCAGAGGTTCAGCCGATTACCCCGAAGGGTAAAGCGGGGTGAGGTCCGGCCTGACCGTCCGGCGTATGTTGTGGGGCACCTTTGCCCTTCAACTCTTGCTGGCGGGGATTTTGATGGCGCGCGACTTTACTGCGGCTCTGCCTTATATGGCGTGGCCGTCGACGCAACCCAGTCTGCAAACACCGGTGCTGCCCGGTGATCAGACACGTCGGTACCGGCCGCGGGATACACCGCTGGGGCCAACACGGCCCGACGCTCCGGCCCGGCCCTACACCAATACGAGCGACATGCCCCAACGGCTCGCCTTTGAGCAGGAAAGCGATGTTCTCACATTAACCGGTGCGATCAGTCCAGGTGACGCGGAACGGTTCACGGAAACCCTTGAGGGGATGAGCGGCGTAACTCAGATCCGGCTCAATAGTCCCGGTGGGTCTGTGCGAGATGCATTGGACATAGGACGCGCGATCCGTGACGCGGAATTCGACGTCGTTGCAGGTGCGACGGATATCTGCCTGTCGGCTTGCCCCTACGTGCTGGCAAGCGGAATAGCGCGTCGCGTTCATGCAGACGCGCAGGTCGGGGTCCATCAGCATTCCTTTGGAACTAACACGGTTCTGCCGGCCTTTTTGGCCGTCGAAGACATCCAGCGCGGTCAGGGCGAGGTCATGACCTATCTGGACGAGATGGGTGTCGGACCGCTTTTAATGCGCCACGCGCTCGCAACGCCGCCCGACGAGATTTATATCCTGCTCACCGATCAGTTGCTTGAATATGAGCTTGCAACTGAAATCATCGACAACTGAAGCGCTACTCTGCCGCCTCGGAATAGACATCCATAGGGGGGCAGGTGCAAAGTAGATTGCGATCCCCCCAAACGTTGTCCACCCTGTTGACCGGCGGCCAGTATTTATCGACCCGGAACGCGCCGGGGGGGAAGCATCCCACTTCGCGTGTGTAAGGCCGATCCCAGTCCTTCACCAAATCTTCCATCGTGTGAGGCGCGTGTTTCAGCGGGTTGTTTTCAGCATCAATATCACCTGCTTCGATCTGTGCAATCTCGGCGCGGATGGCAAGCATGGCATCACAGAAGCGATCCAGTTCTGCCTTGGTCTCGGACTCAGTAGGTTCAATCATCAACGTGCCCGCGACGGGCCAACTCATCGTTGGTGCATGGAAGCCGCAATCCACAAGGCGTTTGGCGATGTCGTCAACGGTCACATGCGCGCTATCGGCAAAGGGCCGCGTGTCAATGATGCATTCGTGCGCAATGCGACCTGTGGGACCTTTGTAAAGGACGTCGAACGCGCCCTCGAGCCGTTTGGCGATGTAGTTGGCATTCAGAATGGCAACGCGGGTGGCCTGTGTCAGACCCTCACCACCCATCATGAGGCAGTACGCCCATGAGATCGGCAAAAGCGACGGGGAGCCGAAAGCAGCCGCCGAAACGGCACCCTCGCCGGTGTTGGGATCGCCGGGCAAATGGGGGATCAGGTGATCTTTGACACCAATCGGACCCATCCCGGGGCCGCCACCGCCATGAGGGATGCAGAACGTCTTGTGCAGGTTGAGGTGGCTGACATCTCCACCCAGATCACCCGGACGCGAAAGGCCCACCATGGCGTTCATATTCGCGCCGTCGATGTAGACTTGCCCGCCGTGGTCATGCACCAGCTTGCAAACTTCAGTTACGGTTTCCTCGAACACGCCATGGGTCGACGGATAGGTGATCATACAACCGGCGAGCGTCTCGCTGTGTTGCTCAACCTTTGCTTTGAAATCATCGAGGTCGATGTCGCCGTTAGGTGCGGACTTCACCGGGACGACCTTCCAGCCAACCATCTGAGCCGAGGCAGGGTTGGTCCCGTGGGCTGACATGGGGATCAGACATATGTTGCGATGGCCCTCCCCATTCGCGCGATGATAGCCAGCGATCGTCAGAAGCCCTGCATACTCTCCTTGTGCGCCGGAATTGGGCTGCATGGAAATCGCGTCATAGCCCGTCACGTCACAGAGCTTGTCAGACAGATCGTCGATCATCTCCAGATACCCCGCGGCCTGATCTTGCGGGCAATAGGGATGTAACAGCGAGAACTCGGGCCAACTCACAGGCATCATCTCAGCGGCCGAGTTCAGCTTCATCGTGCAAGATCCCAGCGGGATCATCGCGCGGTCCAGTGCGAGGTCACGATCCGCAAGACGACGCATGTAGCGCATCATCTCCGTTTCGGCCCGGTTCATGTGGAACACAGGGTGGGTCATATATTCGGACGTCCGAACCAGTTTTTCAGGCAGACGGTACTCGACCGTCAGGCCCGGATCGCGGTCCATGATCCCAAAGGCGCGCCAGACCTTCATGATGGTATCCGGACGCGTCCGTTCGTCCAGGGTGATGCCAACCTGCGTTTGTCCGACTTTTCTAAGGTTGATCCCTTCATCGACAGCAGACTTCATGACCGCCGATTGTAACGGCCCAACGTCCACAGTGATCGTGTCAAAGAAGGTTTTTGGCTCGACGGCGAAACCTGCATCTTCCAATCCACGGACCAGACGGACGGTTTTCCGGTGAATCCGTTGTGCGATCGCCTTCAAGCCCTCCGGTCCGTGGAAAACAGCGTAGAACCCGGCCATGACCGCCAGCAATGCCTGCGCGGTACAAACGTTTGAGGTCGCCTTCTCGCGCCGGATATGTTGTTCGCGCGTTTGCAGACTAAGGCGGTAGGCCCGGTTGCCATGACTGTCGATCGACACGCCGACGATCCGGCCCGGCATAGCGCGGGCGTAGTTCTGCTTGGTCGCCATATAGGCTGCATGGGGACCACCATAGCCCACCGGTACGCCGAACCGCTGGGTCGTCCCAACGGCGATATCGGCACCCATCGCGCCCGGCTCCTTCAGCAATGTCAGGGACAGCGGATCGGCGGAGATTATGCCAATGGCTGCCTGTTCATGAAGTTTTGAGATTTGGTCCGAGAAATCGCGCAGATGTCCGTATGTCCCCGGATACTGAAAAATGGCGCCAAATACAGCGGTGGGGTCGAGATCCTCCGGCGCGCCAATCAAAATCTCGATGCCAAGCGGGGCCGCACGTGTTTTCATCACCGCGATGTTTTGTGGGTGACAGTTCTCGTCAACAAAGAAGCCCTTTGCCTTCGATTTCGCCACGCGTTGCGCCATCGTCATGGCCTCTGCACACGCGGTCGCCTCATCCAGCAACGAGGCATTCGCAATCTCCAGACCGGTCAGGTCCGACACCATGGTCTGAAAGTTCAGCAAGGCTTCGAGGCGGCCTTGGGAAATTTCGGGCTGATACGGTGTGTAGGCCGTGTACCACGCCGGATTCTCAAAGATATTGCGCTGGATCGCAGGGGGCGTGACCGTACCGTGATAGCCTTGGCCGATGAGCGAAGTCAGAACTGTGTTCTTCGCTGCTGTCACGCGCATGTGGTGCAGCAGCTCACTTTCCGACTTTGGCTTTCCGAAATCGAGTGGCTCTTTCTGACGGATCCCGGGTGGAAGGGTATCATCCATAAGCGCATCAAGGTCTTTGGCCCCGACAACCTGCAACATATCTGCCATCTCAGCTGGTGACGGGCCTATGTGGCGACGATTGGCGAAATCGTAGGGCAAGTAATCTGTCGGGGTAAAAGTCATGAAATGCGCTCCTTAGTCGATCAGTGCCTTGTAGGCGGCTTCGTCCATATAGCTGTCCATCTGGGACGGATCCGAAGCTTTCATCTTGAAAAACCAACCCTCGCCCGTGGCATCTTCGTTCGGTAGGGCCGGGTTGTCGCCTAAAGCTTCGTTCACTTCGATGATCTCCCCATCCAAAGGCGCCAGAATATCAGAGGCAGCCTTCACGCTTTCAATCACGACAATCTCATCGTCTTTGCTTACTGTTGTTCCGACCTCCGGAAGCTCCACAAAGACAATATCCCCCAGCTGGGTTGTTGCGTGCTCGGTGATGCCCACGACGATCACATCTCCCTCAGGACGTAGCCACTCGTGCTCTTCGGTGAATTTCATAGATATCTCCCTCATTTTCTATCTTTTGAAGTTCGCTGGTGTGAATGGCATCTTGGCCACTTGAAGGGGAAGCCTTTTGCCGCGCAATTCACCATAAAGAGTAGTGCCAATGGTGGCGTGGTCGACGCTGACATAGCCCATTGCAACGGGACCACCGACCGTCGGACCAAATCCCCCGGACGTGATCGTCCCTATGGGTGCCGTACTCTCTTCGTCAGCGAAAAGCACAACACCTTCCCGCATGGGCGCCCGTCCGGCCGGGACGAGGCCGACCCGCTTGCGGGACACACCATCGGTGATTTGGGACAAGATTTCGTCTGCTCCTGGAAAACCGCCGGTACGGTCGCCGCCTTGCCTTCGGACCTTTTGGATGGCCCATGTGAGCGCCGCTTCGACGGGCGTCGTCTCGGTCGTAATGTCGTGGCCGTAGAGGCAGAGGCCCCCCTCCAGCCGCAGACTGTCGCGCGCGCCAAGCCCGATTGGTTCGACGTCTTCATGGGCCAAAAGCGCCTCGGCCAGTTCAACGGCATCTTCTGCTGGGACAGATATCTCGTAACCATCTTCGCCCGTATATCCGGATCGGGACACCCAGCAATCGGATCCATTCAGGTCAAGCGTCGCGACATCCATGAACGACATGTCTTTCGCCGCCGGATTGAGTGCAGTCAAAACGGCCTCGGCGGATGGCCCCTGCAAGGCAAGCAACGCCCGGCCGGTAATTGGTGTAACAGAGACGTCCGGTTCGAGATGCGTTTTCATATGCGCGATATCAGCGGCCTTACAGGCCGCGTTGACGACCACAAAGATATGATCGCCGCGGTTTGCCAGCATCAGATCATCCAGAATGCCGCCATTTTGATCTGTGAAAAATCCGTAGCGCTGTCGATCTTTGGCCAAACCCGCAATATCGACGGGGATCAGGGTCTCGAGTGCGGCCGCCGCGTCTTCCCCCGCCACTTTGACCTGACCCATATGGCTGACATCAAAAAGTCCTGCTTTGGCGCGAGTGTGCAAATGTTCTTTCATGACACCAAGGCCGTACTGTACGGGCATGGCGTAACCGGCAAACGGAACCATCTTCGCCCCGAGCGAGACGTGCAGGTCGTGTAACGGCGTTTGCAGCAACTCAGACATCACATGCGCCTTTCTCTGACGGGCCAATGACTGGTTATTGTCAAACGGCACCAATTGCGCGCAAACCCCTTGCGCGTGGTGCCCCCTCTGTCCGTTCGCCTGAGATCGCTATCCCTTCGGCGGGCGCTTTCGCACCTCTCTCCAGAGTCTTATCAGCTATGTCGGTCCTTTGGCCTGAGAGTTTCCGAGGCGGTTGCTCCTTCGGCACCAGTTGTCTGGTTCTCCCGACATCGATGTCAGTGGTGATTATCACCCACTGCTAAAGCTGCACATTTAAGCGGTGGCAGGCAAGGGGGTGCCTGAAATTTCGTTCATGCGGCTGATTGAGCGGACAGGAAGACGCCCCTGGCAGCGTGCACTGAAAGATCTTCGCGAACCGCCAAACCGGTTGTTTACAAAAAATTCACGCAAGATTTCTTGCGCTGTTACATAAATACTGCAAATATTCTTGCATAGAATCGTTACTCACGGGACGAAGCACCACAAAATGTCTATTATCGATAGCATCTCACGGAGCACGGAAAGCCTGACACCAAACGAAAAACGACTGATTCAGGCGGTTATGGATCAACCGACGGTCGCAGCGCTGGGGACTGCAAGTGATCTTGCAGGCGCTGTCGGCGTTCATGAGGCGACCGCCTCTCGTCTGGCCCGGAAGCTGGGCTACGAAAGCTATGCTGCGTTCCGCGAGGCGCTGCGGGACGAATTCATAGCCACCCGTGAAACCGCAACACGATTTGAAAGAACAATCGCCGAAAGTAGTTCAGGCACAGTTTTCGGACGATTGGCGCATCAGGAACGTCTTGCCCTTGAAGAAGCCGAGGCGAGCATATCAGCGGACCGGATAAATCTGATCGCCCGGAAGATGATCCGGGCAGATCGCCTCTTTTTCTATGGCTATGGGAATTCTGAGATTCTTGCCTTGATGATGGCGAAACGCTTCCGCCGATTTGGCAGGGAAGTACATCAGTTGGATGGCGATCCCCGCAAGATTGCGGAGCAGGCTTTGGGATTTCGGGACGGTGATTTGTTGTTCACGTTCGCATTCAGACGTCCACCGCATGGATACGCGCCATTGATCGAGACCGCGCACGAAGCCGGTGTCGAGACGATCGTAATGTCCGGCCATACCGGGGCGATGTTGTCGCCGCAGCCAGATCACCTATTGCGCGCGCCGAGGTCTGGGGATGTGGACGGGTTTCAAACGCTCACGGTTCCGATGACAGTCTGCAACGCTATCGTCATCGCCGCGGGTCTGTCGGCAAAGAAACAATCGCTCAAAAAACTAGAAAAATTGGGGCGACTGATCGAGCGGTTCGACTGAAACGGACCAGACACTAAGGGGAGAGATCATGAAATTTGAAAGCATAACGCGCTGGAGCGCCATGGCCGTGCTATGGACATCTGTCGCTTGGGCAGACAGCAGTATGGATACGATGACGGCCGAAGAGCTGCTGCCGTTGGCCCAAGAGGAAGGGACGGTAACAGTCTATTCCTTCACCAGCCGCATTGGCAAAGTCGAGGCGGCGTTCGAGGCGGCGTATCCAGGCATCGACCTGCAAGGGTTTGATATCTCGTCAACGGAACAGATCGCGCGTCTGACCGCCGAGGCACAGGCCGGCGTTGCCAATGCTGACGTCGTTTACATCTCTGACGCGCCGGTGGTGCTGTCCGCGTTGCTCGAACCAGGGATCATCGCTCAATACGTGCCGCCACGTGTCGCAGACCGGGTCCCGGATGAATACCAATCACCACTTCTGGCGCAGCGTCTGTCGACCAAGGTTCTGATGTACAATGAAGAAGCAAACCCAAATGGCGCGCCCATTGACAGCCTCTGGGATTTGACGCGCGAAGAATGGGCGGGCCGCGTTGTGATGGTCGACCCTTTGCAGCGGGGCGACTACCTCGATCTGATGACTGAGATTGTGCTGCAATCAGCCGCAATGGAAGCGGCGTATCAAACCGAATTCGGTGAGGCCATCAACCTGGACGGTGCCGCGAACGCTGGCGAGAAGTTTATCATCGATCTCTTCGCCAATGACCTCATACTTGTTGGTTCGACCGACGATGTGAACGCTGCCGTTGGGGCGGTTGGTCAGAAAAATCCGCCCGTTGGGTTCACCAGCTATTCAGACCGCCGCGACAACGAAGAGGAAGGTTGGGCGCTGCAGGTGGCCAACGATGTAGCTCCCGCGCCAGGTATCATCTTCCCGGCCGTACTGGCCTTGTCCGCAGAGCCCAAAAACCCCGCCGCCGCCCGGTTGGTGATCGATTTTCTCATGGGCGATGAGAGCGAGACAGGCGGCCCGGGGCTTGCACCATTCTACGTCGCAGGAGATTACGTGACGCGGTCCGATATCCCGCCACATCCTGACGCGGTGCCGCTTGGCGACTTTACAGCGTGGCGCATCGACCCTGCGAAAACAGCCGAGATCCGCGCCGAAATTGGCGACCTCGTCCTGACCCTTCAGTAAGTAAGATGCCGGGGGCGGGCGTTGCCTGCCTCCGGCATCTCGTCAACTTAAGCGTAAAGAGGCATCCGGCGATGGCCGACACACTCGGGAACATTCAGAGGCGACGCTTCCTCCATCAACCGGGGATCGTACTGAAGACGGTTGTCCTTACCCTTTTGGTCCTTCTGATCCTTCTTCCGCTCGCACGGACAGTTCTGTTCACGCTTCAGCCGGACGTCATCGGCGCGTGGACAGATGTGCTAACGGGTCGCTTGTCGACTAACCTTTTCTACAAACCTCTTGGCAACACGCTCATAATCGGTGCTGTCGTGGCCAGCGGATGCGTTTTCTTGGGCGGGTTTCTTGCCTGGCTTGTTGTAATGACGGATGTTCCTTACCGGCGCCTGATCGGAGTGATGGCCACCCTGCCGTTCATGATCCCGTCATTTGCAGCTGCATTGGCGTGGGGATCGCTGTTTCGAAACGATCGGGTGGGCGGTCAGATCGGCTGGCTTCAGGGGATGGGCCTCCAGATTCCGGATTGGCTGGCATGGGGGCTCGTCCCCACGTTGATCGTTTTGACACTTCACTATTTCAGTCTTGCCTTCACAATCATCGCCGCAGCTTTGGCCACCGTGAATTCCGATCTGGTGGAGGCCGCTCAAATCGCAGGTGCAAAAGGTCACCGGCTTCTTACCGGCATTATCCTTCCCGTGACGACGCCTGCCTTGGTCGCGGCCGGATCCTTATGCTTCGCCGGTGCGGTTTCGAATTTCGCCACGCCTGCTCTGCTTGGGCTGCCTGTGCGAATGCAGACGCTGTCCACCCGGCTATTTGGGATGATCGAAGTCGGGCAAGTCGGACGGGGCTATGTTATCGGCATTCTGCTTGTCCTGATTTCCGGAGTGGTTTTATGGGCGGGCAATCGTATCGTGTCAGGTCGCAGATCCTACGCGACGATCACCGGAAAGGGAGGGCGCGCCAAACGGTTCAACCTGCGCGGCGCCCGCTGGCCACTTTTTGCTCTGGCCATGATCCCGCTTTTTGCCTCGACGGTCGTGCCGGTGATCGTCTTGATCGCATCAAGCTTGGCACCGTCCTCTGCCGATTTATTCTCAGGCTGGACGTCCCATTACTGGATTGGCGAGAGTGATCCTTCGTTCGCGCAAGGCATACCGGGCATAGCACACAACGCCGACATTGTGCGGGCCCTTATGGTGACACTCGCGCTTGGTCTCTCCGTCGCTTTGACCGGGATGATGATCGGGCTGCTCGCGTCCTACACGACCGCTCGGTTCCGAGAGGGATGGATGTCCGCCGCGATCACGCAAATCAGCTTCTTGCCCCTGCTGGTTCCAGGCATCGCCTTCGGGGCAGCCTATATTGTATATCTCGGTGCTCCGATCGGACCATTTCCAGCGCTATATGGCACCTTCGCATTGCTCGTTATTGCGGGCACGGCCTATCTGCTTCCGTTCTCGGTTCAGACCGGACGGGCAGTCATTCAACAGGTCGGTGGTGAGCTGGAAGAGAGCGCGCGCCTGACAGGCGCCGGGTTCTTCAGACGGCTGATGGCAATCACCGTGCCTCTGGCAGTGCGCGGGCTCGCGGCGGGTGGGATCCTCATATTTGTGAAGATTGTTCGCGACCTGTCACTTGTCGTGCTGCTCTTTACGCCGACGATGCCTGTTTTGTCCGTTCTGGCTTACCGCTACGCCTCAGAGGGGTTCGCGCAGTTTGCCAATGCGATCACCGTGGTGATCCTCGCGATATCGATCGCGGCCACGCTCATTGCCAACAGGTTGCAGACGAAATCGCAGCCGTGGCTGAAGGACTGACTTTATGCTGGAAATCAAACATCTCACCAAACGGTTCGGAGAGTTTGAGGCGGTCAAAGACGTCTCAATCTCGGTTCCGGACGGCGCATTTCTAGTGCTGCTTGGCCCGTCGGGATGCGGGAAAACCACACTTTTGCGAATGCTCGCCGGGTTGGAACTGCCCAGCGAGGGGCAGATCCTGTTTGACGGAACAATCGTCTCAGACGGCGATCGCGCATGGTCCGCTGATCCGGCCAAGCGCAATTCCGGACTCGTTTTTCAGTCCTATGCCCTCTGGCCGCACATGTCTGTTCGAGGCAATGTCGAGTGGCCACTCAAGGTCATGAAGATGCCGACGGCCGAGCGAACAAAGCGTATTGATGACGTGCTGAACCTATTGGATATCCACCAGCTCGCAGATCGCTACCCAAACGAAATCTCCGGCGGTCAACAGCAGCGCGTGGCAATCGCACGCACGATTGCGCCAAAGCCATCTGTCCTTCTTTTTGACGAACCTCTCTCAAATCTCGATGCGAAGCTGCGGGTGGAAATGCGAACAGAGCTTATGAGGCTGCACCGCGCAACCGGTGCAACGACCGTCTACGTAACCCACGACCAGATAGAAGCGATGACGATGGCCAGCCACGTGGCGGTCATGAATGGCGGTCGGGTTCAGCAATTCGGCGCACCCGCCGAGCTTGTCGAACGCCCTGAAACGGCCTTTGTCGCGACATTTGTCGGCACCCCACCCAACAACGTAATCGAAGTAAAAAAGAACGGCGCGGGCTACACTATAGGTGGTCGCCATATGCCCGTCGATCCACCGGTTGACGACTGTCTTGCCATGTATCGTGCAGACGCCCTGCGGATAGGTTCCGCGGCCAGTCAGAGAAGCTTGCCGATGGAACTTGTCGAGGTCAGCGCCATCGCCGGACGCACGATGGTCACAGGTCTTTCGGATGCGCTTCGTTTGACTGCGATTGTAGACGTGCCGGTCAAAGCACGCATCGGCGACACCGTCGAATTCGAGCTTCCAGAAACACCGCAATGCTGGTTCACGCCAAGCGGCGAAAGGATCAGTTGATGCGTCTTCTTCTCGTTCGCCATGGGCAATCCGAATGGAACGCCTCACACCGCCTTCAGGGGCAAGCTGATATCAATCTGTCGGACGTCGGTCGCGCTCAGGCCGATGCGCTCCGGTCAACCATCGAAGGGATCGGCTACTGTCGTGCGCTCTCGTCTGATCTCGCGCGCGTCCGGGAAACCGCGGCCCGCATCGGTGCGCCTGACCCGATATTAACCTCCGATCTGCGGGAAATTGACGTAGGCGATTGGACAGGTCGCACAACCGATGACATCGTGGCAGAGGACGAAGCCGCCTATCTGGCCTGGCGCGCTGGCACCGGGACACCGCCCGGAGGCGAGCCATGGACCGCTTTTGTGGATAGAGTGTCAGCAGTGATCGAGCGGGAAGCCGAGAACAGATGTGAAAACTTGCTTGTCGCATGCCATGGCGGCGTGATCCGAGCGATCTTGCAACGATTTCTCAACTTGCAACCCGCCAGCATCATACCCGTGGCCCCTGCCAGCTTGACCGCCTTGCGACTTGCAAATGCAACCGGCGCTCCACCTCGCTTGGAGCTATTCAACTATCGCCCAGACAACCTCGATTTTGCAGCACCGGACTGAAGAGTTCATACGTGCAGGACGATCAAAGCCGACGCTCCGACCGTTGATCTGGGCGACAAACAAAGGTTGTGTAGTGGCGGAGGCTGTGGGATTCGAACCCACGGGACGCTCTCACGCCCAACGGTTTTCAAGACCGCCGCATTCGACCACTCTGCCAAACCTCCGGTAGATGCGGTGCCTAGCGGCACTATCGCGATTCTGGAAGATACAACATTCCAGATGACGGAATGCCGAAATTTGCCGAATCTTGTCTGAACTCTTTGCAATGGGCCTGCCGGTCAACTAAACTCGCGCCAGCGGATCAGTCCGCAAGAGCACAGGTAGACGCCCGCAAACACCAAAGCGGGACGCCAAGACAGCGCGAAAAACGCGCGAGAGGTTAGAGCATTGGGGACGAAACGCATGGGACATCGCGGAGCGCGGCATGTTGTTCTGGTTGGGACAGCATTGTTTGCATTGGCTGGATGCGAAGAATTCAAAGAATTCACAGCGAAACAAGCCGACGATAAAGAGGCAACCGCCACAGCATCAGCGGCAGGCACGGCAAACGTGGCCGAGTTGGAACAGCGCGATGTCGAGGCGCCGGAGGTTTTTCAGGCCACCGACCAAGGTCTTTGGGACGGTCGTCCATCACTGGGCGGGGTCTGGGTGGCGCACCCGGACGTGAAAAATCCCGAACGCGTTGTCATCCGCAACGAAGCGAACGGAAAAAGCGTCGTGGGTGCGCTGTTCCGGCGCGAACGCGACAATCCGGGACCCGTTATGCAATTGAGTTCTGACGCAGCCGAAAGCCTTGGCGTTCTTGCGGGGCAACCGGTGTCGCTTGCGGTGACCGCCTTGAAGAAGGAAACCGTCGCACCTGCCGCAGTGGTGTCCACTGAGGCTGCAACCACGCCTGAAGGTATTGAAGAGGGTGCCGACGAAGCCGCGACAGGAGATACGGCAGCGCCCGGTGCGATCCAGCAGTCCAGCCTCGATCCACTTGCCGCAGCCGAAGCAGCGATCGAGGAATCTGAGGCACTTGCACCGGGGACGCCACCTGCATCGGATGCAGCGCAAGCTGCACCCTCTACTGCGGTTGCAGCAGCGCCTGCAGCGGCTGAGCCAGAAACTAAGTCCAGGCTTCTGAGACCCTATGTTCAAGTCGGCCTCTATGACGACCGGGCTGCGGCGGACGCGACCCTGACGACCCTCAGTGCGGCTGGCGTGGTACCCGTGCTGAGTGAAGAGGTCAGGAAGGACAAGACTTTCTGGCGCGTTACCGTCGGACCCGCGATGAATTCCACTGAACGCCGTGCGTTGCGCAAGCAAGTGCGTGATCTGGGCTTCAAGGGTATTTTTTACACCACCGGATAAAGGAACAGGTCCGCAATGCGCACCATCTTAACCGTTCTCTTCCTTGGTCTTGGCGTCTTGACAGGGCCGGTCGCTGCGTTTGAGACAGCAGCCAAGTCCGCGATTGTTCTAGACGTCGGCACCGACCAGACGCTGATGGAAAAAAATGCGGACATGGCTTTGCCCCCCGCATCGATGTCCAAGCTGATGACGCTGAATATGGTGTTCGAAGCACTTGAGGACGGACGCCTGTCTCTTGATCAGATCCTGCCAGTTTCACAGCGGGCCGCGGCCTACGGTGGATCTTCCATGTTCCTGACAGACCAGGACAGGGTCAGTGTAGAGGATCTAATCCGCGGTGTTGTTGTACTTTCCGGCAATGATGCAAGTGCCGTCTTGGCAGAGGCTGTGTCCCCCGATGGGACCGAGCGTGGGTTTGCTCAGATGATGACCCGACGCGCGGAGCAGCTGGGCATGACCAATTCGGTCTTTGCCAATTCTAACGGATGGCCTGCACCCGCACACCGGATGTCCATGCGCGACCTCGCAGTCCTTGCCAAGCGGCTGATCACAGAGTTTCCCCAATATTACGGCTATTTCGCCGAGACCGAGTTTGAGTTCGACGGGCGGGTGCCTGACAACCGCTTCAACCGAAATCCGCTTCTTGACCTGAACATTGGAGCAGATGGCCTCAAAACGGGTCACACCCAAGAGGCGGGGTATGGTCTTGTCGGCTCTGCCATTCAGGGCAACCGCCGGATCGTATTCGTGCTGTCGGGCCTTGATACGGAACGGGCACGAGCAGAGGAAAGTGAGCGCATCGCGAACTGGGCATTCCGGCAGTTCGCAGAGAAACAATTGTCCGAAGAGGGCATTGTGATTGCAGAAGCCGATGTCTGGATGGGGCAAGCCTCCCGCGTTGGGATGGCAACCACGAAGGACGTCAGCATTCTGATCCCGATCCTAGACCGCGAAGGCGTGAACGCAAAGATTACTTACGAAAGCCCCATCTTAGCGCCAATCGAAGCAGGTGACAAAGTTGCAGAGCTGATCGTCTCCGTCCCCGGCCTGTCTGATGCGACCCACACACTTATAGCAACGGAAACCGTACCGCGGGGTGGGTTTGTTGTTCGGATCCGGACTGCGGCCAGCGCCTTGCTCAAACAGTTGACGGGTCAAGCCGCCAGCTACTTCTGATCCACTCTTGAGCGGGTTCTTCCTGACATTCGAGGGCATCGACGGCTCCGGTAAATCGACGCAGGCCCGGCTTCTGGCTGGTCATTTGCAGGCAACGGGGCACGAGGTGATTTTGACCCGCGAACCCGGTGGGTCGCCGGGCGCCGAAGAAATCCGCCGATTGTTGGTCGAAGGCGATCCAGGCAGATGGTCCGCAGAGACCGAAATTCTTCTGTTCACCGCAGCACGACGTGATCATCTGGAGCGGACGATAGAACCTGCGCTTGAGGCAGGGAAAACGGTGATATGTGACAGGTTCGCCGACAGCACGCGGATTTACCAAGGGGTTGCGCGCGGGGATCTGCGCGGGATTGTTGATACCCTGCATCGCCAAATGATCCAGAAAGAGCCTGATCTGACGATTGTGATTGATATGGATCCCGATAGCGCCCTTGAACGCGGATTGGCACGCGGGTCAGGTGAGGACCGCTTTGAAGAATTTGGGGCGACCTTTCAACATTCCTTGAGACGCGGTTTCCTCGACTTGGCCAAGGACTTCCCCAATCGCTGTATCGTTGTGGATGGCAATAATGGTGCGCAGGATGTCAGCCTGCAAATCAACCAAGTTCTGGCGAACAGACTGCCATGACTGATGACGCGCCCGCTCAAGCTGATCAGATCGAAGGGGCGCCGCATCCGCGAGAGACCCGCGTTCTTCTTGGCCAAGATGCGGCAGAGCAAACATTTCTGACTGCGTTCAACGACAACCGTCTGCATCATGGCTGGCTGATCACCGGTCCGCGCGGGGTTGGCAAGGCGACGCTGGCATGGCGCATCGCAACCTTTCTTTTGGCAACACCCTTGGATGATGGCGGGATGTTTGTCCCGCCTACGCCTGAAACGCTCGATATCGCTGATGATCATCCTATCCGAGCGCGCCTTGCCGCCCTGTCTGATCCGGGTCTGTTCCTACTCCGTAGACCGTGGGACGAGGAGAAGAAACGTCACAAAGCTCAGATAGCCGTAGATGAGGTGCGCAGACTGAAAGGGTTTTTTTCGCTCACCAATCCGGATGGTGGGCGTCGGGTGGTCATTGTCGACACAGCCGATGATATGAACCCAAGTGCGGCCAATGCCCTTCTGAAGATACTGGAGGAACCGCCAAGCGATTGTATCCTGCTGCTCATCTCTCATCAGCCGTCCCGTTTGCTGCCGACCATCCGATCTCGTTGCCGCGAGTTGCGGTGCGCAACACTCAGCGCCGATGATATCCAGCGCGCGCTGATCGCAAGCGGTATCGAGCCCGGCGATGCAGGTGCAGCCTTGGCAGAACTTGCAGCGGGTTCCGTCGGTGAGGCCATCGGGTTGCTGACCCTTTCCGGTGTCGCGCTTTATGAACAACTGGTCAGTCTGGTCGCGGGACTACCTGATTTTGACCGAGCCAAAGCGATCACCCTAGGGGATCGGCTCGCGAAACGCGGTGCTGAAGTCGAGTTCGACCTGTTCATCCGATTGACGGACACCCTTCTCTCTCGCCTGTCGCGCGCAGGCCTGGGACTAGTAGAAACTGAAGCCGTGCCCGGCGAAGCAGCCATGCTGGCGCGCCTTTCCCCCAACGCTAACGCGTCCCGCGCGTGGGCCAGTGTAGCGGCCGAGATCGGTGCGCGATTGCGTCACGGGCAAGGGGTGAACCTTGACCCTGCGTCTCTGGTCCTTGATATGGTGATGACACTACAAGAGACGGCGGCGCGCACGGCCGCATGAAGGGCCTGATGAGCGCTGAGACACCGCCTGAGATCACTGACAGCCACTGCCATCTCGACTTTCCGGATTTCGACGGGCAGTTGCCTCATGTAATCGAGCAAGCCAATGCCGCTGGCGTCACGCGTATGGTCACGATCTGCACGAAATTGCGACTGGAACCGCAAGTCCGCGCGATCGCAGAGGCTCATGAGCCGGTATACTACGCCGCAGGCACCCATCCCATGAGCGCAGCCGACGAGCCAATGACATCAGTGGATGTGCTGGTCGCCCTTGCGGACCATCCGAAGTTTGTAGGGATCGGTGAGACCGGGCTGGATTACCACTATACGGCGGACAGCAAGACTACACAGCAGGAAAGCCTTCGCATTCATATAGAGGCGGCGCGTAAGACAAAGCTGCCACTTATCATTCATGCGCGGGATGCGGATGAAGACATGGCACGTATCCTGACCGAGGAACACAATTCTGGACCCTATACCTGCGTGATGCACTGCTTTTCCTCGGGCGCCGCATTGGCAGAAGCCGCGCTGGACCTTGGGTTCTACCTGTCGATGTCCGGCATTGCGGCCTTTCCCAAAAGCCAAGCGCTGCGAGATATCTTCGCAAGGGCCCCAGTAGATCGGATCCTTGTGGAAACCGATGCGCCCTACCTCGCCCCGCCGCCCTTTCGCGGTAAGCGTAACGAACCGGCCTATACCGCACACACCGCGAAGGTCGGTGCGGACATCTTTGGTCTCGACTACCCGGATTTTGCAACGCAAACCCAGCGGAATTTCGACAGGCTTTTCTGGAAAGCCGCTGCATGAAGCAGCGTTTCACAATTCTCGGATGTGGGTCATCTGGTGGCGTGCCCCGTTTGGGCGACCACTGGGGGGATTGCGATCCTGAGAATCCAAAGAACCGACGGCGTCGGTGCTCCCTGCTTATAGAACAGATCGGGCCGGATGGGACGACAACTGTTCTGATCGACACATCCCCCGATCTGCGCGCGCAACTCTTGGACACGGGCACCGGACGGCTTGATGGCGTGGTTTATACCCATTCCCATGCGGATCACGTACACGGCATCGACGATCTGCGCATGATTGTCTTCAACATGCGGGAAAGATTAGATATCTGGGCGGACGGACCGACACAAGATGCCCTTCTGTCGCGCTTTGGCTACGTGTTCGTGCAACCCGAAGGCTCCCCTTATCCGCCCATCCTGAACCTGAATACGATTGACGGCGATGTTAAGATCGACGGCGCGGGGGGAGTGCTGACGCTCTCACCGTTCAAGGCGGGCCACGGCTCTATTGATGCGCTTGGGTTTCGCGTCGGGAATGTGGCCTATCTGCCTGACGCCGAGACGCTCTATGATCACACGCGCGACGCATTGGCCAATCTGGACTGGTTCATTATCGACGCGCTCCGTCGAACACCCCACCCAAGCCATTCCCACCTAGACAACACTCTGCAGTGGATCGAAGATCTTCAGCCCAAACGAGCCGTCATCACCAATATGCATATCGACCTCGACTATGACACGGTTGAGGCCGAAACCCCGGCGCATGTGACACCAGCCTTCGATGGCCTGATCATAGAAGTCGACCTCTAGCATGGGCGCCCTGCTGCAAGTCATTCTGCCGGTTTTTCTGGTGATCGGTTTCGGATTTGTCGCGGTCAAACGAAATCTATTTTCGCCGGACGGTGTCGACGGCCTTATGAAGTTTACCCAAAACTTCGCCATCCCATGCCTGCTGTTTCGCGCGATTGCAGATCTTGAACTAGGCGCATACTTCGCGCCGCCGCTTTTGATTTCTTACTATCTTCCGGCAGTTTCTCTGTTTTTCGCTGGCATCTTGGGGGCGCGATTGCTCTTCAACCGTCCTTGGGAGCATTGCGTCGCCATCGGCTTTTGTGCGCTTTTTGGGAATACAGTTCTATTGGGTCTGCCGATCATGGAACGGGCCTATGGGGCAGATGCGCTTGATCCCAACTACGCGATCATCGCGCTGAATTCGCCCACCTGTTATCTGCTGGGGATTGCAGCAATGGAGATTGTGCGGGGCCGCGGTGCTGGTGCCGGCGCCACGATCCTATCGATCTTCAAGGCTATATTTCGCAATGCGCTCGTGATCGGCATCATGCTGGGATTTGCCGTCAACCTGAGCGGCTTTGCCCTGCCAAACGTGCTGAACGAAGCAATTGATCTGATGATCCGTGCAGCCCTGCCTGCCGCTATCTTCGGCTTGGGCGGCGTCTTGGCGCAGTACCGGATCGAAGGTGACATCGGTCCCGTACTGATGATCTGCGCCTTCACATTGATCCTTCAACCGGCGGCAACTTGGGGATTGGGTATCGCGTATGAGCTGGATGAGGC
Organism: Litoreibacter roseus; assembly: GCF_009811795.1. Classification (GTDB taxonomy): domain Bacteria; phylum Pseudomonadota; class Alphaproteobacteria; order Rhodobacterales; family Rhodobacteraceae; genus Litoreibacter; species Litoreibacter roseus. Next base: position 1,008,173 of record NZ_BLJE01000002.1, on the reverse strand, counting down.
CGCTTTTCGGTCGGCGATCATCACAGCGGCCATGGCGCCTGGGATCAACTGCTATGTCTTCGCAAATATGTACGGTGTGGCAAAGCGCGTTGCTGCCTCGACCGTTTTGATCGCGACCGCACTGTCAGTGATTACTACGTGGGGGTGGCTGGCCGTCCTGCCCTAAACTGCAACGCCAATTGGGCAGGTCACACCTGTTCCACCGATCCCGCAATATCCGCGAGGGTTCTTTGCCAGATACTGCTGGTGGTATTCCTCGGCAAAGTAGAACTCGGGCGCATCTACGATCTCGGTCGTGATTTCGCCAAAACCTGCACTGATCAGGCGGGGCTGGAACTCAGCTTTCGTCTTCATTGCCGCATCACGTTGGCTTTCGTTGAAGACATAGACGCCAGACCTGTACTGCGTGCCAACATCATTACCCTGCCGCATTCCTTGGGTGGGGTCGTGGCCTTCCCAGAACACCCGCAGCAGTTCCTCGTAGCTGATTACATCCGGTTCAAACACCACACGCACCACTTCGTTGTGACCCGTTTGTCCGGTGCAGACTTCCTCATAGGTGGCGTTCGGTGTGTACCCGCCTGCATAGCCGACCATCGTCAAATGAACGCCATCAAGCTTCCAAAACATCCGCTCGACGCCCCAGAAACATCCCATGCCAAACATCGCGACCTCCATGCCCCTTGGGACATCCGGCGTCATCTTGTTGCCAAAGATGAAATGCGTGTCAGCTGTGGGGATCGGCGCATCGCGTCCAGGCAAGGCGGTTTCAGCCGTAACGGAATGCACCTTTTTCTTCTGGAACAAAAACATGGATGGTCTCCTCTATCTCTTATCTCGGATATAGGGCGCCGACTGTCCAAAGGCTACTCCGCAGGCTCTGCAACAAGCCGTGAGAATATCGTTTCGTTCCCTTTTTCAGGATGCCTTGGGATCAACATCGACAACACAAGCGATCCGATCGCCATCGCCGCCGCCAATACGAAAACTGCGCCGGGCGACTGCACCCAAAGGTAACCCAGAAGAAACGGCAGGAAAACGGCGGCTATGTGGTTGATCGTAAAAGCGACGGCAGCTGTCGGAGCGATGTCACCCGGATCAGCGATTTTCTGAAAATAGGTTTTGATCGCGAACGCCATCGAGAAAAACAGGTGGTTGATGACGTAAAGCGATGCGCCCACCAAAACGCCCCAGCCAAAATAGTAGATACCGCCATAGGCCAGAAAAACGAGTGTCAGGCCGATGTATTCAAGCATCAGCATCTGACGTTCACCGTAAAACCCGATGGCCCGCCCGATAAGCGGCGCGAAGATCATGTTGGCCACGTAGTTGATCAGAAACAGCGCTGTGATCTCGTGTACTTCGAAGCCAAAGCGCTCCACCATCATGAAAGCGGCAAACACCACGAAGATCTGACGCCGCGCACCCGACATAAATTGCAACGCGTAGTAGAGCCAATAGCGGCGACGCAGAACCATCTTCTTGACTTGCGGATGAGGTGCTTCGAACTGCGGATAAAAAAGAAAACAGAAGATCGCGATTGCGACGCAAATTCCGCCTGCAGTCAGGTAGACGAAGTTGTAGCTCAGATCGAAAGCTTTCCACGTCAGGACCAACAGACCATAGGCGATCAGCGATGCAAACGATCCAGCCGCCGTGATCCAGCCCAAGAGCTGCGGCGCTTTCTCTTTCTCGATCCATTGCAGCTGCAGCGACTGGTTCACCGTCTCGTAGTAGTGGAACCCGATAGAGCTTAGGAAGGTGACGATCAGAATACCCTGATAGTCGGGAAACCAAGCCGTCACAGCCGTCGCCCCACCCAGCAGGATCAACGAAAGAAGGCCCAAGACCTGCTCCCGGATAAAGATGATCAGAAAGATTACGCCGATGGCAAAGAAGCCTGGAATCTCGCGTACGGTATGGAGCCAGCCAATCTCGGCCCCCGTGAAGTCTGCGACCTCGATAACGAAATTGTTAAGCAATGCAGACCAGACCGCGAAAGCAATCGGCATCGCAAAAGCCATCAGGAACAGAAGGAAGACCGGCTGTCGGTGAAACGGCAGTCTTCTGGCGTCAGCGAGCGAGACGCGGCGTAATGTGTCACCGAGCATCATGTTTTCGCCTTACGCCTATTCCGGGCCAATTGCGAGGGGAATGCTTCGACCCAACACATACTGGGCAGGTTGCGTGCAAAACGCTGATCTGTAGAAGATCAGCAGACCAGCAGGGAGATCGCTATGCAGAACCTAGACGGAAAAAGCGTTGTCATTACAGGTGCCAGCCGCGGCATCGGCGAAGCAACTGCTCGGCATATGGCTGAGCTTGGCGCGAAAGTTGTTCTTGCCGCACGTAGCGGAGACGACATTGAGCGTATCGCGGAGGACATCACTCAAGCAGGCGGAACCGCGATGGCAAAGACCTGTGACGTCAGCGACTATGCGCAGGTTGAGGGTTTGGCCAGCCACACGACAGCAACTTTCGGGCGCCTAGATGTCCTGATCAATAACGCGGGTCTCATCGACCCGATCGCCCGGCTCGACGAAAGTGACCCAGCCGCGTGGAGCACGATTGTCGATGTGAATCTGAAAGGGGTTTACTACGGCTACCGAGCCGCCCTGCCAATCATGCTGGCTCAAGGAGAAGGCACCATCATCAACATCAGCTCAGGTGCGGCCACCGGCGCCCTTGAGGGCTGGAGCCACTACTGCGCTACGAAGGCCGGTGTCTTGTCACTCACCAAATGCGGGCACAAGGAGTATGGCGATAAGGGACTGCGTATCATGGGGCTGAGTCCCGGGACGGTTGCGACAGAAATGCAGGTCCAAATAAAAGCCTCCGGTGTAAACCCGGTCAGCCAGTTGGATCCCGATGTCCATATCCCGCCGGAATGGGTCGCCAAAGGGCTAGCCTTTCTCTGTGGCTCAGGCGGGGATGCGTATCTCGGCGCAGATTTTTCTCTTAAAACCGATGAGGGGAGAAAGCTGGTTGGTCTGCCGCTGATTGACAATTAAAGACCGTCGAGCACCTTTTGAATGGCCGCACGCTGTTTGCGCCATTCGCGCCGCGCGATCGCTTCAAGTGATGTCCGTTCGGTCGAGATGCGTGGCCTGCTCGAGCGTCTGACGCTTTCCGCTGACACCCTTGCATCACCGCCGCCCGCCATCCAGACCTCGACACGACCTTCGGAGGGCTGCGGTCTGAAATCTGTAAAATCTCGTGCTGTACCGTCTATAAGCGTCGCGATCCGTTCGGCGACCTCGGCGTCCTGCGCGTGGTAGTAGCGAACATGGTTGGCCGAGATGGTAAACGGCACCCGGATGAGATCACCGACCACTTCTTGAGCGTTTTCAAGCGCCGTCAGAACATTCAGCATCTCGTCGTCCGCAAGCTCTTCGGGGGCATGCACCATCAATTGATAACCGGGCTCTGAATATGGCAAGCCGCTGCGATCAAACAAAGCGGGCGTGTTCTCATTCAATCCGGGCGCGAACTTGGCTTGCGATCCATTTGGGCGCGCAGGTGCTTTGGTGAAAGCGGCCAGCCTGAGGGGGGCATCCCTGATCTCTGCAAAGGCGCCGTCGCGCACCGCTGCTGTACGCTGATCTATTTCAGCCTTTGCGGGCGGCGACGCAGGTCTCGCCAACGTACTACGAGGCTGAGCTTGGGATTCCGGAACACCCGTTTCTAGCGGAAGCGAGAACTGAAGGTTGGAGGAAAACGGAACAACTCCGCGCCGCTCAACCGGGACCGCGATCTCTGGCGCCGCTTCTGTGGCGAGCGCAATTTGCTCAGGCCCCGTGCCTGATCTCATCGCGACCAACCCAGCCCCAATCACGATACCGCCGAGCAAACTTGCACAAACGGCGATCAAAAGCGGCGACATTTGCTTTGCCAAAACCAGAGCGGGCTGCGGCCCTGCCTCGTCATCTTTGGCTTCGGGCGCTTCGGGGATCGGGAGAGCCGCAATCGCAGCATCTACCTTGATGTCATCTGCCTGGTCCACAGCAGGTGCGGACACATTGTCGACCTTGGACGGACCGTCCAACACGTCCTTTCGCTGAACGGAGGCTGGATCAATAGCAAGGCCGGATGCCGCAAGATCCTGCGGGAAGGTGACCCTCACCTTCTCGCCTTTCGCTTTCGAGGCTTTGGAAACGCGTCGCTGTTCAAGCGCCTTGGAACGGCGCGCACGTGCCTCCTCCAGACGCTTCTCTAGGCTGAGGGACTGATCTGACACACCGTCAGATTGCGCCACCCCGCTTGTTTCCTGTGTCGACATAGCACCCACTCTCGTCAACAAATCCGACTGGTCAGATGCGGACTTTTCCTTGTTCGTAATAGATTATGCTTTTTTTGCGAAAAACCAGTCTGTTTCTCATCACCAACACAGCAAAACATTGCCGATTGTGTCTTAAAGGCTTACCCACCCAATCCCTCCTTGCATCAAAACAGCTGGATTTCTCGAAATCATAATTGTATACAAAAGTATACATAAATGGAATCTCGTTGAATGATCAATGTTGCGCTCACCCTCACGTTTTCGCTTGTCGGGGTCGCAGCATTCTCAGCCATTGGCCTTCCCCTTCCATGGCTCCTTGGACCAATGTTTGCCTGCCTGATAGCAGCGTTGGCCGGGTTTCCGCTGCGAGGCACACCAATGATCAGCGACACGATGCGAACAATCCTTGGTGTCGCTGTCGGCGCCTCGATCACGCCTGCTGTTATTGATCGTTTGGACCAGATGGCTTTGTCGATCAGTTTCATCCCGCTTTTCATTCTGCTGTCGGGCGCAGTCGGCTTCCCCTACTTCAGGCGGATCTGGGGCTTTGATCCTGCGACCAGCTACTACTCTGCAATGCCCGGCGGGCTACAGGATATGTTGATTTTCGGCGAGGAGGCCGGCGGCAATCCCCGCATCCTGAGCCTCATTCATGCGACACGGGTGCTGCTGGTCGTGACCGCGCTGCCGATGGCTATGGCGATCATGTTTGAGATTGATCTGAGCCAGCCGCCTGGGGCCCCGGCCACAAGCATCCCCGTTTCGGAACTTCTGATCATGGTTGCCATTGGCATCGTCGGCTGGCGGATCGCCTCGGCTGTGGGTCTGTTTGGGGCAAGCATCCTCGGTCCACTGATCCTCGCCACCGTGGCAAGCCTGACGGACGTCCTACATCATAGGCCGCCCGCCGAGGCTATTCTCGCCGCGCAATTTTTTATCGGAATGGGTGTCGGCGTCAAATACGTGGGCATTACAGCGCTGGAGTTGCGGCGCGTTCTGACTGCCGCCGCCGGCTATACTGTTTTGCTGGGTATACTATCGGTCATATTCGCAAGCGCCGTGGTTTCCTGGGGGTTTGCACCTCAAACCGAAGCCATTCTGGCGTTTGCACCGGGGGGCCAGGCTGAGATGACCGTTCTGGCTATTGTGGCAGGGGCAGATGTCGCATTCGTCGTCACCCATCATCTGATGAGGCTTGTCGTTGTCATCGTCGGCGCCCCGTTGATGCGACGGCTATTCTTCTGACCAGACTTCTGGATTAATCATGTGTATGGGCGCGCGTGCCGAGTAAGCGTTGATCTGATCGAAGATGTCCGTGAACTGCAGGTCAAATTCATCCTCTGTTACGTAACCTATATGCGGCGTGGCCAAGACATTTGGATGCGTCAACAATGGGTGCGATATGTCGATTAGCGGCTCCGTATCAAAAACGTCCACCGCAGCATATCCCGGTCGGCCCTTTGCAATCGCCGCCTCAAGCGCCCCCGGCGCGACCAAACCCGCGCGGGACGTATTCACGAACAGCGCGTTGGGCGACATTGCCCCCAAGTCCTCGGCTGTGATGATGCCCTTCGTTGTCGGCTTGAGGCGCACATGGATGCTCACGATATCTGATGTCGCAAAGAAGGCCCGCCGACTTTCAGCGATAACAGCGCCCTCACCCAAAGCGCGCGCGCGGCCCTCTTCGGACCCCCACCACTGCGTCTGAACACCCAGTGCCCGCGCATACCCCGCGACCGCTTTGCCGATCCGACCATAGCCATAGAGACCCAGTGTTTTCCCGCGCAATGTGCGCCCCACACCTGATTGCCATGTGCCGGATTTGAGCGAGGCCTGCTGCGCTGGGATCTGGCGGAACGATGCCAGAATGAGCGCCAACGTCAGCTCCGCGGCAGCGTAGGACGGCGTGTCAGAATGCATGTTCGAACAAACAAGAACACCGTTCTCTGTGCAGGCGGGAATGTCGATATGGGGATAGACGCTGCGTTGGCTAATCAGCTTCAGCTTTGGCAACCGCTTCAGCAGGTCTGCTGTAATCTTTGTCCGTTCGCGAAACAGAACCAAAGCTTCTGCCTCTGAAAGCCGGTCTGCCAGATCCCCTGTGTCGCTGACATGATCAGTCCAGACCGTCACGTCATGCTCGCTTAGTCTTCTGAAACAAGGCAAGGTTTGTAGCGTGTCAAACCAGTCGTCCAGAATATGGACTTTCACCTGCTTTCCATTCGCCGTGCGGGATCGGGCATCCGCGGCGTTGGCACAAAAACCTCACTACCCAACGCACCAACGGCCCGGGTGATCTTGCTGCGTTCCGCGAGCAGGTGATTGAACTGCGCATCACATCCAGAGATCGGCGTCGGATACTGTGATATTTCATCTGTAAGGCGCCTGCGCGCCTCGTTCAGCAAGTGAACAGCGTCTTCAGTCAGTCGTTGATATTCTCTTTTCATCACGCCCGCCCCATATTGTATACCTTTGTATACTAAAAGATGTTGCCTATTTCAAGTCCGCGTCCAGACCTGTGACGGCACATATAAGTCGCCCGAAGCAAGCTTGCGCGCGGTTCGGATCAGCCCAGCCGATAAGAGATTGAAATCACCATCATTCACCTCGTACTCGGCCAAGACCTCAATGGAGCCTGACGCATGCTCAAGCGTCAGCTTAGCTGGACTGGCCGTTGGCACCTCTGCGAGGCCATCGGCAACTGTTCCCGGCGCCAGCACGCAGGACGCTAGGCATTGAGCGCCAGTCACAGCCATAGTCGGATGCGTTTTCCACGGCATGAAGTAGCGCGCGGCGACCGTCCCCCCCACACGCGCAGGCGCAAGAAGGCCAAACTTGGGGGTCACGGACGCCGAGACATCCCCCATACCCATCAGAGCGCCTGCCTTCAGTCGAACCGCTTCCACCCTGTCGAAGAAGGACTTATTCTCATCCAATTCCGCAGCGCTCTCGTACCCTGTAAGACCGAAGGCGTCGGCGCGGGCAATCACCATCGGCATCGTCACGTCCATACAGGTGACCTCGATGCCATCCACGATATCGCGCAGGTTTCCTGTGGGCAGCAACGACCCGGTTACACTTCCCACAACATCACGGAACCGCAATTCCACCGGCGCAGCAGTCCCGGGTACGCCATCGATATGCGCAGTGCCATCATAGGACACAATTCCACCCGGCGTCGCAACCGTGGCCACGACACGTGCCTCGGTGTTGACTGCACGGATCTTCACGGTCGTTTCGTCATTCTGCGCTTCGACCAGCCCCATCTCGATTGCAGCGGGACCGACACCTGACAGGATGTTCCCACAGGTGGGTTTGTAGTCAACCAAACCACCCTCGACCGAAACCTGCGCGAAGAAGTAGTCCACGTCGGCCCATGGATCGTCGGATCGGGACAGCATCGCAACCTTGGTCGTCACTGCCGCCCCCCCACCGATACCGTCGATGTTCAACGGATGGCCGGAGCCCACAGCTGCGACCAAAACCTCACTCAAAGTCTCCAAATCTTGTGGAAGATCGACGCGGCTGAAGTAAGGCCCACGCGACGTGCCGCCACGCATGAACAAAAAAGGGATCGCGGTCTGGGTCACGTCAGTGGCCACGGTAGATCAACATATTCCTGCAGCAGCCCCGGCGGGAAGTCACGGCGCAGAACACCTGCCATCATCAGCATAAAAGCCAGACCGAAGGCCGACAGTAAGAGCGTCAGTCCCCAACTGCACGCGGCCCTCAGCCGCAAGAAGGTGAGTAGGAAGATCGTCAGCGCCAAGATGAAGCCGAGAAGTGATGACAAGAACAGCAGCAGTCCGAACCAAGCAAGGGTTCCCCACAATCCATGGGGCGCCTCGGCATCCTCGCCTGACGCTTCACGGTCAGCGAAAATCGCATCGGTCTCTGGCTTGAACATCATCTGCAGCAGCAAGAGCAAACAGGCGACCACTGCCACAGTGGCAATCGTGACAGGGAATATCTTGTCGCTCATCAGATCAATCATCAAGGCATTGACGAGGGCCGTTGAGACATAGGCAAGAATGCATAGCAGGAAAATAATCGGCGCTCGTTTCTTACCCGTGGGAACAACGCCTTCGGGTAGAATTTGCTTGGCCTGACGCATTCCGACCAAGACGGAAATCACGGTCACCGCCAGCAGGACCAGCACGATGGGCGACGCCAGATACTCAAATCCTTCCTCAAAACTGCGACGGAATCGCGACCTTGCAATCTGGTTCGCCATGTTCGAGAAGTTCTCGGCTTGATGAGACAGTACGAACCCAATCAGGAACGCTGGACGCGACCAATCGAACCGGCGCAGGAAGATGCCGACCAGCCCCACCGCGAAGAGCGCGACCAGATCACCAAGCGACTGCCGCGACTGAAACGCGGCAAAGCTGATCATCATGAACAAAAACGGTGCGAGGAGTGTGAAGCGGATCGTCGTCAAACGCGCAATTGCAGGTGACAAGCCGATACACAGTCCCGCGCCAATGACATTGGCCAGCGCAAGGCTCCACACGATCGTGTAGGTGATGTCCAGATCGTTCTGGATCAGTTGTGGGCCGGCATCGTAGCCCAAAAGGGCCATACCACCGATGAAAACCGCCATGGATCCGGACCCGGGGATGCCGAAAATCAGCGTTGGTACGAGCCCGCCGCCCTCTTTGGCGTTGTTCGAGCTTTCCGGACCGATCACGCCGCGCACTTCTCCGGATCCAAAATTTGACTTATCTTTGGTGCTTTGAACTGTGTGCCCATATGCGATCCAGTCGACGACAGATCCGCCAAGGCCGGGAATAACGCCTACAATGACACCGATAATCGAGCATCGAATGCTGAGCCAGATATTGGCCCACCAATCCTTCACGCCGACCAGCCATCCCGCGCCGAGGGTCGAGTCCTTCGAGATCGAGCGATCTTGGCGCAGCAGTGCGATGATCTCCGGGATGGCGAAAATGCCGAGACCCACGATGACCAGCTTAAGGCCGTCCGTCAGATAGGGAATGTCATATGTCGCCATCCGCAGACTGCCGCCTGCGCCAGCCTCGCCAATCGTTCCAACCAGCAGGCCAAGACATGCTGCCGCAACGCCCTTCAGCGGCACCCGCCCGGCAAGAATGGCCACCATCGACAAGCCCAGAATGGTGATCATCAGCATTTCCGGCAGACCGAAAGCAAGAACCAAAGGTCGCGCGATCAGTATGAAGAACGTCAGAACGGACGCGCCCAGTAACCCGCCAAACAGGGACGATGTGAAGGCCGCCGATAAAGCCCGCGCGGCCTGTCCCTTCTTGGCCATCGGGAAGCCGTCCAAAACTGTGGCTTGCGACGCAGATGATCCGGGTATGCCCATGAGCACACTGGCAAACGTATCGGAGGTTGGGATCACCGCGATCAGCCCCACCATCAGCGCAAGGCCCGAGACAGGGTCCATCCCAAAAACGAAAGGCAGTACGAGGGACAGGCCAGCAATCCCGCCCAAACCTGGAAAAACGCCAACGGACAGCCCGAGCAGCACGCCCAAGACAAGGAACATCAACTGTTGAGGCTGCAGAATAAGAGAAAACGCCTCCCCCAAAGCTGGGAGAGCGGTGGCGAGCAGGTCCATGATGACCCCCGGGGATATCAGAAAAGGGTCCCCTCCCGCTTAAATTACGGGAGGGGGAGTGGTGGCTTAGTTTAACGAAACGCCGTAGCGCTCGTTCAGCCAGTTCGTTACGAAAGCCTTGGCTTCTTCAGGAACTTGGGTTCCTTGAGCCAACGTGGCTTTTGCCTTGTCACCTGTCATCTGCGGGTACACGCCCAGACGTGCCGCCGAAATCTCGGTGAAATCTTCGCGGGCCTTTATAGTCTCAAAAGCGTCAGTGTAGGTTGCTATGGCATCGTCAGAGGCACCCTTAGGCAGGAAAACCATCTTTTGAGCCGGGAAACCTGCGATGAAAAAGGCTTTCCACGCTTCCCACTGTTCGCCGGAAGTCTCGCACCCTTCGGTCGCTTCACACACTTCTTTGAAGGTCGGCATGTCAGGGAACGTCGGATCCCGAACGATGTCGCCGTTCTCATCCAATGCACCCCAAGACATCATGGGAACCGCTTGCCCTTCTTCCACCAGTGGCACAACGCCTTTGAGGTAGGAAGACGATGTTTGGTAGTCGATGTTGGCCTCACCGCGCTCAAACATCAAACGACCGTCGCCGCGCCCTTTGATGCCGAACACCGGCTCGACATTCATACCGAGCATTTCCCACGCGAGAAGCGGGACAAGATCAAGCCGCGTGGCTCCTTGGGAGCCGTAGATGAAGTCGACGTCTTTCAGATCGTCCGCATCACCGTCAAAGCGGTCGCCCAGATCAGGCGGAAGATAGGCAACACCACCTGTTCCAGAGGCAAGCACAACGTTCCAGTCACCGTACTCATATTTCACGCGCGGATCGTTCAACAGGTATGGAAACTGCGTGGAACCCGATGATCCAAAGATCAGCGTTCCATCATCATATTCCTGTTCCTGGAACCAGTTTGCCCCTTTGGTCGAGCCAGCACCCGGCATAAACTTCACGACAACCGTCGGGTTGCCAGGCAGCGCTTCACTCAGAAGTGGCGCGTAGAAATTCGCCCACTTTGCAGATCCACCGCTTTCGGAAAACGGAATAACGAACTCGACGGTCTTGCCTGCCAAGTCGATTCCATGACCCGCGGCAAACGCCTGAGGCGCAACCCCAAGTGCCGCAGCAACCAACACCCCACATGTCAGATTTGTATTGGACATAAAGTACCTCCCAGTGTCTCTTCGATCTCATCGTCGAGAATTAATTAGTCGCCGGGGTTGTCCTGCCCCTGCGAGATGAGCAATGTCTGTCGCCTGAAACTTGCGTGAACCTTGCACCGCACTATCGATTTTGGAGCCTACCGTGCGCATTACAATTGTCGAGGACAATCCCGGTGTCGCTAAAGGGATTGCCTATGTTTTGCGCGACGCAGGTCATGCGGTAGACATCTTGGAAGATGGAAATGCGGCGGATGAGTTTCTGCGCGACGAAAGCTCTGACGTTGTAATCCTTGACGTCAACTTGCCGGGCGTGGACGGGCTTGAGATTCTGCGCAGGCTGCGGGCACGTGAGGACATGCGCCCCGTTCTTTTGCTGACGGCGCGCGCGGAAACATCTGACCGGATACAGGGCTTGGACGCAGGCGCCGATGACTATCTGATCAAGCCGTTTGAAATGTCGGAACTCGCCGCCCGTGTTCGTGCGCTTGCACGGCGGCGACCCCGACCAGAACCTGTCTTCCGCCAGATTGGGCGCCTCCGATTTGATGAGACCTCCCGTCAGGTTCTGGACGGTGACACCGCGCTGGAGATCCCGCGACTTGAGTTGTCTGCCTTCGAGGCTCTGCTCAACGCGCGCGGGCGCACCTTGTCGAAAGACGTACTGCTGGACCAGTTGTATGGGATAGGCGCCGACGTCGATGCATCCGTGGTAGAGGTCTACATCTCGCGCTTGCGCAAGCGACTACGTCCTTACAATATCTCAATCCGCGTGCAGCGCGGTCTGGGATATCAGATGGAGGAGGTCGGCGGGTGAAACGCGCCGCGTCCCTTCGCACCCGTCTGACGGTCATCATTCTCGCCCCATTGCTATTTATCGCGACCGTTCTTGGGCTTTTCGAATATCAGGACGCGCAAGACCGAACCAGCACACGGCTGGACCGGATGCTGCTGTCAACCGCGCTGGCTGTGACCCGCGATGTGGCATCTTCCGACGGAGAGGCGTTGTCCTTTGAAACCCTCGATCTGCTGCAGGACGCGTCTATTGGCCTGGTCTACTACCATGTATACGCGCCGGACGGCTCCTTCGTCATCGGCTATGCCACACCACCTGTCCGCGACCCCGGGACAGAGTTGGAAGAAGCGGAGGTGCCCTACAGCTACTTTGAGGGAACATACCAAAACCGGCAGGTGCGCGCCTTGCAACTGCGCGAGCGCATGCAGATCGCAGGGCTATCCGGCGAGTTCACCTTTACGGTCTGGCAGGACATCGCTGTGAGAAACAACCTCCTGCGGGCCATCGCAACGCGGACATTCACCGGCATTGCCATTCTGATCGCGACCGTCGCCCTCGTCGTCTGGTTTGGCATTAGGCTCGGCTTGCGTCCGCTCGCCGATCTTGAAGAGGCTATCGCGTTGAGATCGCCGGATGACCTCGCCCCTATCCGCAGGCCCGTGCCGCGGGAGGTGCGAGGTGTGACTGCGACCCTGAACACGCTGCTCGATCAGGTGTCCGCCACAATGCAGGAAAAAACAGATTTCATTTCGAACGCAGCGCATCAACTGCGCAATCCGATTGCCGGCATTCAGGCCATGGCGGAGGCCGTATCATCCGCGCGTGATCTGGAGACGTCGCAGTCCCGCAGTAAGGAGCTTCTAGACGCTGCGCGCCATGCGGGTGATCTGGCTGAAAAGATGCTGACCTATGAACGGGCGAGCGCCTTGGCACTGGATATCACAGCAGAGTCTATCGACCTGAACACGCTCGTTTCATCGGTGGTGCGCTCGGTTACAAGTGGCTCTGTCGAACTCACATACACGCCAGCCTCAGAACCAGCGTGGGTGACAGGAGACGCACTGATGCTGGGCGAAGCGCTGCGAAACCTGATCGACAACGCTCTGACCCATGGCGGGCTTGGTTTGTCAAAAGTGGAGGTTATCGTACTGAAAACGAACGACGGTGCCGAACTTATCGTGCGAGATAACGGCCAAGGTATCCCTTCGGAAGATATAGACATCGTGCTTGAACGGTTCAGCCAACCCGCCCCCGCGCAGGGCAGCGGTCTGGGGTTGCCCATTGCGCAGACAGTCGCAAAGCAGCACGGGGGCAGGCTCACGCTGGATCCGTCGCCTGATGGGCTGACGGTCAAGCTGCACCTTCCAAGTGCGCGACAGGATGATTGATGGCGTGCCCGCTCTAACGCCGCTTGGGGCGGTCGCAGGACCGTCTACGAATGTCCGCGAGATAGCATCGGACGAACCTTCAATGGAGGACATGTTCTCAGGGTATTGGGTAAGGTCGAGAAATGATCCTCGGCCCGTCGATGCCATCAACTGGCACCGTGGGCGATTGGTTGGACGCACAGGCCAGCAGCGATGACGTCGCTATCGTGTTCCCGGAGACCCGGGAAGAAGTGACATGGACCACCCTACACAATGAGGCAAGCGAGCACTCTGGCGGGCGGCTGGACCACAGCCATCTCGTATGATCTGTGGCCGTCCAACAGAGGGTTTTGCGTCCAGCCAATCTACCCCACAGCGGCTTGTGCGTGACGATGATGGGGTCCTTTGGTCTCAGGCGAATCGCCCGCGATGACGTCCCGGTTCTCTGCAACGAAATTCTGGGAGCAGGCAGAGCAGGCGCATGCGACTTGGTTTTCGGTTTTGTCGACCATCATCAGTCATTTGCTGTACAACGAAGCGAACCCCAGCGCGGACCTGCAGCGCTGCGTCTGCTTTGGAAGGTCGGCGTCATCCGCCCTTGCGGTCGAAACACAAACGGCTTTCGAAAGCAGGCTCAACTTCCCGCTTGTGGAAACGATAGGGCTCACGGAAACTGCGGCACAGATCTTGTCAAACCCTGTGCTGCCCGGCATTCGCAAGATTGGCTACCCCGGGGATCTGGTACGGCAACGATGTCTGTATCTTAAACCCGGATTTTGAGCGAGCGATGCCCATGCAAGAGGGTCAGATCGTGATCCGAGAACCAAATGTCATGCTGGAATACCTCGACAATCCGGATGCAACTCAGAAGGCATTCGCCGGTGACTGGCTGTTGGCTGGCGATCTGGGTCACATTGACGAAGTGCTTTATGCTCAGCCGGACGTTATCGAGGCCGCCGCCTTCGCGCGACCTTGCAAGAGCTACGACGAGACGGTGGAGGCAGCGGTTTGCGTGAGGCCCGGCTCACAGGTGTCGGAAAAAGCTTACTTGATCTGTGCAGAGCGCGGCTTGGCCCCTTCAAATCGCCAGAATACATTCATGTCTTAAGTGAGCTGCCCAAGGGTCCGTCCGGCAAAATTCAGCGCCTGAAGCTTGCCGAGATGATACAGCGCCAAATAAAAAAGGCCGCGCCAAGTATATAGCGCGGCCTTTTCTGGAATGTCTGAAGCAGCTTAGTTCTGCGCGTAGTATTCGATGACGAGGTTCGGTTCCATCATCACAGGGTAAGGCACATCGCCCAGACCCGGGGTCCGCGTGAATGTCGCGGTCATTTTGGAGTGGTCGACGTCAAGATAATCGGGCACGTCGCGCTCTGGCAGAGCGGCGGCTTCCATCACCAGCGCCATTTGCTTGGACCGGTCGCGCACTTCGATCAGGTCGCCTTCCTTGACGCGGTAAGATGGAATGTTGACCTTCTTGCCGTTCACCCTGACGTGGCCGTGGTTCACAAACTGGCGGGCCGCAAAAACGGTCGGCACGAATTTCGCACGGTAAACAACTGCATCCAGGCGACGCTCGAGCAAGCCGATCAGATTTTCACCTGTGTCACCCTTGACCCGCTCGGCTTCTTTATAGATGCGGCGGAACTGCTTCTCGGTCAGGTCGCCGTAGTAGCCCTTCAGCTTCTGCTTGGCGCGCAGCTGCAGACCGAAGTCACTGAGCTTGCCTTTGCGGCGCTGACCGTGTTGGCCGGGGCCATACTCACGGCGATTTACGGGGGATTTGGGGCGGCCCCAAATGTTTTCGCCCATGCGGCGATCAATTTTGTATTTGGCAGACGTGCGTTTGGTCACGGCTGGTCTCCTTCGTCAGAACACCGCGATATCGCGGCTATGAAGGGCGTTGTCCTTTGGATCTCTCCCGACAGGCATCCCCTTGCGGGGGCCACCAACACCAATGAAGCCGCGCTTATACAGCGCCAGATGTCAGAGTCAACGCGCCGATTGCAGAAGAATTGCGGCCTCCGCCCGATCCAAATTGCGGCGCGCGAACGGACCATAGGAGTGGGGATCGATCTCAAGATCAGGGTAAAGTGCCAGCAGCACATCCCGGTCATTTGGCATCACGCTCATAAGCGAGGTATTTGCCGGGTGAAAGCTTTCCGCCTCAACGCCATTGGCCCACAGGATCTCGTGATTTTCGAACAAGAGGTGATAATATGTTATCTCCGATGCGGCGTGATCAACGAATACGGTTCGGTCGTTGATCAGATCCCGAGCCGCCACCAAAACCTCTGATTGATTGAAAAGCGCCTGTGCCCAGTCGCCGGACAACAGGACGCGATGTTGGGGTGAAACCAAAAGGTCCGTTTCAAGCCCGCCCAACCCAAAGGCCTGTGCCCGGATACATACGGGGCGTTCGTCCCTGAATGCCGCCAGCCGCGCATCGGGCATGGGCCTCTTGCCGACCCAAAGCAGCTTTTTGGGACCATTGTCCTTCGTCTGAATGAGATCACCAGGCTCAAGATGCTCGATCAATTGTTCACCGCCGAGCGTTTTGATCCGCGTGCCTTGAACAAAACAAATTACATCGCCTTCATCCGCGGGTTGCAGGGTCGCTTGATCGGCACTGTGAATAACGGTGTAGATGCAGCCGGGCCGGGGCAGCCCTGCAGCACACCATAGCAGCGTCTCGCCACGCGAGACGACCTCTACCATCCTGTACCGATCGACGCCGTCAGACAGAATGAATCCACCCATTCCATCTTCGAACTCGGATGGCGGCTTTGTATCAAAAGGAATACCAGACGCCTGCGCCCGTCGCGCGATCGCGTTGGAGATCCGCTCTTTCAGGCGGATTTCTTCGACGGAATTGCTCAGAACCAATGTAGATTGCGGCCCGTCAAGCCGCGTCGGTTCGCCCTGCCAAGACCACACCTGTCCTGCCCGTGGCACAACACAGTTCGTGTTGATCGCCCCGTCGATGGAGGTTTGTCTAGAGGTCAGGACATACGTGCCATTCAAGCCCGCGCCCATGTTTTGCCTACTCGATTTTTTCTTTTTATTATGTCACAGATTAATCTAACGCAGTGTAATCTGGCAAGTGTTTTAGGTCTTGTCCGGCGCACCCCACCCGCCTCCGCCGGGCGTCAGCATTTCGAAAGCGTCCCCTGATTTAAGCGCGGCCTCATCATTGCCTTTTAGCTGCTCTTCGGTTCCATCGGACCTGAGAACCCTATTTACGCCCACCGCCCCCGGGCCACCGCCGTCGCCGCCAAAAGCTTGTGTCACGCGGTGACAGGACAAGGTTGTGACTGTGACATCATCAAGAAACCTGAGAACCCGGTGGACCCCTTCGCCCCCTTGCCATTTACCTGATCCGCCGGACCCTTTGCGCAGTGCAAATTTTTCCAGCCTGACCGGAAAACGGTTTTCCAGGACCTCGGGGTCGGTCATCAACGTGTTCGTCATATGAACCTGTATACCGCTTGCCCCATGAAATCCCGGCCCCGCACCGGTACCACCGGCGATGGTTTCATAGTTCTGGAATGTCTCGTTGCCCCAAACAAAATTGTTCATGGTACCTTGGCTGCCTGCGATCACACCCAACGCGCCAAACAGACAATCGCAGATTGACTGGCTGACCTCCGTATTTCCCGAAATCACCGCAGCAGGGTAGCGCGGGTTTATCATGGTGCCTTCTGGCGCGACTATGTTCAGCGGCGCAAGGCAGCCTTCATTCAGTGGAATATCGGCGCCGACCAAAGTCCGGAAGACGTAAAGCACCACAGCGTTACATACAGCCCGTGGCGCGTTGTAGTTGTTGGCGCCCTGTGGAGAGGTCCCGGTGAAGTCGATCGTCGCACTGCCTTCATCACGATCAACGGAAATCGCAACCTTGATCACCTGCCCCTCATCAAGCGGGTAAGTGTACTGGCCGTCGCTCAATTTGCCGATCACCCGTCGCACGGACGCCTCAGCATTCGCCTGAACGTGCCCCATATAGGCCAGCACGGTGTCTATTCCGAAATTGTCGATCATCCGGTGAACTTCACGGATGCCTGTGGCATTCGCCGCCACCTGGGCCTCAAGGTCACGCATGTTCTCGTCGATGTTGCGACAGGGGTACGGGCCAGAGCTCAAAAGGTCGCGCGCAGCTTTCGTACGTAGCACACCCTGATCAACCAGCTTGAAGTTGTCGATGACAACACCTTCTTCTTCGATATGCGTGCTGTCCGGCGGCGCAGAGCCTGGGGTCCGTCCGCCGATGTCCGCATGGTGGCCGCGGGAGCCGACATAAAACAGAATGTCCCCACCATCCCCATCGAAAACGGGCGTGATCACTGTCACATCCGGCAAGTGCGTACCGCCGTTGAAAGGCGCGTTCAGCATAAATGCATCGCCCTGCGTCATCGTCCCCGCGTTCAAGCGTGCGACCGTCCGAACCGCGTCGGACATCGACCCCAAATGAACCGGGACATGGGGCGCGTTTGCGACGAGGCCGCCATCAGCATCGAAAAGCGCGCAAGAGAAATCGAGACGCTCCTTGATGTTTACAGAGTAGGCGGTGTTTGCAAGGGTCGACCCCATCTGCTCGGCAATCGACATGAAGAGATTATTGAAGACCTCGAGCATGATCGGATCGGCTTCGGTGCCAATGGCCGTCTCGCGAGCCAACGGAACCACCCGCCCCAGGATCAGGTTGCCGGACGGATCAAGAGACGCCGCCCAACCCGGCTCAATAACATTGGTCCCCGTGGCCTCGGTGACGATGGCAGGCCCTTTGATTTGCTGGTCCGGCACAAGATCCGTCCGGTCATAGAGCCGGACGTCACCCGCGCCGTAAAGCGGGACTACGGCAATCGGTTTTGCCGCCTTGCCGGCGCCAGCCGGGGTGTCATGCAATCTATCGCCCGCGCCGATCGCCTCCACGCTTAACATTTCGATCTGCACATCCGCCTCCGGCGAAACAAATCCGAACCGCGCCTTATGCGCTTCCTCAAACGCCAGCGTCATGTTTTCGCTGCTGTCAAAGGGCACGGCGATGCTTTGGTGGGACCCGCTGTAGCGCAGATGGGCGCGTTTCAGAACGTCCGCATTATCCTTCGCAACGCCCTGCTTCAGAACCTCGGACAGCGCCTCGTTCGCCATCTCGTCGAGACGACGTGCAGCGCGATGAACCTCGGTGACCGGCGTGTCGAACTGCATTTCACGCAGTGCTCTGATATCGGCCAATCCCATCCCAAATGCGGACAGAACGCCCGCGAAAGGATGCAGAAACACAGAGGTCATACCCAGCGCATCCGCGACCAGACACGCATGCTGCCCCCCTGCCCCGCCGAAACAATTCAAGGTGTAGCGCGTCACATCATAGCCACGCTCGACACTGATTTTCTTGATGGCGCGGGCCATGTTCTGCACCGCGATCCGCAAGAACCCTTCCGCGGTCTCTTCCGGGCTAAGCGGCTCGGCACCGGTGGACTGCGCAATTTCATCGGCAAGGGCTCGAAATTTCGTGCGGACGACATCGAGATCAAGCGGTTGATCCGCGCGCGTGCCAAAGATCGATGGAAAATGCGATGGGTTCAGCTTGCCCAGCATGACATTGCAATCGGTCACCGTAAGCGGTCCGCCCTGCCTGTAGCAGGCAGGACCGGGATCAGCACCTGCACTTTCTGGTCCAACCTGATATCGACCGTCGCGGAATGACAGAATCGAGCCGCCACCCGCCGCGACTGTGTGGATACTCATCATCGGGGCACGCATTCGGACACCTGCAACTTCTGTTTCGAAGCTGCGCTCGTATTGGCCAGCATAGTGGCAGACGTCCGTTGATGTGCCCCCCATATCGAACCCGATCAAACGGTCAAACCCGGCGGCTTCGGCGGTTTTGACCATTCCCACCACACCACCCGCGGGTCCTGACAAGATAGCATCACGTCCTTGAAATAACCGCGCATCCGTCAATCCGCCTGAACTTTGCATGAAGAACAACCGCTCCGCGCCGCCCTGCCCTGCGTCCAGCGCGGTCGCTACTTTATCAACATAACGCCGCAGGATCGGAGACAGATAAGCGTCCACAACGGTCGTATCCCCACGTCCTACCAATTTAATCAGGCGCGATGTTTCATGGGACGTCGACACCTGCGTAAAACCGATATCGCGCGCAATCTCGGCAATGCGGACCTCGTGATCGGGATTGAGATATGCATGCATGAAGGCAATCGCGACAGACCGGATACCCTGATCAAAGGCGCCTTGTAGCACGTCTCGCGCGGCCCTTTCCTTAAGCGGTGTGATCTCTGAACCGCTGGTGTCGAGCCGCCCTGCGATTTCCGCAACCGACGAATACAAGAGCTCGGGCAGTTCGATATGCAGCGCAAACAGCTTGGGGCGGTTCTGATAACCAATTCGCAACAAATCCCCTAGCCCTTCGGTGATGAGAAGTAATGTAGGATCCCCTTTCCGCTCCAAAAGCGCGTTTGTTGCGACGGTGGTCCCCATTTTGACCGCGCTGATCTGCCCTGCGGGCAGTGGATCATCCGCTTTCAGACCAAGGAGACGGCGCACCCCTTCCACTGCGGCATCGTCATATTGCGCACTGTTTTCAGACAGCAGCTTCAGTGTCTGCATTTGACCGTCAGGCTTTTTCGCCACGATGTCGGTAAACGTGCCACCGCGATCCACCCAGAACTGCCACATCTACTGATCCTCTCTGGATGACGCGCTGACACTTTGTGGGGCGACAGACACGGATTTTATGATCGCATAACAAGACGCGCCAGGGGTCAGGTCCAGCGCCCGCGCGGAGCGCCTTGTGACGCGGGCCAAAAGCCTATCGGATCCGCTCGCCAAAGCGACGGCGACCCCGGGCCCCTCCCCCTCATGCACGGTTTCGACGGTGGCGGGCAGGATGTTCAGGGCGCTGAGCCCCACCGGACGCTCTCTTGCCAAAATCACATCGGTTGCAAGCACACGGACGCGAACCGCCGCGCCCTTTGGCATGGATAAGCGAGGCAACAACAGCGTACCGAGAGCCGTCGAAAGTTCCGACAGGCCGTCGCCTGCGTCAGGTTGCGCGACATGGGTGGTGATCATCGCCCCGGCCTCCCGCACACCAATATCTGGGACAGCAGCAGGATCGGACAGAAGTTCGCTCGCAAGACCCTGCCGGGTGACCCGGCCCTGTCGCAAAAGAACAAGATGATCGGCCAGTCTGGCGACCTCCGCCATTGCATGACTGACGTAGAAAATCGGCACGTCGCTTTCGCTGTGCAAACGGTCGAGGTAGGGCAGGATTGCATCACGGCGCCGGGCGTCCAAAGCAGAGAGCGGCTCGTCCATTAGCAAGAGCTGAGGCGCACAGAGCAGCGCGCGACCGATGGCAACCCGCTGTGCCTCACCACCGGACAACTTCACCGGGCGCCTCTCTAGCAATTGACCAAGATCAAGAAGGTCAACCACTGGACCAAGATCCCGCCCGTCCGATACGAAGCGCTGACCGTAAAGAAGGTTTTCCTTTACGCTCAGATGCGGAAACAACCGGGCGTCTTGAAACACGTATCCAATGCGTCTCTGGTGGGGTGGAACGTATATGCCCCGCTCCGTATCCACGAGGACGCGGTCCTGAATGCTGATCCGGCCGTGATCTGGTTTCAGAAGGCCCGCAATCGCGTTGATGACAGATGTCTTGCCCGAGCCGGAGGGTCCAAACAATGCAATCAGGCCATCATCGGCCTCGACAGAAACGTCCAGTGCAAAATCTGGGAAACGGTGCTTGATCTCAGCCTTGATCACGGAGCCACCCGTCGCTGTGTCACACGGCGCGCCATCAATTCCGATAGAAGCAAAGCAGCCACAGCAATGACGATGGCGATGATCGTGAGGCGGATGGCAGACGCCTCAGCGCCGGGCACCTGCAAAAATGCGTAGATGGCAGATGGCACGGTTTGCGTCTCTCCGGGGATCGCGGCCACGAAGGTGATCGTCGCCCCAAACTCCCCCATCGCCTTCGCAAATCCCAGAACCGTGCCGGCTAGAATCGCCGGGACACACATCGGCAGCGTCACCGTCGTGAAGACCCGCCAGCGTGAGGCACCAAGAGTGATTGCCGCCTCTTCCAGCTTTGGATCGACGCTTTCAATTCCAAGGCGAATTGCGCGAACAATCAACGGAAACGCCATGACAGCTGCGGCCAGAACCGCCCCCGTCCAGCGAAAGGCAAAGACGATCCCGAACTGCGCCAAAATCGCGCCAACCGCGCCTTGTGTTCCGAAGGTCAAAAGCAGCAGATAACCTGTTACGACCGGCGGTAGGATAAGGGGCAGATGAACGACGGCATTCAAGAGTTGTTTGCCGCGGAAGTCCCCCCGCGACAGCAGGTGCGCCACCCAGATCGCCAGAGGCAGGCTTACGAGCACGGCCCAGAACGCAACCTGCAAAGAAAGACTTACTGCCGCCCATTCCTGATCCCCGAGGCCAAACACCTAGGCGACCTCGAACCCGTGCTGGCGAAAGATGTCCAACGCAGACTGACTGCGGAGCGCATCGTAGGCCGTCCGTCCTGCATCCGTAAGGCGGGCAAGTTGGTAGCGGATGGCGGGATGGCTCGCGGGATCGAACCGCGCGATTACGTCGACCCGCTCCTCGGCCAGCGCATCCGTGTGATAGACTATGGCGCGAGGCAACTCACCCCGAGCAACCAGCGCCATCGCGGCACGGACATTTTCCGTTTGAACCACCTGCGCCTCGAGTTTTTCCCATAGGCCCAAAGCCTGCAGCGCAGCCTTTCCGTACTGACCCGCAGGGACTGCATCGACATAGCCCATAGCGATCCGACCCTCAGATGGCATATTCTCCAAGCTGACCGGCGCAGCACCTTTGGGCCCAATGATCACCAAACTATTGGACAATAAATCGATGGTCGTTTCAGGTCGGGCAAATCCCGCCTTGGTCACTTCATCCATCCATTGGGGATGTGCAGAAACATAAAGGTCAGCCGGCGCGCCCAGCATGATCTGGCGGGCCAGAACGCCGCTGCCGCCGTAAGAAATCCGAACCGGCAGCGAAAGCCGCGCGGTCACATCATCGAGTGCGCCTTTCATACTGGCGGCGGCAAACACAAGCGCACCGTCTGCCCCGAACAGCGGTGTGGCGAGCGCAGCCCCGCCTAGGGCCAGAATATGCCGTCTCGAAAGGTTCATGCCGGACTATAGTGGCGGACCGCAAAGGGCGCGCAAGGGCAAAAGTCTGCTGGACAGTTCGCGCGGTCTGGATAACGTACACGCCATGACGGTCCTTACCAAATCCGATCTTGAAGCCGCCGCTGCGCTGGTACATCGCCATATGCACCCTACGCCGCAGTATACGTGGCCGTTGCTAAACGAGCGGGCAGGTACGCAGGTCTGGGTCAAACATGAAAATCACGGCCCCACCGGTGCTTTCAAAGTACGAGGCGGGATCACGTTTATTGACTGGTTAAAGCAGACGCATCCGGATGTACCGGGCATTTGCACAGCGACCCGTGGAAATCACGGGCAAAGCCAAGCGCGGGCTGCCACAGCCGTCGGTCTTCGGGCTTTGGTCTACGTGCCGAAGGGTAACTCGGTGGAAAAGAATGCCGCCATGAAAGCGTTTGGCGCAGAGCTGGTCGAGTTCGGCGATGACTTTGATACGTCGCGCGAAGAGGCGTTTCGTGTCGCCGAGGCCGAAGGGTTACAGGTTGTGCCGCCGTTCCACCCTGAACTTGTTCGCGGTGTGGCAACCTACGCCTATGAGTTGTTCAGCGCGAAACCCGATCTGGATACGGTCTACGTGCCCATCGGGTGTGGCTCAGGGATTTGCGGCACCATTCTGGCCCGTGATGCCCTGGGTTTAAAAACCAAGGTGGTTGGCGTGGTGTCCGAAAATGCCCAGACCGCAAAACTTTCCGTCGACGCGGGCCGCCTTGTGGAGACAGACAGCGCGACAACCTTCGCTGACGGCATGGCGGTCAGGGTCCCAGTCAAAGACGCTTTCGATATCTATTCGAAAGGCGCAGAGCGAATTGTTACCGTTTCAGACGACGAGATTGCCGAGGCCATTCGCGCCTATTACCACTGCACTCACAACCTTGCCGAAGGGGCCGGGGCAGCCCCGCTGGCTGCGCTGCTGCAGGAAAAGGATCAGATGGCTGGTAAAGATGTCGGCGTCATTCTGTGTGGTGGGAACATCGACACCGACTGGTTTCTGAAAGTAATGGCAGGCGAAACGCCCAAGCCGTAGCGCGGCTATTTCGCGAAAACTCTTCGCGCGGTGGTCTGTCCTGTTAAAACACTGACCCTCTGGCGAACAACGTCCCGGATTGCACCGTTTCTGGGTCTGTCCGCGAGTGTCGTGAACCAGTGTGCAGACGGATTCTTTCCCCTCCGATTGCCATCGAAGGTCAATGCGCGAAGCACTTGTTCCGCCTCGGGGGGTAGATGCGTTGGGATCGTCTGGCCGCTCAAGATGCCCCAAACACCAGTCCAAAGGCGCCCGACGGACCATGGATTGTATCCGCCGCCGCCCAGAACCAGATAGCGTGGCGCCATACCCATCAACGCCCTCACAATGGACCAGTGTGCTTGGTTGGACAGGCTTAAATGGGATTGCGGATCCTCTTCAACGGCGTCGGCGCCGCATTGAAGCACTATCGCATCGGGCTTGAACCGATCGACTTGCGGCAAGATAAGAGCATCGCGGATGTAGGCCATTTCGTCGTCGTTCAGTCCTTGCGGCACCGGAAGGTTTATCGCAGATCCACCAGCACGATCTTCAAGCGCCCCCGTCCGCGGCCATAGACCATCTTCGTGGACTGAAATCATGAGGCAATCCGGGTCCCCATGAAACCCACGCGCAACGCCATCCGGATGATGTGCGTCGATATCCACATACGCGATCCGGGTGACTCCATTGCGACGCAGGGACAGCATCGCGAGGACGGGATCATTGAGATAGCAGAACCCGCCTGCGTGACCGGGCATACCGTGATGCGTTCCACCAGCGGGGTTATAAATCACTCCGCCATCCCGCAACAGCTCACCCGCCAGAAGCGATCCACCAGCAGCCGTCGCAGGGCGGCGGTACATTTCGGGGAACACCGGATTGGCTGGCGTGCCGATATGAAACGTCTCGCGATCCGGTTGGCTCACCGATCGCGTGGCTTCGGCCTTTTGAAGGGCCGCGATATATTCGGGCGTGTGCCAGACATGCAGCGCCGCAGGCTTTGCACGGGGCGAATTCAGGTAGACATCCTGCGGAAGCCATCCCAAAGCCCGGGACAGATCCATGACCGTAGAGACCCGCGGAACGCGCAGCGGATGCCAGGGACCATACGTAGACGTCCTGTAAATTTCTGATCCAATGAAGCGGGCAGACTGCATAACTTGGTTCGATATAGGGCGCGAGAAAGCCACACCAAGCTTGCTCGGTCTTCAATCATTTGTTGGAAAACTTGACCTTAGCCTATATTTTAACCGTATATAAAGGTCCAAAAACAAAAGTAAGATTGATCAGTTGGAGCAGAGAGTGTCTTTGATCAGGCTTAAGCAGCCGCCTTTGCGCATGGATAATTTTCAGAAACGCGGACTGCGCACGCAGTTTGGCGCGTTGTGTTATCGCGTGCATAATTCAGAGACACAGGTTCTTCTGGTGACAAGCCGCGCTTCGGGCCGCTGGATCATCCCGAAGGGTTGGCCGATGCCGGGTGAGACCCCTGCCGCCGCAGCATTGACAGAGGCGCATGAGGAAGGCGGCGTCGACGGCAAATCCTTTGATGTCTGCATCGGTTTGTATTCCTACACCAAGATTATGGAGAGCGAAGATGACCTGCCCTGCGTCGTTTCTGTCTTTCCTGTCCGTGTGAAAAGGCTGCTTTCGACCTATCCGGAAGAAAAGCAGCGCAAGCGCAAATGGTTCAGTCTCAAAAAGGCGGCCGCGCGGGTGCGGGAGCCGGAGTTGAAGAAGATCCTAAAAAATTTCGACCCGACTTATCTGGGTCTCTGACCTGACGTCCACCGGCTTGCAATGGGGCGGGATATACCTATTTCTGCGCAATTGCCGATTGTCCAAGAGAATGCCGTATGATCCGCTATGCATTGACCTGCGCTGACGGTCACAGCTTCGAAAGCTGGTTTCAGTCTGCCGCCGCATTTGATCGCCTTCTGTCCGGCGGAATGGTCGAATGCGCTGTGTGCAGCAACACCGATGTGCGCAAGTCGATCATGGCACCTCGGATCTCGACCTCTGCTCCAACAGCTCAAAAAAAGCCAGAGCAAACTGAGCGGCCTTTGTCGCAACCAAGCTCTCCTGCTGAACAGGCGTTGCGTGACTTGCGACAGAAGATCACCGAGACGGCTGAGGACGTGGGCAAGAATTTCGCCAAGGAAGCGCGCGAAATGCACCTTGGCGAAAAGCCGGAACGCGCCATCTATGGAGAAGCAAAGCCAGACGAAGCGCGCGCGCTTCTTGAAGATGGAATACCCGTGGTGCCGTTGCCCTTCGCCCCTGGCAGGAAAACCAACTGAGGAGAACTGAGATGCATGTCCTGATCACAGGTGCCACCCGCGGGATCGGGCGCGCGATGTTTGACGCCTACAAGCAGGAGGGTACCGACGTCACAGGAACCTACCGAGGCACCGAACCGGACGGCTCAGGCTGGTTGCAGTTGGACGTAAGTGATCCGACGTCTACCCGTGATTTATGTACGTCGCTGGACGGCAAGGCGGTTGATCTGTTGGTCTGCAATGCTGGTATCTATGACGACAAGCACGAAAACCTCGCAGACGGCTACCCTGCAGAAATGTGGGCGAGGATGTTTGCAACGAATGTCACCGGGGTGTTCCTGACGGTCCAAAATATGCTGCCTCAGTTGCAAATGTCAGAGCAGCCAAAAATCGCGATCATTTCCTCCCAAATGGCGTCTAGTGAACGCGCACCGGGCGGGTCCTACATCTACCGGTCTTCTAAGGCCGCCGCGCTTAATCTTGGACGAAACCTGGCCGCGGACCTGAAGGATCTTGGGATTGCTGTCGGGATCTATCACCCCGGCTGGGTGCAAACCGATATGGGGGGCAGCGCCGCGCAGATCACGCCAGAGGACTCCGCAGCAGGTTTGATCAAGCGGTTTCACGCCCTCAGTCTGGAAAGCACCGGCGTGTTTGAGACATGGGACGGCCACCAGCACCCATACTGACAACCCAGACTTGCCCTTTCTAGAGCACCCCCTTAGGAAGCAGACGGTTTCTTGAGGGGCGTCTTTGCCCCGTTTGGGGTGTTCGACATCATGCCACGACTTGTAATGAAATTCGGCGGAACGTCCGTCGCCAATCTTGACCGTATCCGTCGCGCAGCTAAGCGCGTGGGCGTCGAGGTGGCGAAGGGTTACGAAGTCATTGTAATCGTATCAGCGATGTCGGGCAAAACGAATGAACTGGTCGGCTGGGTCAACGAAACCTCGCCTATGTTTGATGCGCGGGAATACGATGCTGTCGTGTCTTCCGGGGAAAATGTAACTGCGGGCCTGATGGCCCTGACCTTACAGGAAATGGACGTGCCGGCGCGCAGTTGGCAAGGCTGGCAGGTACCTCTTAAAACGACGTCCGCCCACAGTTCCGCCCGGATCGAGGAGATCCCGACGGATAATCTCGACGCGAAGTTTGCGGAAGGCATGAAAGTTGCGGTCGTTGCTGGCTTTCAGGGCATCAGCCCCGAGGGCCGGATCACAACATTGGGTCGCGGTGGCTCAGATACCACGGCTGTCGCGTTCGCCGCGGCCTTCGACGCAGAGCGGTGCGATATCTACACGGATGTGGATGGGGTTTACACAACCGATCCACGCATCTCGGACAAAGCGCGCAAGCTGGACCGTATCGCTTTTGAAGAAATGCTGGAACTGGCATCTCTCGGGGCGAAGGTGCTGCAAACCCGATCGGTCGAACTGGCGATGCGGTATGGCGTGAAGCTGAGGGTTCTTTCGAGCTTCGAGGAAATGGATGACAATGCGGGCACACTGGTTTGTGCCGAGGAGGATATCGTGGAAAGCAATGTAGTCGCAGGCGTCGCCTATAGCCGTGATGAAGCAAAAATGACATTGATCTCGGTAGCCGACCGTCCGGGTATTGCCGCAGCAATCTTCGGTCCACTCAGCGAAGCCGGTGTGAATGTCGATATGATCGTGCAGAACATCTCTGAGGATGGGCGAACCGATATGACCTTCTCGTGCCCCACCGATCAGGTGACCCGGGCACAAAAAGCGATGGAAGACGCCAAGACATCCGGCGAGATCAATTATCACGAACTGGTTGCGGATACAGATGTTGCCAAGGTGTCCGTCGTCGGCATCGGAATGCGCAGCCACGCTGGTGTCGCTGCTCAAATGTTCAACGCTTTGAAAAACGAAGGCGTGAACATAAAGGTGATCACGACCTCCGAGATCAAAATCTCTGTGCTGATTGATCGAAAATACATGGAACTGGCGGTCCAAGCACTTCATGATGCATTTGGTCTGGAAAAAGCAGCCTAGGCATCGTCAAGGGGGCGACCATTGCCTGAAAGAAAAGAGAGCGAAAGTCGCAAGCTGCTTGGCCGTTTGCGAGACACACTGGCCGAGGATCGTGCCGGTCAGGAGCGGTTGAATAACATCACGCACTTGATCGCGGATTCCATGCAGGCGGATGTTTGCTCGATTTATCTGTTCCGCGACGCCGAAACGCTTGAGTTATGTGCGACGGAAGGTCTGAAACCGGAAGCGGTTCACCAGACGCGTATGCGCGTGGGCGAGGGTCTGGTCGGTCGTGTCGCGCGCACAACGACCCCTGTGAACACGCCGGACGCCCCTTCGGCGCAGGGGTTCCGGTACATGCCGGAAACGGGGGAGGAGATCTTCAGCTCGTTCTTGGGCGTCGCCATTCAACGGCTCGGCGAAACACTGGGCGTTCTGGTGGTTCAATCCAAGGACTCTCGCAAATACACAGACGACGAGGTTTACGCGCTGGAAGTCGTCGCAATGGTCTTGGCAGAAATGACTGAGCTTGGTGCGTTTCTGGGTGAAGGCGCAGCCATGGGCGCGCGCCATACCCAGCAGGAGCTTTTCCGCGGCGGGAGCGCGCAGGAAGGTGCGGCCGAAGGTCATGTCTATCTGCATGAACCCCGCGTCGTTGTCACAAACCCCATCGCCGACGATCCACATGCCGAACTTACCCGGCTTCATGATGCGATCGGCACCCTCAGGGGGTCGGTAGATGAGATGCTCAAC
Source organism: Litoreibacter roseus (assembly GCF_009811795.1). Taxonomy (GTDB): domain Bacteria; phylum Pseudomonadota; class Alphaproteobacteria; order Rhodobacterales; family Rhodobacteraceae; genus Litoreibacter; species Litoreibacter roseus. Next base: position 979,700 of record NZ_BLJE01000002.1, on the reverse strand, counting down.
AGCATGGGCAAAAGCTCCGACAAGGAGCAGCGGAAGGTCTTGGAGGCCTACCGGATGTTTGCCAACTCCCGCTCATGGCTGCGCCGGATGGAAGAAGACATCAGCCTCGGCCTGTCTGCGGAAGCCGCCGTTGAAAAAGAACAATCCGCCACCCGTGCCCGAATGGAACAGGTACCTGACCCATATTTGCGCGAGCGGCTTTATGATCTCGATGATCTGTCGAACCGGTTGCTGCGCCTGCTGACCGGTCAAGGCTCCGACACCGGTGCGGAAATGCCAGACCGCCCCATCCTGGTAGCCCGCAATATCGGCCCCGGAGAGCTCTTGGAATACGGCAAACGCTTGCGCGGGATCGTGTTGGAAGAAGGGTCTGTCGGCTCCCATGCAGCTATCGTGGCACGGGCTTGGGCCATTCCGCTGGTGATCAACGCCAAACGGATTTTGACCGAGGCTTTGAATGGCGACCACATTCTGGTCGACGGCGATCAGGGTGTGGTGCATCTGAGGCCAGAGGACGCCGTCGCCACCGCATTCCGCGACAAGATCGCGATGCAAACGCAGGCCCAGCAGCGCTACGCCTCAATACGCGACAAGCCCGCCGAAACCCGGTGTGGCTCTGTCCTCTCGCTCCATATGAATGCTGGTCTGATGGCAGACCTGCCCTCTCTTGAGGGATCCGGTGCGGAGGGTGTAGGCCTTTTTAGAACCGAGCTGCAGTTTCTGACCCGTTCCCGCGTGCCGCGCAGATCAGAGCTTGCCTCCATCTATAAAAGCGTCATGGACGCCGCGCATGGCAAGCGAGTGGTCTTTCGCACTCTCGACATTGGCTCAGACAAGGTCCTTCCCTACATGAAGGCGACGGAGGAACCGAACCCCGCGCTCGGGTGGCGCGCCATCCGTGTGGGTCTCGACAAAAAGGGAGTGATGCGGATGCAGTTACAAGCGCTGATACGGGGGGCCGAGGGTCGTCCGCTCAGCGTCATGTTTCCGTTCGTCGCCCAATTCGATGAGTTTCGCGCAGCGCGTCAGCATCTTCTGGATGAGTTGGAGCGGGAGGATAAGCTGGGCCACGTTCTGCCCGAAAGTGTTGAAATCGGCGCCATGTTGGAAACGCCATCGCTTGCTTTTGCGCCGCGGCAGTTTTTTGAGATGGCGGATTTCATCTCCATTGGCGGAAACGACCTGAAGCAGTTTTTCTTCGCGGCGGACCGGGAAAATGAGCGCGTGCGCAAGCGTTACGACACCCTTAACGTCAGCTATCTCACGTTTCTGCAGCAGATCGTATCCCGCTGCGCAATGACAGAAACGCCTCTGTCGTTTTGTGGCGAGGATGCAGGCCGTCCGGTCGAAGCACTTTGTTTTGCGGCGATGGGTCTACGCAGCCTATCCATGCGGCCTGCCTCGATTGGACCAGTAAAAAGCCTGCTCAGGCGCTGTGATCTCGAAGAGGCAAAAACGGTCATAAAAACCGCATTCGAAAGCGGTGAACAATCCGTGAGACCTGCGGTAATCAATTGGCTGACGGGTAAGGCCTAACGCAGTCTTAGAACCTCGGCGCGGAATTCTTCGACCAGGCCAGCCCGGTCTTGACCCGTTTCCTCCGCCAAAGCACGCAAGCCGAACGAGACATGCGCCATCTCTTGGTAGTAGCTTGAATAGGTGTAGTTGATCGCAGCACCCGTCACCGCACCCAAGATCGGAACCGTCTGACTTGCGAGCTTTTGACCTAGAACCAGCGCCAGACGCGGGGCAACCTTTGACAGCAACGCCTGCATTGTGGCCCCAGTCACGGTCATGCGCAGGGTGAGAAAACTCAGATCCGTATCGTCGTCTTCTGACAGTGGCCCCGCCGCACCGAATACCTCAAGACAGTCGAGCCGGGTGTCTGCATGGCTGGGATCGAACCCATGCTGCTGCGCAATGCCCTGAATGCCGCGCAGGATAACAGTCGTTGTCACTGGGACCTCGGCGAGCGCTGTCCCCAAACCACCAAATCCGCCGACCGCACCGGTTCCCACCGTCATGGCGCGGGTCTGCCATGTGCCTGTGTCCGGCAAACGCCCCCGGGTTCGAGCGGCAGTATCAAAGCTAAGCTCAAGCGCGGACAGTGTCGCGCGATCCAGTGCAGCGCGCGCGCTTTTTGGAAGGCGGTCTAGAATACCATCGGTCTGACCGCCCAGAAGACCAAGTGCGCGCATGGCGGGTCCTCGTGCGGCCCGGTAGCGCTCCACAATCTCTCGCAATCGCGCACTATGCGTATGATCTGGCTCGACAACAGGGGGCAGAATAACTTGCGTCATAAGCAAAAGATGCGCCTGACCCGAGGGAATTTCAAGTTTGCCCGCCGGTCTTTTCGGGCCATGGAGTGACTGGCCCCGCAACGCCAGTCCAGGCCCCCGCCCCCAACACGCGGTCCGGGTTGGTGGGTGGCGGCATCACGACATGGGGCAATATCTCGAAGCCGAATTTCTGATAATACGGCGCATCGCCCACCAGCAATGTGCGCTTCCACCCAGCGGATTTCGCGGATGACAGCCCGTCTTCGATCAGCGCGGCGCCCAACCCTTCACCCTGATGAGTTGGGTGCACCGCAATCGGCCCTAAAAGTAGCGCATCATGGTTCCCGACCTTAACTGGCCAGAACCGAATGGCACCTGCGAGCGTGTTTTGCGCATCCCGCGCAATTGTCGAAAGCGCGCGCAAAGGCTCGGTGTTGTCGCGCAACCTATAGGATGACAACGCCGTGCGCCCCGGCGCAAAGCACAGATCGAAGAGCGCTTCGACCTCCCACCAGTCATCAGGTGTCTCTTGCTTCAGTCTCACCGGCCCCGTCCATCCGGAATTTCACTTTCAGGCGGCGTAACATGCAGGTACGTCTTGGGCAAACCAGCAAGGAAACGGCTCATGTTTTATACCCCAGAGGCAGGTCACGGCCTGCCCCACAATCCCTTCAACGCCATCGTGTCCCCCCGCCCCATCGGCTGGATTTCAACCCGGGGATCAGATGGGACGGAGAACCTTGCGCCCTACTCTTTCTTCAATGCGGTGGCCTACGTTCCCCCACAAGTGATGTTTGCCTCGACGTCCATGAAGGACGACCGCGACGGCACCAAGGACAGCGTTGGCAATATCCGTGACACCGGGGTGTTCTGTGTAAATATCGTCGAATACGCCATGCGAGATGTGATGAACGAGACATCCGGCGACTATGGCCGCGAGGTCGATGAATTCGAGAAAGCGGGAGTCGAACGTGCGCCATGTGAGACGATCCCATGTTCCCGCGTAGCAGGCGCGCCGGCAAACCTTGAATGCAAACTGACCCAGATTGTTCAACTGCCGGGCGCCGCAAACTTCGCCGTTTTCGGTGAGGTGACAGGCATTCATATCCGAGACAACTGTCTGAATGAAGACGGTCATTTTGACGTCTCGACCTACCAGCCGCTCGCCCGGCTGGGATATCGGGACTATACGCGCGTGACGGAACTCTTTTCCCTTAAGCGACCCGGTGAGTAGACATCCGTGCTGTTTCCTGACGCCTTGAGCACCCATCCAATCACGTTGCCCGACGGCACGCGTCATGGCGGCACGGTTCATCTGAACCGGGTTTTACGCAATCCGAACTTCGTGGTGGGGGACTACACGTACGCCTCTGACTTCGATCCACCGACGGATCCCGCTGATTTCGCGGGTAGGCTCGCCCCTTATCTTTTCCCCGGTTCGCGCGAGATCCTGCGTATCGGGCGATACTGCCAGATCGCCCACGGTGTCAGGTTTATTACCGCGTCGGCAAACCATGCGGTTGATGGCGTCACGACATACCCGTTCCCGGTGTTCGATCCCGCTGAAATGATGAACTTCAGACCGGATACGCGCGACACGGTCATAGGCCACGACGTTTGGCTCGGATATGGAGCGCTGGTCATGCCCGGGGCCAGAATTGGCAACGGGGTTATCGTAGGGGCCGGGTCCGTTGTGCGGGGGACAATCCCGGATTACGCGATCGTCACTGGCAACCCTGCGACAGTTCTGCGTCTCCGGTTCCCATCGGATGAAATCGACATTCTGAACCGTCTTGCCTGGTGGGATTGGAGTGCTGATCAAGTTGCGGCGGCAAGATCAGCCCTTATGGCGTCAGACTTAAGCGCTCTGGAGGCATTTGTGGCGGGCTAATGTCCACCCGCAAGTATGCCCGTCTTCACCGTGTAATTCACCGCCAGCGCGTAGTCCGGATCATCGTCACTGTCGATCATCAACTGTCCGGCCTTTGTCAGCAGTTGATGGCAGTCCCGGCTCAGGTGTCGCAATTGAATTTGCTTTCCATGGCCCTTGTATTTCTCGGCAATAGCCTCGATCGCTTGAAGGGCCGATTGGTCAACCACACGGCTGTCCGCGAAATCAATTACGACAAGCGAAGGGTCGTCGGCAGGAGTAAACAATTCACCGAACCCTTCAGCAGAGCCGAAGAACAACGGCCCTTGCACCTGATAAACCTTTGCACCTTCAGGCGTCTCATAGGTTTTGGCATGGATACGGCGCGCGTTGTTCCAGGCGTAGGCCAGCGCGGACACAATCACCCCCACGACAACAGCAATGGCCAGATCATACATCACGGTCGTTATGGTAACGAGAACGATAACGAAAGCGTCCATGCGTGGAACGCGGCGCATGATGTTGAAGCTGTTCCATGCAAATGTTCCGATAACGACCATGAACATGACGCCAACCAAGGCGGCCAGCGGGATCTGTTCGATCAAAGGTGCGGCGACGAGAATGAATGCCAAAAGAAACAGCGCCGCAGCAACGCCAGACACCCGCGTGCGGCCGCCTGATTTCACGTTGATCATAGACTGCCCGATCATGGCACAGCCCCCCATTCCACCGAAGAAGCCAGTCACAGTGTTGGCGATCCCTTGGGCAACACATTCCTGAGAGGCCCCGCCCCGCTCGTTTTTGATCTCGCCCACGAGGTTCAGGGTCAGCAGGCTTTCAATCAAACCAATTGCAGCAAGGATCAGCGCGTAGGGCAGAATGATCTCGAAGGTCTCGAAATTCAGCGGCACCATGGGAAGATGAAACGGCGGCAGCCCGCCCTCGATGGAGGCCAGATCACCGACGACCGGCACATCGATACCAAAGGCAATGACGATCAGGGCCACGACGCCGATCCCGGCCAGCGGTGCCGGTATCGCATTGGTCAAACGGGGCGTTGCCCAGATGATAACCATGGTCAATGCCGTGAAGCCCAGCATCAGGATCAGCGGCCAACCTGACAACCATTCGCCGTTTGCCATGCCATGACCCGCGCTTTCGGCGGTTCCAGGCTGCTGGAATTGACCAAGCTGTGCGAGGAAAATGACGATCGCCAGCCCGTTGACGAACCCAAGCATTACCGGATGAGGCACCAGTCGGATGAACTTACCGAGCTTAAAAATACCAGCGCCGATCTGGATGATGCCCATCAGCACGACCGTGGCAAAGAGATACTCAACTCCATGCTCTGCAACCAATGCGACCATTACGACAGCCAGCGCGCCAGTCGCACCGGAAATCATGCCGGGACGCCCGCCAATCAGGGCTGTGATCAACCCCACGATGAAAGCCGCATAGAGACCAACCAGAGGCTCGACCCCCGCAACGAATGCAAAGGCGACCGCCTCTGGGACCAAGGCCAGTGCAACCGTTAGGCCGGACAGGATCTCGATCCGCCACCGCGCAATGCCCATGGGTGCACCCGGGGCGAGGTTGAGGTCATTCAGAATTGTGTTATTGGCCAGCGCCGCCATCAGGGTGCGTTTCACGGATAATCCTGGATTGTTTTTTGAAAATAACAGTGGATTGCGCCCGAATATCATATTCCATCCCGATTGCGAGACCTATTTGGCCTTCCGCACGGGACGTAACCGCGCGCGATTAACCAAAAGCGAATTCCCTTGGATTTTCTTTTGCATCTGAATCGGCCACAGTCGCAGCAACCGGACTGGATGATGAGGAACAGCGCATATGGGCGAGACGGTGATCGGCGTGATCGGTGGATCAGGTGTTTACGATATCGACGGCCTGGAAAACCCGACATGGCAAACCATCACGACCCCCTGGGGTGAGCCGTCAGATCAGGTGCTGAGCGGCGTTCTTGATGGCGTAAAGATGGTGTTTTTACCTCGTCATGGGCGCGGGCATACCCTAAGCCCTTCGACGGTCCCTTACCGTGCCAACATAGATGCCCTGAAGCGCGTGGGCGTCACGGATTTGATCAGCGTCAGCGCCTGCGGATCGTTTCGCGAAGAGATGGCGCCGGGCGATTTCGTTGTAATCGACCAGTTCATCGACCGGACATTTGCACGAGACAAATCGTTCTTTGGCACCGGATGCGTGGCTCATGTCTCAGTGGCGCATCCGACCTGTCCCAGATTGGGCAAGGCTTGTCACGAAGCGGCTCAGACGGCAGGTATAAACGTGCATCAGGGCGGCACATACCTGGCGATGGAAGGCCCGCAGTTTTCAACACTGGCCGAATCCAAGATGTACCGTGAAGTCTGGGGCGCAGACGTGATCGGGATGACCAATATGCCGGAAGCTAAGCTCGCCCGCGAGGCGGAGCTTTGCTACGCCTCCGTCGCGATGATCACCGACTACGACAGTTGGCACCCAGACCACGGTGAAGTCGATGTAATGGACATTATACGCACCCTCACCGGAAACGCACAGAAGGCGCGCACTTTGGTGAGCCAATTGCCCGGATTGCTTGGGAGAACACGCGAGCCATGCCCCCATGGCTGTGATCGTGCGCTCGAGTACGCAATTTTGACACAAGCCCCCCACAGAGATCCTGAGCTGGTTGCAAAACTAGATGCGGTCGCGGGGCGCGTGCTGAACGGGTAAGACAACGGTCAAACCGCAAACGGGAATTCAATCACGGAAGGAAAGATTATGGATATCAGCCTCTGGCTGACATTTGTTGCCGCATCAACAATGCTTGTTCTCATACCGGGTCCGACGGTTCTTGTGGTCCTCAGCTATGCGCTGAGCCAAGGGCGCAAGGTCGCTGTCTCAACAGCGGCCGGGGTTGCATTGGGGGATCTTATTGCGATGACGGCATCACTCGCTGGTCTGGGCACGTTGGTTCTGACCTCAGCCACCGCGTTTGCTGTTTTGAAATGGGCCGGTGCCGCCTATCTTGTGTATCTCGGCGTAAAACTGTTACGGAGCGCCGGATCTGCAACCGCGGATATCGGGGCGGTCACACAGGCCAGCGCGCGCAACACCTTTTGGCATGCCACAACGGTCACCGCGCTAAACCCCAAATCCATCGCATTCTTTATCGCATTCGTACCGCAATTCGTTCGACCCGACGCAGCATTGCTGCCGCAATTTGCAATCCTCATCGCAACTTTTGTGACGATCGCGACCCTAAATGCGCTGGCCTACGCGCTGATGGCCGACAAGTTACGCAGCCAGATCACGCGACCGGCTGTCTTGCGCTGGATAACCCGCGCCGGGGGCGGCACCCTCATCGCCATGGGGCTCGCCACCGCGACGTTACGCCGGGGGCAAGGCTGACCTATGTCTATAAACATCAAAGACTACATCCGCACCATTCCCGACTTCCCCCATGAGGGGATCATGTTCCGGGACGTCACTACGCTGTTTCTCGATCCACGCGGGTTCCGCATGGCAATCGACCAGCTTCTGCATCCTTATGCGGGCAAACGGTTCGACAAGGTGGTCGGGCTGGAAGCCCGCGGTTTCATCTTAGGAGGTGCCATTGCGCACCAGCTTTCCGTCGGCTTTGTTCCGATCCGCAAAGCGGGCAAGCTGCCGGGGCAGACCATCGCGCAGGACTACAAGCTGGAATACGGCGAGGCGACGATGGAGATCCACGACGACAGTTTGAGTGCGGGGGAGAAAGTGCTTCTGGTCGATGACCTGCTGGCAACTGGCGGCACAGCGGAAGCGGGCATCAAGCTGATCGAAAAGCTGGGCGCAGAGGTCATTGGCTGCGCGTTCATCATTGATTTGCCAGACCTTGGAGGTCGCGCCGTTCTGGAGAAACTTGGCATGGATGTCCATGCATTGACCAGTTTTTCTGGAGAGTGAAAGAAAATAATACAACCTGTACGTGTATTAACGCTTTGTTAACCTCCGTTGACATAATCTGAACGCGAGCAGAGCACCTTCCCGCAAAAGCACTGTCTCATTCCCCTTGCCCCGTCTCTTCCCCAAAAGAGACGGGGCTTCCCTTTTTAATGGTCAGGCTGAGCAAGAACAGCGCCCGGGTTCAGTATTCCAAGCGGATCAAGGGCATCTTTGATCAACCTCATCGCGGCCAGCTTTCCGGGATCGCCGTAGGTGATCAGATCATCGACCTTCAGCCGCCCGATGCCGTGTTCGGCAGAGATTGAGCCTTCCATTTCGTGGGTGAGGTCGTGAACCACACGTTTAATTTCCGCACGGTCCGACTGATGATCTTCACGTGATTTTCCGGGCATTGGGAAAACGTTGTAGTGGAGGTTGCCATCCCCCATGTGACCGAAGCAGTTGATACGAAACTGTCCAATCATGGCCAAACGCCCCGGCGCCTCGTCGATAAAATCGGGGATACGTGCGATGGGCACCGAGATGTCATGGGACGAGACCGACCCGATACGCCGGTTCGCCTCCGGGATGCTCTCGCGGATCGCCCAGAACTCTGCCCGTTGCCCCTCGGACTGCGCAATGACACCGTCGCTGACCATCCCGTCCTCTGATGCTTTGACGAACAAATCCTCAAGGGCCGTTTCCGGATCGACGCCAGCGAATGTACCAACATCCAGCAGTACCATCCATTCAGGCGTCTCAGCGAAGGGGGTCTTTATGTCGGGGCCAACCTCCGCAAGGAAATCAAGACCAACGCGGCTGATCAACTCAAACGCAGATATTTGCCCGCCAAGTCGGGAACCCGCCAGCGCCAGAAGCCCGAGAGCAGCCTGAGGGTCCTTTACAACCATCATCGCGGTTGCGCTTCCCGCCGGCTGAGGGAAAAGCTTCAAGGACGCAGCGGTGATGATACCAAGCGAGCCTTCCGCACCGATCATCAGATGCCGCAGGTCGTAACCTGTGTTGTTCTTGCGCAAGCGACTGAGGCCATTGACGATCGTGCCATCTGCCAACACGACCTCCAACCCAAGGCAAAGATCACGGGCATTTCCGTAGCGCAGCGTATTCACGCCGCCTGCATTGGTCGCCAAGAGGCCACCGATGCGGGCTGAGCCTTCGGATGCGAGCGACAGGGGAAACAGCCGATCCGCGTCCTGCGCTGCTTCCTGAACGGATTGAAGAATGGCTCCAGCCTCTACAACTGCCACGTTGTCGATGGGAGAGATATCGCGGATCCGTGTCATCCGCTCGAGGGACAGGATCACGGGCGTCACATTCTTGGACGCGATTTGACCACCAACCAGCCCGGTGCCACCCCCGTAGGGCACCACAGATACGCGTCCGTTACTGCAGGCCCGCATGATGCGACTGACCTGATCGACGCTATCCGGCGCCACAAGAAACCCATCGCCCGCAGCGTAACGCCCGCGCGGCTCTTTCAGATAGGCATCGGTTAATTCACGAAAAGCCGCGTCCGGAAGAAGCGATCTTAGATGCTGGCGAAAGTCATCGGTGACGGAGTTTAGCATGCGCCGTTTATGGCCGTCCGATCCACAGAGCGAAACGTCTATTCTTCTGGCTCACGCAGATAGGCGGGCTGCAGGACCATTATCGTCGGTTCCGACGGAAGAGTGCGCAGCGACACGGTCATGGAACTTTCGCCGGTGCGCACGATATTGAAGTCATCAGACATGCCCCCCAGAAACCGCTCCAACGAGGACTGAGCAAACCAATGCATCGGAATAACGACCGAGGATTTCAGCCGGTTCAAAACCCGCATCATCGTTGGGAGATCGAGAGTCAGCCCGCCGTCAACGGCCGCCATCACGACATCAAGTCGCCCCAACGCTGCGTACTGAGCCGCATCGGGTTCATGGTGAAGGTGTCCCAGATGTCCGATACATAGGCCCGCCACCTCAAACACAAAGATGGAATTTCCATCCTCTTCGATACCTGCGCCATAGCGACTGCGGATGTCCGTTGGCACATTGCGGACAAGCATTTCGCCGAGATCAAGATGATGATCGACCGGACCACCTGCATCATTCCACCCGGGCAGCACATGGGGAATGCGCGGATCAGGGCGCGTGGTCCAATGGCTGCTGTGGGCGTGGTTCATAGTCGCCACGGTCGGCACGAAATCAACAACACCCAGAAAACCCGTGTAATCCGTTGCGACACTTAAGCCACCTTCTGTCTGCAGAATAAAGGTAGCGTGATCCACATAGCTCAGCCGGATGGTGTTTGCTTCCAACGGCGCCTGCCATGAGGCCTGATGCAGGTAGGTAAACCCCGGCTCATTCTCGACCAGTGCAATGCAGTGACTGGGTCTGCGATCTTGCGCAGCCGACGGTGCCGCCACGACTAAAAGAAGAAAGACTGCTATAAATCGGATCATCGGGCACCTCCTGCATGACGCAAGGTAAATGCGTGGACCCGTATCTCAAATCACAAAATGGTTCTTGGACGTATTTTCGGACAGCCTTAGCGGCGAAATCAAAGGGAATACTTCAAATGCTGAAAGACAAGGCAGCGCGTAGACCATCGTGATCCCAGTCCTGTGTGAACTCGCCCCCTAACTGCGCGGTGGACCGATCAATCAGGACCGAACCAAATCCGTCCTCCGATTTCACTGGTACGCCTAAGGCCTTCGGATTGTGCTCATGCCAGATGACCGACAGGTCGCGCTCGCTTGTCTTGACAGTTATCAAGATCCGACCGTCGACATGCCCCAGAGCGCCATGCTTGATCGCATTGGTCGCCAACTCATGAAGGATGAGGCAAAGCGGTGTAAGGTGGCGCCACTCGAGCTCTGGATTATCCCCCTGAACCGCCACGTGTTTGTTGATGTCAAACGGTGTCAAAACCTCTCGGATCAAACTTTGGATGGCATTATCGCTGGGGTCGTCCTGGCCGCGAGACACGTCATGGACACGGGCCAAGGATGCGACACGCGCACCCAGTTTCTTCATGGCGGACTTCACATCCGTTTCGCGACGGGAGGATAGCATGATCAATGCGCTCACGACGCTGAAAAGGTTCTTCACGCGGTGGTTCATCTCGCGCATTAGCAGACGAATACGCTCTTCCCGTTCTCTGGCCTCGGTGATGTCTTGCGCGGCGCCTATTACGGATTGCACGCCGCCGGTCCCATCGCGCGCGTAAACCATCTCAACGGAGTTGAGCCAGCACCATCCACCGTCTTTCCGGCGCATTCGATAATCAAACGATGCTCTCTCGTCAGATTTGAGACCCAGTAGCTTCTCGAAATGCTCGGGATATCTGTCCCAATCTTCAGGATGCATGAGGTCTTGCAAGATATCTTCGCCCATGGCCGCGATGTCATCCGTCGTATATCCCAGCATCCCGAATATGGAGCGGTTGATCCATACGTTTTCCATCAATTTGAGATCGAACACGTACAGGATGGTCGGCGCAATCTGCGCCGTTTTTTCAAAGAAATCCTCAAAATCGTTTTCAAAAATATGGGCCAAACCGAAGCTTCCGTTCTTCCTCAAATATTGCACTTTCCCCTAAAGCGCGCTGGATTTCCCCCGGCGGTCCGCGCGCAAGTTAGCGTAGAGCACATGGTTGCGCCATCTTCCGTTAATCTGAAGATAGCTTTGCGCGACACCTTCATATTTGAAACCGGATTTCTCAAGAACTCCGCGTGAGGGCGTGTTTTCCGGCAGGCAAGCCGCTTCGATCCGGCTGAGATCAAGCGTTGTGAATGCGTAGTGCACCAAGGCCTCGATCGCTTCGCGCATATAGCCTTGGCGGGCATATCTCTTGCCGATCCAATAGCCCAGAGTTCCTGCCTGCGCCGGGCCACGGCGAATATTGTCGAGCGTGATCGCCCCCAAAAGGGCACCATCCTCACGCCGTTCCATGAAAGCCGGGATCGCGTTGCCGTTCCCCAATGACCGCTGCGCCCAGTAAACCCGATTGGTGAAGCTCTTCCGGGTCAGATGATCGCCGGCCCAGCTGGGCTCCCATGGGACAAGAAACTCGTTGCTTTCGGCGCGAAGCTGCGACCAAGCGCGGAAATCTCCGTGCTGCGGCGGGCGCAACGTCATCCGCTCCGTCACGATCCGAAGTTTGCGCCGTGCCAGCAACATCAGGCGGCTAATCTGCGGGTCATAGCCTCCAGATCGGGCGCTTTGTCGACCGGGCCGTACAATGCCATCGCGGCCTGACCGCTGCTGGCCAGTCCTTCTGCAAACCCGCGAACCATCGGTGTATCAACGGCGTCGATCTTCTCGATGGTCTCCGACAAAGGCGGAACACGACCCCAGATGCCAATCAGGCGTGCCAAGCGTTCGGCGCGACTGGATGGGCTTTCCAGTCCCATCAACAATCCAGCCTTCAGTTGTGCGCGGGCTCGTGCAACCTCTTCGGTGGACATGTCACCTGCTGCGCGCTTCAATTCGTCGACGGTCAAATCTGCCAGCCCTGCAATGTCTTCACCAGAGGTTCCAGCGTAGATTGTCAGAAGACCGGTGTCCGAATAGCTGCCCACCTGCGAAAAGATCGTATAGCAAAGTCCGCGCTTTTCGCGCGCCTCCTGAAACAGCCGGGAGGACATGCCGCCACCGAATGCTGTCGCAAAAACCTGAGCCGCGTAAAATGCATCTTCGCGGTAGCCCGGCGCTTCAAGCGCCATGGTGAAATGGGCCTGCTCAAGTGATTTCAACTCGCGCCTCTCGCCGCTGGCGAAGGCCGCCTGAACCGCATCGGTGGGCGCGGAAGCCCCCATGTCGCCAAACAGATCCTCCGCCATCCTGACAATCTTGTCGTGATCGACCGCGCCCGCTGCCGACAGGACCAACTGTCCGGCCCCGTAGTGCTCTGCCACGAAGCCTGCGAGATCGTCGCGCGAAAAACTGGAGACCCGCTCGCTGGGGCCAAGTATTGTGCGCCCAATAGGCTGGCCCGGATATGCCGCCTCTTGCAGCCAGTCAAAAACAACGTCGTCCGGCGTGTCGAGGGATTGCCCGATCTCTTGCAGGATGACGCCCCGCTCCACCTCGATTTCACGTGGATCGAAGACCGGATTCCGCAAGATATCGGCAATCACGTCCAAGGCCAGCGGGACGTCATCCTTCAGCACCCGCGCATAGTAAGCTGTCACCTCGCGCGAGGTGTAGGCGTTGATGTAGCCACCCACGTCCTCAATCTCTTCAGCGATCTGCAAGGCGCTACGCCGCTTGGTGCCTTTGAAAGCCATATGCTCCAGGAAATGAGCGATACCGTTCTGTTCGATCCGCTCATGCCGACCGCCTGCATTCACCCATATCCCGATGGACGCACTTTCAAGACCGGGCATATGCTCGGTCACGACACGAAATCCGTTGGGCAAAGTGTGCAGTCGCTCGCTCAATGCGCGATCCTCTCTCTAATAATGCTTTGAATGGCGGCAAGCTCACCGGGAACCCGGGTCATACGCTCTTCGCGCTCAAGCAGGTCTGCCATCCTATCAGGCAATGGCGGATGTAGGCCAGAGGCCGCTTCGACCGCCGCAGGGAATTTCGCCGGGTGGGCGGTGGCAAGGGTAATCATCGGTGTCGCGCTTTGATGGTCGAGCGCGACCTTAACGCCCACTGCGGAGTGGGGGCACAGAAGCTCACCCATCTTGGCTTTGGCTTGGGCAATCATCGCCGACGTTTCATCTTCGCTGACCCGACCAGACGCATAGGTATCCTTGAGGTTCTCATACGCCCCTTGCGATATCTTGAATTCGCCGGTGTCCTTCAGGGCTGACATCTGTTCGGCTACCGCTGAGCCTTGCTGGTCATAGGCGTAGAACAAGGCCCGTTCGAAATTTGAACTGACCTGAATGTCCATGGACGGACTGATTGAGGGTAAAACCCCCTCGGTCGTATAAGCGCCTGTTTGCAAGGTCCGATGCAGTATATCATTCTGGTTTGTCGCGATCACGAGCTTCTCGATGGGAAGCCCCATCTGCTTGGCAATGTAGCCCGCGAAAATATCGCCGAAATTGCCAGTGGGCACCGTGAAACTGACGGCGCGATCCGGCGCGCCTACCGAAACAGAAGATGTAAAATAGTAGACCACTTGCGCCAGAACACGCGCCCAGTTGATCGAGTTCACGCCCGCAAGCCTGACCCCGTCGCGGAACTCAAAATCATTGAACATATCTTTTACGGCGGCCTGACAGGTGTCAAAATCGCCCTCAACGGCCAATGCGTGGACATTGCTTTCGGTCGGCGTGGTCATCTGCCGGCGTTGGACGTCGCTGACACGCCCGTCCGGGAAGAGGATAAACACGTCCACTGCGTCCAAACCCCGAAAGGCTTCAATCGCTGCAGATCCGGTGTCACCTGACGTCGCACCTACAATTGTGACCCGCTGGCCGGATCGTGCCAGCGCCTTCTGAAACAGCTGACCGATCAGCTGCATTGCGAAATCTTTGAAGGCCAGCGTGGGGCCATGAAACAGCTCGAGCAGAAAATGGTTCGAACCCAACTGTACCAAAGGCGCGCGCGCCGCGTGGCCAAAGCCTGAATAGGCCGCGTCGATGATCTCGCGAAACTCGTCATTTGTGAACGTATCGCCGATGAAAGGCAGCATTACTTCGAATGCAACGTCCTCATAGGGTTTGCCGCGAAAGCCTGCGATGGTTTCTGCCGTCAGAGTGGGGATCGTTTCAGGAAGATAAAGGCCGCCATCACGCGCCAGCCCCGTCAACATAGCCTCTTCGAAACTCAAGACCGGTGCGGTTCCCCGCGTTGAGACGTAGCGCATATAACCCTGTTCCTCTAAATGGTCCGACGCCTGATACGCCAAAGCAGATAGAGTGTCATCCCCATCCAAAGCGCGGCGAGTGAGAACCATGTGATCGCATACTGCAAGTGATCATTGGGGATCGTACTGGTGTCGACAGGCAAGGGCGACACGGGTGAGTTCATCTCCGACGTTTCGCGCAAAACAATCAGGAGCGGCTCCGCCTCGAGGGCCGTCGCGAGTGCAGGCACATCACGGGCAAACCAGATGTCGCGGGTTGTATCAGGCTCGGGCGTGTAGCTGTCAATCTCATCGGGCCAGTGAAGGTTGCCCATAATTTCGGCCTCAACCGCAGGGCGCGAGGCGTCTTTCTGATCTGTCGGGATAAAACCACGGTCCAGAAGAACCCGCCGCCCGTCCGTCTCGAAAGCTGAAATCACGCGGTAACCCGCACCGCGCCGCTTGACGGAGACCAGAACATGCACTTCGTCAGACGTGATCGTTCCGGTTGCTGCAACGGGCAGATAACGCTCTCGCTCGGGGTCTGCAGTCGCGGGCAGTTCAGTCGGGTCTCCGACAATCCTTGCATCGATATCGGCAAGCATCGCTTCCTTCCCCGCCAAGCGCTGGATTTGCCACAAACCAAGGGACACAAGAATTGCAATGCCCCCCAATCCAAAGAGCAGCGGAATGATCATTCGTTTGAGCATGCCTCTCCAATCAAAATGCGCGGGGCTTTCCGGCCCCGCGCATCCCTAACTCAAAGTGTCTCGCGAACCGTCAAATCAGAAGGTCAGCCGCCCCAGACATAAACGGTGGCAAACAGGAACAGCCAGACAACGTCCACGAAGTGCCAGTACCACGCAGCCGCCTCAAACCCGACATGCTTTTCGGGTGTGAAATGGCCGGCTCGGACGCGGATCAAACACACCAGAAGAAAGAGCGTCCCGATGATAACGTGGAAGCCGTGAAAACCGGTCGCCATGAAAAAGTTCGCGCCATAGATATTGCCGGAGAAGCCGAACGCGGCATGGCTATATTCGTAAGCCTGGAAGCCAGTAAAAATGACGCCGAGAACAATTGCCAAGATCAGCCCGTTCTTCAGGTCTTTCCGGTTGTTCTCATGAACCAAAGCATGGTGCGCCCATGTTGCGGCAGCGCCAGAGCACAACAGGATCAGCGTGTTGATCAGAGGCAGGTGCCATGGGTCGAACGTCTCGATCCCTGCGGGTGGCCATTGGCCGTCAATGCCCGGGCTGTCCGGACCCATGGGATACATGGCGTGCTTGAAGAATGACCAGAACCACGCCACAAAGAACATGACTTCGGACATGATGAAGAAAATGAAGCCATACCGCAGGCCAAGGCGCACGACAGGCGTATGATCGCCCTGCTGGCTTTCCTCAACCACTTCAGACCACCAGCTGAACATGACGTACAGAACAGCGGCAAATCCGATGAGGAACATCCAAGGCCCGCTGTCATGCATCCAGATTACGGCGCCCGATAGCATAACAAACGCCCCGATAGCGCCCAGAAGCGGGTTAATCGACGGGGGCAAAATGTGATAGTCGTGATTTTTTGCGTGAGCCATTTCGGTCCCTCGTATGGCTTAGTTTATATCTGTTGATTTCGGTGTCACCAATGACGCCTGCGGCTCAGGCAAGTCAATCTGGTAAAACGTATAACTCAGAGTAATCTGTTCGATGTGCTTTCCATCCGCATCTTCGACAATGGACGGGTCCACATAGAATGTCACAGGCATCTGTACCCGTTCACCGGGCTGAAGCACCTGTTCTTCAAAGCAAAAGCAATCGATCTTGGTGAAGAAGCCGCCAGCCGTGAAGGGGAACACGTTATAAGACGCGGATCCGGCGATAGGTGTGTTTGTCGGATTGTACGCTTCGTAGAACGCCAAACCCGTCTCACCGATCCGCACTTCCATCTCGCGCTGCATTGGCTTGAACTGCCATCCCATACCGCTTGCAAGTGATCCGTCAAACCGGACCGTGATAGTCTGGTCAAGGATCAGGTCAGAGCCTGCGTCGGCCTCAAGCGTTGTGCCGCCATATCCCGTGACCCGGCAAAACCAGTCATAAAGTGGCACAGATGCAAATGCCAAGGCACCCATCGTCGTCACCATGCCAACCAAAAGCGCAAGTGTTCGCTGTTTTGGATCCAGACGAGACAGCATCAGTTACCGTCTTCCACGGTGATGGAATGCCGCACGGTGTGGTCATAGGCTTCGATTGGTGCCCCGCCGCTGACCTTCACAATGGTCAAGCCGAAGATAATCGCGACAAATCCGATAAGGACGATGCCAACGCCTACGTTGCGACCAAGCCTACGGTTATGAATTTCATGCTCGACACGAATTGCCATCAGAACCAGACCCCCATGCCTGCTTTGACCCAAGCCGCCTGCAGCAGCAAGGCCCCGAAATGTAGAAAGAGATACCCTAAGGACTGGCGGAAGAACTTCTTTTCGGCCAAATAGCTGTCGCCTTCCGCGTCCACTTCGTCCCGCCGCCAAAGGCGCCATGCGCCAATCACAAACCGCGCGTTGAGCACGAGAGCGGCCGCCAGATAGATCGCGCCGCCGACCGATGTGAAAGCTGTACCGATCGCAACGGGCGCAAGGATCAGCGTGTAAATAAGGATCTGTTTACGAGTCTCGCGCCGACCATGCGTGACCGTCAGCATTGGAACACCAGCTTTTGAATAATCCTCATTCATAAACAGCGCCAAGGCCCAGAAATGAGGCGGCGTCCACAGGAAGATGAGGCAGAACATTAAAACGCTCTCGACAGACACGCCGCCAGTTGCAACAGCCCACCCGATCATTGGGGGGAATGCACCCGCCGCACCGCCGATCACGATGTTCTGTGGAGTCCACCGCTTGAGCCACATCGTGTAGATCACAACGTAGAAGAAGATTGTGAACGCCAGAATGCCAGCGGCAACCCAGTTGGCAGCAAGCCCAAGCATCACAACGGATATAGCCGAAAGCCACAGACCAAAGCTCAACGCTTCACCCGGCGAGACCTTTCCAGCCGGGACAGGTCTGCGCTGCGTCCGTTTCATAATGGTGTCGATGTCGTGGTCGTACCACATGTTAAGCGCGCCCGATGCACCACCGCCCAACGCAATGAAGAGGATCGCAACGAACGCAACGAACGGATGCACAAAGGTTGGCGCCACAAAAACACCAACGGCAGCCGTGAAAACCACGAGGGACATCACGCGCGGCTTTAGCAGGGCAATATAGTCGCCAAACTGCGCCTCGCCGTCTGTGCTGCCAATCTGTGTGGTTGCGTCTGTCATAAGTATCTCAAGAGAAGGGAGGAAAGGCCCGCCAAAGACCGGCGGGACCTTAATTTACTCGGCGGCTGCAGCGACGTCGACGGATCGCGGTGTGCCCGCGTATTCCTCGATCGCACCATCAAGCCACTGCTCATAGGCCTCTTCGCTGACCACTTTTACCGTAATCGGCATGTAGGCATGGGCCTGGCCGCACAATTCGGAACACTGGCCGAAATAAACGCCTTCTTCTTTCGCCGTAAACCAAAGTGCTGCAAGACGACCGGGAACGGCGTCCTGCTTCACGCCGAAGGCCGGGATGGTCCAGGAATGGATCACATCGCCGCCCGTCACTTGAATGACGATTGTTTTGTTCACTGGAACGACAATCGCCGTGTCGGTGGCCAGCAGGAACTCATCGGTCGTGTAGCCCGCTTCGATCAACTGCTCTTCGACCTCGGGTGTCAGACGATTTTCGCCCGCCCCGATCATGAAGCTGTCAAATCCGAACTCGTGGTCGACATACTCATAGCCCCAGTACCACTGATACCCCGTCGCTTTGATCACGACATCGCCTTCAGGGATGCGTTGCTGTTTGAACAGCACGGGCAAAGAGAATGCGCCGATGAATACGAGAATCAGGACCGGCACAATCGTCCATGCCACCTCAAGCGGTGAGTTGTGCGTAAAGGTCGCTGGCTTCGGGTTCCGCTTTTCATTGTAGCGGAACACCACAATTGCCAGCAGCGCCACCACAAACAGAGTGATCACTGTGATGATCACCAGAAGGAAGTTGTCGAGCCAGTGGATCTCTTCTGCCAATTCGGTCACTGCGGGCTGAAAACCAATACCGCCCTGAACCGGCTTGCCGATGATCTCAAGGTTTTCAAGGGAGCTCTGCGCGCTGGCGGCCCCTGCACCCAAAGCGGCACTCAGACCTGTGAAAAGCGTCGAAAGTCGCATCATGTGTTTCCCGTGTGTTCAGGGGTATGCTGCGTCGGCATGGATTCCCCCGTTGCGTCTGGCCTGCGTGAAACCATATTAGCTGGGCAGGGGCAAGCACTCGCACCCTCGTCGCGCTACCTTGCCGCACTATTTTCACGGTCTTAACAAAGGATTTCCTGATGAGCACAGCCTTCCGCCCGTTCGAGACCCATCTGGACAAAGACGCAGCCTTAAAGATTCTGCGTAGCGCTACAGAGGGCGCAGATGACGGCGAGTTGTTTATCGAACGCAAGCGTGGCGAGATGTTTGCCTTCGATGATGGTCGTCTCAAAACCGCCAGCTACGATGCATCCGAAGGCTTTGGGTTGCGCGCGGTGCGTGGTGAAACCGCGGGATATGCTCACGCGACCGAAATTTCCGAAAATGCATTGATCCGTGCCGCTGAAACCGCTCGCCTCGCAGTTGGATCAGGGGGCGGCACACTGGCAGCGGCCCCGGCCCGCACCAATCGAAAGCTCTATTCCGATGCGGATCCGATGGACGGCTTCAGCTTTCCGGCAAAGGTCGAGACCCTGCGGGAGATCGACGCCTTTGCTCGCGGGTTGGATCCGCGCGTCGTGCAGGTGTCAGCCTCCCTTGGCGCATCCCATCAGGAGGTGGCAATCTTGCGGCCCGATGGAACGCTCGTCACTGACGACCGCCCCATGACGCGCCTGAATGTGGCGGTTATCGTCGAAAAGGACGGACGACGTGAAAGCGGATCCGCCGGTGGCGGCGGACGCACCATGCTGGACGGCTTGATGGAATCCGAACACTGGCAGGATCTCACCCGTGAAGCCTTAAGGATCGCCTTGGTCAACCTTGAGGCCGAGCCCGCACCTGCAGGTGTCATGGATGTGGTCCTTGGCCCGGGATGGCCCGGAATTCTTTTGCATGAAGCGATTGGCCATGGGTTGGAGGGTGATTTCAACCGCAAGAAGACATCGGCCTTCGCGGGTCTCATGGGGCAGCAAATCGCATCCAAGGGGGTCACCGTGCTGGATGACGGGACGATTCCGGACCGGCGGGGCTCTATCACTGTGGATGATGAAGGAACGCCCGGCGCTAAGAATACGCTGATCGAAGACGGGGTTCTGGTGGGCTACATGCAGGATAGG
Organism: Litoreibacter roseus; assembly: GCF_009811795.1. Lineage (GTDB taxonomy): Bacteria > Pseudomonadota > Alphaproteobacteria > Rhodobacterales > Rhodobacteraceae > Litoreibacter > Litoreibacter roseus. The sequence continues at coordinate 959,422 of NZ_BLJE01000002.1, read as the reverse complement.
CAAAATGCCCGTTTAATGGACGTTGCACCGACCGGCAATGGTCGGCGGGAAAGCTATGCGCATACGCCGATGCCGCGGATGACAAACACCTATATGCTGGGCGGCGATACAGAACCATCGGAGATCTTGGCGGATTTGAAAGACGGCATCTACGCGGTTGGGTTCGGCGGCGGTCAAGTTGACATCACCAATGGTAAGTTCGTCTTTTCCTGTACCGAAGCGTACCGCGTGAAAGACGGCGTCGTTGGCGCGCCCGTTAAAGGAGCCACATTGATTGGAGACGGCGCGACCGCACTCAGGCAAATACGCGGCATTGGAAACGACATGGCGTTGGATCCGGGGATCGGCAATTGCGGTAAACAGGGCCAATGGGTCCCAGTCGGAGTTGGACAGCCGACTTTAATGATTGGCGGCCTGACCGTGGGCGGTTCGGCAGCTTAAGCTCTTTTGCGACATAGCATGGCATCGCTTCCCCATTTATGGGGAGGTTTTGCCGAAAAAGCATAAAACCGTAACTTTAGAAATCGGTCTGATTTTCGGTTTTTATAATTAGAAACAAATATTTGCCGGTTTTCTAGCCTCCATTTCATTTAAGTTCGAGCTTTTCACCACTCCTTAAGACCTCATGGCCCAAATAGACTTTAATGATTGGACGGAGGCACGATGGCCAGCAACCTGCTGTCTACCCCACCCCCCCTCGCACCCCCTCAGACCCAGGGTGATTTGGTATCGTGGCTCCGTCTGATCAGATCCCGCCGCGTTGGCGTCGCGACCTTCTTCAGATTGTTAAACGAATACGGCAGCGCGGCAGCCGCGCTGGACGCTTTGCCGGGCATCGCGTCTGCTGCCGGTGTGCAGAAATATACGCCTTGTTCGGATGACGCCGCCCGGCGCGAGCTTGCTCATGGAAAACGTCTTGGCGCGCGGCCCGTCTGCTTCGGCGCGGCAGACTACCCTCGAACGTTGATGGAGATCTCAGACGCCCCGCCGATCCTGTGGATGATCGGCAATATCTCTCTTCTGCAAAAGCCAATGGTGGCACTGGTCGGCGCGCGAAATGCGTCATCCCTCGGAACACGCATGGCCAAGGCGCTTGCCTCAGAGCTGTCAGAGGCGGGATTTCCCGTCGTTTCAGGCCTTGCGCGTGGGATCGATACAGCCGCTCATATCGCGGCTTTGGATCATGGGACCATCGCGGTTCAGGCAGGCGGCGTAGATACGGTCTACCCAGCAGAAAATATGAACTTACACGAGGACATCGGCGCAAAAGGTTTGCGGCTGAGTGAGCAACCTCTCGGTCTGACACCGCAAGCTCGCGACTTTCCGCGACGCAATAGAATTATCTCGGGTCTGTCGCAGGCCATCGTCGTCGTTGAGGCCGCTGCTAAATCTGGCAGTCTGATCACCGCGAAAAATGCATTGGACCAAGGGCGCGACGTCCTTGTTGTTCCAGGGCATCCTTTTGACGGGCGCTCGGCAGGATGCAACATGTTGATCCGGGACGGAGCCACGCTGGTGCGGAATGCAAAAGATGTGATCGAAGCCATCGCGCCGAAGCTGCCTGAACCGACTGTGCGCCCGCAGGAGCCGTTGGCGGCCCCGGTTCATACGGATGGACCCGCTCACGCGGAAATTCTGGGCCTTCTGGGACCGACGCCAGTTGCCGAGGATCAATTGATCCGCGATCTGGCGCGCCCGGCTCAGCTGGTTTTGCCACAGATCATGTCGCTTGAGATGGAGGGCAAGATCACGCGCCAGCCGGGGGGACTTCTGAGCCGAACCTGACTAGGCCTTTCGCAGTGAAAGGGCCACGCCGCCCAGCACCAATACGGATGTGATCACGAAGCGCAGCGTCAGCTCTTCGCCCAAAAACAGCATGCCACCTGCAAGTGCGATGATCGGCACGGTCAATTGCGCGACTGCGGCAACGCTCGCCTCCAGCCGCGGCAGGATAGAATACCAGAGCGCATATCCCATCGCAGATGTCACCGCCCCCGATACAATCGCATATGTCAGCCCGAGCCCGAGCTTCACGTTACCTGAGCCGAAGATCAGGACCGCAACGATTAAAAACGGCAGTGCGTAAACAAAGTTCGCCGTGGTGGCCGCAAGCGCATCTGTTTCCACCCGCCCCACCAACGAATAGACGCCCCAACCCACCGCAGCAGCGAGCATCAGCATGGAGCCAAGAAAATCTGGCGCCGTGTCGCCGCTTGGCGCGAGAAGATAGACCAACCCAGCGAAGGCTATGCTTGCCCCGACCCAGCGGATTAGCGGAACGGATCCACCAGTCAGAAGAACACCGGCGAACATTGTGATCTGCACTCCACCGAAAAGGATCAACGCACCGATCCCTGCATCAAGCGTCAAGTAGGCCAGAGAAAAACCCACCATATAGGTCACAAGGGAGAGCGCGCCGACGATGCGAAATTTTGGGCGCTGGAACCGACCTTGCATCGTCAGCAGTGCCAGAAGCGTCACCGCGCCTGCGCAAACGCGCACCAGCGCAAAGCCAAGGGGCGTGATGTCCCCCGTTGCGATGCCCAGCCGGTTCAAAACCGAATTCGCCGCAAAAGCGATCATCGTCAGGGCGGTCAGCAACAACAGCTTCATAATGGAAGACAAAAACGTCCAAATGGCGAAAGAAGTTTCTTCTTGCACGACACACCCGAAAGAAAAAGGGCGCGCCGGATGGCACGCCCTTTCCTGAACAAAATGTCAGCGTGACTTACATCATGCCGCCCATGCCACCCATGTCAGGCATACCGCCGCCGGCGCCGCCATCTTTGGATGGCTTGTCTGCAACCATGGCTTCGGTTGTGATCAGAAGACCCGCGATGGAGGCCGCGTCCTGCAGAGCAGTCCGTACAACCTTCGCAGGGTCGATCACGCCGAACTTAAACAGATCGCCGTACTCTTCGGTTTGCGCATTGAAACCAAATGTCGCGTCATCGCTTTCGCGAATTTTGCCAGCCACAACAGAGCCGTCAACGCCGGAGTTCTCAGCGATCTGACGCAGAGGTGCCTCAATCGCCTTGCGGACGATGTTGATCCCAACGTTCTGGTCGTTGTTTTCACCGGTCAGACCGTCGAGCGCTTTGGCACCTTGAACCAGAGCAACACCGCCGCCCACGACGATACCTTCCTGAACGGCCGCACGGGTCGCGTTCAGCGCGTCGTCGACGCGGTCTTTGCGCTCTTTCACTTCGACCTCTGTCATGCCGCCGACACGGATCACCGCAACGCCGCCTGCGAGTTTCGCGACACGCTCTTGCAGCTTTTCACGGTCGTAGTCCGAGGTTGTTTCCTCGATCTGCTGACGGATCTGGGACACGCGTGCTTCGATCTCGGCTTTCTCACCCGCACCGTCGACGATGGTTGTCTCGTCCTTGGTGATGGAAACGCGCTTGGCTGTGCCCAGCATATCCATTGTGACGGACTCAAGCTTCATGCCCAGATCTTCGGAGATGACCTGACCGCCTGTGAGGATCGCGATGTCTTGCAGCATGGCCTTCCGGCGATCGCCGAAACCAGGTGCTTTGACCGCTGCGATTTTCAGACCGCCGCGCAGTTTGTTTACAACCAGAGTTGCCAGCGCTTCGCCTTCGACATCTTCTGCGATGATCAGAAGTGGCTTGCCGGACTGGATGACAGCCTCGAGCAGCGGAACCATAGGCTGCAGGGAAGACAATTTCTTCTCGTGCAACAAGATCAGCGCATCTTCCAGCTCTGTCGTCATCTTATCGGGGTTCGTGACAAAATATGGGGACAGGTAGCCGCGGTCGAACTGCATGCCTTCGACAACGTCGGTTTCTGTTTCCAGACCCTTGTTCTCTTCGACGGTGATGACGCCTTCGTTGCCAACCTTCTGCATCGCGTCTGCGATCTGACGGCCAATCTCGGATTCGCCGTTGGCAGAGATGGTGCCAACCTGTGCGACTTCATCGCTGTCTTTGACTTCGCGAGCAGCGGCTTTGATCGCCTCAACGACCTTCGCTGTTGCCATGTCGATACCGCGCTTCAGGTCCATCGGGTTCATGCCAGCGGCAACCGATTTCATGCCTTCTTTTACGATGGCTTGCGCCAGAACAGTGGCGGTTGTTGTACCGTCGCCTGCTTCGTCATTGGTGCGGGAGGCCACTTCCTTGACCATCTGCGCGCCCATGTTTTCGAACTTGTCTTCCAGCTCGATTTCCTTGGCGACAGATACACCGTCTTTCGTGATGCGCGGCGCACCGAAGGATTTGTCCAGAACCACGTTACGGCCTTTGGGGCCCAGCGTCACCTTAACGGCGTCTGCCAGCGTGTTCACACCAACCAGCATCCGGTTCCGGGCGTCGGTGTCGAATTTGACGTCTTTAGCAGCCATTGTGCTTTTCCTCGTCTATCAGATTTCAGATATGTTTTGCGTTCAGGAAGCGGTCGGATCAGGACAGGATGCCCAGAACGTCGCTTTCTTTCATGATCAGCAGTTCTTCACCGTCGATGGTGACTTCTGTGCCGGACCATTTGCCGAACAGGATACGGTCGCCTTCCTTGACGGACATCGCGATCAGTTCGCCGCTGTCCTTGCGTGCGCCTTCGCCAGCCGCAACAATTTCACCCTCTGCGGGCTTTTCTTTTGCGCTGTCGGGAATGATAAGCCCGCCTGCGGTTTTCTCGTCGCCTTCTGTGCGGCGCACCAGCACGCGGTCGTGAAGCGGTTTCAATGCCATCTTTGCAGCTCCTCGCTCAAAGTTTCAATTCTGCCCCGGATCGAGGCCGTTAGCACTCGCCTCTATCGAGTGCCAACATCGGGTAGCTAAGGGCTCAGATATGGGCTGTCAACCAATCTGGTTCTGGAATCTTCTTGCGATTTGAAACTTCAGAAAACTGTTTCATTTCCCGGGTAGCAGAGCGCTGAATTTAGGTAGTTCTTTTCGACCGGCTGGGGTCAGGTCATAGATACCGATTTCTACCCGTTCAAACCAGCCGTAGTGATTGTCGGCCATGATACGAGTGGCTCTGATCACGCCTGTTTCTTTGGCAACCCGCGCGCCTTTTGATGCCCCTTGCCCGCCAAGAAAATTCGCGCATTTCATGGCATCTTGTCTGTAGGCAGTGACGAGCCCCGTTCGTACCGCACCTCCGGTGTTGGGATCGCCGACGCGCTTGGCGAATTCCCGCAACAGGCGGCCTTTGCGCAGCTTTGATTTACGGGGCGCGTAAGGTGCAGGATCCTGATGAACCTCGACAAGACCGTCTGAAAGCCGAACCGTTATCAACCCAAGCCCCAATCGGCGGCAGAGCATTTTCATATCCTTCAGACTTTTGCCGAACCGCTTACCGCCTTGACGAGGAACGGCCAAATAGACGTCATCACAAACAGACTGTCGCGCAATGGCCTGATGGACGAGGCTAAGGGAAAACCCCAACTTCAACTCCACAATCACCGGATCATCGTCACCCCGGCAGGCCATCACATCGCACGGTCCAACCTCTGCCTTAACATCGAACCCTTGATCTTCCAGAAACATCTTGATCGGCGGATACAAGTCGACTTCGCGAGGTGATTTCTGGTTGGTCATGGCGCGGCATCCTAATGGCACTTGGTCGCGTGACAACCCGGGAGCACCCTCCTATAAGGCGCGCGAAACAACCTGACGGATGATCCATGACAACGCTCATTTTTGGCCACAAGTCCCCCGATACCGATTCCACCGGCTCCCCCCTGATCTGGGAATGGTTTTTGAACCATCAGGGCGGCGATGCAAAAGCCGTTCTTCTGGGCGAGCCCAATACAGAGGCCGCCTTTGTGCTGGATCGCTGGAATCTGGCCAAACCCGAGATCATCGCGGACGTCGCCGACGATCAGGCTTGTATTATCGTGGACACCAACAACCCTGCAGAACTGCCTGCAAACGTGAACGGTGCCGATATTCAGGGCATAATCGACCACCACAAACTGGTCGGCGGGCTTGAAACAAAAGGACCGATCGATATCACGGTGCGTCCCTTGGCCTGCACCGCAACTATCATGCACGACCTGATGGGCGATCATGTGAACCACATGCCGGACAGCATTAAGGGCGCGATGCTCAGCTGCATCCTGTCTGACACGCTGGAGTTCCGCTCCCCCACCACAACCGAAACCGATAAAGCATTGGCCGAACAACTGGCAGGCGACCTGGGTATCTCGATCCCCGACTATGCAGCAGAAATGTTTGCGGCAAAGTCCGATGTTTCGGCGTTCTCGGACGCGGAGTTGCTGCGTATGGACAGCAAGGAGTACGAGGTCGAGGGCGTGAAGTTCCGGGTCAGCGTTCTCGAAACAACCTCACCGTCTGCCGTGCTGGACCGCAAGGCCGCGCTGATGGAAGCGATGCCTCAGGTTGCAGGCGAGGACAAGGTGAACGAAGTTCTTCTCTTCGTGGTCGATATCCTCAAAGAAGAGGCAACAATGCTGATCCCGAACGATCTGTCCAAGCGCGTCGCCGAGAAAAGTTTTGGGGCATCGGTCAGCGGGGACACGGTCGTTCTACCTGGTATCATGAGCCGTAAAAAGCAGATCATCCCGAACTTGGCGGTCTGACCCACGGCGCGCGATGGATCGTTCTGAGCCCGTCGCGCGTTCAACAGCATCTTTAACGCTGCGCCAAGCACGAGGCTTCCATGTCCAAGATCATCGATGCGCTGTCCGAAATCTCCCAAAATTACGATGCGCTTTTTGTCGATCTGTGGGGCTGCATGCATAATGGTATCGAGCCCTTTGCCGATGCTGTTGCAGCGATGCAGAAGTTTCGCGAGGGCGGCGGTGCGGTCGTTTACGTGACCAACGCGCCCCGTCACAAAACCAGCGTTGAGCAACAACTCCTGAAGATCGGCGTCGCGCCAGATGCGCATGATGAGATCGCGACATCGGGCGACAGCGCGCGCTTGGCGCTCTACCGCGGTGCGGTTGGCGACAAGGTCTACTTCATTGGTCAGAAACACGATCAGAGTTTCTTTGATCCCTTGAAGATCGTAGAAGATCCGGTCGAGATCGAACAAGTCCCGCTGGAACAGGCAGACGGGATCGTGTGCGCGGGACCGGAAGATCCGCTAGCGGATCCCGACGTGTATCGGCCGGACTTCCTGTATGCGAAGCAAAAGGGCCTGAAATTGCTCTGCGCCAATCCAGACATTGTCGTAGATCGGGGTGAGGTACGTGAATGGTGCGCGGGCGCGCTGGCAAAGCTCTACACTGAAATGGGTGGCGAAAGCCTTTACTTCGGAAAGCCACACCCACCCATCTATGATCTGGCCCGCCGCAGGCTGTCTGCGCTTGGCAAGGATGTGCCGGATAGCCGAATTCTGGCCATCGGAGATGGCGTACTGACCGACATCCGCGGCGCGATGGGGGAGGATCTCGATTCTCTTTTCATTTCCGGCGGGCTCGCCGCCCAGGTTACCAAAACGTCGCATAGTCCGGACCCGGATGCCCTAAGTACTTATTTAGAAAAAGAAATAGTCAATCCGACGTACACGATAGGTAAGTTGCGTTGACCTTGGTTTTTGTGGACTTTTCTGCATTTGCGAAGTAATTAAGTTTCAAATTTGGATCTCAGAAGGTCTATTTGTTACCGAAGGACTTCGCCATGCTAGACATACCACGCGACAATTTCATGCGCGGCACAATCTGTATTGAAGACATCGAAATCGGGATGAAGCGCCATTTACGCAAGCAGGTGACAGATCGCGACATCGAACTTTTTGCCGAAGTTTCCACAGACCATAATCCAGTCCATCTGGATGATGACTATGCACAGGATACGATTTTTCAGGGTCGCATCGCCCACGGCATGCTTACGGCTGGATTGATCTCGGCGGTCATCGGTGAACAGCTTCCCGGCCATGGTACGGTCTATCTGGGTCAAAGCCTCAAATTCATGGCGCCTGTCCGTCCCGGGGACATGGTCCTCGCGGAGGTTGAAGTGACCGCCATCGACCATGCAAAGCGACGGGTCACAATGCTGACGCGGTGTGAAGTGGATGGCAAAGACGTGCTTAAAGGCGAAGCCACGGTTCTGGCACCCTCACGCAAGTTCGACTAGCGCTTGCGCGTCTCCGGGCGGGCGGTTACCCAATCGCCCATGCGGATCATCCGAGACTATCAATTCGTACAAGACAACGACCGCGGCGCCACTGTCGCGATCGGGAATTTTGATGGTGTGCATCTGGGCCACCAGGCTGTCATTGAGATTGCGAGAACGGCTTGTATCGGTGTTCCGCTGGGCGTGATGACCTTTGAGCCGCATCCGCGCCAGTTCTTTGCACCAGATGCACCGCCCTTCCGTTTGATGAATGCCCAAGCCAAGGCGCACCGTCTTGAGAAGTTAGGCGTAGATCTTTTGTATGAGATCAATTTCAACGCCCAACTTGCCGCGCTGACCGCAGAACAATTTGCGGAGGATGTGATCGTGAACGGCTTGGGTTTGCGCCACATCGTTGTGGGGTCAGATTTCCGTTTTGGCAAAGGTCGGGTCGGCACCGCTGACATCCTGCGCGAAATCGGCGGTGCCCATGGGTTCGGCGTCACGATCGCCGATCTCGTGATGGGGGATCTTGGTCAGGTGTCCTCGACTAACATTCGGCAAGCTCTGAGCGAGGGCAGACCCGGTGATGCCGCCAAAATGCTCGGGCATTGGCATCGGATCGAAGGTGAGGTGGTAAAAGGCGATCAGCGCGGCCGGGAGTTGGGATATCCCACTGCAAATATGTCGATCGAAACATTGCATCCGCCCAAATTCGGGGTGTACGCGGTCGAAGTGAATGTCCTGACCGGACCGCATGCGGGGTCCTACCATGGCGCTGCTTCCATCGGCGTCCGCCCCATGTTTGGGGTAAACAAACCCAATTGCGAGACGTTTCTGTTCGATTTCAAGGGCGATCTCTACGGTGAGACGCTGTCAGTTGCTCTGACGCATTTCCTGCGCGGCGAAGAAAAATTCGACAGCCTCGAAGCCCTGATTGCCCAGATGGACGCGGATTGCACCAAGGCCCGGCGTCTGCTGGCTGCGGTATGAGCGACCCCATCGACCGCAAAGGGCTGCGACCGAAGTTCTGGGAGCAGGTCCCGCTTCGCAACATGGCCCCCAAGGAATGGGAGGCCTTGTGTGATGGCTGTGGCAAATGCTGCCTCAACAAGCTGGAAGACGAGGACACGCAAGAAATCGCGTTTACCCGTGTGGCTTGCCGCCTGCTGGATGGCGAGACCTGCCGTTGCGCACAGTACGACATCCGCAAACAATTCGTTCCGGACTGCGTCGTACTGACACCTCAGAACATTGACGAGATCGGCTATTGGATGCCTGAAACCTGCGCTTACCGATTGCTGAGCGAAGGCAAGGCCCTTTACGACTGGCATCCGTTGATTTCCGGCACACCCGCCACTGTTCACGAGAACGGGATCTCGGTCAAAGGCTGGACCGTCCCGGAATTCGAAGTACCGGAGGACGAATGGGAAGATTACATCATCGAGGAACCTGGAACATGAACTTCGCCTCTGACAATGCCGGGCCAATGCACCCCCAGGTGCTGGACGCCGTCATCCGGGCAAATGATGGCACTCAGATGCCCTATGGCGCGGATACGATCATGGACGGTGTAAAGGCGCGCGTTCGCGAGATCTTTGAAGCCCCCGAGGCCGCGGTTTATCTGGTCGCCACAGGCACCGCCGCGAACGCGCTTGCACTGGCCACCTATGCAAATCCGTGGGACGCGATTTTCTGTCACCGCACCTCCCATACCGAAAAAGACGAGTGCGGCGCACCTGAATTCTACGCAGGCGGGGCCAAGCTGAAACTGGTCGATGGGTCTGATGGAAAAATGACACCAACCGCCCTTGAGGCGTCGATGGCCGAAACGGGTGGGTCCGTTCACGGGGTCCAGACTGGCCCTGTGTCGATCACGCAAGTGACCGAACTCGGTACGCTCTACACAACGACAGAGATTGGAGATCTGGCCGAAGTCGCCAAGAGCCATGGTGCAAACGTCCATCTGGATGGTGCACGCTTCGCCAACGCAATGAGCCGTCTCAATTGCTCTGCCGCCGATATGACATGGCGGGCTGGCGTGGATGCTGTGAGCTTTGGTGGCACCAAGAACGGCTGCGCCGGTGTAGAAGCGGTGATCCTATTCGATCCGGACAAAGCGTGGGAGTTCGAGCTGCGCCGCAAACGTGGGGCGCATCTGTTCTCGAAGCACCGGTTTCTGTCAGGCCAGATGGAGGGGTATTTGAAGGATGATCTTTGGCTCGACCTTGCCCGGAAGGCGAATGCGAACTCTGATCAGCTAGCGGCAGGGCTACGCGGAATCGACAACGCGCGCCTTCTCCATGAACCCCAAGCCAATATGATTTTTGCAGAGTTACCCCGTGCAGCACACAGGCGCGCCAAAGCTGCTGGGGCGCAGTATTATGTGACGTCGCCAGGTGCCACACTGGATGGACCTGATGAAACGCCTCTGACCTGCAGGCTGGTCTGTGATTGGTCAAAGACGGAAGATCAGATCGATCAGCTGCTTTCGCTGTTCCGCGGCTGAGCGTCTACAAATGCCGCCAGAAGCCCTGCAACCTCAACAGGATGGCTGATGGCCACCATGTGTCCGGCGCCCTCGATCACCTCGCGGCGTGCGTCCGGCATCCTCGCGCAGAGCGCTTTCTGGATTGCCGCCATAACCGGTGGCGAGCAATCCCCTTCGATCAGCACGGTCGGCATTTGCATCTTCGGTAGTTTCGGCCAGATGCCACCCGTATCCCTCACAATCGCAGCTTCGCCGGCAGCTATCAGCGGCATCCGCGCACTCATGTAGTCAATCTGCGCGGGTTTGAGGCTTTCCCACGGCTGGCCACCCCAATCACTAACGAAAGCACGGGCAGCCGCCACAAGATCACCCGCCGCAATCGCCCCCGTGAATGCACCGCTTGCACGTCGGTATGCCTTTGCAACTTCCGGCTCAGTTTGCGCAGCAGCATAGAAAAACACAGGCTCGATCAATGTCAGACTACGTATCAGTTCCGGATTGTCTGCAGCCATACGCAGCGCAACAGTCGCGCCATAGGAATGACCGACAAGATGCGCGGGCCCGTCCAACAGACCCAGTGCCATATCGCGGGCCTGCGCCTGATAGTCGCGGCTCGGATCCCAGTCGGCGCTGTCGCCGTGACCGGGCAGGTCCATCGCAATGGTATTAAACTGATTGGCAATTCGCGCCGTCAATCCATCCAACACGCGGGCATGGGCAAGGGAGCAATGGAGAAATAGCGCTTTATGTTCCCCTTGCCCGCCCCGAATGTAGTGCGTGGTGAACCCTCCCGATTGCTGGTGTGGCACGTCAGAGTTTTCCGGCTAAATGCATCTCCAGATCGTCCAGCCGATCATGACCCCAGAACCGTTCTTCGCCAACGATGTAGAATGGCGCGCCGAATGCGCCGCGCGACACGGCCTCTTCCAAGTTTGCCGCGTATTCTTCGGCGCCAGACAACATGCCGCTGTCCGCGAGCTTCGGATCGAACCCCGCGACCGTTAAACAGGACTGGATCACGTCATCTTCTGCAATGTTGCGCTCTTCGGACCAGCACGCCGTAGTGATCGCTTTGACCAGCGCGCCCAGATCGCCCCCACCTGCCTTTTGTGCCGCGATCAGCGCGTAGGAGCTTGGGGCCGGGTTGGTCGGCCAGTAGGTCGGCTTCAGATTGATCGGAGCGCCCGCTTTCTTTGCGGACCGCCGCAGATCCTGAAGACGATACTCCTGACGGGACGGGTGTCTGTCTTTGGGCGGGACGCCACCCGTTCGTGCAAACAATCCCATGATATCTAAAGGCTTGTAGGTGATTGAGGCCCCGTGTTTCTCGGCAATCTCCTCCAACCGCGTCCCGGCCAAATAGGTATAGGGCGACATGGTTGCAAAAAAGTAGTCGATATGGGCCATCGGAAAGCCTCCTGCTGCGTTACCTGTTTGCAGGACCGTAGCGGGGTGTTAAGCGGGGTTCAACGCCGGGCGCGGGGATCCGGTGGGATGAATGCCGCTGCCAGGGACACAGACATGCCAACCAATTCCGAACCGAAGCTTATCGCCGGAAACGCCAACAAGCCTTTGGCGGACGCCATAGCCCGTCGCATGTCGATGCACCGCGGACTGACCGTCAAGCCCGTCGAAGCCCGTGTAGAGCGCTTCAATGACGCCGAGATTTTCGTCGAAGTTTACGAGAACGTCCGCGGCGAAGACATGTTCATCCTGCAGCCAACTTCAAATCCGGCCAATGACAACCTGATGGAGCTTTTGATCATGACGGATGCGCTCCGGCGGTCGTCCGCAGCGCGCATCACTGCCGTAATCCCCTATTTCGGATACGCGCGTCAGGATCGTCGCACGAAAGCTCGCACTCCGATTTCGGCAAAACTTGTAGCCAATCTGATTGCACAAGCAGGCGTGGAACGGGTGCTGACAATGGATCTTCACGCCGCACAGATCCAAGGTTTCTTCGACCTCCCCGTCGACAATCTCTATGCCTCGCCGATCTTTGCGCTCGATATACTGCATCACTTCAAGAAGATGGATGATGTGATGATCGTCTCACCCGATGTAGGTGGGGTTGCGCGCGCGCGCGAACTGGCGCAACGCATCGGTGCCCCACTGTCCATCGTGGACAAACGCCGCGAGAAGGCTGGCGAGGTGGCTGAGATGACCGTCATCGGGGACGTCAAAGGCAAACGCTGCATCATCGTGGACGACATCTGCGACACCGCTGGAACGCTGTGCAAGGCGGCGGACGTTCTGATGGAGGCCGGGGCGACCGAGGTCCACAGCTACATCACCCACGGCGTTCTGAGCGGCCCTGCGGTGGAGCGGATCACCAAGTCCGTCATGAAAAAACTCGTCATCACCGACTCGATCCAACCAACAGAGGCCGTAAAAGGCGCCAAGAACATTCGCATCGTTCCGACTGCGCCGCTGTTCGCGCAAGCGATCCTGAACATCTGGGGCGGAACATCGGTGTCTTCGCTTTTTGACAACGACACCCTGTCGCCGATTTACGAAGGTCTCTATCCGGGGTCCTGATCTTTCAATAAAGGTCGTCCCAGCCTTCGTCATGGCCCAGAGCGCCTATGGCGAGCCAGTCCACCCGAACACGGGCAACACGGCTGTCGCCCCATGTTTTGAAGATTAGGTCAAATCCGGCCGACGTGATGTTTTCCGCAGAGATATCCATGCGGTGGTTGGTCTGGCTGTCCGTGTCCCACATGCTCATTGAGACCTGAACACTGGGGGCATCGTGAAATGGCGGGTCGAATGTAACGGCTTCCCGATGTTCCCGCGGGCCTGTGCCCGCCCACATGGGACCGTCATCCCGGAAGTCCGAGAACAACACCCGTGACCCCTGCACGATACCGATCTGACTGGCGTTTACTCGTTTCATGGAACTACCTTGAACCCGCTGTTAACCAACGAATTTGGCGATAATAGGTCTGGAAACGTAAAAAAGCCCCGAACGATACGGGGCTTTCTTGTCTGTCTTTGCGCCTTACAGTGATGGTTGCTTAGGGCTCAGGCCAATTGCAGTGCCTGCGGCAACCATATCCGCCAGCAGCTTCGTGGCGGCATCTACCGTCTCAGCACCAGCCTCGCCCCGCGCTGTGTCGGCCTCGGCCACCAGATCATCGATGATCTCTTGCGTCATATCGGCTTTCGCAAAGGCACGCTCCGCAAGGACGGATGTGCCTTCGGCTGTGATTTCCGCGAAGCCGCCCGTCACGAAGTAGTCGTCACTTCCACCGGATGTCGTCACCGTCAGGACGCCAGGGCGCAGAGTAGTGATGACCGGCGCATGGTCTGGCATCGCGGTGAAGTCACCTTCGGCGCCGGGGATCTCCACCTGCGTCGCCGAAACGGATGCCAAACGGCGCTCCGGTGAAACGAGGTCGAATTGCATTGTATCAGCCATGAGCCGGACCTTCCTTAAGCTGCGTCAGCCGCCATACGTTCGGCCTTGGCTTTCACTTCTTCGATGCCGCCAACCATGTAGAACGCACCTTCGGGAAGGTGATCATACTCGCCAGCCACAACAGCCTTGAACGATGCAATGGTGTCTTCGAGCGGCACCTGAACGCCGGGCGACCCTGTGAAAACCTGTGCCACGTCGAATGGCTGGGACAGGAAGCGCTGAATTTTCCGCGCGCGGGCGACCGTCAGTTTGTCTTCCTCGGACAATTCGTCCATGCCGAGAATGGCAATGATGTCTTGCAGCGACTTGTACCGCTGAAGGATCTGCTGGACGTCCGTCGCCGTTTTGTAATGCTCTTCGCCGATCACAGCCGGATCAAGCAGACGCGACGTAGAGTCGAGCGGGTCTACCGCTGGATAGATGCCCAATTCCGAAATTGCACGGTTCAAAACAGTTGTCGCGTCCAAGTGCGCAAAAGAGGTTGCAGGCGCAGGGTCGGTCAAGTCATCCGCAGGCACGTAGATCGCCTGAACCGACGTGATCGAGCCGTTCTTTGTCGAGGTAATACGCTCCTGCATGGAGCCCATGTCCGTTGCCAGTGTCGGCTGATAGCCCACAGCGGATGGAATCCGACCCAAAAGCGCAGACACCTCGGAGCCCGCTTGCGTGAAGCGGAAGATGTTGTCCACGAAGAACAGAACGTCCGTACCGGATTGGTCGCGGAAGGATTCCGCCATTGTCAGGCCTGACAGCGCAACCCGCATCCGCGCACCGGGAGGCTCGTTCATCTGACCGTAGACCAGTGCCACCTTCGACTTTGTCAGGTCATCCGCATTGATAACGCCGGATTCGATGAATTCGTAGTAAAGGTCGTTCCCTTCACGCGTCCGCTCGCCAACGCCAGCAAACACAGAGTAGCCGGAGTGCACTTTAGCAATGTTGTTGATCAGTTCCTGAATAAGAACTGTCTTGCCCACACCAGCACCACCGAACAGACCAATTTTACCGCCCTTCGCGTAAGGGGCCAGAAGGTCGATCACCTTGATCCCCGTCACAAGGATTTCGGACGATGTGGACTGGGCGGCGAACTCGGGTGCGTCCGCGTGGATCGACCGGCGCTCTTGCTCGCCAATCGGGCCTTTTTCGTCAACTGGCTCACCCACCACGTTCATGATGCGACCCAAGGTTGCATCACCCACGGGAACCGTGATCGTCACGCCTTGGTCTGTGACCTCTTGGCCGCGCACCAGACCCTCGGTGGAGTCCATCGCGATCGTACGAACGGTGTTCTCGCCAAGGTGCTGCGCCACTTCGAGCACAAGCGTCTTGCCGTTGTTGTCTGTTTCCAGAGCGTTCAAAATTTCGGGCAGGTGGTCGTCAAACTGAACGTCGACGACGGCGCCGATGATCTGTGTGATCTTGCCTTTTGCGTTGGCCATGTCGTTTCTCCGGTTTCTAGAGCGCTTCGGCGCCCGAAATAATTTCGATGAGTTCGTTCGTAATCACGGCTTGGCGTGAACGGTTGAACTGGATGGTCAGCTTGTCGATCATCTCGCCCGCATTTCGCGTTGCGTTGTCCATGGCGGACATACGAGCGCCTTGTTCAGATGCGCCGTTTTCCAGCAGAGCGCTGAAAATCTGAGTGGCAACACCGCGTGGCAAAAGATCGGCCAAGATGCCCTCTTCGCTTGGTTCATAGTCGTAGAGCGTTGATTCTTCGGCGTCTTCCGCGTCAAAATCCGCCGGGATGATCTGCTGCTCGGTCGGGATCTGACTGATCACACTTTCAAAACGCGAGTAGTAGATCTTTGCGAAGTCAAACTCTTCAGCTTCAAACCGCGCTAAAACATCCTTGGCGATACCGGCAGCGTCCGCATAGCTCACGCGTTTTATTTCGGTCAGATCTACGTGGCCGACGAAATGTTTGCTGAAATCACGCTTTAGCGCCTCGCGGCCCTTCTTGCCGACCGTGAGGATTTTGACGGTCTTGCCTTCAGCGATCAGTTTATTTGCCTGATACCGCGCAATCTTCGCGATGTTGGCATTGAAACCGCCGCACAGGCCCCGTTCCGCAGTCATGACGACCAGAAGGTGGGTTTGATCCTGACCGGTGCCGGACAGAAGGCGCGGCGCGCTGTCAGAATCTCCAACGGATTTCGCAAGTCCCGCCATTACGGCGTTGAAGCGCTCCGCATAGGGACGACCAGCTTCCGCTGCCTCCTGCGCTCGGCGCAATTTTGCAGCGGCAACCATCTGCATCGCCTTGGTGATCTTGCGGGTCGATTTGACCGACTCGATCCTGTTCTTAAGGTCCTTAAGACTTGGCATAGGCCCTCGTCTCCCCCCTTACGCGAAATCTTTGGCGTATGCGTCCAGTACGGATTTGATCTTATCGGCAGCATCACCTTTAATCTTCGGATCTTCATTCGTGATATAGTCCAGAAGATCAGTTTGGTTCGTGCGCAGTTCTTTCAACAGACCCGCCTCAAAGCGACCAACGTCCTTGGTGTCGACCTTGTCGAGGTAACCATTCGTGCCGGCGAAGATAACGCAGACGATTTCCGCATTGGTGAGCGGCGCATACTGCGGCTGTTTCATCAATTCGGTCAGACGTGCACCACGATTCAACAACTGCTGGGTCGCCGCATCAAGGTCAGAGCCGAACTGAGCAAAAGCCGCCATCTCGCGGTACTGGGCCAACTCCAGTTTGACGGGGCCAGCTACCGACTTCATCGCATTGGTCTGCGCCGCGGATCCAACCCGCGAAACGGACAGACCCGTGTTCACCGCAGGACGAATGCCTTGGTAGAAAAGTTCGGTTTCAAGGAAGATCTGACCGTCGGTGATCGAAATCACGTTTGTCGGAATAAACGCTGAAACGTCCCCGCCTTGAGTTTCGATGATTGGCAGTGCGGTAAGCGAGCCAGAACCGTTGTCTTCGTTCAGCTTCGAGGATCGTTCCAGAAGGCGCGAGTGAAGGTAGAACACGTCACCAGGATAAGCTTCGCGCCCGGGCGGACGACGGAGCAGCAGGGACATCTGGCGGTAGGACACAGCCTGCTTGGACAGGTCATCATACACAATCAGCGCGTGGCGGCCGTTGTCACGGAAATATTCTGCCATCGCGGTCGCAGCGTAAGGCGCAAGGAACTGCATCGGCGCCGGATCGGATGCCGTTGCAGCAACGATGATCGAGTATTCAATCGCGCCGGTTTCCTCGAGCTTTTTCACAAGCTGCGCCACGGTCGAGCGCTTCTGACCAACCGCAACGTAGATGCAGTAGAGCTTCTTGCTCTCATCATCGCCTGCGCGGTCGTTATAAGACTTCTGGTTGAGCATGGTATCGAGCGCCACAGCCGTTTTACCGGTTTGACGGTCACCAATGATCAGTTCTCGCTGACCCCGGCCGATGGGGATCATGGAGTCGATGGCTTTCAGACCTGTCGGCATCGGCTCATGCACCGATTTACGCGGGATGATGCCCGGAGCCTTGCTGTCTGCGATCCGACGTTCGGAGGCGTTGATCGGACCTTTTCCGTCCAGCGGATTGCCCAGGCCGTCGACAACGCGACCCAAAAGCTCTTCACCAGCAGGCACGTCCACGATCGAGTTCGTGCGCTTGACGGTGTCGCCTTCCTTGATGTCCCGGTCGGAGCCGAAAATCACAACGCCCACATTGTCACTTTCGAGGTTCAGCGCCATGCCGCGAACTCCACCGGGGAATTCGACCATCTCACCCGCCTGACAGTTGTCCAGGCCGTAGACACGGGCGATGCCATCACCGACCGACAACACGCGACCAACCTCGGCGACTTCGGCCTCTTGACCGAAATTCTTGATCTGGTCCTTCAGGATCGCAGAAATTTCTGCAGCTTCGATCGCCATTATCCGACCTCTTTCATGGAATTCTGGAGTGCGTTGAGTTTCGAACGGATCGACGTGTCGATCATCTTAGACCCAACCTTTACGATAAGACCGCCAATGAGACTCTCATCAACGGCGAGATTTATTTTCACATCTTTGCCGACACTCGCTTTGAGCGTCTTGGCAAGTTTGTCTTGCTGTGCCTTCGTCATGGCCTTCGCGGCTGTCACCTCTGCGGTGACCTCGCCCTTCTCTTCCGCAATCATGTCCTGCAAAGCAGTGACCATCTGAGGCAAAACGAAAAGGCGGCGCTTGGAGGCCATCAGACGAAGTGTGTTGGTAAGCGTATCGCTGAGTTCCATCTTTGACGCAATCGCCGTAATCGCCGCCCCTTGCTGCTCACGCGAGTAGAGCGGCGAAGAGATCAGATCGCCGAAGTCGGCACTGTCTTTCAATGCGGCTTTCAACGTGTCGACGTCGGTTTCGAGCGCCTTCAGTTTCTTGCCCTCTTTCGCCAATTCAAAAACGGCCGTCGCATAGCGTGATGCGATGCCTGTCGAGATCGAGACTGGTTCGGCCACGTCCACCCTTCCGATGTCTGACGCCTGTTCAAAGCTGAGATAAGCTGAGACTGGCTATTGAAAGGGGCCGCACACCCGCGACCCCCAAAATCAGCGGTCATGTAGCAAAGCGGTTCGCAAGCCGCAACAGGGAACGCCCAGAATGTCACATGCTAAAAGGTCCTATTCCGAAGATACTTTGATCCTCGCTGGGTGCCTGCGACCGTTTGAAGCTGAAAAAGCGTCCCACAATTCAACCGTTTCCAGAGGAATCAGTTCTGCCTATCCGGCCCGCGACAGGCGCCCCTGCCCCCTCCAAAGCACGCAGTGGAGCGCGAACATCAACTTTCAGGCCTTTCTTGCGCGGCGCGTAGACCTGCTTTGTCGCCTCCACCATCAGGACACCGCCGGCATAATGCGAGGATATGCGCCGTCCGAACGCCTCAAGCATCGGGGCAGATTTCATCCAGAACCGCTTGTGGCTCGGCGGCGAGTACAAGACGGCGCGGTGGGTCTCGGGCGTGAAGTTATGCCGCTTGAGTTGGGCTTCGAGCTGCGTCAACGAGTAGGGTCGCCCGTACCCAAACGGTGTTGCATCACGCCGTGACCAAAGCCCTGCGCGGTTCGGCACAATGAACAAAACTCGACCGCCGGGCCCCAGAACGCGCCAAATTTCGTCCAGCAGTGCCGACGGATTTTCACAAGTTTCAAGCCCGTGCAGCAGAACAAGTCGGTCGACCTGCCCAGGCTGCAACGGCCAGAGCGTCTCTTCACACAGAACCGAGACGTTGTCCTGACCGACGGGCCAATGCATCACGCCCTGCGGACCGGGCATCAACGCAATCACGCGGCGCGCCTCACCCAGAAAGGGCCGCAACAAGGGTGCGGCGAAGCCAAATCCAACGACTGTCTGACCCTTTGTGTCTCTCCAGAGATCACGGACCTGGTCGCGAATTGCACGCTGGGCCACTCGTCCCAATCCGGTCCGGTAGTAGAATTTCTTCAGATCTTGGACGTCTAGATGCACGCAATTTGTTCCAGTTTGGTTCGAACCCGTTTAAAGCTACATAGTGTTCCAAGGCGATTTTGGTTTATTCGTTAGCTTTCCGCCACCCCGCCCATGTTTTCGTCAGATTTGTGTGCTCTCACGGGGAATGTGAACAGAAAACACTTGAAGGTTTAAAATATAAACCGAACTGTAAGACCTAAGAGGCAATGGTAGAGCCAGGGTCTTAGACCCGTGCCTGCCCTCGTATAAGGAGCATTTGGGTGCCATCATTCTCGGACACTCTCGAAAAAGCAATTCACACTGCACTTGCTCAAGCCAATGCACACCGCCACGAATTGGCAACGCTTGAGCATCTGCTGCTCGCCCTTACGGACGAGCCTGACGCCGCCAAAGTAATGCAGGCTTGCGGTGTAGACCTTGAAATTCTGCGCAACACACTGACCGAATTCATCGAAGATGAACTCTCGACACTCGTAACGGATGTCGACGGCTCCGAGGCTGTGCCTACGGCAGCCTTCCAGCGTGTGATTCAACGCGCGGCCATTCACGTTCAGTCATCCGGCCGAACAGAAGTGACCGGTGCGAACGTTCTGGTCGCGATCTTCGCGGAGCGCGAAAGCAATGCGGCTTTCTTCCTGCAGGAGCAGGAAATGACGCGCTATGACGCGGTCAACTACATCGCCCATGGTGTCGCAAAAGATCCTAACTTCGGGGAAGCGCGCCCGATTACCGGCGCAACCGAGTTCGATGAAGATGCGACCATCGAAAACGCTGACGAGGGTGAAGGCAAAGAATCGGCCCTTGCGAAATACTGCGTCGACCTGAACGAAAAATCCCGCAAGGGCGACGTTGATCCATTGATCGGCCGCGACCAAGAAGTCGAGCGCTGCATTCAAGTGCTATGCCGCCGTCGCAAGAACAACCCGCTTTTGGTGGGTGACCCCGGTGTCGGCAAAACCGCGATCGCAGAGGGTTTGGCCCACAAAATTGTCGGGGGCGACACGCCTGAGGTTCTGTCCAACACAACGATTTATTCATTGGACATGGGCGCACTTCTTGCTGGTACACGGTATCGCGGTGACTTCGAAGAACGTCTGAAGGCCGTGATGACCGAGCTGGAAGAACACGAAGATGCAGTTCTGTTTATTGACGAAATCCATACAGTGATTGGCGCAGGCGCCACATCAGGCGGCGCGATGGATGCCTCCAACTTGCTGAAACCAGCACTGCAGGGCGGAAAACTGCGGTGCATGGGCTCCACCACATACAAGGAGTTTCGTCAGCACTTCGAAAAAGATCGCGCGCTGAGCCGTCGGTTCCAGAAAATCGACGTGACAGAACCATCCGTAGATGATGCCGTGAAAATCCTCAAAGGACTGAAGCCTTATTTTGAGGAGCATCATGCGATCAAATACACCACGGATGCGATCAAATCGGCCGTTGAATTGTCCGCAAGATATATTCACGACCGCAAGCTGCCAGACAAAGCCATCGATGTGATTGATGAAGCTGGTGCCGCCCAGCATCTTGTCGCTGAAAGCAAGCGGCGCAAAACCATTGGTATCAAAGAGATTGAGTCAGTGGTCGCAAAGATTGCGCGCATTCCACCAAAAACCGTTTCGAAGGACGATGCGGAGACTCTGAAAGATCTTGAGAAAGCTTTGAAACGGGTCGTATTCGGTCAGGATGATGCGATCGAGACGCTGTCGTCCGCAATCAAGCTGTCACGCGCTGGTCTGCGCGAGCCGGAAAAACCCATCGGCAATTATCTGTTTGCGGGCCCCACTGGGGTGGGCAAAACGGAAGTGGCAAAGCAGCTGGCAAGTACCCTCGGCGTGGAACTGATCCGCTTCGACATGTCCGAATACATGGAGAAACACGCAGTTTCGCGCCTGATCGGTGCGCCTCCAGGCTATGTCGGCTTCGATCAGGGCGGTATGCTGACGGATGGTGTGGATCAGAACCCCCATTGCGTCTTGCTTTTGGACGAGATTGAGAAAGCGCATCCAGATGTCTACAATATCCTCCTGCAGGTGATGGACCACGGCAAGCTGACCGATCACAACGGTCGGACAACTGATTTCCGGAATGTGATCTTGATTATGACCTCGAATGCGGGGGCGGCAGATATGGCTAAGGCAGCCATAGGATTTGGCCGTGACCGTCGCGAAGGGGAAGACACAGCAGCGATCGAACGGACGTTCACGCCGGAATTCCGGAACCGTCTGGACGCCGTCGTAAGCTTTGCGCCGCTCAGCCAGAAGGTCATCAACCGCGTGGTCGAGAAGTTCGTGCTTCAGCTGGAAGCTCAGCTTATGGACCGCAATGTTACCATTGAGCTTACTCCTGCTGCGGCGGAATGGCTCGGCGACAAGGGATATGACGAAAAGATGGGTGCGCGCCCATTGGGTCGCGTCATTCAGGAAGAGATAAAGAAGCCGCTCGCAGAAGAACTTTTGTTCGGGAAGCTGGCGAAAGGCGGCGTGGTCAAAGTCGGGATCAAAGACGGTAAGATCGACCTCCGGATCCTGGAGCCGGAGAACGCGAGAATATCGAGTAAAAAGCAACCACCGTTGCTGACCGCCGAATAAAGCCCGTCGAAACCGAAAATTTAAGGCCCCGCATTCTGATCAGAACGCGGGGCTTTTTTCGTTTAGTATCTGCTGACTGGTATTTTGCTGTCCGTGCCTATTTCTCAGTCAGCTTCAATTCGATCCGCCGATTCTGCGCGCGCGCTTCCGGTGTGTCAGCCGGGTTGATCGGCTGATACTCTCCGAACCCGTTGGCGGCCAGACGATCAGAGGGGATTCCCAGATTCTGGCTCATATACCTCACAACAGACAAGGCGCGGGCTTGGCTAAGCTCCCAATTGTCCCGGTAGGCGCCCCGCCCGGAGAGCGGGGTATTATCGGTATGCCCATCAACCCGGATGATCCAGTCCAGCGTTTCCGGGATGTCGTCTGCCACCTCACTCAGAATGTTCGCGACCTTTGCGATTTCCTGACGGCCCAAGAAGGACAGCTGCGCACGACCGGGGTCAAATAGAACTTCGGACGAGAAGACAAAACGATCCCCTTGGATCTGCACACCTTCCTGGTCACCCAGCAACGCACGCAACTGACCGAAGAATTCAGACCTGTAGTTCTTCAACTCATTGGCTTCTTCTTCCAGCCGTTGGCGCTCCGCCTCCTCAAGGGCAAGGCGCCGTTGCCGTTCTTCTGCAAGCCTGCGCTGTTCTGCGGCCACCTGGGCAAGCGCGGTGTTAAGCTGGGTGCCAAGTGCTTGAATTTGCACGTCAGCCTCCGCATCCCTGACGCCTGCCTCATCCAGAACAGATTGAAGCGATCCAAGCTGCGTCCTGAGCGCCGCAATCTGCTGGTTCAGCGCCTCAACCTGACGTTGACTTTCAGCGCTTCGCTCTTGTTCTTCTGACAGGGTTTCTCGCGCCGAGGACAGAAGGATCGCGCGTTCTTGGGCTTGCGTCAGCGCCGTTTCTTCGGCCTCACGCGCACGTCTTTGAGCTGCCAGAGCTGATGCAAGTTCGGCCCGCAGATCAGCACGCTCTCCAGATAATTCCTCGGATTGCCCCCGTGCGGCCTCGATATCTGCCAATGCGCTGGCCAAACGATCTTCGACATCATCCCGTGCGGCATTGGCGGCGGCAAGCAATGTCAGCGTATCTTCGGCGTCCTGACGTTTTTCTTCCAAAGCCAAAGATAACGCAGTCAGTTCGGCGTCCGCGTTTTGCAGACGATCACGCAGCGCCTCGGCCGCGGCCGCATCAGCGAGACGATTGGCCTCTGCATCACTCAATGCTTCGGACTGTTCTGCGTTCTCGCTGCGCAGGTCAGCGACCAAGGCCTGTAAAGCTTCGCGTCGGGCGGCTGCTAGCCGGGCCTCTTCCGCCGCGGTATCGATTTCGGTCCGGGCTTGCGCAAGAGCCAACTGGGCCGCTTCTTTCTCAGAGATCTCGCGTGCAAGTCCTGCTTCGATATCTTCCAGCCGTGCGGTCAACGTATCATTGCTGTCACGAGCCGCGTCCCGCTCGCCCGTCAGATCAGAAACTTGGTTTTGCAAAGCACTACGGTCCCGCAAGAGACCAGCGACCTGCTCTTCGAAACTGGCCAACCGCCCAGCTTGGGTTTCGTTCTGCGAGGTCAAAGAAGCGATCAGAGCCGCTTGACGCTCCCCCTCACTCAGACTTTCCTCCAGCGCTGTGTCCAACCCCGCGATCTGATCTTCTAGACTTGCCCCACGCTGTTGTTCGAGCCCCAAGGCGTTTGCCAGCTCAGAGACTTGTTCTCCGAGGGCGTCCAACTCGCTGTCTTGGTTCGTGATGGTCTCTCGCAACATGAACTGAAAGATCATGAAAATCGAAAGAACGAAGATCAGGACCAACAACAAAGCCGTCATTGCATCGACGAAACCCGGCCAGATATTGGCCTCGAACCGCTTTCCATTTCTGCGTGAGAGCGCCATGGCTATTCGCCCTGTATTTCACGGGTGTTGTTGTGCAGGTTCTCGACAGCTCGGGTCAATCGCGCCAGACCGTCATGGATCTGCGTGGCGTTTTCCGTTCGGCCCGCAGACATCTCTTCGAGCACTTTCAGAAGCTGCACGTCGATGCTGCGCAGACGCATTTTCGCTTCGGGGTCGGCCTCTTGGGTCTGTGGCGCAGATGCAACTTTCTGCTGGGATAGAGTGTCGTTCATCCGCTCTTGGTTTTCGGCGATCTGCACCAAAACGTCCGTTGGATCGACCGCTGACTCAAGCCGTTCTGTCATTCGCAGCATCGCGCCCGTGAGCACATCGATCTTCTCTTCGGTTTCAAGTCGACTGTGCTCAGCCTTCCGAAAGAGCCCTTGCAGACTATCGATCTGTTCCACCATATGATCCAGAACGGTGGCGACCACACTTTGATCGAACCCACCGCCTTCGGCGTCACCGGTCGCAAAACCGACCCGCGTGATGGTGGAAAGCCATTCTTCCATCTCGCGGTAAAAGCGGTTCTGCCCGTGTCCCGCAAAAAGCTCCAGAAGGCCCACAACAAGTGATCCTGCCAGTCCAAGGAGGGAGGAGGCAAATGCCGTGCCCATGCCAGCCAGTTGACCTTCAAGGCCGTCCAAAAGCTGGCCAACGACCGCAGCGCCGTTCTCTCCGTCACTGAGATTAAGCGACCGGATTGTATCCACCACACCGGGGATTGTCGTTGCGAGGCCGTAAAACGTTCCTAGAAGACCTAGGAAAATCAAGAGGTTGATGATGTAGCGCGTGATATCACGGGACTCGTCCATCCGGATTGCGACCGAGTCCAGAATGGTCCGCGCTGACGATGTATTGATCTGCATCCGCGTGCCACGTTCCCGGAGCAACGCGGCCAAGGACGCCAAAAGCTGGGGGACACGCGCAGATTCATGCCCCGGTGCGTTATCGGCAAATGACTGTATCCATGAAACCGAAGAGGTCAGTTGAATGACCTGCCAAAAACAGGCGCATACCCCGAAGAAGAAAACGACGAGGATGAAACCGTTCAAATACGGGTTTGCGAGAAACACCGGTTTGACAGCGGGAAATATGAGTGTCCCACCAACGGCAACCAAGGCCAAGACAACAAGCATCGTGAATATCTGGCGCACAGGTTGCTTGAACTGTGACGCAAAAATCTTTTGCGTGGATTGCATAGGTGTACCGCCGTTATTGCCTGTTTTCTTGTTTTTCGACGGGATGATACGAGCGACCGGACCTGTGTCAAAGTCAATGTTGGCCGGCACCCTTCGTCAATTCTGCAACGCGACGTTCCAGCCACGCCATGTCAGGGTCATCAATCCCCAAAGCCTGCAGTTGAGAATAGGTCCGAGACAGGTATTCGTGGTTCGGGCCGCGCCCACCGACAGACGTCGCAATAACCTGGGCTTGACGCTCGAGCGGCAGGTCCCCGCAATACTGCACATGGCCCGGATCAATAACGTAAGTCACCGCCCGAACCGCCGGTCCGCCTTCAAGGGTCACCGCGCAGATTTCCTCGGTGTAGGCCGCGGAAATCAGTTCCCGTTCCCGCAAATACGCCAGTGTGTCATCTTCGTTTCCCGCGGGGACGCGCAGCGCAAGACCGGTACATCGCGTGCCTTGAGCCCGGTCGAGCGCCAAAACCAAGCCGGGATCTTGAACGGTGCCTCGGTGATGGATGGACCACATGCAAAACGACCGATGGTGATCGGCTAAAACAGCAATTTGGCGCTCGGCAACTTCAAATCCGGGATCCCAGAGAAGCGAGCCATACGCGAAAACCCAAAGTTGTCCATCGGTCACGTGACTGGTCCTTTCCGGGCTTGGCTTGTAAGACGATGCGGCGGGACGGGAAAGGAAAAAGGATACCGGATGAAGAAACTTCTGGTTGCGGTCTTGGTCGGTGCAGCGCTCTGGTCAGGCTACTGGTTCATCGGCGCGCAGAAAACCAAGTCAGAACTGAACAACTGGCTCGCCGCGCGAGCAGACGAGGGCTGGCAAGTCGAAGTGTCCGACTTCGATTTGGCAGGGTATCCCAATCGGTTCGATACGACATTCGAAGACGTACAGCTGACAGATCCAGAGACGGGCTGGTCTTGGTCAGCCCCGTTTTTCCAGCTGATGTCTCTGAGCTACCAGCCGAACCATATAATTGCGGTTTGGCCCAACACGCAAACCTTCGCCACGCCGGAACGGCGCATAGATATTGCCTCGCAAAAGATGAATGCAAGCATGGTGGTTGCCCCAAGCGAAACACTCGACCTGCGTCGGGCGACACTGATCATGGACGACGCGACCTTCGCCTCGACGGATGGGTGGACCACCGGGTTTCGCACGCTGAATGCGGCCATTCGAGAGACAGAGGGAACACCCCTAAGCTACGACATCGCGGTCACGGCTGATCAGGTGCAGCCCGGGGAACCGCTTCGTAAGCTACTTGATCAGGGCGGTACGCTGCCCGGCATCATCGAGGGGCTGACCGTGGATGTTGTTGCTGGGTTCAGTGAGCCGCTGAGTAAGCTGACGATCGAAGAGGCGCGGCCCGATATTACATCCCTTACCCTCAACAAGGTTGAGGGCAGTTGGGGCGAGTTGAACATTCGCCTTGCCGGTGATTTGGAGGTCAGCAGCGACGGAACGCCAACGGGTGACATCAAACTCAATGCGCGCAACTGGCGGGAGATGATCCGGATGGCCGTCGAGTCAGGTGCGTTAAACGAAAGCCTCGCGTCCAGCGTCGAACTGGGCCTTGGCCTTTTTTCCGGGACATCCGGCGGCGAGAACAGCATTGATGTAACGGTCAGTTTCCGCAGCGGTGGAATGTATATTGGTCCAATTCCGTTCGGCGATGCCCCGAAACTGGTTTTGCGCTAGCGGCAGTAGGATCCGGAGCGGTACTGAGCGGTATCGAAATGGAAATGGTCCTGATGGAAGCGGTCGGAATCAGGACCCAGCACCGTCCCAAAAGGTCCGCAGGCCGCTTTGTGCATCTTTCGCAGCATCCGTCCTTCCCGTTGGGTTCGCCAACCCTTCAGGACCGTGATCTCACTACCGTCATTCAGAAGGATACCGGAAATGTCGATGGCCCGCCCCTTGCCATGCTCTGAAATCTTGGCCCCAGTCCGGTTGTTGCGGGTGCGACATGTATAGTGGGCTGCAACCCTCAGAGATTTCACGCCACCACCGCGCCGCCCGACGGCAGGTTTCACACCGTCTTTGACCCATGCCTTCAATGCGCGGGCCGTGTTGCAATCAATCGTTGCCGGTTGGGTCAAGCCCACGCCGTCAATCTCAGTCAACTTCACGGGGTTTCTGACACCACACCCGCGGATCCGGCCCGGGATCGGTGATATTTTCGTCCCCTTGATCGTGCTATCCCCGCAAACCGATCCTTGGGACCCCCGAGCGATACGAGACGCCACCTGCGTGACCGTCGCACCCAAGCCCTGACGCTGTCGCTGCCTGGTTTGAGAAATGATCCTCGGGCGGATGACCGGCCTGACCGACGTAACCTCTTCCTTGATGATCCGGACGGCCGGCCGCTCAAGAGGTCGGATAGATGTGTCCGGCGCGCCAGCGCTGCCCCAAGTTGGCAAGCAAGAAAGAAACAGCGCGACGACCATCAGACTTCGCATCTCAGTTAGGTCCACCGCGTCCAAAATCAGGTGCGTCCGTGTCTTGACCCGCTTCGATGACGCCGCGACGGATTGCACGGGTTCGGGTGAAATAATCATGTAGATGCTCACCATCCCCGGTTCTGATGGCGCGTTGAAGTGCGAAAAGCTCTTCCGTAAACCGACCTAGAATTTCGAGCGTTGCATCCTTGTTGGTCAGAAACACATCGCGCCACATGGTCGGATCAGATGCAGCGATCCGCGTGAAGTCTCGAAACCCGGCGGCGGAATACTTCACGACCTCACTGTCAGTCACCCGGCTGAGATCGTCTGCTACGCCGACCATTGTATAGGCGATCAAATGTGGCGCATGGGACGTGACGGCCAAGACAAGATCGTGGTGATCGGGATCCATGAAATCCACGTTAGACCCCAACGCTCGCCAGAACTGCGTGAACGTCTCGAGCTTCGCGTCAGACGTATCTGGCAGCGGCGTCAAAAGACACCAACGGTTGTCAAACAATGTCTCGAAACCCGAGCGCGGGCCCGACTGCTCCGTTCCAGCAACGGGATGTGCCGGGATGAAATGAATGTGACCGGGCATATGCGGTTGAACAGCAGCAATCACCGCACGCTTTGTAGAGCCCACATCTGAAACCGTCGCTCCGTCTGCCAAGTGGGGGGCAATCTCTTTCGCAACATCACCCATAACACCGACGGGTACACATAAAATGACCAGATCAGCGCCTTCGACTGCGTCTTGCATCGTCTCGGTGATCCGATCACACAGTTCGATTTCGCGGGCGATCCCACGCGTCTCTGCAGAACGCGCGTAGCCAACGATTTCACCTGCCACACCGGCGCGCCGCGCGGCGTGCGCAATGGAGGACGCAATGAGACCCAGGCCGATCAGTGCGACCCGTTCGTAGATTTGGCTCATGCAGGCAAGCTCCGCTTTCCAGCGAGATACGCCTCTATGCCGCGGATCGCGCGCTTGCAGCCCAACTCATCCCCAATTGTCACCCGCAGGCAATGGGGCAGACCGTATCCGCCGACTTTGCGCACGATCACCCCACGCGTTTTGAGATACGCGTCGCAACCTTCAGCCATCTCTTCGCTGTCGAACCGAGGCAGTAGAAAGTTCGCAAAGGAGGGGTCACACACGATCCCGATCCGCGCAAACTCCTCCGACATCATTGCTCGCAGGCGCAGATTTTCGGACCGACAGCGCGCGATATAGGCCTGATCGCGCATGGCAGCTTCGGCTGCGACCAATGCGGGGGAAGACAGGTTGAATGGACCTCTGATGCGGTTCAGCACATCGATGATGTTCTGCGGTCCATAACCCCAGCCGACCCGCAAACCGCCCAGTCCATAAATTTTTGAGAAGGTGCGCGTCATGAAGACATTTTCGCGCGCGTCGATAATGCTCTTCCCGCCGTCGTAACCTTCGACGTATTCGGCATAGGCCCCATCCAACACCAAGAGCACCTCGTCGGGCAGGTTATCTGCGAGGCGCTCTATGTCCTCTTCCGAAATCATCGTACCTGTCGGATTGTTCGGGTTGGCAATGAAGACCAGCCGCGTCGCGGACGTGCAAGCGTCAAGGATAGCGTCGACATCCGCGGTCCGGTCTGTCTCAGGTGCCACGACAGGCGTCGCGCCCGCCGCCAGCGCGGAGATCCGGTACATCGCAAACCCATGCTCGGTATAGAGCACCTCGTCGCCCGGCCCTGCAAAGGCATAGCACAGAAAGGAAATGATCTCGTCGGAGCCGACACCGCAAATGATCTGCTCGGGATCCATCTCATGAACATTGCCTATGGCCGTGCGTAAGTCGTCATGTGTGGTCGAGGGGTAGAGATGCAACATACCAGCGGCCTGCCGAAGTGCATCAGACGCACGGGGACTGGGACCAAGAGGGTTTTCGTTGGAGGAGAGTTTGACGACGTCAGACACCCCCTCGATATGACCCGCACCACCCTGATACAGCGAAATATCCATAATTCCAGGCTGCGGATAGATGGTCATGGCCGGTGATCCCTTGCGAACGTTCTGGCTCGTTCTAGCGACCGGACTTGGCGAATGAAAGGCCGCACACTACCGCAGGCAGATATGACTGACTGTATTGTACATATTGACGTCGAGGATCAGAAGAATGTTTGAGGGTCGATATCGATGCTCAATCGGAGATCCCCTTTCAGCTTGAGCGGGCGTGTCCAGTCAGCAAGCGCTTGTTGAAGCGCCACGCCCTTGGGCGCCTTGACCAAAAGTCTGACTCTGTGGCGGCCTCTAATCCGGGCAATAGGCGCAGGCGCAGGGCCAAACACCTGCGCGCCGACCCGGCGGAGGGGCGCATCGTTACGCGCGAGATGATTGCCTAGGTCAAAGACCGCACCGACCTCTGGTCCGGACAGAACAATTCCAGCCATGCGCCCGAAGGGCGGAACGCCGGCCTCTTCTCGTTCAGCGGCTTCTGCGCGCCAGAAACCTTCTTCGTCACCGCTTAGGATCGCGCGGATAACGGGATGCTCCGGTTGAAAGGTTTGCAGTAGGGCCAAGCCAGGTTTCTCGGCTCGCCCCGCGCGACCGGCAACCTGTCGCATCAACTGAAACGTGCGCTCCGCCGCCCGAAGGTCCGACCCCTGCAGGCCAAGATCGGCATCGATTACCCCTACAAGCGTCAGCAGCGGAAAATTATGCCCCTTCGCCACCAGTTGTGTGCCGATGATTACATCCGCGGCTCCATCCGCGATGGCTTCAATCTGCGCCTTTAATTGTCGCGCGGTGCCATAGAGATCCGACGACAGCACGGCGACCCTCGCGTCTGGGAAGAGAGCAGAAACTTCCTCGCCCATCCGCTCCACCCCGGGCCCGATGGGGGCCAGACGATCCTCGGCCTCGCAACTGGGGCATGTGGTCGGGATCGGCTTTGTCTCCCCGCATTGATGGCACATCAGGCGCTTGAGAAAGCGGTGCTCGACCATCCGGGCGTCACAGTGATCGCATCCGATCTGATTGCCACAGGCCCGACACAAGGTGACCGGTGCATACCCCCGACGGTTGAGGAAGATCAGCGATTGCTCGCCCCGCTCGATCCGCGCCGCGATCTCACCTTGCAGGGTCGGCGACACCCAACGCCCGCCCGGCAAATCCTCGACCCGCATGTCAATGGCGCGCATATCTGGCATGACAGCGCTGCCAAAGCGGGTCTTTAGCTCGACGCGGCGGTACTTCCCTGCTTCTGCATTGGCCCAGCTTTCAAGGCTTGGTGTCGCGGAGGCCAGCACCACCTTCGCCCCGCACAGCGAGGCCCTCAGAACGGCCATATCGCGCGCATTGTAGAGCACGCCGTCCTCTTGTTTGTAGGACGTGTCGTGTTCTTCATCCACAACGATCAGGCCCAAATCCCGATATGGCAGAAACAGCGCGGACCGCGCGCCCACGACAAACTGGGCCTCACCTTGGCCCACCATTTTCCAAACGCGGCGGCGTTCCGTCATCGTAACACCGGAGTGCCATTCCGCAGGACGCGCCCCAAACCGCGCCTCGACCCGCGTCAGAAATTCGCTCGTCAGGGCAATTTCGGGCAAAAGCACGAGGGCCTGTCGGCCCTGTTTCAAACAGGCTGCGACGGCTTCGAGGTAAACCTCTGTCTTGCCTGAGCCTGTGACGCCTTTCAAAAGCGTCGTTGCGTAGCCTTCACCGGTGTTCAATGTCTCAACCGCCGCCGCCTGATCTGCGTTCAGCGCTTTGCCGGGCAAGCCGGGATCCAGCCGGGGAAACGGCAAATCACGGGGGCTGTCTTCTTCGCGAACCGCGCCTTGCGAGACCAATCCTTTAACGACTGACGTGCCGACACCCGCCTGTTCCGCCAGTTCCTTCAGGGTAAAGGCTAAACCGCCGTATTCCTCCAACACGGCCAACACCTTTTGGCGGGCCGGTGTCATACGGTCGACCTGACCTGTACCGTACCGATAGATCTTGCGCATGGACGGCGGATCACTCAGCCCAGGCGCCCGGGTTGCCAACCGCAACATGGCAGTCATAGGCGTCAGCGTGTAGGCGCCTGCTTTGGCCAGAAACTCTTGCATCTCAGCCCGCATGGGCGGGGCGTCCAGAACGCGGATCACGCTGCGCACTTTCGAGATGTCCCAGTCGCCGCGCCCGTCGCCCCAGACAACGCCCAGAACCTTGCGTGGCCCCAGAGGCACCTCGACATAGGCACCAATCTGGCATCCGCCTTCGGGTGCCTTGTAGTCAAGTAAACGATCAAGCGGCTGCGTTGTCAGAACCCCGACCAGGTCGCCCTCATGGAAAAAACCGTCACTCACCCTTCCGGCCCCGCACCACATGGGGTAGACGGACGGCGAACCAATTTGGAGGGTGCCGCCATGAAATTCTTCGTAGATACTGCCGAAATTGACGAGATTGCAGAACTGAATGATCTGGGAATGGTCGACGGCGTCACCACAAACCCGTCGCTGATCATGAAATCGGGCCGCGACATCCTCGAAGTGACCAAGGAGATCTGTGATCTGGTCGATGGTCCGGTCTCGGCAGAGGTCGTCGCCACCGAAGCCGATGCGATGATTGAGGAAGGCCGCAAGCTCGCGAAAATCGCGAACAACATCGCAGTGAAAGTGCCGCTGACATGGGCCGGTCTCAAGGCGTGCAACACGCTGACCAATGAAGGCCGGATGGTGA
The DNA here is from genome assembly GCF_009811795.1 of Litoreibacter roseus. Classification (GTDB taxonomy): domain Bacteria; phylum Pseudomonadota; class Alphaproteobacteria; order Rhodobacterales; family Rhodobacteraceae; genus Litoreibacter; species Litoreibacter roseus. Next base: position 927,199 of record NZ_BLJE01000002.1, on the reverse strand, counting down.
ACGTCACATTATGCTTCACCGCAAACCAGGCCCTCTTGGCCGCCAAGGCGGGGGCAAGCTTTATCTCGCCCTTCATCGGGCGGCTTGATGACCTCAATCTCGATGGCATGGAGCTGATCGCGGATATCCGGGAAATCTATGACAATTACGGGTTCGAGACGGAAATTCTCGCAGCCTCGATCCGCTCTGTAAACCACATGTCGGACGCAGCCAAGATTGGTGCGGATGTCGCCACGGCGCCACCCGCAGTTATCAAGAAAATGGCGGATCACGTTCTGACCGACAAGGGCTTGGCCGCGTTCCTGAAAGACTGGGAAAAAACTGGTCAGAAGATCTTGTAAGCGGCGGTTCCCGCCAAACAATTGCAAAGGATTGCGAAGTGGCATTGCTTCTGACACTGAACGCGGGGTCGTCTTCGTTGAAGTTCGGGGTCTACCGCAAGGCAGACGAGCCGGATCTCATCATCGCGGGCCAAGTGGAACGACTTGGCCCCGACGCGCGGATGGTCATAGACGGCGAGGATGATCGCCCTCTGGGTATGACGGACCACACCCGCGCCCTCGACGAGATTTTGACAACGGTCTGGGACCACATAGGTGGCGAGGCCATTACGGGCGTTGGTCACCGGATCGCGCATGGTGGTACCGATTTTTTGGGACCCACAGTTCTGACCGAGGCGGTGCTGGTAAAACTCCGCCTTTTGGCGCCTCTGGCACCGCTCCATCAGCCGCATAATCTTACTTGCGTGGATGCAGCCATCGCAACATTCCCGGATGCGGTTCAGATGGGATGCTTTGACACGTCCTTCCACCGCGGCCATCCGTGGGTGAACGACACCTTTGCCCTGCCCCGTCGGTTTTACCGGGAAGGTGTCCGACGCTATGGCTTCCACGGGCTGAGCTATGACTACATCACGGGCGTTCTCGCTGAACGGCACCCCAACCTCACCAAAGGTCGCCTTGTCGTGGCACATCTAGGAAACGGGGCGTCCATCTGTGCGATCAAGGAAGGGAAAAGCCTCGCTTCAACCATGGGCTTTTCCGCGCTTGACGGGCTGCCGATGGGAACCCGCTCGGGCCAGCTTGATCCTGGTGTATTACTTTATCTCATGGATCAGCGCGGGATGAGTGCCGCTGAACTGACCACATTGCTTTACCGGGAAAGCGGCATACTTGGCCTGTCCGGTCTCACAAGCGATATGCGCACCCTTGAAGCCTCCGACGCGCCCGAGGCAGCCCAAGCCATCGACTACTACGTGTTCCGGCTGCAGCGCGAGATCGGCGCAATGGCGGCAAGTCTGGGCGGGATCGACGGTCTGGTTTTCACCGGGGGCATCGGCGAGAATTCGCGCCTGATCCGCGCCCGCGCCACAGAGGCGCTTGGCTTCATGGGGATTGCCATCGACGAGGCGGCCAATCGCGAAAACCGTGAGGAAATAGGAACGGGCGACACCCGCGTGTTGGTTATCCCAACCGACGAGGAACGTGTGATCGCCCGTGCGCTTTGCGCAACCCCTCAGGCCGTTTCCTAGCTTTCTAGAACTCTGCTGGTGAAATCCGATTTTCTTTCCGCTATAGGAAAAAGAAAAAAGGAATACAGGCATGAGCACCAAAGCAGATGTGCGCGACACCGTGCGCGCCTCTATACTGTCCGAACCCGAAGTTGTCCTGGAAGATCAGGATGTGATGCGTGCGCTGATTGACGCCAACGAACGGACCCACGGCAGCAATATCGTCGATTTGCGCGGCATCGCGATGGAGCGCCTCGAAGCCCGCCTTGATCGTCTTGAAGAGACACACAAGGCGGTTATCGCAGCAGCTTACGACAATCTCGCAGGGACAAATCTGGTCCACAACGCAGCCCTTCGGGTGCTGGATCCGGTGGATTTTCCCAGCTTTCTTAAAAGTCTGGCGACCGAGTTACCCGAAGCCCTGAAAGTGACAGCCGTCCGCCTGATCCTTGAAAGCCGCGATCCGCTTGGGCCATCCGTAGGCTTTGATGAGGTGTTGCGTGCGGTTGGTCCGGGTGTGGTGGATCATTACATCACCGCGGGGCGTGATATCGCAGTTCGTCCCGTCACGCTGAGGCAAGTCTCTCCCGCTTCGCCCGAGGTTTACGGCGATCAGGCCCCGTTCATCAAATCTGAAGCGCTCATTCGCCTTGATCTGGGGAACGGCCGTTTGCCGGGCCTTCTGGTGATGGGATCCGAGAACCCGCATCAGTTCCGTCCAAGCCAGGGCACGGATCTTCTGTCGTTCTTTGGTGGCGTGTTCGAGCGCTCGATCCGGCGGCATCTGGCCTGACGCGATGGACCTGATATCGCCCGCGGCACGTGATCTGGCGCAGGATTGGTTGATGCGCCTGAAAGCGCTTGATGATGTCGCGGATCATACGGTCGAGGCCTATCGCAACGACGTCTACAATTTCATTGCGTTCCTGACGGAACATCACGGGGCAGCCCAAGGCGTGGCGCCACTGACAAGGGTCAGTCAAAGCGATATGCGGGGCTGGATGGCGCACGAGCGCAGACGCGGCGTCCAACCGCGATCTCTGGCGCGCCGATTGTCCGCCGTGAAGTCCTTCTTCCGCTGGTTTTCCCAACGCGATGGGTTTGACGCGACAGCGGTGTTGTCGGCCCGCGCCCCAAAGTTTCAGAAAAAACTACCCCGCCCGCTTGATCCGGATGCTGCGAAAACGATGATCGAAACGGTCGGGCTGCAAACCTCCGAAGACTGGGTCGCCGCGCGGGATATGGCGGTGGTCACGCTGCTGTACGGTTGCGGTCTTCGCATATCAGAGGCGTTATCCCTGACCATGGCTGAGATGCCGATCGCGGATGTGTTGCGTATCGTGGGGAAAGGCCGGAAAGAGCGCGTTGTGCCCGTGATTGCGCCCGCGCGCACCGCTGTTGATCGCTATCTAAAGCTCCTGCCCTTCGAGCTTGCCCCGCAAGATCTTGTCTTTCGGGGGGTACGCGGCGGGCCGGTTTCACAGCGGGTAATTCAAAAGGTAATGGAGCGCGCGCGTCTTCAACTTGGTTTACCCGCGACCGCGACACCCCACGCGATGCGCCATTCCTTTGCGACCCATCTGCTTGAAGCCGGTGGTGACTTACGCACGATCCAGGACCTGTTGGGCCACGCCTCGCTCTCCACCACGCAAGCGTATACCGCGGTGGACACTGCGCGGCTGATGGAGGTCTATAACAAGGCCCATCCGCGTGGCGAAAATGTCTGACTGGGCCAAGGGGCATCACGCCTTTGTGTCAGTTCGTCAGACTTAGTTTAATGGAAAAGCCACGCGGGGGATGCCACCCAAGGATACTGTAATGCCAACGGGAGGCCCGCATCTTTATGAATTTTCGTCGTTTTTTTACCGCTGCCATCATCGCGACAGCTGCAACCACAGCCGTGGCACAAGCCGCGGATTGCACCGTGAATGCCGCTGATCCTTTCGATCTTGGCGAAGCGGATGTCACTGAGCTTTATGCGTGTATCGAAGGCAAGATGGCCGAGGGATACGCCAAAGAGGGCCATGAAATCGGCACAGCCTTCCGCAGTTGGACCGTCACATCCACGCGACCGGCCGTTGCTGGCGCCCACGGCAATCGCCTGCTGCAAACATTCGCAAACGACATCGCAGCCGAGCAATATCTAAAGTTTGAGGAAGAGGGCGTCGTAATGCCTGTCGGCGCGGTACTCGCGAAAGAGAGTATCAAGATAACCAAGAAGCAAACCGGGCGGGTTGGTCCTCTTTTCACTATGACAAAGCTCGAAACGGGCGCGGCACCTGATGCCGGCGACTGGCTCTATGGGGGCGTGCAACCGAATGGCAAGGTCATGAAGGTGAAGCAAAGCTTCTGTCACGACTGCCACTCTGCTTGGGAAACGCAGGACATGCTGGCCTACCCTCTCGAAGAGGTTCGAATCTCGAACTGACCCAGACGGTCCGAACGATCAGATGCCACGTGTGTGACCGCGCGTGGCATTTTCATATGCGAGGACGTCTCGATCCCGGCGAAGGTTTCGCTTTACATACCGAAGTGCCTTCCGGCATGAGACGCCGATGACAATTCAACTCAAAGCGCTGTTCGTTCACCTTTTCACCGCAACCGGCGCGGTCTTTGCGATGCTCGCCATGTTGGCGGCCGTAGAAGAGAAATGGGCATTGATGTTCCTCTGGCTCGTCGTGGCCTTTGCAGTCGACGGCGTCGATGGGCCTTTGGCCAGACGCTACAACGTGAAGACCCATGCGCCAGCCTTTGATGGTGTGCTTCTGGATCTAATCATCGATTACCTCACCTACGTCTTCATTCCGGCTTTCGCGCTGTTTCAGTCGGGGCTGTTCGAGGGCTGGACGGGGTGGTTCGTCATCATCGTGATCACCTTTGCCAGCGCGATGTATTTCGCAGACACCAGAATGAAAACGAAGGATAATTCCTTTTCCGGCTTTCCTGGCTGCTGGAACATGGTGGCCCTCGTCGTCTTTGCGCTAGAGCCGAATTTCTGGGTCATCCTGACGCTTGTCACCGTGCTGGCCGTCGCAATGTTTCTGCCGCTCAAGTTCGTTCATCCCGTCCGAACCAAGCGGTGGCGCGCGGTCAGCCTGCCTATGGCTCTTGCGTGGACATGGTTTGCGGGTTGGGCGGCTTGGGTTGATTTCGACCCGCAAAGCTGGGCGCATTGGGGTCTGGTCGTGACATCAATCTACCTTCTGTTCGCTGGCATCGCACAGCAATTGATCCCGGAACGTCAGAACGCCTAGATCAACAGCGAGGCGGCGCCTTCGTGCTTCAGCAGTGCGACCTTCGCCTCCACCCCGCCGGCCCCGGAAAAACCACCCAGACTTGTGGCGGCGAGAACCCGGTGACACGGGATCAAAATCGGAATGGGGTTGGCACCGCACGCTTGGCCGATTGCCTGCGCTGAGACGCCAAGTTCGCGCGCGATGTCGCCATAAGTCCGGGTCTCGCCAAACGGAATGGCTTGAAGCGCAGCATAAAACTGCTGCTGAAACGCGGACCCGCGCGGCGCCAAGGGTAAATCAAAAGCCACGCGTTCCCGCGCAAAGTACTCCGTGATCTGTCGGACCGCCTCTGACAACGTCGGATTGTCGGTCTCGTAGACCGGTCCTCCCCAATCCACGCTTGTAATACTCTCCGACCCTTCGACCCTTATGCGACCAACCGGTGTTTCGACACTCGCCTTCGTCAGATCGCCCGGTGACATCAAGACACCTCTCTAGATTGGAGTGACCGGCAAACCGATATGGCCCGCCGGATCACCACTCAGCCAAGCGCATCGTCGCACCGGCTGCAAACGTCCGGATGGCTATGCTTGCCCACGTCCGGGAGGATTTTCCAGCACCGCTGACATTTGTCTCCTTCAGCCTTTGCGAACACCACGCCAATATCGCTGCTGTCCTCCCCGCGGAACGCGGTGTCGGGCGCCGGATCTGTGCTGAGATGCAGGCCAGACGTGATACACATATCCTCAAATGCGACAGTCTTCAGGATATCAACGGTGGCCGCATCTGTGTGAACAATCGGCGCCGCTTCGAGAGAAGACCCGATCACCTTTTCGCGGCGCTCAACCTCCAGCGCACCGGTCACGACGCGCCGGACACGCCGCACGGTCCCCCACTTTTCAGCCAGCGCATCGTCTCGCCACGCAGCGGGCGTCTCGGGGATATCAACCAAGTGGACAGAACTGTCATCGCCCGGAAACCGTTCCAGCCAGACTTCTTCCATGGTGAAGACCAGCACGGGGGCAAGCCACGTGGTCAGCCTATGATAGATCAGATCGAGAACCGTACGGGCTGCCCTGCGGCGTGCCGTGTCACCGTCGCAATATAGCGCGTCCTTCCGAATATCGAAGTAGAAGGCGGACAGATCCACCGTTGCAAAGGTGAAAACCGCCTGAAACACCCCTTGGAAATCATAGGTGGCGTAGCCATCCCGAACGATCTGATCGAGCTCTGACAGACGATGCAGAACCCAGCGTTCCAGTTCGGGCATGTCTTCAGCCGCGGTCCGATCGCTTTCGGAAAACTGCGCGAGCGAGCCCAGCATGAACCGCATGGTATTCCGCAAGCGGCGATAGCTGTCTGCGGTTCCTTTCAGTATTTCCGGCCCGATCCGCTGATCAGCAGTGTAATCGGTCTGTGCCACCCACAACCGCAAGATATCCGCGCCATACTGCTTGACGACCTCATCGGGAACGATGGTGTTGCCAATGGACTTGGACATCTTCATGCCCTTCTCGTCCAGCGTAAACCCGTGGGTCAGCACCGCCCGATAGGGTGCCCGTCCCTGCGTTCCACAACTCTGCAACATTGACGAATGGAACCACCCACGATGCTGATCGGTGCCTTCCAGATAAAGATCCGCCAAGCCGTCGTCAGAGCCATCCGGCCGATCCCGCAATACGAATGCGTGCGTCGAACCGCTGTCGAACCACACGTCGAGGATATCGAACACCTGCTCGTACTCATCCGGGTTGTGATCGTTGCCAAGAAAGCGCTCCTTTGCGCCGTTCTTATACCATGCGTCCGCACCTTCAGACTCAAACGCCTCCAGAATACGCTGATTGACGGCCGGGTCGCGCAAGAGGAAATCGGGCGCGTCCGGCTTGGTGTCTTTCTTGATAAAACACGTCATCGGAACGCCCCACGCGCGCTGCCGCGATAGAACCCAGTCGGGCCGCGCTTCGATCATTGAATAGAGCCGGTTGCGGCCGGTCTGGGGCGTCCACGTCACCAGTTTGTCGATGGAAGTCAGCGCCCGTTCCCGGATCGTTTTGCCATAGGTGTCCAGACCATCGCCGATCTCTTTGTCGACAGCGGCAAACCATTGGGGACGGTTCAAACGGATCACGGGTGCCTTGGACCGCCAGGAATGCGCGTCACTGATCGTGATACGCTTGCGCGCCAACAGTTCGCCCACATCGACCAGTTTTGCCATAACAGCCTTGTTCGCCCCGCCGGGCTTGCCGTTTGGCTTCAGGACGGCCTCCCCCCCGAAGAGCGGTAGATCGGCGCGGAACGAGCTATCATCAAGGATGTTATAGGTCATTGGCAGCCCGTGCTTGATGCCAATTGCGTAGTCATCGTCGCCATGGCTAGGGGCGGTGTGGACAAAACCCGTTCCAGCGTCATCAGTAACATGATCCCCGGGCAGAAGTGGGACGTCGAAATCCCATTCACCCTCGGCACCATCAGCCCCACGCAGGGGGTGTGCGCAAACCAGCGCCGACAACTCTTCCGCCGACACATCCCCCAGACGTCGATACATACCGTCCTCCAGCCGTGCGGACGACAGAACATCCTCCGCCAGCGCATCGGCCAGTACGTAACGATCGCCAATCGTCGCCCAGCATTCCTCGGGCCGTCCGATCACCTCGTAGAGCCCGTAAGAAATTTCAGGCCCAAAACAGATTGCCCGGTTTTGCGGGATGGTCCACGGCGTCGTCGTCCAGATCACAACCTGAGCTCTTTCAAAGTCAGGACCTTTGCCGCGCACGACAGGAAACTTCACCCAAATCGCATCGGTCTGGCGGTCGTGGTATTCCACCTCCGCCTCGGCCAGCGCGGTTTTCTCAACCGGAGACCACATGACAGGCTTTGAACCCTGATAGAGCGTGCCGTTCATCAGGAACTTCTGGAACTCTTCGGCGATCACGCGCTCGGCATGAAAGGCCATGGTCAGATAGGGATCAGACCAGTTGCCGGTGATGCCCAGACGCTTAAACTCATCCCGCTGGATATCCACCCAGCCTTCAGCGAACTCGCGGCATTCCTGACGAAACTCGACGACCGGCACAGCGTCCTTGTCGCGGCCCTTCTGGCGGTATTTTTCCTCTATCTTCCACTCGATTGGCAAACCATGGCAGTCCCAACCGGGGATGTAGCGCGCATCTTTGCCCATCATCTGTTGGCTGCGCACGACCATGTCTTTCAGGATCTTGTTCAACGCGTGCCCGATATGAAGGTGGCCGTTCGCATAGGGCGGTCCATCATGCAAAGTGAAGCTGTCTCGGCCGTCTTTCTCGCGCAGGCGGTCGTAGATGCCGATCTTCTCCCAACGCGCCAGCCAATCGGGCTCCCGCTTGGGCAGCCCTGCGCGCATGGGAAAATCAGTCTGAGGCAGGTTCAACGTGTCTTTGTAATCGGGCGTGTCGGCGCACATTGGTGGCGTCCTTTGGTCTACGTATCGGAAAAGCAAGGGAGGGGCGGTGCGAGTGGCTCAAACACCTTGGCCCGGCGTCTCATCAGGTCAGAGCGCCGGGGATATAATTCGAATAATGATCAGCGTAGGGCGGGTCATGACCGCGCTTATATGCAGATGCGACCGCGCCGTAAAGTGCGCCCGCTCTAGCGATGGGGTTCGGTTGGGGACCGACCTACTTTGCGCGCTTGCGCGATACAGCGCCAAGCCCTGCAAGCCCGGCCAAAAGCATCCACGCACTGGCGGGCAATGGCACAAGCGACACCCGCTGAATCACACCTACGGCGTCAATGTCTGCGCCTGCGTAATTCGGTGCGCCGGGAAGATCTTCCTGCGCATCGATCAAGCGGACGAAGCTATAAAGTTCATCCGTCAGAACGGTAGAAACCGCATCAATATCGATGCCACTGGGTTGACCCACGTAGATGCCTAAATCAACCCAGTCCGTGCCATCGACCGAGATGGCCACTTCAAATTCCTCGATCTGATCGCCGATCTCAAAAACATACAGGTCCGCGGCGTCGTCGCCCGATGCTGTCAGAAAGTTGTCGGTGAATTCCAACACCAGCGATCCACCGAATCCAAGCGAGACGAAATCGACGCCGCCGCCCTTTGGCCAGTCCGGCAGGCCACGTGCCTCGACGCTCTTCATGTAGCGCGAAGTGACGCCTGCCCCGGGCGTGTAACTTACAATGCGATCAGCAAAAGATAGATCCCCTTGGGGGAAATCGATACCATGGATGGTTGAGGCATTGGCCCCAGCCGCAACGCCCCAAATGCTTGCCCCGACAATGGCAAGACCCTTGTTAAACTTCAGCACTTTATTTTCCCGATTACCCGAATTCTGTCAAATTCGCGGCAGCTATAGGGAGATTCAATTACTTTTGTATTAACGGAAGTTAAGAACTCACGTGATCCCAAACACGAGAAATGACGACCGACCCTTCGCCGACCGCGCTTGCCACACGTTTTACGGAGCCCGCGCGCACGTCGCCCACAGCAAAAATACCCGTATGGGACGTGGCAAACGGCGATGCTTCATCGACATCCGCCCCCGTTTTTACGAACCCTTTGTCATCCAGATCGACCAGCCCGGACAGCCACTCCGTATTCGGAGCCGCCCCGACCATGATGAAGCAAGCTTTTGCATTCAACTGCCAGTCCTGACCAGAGGCCTTGTCGCAGATTGTAACACAGCCCAACTCATCCTCGCCCGCCAAGCTCAACAGCTCAGTCTGATAATGAATGGTGATCTTTGGATCCGCTTCCAGCCTGCTCAGAAGGTAATCCGACATGGAGGCCGCCAGTGTTTTACCCCGCACCAAAACGTGGACATGCTTTGCTGTTCGCGACAGATACATGGCCGCCTGCCCCGCAGAGTTTCCACCCCCGATGACGACGATCTCGGACCCCTTGCAATAGCGCGCTTCGTGGTCCGTCGCCGCATAATAAACACCTGCGCCCTCGAACTCTTCGAGCCGATCAAACGGCAACCGCCGATACTGAACACCGGTGGACACGACGATGGCCTTCGCACAGACCTCATGGCCATCATCCAAGGTCGCGCAAAAAAGGCCGTCGTCGCGTTTTTCCAAATTGCAAACGCGACGAGGCATCGCAAAGCGCGTTCCGAATTTCATCGCCTGGATCTCGCCGCGCCAGACCAGATCGGACCCGGAAATTCCGGTCGGGAAGCCCATGTAGTTCTCAATCCGACTGGACGTGCCCGCCTGCCCGCCAATCGCGATATCTTCCACGACGAGCGCCGACAGCCCCTCTGCCCCGGCATAGACCGCTGCGGCCACGCCCGCTGGTCCGCCGCCCACGATAATGACGTCAAACACCTCACTTTCGGACATGTCCAGATCCAGCCCCAAAAGCTGCGCGATCTTGCGCGGGGTTGGATCGTCAACCACGGTGTTTTGTCCAAAGATCACAGCTGGGCCGTGGGATATCGAGCACGTTTCGGCGGTATCTTCCGCATCTGGTGACCCCAAATCCATCGATTGGTAAGGTATCTTGTTGCGCGCCGCGAACGCAGCGATGCGCCGGATGTTGCGGTCCTGATCGGCCCCGATGATCTTGAGCGAGCTGTCATTGTCCTCGATTTGACGGCGACGGCGGGCCGCGAACACCGTCAGTATGATATCACTCATCTCCGGGATTTGGCTCATCAATTCCAGCATCCGGCGGCGCTCGACCACAAGCGTTTCAGTGTCCTTGGCCGCGCGCATCGGCAGTGAGTAATTCCCGCCGTTCAGAAACGCGATCTCGCCCATGAACTGCGTGGGGCCCAAACCGTGCGGCAAATACCGTTCCCACGTGTATGGGTCAACGACTTCAATCTCACCGTCCAGAACGTAGTAAAATTTGTCCATCCGGTCGCCAGCATTGGCGAGTATATCGCCCTTCTTGAAGCTCTGTATTTTTCCCGCTTTGCGCAGCGCGGCGACGTGGCTGTCGTGAAGAGGCGTACGCTGCATCTGGCGTAGATCGGCGGCGAGACTTTCCATGTGAACTAGTCCTTCGGTGTGGCAGAGCCGCTTGGGATCAGACCCGTAAGCGCCCGCTGCATCAATCGTGTGACGGAAGGTGGCTTTTCCGCGTGAAACGGCAAGGGGCGACACACTTCGATGGCGGCCACGCCGACGCGGGCGGTCAGAGCACCGTTGATGATACCTTCCCCGAACCGCCGTGAAATGCGTGACAGAACCCCGCCCCCTGCGATGGAACTGATCATGTCATCCCCCACAGCCACAGCCCCAGTGGCGACCAGATGGGTCATGACGGCACGCGTCAGCCGCCAATTGCCCAACGTACCGGATCGCCCGCCGTAGATCTCAGCGATCCGGCGGATCATGCGAAGGTTGGCGGTCAGCGCTGCGATCAGATCAGCCAGTGCAATCGGCACGATCGCCGTGACCGTTGCAACCTGGCGCGCCGCCGCTTCAACCTCTGCTTTCGCCGCCGCATCCAAGGGCGCCAGCAAGTGTCGTTCCGCCAGATCCAGCGCGGCATCAGCATCAAAACTATCCGATGCCCGCTCTTTGACCGTGGCGCGCGCCGCGTCGAGACCGGGTCGTTTGGAATACAGCGTCAGCAATTGGTCCCGCACCCGCCGCGCCGCGCCCAGATCGCCCGTCGTCAAGGCCGCTTCAGCTTCGACCCGCAGCGTATCGATGCGTTTAAGCCGTCCGATGGCGATCCATTCTCGCCCCGCAAGCAAGAGCAGCGCAATAAGGACGACGCCGATCAGAACCATGGCGATCGTGCCCAGAACGGCGTTGCGTTCGAGCAGACCGGTCACAAAATCCCATGCCGCGACGGATACCGCAAATCCGATCAAAGACAAGAGCGCCGACCAGAAGAGTCCCACAAGCCGGTTGCGAGGGCGCGCCGCCACGACTGCAAGCGTTTTCATCGCCTGCCCAGAGGGTTTGGGCGTGTCGAGGTCCGGGACAACCGGTGCAGTGGCCGGGGTGACGGGTTCCGTGATCTGTGGCGCATCGTCCAGATCAAATAAGACCGGACCCTTTGGTTTTGCTCCGCTCATCTCAACCGATCCCCGATCAAAAACTCCGCTGCCTTGTCTAACCGGATATGGGGCGGTCCCTCCCCCGGTTTCAACTCGATGGCGGCGGGCGCGAACCGCATGATCGCATAATCGCCATCTAACCAAGCCGTCTGTCCATCCCGTGCAGGTGTCAGCAAATGGCTGGGATCTGCGGGCAGCTCGCCCGGGTAGAACGCCGCCTGCTTTCCCGTATCCAGCAAACGCCCGCGCACGACATCCAGCGGCGTCCCCTCATGATCCATCCGGTCCTCGACTGTCGCGCGCAAGGCAGCCAAAGACATCGCGTGTGTTTTGGCGCCCGCAAAATCGGCACGGTCCTTCGCCTCCCGCAGCAGTGCTTCCATCACCGCAGTCAAACGCGGATGCTGACTATGATGCAGATGATCGGCCTTGGTTGCTGCGAACAGGATTTTTTCGACACGCTTGCCGAAGAGCAATTTACTGAGCCAGGAATTCTGACCGGGGCGGAACGCCGCCAGAATGCTAGCCATCGCCCCTCGCATGTCCTCGACTGCCTGCGGACCGGCATGGATCGCACCCAAGGCGTCAATCAGAACGATCTGGCGATCAAGTCTGGCGAAGTGATCCCGAAAGAACGGCTTCACGATCCGTGATTTGTAGGCCTCGTAGCGGCGGTCGAACTCTCGGTAGAGCGACTTGCGTGTGGAGGTATCGGGCGCCGGAAGCGGGGCAAATGTCAGCACCGGGGAGCCGTCCAGATCACCGGGCAACAAGAACCGCCCCGGGGTGCAATCTGACAGTCCCGCTTCACGGCTTTGCCGAAGATAGGTGGTGTAGGCGGCCGCCAGACGCTGCGCGCAGGGTTCATCCAAGGCCGCCGCAGGATCGGTCTGGGACAGAAGCGCCAGATAGTCAGTGGCGGGCGCGCGCGCTTCGGCGCGCGTCAGACTTTCCTTGGACCACTCCGCAAAGCTCTTATCCATCAATCCCAGATCCAGCAGCCACTCCCCGGGATAGTCGATAATGTCCAGATGAACCGTGCGCGGCCCGGAAAACGCGCCCAGCAATCCGGTTGGCTGCACCCGAAGCGACAGTCGAAGCTCCGAGATTGTACGGGTGGAATTTGGCCATGTGGGCGACGGCCCCGTCATCGCAGCCAGATGCGTCTCAAAATCAAAGCGCGGGATCGTATCGTCTGGCTGCGGCTGCAGATACGCCATCTGGATCGACCCTGTCGCTGCCGCCTGCAATTGCCCCATGCGCGCCCGGTCCATGAGATTGGCAACCAGCGATGTGATAAAGACCGTCTTTCCCGCCCGGCTCAGCCCAGTGACCCCAAGCCGAATGGTTGGCTCAAACGTTCCTGTGACGGTTTGGGTCGCGCCTTCAACCGTCCTGCCGATGCCATCGACAATATCGTAAAGTATCACACGCGCCCTCTCACCGTTTCGCCATTACATAGGGCCATCGGGCGGCACTGTGTAGGTCTTGGCGTTTCTGCCTCAAGGGGATATGGGGGCGGAATGCCACGCTACGCATTGAAAATAGAGTATCACGGCGGCCCCTTCGCAGGATGGCAGCGGCAAGACGGGCCTGTCACGGTTCAAGGCTGTATTGAAACCGCATTGCGCAAGCTGGAACCGGACTGCCCCGGAATCGCTGCAGCCGGACGCACCGACGCAGGCGTTCATGCGCTCGCTCAGGTTGCCCATTGCGACATGGTGAAAAACTGGACGCCGTTTCGGCTGTCGGAGGCACTGAACCATCATCTGCGGCCCCACCCGATCGCGGTTCTGCAGGTCACCCCCGTTGCAGACGACTGGCATGCCCGCTTCAGTGCGACCGAGCGGCGGTACCTTTTTCGACTGCTGTCCCGACGCGCGCCGTCGACCCAAGAGGCCGGATTGGTCTGGCAGATAAATCATCGCCTGAATGTAGAGGCGATGACGGAAGGCGCGCAGCATCTTATTGGGCATCACGATTTCACGACCTTCCGCTCCACCATGTGCCAAGCCAAGTCGCCTCTGAAATCCCTCGACGAACTGAGTATTCAAGAGGTCCCGTCCCACCATGGCGTGGAATACAGATTTCACCTGCGCGCGCGCTCTTTTCTACACAATCAGGTGCGCAGCTTTGTGGGATCTTTGGCACGGGTCGGGTCTGGGTCGTGGCAGCCAAGCGACATTAAAACTGCCCTAGACGCGAAAGACCGCGCGGCGTGCGGGCCGGTGTCCCCGCCAGAAGGGCTCTACCTGTCGGGTGTGGGCTATCCAGACGATCCGTTCGAGGAGAGGTTATGAAAAATTTCGATCCGAAATGGACCGATCCTGCGCACTACATCTTGGGTATCACGAAAGCCATCTGGGAAGACCGGGGCATCGACACCCTACACACCTATTACGGCGATGATCTAATCGTTCGGTCCCCGGCGTCCATCGTGAAAGGCAATGACGGGATCATCGCCGCGACGCTGGCGACGTTGGCAGAGTTTCCTGACAGGGCACTCTTTGGAGAAGACGTGATCTGGTGCGACGCCTCGGATCATGCGAATGGTGGGTTTCTGTCCTCTCACCGGTTAATTTGCACCGCGACCCATACGCAACAGGGCATCTATGGCCCCCCGACAGGCCGCGCTTTGACCTACCGAATCATTGCCGACTGTTTCTGCGCCGATAATCAGGTGAAAGATGAATGGCTTGTGCGCGACCAGAGCGCCATCGTTCAGCAAATGGGTTTTGATGTCATCGATTGGACCCGTGATCTGATCAGACGAGAAGGTGGGCCAGAACACTGCGTACAACCCTTCAGCCCGGCGCTGAACATAGAGGGCCCTTATCAGGGTCGTGGCACGGATGATCCATGGGGTCAGACACTGGCAGATGTCCTCTACCGGATTATGTCAGCTGAGTTCTCAACCATTCCGGGGCGCTACGACCGAGCAGCAGCTTTGGCGTATCCTGGCCACAAGACAGGCACCGGCCCCCGCGATGCTGATGGGTTTTGGCTTGGATTGCGGGCGTCGTTTCCTTCCGCAAAGTTTGAAATCCATCACATCATCGGGGCTCAGGACCCTCAAACTTCACCCCGCGCTGCGGTGAGATGGTCCCTTGATGGTGTCCATGACGGTTGGGGCCACTTTGGACGACCAACGGGGGCGAATGTTCACGTGATGGGAATCACGCATGCCGAGTTCGGCCCCTACGGACATGAAGACGGCACTGTTCGGCGGGAATGGACACTTTTTGATGAAACAGCGATCTGGAAGCAGATACTTCTTCAGACGGGCGACATCTGACCGGTTTTACTCAGCCAGCATCTTCCGCTTTTCCGACATCGCCTGGGTCAGTTTGTTGTTCGTGTCGGATTCGCATCCGGCGACATACCGTTGCAAAAGAGACAGGTAGAACGAAAGGTCATTCTGACGCGACGAGATAGCACGCAGCCTCTTTCTGATCGCATCCTGATTGTTGTCGCTCATCCGCGTCAGATTGCTGTCGGACAGCGCAACAATGTCAAACAGCGGTGTTACGATGTCACGCAGCACCTCCACCGCAATCTGCTCCCGCACGGTCGCACTCTCTATGGTGATCGTCTCATCAAATTTGAAAACGGACTTGATCGCACCAACGTAATAACGAAAGCGCATCATGATATGTTCGACCCCATCGGACAGCCGCGTTACGAGAACCCGCAATCCAGCAAGCACAAGACCCGGTTTCGCCATTTCAAAGTCGGGAAGGCTGACAACAGTTTCCTCGCCCTCGATCCGACCAAGCACTTCGTTGAGCCGATCAGCCAAGTCGTCCGTGAACAGGGATTTGAAGTTCCGCGGCGTTTTAAACGTGTAACGGTTGCGCATGTCGGCGAGCAACAGCTCAATCGAAGTGACAAACGGCACAGCACCAGGCTTGCGCATGACATGCACAACAAAGGTATCCTGATCGCCCGGTCTATTCATCATCACACTTTTCATGAACCACTCCGCAAAGGGCAAAACGAATATCTACTTGGTGTCCGCAGTGCCTGTAAGGATAACAGCTAATTAAAATTCATTAATAAATGGTTTACGGACATGACCTCGGCGCTTTCTTGCCTTTTTCGAAATAACCTGTTCCAGTCAGGCACAGACTATTACGCGAACAGTATTAATTTTTCGTTCCATCGAATTTAGAAATTAGGCAATTGTTCTCTGCACATCACGCATCCCGCAGCCAGCAATCCCTTCCAGAGAAATCATTTTTCGTGATTTGAGGCAAAGTGACAGATCAAGTTGACGCTCAGGACCAAGCTGAAATCGAGACAGCAACCCCAAGGAAAGCGATTCCCATCGTCGGCGTCGGCTCATCTGCCGGCGGGCTAGAGGCGATCCGCGAGCTCGCAAGCGCACTACAGCCCAATTACGGCTGTGCCTACGTGCTCGTACAGCACATGTCGCCTCAGCACAAAAGTCTCATGACCCATCTGATCGCCAGTGAAACTACGCTGAATGTGGTGGACGTAGAAAACGACATGGTACCGGAACCGGACATCATCTATGTGACCCCGCCCCGCTACGATGTGGTGATCAACAAGGGACGGCTTTTGCTGGTAGAACCCAGCAACCAACCCGGCAAACCCAAGCCATCGGTCGACCGATTCCTGATCAGTCTGGCCAACGAATTGGGAGAGCGAAGCACTGCGGTGATCTTGTCCGGCACTGGATCGGACGGAGCTTACGGCGTCCAGGCCGTTCGTGAGGCGGGCGGCATTACCATCGCTCAGGATGACAGCAGCGCAAAATATGACGGCATGCCCAACGCCGCCATTGAGACCGGCTGCGTCGATCTGGTCCTGCGACCTAGCCAGATTGGCACCCAACTCAAAAGTATAATGGCATCGCCGCGCAGTCTCGAACAGTTCCGGGAAGGCGACGATATGCAGGGGCCGACGGCCACCGTCCTGCAAATCCTGCTGGCCCGCACCGGCGTCGATTTTCGTGAGTATAAACAAGCGACTGTCCAACGCCGGATGGAACGGCGCATGACGGCCCTTGGCATCAAAACCATCGAAGAATATGTCAGTTATTGCCGCAACCATCCGCCCGAGGTGGACGCGCTGCTCAAGGACATGCTGATCTCGGTGACCCGGTTTTTCCGGGATAAGGAACAGTTCCTTGGCCTGACCGACGCGATGAGCGAAATGGTCGAAAAGAACGAGCAACAATCCCTTCGGATCTGGGTCGCGGGCTGTGCCACCGGGGAGGAAGCCTACTCTATTGCGATCATGCTGGCCGAGGCGATGGGTGGTCCTAACGCGCTTGCCCGATCCGGAACGCAGATTTTCGCAACCGACATTGACCGGGCCGCACTCGAATACGCCAGACGCGGGCAGTATTCCCAAGGCGCCCTTTATGACGTGCCACAAGAATTGGTGGAGACATACTTCATCCAGCAGTCTGACGGCGTGCGGGTGATCGAAGCCCTGCGTTCGGTGATTCTCTTCTCCGATCACAACCTGTGTCAGGATCCCCCTTTCCTCAACATGGACCTGATTTGTTGCCGCAATGTGCTGATCTACTTCGGCTCCAAACTTCAGGGGCGGGTACTGTCGCGCCTGCACTATGCGCTAAAACAGGACGCCCACCTGTTTCTGGGCACCGCTGAGAACATCAGCGGGTCCGACGCGCTGTTCCATTCGGCATCCGATCAGGTCCGTCTGTTTCGGAAGCGGATGCTAGCCCGCAAGCAACCCATCGAGCCGCATACGTTTAGTGGCAACTGGTCGTCTCGAACGCCTCTGGCAGCGACCCCTGCGCGCAAACCTGAGCTGAAAACCGACCAATCTGTTGAGCGCATGATGTTCGACGGGCTCGCGCGATCGCTGGGTGACAACGCGATTCTCGTGTCTGAGGATCACTCATTTCTGCGCATCTACGGCGAAGTCGCGCCCTATGTAGACCTCAGCGAAGGTGTCGAGCTCGACCTCAAACTTGCCCTTCTGAAGTCCCCCTTCCGGGAAGAGGCGCGCAGCCTTGTGACACTGGCAATCCGCCATCAGGACAAGCGCGTTGGTGGAAGGCATCCGGTCGGCGACAACGAAATGGTCCGTCTGGAGGCCATTCCGATCAAGGCACGTCAGACCGAAGAAAAGCTCGCACTTCTGACGATAAATCGGTGGGAGAAAACGGATTTCGACGAAGCGGATGCAAACGCGGCGCCAACAAACGAATTGTCGAGCGAACACCTGCGAGAGCTTGATCTGGAACTCGCCACGGCCCGCGAAGCATTGCAGCAAACGATTGAGGAACTTGAAACCTCAAACGAGGAGCTGCAGGCGCTGAACGAGGAGCTGCAATCAACAAACGAGGAACTTCAGGCCACGAACGAGGAGCTTGAGACCTCAAACGAAGAGCTTCAGTCCACCAATGAAGAACTGATCACGGTGAACGAAGAACTTCAGGTGAACTCATCAGAACTGACCGCCCTCAATGCAGAACTTGGATCGGTTCTGGGCAACATTCCGATCCCCCTTCTGGTGCTCGACAACGCGCTGCAAATCGGCCGGGCCAGCCGCGCCGCGGTCGAAATGTTCGATATTCCGGTCCCGATCAATTCGCCCCACCTCAGTCAGGTTAGCCTGCCAGACGGTTTCCCCCGCCTTGTGGATGTCTGCAACCGTGCGCTTCATTTTGGCGATGCAATCGAGTTGGACTTCGAATCCGAAAATAAATTGTACCGCCTCCAGTGCATGCCGTTCAGCGGTGACATGGGGCAGCTTCTGGGTGTGACACTGATCATTGTCAGCTCTGCCACGGCGGATTCGCTGGCGACTGAGATGGGCGCTATTCTGGACCATGCGCCGCTTCATCTGATCCGTTTTGGCGAGAACAACAAAATTCAGCGTTTGTCCGCCAAGACAGCTGAAAGCCTCGGGATCGAACAGTCCGACGCGATTGGAATGAACCTACAGACGATCCTTAACCTGCGCGACGGTAGCAAGGACAAGGACGACAGCAAACTGATGGAGATCGTCAGCGGAGCGGTCGATCAGGCCAATGTCGCCGTCACGTCCGATGACGGCGGAAAACGCTGGATCGCAGCGGAGCGGTTTTCCTATGTGGATCCGATCACCGAAGAGACATCTGTCTTCATCGTCGGCAGCGACATCACCAACCTGATCGAAGAACGGGAAAGCTCGCGCATCCATCTGCAATCTCTCAACCTGATGGATGCTGAACAACACATAGGGTATTGGCGCATCGATCTGGAGGATCAGAAGCTGCACTGGTCCAACAGAGTTTACGACATTCATGGGCTGGACCCGCGAGAGCACGAGCCTGATTTGCAAAGCGCCATCGACCTCTATCACCCTGACGATCGTGAGATGGTCGCGGATCTGGTACACAAAGCGATAGAGACGTCACGGGGATACGACTTCATAGCAAGGCTCATCCGCGGCGACGGCGAGACCGCATGGGTAGAGGCACGGGCGCAAATCGGGTATGACGAAGGCGGGGCGCCAGCGCATGTCGTAGGCCTCTTCCGAAGTCTGGACGACATTCAGAACGTCAAAGATCTCAAAACCCAGACGAAGCTGGCAGACGGCACAGCCCCGTTCGGATTCTTCTCACTCGAGATTGAAGACGGCCGCATGTTCTGGAGCGATGCGGTCTACGGCATCCTGAAATACGAAACGAAGGAAAAGAAAGCCTCGTTGGTGCACCTGATTGACTGCTTCGGTAAGAAAGAACGCAAAATCGTCCAAAAGGCGTTTGATACAGCAGCCACGAAGGGCGAACCTTTCGGCATCGACAGCACGCTCCACCGTGCGGATGCCACAACAGCACCATGCCGTATTTCGGTTCAGGCCAGCACGACCCCGGACGGTGAAAAGATCACGCATCTCTATGGCATTCTCAGTCTTTATGAGGACGATCAATAAAGTCGGAAGCTCAAGCGCTTGTGAGATCACAGAGTGGATCTCGGCAGCTAGACTGGTCCGAACGAGAATGCAGGAGGTGCAGGTGATACGGTATCTGGCGGGTTTAGCCTTGGCGGTGATGTCCCACTCTGTTGCAGCGCAGGATTGTGGCGCCGAAATTCCCTGTGATCTGGGCGACAGATCCTACCATGTAAAGCTGCCCGATGAGTGGGACGGCGTGACGCCCATGCCGGTCATGCTGCATTTTCACGGCTGGGCCCGGCAGGGTACACTGATCGTCAAACATGCCCGAATTTCAGGCGCAACCCGCACACGGGGCGTTTTGCTGCTTGCCCCGAACGGGGAAAACAAGACTTGGAATTTCTGGTCTGCCAACACCGCTGATGTCGATTTTGCGAACGCCGTGCTGGAGGACGCAGCACAGCGCTATCCCATTGATCGCGATAACATCTTCATCTCGGGCTACTCCTACGGATCTGCGATGGCATGGCGCTATGCGTGCGACAGCGGCACCGAAGTACGCGCGCTTTTGGCCGTCTCCGGCACGCTCGATCAGCAGGAAAACTGTGCGACCCATCCCGCCGAGGTGCGCCACGTACACGGACTGCGCGACACAGTGATGGACTTCCCCCTCGGCAGGGACGGCGACACCACCTATCCGGTCGCCTTATGGCGCCAGATGCTGGACTGTACACCAGCGACGGATGTCTCAAACTATGACACGACCGCCAAGGACTCTTTTGAGCGGACCATCTGGTCAGATTGCGAGAACGGGCGGAACGTAACACTCGACGTACACCCGCGCGGTCACTTCATCCCGCGCGGATGGTTTGCCCACCAACTCGACCAGCTTCTGGCCGAGGCTAGCTCTTGATCCTGTAGCCTGTCTTGAAGATCCACCAGATCACCGCCAAACAGATTGCGGTGAAGAACCCGATGGCAAACAGGCTGACCCCAATGGCCACATCCGCATCGCCGAAGAACGACCAGCGAAACCCGGAGATCAGATAAACAACCGGATTGAACAGCGTAATGGTCTGCCAAACGGGCGGCAACATCGAGATCGAATAGAAGCTTCCGCCGAGAAACACTAAGGGCGTGATTACCAGCAGCGGGACAAGCTGCAATTGATCAAAGGACTTGGCCCAGATGCCGATGATGAACCCCAGCAAGCTGAAGCTGAGACAGGTCATCACCAGAAAGGCCAGCATGGCCAACGGATATTTGATGTCCAGATCGACGAACAGATAGGCCGTCGCAAGGATCACAATCCCAATGAATAATCCCTTCGTCATGGCCGCCCCGACGTAGCCGATCACGATTTCCAGAAAGCTGATCGGCGCCGACAAAAGCTCATAGATCGTCCCGATAAACTTCGGAAAATAGATCCCGAAGCTGGCATTGGATGTGCTTTGCGTCATCACCGACAGCATGATCAAACCTGGTACGATGAACGCTGCATAATCGACCCCATCGACCTCATTAATCCGGCTACCGATGGCCGCACCAAAAACGACAAAATAGAGCGAGGTCGAGATGACGGGCGAGATAAAGCTTTGAAGAAACGTTCGGAAGAACCGGGACATTTCGAAGATGTAAATCGCCTTGATCGCATGCAAGTTCATGATTTTTCCCCCACAAGACCAACAAAGATTTCCTCCAGTGAAGACTGGTGGGTCGAGACGTCCTTCAACACCAGCCCCGCCGCAGACAACGCGCTGATCAGCCGCGTGATCCCCGTCCGGTCCGAGCCCGTGTCATAGGTATAAACAAGCGCGCACCCGTCGTCCGCCCGCGTCAGGTCGAACTCCTTCAGATCATCCGGGACATGGGGCACAGGCGTCTGCAACTCGATCCGAAGCTCCTTCTGACCAAGCTGGCGCATCAACTCATCCTTGTCCTGCACCAACAGGATTTTACCGTCGCTGATCACGCCCACCCGGTCAGCAATCGCCTCGGCCTCTTCGATGTAATGGGTCGTTAAAATGATCGTTACACCGTCACTTTGCAGACCCCGGACTACATCCCACATATCCTTCCGCAGCTCGACGTCGACGCCTGCCGTCGGCTCATCCAGAAACAAGATGCGCGGTTCATGGCTCAAAGCTTTGGCGATCAGAACCCGACGCTTCATGCCGCCAGACAGTTCCACCACTCGCGCGTCCTTCTTGTCCCAAAGCGAAAGCTGCCGCAGGATCTTCTCGAGATACGCATCATCCGGCCCATAGCCAAAAAGACCGCGCGAAAACCGGATGGTGTTCATCACCTTCTCGAAAGGCTCCAGATTGATCTCTTGCGGGACCAACCCGATCAGCTTGCGCGCTTGGCGGTAGCCTGCGTCAATATCATGCCCGCCGACGGTCACGGACCCGCCAGACGGCGTGACCATACCGCAGATCGTGGAAATCAACGTGGTCTTGCCCGCTCCATTCGGACCAAGCAATGCAAGGATCTCACCTTCCTCGATGTCTAGATCCACGCCCTTGAGGGCCTCAAACCCGCCCTCATAGACCTTCGTCAGGGCCCGCGCAGATACAATCGCTGACATATCACCGTCTCCTTTGCGCAGACCCTAGGTCTGCCATGCTTTCCTTGAAAGCCTTGATTGATCTGCCCGGACGCACAGCATCCGTGCGCTGTCAGACGGCGTCACGAATGGCGCGGATGTTCTGACCGTAAGGATCAGGGTTTTCGACAGAGCCACCTTTGAACACGGCAGAGCCCGCAACAAGCACGTCTGCCCCGGCTTCAACAACCAGCGGCGCCGTCTCGGGCGTCACACCGCCGTCAATCTCGATGTGGATGGGCCGGTCGCCGATCATCTTGCGCAAGGTGCGGACCTTTTCAACTTGGGAGTGAATGAACTTCTGCCCGCCAAAGCCTGGATTGACCGTCATCACACAGACCAGGTCCACCAGATCCAGCAGATATCCCACATTGCCCACTGAGGTGCCCGGGTTGAGCGCCAGACCCGCCTTGGCGCCCGTCGCCCGGATCGCCTGCAAGGTGCGGTGAATATGCGGCCCCGCTTCCATATGCGCGGTGATGACATCCGCCCCCGCCTCGGCAAACGCCTCGATATAGGGATCTACCGGGGCCACCATAAGGTGAACATCCATCACCGTCTTGATATGGGGTCGGATCGCTTTGCAGGTGGCAGGTCCAAACGTGATGTTTGGCACGAAATGCCCATCCATCACATCCACATGAACCCAGTCTGCCCCTTGCGCCTCAATCGCCTCGCATTCAGCACCGAAATTGGCGAAATCCGCCGACAGGATGGACGGGGCAATTTTTACGGAACGATCAAATGTCATGGGCAGACCTCGTGGAGCTTTGGCCCGGTCCTACCCGGTTCTGCCCGCGCTCGCAACTTGCACCCGCCGCGCCACCGTGACACCTTGAGCAGGACATTCTCAGGAATCCCCGCATGGAAAAAACAGCCTCCGAAACACGGCTTCCGCAGCTTGTGGCAGAGCATCCGCCCCGCAATCCCGGCATGGCCCTCGATCTGGACTGGGTGGCCCGCGTGCAGGCCAACACCTCCGCGATTGAGCGCCGTGCCAAGACGCTGCCCGGGCGGCGCTCGGTCAAGAAAGCCCATCAGGCCGCTTGGCTTTTGAAGGCGGTCAGTTGCATCGACCTGACCACGTTATCAGGTGACGACACCGTGGGCCGCGTTCAGCGTCTTTGCGCCAAGGCGCGCCAGCCCGTGCGCGAAGATATCCTTGAGCCGCTCGGCATGAGCGGTCTGACCACCGGTGCAGTCTGCGTCTACCACGACATGATCGCCCCCGCCATCGACGCGTTGCAGGGCTCGGGCATTCCCGTGGCCGCCGTTTCCACCGGGTTTCCTGCGGGGCTTTCGCCACTGCACCTTCGGATCGCCGAGATTGAGGAAAGCGTGAAGGCCGGGGCCGCGGAGATCGACATCGTTATCTCCCGCCGCCACGTGCTGACCCAGGACTGGCAGGCGCTCTATGAAGAGATGCGCGCCTTTCGCGACGCATGCGGCGACGCCCATGTCAAAGCCATCCTTGCCACCGGCGAGCTTGGCAGCCTGCGCAACGTCGCCCGCGCCTCGCTTGTCTGCATGATGGCAGGGGCGGATTTCATCAAAACCTCCACCGGCAAAGAAAGCGTCAACGCGACCTTGCCCGTCAGCCTTGTGATGATCCGCGCGATCCGTGATTACCTCGACGCCACGGGTTATCACGTAGGCTACAAACCTGCAGGCGGCATCTCCAAGGCGAAAGACGCGCTGATCTACCTTTCCCTGATGAAAGACGAGTTAGGCGTGCGCTGGTGCCAGCCGGATCTGTTCCGCTTCGGCGCATCGTCCCTTCTGGGCGACATAGAGCGACAACTGGAACATCACCTGACCGGCGCCTATTCCGCCAATCACCGACATGCAATGGGATAAGCCATGAACGTCAAAGAGATTTTCGACACGATGGACTACGGCCCCGCGCCCGAGGATGCCGGACCCGCCATGGACTGGCTGGACACGCACAACCGCAAGTTCGGGCATTTCATTGACGGCGCGTTCACCAAACCGGGCAAGATATTCGACACGCAGAACCCCGCCCGCGGGGAAGTTTTGGCCAAAATCAGCCAAGGCACCCAGAAAGACGTGGACGCCGCCGTCGCGGCCGCTCGTAAGGCGCAACCGAAATGGGCCAAGCTCAGCGGGTTCGAGCGAGCGCGCTATCTCTATGCAATTGCCCGCGCGCTTCAGAAACACAGCAGGCTCTTTGCGGTTCTGGAGACCCTCGACAACGGCAAACCGATCCGCGAGAGCCGCGACATCGACATCCCGCTGGCCCAACGCCATTTCTACCATCACGCAGGCTTTGCCCAGTTAATGGCCAGCGAATTGCCAGACCGGGCGCCCTTGGGCGTTTGCGGTCAAGTGATCCCGTGGAATTTTCCACTTCTGATGCTGGCATGGAAAATCGCACCTGCGCTTGCAATGGGCAACACGGTCGTTCTGAAACCCGCTGAATACACCCCCCTGACCGCGCTGCTGTTCGCCGAGATATGCGCCAAGGTCGGATTGCCCAAGGGTGTCGTCAACATCGTCACAGGCGACGGTGCCACGGGTGAGCGTATCGTGGAAGCCGACGTGGACAAGGTGGCCTTCACCGGTTCAACCTCCGTCGGGCGTCGCATTCGGGAAGCCACTGCAGGCAGCGGTAAATCCCTTACGCTGGAGCTTGGCGGCAAGTCTCCCTACATCGTGTTCGATGACGCCGATCTGGACAGCGCGGTCGAAGGTCTGGTCGATGCCATCTGGTTCAATCAGGGTCAGGTCTGCTGCGCCGGTTCCCGCCTTCTGGTGCAGGAAGGCATTGCGGAGACGTTCTATGCCAAGCTCAAAGCCCGCATGGATGGGTTGCGCATCGGTGACCCACTGGACAAGTGCATCGACATCGGGGCCATCATTGATCCGGTGCAACTTGAGACCATCTCGGCGCTGGTGGCAAACAATAGCGATGGCGAGATCTATCAGGCAGGTCCAGCACCTGCCGGCTGTTTCTACCCGCCAACGCTTATCACCGGTCTGACCACCTCTGCCAAGCTGATGCAGGAAGAGATCTTTGGTCCCGTTCTCGTATCAACCACATTCCGTACCCCGGCAGAGGTCGTGGAGGTTGCCAACAACACCCGCTACGGGCTGGCCGCGACGGTCTGGACCGAGAACATAAACCTTGCGCTCGATATCGCGCCGAAGCTCGTCTCCGGCATCGTCTGGATCAACGCGACAAACCTCATGGATGCCGCTGCGGGCTTTGGCGGCGTGCGCGAAAGCGGGTTCGGGCGCGAAGGGGGATGGGAAGGGCTGTCCAGTTACACCAAGCCGAAGAAACAGATCAAAGCCCCGGCACAGGTCAAACCCTTCACCGGCGACGGCGCATCCGGCAGCCCCATTGACCGCACCGCCAAGCTCTATATCGGCGGCAAGCAGGCCCGTCCGGATGGCGGCTACTCCCAGATGATTTACGGTCCCAAGGGTCACGCCTTGGGTGAGGTCAGCCTTGCGAACCGCAAAGACATTCGCAACGCGGTCGAGGCCGCTCAAGGCGCGAAGGGCTGGTCCAAGACAACCGGCCATCTCAGGGCGCAAATCCTTTACTACGTAGCCGAAAATCTCGCTGCGCGGCAGGATGAGTTCGCAGCCCGCCTGAAAAATATGACAGGCAAATCAGGCATGGCCGAGGTGCAGGCCAGCCTGGAGGCGCTCTTCACTTTCGCCGCTTGGGCCGACAAATATGACGGTCAAGTGCACGGCGTGCCAATCCGCGGCGTCGCTTTGGCCATGAAGGAACCTGTAGGCGTGATCGGCGCGCTCTGCGATGACGCCGCGCCGCTTCTCGGCTTCGTCAAACCCATGGCCGCGGCCATCGCGATGGGCAATCGCGCGGTCATGGTCGCAAGCGAGCCCTTCCCGCTGGCCGCCACGGATCTGATGCAAGTGCTTGAGACTTCCGATGTCCTCGCAGGTGTCGTGAACATTCTGACTGGCAGCCACGGGGAACTGGCCCCTCATCTGGCGGCGCACAATGATGTGGATGCCGTCTGGTCCATCTCCTCAACGCCGTTGGCGAACCAGATTGAGACTGCCTCAACGGGAAATCTCAAGCGCACATGGATCACAAACGAACCGTCCGACGCCGACCTGCTCAGGGCGGCAACAGAAGTGAAAAATATCTGGGTACCTTACGGCGAGTGATCAGACCCGCGGCTTGCCGCGCCATGTGGCAAGCCACGCCTTGAACCGGCCCCAGACGCCGCGCGCATTGTCCCGGGCATCGTCCGCGCGCGCGTCCACCGCGTCCCACGTTTCCCCCACATCTTCGAGGATCGGATCAATCTTTTCGCGGCGGAACCACTGAGTCATCCGGAAAAAGCCCAGTGCAAGCCCCGCCAGAATGGTCAGAACCAGAATATTGAACCACGGGATCAGCCGCTGGTTGGGATCATCTGTGGCCCGCACGCCGACGGCATTGGGGAAGATCGACAGAAATTCGTTCCGCCAACCATAATGGGTCAGGATCACCCATTGCGGGTTGGCCCGGCTTTCGCTTACCAGATCAGCGGCTTCCGTCTGCAGGTTGGAGGAATCGAGCTTGAAATAAGGCGGCCAACCCCAGCCTGTATCTTCGTTGCGATAAACGCGGATCCGACCGTTTTCTTTCACCGCATTGATGAAGCGGACATCCCGGTTCACGCCTTCATTGTCCTGCCCTGTATCGGCCTGCGCCCAGAAGATCGAGTTTTCCCCGAAGTCCACACGCCGTACCTCAGTATCGACAATACGCACGATATCGCGTTGTGGAAGCGTGTAGTGCAGGAACGAGAGGACCAGAACCCAGAAGACCGTCCAGAAGGTGTATTTCAGATAACGCAACATGGCAGTTCCCTATTGGAAGTTCATCACATAAACCAGAAGGCCAATGACCAGATACGGTACGACAAACACCCCTAAAATCAGTTTGCGGCGCAAGGACTGGTCGTAATCCTCAAGCCCTTCTTCTACGTAGGCCGCACGGTCCCCGGTTTGCACCTCTTCGTCCCATTCCTCGCCCAATTTCTTGCGTCGCACGGATCGCGACCATATGGACAGCACGAAATAAACGATCAGCATTAAAGCCAGCGCCGCTATATTCAGGCGAATAAGTCCCAGTATCAATCGTCGTCCCTCCGCCGCTTCTTCTTGCGGCCCTTCCGCCGTCTTTTGTCATCTTCGTCATCATCACCGTCGTCGCGTGAGATCGAAATGCGTCCCCACGGCCCGACCTGCGCCACGATACCGAGTTCCTCGTTCTCAGGCTCGCTCAGCGGCGCATCTGCCCCGAAAAGGGCCGCACGCGCGCCTGCTTTGTCCGCCTGATATTCGCGCGCAAGGAAATCAGCCACATAGGTCTTCTTCTCGTCCGGCCACGTGGCGTAGCTGTCGTAGAATAGCTGTTTGTGGCAGATGAACAGCTGACGCACATCCAACGGGCACAGTTCGGCCAGCAGCATATTGATGAGATCCCTGTCCTTATGCGGCTTGGCGCGCAGCGTGTAGAAATACGCCGGATGACCGCTGGCAATACGTGGCCACGGCCCGCCGCCCTCAGCCCAGCGCAGCAGTTCGTTGAGCACGCGGAACTCTTCGGGCAGTTCCGCAGCATAACGCCGCGCCAGACCACGCAGATCAGAGCGCCGCAAGCCAGTCAGATTGATGCCCGCACTGGCTGCCACGTCCACGATCATGAAATCCAGCTTCTGTCTCAGGATCGCCGCCGCGTTGATGCCCTTGGCTTTCACAATCGGCTCGACCAGGTCGTTCATCGCCAGAAACGTGGCGATATGATTGCGCTCCGAAAAGCTCATGGTGAAGTTGATCGGCAGCTCGCCCAGATCCTCTTTCGGACCGACCGTGATCGCGGCCGGATGATCGACCGAGCGGAACACGTAAAGCCCGCCGAAATGCGCGGTCCAGAAATTCTCCTGATCGTAGCTGTCCTTAGACAGGCGGATCGGTGCACGTGTCACGTCGCCCGTCGTCTTGGCCAGCGTGATCATCTCAGCGATCAGGACATCATCCCACCACGCATCATCGCGCGTGCGGAATTCCTCGATCATATCGCTCAGCTTTGCCGCCTCGGCCACATGGCCTCCGGTCGTATCAGCCTCGATGGTGACCCGCCGCATGTCAAAGAGGTCCGCAGCGCTGTTCACACTGTAAACCGAGTTGACCAACTCGCCCGCCACCGCATCCCGCGCGGTCAGCGCAAAAAGTTGCGCCTCGTTTTCCTCGATGAACCGTCGCAAGATCCCGCGGGACGTTGAAAACTTCGACTCCAGCAGCGGGGCCGTCTTTTGTTCAGTCGACAGCAGAATGAACTGCCGGTTACACCCGTTGGGGTTCAGGTAAAGGGGATCGTCCAGTTCCACGCCAATCTCGGGTGCGTACCCCGACAGGTCGATGTGAAAATCTGTCAGCGCCGTCTGCTTGCCAGACAACCGCTCCAGCGCACGATTGTACCGCGCCACCAAAGCGGGGCTCGAGACATGGTAGAGGTTGCCATACATCAACCCCTTTTCGATCAACCGCATCATGGGGCATCTGCCCTGCGCAGACGGATCAGGAGATAGGCAAGCCCGCCGCCGACCCAGATCGCGATAGAGAACATGATGAGGTAACTGAAAAACAGGTTCCAGTAGCCATCGCCCGCCTCATAGCATTGTAAAGCGCTTGGCTTGGCGAACCCGCAGACCGAGCCCGTCACGCCCCACGCCACCACAAAGGGCGCAAAAAACACTGATATGATAAGGGCAATCTTCACCCCTTGCTCTCCAGATACCGCCGCTTGGCCTCTTCGGTGCGGCCGTAGTCACGCACCATATTTTCGATGGCGACCTCGTCCGATTTGTCCGCGTAGCGGAATTCGCTGTCGGCGTAGCGGTTGATTTCCTGAATGACCATCTCGACTGTAATCGGCTGGCGCATCTCTTCGATCATCGCCTTCTTATCGTCATAGGATTTGAACAGGAACAACTCTGGCTCATCCATCCATTCATCGGGCAGTTCAAAATCCATCGCGCGCACTTTAACCGCATCCGTGATGTTCTTGATCGCGCGCCCCGTGAAACGTGGGTCGGCCTCTTGAATGCCCTTCAGGTAGGTACCAAGCTTCGCAATCGTGTCCAACCCGCCGATCTTGCTGTTCACCCGGTCAAACACTTCCAGCAGACCCGCCTCGTGCGGTTTGGAGTGGCTGTCGAACGACGCAGCCACGGCTTTCTTGATTTCCTGCGCGGCGAACAGATCATGGTCGCCCACGGGGATGTCGTGATTCTTGCCCATCAGCAAATGCAGAATGTCGATGTAATCCTCCCGCGTCTGGGGTCCATCCACCAGGAAGCGTGCACCCGCCCGCTGCCGCAGCGCGTCGTCCACATTTTCGGGGTAGTTCGAGAACATGCCAAAGGTGCAATTGCCGCGTACGACCGTGTTTGCGCCCGCAAAGCTTTCCATCAGGACCGCCGTGATCTCAAGCTGACCCGCGCTCGACTGCCGGTCGCCCCGCTTGCCCGCCAACTGGTCGATGTCATCAATCGTGCCGAACCCGATCACGTTCGGATCAATCACGTTGTTGATAAAAGCCTTCGCGTTTTGACCCGATTTACCCTGATAACTGTCGATATTGTCCGTGCTTAGGTTTTGATAACGAAACGCATAGCCCGCTGTCTCGCAATAGCCCGAGATCAGCCCCGCCATCATCTGGATCAGCGTCGTTTTACCCGTACCGGGCGCACCGTCCCCCATGAAGGTAAAGATGAAGCCGCCAAGCTCCGCAAACGGATTTAGCTTGCGCTCAAAATCATAGGCCATCAGCATCTTGGACAGCTTCATCGCCTGATACTTGGCAATGTGGTTGCCCACGACCTCGTTCGGCTTCTTGAACGTCATCGTGAGTTTGGAGCCCTTGGCCGCCCGCGCGGGCGTAAACCCATTGATCGTCAGACCGTCCGCTTCCACGTGGTAGGACGCGCCGGTAAACGGCACCAGCCGCGGCGCGGTTTGCGCGCGCAGGGCGACCTTTTCCATCAACTGCTCCGCGAAGGCCGCAACCGTCGCCACCAGTTTGGTGTCCTCATTAGCGAACAACGCGACGTCCTGATCCAGTTCCCACAGCGCCCCATGCAAGGCCAACTGTGCATTGTCTGTCAGCACTTCCTCGACGGCCCCGATCTCGACCGTGACCTCGGTCAGGGACGGCGCCAGCAGGTAAGAGGTGGCGTTGGCAAAAGTGTAAAGCGTGGCAAGCGCCTCGGCGGCCAGCAGTTCCGTGAACGCGGCCTTTTTGTCGTCGGAAAGCCGCCCTTCCAGATTGCCGCGCTTCAACTCGGCCAGACCCGTGGCCTCAGAAAACGCCTCCCCCGTCGCCAGCGCAATCGCCAAAGATCGGCGCAGCTTGTGCAGCACCGTAGCTTGCAGGGGCGATGGCAGTTCATCCTCGCCGATCCCCTCGACCTGCTCGACCAACCGCACACCCTCGGGCCGCGCGGTCGAGCGCGTCACCAGACCGGGCGTGGTTGACCGAAACCGGCGCCGCGTCCCCAAACCCGCAGAACGCTCGGCCACAGGCGCTTCTTTCGCCTTGGCCAAACGCGGCGTGTGATCCAGCCCCTGCAGCATCGACAGAGCCGCCGGATAGTGCTTACGGATATCTTCCTCGGTCAGGTCCATCAGATCGGCAGATTGGCTCATTTCAGTCCTTCACATGTTAACTCTGTCATCATATCAAATCTCGAGCTGGTGCTATTTATATGCGACGACGCGACCCGCCGGGCTGACTACGAATTTGCGCACACTGGCAAAGCCCTGAGGCTGCCGTTCCGCCAGCACCTGAAACGGTTTTTGCGGCAAGATGATCGCCCGCTCGATGGAGGTCGCACCGGTCTCCGCACCGCGTCCCGCAAAGGGATCCAGCCGGAAAATCTCGCGCTCCACTTGACCGAACCAGCCCTTTTTCTCCAACTCAACCCGCTCGGACCATAACTCCTCGATGGTCCAGGCCAGCGCCCAGTCTTCGCCCGGGGCGGCTTGCGCCTCTTCCAGAACCTCGCGAATGGGACCCGATTGCAGCGTGAATGCGCTGGAATACATCGGGCCCACATGCACGCGCCGCAGCCGCTTTGGGTGCAGATCGTCGAAATCCCGATCAAACCCTTGCGCGATGGTCAACAACTTCAAGCCCGCTGTCGATTGCGCTGCCAGATGAGCCTGCGCGGCGGGCCAGCGCCGGTCGTCCTTGGGCAGAGATATATCGCCTGAATCCTCCACCTCCATCAGGTAGATTGTCGGCACATTCTGGCGGCTGTCATAGACCGCCCAATGGATCAGATAACGTTTCCTGCCATTTGAATTTCCTTGCCAGATTGCCTGCGGATCGTTGTGGGCCCAGAACAGGTCCCCCCGCGCAAGCTCTT
The DNA here is from genome assembly GCF_009811795.1 of Litoreibacter roseus. Taxonomy (GTDB): domain Bacteria; phylum Pseudomonadota; class Alphaproteobacteria; order Rhodobacterales; family Rhodobacteraceae; genus Litoreibacter; species Litoreibacter roseus. Next base: position 895,532 of record NZ_BLJE01000002.1, on the reverse strand, counting down.
CATAATAGAGCCGCTGGGACATGGCATATTGCAACTTTGTCGGGATCGTCAGATCGCCGACAATCTGACGGATCATTTCGTCTTTCAACTCAGCCTGCGACCGCATCCCGTCCAGATGCCGTCCCGCCTGCTGTGCATCATTGGCCATCGTCATCAACTCGCCGAACACCGGAAAACCGGACTCAACCCGGTCGATGTTGAGCGAGCCAAAGAACACACCTGTATCGCGCCCTGTCAGCAGATACTTCTGGCTCAATGCCCGAAACGTCGCCGCGATCCGCTGGACGTAATTCGACACGATGGACACATCGGTCTTCGAGAACGTCCGCTCCCGCTCCATCTCGCCCGCCACCCGCGCCAGATGGTCAGTGATGCGCTCGAACTTCGCAAAATACCGCCGCGCCGCGAGGTTGTCCGTTAGACCCGCGTGATCAATGGTGAGGTCAATGTCCTGCGTCAACCGCTCCCGCTCCCGTCACCCAACTTCCCTAAGCCGGAACGATCCGCATCAGACGTCCATACGGCGCCTGCAATCAAGCAGATGCACACCAGCAGTCCACCCGGCACATAAGCTGTCCATCCAAGGTCGAGAGTGTAAACGACAGTCAACCAAGCAACCCCAACCACCAAACCGATCAGAGATTTGGAAAGACCGCTCACGCGCCGTACAGGTTCTTGTCGTGCTTATCGACCACGGCTTGGAACCGGCGGGCGAAGCGCTCATCAGCCTTTGCCTTCTGTTCCAGCACCTTGCGGGCAAAGATCATCTGGTCCTCATGGGCCTCCAGCATATCGGCCATCCGGTTGTTGGTCGCGGCACCGATCCCGGCCATCGCAGCCTGCGCTTCTTTGTCCGTTTCCACGCCGATCTCATTTATGCGGTGGGCCACGTCCTGTTGTTGCGCGGTTTTCAAAGACTTGGTCAGCGCGTCATAGAGAACGACCCGCTGTTTGGTATCCGTTTCCAGCTTGTTGATCAGAACCATCTGCGTCGCCGCCTGGTTTTGCAGGGAATCAACCCAGGTCTTGCCCTTCTCGATATAGCGCTCCAGCGTCTGGGAGTTTGCCAGCTTCACCTGTTCCTGCTGCACCATCTCATTGTAGCGTTTATTCAGATCGGCCAGTTCGGTTTCCAGCCGCGTACGGGCGGCGGCATCCTGTTCGACGCTGATCTTGTTTTCCAACTCGATCATCTTGGGATCCATCGCCAGAATATCGGCGCGCAAAGCTTCCAGTTCGCCCACGACCATTTCGCGCTCGTCGAGCGTGGCGGTCAGGTTCGTTTCCACCTTAGCCTTCTGCTCGTTCAGCGTATTCAATTGGCTTTGCAGAAGCTGGGTAATTGTGTCGGATTTCGAGATCAGGTCCTGCAGCTTGTCATCAATCGACGCCGTGCGCATCCGTTCCTGCCGCATGGATTCGGACTTGGCGGGCGCGAACATACCGACGAAGCTTTCCCAGCCCGTCTTGTCCCGCATGGCAGAGAAGTCTTCGGAGAACCCGGACGTGACATCGTCCAGCCCCATGATTAACTCAGCGATGTTGGCATTCATCAGCTCCGTATGGGTGTGTACGTCGTCCAGCGAAGCGTTCTCGATATCGATGGTGATGTCGTCACCGCTTTTCAGCTTGGACCGCGCCGTCTCGATCCGGCTCGTTACCTCGATAATCTGCTTCTGCGCGGCTTCGACCTGCGCCTGACTTTCCCGGACCTGAGCATCAAAATCTGCCATCTATATCTCTTCCTTCGCCAATGTTACTATCATTCACATAAGCGCTCTCGCGGAAATGTGAAGACTTGAGCGTACCATAGCATTGAAAATGGGCAGCTCCATGACCGAACTACCCCGCCACGGCGAAAAACGGAACTGTGATGTCAGTTAAGGGCACCAGCGAAGTAACCGTGGCCCGGCCAAACACCGCGCCTACCTGCGCAAATGTGTCAAAGAGCGCCGCGCGCAGCTGACTTTACGTCTGTTTTGCTGGACTTTGCTGCCGTTGATATACAAAGCAGCCAGACCCAATGCCGACTAAAGATACGAGGCTTCTTGAATCACAAAGGTATCGCTGATCTATTGCGATTTGAACATTTACCAAATTGTTGAAAGCTATGAATGCGTTATCTTGTGTTATTCTTAATTCTGACTGTTTCAGTTGAGGCGCAAACAGTGCAAACACCGAAGCAAGATGCTGAAGAGTTAATGACCGCTTCCATTGAGTTTGCAGAACAACTTCTTCAAAATTATGGAGAGTTCTTTCCATTTGGCGCAGCGATGAAACCAGATGGCCAGATGATTTTGGTTGCTGGATATGACGGAGATGAGCGCCCCCCTTCACACGAAATCATTGATTTACTCAACGCAGGTTTCCGCAGCTCTGCGGTTGGCGGAGATTATAAAGCTACTGCGTTAACCTATGATGTGCGTGTATCGCTTCCAGGCACCAGTAGGAAAAGTGACGCGGTAGCCATAGCGCTCGATCATGAAGGTGATTATTCGGTCGTCGTATATTGGCCATACAAGCTAAGTCGGGGCGAGGTTTCATTCGGCGAGGTATTCGCCGAAGAAGGAGTGTATGGAATATTTCCTGAGCCGTAAAACGACAATTAGGCTTCCGCTCCGGGCTCAAAGCCGATGTTCGTCTCGCGCCTTCTGTGCCGCGGGAAAAACCCTCGGTGGTTCACTTTCAACGCAGCGGAGGTAAGCAAAACGCAAACCCCGCCTCTTCGCTCGGCGCTCACCCCAGAAGCGCGCGCATCATGCGGCTGTCGGGGTCCATGAGCGCGTCGATGACGTCGAAATGGTGTCGGCCGGGCAAGATGATCTGTGGTGTGCCCCAAGCCTCTGCCAGCCAGCGGGCCTGATCCAGAAACACCGGCCGTTCCTCGGCGCCGACGATGGGGGTCACGGCGATATGCGGAAGAGGCAGACCCAGAATCGGGCTTTCCGCCGCGGCTTCGACAGCGTCCAATCTAAGCTCCGCATTCATCGACAGATCCACAAGCGGGCGCAAATCCGACACGGGCGAGATCGGAACGCTGGTGAAAATCCGCCCGGCGACATCTTCGGTCAATACGCCCGGCATCGCCATGCGGGCCACCAGATGCCCGCCCGCTGAATGACCTGTCAACGCGATGGGTCCGGCGACCTGCGCGGCGGCGGCCGTAATTGCGCGCGCAATATGCTGGGTGATCTCGCTGATCCGCACCTCGGGGGCTAAGGGATACCCCGGCAGGACAACCGCATAGCCCCGCTCCAGCCCGCCTGCCGCGAAATGCGACCAGTCCGACTTGGCCCGCGCCTTCCAGTACCCGCCATGGACGAACACCATCAGCCCCTTGGGTGTCCCCTCGGGCCAGAACAGATCATACGCCGCCCGCGGATGGTCCCCATAGCTAACATCCAGATCGCAACGCCGGGCCGCCCGAAACGCCGCCGCCGCCCGCGGCCAGCGATCCCCGTAGGCAGCCGCATCGGGAATAAACCCGCCATTTTCATAAGCCAGATCCCGCTTTTCCTGCGCACTCGTCATTTTTTCAAAAAACTTTCCAAGGATTGACCCGCCCCGTGCGTCCTACCATCACTATGCGCATGAAAACCAGTGACGAGGCTTTGGCCCAAGCGGCCGCCGCAGGCGACAGGGAGGCATTCGACCTCCTCATTCGCCGTCACTATGATCGTATCTACAGGTTTGCGTGGCGCTTGACCGGCACCCAGCACGATGCCGAAGATCTGGCACATGACATTTTGGCCGCCCTGCCCCAGAAACTGCGCAACTACCGGGGTGAGGCCAAGTTCACCACATGGGCCTACCGGGTGACCATGAACGCCGCCACGGACCGCGCGCGCAAGGCCCAGAGCCACGCCAAAGCCAGCGAGGGCTGGGCCGAAGACTACCAGCGCCGCGCCGCCGAGGATGAGGACGCGGCAGCCGCACAGGACTGGCTTGGCACGGCCATGCGCGCCCTGCCTCAGGAGTTGCGCGAGACGGTCGCGCTGACCCTTGGCGAAGACCTGACACAGAAAGAAACCGCCGAGGTGATGGGCCTCAGCGAAGGAACCATCGCGTGGCGGATGTCCGAAGTGAAACGCCACCTGCGCGATATGGCCGAAAAGGAGGCCATCTGAATGACCGATGAGCTTGATAAACTGCGCGCGGCCCTTGGCACGCCACCCCCCGCCAGCGACGCCGCCCGCGACGCGGCCTTGCGCGTGGCGGAAAAAAATTTCGAAAGCCTCCAAGGATCGGCGCCCGGCGCACGTCCCACAGATACAGGACCGGAAAGGTCCAACATTCTGAAAGGACTGAGAGACATGTTTGCCACCCGAAATCTGAAACCGCTTCTTCTGACCACCTCTTCCCTCGTCGTCTTGGGCGTGGGCTTTGTCTTTGTGCAAAACCAGCCCGGACCACAAACCACGGTTCTGGCCCCCCAAGTGGAACCCGCCGCGCCCGAAATGATCACCGCGAAAGAGGCACAGCCCTCCGCGGATCAGGACGTTTTGCAGGACGCGCCTCTGGCCTCCCCCTTAGAGGCACCGATGATACTCGAAGAGATCGTGGAAGAGTTTGCGCCCGCCGAAGTTTCGCGTCCGGGCCGCAGGGTCGTGAACCCCTCTGCCTCCACCAGCATGCTGCAAGGCAGTCAGGAGATCAGGATCCTTCCCGTGCCGGATCCGTACCCCGAAATCATCGAGGATCGGGACCGCTTTGCAAACGAGACCCCGAACGCAGTCAAGATCACCAGCGAAGAGCCGGTATCGACCTTTTCCATCGATGTGGACACTGCGTCCTACGCGTGGGTGCGCCGCGCGCTGCAAAATGGCCAACTGCCCAACGCCGAGGCCGTGCGGATCGAGGAGATGATCAACTACTTCCCCTATGATTACGCAGCACCCACCGGCGACCTGCCGTTCCAGCAGAGCGTCACCGTCACCGACACGCCGTGGAACGATGGGACCCAGCTGGTTCATATCGGCATCCAAGGGGAATTGCCCGCTATCGAAGATCGCCCGCCCCTGAACCTAGTCCTGCTGATTGATACGTCTGGCTCCATGAGCAGCCCGGACAAGCTGCCACTGCTGATCCAGTCCTTCCGGCTGATGCTGCCGGAGTTGCGGCCAGAGGATCAGGTCGCCATCGTCACCTATGCGGGCAGCGCAGGCACGGTTTTGGAGCCGACTGCAGCGAGCGAAACCGGCAAGATCGAGGCCGCCCTGAACAGCCTGATATCTGGCGGATCCACCGCAGGGGCCGCAGGTCTGACACAAGCCTATGCGCTGGCCGAACAGATGGCGGATGAAGGCGAGATTTCCCGCGTACTTCTGGCCACGGATGGCGATTTCAACGTCGGTCTGTCCTCGGACGAGGCGCTGAAGACCTTCATCGAGGAAAAGCGCGACGACGGCACCTTCCTGTCGGTTCTGGGCTTTGGACGGGGCAATCTGAACGACGCCCTGATGCAGACACTGGCCCAGAATGGCAACGGACAGGCGGCCTATATCGATACGCTCAGCGAAGCCCGCAAAGTGCTGGTCGATCAACTGGCGGGCGCACTTTATCCCATCGCGTCCGACGTGAAGATACAGGTAGAGTTCAACCCCGCCGAGATCGCCGAATACCGCCTGATCGGGTATGAGACCCGCGCCCTGAAGCGTGAGGATTTCAACAATGACAAGGTCGACGCGGGCGAGATCGGCGCAGGTCACACGGTCACAGCGATCTACGAGATTACGCCCATAGGCTCCGACGCGATCCTGAACGACGCGCTTCGCTATGGCGCTGACGACCCCGTGGCCTCAGACAGTGACGAGCTGGGCTTTCTCCGCCTGCGCTACAAAACGCCCGGCGAAAGCGAGAGCCAGTTGATCGAAACACCCATTTCGACCGGTGTGAGCGATGCCAACACCGATGTCCGCTTCGCCACTGCGATCGCAGGGTTCGGCCAGCTTCTACAAGGATCCAGCTACACAGGCGACTGGACATACGAGGACGCCATCGCACTGGCCAACACCGCCAAGGGCGACGATACGTTTGGCTACAGAACCGAAGCCGTCACCCTGATGCGTCTGGCCGAAAGCCTGTCCAAGGCCCGGTAAGCGCACCCCAAGAAAGCGAAAACCCCGGCCAATCGGCTGGGGCTTTTGGCGTCAGGACGGGAACCGCAAGGCCATCCCCCGCCGCACGAGGTCAGCCAACATCCAAGAACCGCTAAACAGCCACGGCCCAGACCACAGTTTTGCCCAACTCCTGCGGCAGAATGCCAGCGCTATGGAACACAACTCGGACAATCCGTTGCGTGATATGCCTGACCTCTTTCGGCGGTGGGGCTTTTGGGCGGTTCTTTTTGGGGCTGTCGCATTGGTGCTCGTCTTCGCACAGCTCATCGGGCCAGCCCTCGAGACGCAGCAATCCGTCGGCACGCAAATCGGCCAAATCGCAGGCGAGATCAAGCGCTCGGCCTGGCAGACCCTGCTGGGATGGCCAAAGCCCGAGCCTGAGGTCGTCGCGCCGCCAATCTGGTTCTATGCCGCAATGGTCGCGCCAGTCCTCGGCGTGATTGCGGTCGTTCTGTCCCTGATCTCGGTCATGCGGCGCGAAAACTGGCGCTATGCGGCCTACGGCACCAGCCTGGGCGCCGCCGCGATCACCTTCCAGTTCGTCTGGATGATCGCGATTCTGATTGTTGGTGTTCTGCTGTTGATCGCCATTATTGAAAACATCGGTGATATCTTCAGCTTCTAGCCCTCTCAGATCAGGGGCCAGTCGCCTATCTCAGAAAAACAAGGGAACCGTGGGCGCGTCCACCCGTTAAATCCTCGATTATCTTCATCGGGATTAACGCATGGCACAGACTGCACTCATCTCGGGCATAGGGGTCGCTGGCCCCACCGCAGCCTACTGGCTGGCTCACAATGGCTGGAAAGTAACAGTCATAGAGCGGGCGGACAGTCTGCGTCTGGGCGGGCAGAACATCGACATCACCGACGCCGCGCGGGACGTGGTCTCGAAAATGGGCATCATGGACGACATCAAGGACCGTCACACCGGTGAGAAGGGCCTGCAATTCGTCGACACCGACAACACCGCCAAGGCCAGCTTCCCGGTCGAAAAGAAAGGCTCCCTCACGCGGGAGATTGAAATCCTCAGGGGCGATCTCGTCGACATTCTCGTCAATGCCACGCCCAAGAGCGTCGAGTACCGGTTTGGTGTTTCCATCGACACGCTTGAGGAAAAAGACAACGGCGTTGAGGTGACATTTGATGACGGCACAACCGGAACCTTCGACATTGTCATCGCCGCGGATGGCATGAATTCCTCGACCCGAACGCTGATCCTCGGGGAGGAGGGGCACGAGGACTATCTCGGGTGCTGGTCCTCCTACTTCACTGTGCCGCGGCTGGAGCGGGACAACGACTGGTGGCGCTGGTACACAAGCCCGACGGGCGTCATCGCGTTTCTGCGACCGGACAATCAAGGCACCATGCGCGCATCGGTGAACTTCCTGAGTGACGAGAACGACCCGCCCCGCATGTCGCTCGCCGACAAGAAAGCCGAACTGCGCAAGCGCCTCGACGGCGCCGGTTGGGAGGCTGAACGGCTGAGCGACGCGTTGGAGGACGTGGACGATATCTTCCTGGGGCCGCTGCACCAGATCAAGTCGAAGACATGGTCCCGTGGTCGGTGCGTCCTTGCGGGCGATGCCGCCCATTGCCCCACGCCCTACACCGGCATGGGCACGACCCTCGCGCTGATCGGGTCCTACATTCTGGCCAATGAACTGGCCGCGCACACGAACCACGAAGATGCCTTCAAAGCGTATGAGGAGAAATTCCGCGCCTTTGCGGAGAAGTCCCAGAAGCTGCCCCCGGGCGTCCCCGATCTGGCCTATGCCCAGTCCCGCTTCAAAGTCAGCCTGATCAATGCAGGCGCCAGCATCGCCGCATCCTCGGCGGTCCAGGGCTTCGCATCCCTGTTTGGCGGTGGGTCCAAGGTAGATGAAGACGAGTTCGATCTGCCGGACTATGAAAAAGCAAAGGCAGCCTGACAATCTACAGAACGAAGCACCTCAGAGGCTCTTTTGGAGCTGCTTGACGAGAGCGAGATCGATCCCAAAATGAGTGCAAGATTCACTCCGGGATAGGTGTCAAAGCACGGCGACCGCGTCCAGAAACCGCGACCAACCGTCGTGCAAACGGCTGCCTTGAAGCCCTTGCTGTATGAAGCTGCAATGCGTGCGAAGAACAGCTTTTACGAATACAGTTCAATAGGAGCGCTGAAAAGTCTTCGACGTATCAACGCTGCCTTTGGTGTGATCTTGCGACCAAAGCTCATAAGCTATGCCACGCTCTTTAAGTGCCTGAAACACGCGGTGCGGGTTGATGCCAGCAGTTTCGCGATCGAAGGTGAGCACACTGCCATCGACAAAATGAAGCTCGAAGCGCTCTTCGACCTCGGTGTACTCGCCATCACTGTCTTTGCTTGTGCGGCTGATTTCTAACCGCAATGCCTTTGCAACATCGGCAAGAGCTAAGTCCATTGGTAGATTTTTGGAAGGTACGGCGACATCCCAAATGAGCCTGCTTGAAGAGACTGTGGCTTTCCAATCGCCTGCTGCATTGAAGACACGCCAAGCTTTTCGGCCCTCGCTCAATGCAAGAGCCCCGCTTGCCAAAGTCAAAAGGGCAAAGATCGCTTTAAAAAATAATCCGATATGATCGGCCGTGTGAATTGCGAAGATGTAGAGTAAGGGCCAAATCAGCCCGAAACTGAGCCAAACGATATGCAGGCTGGCGACGCGCAGCTTTGATGAGTGTATTACGGTCGGTTCTATCACCACCCACAGTTTGCACGGAACTGGATCAAAAATATGGCGATTTTTGCGCCAAGCTTCGCTTCTACTGGTCAAGACGAATACCGGTCATTCGAAACAACTTCTGAGACAGTAGCTTTGTCCGCGCTTCTGTCATTTTCAGGAGTTTTGGCTCCGCTGCATCGCCGCAGGTCCCCTCTGAGCCCAAAGTAACTGATGCTGCGCCGCTCAACTCTTGATGTGAAGTGTAGACATCAGTCGTTCACTTAATTACCGCTGACGCGGTTGATGGAGCATTCTACGGTGAGGTGTTGCGATTGAAAAACTCTTCAAGTTTTCCGAGTACTTTAATGGTCACACTGTTTTTGCTTTTTGGAGCAGCAGAAGGTGCGATAGCCCAGAATTCTGGTGATGGAACTCAATTCTCTACTCCTGATGCAATTCGGTTTCCTACTCCAGACGTAATCGCGTGCCTGAAAGCTATTGAGCCACTAGATTCGCGATATCGTGGTTGGATGGAATCGCAATGCGTTGGTATTGCTGGAGATATTTGTTTGAACGTGGACAAAGGAAGGCGCGGATGTTTGCATGATCTAGTCGCATCGATGCGGGAGTTCTATGAGAAGTTGATGCCACTACTTCCGTCAACGATAGATGGAGGTGGTTTTACTGCGTATGGTTATGCACGAGCGCTAGTGCAGGCGGCAGATACATTTGAGAACCTGCCCGAGTGCGATGGTTTGCGTGTTTACGAATACTCCATATGCGAGTTTGTGAGCCTTGGAACTGCAACACAGGATTTGTTCTATCGAGCAAGGCAGGCAGAGGTTGAACTCCCTTAGTGGCCATTGGCTTGAACGCATCGAACGGCAACAAAGTCCCGCACTTCTGTCATTTCCAGGAGTTTTGGCTCCGCTGCATCGCCGCAGGTCCCCTCTGAGCCCAAAGTTACAGATGCTGCACCTTTCACAAAGGTCTGCTATCCAGCTTCAGAGGATATCGCGTGAGACAAGTTAAAGATGCTAAAGTTCACCCAACTCAACGCTGACTGGAATGCCGAACCAAACGCACCTGATCTCCGAGTCGAGCATGACGATACTTCGCTCGTCGCTCGCTTTAGACCCAACGCATTGCTTTATCCCGAGTTCGAGCGTGTCTCGTTTATCTTGGTCCGGTTTGAAAACTGCGAAAGATATCGCATTACAAGCGTAAACGACCACGGCTGGTATGATGGACGGTGTCGTTTCAGTGGTCTCGCACCGGCTTGGGGCGAATTTTACGAAATTTCGGGCAATACTCGTGATGATCTGGACGCAACTCCTTGGATCGCAATGAACGGCTTAGGTGCTAGGCACTTCCATTTCTACTTCAGAGACGAGGCGCTTGAGGTCAAAGCACTCGACTGGTCGATGCAAACCAAAAGCTGACATTTGTAGGCGTTGGAGCAGTGTCCGCTTCGTCCGCACCGTTGCCGTTGGTTGGCTATCTTGCGAACGATTGCGACGGCCCGATGCGAGAGTTTACCTGTTGCGCGACGAACTAGGCGGACGAGCCCTTAGTTGCAGTTGCTGCGCAGTGCACCAATGTCGGCTTTCAAAGGCAACAAGCCCTAGAAGGGAAAGCCGTGTTTCGCGCTGTACGCGGGATCATCGCAGGCGTTCCATCAACTCGATCCGGTTGCCGAATGGGTCGAATACATAGAGTCTTGCAAAACCCTCTAGCGGTTCGTCGTCTATACAGGCGACGCTGGCAACTTCGCAACGTGCCCTCATCTCTGCTAAGTCGTCGACCAAAAACGCTGGGTGCGCCTTTGTTGCGGCACGGAAGTCTTGCATGACTCCGAGGTGAACCTTCACATCGCCAAGCTCGAACCAACATCCACCGCGCTTCGCCAGATTTTCAGGTTTCGGAACTTCACCAAGCCCTAGAACATCGGCATAGAAGCTTCGTGCCGCGTTTTCATGGTCCTCCGGCATTGCCAATTGCACGTGGTGGATTGTCTTGAGCATAGTATCTCCTCGCTATCCTCCTTTGGCCTAAGCTGACATTGCTGGGCGTACATCAAAGGTCCGCTTCGTCCCACTCAGCGGACCTGCGATGCGGCCCTTAGCACCGCTGCCCCAATAAAAAAAGCCCCGGCTCTGAGAACCGGGGCTTTCGTAATTCTATCCAAGCAGGATCAGTGAAGTTTGGCTTCAACTGTCGCGATGGCGTCGTCGATCAGGGCGTTTTGATCTGCCGCGCTGGTCTTGGCCGCGATCACATCTGCGGCCGCTGCAATCGCAGCTGTCACGGCAGTGTCGCGCACGGCTTTGACAGCGTCCGCTTCGGCAGAGGCGATCTGCTCTTCGGCGGCCTGCAGACGGCGGGCGATGGAGTCCTTGATGTCTTCCTTCGCCTGATCCGCAGCCATTTGCGCATCTTTCTTGGCGGTTTCGATGATCCGCTCTGCTTGCTGGGCCACTTCTTTCTGCTTGCGCTCGTAGCTGGCCAGGATGGTCTGGGCCTCTTCGCGCAGGGCCTTCGCCTCGTCCAGTTCGGACCGGATCGTATCGGCGCGCTTGTCCAAGAGGCCGATGATCATGCCGGGGACCTTGTAGTAGAACAAGATGGCCAGAAACACGACCAGCCCAAGGAACACGACAAAATCAGTGTTGCTGAGCGAAATACCCTTCCCCGCCGCAAAAGCAGGGGCGGGCGCGATCAATGCCAGTAGGGATATACGTTTCATGGCGCTCATCCCTTCATCTTGGCGTTGACGGCAGCGGTGACGGATTTCGCGTCGATGCTGCCCGGTGCGATAGCCGCCACGATGTCCTTGGCAATGTCGCGGGCAACTTCGGCCGCATTGTCCTTCGCGCTTTCGCGAATTTCGGCAATCGCCTTTTCGCTCTCGGCGGACTTGGCCGCGATCTCGGCGTCTGCCTCGGCCATGGCCTTTTCCAGATCCGACTGGATCTCGGCCTTGGCGTCCGCGACGATCTTGTTGGCTTCGGATCGGGCGTCAGCCAGCGCTTTGTCGTAAGCCTCTTCGGCGGCAACCGCGCGCTGTTTGAGGTCTTCCGCCGCGGCGATGTCATTCGTGATTGTGCCCTGCCGTTCCGACAGAACCGACGCAATCCGGGGAAGCGCGATCCGTGACAGGATGAAGTAGATCACGACCAGCGTCACCACGAGCCAGAAAATCTGGTTGTCAAAGGTCGAGAAGTCCAGCTGCGGCATGCCCGCGCTTTCCGCCTCTCCTCCGTGGGTTTCAGTTGCCATTTCGGCCCCCTGAAAAAAGTTTTCAAATCCGGCGCTTACATCGGACGAGACCAGCGCCCCGCCCGACCGTAAGGATAGTCTTAGATGCTCTTAGACAGCAAACATCAGCAGAAGGGCGACGAGGAACGAGAAGATCCCCAGCGCTTCCGCGAATGCGATGCCGATGAACAGGGTTGCTGTCTGCGACGCAGCAGCGGATGGGTTGCGCAGGGCGCCGGCCAAGTAGTTGCCAGCCACGGTGCCCACACCGATGGCTGCGCCACCCATGCCGACCGAAGCCAGACCTGCGCCGATGAATTGACCCATTTGTGCGATATCGCCTTCCATGTTTTCTCTCCTTACGATGGAATTACGGTGATTGGGGTTCAGACCTTAATGATGCGGATGCAACGCGTCCTTCAGGTAGACGCAGGTCAGAATGGTGAACACGTAAGCCTGAATGAAGCTCACGAGAATTTCGAGGCCATACATGGCGGTGATCGCCAGAATGGACAGGGGTGCGATGGCCGTGATCGCGGCAAAGCCCGCGAACACTTTGATCACGGCGTGACCGGCCATCATGTTACCAGCCAGACGGATGGAGTGGCTGACGGGCCGTACGAAGTAGCTGATGATCTCGATGATCGCCAAGACAGGGCGCAGGGCCAGCGGCGCCGAGGACACCCAGAAGAGGCCAAGGAAACCTGCGCCGTTCTTGACGAAGCCCAGAACGGTGACGGTCAGGAACACGCCCATCGCGAGAACGCCTGTTACTGCGATATGGGACGTTGGCGTGAACGCGGTCGGCAGCAAACCAGCGAAATTGGCGCAGACGATGAACATGAACAGCGTCATGATATAGGGGAAATACTTCAACCCTTCCTTGCCGGTCACATCCTCGACCATCTTGTAGATGAAGCCGTAGGCCAGCTCGCCGATGGACTGCATTCGGGTCGGAATGATCTGACGGCGCCGTGTGCCCAGAACCAACAGACCGATGATGCACAGCACTGTAATCGCCATCCACAGGGTCGAATTGGTAATGGTGAACATGCCAACTTCCGTTCCACCAAACAGAGGCTTCACGATAAACTGGTCCATCGGGTGAAAAACGAGACCGCCGTCTTCAGCTGGTTCTGCCACGTGCCTTAGTCCTTCTTCCGTGCGGCGTGGGCCGCCTGTTCCGCCTGAACTTCCTTGGCGGTGCGCATCATCACGTTCACACCTGCCGCAAAGCCCAGCAATATAAAGAGCACCAGAAAGATCGGCTGTGTGCCGAAGGCCCAGTCGAGCCCGTATCCGATGCCGAAACCGATCGCCAGACCGGCCACAAGCTCTATCACCATCCGCCAGGCCAGTTGCGCCTGAGAATAATGTTCATCCCCTCGTGGTTCCGGCGCCTGGGTCTTCTTCAACCCTTCGATCCGGTCTTCCAGCGCCTTCAATCGCGCCTTTTCCAGATCATCAGCCATGGGGCACCCCCGCTGGGACAGTTGCGCGGACACTATGAAGGGAGACGGGCAGTGTCAATTCGACTCTGCATGCATTCAGATAACTGATTTTAAATGATAATTTCATGAAATTCGCCCCTTTGCCGTTATGCCGCAGCCGTCAGGCGGCCCGATCCATATTCAACCATATGGTTGACGATTGATCCAAGTCTGCCCATCAAGTGGCGAATGGAAACGGCTCTGGATCAGGTATTCTCCGCGCTGGCGGACCCCACGCGGCGGCGTATTCTGGGTATGCTGTTGGAGGATGATATGGCGGTCACCGATGTGGCCGAACCGTTTGAGATGTCGCTTGCAGCGATCTCAAAGCATCTCACGATTCTGACCCGCGCGGGCCTGATCACCCAAGAAAAGCGCGGTCGCGTAAAATGGTGCAAGCTGGAACCCCTCGCCATGCGAGAGGCCGTGGTCTGGATAGAAAGCTTCGGCGAGCTGGAACCGCTGAACTACGACGCATTCGAGCAATTTTTACAAAACGAGTTAAAAACACCCGCCGAAGCAGAAGACGGAAGCTAGGCGATACCCAGAAGCCGCAAAACAGCCAGAACCACGACGATAAGACCAATTATGTAGATGATATTGCGCACGGTGTGCCCCTTCTCCGATTATTCAGACCGAAGTCTGTTGAGGCCTTAACCGTCTGCGACGGCAAAGGTTCCGCGCACCGCAAGATAAAGCATACATTCGTATACGCGTATTCAGGCCTTGGCCGTGCGCGGCGCGTCCTCGCCCTTTAAAAGCAAGAGAAGCGCAACAACGGTCAGACCAATCCCCCCCAGGACAATCGCGGACGGCGCACCATGGCCCAGCGCGATCTCCCAGACGATAACCCAGCTTGGGGTTAGATAGGTATAGGCCATCACCTTGGCCGAGGGCAGCCGGAGGCTTGCAAACTGCAACAGCACGAAGGTCATCGAACTGGCGCAGATCGCGACATAAAGGATCGTGAGCCAGATCGCTGGATCCAGCGCCAGCCAGTTGATCGCCCGAATATCTTGCCAGCCCCATGCGCACAGCAACACGAAGCCCGCGCAAATCGTCCCGAATGAGAAGGCCAGAACGTTCTCGCCCCGGTTGAGCAGCCGTACCAGCGGCGTGTAGATCGCATGACAGATCACGCCGAAGAAATAGACCGTCTCGCCCCGTCCGATGTCAAAGGCCAGTGCCGCAGCAAGGTCCCCACGAAAGATCACCCAAAGCGCGCCCGCAGCCCCTATCGCCAAGGCCAGCGCCATGCGCCGCGTCGTGATCTGCCGCAACAACAAGTACCCCGTGATCCCCGACAGCACCGGCGTTAGGGTGAACACGGCACTGGTCGACACGGGTGAGGCTGTTTTCAGCCCCTCAAACATCAGCACGAAATACGTGCCGAAAAACGCCCCGAGGATCAGGAACCGCCAGGGTGCCACGAAGACGTCCCGGCTCAGCTTGCCGGTGACCGCCGCCAAGGTGCCGATTACAACCCCAGCGATCAGGAACCGCGCCGCGTTCAGCGCGGCAGGGGCCACCTGATCGGCCACCATCCCGCCCAGCGAAAAAGATCCGGCGACCAGCATCGAGAACAGCAGCATCGCCAGATGGCCTTTCCCGGCCTCAGACATCCAAGCTGCGCCTCAAAGATCCGGCCAGGCTTTTGCCTCTTCCTTGAGGAAATTCACGAAAGAACTGACCTTGGCCGTCCTGTGCAGGTCCACATGCGTGATGCACCAGAAGGTCGAGAACCATTCCGGGTTCGGCTCCATCACCTCGACCATATTCTCGCGCTCGTGTCCCATGTAGCTGGGCAGGAACCCGATACCGGCGCCCGCGAGAATAGCATCCTGCACAGCGTTGGTGCTGGAACACTTATAGATGACGTTCTCATCAGGGACGTGTTCCCCGATCCAGCGCATGAACGGCGCGCGCGGATCGATATTGGTCACCCGCACGAAACGGTGGTTCGGGATATCCTCCATCCCGTTCAGCGGTCCGTGGCGGAAGATGTAGTCCCGGTGGGCGAACAAGCCCATGGGCATGGTGCCAAGCTCCTGCACCACATTGTCCAGATCATTGCCCGGCTGGCCCGCCCGCAACGCCACATGCGCCTCCCCATATTCGAGGCGCAGGGGGCGGATATCAACGACCAGCTCGACCCGCACATCCGGGTGATCCGCCTGATACTTGGTCAGGGTCTTCGCCATCAAAGGCGACATCTGCGGCAGACACGTCACGATCAACTCGCCCGAGACCGAGGCCCCGCGCCCGTGGATGCGCCCCGCCAGCTGCGTCAGTTGATCCTGTGTGGCCGTCGCCACCTGCAACAGATCCTCGCCAGCTTCGGTAGGGGTGTAGCCGCGGGCGTGACGCTGGAACAGTTTTGCACCCAGCTTTCCCTCCAGACTGTCGATGTGGCGGATGACCGTCGCGTGGTGCACGCCCAGCACTTCTGCGGCACCTGACACCGTTCTGAGCCGCGCCACCTGAAACGCGGTTCTGATCTCATCCCAATTGTCTATATCCATTATGTGCGTCCATCCACACTCAAGGCGCGCTCACGCCAGTTGAGTTCAAGTTTGCAAAATATAACTCTCGCGCCAAGCAAAACATTCAACCGGAGTTCCCACAATGACAATCCTTCATATAGACGCCTCAGCGCGGAGCGATGGCTCCGTGTCCCGCAAACTCACCGCCAGCATCGTGGACCAGCTGGGCGGAGAGGTCATCCGCCGCGATCTGGCCGACGGCCTGCCCTTCGTGGACGAAGCCTGGGTGGGTGCCACTTTCACGCCCACCGACCAGCGCACGCAGGACCAGAAACACGCGCTCGCCCTCTCCGACAAGCTGGTGGCAGAGCTTCAGGCAGCCGACACGCTTGTCATCGGCGCACCCATCTACAATTTCGGCGTTCCAGCGGTTCTCAAGGCATGGATCGACATGATCGCCCGCCTCGGCGTTACCTTCAAATACACATCCGATGGACCCGTCGGGTTGCTGGAAGGCAAGCGCGCGGTCATCGTAATCGCCTCGGGCGGCACCGCCGCATGGTCCGACATAGACTTTGCCACACCCCATCTGCGCCAGATCATGACATTTGTGGGCATCAATGACGTCGAGTTCGTCATCGCAGACACGCTTGGCGCCGGCGCGGACCAGAAAATTGCCGCCGCACAGACCCAGATCGACGCGCTCGCGGCCTGACACATACGCTCGACCACGGGCGGGGCAGTGTTGTCCCGCCCCTGCCCTGCGCTAAATTCAGGGGCATGACCGCAACGCAATACCCCATCCCGTTCCGCCTGCTGCGCATGATCCTCAGCGCGGCCTTCCTCTATTTCGGCCTCGAAAAGCTGCTGGGGGCACCGTCTGCCGTTGCGCTCTATGAAACGCTGGGCTTCGGCCAATGGCCGCGCTTCGTAACGGGCACGGTCGAAACGGCCTCCGCGATCGGGCTCTGGCTGCCCCACTTACAGGCGATCTCGGCACTGGCTTTGACCGCAACCATGATCATCGGACTTTCCGCGCTGATTTTGTTCGCGGGGCCGCCCTACTGGCATATGATTGCGCTGGGCACGGGCGCGGCGCTGACCGCGTTCGCCTACCGTCACCAGGTCACCGCGTGGCTTGACTCGCGCCGTCCACAGGCCTAAACCCCGCGCCATCACCGGAAGCATCGATCTTCCGGTCCCTGCACAACCGCAGGGATCGCCCTCCACCAGCGTGTTACGCCCGTGGGGGCAATTGCGTTTTGAGCCGTCCCCACCCACATCGGGGACATGAGAGAAAAAGAAGAAGGAGCCTTGGGGTATGTTTGAAAATCTATCCGAACGTCTGTCCGGCGTCTTCGACAAGCTCACCAAACAAGGCGCGCTCTCGGAAGATGATGTGAAAACCGCCTTGCGCGAAGTGCGTGTGGCGCTGCTCGAGGCGGACGTGTCCCTGCCCGTGGCCCGCGATTTCGTCAAGGCCGTGCAAGACAAGGCCACCGGCCAACAGGTCACCAAGTCGGTCACCCCCGGCCAGCAAGTCGTCAAGATCGTCCATGACGAGTTGAAACATGTACTCGCGGGCGACAATGAAGATCCCGGCGAACTGAAGATCGACAACCCGCCCGCGCCCATCCTAATGGTGGGCCTGCAGGGATCCGGTAAAACGACAACCACCGCGAAGCTGGCCCTGCGCCTGAGCCAGAAAAGCGGCAAGCGCGTGCTGATGGCCTCGCTCGACACCAACCGCCCCGCCGCGATGGAACAATTGGCCATCCTCGGCAAACAGATCGGCGTCGATACCCTGCCCATCGTCAAGGGCGAAGATCCCGTGGCCATCGCCAAGCGTGCCAAGCAACAAGCCACGTTGGGCGGCTACGATGTCTACATGCTCGACACCGCAGGCCGCCTGCACATTGACGAAGAACTGATAGCACAAGCCGCTGCCGTGCGCGACGTCGCCAACCCGCGCGAGACCCTTCTGGTCGTCGACGGCCTCACGGGTCAGGACGCCGTCAACGTTGCGGAAAACTTTGACCGCGAAATCGGCGTCACCGGTGTCGTCCTGACCCGGATGGACGGCGACGGACGCGGGGGGGCGGCGCTTTCCATGCGTGCGGTCACCGGCAAACCCATCAAATTCGTGGGCCTCGGCGAAAAGATGGACGCGCTTGAGACGTTTGAGCCGGATCGCATCGCAGGCCGTATCCTTGGCATGGGCGACATCGTGGCCCTCGTCGAAAAGGCGCAGGAAACCATCGAGGCCGAACAAGCCGAGCGCATGATGAAGCGCTTCCAGAAGGGTCAGTTCAATATGAACGACCTGAAGATGCAGCTTGAACAAATGATCAAGATGGGCGGCATGGAAGGCCTGATGGGCATGATGCCCGGCATGAAGAAGATGGCTGCCAAGGCCGAGGAAGCCGGTCTTGATGACCGCATCCTCAAACAACAGATCGCCCTGATCCAATCCATGACCAAAAAAGAGCGCGCCAACCCGCAACTTTTACAGGCCTCCCGCAAGAAGCGGATCGCCAAGGGTGCAGGCATGGAAGTCTCTGACCTGAACAAACTTCTGAAGATGCAGCGCCAGATGGGCGACATGATGAAGAAGATGGGGAAAATGGGCAAAGGCGGGATGTTGAAACAAGCCATGCGTGGCATGTTCGGCAAAAGCGGCATGCCCGGAATGGGCCCGGGCGGGATGCCCGACATGAACGATCCAGCGGCAATGGAACAGGCGGCCAAGGCGCTGGGCGGCAAGATGCCCGCGGGCATGGGCAACCTGCCCGGTCTGGGCGGCGGTGGCCTGCCCCCTGGTCTCTCAGGGTTCGGCAAAAAGAAATGATAACCTGCACCATCAGATACGAGGTCGATCCGACCAAGCTCGACGCGTTCGAAATCTACGCCCGTGCGTGGATCTATCTGGTGAACAAGCTCGGCGGCACCCATCACGGCTATTGGCTGCCTCACGAAGGCGCGAACGACATCGCATGGGCGATGTTCTCGTTCCCCAGCCTTGCCGCTTACGAGGACTACCGGGTTCGCATGGCCGCCGATGACGAGTGCAATCAGGCCTACGCGCACGCAGCCAACACCCGCTGCATCCGCCGGTATGACCGCAGCTTCACCCGCCCCATTCTGGATGGCGCCAGCCCGGATGAACTGGGCCTCGCATGACCACCATCACCATCCCCACGCTTGAGACAGAGCGCCTGACGCTGCGCCAGATGACCATGGATGACTGGCCCAGCTATCGCGACTTCTATGCGTCCGATGCGACCCGTTTCACCGGCGGGCCGTATAATGCAAAGCAGGCGTGGACGCTCTTTGCGGGGGATATGGGGCACTGGCATCTCAAGGGATTTGGCTGGTTCATCCTCGACAACGGCACCGGCGTAGTTGGTGCGTGTGGGCTCCACCATCCGCCGCACCAGAAGGCGCTCGAAATAGGCTGGAACACGTTTCCCGCTGCGCAAGGACAAGGCTACGCGACCGAAGCCGCGCGTACCGTTCTGGCATGGGGCTGGGACACGCTCGTCGCGCCGCAGATCGTCAGCTACATCGACCGCGACAACACTGCGTCCAAGGCCGTGGCAGGCAAACTGGGCGCTCGGTTCCATGGCGACATGGCCGCGCACGACCCGGAGTGTGAAGTCTGGGTTCATCCCCAACCGGGGATCGCCGCATGAGTAGCTTTTTTGGGGTCCGACGGAAGTCCGATGAAAGTCCGACAAAAGTCCGAAAGCCGTTTTGGGGGGTAGCATGACCGACATCGCCACGCGGGCGGCGGAGCTTTTGAAAGACCACCGTGACAGCATTGACCGGCTCGATGCCATCCTCGTCTACACGCTGGGCGAGCGCTTCAAGCACACGCAGGCGGTTGGCCGGTTGAAGGCCGATCACGACCTGCCCCCCTCCGATCCCGACCGTGAGGCCCGGCAGATCGCCCGGCTCGAAGACTTGGCCAAACGCGCCGATCTCGACCCGGAATTCGCGAAATCTTTTCTGAATTTCATCATTCGGGAAGTCATACAGAACCACAAGAAAATCAAGGAATGACAGGCGCTTGGCCTGCACACAGCCATCTAAGGAGAACATAAAATGGCAATGAAAATACGTCTGGCCCGTGGTGGGTCCAAGAAACGCCCCTTCTACCGCATCGTGGCCGCTGACAGCCGCATGCCCCGTGACGGCCGCTACGTCGAGAAGCTCGGCACGTATAATCCTTTGCTGCCCAAAGACAGCGAGGAGCGCGTGAAAATGGATATGGAGCGTGTTCAGTACTGGCTCGGCCAGGGCGCACAGCCCACCGACCGGATCTCCCGCATGCTCGAAGCCGCAGGCGTCCTGCCCAAGAAAGAGCGCGCCAACCTCAAGAAGGGCGAGCCCGGCCAGAAAGCCAAAGACCGCGCCGAGGAGAAAGCCGAAAAAGCCAAAGCCGCTGAAGACGCAGCAAACGCGCCAGCAGAGGAGGCACCGGCCGAGGACGCACCAGCCGAAGAAACGGCAGAGTAAGTCCTTCGGATGGCTAGATTTTTTATCGGGGTCGCGGAACATGACTATGTTCAGGCCGCTGTCGCGGAGGGCGTATGCCTGTTCGCAGGCGGTCAGCGCGCCCCGGTGGAAAGTCTCGAAAAAGGGGACAATGTGGCGTATTTCTCGCCTCATCTCTCACACGGCGGCACGGCGTTGAACTGCTTCACCGCCATGGGAAAAGTCACATCCGAGACACCGGAAGAAAAATCCGACTGGCCCGATCACCCCAAATTCAAATCATGGGTACGCCGGTGCAGTTACCGACCGTCAGCGCCCATCGCCCTCGGGGACATCGAAGATGACCTGTCCGACCAGACCCGGGCCGCTTTGGACACTGCAATTTCCGAAATCTCCGGGACCGACTTTTCCGTTCTGGCAAAGGCCATGACGCCCCAATGATCCGGCGTACGATCACCCTTGTTCTGTGCGGTCTCGCCTTCTACGGCGGCATCGAAATTGAACGCGGGCGCGTCAAGGATCGCTGCGTCGATGCTGGCGGCGCGTGGGAGCCGACACGCTTGATTTGCATAGGAATTTCGGAATGAGCAACGACCGTATCGTCGTCGGCGCCATCGCGGGATCTTTCGGGGTCAAAGGCGAGGTTCGCCTCAAATCCTTCTGTGCAAACCCTGAAGATATTACGATCTACGCCCCGCTCTACGATGACGCGGGCAAGGAGTATTCGGTCAAAATCACGCGCCCTATTAAGGGGGGGTTCGCCGCGCGCTTGTCTGGCATCCGGTTCAAAGACGAAGCCGACGCATTGCGCGGGACAAAGCTGTCAGCCGATCGGGAACTGCTGCCCGCCCTGCCGGATGATGAGTTCTATCACGCCGATCTGATTGGCCTTGAAGTCTTGGATACCGGGGGCGCCAAACTGGGCAAGGTCGCGGCAGTGTTGAATCACGGCGCAGGCGACATCCTCGAAATTCGCGGACCGGGGCAGAAGGGGAGTCTTCTCTTGCCCTTCACCAAAGAGGCCGCGCCGACGGTCGATCTGGGTGTCGGTCGGATCATTGCTGATCCTCCGGATGACGATGAAGCCGATGGCTGACCAGCCCAAACGCACAGGGTCTAAATCCCACGGACGTCTGTCGATCAGCGCCAGCGCGCGGCCGCGCGACCTGATGGGTGAAACGCCTCGATTGAAAGGGGCCTGGACCGCAAAAATCATCACTCTTTTCCCTGAAGCCTTTCCCGGCGTTCTTGGGGCGTCCTTGATCGGAAAAGCGCTTCAGGAAGGGCTCTGGGCGCTTGAGACCATCGATTTGCGCCCTTTTGGTGAAGGTAAACATCGCAACGTGGACGATACCCCGACGGGTGGCGGGGCCGGTATGGTCCTGCGTCCTGACGTTGTCGGACGCGCGCTCGATCACGCCGCATCAGGCACACCACCGGACCGGAAGCGATGGCCTCTGGTCTACCTGTCGCCCCGCGGAAAGCCATTCACGCAAGCCATAGCACAGCAATGGTCTGAGGCAGAAGGCGTGACACTTCTCTGTGGTCGGTTCGAGGGCGTGGACCAACGGGTGCTTGATCACTACGGCATAGAAGAGATTTCACTGGGAGATTTCGTCCTCACCGGGGGTGAGATCGCTGCGCAGGCCTTGATTGATGCAACCGTCCGGCTTATACCGCGCGTGCTTGGGAATCATGCATCCACGGAAGACGAATCCTTCCAGAACGGCCTGCTTGAGCATCCACAGTTTACGAAACCCAGCCGTTGGCGCGGCCATGACATCCCGGACGTTCTTCTGTCTGGCCACCATGGCAATATCGCGCGTTGGCAGCAGGGCATGGCCGAAAGGCTAACGCAGGAACGACGACCTGATCTCTGGCGGGCTTATTGTGAGCGTCACAATAGGGACCCGGGTGAAGACCAAGAGCTCTGAGGTGTCATCAACTTCGCGGATCAACCGTGAGCAAAATAAGGAGCGTGTCAGATGGACCTGATCGCACAACTGGAAGCCGAGCAAGTCGCAGAACTTGCGAAGGACATTCCTGATTTCAAAGCGGGTGATACCATCCGCGTCGGTTACAAAGTGACCGAAGGAACGCGCAGCCGCGTTCAAAACTATGAGGGTGTCTGCATCGCCCGTAAAAACGGAGACGGCATCGCCGGCTCGTTCACCGTTCGCAAGATTTCCTTTGGTGAAGGTGTGGAGCGCGTGTTCCCGCTGCATTCCACCAACATTGACAACATAACCGTTGTCCGTCGCGGCCGCGTTCGCCGTGCGAAACTGTACTATCTCCGCTCACGCCGCGGTAAATCGGCCCGGATCGCGGAAGTCACCAACTACAAGCCCAAAGCTGGCGCTGAAGCGTAAGGAGCGGATGTCATGAAAAAAGATACCCATCCCGAGTACCACATCATCGACGTCAAAATGACGAACGGGGATGTTGTTCAGATGAAATCCACTTGGGGCGCTGAAGGCGACCAACTGGCTTTGGACATCGACCCTTCCGTGCATCCGGCCTGGACAGGCGGCAACCAGCGTCTGATGGATACCGGCGGTCGCGTCTCGAAATTCAAAAACAAGTATGAAGGGCTGGGCTTCTAAACCCCCTCTTCAGTATTCGATCTTAGGGTCGCAGCTTGTGCTGCGGCCCTTTTTATTTGTCCCTTTGACGCTTCGGAACCCACAGGAAATATACAAACACCTCCTGATAGCGCTTCACCTGAAACCAACCACAGCATATAGGTTTTGTACGCCCTGACGCGGGCGCAAGTCCAAGAGGCAGACGACAATGGCATCCCACATCATCGTGTTTGGCAACGAAAAGGGTGGCTCTGGCAAGTCGACCAATTGCATGCATGTGACGACTGCGCTGGTGCGCATGGGGTTTTCAGTAGGCGCGCTTGATCTGGACCTTCGCCAGCGCAGCTTTTCGCGTTACTGCGAAAACCGCATCTCACAATCCGAGAAGCATAAACTGAGCTTGGCAGTCCCGGATATCGTCGAATTGCCTGAGATCGCTCCCGCTGATCTTGCCGAGGGCGAAAATGTCTACGACCGCAGGCTGACGGAAGCGGTGGCCGCGATGGAGGGCAGTTACGATTTTATCGTGATCGACTGTCCCGGTTCGCATACACGCCTGTCTCAGGTCGCCCATTCACTTGCCGATACCCTTGTCACGCCCCTGAATGACAGTTTCATAGACTTTGATCTATTGGCCCGGATCGAACCCGAGAGCCAAAAAATCATCGGTCCATCAGTCTATTCGGAAATGGTGTGGTCCGCCCGACAGTTGCGCGCGCAAGCCGGGCTGAAACCAATGGACTGGATCGTCGTGCGCAACCGTGTTGGTACGCAGCGGATGCACAACAAGAAGAAGATCACCGACGCAGTGGAATCTTTGGCGAAGCGCATTGGATTTCGCGTAGCACCGGGTTTCTCCGAGCGGGTCATTTTTCGGGAGTTGTTTCCACGGGGCCTTACCCTGCTGGATCTGGCAGATATCGGGGTGAAGAACCTCAACATCTCCAACATTGCCGCCCGGCAAGAGGTCCGCGAACTCGTTCGCGCCTTGAAACTGCCGGGCGTATCTATCGATTTCTAGATCAGTTCAGGATGACCGGAAGGCGAGATCCCTGAGCAGGCTCCACGAGCGCTGCATTCTCTTGGCTCATCAGACTGCGCACGTATCCAGAGATACCGCTCGCCGCATCAGGATTTTCGGCCAGATAATCAGCCGTCATATCGCTCATCCCCGTTTGAATATCTTGGTACGTAAAACTCCCTGCGGACATACCAGCGTACACAAGCGCACTGGCTGACACAGAAAAGCCGAACCAGAAGAGTTGAAACTTCTTATATATTGCAAAAATCATGTCTTATCCCCTTACCTCAAGCGGATTATTGCCGAGAACTTGGGTGATTTCTCGGCTGAAATACGGCAGGAAAAGGGCGGACCAGAGATGTAAAAACGACGGAATGATTAAAAAACGACACGAATTCAGCGCTGCAAGCTCGGTAAAGAGCGAATGCCGCGCTATCTCTCAAGACGCATTCAGGAAGTCTCCAAGCGCCTCTAGCTCCATCGGCCGAATCTCATGTCCACCCTCATGAACCGCTGACGTGACATCCGCTTCCTGGTCTTGAAAATATGAAATCAGCGCCCCCGAGAGGGGCCATGGGCAAATCGGGTCGCTCTGACCCGCAGTGATTAGCACACGGCGCCCGGCCAAATCCGAAACGGGCTCAGGCGTCCATGGAATAAGTGGATGCAGCAGGGCAATCCGATCAAACATCTCCGGATATGCCAATGCAACGGATGCCAGAATATTCGCGCCATTCGAATATCCTATGCCGTAAACAGGGCGCGGCCCTGCTCTGCCTACACGGTCGCGAATGAAGTCCGTCATCTTTTCAGTTCTGTGGTGCAGATCAGACATGTCATACACACCTTCGCCGGTTCGCTTAAAAAACCGATTGGCCCCCTGCTCGGACACATCGCCCCGAGGGGACACAATTCCCGCACAGGGCATCAACTGCTCCACCAACCCAAAAAACTGGTTCTCATCGCCACCCGTTCCGTGAAACGCAAACACAAGCGGCGCATCGTCTTCCGGCGCTTTTTCTCTACTCAGATAAGCATCTTGCTTCATCAGAAATCCCCTTTTTAGGCTGATGGGGCAGCAAGCCACCCCACCGTCGCGTCAGTCGACAATTGGGCTCAGATGTTTCTCAAGCCGATCCCGGAGTGGTTCATGTTGCGAGGGCAGCTTGAGCGCTTCGCCCAGATGCGCCGGGTCTTCGTCGCGATCAAATCCAGGTTCGTTCGTTGCAACCTCGAAGAGGACACCGCCTGGCGTTCTAAAATAGATTGCCCAAAAGTAATCACGGTCGATAACGGGCGTGACTTGATATCCTGTGTCGATCAGCGCCTTGCGGACATTCAGCTGCGCCGCACGATCTTCGACAGCGAAGGCGATATGATGAACGGACCCCGCCCCTTGGTGGGCGTCAGCAGCGTCTGGCTTCAGATCAACATCGATGACATCGGCGCCGTTCCCACCGTCAATCGCATAACGGGTGATGTCGCCGTCCGTGTCGACCTTCTCATACCCCATGAATTTGAGCAGCTCATCCGTTCCGCCATCATTCCGCAAGCGCATGCTTGCCCCGTGGAACCCATGGATGCCTTCTGCAGAACCAACACCATTGCCCGTCCAAGGCGCACGTTCATCATCATCCACCTCCACCAGCGCAAACCCGTCACCATCCGGCCCGTCAAACATCAGCCGTGTCTCACCAAACCGATCCGCTTGGGCGAGCCCGGTTACACCATGCTCAACCAATCGCTCTTTCCAGAACCCAGTCGCCCCCTTCGGGACGGCAAATGTTGTTTCGCCGACCTCACCGACACCCGGTTTGCCCTTCGTGATGTGAGGAAACGGGAAATAGGTCATCACTGAGCCCGGCGTACCGTGCTCGTCCCCATAGTAGAGGTGGTACACATCCGGCGCGTCGAAGTTGACGGTCTTCTTTACGCGTCGCAGTCCCAGCGTTTTGGTGAAGAAGTCACTGTTCTCTTGGGCGTCGGCTGCCATGGAAGTGACGTGATGCAGTCCTTTGATCTCTTTAAGCATTGCTTCTCTCTTTCCAGCGCCCAAAAGCTATTGTGCGAGCGCCTATGAACAATTGGCTTGGTCAAAAAATGGCATCTTCTTTGCAAAAGAGAATACGTATAGTTGTTCGAAGTTTATTGCATATTATGAAATAATAATTGGATGTCGGATGTTGCGACCCTAAAAGTGTTTCTGACCGTGGCAGAAGAGCAGAGCTTCTCAGCCGCGGCACGACTCCTGTCGATGACACCTGCATCCGTGACAAGGGCTATCGCCGGGCTGGAGGCAGAACTTGGGGTTCAGTTGCTGCTGCGGACTACGCGGAAAGTGTCCCTTACGTCTGCTGGGGCGGTCTACGCGGCGCGGGTTAAACCATTGGTATTGGCTTTCGATGCGGCATCCGAAGCTGTCCGAGAAGAGGACGGGATCACGTCCGGCCTGATCCGGATCAGCGCTCCGCTGTCCATGGGGTTGCGGTTGTTGCCCGACGCTGTTCGACAATTCAGAAGCTTGCATCCAGCCACCCATATCTCACTGAACCTGAGCGATCATTTCGTCGATATCCTGTCGGGTGCGTTTGATTTGGCCATCCGGATCTCGACGGCGCCAACAGACAAATCCACCATATGGCGCAAGATTTGTCCTGTTCCACGTTGCTTGATTGCAAGCCCCAAATATCTGGAGAAACGCACGAAGCTGCAAATGCCCGACGACCTGTCCAAGCTGGCCTGTCTGGCTTATGCGGAAAGTGGTCTTACCGAGACGTGGACATTGTCAAAGGATCAGAGCACGCGAACGCTTGTTGCAGGATCGACATTTAGCTCCAACAGCGGCGATATGCTGCGCGCGTTGGCCGTTGATGGCGAGGGTGTCGCGCTTCTACCAGAATTTCTCGTTGAGGAAAATCTGCGGAATGGCTCCCTGATCCGCGTGCTGCCCGATTGGCAGCCGACAGAACTGTGGCTGACGCTGTATTATCCACCGTATGAGAAATTGCCCCTACGCGTCGCGACATTCTCGGACTTTTTCGAGAAATACGTGAACGACAGGCCACCGCTGACCTCATAGTGCGTCGGCACACCAGCCACCCTGTTGTGTGCCAAACCACTGCGAGAATGATATTCTAAACTAGCGCGCAGTATCATCGAGCAGCTCAGTTGAGGGGACTTCTTACCCCCACAGCTGGCTAATGCCATCACCTGCGACGTGGCCTTAGCATCGGCTTCAGTGGCCGAAATACGCGGTGCTTGCACCGAGTATCCCAACTGCGATGAGGCTCAGAGCCCACACCAAATCGAGGTTGAACCATGTCCTGCTCAAGAACTTGAGTCCCAACCACACATAGATAAGCGCGGCAATGGCACCCCCCGCGCATGTCATTGCAAGCGTGTGTACAAACGCGACCGCAAATGCAGTTTTGACGTTATCGCCCATTAACTTCTGCGCAGCGAGATGTCCGATGTCGTCAGCGCTCATCCCACAGATACCGAGAAAAATAGGAACCAGCATGAGGCCTGCGCCGTGGGCCATCGCCGCGAGAAACGACCATAAGACAAGACGAGTGGGATGGACGCGCGCGAGGATCTTGGGATGTCGGCGGTTTATCAGCAGATATACCCCCATTGCGATGACCAGCAGACCAGCGCCGATGCGTATTTCCACCGCCCACGTGATCAACGTCAGCATCAACGAGAAGGGAAGCAGAATAGCGATCATCGCCAAGAAATGACCGGCCGCCAGCATCAAAAGCGCCCTCGGCATCGCGCCATGCCGACGTTCCATGAGGGCGGCCGAGACTGCAAGCGGCCACCCCATGCCGGGGTTCGCCCCGTGATAGAAACCAGAAAAAATGACGGCCCACCAAAGCGCCGTCATTGAGGTCGTGTCCGACACGCGTCAAACTGACGGATAACAGAAGCTGTCCGTCGAGCAGTCCCCACCTTCCAACCGGATCTGATGCGACCTGAGGCCCTTGGGAAAATCGATGTAAAAGTCTCCATCGAGTTCAAGACCGCCATCCTCGCCGACACGGGCCATGACCATTTGTCCCCCCTCGTCATCCGGATAGAACTGATCGTCCCACGTGGAATACAGAGAGTTTGTCCAGTATACGCGTTTTCCATCGCGGCTGACCTCTACCATTTGAGGGCCATATACGAAGTCCTTGCCATTGGGATGTTTCGTGCCGCGCGCGATGCCACCGATCTCAACCTTACCGGCTAAGATCGGGTCCATAGGGTCCGAGACGTCGTATTGATGCATCTCGCCAAGCCCCCAACAGGCGACATAGAGATATTTGTCGTCAAGGCTCAGGTCGATATCGGTAACCAGAGGTGGCACAGCCTCAAACCCTTGCAGCAGCGGCGGCAGGTTCTCAGGTTTCTCTGGACGGGGGTCTATAGTGATCGTCTTTTTCGCCTGCCATGTTCTGTCATCGCCACGCCACCATGTAAAGATGGCGCCTTGCAAATTCGTAGTGTCCACAACCACGCCGCAAAAGCCATAGGACTTCGTGGGATCGTGTGCCGGTCGTATCTCCAGCGCCATCTGATAGTTCTCGCCGAAGTCGATGGTCTGGATATTCTTGCGGGCCCGCAGATCCCAGAAATGGATGGAGTGCCCGTATTTGTTCGATAGCAGATCTTCTGCGACGACTCCGTTTTCAAATTGCGGCGGCAGCCCCCACTCGGAACTGACCATGTAGTCCTGAGGCAGGTTCCACCAGAAATCGTAGTGTTTGTCCTGCTTACCACGATCCATCTCATAGCGCCCGATCACCTCGAACGTCTCGCAGTCCATGATAAAGATCCCCGGCGGGCCGTCTGTGCCATCAGGTCCTGCCCCACCCAAGGTCGAGACGTAAATCCCCTCCGGTCCGCAATGAATTGTGTGAGGCCGGGAATAGCCTGTTTTCTCAAACACCTCTTCGGGCTCAATCGTCTTGTGGATATGTGCCTTCAGCGGATCTTTCACGTCGATGACATAAATGCGCGATGAGCGGATGCCGGGAACAATCAGATAGCGGCGCTCCAGAAACGCATGTCCCGTAAGCGGAGATAGGGAAGATGAACAGGCGTTCCATCCAAAATGGTGAAACTCGTCACCTTTGTTCGGGACCATCACTGTGTGAACAATTTGCCCGTAGGTGTCTGAGTCCGGTTTCAGATCAATCACCGCGATACCATCCGATTGAGAACCGTCGGGACTGAGCATCACGGTGAAAGCATAGTTTTCAACGGGGGCCTGCATCGCAAGCTTAGGCGATGCGTGAAACGTTGGATCAGGTCTCAAGTTCATGTCTTTCCTCCCAGTTCAGTTGATGCGCCCTATTTACGGGTCACTGGTTTTGGGCCTCAGAAAGCCATACGAACGCCGGGCGACGGGGACGTGAACGACGTGCGGCCTACCGGTTGGGTGGTGTAGTTGTTTGGCTTAAGCAGACCCAAGGCCGCTTGCGCTGACACGGCAAAAACGCGGCCATCCGAGGCCGGGATGTGCGCCATAAGACTGGTCAGATGCTTACTCAGCATGCCGATGCACTCCCCATTGCGAGGCAACACATCAGATCGTGATAGTATTTCGCGTCAAAGCAAGAAAATTCTACCGGGCGCCATCTGTCCTAAGAACGCGACTTAACGCATTCTGATCGAACCAGACCGCCTATTTTACTCAGGACAAGAGGTCCTGAATGCATTTGGAGAGCGTGCCTTCATCCACCGGTTTGGTCAGGATCGGGACTGCCCCAAGGTTTTTCGGCAAATCAATTGACGATCCGTAGCCTGTCACAAAAACGAACGGAATTCCTTGTTCGATCAAACGCTCCGCGATGCCGAAAGAGACTGTGCCCCGTAAGTTCATATCGAGAACGGCGAAATCAAACCCGCCCTTTTCGACAAGCTTCAACCCCGCCGGATAAGAAGATGCAGTCTCGACATGCTCGGTCCCGATGCGCGTCAGGCTTTCCATCATGTCCATAGCGAGAACGACATTGTCTTCCACCAGAAGAACCGTTTTGCCGGTCGCCGCCTTTTCAATCTTGGCCACACTGCCAACAAGCTTCGAGGTGGTTTCACCTTCTAACTCAACGAGATTCTCATCTGGGATGTCGAATTCGAACTGAACGCCCGCTGGCTCAAAGCTCAGCTTGGTGTCCCCATCAAGTTCGAAGGGAATGGCCTTCTCGATCAGCGAACGCCCGAACCCGTGGCGTTCGGGATCTGCTACATTGGGGCCCCCAAGTTCGCGCCAGCTGAAATGGAGCCTACTGTCCGAGACAGACCATTTGATACGCACAATCCCGGCTTCGGTAGAGAGCGCACCGTATTTCACCGCATTCGAGACGATCTCGTGGAGCACAAGTGCGATCATCGGCGCAACATCAGCCCGCAACCCGACCAGAGGCCCGGACATCAGAACTTGCGAACTGTCCTCGTCCAAAAACGGATCAAGCTCGGTCTTCAAGATACCGCGCAACGAAACCCCCTTCATGGAATTCGACACGGCCAGATCGTGGGCCGCCGCGAGCGCCGAGATCCGCTGCTCCAATGCGATCGCGTAGCTTTCAAGCGAAGCAGACGAGGCTTTGGCTTGCCGCGACAGGGATCTGATAAGGGCGAGGATATTTTTGACCCGATGATTGAGTTCGGCGATCATCAGATCTTGCTGGCGTTGATGGGACACAAGATCTTTGTGCCGCATCAGTTGCACGCGTTCGCCCTTCGCTGTGATCTGGGTCAAAAGGATCTGCAGTTCCCGCGCCGCCGCAAGATCTGCTGACTCCCATGGATCGCTGAATCCCTTTTGGCTTTCGACATAAGCATCGAAGGAGCCGCGCGGCGTGATGCGGGGACCAAGCGGACCGGCTTCCATCTGCTTTTCGGGCTTGCCCGCCCAGTTCAGCTTCCGAATTTTCTCGTCGCGGAAGAAGAACAATTGCATTGGGTAGGCCGCCGTGGCGCGGATCAGCAAAGTGCCTGCGCTGTGTCCCAGGTCCTCTTTATCGATTAGCTTACATTGGGATAGATTTGTGACCGCGTAGACCACGTCTTCGTTGTCCGGGTCATGCATGCCAATCGCCGCGATGGCCTCATTGCTCGGCGTGCTCCGGTACGTGAGCGTCTTGCCTTCGTAGGTGATCGCCAGACCATCGCAGTCGATGACTTGGCCGAGAATTGGTGCAAGATCGGGAAAGGAATGCAGCAGATCAGTTTTTGCGTCTGTTTCCGCCAGCACCCGCTCCCGCGCTTCCGCCGCTTTATGACGGCGGACGGTGTCCTCGAGATCAAGCCTCTGCTTGATCAGCAAGGAAACCATCTGACCAAAAAGCTCTACAGCAATACGAACATCAGACGACACGATCTTCGAACTTTGGTGGTGACAGGCGAACATCCCCCAAAGCTTGCCATCGACGATGAGGCCAAGCGTAAGGGTTGCCCCGACCCCCATGTTGGAAAGATATTCAACGTGGATGGGGGATATGCCCCTGAGATGGGCCAGCGCCATATCCAGCGGTGGGGATTTCTCATCAAAGGCGAATACGGGGACCGGCGATTGAGCCACGTCCACGAGCATTCGCAACGGGTTCTTCACCTGAAGGGCGCGTGCCTGCTCGGGCACATCCCAAGCCGGATATCGCAAGCCCAAAAAGCTATCCACGCTGCTGTTGCGTCGTTCCGCGACAACTTCGCCGTCACCGTTGGCCTCGTAGCGATACGCCATCACACGATCAAAGCCGGTAAGAGCACTTAGGGCGGAAACGCTTACCTCAAGCATTTGGGCAATCGTTTCACGCGCGCTTACGGCCGACAGGTATTTGCGCGTTTGATCAATCGGCGATTGTAAACTCTGGCCGACGTCTTCGACGCAGGTTTCAAACTCTACAACAGCCTGATCGGAGGAATTTACATGGAGGTAGACCTCAAATTCCCCTTGCGGAAGGTCATAGCGGCCAACCCGTTCACGCTGTGTGCGCGCCGTCGAAATGCTGGCGAGGTTGCGCAAATCATGCACAAGCTGGACGCCAAAAAGCTCTGCAAAGGGACTGCCAAGTATCGTCTTGGGCGTGACATCAAAGTACTCGACGACGTTTGCACTGCAGTAGTCGATCTTGGAAAAATCGCTTGGACCGGCCAAGAGCACGCCAAAGGGCTGAATACGACCGGGCGTGTGGATAGGTTCCAGATCACAGGTGTTCAAGTCCAGCTGAATGCCGCTTTGATCCCGATAATCATCCATAGTATGCCCTGTCGCGCTTCTGGTTCTGTTGCTTGCTTGCGCTTCATTATATCTGCAGCGCGCCAATGAGCCAGCTAGCATTTGGCATATAGGTATCAAGCTGACTGATGCTTAATCTCGCAAGTCTTAACAAGGTCTGAGCGGTGCGTACTCTGATGCAGTCTTGCGGCAAGGTATACTTGCAGCTCACCACGTGCGAAGGGTACCAGACCCGACCCCGACGAGGTTGACATCAATGCAGTCCTGCCACTGTTGGATTGAAATCTCTGTGAGCGAACCACAGGACTCGCGCGCAGCGGTGCTTTGAGGAACACTACGGGACACAGTAACCCAGCCACAACCGGCGCGAGGATACCAGCTGTCAAAATAGAACGACGCTATGGTTCTTTCTCGATCTCACCAGTGCTCGTGACGTTTGCTCCGCCGAGCTTTTATGGTTTTAGGAATTTCGGTTCGGCGGCGCGAACGGCCCGGTCAACATCCCCATGGTCACGTCAAGATCTGTGCCCTGCAGCGAAGATGCAGCATCGGTGGCGAGAAACATGACAACGTCGGCCATTTCATCCGGCGTATTGGTGCGATGGCTCATGTTCAGGGCCTGCGCTTCATCCGGATCTCGACCCTGTGCTTCGATTGACGCACGCCGCATTGGCGTGTCTACACCGCCCGGTGCGATACCCACGACCCTGATGCCAAGCCCGCCATAGTCCATGGACGCGCGTCGGGTCAGGCCTAAGACACCGTGTTTGCTAACCGAATAGGGGCTGATTGTAGGGAACCCACCGTGCGCAGAGACAGATGAATTATTGATGATCACACCGCTAACAGCACCTCGCCGCCACGGGTCATTCCGCAGCATCGACGGGACCTGATGCTTGATCGATAGAAAACCATCCCGCGCGTATTTGTGGCCCATACGTCGTCGAAATCAGCGGTCTCAATTTCAGCCAGAGGTGCATTGCCGGTCAGTGACCGGCGGTGTATTTCATGCCTTTGCCATACGCATGAGGGCGGCAGGGCGCGGCGGCTTGCAAATGTCATCGCTGGAGCTTGATGAATTGGCGCGTGGTATGACCCGGCATCTCGTGCTGACCCGGTTTGGCGGGCACGTGCCGCGCGTGAATGACCATTCCCTTGACCCTGCCCGCCTGTCCCGCGTGATCGATTTTCTCGACGCTCATGTAGCGGATAATCTGGTGCTGTCGGATCTTGCTGGTATCGCGGCCATGAGCCTCTTCACCTTCCATCGAGCCTTTCAAACCGCGACGGGTCTGACCCCACATCAGTTCCAAACAGGCTGGCGCATGGCACGCGCGCAGGTTCTTTTGTCCGAACGGCAGTCTGTCAGTGCAGCGGCCAGAGCAGTTGGCTATTCACCGGGACATGGGTTTCGCCGGGCCTTTGCGCGCTTTGTTGGAATACCGTAACTTTCTATGACATCCCGGCGGTGAGTTTTTTCAGCCATGAGCGCTCGGGCAGCTAGGCCGCCCGAGCGGAAAGCGTTTAGGCCGCAAGGTCGAAACGATCAGCGTTCATGACCTTCGTCCAAGTGCACACGAAATCACGAACAAACTTCTCTTTGTTGTCATCCTGCGCATAAACCTCGGCGTAGGCACGCAAGACCGAGTTGGAGCCGAATACGAGGTCAGCGCTGGTTGCCGTCCATTTGACCTCACCGGTTTTGCGATCCCGGATCTCATACGTTCCGTCTTCCTCCACCGGATGCCAACTGTAGGCCATGTCTGTCAGGTTGACGAAGAAATCCGTGGTCAGCTGGCCTTCCCGATCCGTAAAGACACCGTGCTTTGAACCACCATGGTTCAGACCGAGGACCCTCATGCCGCCAATCAAAACCGTCATTTCGCTGGCGGTGAGACCCAGAAGCTGCGCGCGGTCCAGCATCATCTCTTCGGGTCCGACAGCATAGTTTTCCTTCTGCCAGTTCCGGAAACCATCGGCGAGCGGTTCAAGCACATCGAAAGAGTCCGCGTCCGTCTGCTCGTCCGTTGCGTCCCCTCGACCGGGCGCAAATGGCACTTTGACATCGACACCAGTCGACTTGACCATCTGCTCAAGCGCGACATTGCCGGCCAATACGATGATATCTGCGACAGAAGCGCCGACCTCGGACGCAATGGGTTCGAGAGCACTCAAGACCCTCGACAGGCACTCGGGTTCGTTGCCAAGCCAGTCTTTTTGAGGTGCCAGCCGGATGCGAGCCCCATTTGCGCCGCCTCGCTTGTCAGAACCGCGGAACGTGCGGGCACTGTCCCAAGCGGTCGTGAGCATGTCGGTGGCCGAAAGGCCGCTTTCTGCGATCTTGGACTTTGCCGCGTCCACATCGTACTCAGCGTTTCCGGCCGGGATCGGATCCTGCCAAATCAGATCTTCCTCAGGCACGTCCGGACCGAGATAGTTGACCTTTGGCCCCATGTCGCGGTGGGTGAGTTTGAACCAAGCCCGCGCAAAGGTATCGGCAAAATATTCAGGATCGGCCATGAACTTCTGGCAGATTTCGTTATAGATCGGGTCGACCTTCATCCCCATATCTGCATCGGTCATGATTGGATTGTGGCGAATAGACGGATCTGTGGCGTCGACGGGCTTGTCCTCTTCCTTGATATCAATCGGCTCCCACTGCCAGGCACCAGCTGGCGACTTCTTGAGTTCCCACTCGTAGCCGAACAACAACTTGAAATAATCCATGTCCCACTGGGTCGGATGCGTCGTCCATGCCCCCTCGATCCCAGAAGTAAACGCGTTGGCTGCTTTAGCGTCGTGTTCAGGGTTGGCCCAACCAAACCCTTGCGCTTCCATGCCGGCAGCTTCGGGTTCAACTCCAATGTCATTGACCGCACCGCGACCGTGGGTTTTGCCAACAGTATGGCCACCGCAGGTCAGTGCCGCAGTTTCTTCGTCATCCATTGCCATACGCGCGAAGGTTTCGCGCACGTGCTGTGCTGTCAGAGCGGGGTTGGGCTGCCCATTGATCCCCTCGGGATTTACGTAGATCAAGCCCATGTGCACTGCGGCCAACGGGTTTTCCAGCGTCGAAGCCTCTTCAATATCGTCGTAGCGATTTTCGCTTGGCGCCAGCCATTCGTTTTCTGCGCCCCAGTAGACGTCTGTCTCGGGACCCCAGATGTCTTCGCGACCGAACCCAAAGCCAAAAGTTTTCAGTCCCATCGACTCATAGGCCATATTGCCTGACAGAATGATCAGATCCGCCCAGCTAAGGGCATTGCCGTACTTCTTCTTCACCGGCCACAGCAAACGGCGCGCCTTGTCGAGACTCGCGTTATCAGGCCAAGAATTGAGCGGCGCAAACCGGATGTTGCCCGACCACGCGCCACCGCGACCATCACTCAAACGATAGGTACCGGCGGAGTGCCATGCCAGCCGGATCATCAGCCCACCGTAGTGTCCCCAGTCGGCGGGCCACCAGTCCTGGCTTTCCGTCATGAGAGCTTCGACATCGGCTTTCACAGCTTCAAAATCGAGACCTTTGACTGCTTCACGGTGGTTGTAGTCCGGATCCATCGGGTTGGTGCGGGCGCCGTGTTGATGCAGAATGTCGAGGTTCAGCGCGTTCGGCCACCATTTGGTAACTGGTTTGCCCATCGAAGTATTGCCCCCATGCATGACGGGGCAGCCGCCAGTTGGGTTAACAGTGTTTCCGTCCATGAGAATCTCCGTCTGCTGCATCAGTTGCGTTTTGGCTTAGTCTAGAATCTTTCTAACAAACGAAAAGCATAGACACTAATTGATTATTCTGACCGCAACGATAAGTTTTACTAATGATTGGTTTGACCCTAAAACAGCTACGTTATTTGGATGCGCTCGCGCGGCACGGGCACTTTGGTCGGGCGGCAGAAGCCTGCGCAATCACCCAGCCCGCGCTTTCGTTACAGATCAAAGAATTGGAGGCAATGGTCGGCGCCCCACTGGTCGAACGCGGCTCCCGACAGATACGATTGACACCCCTGGGCGAGGATTTCGTGCTTAGAACTCGGACGATCCTGCTTGGGATTGATGAGCTGGAAGAACTTGTTCGCGCGTCGCGGGGACCACTTGCGGGCCGGCTCAGGCTTGGCGTCATCCCGACCATCGCACCTTACCTTCTACCCGATATCGTAAAGGCCTTATCAACGCGATTCCCAGCACTCGACGTAGAGTTGCGGGAGTCCGTCACCCGATCTCTAATTGAAGATTTGCTTGAGGCACGGCTAGACCTTGCGATTGTGGCGCTGCCAATTTCTGAACCGGCCCTACAGGAGTTCGCTCTTTTCGAGGAAGACTTCTTATTGGTGCGGCCATCTGAGGACGCGGGAAAACCAGTACCAAGCCCCGAAAAGCTTCAAGCGATGCGCCTGCTTCTGCTCGAAGAGGGGCACTGCTTCCGCGATCAAGCGCTCTCGTTTTGCAAGTTTACCGAAGCTCAACCACGGCAGATGATGGAAGGCAGTTCTTTATCCACACTTGTGCAGATGGTCGATGCGGGTATGGGCGTCACGCTCATCCCGGAAATGGCGCTTGGTCTAGAAACACGGTCTGCCGACGTTGCGGTTTCACGGTTTCCTGCCCCAAGCCCTTCCCGTGTGGTTGGAATGGTCTGGCGCAAGACGAACCCCCTGTCAGATCAATTCATGCAAATCGGGACTATCGTCAAAGGCTTGGGCCAAAAGGCAGAAACTGTCTTAGCGTAGCAGTACGTTACAAAGCCCAGAGTTCCAGGCGTGCTGCCGACATCAAGCCTAGGACTGCTGGTGAGACAGCAGCCGCTTAGCGAACTTGCCCAGCTTGCCGCCAGCGGTAACTGAACCCAGACAAGCACGTGCCTCCGGATCAACAAGCGTTGCTCCAGTTTCCACATGCAACTCGAACAGGAGTTCCACCAAACCGCCGATATCGCGCGGTGGCTCCGTGGCGTCGAACCGCATCATCCGTGTGACCACATTGCAGATGAAGACTGCATGCTGACGGGATATGCCAGCAACCTCACCAAAGGCACGAGTCCACCGCGCTGCAGGCAAAAACGCCTGCGCGATCAGATCAATCGTCACCTTGGCGAAGACATCGGGCGCAAGCCGATCTTCGGTAATGGTGGCAATCAGCACATCGATCGCCAAACTGCGCACGGCGGGATCCGTCCCACCCAGCGACTGCGCCAGAAGCAAGGTGCCGGTATCATCGAGGGACACATACGGCATGAGCATAGGCTCAAGAAACGCGGCGTAGGGCGAATTTGAGAGTTTCTGATCAGGGTCAAAAACCTGCGACCCCTGCATAAAGAAAGGTCGAAGGTTTTGGGGCCAAACCAATGAAGACCATCGAATTTCATCAGCACTATGCCCGCAGATAGAGCCGGAAAAATCGCCAGCGGTGGTTAAATGAAAAAGGCTGGTCAGATAAGTATCGGGTGGCCTTTCCGTGATGCGGGGCGATGTTTTCACACTCACCTCCGGATAGGTATAGACGTCGAGGGTGTGCGATGAAATCGAGACTGTGTATTTGGCGCAAAGCCCGACATCAGGCGCTTTGACCTGAGCAAGCTCAGCGATTTGGGGCACATCAACGCGCGGGATACGCCCTGCTGCCGCGGCGACCCACAGCCAATCTGCGTCGCCGGACCCGATCTCCAACGGCCCGCCCAAAGCGAAACGAAGCGCGCGGGTAACCTCGCAGCTTGGCTTGAGATCCTTCAGCGTGTCTTCGCGTCCTTCGGGCGCCAAACGCATCAGCGCCAAACTCAAATCATACGGGCTAGGCGAGACGCCTGCATCCTCGTAAGCCGACACCAGATCCGACAAAGCGTCGGCAGAAACGAACCCGCGATCATCTGTAGGGCGACAGAGTAGCGGCAGCCGCAAGCCTTGCTGTACTTGCGCCAGGACGTCATTGTTGCGTCGCATGAATAGGGTGACGAAACTTTCAGACCCCAGAGAAGTACTTTTGTGTGACCATCCGAGAGAAACCATGCTTCCAAACAGCA
Source organism: Litoreibacter roseus (assembly GCF_009811795.1). Taxonomy (GTDB): domain Bacteria; phylum Pseudomonadota; class Alphaproteobacteria; order Rhodobacterales; family Rhodobacteraceae; genus Litoreibacter; species Litoreibacter roseus. The sequence goes on along the minus strand of NZ_BLJE01000002.1, from coordinate 857,167 downwards.
GCCGCTCTGGCAGCTTCGGCGGGCTTTGCCTGCAGTAGCACAGGGCGAGTTGGGCGAGGCCGACCCTCAGTGTTGTGTCGTTTGCAGATTTCAGGATTTGTTCCGCACGCTTCGCCAACGGACTGACAATCCTGTCAAAATCAGGAGGTAGATCCGCACCGTAGCGCGCCAGACCGTCAATCAGCAATTCGACCCTTAATGGATCACTCGTGTCCTCCAGCGCATGGAGAAATTCGGTGATGAACGCATCATAGTCAACAATCGGCTGGAGCGACGTCGGGGCATAGGCAGTATGCATTTCTGCTTCTGGTGGCCGGTCGACCTCACCGCCACATAAGTCAGCGGCACGCTCCCGCAACGACGGGGCAAGACCGTTGACGTAGCCGCTCAATACCTCACGCAGGTCCGGGTGGTCCGCGATGCCAAAGGTGTCAAGCATGTCCAGCGCCATGGCCTGAACATCGGCAGCTTCATGGATCAGCGCGCCAAGGATAACATCCAGAGCGGCGCGGCGGCGGTCCGGTGCCCGTTTGACAGCAGCCCCGACCAGGCGAAGACCCAGAATGACGGTGCCCTTCTGTCGGGCCTGTAGAACCGGCACAATTGCCGCCAAAATTTCCGCTTCGGGGATCGGGTTTGCCTTGTCGATCTGCTTGATGGCTTTCAGCGCGAATGACACTGTAGGTGGGTTTGCGCTGCCAAGCAGCCGCAAAAAGCGATCCTTGCGCGCCAATTGTTCGTCCAATGTTGGCTCCATGAACAGGTAAAACCGCGAAAACCATCCGGCGCGGAATTGCACGAAATCCCGGGCCAGAGCGTCGAGCGCTGCATCAAGCAGCGCGTCCCGATCCATCCAGCCCGCCTCGCTGAGATCACGTAAATCCTCCGCCCACGGATCTTGTCCATTCGCATATTTGGCAATACCGGCGAGGTTGAACTCGCTGCTGCCCTCCACTTCGAAGAGTCGCCAAAGATCACGGAGAAATGCGTCCCGCTTCTCGTCAACGAGACCCTTCGCATCGTTGGAACTGCCCTTCGGCCAATGGACATGCATCGGTGCAATCATCACACCCAGCATGTAGCCATCGCCAGAGGGCTTTTCGCACAGGTCCGCCGCCCAGAGCCAGTGCAGTTTCTGAAAGTGATGCGGACTGTCATCAAGCATATGTTGAACCCAGTCGTTCAACCAATCAGGTTGAAACTGCCTCACTGTCTCGAGCAGAAGATCCTTGGACAAGATGACATACCATCCACAAGACTTCATTTGCGACAATGATGCGGTCGCGAAAACCGCTACACGTGCGTTGTCAATACGAACGTCATTCCCAGAGGAGGCGGAATTGAAGTACGCGTTTTGTCCATCCTTGAACAAGGCCACTGCGGTTTTCGACAGCGCGCGACGTTCTTTGGGACCGTGCGGCGCCAAGTACTTGATGCATTCAGCCGGGGAGCCACTCTTGATGATCTCGGTCAGCCGGTCCGCGTCTAAGGTACTATCCATAATCGACATCCGCTTGCATTTCGACAGCAAGCATATGCTTGCAAGGTCCACGGTCTACTCGATGTTTGGCGAACCAAGGGCATGTACAGGTAAGTTCGCCTGACACTTTGCGAACGCGATGCACAACATCATTGCTGATCACGTCTGCACCCTCATCAGACATGCAGGTGACGGCACCTGCGTGAACCAATTTGCGTGCACTTTCCAGACGGGGGTTCATCGCCTCAAGTTGTTTCAGATCAAACGGCAATACCCGATGGAAATAGCGCGCTCGCTGTAGATCATACCCAAGAAGGCCAGATGCCGCGAATTGGGCCAATCCTTTATCAACCTGCGCGACCGTTAGGTCGCATTTCCGGGCAAGATCATCTCGGTTCAGCACCGATTGCCAATGCAGTTGGGCCCTAAGGTCAGACATGCTGGTGTCGCCTGGGGACACGAGGTCGCTCAGGACTTGCCCATCACCCGAAAACCCGCGCCAAGGTTCGGCATTGAGCACTACTGTCAGGCGCTGCGATCCAAACCGCAGAACCCACGCAGAACTTCCCCGAGACGGGTTGAAATACACATCAAGCTGCTCGGCATGGTTGGCCAGCCGTTCGAGAATGCGAAGTCGTTGTGTTCCTGCAATCTTCACCGCGCCGTCGACCTCGCGTGTGGACAAACGCGCAGACGCGGCATGTGCGACAACCCATTGCGGCCGGTTTGACGCCGCACACGGCAGACCGCGCAGAAAGCGCTGCGCGGCAATTCTGCCGAGACAGATCGCATGTGCCATCCCCGCCTGATGCGCCTGCACTTCCGCAAAGCCCTTAACCCATCGCACGGGAAGCGGGACTTTCCGTTCAATGACATGATCCTCGCGATGATCGATCGCCAAAGCATCAGATGAAATGGTCATCTGCAGCCGCTCATTTGCTCGGACATCGGCAAGCGCGGCGCGCATCTCGTCCCGGAAATCGACATTCACAGTCCCGGACCTCACACGCTTCGCCGAAAACCCGCCTGCGTCGATGTCATGGCGGATATAAGTGCTACAGCATGCGGAAAACCCCTCAAACCTAAGGACATCCTCTGCGACAGTCACGACCGGATCCGCCTCCCGTAAGATGCGGGCCAGCATAGACGGCGGAACATAGAAACGGGTGCCCACCAGTTCCGACACAGCCCGCAAACACTGGGCTGAAATCAAGGGATCATTCAGGTCACCTTCGAAAAAACAAGGCTTTTCTGTCGTCTCCGCAGCCAATCGCAAGTTCGCCCCGCTTGCGACAGGTGCCAGCCGCGAAGAACTGGCGTAGCGATACAGGTGCTCCATAGCAGCCAAGACCGTTCTCCAATCGTTGCGCATGAGGTGATCCAAAAGACGAACCACATTTAGATGCATATCTGCGCCATGTTATTTTTCAAAAAAATGACTTTTCTCAGGCAACGGGCCAACTGCATTCGATGGAAGACCCAGTCAGCTGAGACGTTCCTTACTCTCTGCATTGAACCAGAGCCGGAACTTGGCGTTCTTTTCCACCCCGTCTTCTAGAGGACGAAGAGAGACCGAGCTTTGCGGAAGCCTGGTCTTTATACGCAAAACCCTTTGCTATACTTCGTTTATCCAGACCTTCATCAGCGATTTTGCCATTTCGACCTTTGTGTCTGCATAGATTGCGACTTGAAGTGCCTCCTTGCCGTACCGATGAGCCAGCGAAATCAACGCCCCGCTTTCGATCTCTTGATGCGCCATGCTGAAAGGAAGCCAACCGACGCCCAGGCCCTTTAGAACCAACTCCCGCGTGCCACTTGAGAATGCCATCACACTGAACGGGTTTGCGCTGAAACCAGATGTGCCGAAAGCGCGCTCGTTTTTCTGGAGCACTTGGCCAAAGTAGCTGTCTTCTGGATAGACGATCGCCGGTGTGTCGTTGGCAATATCGCCAGAATCTCTGACCTTGTAGCGCAACGCGCCGCCAACGACCGGGATCAGGTAGTCGTTTCCCCACAGCCCGCGCTGGATTGCGGGACCGAATTGAAGCGGTCCTACGCTTTCTGCCTCATAGCATAACAACATGCTGGTATCGCCTCGCAGAAACAGGGACACGCAATCATTTAGGTTGCCAGCGCGAATGCGGAACTGAATACCCGGGAACCGGGACCTCGCGCGCAACGCCATGTCGGGAAACGTTGAGCAGGCTGGTGCGTGCTGCGCAGCGATCGCCAATGTGCTCCTGTTTTCCTCAAAATGCCTGATTTTTGTACGCAACTCTCTGAGCCGGGCAATCAGTGCCCGGATCTCCCCCTCGTTGGACACAAGCGCTTGGCTGATCTCCACCCGATTGGTGCGGCGCTCCAGAATATCCACCCCCAACCAATCCTCGAACCCACGGATCCGCCTTGAAAATGCGGGCTGCGTGATGTTTCGGCGCGCGGCAGCCCGGGACAGGTTGCCCTCCTCAAGCAGTACAAGAACATCGTCGAGCCATTGTAAGTGCATAGTTTCCCCCAGCCACCCAAACCATAGGTATGAGCGGCCATAGGAAAAAGCACTGTTTATTTAGCAGACTCCAGATGATGCTTTGGCTAGGCGCGAAATGGAGGGCAATCGTGACTGCAACTGATCAAATGACGGAGCAAGGCGTTTCGGGATCGGCGGATATGACGGCGAGCCGCTGCAAGGATCTTGCCATTCGGTTGGCTAAATTTCCGCGCGTCACGTTAGGGCATTTGCCCACACCGCTAGAACCCATGGACCGGCTCAGCGAGATTCTGGGGGGCCCACGGCTTTGGGTGAAGCGGGACGACTGCACGGGGCTTTCGTCTGGCGGCAACAAGACCCGGAAACTGGAATTTCTGATGGCGGATGCACAAGCGCAAGGTGCAGACACGATCATCACCCAAGGCGCGACCCAGTCAAACCATGCGCGCCAGACCGCAGCCGCGGCGGCAAAGCTGGGTATGGCTTGCCACATCCTGCTCGAAGATCGCACCGGGTCAAACGACGAGAGCTACATTCTGAATGGCAACGTCCTGCTTGACCGCCTTCATGGCGCAACTGTCTCCAAACGAAGCGGTGGCAGTGACATGAACGTCGAGATGGCGGATATGGCTGAAGAATTGCTTGAACAGGGCAAGACCCCCTACGTCATTCCGGGCGGCGGCTCAAATGCCATTGGCGCCCTTGGATATGTCAATTGCGCGCGTGAGCTGGTTGAGCAGGCCAATGGGATGGGTTTGCAGCTCGAAGCCCTTCTACATGCGACCGGAAGCTCTGGAACCCAAGCTGGTTTGGTGGCCGGATTAGCTGCGATCCAAAGAGATATTCACCTTCTGGGAATTGGTGTTCGGGCACCGCAAGAAAAGCAAGAGGGTATGGTCTACGACCTTGCCAACCGCACGAACGCGTACCTTGGGGCACCCGCAGAGATCAAACGGTCTGATGTGCGCGCCAACTGCGATTACGTGGGGCCGGGCTATGGCTTGCCGACAGATGGCATGATCGCAGCACTCAAGCTGCTGGCGGAAACCGAAGGTTTGCTCTTTGACCCTGTCTATTCCGGCAAGGGCCTTGATGGGCTGATCGACCTGATCCGGAAAGGCTATTTTGACGGCATGAGCAATGTCGCTTTCTTGCATACCGGCGGAAGTGCTGCCCTGTTCGGCTACCCTGAGACCTTCGATTTACCAGGCTATGCGCCACGTTGAAAAAACTGACCAGCAAGGAGACAACCGAAATGATACTGAAAAAGAACTTGATGGCGGCGGCACTGATGAGCGTCATCGGTGCGCCAGTGTTCGCCGAGGACGTTAAGATTGGCGTACCATCTTGGACCGGCGCACAGGCAATTGCGTATGTTCTGGGGGAAGTTGTCACGACCCGCATTGGCGGCACGGTCGATTACGTGCCGGGGAACAACGCAACCATTTTTCAGGCGATGGATCAGGGCGAAGGGGATATCGACGTCCATCCGGATGTGTGGCTGCCCAATCAGGAAAGCTTCACGAAGCAATACGTGGACGAGGCCGGGACGGTGACACTGTCGTCAAACCCCTACCAAGGCAATCAGGGCTTTTGCGTCTCGAAGGATTTTGCAGCCGCCAACAGCATCACCGATATCGCGGATCTGGGTCGTCCCGACGTGGCTACCCTGATGGACAGTGATGGAAACGGCCGAGGGGAGATGTGGATCGGCGCGCCCGGCTGGGCCTCCGCCAATGTAAACGAAGTTAAAGTTCGCGACTACGGCTTGCTTGATTTCATCGAGCCCATCCGCGCCGAGGAAGCGGTCAAGACGGCCCGCATCAAAGACAGCATCGCCAAGGGGGAAGGCTATGCGTTCTACTGCTACGAACCACACGCTGTCTGGTACATGTTCGATGTGACCATGCTGACCGAACCGACGTTTGATCCGGAGAAATATATCATGGTTCAACCGTCGGATGACGCTGATTGGTATGAAAAGTCTACGGTCGCCACGAAGGACGATCTCAAGCAGGTACAAATTGCATGGTCGAACTCCCTTGCCGACCGATCCCCCGCAATTGCGGAGTTCTTTGCGAATTTCGGGCTGACCGCGGATGACGTCAGCAACCTTGCCTTTGAGATCAGCGCCAATGGGCGTGATCCGGCAGATGTTGCGAAGGACTGGGTCGCGGCCAACTCTGATCGCGTTGACGCGATGTTGGGGCTCTGAGGGCCCAATCCGTGCGAAACGGCGCTGGCGCGGGCAGTCCGGGTCGGCGCCTCTGATGATTGGCAAAGCTATGACGCAACGCGACGACCATGTCATCGAAATCTCAAACGTCTGGAAGATCTTTGGCGCGAATCCGGACCAAGCGCTGACGGCAATACGGGAGCGTGGGCTGTCCAAGGCCGATGTTCTGTCTGAATACAACGCAGTTGTCGGCGTCGCAGACGTCAGCTTGTCGGTGAAGCGGGGTGAGATCTTCTGCATCATGGGTCTGTCCGGCAGCGGAAAGTCGACCTTGGTGCGCCATTTCAACCGTCTGCTGGAACCAACGGCTGGTAAGATCAAAATCGAAGGCACCGACGTGATGGCGCTTGGGCCTCAAGAGCTGCAGAAATTCCGCAACCGAAAGATTGGTATGGTGTTTCAGAACTTCGCCCTGATGCCCCACCGCTCGGTTCTGGATAACGTCGCTATGCCGTTGGAAATTCGGCAGGTGTCAAAAAACGAAAGGATGCGGCAGGCCGCTGCCATTCTGGACATTGTCGAGCTTGGCGCGTGGGGCGCAAAGTTCGCCCATGAATTGTCAGGCGGAATGCAGCAGCGCGTGGGACTGGCGCGCGCGCTTGCGGCCAACCCTGATGTTCTATTGATGGACGAGCCGTTTTCCGCACTTGATCCGCTGATCCGCAGGCAATTGCAGGACGAATTCATCCGGCTGTCGAAGATCCTGAAGAAGACCACGATTTTCATCACTCACGACCTTGATGAGGCCGTTCGCATTGGCGACCGTATCGCGATTATGCGCGACGGAAAAATGGTTCAAATCGGAACAGCGGAGGATATCGTGATGCACCCGGCCGATAACTACGTATCGGATTTCGTCGCGGGCATCTCACGCCTGAAAGTTGTGCATGCCCATGCCGTCATGCAGCCCATAAGCGCTTACACGACCGCCAATGGCGCTGTTCCTGCCAGCGCACCACGCGTCAAAGGACAAGAGACGCTGAGCAACCTGATCAACCTCGCCATCGACGACGCCAACCCAATTCTGGTGGAGGAAAATGGTAGCGACATTGGCATCATCACCCGCGCAGATCTTTTACGCACGGTTATCGAAGGGACTGAAGTCTCATGATGGACGGCACCATAAATCCGCTTGATGATCCGAACAGTGACGCCGCAATTGCCTACGCACAAGAACGGCACGACAACATTCGGACCTTTGTGCGGACCAGCCCGGAGTACTACATCAGGAACTTCGACAAGATCGGCGCATCTTCCCGGTTCACGCCAACGATGAACCTGATGGCAGGTCTTTTTGGTCCGATCTGGTTCGGGGCGCGGGGGCTTTGGTCGTGGGCATTGCCGTTTCTGATCATCGAGGCTCTGGCCTTCGTACAAATCGCGCGCGGTCTCTTTGGTGATCTTGGGGCCGACGCCATGGACCGGATCGCGTCGATCGAAGGCACGCTAGAGCTACGCCGCCAACAACTGGCGGCCGCCGTTGAAACGGGTTCTGACCGCGTCGATGCCTTCCAGCGCGCCGTCGACGGACTGGAGGCGAACATCGGCGGCATTCGCGACGAGGCGGCGGCTCTCGCCGCACAAGGTCCACAGATTGCGCTCATCGGCTTGGGTCTTTTGCTGATTGCTAAGGTGGCGCAGGCAACGGTGGCCAACTGGGCCCTAGAGGCACGGTTTTCGGATTGGCTGTCTGATCGCTCGGTTCGGTCTGGCATGCCCGTATCGCAGATTGTCTTTAGTGCAGTTTTCATGGCCCTGATCGTCTTGGCCGCCATGCTGCACTACAGTCTTCCGGGCCGGTTCGATCTACTGAGCAAGTTCCCTACGGATCCCGACATTCGCCTGACGAGCATTGATTGGGTCGAAAACTTTTTCAATTGGGCCGTATTAAACGGCGAAGCCCTGTTTGACGGGATCACCTTTGTCATACGTCTCGTTTTGGACGCTCTTGAGATCGTATTCGTCAGCACCCCATGGATTGTGATCGCTGCGCTGATTATCCTTCTCACTTGGCTAACCGCTGGCGTCAGGATGGCAATCTATTCCGGGGCGTTCTTGTCCTATATGGGCTTGCTTGGGTTTTGGGAGAAGGCAATGACCACGCTTGCCCTGCTGGGCACTGCAGCCTGTCTATCGATCCTGATCGGGATCCCGTTGGGCATGTTTGCGGCGCGCCGACCCCGGTTTTACGCTACAATTCAACCGATTATGGATTTCATGCAGACCATGCCAGCGTTCGTCTTCATGATCCCAGTCATTGCCTTCTTTGGCACCGGAAAACCCGCCGCCGTTGTAACCACGATGATCTTTGGCGGGACGCCTGTTGTGCGCCTGACAGTTTTGGGGCTGCGCGGGGTGCCCGAAAGCGTGCGGGAGGCTGCAATCTCGTTCGGGGCAAACAAATGGTATCTGCTCACGCGTGTGGACCTCCCGCTCGCCAGTCCGTCCATTCGTGCGGGCATCAATCAGACCATCATGCTGTCTCTTGCAATGGTCGTGGTGGCTTCCCTGATCGGTGCGAAGGGCCTCGGCGAAGACGTTCTGGAAGCCCTACAATACGCCAATGTCGGCCAAGGCATCCTCGCGGGTTTTGCGATCTTGTTTTGCGCCATGATCCTTGATCGTATCGTGCAGGGTCAGCGCAAGTGACACCGCTTGTGATGGTCCATGGATTTCTGGGCGGAGGTGCGCAGTGGGACGGACAGCGTGAAGCTCTGTCCGATACATGGGATGTGATCACCTTGGACCTTCCGGGCTTCGGCGAGAATAGCCACCTGCCTGCAATCAGCACAATCGAAGGCTTCGCCGATTGGGTGATAACTGACTTGCATGATAAGGGTGTGGACCAGTTCAATCTGCTCGGCCACTCAATGGGGGGTATGATCGTGCAAGAGGTCGCGCGTCGTATCCCGAAGCAAGTTGAAAAGCTCGTGCTCTACGCGACGGGTGCATTTGGTGTTCTGCCGGGACGGTTTGAGACAATCACCGAAAGCCGTACTCGTGCCACTAGAGACGGCGCGCGGGTGACGGCCCGTCGCATCACCGCAAGCTGGTTTCTTCAAGGCGAGAGCGCACTGACCTACGAAAGCTGCGCTGCCGTTGCGGAGCAAGCCAGTCTTGACGCAATTCTATCTGGGCTGGACGCGATGCAATCCTGGTCCGGGGGCGCCGCGCTGTCAGAAATTCAGCAGAGCACCCTGATCATATGGGGGGACTGCGACCGTACCTACCCGTGGAGCCAAACTGAGATGCTTTGGAAAACAATTCCCCAAACACACCTTGCCGTTCTTCCAGCCTGCGCCCACGCAGCCCATCTTGAGAACCCAACCGCGTTTAACATTCTATTACGTGACTACCTTAGGTTGGATCTTTGAGAGGATCCCGTCAGAGAAGTCCTTTCGGTCTTACACATCATTATCAAAAAGCTCGGCCATCGCGACATCGCGTAGCAAATCGATGAAGCCCGACACTTGATGACGGGCCGTAGCATGGCCTTTTTCGGCAGTGGCTTTCGAGGCGTCACCGACTACGCCGGTCGCATTCAGATCGCTGGCGATCCATCCATAGCTCACAGGACCAATAGGCGAAATGGGCGACGCCTCTGCGCTTGATCGATTGTGTGCGGCGCGGGTCATATCGACGGTCGTCGGCTGAAAAGCCAACATCAGCGACGTTTCGACGTCACCCCCGTGAATACCAAACTGCAGTTCCTCGGGCGGATACATGCCCTCGGGCGCACTGAAGCTCGACCACTGGCACTTCACGGCGAGCATATTCGCCTGAACTCTTAGCTCACGGGAGAGGATCGACACCAGATCCAGATTGCCACCGTGGGAGTTCACGATAACCAGCTTGCGCACGCCAGCCTGCGCAACGGACAAGCCAATCTCGGTCCAGACCTGCAGAGCGGTTGCTGCCGTGAGCGTCAGCGTGCCTGCCGCCCAGAGGTGTTCGTTCGACTTGCCGACCGCCTGAACGGGCAGGATGCGAATGTCGAGATCGTCCGGACAAGTCATACGCAAGACATCAAGCATGCCGTCGGCGATCATCGTGTCGGTTCCGACCGGCAAATGGGGTCCATGTTGTTCGATCGCCGCAGTTGGTAGGATCGCAATTGTGCGCATCGGATCAATGTCGGCGAATTCCGAGGCGCGAAACTCGGCCCAGTCAAGTCGGCGGTTCATTGGGCTGGCTCGTAGGTGGCGTCCAACCGCATGCGAAGATAGTCAGCCCCGGTGATCGGTGCGTAACGCGGCGTACCAGTGCCCGGCAAGGTTTCGACAAGGGTGTCAGGGTTCGGGTCAAGAAAGAAAGCGATTGAGCGTCTTTGATTGCGGGGCGGCAACACGCGATGGGGTGTGGAGATGTAGATGTCGTTCGTCCAACGCATGAGACAGTCCCCGATATTCACAATGAACGCGCCCGGCACATGCGGAACATCGGTCCAGTCCTGCCCTCGGGGCTGAACCTGAAGCCCTGCCTCCCCATCGGTCATCAAAAGCGTCAGAGCGCCGTAGTCCGTATGTGCGCCCGCACCGATACCCGCGCCGTTCTGGGATGCGGGATAGTGCAACAACCGCAGCGTGGCGAGCGGCGCGGTAAAATGCGGAGCAAAATGGGCGCGCAGTAATTGCAGGTCAAGTGCAACCGCCTGCATCAATGCCGTACTCAGGTCCAAGCAGGCATCGAAATAGGCAAGTGTCGTGTCCTTGAAGCCGTCGAGGTCAGGCCAGACATTGACGCCGCGAAACGGCTCGCCCGCCAGAACGCGCGCATCGTCAGGGGCGAGATCAAGGCCGATGTTGAACGCCTCTTTCTGATCCGCGGGGCTATGTGCGCCGGCGAGCTTTTCGTGTCCCTGTCCAACCCACCCGCGGTTATGGTCGTTCAAACCGATGGAGAGCGCGGACTTCTCAGCCGGATCTAACGCAAAGAACGTGTCTGCCGTGTCAAATGTGGCATCAATCAGGGCAGGCGTGACCGGATGGTTCTGCAGCAGGAAAAATCCCGATCCACGGCAGGCCGCACCCAACTCAGCCGCGAAACCTACCGAGTCGGCCTCAAAGCGTTGCCAGTCCAGAACCGGGATCATGCACGTGCCTCTTTGCGCGCTGTGGCACCTCGTGCGACGAACCGGTTCATCGCACGCGCGACCTTATTCAGATGTGCCTCGCGTGACGCTTGAGTGGAACTGTCCATCAAGTGGTGTGCGGCGTAGGCTGTTTTGCATCTCTTCGCGCAGATCAGACGCACTCCGCGCATCAACGTGCGCCGACCTGGCGCGCCGATAAAACGCGTTAACCACCAACTGGCCCCGCACGTCGTGAAGACACCAAGCCGGGTGATATGGGTCAAGCCGGGTCGTATGTCCTTGTGCTCGTCATCAGGCATCAGAAACGCTACCCCGGGCACAAGCACCCGGTCCAGCCATCCTTTGAGGATCGCGGGCAGGCCATACCACCACGTTGGATACACAAAGATCAGTGTATCGCACCATCGCAAATCATCCACGTCACTTTCGACCGGTGCACAGTTTCGCTTCATGTCTTCGTAGCATTCCAGCTCAGCTTCCGTCAGACAGGGATCAAAGCCTCGCTTGTAAAGGTCGATGAGCCGGACCTCCGCGCCCGCCTCGACCAGCCGATCCAATACCACGTCCCGCACGGCGGCGTTGAAACTGCCCTCGCGGGGATGCGCATAGATCACAAGCGCGCGCATTCAAAGACCTTCCATTTCTTGGCCAACCCTCTTGAGGAACTGCCCCCGTTTTCGATTATCGGCTCGGTTCATGTCATATAGCGCCAGATACCGCATCTTGGCTGGCCGACAGACATGCCAGACAGCTCGCGTCACACATTTGCGCGGCGGGTCACCCGCCAGAAGCGCACGCATGCGTGTACCGCCATACGTGGTCACAGCTGCCAGTTTGCGAATATGCGTCAGATTTGGCCTGACCTTGCCGTCCACGAGCTTGAAGGAAACGCCGGGCAGAAACACGCGGTCCAGAAACCCTTTGAGGATGGCCGGGTAACCAAAATTCCAGACCGGAAAGACCATGATCAGCGCGTCTGCCGCGCGAAGGCGGTCGACATAGGTCTGAACCGGCGTGCAATTTTCTGGTTCAGCATGATATCCGCGACGCTCAGGCTCACTGAGAACGGGATTGAAGCCTTCGGCATTCAAGTCGCAGTCGTCCACATCCCATCCGCCATCTGTCAGGCGTTGCACGACGGTTCCATGCACGGCCGCTCCGAAGCTTTCTGGACAGGGATGTGCATAAAGAACCAAAGCGCGCGCCATCGCCTATTCTGCCGCCTGCAGTTTGGGATAACTGTACATGCGGTCATAACGCCAGTCCGGGTCGTCCCATGCGATCATCTTACCCGGGTTCAGCAGCCCCTTGGGATCAGCCTCGCGCTTGAATGCCAACTGCCTGTCATCGACGGTCTGCCGACCGCCTTCCTCTAGCGTGTAACGGTGCGGATTGAAGATCATCGCGCCCGCCTCTTCATGGCGGCGAATAATCTCGTCCAGTCGCGCTTCGCTGCTGAATTTCACCAAGCTCAGGCCCGCGAACATCACCTTACCGTTTTCCTTGAGTACTTCGAGGTGCTGCAGAACTTCTGGCGAAAACTCCTGCTGCATCTCTTCGATCAAGCGCAGGTGATCGGGGAAGCCATAGCGGACCTGCAGATAGGTGATCGACGGATCCACCTTGAGCGCGCGCAGGGTCGTGTGATTCCACCCGTATTCGAAGACCGATCCCGGCTCGCGGTCCCAGTCATGATCGTCATTACGATAGATCAGACGCGCATCGTTCCGCCGCGACAAGAAGGTCAGAAAGCCATCCATCGAATGCGGCGCCACCATCAGCGCGATCAGATGCGTCGCCGGCTCCACGTGGGGTTTGACCCGTTGGAAATACTCAAAGGCCGCAGGCGCTTCGAACACGGTCGCAAGCTTGATCAGTATGCCATCCTCGTTGGCCAGTTGCTCGGCAAAGTGCGCAGCCTCCATGAAATCGTCACAGGCCACAAACATCTCGACCCAGTCATAGGCAGGAGCCAACGGTATCTCGATCTCTGTGATGATGCCGTTCGTGCCGTAGGCATGGCTGACACGGGCCAACTCCTCGCCGCGGAAGTCAAGCACGCGCGGCTCTTCCTCCATGGTGACGACGCGCAAGCGGATGATGTTGCCCAAATCTCGGAGCGAGCCCCATGTACAGGACCCCACACCACCTGAACCACCTGCGATGAAACCGCCAATGGTTGCCGTAGCCCAAGTTGAGGAGAACATCCGTATTTCCTGCCCGGTGTCCCTGCAGACCATATCGAGGTCTTTCAGCAGGCATCCCGGCTCTACAATCACGCGACCCGGATGCACCGCTTTGACCTCAGCCATATGCTTGAGATGCATCACGCAACCGCCCGCAAGGGGCATCGCTTGACCGTAATTGCCCGTGCCCGCGCCGCGTGTGGTCACAGGGCAGTCATGGGCGTAGCAGGTCTTCAGCACCTCGATCACCTCGGCCTCAGTGCGTGGACGCACAACGAAATCGGCGACTACGTGATCCAGCCGGTCCTTCAAAACAGGCGAATACCAAAAGAAATCGCGAGACGAGGCCCGGATGTTCGCCTCCTTCTCTTCGACATCCAGATGCGACAGGGCGGCTTTGGCGGCGGCAACGTTTGGTGTCATTGGGTCCTCATCAGGTGGTCCAGTTCGCAATAGCTCGGCAGGGTGCGGTCGATCTGTCGGCCCGCACGTAGGACGATCCGGTCCATCTGCGGGCGCGCGAAAAGCTCAGTCCACGAACGGGCCTTGAAAATCACCAGGTCCGCCGGTTCCCCTGGGACGAGCGTCGGTTTGTCAAAACCACAGGCGTGAGCCGGGTTGCCAATGAAAGCATGGCTCCAGTCATCGGCGGAATGGTCCAGATGCCCGATCCGGGTGGCTTGGCGCATAACCTCCAGCATGTCCAGATCACCGTAGGCGTAGAATGGGTCACGCGTGTTGTCCGAGGCGAAGGACACGTTTATCCCACGTGCTTTCATCTCATGGACCAGTGTGATCCCGCGCGCCCTTGGCGTGCGGTCCCGGTGGCGGTCTTGGAGATAGAGGTTGCACATGGGCAGGCTGACTACGGAAAACCCGGCCTTCGCAACCAGATCAAGTGTATCGAACGCCCGCGTCGTGTCCTGCGTGGAGAGCGAGCAGCAATGGCCGACCGTCACAGCCGCACTGAACCCCGTTTCAAGCACGGTTTCGCCAAGCAGGCGCAGGGTTTCGCTTTCGGGGTCCATCGTTTCATCAACGTGAAAGTCGACGGCCAAACCCCGCTCGGTGGCGAGGCGTAGGAATCCTGCGAGCCGCTCGCGCAGATCGAAGGCGGGGTAAAGTACCATGCCAAGAACCCCGCCACTTTCGGCCACGATGTCGGCGGTTTTCCGGAAGGCGCCGTTCGCCTCCATTCTGTCACAGCCGACCAGACACGCCGCCTGCAGATCGATCCGTCCAGCCCATTCATCGCGAAGCTCCCGGAACACGGCCCAGGAAATCTCGTCCTGCGGCGGAATACTATCAAGATGCGTACGGATCGCGCGGGTGCCGTGTGCGTAGGCACATTTCAGCGCAAACTCCATGCGCGTGCGGACATCCTCAGCGCACCAGTTTGCCTCGCGATCTGCCGTAACTGTGGACAGGGCACCTGGAAAAGTCCCGTCCGGGTTTGGCGCGCGGTCCCAGATGTGGCCCTTGTCGAGATGGGTGTGCATATCGACAAAGGCCGGAAAAACCATCGCGCCCTGCATGTCGAATTCGGTGCCGCCTTCAATGGCGATCTGGCCACCGGACAGACTGAAATCGACCCGTAGCAAGTCGCCCGGTCGGTCCATCAGACAAGCGGGCACGGTGAGGTTCTTCAAGCGAACCGGCCCGTCGGGCAGCGTCATGAAATCCATCACCGCTCCCGCTTCAGCGCGCTTTCGTGCCACTTTCGCAGCAGCATATGACTGAGGAAGCTAAGCCCCGCAAAAATGATCACCCCCATTCCGGCGATCAGGATAAGCGCCGCAAACATACGCGGGATGTTGAGCCTGTAGCCCGCTTCGAGAATGCGGAACGCCAGCCCAGATCCGATGCCACCTGTGCCCGCAACGTATTCCGCAACTACAGCCCCGATCAGAGACAGACCGCCAGCAATCCGCAAGCCGCCCAGAAAGTAGGGCAAGGCAGAGGGCAGTTGCAGATACCGCAGCCGCTGCCATCGCGTCGCGCCCATGATGCGAAACAGATCGCGCAGGTTGTGGTCGGCCGAGTTCAGCCCGAGCGTGGTGTTGGACAAGACTGGAAAAAACGCCACCAGCCATGCACAAAGCAAAAGCCCCGCAATGCGACTGTCCACGTAGATGAAGATCAGCGGCGCAATCGCCACGATCGGCGTGACCTGCAAAATGACGGCGTACGGGTAGAATGACATCTCGATCCAGCGCGATTGCGTAAATAGGATTGCCAGCCCTACCCCGCCCAAGACAGCAACGGCGAGCGCCATAAGCGTGATTTGCAGTGTCACCAATGCTGCGTCAAACAGCATCGCCCAGTCCTTGATCAGTGTCTCGAAGACGAGCCCCGGACCGGGCAGAATGTAATGAGGTATCTCATTCCAAACGACGACCCGATCCCACAGGAACAAGGACACCAGCAAAACCAGAGCGGGCAGCGTCCACTTGCCAATCTGGTCAAGCCGCCGCGCACGCGCACGCCGCGCTTCGTCTGCGTCAACGATGGGTGCAGGATCCGCACCGCGATCTTCGGCAATGCTCATGCGGCTATCCCCATCGCTTCGTGCAACGCGTCGGATGCGGACCGGCAGTGCGCGGCGTAGTCCGAGGAGGTTCGAAAGTCTTCATCGCGCGGATAGCTTTCGTCCACCGTCAACTCACGGATCACACGCCCCGGCCGTGCGGCCATCACCACGATCCGGTCGCTCAGAAACACCGATTCAAAGACCGAATGGGTGACGAAGATCACCGTGCAACCGATCTTCTCTTTCAACGCCAGCAAATCGTTGTTCAGCCGAAACCGTGTGATTTCATCCAATGCGGCGAATGGTTCATCCATCAAGATCAGGCGGGGCCGGGTAACCATGGCCCGCGCAATCGACACCCGCATCTTCATGCCGCCAGACAACTCCCGCGGGTAGACGGTTTGAAACCGCTCTAGCCCAACAAGCCGTAAGGCTTGTAGCACCTCATCCTTGACCGATGCGTAACTGGCCCCCCGCAACCGGAACGGCAGCCACACATTTTCGGCGACGGTTGCCCACGGCATCAGGGTAGGCTCCTGAAAAACAACGCCCAAATCGCCAGTGTCATGCCCGCCGGCCCAGGTGATGCGACCGCGCGTTGGATGGGACAATTCCGCGATCAGGCGAAGGGCGGTGGACTTTCCACATCCTGACGGCCCAAGCAGCGAGATGAAATCGCCTTCGTTTACTTGCAAGGAAAGGCCTTTCAGCGCAACAACATCACCGTTGAAGGTTTTGTCGATCCCTTCCATTTTCAGCAATTCGGGGCGCGCGCCCAGTGGCAGCGGTGTCTGGCTTGGCATTAAGTTGGTCCCTTGGCGTTTACGGGTAGCCCTTGCAGAGCCACCCGCCATCATCGTGACCGAACCTTACTTCAGGTCCATTCCAACCTTTTGATTGGTGAATTCAAGCGTGTAGGAGGCCTTCCAGTCAAGTTCGTCCTCGATCACGCCCGATGCCACCATCTTTTCGTAGAAATCACCGATCACTTCGTCCGTCATCGAGCCAATCCCGGTTTCCAGCGCGGCGCCGCTGTCTACGATTTCCTGTTCCAGCATCATGTTCTTGGCAAAATCGATTTTGTCCTGGCTCATGTCAGGATTGGCCGCGAGGATCAGTTCATCTGCCGCAGCGCTGTCACCGTAGAGATAGTTGTACCAACCAGTCAGCGAACCATCGACAAAGCATTTCACGACTTCAGGGCGTGTTTCAATGGTCTCGGCCATGGTCTCGATTGTCGTGGCGTAGGATGAGTATCCAGCATCAGCGATCAGAAAGACATTCGGTTTAAATCCCGCTTCTTTCTCCACCACATATGGCTCAGAGGACAGGTAGCCCTGCATCCCTTTGCCCTTATCCGCAATGAACGGGGCCGGATTAAAGGTGTAGGGCTCGCGCTGTTCAACGGTAAAGCCATGTTCGGCGATCATCCATTGATAATAGCTGGTGAACCCATTGTCCCCAATCAGGAGGGTGAGATCTTTCAGCTCGTCCCAGCTGTCAGCTTCACCCGGATGGGCCAAGATGACCTGCGGATGTTTCTGGAAAATCGCGGCGACCGCAACGACAGGTATGCCTTCTTTCACGGCGTTGAAGGCCTGCAGCATGTCACCGCCCATGTGAAAATCGATGCGACCCGCCAGCATGAGGGCCCGGTTGTTGACCTGCGGTCCCCCGGAAATGATCTCCACATCTAGCCCGCACGCCTCATACGTGCCGTCCGCCACAGATTGGTAGAAACCGCCATGTTCGGCTTGCGCAAGCCAGTTGGTCCCAAAAACGACTTTCTCAGCATCTCCATCGGCCAGCGCCCCTTGCGCGATGAAGGTCGCAACCGCAATCGCTGCTAGTCTTTTCGACATCTCATTCTCCCATTTTCCCGTCGGACACAGCATCTGCGTTCGTTAACGGGTGCAAAGACCGGTCCTGCCATTGCGCGGTCACAACAAGAGTAAATGCTGAAAAATTGAGCAGAACATAGGCTGGCGCATATTTGATACCCGCTTCGTGTTTGATCTGCGCGTAATCTCGGGCACCGTCGCCCGGATACGCATAGGGGGATCAGCCATGAAAGCATTAAACCCGAACTCCATCGCACCACCCTTCGCGCGCTACTCCCACGGCGCTGCGGCCGCACCGGGATGCCAGTTGATCGCAACCTCAGGCCAATTGGGGATGACGGCAGATGGAACAGTCCCTGAGGGCGCAGAGGCTCAGGCCAAGATCTGCTTTGCGAATATCGATGCCGTCCTCGCAGAGGCGGGCGCGGGTCGGGAAGACGTTCTGCGGCTGAATGCCTACGTCACGGACCGAGCGCACATGGCAGGCTACATGGCGGCGCGGGACGCCTGGCTCGCCAACATCTCACCGCCGCCCGCTTCGACACTTGTTATCGTCATCGGCTTCACCCGGCCGGAATTCGTCGTTGAAATAGAAGCCACGGCAGCAGTCAGGCAGACCACAGACGCGGTCGACCCAAAGAACGGCTCCATTGAGAAATAACCGATCACGACCGTGATCACATTGGTAACGATCTCTGCGTGACTCCTGCGCTTTCGTTACTATGAAAATTTGCGGAACCTGGTTCTGATAGGACTATTGGATTAATCGCTGGCGGTAGGCTCTTTAACGCCCTTGAGGTTAAGTATTCCGCGTAGATTTCCGTTCAAGTATCACCGTTTCCCCTTCGATATCATTCTCTGCACCGCGCGTTCTTATCTGCGCCAACCGTTGTCCTATCAGGATGGCGTCGATCTGCCCGCCAAATGCGGCATTACATTTGATGGATCAACTGTGTGTAACTAGGTGAAAAGGCCTGACTCGGAACTGACTACGCTAACGTCAGACACTGTGGTTCTAAAAATTCTGATGACGGACAGGCCGGTGATCTAAAATTGTACACTTCGTCGGCAATCATGCCAGGTACCAACAAAACTTATTTTTAGACGATTCCGTGAGCTGACAAGCCGTTTCCAAATTATTCACTCGATTATGTCACCTATTCGTAATTTACTCTTGGAAAATTTCATAGTAGCTACCGACATTGGGAGTATACCGCTCACCTGCCAAATGGCTTACTCGTAGTATTGAGCGTCAAGACTGAGACTGCGAGAATTTTAAGCACCAACCCTGCAGTTTTCCGTTTTGATGTGCGGCCAGAGTTTCATCGTTGAGTAAAACGTTGCTTTGTTCGCGTCTTTGGTCACGATTAGTGACACGGCGAAAGCGTAGTTTCATTCATGACCGTTTGCGACAGTTTGAATGAACGCTGTGACGACACTTGCCGCATACCGGCAGATTTGGTGCCGCACATGCGAACTGATGCTACTTCACCCCAGCGTTGAAACGACAAATAATGGATGCACACTGTTGCACGGAATGGTCATCATAGCCTCTCTGAGGATATTGAGCTTGTCAGTGCTATGTACAGCTACTTTCAGGCTCAAACCCAAGCAATGAAAATGCGTGCAGGACTTGTTTCAGAAGCTGCAAATTACGAGAGCGGCCTGATCATGATCGCCTATGAGCAATCATATCGCACAAGGTTTGTTAAGACGATGGAAGATGGCGATGATGACGCGGTGATCTATCAACTGTTCGAGGCGGACTTTGAAATTTGCGACGCGGTTTTTAGTTATTACAGTTAAGAGTGGTCCACGCTGCGCGATGCACGAAGTTTGGGCGACGCAGCCTGAAATCAACTTCCAAATAACTTAATACGATCGCAAAGACCTTTCACTCAGTCCAGCATTTGCCTACCCTCAACTCATGAAGTCTGTGGAAATGTCGTATCTGACAACCGCGTTGAGTTCTTCCTACATCAACAACCGAGGCCCATATCAGCGGCACATTACCGGGGCAAACATGCGTCCAGCTATGGCAAGCCAGAAGATTACTTTTGTTCGTATATTAGCTATCAATGAGCCTCGCGAATTGCGTCTTCGTGTAGCTTGTTTCGCATCATTCGGACGGTGTCATACAGTTTCAAATTCAGATAGCGGGAAGTATTTGGCGCGTCGTCACCATGATTGCCGCCAAACGAGACATGCAAGATCCCTGAACACTTGGTCGGATCGGCATTGTCGGTGTCATTAATTTTCCACCAGAGTGAATCATCTGGTGAAGCACTGAAGCCGCATGTTTCTTCAAAACCGAGCGCGGACAGGCTACCTTCTGCAATCAACCAATACATAAAGACATTAGCATCAGTCTGAACTTCCACACTCGGCGTGCCAAAGCGGTCAATCACGTCGTCGCGCAGCTGATCCATATCTGGCTCCGGCGTGTCCTGATCAGCGAAAAAATATCTTATATCAATGTGTTCGACCGTATGACGGGCTGACGGCATGCCCAAATGCAATACGACATCAACCTTGCTTTCAGATCGCGCGCCGATGGTGCGGTGCATCCCCGCGAAATGGATTGTATGCGCATACTCATATTTAGTTGGAACAGGAGAAGCGAGCAGCTCAGTGCTTTTTTCTTCCAGAACGAGCTCTAACCCTTGTTCATACAAGGCGATGCAGGCATTCACGCTCTTCATGCCCGTTTTCACATCCATAAGACCGTTTAGCGCGTCCGGGTAATCGTTTTCCCAGTTCTCAAGCATATCGCCCGGCCAATCATTAGGTGTTGCGAACGAACTCATGCCAGATATTAACTGGCAAGGAACTGGTCCCCAATCACCATCCTTTGAACGAAGCTGTTCATATGCAAACCACCCGAGCGGAACACACAACCCCAAAAGAAGACCAGCTTTCAACACATTATTCATATGAGGCCCATTCAATTCTTCGAAAAAACCTAGGCATCACAGCACAATCCCGATCAATAGCCAAAGTCCGCTTGCGTACAACTTCCGCTCGCGAGGCACGAAGCCAGGTCTTCAACTCTCAAATTTGCCACCGACAACATTATGCTTGATCCGCACAGGCCCGAAAAAATCGATAATTGCCCGGTCGATGGTGCGCGGTCAAACACGACCACATAGGGTACACCGATAATCGGATGCCCAAGCCCATTGCACCAGATTTCATGGGTACATTCAGTGCTGATAACAGAGGTCACTGGATCGGTTGGAATGACGGCACCTTCGGCGAACATAACGCCTTGGAATTCAAATTCAGACGTCCCAGCATCCAATGAACTTGCCACAGGACTGCGCCTCTCCGTCGCTGCCGAGAACGCGCCGTAGCCAACAATCACTTCGTCGGGCGCTAGTCTTGTTTCGTTTAAAATCAGAACAGGGTCTGGCAAAGGAGCGCAGGACAGCGCAGTCGCCTGCAACGGGACCCAGAAAGCAACCGACATCATAGCTATAACAGCAAAGGGTCTTGTCATGTTATACGCCTTCTTTTGGGTTGCACTAAGGGTCGACGTCGTGGATGGGGCATTCCTTGGATGCTCGCAAAATTTTTTGCAACTTATATCAAAGGCGTTTCAGACTAAGATGTCTGACCAAGGATAGCTTTGAAAGGCTTCTATGACGACAAGGCTGCAGCACGGCAATACGCTTGCCTCTACTGCCAAGAAATGCTGCGCCAGCAATAGCTGCTGCTGCATAAGTCTGGTTTGTCCGCAGACTGTGGGTTCGCTAAACCCCAGATTTCGCGCTTACGGCGAATGACCGCAAAGCCGGCTGCGAGCGCAGGATTGACGTGTGTCGGTCAACGGCGGGAAAGGGCCGTCTTCGCAATGCGCTTCTAAACCACTTACCCAGCCTAATGCATAGTGTATATCCACGCCTGCCAGAGTATTCAGAAACGCGTTCGGCGGTGAGTGGTCATACCTGGTTTCCCGAACAGCCTTCGGCGGGGCACGCCTGGTCGCTCTATGTGACCGGGCTCAGGAACGAGGTCTGGACCATGGGAGGTAAGGTCCAAAGCCTCGACTTTAGTTGGCCTGGCCTGCACGTTCGCCGGCAATACCGACCAATCCACGATCTCCGGTTTCCCAAAGTGCGGTCATGGTCATCGACGTCACAAGCCAACGATCGCCGGACTGTTCCAGCTCGTAGGCGTAGCGCCCGCCGAGCGTCCAAAGATCATCGTCGATCCGATGGGTTGCGGTGAAATCCGCTTCTGCGATCGCGAAGGCTTCGCCGACGGGTGTGATCGTGTGGTTCGTCACCATGTGGTGCGTGTTGTCGAAGCCGGGCAGGAAGGTCGACCAGCCGCCAACCAGTTCATCGGCAGACTGCGTTGCGGGGTCTCCGCCCCATAGGCTTGTGTAGTCGGTCGTCACCGTTTCGGCGAATGCGCTTCGGACGCGGTCCCAATCGCCACGATCAGCCCCCGCAGCGATGTCCGTGATTGATCGTGTGATCTCGGTAGGGTCTGCCATGGCGCCGCCTCCGATAAGTGTTGCCGCTGCGAGCGTCGAAAGAAATGTGTGTTTCATGATGTTCTCCTTGTGAACCGCCTCAGGCGAGCTGACCACCGGTGGCGTCGAAGTCCATGCCGTTGAAAGCGGTGGCAGCATCGGAGGCGAGAAACAGGATGCCCTCGGCCATCTCGTTCGGATCCATGATCCGTGGTGTCACAAAGAAATCCGCCATGCCCTCGTAGGTCAGGCCCTGAAACTCGAAACTCTCTTCCAGCATGGGAGTATCCACGGCGAGCGGAGAAATGGAAGTGACGCGGATGTTGTCCTTTGCGAGTTGCGCGCCGGCGCGGGTCAGGCCCAGAACGGCATGCTTCGAGGCGTTGTAGTGCGCGGTGTTGGGAAACCCGCGATGCGCTGCGACCGACGCCATGTTGACAATGACACCGTTGCCCTGCGCCTTCATGACGGGGATGGCGTACTTCATGCCGTAGAAGACGCCGTTTGCATTGGTCAACATCATGTCGTCAAAGTTTTCGATGGCAATGTCCTCGATCAAGGCCGGTGTCATGAAGATCCCGGCATTGTTGAAAAGGACATCCAGACGGCCATAAGTGTCCGTTGTCGCATTGACGAAGCGTTCGACCTGAGCCGGGTCCCGAACGTCCGTTTGCACCCAAGTCACATCGCCACCCGCTTCACGGATTTCTGCCTCGACCTGACGCCCGAGCTCATCACGCCGCGCGCCAAAGACCACCTGACCGCCTTCCATGGCAAAGGCCCGCACGGTCGCGGCGCCGATCCCGGAATTGCCACCAGTGACTGCAATGACCTTGCCTGCGAAACGGCCATCGGGATTGACCGCCGACGGGGCCTCGACCGGGTCCATGCTGTTCGCGGCGGCAGCGGATGCTGCCATCGTGGCGGCGACAGCGGCTCCTCCGGTAAGGAGCGTGCGGCGGGAGGGGTTCATGTCATCAGACATCAGAATTCCTTTCTGGCTTAGTGTGCAGAACGGTTTTGCGTCGATCATTTGACGACCGATGCAAGCCTGGCGAGGTGCGCCTTCCAGAAGGATGGGTTGGAAAGATCGCGTGGGCATCCGCGATACGTGCTATTGTTTGGGTGATCTTTGCTGCTGAATGCGGAAACTACTGTCTGAAAGGCTGGTTTGGGGGCTAGGCTGTTGAACGAAAGATCAGCTTTGACTGCGACCAGGAGGCCAAATGCCCGCTCTTAGTACGCGTCTGACTGCGCTACCCGGCTCGCCTTTCGGTGTGCAGACCGAGGCGCTGGCCGTGCAGGCTATCCCGCCTGGTCCAGTGCGGATGCACCTCGTTCCGCATAAACATCTGCTCTATGTCAACATCGAGCAAGGCGCGTCGGTGCAGGAGGTGAATTCCGACCGCGCGCGAGAGAACATTTGCGAGCAGGACACCTTCGCCCTGTATCCCGCTGGTACTGATTTTCGTCTTTCGGCGGAAAACACGGGTTGGGGGGTCGCCATAGAGATTGACCCAGAGCGTCTCAAATGCCTTGTCACGGAAGCCTTAACGGACCAGATGGGCGCGTTGGAGCCGGTCATGTGCACGCCCGAGGCCCAAGCCGCCGCATTTGCGCGCACGCTCAGACAACACCTGCGCGGCCCCAGCATCAACCCGCTGGTCGCCGAAGGTCTGAGCCTTCTGATCGTTGGACTTGCATTTGAGAAATCCGTGAACGGCTTTTCAACATCGGTGTCCGTCGCAGGCACCGATGACCGGATTGCAAGAGCAATCGAGTACGCGGAGACCTATATCCACAAACCGTTGACTGTCACAAAATTGGCCGATGTTGCTTGCATGAGCCCGTGGCATTTCTCCCGGTGTTTCAGCGAAGTTGTCGGAGAACCACCATACCGATGGATTCAAACGCGCAGAGCGGAAAAAGCCGTGGAGCTAATCCGCTACTCAACTCTGTCGCTCGCAGTCATCGCAGAAAAGTGCGGTTTTTCCGATCAAAGCGGAATGGGTGCCGCCGTGAAATCGCTGACTGGGCTTACCCCTTCGGCATTTAGGACAAAGTGACCAAGATTTCAAACCGGTGACTCGAGTTCGCAATGCCGTGAAAAGCGCTGCTTTGGCTTGTTAGAGAAGTCCAACACTTTGTCTCAGCGGCACACTTGTACTCGAAAGCTGTTTCACTATCTCTGGCATTTGCATTGCATTAAGGTGCGAAAAATAGACGTAGTTTCACCGGGCGGATCCTCTCACTAGTCCGCAACATGATTATTAGCTTCAGATTCTTCGCCGCGCGCTGCTCAGATGTTTGGTTAGGCCGCTGCTTCGCGGCAAAGCACTCTGCGCGAGTGCACAAGTTTTTTACGCTGCGTGCGCGCGCAGCACAAATTCAAGACTTCTGCTGTGGGCTCGTTTGAGACCTTCGCCGCAAATTCTCTGACAGTCTGCTTGCGTGCAAAAATCACGTGCATAAGTTCGACTATGAAGAAGATAGGAGTCGCCAGTGCATCCTTCGAATACTGTTGAATCGTTAACGGGACGAAGTCCTCCGCCATGATGCCCCCAAAAATCTCAGTTGAAAATTCGCTGCGCCAGTCTGAACTGCTCGCTACCATTAGAATCCATAGGAACTCGCAACGCAAGAAGTTCATGGGTTAAGGCTGAGTTTTCTTATCGCAAAAAGGCGGGCTGCCCTAGAGCGTTACAAAGTGCCTGAGTGGTTCTCTCACACCGGTCGTAGCGAAAAGCTCAGCTTCGCCCCGCATTGTTGACTTCTAAGGCATCGAAGATTTGCACCTGCAGCGAAAGTCCGGTCTGACGGGCCGCACTGCAGCGGCGATTGAGTCGAGTGAACGGCAGCTTTGGACCGTTCGTGCCAACGAAGCTCAACCGATACAGCGTCTTGCCTCCGAGCCGTTAGACAACTGATTTGACCACCAACGCCGACAAGAGCTGGAAATTCTCAATGAACAGGCAAATTTGTGCTCAAAAAAGCAACTTACATCTGCGTTCGACAAAAAACTAAATGGCGCGCTGGGGAGGATTCGAACCCCCGACCCCTTGATTCGTAGTCAAGTACTCTATCCAACTGAGCTACCAGCGCGCGGGTGTGGCGGATGTAGCGCTGCGGCTTGGGCTTTGCAAGAGCAAAACCACGAGGGTGCCCTACTGTGCCGCCTGATCGAAAAGAGCGATTTCCTTGGGCAGCGACATCGTGAAAGATGTCCCCTCTTCGCTTGTTTCAAGAAGATTGAGCTCTCCCCCGTGCCCGCGCACCAGATCTGCGGCGATCACAAGGCCCAAACCCGTACCCCCTTTGCGAACGCCCCCTTCGAAGGCTGTGAATAAATTTTCTTGCGCCTTTGGGGGTAGGCCCGGTCCGGTGTCGCAGACATGGATCTTCCACCAACTGTCATCCTCCTCGGCTCTGATTGTGATCTCACCGGGCTTTCCCGTGGCCTCAATGGCCTGCCGGGCGTTGCGTACGAGGTTTCCGAGGATCCGAAACACCTGCTCCTGATCTGCACGCATGACCATTCCGATTGGGACTTCGGAGTGAAAGCTGACCAGGTCTGACGATGCCAATCGTTCGCTTTCCAAGACATCTTCCACTAGGCTTGTTAGCCGGACCATGGTCAGTGTGGGCGGCGCTTCCTCAGCACGTCCGAACGCCAATGTACTTTCGCAAAGATTGACGGCTCGCGAGAGCGAATTAACCAATTTGGGAGCAGAACGTTTGACGGCCGGGTCTTCGCTGCGCTCCATACGGTCGGCCAGCAGCGTTGCTGTGGTGAGGATGTTGCGCAGGTCATGGCTGATTTTGGCAACAGCGCTTCCAAGCTGTGCCAACCGCTCTTTCTGACGAAGCGACCCCGTCAACTGGGTCTGAAGCTCTGCCAACGCCTCTTCTGCACGACGAAGCTCTTTAATCCGGCCCTTCGGCATGATGATCCGGCGGGCGTCCTCCGGGGCCGACGCGTAGGATTGCATGTGATGCACAACCCGCTTGATTGGCCGCACCATGAAACTTCGAACTGCCAAAAACAGCAGGCAGGCAGAGATCACCGAGATAACAAGAGAGAGCGCCAGAATACGTAATCCGTAGTCGACCATGGCCGCCCTTAAGGGCGCCTGCGGCATCGCCACGTCGATAGTCATGCCCGCTTCGTTTGTCGGCGACCCCATTACCCGGATCACCCCTTCTGCCGGAGAGAGCAATTGCTGAAGCGCGCCTTGGATCAAGTAAAATGCGGACGGGTCGCGCAGGTTGACCTCTGTCGTGATGGGCCCGGGCACGGGGGAGGAGAGAACCAGTTGGCTGACGGCGTCCCGCCGAAGCACGACATTGTAAACTCCGGCATTGTCCAGAAGCTCTTGTGCCAGCGCGGACGAGACACGCTGGTCCTGCGACGCCAAAACGGAAAGAGATGCAATCTGCGCCTTTTCGAGACGCGAGATCAGGTACTCTTCCCGAAACCGTGCGATGGACGGCACAAAGATCAGGATTTCGGCGAGCATCACGAAGATGACCGATAAAATCAGAAACCGTCCTGACAGCGAGTTGATCAAATCTGGCCTCCCGACAACGCTATCACTTTGTTAGGGCAGATATTTTTGAACGAAGCCCACCACGCGCTTGACCATATCGCTTTCGAACAGCCTTGGCGAGAAATAGGCACCGGCGGCCCTTTTGTTAACCTCGCCAAGCGTGGGATAGGGGGCAACCATCCCAGAAATCTGGCTCATCTTAAGATTGCTTGCGATGGCCAGTGCCCAGACGCCGATAAGATCACCCGCCCCAGCACCTACGATAGACGCACCGACGGGACGACCTTTGACAACCATCACCTTGATCAGACCGGTGGTCTTACGTTCCGCGATGGCCCGATCGTTTTCTTGAAATTCAAAGCGCGCCACTTCCATGTTTATACCGTGCTCTTTCTTGGCCTGCGCTTCTGTCAAGCCGACCTGCGCAAGCTCGGGGTCGGTGTAGGTTGCCCACGGAATATGGTTCTGTTTCGCCTTTGCTGGCAGACCAAAAAGTATCGATCGGATCACGACGCCCGCATGGTACCCGGCAACATGCGTGAATTGCAGCTGACCTGCCACATCCCCGATTGCGTAGACGCGCCGGTTTGTCGTCCGCAGACCTGCGTCCACCTTGATCCCCTTGCGGTCATACTTGATGCCGGCCTCTTTCAAGCCCAACCCATCGACATTCGCTGCCCGTCCGACAGCCACCAAAAGATGGGATCCGGTGAAACTACGCCCGTCTTTTGCATGGACTTTGATCTCACCGTCTTTGCCGGTCACTTTCTCAGCGAGTGCACCCTCTTCTAAAACCATGCCTTCATCCTGCAAGCGGTCCAGAACGATCTTGGCCAGTTCCGGATCATCCTTTCCCATCGCAGTTTCGCCCTCGATGACGGTGACCCTTGATCCTAGCCGTAAATGCGCCTGCGCCATTTCAATGCCGATCGGACCGCCGCCAATGATCAACAGATGATCCGGGCGCTCGCGCAGATCCCAAAGGGTCTCGTTCGTCAGATAGGGAACTTCGTCAAGACCGGGAATGGGCGGAATAAAAGGGGCAGACCCCGTTGCTATGACGATCCGACGAGCCGTCACTTCGGTCTCGCCCGCTTGAACGGTGTCTGGCCCCGTGAAAATCCCGCTTTCGCGGATGACGTTGACACCAAGTCCTTCGAACCGTTCCTGACTGTCAACGGGTGCGATAGTTTCTATCACCTGATGGACGTGATCTTTCGCGACGGCATAATCAATCTCAGGCTCGACATCCGCCACGCCAAAGTCTGCACCATGTCGTAGAGTATAGGCCTGCTTGCCCGCCGCGATCAGCGCCTTGGATGGGACACAACCGTAGTTCAGGCAGTCGCCGCCCATCTTATGTTTTTCCAAAAGGACAACATCCGCCCCCATCTGCACCGCGCCCGCAGCGACAGACAGACCACCGGATCCTGCGCCGATCACGAGCAGGTCAGTCTTGAGTTTCTTCATGGGATTAAAGTCCTTCTTTTCCGCGGATCGCTTTCAGAGCAATTGGCAAAGCCGCCAACGCGCAGAGACCAAGAATTGGCAACAGAATATGTGGCTCGAAGATGATGCCTAAATTGGGAGTTTCACCCCGCTCAAACACTTCACCCAACCCAGCACCGACCGAGGTGTACACGACGGAACCGGGGATGATCCCTAGAAAGGTCGAGATTACGAAGCGGCGCACAGGCACATCCACAAGTGCCGGGACGAGATTTGCCACAAAGAATGGCACAGCAGGAACCAGCCGGATCAGAAATAACACGGACCATTGGTTTTCATCGATGCCGTCCTTGATCCGTTTGATCATGCCATCACCAGCTTCCATCTTCGCAGCCAAACGCTCGCCGAAGCCCAGACGTGCGGCCATAAAAATCGCTGTGGCCCCGATCGTGGCGGCAGCGACGTTGAACAGCGCCCCGGGGAATGTCGCGAAAAGAAAACCGCCAGTCAGTGTCGCAATGGCAGCTCCGGGCAGAGAAAACGCGACAATGGCGACGTAGATCGCCATGAATGCCAGGACGGCGACGACGTAGTTTTCATCCCGAAACGCAATCAAGGCTTCCCGGTTTTCGCTGAGCGTCTGAAAGCTCAAGTAGTCCCGGAGAAAGATGAACCCCAAAATGGCCGCAACCGCGATCAAGATGATCGGCAACCGCCTTTGAAAGGCCGACTTTTGCTGCGGCTCGGCTTCGGTGATCTCGGTCATGGGATGGCCTTTCGCCTCAAGAAACTCTGTTCTGATGTCTTGCCTGTTTGACGTGCGTTGCGATACCTGCCTCACAACGGCTTGATAGCAGGTGATCGGACGTAGCGGCATTTCTCGCTTTAAGTGGGGCAACCGTAACAAAAGACAGGCGCAGGGGTCATTTTTGTTGCAAAACAATGGGGCGACAGCCGTTGACCTGCCGCTGTCACCTGTCTAAGACGCAGGTCTCGAACAAACTGAGGCGAATCCAAACCTCGCCCTATCCGCTGGAGCTTCGCTCATGAAACGTACATTTCAACCTTCGAACCTGGTTCGCAAACGTCGCCACGGCTTTCGCGCGCGCATGGCAACCAAGGCTGGTCGTAAAATCCTGAACGCGCGTCGCGCAAAGGGCCGGAAATCGCTGAGCGCATAAGCGCCGCTCTTTCCGAGACAGAATTATGCCGCCGGTGGCCGACGTGACAGGACAAGACAGTCCGGTTGCTGAAGAACCACCGGCGGCTTCCGTTTGTCTGCATGTTTTACGCAAGCGCGCTGATTTCTTGCATACTGCGAAGGCGCGTCGCGCAGGGCAACCAGGACTGATGTTGCAAGCCAGACCTCGGGATGATGGGGATCCAGCAATTAGGATCGGTTTCACCTGCTCGAAAAAACTGGGCAATGCCGTGACCCGAAACCGCGCCAAGCGCCGTTTGCGGGAAGCGGCCCGGGATATCCTGCCAAGTGCTGGCCATGCGGGATGGGACTATGTTTTGGTTGGCCGGCCTCAGGTGACCGTCGCGCGGGAGTTTGAAGACTTGAAGGGCGACATCACACGCGCGCTGCGTAAGATCCACCAATGAGCCCCGCTGCACATATTATCGCTGCGCCTGTCCGGGCCTATCGGCTGATCTTCTCGCCTTGGGTCGGGTTTAATTGCCGCTACCACCCCACATGCTCGGCCTACGCGCTGGAAGCGCTGGAGAAACACGGAGCACTTAGGGGGTCTCTTCTTACCGTTAGACGGATAGGCCGCTGTCATCCATGGGGCGGTTCTGGCATCGACAACGTGCCAGACTAGAGTTTTTCAAACCAGATGATCAATTCACCGACATCGACCCCGAACCGTTTCACGTAGGCCTTGTTCAGCACCCGGTCTTCGCTGACCTGCCAGAGCCAATCGTTGAAGCTCAACCGCACGGTTTCACCATCGCCGACCGGCAGGTCAATCGTATACCGGAAGTTGAAGCGATCTCCGTTCTCAATTCCTTTTGCTACACCCTTTACGCCATCTGCGCGACCGTCCCACGTGTCCGGGCCTGTCTTTGTGAAAACCCAGATGCGCCGCTCGGTCTCACCATCTTCATATACGAAATCTTCCTGAAGCCGCAGATTGGTGCCATCCCATGTGCCGTTCAGTTTCACTTCGAACCGACGCCGGACAGTGCCCAATACATCCTGAAAATGGCCGTAAGCCACAAGATCGCCTTCGAAGAACTCTTCAAGCTGAAACTCCCGGTCACTCAGGCTTGCGTCGTTGAAGCCCGGTTTTCCCGTGCACGCTGCCAGAAACAAAACCATAAACAGTAAAATTGCGCGCATGAGATATCTCCCGTTTGGATAGAGTACGTTCTGAACAGCGGTTCGGATGTATCTTGTCAGGCGATCATCCGGCTTTGGCGGCGGGTTGTCTGGCCTCGGATAGGTGGCTATGGAACCCCATGCTTGATGATCAGGATGATATCCACCCACTCTTTCACGGTGCACCGAAAAGCACCGAATTTAAGAAACTGCGGAAGCGTATTGTAAAATATGCGCGCGAAGCCATCGACCAGTACGGCATGATCGAGCGTGACGCCCGCTGGCTGGTTTGCCTTTCCGGTGGAAAGGACAGCTACACATTGCTTGCGGTCCTCTACGAACTCCAATGGCGCGGGTTGCTGCCTGTGGACATACTGGCCTGCAATCTTGATCAGGGCCAACCGAACTTCCCGGCAACCGTCCTACCTGCGTTTCTCGAACAGATGGGCGTGCCGCATCGGATTGAGTATCAAGACACCTATTCCATCGTCGTGGACAAGGTTCCCGCCGGTCGAACCTATTGCGCGCTCTGCTCCCGGCTGCGCCGGGGAAATCTGTATCGGATCGCGCGCGAGGAAGGCTGCAGTGCAGTTATTCTGGGTCATCATCGCGACGATATTCTCGAAACATTCATGATGAATTTGTTCCACGGCGGCAGGTTGGCGACGATGCCGCCGAAGCTTCTGAATGAAGATGGCGATCTGTTCGTGTACCGTCCCCTCGCCCATGTGGCAGAGGCCGATTGCGCCCGCTTCGCGCAGGCCATGAACTACCCAATTATTCCCTGTGACTTGTGTGGGTCCCAAGACGGCCTGCAGCGCCAGCAAGTCAAGCAGATCCTTGATGGATGGGAAGCGAACGCGCCCGGACGCCGACAGGTGATGTTTCGTGCCCTTATGAATGCGCGCCCATCGCACCTGCTTGACCCGAAAATATTCGACTTTGACGCTTTGACACGGACCACCAGCGCACCCGACGAATAACCAGACGGCGGCCTATTGGAGAACGTAATGCAGATAGACCGCATCGATCATTTGGTTCTGACCGTAGCCTCAATAGACGCAACATGCGCGTTCTATACAAAGGTCATGGGTATGTCCGTGGTCGAATTCGGCGAAGGACGAAAGGCACTGGTTTTCGGGCGACAGAAGATCAACCTGCATGAGGCGGGGAAGGAGTTCGAACCAAAAGCCCAGCACCCTACGCCCGGCAGCGCCGATCTGTGCTTTATCGCGTCGATCAACCTAGCGGACGTAGAGGAGCACTTGAGGGACAGTGACGTGTCTATCGAGGAAGGACCGGTTGCGCGGACGGGTGCAACAGGGCCAATCAAATCGCTCTACTTCCGCGATCCTGATCTTAACTTGATTGAGGTGTCCGCTTACGACTAGCCCAACTTCAGCCTTTATGAGTTCTGAAGATTTTCAGAACAATACGATGCAATTCCGCCCGACAGATTAAGAAAAAGAACACTCACGGGTCTTACTACCTCTCGTCAAAGTTATGAGAGGTCATTTGATGTTTGACACCGCCTCACGCTCCAAATTGATCGGGGCATGCGTATGGGCTCAGCGGGTTATGCTGGCGATCTTGAGCCTAAGCGCTGTGTTCTTCTTTTTCGCAGACGGCGGTACAACGCTGAGTGTATCAACACTCGTGCTGGCCACGGCAATGCTCATCGTACATGAAGGTCTCAACAAAATCCTCGCCGGACCATCGACACCCGTTATGGACCGAACACAGTTTGTGAAGCACCTTGATACCCTAATGAACCCAGACAGCAAGCTCGGACGAAGCGCGTGTATCGTGCTCGAGATCGACGACTTCGATGATCTGAAGATGAGCTGGGGACGGGAAGCTGCGGAAACCGCCTCAGGCGAAACCGAGCAACGCTTGAAAACCTTTCTGCGGGGCGCAGACACCCTTGCAAAACTGGCGGAAAACCGATTTGCGATCGCGATTGGCAACATCAGGCAACCCGAGCTTGGCGCCGTTATAAATATGGTTCACAGACTACAGGATGCCGCGACCGACGTAATCGAAGTGGACGAAGCCTCGCTGCATGTTTCCTTGTCTGCAGGCTTTTGTCTGAGCGCACAATTGTCCGGCGATACGGGCGAGGCGTTTTTATCGTCGGCCATCAGTGCGCTGACCGATGCGCGCACCTATGGGCCGGGCGCCGCACGCGGCTATTCCAGCCAGACACCCGCGCAGCCGATCCAACTGAAGGCCACAATGGAAAATGTGCTGGCCGCGCTCCGCGAAGGGCAGATAAAACCATGGTTCCAGCCTCAGGTTTCCACGGATACCGGAATGGTCACTGGCTTTGAAGCGCTCTCCAGATGGTATCACCCGGAGAAGGGGTTGATCCAACCCGCAGATTTCCTGCCTGAGTTGGAAGCAGCAGGAAAAATGGAGGATTTGAGCGAAGCAATTCTGCAGCATGCCCTGCGCGCGCTCAAATCTTGGGACGAGCAGCATTTGGACGTGCCGCATGTTGCCGTGAATTTCGCGACACAAGAATTGCGAAATCCAGGCTTGGTCGAAAGAATTAAGTGGGACGTGGATCGGTTCGATCTGGATCCAAGCCGACTGACCATCGAGATACTTGAGACGGTGGTTTCCCAAGCGGAAGATGATGTCATAACGCGGAATATCCGCGCGTTGGGCGCACAAGGGTTTCGTATTGATCTTGATGACTTCGGCCGCGGTCATGCCTCTCTGTCGAATATTCGTCGCTTCAAGGTGGGCCGCGTCAAGATTGACCGTTCTTTTGTAACCCGGGTCGACGACGACCCCGAACAGCAAAAGATGATCGCTGCGATCGTCAGCATGGCCGAGCAACTGGAAATACAGACAGTCGCGGAAGGTGTTGAAACTGTCGGCGAGAAAAGCATTCTGTCACAACTCGGGTGCAGCGAACTGCAAGGTTTTTCGATTGCACGCCCAATGGCGGTGGAAGAAACGGCCGCCTGGCTCAAAGCGCACGCAGCCGAGCGCGCGAAATCGTCGGAACTTTTGCGAAACTCCCGCTAGAGCACCCAGAGAATTTTGATCCTTCCAAGCACCTGAATAGGTCAATTGTCCTTGGAAAACCGCTTGACCTTTACCACGTCAGCCTATTGAACCACGTGCGTATTCCACAAGCAGGCGGCGCCATTCTTCATGGACGATCAGAACAAGAACCTCATCTTGGCCACGGCCCTCAGTTTTCTTGTAATCATCGGGTGGACCCTCTTTTTTCCGCCGCCGGACCCGATCACTGATCCCAATGCCACACCGGCGTCTCAGGGCGATGCGGCCGATATCACAACGACCGCCCCAACCGTTGCAACGCCCGACGGTGGCGAGGCAACTGCACCGGTCCAAACGCCCACATCAGAGACCGCGGATGTGGGGCGCGTGCCGATTGAAACGGACGCGCTGAGCGGCTCGATTTACCTTCTGGGGGGTCGCTTCGATGACCTTTCCCTGAATAAATACCGAGAGACGCTGGAGCCGGACGCAGACACCGTCCGCCTGTTGACCCGTGTTGGTGCGGAGAACGCTTATTATACGCTTTATGGTTGGGCGCCTGCGGGTGATCTCTCTTCCGACGAAGTCCCTGGACCGGACACGATCTGGTCCGTCGAATCCGGTGAAACGCTGACGCAAGAGACACCTGTCACACTGGTCTGGGACAACGGTGCCGGACTCATCTTTCGGCGCGAAATCTCAGTTGATGAAAACTATATGTTTGACATCAAGCAAAGCGTTCAGAACACAACGGACGGGGCGGTCAGAGCACAACCCTACGGGCTGATCTCGCGACACGGTGAGCCGGATGTCGTTGGCTTCTTCATCCTTCACGAAGGCGTCGTCGCGATGTCGGACGGGGAACTTGCAGAGGTCGACTATGACGATATGCCGGACCTGCCAGCCGAGGCAGGCGGTGCTGCACGATCCGAGACAACCGATGTGACGGAAGGCGGCTGGATCGGCTTTACGGATAAGTATTGGATGACCACCCTCATCCCCTCTGCGGACAGCGCGTTCAAATCAGTTCAACGCTACATTCCGGGTCAAGAGATTTACCAGACTCAAGTTCGGCTGCCGACGATGTCTGTGGCGGCCGGTGAGACCGCAACCGCCTCAATGCATCTTTTTGCAGGCGCAAAGGAGTGGGAGCCGATCCGGAACTATGAGCAGGGTGGCATTCAGAAATTTCTCGATTCCATTGACTGGGGCTGGTTCTTCTTCCTAACCAAACCGATCTTCGCCGTGCTCCATTGGCTCAACGCATTCATTGGCAACATGGGCTGGTCGATCATCGTCCTGACACTTTTGATCAAGGCCGTTCTCTTGCCACTGGCGTATAAGTCTTACGTCTCGATGGCTAAGATGAAAGAGCTTCAGCCGGAGATGGAGAAAATCAAGGAACGCGCTGGCGACGACCGGCAGAAGCTCCAGCAAGAGATGATGGCGCTTTATAAGAAAGAGAAGGTCAATCCGGCCGCCGGGTGCTTGCCGATCCTGATGCAGATCCCGATCTTCTTCTCACTCTATAAGGTGATTTTCGTCACGATTGAGTTGCGGCACGCCCCTTGGCTCGGATGGATCCGCGACCTCAGCGCGCCGGACCCGTCCTCCATCCTTAACCTGTTTGGCTTGCTGCCCTGGGGCACACCGGAGGCCGGATCTATCTTCTTCATCTTCTCTTTGGGCGTGCTGCCAATCCTGCTTGGCATCTCTATGTGGCTGCAACAGAAATTGAACCCGGCGCCCACCGATCCGACACAAGCGATGGTGTTCGCGTGGATGCCCTGGGTCTTCATGTTTATGCTTGGCAGCTTCGCGAGTGGACTGGTTCTGTACTGGATCGCCAACAACATCATTACGTTTACGCAGCAATACGCAATTATGCGGAGCCAAGGTTACAAGCCGGATATCTTCGGGAACATCAAATCCGGCTTCAAGCGAACGCCGAAGGATGACGCGGGATGATCACCGTCGCACATCTTTGGCGTCATCCGATCAAATCACATGGCCGCGAAGAGGTGCAGAGCGTCGAATTGACCGAAGGCGCCACCTTTCCCTGGGACAGAACCTGGGCGGTGACCCACGCAGGCAGTAGAACCGATGGACGCGCATGGGCACCGTGCGCCAATTTTTCCAGAGTGTCCAAAGCGCCGGAGTTGATGGCGATAACCGCCACACTCGATACCCCAACCCGCACGGTGACACTTCGCCACCCCAAGCGAACCGATCTGACGTTCCGCCCCGACGAGGAGCCAGATTTACTTCTAGACTGGGTTAAAGACTTGATGCCGGAAAACCGTGCTCAGTCTTGCGGTTTAGTATCGGTGCCGGGGCGCGGCATGACGGACAGCGATTATCCCACGATCTCGATCAATACATTGGCAAGTCACAACGCCGTCTCCAAAAAAGCTG
Source organism: Litoreibacter roseus (assembly GCF_009811795.1). Lineage (GTDB taxonomy): Bacteria > Pseudomonadota > Alphaproteobacteria > Rhodobacterales > Rhodobacteraceae > Litoreibacter > Litoreibacter roseus. The sequence goes on along the minus strand of NZ_BLJE01000002.1, from coordinate 821,082 downwards.
GTAAAACGCTGGAAAAAGAACGCTGGCGTGGAAACATCTGGTTGTCTGGTACCGAAGCGTGGGAAGAGAGCAACTGGATCGGTAAAACGCTCCGTCTTGGCAACGCGGAGATCGAGGTTCGCGAACCGATAGAGCGCTGCATGGCGACAACCGCCAATCCGCAGACCGGCGAACGGGACATCGACACACTCGCCTTGCTTCAAAGTTGGGGCCATCAGAACTTCGGCGTATATGGTGTTGTATCCAAGACTGGAACGATACACGCCGGCGACAGCGTGGCGGTTCTTTGACCCCCGCCGCACCATGGGACAGCAGGAATTAAACTATGAGCGCGTTTACCTTCAGCGTCGTTGACGATCCTGAGCCCGGTGAGATCGAAGCTGGCCGAAAGCTCTTTGCAGGGCAGACCGATTTTTTGAAAGGCGTCGTCGCGATGGACGGCATGCCCCCGGCAGATCGCATTGAGGTGTGTTTCGCGGGACGCTCCAATGTTGGCAAGTCCAGCCTTATAAACGCTTTGACTGGTCGAAAGGCACTGGCGCGCACTTCAAACACGCCGGGCCGCACGCAAGAAATCAACTTCTTCACATTGGAGGACAGCCACTACCTCGTGGACCTTCCCGGCTACGGTTTTGCGGAGGCCCCTCTGGCTATCGTTGAGAAATGGCAAAGGCTTTTGAAGGCGTACCTGTCTGGTCGCCAGACCCTGCGGCGCGCGTTTGTTCTGATCGACAGCCGCCATGGGATCAAAAAGGTGGATCACGATATTCTGGACCTGCTGAACCGGTCAGCAGTGACGTTTCAGGTCGTTCTGACAAAAGCAGACAAGATCAAAGCGGGCGAAATGAATAAAGTCATTGAGCAGGTCAGCGGCGAGTTGTCTAAGTATCCGGCAGCCTTTCCGCAGATTGTCCTGACCTCTTCGGAAAAAGGAACAGGCATCGGCACGCTGCGACACATCGTCGGAACGCTGGTCTGATCTCAGACGTGCTGCGCGCCGTTCACCTCGATCTCCGCGCCGGAGATGTAGCTGCTTTCCTCCGAGCATAAGAATAGGATGGCCGCCGCAACCTCCTCAGGCTGACCCAATCGTTGCATCGGTAACTTCTCAACGATTGCATCAGTCCCAGGGCTCAGGATCGCCGTTTCGACCTCGCCCGGTGCGATGGCGTTCACCCTCACACCCAGAGGTCCAAAATCGTGAGCCATCTCGCGTGTGAGCGCGGCCAGTGCAGCCTTGGATGTGGAGTACGCAGCCCCCGCAAAAGGATGAACGCGAGAGCCCGCGATTGAAGTCACATTCACCACTGATCCCTTGGCCTGCGCCAATTCCTCCTTCAATCCGCGGGCCAAAACGACGGATGCAAAGAAATTCACGTGGAACACCCGTCCCCACGTGCGCAAGTCAGTATCCAAAGTATTCAGCCGCGCGCCGTCGTCGCCTTTTGGGGAAATTCCGGCATTGTTGACCAGCGCGTTCAAACGCCCGCCCAGACGGTTTCGGATCAATTCAATGGCTTCAATCGTATTCTTGGGATCGGCCAAATCGATCTGGATATGGTTCTCTTCGCCGCCACCCCATGGACACTCGGCGGGAAACGGATGACGCGAACAGGTCAGCACGCGCCAGCCTTCTGAATTGAACCGCTGGACAGTGGCGTGGCCGATGCCACGGCTCGCACCAGTCAGGAGAAGGGTTTTTCTGTCGTCAGACATGCGCGCACCCGTTTTGAAGGAAGTTGCGGCAGCTTACCCGGACCCCAGCGTGATGCAATCAACAACGCTCCCTTGGCAGTCGGTTCCGGTTTGGTTAACACACCCCCTAGCCGCAAGGACCGCAGAATGAAGATCAGAACCGATATGCAACGCGACCCGCTTTCCACTGCCCGCACTTTGTCAGAGGCCCTACCCTATCTGCAGCGCTACGCGGGCGCGACCGTCGTGATCAAGCTGGGCGGCCATGCGATGGGCAGCGACGAAGGCATGGAAAGCTTTGCGCGGGATATCACGCTGATGCAGCAAGTCGGCGTGAATCCGGTGATCGTGCATGGCGGCGGACCTATGATCAACGAGATGTTGGCAAAGCTTGGCGTGACGTCCGAATTCAAGAACGGCAAGCGGATCACGGATGCAGAGACCGTTGAGGTCGTAGAAATGGTTCTGTCGGGGCGCGTGAACAAACGGATCGTGCAGGCGATAAACGCCCAAGGGGGACGTGCTGTCGGGCTTTCAGGCAAAGACGCCGGTATGATCACCTGTGACGCCGCTGACCCCGATCTGCAATTCGTCGGTGAGCCTTCAGAGGTGGATACGACGGTTTTGCATTCTATGTTTTCGTCCAACATCATTCCTGTCGTTGCTCCTCTCGGGGCCGGGCGGAACGGCGAAACGTTCAACATAAACGGCGATACGGCTGCGGGCGCGATTGCCGCGGCGCTTAACGCGGATCGCCTTCTGCTGCTGACGGACGTGTCCGGCGTGAAGGATGCGACAGGCGAGGTCGTAACAGAACTGACAGCCGATCACATAAGGCGGATGACGGAAGACGGCACCATCGCAGGCGGCATGATCCCAAAAACCGAAACCGCCCTTGCCGCGCTGAACGGCGGCGTGCGTGCAGTGGTGATCCTTGATGGCAGGTCCCCCAATGCCTGCCTGCTTGAGCTTTTCACCGATTACGGCGCAGGGTCATTGATACGGGCGTAGGGGGCTCACGATAAGTTGGCTGCGCTGCGGCTTCGTGCCTCTTGTGTGATAAAGCACGGGCCGTATCTTCCTAACGATGGAAAATGAAGCGCTCATCCGCCTTGGTGTGTTCCTTGGACTGTTCTCACTCTTTGCCGCGCTTGAGGCATGGGCCCCCCGTAGGCAACGCACACAGACCCGCAAAGCCCGTTGGACGACCAATTGGGCGATCACCGTGATCGACACACTCACCTTGCGCGCGCTGGCATTTGGTCTGCCCCTGCTGGCTGTAGGGGCCGCTGCCGATGCGGGCGCGAACGGGTGGGGGCTGTTCAACCAAACGGACTGGCCGTTCGTCCTGGAGGTTTTGCTGGCAATCCTGATCCTCGATTTCGCGATCTGGCTACAGCACCTGATCACGCACAAAGTGCCGATCCTCTGGCGATTGCATCAGGTCCATCACGCGGATGTGGACATTGATGTGACAACCGCGATCCGCTTTCATCCGGTCGAGATTGCACTGTCCATGCTCTTGAAGATTGGTTTGGTATATCTGATGGGCCCAGCAGCACTTGCAGTGATCCTGTTCGAGATCATTCTGAACGGAACTGCAATGTTCAACCATGCCAATATAAAACTCCCGCTTTGGCTGGACAAAATTGTGCGATTGGTGCTCGTGACACCTGATATGCACCGGGTCCACCATTCGGTTTTGCGCGATGAGCATGACAGCAACTATGGTTTCGCCTTATCGATCTGGGACAAGATGTTCGGGACCTACATTGCGCAACCCGATGATGGGCATGACGAGATGAAGATCGGGTTGCAATGGCAAGACGATCGCCCGTCGCGACTGGGATGGAGCCTCGCGCTGCCATTCAGTCGAAAATAGCCGCTCAGCTTCACCGATCCTTGATGCGCGCCACGCGCGGATGTTAGAGCGGGTCAAAGACTATTCAGATCCGTCGCTGCATCGAGAGCATTGTGAAACTGATCCTTACGCGACATGCGAAATCAGACTGGGATGACCCTATGGTGTCCGATCACGATCGGGGTCTGACCGGGCGCGGCAAGCGGTCTGCGGCGGCAATCGGGGCATGGCTACAGCGCGAGGGGTTCGTTCCTTCAAAAGTCTACAGTTCCACTGCACAACGTGCAAAATGGACGACTGCCCTTGCCGTTGAGGAGTTGACTCCAAAACCATCCGTTTCGTTTCATGCCGGTCTCTACCATGCGTCATTGGATCGTATTTTGGCGATTATTGGCGAGGCTCCCAAAGGCGATCTGATGGTTGTCGGTCACAACCCCGGATTTGCGGAGCTGGCCATGGCACTTTGCACCAATCGACCGGCACACCCCCAGTTTCGCCGTTTCCCGACGGCCGCGACGCTGGTCCTGGAGTGCGAGATCAAAGCGTGGTCGGATTTGGAACGAAATGTTTCAAGATCATTGGCGTTCGTTGTACCGCGCGAGCTTGGCGTGGAATAGAAAAAGGCCTCCGCATAACCGCTGAGGCCTTCCAGAACTTCTTTGAAATCAGTGGCCGAGGATCTGGCTCAGGAACAATTTGGTCCGATCTGACTGCGGGTTGTTGAAGAACTCTTCTGGCTCGTTCTGCTCCACGATCTGCCCTGCATCCATGAAAATCACACGGTTGGCCACTTGGCGGGCGAACCCCATCTCGTGCGTGACGCAGAGCATTGTCATCCCCTCTTCCGCCAACTCGATCATGGTGTCGAGCACCTCTTTGATCATCTCGGGGTCAAGAGCAGAGGTCGGTTCGTCAAACAGCATGATCCGCGGGCGCATGCACAGGGATCGTGCGATGGCCACCCGCTGCTGCTGCCCACCTGACAGCTGACCGGGATACTTGTTCGCCTGATCGGGGATCTTCACCTTCTCAAGGAAGTGCATCGCCGTCTCTTCGGCCTCCCGCTTGGGGGTTTTGCGAACCCAAATCGGCGCGAGGGTGCAGTTCTCAAGGATCGTAAGGTGCGGGAAAAGGTTGAAGTGCTGAAAGCACATGCCGACCTCCGACCGGATTTTGTCGATGTTCTTAAGATCGGACGACAGAACAGTTCCATCCACGACGATGGACCCCTTCTGATGCTCTTCCAGTGCGTTGATGCAGCGGATCAGCGTGGATTTCCCGGACCCAGACGGGCCACAAATCACGATCCGCTCACCCCGCTGTACGGTCAGGTCAATGTCGCGCAGAACGTGGAACGTGCCGTACCACTTGTTCATATTGCGGATTTCAATAGCGACCTCTTCAGAGACCTGCATTGCTGTGTTTTCAGTCATGTCTCAGACCCTTTCTTAGCGGTGGTCTGTCTGAAGCTGACGCTCCAGCCATTGAGAATATTGAGAGATCGAATAGCAGACGATGAAGAACAGCAGGGCCGCGAAGCCGAACAGTTCCCAGTAGATGCCAAGCCAATTCGTCGATTGCTGGATAGGGCCCCGGATCATGCCGACTGTGTCGAACATGGAGATCACCGACACCAGCACGGTGTCCTTAAACAGCCCAACTGCAACGTTCACGATCCCCGGAATGGAGATTTTCAACGCTTGTGGCAGGATGATCAGGCGCATCGCCTGGGGGTAGTCGAGCCCCAGACTGTCTGCTGCCTCGTATTGGCCCCGTGGCAAAGCCGCCAAACCGCCGCGCACCACCTCGGCGATATAAGCCGCCGAGAACATGGTGATCATGATGATCACGCGCAAGATCAGGTCAAATGTCGTGCCGGGTGGCAGGAAATAAGCCAGAACCACGTTCGCCACAAAAAGCAGTGTGATGAGCGGCACCCCCCGAATGAACTCGATGAAGACAACGCAGATGCCTTTCACGATGGGCATGTTCGACTGACGTCCTAAAGCCAGCAATATGCCCAGCGGGATCGACAAGGATACGCAGACGGTGCCGAGGATCAGGTTCAACATGAACCCGCCCATACTACGGCTTGGCACCTCCGCCAGAGCCAGAAAGTTCGGCATGGCGTCCACGAGAAACCCGCCCAGATACCACGTCACGATCGCCGCTGCTGTTCCCCCGAAGGCGCCCATAGCAAAAGACCGGGTCACAAGTCTGCTGTACGCCATGTAGCCGACGACAAAGCCCACTAGCGCGACCACAGGCGTCATGATTGTACCGCCCCAGATCAGCCAATAGGCCAGGAAGGGGTAGATCGCCGTCAGGATGAACATCGCGTTGGGCAATCGTCCCCGCGCCAATACGGGCGCAATCGAGACCAGCAGCAATACGAACGCTGTCGTTGGACGCCAGTAGCCCTCAACCGGATAGCTGAACCCAAAGAGCAACTGGTTCCAGCGCTCCGTCAGGACCGCGAAACAAGCGCCTGTCTTTCCATCGAGCAGCTCTCGGCATTCGCGAATACTGTCCGCCTGCCATATGCCATTAGCAAACCAAGGGTACACATTGATCACCAGCCACGCGATGAACGTGAAGGATATTACTGTCAGAATGCTATTGAAAACCGACGAAAAGAGGTTCTGCTGCATCCATCTGACGGCACCACTTTGTGCCTCAGGGGGCGGGGCCGGTGGGATTTCAGTTTCTCGTACGAAGGCGACGCTTTGCGCGTGTGTATCAGACATGCCTCAACGCTCCTTCAGTTTCATGGAATTGTTGTAGATGTTCATGAACAACGAAATCAAAAGCGAGATCGTCAGGTAGAACAGCATCAAGAGCAGAATGCTTTCGATAGCGCGGCCAGTCTGGAGCAACGTGATACCGCCCAATGTACCGGTGAGGTCCATGTATCCTACTGCAATCGCCAGTGACGAGTTCTTCGTGATGTTCAGATATTGCGAGATCAGTGGCGGAATGATCACCCGCAGTGCCTGTGGTAGAACGACGAGGTTCATGATGCGACCCGGCCGCAATCCCAAGGCTGCTGCGGCCTCCGTCTGACCTTTGTCGATCGCCAGAATACCTGCCCGAACGTTCTCAGCGATGAAGGCGCCGGTGTAGATCGCGAGGGCAAACCAAAGTGCGATCAACGAGCCAAGAATTGTAATCCCGCCGCGGAAGTTAAAACCACTGAGTTCTGGATATTGCAGCGTAACGGGCTGGCCCGCGAGGTAGTAGATCAGGATCGTCGGGACAAAGAAAATAGCAAGCGATGGCCACAACGTCGGAAGCAAACGACCATGCTGATAAAGCTGAGTGCGAGCATATCGACGGTAAAGGAAGACGCCAATGATCGACGCAAAGAACGTGCCCACTACGATCATTGATCCCTCGCCCCAAATGGGTTTCGGTATGTAAACCCCCCGATTGGTAAAGGCGAACATATCGAAAAGCATGGAGGCTGATGGATCATCCCCCCGGAAATCCCTGGGCGCGGGCATCGCAGCCGTCATGATGAAGAAGATGATCAGGATCCAGATCAGAACCGGCACATTGCGGAAGATCTCCACGTAGACGGACATGATCTTACGGACGAGCCAATTGGGCGACAGACGCATGACGCCCGCAAACACCCCGAGGACAGTCGCCGTCACGCAGGCCAGGCCCGAGACGATCAAGGTGTTTAAAAGGCCGACCATCGCGGCGCGGCCATGTGTGGATTGGCTATTATAGTCAATCGGGCGCTGGTTGATGTCGTATCCCGCCGGCGCGCCGAGAAAATCGTAGGAAATGTTGAGCCCGGCCTGCGCCAGATTGCTCAACAGGTTGTTGCCCAGATAGGCCATCGCAACGATCAAGAGGATGAGCGCAATGAACTGGAACGTTAACGATCGGTATCGCGTGTCGTTGAAGAGCATGGAGAAACGGAACGACTCCGTCTCGGGGTCGGTAACTGTCGTCATCGGACGTTCCCTGTGTTTGACCGGCGGTTGGTGTGCACGTCATTTGGCGCGTGCGGAAATGCCGGTTCTTGTCGTCAGATAGGAAAAGGGCGCGGAATGACCGCGCCCTAGACCTTGAATATGTTTACCGGAACGGTGGCGAGTAGATCAGACCGCCGTTGGTCCACTGTGCGTTAAGACCGCGCGCAAGACCGATTGGCGTGGAAGCTCCGATGTTCTTCTCGAAGATTTCGCCGTAGTTACCAGCAACGCTGATGGCGTTTTTCGCCCAATCAGCTTCCAGGCCCAGCATGCCGCCAAGATCGCCCTCGGAGCCGAGCAAGCGGTTCACTTCGGGGTTTTCTGTACCAGCAGCCAGTTCTTCAACGTTCACGGATGTGACGCCAAGCTCTTCGGCTGTGATCAGTGCGTTCAGTGTCCAGCGAACGATATCTGCCCATTCGTTATCGCCATGACGGACCAGCGGCCCGAGTGGCTCTTTGGAGACGATTTCAGGCAGAAGGACGTGATCGTCTGGGCTTTCGAAGTTTGCACGCTGCGCAGCCAAAGCGGATGCGTCAGTCGTATAAACGTCGCAAGCGCCCGCGATGTACTGTTGAACAGCTTCAGCGCCCGTCTCGATTGGAACAGGCTCATAGCTGATGTTGTTGGAGCGGAAGAAGTCCGCCAAGTTCAGCTCTGTTGTTGTGCCGGTCTGGATGCAGACGGTCGCACCGTCGAGGTCCTTCGCGGACGAAACGCCAAGATCCTTGGGAACCATAAAGCCTTGACCGTCGTAGTAGTTCACGCCGGTGAATTCGAACTTCAGATCGACGTCGCGGCTGAACGTCCAAGTTGTGTTCCGGGCCAGCATGTCAATTTCGCCGGATGCAAGCGCGGTGAAGCGCGTCTTGCCGGTTGTCGGTACAAACTCAACTGCGGTGGAGTCGCCCAATACAGCCGCAGCAACAGCGCGGCATACGGCAACGTCAAAGCCCTGCCATTCGCCATTCGCATCTGGCTCAGCAAAACCGGGAACACCGGTCGTCACACCACAGTTCAACTTGCCGCGCGATTTGACCTCATCGAGCGTCGCTGCCGCAGACGCCGTAGCCGCGGCCCCAGCAACGGCCAGAGCGCCAAAAAATACGGATTTTTTCATGTTTACCTCTTCCTGATGGTCCGCCTAGTTTCAGGCGGTTTAACCGGTCACATACTGACCGGAAACTATGTGCAGGGAAGTCACTCCCCCGATAGGTGCGAATAAGGCCAAATCGCTGCCCTGTCGTCAAGGCGATTTAAGAGCTTGCCCTAGGGGCAAATACACCGTTTTGGCCTGATTTTTCAGGTTTTTTGGCCATTGTTCGTCGAAAGGTTACAAAACCGGCGCGAGACGGCTTTGTTCAGACACTCAAAGTGTAAAATCTGTGCGCGTGCAGAAAGCTGTTTCTTTTCGTCTCGGCAAGCTCACTCGCTTCCTCGTCCTCGCCCCATTGCTCGATCTGCCAATCCTCATCGATTCGGCTGATGGTCCAGAGTTGCTCCGGTGTTTCAAATCCTTTGATCGCCGCCAAGCCGATGACCAGTGACCCAGAAAGAGAAACAAGGTCGTGGAATGCCGTAAGCTGAAACGCATCAAGCGCGGCGACCTGCGTGCGCAGTCGCGCCAGACTGTCGGGCGCCTGTGGCTCATGCATGACGCCCAACTGGACGCAGAGCGGCGCCTTGAGGTCGGTGGCCGCCCAATCTACGAGCGGATCCCAATGTTCTGCCTGCCGGTGAACAAGACCTTCGGGGCCGTCAGCCCGATAACAGATCAAGTCAGCATCACCATACGCCGCCAGCAGATCCACGACCTCGGCATGCTGGGTCGCGACCTTGTCAACCGCGGCATTGGCAGAGCGAGTGAACGGCATTGTCAGCGGCTCGATCTTGCCGTCCTGAGCGTCCCATTCCCGCGCGACCTCAGTGGCCATGTCTCGGGTTGGCAGAACCAAAGAGGATTTCGCAGGGGTCCGCAACGGCCGATCATCGAGGACAATTCCGAAGCCGCCATCCACGTCAACAACGTCTGATTTTTTCCAGAATCTCTTCGCCGCCCAGTCAGCCACGAACGCCCCCCCACAGCTGGTCCAAAGCGCTATCAATTTGGGCAAAATCCGCCAAGATATGGTCGGCAAGCGGTGTCAATTGATCTGTCGGGTGATTGCCCCATTCCACACCAATCGTCGCCACGCCGGCGGACCGCCCCATCTGCATGTCATAGCTCGTGTCACCCACGATCACCGCGTCTTTCTTATCGACGCCAGTTTCGCGCAAGGCGGCCTCCAGCATCGCAGGGTGTGGTTTGGACGGATGATCATCGGCAACCTGCGCCGTTACGAAGTAGTCTCGCAGTCCGTGGCCATCCAGAAGATAGTCGAGGCCGCGCCGCGATTTGCCTGTTGCAATGCCCAGTAACGTGTCGTCCCGGCGCGACAGCCGCTCGAGCGCGTCCAGCGCACCGTCAAACAGGGGGGCGGTGTCGCTGACCCGCGTAGATGCCCGCATCGAAGAGAACCGATCCTTATACGCCTCCGCCAGAGCGTTCAACTGAGCGTCCGACAATCCTGGTTGCAGGCGATCCAAGAGGCCAATCAGAGAAATGCCAACCAGATCCCGGACCGCGCCTGGTTTTGGTGCTGGTAAATCGCAGGCTTCGAACGCGCCCGACATCGCGGCTTCAATATGGGCGATGCTGTCGATGAGCGTTCCGTCCACATCGAAGACAACCATCTTCAGCTCTGCCATTCTTCATCCTTGTCAAACGGATCATTCGGGACGTCCATTTCCGTCCAACCCAGATAATCCCACGTCTGCTTCATATGCGCAGGCAAAGGCGCGGTGAATGTCATCTCTGCCCCCGAAACCGGATGTTCGAAACTGAGCGAACGAGCGTGCAGATGCAGCTTCTTGCTGATTTCGTCTCCCAGTTGGGAACCCCAACCGTCGCCCTGGTTTTCCTGTCCGGAGCCGCCGTACTTCCCGTCGCCGACGATGGGATGCCCCATCTCGGCCATGTGCGCGCGCAGTTGGTGGGTACGTCCAGTCACGGGAACCAGTGCCATCCACGCGGCCCGCTGCCCTAGAAAGCACAGCGTCGCGTAGTCGGTGTGGGCTCGTTTCGCCCCGTAGGTGCTATCGACCTCGCGGGGGTGGACGCAATGCATCTTCTCACCCTCCCCTTTGGCCCCGTGACCGGGGGCTTTGACCAGACCATATTTGATCGTTCCGATCTTGGGATATGGAACGCCAGCCACCATAGCCCAGTAGATCTTACGGGTGTTCTTGTGGCGGAACGCCTTTGTCAGGGCGGAGGCCATCGCCTGTGTACGTGCCAGGACCAGAACGCCGGACGTGTCCTTGTCGAGCCGGTGGACAAGTCGTGGGACATCCTCCCGCTCAAAACTGAGGGCAGCGGCCATACCGTCAACATGGCGGGTCTGCTTGCTGCCCCCTTGGACTGGCAGGCCGGGCGGCTTGTTCAGCGCAATGATGTGGTCGTCCTTGTAGATCACGCAGGACCGGATCATCTCGGCATCAGCCTTTGAGATATGAGCGGTCTTGGCTTGCGCCTCTACCTCTTCTGCGGTTGGCAGCGGCGGGATGCGCACCGCCTGCCCAGGTCCGACGCGAGAGTTGCTTTTGACGCGGCCGCCATCGACGCGGATTTCGCCTTTGCGGCACATCTTCTCAATGCGGACTTGGCTGACATGGGGGAAGTGCCTGCGAAACCACCGATCCAAACGCTGCTCTGCCTCGTCGTGGCCGACGGTCAATGTTTGCACCCGGCTCATGCGAAGATCGCCCGCGCTATGACAACACCTGCCACGAGACCGCCAATGGAACAGACGACTGAGCCCAGCACGTAGATCGCAGCGGACATCGGCTGACCGCGCTCGAACAGGGTGTAGGCCTCTAGGGAGAAGGCGGAGAATGTGGTGAACCCGCCCAGAATACCTGTCATCACGAAGGGCGACAGGTGGGTCGCGGCACGCTGTGCGGCGTAAACCACAAAGAGCCCCATGAGGAAGCTGCCGATCACATTCACTGTGATGATGGCCAATGGAAACCCATGGCCCGCCAGCCGGACAATTCCCAAGCCGGTCAGAAACCGAAGGGACGCCCCGATTGCGCCGCCAAGCGCCACTTGTGTCGTTGTCCAGATCATGGACGGTCTCTTGTGATCATGCGGCATGTAAGTCAAGGCGAAGTGGCGTCACGGATCAGACTGACGTTGCAGCCGAAGCTTAGTGAAATAGTCGAGGCGCTTCTTCAACTCACGCTCGTACCCGCGTTCGACCGGCTGATAGAACACGCCGCGCTTCATATCGTCGGGGAAATAGTTCTGGCCGGAAAAGCCATCCTCCGCGTCGTGGTCATAGGCGTAGTCCTTACCATAGCCCTGATCCTTCATAAGCGCCGTCGGGGCGTTCAGGATATGCTTTGGAGGTGGTTCTGATCCGGTCTTTTTCGCCGATCTCATTGCGGCTTTATATGCCACATAGGCGGCGTTCGATTTCGGGGCGAGTGCCAGATAAAGAACCGCTTGTGCCAGTGCCAGTTCGCCCTCAGGACTGCCCAGACGTTCATAAGTCTCCCACGCATCAAGGCAGACGCGGTGGGCATTGGTGTCCGCCAGTCCGATATCTTCCACAGACATCCGAGCGATGCGGCGGGCCAAATAGCGGGGATCCTCGCCGCCCGTAAGCATCCGCGCCAACCAATAGAGCGCGGCATCCGGATCAGAGCCGCGGACTGATTTATGCAGCGCACTTATCAGGTTGTAATGGGCATCGCCGGATTTGTCGTATTGCGCCGCGCGGCGCATCAGACGTTTGCCAAGGCCGTCCGGGTCGAGCTTTGTATCGGTCGTCCAGCTTGCGATTTGCTCGATCAGGTTGAGCAAGGCACGCCCGTCCCCGTCGGCCATTTCCAGCAACTGATCGCGAGCGGCAGGCGTCAGTGGTAGGGGTTTGTTCAGTTCCTTCTCGGCCCGCTGGGCCAGCTTTTCAAGGTCGATCAGCGACAACCGCTCCAGCACCAGTACTTGCGCGCGGGACAGGACGGCGGCGTTTAGCTCGAAGGATGGATTTTCTGTGGTGGCACCGACCAAAAGGATGGTGCCGTCCTCCATATACGGCAGAAACCCGTCCTGCTGAGCTTTGTTGAAACGGTGGATCTCGTCCACGAACAACAGTGTTCCCTGCCCATTGGCGGCTCTGATCTTTGCAGCTTCGAAAACCTTTTTCAGATCGGGCACGCCTGAGAATATCGCGCTGATCTGAACAAAATGAAGGTCCGTTTCGTCGGCGAGAAGTCGGGCGATGGTCGTTTTGCCCACGCCCGGGGGTCCCCAAAAAATAAGCGAGCCCAGTGTGCCGCTGGCCAGCATGACACCCAACGGGCTGTCCGGGCCCAGCACCTGTTCCTGGCCGATGACCTCGCCCAGCGACTTGGGTCTGAGCCGGTCGGCGAGCGGCTGCATTTTCGGTGGTGCGACAGGGTCTTGACTAAACAGGTCTGCCATTGCGGGGCTTTCGATTGGGGTGCCGACAGCCTATCTGAGACAGCCAAAATGCAAAAGGCCCCGCCGATGGCAGGGCCTTGAAAACCAGTGCGATAACACCTTATTCGGCGTCTTCAGCCTCAAGACGGGCCTTGTCGGCGGCGCCTTTGGCATCGACATCGCGGTCGACAAATTCGATGATGGCCATCGGTGCCATGTCACCATAGCGGAAGCCCGCTTTCAGGATACGAACATAGCCGCCTTGGCGCTCGGCGTAACGTGGCCCAAGAACGTCGAACAACTTGGCAACGTCCTTGTCCTGCTTCAGCTTGGACGCGGCCAGACGGCGGGCGTGCAGATCACCGCGTTTCGCCAGCGTGATCATCTTTTCGATGATCGGGCGCAGTTCTTTGGCCTTTGGCAAGGTCGTCTTGATCTGCTCGTGCTCGATCAGCGATCCGGCCATGTTGGAAAAGAGCGCCTTGCGGTGCTCATGGGTGCGGTTCAGGCGGCGGTAGCCCCGTGCGTGACGCATGTTTTCAGTTCCTTCTCATTTTACTTTGTCTGGCGGTCCGATGCGTGTCGGCCACTCTCCTTGGGGCAGGATTGCCCAGATGATCCCCCGTCTTTGCGGGGCATTTTGCCGATCGGAATTCTATCGGACTTTTATCGGAATACCGTCGGACTTCTTTCGGCGGTATTCCGAAGTGCATGGCGGGGCCAAACCCCGCCACACATATCAGAATTGGTCTTCGAACTTCTTGGCCAGATCTTCGATATTTTCTGGCGGCCAGTCGACGATGTCCATTCCCAGATGCAGACCCATGCCCGAAAGCACTTCCTTGATCTCGTTCAGGGACTTCCGACCAAAGTTCGGCGTCCGCAACATCTCGGCTTCTGTCTTTTGGATCAGATCACCGATGTAGACAATGTTGTCGTTCTTCAGGCAGTTGGCCGAGCGTACACTGAGTTCCAACTCATCCACTTTCTTCAGCAGAAGCGGGTTGAACTCAAGCTCGTCCTCATCGTCCTGTGCGCGTGCACTTTCCGGTTCGTCGAAGTTCACGAAGATCGAAAGTTGGTCCTGCAGGATCCGCGCAGCGTAGGCCACGGCGTCATCCGGCGTGATGGAGCCGTCTGTTTCGACCTTCACGGTCAGCTTGTCATAGTCGAGCACCTGACCTTCGCGGGTAGGTTGCACGTCGTAGCTGACTTTCTTGACCGGCGAATACACGGCGTCGATCGGGATAAGACCGATGGGCGCGTCTTCCGGACGGTTCTTGTCGGCAGAGACGTAGCCCTTGCCGGTGTTGACGGTCAGTTCCATGAACAGATCGGCGCCATCGTCGAGGTGACAGATGACGTGGTCGCGATTCAGGATCTCAATGCCAGCGCTGTCGGAGATGTCACCTGCGGTGACCAGTGCCGGACCCTTGGCAGAGATCGACAGGCGCTTGGGCCCTTCGACTTCCATACGGATCGCAACACCTTTGAGGTTGAGAACAACATCTGTCACGTCCTCGCGGACGCCTGCAATCGAAGAGAACTCGTGCAGCACGTTGTCGATCTGGACGGAAGTGATGGCCGCCCCTTGCAAGCTGCTCATCAGAACGCGACGCAGGGCGTTGCCCATGGTCAGGCCAAACCCGCGCTCCAGCGGCTCGGCCACGACGGTGGCCTTGCGTGCGGGATCGTTGCCTGGCTTGATGTCCAGTTGCGTCGGTTTGATCAGCTCTTGCCAATTCTTATGGATCATGTGTGTCGCCTCCATACCAGTCCCTGTTTCATGTCCAAAAACGGGGACGCCCGAGGTTAAAATGACAGACTCGGGGCACTGCGCTGTGCAGACCCCGAGAGAGTTGGTGGATTAAACGCGGCGGCGCTTCGGCGGACGGCACCCGTTATGGGCCATCGGCGTCACGTCGCGGATTGCGGAGATCTGGAACCCGATGGCAGCCAAAGCGCGCAATGCACTTTCACGGCCAGAACCCGGACCCTGCACTTCAACCTCAAGCGTCTTCACGCCATGTTCCTGTGCTTTCTTGCCCGCATCTTCCGCAGCCATCTGAGCCGCGTAAGGTGTGGACTTCCGCGATCCCTTGAAACCCATCGTACCAGCGGACGACCATGCGATCGCGTTGCCCTGCACGTCAGAGATCAGGATCTTTGTGTTGTTGAAGGACGAGTTCACATGCGCCACACCGGCGGCGATGTTCTTACGGACCTTCTTCTTCGCTTTTACTTTTTCGCGTGCCATCAGATCAGCCCTCCCTTACTTCTTCTTACCGGCAATGGCCTTTGCGGGGCCTTTGCGGGTGCGTGCGTTCGTGTGGGTCCGCTGACCCCGAACAGGAAGGTTGCGGCGATGGCGCAGGCCACGGTAGCAGCCAAGGTCCATCAGACGCTTGATGTTCATCTGAACTTCACGGCGCAGGTCGCCTTCGACGTCGTAATTGGCGTCGATATGTTCACGGATCTGCAGAACTTCCGCGTCGCTCAGTTCGTTCATCCGGCGGGAGGTGTCGATGCCAACGGCTTCGCAGATTTTCCCGGCCGATGTGTGACCGATCCCGGTGATATATGTCAGAGCGATGGGAACCCGCTTCCCATCAGGCAAGTTAACGCCAGCAATACGTGCCAAAGGTCATTCCTTCTCAGTTGCGGTTCCGTCGTTCCAGAACCTTTTTTCACAACGTGAAGCCCGAAGGTTTTTTGACCGACGGGCTTGGTTTATTTCGGTTGCGCGGGGCCGGGTAGCTTCACCGGCTGGAGCGCGACTCTCAGTCTTACGAGATGGCGTGATGTATGACCGAATCGCGGTGGCGTCAAGGGCTGTCAAGGCTGACGACGCCTGTGGCGGATTAACCGTTCAAAACTGCCGAGATTTCGCCTGCGACGGCGTCGATTTCGCCCAGTCCGTTGATGGCGGACAGATCACCCTTGGCATAGTAATAGCCGATCAGCGGTGAGGTCTTTTTGTAGTATTCCATCAGCCGCGTGCGCAGGCTTTCTTCGTTGTCATCGGCACGGCGTTTGAACTCGGTGCCGCCGCAATTGGTACACTTCCCATCACTCGGGATCGGCTTGGTCAGATCGTTGTAGACCTCACCGCAGCTGCCACAGGTCGACCGTGCTGTGATCCGGGCCACGAGCGCATCGTCGTCCACGCGCATTTCGATCACGGCGTCGAGCTTTGTGTCGTATTTTTCCAGAAGCGCACCCAGAGCATCCGCTTGTGCCAAGGTCCGGGGGAAGCCGTCGAAGATGAACCCGCCACCATGGGGGCCGCTCAGTTTTTCCTCGATCAGGCCGATCACGATCTCGTCGGTGACAAGTTCGCCTGCGTCCATGATCGCGGCAACCTTCTCGCCCATCTCGGTGCCGGAGGTGCGGGCTTCGCGCAGCATGTCACCGGTGGACAGTTGCGTCATGTTCCGATCGTCCACAAGCTTGCGCGCTTGTGTACCTTTGCCCGCGCCGGGCGGGCCAAGGAGTATGATGTTCATCTGCGTGCTGTCCCTCTTTTGCCTCGCTTCTTACCGCGAAGCTGGGATTTTTCGATCAGACCTTCGTATTGGTGGGCCAGCATATGGCTTTGCACCTGCTGGATCGTGTCCATCGTCACCGACACGATAATAAGCACCGATGTCCCGCCGAAGTAGAACGGAATGGCCAGCTGCGCACGCAGGATCTCGGGCAAGAGACACACTGCCGCCAGATAGCCGGACCCCAAGACGAGCACGCGGTTGACGACGTATTCCAGATACTCCGCCGTCCGCTGGCCGGGGCGGATACCCGGAATAAAGCCGTTCTGGTTCTTCAGGTTGTCGGCCACGTCATCGGGTTTGAACGACACGTTGAACGTGTAGAAATACGCGAAGAACACGATCATGGCTGTGAAGAACAACAGATAAAGCGGCTGGCCGGGGCCAAAATACGCAAGGATCGTCGCCATCACAGGGCCCGTCTGGTTGCCCGAGAACGTGCTGAGCGTTGTTGGCAGCAGCAGCAGTGACGAGGCGAAGATGGCGGGGATCACGCCCGACGGGTTGACCTTGACCGGCAGGTGGCTGGAGCCACCGTCATAGACCTTCATGCCGACCTGACGGCGCGGGTACTGAATGTGGATCTTGCGCAGCGCGCGTTCCATGAACACCACGAAGGTGATCGTGGCGATGACCACCACCAAGACACCGATGATGACCGCAGGGCTGAGCGCGCCGGAGCGGCCTTGGGCGAAGAACTGTGCCAGTGCCGCCGGAACTTCGGCGATGATGCCTACGAAGATGATCAGCGAGATGCCGTTGCCGATGCCGCGCGCAGTGATCTGTTCACCCAGCCACATCAGGAACATCGTGCCACCCACAAGGGTGATCACGCAGGAAATCCGGAAGAACCAGCCCGGATCGGTGACCAGACCGCCGCTTTCGAGACCCGCGGCCAGGCCGTAGCCCTGCAGCGTGGCCAAAAACACCGTGCCGTAGCGGGTGTATTGGTTGATCTTCTTGCGGCCCTGCTCACCCTCTTTCTTCAGCTGTTCCAGCTGGGGAACCATCGCCGTCATCAACTGCACGATGATCGAGGCCGAGATATAGGGCATGATCCCGAGCGCGAAGAGGCCCATCCGCCCGATCGCGCCGCCAGTGAACATGTTCAGAATACCGCCCACTCCCGTGGACAGCTGGTCCACGAAGTTGCGCAGCGCATCGGCGTCGATGCCCGGAACGGGAATGTAGGTGCCAAGCCGGTAGACGATCAGAAGGCCGATGGTGAAAAGGATGCGCTGTCTCAGCTCGGTGGCCTTCCCGAAGGCGGACCAGCTCATGTTTTGCGCCATTTGCTCGGCTGCGGATGCCATAGTCGGACTATTCCTTGTCTGTTTCAGCGTCTTCTAGCACACGCGCCGCGACATGGGATCCCCATTCGCGGCGCGGAAACACTGGAGTTATGTAAGAGGGTGCAGGCCCTCTCACAAGTCGTTATTCAGCTGCAGCCGCTTGCGCGACGGTCAGAGAGCCGCCCGCTTTCTCGACAGCCTCAACGGCAGATTTCGACGCGCCGGTGACGTTCAGGGTCACTTTTGCGGAAAACTCACCCTTGGCCAGCACCCGAACACCGTCGAGTTTGCGGCGCACGAGGCCACATTCGATCAGCGCGTCCTCGGTGATGTCGGATTTCGCGTCGAGCTTCTTGTCGTCGATGAATTTCTGGATCAGGCCCAGATTGACGACGGCAAATTTCTTGCGGTTCGGCTTGTTGAATCCACGCTTTGGCAGGCGCATGTAAAGCGGCATCTGCCCGCCTTCGTACCCGTTCAGCGCCACACCGGAGCGGGACTTCTGACCTTTGATACCACGACCGGCAGTTTTACCCTTGCCGGAGCCCGGGCCACGGCCCACGCGTTTTTTCGTCTTCGTTGCGCCGGGATTGTCGCGCAGTTCATTCAGTTTCATATCGCTTCTCCATTGGCCGGAAGTGCCCCATGAAGCGAAAGGGGGCAAACGCGGCATTTCTTGGTTTTGAGTCGTGGTTTTGGTGGGCCACCGGGGGCGTATATGTGTTCGCGCGCTGTGGCGCAAGAGGTATGGCGTTCTTGGATCAAACAGGTTGAAAACTTCGAGCCGTTAACCCTTTAGCATATTGACGGTCGAAGGCTCATTTTTGAATATCTGAATTTTTAAGGTGGCTGTTATGACGTATCATGAGGCTATTGGCACAGACTTGGACAAATTGGTTAGGCAGTTCCAAGAGGATCAACGAAAAGGTAGAATTAGCGGGTGCGCAGGACCACCGGTGGGCTGTGGTAAAAACGGAAGCATCACTCGTCAAATCGCCGAATTTGAAGAGACGAAAGATCTGGAGTCAGCCATCAAGATTGCCTGTTGGTCCCGAAAGATAGACGGTAAAAAACATCCACACCAATTTCGTGTGCCAAACAAGTCCTATGTGAACTAGCAGGGTCGTTGGTTGAGAAGTCCAAAGAAATTGCAAGTCTGAAGGACTTCGACGAACTTTACGAACTTGTCAGGCCCATCAAGGATCGCATCCATGGCGTTGGCCCGCTTCTGCACTATGACGTGTGTTTGCGTATTGCGACTGGATTTCTCGAAGTTAAACCGGAACTCATTTACGTCCACGCGGGTGCCAAGGAAGGCGCACGTGCACTGGGCTTGAACACTTCCAATGGGAAACTGAAAAAAGACGATTTTCCGGCTGAAGTGAAGCGCCTTGACTCAGCTGAAGACATCGAGGTTTTCCTCTGCGTTAAAAAAGATGCGCTGAAAGCTCTGCGCTATAATAGCTAAACTGAAAACACCCCGCGATGGCTCGCGAGGCGTTTGATCTTTTGCGGGATGGGCGGTGCGCCCAGCCGGGTTTACCCGCGCTCTTCGATGATTTCGACGAGGTGGGAGATGCTGTTGACCATGCCGCGGACGGAGGGGGTGTCCTCCAGCTCGCGGGTCTTGTGCATCTTGTTCAGGCCCAGGCCGATCAGCGTGGCACGCTGCTTTTCCGGGCGGCGGATCGGGGAGCCGATCTGCTTTACAACAATCGTTTTAGCCATTGGTCATATCCCTCAAGCGTCTGCCGGTTGCATGTCGGCGGGGCTGTCCGTTGGAGCAGCCACGTCCTGCTTGGGCAGAATGTCAGCGACCTTCTTGCCCCGGCGTTGTGCGACCATGCGCGGGCTCGCCTCGTTGGCCAGACCGTTCAGCGTTGCACGGATCATATTATAGGGGTTCTGGGAGCCGATGGACTTGGCCACCACGTCCTGAACGCCCAACATCTCGAACACGGCCCGCATTGGACCACCGGCGATGATGCCCGTACCTTGCGGTGCGGTGCGCATCACGACCTTGCCCGCGCCGTGACGGCCCGCCACATCGTGGTGCAGCGTGCGGCCCTCGCGCAGAGGCACACGGACCATCTGACGCTTGGCTTGCTCGGTTGCCTTGCGGATCGCCTCGGGCACTTCTTTCGCCTTGCCCTTGCCGAAGCCGACACGGCCTTTCTGGTCACCCACAACCACGAGTGCGGCAAAGCCGAAGCGCTTACCACCCTTCACGGTCTTGGACACCCGGTTGATTGCCACCAGACGATCTGCAAATTCAGGAGTTTCGTCCCGATCGCGCCGTCCCCGGTTTCCTGGTTCTCTTGCCATCTTGCGTTCTCCTTAAATCTTCAGACCGCCTTCACGGGCAGCTTCGGCCAGAGCCTTCACCTTCCCGTGAAAGAGGAACCCACCGCGGTCAAAATAGGCCTCGGTCACGCCGGCTTTCTTGGCGCGTTCCGCAATTGCGGTGCCTACTTTGCTTGCAGCTTCGACATTGTTTTTGCCCACAACGCCCAGATCTTTCTCAAGCGTGGAGGCTGAAGCGAGCGTTGTGCCCGCCACGTCGTCGATCAGCTGCACGCTGATGTTTTTGTTCGAACGGTGCACGGACAGACGAACGCGCCCGGCGTTCACTTTCCGCAGTTTGTTCCGGACGCGCAGGCGGCGCTTCAAGAACAGATCTCTTTTGCTGTTTGCCATCTGACTGGTCCTTACTTCTTCTTGCCTTCCTTGCGGAAGATATACTCGTCTTTGTACTTGATGCCTTTGCCCTTGTAGGGCTCTGGCTTCCGCCACGCGCGAATGTTCGCGGCTACCTGACCGACAAGCTGCTCATCATTGCCTTCGACGATGATTTCCGTCTGCTTGGGGGCCGTCACGGTGACGCCCTCCGGCACCTGAAAGTCCACGTCGTGGCTAAGGCCGAGGTTCAGCCGCAAGGTGTTGCCCTGCATCTGCGCCCGGTAGCCCACGCCGCTGATCTCAAGCTCTTTCTTGAAACCTTCTGTCACGCCGGTCACCAGATTGGCGACCATGGTGCGGGACATGCCCCATTGCTGACGCGCGCGCTTGGATTTGCCGCGCGGCTCAACGGTGACGGTGTTGTCTGCCACGGAGATCGTGACATCGTCGGTTGCGGTGAAGCTGCGGGTGCCTTTTGGCCCCTTCACTTCAACGGTCTGACCGGAGACACTTGCCTCCACGCCCGAGGGCAGATCGACCGGTTTTTTACCAATTCGAGACATACCAAGGGCTCCTTAGAAGACCGTGCAAAGCACTTCGCCGCCAACATTGTTGGAGCGTGCGTTTGCGTCCGACATCACACCTTTTGGCGTGCTGACAATCGACACACCCAGGCCCTGACGGACGGTTGGGATGTCTTTGACGCCCATGTAGACGCGGCGACCGGGCTTGGAGACCCGCTTAAGCTCACGAATGACGGGGGTGCCTTCGTAGTATTTCAGCTCGATCATCAGGGCGGGGTGACCGTCTTTCCCTGTGATCTTCTCGTAGCCGCGGATGTAGCCTTCGTCGGCCAGCACATCCAGAACCCATGCCCGCAGTTTGGACGCCGGTGTTTCCACCGTGGCCTTGCCGCGCAACTGGGAGTTACGGATCCGGGTGAGCATATCAGCGATAGGATCGTTCATTGCATGCCCTCCTTACCAGCTTGACTTGACCATGCCGGGGATCTGGCCAAAGGAGCCCAGTTCCCGCAGAGCAATCCGGCTGACCTTCAGCTTACGGTAGTAAGCGTGGGGACGACCGGTGAGCTGGCAACGGTTGTGCAGACGTGTCGCCGAGGAATTCCGCGGCAGTTCGGCCAGTTTCAGACGCGCCTTGAAGCGCTCTTCCATTGGCTTGTCCTTGTCATTTGCGATTTCGAGCAGAGCAGCACGTTTGGCGGCGTATTTCTTCACCAGACGTTCCCGCTTCTTCTCGCGTTCGATCATTGCTTTCTTAGCCATGTCTTAGGTCCTTCCCGCGGATCAGCTGTTGAAGGGCATGTTGAAGGCTTTCAACAGGCTCTTGGCTTCCGCGTCGGTGGGTGCGGTGGTGCAGATTACGATGTCGAGGCCCCATGGCTCGTCAATCTTGTCGAAGTCGATTTCCGGAAACACGATGTGCTCTTTCAGGCCCATGGCGTAGTTGCCGCGACCGTCGAAGGATTTGCCGGACACACCGCGGAAGTCCCGGATGCGCGGCATTGCGATGGTGATCAGGCGATCCATGAATTCGTACATCCGGTCACCGCGCAGGGTCACTTTCGCACCCAACGGCATGTCTTCCCGAACCCGGAAGCCCGCAATGGACTTCTTGGCCCGTGTGACCATGGCCTTCTGACCTGCGATCGCTGTCAGATCAGCGGCGGCACTCGCGGCCTTCTTGCTGTCTTTGACGGATTCAGCACCAGCGCCGATGTTCAGGACAACTTTGTCCAGGCGCGGGATCTGCATGTCGTTTTTGTAGCTGAATTCCTCTTTCATGGCAGCGCGGATGCTGTCCTTGTAGAGGCTCTTCAGACGCGGGGTGTAGTTTGCTGTGTCGAGCATCAGATCACGTCCCCTGTTGTCTTGGCAAAGCGCACTTTCTTGTCGCCGTCCATTTTGAAGCCAACGCGGGTTGCCTTGCCGTTCTTGTCGAGCAGCGCGAGGTTGCTGAGTTGGATCGGCATCGCCTTTGGCTGACGGCCACCCTGGCTGTTCTGGGATTGCTTCACGTGGCGGATCGCAACGTTGATCCCATCCACAACGGCTTTTCCGGCGGCGGGCATCACTTCGGTGATCTCACCCTGCTTGCCCTTGTCCTTGCCGGACAGCACGACGACCTTGTCGCCTTTTTTGAGTTTGGCAGCCATCTTACAGCACCTCCGGGGCGAGCGAGATGATTTTCATGAAGTTCTTCGCCCGCAACTCACGCACAACCGGGCCAAAGATACGTGTCCCCATTGGCTCGTTGTTGTTGTTGAGGATCACAGCCGCGTTCCGGTCAAACCGGATGGCCGTGCCGTCTTCGCGACGGACTTCTTTGGCGGTGCGTACGACGACGGCCTTGCGGACGTCGCCTTTTTTCACGCGACCGCGTGGGATGGCTTCCTTGACCGAGACGACAATGATGTCGCCGACGGATGCGTATTTACGCTTGGAACCACCCAGAACCTTGATGCACTGAACACGGCGTGCGCCGCTGTTGTCAGCAACATCCAGATTGGTCTGCATCTGGATCATTTGGTTTCTCCCGACCTTTGGGGACCAGCTTGGCCAGCCCCAGGGTTTCGATAAAACCGGGTGTGAGCGCCTAGCTGGCGATCACCTCCCAGCGTTTGGTCTTCGACTTCGGCGCACATTCCTGAATGCGGACTTTGTCACCGACGTTGAATTGGTTGGTCTCGTCGTGAGCCCGATATTTCTTGGACTTCCGGACGGTCTTCTGAAGCAGCGGGTGCTTGAAGCGACGCTCGACCGAAACGGTAACGGTCTGGGCGTTCTGGTTGCTGGTGACAACACCTTGAAGGATACGTTTGGGCATATCAGTTGTCCCCCGCGGCGGCTTTCGCCTTTTCGTTCAGAATGGTTTTGACACGGGCTGCGTCCCGGCGGACCGAGCGCATGCGTGCCGTGTTTTCAAGTTGACCCGTCGCCTGTTGGAAGCGCAGGTTAAACGCTTCTTTCTTCAGGCTTGCCAGCTCTTCATTCAACTGGTCCGCGGTCTTATCGCGAAGCTCTTGGGCGTTCATCGCCATTTCCTTTCAACATCACCAGAGGGCCCCTGTGCCAGATGGCAGCGGGTCACCCTGATTCCAGTGGAGTACGTGAGTGAAGCTGCCGTATAGAGGCGCCGCCTTTTCAACGCAAGCCTTATTCAGCGTTGTTTTTCAGGCGGGCATCGGACAGTCGGCCGCGGCGCAGGCTTCGCACCCAAAGGGTATGTCAGGCCAGAAGAATAAAGCTTCGGGTCAGGTGTAGGTCGGCCTCGGCGTCGGACGGGATGGTCCGAGGGCTGGGGCGCGTTGGCGACGCTACGGAACCCCATCGCGCCAAGATTTGCGACATCTTCCACGGTCAGTGCCATATGCCGCGGCTCTGGCCTTAGCCTGCACCCGCTGATCCGCCAATGAAATCCGAGCGGGCAACGATCTGTTCGGCGAGGAATTTGGCGAACACGCGCACGCGCTCCATCCGGCGCAGATCGGGGTGGGTCAGAAGCCATCCGGGGTACGAGTTGGTCGAAGTCGCACCCGGTACGCGGATGATGCCGTCCATCACATCACCCATCATGCAGGGAAGCGAGGCCATTCCGAACCCCGCCACCGCAGCCCGAGCATGCAGGTTCAGATCCGGCATGCGCCAGTCCGTCGGTGCCTCCGGGAAGTTTGCCGTGCGCGCCCTGAGGGACAGCGGACCGTCTTCGTGCCAGCCGATCCATGCGGGATCTATCGGGGTCTCGCCATCCCAATGGGCGGCGATGTAATCCGGTGAGGCGTAGACCGTCTCCCGGAACTCAGGCAGGCGTCGGCCCACAAGATGATCGTCGGGTTTTTCGGAAAAGCGAATGGCGAGATCCGCGTCGCGGCGGGACAGATCTGCCTGCCCGAAGGTCGAATGCAGTTCGATCGTGATCAGCGGATACTTGTCCCGGAACTGCTCAAGCATCGGCAGCAAGAGATATTCCGTTACTGGCGGCGGGGCGGTCAGCCGGATATCGCCCTGAAGCCGGATGTCATTGCCGACGACGAAGCGCTCAAGCTCCATCATTTCAGCTTCAATCTGTTGAGCCCGCGCCAGGATCCGGGCGCCCGAGGCATTGGGAATGAACCCGTCCGGCGTCCGGTCAAACAGCTTGGTTCCAAAGCGCTCTTCCATTGCTGTCAGCCTGCGGGACACGGTTGAGTGGCTGACCTTCAGACGCTCGCCCGCGGCGCGTGCGGTGCCAGCCCGTTCCAGCGCCAGAAAGATCTGAAGGTCGTTCCAATCGTTCTGCATCGCATCCTCCTGGTGCATTTGTGAGCCACGCCACCCGCAAAATTGCATATTTTGGTTTATTTTCGCGCAACCTAACGTCGACTTGCAACCCAAATCAGGAGTGTCTGATGACCACCCCGACATACACCGAACGCAATTTTCCGATCCACACGGCCGAGACCGCGCCCGAGGCATCGAAAACACCCATGATCTGGTACGCCGAGACCTTCGGAATGGTCCCCAACCTCGCCGGTATTCTGGCGGAGAGCCCCGCATTGCTGACCTCTTACTGGCAGACCCAGAACAATCTGCTGAGCAATGCTGCGTTGACGTCGCAGGAGATCAATGTCGTCCAGACCAGCGTGGCCCATGCGAATGCATGCCAATACTGCGTGGCCGGTCACACCGCTTTCGGGAAGATGGACGTCTTCGGCAACACCGACGAGCAACTGAATGCGGTGCGGCACGACAAGCCCTTCGAAGACGCCAAGATGGACGCGCTGCGCGACTTCACCCTGTTGGTTCTGCGCAATCAGGGTCGGATGGCGTCCAGTCAGTTGCAAAGCTTCATCGACGCCGGGTTCTCGCGTCAGGCAGCTTTGGATGTCGTGGCCTGCGTCGCCGCCAAGGTGATGTCGAACTATGCAAACCAGATCGCGCTGACGCCCGTTGACGAGGCTTTCGCGCCGCTGACAGCAGATCTGCCCTACCGGGAAGAGCGGGTCGCGCGTCCAAAATCCGTTACGGCGGAATAACCCCAGCGGGCTGGGACGGGTCCCAGCCCCCCCCTTTTAAAAAGGAGCATCTTCAAATGCAGATTTCCCGTCTTTTCACCTACAGCTTTGATCCGAATGTCGGCCCCTATGACCGCATCTTTCGGATACTGTCCGGCCTCGCGCTGGTCTTCTTTGCCCTCGCAGGCCCGGTCGCGATGCCCGGATGGCTGGTCGCAGCGCTGATTGTCTTTGGTTTGGCATGGCTGATGACCGGCGCGCTGAGCCGTTGCGGCATGTATTACATGCTCGGCCTCTCGACCCGGAAAGGTTGACTTTAGAAACACAGGAACGCCCAGTGCAAAACTTCGCGCATTGCGCTGTAGGAGCACGATCCCCAAAGAGAACGCTGTCAGGTTCTTTCGTCAATCGTCCGGAATGTCAGATTGATCCGGGCGTCGTGCACGCGCTTTGTGGGCGGCAGACGGTGCAGCCAGTGGGATTGCGTTTCGTCCTTCATCACGAGAAGCGCGCCGTGTTCAAGTGTCCGGGAAACTGTCTGCCCGGTGCGCTTGTGCTTGAACGCAAATTTGCGCGCGGCGCCTAGGCTCAACGAGCCAATCGCACCGTTGCGCTTCAGATCCCTTTCCCCATCGCTATGCCAAGCCATCCCCTCGCTGCCGTCGTGATAAAGGTTGAGAAGACATGAGTTGAACCGCTCGCCGCAGTGGTTCTCGACCAGCGACTTCAGTTTCAAAAGATCCGGTGTCCAGAGATGAGCTGTCTTGGTCAGCTTGGAATAGGTGTAGGAAAACGGCTTGTCGGCATACCAGGCGACCTTTCTCTTGGTGACGATTTTCTTG
Source organism: Litoreibacter roseus (assembly GCF_009811795.1). Classification (GTDB taxonomy): domain Bacteria; phylum Pseudomonadota; class Alphaproteobacteria; order Rhodobacterales; family Rhodobacteraceae; genus Litoreibacter; species Litoreibacter roseus. Next base: position 794,662 of record NZ_BLJE01000002.1, on the reverse strand, counting down.
CCGAAAATCATCGCCTCGTCGTTCTGCCAGTCAATGCTCTGCAACAGCAGATCAAAGTACCGATCCGCTGTCGCGAGATCCATCATCGGACCGTAATAATGCACCGTCCCATCTTGCGGCAGAAGGTTGTCCGGCACCTGATCCGCGGTCTCGAACAGGTTCATGACCGATGCGTCCGCCTTGGACGCGGATCGCCAGCTTCGGAAATACGGTCCCGGTCTTTCATCGTCCAACCTCATCAGCGTGTGCAACTGGTCTTGAAGGTAGGGCGTAGCGCGAAAAACTCAGCCCGAATTATGCGCAAAGCGCCGTTTGTTATCGACCTGCTTGGCTGCCGGGCGCGGTGGGACGCCCGACGTGCTGAAGATCATTCACCGCACTTGAAGAACGATCTTACCGGTGTAGTCCTTTTCATCGGTGACGCGTTTCTGTCTTTCAAGGCGAAGACCTTGGAGACCGGCGACTTCATCTCGATGCGCCCGATCAAGTGCCAAAAGACAGCGCCATCAGATCCGCTTTCAATAACGTATTGTCGTCACGTCCAAGGACCTTGTCGACATCGTCATGGGTCTTTCGCCAAATCGGCACCGCCAAGACAAGCAGGTCCCGACCCGCGTCGGTCAATGCAATGCGTCGGCTTCGTCTGTCCTCATGGTCCGGTTTCATCGCCAGCAATCCGCGCCGCTCTAGGGGCTTTAGGTTTGCTGTCATTGTCGTGCGATCCATCGCCAGAAAATGAGCCAGTTCCCCCACCCGGGGCGGTTCCGGCCGGTTTAAGGACACTAAAAGTGAATATTGCCCGTGGGTCAGACCAACCGGGCGCAGGGCCTCGTCAAAGCGCCGGCCAATGGCGCGGGCGGCACGTTGCAGGTGCAGACAAAGACACCTGTCTCGTACTTCATGCGTCACTGTAAGCGGCAAGTCGGATCTCATCAAAGCTCATTACGTTGACATCAACGTATTTGTCAATTTAAATACAAGACGAAAACGATTCCTCTCGTGCGGGATTGTATGGACATCGGCATCAACCTGTTTGGCGCGTCGGATGCCCATTTTGGCAAGCGACACCCAGAAGATGGGACAAGTCGTGTTTCAAATAAACAAAATCGGCAGTGTCGTTTCAGCCGAAGGATTTGCAGGCGCTTAAAACAAGGGACATCACCATGTCTTATATCACCGTCGCCATTTACGCCGTACCTACAGCGAAGAAGGACGAGTTTATCGCGCATTCAAAGGAACTGACGCCTCTCTTTACCAAACACGGCGCTCTGGCGGCCATCGACGCTTGGGGCGACGATGTTCCTGAGGGGGAGACAACGTCCTTTCCGATGGCAGTCAAATGCGGAGCAGATGAGACGGTTGCCTATTCCCACGTGATCTGGCCAGACAAGGAAACCCATGACGCGAACATGTCGAACGTCATGACGGCGATGCAGCAAGCAACTGAAGACAACCCCATGCCCTTCGATGGCAAACGAATGATTTTCGCCAGCTTTCAGCAGGTGGTCGAGGCGTAGTGCTGCCAGCGGTCCAAAACTACGGAACGAAGCCATGCCAGAACCGGACCTGACGATCCTCGTATGTAAGACAAAAGGCGCGTTTCTTCTTCGTCCGGACAAAGACAACAGGCACAGGTCAATCGACGGGCCTTTCTGTGACGGTTGGCCGATCAGTCACATGGTCGGCGATCCGGAAACCGGCGTCATGTGGGCCGGGGACAATGGTGAGACCTAGGATGTCTTGCGGAACGGGCTGCCACTTCATGGTGCGCGCCAAGCCATGGCAAGCGATGATTGCGATCTCGCTGGCATCTATCTTGGCGTGAACAGCGGATGAGTTTTTGCGAGTCACAATGAAGGCATTGAAGTGTTCTGCCCAAAGCAGTGACCGTTGGGACCTAAGCAGCGCGAAAACGCCGCTTTCTCCGCGATATTAGGTGGTTAACCAAAAAAAACCGCAAGAACTCCACGGGCTGAATGTTGCAAAATATGCAAGAGTCATTGTTTATTTATTGATTAAAAAATAGTCATTAATCAAACAAGCGCCCATAAAAAGCCCTAAATTGTTGCGACACAAGATACAGTCAACTGGATCTGTAACATGTGTATCTTTAAAAAGTCCGCCCTCCTTATTGGGTTTGTGCTTGCAACCAGCCACTCGGTTCTTGCGCAGCAGGTCACAGTTGACCCGAGCTTGTTCACGGAAGGTACAGCGCTTTACCTAGAGCATTGTTCGGTCTGTCACGGGATAGAGGGTGACGGAAAAGGGCCCTTGGCCACGGGATTTTCCCCCCGGCCAAGGGATCTCACCAAGAGCAGTTTCAAGTTTCGATCAACGGGGGTTGGCGAGTTCCCGACCCAGAGCGATCTTCTGGACACACTCAACCGCGGTGTCAGCGGATCATATGGTTCGTCGATGCCGTCCTTTGACTTCCTGAACGAACGTGAGCTTTTGGCGCTGGTCGAGGTCGTGCGCTACGTGTCGGGCATTGACCAATTCGGGGTAGCAGTTGCCCCACCCCCTCGCCCCGTGAATGTGGACATGGACCATGCACAAGAACTCTACCGCGAGCTGAGTTGTGCCGGATGCCATGGCTATGACGGAAACGGTCAAGGTGATCTTGCGGTTGGCCTGCTTGATGATGACGGGCTGCCGATCAAGCCTGCGAACTTTCGAACAGGTCACTTCAAGGGGGGCGCTGATCCGGAAAACATCTGGATGAGGATTTACACCGGGATGAGCGGCACACCCATGCCCGCGTTCGGTCGCAACACATCGGCCGCAGATATCTGGGCCGTCACAGAATACGTAATCAAGTTGAGTAACGAGGAGTAAGAACTGATGCTGTTGAACAGACGTTCTTTGATGCTGGGCGCCGCTGCAGGTCTTGGAAGTATAGCCGCAAAGTCGCAATTCGGGACGGCATACGCGCAAGGCCTGGGCAGCGCGAACGCGCTAAAATACGAGGCCGTAGATGCAATTCCCAATGCGGGACGCTTCCACGGCAAGCTTGCGTATTCCGGCCCCCCTGTCGAACCTATCGAAATGCGGGTCACGAAGGACTCGTCCATTTGCGGTGAGGGTGTCCGGTCCGTTCAACCCCTGAGGGTGGCGGAAGACGGCGGGTTGGCCGATGCCGTGGTTCAGATCAGAGGGATCACCCGCGGCAAGCCATGGCAGCCCGTTTTCGATACGACGAAGATCTATCAGATTGATTGCAGCTTCCAGCCGTTCGTTCAGATCGGCAAGAACACTGCGGATGCTGAAATCTTCAATTTCGATCCAATCCTGCACAACATACATGCATATGAGGTGCACAGCGGCATCCGCCGAGCGATGTTCAATTTCTCGCAACCCAAGGCGGGACAGGTCGACTTCATTCCCCTGCGTCTGCGCCGGGGGCACCTCGTCACGATCGACTGCAATGCACACAACTGGATGGCGGCCTGGGTCTACACATCGCCAAGCCCCTACATCGCGGTGACGACGGTCGAAGGTCGTTTCGAGATCAACGACATTCCACCGGGGAATTACGAGGTCGTTGCCTGGCACCCGGTTCTTGGTGAGCGCACGGGTGCCTTAACGATCGGCCCGAATGACGACCTCGGGTTCAATCTCGTGTTGTCATGACCAGTAAAGGAGTTCTGCAGATGTCTACCCGCACCTTATCCATTGCCTTTGCCCTGACGGCCATCGGCACCCACGCGCACGCCGCCGAGCCGCTACAGGCCTTGGACAGTGCAGGCCTCAAGCAGGCTGATCCGGCGGTTGTCGAACTCGGCCATATGCTGTTCTTTGATCCGCGGTTGTCCGGTGACGCCTCGACGGCCTGCTCTGATTGCCATGACCCTAACTATGGGTGGAGCGACGGGTCAGAACTGGCACGCGGCTATCCCGGAACAAAGCACTGGCGCAACTCCCAAACAGTTGTGAACATGGGCTTTATGACCGAAGGTTTCCATTGGGATTCCGGACTGGCATCCTTGTCAGATCAGGTCCATGACGCCATGGGCGCCGGGTTCGTCGCGAACATAGACACGGTCCTCGCCGAAGAACGTCTGCGCCAGATCCCGGAATATGTGGAACGGTTCGGCAGTATTTGGGGCGAGGCCCCCAGTCAGGACAAGATCGCGGATGCCATCGCCGCCTACGAACAATCCCTGATCTCGGATGACAGCCCGTTTGATCTGCATATGTCCGGCCAGTCAAATGCGATGTCCGCCGCCGCCTTGCGGGGGATGGCGTTGTTCGATGGGAAGGCAAATTGCTCTAGCTGCCACAATGGTGCGCTGATCAGCGACCAGAAGTTCTACAATACAAGTGTTCCCCCGAACGTGGGTCTCTCGGAAGAGCCGCTGCGGCAGGTCACCTTCCGCTACCTGATGCGGCTCAAAGGGTTGGAGCCAGCCGTATACGAGGCGCTGGATCGCGATCCGGGCCGCTATCTGGCGACACAGAATCCGGACGATCTTGGGATGTTCCGCACCCCGCCCCTGCGCTACCTCAAATATACTGCGCCCTACATGCATAACGGCATTTTCTACTCCCTCGACGAGGTCGTCGAATTCTACAATATCGGCGGGACGCAGGATGTGTTCGGCACGAAATCTCCGTTGATCAAGCCACTGGGTTTGACACGGGATGAGAAAAACGACCTTGTGGCATTTCTGGAAAGCCTGTCCGGGTCGGAACTGACCGCCGACGTGCCGGCGCTTCCTGACTACGAGGTCCAGTCCTTCCCGGCCTCAAATCTGCAAATCACGGCAGCCAGTCTGAAAGGCGGCACGGCTCTGGCCCCGCGTAAAGCTGTGGCGGAGCCAGCGCAATCGACGGGCTCCCTGGATCTAACACCAGCCGTTCAGACCGAATCCTCCGGCCTGTTGGTGATGGCGCCGAAAGATGCGGGAGCGACCGCTTCCGCCATAACGGTAACGGTCCCGGCAGAACCTGGAACACGGGTCGTCACAATTGGTGGCCAGCGATTTGTAACCGTCCAACCTGGCGATACCTTGGGCACACTGGCCAAGCTGATCTATGGTGACGGGCGGCAGTACCAAAAGCTCTTCAACGCAAACCGCGACAAGATGAGCAATCCGAATGCTCTGGTCACCGGAATGCGTCTCAGGGTGCCGGACTAGCGATAGGTCCACGACGGGCTGGCGCCCGGACATCGGTTCGCCAGCTCAATGCGTTTGATCCTGCCGGCGCATCTCTTACATCCCGCTTGGGAGGCTCTCTTAAGATGCGACAGCATCCAGATAGTGAGACGGAAATAACGCGTTAAATATGTGGCGTCCGGCGTGAATTAGAGTCTGGCGAATTTATAAGCCTTTGATGTAAATGCGTAAATTTTCTAGCGGCCATTTAGAAATGCAACTTTGTCCGGGCAAGACTGCAACTTGGGTGCGATGCAGGCACAAAAAAACCGCCAGTGGCGGTGCAGAAATTCGGCCATTTTGACCCGCGTTAGACGGTGAGAATCACGGCCGCGCGATAAATGGGCAGGCCGTCACCTTCAGGTGCACGCACAATACCACCATTTGAAATTCCGGCTCGAACGGCATTTTCGCTGATGCCGAGCCGAGCAGCAGCTGTCCTGACGGTTTGAAAATCATCCAAGAAAGCGGCGAGATCAGGCGGATCGACAAGTACCGCCCTCCGGCCAGTACTGCTCTTTCGGCCCGTGAATGCGAGCAAGAGATCGCGCGCGATCAGCTTTTTGACTTGCGTGTATTGGAGACCAAGCCTGTCCCTCAAATCCTCGATAGTCAGGCCAGTTTTCGAAAACGACGCGAGTTTTGATTTGAGCTCGACCGGATAAATAACGATCCCAGCAAGTCCTTTGCCCTGGTGCGTCCAGGCGGCGGATTTCAAATGCCCGTCCATCAGCAGATTTATGACCGTCGATGTCGCGCACGATACCTCAAAACAAGCTTTCGGGATGGAGGCGAATTCAGCGGAGCGGCACGCGGGGTTTGGATGCACGTGCCGCTGAACTCTGGCCATTAGCGTGTCGAGATCGGCCGTGTCGAACCTCGGCTTAACGTAAACCTGAGATTTGATAGGGCTCAGAATTCCATCTTGGACAAGGCTACCGAAGGCCTTCACCCCAAGGCCCAAGCGACTGGCCGCTGCCTTCGTCTTCAGGCTACTGTGCAGGCGTAGGATATGAGTCCGCCAGAAATAGAACTGACTGTTGACATGCCGTTGTGCTGGGATGCCGCTACTTGGCAGGTAACCATCCGTCATGAGCACATTTCTAGTCCACGAAACTGAACGGCCGGTTAGACGAGAGAGCTTCCTGAGCTGCAGATCGACGGTGCGGGAAACGGGAGGGGCGCTGGCGACTGTGTACAAGCAATAATCGCCTTGGGCGTCGCACATGTCTTTCATTTGACTGCGAAACACAGAGCGCTCAGGGGGAGAATGGCTTGGAATGGCCCAGTTATAAAGCCAAGTCTTGCCAAGTCGTACACCATGCTTGCCTAACGCCACGTCGACAGCGACATGCAGTGCGTTCCTTCCTGACTTCATCACATCGTACCCAGCGTCGATCATTTGAAACTGCGCATGTTCATCGAAGTCGTTGAGCCGACCTGAACCGGTCTCCAAAAAAAGCCCAAGGCCCAGACACCAACGTTCGAGTACGTCTACTTGGATCTCGCCTAACCAAGGGCATATCGGCTGGTTGAGCAGGATTTGGCCCAGTACAGCGCGCTCAAAATTACTGGAAGGTTGCCTTTTTAGTATAGTAGCTAAGCTACCAAGCCAACCGTATGTCAGCTTGCAACGCAACAGGTGGTCGTAACAGGACGTGTAGTCCTTGTAGGGCAGTTCGATGAGCCAGACATCATGACGGATGCAGGTCCGAACGGAACGTGGAAGCCAGGCGCTGTTCAACGCAAGCTGATAGGACTGGGAACCACGCGTTTCGCGCTGTTCCAACCAACACTGAGGGCAAATTGACAAATCTGCTTTTCGCAATGACCGTGTGAGCAGCTTGTTGCCGTTGATGACGGAGGTTTTTCTATCCAACTGCCGTGGGCTATTGCTTTGCAGGTGCTCCGGGTCTGACCCCGTCAATTTCGCCAGTGCGCACAGTTGCTCCGGGTCTCCAGCACAGATCAACGCCTTGTTTAGTCCAGTCGCGGCGCAAAACTCCTTTATTGTGCGAGACGCATTTGCGGCTGTATTGCGGGCGAGTATTGAGAATCCCGGTTCAGCGGCTGACGCCGTTAGCCTGATCGGCAAAATTTCTATCATGTTACTGCTCGTTTTTGGATGGTTATGGGTTAGCGAAAATCGGTCTTTTCGCCGATTTGAATGTTTTGGAAGTCTGCGGCGACAAAGGGGTTCAGTGCCGGGACACAATCTATGTTCCGCCGATATGTATCTTCAAAGTGTTGAATTTTGAGTTCCGTGCTGTCTTCAAGCATCGCCTGCTTGATCCCTGCGCAGCAATACTCGCACATTGTACCGAATGCATATTTTGATACGTGCAGTAATCTCGCTGCAAACTCACGGTTCTTAACCGACTTTGTTAGTTGAATGTTTGCTGCTTTCGCATACTGATTGAGCGTTCTTGCGACGACCTCTAGATCAATCGCCGTTTCAAGTGTTCGGGTATGCACCTGACGACAACGGCGAAAGAGCTGGTCATCCGAATTTAAGACCTCAAGAAAATCAGGCGTACCGACAACAATCGGAATAACGATGCTCTGACCAGGTTGCACTAAGGACTTGAGGAAGTCCCTGAGGTCGGCGCGGTCGACAGCACCCGCCGATCTGACATGCTGAATTTCGTCGAATACGAGGACGGAGGTTTGCAATTTGCGGATGTACCCGTCTACCTCGGTCCAAATTTCCTCGGCAGAGTCGCGCTTGTTTACCGGCCATCCATATGCTGTGAGTGCGCCCGCGCACAATCCTCGTAACGAAGCCTTTGCTTTCAACTTGATCACTAAGAATGAGCGGGGGTTGTCACCAACGACCGTATCCTTCAGGCCCAGCCTTTCTAGCCCATGGATGGTGCTTTTTGTCTTGCCCGTTCCACTGTTCCCTAGAATCGCCACCGCACGCGCTTCCATTTCGCTGCCAGCATCGACGGCCGCACGATGTTCACCAACGACATCTCCGATAGCGTGAAATATCCGTTCTGCGTCGGGGTTTTCCATGAAAATCTGCCTTAGTTTTTGATGTCGTGAATAAACATCAGGATGTTTTGGTCCAAAACTCATGGCTTAATGGCCTCCTCAAACCAGCTATCGTCATCATCATCTTCATCACTAACTATGGAGCCCTGGCTGTATTGATGCGGATCGGTTTGGGCCGCAGGAGGGGATGAAGGGACTGCCATCTCATCTCCGGTGGGATGCTGACGGGCATTTGGGGCAGGTGAGATTTCGCCAATCTTGTAGCCAATACCGCTTTCCGCGGGTGGTAAGTCTTGCACGGCCGTTGGTGTGTCATCGACTACTGAGAGCCCCCAATGGAGTTCACGTTCGAGTCCTTGCAGGTCTGCCGACGTCGGCATCTGGGGTAAGACACCCATGATGCGCTGTGCCTCAGTTGCACGCGCACGCATGTAATTGAGACCGTCAAAAACCACACTCGCCTTTAATTCAGCTTGCGCAGAGTAGCGAGAGCGGAGAATTCTGGTGGTTTCAATCCAGTCCGTTAACTTTATTCCCTCAAAGTTTTCAATACTTGAGCGGACTTCAAGCCAATTTCCGTCGTCCCATACGCTGATGGTGCCAAGGTTTTGAGGGTCGACATAGAATGCGAGTTCGTTCGTTCCATGACGCTTGCGTATGCTTTGCAGTGTTTCGTTGCTGCCACCATAATCTATGCCAAGGAAACGAATGCCGCGGGCTGTAACGGTTCGCTCCTGCCTGATTCCAAATGCTTTGCGTCGCGTTTTAGGAGTTAGCTTTGGCGGTGTGCCAATAGTTCCCTCAAGGCGTTCAAGCGCTGATGATGGTGTCTCTCCAAACAGACCTCCATGTTCAGATTGATGATAAACGTCGACAATGAAACGAATAAAGATCAAGGCAAGCTGATCGTCAGTGAGTGCAACCTTCGCTTCGGTGTCGTAGTCGCCGCGCACTTGTGGGTTACGAAACGTTTGTGCCGGAATGTAGGGCATGGCACGTACCGAAAAAGTGCCAAAGAGCCTTTCAACTGGTCCCCGAAATTGGGGTTCACCAACTTTGCCATAGAATTGCGCTGATTGAATCATTTCCACAGCACGCCGGGTCGTCTTGCCTAGGAACCCGCCTCCAGTGTCGTTGTCCAAGCATTCAAATGTAAAACCACGCCAAGTTGACTTTGAGCCAGCAGCTTGTGCTAGGTCCTCCTTGTCACGCGTTGCCATTTCTAACGCGCGTACCGCCGCCTCTGAGCTTTGGGTTGCAGAAATGCCAAACCCGACAATGTAGCGGGTCGCGACATCCATGACGATATATAGCCAACGCCGACCGCGTGGCAGCGCATCAAGTGTCTCTTGCTCGAGACCTTCTCGTATTGGCCCGGACATAATGAGCGTTCGTGCATCTACCTCCCACTCATCTGCTTGAAATGTTTGGCCAGGTCGTGTCGCTCGCTCCGTTTTCCCGACGCCCGAGTACTTTCTTTTAGTGTAAACTTTGCCCTTTCGACCCAGATCGATCTCGAATTCTCCAAATTTGCTGATCCAATCGTGTAAGGCCGACCTACAACGGCCATTAATTGGGGCCTGACCGCTTTTCCGACGCTTTTCATTCTCAAGACGGATCGCGCTTATGGTTTTTTGGGCAATCGCGTTGCCGCTGTGTCTTTCCTCGGACAAGTATTCGCGTAGACACCCTATGATGAAGCGGTAGCTTTCTGGATCTATGTCAATCCTTGAGATCTTGCCCCGTTTGTCGATCAGGCTGTCAATTCTACCCCCAGATTTTTTTACAAGCCGCTGCCATCTCAATATAGTCCCTGGTTTTGCAGTGCTGGGTAGGCTGTTGTCTTTGGAGCAGAAGTACTGAACGCCAAACCGGTCATCGAACGCCAAACTTTCCTTTGTCGCTTCTTTGAGAATGGCATAGAAATTCGCTTCCACGCTGCTCGGCGTCAACTTCACCTCACCGGCAGCGTGGAGCTTTCGTAGCGCGGAAACGAAGAACCAGCGCCGCAGCAACATCTTTTGCTGTCTTGAAGGAAGCTCCCAAACGAAAGTGTAAAGATCTGGAGCCTGCTTGGCATCAGGAACTGTCAACGAGCGCCTTTTACAACTCCATCGTTCACTGCCAACGATTTGGTTGAGGTCGTCCCAGCCAAATCTCTCGATTGCGCCGGAGCCATCTTCGCGACGGAAGAATGCCGAGTGTTCATCGCTTGTCTCAAAATGGTACGGTATGTGGTCGATTGCGTACTGATCAGACTGGCTAAAATAGATCTTCTGGTTCATTCCAGCCTCCGCACCACGGTGAAAGGGGAAATGCGACCAGTGCTCAATTTCAGCAGTGATCCCTCGAAAATCGCACGAACGATGACGCGAAATGCACGCCCACCCGCACGGCATAGTTTGGCCAAGTCGCAGATGGAAATATCACCAGGTACTGTGCTCAGGACATCGTGCAGTCGTTGATCTACTGCCGGATCAGGGCACAAAGCAAACCGATGGTACATCACTGCGTTGAACGCATCTGCACGTGAAAAGCAGTTCTCTGTGACCAAAACCAGTTCGTCGGCCGTGCCGGAAGGCATGGTTTTCTCCAGCGCATTCAGCTCCCGCAAAAACCTTCCTGATTTGAGGCGTTCTGTAGGTTTGACGGCGACCGCGACACGACGCCCATCATGCTGCGTAATCAACAGATCAATAAAGTGGTTCGCGGGACGGCCGTCATCTCCAGTGAACGGAATGGGGCCAAACTGCTCTTGCACCTGCGCCACACTGGGATTGATCAGCGTGAGCGCGCCGTGGTGATATTCTACCTGGCTGTCGAAACCGTAAATTCTAGGTATGTGGGCTACTGAATCCAGCCAAGTAGCAAAGATGCGACATGCACCTCGCGAGCGGGGATTAATCTTTCGGTTGCCCTGATATGGGATGGGAGTAACGCCTGGCATCGTCAGATCGCCAAATTCGTTTTCAAAGGGTTTGGTCGGGCCATATGCCCGCTGGAACGCCTCTGGCATACCCGACAAATCCATGGCCGGAATCTTAACGGGCTCCATCACTGCGTGATCAAGTAGTGCATTCATCACATAACTTCCTGGTTGCCGGTCGCTGAAACGCCGGATTGGTGGCTGCAAAGGGTCTAACTGCCAGAGCAGACCCATTGACTTTTGAATTTTGAGGTGGGATGAATGAGGCGTATCAAGGCGGGCCTGGTTGCGGAAGCAGCTGGGCTTTGCTCATTCATCTAGATGCTATCTAGATCATGCTGCGTCCTCCTGCTTTTTCGAAGGAGTTCGGCCTGGCCAGATTTCTGACACTGGCAAGCCGACTATTCTAGAAATCTCCTGCTCGACACGCGCCGATCGATACCTCCCCAGCGATGCTGAACATACTGCGGAGGGTGAAATCGACAGTCTATCTGCGACACCCGAAAACGTCGTGCCTGCCAGGGCCAAGAGGTACTGGATCCGGGCATGGTTTTCCCGATCTAACTTTGAATTGTTCGCGGACACAGCACCGCACTCCTACAAATCTGAAGTTTGTAGAAGGCTGAATCGGTGCGGGCGGCATGTCAACCCCTTAAAATGGCATCAATGCACCACATATTGCGCCTCTATGCCCATAAAGGGATATTCGAACACAATATATGGTAACATCTAGCTCCTAGATTAGACTGAGGTCAAGTTCCGTATCTGACTGAAACGCAAAGCATCAGTTTGGGAGTAGGCAGAGCCAATAGGTAGTAGAACCAGTCGTTCGTTCGGCGCGCGGCGAAAGAGGGAAAAGAGCCCATACCTTCGAAAAGTCTGAGTTGCAGCGAATGACGGCTTTGCTGCTCGCAAAAGCAAAATGCATGCTTCAGGACCATTGAAGAAATGTTGACTCATAGGTATTCACTTATGTATTAAATCCCATAAGTAACTGCTTATGGAGATTCGAAATGCTTAAGCCGCTCGTCGCCACCGCCGCCGCCGGCCTTACCCTTTTCATCTGGGGTGGGATTACCCAGATGTTTCCTTGGGGTCCGTCCACGGCGCATGTCATTTCGACTGAGACTTCTCCTGATCTGGGTGCGTTTCATTTGCGCACGCCGGTGATCGAGGCACCGGGATCGCTCGGGACAGCAGCTTTCGACGAAGCGTTTTCCGGTCGTTTGGGCCTCTTGTTCACGGACAACACGGTGTCGTGGATATCCTCAATGCCAATCGCCTATTACGACGGTGCGGCCTACCTGACGCGGCAAGCGGTGACGCAGGCCGTCGTTGCTGCCCTGATTGTCGCGCTCTTGATCTTGCTGGCCCCTCTTGGGCCGAGACGCAGCCTGTCAGTCATTGCGCTTAGCGCGGTTTCAGCCTCGGTGGCCACTTACGGTGTTCTTTCAAACTGGTGGGGGCTCGCGCCAGCTTATGCTGTTGGAGAAAGCGCGAACCTGATTGTCGGCTGGACGATCGCTGCTACTGCGGCCTCCTTCATCTTGAGCCGGAAGCAGGGCGGCAAACTGGCGGGAACGGCATATGGATAAGGAAACCCAAGTCTTTCGGGCACTGGCAGATCAAAACCGCCGCGTGCTGCTGGATTTGCTGCTCGAAAGCGACCGTTCAGTCGGAGAGTTGAGCGACAGACTCACAATCTCGCAGCCCGCCGTCTCGCAGCACTTGCAAATCCTGCGCGAAGCGGGGCTGGTTTCACACCACAAGCACGGGCGTCAGAACATTTACAGTGTTGATGCCGAACCTTTGCTGAGCGTGGCAGGATGGCTCTCGAAATACCAAGCCTTCTGGGACAAGAAGCTCGATGCCTTCGCGGAGCTTTTGAAAAGAAAGAAGAACTGATCATGGGAACGATACGACGAAGCGTTGATCTGGCCTTCCCGCGGCAGATGGTTTGGGAGGCGCTGATCAACCCGCAGGAGCTTGCTGTCTGGCTGATGCCCAATGACTTCGAACCCGAGCTTGGACATAAATTCACGTTCCAGACCAATTCCGCGCCGGGGTTCGACGGCACGGTGTATTCGGAGGTGCTGGAACTTGACCCGCCGCAGCGGCTGATGATCTCCTGGAAAGCCGGCAATCTGGATACGACCGTTTCCTTCACACTAACGGAAACTACAACCGGCACGAGACTTGATCTGGTGCATGACGGATTTGCACTGCGGCAATTGCCCACCCGCGCCATCCTCACGGCAGGTTGGGGACGCATCCTGCGCAAGAAACTCCATGCTCATCTACAATCGAAAGGACCTGCATAATGGCCCTCAGCCCCGGTGAGATGCACGCCCGTATCATTGAAAACCTGCCTGAGAAGACCGGCCATCCGCTGGCTCACTGGCTGGATATTCTGGACAGGGTGAGTGACGACAGAAAGGCCCATATGGCATTTTTGAAGTCGGACCAAGGTCTTGGACACCAAACTGCCGTCGCCGTGATCCGGGAAAAAACAGGCGATGTGCCGTGGTCCGACCCCACTGATCTGGAGGCGGCGCTACGGGACCGGATCGATCCGGCCTACGTGGCGCTGTATGATGAACTGCGTTCCCATGCGCTGACGCTTGACAAGGTTGAGGTGACGCCTTGCAAAACCTACACCGGCTTCAAAACGACGAGGCAATTTGCCGTTCTGCAACCGTCGAAATCTGAAGGTCTGATCCTTGGACTGGCTGTGTCGCCGTCCGAGCATCCGGCACTGTCAGAGGCCAAGAACGTCGGCAGCGCACGTATCACCGCCAAAGCGACGGCTGAAACCGGCAGAGAGACGCTTAAGGCAATGCTGACAAGCGCCGCAAAGCGCAGTTGACTTTCGAGAGCAGACCTTCGAATTCGCCAATCGAAAGGCAGCTTCGTCCGCATTCTGTGAGTTAATAGCCGGCACAGCGAACAGCCGCTGACCATAGTCGAGCTCTGAAAATGAACAATTCCCGAGAGCTATTTCCGCATCAAATCTGGGAACTTGTCCGGGTCAATCCTTTGCTTCCCGTCCTTGTCGCTGGCCCAAGGGTTGCCGAAGGCTTTCGGGTCGGGTTGCGTGTATTCTGTCAGGTCCGCAGCTTTGAGTTTCTGGCGCGCTCGCTTGTGCTCTACTTTCTTGAAGCGCTTGTCGCTCTCGGCCTTGGTGATACCCGTGATCGGTGTCTTGCGTCTGGATCGTGACATCTTACTACACCTCCGCATTGTCGTTGAGTTCATGCGCATGCGTGTATGGCGGCAAAGTCCAGCCGCGCTTCAAGAGCTCTTCCCTGATCTGAGCTCTGGCCCACCAGCCACCTTTGACGTCTTTGCTGTATCGCGCATGCAAGCCGCATTCGATCAATTGTGCGATGATGCTGTCATCGAGATCGCTTTTCGCGTTGCCACCAGTTTGGGTCATTTCAAAGCTCCGCATTATGTTCTACGTCCTGCCAGTGCTTGTTCTCGGGCAGTGCCTTTGCGCGTTGTTCGATGTCTCGGATTGTGATCGGGACATAACCCCAGACATCAACGCCGACGTTGACGGCATTCCTGCTTCCCATCCACTGGTCGTGAACATGGCCGAACAGGTGAAGCGCGCCTTTTCGGGCGCGGTGCAATGTGATCATCGGGTAATGACAAAGCACCGAATGTGGGCCTTGGCCATCCGCCACTTCGGCAAGAGGTGTCACGCTGGTCCAAGGCAGCTGCTGGGTCGCTTCGCCATCGTGGTTCCCGATGATAAGGTGCTGTTCCGCCCCCGGCAGCTTTGCGAAGATCTTCGTCAACCAGTTGCGATCCTTTGCCTTCTGACCGAAGGCGAAGTCACCAACAATCCAGAGCGCATCCTCGGGGCCAACCTTCGCGTTGAGGTTCTCTATCAATACCGCATCCATGTGGCCTGCCGACTGGAACGGACGCCCGCAGTGCCTGATAATGTTCTCGTGGCCGAAATGTGTATCGGCTGTATACCAATTCATCATTGTCTTACTCAGTTTGCCGATTTGCAGTGGAGGCGATTGGTTCTTTTTGACCGAGAACGCGGTTGATCTCGGCTTTCAGGCGCGCGGTGCGCTCTTCGTAGCGTTTAGACCAAATGGTAACACCGGCAAAGACGCAGCCGAGGAGCAAGACAACATAGTTTTGGAGGCCAGCGGCCGAGAAGGCGTTATCGGCGAGACCGATGGCATCCAACATCATGAACCACGGAAACAGTCCGGGGAAGGCCAGAAGAAGACTGAACCCGAACGTGCTGATAAGTGTAGCGCCGGGCGTTGTCTTGACGGAAAGTTCAGCGGCATCGTGAACTTTCTGCGTCGTTAGGTTTGCAAAGGCGAGGAGCTTGCCGGAGGTCCGGTCACTGACGACAGCAACTTCGTGGCCGGGCTGCGCGGCTTCGAACAGCTCGCCCTGATATCGGTGCTCATGTCCGGCGCTGTCCCGCAGCCACAGCTCGCACGTACCATTGATCTTGCCATAGCCGGTAGTCTGGTTGATGCGCACCGAGTCCATTTGCTTTTTGCAGGCCGTCACGATGCCGCGCACGACATCAAGTGACGCCGTTACAACTGTCATGACACCATACTTTCACGTTCAGATATCAATTCCAGGACTTCATTCGCTAGTTGGATGCACCACCCCTGCCAATGGTTGTTCGACATGTTTTGACTTTCACTGCGGTTCTGATGCGGAATGAACGCCATAAAGTTTGGGTCGAAGGGCAGCTCTGTTTTCAGTATTGGCAGCGGCGAGAACGCGGCGCGGACGTGCTGTGGCTGCTCGGCACCTGCCACCAAACATCTGAGCCTATCTTGCTTGGTTAAGAATTCCTCCGGAAGGCGGTCCTTGGTCTCTTTGGCGTCTGAGGCACTCCGCGCTGGAACGATCAGTAGTGAGGATCGGTCCGCTGCTTCAAAAACGGACAATGTCTGGTGAGCTGGGGTGTCAACAATGGCGTAGGCCCAATTCTCTCGCCAAAGCTGATCAAGCACTACCGTTAGATAGGCAGCGGTTGTCGCTCGAATGTACTGAAGCTCCCCACCGCAAAATGAGCCACTATGTGCCGTGTCGGCCCATCGACCAAGGACGCTGTGATCCGGCACAGCACCGTAGCCGCGTCCTGTTAACACAAGTTGTTCCTCAAGCGGAACTGCATATCCCGCATCAATAAGCGCAACGCGTTGACCAATTGATGCTAGACCGACAGCCAGCGCAGCCGCTGTGGTTGTCCGACCCGCCCCACCCTTGAAGCCGAGGCATGAGACTGTGTGCAGTTGCAGCTCCATTTGAAGTTGCTCCTCTACCTCAAAACGCGCAGCACGCTCCCGCACCCACGCTTCTGACCCACTTCTTCTAATGACTATAGTAAATTGTTACTATAGTCATTAGAGTTATCGGTGCCGTTCCCTGACAGAGTCAGGATGGAACGGAAAAACCAAGCTTTGATAGCCGCATACGCGCGGACACTTCGCGAAAAGCGGAAGGCCGCGAACCTGTCACAGGAGGAACTCGCGTTCCGCACAGATCTTTCCATGAGCTACATCTCATTTTTGGAAACATGTCGAAGACAACCAACCCTCACAGTGATGGATGCGATCTGCCGAGAGCTGGGCATCCCGCTTGCCGAGTTCGTAAGTGATGTCGAGCGCGCCGCTGTAACGCACAGCGCAATAAAAGGGGCGTAGCTTTGATCAACCGATCACATCGGGGTTGGTCGATATTGCAAAGTGCGAGGACTAGAGGGCAGAAAGCGGAAGTTCGCGGCGGGTGCGAATGCTCTATACATATTTCGCGAAGGCTGCCATCCAAAAGGGAGAAGTATGACTGTTCATCAATTGGTCGTAGGTTCAATCCCTACCGCCTGAGCCAAAATCTCTGTTAGATAACAGGTGAGTAACTGGCCGCCCCTCGGAGCGGATTTCTGTTTTCTGCAACATCTCTGCAATGTGGCGAAGACGAAATTCGGAAGAAGTCTGTAGCTCCCAAATACCCAGCATGTCGCGCCAAGCCCTTCTCAACAATACGCACGCATCCAGATGCATCGGAGTAGCGAACAATATATTTAAAATGAGAAAGCTGAAAATTCAAATGCTCGGGCAAAGATACATCTATTATGGCAAGAATTATCTCGCTGGCCAGTCCCGGAGCCGATTGATACGGTGAACAACTTCCAATCTAAAACGGTGGCGCTGTCGACCGAAGTGTAGTTCGCGGTGACAGTTGGGGCAACAAGCGAGGGCATTGTCGATCGTGTCAGGTCCTCCTTCTGAAAGTGGCCGAACATGGTGAACTTCAAGATAAGGGTCGCCGTCATCACGCTCGAAAGGGGCATTTTGACCGCACGCATCGCATGTTCCGCTAGCCTCTTCCAAGACCCAGGCAATCACGTTCGGATCGCGAACAAACCGGTTTGAAGCCCCGCTAATCTTTTTAACATTTCTCTGACCATCCGGCGTTGTACTACGCGATCCGCGTTTCATGCGCGCCAGACGGCGCGCTTTGAGCACTCGCCTTCGGAGTTCTTCTTCGTCGTCGGTCGGTTGCTCAGTCCAGTTTGACAGTTCTGCCCGGCCAGTGAATAATTCCTCCAACGCTTTCTGGGACATGGCCGCCGCACTTGGCGATCGAACGATCAAATGCATTTTCTTCGTGTTGTTGCCGGTGGACTTCGAGGTGTTTTGGAATGCGGCCGATTTCCGCCCGATGGCCAACCTCAATCGCTCGAAATCGCTCACTTTGCTCATTTGAAGAGGCAGCGAGTAGCCGTTCGGCACGACCACACGGTCAGACTCCGGTAGTTTTAGCGCCTTCGCACTGGCGACTTGGATCTCAAGAAGAGTCATGTCGTGCTCCGCCATGCGCAATAGGTGCATACGCATTCCAGCTGCGTATTCCTTATTGCGGCTACGGTTGGGTCCAAGATCCGACCCACTGCGAGATTCTACAGTTAGAGCGAAGCCATCATTTGTTTTCTCAAGCGCGAATTCTGCATCCAGTTTGCGACCTTCCTCGTCTCTCGGTAGAAGCATTTTCGTCACTCACTTTGGTCTTTCATACACAGGAAAACTCGAAACTGCTGCCAATGCAACTACGCGAAAGCACTGAGACTCCAAATTACTTTGAAACTCTTGGGCCGGTTTGTCGTCGCTTTTTTTCTGCTCAGCCAATAATGACTTCGCTTTCGCCACCCGGGAGCCATTCAGACAGTAGATCGGTTGTTTCATTGATTTTCTCGGGTGTCCGTAGTGTGCATTCCCAAACTGTTGCCACTCGCCATCCTGAATCAAGGAGCTTGTCTTGAACGTCCCGGTCCCGCGCGACGTTTGCATCGAATTTCGCTTTCCAGAACTCCGGACGCGTCGATGGAGTGCTTGTGTAGCGGCATCCCTTATGGCGGTGCCAGAAGCAGCCGTGTACGAAGACGATTGCGTGATGTTTTGGAAACATGAGGTCAGGTCGTCCGGGGACATTCTTCGAATGCAGCCGGTAACGGAAGCCGCGCGCATGAAGTGCCCGCCGTAGCACCAGTTCAGGCTTCGTGTCTTTCCCCTTGATCCCGGCCATCATCCGGGAACGGGTCTGTTTGTCTACGATATCGGTCACGTGCACCCTGGTCTTCGATCTGGAACCTAGTATACACCGACAGAATTAATTTCGTCAGGAGCCTGATTTGTCAGCCACTTTCGGCATTGTCGATCTGTTCGCCGGTCCAGGCGGACTGGGCGAGGGCTTTGCCTCTCTCGTCGAGGACGGACATGCGCCGTTCCGGATCGGCATCTCGGTGGAGAAGGAGGAATCGGCCCATCGCACCCTGACGCTGCGCGCGTTCCTTCGTGAATACCAAGCTCTTCACGGCGCCTTGCCCGACCAGTTCATCGATTTCCATGCGGGGCTTGTCACCGAGCCTGATTGGTCAGCAGTCGACGCCGAAGCGTGGCAGCTTGCCATTGATGAGGCTCGTGCACTCGAACTCGGCACTGGAGCTGCTGCGACGGCGATTGACGGTGCCATAGCGAAGTTACGCAAAAACTATGACGATACGATTCTGATTGGCGGACCGCCCTGTCAGGCTTATTCCTTGGTGGGGCGCGCCCGGACGAAGGGCAAGATCGGCTATGTGCCTGAAGAGGATGAGCGGCACTTCCTTTTCCGAGAGTACATCCGCGTGCTCGACAGGCTTCGTCCCGCCGCCTTCGTGATGGAAAACGTCAAGGGCATGCTGTCCTCGACTGTCGAAAGCCGACTTGTCTTCGAGATGCTGATGGAGGATCTGTCCTCGCTCGGCACGGGCCATGGTCATCACTACGAGCTGCTGGCTGTTCGGGTGGAAGATGGAAAAGCCAGCCTGCAAGAAGCAGCTCGACCGTCAGATTTCATCGTGCGCGCCGAAGAATTCGGGGTTCCGCAGCGACGCCACAGAGTGATCATCGTCGGAATTCGGTCCGACCTTGCGGGCAAGGCTGCGCATGCCGAGATTGGGGTCTCGGGTTTGGCGCGAACGGTCAACGATGTGATCGGGACGATGCCCGACCTGCGCAGCGGCATTAGTCGTGGTCGAGACGATTCATCGGCGTGGCGGGACGAAGTTGTCGAAGCGGCGAAACTTCTGGCCAAAATCCACAAGGGGAACGAGAATGCTCCGCTTCGGGAGGCATTCTCATCCGTTGCAAAGCGAATGAAGTCGGAAGCACAGAGCCGTCGGACAGCGTCATGCCAGCCGAATGGCTATGGCACCTCGAACGATGAACTGCTGCGGTGGCTCGAACGGTCGGATCTGCGCGGCATTTCCCAGCACGAGACGCGAGGACACATGCCCTCAGATCTTGGACGGTATCTGTTCGCCGCTGTGTTCGGGGCAGTGCGCGGCTACAGCCCGAAGGCTGCCGATTTTCCCCTCGCGCTCAGCCCGGATCATCGGAACTGGCACAGCGGCGTCTTCAATGACCGTTTTCGAGTCCAACTGGCCGACGCGGCCGCGACTACCGTAACGAGCCACATCTCCAAGGATGGACATTACTTCATCCATCCTGATCCGATGCAGTGCCGCAGCCTAACCGTGCGCGAGGCTGCTCGGCTGCAGACCTTCCCCGACGACTACCTGTTCCTAGGCAATAGGACCCAGCAATATGTCCAAGTCGGAAACGCAGTTCCGCCGTTCCTTGCAAGGCAGATCGCGCAACTCGTTCTTGAAATTCTTCGCGGCACTACAGTCAGCCAGCGTCATTGAACCTCGTCCTCGTTCTTGTCGAGATGGCTTTTGCGTATACACGCCGGACCAACCAGTGCCCACGCCTCATCAACTACCTCTTCTAGCGAAAGATTGGCTAGATCAATTGATCGAGCGTACGCGAGCCACTGCCGTTGCTTTGAAAGGTCCTTCGACATTCCCTCTGAAAGACCAGGAGGTCGATCTGCAGGAATGGCCGTTCGCCTACGCTCGAATGTAGCCCGTATTGCTGCGTTCAGATCACCTTCAGAAACGGGCACTGCTTTCGAAATCGCCCAAAGATCAAAATAGTCCTTCATGCGACCGTTGGCTACACCGAGCTCCACCATCGCGTGAAATTTCTCTGCAACTACCGTTGCTGGCGGATAAGTACGTATTTGTGGCTGCTCCATCCCGAGCAACGACGGATAAGCGAATGGTTGTGCGTCGGTAGCAATCGCGTCTCCAAACCCAATATCAATTGTGACCGGGATGCGTGATCTTTCCAAAAATGCAGTCGTTCGTAGGCGGACGCCACCGTACTCAATTTCTTCGCGAATTGACGATGCGGTCAGCGCATGAGTATCAAAGACAAGTCCATCTTCTGCCTTGATTGCCATGATGTCAGCAAATGAAGTCTTAAGGTTTTCAGTGCTGGAGTCGCCGAATCCAAGAAAGTCTGCGTCGCGGGTTTCGCGGCTACTTCCCCCGATCCAGAGCGTTACCAGCATGCCTCCTTTCAAGATGAAGCGATCACGGTGGTCAGAAATCGAGAGGCGATAGAGTAGCCGCTCCAGCGCATAGCGCACCAGCACGACCTCATAGACGCGGCCTTCGTTGCGCGCGAGGTTCAGTAATCTCTGCTTGATCGACGCGGTTAGATTTGTGTGCTCTTTAGCCATTCGCCGTCAGGGCCTCGAGATAAGGCCGCATGATCCGCCAAGCACCTCCCCCAATTGCAGCTTCTGCAATTGTGCTGGGCGTGGCCTTGCGCTGTTCAAGCGCAGCGCGCAACCCTTCGACAGCAATCGAGCGGTCAACCAGCTTGCTGTTGCGAAAGATGTCGGCGAGCGTCTTTTGTACGGAGAATATAGGCACATCTACGCCAGATATCCTGTGATATTCGATTCCATGCTGCATGTATTTGTCTCGGAATTCGACAATGCGGATCGGAGGGTAGGCCGGTGCTGGCGCCCAATCCTTGGTGTTTATTGCGACCCATATTTTGCGAGGCATCTGATCCGTAAGCCCATGGAACGCAAGCGCTGAGACCATCGCAATGACACCTTTCGGGACCAGCTTTGCCGCTTCGGCCAGTGCCTGTTGAGAGTCCACGTCGGTATCGGCGCGTTGATAGAGGCCCCGCGAGATGCGGATTATTTCTCCGTCATTAACTGCGCGCTTTATCGTCTGGCTAGCGATACCAACCTTGCGAAGTTCGTATGCCCGCACAATCGGGTTTGCGCGGAGAAACGTCGTCAATTGTTCGCGTTGCGATTGTCTTTGCTGCGCCATTGCGTTACAGAACCTGGGTCTTCTTTCTCCTACACCCAGGTTTTGTAACGGTTCGTTTGTGACGAAACCTGGGTCTTATCTCTTCAACACCCAGGTTTTGTAACCCAGGGATCCTGTCTTGGCCAGTCGAAATCAGTCGGAGGCGAATAACAACCCGCAGTGTGGCGGCGACCTAAGTCTGATGCGGTCGTGGGCGTCGGCTGGGGGGCTCTATTGAACGCGGTGCCGCCCTATTTGGCGCGCCAGATTGCTTGTCTGCGCCTGACAGGCGGCGCAGGTCAGGCGGTCCCATTGTTGCCGAACGGCGCACCTTCAGCCTCTGCAATCTGTAGTATTTCCAAAGCTCGCTTGGCTTGCTTCGGCGAAGGAGCCTTGATCCAGTCACGCGCCGCATATCCACTGAGTGTGGCGGCGATGCCCGATTGCCAGTCCTTGAGATGCCCTGTTTCGGCGCCCCACTGGCTGATGGCAATCCAGTCCTGAGCCGAGACCCCCTGACACCTGTGCATGGCATCTAGTTCAGTCGGCGTCAGATCTGGATTGTCGTTCCGGTTCTTCTCAGAACTCGTTTTGGTGCCACCGACTTCGGGCGGGAGAGTACTTGGTAGGGCTAGCTCGAGCCTCCTAATGACTTTCCAACAATCAGCCTTCTTACACCACTCCGTGACGTTCTTGCCGTTGGAGGACTCAATGATTGCATCGCGGATTTCATAAGACCATTCGCGCATCAGCTGGACGAGGTCAGCGGAGACGTCCTGAGCCTTCCAAATGCCGTCAAGATCTATCTGTCTTCCGGTCCTGTGCGAAAGATAGGCGACGACATAAGTCGCAATTTGTGCGCGATAGGCTGGAAAAGCCTCCTTGCGGGTAATGCTGACCGCCTGCTTGTATAAGATGGCCTTGGCTATGGTCCGGCGATAGTAGGACTCGTCGGGCAACCAACCCTTTGAATGCGTCTCAGACAGGTCCTGCATGAACCATGCAAAGCATTTTTGCCCACCCAAGCTGACCTTGTCCGGTCTCTGATCCCAAGATAGCAAGAACTTTGCGAGCTCTACCTTGTCGAATTTTCTCTGTCGCGGAGTCCTCTCGTTGAAGCGTCGGACTTGAGCCGGCGTTTTGGCCGTGCGCGACTTTTCGACCTCATATTCACCCCGCGTGCGTTCGTAGAACCAGCGCGTCTGCTCGCCCGGACACCATACCTGCGCGGACAGCCTGGATATCTCGACATGGTACGGATCGTTGGCGGAGAAGTCTGCCATCTGAATGTTGTTCTGGGAATTCGCGTAGAGCGAAATGGCTGGCACGATCTCGTCGATCCTGCGTGCATCAATCAGTGAAATCTTTGCTGGCACATATACGGACGAAAGGTCTACTTTGTCCTCGCGCCTTGCACGATGTATCGATGCCGTTGTCTGACCGCCATTCACGATCTGCAGTCCCCGAACGCGTGTTATGTGGCGCGCACCTGTCTCGCGATCATAGCGAACCTCGATCTCGTCAACTGTAGCAACGATACCGTTGTTGTATGCGAGGAACCTGTCCGGCCGCGCGCGAAGCGTGTCGCGGATACCTCTATTCACTTTTCCTCTCGCTTGCAGGAACGAACGCACATTCTTTTCCAGTAAGCGTGGACCGTATCGGTCATAGAGTTGGTAGAGTATCTCGCCCGGAATCAGCGCAAGATAGGCATCGTAATCAGCAGAAATTTCGGGAGCATGGAGGCAGCTTAGACCGTCCTGCACGTAATCCGTGAAATCAACAAATATCTCGTCCCGCGGCAGACCTGCTTGGACGAGGCGGTAGAGCCTCTCGATGTCAATGACTTCGAAAGACAGCGCTATACCACCAATTTCATCAGCTTCGATAGCAGTAAGCGAACACCTTGAATCTGTGAGTATGATAATCCTGTATTTCTCGGCCATTTCTTTTGTATGCTTGACCCTTTCCACCATCCCGTAATCTGCCGCGGCAGGGTCCAGTGAGTTGAGCAGATCGCCTCTCGCCTTCTCTAGAAAGGTAC
Organism: Litoreibacter roseus; assembly: GCF_009811795.1. Classification (GTDB taxonomy): domain Bacteria; phylum Pseudomonadota; class Alphaproteobacteria; order Rhodobacterales; family Rhodobacteraceae; genus Litoreibacter; species Litoreibacter roseus. The sequence continues at coordinate 770,825 of NZ_BLJE01000002.1, read as the reverse complement.
GAGCCTGACGGCTGGCTCGCCTGACATCTTCAGGTGGGATGGATCCGAGGTGCTCGCTCCCGCCGAAGCAAGCGACGAAGACATCGATGATGGTTTCGTCATCACTGACGGCATATCCGTTCGATCGGGCAGTCGTGGTACCGAAGCTGCGCTCGAAGTGACAGACTTCCGGATTCTCGGTGACGGCAACTTCGGAGAGCCAACTGGTGCAGATATCCGTGAAAATGTTCTCTGAGAAATCAGGCAGAGCCGCCGAACTGCCGGTTCTCGCTTCATTTACTTCGGCGATGAGGCTACTGCGGAACGCAGCGATATCGATATCAGCCGACGACATCGTCATCTCCAGTAAAAACGTTCTGGAAGGCAGTTGCATCGATCTCAAAATCTGAACATGCTCCCACTGAAACAGAGTATTTTGCAGCCACTATTCCGGTGTGCAGCTCCTCGCGCCTAAGCCGTGGGAAGGCCCCCTCTACCCGGAAGACCTGCAATTCGCATGCCCTAAGACAAGGTTCCGAGTAGTTTGCTGCGCGCGAGTCATGGTATCCGGCGGCCACCAGCAAGTCTTCAAAACGCTGAAGCGACCCGGGATGCGGTTTGAGACGATCCCTTAGGCGGGCAACCAGCACCGGAAGACTCATGCCATTGGCACCATTCTCCTTGAGGGGCACGAAACAGACGTGGAGACTTCGCACGGTCGTTTCATCGAATTGGTCCAGCCTGGAGATCTTCATCACTGAATCCGCGCTTACAGCACCGCTTTTAACCTCCAAGGCGTGTCCAAGTCGATTGAAGTCATGAAGGGCATGACGACCCTGCCAAGTGGCAGTCGCCTCAACTTCGCCGAGGATGGGAAACAGAATTTGCTCAAGCACCGTGATTTCTCCGAACAGCCCTCGGATCTGCTCTTCGGACAAACCCCGGTCGGTATGCAGCTGCATGAAACGCTGCCATGCCTGCAACCTTCTCAGGAAGGCCCCGAAACCTGACCGACCTGGCGGCTGTTCCATGACTACACCCGCGATGTCGCCGCACAGCGCTGCAAAGACGCCCCGGTACTGCGCGCCCGAGAGTTCGAGTGCCACACGCAACCTTCCATTGGATCCCGGCTCGACCACATCGATGTCAGTCCGGAACCCCTTTCCGTCCGGCCATTCCGTGCCAGCCGGTACGGAACTGGCGTCGAGCTCGTATAGAAGCCCAACAGCGCTAGAAGGCATCTTTCGCCCAGCGAGCAAGTCGTGAGGCGATCCACGCGATATCTTGCGGGCGTGCCAGCCTGTCCTTGATGCCCCCTCGGCCTCGATGGATTTCCAGATTTCCTCTATTTCGTCCCCTGTCACAGCTCGCTCTCCGTCCGGGCAAAGACATTGTTGACTACGTAGTCGATGGCCGTCGCGTTAGAACTAGTCGGAAAGCTCAGTGCCATCGCCATGATCGGGATGTCGATTTTCACTCTAGTTACGTAATTGTCCGGGTCTAGCGGGTATAGCAGCATAAGCCCGCGACCCTGTGGTCTCATCTCACGGATGGACATGCCACTGGGATCATCAGGATGCTCGCCCTTGGCCCGATTTCGCGCTGCATCTTCATGCCAGGTTTTACGGGTTTGTTCGAGAGCCCGGGCATAGTCAGAGGCACCGAGATCAATGGCTTCGTCACGAGGCGAAACTAGACGCCCTATAATGTACTTTTTGGCATCGATCTGGTCTTGAATCGAGGTGGTGCGCGTCAACGCTTTGCGTTGGACCATAGGAATGTCGAGCCCAGCAATCGTTTTTGCAGGTCCGCGACCCGACAGGAGCGCGACATCCCATTTCAGAAGGTCTCCGCGCTCGACCTGCTTTTCAATGAATTGACGCAGGAAATTGCTGTTCGCCTTAACGGAGTCCTCATGCGTCGCGTATCCGCTCAGGAACGCCAGAATTGAAGACACATCAACGCTCGCCCAGAAGAACGAATTCGCCCACTGGTGCTTGCCTCCGTCCAAGCGGTCTCTCACCGGATCAGCTTCGTGCGGCTCGCCGATGGCCGCAAGGAATGTCTCTGTCGTCGCGAGATTTGACCTGATGACATCCTCCGATGAATGGAAGACTACCGTTTCCGAGATCGTGCCTGCGAAACTTAGCTTCATTGGCGTTCCTGAGCGCATCTTCACTCTCGACGTGATCATTAGCGCAGGATGGGATCGCACACGCAGACCATAGTTGCGCGGCGTCCCGCGGACTGCGGCCATATGATCGAACTCCTCGCGAAGCTCTTCCGAGGCAATGGTGATCTTCTCGAACCATTCGCGCAGATCTGCTGTCATGAAGAGCCTGCAAACATCCTCATAGCCATGACGGTAACCGAACCAGCGCCCCATCTGCATGAGTGTGTCGTACATGCGAGAAGCGCGGAGGAAATAGCTGGTCGTTAGGCCCTTCAGCGTTAGGCCCCGGCTTAACTTGTCGCCACCAACGGCGATGGTCAGGGTATGCTCGGAGCCTTGGCCTTCCTGGTCTAGAATGTCCCCGGCACTCCCATTGATTTCCTTAACGTCAATCTGCGGGATCGCATTCACCACGTATGTTTCGATATCATTCCACTCTAGAGTTTCCCCGCCCGGATTGTATTCGGATTTCAGGGTAGGGAGGAAATCCTCGTTAAAGAGGTTTTCAAGTTCTTGGCGTATGGATCGTTCGCCCTCGGCCTCGCCATAACGGAATTCCCGTTTAGCGGCTTGGACCTCTGCATCGATCTGCTCCTTGACCAAGTTCTGCACGCTCGTGAAGCGCGAGACGTGAACAAGCATTGAGTTGTGCGAATTTTCCTGCCCACGGGCCCTGCGGACTGCGGTGGCGATGAGGAAAGACTGAATCGCCCTCACTAGTGACGGAGGAAGTGTCAGCTCTCCCATGTATCGCGGCACCCAACCATTCCTGTGCCTAGGCGGAACCCAACCCGATCTCTCATTGAGGCTCAGGGAGTCGGCGTGATCCTCGATCTCGCGAACGTAACGGTGCTGGGCTGCATCGACCTCGGCATCTTCCTCTCCTTCTCCGCCGAAAACATGGACAGGGCCGAAATAGTCCGAGGGAGCCGGAAGGCTAACGATGAAGCTGCTAGGGAAGAGATCAGGACCCTCTTCCGCCGTTTCGGCCTGTTCGTGAATGAAGATGTTGGCGAATGGTGTGGCCGTGTATCCGACATAACCCTTCTGCTGGAAAAGGGTAAGCAGACGGCGGATGAGCTTGTTGATCTTGGATGGGTCATGCTCAGGATCCGGCACGCCGTTCTCGTCGAATGCACCTTCCTTTGTATCGACCGAGGCATGGTCCGCTTCGTCATCAATCACGAGCAGTGGAATGCCCGCAACGCTTTCCCTACCGGTTTCTTGGTCGACAGCAGTATGTGCCCATTTGACCCAATCGATTAGGTTTTGTAGGACCGTGTACTGTTTCTTGATCACGAAGACGAGCGGGCGGCCACCCGGGTTGATAGAAAAAGTCTGCGCCCGATTGGTGTTGAAGTCGCCGTTATCGGCACGATTGGTTACTGAATCAGGCCTTAGTCGGGGGTCTGGGTCGACAAGCCCCACTCCAACCGCCTTGAAGCCCTCGTCGGGCCTTCTGTTTTTGTCATAACCAAGAAAACCTTCCTCTACGCGGATCTGGGTCTGCGAGCGCAGATTCTTGTGAATACCGGCGAGAACTATGATGATCTTGTAACCAGCGTCCGCAGCCTTGCAGATCAAGCCTGTATAGTTAGCTGTCTTTCCGGACTGGACGTGGCCCACAACTAGGCCCCTTCGATCCCACGGGCCTTCCCGCGTTGGGTCCTCGAGATGGGAAAGGATCCGGTCGGTGACGCTATCGAGCTTCGTCGTCGGGTCGAGCCCGATATCGGGAAGGATGAAGGTGCGATACCGGTCCCAGTAATTCCATTCAATCGTTGGCTTTCTCTCGACGAGCCATTCCACGTGGTCTTCGTTATTCACCAGTTCCTGTGCGTCGCCGATCCAGATGCTGATGCGCTCTTCGATCGACTCTCGCAGGTCATTCCGGTCGAGATCGGAGGGGAGATTGGGGAACATCATGCAGACGCCGTCGAGGACCTGTTCAATCCGCTCCCGCGTTATGGTCTCGGTCTTTCTGATTTCCTCGAGAATTCCCATTACCTGGCCACGGATCTTCGTCGCAATGCTATCTGCCATCTTCCAGCCCCTCTATATTTCGTCGATTATGTCGGAGTACTGATCGAACGGAGCGAGGCGTCGCAACTTTGCCCGTGCCTCGTTTTCAGTTAGCCTTCCGCCGTGCATCAGGCTGGCCAGCAAGTTACGCGCCAGTCCTCTGATTTGCTCGCGGGACTCCCCGGAAAATGGGGTGGCTGGCAGCTCGCCTTGCTCGACCGTGTCGATCCAGATCTTCTCTACTGGCACCGTGTTCTCTAGTAACTTGAAGAAAGATGCGATCGAACGATCATCATCATCCAGTTCGGTAAGGACATAAGATGCGATAGGATGGGAGCGTTCGATTCGGTATGCTGACTGGTCGGCGATCCTGACGGCTTTCCAAGGCCGCGCTAGGTCTGCCACTGCAGGCCGCTTGCCATACTCTCCGCGGTGTACGAAGACTGAGCGGGCCTGCTGCCTGATATTGAGAGCAAGATCCCTAAGGCGCGTCCGAACATTCTCGGGCGGACTTGCGTCCGACTTCTTGACATCAATCTGCCAGGCAGCGTCTTCCGAATTTGGCAGATCGATGCGGATCCGGGCGAGCTTGTGGGCCTCGTCGCGAACCCATGGTTTCGTCGTGCCGAGGCCAAGCCAGCCGCCAGCGACCAGCAATCTGTCATTGCGATAGATATAGAACCCCTGATTCGTGACCCAGCCTTCGCTGCCACCCGCGAGTTCATACTCATTCTCGTCATCAAGCATGTCCTTGTTAGGAAGGACGTATCCCTTTACGCGTATTTGAGCCGCGCCACTACTGATAGTCTCGTCGGGACTCGTTTGGCAGGCAGCATGATTGCTTAGAAACGGATCCCAAGGCTTGATGCTGGCTTCATTGACGAAAAGCCTGATGCGCGGCCGGATACCCTCGAGGTAGCGATGGAATACCATCGCCAGATGATGCTCGATCTGCTCCATTAAGAGTTGGGACTTTACCCCATCTCTCGTACCACCAAGGCGTGGTCGGACCCGGTCCAGCTTTTGCCAGAGTACAAGGGTTCCGCTAGGCTGGCTTGCAAGATTTTCGAGGTGCTTTTCGGTACCGTCGGGGGCACTGGTCAACAACCGCCAGCTACCCTCCGCCTCCGCGAGGAAATCGAGGTCCCAACGACGGACGTTGATTTCGCCACCTCTCTTCTTTGAAGCTAAGGTCAGGCTACGCGCTTGGGAAAAGGACGCAGTTTTCAGGCCCAGTCCAAAGCGCCCAAGATCCGTTACAGCCCTTGCAATTAGCGGATTTTGGGAGCCCAACCTCATTGCGTTGCGCAAGGATTCTAAATCCATGCCTTTTCCGTCATCCAGAATGCTGACGAAGGGAGCGGACGCGGCAAGCGCGACTTGCACTCGCACGTTTTTCGCTTGCGCGGTAATGCTGTTGTCAATGATGTCAGCAATGGCGGTTTCGGCAGAGTAACCGAATCCGCGTAGCGATTCTGCTAGTGCGTCGGCTGGCGGAGGAGCGTCTTCGAAATCCTGCAACTATTCTCTAAGGTCCTAAAAATGGCATGTTCAGCTCATGATTAATTTAAGTACCACAAGGTGTTACTAGGATACAGATGAAAAGCGGCGCACCTTTGCTCATGACTCCTAAGGCGGTCTGAGGCAGTCGGCAAGGCGATGCGCGTTCTGGGAAATCGCCCCTTTTCCAGCAAAACCCACCCCAAAACCATATCATGGTGGTCTGTTGCAGAGTATTTTGCAATTCGAATTTAAGGACTGACCGAAAGCGTTAAGCTTCAAGAAGTTGGGACCTTGAGAGTAATTGATTGATTATCGAATAGTTCATTTGACCCGCGGACTGCCAGTCGCTCGACATGTCATTTAGTCACTTGCTGTATCGTGTCTGAAGCGGCCTTTGCTTTAAGCGTAGCAAAAGCCCACTTAGCTTTGCGTCTTGCTCATGCAGCGAATGGTCGGTTCGACGGGCCGCAGCGCAGCATTCCGGACCACCGATCAATGGCCGGAATGGACCGATAGACAAGCCCACGTCTAAGCAATACTGATCATAACCATCTGTTTGCTTCGGATTATGACAAAAATGCCAACTTCTTATTCAGAGTTCCTTGATCAATTTGATCGGTATGTAAACCTCGAGAAGAGGCGACGGATCATTTACCTGCTTGGTCCCGATGGCCCAAGCTTTCTGTTGCATTATCAGAGCCATGAAGATTTCGATCAAGCGGTTTTGAGCTTGCTGCTCGCGGCCTACGCACGAACTTTTGATTGCGAGTTTGTTCTGCGGTCGATCGGATACGGAACTTATCAGGTGTCCTACACAGTCGTTGCCAGAACCAAAGAGGAGGCCAAGGCAATCGCTCGGCATATGAGCAATAGCAGGCGCATTGCTACCCTAACGGAGAATGCCGTTAGTGAAGAAGTGGTAGTACACGCACTTGATTCTGGTCAGACGGCAAGGGAGTTGCTGCGTGATATGAAAACGATACTGGATGACGCCAACTCAACATCTGCAGAGGAAGCAAAGGCAGAAATCGACGCAATCGTCTCAATTGCGGAAGCTGATCTAGGAATTTTGCCCAGTGAAGAAAAGGAATTGCCGGAACGGTTAGCGAAGCTTGACGAAGTCGCTGTTAAGTCGCCGCCTGCCAAGAGCAGTAGCTACTGGCGAGTGGGTGATGCCGTAGGGGCAGTCTTGGGCGGACTGATAAAGTCGTTGGGAGCAGGCTAACGTTATATTTCTTAATGGCTGCTTTGAAGAAGTCGCAGTGCAGCGCCGGTCCACTTCGCTAATGGCAGCGCGCCTGTTTGGCTCGATGCAGCGATGCATCCGATGGCCGCGAAGAGCCCATTTTGACCTATGCGGCGCGATGATTGAATGTCGGCTAACTTGATGGTCTAGCCCGAACCCGAAGTACCCCGATCAGGAGAACTAGCAAAGCCGCTGATCACATGCAGTTGGTTGCGTTCGTTGACCTGCACTGGGATTTAGGTGTTAATCAAGACACGGCAGCTAGCCAAGTTTTCCAATAGTAGTTGATTTAGGTAGGGATTTTTTAATGGGGTACGCATTTGAGGCGAAGCATACAAATTTGGTTAGCTTTGTGTTGGATCGGAAAGGAAAGCCACCACGAAGCACTAAAAAAGAAGTGTTGAGCTTTGTACGTTCGTTGGCGGAACCAACCGGTGATCCTCGAGAGACCCTAATCTCCGGCTTGGACGGAGAATGGCAGTCGGGTATACAATCAACTGCACTGAAAGTAATCGAGGCGCTTGAGCGTCTTCCCGACAGTCCCTTACCAGATCAAAGATGTACCCTGTTGTTGAAGCCATTTCGTGAGCACTTTTCAGGTTTTGCGCTTTTTTCGTTACTTTTAGTTTCGCAAGATGACCAAACTGGAGAACATGAAGCGACCAAGTTTTTTCATGAAGCCGCTAGAGCATCTGGACCTCATGGTCTTTTTCTCAAGCCGCAAGGATTTTCAGAGAACCTCAATTTCCTCGACCCACTCTCCGCAGCGTCAGCTCTGTCACGTATGCCCACAGAGTATCCCTCTGTCACATTCTGGACACCTAAAGAGATCGCGATGCCATATCTGAAGGGAATGCGGCCTCTACCAGTAAGTGAAGCCGTTACACTTGGACTTGAAGAAGGCATTGAGTTTTACTTCACAACACTACAACCGATTTTTGAGAACCCAAAGGGCATGTTTGGACGCCTTTTTTCAGCAATACGAAAAAAGAGGTCAGAAAAGAGCCGCAAGACCGTCCTTCACCTGAGCGATTTGCATTTGGGCAACAAACAAGTAACCGCCAAGAGGCAATACCTTAAAGGAGCACTTCGTTCTGTATGCAAAAAGGTAGATCGCGTTGTGCTGACTGGTGATGTTTTTGACAATCCGACATCTGAACTCAGAACGGAGTTTGACGACTTTCGTTCGGATTTGGAACTATTCACCAAAGATAACATCATTCTGGTCCCTGGAAATCATGATGTTCGATCAAGCGGAAATCGTTTTGGCAAGCTTGGCGAAAGCTACAAAGCGTTTTCAAATCTTTGGCAGCCAACCGTCGTTGATCACGATATGAAAGCGATCTTTCTTTGTTTTGACTCATGTGAGGAGGGTAGTTTTGCAAGAGGGCGTGTGTCGCAAAATCAACGCCTCGCGGTTGCTTCTCAGATCGATGCGCTAATTCAAAAAAGTCCTGAGTGTGCCGAATATACTCGGATTGCACTTGTGCATCATCACCCGCTACCATTTGACGAGGAACCGGAAGCCACTGCGCTCTATCAACGCGTGGTGCAGAGCATTTTTCCGGCTGATCAGTTCGTAGCTTTTGAGGACAATGAGGCGTTTAATCGGTGGTGCGAAAATCGTGACGTTTCTCTGATTTTGCACGGACACAAACATTCCCCACGGCAGGCTTGGACAGATGATGGAATACTCGTAGTAGGTTGTGGATCGACAACTGGGGTGGAAGCCACACCGCTTTGTTATGACTTGGTCACCTTAGACCCGGATACGCAAGCATGGAGCGTGGCTTTCTATTTTGATGAACACGCGGACGGAGGCGGATTTAGACTGCAATCAGTTTCACTGAGCGCTCCCAAGAACTAGCATTTTTCTACTTATCCTTCTTTGCAACTGGAGAAATCTACCGTTATTGCACGGACATCGAAAGCAGGCGTTGGCGCAGCTGCAGCAAATGTCTTTTATGTCCACAGTTTGTGAGTCCAACCGGTCCAAGCTTTTGCAACCGCAGCGAATGACCGGTCACACGGGCCGCGCCACAGCATCAAAGAGTACGGGTGGAGGTCGACTCTTGGCCGTCCACTTCGGATATGCTGAATGAAGCAGTCACTCTCGCCTCAATGATTGACCAGCATCACACTTTCGACCGCAAAGGCGGGACGCGCTGCGATATTTGAGGTCTCTGCGCCTCCCGCCTTTGCTATGCTGTTACGTGTTGCACATTTCTGTATGTGGTGCTGAATCATACTCGCGATGGGTGCTGTAGGTTATCGGAATACGCAGCTACATTATGTCCGGACCGAACAAAACCGCCATTCCGTTTGCGTACGGCTTTGTAGATATGGGGTCGATACGGTCATCGGAGGCCGCGCAGAATTGTGCACGACGACAAATCTCCTGACTGTCGTGCACGGCCCAAACCGGACCTTGGTCGGTCATCTGATGCTTCAGCGCAGCTTTCCCGAACCGGCCGTTCGCTGCTCTATCAACATTTGCGCGACTGCCGAGGCGGGCAAGGCCAAGCTGCGGTTTACATCGGTAAGTCTATGACCTGATTGCAACTGGCACGATCCACGCCCCTACATGGATTTGTGTGCGATCTGTATTGGCAGTTGCATCAAGTGCTTTAAGGTAAGCAAGGAGAACGTAGGAAGGTGACCGTATGCCAGATGACCAAGCCGCAAAGACTAGCGACGAAATCGATTGGAAAATTGTCGATCAGTTGCACGATGCGACTCTAAAGATAAGTAACGACTGCTTTGAGTATAAAAAGCTCTGCGTCGCGGTTGTGGCAGGGGTGATCGCACTCATGGTACGGTTCGGGTCTGCAGACAATTTGCAGTTCGTTTTTGCGGTGTGTGGACTCGTTTGCCTAGGGTTCTGGTTCGCAGACGCTACTGCATATTTCTATCAGCGCTCTCTGAGGCGAACGATGACATCAAAACTCAACAAGATCGCAGAGCGAAACGGTGCAGAAACCGAAGCTAGCTTGGAAGCCCCAACTATGTGGGCAGCAATTTTCAATAGATCGATGGCGTTGTATTCCGTCTTACTTGCCGTGATCTTCGTGCTGTGGCTGACTTTCAGATGAAGCTGTTCATTTGTTATTCAACGCGCGACGGGCTTATTGATGAACTGTCACTTCGAGAGTTGTTGGACAGCCTGCCGGTCTCCACTCGACCATTCGTTGACTTGTTTCATAACGACTGGCCCGATGTTCAGAAAAGGATCGAGCTGGAAATCGCGAATTGCGACCTGTTCTTGGGTCTAAGATCCCCTGCATTTTCTGCATCTCCTTGGGTTCAGTTTGAGCTGGAAACCGCTAGAAAGTACCAAAAAGACATTATTCTATTGGATTTCTCGCGCGGCGCGATGCCTGTGAATGGCTCGCTTTTTTCCAGATCTCATGCAAAGCAAATAGCGGCTTCAGTGTAGGTTAATGACATCCACTGTGGCGCAGCATCACAGAGGTGACGTGTTCTGAGTGTCGCACAGGCGGCCCTAACCTCCAGACTAAAAGCTGAGCCGGGACAACGTTTAGGACCCGTACTATTGGCAAAAAAACTGATTTCTTCAAACGTATTACTTAGGATCTGCTAATGCCAATTACTCTCACACCATTTACCGAAGAAGGCTGTTTCTTTGGGAACGCATGGCAGGTCGTGGATGAGGAAGAGCTAGCCCGCCAAATCGCGGTTATAGCGTTGGGGTACTCCCATCATGTTCGGAAAATTCTCGAAGGAACTGGCATCTATGATGCTGATTACCCCGCAGACGGTGTGGCCTCCGCCATTCAACTTCTGACCGTCGATGGAGATGACTCGTCGCATCGCGATGGATGGCTGTTTCAAGCGATTTCTTGGATTGCTGCCATTCGAGCAGATCCTTCAGCACGACTTGCTGCGCCGCACATGCAGCACGCAGACAAAGGCTTTGATGGGCTCCAGATTGAGATTGATGATGCTACTGGTCGTGTGAAATGCGCCGTTGTTTTTGAAGATAAGGCAACAACAAATCCTCGAAACATGATCACGCGGGAAGACGAAGGCGTCTGGAAAGAATTCCGTGAACTGGAAGAGGGTCTTAGATTCACTTTTTTCACTGCCCAAGTTCTTGCTGTAATCAGGACAGAAACAAGTTTGAATTCTGATGAGGCCATCAAGGAGGTTTTGTGGAAGGAAGCAAGACGTTATCGGCTGTCCATAACTGTCAGCGCAACCCATTCAAACGACAAAGGACGAAAAAGACTGTTTAAGGGATATGACAGCGTTGTTCCTGGCGATTTGAACAGACGAAGAGCGGAGACCTTCCACCAAGATGACATCAGAACTTGGTTAGCGTCGCTCGCGGAGAAAGCAAAATCGCAAATATCTAGTGGAGCCTTGGCTAATGTTTGATCCGGAATCCGTAAACCTAATGAACCAAGCCCCCGAACTGGAAGGGCTTGAGAGCGAACGTATATCTCAAACTATCACAGAAGCCTACGCAGAGATCGTTTCCAGTAGAATTCGTATGCGGGAACTCCAAGAAGATGAAGCAGCCGAGATTGAACTGCCTGAGGTAATTCAGAGAATGCGCCGTCTCGCGTTTACCCAAGAAGCATTTGTTGCATCGTCCATTGAAAGAGAGAATCGGGCCGCTGCAGCGTTTGTGGCGGCTTCAGCCCACCATGCATGCTTGCTGGCTGAGAACTTACTTACATCGCGCGCGCGACAGAGCCACCTTAGCTTTGAAGGTATTTCGTCAGACGTTTCGGCCACCATTCTTTTTCTTTGTGCTGAGGCAAGCGCAGATGCTGCGGAGGTATCCAAACTGATCCAATTGGACGGCAAGGAGCCGCTAGAGAGCAAGCTACTTCATGCGATTAAGTCGTTCGCGACCGGTGATTTATCAGCGTTGCTTCGAATTGAGCTCCTAACACCCAGTCAAATCCTCGGAACAGCGGGCCAAGACGCCGCCGTGCGCGCACTGTATCAAAAAATCCTGGAAGCGATGATCAGTATGGCTGCTAGGATGTTAGGGTCAGGACCCATTGATTTCCGCATGGCGGCATGATTCACGGTTCAAAAAACGAGCGGTGAACATGTCTGATCTTTTCTGGCTGACGGATGCGCAGATGGCGCGCCTTGAGCCCTTCTTCCCGAAGTCCCACGGCAAGCCTCGCGTCGATGATAGGCGTGTGTTGAGTGGGATTATCTTCATCAATCGCAATGGCTTACGCTGGCGTGATGCGCCCAAGGAATACGGTCCGCACAAGACGCTTTATAACCGTTGGAAACGCTGGAGCGATAAGGGCATCTTCGCAAAGATGATGATGGGACTGGCAGCCGATCACGGCGAGGAGACGACCGTGATGATTGATGCGACCTATCTCAAAGCACACCGTACGGCGTCCAGTTTGGGCGTCAAAAAGGGGGGCGTGGTCGTCTGATTGGTCGCACCAAGGGCGGCATGAACACGAAGCTACACGCCATCTGCGACAGCCTGGGCCGACCGCTGAATTTGTTCGTCACCGCCGGACAAGTCAGTGACTACATTGGCGCCCGGGCGTTGCTGAGCAGCCTGCCGGAGGTCGATTGGCTACTTGGCGACAGAGGCTATGATGCCGATTGGTTCAGAGAAGCGTTGAAAGACAAAGGGATACGTCCCTGTATCCCGGGTCGAAAGCAACGCAAGAAGACCGTGAAATACGACAAGCGGCGCTACAAACGACGCAACCGGATCGAGATCATGTTCGGCAGGTTGAAGGATTGGCGGCGTGTGGCAACGCGATACGATAGATGCCCGAAGGTCTTTCTGTCAGCCATCGCCCTTGCCGCACTCGTCATATACTGGCTATGAGTCCTGACCCTAGATAAGGAAATGGAAACACCACCGTCCGAGCTTGATCCGATAGCAACTCTACAACGGGTCCAAGAGCTTTGCGCTGAACCAGCGGTCCATAATTTTTCATCGGATGGCTCAATCCACTACAGTGTCTACCCGGGACCTTTGCACCTCGCGACCCTGCTGCAAGCAGCTTTTGGGGATTTTTTGGATATTGGGATTGTGAACGTTCCTCCACCAACAGGCATCGATGGAACGGTTTGGTTAAGCCAAATGCGATCTTTCGCAAAGCGGAGACCATTTCTTTGGCGCAATCATCGGCAGGCTCTGACCAAAGGATATCTCGACCTAGGGACGTCTTCATCAGTCAGTTTTCCCACCGGCGCAGGCAAATCAACGTTGGCGGAGCTCAAAATCGCTACAGCAGTTCTCCGAGGCAAGAAAGTCGTATTTCTGGCCCCGACACTAGCTCTTGTGGACCAAACGACTCGAGCACTCGGAGAAGCATTCCCCGATGTCGAAGTCTTTCGAGAAAAAACCGCAGATTTGGTCGTAGACGTTGATGACCAAGAGCTTCCTGCCATTTCAGTTGTTACGCCAGAACGCTGCCTGGCGTTTCTGAACTTCGCGCCGGAACTATTCGCGGAAGTAGAACTTGTCGTTTTCGACGAATGTCATCTCTTGCATCCCCGCAGCGAAGACAAAAGCCGTCGCGCGGTCGATGCTATGATGTGTATTCTCAACTTGTCGATTTCTGCCCCTAACGCAGATCTCCTATTTCTCTCTGCTATGATGAAGAACAGCGAAGAAATTTCATCTTGGATTCAAGATTTGACTAACCGGCCATGTATTCCGCTAGATTTGCTTTGGAAGCCTACAAGACAGGTGAGGGGATGTGTGGTGTATTCTGGTGCCGAAATCCAAGGGCTCAATGAAAGGCTTCGAGCCGATAGACAAGCCCATGATACGAGAGGTGCTCCTCAGTCTACGAAACGCAAAATGGTAACGGAGCCATATGCGTTTTTTTGTTTAAACCAAACTTGGAATACGACGGATAGGAAGGACTACAGCCTTCAGAAGCTTTTGGATGAGGAGGTTAACTTGTCCGTCGGGTCATTTCTACCAAAGGGAGCTCCGCATAAAACTGCGCGTTGGTATCTGACACCAAACGGTGTGCAGGTATCCCAGAAACTGGCCGAAGAAATTTCTAAGAAGGGTCTTAAAACGATAGTCTTTTTGCAAACGATCCCATGGGCGATTAGTGCAAACAAAAAAATATGTGCCAATCTTACTGGAGCAAGCTGCGTTCTCACCGAGACAGAACGCGCAAACTACGACGCGACCAAAGACGAACTTGGCGACGCCAAACATCTCTATATTTGCATCGATGAGGATACAAATACGCTCAAGTCTTCCAGTGCTTGCCATCATGGACACCTTCTAAACTTTGAACGCTCATTGCACGAAAGCCTGTTCAAACGAAAAGACGGGCTAAACGTTTTAATCGCGACCTCAACGTTGTCTCAAGGGATGAATCTGCCTGGTGACGTTGTGATCATCGGAGGAGATAGCCGGTTCGATCTTGATGCGGAACAAATGTCGCGACTGGAAGCACACGAGTTGCTAAATGCTGCTGGTAGGGCGGGCCGCGCGGGAGAACGATCGCACGGTTTTGTCATTGTCGTCCCGAGTAAAGTTGTGGACTTTGACAATGAAAATAGCAGGATTAATAGTTACTGGACCGAACTTCGGGGGATTTTTTCGCAAAGCGACCAATGCTTGACTATCGAAGACCCACTCGAGCCACTGCTGGACCGGATTCACGAAACGTCCTCGGCGGAAGACCCCATGACTGAGTACCTTGTAGGTCGCTTGCCTCTGAGTGCCACCGATGAAGATGGATCTGCCGATAAAACCTCCCAAATTGTGGCCCGATCATTTGCGGCATATAAGCGGCGTCAAGGCGGTGACTCTGACTGGATTCGGAGCAGAATAGACGCGGTGCACCGCGTCCGCTCTGATATGGACTCACTTGATCAATCAAGTGCATGGCAAGACAGGCTGTCAGCATCTATCGGGTTTATGCCTAGCTTTATCCGTGAATTGGCGGAAGCGTTCGCTGGTGGTTGGTTAAGCGATGCAAGCGTCGTCGATTGGAGGAATTGGTATGCTGATTGGTTGACCGGAAAAAATGACAAGTTACCCAAGCTGATAAGAAGTGAAACGCTCGATAGTTTTCTTGGCTCTCCCTACAAAGCACTTGAAGACGAACATGCCAAAGGGCAGTTCATCTGCGCGAAGTTGTTTCCGCTACTCGATTTATGGATGTCAGGAGAGGCATTGCGGGGAATTGAACTCGCAGCAGGGACCCAACCAACACTGCTGAAAACGTGCGAACGTGCACGCGATTTTGTCTCAGACGTTGTTCCAGAACTGTCCTACTTGTTTGGTGTGCCGTCGCTGGTTGCACAAGCAATGATCAATGAAGGATACTTTGAAGGCGAAGTCCCAATCTCTCTGTCTCTACTGTCGGTTAGCGTCAAAGAGGGCTTTGATAGCGCCGAGAAGGCGGTGCTACGAGCGAGTATGGAGGGTATAGTTAACCGCCGATCAGTCCACGCTGAATTTGAGGCGCTGTCCGAACATTTGCCCCCCGCTGACGGTCCCGAAGACTTTAGCAATATTCAGTCTCGGCTCGAAGTGGCCAAAGCGATCAGGCTGTTGGTTTAAGCAAATGGGTCGTTGGTGCTTATAGCGTGAGTTGCAAGAATGTCGGCGCTGGTATTCCTCCGAAATCCGGCGCTAGTAGTTTTTGCAATGACTGAATGTCTGTTTTCGAAGTCCCCACGAGCGCCCTTTGAACCTGCAGCGAACGACCGCTTTCCGCCCGATGGGTGCCGAATCCACGAGGGACCAGATAGCCTTGTGCAGGGGCAATTTTGCAAACGAACCTGAAAGCCAGTTCCGAGAGCAAATGGCTCTAAAATCCTTCAAATTTGACCGAAGTTGCGTTCTTACCCGACAAAAGTCGCGTTTCTCGCCGGACAAGTTGCGATTCATGCCGGACGGCACAAAATAAGGGTAATGGCTGGGATGGTAGGATTCGAACCTACGATACACTGTACCAAAAACAGTTGCCTTACCACTTGGCTACATCCCAACAGTGTTGCGTGATTTAATCGGACGCGACATCCACTTCAACCCTAAAATCACGGCTTGTCGTTGCGTTTGGCCGCAGATATGGCAGGCCGATGGAATTGGATGTCGTGATCATCGGGGCCGGTGCTGCCGGAATGATGTGTGCCATCGAGGCAGGTCGCCGCGGGCGCAAAGTTCTTCTGATCGATCATGCCAAAGCCGCCGGCGAGAAGATCCGCATCTCGGGCGGTGGTCGGTGCAATTTCACGAACCTTGAGATCGCGCCAGAACGGTTCTTATCCGAGAATCCGCGCTTTGCCCTGTCTGCGCTGAAACGATTCACTCAATGGGACTTCATCGCGCGGGTCGATGCTGCGGGCATATCCTGGCACGAGAAAACACTTGGGCAGTTGTTTTGCGATCGCTCGGCCAAAGACATAATAGCGCTGCTTTTGAACGACATGGCAGCGGCAGGTGTGACGCTTTGGCTGGAGACCGCCGTCGCGAAGGTTCGGAAGACGGAACATGGGTTCGACGTTACTACTGGGCGCGGACAGGTGCGGTGCCGGTCTTTGGTGATTGCCAGTGGCGGGAAGTCCATTCCAAAAATGGGCGCAACGGGGTTCGGCTACGACATTGCCGCACAGTTCAACATTGCCTGTGTCCCCACCCGCCCCGCATTGGTGCCACTCACCTTCTCAGAACACGAACTCGCGCATATGGCGCCGCTTGCGGGAACCTCGGTCTCTGCCGCCGTTGGTTTTGACGGCACCGAATTCCGGGAGGGACTGCTTTTTACGCATCGCGGGTTGTCAGGCCCGTCGATCCTTCAGATCTCCAGCTATTGGCAAGAAGGGCAAGCGATCACAGTCGATCTATGTGTCGGGGAACGGGTAAGCGAAACGCTGAAAATCCTCAAACAAAGCGCGGGCAAGATATCCATCAAGAACGCGCTGGCCCGCACACTGCCCGAAAAGCTGGCGGGGCTGATGACGTCACTGGCGGGCGTGACGGGCACGCTGGCTGATCAGAGCAATAAGGACTTGGAGCGCCTGGCTGGCCTTGTTCACAGCTGGGCGCTGAAACCCGTGGGCACCGAAGGGTACCGGACGGCGGAGGTCACAATGGGTGGGATCAGCACCGATGCCCTGAACGCCAAAACGATGGAAACCAAAGACGTCAGCGGGCTCTATTTCATCGGCGAGGTGGTGGACGTCACCGGGTGGCTTGGTGGGTACAATTTTCAGTGGGCATGGTCGTCCGGCTGGGCCGCGGGTCAAGTCGTTTAGGTTTACTAGACGCGGCAGGGATCTGCTTTCGCAAGCGCGTCGAACTTCATCAGGGACGCGACAAGATCGGGCATCTGTTCAAGGGGTATCATGTTCGGACCATCGGATGGTGCCGTATCCGGCGCCTCGTGGGTCTCGATGAAGACACCGCCGATACCAAGAGACACAGCGGCCCTTGCCATGACAGGCGCAAACTCTCGCTGGCCACCACTTGATCCGCCCTGCCCGCCCGGCTGCTGCACCGAATGCGTTGCGTCCATGATGACCGGGTATCCCGTTTTTGCCATGGTCGGCAGGCTACGGAAATCGGCCACAAGTGCGTTGTAGCCGAACGAAGCGCCACGCTCTGTCAGAAGGATATTGCTGTTGCCCGTCGCCTCCACCTTGGAAATGACGTTGGGCATGTCCCAAGGTGCGAGAAACTGACCCTTCTTGATATTCACCGCGATGCCGGTTTCGCCCGCGGCCAGCAAGAGGTCGGTCTGACGGGACAAAAACGCCGGGATCTGGATCACGTCGACCGCTTCAGCAGCAGGCGCACATTGCGCTGGCGCATGGACGTCGGTCAACACGGGACATCCGATCTGATCGCGTACCTTCGACAGAACCGATAGCCCCTCGTCCATGCCCAGACCGCGTTTGCCGGAGAGGGACGTGCGGTTCGCCTTGTCATAGGACGCTTTGAAGACGTAGCCCGCCCCGGCCTTTGCACAGGCCTCGGCCATGCGCTCGGCAATCATCAGAGCGTGATCCAGACCTTCCAGCTGACAGGGGCCGGCAATCACCGTCAGAGGCAGATCATTGCTGACCTGCACATTGCCAAGGGCGACTGTTTTCATGGGCTATACCTGTTCGCGAAGAATGGACGCTGTGAGCGAGACCATCAGGTAGATCGCACTGAAAATCAAGAAGGCCAAAGCCGTGTTCTCGAACGCACGCGGATAGGTCGGCTCGTCCGGTGCAACGGGCGTCACGCCCACCGACAGGTATCGCACCTGACGTGTGGCTTCGAGGCGCGCGGCTTCGAACTGAGCCTCTGCCTGCGCCAGAAGGGATTGGCGGGTTTCAAGATCAGCTTGCGCGACGAGAAGTTCGCCAGATACGCGGGCGAGAGAACCGGTATTTGCACTGCTTTGCGTCAGCTCGGACCGCTTTTCCGCGATCAGTCGTTCCAACTCACCGATCTTGTTCTCAGCCGCGCTGACCCGAGCTTGATTGGGCCGCCGGTTGTCGAGGAATGTCCGCAAGGCGAGACGTTCGTTCAGCAACTCAGACTCAAGCTGTGCAATCTGTGTAAAGACGGCTTCAACTTCGCTTTCGGGGTTCATGACGCCAAGGCGCTCTTGGATTTCAACGATACGTTGCTGGGCCGCGATCATCTTCGCATTTGCGTCCTGTCGGCTTTCTTCTGCCCCTTGCATCTGATCTTCGCGCAGGCGGGCGGTCAGTTGATCCACGCGCTCTTCCGCATAGGCGATGAGCTTTTTGGAGAATTCGGCGCTTGTCTCAGGGTCCGCGGCCGCGACTTCCATCTTGATGACACCTTCAGTGGGATCAAACCCAATCCTGACCCGCTTGGCATAGGCTTTATACAGATCTTCGTTCGATGCATCAGGCGCCAATTGCGTCAGAGGATCGAGACCGTCCTGGCTGAAATGCTCCCGGAAGCCGGCATCCTCGTCCAATCGCAGCATCGCGTCGCGGGACTGAAGATAGCCTTGTACAGTGATCGAATCCTGCGACGTCGCGAGCCCGGTACCCGACAGAAGACCGCCGAACCCGCTTCCGCCTGATGCCTCTGACTGTTGAATGATGAATTCCGATTTCGTCGCGTACATCGGCGTGGCGATAGCGTAGTAGTAGTATCCTGCAATAATCGTGGGCAGCATTACAAAAGCCATCAAGCGCACGGCCAGCATGATAGAGCGGCGGCGGCGGCGGCGCGCGATGTCGCGCTGGATATTCATGATATCGCGTGCGCGACCATCGTCCTGAACGACATGGGTAGACGGGGGCAAAGGCGGCTCTGTGTTCACTTTCGATGGCAGTTGAACCCCGCCTTTGGGCGGCTGGGGCGCGCTTTGCGTCTTCGGGGCCGCTGCCGCTTTCTCGTCCGCTTTCGTCCCGTCAGTCACGACAAGCTCCAGCATATTCGACCGCTTGAACGGATCAATTCCCTGCTCTCGCAGCAGACGCACGGCATCGAAATCCGATGTGGGGTTTAGCCCCTGCTTCTGAGCAACCCTGCGCGCCATGCGCAATTGCCGCCCGGTGAGCCCTTCGCGGCGGATGGCCTCCATCGCGGCCGCGGCATCCTTGGCATCGGCTGCGGTTTCCGCCGGTTGAGATTTCGCCACGCCCTTTTTGCGTGTCGGAAAGGTCTGCGATCCGAAGCCATCATCGGTGGGTCCGCCGAACAGCATATCGTCCGCATTGGGTGCGGGCTTCCCCTGCGCCTCTTTAGCCTCGGTCGGTTTATCTGACTGACCGTCAGCCACCATTCGGCCAATGCGAAACTTCTTAGCTTTGGGTTTCGTAGTCATAGAGCCTTTTCGCCTCTTCCAGCGTGTCAAACATCTCCAGCTTGCCCTTGTGCAGGACAGCTGCGGATTGACAGAATTTTTCAAGTGTTTCGGGTTGGTGGGACACGACGACCACTGTTGCGGTCTCAAGCCGGTCCCGCAGGATAGAGCCTGCTTTGCGGTTAAACTCCACGTCCGTCGTGCCGGGCATACCTTCGTCGATCAGATAGATGTCGAAATCCAGCGCCAGCAGCAACGAGAATGTAAACCGCGCGCGCATCCCCGCTGAATATGTGCCGATCGGCATATCGAAGTATTCTTCCAGACCGCAGAGATAGCGGCAGAACGCCTCGATATAGTCGGGGTCCAGCGAATAAAGTCGCGCGATATAGCGGCAGTTCTCGGTCGCAGTATGTTTGGGAACGACACCACCCATGAACCCCAGCGGGAATGAAATGCGGCTTGTCCGCACGATCTCGCCCTCATCAGGTTTTTCGAGCCCCGCCATCATATTGATGATCGTGGTTTTGCCGGTGCCGTTCGGCGCGAGGATGCCAATAGAATGTCCGAGGTCCACACGGAAAGAAGCGCGATCAAGGATGACCTTGCGCTGCGTCCCTGTCCAAAACGACTTACTTACATCCCGAAACTCAATCATCGGTCCCGTTGCCCACCTCAGCGTCCCGCAAACTGCTCGTCGGAACGGTATTGTTAACTAATGCCCCAATGCGGCTGCATTATGTCCAGTTGATCACCAGTATAGCAACGCGATTAGGGTAAATATGGCATGAATTCGGCGCAGAGAGGCAGAAACCCGCAGGTTAAAGAGACAATCAGGTGCTCAGAAGGCCTTTGTCAGGCCTCCTGTTTCTGAACGCGAAACACCTTGCCGGCGATAATTGACAGGATTGCCGCGGCAAATGAGAAAAGCGCGCCCATCTTGGCGGCGTCTTGTACCAGCCCCGGATCGAACGCAACCGATGCCACAAAGAGCGATACCGTAAACCCGATCGCCGCCACAAAGCCGATGACCACCAGATCGACGATCCGCATGCCTTGCGGGATGCCAAGCCCCAACGGACGCGCGGCAAGCCAGCCAAAGAAAAGAATACCGATAGGCTTCCCGATGATAAGCCCGGCCAAAACCAGCCATGTGGCGTCGCCGATAGAAGACATCTCAACACCTGCGTTCAACAGGCCAAAGAAGAAGAGGATGATCTCGACCGGGTGCTTCAACGCATGTTCGATCTGGTTGAGGAGGTCGGTCAGGTATTGCTCCGCCTCGCTGAAGATACCGAAGGCACGGTCGGCATGCGGGATTGTCGGGACAATCGGCAAAAGTCCAAGTGCCGGGTGCAGGCCGCTTTCCTGAAAACCGTACCAGCTGAGGCACGCCGCGACCAGATAAGGCAAAAACCCCAGTTTAGTGCGCACCCATGTCGATCTCGGGCGCGCTTGATTTCCGACGTCCATCTTGCGGGGAAGCCAGTTGAACAGAACGAACACACCAACAGCGGCGAACAACGACAACAACAGCCACACGGGCGCAAGATCGCCCGAAGGATAGAAAATCGCGAGAATGATCAGACCAGCCGCATCATCGGCGATGGCCAAAAGCAGCAGGAACCGCACCGCCGGGTGCCCGGCGCCAAACACGAGCCGACCTACAAGGTAGGAAAACGCGATGTCCGTGGCGGTTGGAATGGCCCAGCCATTGGCGACAGCGTTGTAGGTCTCGGATCCCATAATGCTGGCAAGTCCAAGATACACGGCAATTGGCCCAAACATGCCACCAGCAGTTGCAAACAAAGGCGTTGCGGCCTTTTTCCCGCGTAGTGAGCCGTTTTTCAGGATGATTGCTTCCCACACCTCTTTTGCGGCAATGGCAAAGAAGAACGCCATCAGAACGTCGTTGACCAGATAATGTAGCGTCAACGTCCGGTACTCGAGCGCACCTGTTTCATCGTAATGTGCGTGGCCAATGAAGAAATGGTCGACGATCACGAAATCAACGAAGTGGTGATAGCTGTCGGGGTTCGTATTGGCCCAGACCAGCGCGATCAGCGCACCGAATATCAGCAGAAGGGAATAGTTCGTGACAAAATTCCAAACGCGATACATGGCCCACTCCGCTGTTTTTGTTTCGCTGCAGATAGAACATTCGGACGGACACAGCAACATTCTTAGCGCGTCCATGCTTTTCCCGTGCCGGGTGGCGCCTAGAT
Source organism: Litoreibacter roseus (assembly GCF_009811795.1). Lineage (GTDB taxonomy): Bacteria > Pseudomonadota > Alphaproteobacteria > Rhodobacterales > Rhodobacteraceae > Litoreibacter > Litoreibacter roseus. The sequence continues at coordinate 748,901 of NZ_BLJE01000002.1, read as the reverse complement.
ATCACTCATGTCCTTGGCATCGCTAAAAAAAGAACTGAGTGGGTGTACGATTTGTGCGGATCGTTTTGCGGCGACGCACACGCGTCATCGGCCGAACCCGGTTGTCTGGTTCAATCAGGGCGCACGGGTTCTGATTGCGAGTCAGGCGCCTGGAATGCGCGCCCATAAGGGCACAAGACCGTTTATCGATCCGTCTGGTGACAGGCTGCGCGACTGGCTGGGGATCGGACACGAAACGTTCTACGATCAGTCGAAAATTGCCATTGTCCCCATGGGGTTCTGCTTTCCGGGGTATGATGCGAAAGGATCGGATCTTCCTCCGCCGCGTGTGTGTGCAGCGACGTGGCGCGAGCAGATCCTTGGAAAGCTTGGCACGATCAGACTGACGCTTCTGATCGGCGGGTATGCCCAGAAATGGCATCTTGGCGCGGGTGGAAAGGTCGGGGTGACCTCGACAGTCTCAAACTGGCGCGAACACGCGCCTGCCGTTTATCCCTTGCCGCATCCCTCCTGGCGCAATACCGCATGGTTGAAACGAAACCCGTGGTTCGAAACGGATCTGCTGCCGGACCTGAAAACGACGCTTAAAGAGGTTCTTTCGGACTCATGACCACACCGCTGGATCAGGCCCATGCCGCAATGACGGCCGCGCCCGAGAATGACGCACTGCGCCTTCGGTTCTACGAACGCATCGCGGAAAGCGAAGTCTTTCTTCTGCTGGATCAGGACGCAGACGGCGACAGCATCGCGCCCTCTCTCTTTGAGATCGAGCGAGATCGGTTTGCGCTGGCTTTTGACCGGGAAGAACGTCTTGTTGCGTTTTCTGAGGGTGAGGCCGCCCACGCCACCCTGTCCGGCCGTGCCTTGTTCGATATGCTATCGGCGGCAGACCTTGGGCTGGGCCTGAATGTCGACATTGCACCGTCCTCTTTCCTGATGCCCCCTGACGGGATCAAATGGCTTGCCCAAACGCTGGGACACGCACCAGCCGAGGTCGAGGCGACGCCGGAAGAGATCGTTGCTCCGACCGGCCTCCCTGAAGTTTTGATCAGCGGGCTGGACGCAAAACTCGCCTTGGCCGGTGGTCTTGCGAAATTCGCCTATCTTTGTGGGGTCAGATACGTGGGTGGTGCCGAAACTCACATGCTGGCATTCGTCGATCCGGTTCCGGGCAGTGAGCAGGCTTTGGCGCGCGCCGTAAATGAAGCGCTGATCTTCAGCGGGATTGAGGCGGGTGCACTGGACGTGGCGTTCTTTGATGCGTCTGATCCTATCGCGGCAAAACTGGCGCGGGTTGGATTACGGTTCGATCTTCCTGTGGTCGAAGATCCAATCGTGCGTCCGACCCCGGGTGGCAATCCTGATACGCCACCCCGCCTGCGCTAGGCTAATAGCCAGCAGTTCGATCCACGACATGCAGAAGCGGCAGACCATTTTCGCTGCGCCTGATGTTTTCGGCAATAACCCTACTGGCCGACACAGCGCGGGTTTCGGACGCAATATGGGGCGTTACGGTCACATTCGGATGCGCCCAGAAGGGATGACCCTTTGGCAGCGGCTCTTGCCGAAACACATCGAGCGTGGCGTGGGCGACATGCCCGGTGGCAAGCGCTGCTAAAAGCGCGTCATCGTCGATCAGTGGGCCGCGGCCTGGGTTGATGATCACCGCGCCCTCCGGCAGCACGCCCAGACGTCGTGCGTCCAGCAGGTTGGTCGTCTCCGGCGTCAACGGCAGCAAAAGCACAATTATTTCGGCCACGGCCAATGCGTTGTCCACTTCGGTATGATGGGTGACGCCCTGAATTTCTTTTTTCGACCGGCTCCATCCGTGGACATCGAACTTCAGCGCAGCCAATGATCTTGCGCAGGCAAGGCCCAGTTCCCCGAGCCCAAGAACAACCACTTTACGGTCTTGCGCCAGCGGCGGCACGATGCCCGCGCGCCAGACGCCGTCCTGTCCCAGAATGTGTGAGTCCATACCCAAGTGATGGCGCAGCACGTGGCCGGTGACCCACTCCACCATGCCATCGGTCAGGCTGGGGTCCACCATCCGACACAGGGGCGCAGTCAACGTTCTGTTGCCCACTACATCCTCAACCCCGGCCCACAAGTTCAAAACTGCCTTGAGTTCGGGAAAGACTGAGAAATCCTGCACCGGGCTGTTTGGTGCGTAGACAATGTAGTCTACCTCTTCCGGTGCTATGTCAGTTGCGAGATGAGCTATCAGACCGAATGCGTCAAACGCCGTCTTGAGCGGCTGTTCGTATTGCGCCCATCGCTCCTGCTTTGCGGCGAACAGAATATTGAGCGGTTTATCTTGGGCGGTGGACATGGGCGCTTTGAACAAGGCCAAACGCCAAAAGCAAGACCAGCATGGCCGATCCACCGTAGCTGACCAGCGGCAGTGGCACGCCGACAACGGGGGCCAGCCCCATCACCATCGACATATTCACAGCAAAGAACAGAAAGAAGGTGAGTGCGATGCCCATGGTCATCAGCGAGGCGAACCGATCCTTGTTGCTGAGGGCGGACGCTATGCAGAAAATGAGAACAAGAACGTAAAGACCCAGCAGGGACAGCCCACCGACGAAACCGAATTCTTCGGCCAGCGTGGTGAAGATAAAATCCGTGTGCTTCTCGGGCAGGAAATTCAGCCGGGATTGGGTGCCTTGCATATAGCCGCGACCGGTCCAGCCGCCCGAACCCAGCGCGATCTTTGATTGCGTGATATGATATCCCGCGCCCAGCGGATCGCTTGCCGGATCGAGAAACGTATCGATGCGCCTGTACTGATAGTCCTTGAGCAACTGCCAGTCGGTTCCGCGCGACTGGAAAACGGCTGTGACCAGACCAACGCCCGCACCGATCACGGTGGCGAAGTAAAGCCAACTGACCCCCGCAATGAACATGAGACCACCGCCACCGAACACAAGTAGTAAGGCAGTCCCCAGATCAGGCTGTCGCAACACCAGATAGACCGGAATCACGATGAGGATGAGGGGCAGGATGACCCAGAAAGGATGCGATACCTTTTTGACAGGCAACCAATCGTAGTAGGCAGCCAAAAACATGATGAGCGTGATTTTCATCAACTCGGACGGCTGAAGTCGCATGAAGCCCAGATCGATCCAGCGTTGGGCGCCCATACCTGTTGCACCGACAAACTCGACCGCGACCAATAACCCGACGCTGATCAAATAGGCCAGACCCGCGATATTGCGCAGGAACCAGACCGGGATCATCGCCACCGAGAACATCACGAAAAGGCCTAGGGCAAACCGCTTCATCTGCGGCTCCGCCCAAGGTGTCATGGACCCACCCGCGACGGAGTAGAGCATCAAAAAGCCAACGCTGGCGATTGCGCTGAGCAGCAGAATGATCGGCCAGTTCAGGTGCAGCACCCGAGAAAACCCGGTCGGCACCGATTTGACCGAATGGGCGAGATAGCTCACGCGCGGGTTCCTTTGGGTGGAGTATCCGCGGGATCACGCAGGTTGAGTTCCTCAAGTGCTGTGCTGATCCGACCATGTTGCGATTCCGGATAAGCTGCCAGCGGAGGAACTCCACCATATTGCGCTGCCAGAATGACATCTCGTGCGATCGGCGCCGCTGCCGTCGAACCGCCACCGCCATGCTCCACCACGACCGACACCGCGTATTTCGGCTTATCGAAGGGCGCGTAGCCCACAAAGAGCGCATGGTCCCGCCGCTCCCACGGCAAATCGGCATTCCGGAAGACGCCGCGCGCCCGTTCGGCCTTGGTGATGTTGCGCACCTGCGAGGTTCCGGTCTTGCCTGCCATGCGGAACGCGTCTTCTGCAATCCGGGTGCTGTAGGCCGTACCACGGCGTTCGTTGCTGACGGCGATCATTCCGCCCCGTGCCTGATTGAGCGCGCTGGTCGAGATGCCCAAGGGTTCGCCCGCGCTTGACGGAAATTCTTCCCCGGCGATTGCATTGATAAGACGCGGTTTGACGGATCTGCCGGTTGCGATGCGGGCGGTCATGACGGCCAGTTGCAGTGGGGTCGCCAAAACAAAGCCTTGGCCGATGGCGGCGTTCAGGCTGTCACCAATAACCCAATCTTCCCCCCGGTTGGCGCGCTTCCATGCCTTCGTCGGGATCAGTCCCTTCGAGACGGCTGACATGGGTATGTCATGGCGTTCGCCCAGCCCGAGCTTTCGGGCCATTTCGCTCATCTTCTCGACACCAACACGCTGCGCCAACTCGTAATAGTAGAGGTCGCAGGAGTACTTGATCGATTCCCGGAGGTTCATGTGACCGTGCCCGCCGCGTTTCCAGCAGTGGAACCGCCGCCCCGCGACCTCCGTATGACCGCCGCACCACACGGTCTCTTCCGGACCGACGACACCCATTTCCAGAGCCGCGAGGGCCGTGACCATCTTGTAAGTCGATCCCGGTGGATAGGCCCCTTGCACGGCTTTGTTGGCCAGAGGGCGGTATTTGTTCTGGGTCAGGCCGTTGTAGTCTGCGACCGAGATGCCGCGCACGAAGAGGTTTGGATCAAAGGCAGGCGCCGATCCGATCGAGAGCAAATCCCCGTTGTTGACGTCGATCACGACAACAGCGGCACTTTCACCAGCCAAGCGCGCCTGAACGAAATTCTGCAATCGCGTATCGACGGTCAGTTGAACGTCAGAGCCTTTGGTGCTTTCGTCGCGGCCCAGTTCCCGCATCACGCGGCCATAGGCGTTCACTTCAACCCGCTTCGTGCCTGCCTTACCGCGCAGATCGCGTTCCAGCTTGGCCTCGGCACCGGTCTTACCGATCTGGAACTTCGGAATTTGCAGCAACGGATCTTTATCGTCGATCTTGCTGAGGTCGTAGTCACTGACCGGCCCGACATAGCCGATCACATGGGCATAATCGTCAAGCCGTGGATACGCGCGGCTCAGGCCGAACTCCGGCGTGATCCCGGGCAGCGCAGGGGCATTCACGGCAACTTGGCTCAAATCTTCCCAAGTGAGGCGATCCGCAATCGTCACGGGCACAAGCCGGGACCGCTTTGCAAGCTCTTGCTTCACCCGCGCGATATCATCGGGGGACAGCGGTATCAGGTTGCTCAGATCTTCCAGAACCTTGTCAGGATCATCCACCTCATCGCGGACCATAACGACGCGGTAGTTCTGCTCGTTGCCCGCGATCAGCAAGCCATTGCGGTCGAAAATCTCACCGCGTGCGGGGGGCAGAAGCCTGATATTGATCCGGTTTTCTTCGGCCAAAAGCCGGAACTGATCTGCCTGATCCACTTGAAGGTGACGCATCCGCAGGCCCAAAACCCCAGCGAACGCGGTCATGCCGGTGCCCAGCACAAGGCTGCGCCGGGTGATCAGCTTTACGCTTTCTTCGGTGTCTTTCGGTGGCCGTCTCATAGGGTGTCACCCTCTGCTTCCAAATCACCCGGTCGCGGTCGTCGTATGCGCAAAACGTATTCCACCAGCAGGATGGCGAAGGGATAAACCATCGCGGTAAAGACAACATGCAGAAATGTTGTCGCAGCGGATGGATGCGGTATGCCCAAAATCGCATAGACCAGCGCATTGGCCAAGATCATTACGCCGAAGACCACGGGCACGAGCGTCAGTTCAAACGGCAATTGCAATTCGGTCTGCCCGTAGGCTTTGCGCCGGATGAACTCGAACCCCACCAGCGCGATTGCAGGCCAAAGTCCGATAGGTCGGAGAAACATGATGTCCGTGATCAGCAGAACGAGAACGATCAAGGGCGCCGGCGCATAAGCCGGCCGGCGCAGAACAACGGCGGCCGTTACGACATAAAGCAAATCCGGTGCAGGGATGCGCGTCGGCTCAGTTCCAAGAGGCAGGAGCTTGAAGAACGTCACCACAAAGCAGGCGAAGACGAAGACCGCTCGAAATCCGGCGCGGCGGATCGTGATCGGGTCAACCATCGTCCGGCTCCCCCGACACACCGCCCGCAGGGACCTGAGTGCTGACCGGCACCTCATCTGTTGCAACAAGTGACCCGGTCGATGTGATCTCCGGGCTCGCCGGGTTTCTGAGTACGCGCAAGAATTCCAGACGACCATAATCGGCAGACAATCGAACGCGGAACCGTCCGTCTGGACCCTGGGCAATCTGACCCACGAGAATATCGGCCGGGAAAACTTTACCATCGCCAGAGGTCACCACCCGATCGCCGGGGCGAACATCCTCAATGTTTTCAACGATATCGAGCGGTGGCGCCAAGGTGTTGTCGCCCACCATCAAGGCTCTCTGACCTGACGGCTGAATTGTCACAGGAATCCGGCTGTTAGTATCGGTCAGTAATATAACGCGAGAGGTGTCTTCACCCACGCCAGATATTCGGCCCACAAGGCCCAGCCCATCCATGGTGGCCCAACCGTCGCGAATACCGTCACGCTTGCCGACGTTCAGCAACAGCGATCTGCGAAAGGGGGACCCGTTGTCGGTCAGGACTACACCGGTCACATAAGTCAGTTCCGCGTTTAAACGCACCTTGTTCAAGTCAAGCAGACGGGCGTTTTCCTGTTCTAATTGAAGTGCCGCCTCGCGCCATGACTTCAATTGTTGAAGCTCGCGGCGAAGTTCCTGGTTTTGTTCATAGATCCGGCTGTAGGACTGAAAGTCCTCGACCATGCGTGCCGCGCGCGTGACGGGTGCAAGCGCCCATTCAAAAGACGGCACGATCCTATCGACCATCGCGGCGCGGAACCGCTCCATCCGGGGGTTATCAATGCGCCACAAGGCAAACATGGCGATCATCGCGACAAGCAGCCCACCCACAAGAATACGCCGGATGGGGCGCGCGTAATCTTCTTGTCCGCGTCGGTCCAATGCCATCTGCTCAAATCCCGCTATCGCAGGTCAGGCCACGTCCTAGCTGTCGTAGTCGATGACGTGGCGCAGTTGTTTTTCGTATTCAAGCGCTTTGCCGGTACCCAAAGCAACACAATTCAGACTTTCATCCGCAACGGAAATTGCCAAACCGGTCTGTTCCCGCAGTGCCAGATCAAGCTCGCCCAGCAGCGCGCCGCCGCCTGTCAGCATCACACCGCGGTCCACGATGTCGGCCGCAAGGTCCGGTGGTGTGGCTTCCAAAGCCGTCATGACGGCTTCGCAAATTGCCTGAACGGGCTCGGCCAACGCCTCCGCAACCTGCGCTTGGTTGATCTCCGTCTCCTTGGGAACACCGTTCAACAAATCGCGCCCACGGATCTGCATGGAGGACCCACGTCCGTCGTCGGGCATCCGCGCTGTCCCGATAGAGGTTTTGACACGCTCCGCCGTGCTTTCACCCACAAGAATATTCTGGTGGCGCCGCAGATAGCTGATCAGCGCTTCGTCCATTCGGTCGCCGCCGACGCGCACAGAGCGCGCATATACGATGTCGCCCAAGGACAGCACCGCAACCTCGGTCGTCCCGCCGCCGATATCGACAACCATCGAACCGGTCGGGTCAGTAATAGGCATCCCTGCGCCAATGGCGGCTGCAATGGGTTCGGCGATCAGACCCGCCTTGCGCGCGCCTGCACCCAAGACCGACTGCCGGATCGCACGCTTCTCAACGGGTGTGGCACCGTGCGGCACACATACAATGATCTTGGGCTTCGTGAAGGTAGAGCGGCGATGCACCTTGCGGATGAAGTGCTTGATCATCTCTTCCGCTGTATCGAAATCCGCGATCACGCCTTCTCGCATCGGGCGTATGGCCTCAATGCTGCCGGGCGTGCGCCCCAGCATAAGCTTGGCGTCTTCGCCAACTGCCAGAACTTCCTTGCGCCCTTGCTTGGAATGATACGCGACGACCGATGGTTCGTTCAGGATGATGCCCCGTCCTTTGACATAAACCAATGTATTCGCCGTACCGAGGTCGATCGCCATATCCGACGAAAACAAACCCGAAAAAATGCCTGCCATATGTTTTTTATTTCCCGCTCCTGCCCGAACGGGTCAGTGCGACTCACGCCGCCTGCCCCTAAATATGTCTTTATAAGAGAGCGTCTCGACATACGAAAGGGACAGGCAATTTGAAATCAGCACGACTTTGCCGGGGTTAACTCACGTCTTTATAAGAGACTTCCGGGCGATCTGCACCGGATTTCTGACGTCGGATCAGAAGCCGGTTGAGCGCGTTAATGTAAGCCCGGGTAGATGCCACCACAGTATCAACATCTGCGGACTGCCCGGTCGCGATTTTCCCGTCCTCTTCCAGCCGAACCGTGACTGTCGCTTGGGCATCGGTTCCCTCTGTCACAGCGTTCACCTGATAGAGTTGCAGGCGGGCCTTGTGCTCGAAAAGAGCTTTGACCGCATTGAACGCCGCATCAACCGGACCGTCACCTGACGCTTCCACCTGATGCTCGCTGCCGTCGATGGTCATCGTCATCTCGGCCACCTTGGGCAGCCCCATACCGCACGTCACCTTCAGAGCTTTGAGTTGCAGCCGATCGGATTCCGCATCGGTACCATCTTGCATCAGTGCGATCAGATCCTCGTCATAGACCTCTTTTTTCTGATCTGCCAAGGCCTTGAACCGTACGAAGACGTCCTTGAGTTGGTTATCCCCCAACTCAAATCCAAGATCGTTCAGCTTGGAGCGTAGCGCTGCACGGCCTGAATGTTTGCCCATCACCAGATTGGTTTCCGTAAGACCCACGTCCTCGGGACGCATGATCTCGAACGTCTCTGCGTTCTTCAGCATCCCGTCTTGATGGATGCCGCTTTCATGGGCAAACGCGTTCTTGCCGACGATGGCCTTGTTGAATTGCACGGGAAAACCCGAAACAGTCGCAACCCGGCGGGAGATGTTCATGATCTTCGTCGTGTCGATGCCGGTTTGGTAGGGCATGATGTCGTTGCGAACCTTCAGGGCCATCACGACTTCTTCCAGCGCGGTGTTACCGGCCCGTTCCCCCAAGCCATTAATCGTACATTCGATCTGGCGCGCGCCCGCCTCGACCGCGGCCAAGGAGTTCGCCGTCGCCATGCCCAAGTCGTTGTGGCAGTGCGTGGCGAAGATGATCTCATCAGCGCCTGGCACTTTTTCGAGCAGCATCCGGATCAGGTCCGCACTTTCGCGCGGCGCCGTGTATCCGACAGTATCTGGAATGTTGATGGTCGTCGCACCGGCCTTGATGGCGATCTCGACCACGCGGCAAAGATAATCATCTTCGGTCCGGGTGGCGTCCATCGGGGACCACTGCACGTTTTCGCACAGGTTGCGGGCATGGGTGACCGTCTCGTGAATCCGGTCCGCCATTTCGTCCTGATTGAGGTTCGGAATGGCCCGGTGCAGCGGCGAGGTCCCGATAAAGGTATGGATGCGCGGGCGGCGGGCATTTTTGACGGCCTCCCAGCACCGGTCGATATCGTTGAGGTTCGCACGGGCGAGGCCACAAATTACCGCGGTTTGCGCCTGCGCTGCGATTGCTCTCACGGCTTCGAAATCGCCGTCGGATGCGATGGGGAAACCGGCCTCGATGATATCGACGCCCATCTCGTCCAGAAGACCCGCAATCTCCAATTTCTCGGCATGGCTCATGGTTGCGCCCGGGGATTGTTCGCCGTCGCGCAATGTCGTGTCGAAAATGACGACACGGTCTTGATCAGAATGTCCCATCATACTGTCCTTAAATCTTGGGTTTGGGGGCGGCGGTCGCTGGATCGCCGGTGTTTGGCAGACCGGCGGGCTCAATCAAGAGCACCTTCGCTTCGGTCTCTGCCCTTGGCCTGTGAACCACGCCAGCTGGCACGACGCAGAGCTCGCCGGGACCCATTGAGACCGGTGAGCCATCTTCGTAATCCATCGTAACCGTGCCCTCGATGACAAGAAAGAAATCGTCACTGTCATCGTGCTTGTGGAACGGGAATTCCCCCTGAAACTTCACCACCATGATGTCGTTGTCATTGTACCGCGCCACTATTTTTGGATCCCAATGGGTTTCAAAAAGTGACAGCTTTTGCTGCAAATTGACCGCTTCCATCGGTCGTCTCCTTATCCTGTGTGTCTCGGCGCTATTCCCTCTGAGCGGTCGCGCCGGATGGCACGCTCAGAGGCTGCTAAGGAGAAGAAGCGCGCGTGCGTCGGTAATCCGACGAGAGATATGCAGGATCGCAGTCATGTTCCGATGATACGCCACCGCCAGAAAAAGGGAAGCCGGAATTTGACGGATCACGTTTGCCGATTAGGTCCCTTCCGATGACACAGACTTTGATCATTGGCGCGTCCGGCGGGATTGGATCCGCGCTTGCTGAAGCCTCCCGCGCGCGCGGCGACAAGGTCACAACCCTATCGCGATCCGCGGACGGGCTGGATGTGACGGACGAGCACAGCATCAAAGCCGCACTTACATCTTTGGACGGACCGTTCGATCTTATTCTCGTCGCAACCGGCGCTTTGGAAATCGACGGGCACAAACCAGAGAAAACGATCAAATCTTTGGCGCCCGACGCTCTGCTCGGGCAATTTAAAACGAACGCAATGGGACCCGCTCTTGTTCTGAAACATGCCTTGCCTCTAATGCCAAAGGACAAACGATGTGTATTTGCGGCGCTGTCGGCACGCGTCGGCAGCATCGGCGATAACCAAATCGGGGGCTGGTACTCCTATAGAACCGCCAAGGCGGCGCTGAACCAGTTGATCCACGGGGCTGCTGTCGAAATCAGGCGCAGCCACAAGCAGTCGATCTGCGTTTGCCTGCATCCGGGTACGGTCGAGACACCCTTCACGGAGAAGTACGCGGAGCGCCACAAGACGGTCCCGGCGGCGACTGCGGCGGAAAATCTGTTGCAGGTCACTGAAAACCTGACCTCAGATCAGACCGGCGGCTTTTTCGACTACGCCGGCAAGGAGATCGTCTGGTGAGCCGCCTTGTTCTCGTTCTTGGGGATCAACTCAGCCCCGGACTGTCCGCATTGCGTGAAGCGGACAAGGACAACGATATCGTCGTGATGGCCGAGGTTTGGGACGAGGCATCCTATGTCAAACATCACCCGAAGAAGATCGCCTTCATCTTCGCAGCGATGCGCAAGTTCGCCGCTAAGTTACAGGATGACGGTTGGACCGTCGCATACACTACGCTCGATTCAGGGTATAATTCCGGTTCGATCAACGGTGAACTGTTGCGACAGGCCGACGCTCATGGCGCAACCGAGGTTCTCGCTACGGAACCCGGCGAATGGCGTCTGATCTCAATTCTCGAAGACATGCCGATCCCGGTCCACCAGTTCGCTGATGACAGGTTCATCGCATCCCACGAAACGTTTGAGACATGGGCAGAGGGACGCAAGGAACTGCGGATGGAGTGGTTCTATCGGGATATGCGTCGCAAGACCGGCCTCTTGATGGACGGCGACCAGCCCGAGGGTGGTAAGTGGAACTATGACCACGAAAACCGCAAGGCGGCGCCAGACAGCATCGACTATTCCGGCCCGATGCAGTTTACCCCCGACGAGACCGTGGAAGAGGTGCTGGATCTGGTTGAACGCCGTTTCGACAACCATTTCGGAACCCTCAGACCGTTTTGGTTCGCGACCGATACAGGGCAGGCCAAGCGCCAATTGACCCACTGGATCAACAAGGCGCTCCCGAATTTCGGCGACTATCAGGATGCGATGCTCAACGACAATCGCTTCCTCTACCATTCGATCATTTCATTCTACATCAACGCTGGCCTGCTTGATCCACTTGAGGTGTGTCAGCAGGTCGAAGCGGCTTACAAAGACGGCCACGCGCCGTTGAATGCGGTAGAGGGATTCATTCGCCAGATCATCGGCTGGCGAGAATATATGCGCGGCATCTATTTTCTGGAAGGACCGGACTATACGGATCGCAACGCGCTGGATCACAACCGCAGCTTGCCTGGCCTCTATTGGGGCGACGAAACCAAGATGAACTGCCTGTCCAAATCCGTCGCTCAAACGCGGGACGAGGCCTACGCTCACCATATCCAACGTTTGATGGTTACCGGGAACTTCGCGCTTCTGGCCGGCATCCATCCCCATGAGGTGCATGAATGGTATCTGGCCGTCTACGCGGATGCGTATGAGTGGGTCGAGGCGCCGAATGTCATCGGGATGAGCCAATTTGCAGACGGGGGCATTGTCGGCTCAAAGCCCTACATCTCGTCGGGCAGCTATATCAACAAGATGTCGGATTACTGCAAATCCTGCGCCTATAAAGTCAGCGCTAAAACGGGGGACGATGCCTGCCCTTTCAACCTGCTCTACTGGCATTTTATGGTGCGCCACAGAGACCGGTTCGAGAAAAATCCACGTATGGCACAGATGTACGGCACATGGGATCGCATGAAAGAAGACCGGCGCGAGACCGTGCTCTCGGAGGCGGACACCTTCCTCAACCGAATGGCGCAAGGCGCATTGGTCTAGCTCAATTGCCGCCGCTGGAGTCCGTCAGCCGACCATCTTCCCAAACGCCGGTTTCAACCTCGCCCGTTGCGTAGGTCAAAGTACCTTGGCCCGAGCGTTTTCCGTTCAGGAACTGACCCTCATACACATCGCCTGATGCATATGTCGCTTTGCCCTGCCCGTTGATCTGTCCGCCTTCCCAATTGCCCTCGTAGACAAAGCCGTCTTCCAGGGTGATCTTGCCGAACCCTTCGCGTTGACCATCTACAAATTGGCCTTCGAAGACGGTACCATTTCCGTAGGTGGCAGTCCCGTTGCCTTGACGTTTTCCGTTCACCCAATCGCCTGTGTAGGTGAATCCATCTGGATAGGTCATCGTCCCGGTTCCGTGGTTTTGCCCGTCCTTGAAAGAGCCCTCATAGACCAGTCCGTTGGAATAGCTTGCGACACCTTCCCCTTCGATCACGCCCTCGACCCAGTCGCCTTCATAGGTAGACCCGTCGGCATAGGTGATCTTGCCTGTGCCGTCCGCAAGATCATTGCGGACCTGGCCGACATAAACCGATCCATCGGGATAGCTGAGAGTACCTTCGCCCTCGATGCGGCCATCGGTCCATTGACCATCGTAATTGAAACCCTCCGCACCCGCGAAAACCCCTTGGCCGTGCCGCTTGCCTTCCTTGAACTCGCCTTCATACACGTCGCCATTGGCGTAGGTAATCTTACCCATCCCCTCGCGCACACCGTCAACCAAAGCACCAACATAAACATCCCCGTTGGCATAGGTGAGCTCACCGTTGCCGGTCATCTTGCCGTCTTCCCATGTGCCGGTATAGCTCAGGCCGTCTGGCACAATCAGCGTGCCTTGTCCGTTGCGCTTATCATTGGCCAGTTCACCTTCGTAGACCGCGCCGTCAGGGAAGGTGATCTTGCCGGTTCCCGCTTTCACACCTGCATCCCATTGGCCTTCGTAGCGATAGCCGCTGGGCCCAATGAGCGTGCCTTCCCCGTCATGGCGCGCGTCCGTGAAACTTCCTTCGTAGCGGATGCCGTTGGCATAAGTCGCGACGCCTTGGCCGGTCATTTTTCCGTCGGCCCAGTCCCCTTCATAAGTCCCGCCGTCTGCAAAAATGATCTTGCCAGTGCCATCTGGTTTGCCAGCCGCAAATTGTCCTTCATAAATAGATCCGTTCGGAAACCGGGCCTTTCCCTGACCGCTGATTTCGCCATCGACCCAAGTGCCGGTGTATTCATAGCCATTTGGAAGTGTGTATGTACCTTGGCCGTCCCGCTGGCCCTCAACGAATTCCCCTGTGTACACTCCGCCGTCATCATACTGCTTTGTGCCGGTCTCCTGCGCGACGGCAGGCCACGCCCAAATCGCAGTCGTGCAGACGAAAGCCACGCGGGTGGCATTCACAAAATGACGCATAGTGTTTTCCCGGCTTTTGCTTTTACGAAATAAACACTAATTCAGGCATGATGGGCTGGCAACAGTCCCGTTAACGGTCTTTTCCCCGGGCGACGTTCTGTTAGAAAACCGTTTCAATTGCAGGTTCGAGCACGGGGAAGCGCTATGGCAAATGCGTTCAGATTGACGATTGCGCAGCTCAATCCGACACTCGGTGATCTGGATGGGAACGCCAAAAAAGCGCTCTCGGCGTGGGACGAAGCAAAGTCGGCGGGCGCCCAGCTTTGCGCGCTTCCAGAGATGTTTATAACGGGTTATCAGGCGCAGGATCTGGTGTTGAAACCCGCCTTCACCCGTGATGCGATGGCCGCCGTCGATGCCTTGGCCGAAACCGCCACCGATGGTCCGGCCCTATCGATCGGACACCCGCTTTTGACTGAGGACGGGACACTCTATAACTGCTATTCCATCCTGCAAGAGGGCCGCGTAAAGACACGGATCCTCAAGAACATTTTACCAAATGATGGCGTCTTTGACGAAAAACGTCTGTATACGCCCGGCCCGGATCAGGGTCCCTATGCAATTGATCCGATCCGGTTGGGATCGCCCATCTGCGAAGATGCCTGGCATCCGGATGTCTCCGAAACTCTCGCCGAAACCGGGGCGGAGCTTTTGCTTGTCCCCAACGGCTCCCCCTATGCGCGGGGCAAGCAAGACATCCGCATGGGTCACATGGTGGCGCGGGTCATCGAAACCGGATTGCCGGTTGTCTACCTGAACATGATCGGTGGGCAAGATGACCAGATTTTTGACGGCGGATCCTTCGTTCTGAACCCCGGCGGAAAGCTTGCAGTACAGTTACCGGTCTTTGAAGAGACCATCGCCCATATCGATTTTGAGCGCCGTGATGACGGCTGGGTCGCACTGGACGGTGCGAAAGACCCTCATCCCGACGCGTGGGAGCAGGACTACCGGGTCATGGTCGAAGGCCTACGGGATTACTTGCGCAAATCCGGGTTCAAGAAAGTGCTTCTTGGTTTATCTGGCGGGATCGACAGCGCCATCGTCGCCACAATTGCAGCCGACGCGATTGGCGCAAAAAACGTGCGCTGCGTCATGCTGCCGTCGGCCTATACGTCTGAGGCGTCTCTGACAGATGCGGCAGACGTTGCGAAGCGGCTTGGCACACATCTAGACACGATCCCGATCAGTGAGGCGCGGGATGCGATCACGCGCACGTTAGCCGGTCTCTTTGCCGACACCGACGAGGGGATCGCAGAGGAAAACATTCAATCACGTCTGCGTGGCCTTTTCCTTATGGCGCTGAGCAACAAATTTGGTGAAATGCTGCTGACGACCGGCAACAAGTCCGAAGTGGCCGTCGGCTATGCCACGATCTACGGCGACATGTCCGGCGGCTACAATCCGATCAAGGACCTCTACAAGATGCGCGTGTTTGAAACGTGCAGGTGGCGCAATGCGAACCATCGCGACTGGATGCTGGGGCCGAAGGGCGTCGTGATTCCGGAGCAGATCATCAACAAGCCGCCTTCCGCAGAGCTGAGGCCGGATCAGAAGGACGAAGACAGCCTTCCGCCCTATGAGGTTCTCGATGATATCCTGGAGAAGCTGGTAGACGAAGATCTATCCGTTGCGGACGTGGTCGCCGCCGGTCACGACCGCGAAACGGTCAAAAAGATAGAGCACCTGATTTATATCTCCGAATATAAGAGGTTTCAGTCTGCGCCCGGACCACGTCTGACGGATCGCGCCTTTTGGCTCGATCGTCGCTATCCGATCGTGAACCAGTGGCGAGATCCAAGTTAGACCCATCCTGCCGCACACGGTGTTTTGAGTTGAGACCTTAGACGCGCTGAGACCATATCGATCCGGCACGCAGTTCGGAGAGTAAGTATGTTGAGACGGGTTCTTTTGGGTTTGGCCGCGATGTACCTGCCGATGGCTGCTGGTATGGCGTCGGCCTGCGGGGCCGAAACGGATTGTCAGATCGGCGACCGCATGTACCGGATTGCAATGCCTGATGGCCATGATGGGGTGAGCGAAGTCGGCGCGATTGTCTTTGCCCACGGCTATCGTGGCACAGCACAGGGCGTGATGCGAAATCGCAGTTTCCGGCGTATGGCCTCTGATTTGGGCGTTGCCCTTATCGCTGTCGACTCAAAAGGGGACGGCTGGTCGCTGCCAAACTCACCAGCGCTGAGCAGCGCGTCGGGCGCGGAAGAAGTGAAGTATTTCGATCAGATGAAAGCAGATGCGGCGGCCAGATTTGCGATCGATCCGGATCAGATAATGGTTACGGGTTTTTCAGCGGGCGGCATGATGGTCTGGACTTTGGCCTGTGAACGCGGTGATGACTATGCCGGTTTCGCGCCAATTGCCGGCACTTTCTGGGCCCCCATCCCGCAAAGCTGCGACGCGCCTGCAGCAAATGTCGTGCACATCCATGGGGATGCGGACCGGACCGTCCCCTTAGCAGGTCGGCCCGTCGCTGAAACTCATCAAGGTGACGTTTTGGAGACCTTGAACATGTACCGCAGCTTTGGCGGGTTCGGAGAAGCCAGCGCAGAGAAAACCGACAATATGGCCTGCGAGATGAGCGCAAATGAGGCTGGAAAGATCCTGAACTTTTGCCTCTTCGAAGGTGGTCACTCGTTTAATCCCGCCCATGTCTCTGCCGCGTGGTCGATGATTATGGACGCATCAGCGTCCTGAGCCCCGGCCACACGCCAAAAGCTATCCAGTAACCGCTTTGGCATCTTTGGATACCATTTGACCCGGCAGAGAGAACCCGATTGTGGCACCACCTTCAAAGTCGGGGCTACACCGCACCATATCCCCGCCGCGCGCAGTGATCAGCTGAGCTGCTGTGGACATACCCAGGTCGTACATCCCGCCGGCCGCGGTGGGCACAATTGGTGTACCGTCACATCTGAGATCATCGGCCAAACCTGAGCCATCGTCAGAGACGTAGAAGTTCAGTCGCCCTGGCTCTGCACCCTCGTCTGAGACCCGCATTGTTATCTTGCTCTTCGCATACTTGGTCGCGTTCTCGAAAAGTGTTCTCAGCACCATTTGGACAGCAACCCGATCTGTATGGATATGACTGTCGGCAACGTGTACCGTAAAACGTTTGTCCGGATCTGCATTCGCGGCAATGTCCAGACCAACATGGGAAAAATCCACATCCGCTTTGGCATTCGTATCAAGCTGCAAGCTGGCTGCGGTGTTTGAAATCCGGTCCATGCGGCCAATCGTATTTGTCACCATCGCATGACACAGGTTCAACTGATCGAATTTTTGGTCCCCGAGGTCCAGAAATCCGTCCTGTAGAAACGTGATCATGCCCAAGATGCTTTGCAGGGATCCGCGAACGTCCTGCGCTGTGGAGGATGCCAAAAGCTGGAGTTCTTCATTGGTACGCATCATCTGTGTCAGTTGGTCCTGAGCGGCAAATTCACCCTGCTTGGTCCGAGTGATGTCAATGGCAACGCCGATCAGTGTCTTTACATCGTCGAAGGCATCGAGAACAGGCGACAGCGTTGTCTGCCACACCCGAGATTTCCCGGCGAGCTCGAGCTCTTCCTCGTAGGAGTACGGTTTCTTCCTGGCCCGACAGGTTTCATACTTCACAACAAGCGTGTCGGCGACGCGTTCCGGCACAACGTCGTGGGGCATTTTTCCGATGAAGTCATCCGGGATGATGCCCGTTGCACTTTCATGAGCGGAATTGAGATAGCGAAAGCGAAATTGCTTTTCACCTTCCACATCCACAATGAAGACCGGCTGGCCGATTTGTTCTGCGAAGGTTTCAAGCGTCGCGAAACGTTCACTGGAAGATAGCATGACCATAGTCTTTTCCGATCTCTTTTTTTCGCACTTCTCCATATCGCCGGACTGTTGTTAACGTACGATTTCAAAACAAAAAAAACGGGGCCCATCCGGACCCCGTTCTACTGAAAATTTTAGCGAAATTCAGAGCATCATCTGGTAGCTCATCGGAATGTACTCAAACCCCTGATCGCGCGCAGCCACGTAGCCCATCGCCGGGAACGGCATGTGATACCCGATCATGGGGACACGGTCTGCCGCGAGCATGCCCAGAACGTCCTTGCGGGATTGTGCGGCCGCCGATTTGTCCATGTCGAACCGAACCTCCCAATCGGGACGTGCCAGCGACCAGACGGGATGGTTTGCCAAATCCGCGATCAGCACCATCTGCGCGCCGTTGCTTTCAAGCATATATGTCATGTGTCCCGGCGTGTGTCCGAACGCAGCCATCGCGGTGATTCCGGATGCCGGTGATGCGCCATCGTCGATCATCGTCATTTTCTCGGCCAGCGGCGCCACCTTGGCTTTGAACCCGTCGTTGTCGGCGCTGGCCCAGTGATTGTGCTCGACCGCACCTGTGATGTAGCTGGCATTCGAGAAGGTTTCGCCCGCATCGCCCATCAAACCGCCGATATGATCGCCATGCATGTGGGTAATGATCACCTTGTCGATCTGATCGGCTGTGTACCCTGCGGCTTCGATCGCGGCGGTGATGCCTTCGGGGTTCAATCCGGTATCAAAGAGAACAAGCTCGCTTCCGGTGTTCACCAGTGTTGGCGTGAAAAAGAACTGCACCTTGTCGGTAGGAAGGAAATTCTCTTCAGAGATCTGAGCAAACTCGTCGGCGCCCACGTTCATTCCAAAGATCGTCTGAGGCTCTTCACGGGCGGCGGTTCCGGCAAGAAGCGTTGTGACTTCGAAATCGCCAAGCTTGATCCGGCGGTGCTGGGCCATATCTGCGCCCTTCATTTCGGCTGCGGCGCGGGCGGGACTGCCCAGCGTTGCGGCCATTGGAAGGCTTGCCCCCATCGCCAAGGCGGCGCGGCGGGAAACTCTGGTAAAATCTGACATGGGTCCTCTCCGATTTTCTTGTTGGTCTTGACTGAAGGTTAGCGCGACGTCGGCCTGCGCCAATCAAAAGCTTGTGAGACACCTCGGTTATGGACAAAACCGGGGGAGTGTGGTTGGTCCGCACGACCAAAAGGATGCCGCCATGACCGTGACCCGCTTTGCCCCTTCGCCGACCGGATACCTCCACATAGGAAACCTGCGTCCGGCGGTGCTCAACTACCTGATCGCGCGCAAGGCAGGCGGCACGTTCATTTTGCGACTGGATGATACAGATCCAGAGCGCTCAAAGGCCGAATACGCAGATGCGATCAAGGAAGATCTGGAGTGGTTGGGCCTGCACTGGGATCGGGTGGAAACGCAATCCGAGCGTCTGGAGCGCTACGCGGCGGCCGCGGACGCACTCAGAGCGGCCGGGCGGTTCTACGAGGCGTTTGAGACGCCGACCGAGCTGGACCTGAAGCGGAAGAAACAACTGAACATGGGCAAGCCGCCGGTTTACGACCGCGCGGCCCTGGCCTTGAGTGAGGACGAAAGAGCCGCCCTGCGCGCAGAGCGATCCGGCCATTGGCGGTTCAAACTGGATCACGAGCGGATTGAATGGACCGACGGCATTCTTGGTGACATCTCAATTGATGCCGCAAGTGTTTCCGATCCTGTGCTGATCCGTGGCGATGGACAGGTGCTCTATACATTGGCATCCGTGGTCGATGACATGGAAATGGGGATCACCGATGTCGTTCGCGGATCTGACCACGTGACGAATACGGCAACGCAGATCCAGATGATCCAGGCCCTGGGTGGCACGCCCCCCAATTTTGCACATCACTCGCTTTTAACCGGCCCTCAAGGTGAGGCGCTGTCGAAGCGGCTTGGGACGCTGTCCTTGCGCGACCTGCGGGTGCAGGGTGTTGAGCCGATGGCGCTTCTGAGCCACATGGCGCGTCTCGGCTCGTCCGATCCGGTCGAGTTGCGAGGCAGCATTGATGAATTGGTGGAAGGTTTTGACATCTCGCGCTTCGGATCTGCACCGACGAAGTTCGACGTTGAGGATTTGTTCCCACTGACCGGGCGGCTGTTGCAAACATTGCCTGTCAGCGAGCTCGACGCGGATCTCGAAAAACTCGGCGTCCCGGACGATCTGAAGGAGCCGTTTTGGACGGTTACGCGTGACAACATCACGACTCGTAAGGATCTCACTGACTGGTGGGCGCTGTGTCTGCATGGAGCAGAACCTGAAATAGACGAGGATGACAAAGCGTTCGTCGCCGAGGCCTTAACAATGCTCCCGTCGCGTCCCTTCAGTGACAGCACTTGGTCAGACTGGACCGCGGCCGTCAAAGAGAAGACCGGCCGCAAAGGTCGCGCGCTTTTCATGCCGCTGCGCAAGGCACTGACCGGCCAAAGGCATGGACCCGACATGGCTGCACTGCTTCCGCTACTGCAGAAAATCCGCGCCCTTGACTAAATTCAGTCAGCCATCCACGTCTGAAATAATTTGATGGCAGCCGGGCTTGCCCAATCCACAGCACCAGAGGCACGGGCAATCTCGCGACCATCGGGACCGATTAAAACACTGACCGGCAGGGCGGTTGCACCAAAATCTCTGGCAAGGGCCATCTTGGGATCGAAGAGCTTCGGTAAATTGGTGAAATTCTCTTTTTCAAAATAGACGTCCACAGCGGGGCGTGCGTTTCTGCCAGTGGCCACTGTCACGACTTCAAAATTCTGTCCTTCGAACTTTTTGTCCAAGGCGTTGAGCGCCGGCATTTCTTCCCGGCAGGGCGCACACCAAAGTGCCCAGAAATTCAGAAGAACATAGTTGCCTTCGTAATCGCTGAGTGACACCGGACCGCCCACGCTGTCCTTGAAGGTCACTTGAGTCACGGCTCGCGGCTCAGCATGAAACTGCAGCTTGGCAAGATCGCCGTCCGCCAATGCGATCAGCGCGCCCGTATCCGCGCTTGCGGTGTTTGCACCGAGGCCAACCGCCGCGTATAGGACCAGAAATCTCAACATCCGCATCATAGTATCTCCAAGGCCTCTCTTCATGATCGATAACAAAGCTGAAAAATCCTCTAATGCAATGTGGGGCGGACGCTTTGCCGCGGGTCCCGACGCAATTATGGAAGCAATCAACGCCTCCATCGGTTTCGATCAGCGTCTCGCCCGGCAAGATATCGAAGGCTCCCGCGCGCATGCGGCGATGCTGGCCAAACAAGGTATCCTGACCGATAGCGATGTCGAGGCTATACGGGAAGGCCTCCTCACGGTGTTGTCAGAGATTGAGGACGGTACGTTTCAGTTTTCCACGGCCCTCGAAGACATCCACATGAATGTGGAGGCCCGCCTGAAAGATCTGATCGGTGAACCCGCCGGACGGCTGCACACAGGACGTTCACGCAACGATCAGGTGGCAACCGATTTCAAGCTTTGGGTGCGCGATCAGGCGGATGCCGCTGTCGAAGGAATCAACGCCTTGCAAAAGGCGCTTCTGGCGCAGGCGGAGGCCGGCGCCGACTGGGCGATGCCTGGCTTTACACACCTGCAGACGGCGCAGCCGGTCACGTGGGGGCATCACATGCTGGCCTATGTCGAAATGCTGGCGCGCGATGCTTCGCGGTTCGCGGACGCCCGCGCGCGGATGAACGAAAGTCCGTTGGGGGCCGCTGCGCTTGCTGGGACATCCTTCCCGATTGACCGGGACATGACCGCAGACGCGCTTGGATTTGACAGGCCTGCCGCGAACTCCCTTGATGCTGTGTCAGATCGGGATTTCGCGCTTGAGTTTCTGTCCAGCGCCTCGATCTGCGCCATGCACCTGAGCCGCCTTGCGGAAGAACTGGTCATCTGGTCTTCGGCTCAGTTCCGGTTTGTGACGCTGAGCGATCGGTTCTCGACCGGCTCTTCCATCATGCCACAAAAGAAAAACCCCGATGCGGCAGAACTGATCCGGGCAAAGATCGGTCGGATATTTGGTGCAAACGTCGCCCTGATGACGGTGATGAAGGGCCTGCCTTTGACCTACTCCAAGGATATGCAGGAGGATAAGGAACAAACCTTTGACGCCGCCGACAACCTGATGCTGGCCTTGGCGGCGATGACGGGGATGGTCGCGGACATGCAGGCCAACCGCGAAAGTCTTGAAGCCGCAGCGGCCCACGGCTTTTCGACCGCGACCGATCTGGCCGATTGGTTGGTCCGCACACTTGATATGCCGTTCCGCGACGCACACCATGTGACAGGTACGCTGGTGAAAAAGGCTGAAGATGCGGGATGTGATTTGGCTGATCTGAGCCTTGACGACATGCAATCTGTTCATGAAGACATCACTGAAGATGTCTTTGCCGTGCTGGGTGTGCACAATTCGGTGGCCAGTCGCACAAGCTACGGCGGAACGGCACCGGATCAGGTCCGTGCGCAGGTTCAAAGATGGAAAGGTATTTTAACGTGAAACGAATTATTGCCATGTGCATTGCAGCGTCCTTTGTGGCGGGTTGCGGCGTTGACGGTGAACCGACCCGCCCCGAGCCGGGAGCCGCACGCGACACCAGCGGTCCAAGTATTTCTATTTCCGGCCGGGCCGAGGTTGGCATCACCGGCTGATCGGCAAGAGCTTGCGACGAAGCCTTAGTCTGCTTGCAAAAGCACTGTATTGAATGTGAACTGATAAAAAAGGCGCGGTTCCGTGCCTGAGTGGGAAGTGAGAACAATGGAAAAAATTCCAATGACCCCGAAGGGGTACAAGGCGTTGGACGGCGAGTTGAAGCACCTCAAAAGCGAAGAACGTCCGGCGATTATCCGCGCGATCGCAGAAGCACGTGAGCATGGCGACCTGTCTGAAAACGCGGAGTATCATTCCGCACGGGAAAAGCAGAGCTTTATCGAAGGCCGGATCAAGGAACTTGAAGGAATGATCGGGCTTGCCGAAATCATTGATCCCAGCAAGCTGAACGGGTCGATAAAATTCGGCGCGACGGTCAAGCTTGTGGACGAGGACACCGAGGAAGAAAAAACCTATCAGATCGTGGGGGAAGCGGAAGCTGATATTGAAAAGGGCCTCCTGAACATCAGGTCCCCCCTTGCCCGCGCCTTGATAGGCAAAGACGAAGGCGACAGCGTCGAGGTGAAGACACCCGGCGGGACGCGCGACTACGAGATCCTCGAAATCAAATATGTCTGAGGCCAGGCCCCATGACGGATGAGAGCGCAGAGAAATCCGGAACCGACACCCCGATAGATCTGGGTGTCTACAACCGGCAGGACCGAGGATTGATGGCCGCGGACCTGATTGCGCTGGTCCTGACCGGATTCTGGCTCTTTGCAGTTGGCCTGTACTTCTTGGTGCTGAGCCCCTCACCCAGTAGCACCGGTCAAAGCGGCATTGTCGTTACAATGGTGGCAATCTTTCTGCCGATCGCACTGATCTGGATCGGTGCGACCGTCGCAAAGACCGCTCGGATCATGCGTGAGGAAGCCGCCCGTCTTCAGGCCGCCATCGATGCGATGCGCAAGGCTTACATCAGCCAAACCCACACAGCGGGGATGGGCGTCAAGCCTGCCGTTGAGCAGAAGCTTGATCAGATTGCCGCGTCCCAGAAGCGGACAGCCAGTGCAATCGCGACCTTTGCCAGCACCCGCGACAACGGGCGGCTGCCAGGTCAACCTGCCCCGGCCATCCGAAAGTCCGAAGAGCAGAAAACCGACAGCCAGCCCGCGCTGGCCCTCGAAGATCCCTATCACGACACGATGCCGCCCTTGACGGTGGATGAATTCATCGGTGCGTTGGATTTCCCCGAGGATGAAAACGACGCGGAGGGGTTCCGCAAACTCAGACGGGCGCTTGCGGATCGCGAAAGCAGCAAATTGATCCGTGCGTCACAGGACATCCTGACGCTCATGTCCCAAGACGGCATATATATGGACGACCTGATTCCCGACCGCGCCCGTCCCGAGGTTTGGCGCAGCTTTGCAAAGGGCGAGCGGGGAAGGCCCGTAGCCACCCTTGGCGGCATTCACGATCGCTCATCCTTGGCACTGGCCTCTGGCCGGATGCGGTCCGATCCGGTGTTCCGCGACACAGCACATCATTTCTTGCGTCAATTCGACAAGACCTTTGCGGCGTTCGAAGAGGTCGCATCAGACGAGGACATTACCCGGCTGTCCGACACGCGCACATCACGCGCCTTCATGATTCTGGGCCGGGTGACAGGTACCTTCGACTAGGGCAGCGTGCGAACCATCGTCGTTGCCCCGGAAAATCCGAACACATAACGCAGCAAACCCATCTCGATCCGCCCCGAATCGACGAACCCTTGGCGCTCGTAAAGCGCGCGGGCCCGCTGATTGCTGTCGATGACATCAAGGCGAATATCGTTATAGCGCTCGCCATCGGCATACTCCACGAGCGCGCACAGGAGCGCGGTTCCCACGCCCTGCCCCCGGGCGGCTGGCGCGACGAAAATACCGTCCATCAACAACTGCCCTCTGGCGATATCGCGCTCCAGCTGATCCAACAGA
This sequence comes from Litoreibacter roseus, assembly GCF_009811795.1. Classification (GTDB taxonomy): domain Bacteria; phylum Pseudomonadota; class Alphaproteobacteria; order Rhodobacterales; family Rhodobacteraceae; genus Litoreibacter; species Litoreibacter roseus. Next base: position 724,686 of record NZ_BLJE01000002.1, on the reverse strand, counting down.
ATACCACGCCACAACGCGCCGATCCCGCCGTAAACCTTTCGAAGATCGCGCAGTCCCCCGCCGACCAATCCAGAAATGTGGGTCTTGAAGCCCGCGACGCCAAGGATCTGTCCTTCATCATTCGTAGCGCAAAGCGCGTAGTCGGGATTGAGCACCACGGCCAGAAAGGCGCAGGCCTTTTCTTCCGGCCCCAAGGGAACAGAGAGCTTGCCAGAGAAGGCTGACCAAAAGAGACGCGCCACAGCCTCACGCTGACTGTCGTCGAAGCCGCGTTCGATGCGCATCAAAGACCGAATGCGCTATAGGGTATGAATTTGACCGGCGTCCCTTCCGAGATCGTCATGGCACCGTCTGGCAATTCGACCAGCCCGCCCGCCCAGCTTAACCCAGAGATCCGGCCGGAGCCCTCAGATTTGAAAACAGTGACGCGACCATCGTCCTGCAGTCTTGCGCGCAGGTATTCGCGTCGACCGGGTTTCTTTTTCTTTTTAAACGCCGCGGGCACCATAAATCCTGCTTGCTTGGCAAAGGTCCCGCCAGCGAGCTTCGAAAGCGCAGGGCGCGCGAAAACTAAGGCGCAAACCAAGGCAGCAACAGGGTTTCCGGGCAAGCCGAAAATCGGAACGCTGTGCCATTGAGCAAGCGCCAGCGGACGTCCCGGTTTCAATGCTATGCGCCAATTCGACAGCGATCCTTCTGCCTTGAGCAATGCCGAGACGTGGTCCTCGTCCCCCGCAGAGGCCCCGCCAGAAGTAAGAATTGCGTCGCAGCGGCGTGAGCCATCATTCAACGTGGCCCGCAGAAGGTCCCGATCATCCTTAGAATGGCCCAGATCCACCGGATCGTAGCCCCACCGTGACAACAGCGAGAGCAGCATCGGCCGGTTCGCATCAAAAGTCTGATCCGGCCTGGCATCAGAGGTTGGCGCGATCAGTTCATCGCCCGTCGACAGAACGCCAACTTTCAGCCTTGTGAAAACATCAAGCTCTGCAACACCCGTCGCAGCACACAACGCCAGTTCCGGCGGGCCGATCATGGCACCCGCTTTGAGGATGACCTCACCGATAGCAACGTCCTCGCCCGCCTTTCGACTGTTGGCGCCGGGTTTGGGAAGCGCTGAGACGCGGATTTCGTCGCCGTTGCGCGTGCAGTCCTCTTCCAGCACAACCGTATCGACGCCCTCAGGCAGCAACGCCCCGGTGAGAATACGTATGGCCTGCCCCGCCGGGACGGTGCCAGGATAGGCGCCACCAGCCGCCGCACGTCCCGTTACCAGAGGAATCGTCTGGGCACCCGCAGGCAGGCTTGCATGGGCAAATCCGAAGCCATCCACTGCAGAGTTCGCGGCGGGTGGGTTGGAGCGTATTGCCACCACATCGCGCGATGTTATGCGGCCATCGGCTTGCGCGGCAGGCACCCGTTCTTGCCCAACCACGGGTGTAATGGCCCGTTCCAGCCGCTCGAGGGCCTCATCCACCGGCGTCCAATCGACACCCGGAGGCAAAGCGAAGCAATCGTTCCTCAAGGGCGGGACGGGACGCGCGGCTGATTTCAAACTGTTCTCACTTCCAACACCCAAAATCCACCCTTCTGTCTTACCTTCAGCAGCCTCAAGCGCACCATGCAGCGTCCCAGCGTGATCCATGCGTGCCATCACATTCGCCACCATCTCCACTTGGCGGGCATCCTTGATGTCACCCAGTGACATGGTATCGGAAATCTCGCTGGCCAAGAGGGATGGCCAAATCTCAACAAAGGAGATTGGCGCGGTAAGCGGCTCGAATGGCCAAACCGAAATGTCACCGGCAAACCTGCGGCGGAGGCGGTTTAGCACCGGAAGCCCCATGATGATCTGTGAGCCGACCGCGCCCGCGCCGGAAAGCTGCCAACAGGGAAAGCTGCCGCGCGCAAGATGCTCGACCTGGCGTCTTTCCGGAAAATCTTCGCACGTCCGCGCCAGACCTTTGCGGGGCAGATGCGGGATATCGCGCTTGAGACCGTTCCCCCAGAAAGGGCCGATGCCACCGCACCGGGCGTTGATCGCCGCGGCAACATCGAACCGGTTGTTGATCTTCGGGCTGTCCTCGACCCTTTCGCCGAGCCAGTCCCAGACCGCCAACGGATCATCGGATGCCGTCAGCCACCTGCCAAACCCATCCGGATATCCAAAAGCAAAATCAAATCCGACACACAGACGAGCGCCATTAGCAAGTGCATCAGAGATCTGATCCGTGAGCCACTCTTCCGCCAGTAGCCGGTTGCGAATGTAGTGCGGTGTTTCCGGGGGGCCATCCGTGTACACAGCCACCCAGATCGCGTCCGCCTTGGGCGTTGGCCCCGTGTCGTTACCTCCGGACCAGTCTACGGCAATATAGCGGTCATAGAGCGTCACAAACCAAGCTCGGACAGAATGAAGTCGCACACCGCTTTCGTGTCATCCAGATCGAAAACCGGCACCGTCATGTCAGGCAGATCTTCATTGCTCGCGATGGCGCGGATCGTCGGGTCGTCTAGTGCTATCAATGGCTGTCCGGTCTCGACCCGGTGCGCCTCGACCTTGAAATGGGTGTCACGTTTGTAGCCTTCGACCAGCACGACATCGACCGGCGACAGTTTCTTCAAAAGGTCCGCCAGCGGTGGCTCGGCTTGGTTCCGTAACTCGTGCATCAAGGCCCAGCGTCGACCGGATGCCAAAAGCACTTCAGTCGCGCCAGCCTCACGATGCCGGAAACTGTCTTTGCCTTCTTGGTCCACGTCAAAATGATGGTGCGCATGCTTGAGCGTTGAGACGCTGAGCCCGCGCGCGACGATCTCGGTTACGAGCCGTTCCATCAACCCGGTTTTGCCGGAGTTCTTCCATCCGACGATGCCATAAATCTTCATCTGAGAAGCCCCTCGGCACGGGTCATGTCCTCAGGAGTGTTGACATTGAAAAACGGATCGAACGGATCGGCGGAAAACTCAGCCGTCGCGGCGCCGTGCCGATCTGTCCATTGGACGACCTTCCGAACGCCGTCACGGAGCGCTTGACGCAGATCATCCTTCAGCGCAACGGGCCAAAGACCGAAGGTCGGATGCCGCGCCATGCCGCGCTTCGGATCTGGCGTTGCAGCCAGTGCGATGGGCTTATCCTGCGCGGCGTCCAGCAGACGGGGAACAAGATCGCAGGGAAAGAACGGTGTATCAGCCGCGGCGGTTACGATATGGGTATGGCCCTGCAACGCCGCCCAATCAAGCCCGGCCAGAACCCCGGCCAGCGGACCTGCGAACCCGTCGATACTGTCGGCTACAACCGGAAGGCCGAATTCGACAAAGCGGCCGGGGTTTCCATTGGCATTCAGCGCCAATTCGCAGACCTGCGGTTGAAATCGGTCAATAACGCGGTCCAGCAACGGTCGATCACCCAGACAAAGTAGCCCCTTGTCCCCACCGCCCATGCGCGTGGATTGACCGCCCGCCAATATGACACCTGCGGGTTGCCGCATCTGTTCGCCGTTCAACGTGCGGCCTTCCGACCAGCCCGCTTGGGCTCGTCCTGCACTGCGGCGGGATCCGCGTCCCAGATCAGTCGCTCAGCACCGCTGAGGCAGATAAACCGTTGGCCCCGCATGCGACCTATCAGCGTCAGATTGACCTGACGGGCAATCTCGACACCCCAAGCCGTGAAGCCCGAGCGGGACGCCAAAACGGGTATGCCCATCATCGCCGTTTTGATAACCATCTCGCTGGTCAACCGCCCGGTGGTATAAAGCGTCTTGTCGCTGGCCTGCGCCCCGTCCAGCGCCATCCAGCCAGCTATTTTATCGACAGCATTGTGACGACCGACGTCCTCCATATAAACCAATGGGCGAGCACCTTGGCAAAGCACCGTTCCGTGGATCGCCCCCGCCGTCAGATAAAGGCTGGGCGTGCGATTAATCTTTGCGGAAAGCGCATAGAGATCAGATGTCCGCACCGTGCAATCGGGCAGACGGACGCCCTCGAGCCCTTCCATCATGTCGCCGAAAACTGTGCCGACCGCACAACCAGATGTACGAGTTTTCTTTTGTAGTTTTTCTTCGTGATTGGTCTCGATCTCGGTTCGAACAACCACGACGGACAATTCTTCATCATAGTCGATTCCGGTTACCACATCATCCGGCGACAGCATCCCCTGATTGCGCAAAAACCCCAGCGCCAGGTAGTCGGGATAGTCCCCGATGGTCATCGCAGTGACGATCTCTTGCCGGTTGAGATAGATGGTCAGAGGTCGCTCTTCAACGACATTGATCCGCTGCTGGGTGCCGTCCTGCGCGATCCCTTGAACCGCTCGTGTCAGCCCAACACCCTCGGCGTTTGGCGCAATCAGATAGTCGTGATGTGCCTCATCAAGAATTGGCATTTGAACCTTCCCAGCCGCCTGTGTAGCTCTGACACGTTCCATAGCTTAGGGCCATGCCATGACTGCTGCCACATCGAAATCATTCTTCTGGCAGGGCTGCAAGGCGGGCGTCCCCTTTGTACTGGTTGTCGTTCCATTCGCGATGCTGTTTGGCGTTGCGGCGACCGAAGCGGGATTGCCGGTCTCTCAGACAATGGGCTTTACGGTTGTTGTCATTGCGGGCGCATCGCAATTCGCAGCCCTGCAATTCATGTCAGAGAACGCACCGATGTTCGTTGTTATTGCATCTGCCTTGGCTGTTAATCTGCGCATGGCCATGTATTCGGCGGCTCTGACGCCGCATCTGGGGCAAGAGCCGTTGTGGAAGCGAGCCCTCATCTCATACGTACTGGTCGATCAGACCTACGCATTGGCTTTCGAAAAATTCGAGCGTAAACATGATCTCACCCTCTCACAAAAGACGGCGTACTTCCTTGGCGCTGCCACGCCGATCTGTCCGCTCTGGGTGCTCTTCACCTATCTGGGCGCACTGATCGGGGATGGCATACCGCCAGAATATGGCTTGGACTTTGCGTTGCCCATCGCTTTCCTCGCGATTGTCGCGCCGGGCTTGCGCACGGTAGCGCATATCGCAGCTGCCTTGGTGTCCATCGTGCTGGCCCTCGCGCTGGTGTCCGTCCCAATGAACCTTGGCCTTCTGATCGCAGCAATTGCGGCGATGATGACAGGTGCCGAGGTAGAACGACGGATGACATGACCTACACAGAGCCACAAATCTGGGCCGTTATCGCTATCCTAGGCGTCGGCACTTATCTTATCCGCTTCTCGTTTTTGGGCTTGATCGGGGACAGGCCACTGCCGCCGTGGCTCTTGCGTCACCTACGGTATACGTCCGTGGCGATCCTGCCGGGTCTGGTCGCGCCGCTTGTCATTTGGCCTGCGGCAACAGACGGCGTGCCGGATGTTCCACGCCTCGCTGCTGCGCTCGTGACGATCGGTCTGGGGTTCTGGACCAAGGGCGTCGTGCGATCCATGCTGGGTGGAGCGCTGACGTTGTACGTTTTTCAAGCGCTCATGGCATAACACAAAAGGCCCGCGCTTCACGCACGGGCCTTCCTTGCTGCATGCATACTCTTACGGCTCAGGCTTGCTTGGCCAGTTGGTCGCGGATCTCTTTCAGAAGATCGATCTCTGTCGGACCGGGATCTTCCGCGGGCGCTTCCTCTTCTTCTTTTTCAGCTGCCTCCTTGATGCGGTTCACCATTTTCACCAGCATGAAAACAACGAAGGCAACGATCAAAAAGTTAATGACGGCCATAACGAATTTACCGATGGCGAAGACCGGCACACCGGACTCGGTCGCCGCTTCGATGGACGCGAAACTTTCTTCACCCAAGACGTAGAACCAGCCGGAAAAATCGATGCCGCCTGTGAATAAAGCGATGATTGGATTGATCAGATCACCGACCAAGGAGGTTACGATCGCGGTAAAAGCGGCCCCGATGATAATGCCAACCGCCATATCCATGACGTTACCTTTGGCAATAAATTCTTTGAATTCACCCAACATGTTCTACTCCCTTTTAACATTTTGAGACGCACCCCCTGTTCGCTTGGTGCGCTGACGCAGAGTTACTACGCTTTTTTTCAACAGTTCCATGTCTTTTTTAATAACTGTTAACGGCTAGGTATGGGGAAACATTCAGAAAGGTTCCCCCTATAATGTCCGATTTGTCCCAGTTCCCGATCACCAATAAGTGGCCGGCATCCGATCCGAGCGTGATTCAACTTTACTCCTTCCCGACACCAAATGGGGTGAAGGTTTCGATCGCATTGGAGGAAATGGGACTTCCCTACGAAGCGCATAAGGTGACCTTGGCAGACGCCGACGTGAAAAGTCCGGAGTTTCTGTCGCTCAATCCAAATAATAAAATTCCGGCGATTGTCGATCCGAACGGACCGGATGGGAAAGCTATCGGCCTTTTCGAATCCGGCGCGATTTTGCTTTATTTAGCAGGCAAATCCGGAAAATTGATCGGCACAAACGACATCGAAAAAGCGCATATTACACAATGGCTGATGTTCCAGATGGGCGGGCTTGGTCCCATGCTGGGCCAACTTGGTTTCTTCTATAAATTCGCAGGATCGGAGTGGGAAGATAAGCGCCCGCAACAGCGCTATATTGACGAAGCAAAGAGGCTTTTGGCTGTTCTTGAAAAAGAACTAAGTGACCGTGACTGGATCGCGGGCGATTACTCGATCGCGGACATTGCCATTGCGCCATGGCTTCGCGCTCTCGACTTTTATGGCGCGAAAGAAGTCTTGGGTTGGGCAGATCATACCGCTTTGGTTGCATATCTTGAGCGGTTTACCGCTCGTGAAGCGGTCAAAAAGGGATTGGTTACACCGCCACGTGACTAAAGCTTTGGGACGTCTGTCAGGCGGGCAGCGTCCCATCCAACACATATCGCAGAATGTCGACAACCTGAGACGGCTCCGACGCGACGGCCAAAGCTGCCGCGTCGACCTCTTTAAGGGCGTGTTGATGATCCGGCCCGTGCAGAATGATCAGCGACTTTCCAAGCGCCGCAGCGTAGCCCGCATCAAACGCCGCATTCCACTGTTTGTATTGATCGCCAAACCGCACGACGACCACATCCGCGTCGTTTAGGCCTTTGCGGGTCAGGATCGCATTCACCATCGCGCCTTTGTGGTCGTGCCAATACTTCTGATCTTCCGCCCCAAGGATTTTTACACCACAATCATCGGATGCGGCATGATCCGTGACTGGACCGGAAAATGAGACATCCAGACCTTTGGATCCGGCGATGATTTGGTCGCGCCAGTCCGTGTGGATTTCGCCAGAGAGATATACTTTCAATGTCATGGCGTGTCCTTTCTAGCTGCGCAGGTGACCGCCGGTTGCTTTGGCGACCTTTTCGACGATCTTCGCGCTCACCGCTTCGATCTCTTCGTCTGTAAGCGTTTTCTCGGTCGGCTGCAGCCGGACGGTGATAGCCAGTGACTTCTTGCCCTCGCCCATCTGCGCCTGTGCCTTGTCGCCCGAAAACTCGTCAAACACCCGTGCCCCTTCGATCAGTGTCTTGTCCGCGCCGGCCGCCGCATTGACCAGCGCCAGAGCTTCGACATCCGCATCCACAACGAATGCAAAGTCTCGTTCGACCGACTGAAGATCGCGCAAATGCAGCGCGGGACGGGTGGCCGTCTTGGCCTTCGGAAACGGAACCTCGGCGGGCCAGAGTGTGAACGCAATCGCCGGTCCCTTGATGTCCATCGCGTTCAGAATTTTCGGGTGGATCTCACCGAACACGCCCAAAACCTTCTTTGGCCCAAGGCAGATCATGCCATGCCGCCCGGGATGCCACCATGGCGACGCGCCACGCAGAATTTGAACCTTCGCTGGCGCGCCGATCGCGGCGAGCACCGCTTCAGCATCCGCTTTAACATCGAATACATCGACCGCCCGTCGTCCCCCATGGACGTCTCGCGGCCCAGATTGACCGACCAGCAGACCGGTGGCCAAAAGATGCTGTTCCCCCGGTTCGCCGCCATGGAAGGCTTGGCCCACCTCAAAGAACGCCAAGTCCATGAAGCCACGCGCTTGATTGCGAGCGGCTGCCTGCAAGAGGCCGGGCAGCAGGGCGGGCCGCATGTGGCTCAACTCGCTTGAGATTGGGTTTTCCAGCGCGGTTCCCGCATCGCCACCATTAAACAGCGCTGCGGTCTTCTGATCGATGAAGGAATAGGTCACGCACTCATTGTAACCCAAAGCGGCGATAGTCCGTCGCGCCACGCGCTCCCGCTTTTGAAGCGGTGTCAGAATGGGCTTCTGGACCTCATGGGTCGGGCGGGGCAGTGGCGTTCCCTTGAGCTTGGTGAGCGAGGCGATCCGCGCGACCTCCTCCACCAGATCGGCAGAGCCCTGAACATCCGGGCGCCATGTGGGGACATGGGCCATATCGCCCTCAACCCGGAACCCAAGCGCCTCAAGGCTCTGGCGTTGAGTGTCCGCGGGGATTTCCATACCGACAAGTGACTGCACGCGATCAGTATCCAGCGCATAGGCGCGGCTGTGATTAGGAACCTCACCGGCAACGGCAACCTCAGAAGCCTGTCCACCGCACAGATCAAGGATCATCTGCGTGGCGTGTTCAACACCATTAGGCGTCCATGCCGGATCAATCCCGCGCTCAAACCGATAACGCGCGTCGGAGTTGATCTTCAGAGCCCGCCCTGTATGCGCCGTACGCACCGGATCAAAATAGGCGGCCTCCAAGAAAACGGTGGTTGTCTCTTCAGTGCATCCGCTCTGCGTACCACCCATGATGCCGCCCAGACTTTCGACACCTGCATCATCCGATATGACGGTCATCCCGGCATCCAACGTGTAGGTCTTGTCATCAAGAGCCTCGAACTCCTCGCCACCCTGGGACAAATGTACCTTCAGGTTGCCCTTCACCTTGTCCGCGTCGAACACGTGCAGCGGTCGGTTCTGATCATAGGTGAAGAAGTTCGTGATATCGACAAGGGTAGAGATCGGACGCAGACCGATCGCCTTCAACTTATCCTGAAGCCACGCCGGCGACGGACCATTCTTCACGCCTCTTATAACGCGCCCATAGAAAACCGGACACGCCTCGATCGCGTCCTCAGCGATACTGACGGAAATTGGGCAGGCAAATTCACCGGGCACTTTGACGGTATCTTGCGACTTAAGCGTGCCAAGACCTCGGGCCGCCAAATCACGGGCAATGCCGCGCACAGCCAAGGCATCAGGACGGTTCGGCGTGATCGCAATTTCGATCATCGTGTCTACCTTGGCCGGGTCATTCTGGGCCAGCCAATCTGTGAAGCGCTGCCCGACCTCGCCCGATGGCAATTCGATGATGCCGTGATGTTCGTCGCTGAGTTCCATCTCGCGCTCGGAACACATCATGCCGAAGCTTTCGACACCACGGATCTTACCCACGCCGATGGTTGTGTCGATACCGGGCACATACGTGCCGGGTTTCGCGATTACGACGGTGATACCCTCGCGGGCATTCGGTGCACCGCAGATAATCTGCAGATCGCCCTCGTCCGTTTGGACCTGACATACCCGCAGCTTGTCCGCGTCCGGATGCTTTTCCGCGCTCTTCACAAAACCGATCGTAAAATCCTTCAAACGCTCAGCCGGGTTCGAGACCTCTTCGACCTCCAACCCCAAGTCGGTCAATGCGTAGAGAATGTCGTCCAGCGGCGCCTCTGTTTCCAGATGATCTTTCAGCCAAGACAGGGTGAACTTCATGATGCGGATGCCTTGCGTGCGATTGCAGAGTTCCGCACGTGCTATCCCATGAACACGCCAAACAAAAGACCCACACCAACCGCAAAATTAACGGAATGTGAACCACGCCCAACTTCAGCCACAATTTAGCGACAAGTTGAACACAAGTTTAATGAGTTCAGCGATTCTCAGGAATACTGGGGGAATGAAAAGATGACTTTTGTATCGAATCTCGTGGGCGGTGTCTTCAAGCCCTCTTTGGTGGCTCTGGCCATCAGCACAGCGGCTGCTGTTGTCTCGCTGGACACGTCGCCGCAGGCCGTGCGTCAGAGCACGGTTGACCTGTCGGCGCTTGGATGTGACGGGCTTCTTTACGTGGTCTGCTTGGCCGTTCGCTAAGTTTTAGCGGCTAAGTCCAGCCGCTAAGCTAGGCTGATCCAACGAAGAGAAGCCGTAATGCTTCAGCCAGCGCAAATCTGAATCGAAAAATGCACGCAGATCCGGAATGCCATATTTGAGCATGGCAATCCGGTCTATTCCCATGCCGAATGCAAAACCCTGCCAGTCAGCCGGATCGATGCCGCCCGCTTCCAGTACCTTGGGGTGCACCATACCCGAACCCAGAATCTCGAGCCAATCGTCACCCTCGCCGACTTTCAGTTGACCGCCGTCCCAAGAGCATCGGATATCGACCTCGGCCGACGGCTCCGTGAAGGGGAAGTGAGATGCCCGAAACCGCAGCTCAACATCATCAACCTCGAAGAACGCTTTCACGAACTCCTCCAGCACCCATTTCAGGTTCGCCATTGAGATCGTCTTGTCGATCGCCAGACCCTCGATCTGGTGAAACATCGGCGTGTGCGTCTGGTCATAATCTGCGCGATATACCCGACCGGGACAGATCACCCGTATGGGGGCACCCTTTTCTTGCATCGAGCGGATCTGAACGGGACTTGTATGAGTGCGCAGGACATGAGGCGGCCGATTGTCGCCCTCGGCGCGGGACATGTAGAACGTGTCCATCTCGCCGCGCGCCGGGTGATGGCTTGGGATGTTCAGCGCATCGAAGTTGTACCAGTCGCTTTCAATCTGCGGCCCTTCGGCCACCGCAAATCCCATGTCGGCAAAAATCGCAGTGACCTCTTCGGTCACTTGGCTGATGGGGTGAATGGTGCCGACGCGATCCGGACGTGCCGGCAGCGTGACGTCAAGCCACTCGCTCCGCAACCGTTCGTCCAACGCCGCGTCCGCCAAAGCCGCCTTCTTTGCAGCCAGCGCTGAATTCACTTCGTCCTTCAGAGCGTTCAGTGCAGGCCCAGCCACCTGACGTTCTTCCGGGGACATACGCCCAAGTTCCCGCATCTTGAGGCTGACTTCGCCCTTTTTTCCGACGGTCGACACGCGCAAGTCTTCGAGCGTGGCTTCATCCGAAGCCTGCGCCACAGCGTCCAGAACACGTGTTCTTAGGGCGACCAAACCGTCCATTTTCGTCTCCGTCTTCGTTTAGACACGTCCTACCACGGGGCAGGCGAAGTGCAAGCGGATCAGGCCCGCGTGTGGTCTTGCACCCAAAGGGCGACGGCATAGACCACACAGAAGGCGAAGATCAGTTCCAACACCTCCTCCAGCCCACCAAGCCAAGCTGAGGTTTCCAGCGACATTTCAATGCCAAACGGCTCCAGTTTGCGCGCGGCGCCGTCGATCGTTTTCGAAAAAGCGGCCAGACCAAATCCCAAAAATAACACCCAAGCGGTCCTTGATCCATGGCGCAAGTTCCTGATCCAACTTGCCAGATCACGGCGTGCAAAGCGCCAGAGCACCCAAAGAACAAGAAGGATCACGGCGGCCCCGATCAGCTTTTCGCTGAGTGGCGCGTCGCCCGTATAGGTCCGCAACTTGAACAGACCGGACGTGAAGTACTTCTTGTCCATGTCCAGTTCGCGCCCGGCCAAGATCAGCAATGCGACGGCGACATGCCAATGCCGCTTCAAAAGCGACGGCGCACCGCCAATACAGAATGCGGCAGCCCCCAGCATAAGCAGGGCAAAGCTTGCATTCTCGACCCCGCCACCTTCTTTCAAAAGAAGCGGAGAAAACCCGACTTTCATGAAATCCGTCAAAATGATCAACAGCGTGAGCACGGAAGCGGTCAGGATCAGCAAAGGCGCAAATCGATCAGCCCGCCCGGCGGCGATGATAAAACTCGTCTGGTCTGTCATCTTGTCCCATCGTTTCGATGCGGCGCCTTTTGTCCCTCAATCCCTGGAGGCCCGGCGCACGTTTTTTGATCAAACCTATCTACACCATCATCTGGAAAAGCAAAACGCCGCGGGAAATTGCCGCGGCGCCTCATCTGTCCCTCAGATGAATGCGCTGATTAGTTCAGCGCGGCTTTTGCTTTCTCGACGACCGCTGCAAATGCTGCAGGCTCGTTGACGGCAAGATCAGCCAGAACCTTGCGGTCGACCTCGATGCCCGCCAAGGACAGCCCGTTGATGAAGCGCGAATACGTCATCGTTTCGTCGATGGATCGGCAGCCTGCGTTGATCCGCTGGATCCACAAAGCGCGGAAATTGCGCTTGCGGGCCTTACGGTCGCGGGTTGCGTATTGGTTCGCCTTATCGACGGCCTGTGTGGCGGTCTTGAAGACGTTCTTGCGGCGGCCGTAATAGCCTTTTGCCGCTTTGATAACTTTCTTGTGGCGGGCGTGTGTGACTTTGCCCGAAGTAACTCTCGACATCTCAAATTCTCCTTAGCGCGCGTAGGGCATATATTTTTTCACGATGTTCTCATCTGCCTTGCAGAGGATCGTCGTGCCGCGCGCCGTGCGGATAAACTTGGTTGACCGTTTGATCATGCCGTGGCGTTTGCCTGCCTGACCAGCTTTGACGCGGCCAGAGGCCGTCATCTTGAAGCGCTTTTTCGCGCCCGACTTTGTCTTCATCTTCGGCATTTCCGTCTCCTTGCATCGTCTTGAGCGGTAGACGCGCGACTCGGCATGCCTATAGGCCGGTCCCGCGGATGTGAGCGCGGTGTTTAGGCGGACCTGCATAAGAATGCAAGACAGGAAATACTAGCGCAGCAGCGACCCGAAAACGGAGCCGACGATGCGTGGTAATTCTTCTACAGCATAGCCGCCCGGTTGGTTGTAAATGGCATAGAGCACCAGCGCACCCGAGATCACGGCAGAGACCGTCGCAATCCGGGGTGCCGTTCCCCCGGTCACCGCAGCAAAGATGGCCGGTATCGTCAGAACCCCTATGACAATGCCAATCACCAGGATAAGATCATTGCTCAGCATGACATGCCTCCCCTTGCATGCGATCGCTGAAATCTATTCGGGGCCGCTGCTGAAAATCAACCGTTCCTCGCAGGGCGCAATCCGAAGAATGTTCGTCGTGCCAGGCTGATTGAACGGCACACCCGCAATGACGACGATCTGGTCTGCCTCCGTTGCGAAGCCTTCCTTGCGTGCGGCGCGGGCGGCATTGACCACTGCCATCTTGAACCGTTCCACGGCACCGCTCATCACGCAATGGGCACCCCAGCTGAGACAAAGGCGCCGTGCGGTTCCCATCAAAGGCGTCAACGCGATGATCGGCACGTGGGGTCGTTCGCGCGCAACCAACAGCGCTGTCGTTCCCGATTGAGAGAAGCAGCAGATTGCTTTGATGTCGGTCGTTTCAGCGATTTCCCGGGCGGCTGATACGATGCCGTCCGCCACACTTTCCCGCTTCCCGCCGCGTTGTGCAGCAATGATATCCAGATAGTTGGGATCGTTCTCGACCTCGATGGCCACGTTGTTCATGGTCGTCACAGCCTCAATCGGAAAGCTGCCAGCCGCAGATTCCGCTGACAGCATGATCGCGTCTGTGCCCTCGTAGATCGCTGTGGCCACGTCAGAGACTTCGGCGCGGGTGGGCATTGGGCTGTCGATCATCGACTCGAGCATCTGCGTGGCAACGATCACCGGTTTTGCAACGGCACGGCAGCGGCGGATCAGGCGTTTCTGGATCGGCGGCACGTTCTGGATCGGAAGCTCTACCCCCAGATCACCGCGCGCCACCATGATCCCGTCGGACGCCGCGAGAATCTCGTCAAAGGATTTCACAGCCGCAGGCTTTTCGATCTTGGACAGGATAGCCGCGCGGCCATCCGCAAGATGGCGCGCCTCTTCCACGTCTTGGGCGCGTTGCACAAAGCTCAGCGCCAGCCAATCAACACCCAACTGGCAGACAAATTCCAGATCCTTGCGGTCTTTCTCTGACAGGGCAGCAACAGGCAGCACCACATCCGGCACGTTTACGCCCTTACGGTTTGAAATTGTCCCGCCGACCGTCACTTCGCAGTTCGCGAAATCGTCGCCGCACTCGATCACCTTCATGCGGATCTTGCCGTCATTGACCAACAGGGATGCCCCGGCCTCGAGCGCCTCGAAAATCTCCTTGTGGGGCAACTGAACCCGGGACTTGTCCCCGTCAGCGTCGTTCAGATCCAGCCGGAAGGATTGGCCAACTTCCAGCTCCTCCTCACCATTGGCAAAAACGCCAACGCGCAGCTTGGGGCCCTGTAGGTCGGCCAAGATGCCGATAGGGCGCTCCAGATCCTTCTCGATCTGGCGGATAATCTGATGGCGCACCCGGATTTCAGAATGATCGCCGTGGCTCATATTGAGGCGAAACACGTCCGCGCCCGCTTCGAACAAGGCACGGATCATCTCGTAATCATTGGACGCCGGCCCAAGTGTCGCGACAATCTTTACATTGCGTAGGCGTCTCATATGTTAGGCTCCCCCGGGGTAAATTTCATTTTGTTTATGGGCCTTTTGGCGTTTTGCAAGCTATGACCCAAAGGGTCAGATATCGCAACTGGCGCTTTTCGCCGTCTCGACATAGTTTCTGCCGGAACCATGACAGGCAAATGACTTGACCGATACATCCTACACCATCACGGGCGCGACACGGCGCAGCCGCTTTTTGTGTCTGTGCGATCACGCAACGAACTATGTGCCGCCCTCCATTGGGCATGACAGCCTTGGCCTGCCTGCCGAGGATATGGTCAGACATATCGCCTATGATCCCGGTGCGGATGGCGTGACCCAAGCGCTCGCTGAGCGGCTGGATGCACCCGCCATTGGAACAAACTTCTCACGTCTCGTGATTGATCCGAACCGGGGGGAAGACGATCCGACATTGATTATGCGGCTCTACGACGGATCGATCATTCCGGCGAACCGCGACGTGGATGATGCCGAAAAAGCGCGTCGCATCGACGCTTTCCACCGCCCCTATCATACAGCGACCGCAGATCTTGCAGCCGAACGAGAAGAGCCGATCCTGATCTCAATTCACAGCTTTACGCCGCAACTACGTGGCCGGGCCCCGCGTCCATGGCATATCGGGATTCTTTATGCGGACGACACTCGGCTGGCGGTGCCGCTCATGGATCAGTTTGCTGCAGATCCGGACCTGTGCGTCGGCAACAACGAACCCTATGCGGGCAGCTTGGTCGGGGACACAATGGATCGCCATGCTCTGAAACACGGGCGACCCCATGTCTTGATCGAACTGCGCAACGACCTCATTTCAAACCATGAAGATCAAGTGGCGTGGGCCGAACGGCTGGCCATCGCGATAGACAAGGCCGTTGGCGCTGCAAATCTCTGAAAGGACAAATTATGGACGATCAAACCAAACTGGAGCTTGAGGCCGCCGCGTTCCGCACATTGCGCGACCATCTGGCCAAAAGAACGGACGTTCAGAACATCGATATGATGAACCTGACCGGATTTTGCCGAAACTGTCTGAGCCGTTGGTACCAAGAAGCCGCAAACGCCCGTGGCATCGAAATGGACAAGATGGAAGCCCGCGAAATCTTCTACGGAATGCCCTTTGATCAATGGAAGGCGCAGAACCAGACGGACGCCAGCGACGCACAGAAAGCAGCGTTTGAGATCGCCCATAAAGACGCAACCTGACACATCCTTGTTTTTGAGACCTCGGATCATCGCGCTATAACTCTCTTGCAAAGGAGAACTTCATGAAACGCACGAGCCTTACCGTTGTTCTGGCCTTTCTGGCTGGTACAGGCGCCGCGGTCGCCAATTCACAGCTCGAGGCTTCAGTGGCGCGGGAATTGCCACGATATGGCTTTGCGGATGTCGATGTGTCCAGACTGAGCACCGGACAGTTGGCGCATATAAATCACCTCCTGCACAGCAACAGAGGCACTTCTGAAATTCGCGGACTGATCGGCGCAGTTCTCGGGAAAAGTGTGATCCGGCGCTACAGAATGTGAAAGGGAGCTTTTCGATGATCAAGGCAACGTTTTGTGCGGTGGCGATTGCGACCATTCTGAGCACCGCCGCGGTAACAGCCGCCCCCAACTCGCAACTCGTCAACTCGGTGCAGAACCGACTTAACCTCTACGGGTTTTCAGACGTGGACGCGCGGGAGCTGACGAACCACCAGATTGCAGCTTTGCACCTTAAGTTCTCGGAAGCGCCCGGCCTTTTCGGCGGCAAGTCCATCCGGTTCAAGCAGGAGATCAAAGTCATTCTGGAGTGGGATGGCAGCGAACAGTTCTGACTAGACTGCTGCCTTCCGGCTTTCCTCAAGATAAATTTCGCGCAGACGCAGCGCAACGGAGCCGGGTTTTCCGTCACCCAATGGCGTGCCGTCAATCTCCACCACAGGCATCACGAAGGTGGACGCGGATGTGATGAACGCCTCGTCCGCGGCTTTGGCTTCTTCCAGCGTGAAGGACCGTTCCTCGACCGTCATCTGAGCGGATTTCGCAAACCGCAGAACCGCCGCGCGGGTGATACCATGCAAGATTTCAGTGCCCAAATGGCGGGTGATGATCTTGCCGTCTTTCACGATGTAGGCGTTGTTGGACGTGCCTTCTGTGATCGCGCCGTCTTCGACCATCCACGCATCGTCAGCGCCTGCGGCCTTGGCCATCATCTTGCCCATGGATGGATAGAGCAACTGCACCGTCTTGATATCCCGACGACCCCAACGCTGATCTTCGATCGAGATCACCTTCATGCCCGTCCCGACCATGGGACTGTCCACCAAGGACTTCGCCTGTGTGAACAGAACCAGTGTTGGTGTCGCGTCCTTGGGATAGGCAAAATCGCGATCCGCAGCGCCGCGCGTGATCTGCAGATAGATCATGCCCTCGACAAGCTCGTTATCCGTGACCAGCCGCCGGTGAATATCCAGAAGCTCATCCATCGTCACGGGGGATGTCATGTCCAGTTCGGTCAGGCTCCGTTCCAGACGCTTGGCATGCCCCTCGAAGTCAATGAGCTTGCCGTCGATCACACTGGTGACCTCATAGACGCCATCGGCGAAGAGAAAGCCCCGATCAAAGACGGAGACTTTCGCGTCTTCCTCCTGCACGAACGCTCCGTTCACATAAACAATACGGCTCATCGGTTTATCCCCATAGTGCGACGTCGGGCGGATGAACGCCGTCTGCGTCAAATGTCAAAGCTGCGTCCCGGTCTTCGGCCAACAGAAGCGGCCCGTCAAGATCAGTGAACGCCACACCCTGTGCCAGCAATGTTGCCGGCGCCATCGCCAGCGAGGACCCGACCATGCAGCCGACCATGATCCCATAGCCCTGCGCAATGGCTTCGTCCTTCAGGGCCAGCGCCTCAGTCAGCCCGCCCGCCTTGTCGAGCTTTATGTTGATGACATCGTATTTCCCCTTGAGACCCGGAAGGGACGCACGGTCGTGGCAGCTTTCATCCGCACAAACCGGCAGGGGTCGGGCAATCTCGGACAATAGATCATCATCGCCTGCAGGTAGCGGCTGCTCAACAAGCTTCACACCAAGGCGCAACAAATGCGGAGCGAGGTCGGAATAGACATCCGCGCTCCAGCCCTCGTTGGCGTCCACAATGATGGCACTGTCCGGCGCGCCCCGACGCACGGCCTCAAGACGGGCCATGTCATCGGGGGTGCCAAGCTTGATCTTCAAAAGCGGGCGATACGCATTCGTCGCCGCGGCAGCTTGCATGTTATCGGGTGTATCAAGTGACAAGGTGTAGGCTGTCACCTCCGGCTTGGGCGCAGGCAGGCCGATCAGGTCCCAGACACGTTTGCCCGCGCTCTTTGCCTCGTGGTCCCAGAGAGCGCAATCCACTGCGTTGCGGGCGGCCCCGGAAGGCAGCGCGTCCTGAACCTCTATCCGGGTGATGCCATCGGGCAATGCTTCGATTTGCGCGGTCACGCTGTCCACTGTTTCGTCATAACGGGCATAGGGCACGCATTCGCCCCACCCCTTGCCCGCCCGGACCGTCAGCACATGCGCCTCAGTCCGGGATCCGCGGGAAATCGTGAAAACCTGCGCCAACCGGAACGTATCGGCGGAAACGCTGAACATCAGATCGCGTCCAGCGCGTCGACCAGGCGGCCTGCACCGTGGCGGAACGGATCAACCGTCGGCAGCCCCATACGCTCCTCCACCTCAGCCAGATAAGCCTTCGCCTCGTCCTCAGTATGATGCTGCGTATTAACCGAAATCCCGGCGATGACGCAGTCAGGATTGGCGATATGTGCCAGCGACAATGCCATATCGCGCAGCGCCTCCAACGATGGCTGCTGATAGTCCGGCAGTCCGCGCATATGCGGGCGGGTCGGCTCGTGGCTGAGGATCAAGGCGTCCGGCTGTCCCCCGTGGATCAAAGCCATGGTCACACCTGAATAGGACACATGAAAGAGGCTGCCTTGTCCCTCGATATGATCCCAGTGATCCGCGTCATTGTCCGGGGTAAGATACTCGACTGCGCCCGCCATGAAATCGGCGATCACTGCATCCAGCGGCACGCCACCCCCGGTGATAAGAATCCCGGTCTGGCCTGTAGGTCTGAACGTGGATTTCATGCCGCGCTCGCGCATCTCGGCATCCATCGCCAACCCGGTGTACATCTTGCCGACAGAACAATCGGTTCCGACCGCCAGACACCGCTTGCCGCTGCGTTTTTTTCCGTTGGCAATCGGGTAGGCCACACTTGGAATTCGAACATCGTGCAGGGTCCGACCCGCGACGCGCGCAGCGGACACCAGATCGTTCTCGTCGCGCAACAGATTGTGCAGACCGGACGCCAGATCAAAGCCCATCCGCAGCGCCTCGATCAGTACGTCCTTCCAGGCGTCCGAAATATAGCCACCCCGGTTTGCGACTCCGATCACGACAGTCTTGGCCCCTGCCGCTTTCGCTTCTTCGAGGGTCATGTCCTTCAGGCCAACATCCGCCTTGCAATCGGGCAACCGAAACTGACCCACGGCGTTCTCGGGACGCCAGTCTTTGATCCCCTGCGCAACCTTGGCTGCAAGGGAGTCAGGGGCGTCGCCCAAAAATAGCAAATAAGGGGTCTGGATCATTGGGGCATTCCTCATCAGTCAAGTCTGCCGCAAACATAACCACTCCGGCCACCGGCGTTCGAACAAAAGCGCCGCTTCAATGCCGGTTTTCGCAAACCGGCACTTTAAGCCTCTCATAATACTGGGAGATTCCAGTTATTGTGCTTCAATAAGGCCAGCGGGCGCATCAATCTTCCGCTCGAAATCAAGTGCAGGCCCATGGGCGGCCAGCGTGTTGCGCTTGAATTCGTAGGACATCAATCCGTCTTCTTGAGACGAGGCCACGATCAGCGCCTGATAGAGATGTCTTGGCCCATCATAGATGTCGACAAGACCACCGACATGACTTGCATCTTCAGCGGCGATCGAAAAGCTGCTGGGGCGGAACTCGAGGATACGAACAACCGAGTTTCCGGCGTGAACGCAAAGTCTGCTCTGCGCGCGAAGACGTTTGAGATTTGCCTCGGCCAGACTGTCCTGAACCTCACGGGAAAGAAACGTCGTCATGCGCTATCCAATCACAGAGTACTACACATCATTTCACATTACATATTTAACGTGATCATACCCCTGCGACAACAAAAGGATTCCGTAATCTTGTCAGATTTTCGCCATCTTCCGGCGAGGCCTTAAAACATGGGGAGTTGCAGGGTCGTAGAGTGCAGAATCCCGGAAGTCTTTGACCTCAGCAAGCGCCGGACCGACCAGAATCAGTGCCGTACGGGTGATTTTTTCGGCGCGGACCTTTTCGCGAATGTCGCTCAAGGTACCGCGCAGGTAGAGCTCGTCCGGCCAAGATGCGCGGTAAGCCACGATCACGGGGCAATCAGCACCGTAATGCGGGATCAATTGCCGCTCGATCTCGCGCAGCGCGCGGATGCCAAGATGGATCGCCAACGTCGCGCCGGTGCGGGCGAAGTTCTCCAAAGTTTCCCCCGAAGGCATCGCGGTTGATTTCATCGACATTCGCGTCAACACGATGGATTGCGCAATTTCCGGCACGGTCAATTCCTGCCCCAGCGCGGCGGCTGCGGCTGCATAAGCGGGAACGCCCGGAATGATCTGATAGTCGATACCCTCAGTCTTCAAACGTCGGATCTGCTCGGCAATGGCGCCGTAAAGCGACGGATCGCCGGAATGAACCCGCGCCACATCCTGACCTTTGCCATGGGCCGCGACGATCTCGGCGTGGGTGTCGTCCAGCGTCAGCGGCGCAGTGTCCAGAACCCGCGCGCCGTCGGGGGCACCTGCGACAACAGCCTCGGGCACAAGCGATCCCGCAAAGAGGCAAACAGGGCAGCTGGCAATGATGCGCTGCGCTTTTAAGGTCAAAAGCTCCGGATCACCCGGCCCAGCCCCGATGAAATAGACTGTCATTTGATTTGCTTCCTTGTCATTGGCACGCGACGCGGCACTCAGCCAACGGCCAGATCGCCGTCGATTTTGCGCGCGTAGCCGCGCGGCGTGTACATCCGCGGCCCCTCCCCCAACTGCGCCAATCGGGATTGGGAAGAGCCCACAAGCACCACGGTCAACATGTCGACCTCGTCAACCTCAAGCGCGTCGAGTCTGCGGTACCGCACGTCTTCTTCCGGACGGCCAAGCGAACTGGCCAGCATGACGGGCGTGTCCGGGGCACGGTGCGCGAGAAGAATGTCCCGCGCCTCGGCCAGAAGGGTCCGGCGACGCTTTGACACCGGATTGTAGAATGCGATCACGAAATCCCCCTCTGCCGCGGCTTGCAAACGCCGCAGGATATCCTCGCGCGGGGTAAGCAGATCGCTCAAAGAAATGGCGCAGAAATCATGGCCCAAGGGTGCCCCGGCCCGCGCCGCTGCCCCCTGCAAGGCAGAGACACCGGGGGTGGAGACGACATCCACCCGCCGTGCCGCATCACTGACGCCATGCGCCTGCCGATCCATCAATTCGAACACCAGCGCGCCCATCGCGTAAATGCCAGCGTCCCCTGAACAGATAAGCGCGACATTGCGTCCCTCCCCGGCACGCTCCAGCGCGTAGCGGCAGCGATCCTCCTCGCCACCCAACCGGAAGTCGGACCTTGCTTTACCAGCCGCCAAGGGTCCCAGAAGGTCAATGTAAAGGCCATACCCGACCAGTTCGTCAGCCTCGGCGATCAGCCGTGAGGCCTCGGGCGTCCGCCAAGAGGATTGGCCCGGACCAATACCAACGATGGACAAGCGCCCCCGCGCCTGACCACGCAGTTGGGTTAGGGGCTGAGGGGCCAGCGCCAAAGCACAGGTAGAGTTGGCGGTCTTTCTCTTGGTGACATGTAGCAGCGCGTCCGGGCCTGCTTGGGCCAGACAGGCCGCTTCGCTGACGCCGTGAGCGCCAACCTCAGCAAAAACGACGTCAGACGGCGTCGCAAGACGCGGCGTTTCGGCTTCAAGGGTTTCTGCGTCGAACAGGCGCAAAGGTCTGTCGAGAGACGTCGCGAGCTCAAGAATGGCAGGCTCATCCGCCTTCAGGCCGATCGTGTTGATGGAATGGATCGCTTCGGGGCTCAGGTTTGCGTCCTCCAGAACGCCTCGCACCAGACTGGCCAATTCCTGCGGTGGGCAATTTCGAGCACAGCCGACACCAAGGGTCAGAAGCTGTGGTGCAAATTGCAAATGCGTTGGGCCCAGATCCGCGACCGGTTCAGCCGTGCAGGAAATTCGCAAACCGTCGCCTTTGGGCAAGTCCGCCAGCCAAGGCGCATCGCCAGATGTCTTTGCACCTGCACCTGCACCTGACAACAGAGCCGCCATCGCGTCCTTTGCGTCACCACGATTAACCAACCGCCATCCTGCAGGCGGTTCGTCCAAGGCAACACCAAGGGCTACGTCACCGGCGGTCGTCACGGCTGCGGTTCCGCCAATCCGGTCAGCGATGATCTTTGCCAATCGGTTGGCCCCCCGGTGGCCGCCCAGCAGTGGCACGACAACGGCGCCGTCATCGGAGACAGACAGAACGGGCGGCTCGGTTGTCTTGTCCGACAACAGCGAAGCCACCGCCCGGATCAGGATGCCGCTGGCGCATACACCGACAATCGGGCGGCCCGCAGCAAACAAATCCCGCACATGATCCAGCGCATTGGGAAACAAGACATCCGCCTGATCGACCCGCCCCTCACGACCGTGAAGCGCGCAGCCCAGATGTTGCGCGACGCGGTGCGCGACAGGCTCGCCCGAGCGGTTGAGGCAGAGGACAACCGGGTCTAGAGCCATGGATCAGCCCCCTTCGTCAGCAAAATCATGGAGAAATATGGCGCAGTTTCAGGGGCTTTCGTCATTGGCAAAACCTTCTCTTCCGGCAAGGTGGCGCGTTCCACGTAGATGGCACGATCCAGCAGGCCCAGATCCGCAAGGACCCCCCGCAGTTTGGGCAGATGCTGCCCAACCTTCATGATGACAATGCTCTCCGCCCCTTCAATCCGCTTTCGCAGCTCTTCCTCGGGCAGCGGTCCGGGCAACACCGTCAGCAGTTCATTCCGCGCGACCAAGGGCAAGCCAGCCCGCGCGGCACAGGCCGTCATGGAGGTCACGCCGGGGATCACCTCGACATTAAACCGATCCGAGAGCCGCGCGAAGAGGTACATGAACGAGCCATAGTAAAACGGATCCCCTTCGCAAAGGCAGACCACCATCTCGCCCGCTGCGAGTGCGTCCGCAATCTGTTCTGCGCCTTTATCATAGGCCGCCTGTGCCGGTTCGCGCGCGTGGGTCATTGGCACGTCCATTCGGATTTCCCGCGCCGATGACGGGATCACGCCGGATGCGATGGCCCGCGCAAAACTTTCCCCACCCGCAAGCGTCGGATAGGCAATCACATCAGCCTCGCCGATCAGCCGCACGGCTTTCACGGTCATCAGTTCGGGATCGCCCGGTCCCACGCCAATGCCATAAAGCGTCCCGCTCATCTTTTTACGAGGCTCCATTGCGTGACCGGCATCGACGGGCGCCACCCGGTCATTCGTCCCACCGGGTCTGCGCGGCTGACACTGATCCGGGCCAATGTGCCGCCATGGGCCTTGTGCAGATCCAACAAGACCGCTTCGCTTTCAAGCGTCACCGCATTGGCGACCAGACGTCCCAGCGGACGCAGCGCAGACCAGGCCACATCGAAAACGTCCTTCGTCAGACCGCCCCCCACGAAAATCGCGTCGGGATCGTTCAAGCCCTGCAAAGCGTCTGGCGCATGACCTTCGATCAACTCAAGCTTCGGCGCGCCCAGAGCAAGCGCATTGGCCGCAGCCATAGCCCGCCTGTCGGCCCGTGGTTCAATGCCGATCGCCCGTGCATACCGCGCGGCCCGCATCCATTCGATCGCGACCGAGCCGCAGCCGGTACCAATGTCCCACAGCAGCGCCCCGCGCATGGGCATCAGCTTGGCCAAAGTCGCCGCGCGAACCTCTTGCTTGGTCATCGTTCCGTCGGATTGGAACAGGCTGTCGTCCAGCCCCGGCACGCGAGGCAGCAGCGCGGCATCCGGGGCTGCGATGCATTCCACGGCCAGCGTGTTGAAAGCCGGCACCTCATGCGACCAGCCCTCTGCCGTTCCGTCAAACCTTTGCTCGGCCGCGCCGCCCATCGCAGCCAGCACGGTCAACTTCGATTTGCCAAAGCCACGCTCGCTCAGAAAGGCTGCAATCTGGGCCGGCGTCTCTGCCCCGGTGGTCAGGATAATCAAACGCTGGTCGGGCTGAATGAACGCCACCATCTGCGCGACAGGACGACCATGGACGGTCAGTGTCTCGACGTCCGCAAGGCTCCACCCCATGCGGGCGGCGGTGAGTTGAAAGGCGGAAAGCTGGGGGTGATAGACAATCTCGGACGGATCAATGGCCCGCCCAATCCGCGCACCCACGGAGAACCAAAGCGGATCGCCCGTGGCCAGCACGACAACGCGACGATCCCGGTGAGCGGTCAGTGTGTCGATCAGTGCATCGAAGGGCGACGGCCACGCGATGCGCTCGGCCTGCACGCCGTCGGACAACTGGTGATGCCGGTCGCCGCCGATGATTATCTCGGCCGCTTCCACCACAGCCCGTGTGGCGGGCGTTAATCCCGCCATTCCGTCTTCGCCGATCCCGACGATATGAAGCCAAGGCGTGGAGGTCATGCGACATCCTCCGGCAATCCGGCGGCCAAGGCGTTCACGGCAGCGGATGCAATCGCCGATCCACCCTTGCGGCCTTTCAGGGCAACGAACTCACACCCGCGCGGGCTTGCAGCCAGTTCAGCCTTGCTTTCCGCTGCACCGACAAAGCCCACCGGAAAGCCCAGAATGACCGCCGGCTTTGGCCAACCCGCATCCAGCAGCTCCAACAGGTGGAAGAGCGCCGTCGGCGCATTGCCTATGGCCACGACCGCCCCTTCTATGTGATCTTCCCATAGCTCGACAGCAGCCGCTGAACGCGTGTTGCCGATCTGCGCGGCCCGGTCCGGAACGCTGGGATCGTTCAGCGTCACCAAGACGGCGTTGTTCGCAGGCAGCAGGCGCCGGATTACACCGGCCGCAACCATCTCACAGTCACACAACACCGGCGCACCCTGAGCCAACGCCGTCCGCCCCGCCTCCGCCGCGCGTGGGGAAAACGCCAACCTGTCCGCAACTTCGATCATGCCGCACGCGTGGATCACACGGATCGCCAGCGCGTCGAGCCCAGGCGGGAAGCGATCCAGCCGCGCCTCGGCCCGAACGGTCGCAAAACTCGCCGCGTAAATTGCCTTCGGGTCTTTTTCGTAGGGCCGCATATCGGCAGTCAGGACTTCGTCTTGCGCGCGCTCTCCGGACCATGCGGATGAGCGGCATGGGGGTAAGGTGCGTGATGGTGGTGATCATGACTGTGACTGTGGTCATCGCCGTGGTGATGATGGTGGTGGTGATCTTCGTTTTCCAGCCGACACAGGCCCGTGCAGAACGTATCGCACAAAGTGCAATCGGCCACGTTTGAGCCCGGTGCAGAGGCGCCCTGCCCTTCCACATGGTGGTGGTGGCTTTCCTGAACCGCGCCGACCTCGGCCTCGAAGCCCAGAACCTGCGTTCGGTACTTGCACATAGCGCAGTTCGGTGGCGGGATTTCCCCGACCTGTTCGATGATCCGCTCCGCGAATGTCGCGAGAACCTGATCGTGGTCGTTGAGATAGCTTGCCTTGACGAACTCGATATCCGGATGCGCATCGGCCACCTGATCCGTAAACCCGTAAATTCGGTCGATCAGGATGCCCGTGAACAGAAAATACGGAAACACGACAATTCGCTTATAGCCCAGCTTGGCGGCGTGGGTCAGGCACGGTTCTACCAAGGGGAAGGTCACACCGGAATAACCGACCTCGACCCAGCCAAGACCCAACCCCTCGTGGACCATTCGGGCGATCTTGGCCACGTTGCCGTTTGCATCCGGATCCGACGCGCCACGCCCGATCACGACCAGACAAGTGTCCTCATTCGCAACAAAGGTCTTGGCGTTGGCATGGTCAATCGCGTCCTGAACCCGAGCACCGGCGGCGGCGATCATTTTTGGATCAACGCCAAGCTCCCGCCCATAGCTGACCTCGATGTCATGCTTGGCGGCATAGGTATTCAGGACGGTCGGTATGTCATTCTTGGCATGCATCGCCGCAAAGAGCATACCCGGGACGGCAAGGATCTTGTCGCACCCCTTCTCACGCAGGCTGTCGAGCCCGTCGCGGATCACAGGGTTGGCAAACTCGAGATAGCCATACTCCGTCTCCCAATCATCGGGCAAATAGGCGGGCAGCTTTTCGGCAAGAACGGAAAACTCATCGACCGCAGCCTGACTGCGAGAGCCATGGCCGCAGATCATGACGCCGATTTTGCTCATGCTTCGGCTTCCTCGTCTTCTTCAACTTCTTCGCTTTCAGGCTCGGCTTCTTCTTTTTTCCGACCTTTCAAAGCCGCCGCCAGTGTGATCGCCGCCGCGGCGCCAAGTGCGATGGCCCCAATCCAGTGCCCATGGCCTGCCGCCTCACCAATATGGCCGACATGGGCCGCAGCCGGGGACGTCAGTGCGAGAAGAACGACAGAGAAACGGATCATGGCGCATACCTTTCAGCCAGCATAAATGGAAGAGAGGCAGGCGGCGAAACCAGACCGCTGCACCGTGACGATGCTGCCATCCGATCCCCGATCTGGGTCGATCATCAGGCTGCCAACCTCTCTGGCCCGTAGGGGCCTCGTCTGAATCCGGTATAGAGCGGGACCTGTCGCACCGCAACGAGGTTTGCGTCCTGTGCCTGATCAATTGCGACGCAGCGATCCACGTCAGAAATGCTCTGGCCACATTGGGAGCGCCGGATCAAAAACAGTACCGCACAGACGCTGCGCGGGGATGTATGTATCCCAAAGCCCTCCAAGCGCGTTAGGCCACCGGAGTAGCTTTAGAAGGATAAGACCCATGGGACTTCTGATCGACGGCGAGTGGCATGACAAATGGTATGACACGGAAAAATCAGGTGGCGCGTTTGAGCGGTCTACGGCGGGGTTTCGGAACTGGATCACCGCTGACGGCACGGCGGGTCCGTCCGGAGAAGGCGGGTTTCAGGCGGAGGCCGACCGCTATCATCTCTATGTCTCACTCGCCTGTCCTTGGGCACATCGCACGCTGATCTTTCGGAAGCTGAAAGGCCTTGAGGATCTGATTGACGTCTCTGTCGTCCATCCAGACATGATGGGTGATGGCTGGACATTTGAAACGGATATGCAAGGTGCAACGGGCGACAAACTCTACGGCCTGCCCTTCGCCCGCGATATCTACACAAAGGCCGATCCAAAAGTATCCGGTCGCGTCACGGTGCCGATCCTCTGGGACAAGACCCGTGAAACCATCGTGTCCAACGAAAGCTCAGAAATAATTCGCATGTTCAACAGCGCTTTTGACGAGCTGACCGGAAACACGCTGGATTTCTGGCCCGAGGCACGTCGCGACGAGATCGAAGAGGTCAATTCACGGGTCTACGAGACCGTGAACAACGGGGTCTACAAAGCTGGCTTTGCGACCACACAAGACGCATATGACGCGGCTGTGGGTCCGCTGTTTGACAGCCTCGACTGGCTGGAGAACAGGCTTGGGACGCATCGTTACCTGATGGGCGACCAGATCACCGAGGCCGACTGGCGGCTTTTCACGACACTGGTGCGGTTTGATCTGGTCTATCACCTGCACTTTAAATGCAATCGCAAACGTATCATCGACTACCCCAATCTATGGGGCTACACGCGCGAGCTCTATCAATGGGATGGTGTGTCCGACACCGTAGGCTTCGATCATATCGTCCGGCACTATCACTACAGCCACGAGACGATAAATCCGAACCGGATAATTCCCACCAACCCTGTGCTGATCTGGGCGGCGGATCACGGGCGCACTTAGCGCCCGTGATAGTCCACAATTGCCGCCAGGTCTTCGGGCGGCGTTTCACCGGGCACCATCGCACATGCGTTAGACATGTACTGAAAGATGGACCCGTCTGAAAAAAAGCTATCGCTGGTCACAAAGATAACTTTGGTATTGGGCTGGCGGTAGCTTGCGTAATCAGCAATGGCCAAGGCCCCGCCATCACTCAAGCCCAGATTCAAGATCAATATTTCAAACTCGTCTTCGCGCAATGCTTCGATTGCATCCGCTTGCGTGTGGGCAAGACACGCGTTGGCACCAAGGCGCCCTATATGATCCCTCCAGACAGCCCCAAGGCTGCTGTGGTTCTCAACGATAAGCACGTTCATGTTTCACTCCGACCGAGTCATCAGCACGTAAAAGGCCGGTACACTTCCCATTAAGGTTAAGTTCTCGGTCAAATTTCCTAATTATCCGTTAACGGAAAATGGCAAATTTGTGGCGTGTCGTTGCCTTGCAACTCAGCAGCTTTTCCGTTCTTTGTGCAGTCTAGCATTGGGCATACCACACGAAAAGTGTGGAAAACATGAGGTTTGGCGATGACGACGTGGATTACGGTGTGTGACACGTGCAAACGGGACGGGTGGGATGCAGAAACCGCAGGTCAAACGGACGGCGAAGTTTTTGCGGATCTCATCGAAAAGGCCTCCGAGGGACGAAAGGCCATCGCCGTGCGTCGCCATTCCTGCCTCATGGGCTGCAATCGGGCCTGTAATATTGCCATCCAATCCAAGGGCAAGCTGGCCTATACGCTCGGGGAATTTGATCCAACTCCAGAGGCCGCCGAGGCTGTGGTCGAATATGCCAGCCTCCACGCAGAGATGGAAACCGGCGTTGTGCCATACCGCCAGTGGCCGCAGCCCATCAAAGGGCATTTCGTGACCCGTCACCCGCCCCTGCCGGACAAATGACGAATCTACGCGACCACGGGGGCGGTCTGGATGCCGCGATCGAAAAGTACGGCGGCACACGGGCGGACTGGTTAGATCTGTCCACCGGCATCAATCCGGTGCCCTACCCTGTTGGTGACGTTTCGCAGGACGCATGGACGGCCCTGCCTGACATTGGCGCGCGGGACCGGCTTTTGGCGGCCGCACGGCGGTTCTGGTCGGTGCCAGACGGTGTGGACATCCTTGCAGCGCCCGGTGCATCCGCTCTGATCGCACGACTTCCAAATCTCCTCGGGGGCGTGGGTAAGGTTCGTATAGAGGAGCCGACCTACAATGAATGGGCCGCGGCGTTCGAAAACGCCGGTTGGCGGATCAATGGCCCCAAGCAACGCCCCAATGCCATGGTCTACGTGCATCCCAACAATCCCGATGGTGTCGCCGCCGCACCCCCTGCCCAAGCAGATGGGCACGAAGACCTGACGGCCATCTATGACGAAAGCTTTTGCGATACTGCACCGTCGGATAGCTACATTGGTGAAACGCCGCGGGCAAAAGATTACGGTCTGCGCGATATTCTGGTGCTGAAAAGCTTTGGAAAATTCTGGGGGCTTGCTGGTCTGAGACTGGGGTTCCTGATCGGTCCACAAAATCGGATCGATGAAATGGCGGAGATGTTGGGCCCTTGGCCCGTCGCGGGCCCGGCGCTGGAAATTGGTGCCCGCGCGTTGGATGACATGGCTTGGGCGGACGCGACACGTACACGTCTGGACGAGGACTTCAAGCGGCTCGACAAGCTCATGGCGCCGCATGCACAGCGGGATCCGCTGGGAACACCGTTGTTCCGTCTCTACACCACAAAGGACGCCGCTGAACTTCAAGACAAGCTGGCGCAGAGCCATATCTGGTCGCGCACGTTTCCCTACTCCAAAACATGGATCCGCTTGGGCCTTCCAGCGCCAGACAGATGGGATCAGCTTGAAACTGCCTTAAGATGACCGATCTCGCCGCCCTTTTGCTTCTGGCGTTACTGCTAGATGCTCTTCTGGGCGAGCCCGATTGGCTCTGGTCCCGCGTGCCGCACCCGGCTGTGCTCATGGGGAATGCGATCAGCTGGTGCGATAAGACATTCAACTCAGGCGGCGCGAGGCGCTTGCGCGGGGCCTTGGTGATCGCAGCCCTTGTGGCCGCCGCCGTGCTTGTCGGTTGGGTATTGTCTGCACTACCGCTCGGACCGATGTTTGAAGTTGTTCTTGCCGCGATCCTTCTCGCCCAACGCAGTCTCGTCACCCATGTGGCGGATGTAGCGCAAGCGCTGCGCGTCGGTTTGGCCGACGGGCGTATGATGGTCGCGCGGATCGTCGGGCGCGACACCCGTGATCTGGATGAAAGCGGCGTCGCCCGCGGAGCTATCGAAAGCGCGGCGGAAAACCTGTCGGACGGGGTTATTGCGCCTGCCTTTTGGTTCCTTCTGCTGGGCTTGCCCGGCATCCTCGCGTACAAAATGATAAACACCGCAGACAGCATGATCGGCTACCGCACCCCCCGGCACGAAGCGTTTGGCTGGGCCGCGGCGCGTCTCGATGATCTGGTAAATTGGGTGCCCGCCCGCCTGACGGCGGGTCTTCTGATGATCGGGGCCGGGCGGCTGGATTTGTGGCCGATGATCCGCGCGAATGCCGTCCACCACCGATCCCCGAACGCCGGATGGCCTGAGGCTGCGATGGCGGGCGCGCTTGATGTCGCGCTATCGGGTCCACGCAGCTACGATGGTCAGATGCGGGAAGAGCCGTTCGTCAATCCCAAAGGCCGCCGCGGTATCACGCCAGATGACATCGACCGAGCCGTTCATATGCTTTGGCGCGCCTGGGGCATAGTGGTGCTTTTTCTGGCAGGAGCTGCACTTTTTTAGGCACGACAGCACGTCTTTCAACTGACCCCGCGACATCTCACGACCGGGTTGCGCCAGATCAATGCGGGACGTTGAGAAAAGCCCATGCACGGCGCACGACATTCCTGTGAACGAGCGTCAGATGCCCGCATTCATTCCCCTTCTCCTTCCGCTTTTGCTCTTGATCTTTCTCAGCTGGCGCGGTGGACCGCTTCTATTGCTGGCACCAGTTATGGCGGCCTTGGCCGCTGCCTTGGCAAGCCTTCCGCTTTTGGCCTCTCTGACCCAGATATTCATGCCAGCCTTGGGTGGCTTCGTGATCTCATTTTTCCCGCTGTTCCTGTTGGGTGCCGTGTTTGGCGAGGTGATGAAGGCCACCGGCGCGGCAACAACGCTCGCCCATGCTATCGCCGACGCCCTTGGTACGCGGCACGCGATTGCGGCGGTGGTGCTGGCCTGTGCCATTCTGACATACGGCGGCATCTCACTCTTCGTGGTGGCCTTTGCAGTGTTTCCACTGGCCGCCGCACTTTTCACACAGGCCCGGCTGTCAGCCCATCTGATCCCGCGGCCATCGCGCTTGGGGCATTCACCTTCACCATGACGGCGCTGCCCGGCACGCCTGCAATCCAGAACGCAATCCCGATGGCCTATTTTGGAACGACCCTGTTCGCTGCCCCCGGACTAGGCATGATCGCCGGGTCGATCATGCTGGCCGGTGGGTTAACCTGGCTGAACTGGCGTGGCGCACGTGCCGAAGGGCCGAGCGATATCGTCACTCGTCAAACCGCGCCTAAGCTACCGCTGATCGTCGCCGCGCTGCCCATTCCCGTAGCCGTGGGGCTAAATCTGCTGTTGAGTACGTCGGTCCTGCCCGCCACCGACCTGAGTTATCTGCGGTCCGCCGCTTGGGGTGCAACCGAGCCCCAAGCGCTGATCGGTCTATGGTCCATCATGATCAGCTTAACTGTCGCAATTCTGCTCGCACTCGGCTTGGGATGGCGCGGCCTGACCAGCCCGAGACGCGCTCTCACAAAGGGTGCGGAGGCCGCGCTTCTGCCCTTGTTCAATACTGCAGCGCTTGTCGGTTTCGGCTCCGTGATCGCAAACCTACCGGCCTTCGATCAGATCGCCGCGACGGTCGACGACCTTGGCGGCAATGCGCTGGTGTCGTTGGCGATTGCGGCTTCGCTCCTGGCGGGGCTGACCGGGTCGGCATCAGGTGGGATGTCCATCGCGCTGGCCACTTTGGGCGATGACTATGCCCTGCGCGCGCAGGGCGAGGGCATTTCACCGGATCTCATGCACCGGGTTGTATCGCTATCCACGGGTGGTTTGGACGCCCTGCCCCACAACGGGGCGGTGATCACGCTTCTGTCCATCGCAGGGCTATCACACCGTAAGGCCTATCCCGATATCTTCGTTGTGGCGGTTCTCATCCCACTTCTTGCTTTGGTGGTGGTGATCGCGATGGGCCTTGCGTTCGGCAGCTTCTAGGCGACCAGCGCCTCTGCCTTTTTCAGGTCCACGCTGACAAGCTGGCTGACGCCAAGCTCGCCCATGGTCACGCCGAACAACCTGTCCATCCGGGCCATCGTCACCGCGTGGTGGGTAATGATCAGAAACCGTGTGTCGGTCCGACGTGTCATCTCGTCCAGAAGATCGCAGAAGCGGGTTACGTTTGCATCGTCCAGCGGCGCATCGACCTCGTCCAGCACACAGATCGGCGCCGGGTTGGCGAGAAATACCGCAAAAATAAGGGCAAGCGCAGTCAACGTCTGCTCACCACCTGACAGCAGCGACAGGGTCGAGAGCTTCTTACCGGGCGGCTGACACATGATTTCCAGCCCCGCTTCAAGCGGATCATCGCTTTCGACCATCACCAGCTTGGCCTCGCCGCCGCCAAACAGGTGCTTGAACAGCGTGCCAAAGCTGCCGTTCACCTGTTCAAAAGCTGTCAGAAGCCGTTCCCGGCCTTCCTTGTTGAGTGACGCAATCCCCGTCCGCAACTTGCCGATCGCTGCTTCCAGATCGATCTTTTCATTGGCCAGTGTGTCATGCTCTTCCTGTACTTCGCGTGCGTCTTCCTCGGCGCGCAGATTGACTGCCCCTAATGCATCACGCTGGCGTTTCAACCGGTTAACGTCGTTCTCAATGGTCTCCGCCGTCGGCATCTGTTCGGGGTCAGTGTCCAGCCGTTCGAGCAATGCATCAGGCGTTGTCTCCTGCTCTTCCCGGATGCGCTCGACCGCGTAGACCACGGTCTCTTTCGCAGCGTCCGCCAAGGCTTCCGAACGCGCCCGTGCCTCCCGCGCCTCGGACGCGTTGCGTTCCGCGTCCCGCTCGGTCTGCACCGCTTCGCGCAGGATTGTTTCAGCCGCCGCAAGTGCATCCGCGGCGGTCCGACGGCGACCTTCGGCTTCCTCAATCGCGCCGACGAGTTCATCGCGCTTGGCAGCGATTTCCGATGGCGCGGCACTGGCGCCTTTCAACTCAATCTCCGAAGCTGCCTTACGCTCTTCCAGCTCGCCGATCCGTTTTTCGGCCGTCTCCAGACGATGTTTCCAGCCGCTGACCTCTTTGGTGATCTCCTGACTGCGCTTGAGCCGCGCCTCACCTTCACGATGCAATTCGTCATGAGCCGACCGCTTGGACATCATCGTCATGCGCGCTGCCTCGACGGTCATTTTGATGTCTTCGACCTGCGCACGGGCGGCGTCCAGATCGCCCAGATCCGTTATGCCTTTCTCGGCCTCCCGCAATTGTTCCCGCGCGGCCATTGCTTCTTCTTCGTAACGGGTCACGGCCAGTTGCAGGCTTTCGACCTTGCCTTCCGCGATGCTTTTGTCGCCTTCGGCGCGAGACAAGGCCCGGCTGGCATCTGCCATCTCCTGATCCGCTCGCTTACGCGCGTCACGCGCTTCCCGATCCGCCTGCGTCAGCGCCGCAAGTTCTTTTGTCAAAAACTCATGGGCCTGCCGCGCGCCGTCGGCTTTCGCGGTGGCCTGTTCCAAAGATTGCTTCAGTGTTTCCAACCGGTTGAGCTGTTGCAACCGCAAAGCGGCCGCTGATGGCGCGTCCTCAGCACCTGTCCGGAACCCGTCCCACCGCCATAGATCGCCCTCGGCCGAGACCAACCGCTGTCCGGGGGCCAGATGTTCCTGCAGCCGTGCGCCATCCGAGGCATCCACCAGCCCGACTTGGCTCATCCGGCGGGCCAGCACATCCGGGATCGTCACGTAGCTCGTCAGTGCGTGCACCCCATCGGGCAGCGATTGCGGCTTGGGGTAACCGGGCAACCGTGCCCAGCCTGTCGTTTCATCGGCCTCAATCTGTGGCGCCCGCAGATCATCGGCCAGTGCCGCGCCAAGAGCTTTCTCATAGCCCGACTTGACCTGCACCTGATCCAGAAGCTGGCCCCCTTCAGCTGTGTCCCGTTCGACCAGCCGCGCCAATGCACTGGCCTCTGCCCGCAGCGCGTTCGCCTCACCATCCGCCTCGGACCGGGCAGCACGGGCATCGGCCTCACGCGCTTGCGTTTCGGTTCGGGCCGCGTCGGCGTCAGCCAGCGCCTTGTCTGCTGCATCTGCCTTGGCCGTTGCCTCGCTCAATTTGCTCTGTGCCGCGATCAGCGCAGCATCGGCCTGCGACGTCGCGGTTTGGGCTGCCACAACAGCAGCACCGGCTTTTTCCGCTTCGGAGGTATAGCGCGTCAGAGTTTTGGTGGCATCGTCCAGCAACCGGTGCGCCGATTGGTGACGTGCGGCCAAGCGCGCCATATCCTCAGTCTGCTCCGACAGTTCCGTCTCGCGGTTCTGCAGGATCGTCGCCGACTCCCGCGCCTCAGTTGCTGCGTCGTCAAGTCGGTTTGCATGTCCCTCGGACAGCTTGCCGATTTCGCCCGCCTCCCAATCAAGTCGGGCAATCGTCTCACCTGCATCATTGTTCAACGATGTTTCGCGGGCGATGTCGTTTGCCAATTGTTCAATCCTAGCGGTCAGCGTCTGGATCGTCTGCTCGGCCTGCCGTTCCTGACCATCGAGCGTGTCGCGCTGAACCTGCAGCCGCTGAAGAACAGCCGCCGCAATCGCTTCTTCCTCCCGCATCGGAGGAAGCGCGCCTTCTTGGGTCTCACGTAGTTTTGTCGCCTCGCGAGCTTGCGCTTCGGACTGCGCGGCCAGCTTGGTGCGTTCGGTCAAATCGGCAGAGGCCGCCGCCCGCGCACTGTCCGCCTCTTTCCAGCGCCGGTACAGCAACAAACCTTCGGAATGGCGCAACGCCTCGCCGATTTCGCGGTAACGCGCGGCCTGTTTTGCTTGCCGCGCCAGTTGTGCCAATTGCTGCGCCAGTTGCTCCAGCACGTCGTCTACACGCGCCAGATTGGTCTCTGCGCCGTTCAGCTTCAATTCCGCCTCATGACGACGCTGGTAGAGCCCGGAGATACCCGCGGCCTCTTCCAGAATCCGGCGGCGCGCTTTGGGACGCGCGTTGATCAGCTCGCTGATCTGACCCTGCCGCACCAGCGCGGGCGAATGGGCCCCGGTCGAAGCGTCGGCAAACAACATTTGCACATCGCGGGCACGAACATCCTTACCATTCGCCTTATAGGCAGAACCTGCATCCCGCGTGATCCGCCGGATGATGTCCAGACTGTCCAGATCGTTAAAGCCCGCAGGTGCCAACCGTTCCGTATTATCGATCGTCAGCGAGACTTCCGCGAAATTCCGGGCCGGGCGCGATGCCGCCCCGGCAAAGATCACGTCCTCCATACCGCCGCCCCGCATGGCCTTGGCGCGGGTTTCTCCCATCACCCATCGCAAGGCTTCCAGCAAGTTGGACTTGCCACACCCGTTCGGGCCGACCACCCCGGTCAAACCATCGGCGATGATCAGTTCCGTGGGGTCCACGAAGCTTTTGAAGCCATTCAGTCTAAGTTTCGAGAATCGCAAAAAACGCTATCCTTGGCGGGAATCGGGATGTAGTCCTCGATTGTTTTCACCGGGCGGGCACGAGTCAACGGCAAACCACCAGATATGGACGGCAGGCCCGGCTTATCCACAGAATATGCGTCAGTCAGGCAAGATAAGGCCGACAAGGCCGACAAGGCCGAGCGTAAGGTACAGATCGAGGATGGTCTGCGCCTTTGGTCTTGTTCCAGTGCGTGGATGTCGCTTTCCGGCTTGACCCTCGCGGCTGTCCCGACGCACAGTCTTGGCCACAAGGTTCCCAAGCCGGACCAAGCTCGGCAGGGATCAAATGGGAATGTGGTGAGAGCGACCCAATTCGGGGCCCAAAACCACAGCCGCCCCCGCGACTGTAAGCGGTGAGCGCCCGTCGATGATGCCACTGGAGGCAACTCCGGGAAGGCCGACGCAGCGCCCTGACCCGCAAGCCAGGAGACCAGCCTTGTGTCATGGAACCGCCCGTCGGGTGTGACGGGTCAAGGAGACGAAGAAAATGAAAAACGACGTCAAAGTCATCGCCAAGGCGCAACCGCAAAGCCGGATCGACAGCGATCTTATAGGCATTGCCACGGCCGCGCTTCTGGGCCTGTTCCTGCTGTTCGCCGCAGGGTTTGCCCAAGCCACCGTGCTGCACGACACAGCCCACGACCAGCGCCACGCCATGGCGTTTCCCTGCCACTAAGCCATGCTAAAACATATTTTGACCAGCGCAGTGTTCGCTGGGGTTGCGGTAGGCGTACTCGCTGCCGCTGTCCAGTTGTGGCTGATGACGCCCCTTCTTCTGGAAGGCGAGTTGTTTGAGACGGGCGCACGTGTGCATTTCGCCGCAGACGGGTCCCCCCAATCCGAGGCCGGACCGCCCTCGCTGATGGACGAGCCTGTTCGGCACCTGACGACAGCGGGCTTTGGCATCGTGACATTTACCGCCTTTGGCTTTCTGATGGCGGCCGGCTTTGCCTTGGCCACCCGCGCTGGCCACGTGGTTACCCCGCGGGCAGGCCTGATCTGGGGCCTGTGTGGCTTCATCGCCGTACAACTTGCCCCCGCCGTGGGTCTGTCGCCGGAACTGCCCGGCACTGTGGCGCCTGAGGTGGAGATGCGGCAAGCGTGGTGGCTGGGCACTGTCATCGCGACGACGGTCGCGCTTGCGCTGATCGCCTTCGGACGCGGGACGCTGTCGTGGATCATCGCAACGGCGCTAATCTTGGCACCGCACATTGTTGGCGCGCCGCATCTGGACACTTATTACGGTGTTGCACCCCCTGAACTCTCCGCCCATTTTGCAGCGCGATCCTTGGGGACGTCCGCCCTTTCGTGGTGTCTGCTCGGCCTGATTGCCGCGACTGTCTGGTCCCACCAAGAGGAGGCATCCTGATGTCCGCCAAAATCCCCGCCACCGTCGTCACAGGCTTTCTGGGCGCCGGCAAAACCACCCTCATCCGTCACATGCTGCAGAATGCCGACGGCAAGCGCATCGCCCTGATTATCAACGAGTTTGGCGATCTGGGCGTCGACGGCGATATTCTGAAGGGCTGCGGCGATGAGACCTGTACCGAAGATGACGTCATGGAGCTGTCGAATGGCTGCATCTGCTGCACCGTCGCCGAGGACTTCATCCCGACCCTGGAGAAACTTCTGGCGCGGGAGGACAAGCCCGACCACATCGTGATCGAAACCTCCGGATTGGCCTTGCCGCAACCTCTGGTGCGCGCGTTCAATTGGCCCGAAATCTCCACCAGAGTCACCGTCGATGGGGTTGTCACGGTTGTCGATGGCAAAGCCGTCAGCGAAGGGCGCTTTGCGCACAACGTCGCGGCGGTAGACGCGCAGCGGGTACAGGACGAGAACCTCGACCACGAAACACCCCTGTCTGAGTTGTTCGAGGATCAGGTGGCCTGCGCCGATATGATCGTGGTCAACAAGTCGGATCTTCTGAGCGAGGGCGAAGCCGATGGTTTGGTTAGCACCCTGAAAGCCGACAGCCGGGATGGGGTGCAGGTCGTTCGCACCTCCATGGGTCAACTGCCGGTGGACGTTCTGTTGGGTCAAGGCATCGGGGCCGAGGATGATCTGGCCGCCCGTCATGAGGTGCACCATCACCACCACGATCATGATGAGGATCACCACCACGACGACCATCATCACGACCACGACGATTTCGAGAGCTTCGTGGTCACGCGGTCTGAAATTCGCGATCCGGCAGCTTTTGCGAAACAACTCTCCGATGTGATCCGGGACCATGACATACTGCGCCTGAAAGGTTTCGCTGCGGTGGAAGGCAAGCCGATGCGCCTGACCCTTCAAGCCGTTGGACCACGGGTCGATAGCTATTTCGATCAACCTCTGGGCACCGCCCCGCGCGAAACCAAGCTGGTCGTCATCGGGCAGTCCGGTCTGGACCGTCTCGCCATCGAAGCTGCGCTGTCCGCATGACCTTGATCGTCGAGGCAGGTGACCCCCTAAGTCCCGAGGCTTTGGCGCTTTTGCAGGCCCATCATGCGTTGATGGAGAGCTTATTCCCGCCCGAGGACAACCACTACCTCGATGCAGGCGCTTTGACCGCACCGGACATACATTTCTTTATCGTCCGCCGCAGCACGCAAATGCTGGGATGCGCCGCGCTGGCAGAACGACCTTCCTATGGCGAGGTGAAGTCCATGTTCGTGAAGCCCGAGGCACGGGGGACCGGTGCCGCAGATGCCCTGATGCGCCAACTGGAAGATCACGCGCGCATGCTGAAACTGCCCCTGATAAAGCTTGAAACCGGCGATACGCTGCATGCGGCGCACGGCCTCTACCGCCGCCACGGGTTCCGCGATTGTGGCGCTTTCGGCGACTATGATGAGGGCGCGAGCAGCGTGTTCATGGAAAAGCCGCTGACCTGACATGCATCTGCTTGCAGCAACGCCAGGTGCCATCGACGACGGGTCAGAGCCTGTTGATCTCGCGCAGACACCTGCTGACATCGTCTTTATCTCCGCCGCCGATACCGAGCTTGCGGCGCTGTCCGCCGCCCGCGCGGAAATGCAGGCCCCGCCATCGCTACGCCTGGCCAGCCTCAACCATCTGCAACACCCACTTTCCGTCGATCTGCATATCGAGGCCTGCGCCACCAAATCGCGCCTTGTGATCGCGCGTGTGCTGGGCGGAACCGGTTACTGGCGCTATGGTCTGGAACAGTACGCCGCCCATCTTCATGCCGCTGGCGTCCCCTTTGTTGCCTTGCCGGGCGATGACAAACCAGATGCAGACCTGCGCGCGCTCTCGACCGTAGCCGACGCGGATTACGACGCGCTATGGGCCTATCTTGTCGAAGGCGGGCCAGAGAACGCGGCGAATTTCCTGCGATATGCGCGCGCATTGCTGGACGGAGGCGACGTCCCCTTGTCCGCTGCGCCCTTGCTGCGGGCCGGGGTGTATTGGCCGGGGGCCGGACTGTCCGATCTGACCGTGGTCCGCGCGCATTGGAAGACCGACGCGCCGATTGTGCCGATCGTCTTTTACCGCGCTTTGGTACAAGGTGCCGGGCTTCACCCGATTAACCGGCTGACCAAGGCGCTGTTGCGAGAGGGGCTGAACCCGCTGCCGGTTTTCGTGGCCTCACTCAAGGATCCGGTCTCCCAAGCCACGCTGTCCGAGATCTTCCGGCACGCCGCCCCCGATGTGATCCTGAACTGCACGTCCTTCGCGGTCGCCTCGCCCCATGCAGGGGATTCGCAAACCGACAACCCGCTGCAGATCAATGAGGCGCCCATATTTCAAGTCGTTCTGGCCGCCGTATCGGAAGAGGCTTGGGAGGATAGCG
Source organism: Litoreibacter roseus (assembly GCF_009811795.1). Lineage (GTDB taxonomy): Bacteria > Pseudomonadota > Alphaproteobacteria > Rhodobacterales > Rhodobacteraceae > Litoreibacter > Litoreibacter roseus. The sequence goes on along the minus strand of NZ_BLJE01000002.1, from coordinate 685,678 downwards.
CAGCAGGGCTCAGCGCGCGGGACATCGCGATGAATGTGGCGCTGCCCGAGGTCGATGGCCGCATCCTGTCCCGCGCCATCAGCTTCAAGGGTGAGGCGTTTTTCGACGAGGCCACCCAATGCCCCATCGCAACCTACCGCGCACGCGGTGACCGGGTCAGCTTTGTCGCCGCGCTGGCCGCAAACTGGGCCAAACTGCGCCATACGCCTACGCCTGAGAAACGCGTCGCGCTCGTGCTTGCAAACTACCCCAACAAAGACGGACGGCTTGCCAACGGGGTCGGTCTGGATACCCCGGCCTCCACCATCGAAGCCCTGCGGCTTCTGGCGGCCGAAGGCTATGACACCGCCCCACCTGCAGACAGTAAGGCGCTGATGGACCAGATCATGGCCGGACCGACCAATTGGTTGACGGACCGGGCCGCGACCAAAGGCGGAGAACGCTTGCCGCTTGCGATCTATAATGCTCATTACAGCGCGCTGCCGCTGGCCGTCCGGCAGCAAATCGAAGACCGCTGGGGACCACCCGAGGTCGATCCATTTTTCGACGCAGAAGGCGCGAAACTGTCGATCCACCGGTTCGGGCAGGTCGTCGTCGGGCTGCAACCCGCCCGCGGCTATAACATTGATCCAACAGAGACATACCACTCACCAGATCTCGTGCCGCCCCACAACTATCTGGCCTTCTATTTCTGGCTGCGACACCACTGGAAAGCACACGCTGTTGTTCATATGGGCAAGCACGGCAACCTCGAATGGCTTCCCGGAAAGGCAACGGCCCTCAGCGACACCTGTCTGCCCGAAGCGGTGTTGGGTCCGATGCCCCATATCTACCCGTTCATCGTCAACGACCCCGGCGAAGGCACGCAGGCCAAGCGGCGCACGCAAGCCGTCATCATCGACCACCTGACCCCGCCCCTGACCCGCGCCGAAACCTACGGACCGCTGCGCGATCTGGAAGCGCTGGTGGACGAATACTACGAGGCGGCCGGTGTGGATCCGCGTCGGATCGAGCACTTGCGCCGTGAAATCTTGAGCCTTACGGCGACAACCGGACTGGATCGGGACGCTGGGTTCGTAGGTGACGCGGACGGCGATCTGGCCAAGCTCGACGCATACCTATGCGAACTGAAAGAAGCGCAAATCCGCGACGGGTTGCATGTCTTCGGACAAGCACCGGGCGGTGATCTTGCCCGCGACCTCGCTATCGCGCTTACCCGTGTGCCACGTGGCGACGGGACTGGACCAGACGCCTCTCTGATCCGCGCGCTGGCGGAGGATCTGACACTGGGCTTTGACCCGCTCGATTGCGACATGGCTGCGCCGTGGACCGGACCGCGCCCAAAGGCACTGGCGGATATCTCTGACGACACCTGGCGCACAGCCGGAGACGCCGTTGAGCGTCTGGAGCGTCTGGCGGCAGCACATTTGGATCACTTTATGCCCGCCACGGGGCCGTCAAGTCAGGCTGTGCTCAACCACATCCGCGCCCACGTCATGCCCACAGTGGCCGCCTGTGGGCCCAGGGAAGGGGCGGGCCTTCTCACCGCCCTCAAAGGGCATTTCGTCGCCCCGGCGCCCTCCGGCGCGCCCACACGTGGGCGTCTGGATGTTTTGCCGACCGGCCGGAATTTCTACAGTGTCGACAGCCGCGCCGTTCCCACGCCGACCGCATGGGCCCTTGGCTGGAAATCAGCAAACCTGCTGATCGAAAAGCACCTGCAAACCCATGGCGACTGGCCCCGCACGATGCTTTTGACGGCGTGGGGCACCGCGAACATGCGGACAGGCGGCGATGACATCGCGCAATGTCTGGCCCTGATGGGCGTCAAGCCCACATGGGACAGTGCCAACCGCCGCGTGACCGGATTCGAGGTGCTGCCTGCCGGTGTTCTGGGCCGCCCGCGGGTTGATGTCACCTTGCGCATCTCCGGTTTTTTCCGGGATGCGTTCCCACAACTGGTGGCGCTGGTAGACAGCGCAGCGCGGGCCGTCATGGCGTTGGATGAGCCACAGGATCAGAACCCCGCCGCCGCTCGCTTTCAGGAGGAGGGCGAGGCGCACCGTGTCTTCGGCTCGAAACCCGGGGCCTACGGCGCGGGCCTTCAAGCGATGATTGACGAGCGTCTCTGGGCAGACAAGGCCGATCTGGCAGACGCCTACCTGACCTGGGGCAGCTATGCCTATGGCAAGGACAGCGAGGGCGACCAGAACCGGGCAGCATTCGAGCGGCGCCTGTCCCAGACCGAAGCCATCGTCCAGAATCAGGACAACCGCGAACACGACATTCTGGACAGCGACGACTACTATCAGTTCGAAGGGGGCGCCGCGGCGGCCGTGACGACGCTTCAGGGGCGGGACCGGCCAATCTATCACAACGATCATTCCCGCCCGGACCGCCCCGTCATTCGCACGCTTGAAGATGAGATCGGACGCGTGGTCCGGTCTCGTGTGGTCAACCCAAAGTGGATTGAGGGCGTGAAGCGGCACGGCTACAAAGGCGCGTTCGAGATGGCTGCGACGCTGGATTATCTCTTCGCTTTCGCGGCCACGACGGGGGCCGTGCAGAACCACCATTTCGATCTGGTCCACACGGCGTTTCTGGAGGATGAGCCAACCCGCGATTTCATCGCCGAACACAACGCCCCCGCCCTGCGCGAAATGGCGGAGCGCTTTCAGGAAGCGATCGAGCGGGGGCTCTGGGTGCCCAAATCGAACTCTGCGCGGGCGCTGCTGGACAGCCTGACCGGAACGTGATGCCATGAGACCGATCACCGACAAGGCCGCCAAAACCTGATACCAAGGCCACGTCGAAGCATTCTTCATTGGGCGGGCCGCCATGATCTTCCACATCGCGCTGTTGTTGCTGTTCCAACTCATGGGGGAGGCCTTGGCCCGCGGGTTCGAGTTGCCGCTGCCCGGGCCGGTGCTTGGGATGGCGCTGTTTCTGGTTCTCATGATTGCACGGCCAAAAACCGCGACCGAGGTCCAACCCACGACCAGCGGCCTGCTGTCTCATCTATCCTTGCTGTTTGTGCCAGCGGGGGTGGGCATCATCGGGCATCTGGACAAGCTGGGTACAAACGGGGTCGCGTTGTTTCTCGCCCTTCTGCTGAGCACCGTTCTGGCCATCGCAGCGGGCGCGTTGACCTTCGCGCTTTTGGCGGGCGAGGATGACGCCGATGATTGAGATCTGGTCCTACCTATCAGAAGGCCCGCTGCTGTGGCTGACCGCAACGCTGGTGGCCTACCTCATAGGTGACGGCATCTTTCGCGCGACAGGCCGCCAACCTTGGGCAAACCCGGTTCTGCTGGCCGTCATCCTATTGGCGGTGATGCTGCACGTAACGACAACGGATTACGCAACCTATTTTGAGGGCGCCCAGTTCGTTCACTTCATGCTTGGCCCTGCCACTGTTGCGCTGGCGGTGCCGCTCTTCGGCAATCTGGCGCAGGTGCGACGTATGGCCTTGCCTATGATTGCAGCGCTTCTCATCGGGTCGCTGACCGCGATGCTCAGTGCTGTTGCCATTGGCTGGGCGATGGGTCTGGACGGCGCGACGCTTCTGTCACTGGTACCCAAATCAACGACCGCGCCCGTGGCCTTGGGCATCTCGGAACAAATCGGCGGATCGCCCACATTGACCGCTGTTCTGGTCATCCTGACCGGCATCATCGGCGCCATCGTCGTAACGCCTTTGCTCAACCTGTTGCGAGTGAAAGACTGGCGCGCGCGTGGGTTCGCCACTGGCGTCGCGGCCCATGGGATCGGAACCGCACGGGCGTTTCAGGTCAATGAGACTGCGGGTGCTTTCGCAGGTATCGGCATGGGGCTCAACGCGTTACTGACCGCCCTCATTGCACCCTATATCGCAGGACTTTTCCTTTAGCCGGCGGCCCGCATCACCATGCCAAACAGATCGCGTGGATCATCTGGATCGGCCAGCATGTCGAGCAGTTGATAGCATCCCTGCCCCTCAAGCTGATCGCGGACATATCGCAACGCGCTAAAATCTTCCGTCGCAAAGCCCACACTGTCGAACAGCGTGATCTGATCGGCGCTGGCCCGTCCGGTCTGTTGGCCCACAACCACCCGCCACAGTTCCGTGACCGGGTGATCTGCATCCAGCTGCTGGATCTCCCCCTCAATGCGGGTCTGGGGCGGATACTCCACGAAAATATCAGAGCGTAGGAGGATATCGCGATGCAGTTCTGTCTTGCCCGGGCAGTCCCCACCGATGGCGTTGATATGAACCCCGGTGCCGACCATGTTATCGGTCAGGATGGTGGCGTACTGCTTGTCCGCCGTGCAGGTGGTGATGATCTCGGCGCTGGTCACGGCCTCCTCCGGTGTAGCGCAGGAGACGACCCGTAAACCACTGTCGGCTAGATTGCGGGCCGCCTTCTCGGTTGCCGCGCCGTCGATGTCGAACAGGCGTACGGTCTCGATCCCAAGAACTTCGCGAAACGCCAGAGCCTGGAATTCACATTGAGCGCCGTTGCCAATCATCGCCATGGTTTTCGCGTCCTTCGGGGCCAGATGACCTGCGGCCATGGCCGACGTCGCGGCCGTTCGCAGTGCCGTCAGGATCGTCATTTCCGATAGCAACACCGGGTAGCCGTTGTCGACCCGCGCCAGAACGCCAAACGCCGTGACGGTCTGAAACCCCCGCGCCATGTTGGCGGGGTGGCCGTTGACATACTTGAAGCCATAGGTTTCCCCGTCAGAGGTCGGCATGAGTTCAATCACGCCCTCATCGGAATGTGCGGCAACACGGGGTGTTTTATCGAACTGTTCCCACCGTTTGAAATCAGCTTCTATGTAATCCGCGATTTCGGCCATCATCCGGGCGGGTCCGATGGCATTCACAAGCTTCAGCATGTCATCGACGCTGACAAACGGCACCATCGCCAAGGCGGAGGGGGCAAGGGCATCGGTCATCAGAAACTCCGGGTTGGGCGGTCAAGAACGGTGCGGCCCAGAAGGCTTGCACACAGATCGACCATCAGTTTTGCAGTGCGCCCGCGATCGTCCAGAAAGGGGTTCAGTTCAACCATATCGAGGGAGGTGACCAGTCCGCTGTCGCACAGCGTCTCCATGATCAGATGCGCTTCGCGGAAGGTTGCGCCCCCTGGCACCGTCGTGCCGACCGCAGGCGCAATGGTCGGATCCAAGAAGTCCACGTCTAGGCTGACATGCAGGGCCCCGTCAGCCGACCGGACCCGGTCCAAAAAGGCACGCAACGGCTTGATAATGCCGTGCTCGTCAATGGCGCGCATGTCATGTACCTCGACACCCTGCGCGGTCAGTGCTGCGTTTTCAGCCGGATCAACGGAGCGGATGCCCATCATGCAGACGTTTTCCGGCGCAACGCGGGTCTTGAGCGCCGGGTAAACGCCATCAAACCCATCCATGCCGAGGAAGTACGCGACGGGCGTACCATGCAGATTGCCGCTGGTGGTCGTGTCAGGCGTGTGAATGTCCGGGTGAGCATCAAGCCACAATACGAAAAGCGGCTTACCGGCCTCTGCCGCGTGGCGCGCAACACCGGGGACCGTTCCGATGGCCAAGGCATGATCACCGCCCAGAAAGATCGGCATATCCACCGCCGACGCTGCCTCATAGGCCGCACCCTCCAGTGCGTCGGCCCAAGCGACAATGTCGGTCAAATGGTGCACGGCGGCGTTGTCATGAGTCAGGTCCTTGATCTCTGCCTGAGCCACATTTCCCCGGTCGGTGACACGGTGACCAAGGGTCTGCAATACCTCCGCCAGCCCGGCAGTTCTGTAGGCATCCGGGCCCATAAGGCATCCGGGGGTCGCGCTGCCCGATTGGACCGGCGCGCCGACCAAGGCGCAGGACATCTGTTTCATGAAAATCTCCGATGGTTCGCGAGGACCATAGCCTGCAATTTGAACCTCGTGATCCATACAAAGCGATCAAATTGCCATTTGTTTAAATCATAGTGATATGCAAAATGGACAAAATGATAGATCTTGACCAGACAGATCGCAATTTGATCGCCGCGCTTCGGCAAAATGCACGGGCCTCCGTCACCACGCTGGCGGCGGATTTGGGCGTCGCCCGGGCCACCATCCAAACCCGGCTTGATCGACTGGTGTCCAGCGGCACAATCCAGCGCTTCACAGTCGAACTTCAAAGCGGGGACACAGATGCGATACATGCGATCATGACAATCGCTGTGCAGGGACCGATGTCGCGCGCCGTCACGCGCGCCCTGCGCAATCTGGCACAAATCATCGAATTGCACTCGACCAATGGCGCTTGGGACATGGTCGCGCGGATCGAGGCGGAGGACCTGCAAAGTTTCGACCGGATCCTGCGGGAGGTGCGCGAAATCCCAGGCGTGTTAAATACGGAAACCAGCATATTGCTGGCCCGCGCGTGAGGCCTTTCCCTCGGTCCGCAGATAGGGTTCAGTGAGTTCCAAAGGAGTGCTTCGAATGACCGATGATGCAGAACGCCACGCCACTAAGATGGCGAAGAAGAAGGCCGCCCGCGACAAGATCATGGCGACCAAAACCGACGAGAAGGGTTTAATCATCGTCCATTCGGGCAAAGGAAAGGGTAAAAGCTCGGCCGCGTTCGGGATGATCTTCCGCTGCATCGCCCATGACATGAAATGCGCGGTCGTCCAATTCATCAAAGGCGGGATGAGCACCGGGGAACGGGACCTGATCCTGAGCAAGTTCACCGAAACCTGTAGCTTCCATACAATGGGCGAAGGCTTCACATGGGAAACGCAGGACAAGTCCCGCGATACGGAAATGGCGCAGGCCGCGTGGGCCAAGGCGAAAGAGCTGATCCGCGACCCGGCCCACAAGATGGTTCTGCTGGATGAGATCAACATCGCCCTGCGCTATGATTACGTCGACATCAACGAGGTGGTTACATTCCTGACGGAAGAAAAACCCGAGATGACCCATGTGGTTCTGACCGGGCGCAACGCCAAGGAAGAATTGATCGAGATCGCTGATTTGGTCACTGAGATGGAGCTTGTAAAACATCCGTTCCGGTCCGGGATCAAGGCACAGATCGGGGTGGAATTCTAGGCGTGCCCGAGCTTCTGTGGGGCTTTGATATCTTTGATGACGGGCGGGCAGCACCTGTCACCGACGCGGATATCCCGCCCGATGGCCAAGCCTACCGATGGGTCCATTTTGACCTCGCCACCCCGGATCTGGAACCTTGGCTGGCTGATCGCATCCCGGAACTGGCCGCCGCCGCGCTGGCCCAGTCCGAGACCCGGCCCCGATGCGAGCGGTTGGGCGACGGCATCCTGTTGAATCTTCGCGGCGTCAATCTGAACCCCGGCGCGTCCGTTGACGACATGATTTCACTGCGCCTCTGGCTTGCCCCGGGACTGGTTGTAACGACCCGGCTGCGTCAATTGATGGCCCTCTCGGCGGTGAAAGAGGACTGCGATGCGGGGAACGCCCCCTCATCCATTGCCGCGTTTGTGGATGATCTGACGATCGGTTTGACGGATCGGCTCGAAGGGGTCGTTCTGGAACTGGAAGATCAGGCCGACGGTATGGAAGAGGCAATGTTTCACCCAACCTCTGACATGGGATCCGATCTGGCCCGGCTGCGCCAGCGCATGATCAAGCTGCGCCGTTTTGTCGGTCCCCAGCGGGACGCGATGGTCAAACTGAGTGCGCTGGACACGCCGCTTCTGGACGGCGACACGCTGGGCTCGATCCGCAGAACCACCGATCGGATCACCCGAGCGGTGGAGGCGCTGGACGCCGCGCGCGACCGGTTGATGGTCGTGCAGGATCACATCGACGCTCAGGCGGCGCAGACGCTGGGCCGCAACAGCTATATCCTATCTGTTGTCGCCGCGATTTTCCTGCCGCTGGGATTTGTCACTGGGCTGTTTGGGGTCAATGTCGCGGGCATGCCTGGAACGGAATGGGCATTTGCCTTTGCGTTGTTGTGCCTGACATCAGCCGCGATCGGGCTGGCACTCTACTGGTTATTCCGGCGGATGAAGTGGCTATGAGGCGGTCGCAGCCTCACCCAGTTTGCGCGTTTCGCTCAGGCTGAGGCCCGTCGAAAGCACCTCGTCGTCAAGTTTCAACTCGATCACGGCCAACGTTCCAGCGGCCAGCGCATTGTCCAGCGCGGCGGGAAAATCCTCGGTCCGTTCGACGGTCTGCCCCATGCCACCATAGGCCCGCGCCAGCGCCGCGAAATCAGGGTTTGACAGCTCCGTTCCGCTGACCCGGCCCGGATAGGTCTTTTCCTGATGCATCCGGATCGTGCCGTATTTGCCGTTGTTGGCGACAATCACCACAACCGCCGCCCCGTGCTGGATGGCGGTCGACATCTCATTCAGAGTCATTTGAAAACACCCGTCGCCCGCGAGGCAAATCACTGGCACATCGGGATGCTGCAATTTCGCGGCGATGGCGGCAGGAAACCCGTAGCCCATGCTGCCAGAGGTCGGGGCCAGCTGGGTTTTCGATTTCTTGAACGTAAAATAGCGATGCAGGAAGGCCGCGTAGTTTCCCGCACCGTTGGTCAAGATCGCGTTTTCGGGCAATGTTTCTGAAAGATGGGCGATCACCTGTTCCATTTTTACCGAGCCGGGGGTTTCTTGCGGGGCTTGCCACGTCTCATAGGCCGCCCGCGCGCCTGCCCTCCATTTCGCCCACGACACTTTTTGCGATGGGCTAAGCGCGGTCAGTTCGGTCAGCACCGCAGACGCATTCGCTGTGATTGGAATGTCCGCGTGGTACACCAGACCCGGCATCTCTGGTTCGGGGTGCACATGGCAGATCGTCTTACCCGTGGCCGCCGGGTCCATCAATTCGTAGCTGCCCGTTGCGATGTCCCCCAGCCGGGTGCCCAAGGCCAGCAAGAAATCCGCATCCTTGAGCTTCGCCGCAAGGGCCGGGTTCATCCCGACACCAAGATCGCCGACGTAGCAGACGTGCCTGTTGTCGAGGTAGTCCTGCCTGCGAAACGGGACCGCGACGGGCACATCGAAGGCTGCCGCAAACGTGGCCAGGTTATCTGATGCCGTCACAGACCAACCGGGCCCGCCCGCGATCACCAATGGACGCTCCGCCTGTTCCATTGCATGTGCGATGCGCTCAGCATCGATCATATGCGCCTTGGCCTGTGACAGAACCACTTTCGGGCGATCAGGTGTATCGGCGTGACCAGACAGCATGTCTTCGGGCAGCGCCAGAACAACCGGACCGGGACGACCGGACATGGCCACGGAAAACGCACGGGCGATGTATTCCGGCAATCGCGCGGTTTGATCCACCTCGGTGACCCACTTGGCAAGTGGGCCGAACATGGCCCGGTAGTCGACCTCTTGAAACGCCTCCCGATCCCGGTGACCGCGCGCGATTTGTCCTACAAAAACCACCATCGGCGTCGAATCCTGACGGGCCACATGGATGCCAGACGAGGCATTGGTGGCACCGGGGCCACGCGTTACAAAAAGAACGCCCGGTGTGTTGGTCAATTTGCCATGGGCTTCTGCCATCATCGCCGCAGCGCCTTCCTGACGGCAGACAACGTTCTCAATGCCGCTGTCATAAAGACCATCAAGCGCGGCCAGAAAGCTCTCACCCGGCACAGAAAACACCCGTTTGACGCCTTGAATGGCAAGCTGATCCGCCAGTATTTGTCCGCCGTGCCGTGATCCCATTGCGCCAACTCCCTGCGTTCGCCATCGTTTTCCGAGCGTTTTCCGCAAATTGCAATGACAAAGGAAACGTCTGCCCTAACTGTCTGAAATCTCGAAAAAGGATCGACCACTATGACAGAATATGCCCTTCTTGGTATCTCCGGCTCACTTCGCAAAGACTCGTTCAACACAAAGCTGATCCGGGAAGCCGCGCGCTTGGGCGAGGCGACGACGTTCACGGAGGGCGACCTGAACCTGCCGTTGTTCGACGAAGACCTCGAAGCGGAAAAGGGCATTCCCGCGGCGGTTCAAACGCTTTCGGACAAGATCGCGGCCGCCGATGCGGTGGTTATTTCCTCGCCAGAGTACAACAAGGGCATTCCGGGTGTGTTGAAGAACGCGCTCGACTGGGTCAGTCGGACGGATGGCAATCCGTGGCAGGACAAACCCCTGGCCATCATGTCCGCAACGGCTGGCCGGGCGGGCGGCGAACGCACGCAGTTTGACCTTCGCCTCAAAATGGTGCCGTTCCAACCGAACATCCTGCAGGGGCCGGAAGTTCTGGTCGGTGGTGCCTCAAACCATTTTGACGAGGACGGGCAGTTGATCACTGACAGCTATATCGACTTTCTCACCAAGCTGATGGACAAGCTGAAACGCGAGATCAAATAGCGGGCCGCCGGATACCACATGGACGACGCTCTTGTGCTGACAGACCGGATAGATGCCGCGCGCATCCGTGCGTTAAACACCGTTTTGGGGCTGGAGGACGACGTCCCCCATCCGTTCGCGCATCAGGTGTTTTTCTGGGACGCCCAACCCACGGCCGAGCTAGGTCGCGACGGGCATCCCAAGACGGGTGGGCTTATCCCTGATCTGGGATTGCTTCGCCGGATGTGGGCAGGGGGCCGACTGGCGTTCCACGCCCCGCTAAAAGTCGATACTCCGGCGGAAAAGCGCAGCAGATGTCTGCGGTCTGGCCTCAAAGAGGGCAAGCAAGGCACGCTGGCGCTTGTGACACTGGAACATGTGATCGTTCAGGATGGCAGCACGGTGATCACCGACGAACAGGATCTGGTCTATCTCCCGGATACGCCATACAGCCCACGTCCAGCGCAACTGATGCCGGACGGTGGTACCATCGCCCAAACCCACACCTTCACGCCAACCGAGCTTTTTCGCTACTCTGCGCTCACCTTCAACGGCCACCGCATTCACTACGATCGCGACTACGCGAAAGACATCGAAGGTTATCCGGGCCTCGTTGTTCATGGCCCTCTTCTGGCCCAACACTTGATGCTTATTGCGGAGCGGACATTGGGCACCCTTGGCCGGTTCGAGTTCCGGGCAATCGCGCCGCTCTTTGACGGGGAAGAGGCCAATTTTCATCTCAATGAAACGCAAGACCACCTTGCACTCTGGGTCTCTGGCCCGGACGGTAGGTTGATCCTTCAGGCCCGCGCAGGTTGAGCCTTATCCCAACGCGGTCTCGACACGAAACGCGTCAGGGATGGTATCAACACCGCCCAGGATCAGATCCGCCATCACCTCCCCCACCTTAGGGGCCATACCGAATCCGATCTTGAAACCACCATTCGCAATGAAGCGGTCGGATGCCATAGGGTGCCGCCCCAAAAGTGGCGCGCGGGTCCGGGCCCGCGGGCGGACCCCAGCCCACCGTTCGAGGACGGGGGCCCCTTGCAAAACGGGAAACGCTGCAACCGCCCGCGCGTGAACCGCCTCAAGCTGCGCATCGGTAGACGCGGGCGCCTCCCAGCCGCGCTCACTGGTTGATCCCACAGCCACAGTCCCGTCCGCATGGGGAATGATATGAAGCGCGTCCGCAAAAAGCTGCGGCCTCTCAGGCGCGGCGTATTCCAAAAGCAGCGCCTGCCCTTTCACGCCGTTGCCCATCGTACGGCCCAGATCATCGGACAAGGACAAAAGACCAGCATAGCCTGTTGCCTCGACCACAAAACCCCGCGCGGCACCTCCGGTCACAACAACACCACCTTGGCGCTTGATTGCCGTCGCGAGCGCCGCGCAGGCCTGCCTTGGATGCAAACGCGCGCTGAGTGTGTCGCGGATCACCCATCCCGTCGGTGATGCTGGTGCCCAATCGCCAAGACCTTCGGCGTGCTCGACGAACCATCCCGCCTGCCCCTGCCAGAGTTCGCGCGCAGACACCTCTCGCTTGCGTGCCAACTCCAGGCCGTGATCATCCAGCACAGGTTGCAGACGGCCAAGCCTACCATAGCCCGGGTTCTGCCCAGAAACCTTCGCCACCTCTCGCCAATACGCCTCGGCCATGATCAGGCTTTCAAACTGAAACTGCTTTTTCTCGTTCCAGTTTTCGGGCGTGTGCGGCGCCAGTGCGCCCACGATCCCGCCACTGGATCCAGCCCCTACACCACCGGGGTCAACGACCGTCACCTGCGCCCCGCGCTGCAGGCACGACCATGCCACGGACAGACCGAATATGCCCGCGCCGAACACCGTTACTTCAGGTCTAGACAAGCGCGCAGCCCTCTCCCATTGTCGCGACGTTTGTGATGTAGGACAAAGCCCCGTGACCTGCCAGCGTGAACCGATTGAATGGAAGGCCAGCGGCGTTCCGGTATCCCAGCGGTTTGATGATCCCTACTACTCGCTCGACAATGGGCTGGACGAAACGCGCCATGTTTTCCTGCAAGGTAATGACCTGCCCGCGCGATTTGCAGACGGCTTCCATATTGCTGAACTGGGCTTTGGCACAGGGCTGAATCTTCTGACGGCGTGGCAGGCGTGGCAAGCCGCAGGAACTCCGGGTACGTTACAGTTCACCAGTTTCGAGGCCTACCCGATGGAGGCCGACGATATCGCACGTGCCTTGTCTGCTTTTCCCGAACTGGACACTGATCTGGTCGTAAATGCATTCACGACCGGTCAGACCCGCATTCAGACCGACGGTTTGGAGGTACAAATTATTCCGGGTGATGCGCGGGACATGGTCCCCGCATGGGATGGTCTGGCGGACGCATGGTTTCTCGACGGGTTCTCGCCCGCCAAAAACCCGGAGTTGTGGGACCCTGAACTTCTTGCCGCCGTTGGACGCCATACGGCGCCTTCCGGCACCCTCGCGACTTACACAGCGGCCGGCCACGTAAGGCGAGCCTTGGCAGACGCCGGGTTTGAGATCCATCGGGTTCCCGGGTTCGGACGAAAGCGGCACATGAGCGTCGGGCGACTGAAATGACGGAGGCCAACACCCGCATGGGCATTTGGCTGATGGTGGCAACCACTTTTGTCTTCGCGATCCAAGACGGCATCTCGCGCCACCTCGCAGGCGAATACAACGTGTTGATGGTGGTGATGATCCGCTACTGGTTCTTCGCGGCTTTCGTCGTCGCCGTGGCCGCGCGCGCCTCAGGTGGTTTGAAAGCGGCCGCTCAGACAAGTCAACCGATCCTGCAGACCTTTCGCGGGCTTCTTCTTGCCGCGGAAATTTGCGTGATGGTGCTGGCGTTCACGCTTTTGGGCCTCGTCGAAAGCCATGCGATCTTCACCAGCTATCCCCTTCTGGTCGCAGCCTTGTCCGGCCCGGTTCTGGGTGAGCGGGTCGGTTGGCGCAGATGGGCTGCAATCGGCATCGGGTTTGTGGGGGTGCTGATCATCCTGCAGCCCGGCGTGGCAGTGTTTTCGCCGCTCGCGTTGATCCCTCTGACCTCTGCCGCGATGTTCGCGCTCTACGCATTGCTGACCCGTTACGCGGCACGGGCGGACAGCACAGCCACAAGCTTCTTCTGGACAGGCACCGTGGGCGGCGTCGCCATGACCGTCGTCGGTCTGTGGTTTTGGGAGCCGATGACGCCGCGCGACTGGCTCTGGATGGGATCACTCTGCATCACCGGTGCGCTTGGACACTGGCTGTTGATCAAATGCTACGAGGTCGCTGAAGCCAGCGCCGTACAGCCCTTTGCCTATCTGCAGCTTGTCTTTGCCTCGCTTATCGGGCTGACGATCTTCGGCGAAGTGTTGGAAATGAACGTCGTTATCGGGGCGGCCATCGTTGTCGGGGCGGGTCTGTTCACGCTGTTCCGCGCACGGCAGGCACCGCACGATTGAGATACGGTTCGCTAAGGTCTCTTGGCTATATATCCGCCCCGGTACCGCGCGAGGGCTTGCTCTCGCAAACATCTATGTGGTTACGGGTCGCAGCCCGGTCTGGCACGCCGGGCAGTGTGCGATCAGAAGGTGATCACCGGTGAACATCGCATGCGGGGTAAAATCCCGTCCGGCACAACCGCAGCTTTCGGCGGCGCCGCCTTTTCCTTGGCCAAAGGCTCAAAAGCCTAAGGCATATCTACTGTTTGAGCACCGATGTCAGCGCCGGGTCCTCCACCCGGCCGCTGAGCCGTGCGCGATAGGGCGCAAAGCTTTCGGTCACGCGCATGACGTAGTTTCGGGTCTCGCTGAACGGGATGTATTCAATCCAGTCCACCACATCGACGCGGTCCGATCTGGGATCGCCCAGTTCGGACATCCAGCGGTTCGCCCGGCTGGGGCCTGCATTGTAGGCAATCGACATCAGCACCGGGTTGTTTCCAAACCTGCGGGACAAATTGGCCAGATATTGGCTGCCGAGGCGGGCGTTATAAACCGGATCGCTCAAAAGTCGGGTGCTGCTGTAGCTCTCACCGACCTGCCGCGCCACCTCCTGCGCCGTGCGGGGCATCAATTGCATCAACCCGCGCGCACCTGCGGAGCTTACGACGACCGGATCAAACTCGCTTTCGCGCCGGGCGATGGACAGGGCAAACTCGGGCGAGACAGGCAAATCCAGACCGGCGGGCGTCGCGATGGGAAAGTAAGTCCGGTAAAGCTCATAGCCCTGTCGCGCGGCCAGCTTGGAGACCATCAGCGCGATATGCGGCTCCTCCAGCTCCAACGCCAGATCGGCCATCTGACCTAGGGCCACCCGGTCCGATCCCTCAACCGCATGCAACATGAACCGCTCTGTCAGATTGCGATGACCGGCTTCGTGCAGCGCTAGGATCGCATCGAGGATGCTGGAGTTCGCAAAGGACGCCTGACGCCACGATGGGAAGATACCCTGCCCTGTCATGTTCGGATCGGCCGGCAGACCGGCCCGCTCTGCAGCAAGTTGTCCGTAGAAGCTGCTTTGATACTGTGCGCCCTGGGCGTAGGCCTCAGCAGCGGCAGCGTCATCGCCCAAAGCCTCGTGGGCGCGGCCCAACCAGTAACCGGCACGCCCCAGCGAGATCGGCGTGGCAACCGCGGCCCCAAAACGCTCGAAATGCGCGACAGCTTCAGCGGGGGCCTCCAACTGTCGCAGCGCAAGGAAACCGGACAACCATTCCAGATCGGCGTAATCCGACCCGCCTTTCATATAGTGAGACGACGCAATCGCGTAAGCCTGTTCGGCCTTGCCGCTGCGCATGTAATCTCGCGCCAGTGCGCGCCGTTGTTTGGCCCATGCGGACGGACGCCCCAAATCAAGCGCAGAGATCGAACGCTCCATCAGGATCTCAACTGCCGCCTCGTCCCGGTCACGCCTGAGCCGCCACAGAAACCGCTCATAGGCAAGCCCGGCGTCATCGCGTAGACTTTCCGGCACTGCTTCGATCAAGGTGTCGACGCCTTTTTCGTTTTTACGAAGCGCAATCCGCGCCTTGGCCAGCTTGACGTAGTCGTCGCTCACCAGATCGAACATGCGCTCGGCCTCGCTATGGGCACCACGCCACACCAGCATATCCAGCCGCTGGACGTGTTGGTCTTTCACGGTGTTGCCATTGCGCGTCACATAGGCGTCGTGCTCCGACTGGGTCATCGCGAAAGTCATCCATGCACGGCGCAGCTCGTTCGATCCGGCGCTGTTCTGTCCCGTCCGGTAGAGCGCTTCGGCATAGCGCAAAGAACCAGTTCCGGTTTGCGGCTGGGTGCCCTTAAAAAATTGCAACACCCGATCAGGGTCGGCCCCACGCGGGATAGTGTTCTCGCACCTTCGGCGCAGCAACGGCATGCCCGGCCAATCGCCAAACGCTGTGACAAAGCGCTGGCATTCGGCAAACGTACCCTGCTGCCCCCGCAGTCGCATCCAGTCGATCATGTTCAACTCAGGTCCCGCAAGACCGGCACGCAAGGCCTCAACCTCGGTCCAATTCCCCCGTTCCGCGGCCCGCAAGGCATCGTTGAAGCTGGCGGCATTCGCCGCACCAAACCCAAATGAGGCGGCCATCAGACACGCTATCAGGGCCTTGTAAAAACGATCTCGCATAGGATCCGGTCCACTTCTTGGTCCCTGCGGTGTAGGCGGCCCACAGGCACGCGGCAACACACAAACGGGTCATGATTGGCCTTGCGGCATCTTCATGTGAACGGTATGCGCGCCCACACAGTCACTCAAGTAAGGAGACGCGTTATGTTTAAGGGATCGTTACCCGCACTGGTCACGCCGATGAAAAACGGTGCAGTGGACTTCAACGCGCTCAAACGTCTGGTAGAGTGGCACGTGGATCAGGGCTCAAACGGGCTGGTGCCCGTTGGCACGACCGGCGAAAGCCCGACCCTGACCCACGAGGAACACGATGCTGTCGTCGAGACGGTCGTTCAGACCGCCGCTGGACGCTTACCCGTCATCGCAGGCGCCGGGTCCAACAACACGGTGGAAACCGTCCGTCTGGTGAAACACGCCAAGGCTGCGGGCGCCGATGCGGCGCTGGTTGTGACACCCTACTACAACAAGCCAACCCAGCGGGGCATGATTGCGCATTTCATGGCCGCAGCAGACTGTGGCTTGCCGATCATCATCTACAACATCCCGCCCCGGTCTGTGGTGGACATGACGCCCGAGACGATGGGGCAGCTGGCCAAGCACGAAATGATCATCGGCGTGAAAGATGCAACCGGCGACGTGGCCCGCGTGTCACTGCAACGCATGACCTGCGGTAAGGATTTCGTTCAGCTCTCGGGCGAGGATGCATCTGCCATAGGCTTCAATGCACAAGGCGGCGTAGGCTGCATCTCGGTCACCGCCAACGTGGCGCCGAAACTCTGCGCCGAATTTCAGGCTGCGACGCTGGCAGGCAATTACACAGATGCGCTTGAACGTCTGGATCGCTTGATGCCGCTCCACAAAGCGATCTTCACGGAACCAGGCGTGGCCGGGGCCAAATACGGCCTGTCGCTCTTGGGACACTGTTCTGACGAAGTGCGCTCGCCCCTGACAACGCTGGACGATGGCACACGCCTGATGATCAAGGACGCCATGATCCACGCCGGTCTGATCACCTAAGGCCAGTTCCTTCTTTCTGGCTAAAATACTCTCGCCGAAGGCGTCCCTCGGGCAGCCTTCGGCATTGACGTGGGTCTGTGGCGCGCTTACCTCTGCCCGACCATGGCCAAACCCAAGACAGCAGAAGAAAAAAACTACAAGATCGTCGCCGAAAACCGGCGCGCGCGGTTCGATTACGCGATCGAGGAAGACATCGAATGCGGCATCATGCTGGAAGGCTCAGAGGTCAAATCCCTGCGCACCGGCAAGGCCCAGATCGCCGAAAGTTACGCCGCTGTCGAGGACGGAGAGCTGTGGTTGGTCAACAGCTACGTTCCGCCCTACGAACAGGCCAAGACGTTCCAGCATGACGAGCGCCGCCGCCGCAAACTTCTGGTGAACAAACGCGAACTGGCGAAACTCTGGTCCGCCACACAGCGTGAGGGGATGACGCTTGTCCCGCTGGTGCTTTACTTCAACCACAAGGGCCGGGCGAAGCTGAAGATCGGCATCGCGAAGGGCAAGAAGCTCTCTGACAAACGCGAAACCTCAGCCAAGCGCGATTGGCAACGCCAGAAAGCCCGGCTGATGAAGGATCACGGCTAGGCCGCGCGGCGGGCGAACGCACCCGTCTCGCCAGATAACATCCCGTCGATCCGATCAAACCGCAGGCTCTGCGGTCACCACATCCCTTGAACCCTTTGGCCACTCAAGCTACCTCGGTAGGAAGCGGTGGAGGCGTGGTAGATGGCGGATGATCCCAAGACTCTGGTCAGCACAGACTGGCTGGCGACCAATTTGAGAAACCCCGATTTGCGGCTGCTTGATGCATCTTGGTATCTGCCGGATATGAAGCGGGACGCTCAGGCGGAATACAGGGCCGCTCATATCCCCGGCGCACGCTTTTTCGACATCGACGAGATTTCGGACACACGCTCTGCCTTGCCACATATGGCGCCGCCGGTGGAAAAATTCATGTCCCGGATGCGGGCGATGGGCGTAGGCGACGGGCATCAGGTTGTTGTCTATGACGGCGCCGGTCTGTTTTCCGCCGCGCGGGTCTGGTGGCTGTTTCGCCTGATGGGAAAGACTGAGGTTGCCGTGCTGGATGGCGGGCTCGTCAAATGGATGGCCGAGGGGCGCGAAACGGAAGATTTGCCGCCTATTCCGAAAGAGCGCCACATGACCGTGCAGCGTCAGGCCCACCTTGTGCGTGACGTGACGCAAGTGGCCGCGGCCTCGAAGCTGGGAGATCATTTAATTCTGGATGCCCGCGGCCCCGCACGCTTCAAAGGGGATGAACCGGAACCACGCGAGGGTTTGCGGGCCGGCCACATACCCGGTTCGAGAAACGTCTATTATAAAGATCTGCTGAACACCGACGGCACGATGAAGCCCGTGGCGCGTCTGCGCGAGATCTTTCACGACGCCGGTCTCGACAGCACCAAACCGGTGATCACGACCTGCGGCTCGGGCGTAACTGCCGCCATTCTCAGCCTTGCCTTGGAGCGGATCGGCCACAAGTCGCACTCGCTCTATGATGGATCCTGGGCTGAATGGGGTCAGTTTGACCAGCTTGCGGTCGAGACGGGCTGACAATGTTCGAGGCTCTGCCCCAGCAACCGGGCGATGAGATCATCGCGCTGATGCAGGCTTTTCGCGCTGACCCGCGGGAGACAAAACTCGATCTGGGCGTTGGTGTTTACCGCGACGCGCACGGAAACACCCCCGTTATGGGCGCCATAAAGGAGGCTGAGCGCAGGCTCTGGCAGTCCGAAACCACTAAGACCTATGTGGGTCTCGCCGGTGATCCGGAGTTTGCCGACGCTATGCGCCGCCTGATCCTGAATGATGCGGTGTCAGCGGATCATGTTACGGGCGCCGCAACAACCGGCGGAACAGCTGCCTTTCGCGCGGGGCTTGAGATGATCCAATTGGCCGCGCCCGATGCGCAGATCTGGATCAGCGCGCCCACATGGCCGAACCACCCATCGATTATCTCTTACCTGAATATGCCCATGTCAGAGTACCGGTATTTCGATCCCGAGACCGGCGGCGTGGATTTCGACGGCATGATGACGGACCTTTCGAACGCGGCACCCGGTGATGTGGTTTTGCTGCACGGCTGCTGCCACAATCCCACCGGGGCCAATCTGAACGCGTCCCAATGGCAGGATGTGGCTGAGATCATGCGAACCAAACGTCTGATCCCTTTTATTGATCTGGCCTATCAGGGGTTCGGAAACGGGCTTGATGCGGATGCTTACGGTGTCCGGCATCTGGCCAAGACGATGCCCGAGATGATCATTGCGGCCAGTTGCTCCAAGAATTTCGGCGTGTATCGGGACCGGGTCGGGGCGCTGTTGCTGGTGTCGCAGGACACCGGCGTGCAAGGCGTGGCCCGTGACACGGCGGCATTTCTCAACCGGCAGGCGTACTCTTTCCCGCCGGACCACGGCGCGCGGCTGGTGACTATGGTGCTGAACGACCCGAACTTGCGCGCGCAATGGCAGGCAGAGCTGAGCGATATCCGTGATGGGCTGTCCTTGTTGCGAACAGAGCTGGCACATGCGCTGCGGCAACGAACCGGGTCAGATCGGTTCGGGTTTCTCGCTGAGCATCGCGGCATGTTCTCCCGCCTTGGCGCAACCCGCGCCCAAGTAGACGAGATGCGCGAGGTCCACGGAATCTACATGGTGGGCGACAGCCGCATGAACATTGCGGGGCTGAACACCTCAACCGTGCCGCTTTTGGCGGACGCAATCGTCGCAGCGGGCGTCTGACATCTGAGGGCGAAGGGGCTTGCGCCCGTGAAAGCCTTGTCCTAAACGACCGCCTTCGCAGGGCATTTGCCCCAAGTCTCCGCTACCTTGTCAAAACGGAACACATCAATGACCCGTCTTCTTCCCGGCGTTTTCGCCATGGCCGCTATTGTGGTCACATCAAACATTCTTGTGCAGCACGTCATCGCAGGTGGCTGGCTGACATGGGGGGCCTTCACATACCCCTTCGCCTTTCTCGTCACGGATGTAATGAACCGCGTCTATGGAATGGGACCCGCCCGTCGCGTGATCTATGTCGGCTTCGTTGTTGGCGTCATCTGTTCGCTGATCGGCACCCAGATTATGGGGGAGTTTGGCCCGCTCGTAACCCTGCGCATCGCCGTCGGCTCGGGCATCGCCTTCCTGACGGCGCAACTTCTGGATGTGGTGATTTTCTCGAAGCTGCGCGACCGGTCGTGGTGGACCGCGCCACTGACGTCCAGCGTGATCGGCTCCGCTGTGGACACTGGGCTGTTCTTCACGATTGCCTTCGCAGGTGCGCTGACCTTCGTCGAACCGGGCAACGATGTCAGCTGGGCCAACGAGGCGCGCGCGCTCTTCGATATGGGACCTGTGATGCCGTATTGGGTTGGTCTGGCCATTGCGGATTATGGGGTGAAACTGGGCATCGCGTTGGTCGCTTTGATCCCCTTCCGGATACTCGTCACAAAACTTTCTCACGGTGCGACATAAAAATTCTTGTTTTATCCACAAGATGTGCCACCATCTGAGATAACAGCAACCAGAGAAAGGAGGTGTCCATGTCTAGAGTGATTTTGGAGAGAGGTGTCAAGCAAGGTTCGGAGGTGCGTTTCTAGGGGCAGCCCCCTGACTCACACCGAGGGATCGGGTCAGACCCACTTGGCCCACCTCCGCTAGATCTCGGAAAGGTCGCTGCGCTGTCAGCGACCTTTTCTCTTTTCAAAAAGCCTCACGGCTGCGCGCCGTCGCACTCCAGCGTTAGCGCCTCAACGCCTTCCTCGACGGTCTGATAACACGGGTAGGTTTTTCCTGGCCCGGCCTTTCGCAGGGCCTCATGGACAGGCTCGTGCAACGCAGCAAAGCCCATGACCAAATCACGCTCCTTCAGGGAGCTGAGCAATCTGTTAAGCATCCGAATGCCGCTTGCATCAACGGCATTCACACCGCGCATGTCCAAAAGCAGCCCCTTCGCCTCGGGATGTTTCGCCAAAAGCTCGCTGAGCTGATCCTCACAATGTCCGACGTTGCCGAAGTAAAGAGAGCGATCAATGCGAACCACCAAAACAGGTAATGTATCCACATCGATGTCGTCTCGATCAACGGAACGGTAGATCTCCCCGTCCTGCGCAGATCCGATGCGGGTCACCCGAGGCAGGCTGGAAAACCACAGGAACGCCGCGATGCCCGCCAGCGCACCGATCAGCAGACCGGTCTGGACGCCTGTCAGTACCGTTGCCAGAAACGTGACCGCAATGACCCCGCCCTCGGTCGGGCTGTGGCGCCAGACGGCGCGGATTTCATCCAGCTTGATCAAACCAAAGACCGCGCTGACCACAAGCGCGGCCAAGGCCGCCTCGGGCAGCAGCGCCAGAACCGGGCCGCCGAACAGGATCACCGGCAGCACCAGCAGCCCGGCAAACGCCGTGGCCAGCGGCGACCGCGCGCCTGTGTCGTAGACAAGTGCCGACCGGCTGAGGGAAACACCGGTTGGATACCCACCGGTCATGCCAGCAGCGACATTCGCCGCGCCGACCGCTATCGCTTCCCGACTCGTGTTGAGCGCCTTGTTGTCCCGTCCTGACAGGGATTTTGCAACAGCCGTACCTGTCACAAAAACGATCAGCGCGACGACAGCACTTGGACCCAGAAGGCTCAACCACGCCTCAAGACTGTGCAGCGGCACGCCAATCTCGGGCAACGCACCAGACGGCGGCGCGACCCGCGCAATCCCATCGCCCAAACGTACCGCCGCAAGCGTTGCGGCGATCATGACAAGCAACGGAATGCTCTTGGCGAGCGCAAGGCGGTAGGGCGGATGGACCCCGATCCGCCAAAGCGTAGCCGCCCCATAGCGGTCACCAATGAGCAAAGCCGCCAAAACGCACAGGCTGAGCAGAACCGTTGGCAGATGTGGCATGCCTGCACCCAGAAAACCTTGCGTTCCGGCAACAAGGTCGCCCGCGCGTGGAATATCGAGGCCCAACAACGCCGGCACCTGACTGGTCGCGATCAGCACGGCAGCTGCGGCGGTGAAGCCCAGAAGCGCAGGTTCACTGATGAAATTGACCAGACGGCCTAACCGCACCAGTCCAAGGGCCAGTAGGATCGCCCCGGTCTCGATGGCCATGATGGCGGCCGCAGTCATTGGGGGCAGATCACTTCCCCCCACAGCGTCCGCCACCAGCAAGGAGGCCAGCGCGACAGGCCCCACCGAAACAAACGCGCTTTGCCCGAAGAGGGCATAGAGCAGTGGCGGGATCATCGCGGTGTAGAGGCCTGCCTCTGGTGGAAGGCCCGCCAGCAAAGCGTAGGCCATAGCCTGCGGGATCAGCAGGATCGCCAGAATAAACCCGGCCAAGCCATCTGCCGTCAAATGACCCGGCTCATATCCCGCCAGCCAAGACGGCGTCAGACTTGAAAGAAACGAACGCATATCAGGCACCTAGCCCGGTTGGGGCTCTATTGCCACTTCATCGCGCCCCTTTCGCTTTTTCACCGGCGCGCTATGACTTGGTGCCATGATCCGGATCACTGACACCATCACGATTGAAGACTGGGAACTGACGGAACACTTCGTGCGCGCATCCGGCCCCGGTGGGCAGAACGTCAACAAGGTGGCCACGGCAGTGGAACTGCGGTTCGAGGCGGCCCGATCCCCCAACCTGCCGGAGCCTGTGAAGACGCGGCTCAAACGGCTGGCGGGTCGGCGCTGGACCACGGACGGGGCGATCATCCTGCAGGTGCAGGACACCCGCAGCCAGGCCCGAAACAGGGAAATTGCCGAGAAACGCCTGCGCGACCTGATCCTCAAGGCGTTGGAAAAACCGAAGCGGCGCATTGCCACCCGTCCCACACTCGGCTCCAAACGCAGGCGCATCGCAGCCAAAAAGCAACGGGGTGAGGTAAAATCCCTGCGCGGAAAGGTCGACTATGACGGCTGAGATGCTGGCGCGCCGCGCGCGGCTCATGGGGCCAAACGTGCCGACCTTCTACGAAGATCCCGTCCATCTGGTACGCGCAGAGGGCGTGTGGCTCTGGGATGCAGACGGGCGGCGGTATCTCGATTGCTACAACAACGTTCCCCATGTGGGACACTGCCATCCGAAAGTCGTCGAGGCGATCGCGCGCCAGTCCGCGACGCTCAACACGCACACCAGGTATCTGCATGATGGTGTGCTTGACTACACCGAACGCCTGACTGCAAAGTTCAGCCACGACCTGCGCCAGATGATCATGGTCTGCACCGGCTCCGAAGCCAACGACATCGCCCTTCGCATGGCACAGGCTGTCACCGGCAAAACCGGCTTCATCGCAACCGACAACACCTATCACGGCAACACCAGCGCGGTGTCGCAATTATCCACCCGCAGGCCGCCCATCGGCGGGTATCCCGATCACGTCCGACTGGTCCCGGCCCCTGATACGGTGCGCCCCGTGGGCGGAAAGCTTGAAAACCAGCCTGACGCATTTGCAGAGAACGTTGCTCGCGCCATCGCGGAGCTGGACGCCAACGGCCACGGCTTCGCGGGCTTCATGTTGTGCCCGACATTTGCGAATGAAGGCTTCCCGGCCCTGTCCCCGGGATTTCTGGATCCCACCGTCGAGGTCATCCGCAAGGCAGGCGGGCTGATCCTGTGCGACGAGGTGCAGCCGGGCTTCGGGCGGATCGGCGCGGAATGGTGGGGGCATGACTGGCTGGGCTTTGCGCCGGATGTGGTCACCTTGGGCAAGCCGATGGCAAATGGTCACCCGGTCGCCGCAGTTGTGACGCGACCAGATGTGATGGCTGCCTTCCGCGAGGCATTTGGCTATTTCAACACCTTCGGTGGCAATCCTGTGTCCTGCGCGGCGGCGCTTGCGACGCTGGACGTTCTGGAGGATGAAAATCTGATCCAAAATGCGCGAGATGTCGGGGCTTACGCGCTGGACCGTTTACAAAGGATCGACCACCCCTTGAAGGCCGAGGCGCGTGGATTGGGCCTGTTTTTCGGAATTGAGTTCGTACGGCCTGACGGCACACCGGCCGGCCCATTCACCGCCGCCGTGGTCGAGGGGATGCGGCAGGAGGGTATTTTACTGAACCGGATCGGGCGCCACATGAACACGCTGAAGATGCGCCCACCTATGCCGTTTGGTCGCGATCACGTGGATCTGGCCATGGACACGTTGGAGGCTATTTTGGCCCGCACCCCCTATGATACCTGACGCGATCCTGTCGCAGTGGGGGCCGCTTGCCGCACCGCCCCGTCTTATCCGGGATCGAGAGAACGCGGTCTACGAGGTGCAGTTTGCCGATGGGACACACGCCGCGTTGCGTCTGCACCGGACGGGGTACCAAAGCGCCGAGGGCATCCGGTCGGAACTCAGATGGACAGAGCGCCTGGCGGATACGGGCTTCCCCTGCCCCCGGCCATTGCGCACGAAGGCGGGCGACCTCATTGCGGACGGCATGCCTTGCGCATCCGTGGTCACATGGATCGATGCGGCGCCTATCGGCGAGAATGGCGTGCCCTTTGACGGCCCGCTGGCCGAACAGTGCGCGCTCTATGAACGGCTCGGGCGTCTAATCAAACGGCTGCATCAGACGACCGACCGGCTTGATCAATCAGGTATCACACGCCCGCACTGGGATCTGGATGCGCTGCTGGGGCCTGACCCGCTGTGGGGTAGGTTCTGGGACAATCCGGCCCTTGCCCCGGCAGAGGTCGAGACCCTTCTGATTGCCCGCGGTCAAGCAGCGGAGGCGTTGGCCGCGCTGGAAAATCCCGATATCGGTTTGATCCACGCCGATCTGTTGCAGGAAAACATTCTGCAGGCGGACGACGCCCTATCGCTTATCGACTTTGATGACAGTGGCATGGGCTACAGGCTCTATGATCTGGGCACGGCCCTGATCCAGCATGCGGAGAACCCCGATCTGGACTCGTTGGCGGATGCGCTGTGCCGCGGATATGATGCGCCGGGGGCTCGGGCGGCTGTCCCGCTGTTCATGATGCTGCGGGCGTTCGCATCATGCGGGTGGATCATCTCCCGAACTGGAGCAGATGACCCCCGACAGCGGTTCTACGCGGAGCGCGCGCTGCGATGCGTGGACCGGTTTCAGGCCTAGACCACGACCTCTAGCTCTCGCTGAGCGCCGACGTTGAACACACGTTTGTAGCGCTCGATCTCAAGCGCGGGCCCCATGGCTTTGCGTGGATTGTCCGACAGCTTAACCGTCGGTCTTCCATTCGCAGACACCGCCTTGCAAACCAGCGAGAAAGGCGCGAGGCCATTGTCCGGCACCAGCCCCCGGAAATCATTGGTCAGCAGGGTGCCCCACCCAAAGGATACCTTCACCCGGCCTGCGAATTGCGACTGAAGCTCTTCTATCTTGCCCACGTCCAGCCCGTCGGAAAAGATCACCAGCTTGTCGCGCGGGTCTTCACCGCGGGACATCCACCATGCAATCGCACGCTCGGCCCCTTCCGCGGGATCGCCCGAGTCGATCCGGATACCGGTCCAGCCGGCCAGCCAATCGGGCGCATTGGTTAGGAAACCGTCCGTGCCGTACGTGTCAGGCAGGATGATGCGCAGGTTACCTTCATGCTCCTCATGCCAATCAGCCAGAACATCGTAGGGCGCGCGCTTCAGAGACGCGTCATCATCTGCCAACGCGGAATAGACCATTGGCAATTCATGAGCATTTGTTCCGATGGCTTCGACCTCGCGGCGCATGGCGATCAGGCAATTGGAGGTGCCAATAAACTTGTCGCCCAAGCCTTCCATCATCGCCTGTACGCACCAGTCCTGCCACATGAAACTGTGCCGCCGTCGTGTGCCGAAATCAGCCAGCCTCAGTCCATCCAGATGTTGTAACCGCTCGACCTTTTCCCACAGGCGCGTCATGGCGCGGGCATAGAGAACTTGCAGTTCAAACCGTCCCATGTCCTTCAGGACCGCGCGGGAGCGCAACTCCATCAGCACGCTCAGCGCCGGAATTTCCCAAAGCATCACTTCGGGCCATTTGCCTTCAAAGGTTAATTCATACTGTCCGTCGCGCTTTTCCAGATGGTAGTCGGGCATGCGAAAGCCCTCAAACCATTCCATGAACTCGGGCCGGAACATCTGGCGTTTGCCGTAAAACGTATTGCCGCGCAGGAAGGTGCTTTCCCCCCGGCTGAGCGACAGAGAGCGAATATGATCAAGCTGTTCGCGCAGTTCGCCCTCGTCGATCAGATCAGCCAGACGAATGTCCTTGCTGCGGTTGATCAGCGAAAAGGTGACATTCGTATCGCGCTTGTTGCGAAAGACAGACTGGCACATCAGCAGCTTGTAGAAATCCGTGTCGATGAGCGACCGGACGATGGGATCAATCTTCCATTTGTGGTTGTAGACCCGTGTGGCGATATCAACCATGAAGCGTCACCCCTGCCTCTTTCATCCCAGCGCGAGCCATCTCCAGTGATCCGTCCAGATCGATGGCACGGCAGAGCGTCTGATCGACCTCCACCTTGTACCCAAGGTGTGCCCCATCAACCGCTGAGAAATTCACGCAGAAATCCAACGCGAGCCCCACAAGGGTCAGTTTCGTGATGGACCGGGTGCGCAGATACCCGTCCAGCCCCGTGGGTGTCTGGTGGTCGTTCTCAAAAAAGGCGGAATAGCTGTCGATCTCCGGCCGGAACCCTTTGCGTACGATCATCTGGGCCGGGTCCGTTGCGAGGCTGGAATGAAACGCCGCGCCGTCTGAGCCTTGGATGCAGTGGTCTGGCCACAAGACCTGCGGGCCGTAGGGCATCTCGATCACCTCATAGGGGGCCTTGCCCGGATGAGACGACGCAAAGGACGAGTGCCCCACGGGGTGCCAGTCTTGTGTGAGAACGACGGTCTGAAACTCGGCCATCTGCGCGTTTATGCCCGCGACAATCGCGTCGCCGTCCTGAACTGCAAGCGCACCGCCGGGGCAGAAATCCTTCTGCACGTCGATGACGATCAGGGCGTGTTCCGATCCGCGCATAGCAATCCTCCTGCAAGACTTTCACTTTGCTAGGCGCGGGGCGCAGCGGCGTCAACCACGCCCCTTGATCCCTGTGTACGCGGACCGTATTTGGACGGGTATGTTCACCGTCGCCGCCCTTTATCATTTTACACGCTTTGACGCGCCTGCTGACCTGCGCGAAGAGCTGCGGGACGTGTGCGACGCAGGTGGCGTCAAAGGTACGCTGCTGCTGGCAGAAGAAGGGATCAACGGCACAATCGCTGGACCCCGCGCAGGCATTAACGCAGCGTTGGCTCATATTCGCGCCCTGCCCGGATGCGCCGATCTGGAACACAAGGAAAGCACCGCCGAAGTGATGCCATTCGCGCGCCTCAAGGTCAGGCTGAAGCGAGAGATTGTCACTATGGGCCAGCCGGATGTCGATCCGCAGGCTGGCACCGGGCACTATGTGGCCCCCAAAGACTGGAACGCCCTGATCGCGCAGGATGATGTGGTCGTCATCGACACGCGTAACGATTACGAGGTGGCAATCGGCACGTTCGACGGTGCCGTGGACCCGCAAACGCAGAGCTTTGGCGAGTTTCCTGCGTGGTGGCAGGCAAACAAAGACCAGTTCGAAGGCAAGAAAGTCGCCATGTTTTGCACCGGCGGCATTCGCTGTGAGAAATCCACCAACTACCTTTTGGGCCAAGGGGTCGAGGATGTGTCCCACCTGAAGGGCGGGATCCTCAAGTATCTCGAAGAGGTGCCCGAAGAAAACAGCACGTGGTCGGGATCGTGCTTTGTGTTCGACGGGCGCGTCTCGGTCGGGCACGGACTCAAGGAAGGGCCGCACACGCTGTGCTTTGCCTGCCGTCGCCCGCTGAACCCCGAAGATGAGACCCGACCAGAGTATGAAGCGGGAGTGTCCTGCCATCGGTGTATCGGGGAATATTCCGACACGGACCGGGATCGGTTCCGGATGCGTCAGAAGCAAATCGCCTTGGCGCGCGCGCGCGGCGAAACCCATATCGGGACACCATGACGACACCCAACATCACCGAGGATGCCTTTCATGCAGCTGATGGCGAGGCCCTGTCAGCAGACGCGTCGCGCCCGGTACGGATCCTTTTGCTTTATGGCTCGCTGCGAGAAAGGTCCTTTTCGCGGCTGATGACCGAAGAGGCCGCGCGAGTTCTGACGAAACTGGGCGCCGAGACGCGCACCTTTGATCCGCGCGATCTGCCCTTGCCCGACGCGGAAGGCACCGATCATCCCAAGGTCGCCGAATTGCGCGATCTGGTGACGTGGTCCGAAGGCATGGTTTGGTGCTCACCCGAACGCCACGGGGCAATGACTGGCATCATGAAGGCCCAGATCGACTGGATCCCGCTTTCGATGGGCGGCGTGCGCCCGACACAGGGCAAGACACTGGCTGTGATGCAGGTCAATGGCGGCTCGCAGAGTTTCAATACGGTGAACCAGCTGCGCATTCTGGGTCGCTGGATGCGGCTTTTGACCATTCCGAACCAGTCGTCGTGCCCGAAGGCCTTTCTGGAATTTGACGACAACGGTCGGATGAAATCCTCCCCCTTCTACAACCGCATGGTCGATGTCATGGAAGAACTGGTGAAGTTCACACTGTTGACCCGTGACCGGAAGGACTATCTGGTGGATCGCTATTCAGAGCGCGTCGAAAGCCGCGAAGCGCTGTCCAAGCGGGTCAACCAGACATCAATCTGACCGCCTTTGACGCGACCATCTTGGCGGCGCGGCGCATTATCATCGGTGCGGAAAACTCGTTGCGCATGAAGGCGATCAGTTCGGCATCGCTCAGCTTCGCGAGGCGGTCCATGCCCCTGTCCCATTGCTGCGGCGAATACCCGGCGGCGGTCTTGTTCGCCCACAGCCCGACCCGGTACTGAAGCGCCAGACGTCTTTGCACGGAGCTCTCCCAAGTTTTCAGTGGTCGGTCGTTTCCGGTGTCCAGGGTTCGGGACAGCGCCGCGCCCAATGCCCGGCCCTGCTCGATGCAAATCCGGATCCCCTCCCCCAAGGTTGGCGTCGCCATATGCGCGCTGTCGCCCACACGAATGACTTGGCCGTGGATTAGATCACGCTCGAACGGCACCGAGGGGATGATCCCTGCGTTCACGTGGTGGTTCGCGGGCTGCGGGATACCCATGCGCACCAAGGCATCACTGGCGAGCAGCTTCTCCATCATCACGCGCGGCGATGTCGGATTGTCCGGCTCCAACACCCCAACGCCCAAACGGACGGCGCCCTCGCGTGTTGGAAAGGCCCAGCCGTACCCACCCGGGATAGTGCTGCCGAAAAACAGCACGGCGCGGGTCCGGTCGAACGCAGTGGTCTGGAATTCATATTCGATGCCAACACCCCGGCGGTGGGGTTTTTGGTTCAACCCGAGGTTTTCGAGCACGGCCATATGCCAACCGGACGCATCGATGACATAGCGCGCGGTCACCGTGACCTCGCGCTTATCCGGTCCGCGCAGCAGGACGCGATAGGCGTCTCCTTGCACCTCCGCCGACAGGAACTTGGTGCCGGTCCTGATCTCCGCCTGTGCTGAGGTCGCCAGCCATTGATACAGCGCCGTCACATCCAGAATAACGACGGGATCGCTGTCCAGACCGACGGGCAGATGCCGCCCGTCGGTGTAGAGGTCCACGCGTCCGACGATATGGTAGAGCGTCTCTGGAATGCCCAGTGCCGTCACATCGGCCAGCCAGGATCCGCCCGAGGTCCGCACGGGTTTGCCGATTTCACGGTCCTGGTGCACTAATAGCGCGCGCGTGCCCGGTGCCAGCGACTGCGCGACGGCCAGCCCCGCAGGCCCGCCGCCGACAATCAGAACGTCATAGGTCTCAGACGCCGTAATCCGACCGCCCCACGGACACATAGGCCTCGAACCCGGCCGCCTTTGCATCGGACGGGTCATAGACGTTGCGGAAATCAGCCATCTTCGGCGCAGACATCACACCGGCCAGTCTCGACAAATCGAGGGCACGGAATTCGTTCCATTCGGTCAGAATAACCACAAGATCTGCGCCTTTCGCGGCCTCGTAGGGATCATCGAGCCAGTCGCATCCGGGCAGCAAATCCTGACCTTCCCGATAACCTTGGGGGTCCACCAGCCGAACCTTCGCACCGCCTCCCACCATGGCCGGCACAAGCGTCAGCGATGGCGCGTCCCGCATGTCATCAGTGTTCGGTTTGAACGTCACACCCAGAACGGCGACGGTCTTGTCCTTGAAGCTGTTGCCGCACACGTCACGTAGTTTTTCAACCAAGCGATGTTTGACCTCTTCGTTGACACGGATGACCGTCTCGGTGATTGCCATCGGGCTTGCGACGTCCTGTCCGATCCGCGCAAGAGCCTTGGTATCCTTGGGAAAGCAAGAGCCGCCATAGCCCGGACCTGCGTGCAAAAACTTGTTGCCGATCCGCCCGTCAAGCCCGACCCCTTTGGAGACCTTCTTGATGTCCGCGCCGGTCTTTTCGCACAGGGCCGCGATCTCGTTGATGAACGTAATTTTCGTGGCCAGAAACGCGTTGGCCGCGTATTTGATCATCTCCGCACTTTCAAGATCTGTCGTCAGGATCGGGAAGTCGCGCAGGTAAAGCGGGCGGTAGATGTCTTCCATCACCTTCGCGGCGCGCTCGGTCTCTACGCCCACGACAACGCGATCGGGCTTCATGAAATCCTCGATTGCCGCCCCTTCGCGCAGGAATTCCGGGTTGGAAGCCACGTCGAAATCAAGATCGGGGTTTGCAGCTTTCACAACCTCATGCACCTTGCGGTTGGTGCCCACGGGCACCGTCGATTTGGTGACGATCACCGCGTAGTCCTTGGCGGTTTTGGCGATTTCTTCGGCTGCCGCAAAAACATAGGTCAGGTCCGCGTGGCCATCCCCGCGCCGGGTCGGCGTTCCCACAGCGATAAAGATCGCATCGGCGCCCTCCAGCGCACTGGCAAGATCGCGGGTAAAGGACAGCCTGCCTGCCTCGACATTCTTGGCCATCAGAACATCCAGACCGGGCTCAAAGATCGGTACTTGGCCTGCCTGCAGCTTGTCTATCTTGGTCTGATCCTGATCGACGCAGACAACATGATGTCCAAAGTCCGAAAAACACACACCCGAGACAAGACCCACATAGCCTGTCCCTATCATCGCAATCTTCATGAAAGACCTCGTTCCTATCGTCTTCTGTCGGGGCCGTTCTTAACGATATGTCGACCGTTGACCAGCAAAGTTCTTGAAACAATCACCCGCATGACGGACTGATAGCAAAAAACCACCGTTGAGAGCAGCAACACGCGGGGACAAGATGAAAAAAGTCATCATTTCAGAATTCATGGATGAGGCGTCCGTGGATGAGCTTCGCCAAACCTACGACGTTCTCTATGATCCCGGTCTCGTGGACACACCGGACAGCTTGTTTCAGGCACTGGGCGACGCGGACGCGCTGATCGTGCGGAACCGAACGCAGGTCAAGGAACAACTTTTATCCCACGCGCCCAATCTGAAAGCGGTCGGACGGTTGGGCGTTGGGCTCGACAATATTGATCTGGACCTATGCGCCGCGCGGGGCATTGCCGTTCACCCCGCGAGTGGTGCCAATGATCTGGCGGTGGCGGAATATGTTCTGTCCACCGCTATGTCGCTGTTGCGGCGGGCGTATAACGGGTTCGACCGAATGGTCGCGGGCGAATGGCCTCGTCAGGACATGGCCGGATACGAGTTGTCGGGCAAGACGTTGGGCCTCGTAGGGTTCGGGTCCATTGCGCGCCAGACCGCGGGCAAGGCCCACACGCTTGGTATGTCCGTCGAGGCCTATGACCCGTTCGTATCCGAGAAAGATCCCATATGGGCCCATGCCGGGCGGCGCGAGACTTTGCTGGAACTGGCAACGTCCGTTGATGTCCTAAGTCTGCACGTCCCGCTGACAGAAGACACTTATCACATCGTCAACGCGGATCTTCTGGACGCGATGCACCCAAAAGCGGTTCTGATCAACGCTGCGCGGGGCGGCGTGGTTGATGAGGTGGCTCTGGCAATGGCATTGCGCAACGGGCGTCTGGGTGGCGCGGCGCTCGACGTGTTCGAGACGGAACCGCTGACCGCCGAGGCCGCCGCGAAATTCAAAGATCTCACCAACCTCATTCTGACGCCCCATATCGCTGGTGTCACGCAAGAAGCGAATGTCCGTGTCAGCGCGCTGACCGCCCAGAATGTGCGACGCACTCTCGTCACCTAGGACCACCGCCAAACGTGTCTTTGTGGGCTTGCCTTTGCGGCCAGACCGAAAGAGAGTTCCGCACAAGACCGCGCCACCACGCGGCACACACCATCATCTTGGGAGGATATGACATGGTGACATTCAACCGCCGTCAGACGCTGACACTTTTGGGGGGTGCCGCCGCGGCATCCGGCTTGGCCGCACCTGCGCTGGCGCAAAACAAGAAGATCACGGTCGGCGCTCTGCGCTTCACCAGCCACTCGGCCAGCTTTATCGCGCAGGAGCGTGGGTACTTCGCGGATCAGGGTCTGGATGTGGAACTGAAGTTCTTTCAGGCAGCCCAACCCATGGCCGTCGCCATTGCTTCGGGCGATGTCGACTACGCCGTCACGGCGATCTCGGGCGGATTGATCTCACTTGCAGACAAGGGCGCGATCAAGGTCATCGGCGGAGCGCTGTCCGAAGAGCCGGGTATCGACGGGCAGAAAATTCTGGCTTCCGACGCGGCGTTTCAGGCAGGTCTGACGACACCTGCGCAACTGGACGGCAAGTCGTTCGGAATGTCTACGGCAGGTTCATCTTTCCATTACATGGGATCGAAAGTCGCCGAAGCCGAAGGTGCAACCATGACCTTCAAGCCGCTGCAAAAAGTGGGCGCCATTATCGGCGCACTAAAAACGGGCCAGATCGATGCGTGGTCCATCGTGCCTCATATTGCGAAACCGCTCGCGGGCTCCGGTGCGGTGCATATCATTGGCAATGTGTCGGATTACCTGCCCAACTATCAGGTGACGACGGTCTTCACCTCGGCCACGAATGCCGCGGACGAAAAAGGCATGACAGGTGACTTCCTTGCCGCGTTCTCCAGCGGTGTTGCTGACTATAATGCCACCATGATCGCCAAGGAAAACGGCGAGGACGGTGTCAACGAGATGGTCGACCTGATCCACAAATATGTCTACACCGACCGCCCCCGTGAAAAAGCGGCACCGTCCATCATCAATGGCACCATGCGGCTGAACGAAGGTGCCGCGCTGAACATGGCGTCGGTCGAGGACCAGTTGGGATGGTTCCAGTCTGAAGGACTGGTGGATGACACCATCACCGTCGATACGCTGGTTGATCCAAGCTACGTGCAGGCAACCTGAACCCTGTGCGCCGGGGCGCCCGACGTCCCGGCCACACTTGAGGGCATATCATGGAAATTCGGCTGAACGGCATCACGCACGCCTATGGCGACACCGCGGTTCTGCGGGATATTTCGCTTGCCGTGCCGTCGGGCAAGATCGTCTGTATCGTAGGTCCGTCCGGATGCGGAAAGTCTACACTGTTGCGTCTGATGGGCGGGTTGGAACAACCAAGCGAAGGTGAGATCCTGCAGATGGGCGACGCACCCTCGGGATGCCTGAATCCTCTGACCTACATCTTTCAGGACTTCGCCCTGCTGCCGTGGCGCAGCGTGCGTGGGAATGTCAGCCTGGTGCTTGAAGATCACAATTTGCCCAAAGCCGAGGTAAACCGGATTATCTCGGATGTCTTAGCCCGCACGAAGCTGACAGATTTTGCCAACGCCCTACCCAAGCAACTGTCGGGCGGGATGAAACAGCGGGTCGCGATTGCCCGCGCCTTGGCTGTAAACCCTGCGGTGATGCTGATGGACGAGCCGCTTTCGGCGCTCGACAGCCAGACGCGGGAGTTGTTGATGGACGATCTGATCGCGCTGTGGACACGGACCCCGTTCACGGCAATTTATGTTACACATAACCTCGCCGAGGCCGTGCGGCTGGGGCATTCAATCGTCGTGCTGTCCCGTCGCCCCGGCGAGATCCGGGAAATCGTCCACTTGGATCAGCCCTTGTCTGAGCGCCACTTCGGGGACGCGACGCTGGAGGAACGCCAGCACTACCTTTGGTCCTTGATGCGGGATGAAGCGCGGGCTGCTGACGCGGAGCTTCTGGATGTCTGAAACCGCCCACACCCGTCCGGTCCGCTTTCGCGGTGGTGGCTTTGCGCCGAAGCCCAATCGCAAGATCGGCATCGTGGTCTTCGTGGTGCTCATTCTCTTGGCCGAGATTGGCACACGCAACGGCTTTATCTCGGCGCTAACTCTACCCAAACCCAGCGATGTCTTGGGAACTTTCGCAGAACTCTACCAATCGGGGCTGTTGTGGAAACACCTTATACCGTCCCTTAGTCGACTTGCGGTTGGCGCGTGTCTAGGGGTGATCGTTGGGGTCGGCACGGGCATTCTGATCGGCCTGTTTTCCCATATTCGCGCCGGGCTTGTGCCGCTAGTCGCAGCGATCTTCCCAATTCCCAAAATCGCGCTGCTCCCATTGTTCGTCATCTGGTTCGGCATCGACGAGGGTTCAAAATACGCACTTATCGCCTTTGGCACGTTTACACCCACAGTCGTCGCCACTTACGGCGCTGTGGATAACGTGGATCGCGGATTGATCCGCATGGGGCAAAGCTTCGGGCTGAGTTGGATGTCAATTGTGCGCAAGATTGTTCTACCCGGCGCGATGCCCGGGATTTTGTCGGGCCTTCGCATCAGCCTTGCGATTGCGATCATCCTGCTGGTCGCGGCAGAGATGTTGGGCGCGGAATATGGCATCGGAGCGTACATCCTTGAGGCCGGTTCGCTCTATGATCTGGAACGCCTGTTCGCGGGTGTTGTGATCCTGTCCGTTCTTGGGGTTCTTGTCAGCGCGGCTATTGGCCTGATCGAACGCCGCCTGCTCAACTGGCGGGTTTGATCTCGACCTTCAGCGTCACGATCTGAAAGGGGCTAAGGTCCAAAGATACGCGCCCTTGGTCAACGGTGGCGTCTTGCTCCTCCGCCTCAAGCAGATCGCAGAAACGGGCGCGCGTCACAGGCTCTGCAAATCTGAGGATGGTTTTGCACCGCTGGCCCGCGCTTTCAAAAACGCGGACGACCATACCTGCCCCATCGTCCGCTGGCTTGAGCGTTTCGATGATCACGGAAGGATCGTCGCTGCTGACGAATGGACCGGACTGGACCGGCACCCCCGGAACGCATCGGATCGGAGTGTTCAGGTCATAAGCATGGGCCTCGACCTCGTCCAAAGCCTCGCCCGCGTGGGGCAACAGACTGTACGTGAACATGTGAGAGCCCTGATCGGCGGTCGGATCAGGCATCGTTGCGGATTTGATCAGGGACAGGCGCAACATGTTCTTGTGGGTGTCATAGCCATATTTACAATCGTTGAGCAGCGCGACGCCATAGCCATCGGCGCTGAGATCGGCCCATTTCTGGGCGGGCACCTCGAAGCGGGCATAGTCAAAGGAACTGTCCCGCGCGGTCGACCGTTCGATGCGACCCCATTGAATGTCATAGGTGGCACGCGAACTGCTGACGGACACGGGGAACGCAACTTTCAGCAATATATGTGACTGGTGCCAATCCACGGCCGTGACAAAATCCATCCGCTTCGAATGGGCATAGAGGCGGATATCCTGCCGGATCGTGCTTTGGCGCCATGTTGTGTTTATCTGCAGGCATGCCCGAAGTGGCCCGGTTTCGATGATGGTAAGCGTGGTGTTCCCCTCGATCACCTCCATCCGTTCTTCGAAAAAGGGATCGATGTCCCAGGCGTCCCAGCAAATCGGACGATCCTCGAACGACTGAAGTTGGTTGCCGCGCTGCCCCGCGGCCAAAACTTCGCGATCCGCGCTCTTGTCATAGACGCGCGCCAACTGGCCATTCCCATCGATCTCGACGCGGATCAATGCATTTTCCATGACCGCACCATCCGCCGTCAGCTTGATCGACAACCCTTCGGGCGGTTGGGCGGCAACCGTGCTGGCGTCGGAGATACTGTAGGCAGGCAGGTCCGGCAGATAGACAAGCCGCCCATCGCGTGTGTCCTGCCCTGGTAAAGGGGCATCGGCCGTGACAACCGCTAGGCGGTCTGCCGCAAGGGGCGCGGTGTTCAGAATTGTCATGGCATCTGCCCCCGGTTCAACGAGCCGCCCGGACAGGTCGTGGGCAAAGCCTTCCGCAATCTCGCCAATCTCGGCGTGATCAAGCCGGGCATCGTCAAACACCTCGGGGATCGAGGTACCGGTCAGGATGTCGTGGAATTGGTTGAGGCACAAAAGCTGCCACGCGCGTGTCAGATTGGGCTGGATGCCTGCCATCGCCGCCAGCGCTTCGACCTCGTGCAGGGCGCGCTCGGATTTGCGGTTTGCGCGTTTGATCCACGCCTGAGATGTCAGAACGCCGCGGTGGCCTTCCATATAGTGCTCGCCCCGCCAGACCGGTAAGTCCTGCGCACTGGCCTCGATCGTCTCGAACGTCTCGCGCACGTTGCTATGGCGCATCCGGGGCATTCCCGGCATCCGCTGATACGCACGGGCCTTGGCCAAAAGCTCTTCGGTGGGACCCCCGCCGCCGTCACCGTAGCCAAAGCAGATCGGCAAATGCTGCACATGATCCTGCGCGGTGGAGTTGGTCCAGGTTCCCAAGACCTCAGATGCGGTCAGATCGCTTTTGTAGTTCGTGGGAAACGGAAGATATTGCACTTGCCGGGGCGTGGTCAGGATGTGCGCCAACACGCGAGACCCATCGAGCCCGTCCCACCAATGGGTCGAGGACGGCACACGGTTGATCTGGTTCCAGTTCAACTTGTTGGTCACGAACCAGCGCAGCCCGGCCTGTTTCATCAGCTGCGGAATCTGACCCGGAAACCCGAATGTGTCCGGGAGCCAAAGGACAGGGGTCTCCACATCACCGAACTGTTCCATGAAGTAACGACGCCCCAGCACCAGCTGGCGGACCAACGCCTCGGGGCCGGGCATGTTCAGATCAGGCTCGACCCACATGCCACCCATGACCTCCCACCGGCCCTCGGCGATACGCGCGCGCATCCGCTCGAAAATACCGGGGTGATCCTCGGCGGTCATGGCGTAAAGCTGTGGTTGGGAATGGGAAAACCGAAACTCCGGATCGCGATCCATCAGCCGCAGGACATTGCTGTATGTCCGGGCGTTCTTGCGGCGAATCTGACTGATCGGCCACAGATAGGCGATGTCCATATGGGCGTGGCCGATCCCGTGCAGGGTCACGTCCAGCGGCGCGCCCGCCTCGGCAATGCCCTGTTGCAGCATCTCAAGCGCGGGGGGAACGGTGTCGTAAAAAGCCGCACCCATCGGGTCGTGTGTGTCGAGCCGCAGGAATGTTCGGTCCAGCGCGTCCAGCAAGGCGTCACGTTCCGGCGCCTCGTCGGTCAAAACATTCACAGTTTCCCAAACGCAGCGCGCCAAGCGGATGAAATCGACCGTGGGTTGGTGACGCTGGATCAGACGCGGAACGCCCATGAAGAGCTTGGCCCGGCTTTCCGCATCAGGTGGCCAATTCGTATGACCGGTCCAGCCGTGCAGGCCCAGCCGGTGCGGTTTTCCGTCGGCCAGCTTATGCGACAGGGCAATCGTGTGGTGATAACGGTCCGCCGACCCGATGGAGCGCCCGTCGATATGCACCAGAGCCTCTGGGTGATTGAAGATGTCGCCAAACACCCCCAATGGCAGGTGCAGCGCCAGATGGTCCGGATCCCACCCATCGGGCACTTGAAACTCGGACATCATCAGGAAGTTCACATTCGCCCCGCCCCAGTAGCTTTCGTGGGGGATTTCGTCCCAATCGCTGAAATCAGCATCCAGAGGTGGATCGGCCTTGGCGTCCGGCAGCGTCAACATGCGAAACGGATCGATGGGTTGCCGTTTGGCATGTGCCATGGGCTCGATCAGAGCGATCCGCTGGGCAATTTTCGCGGATGTGAATCTCAGTTTGTGGTTCATGGATCAGGCCTGCGGCGGTGGCGCGTGAAGAATGCAGGCCGCCCGATGCCCGCGCGGACCAACCTCGTAAGCAGGCGGCAACGCGGCGCTGCAAGCAGGTTGCGCATGGGGGCAACGCGGCACGAAGCGGCATCCGGTGGAATGTGCCGTGCGCAGTTCCTCTTCGGCTGGCAGAATGATCTCGCCCTGCCATCGCTGCGTGGGGTCTGGTTTCGGGACGGAGTCGATCAGAAGCTGCACATAGGGATGCTGCGGGTTTGAGATCACGTCGGTCGCCTTGCCGTGTTCCACCAGCGTGCCCTGATAGAACAGCAAAATGCGGTCGCCGACCTGATAGGCCGTGGACAGATCATGGGTCACATACAGAAAACTGATCCCGCCCTCATCCCGCAGCCGCATCATCACATCAAGGATCGACGCCCGAAGCGAGGCATCGACCATCGACACGGGCTCATCCGCGACGATTAGGCGGGGCTTTACCATATAGGCGCGGGCCATCATGATCCGCTGACGCTGCCCGCCGGACAGCTGGTGCGGGTATTTCCGCAAGACATCGTCGCCGGTCAGCCCTACCGCATTCAGCGCTTCTTCCATCATTTGCCGGGCTTCGGTCTTGTTCGAGGACAGTTTGAAGTTCCGGATCACCATGTCGAATACATGGCCCACCCGGTAAAAAGGATTGTAGCTGCCAAACGGGTCCTGAAAGACGGCTTGCACCTGCCGGTGATAGGCTTTCATCTGCTTGGCCGAGGCGTTGCCCACATCCGTACCGTCGAACATGATCTGGCCTGATGTGGGACGTGTGAACCCAAGCACCAGGTTGGCGAGCGTCGATTTTCCAGAGCCGCTTTCCCCCGCGATGGTCACGATCTCGGGCTCGTCCTTGCGGATGGTCAGGGACAGGTCGTTGAGGGCGACAAGCCCCGTATCCGGATCACCGTAAACCTTGCGGACGTCCCGCAGATCGAGGAGCGCGTCAGACATGGGCGCCCTCCAGTTCTTCGGCGCGGTGACAGGCGACGGTCTGACCGGGACGGAGTTCGCGCATGGGCTGAGGTTTTGTGCAGCCGTCGTTCACGTGCGGGCAGCGCAGTTGAAAGATGCATCCTTCCGGCGGATTGCGCGGGTCGTGGGTGATGCCCTCGGTGATCTTCATTGGGCGGCGCTCCGTCAGCGAAGGAACGCTTTCTATCAGAATTTTCGAATACGGATGACCGGGCCGCGCAAACATATCGGCCACGGGCGCAATCTCGACGATCTTGCCCGCATACATGACAGCGATCCGATCCACCATCTGCGCCATCAGTCCCATGTCATGGCCAATCATGATCATGGACACCCCAAGAGCATCCCTGACCTTGGCCAGCGTCTGGGCCACCACCCGCTGTACAACAACGTCCAATGCGCTCGTCGCCTCATCGGCGATGATTACCGTCGGGTTCAGCGCGACGGCCATCGCGATGCAGACCCGTTGCTTCATCCCGCCGGACAACTCATGGGGATACATCTCGTAGATCCGCTCGGGCAGGCCCACCATCTGAAACAGTTCCAACACTCGCGCACGATCAGGGGCGGCGCCTGTGTGGGTTCGGACCACATCGGCAATTTGCGCACTGATCTTCATCGTAGGGTTCAGAGAATTCATGGCGCCCTGCGGGATCAGCGCCAGTTTGGACCAACGGCGCTTGCGAAACTCTTCATCGGACAGCGCGATCATGTCTTCGCCATCAAGCGTCACGCGGCCGCCTGCAATCCGGCCGGGCGAGGAAACCATGCGCAGAATGCCACTGGTCGCTGTGGTCTTGCCGGACCCGCTTTCGCCGACCAGACCCAGCGTCTCGCCCCGTTCCAGATCGAAGCTGATATCATCCGTTGCCAGCACGTCCCCATCGGGCGTCGCATAGTAGACCTTGAGGCCGCGGACGGAGAGGACAGGTTCGCTCATGCCTTGCGCAACCTTGGGTTGGAGACCTCATCGAGCCCCAGATTTATCAACAGCAGCCCGATGAACATGGTGGCCAGCAGCAGAGTCGGAATACCCCACCACCACCAGAGATTCTGAATGAGCGCGCCAGCATTGATTGCCTCGTAAATTGTGCGTCCCAGTGTCGGGATACGTTGGGGCCCGAGGCCCAGAACTTCCAGCCCGACGGCGGTGACGATGGCCGTCGTGACACTCGCGATGAAAGACCCGAAGAGATAGGGGATCAGGTTCGGCAGCATCTCCTTGAACATGATGTCGGTCGTCGATGCGCCGGACAGTTGCGCCATCTGCACGTAGCCCGATTGCTTCATACTGAGCACCTGCGCACGGATCAGGCGCGTTGGGGACTGCCAGACGAATCCTGCGATCAGCAGCGCCATCATGGTCAGGGAGACATCGCCAAAGGCCGATTGGAACACAACGAGGATCAAAAGCGGGGGAATGGTGATCATAACGTCGCTCAGCACGCGGATGACATCATCGGTCCGCCCGCCGACGAACCCGGCGGTGAAGCCCAGAACGATCCCGGTGCTCATCCCGATCAGCGAAGCGAGCAGCCCCACAAACAGCGAATTCGGCGCGCCCATAATGATGAGCGCCAGGATGTCCCGACCGCTGCCGTCGGTTCCCAAGGGATAGTCCAGCACACCGGGCTGTTTGCGCAGATTTTCAAAGCCCAGCGGTGGCAGTTTCAACGGCGTTGAGCCGGTATAGACAAGTTCGAGGTTCCAGAGCATCCGCCCGATCAGGCCCAAAGCGACGATCGCCAGCAAAAGCCCCGCGCCCCAAATCAGCTTGGGATTGAGCCACGGGTTGTCAAAGCGCTTCATCCGCTTGGCTCGCTTACGCGCGGCCTTGTCGGCGGCGATCTCGGCCTGATGATCGGTGGAGGTCATGGCCTAGCCCCCCTCGTGCCGGATGCGGGGGTCGATGAACGGGTAGATCAGATCGACAATGAAGACGGACAGCGCCGTGATGAGAATGATGACATAACTGACCCCCTGAATGACGGGAAAGTCCTGATCTAGGATCGCATCGTACAGCAGCTTGCCCATGCCGTTATAGGCAAAGATCCGTTCCACCAGCACCTGTCCCGCAATCAGCAGACCGATCTTCAGAGCGAAGGCGGTGATCTGCGGCAGGATCGCGTTGCGGATCATGTAGCGGTAGAGGATGTAGCGTGGCTTCAATCCCTTCGCCTCCGCCAGCTTGACGTAGTCCTCGCCCTGTACGGTGATCATCAATCCGCGCATGCCCAAGGCCCAGAAGCCGAAGGTCACGATGACTATGGCCATTGCTGGCAGAAATCCGTGATGCAAGACGGATTGGACAAAAGCCCAGTTCCAGCCCGGGTCAACAGTCAGGCCGTAAGCACCGGTCAGGGGAAACCAGCGCAGCTTTGCCGCGAATATCCACATAAGCAGGAGGCCAGACAGGATGGGCGGGATCGAAGTGAACACCATCGCCGCCGGAATTGCGACCTTTGCCAGCTTGGGCGAGTGGTCCCAGACCATTAATGCGCCCAGCAAGTTACCTATCACAAAGGTGATGACCAGCGACAGGATCATCAGGCCCAAGGTCCACGGCAGGGCCTGCGCGATCAGGGCTGAGACCGGCGTGGGGAACGTGGCTGTCGACAAACCAAAATCGAAGACCAGCGCGCCTTTGAGATACTTAAAATATTGCACGATCAAAGGCTGATCTATGCCCATTTGTGCACGTAGCTGCGCCAGAATTTCTTCTGCATTGGCCACAGCCCCGGCACCCGAAGCCATGCGACCCAGCGCGATCTCAGCGGGATCAACCGGGCTGAGCCGTGGTATAACCCAGATCATCGAGGCCGCGATCAGAACGGTCAACGCCAGAGTGATCAGCCGATTGATCAGATATTTGCGTGGGATACGTCCCATAAAGCCCCTTTGATCTCGCGCAGTACCCGCTTGCCCCCGCAAGCGGCACTGCGGCGGACCTCGGATCGCTCCGAGGTCCTTTCAGGTCATCCGGCCTTTTCGAGGTTGTGGATGATTTGATGCGTGTGGTTCCACCAGAAGAACGGGTGGTTGTAATAGTTTTCCGCCGTTGGCCAGCCGGTCCAGTAAGTCGTGTTCATCGGCAAAAGCTTGGCTGCCTGAACCAGAGGAATAAACGGCATCTCGGCGTCCAGGTGCTGGTAGGCCTCGGCGACCATACCGGGAATTTCCGGATCGCCGAGTGTCAGGTCCGCCATTTGATCCACGATCGCGGAATACGCAGCAGCGGCATCACCGGACCAGCGAGCCGTGTTGTTGAAGCCGGGCGAGCGCTCGCCAACGGGCACGACATCGGACACCGTGTAGCGACCCATAGACGCCCACGGCTCGTTCACCGATCCGCAGGACAGCCAGCTGTAGGACATCTCGTATTTGCCGAACGGCAGCACCTCACCCCAGAATACGCCGTTTTCAACGGGGACTGCCTTGGCAGCAATACCCGCGCGGTTGAGCTGTTCCACCACGATATCAATGGTTCGGGTGTATTCGGTCGATGCAGAGTTAACGTGGATGTCCACGCTCAGTTGTTGGCCATCTTTCTCGTAAATGCCGTCGCCGCCTTTGGTCCATCCAGCCTCTTCAATCAATGCCTGGCCGGCGGCCACATCTGCCGTTGCAGGCAGTCCGTACCCCGCTTCCTTCACCGCGTCGATAAACGGCGCCATGGAGCCGTACTGCGCGAACATCGTCTCTGACGGAACGGTGGTGCCTTCATAGGCGACATTCACGATCTGCGACCGGTCAATGATATGGGCGACCGCTTTGCGCATTGCTGGGTTGTCCCACGGTGTGACGGTCGTGTTAATCTCCAACTGGCGAGCGCAGGGGTCAGACGCGGCATAGGGATAGTCGCTGTGCCACGCGATCACGTTCGGGTTCTGAGCTGCGATTGCCTCAAATGTGCCGACACCCACATTCTGTGCGGCATCAAGCTCGTTCGTAACCATCAACTGAGCGCGGCTTTCCGCGCCGCCGGTCTCAAGAAAGATCACCCGCTGCGGCTCCGGCAGATCCATGAAGCCTGTCTTGGCGCCCCACCAGTCGTCGTTGCGGTCCCAGATCGCACGGTTCGTTGCGGCGGAGGTAAAGGTGTATGGCCCTGTGCCAATGGGGGGATTGAACGCGAAGGTCGCGGGATCCTCGCCATTCCAGACATGTTCGGGCATGATCAGAAAGGACCCAAAAATGCGCACGCCGAAATTCTCGACGACAAAGCGGGGATTGGGCTCTTTCAGCGCAAAGGTCACCGTCAGGTCATCGACCTTTTCGACCGAAGCAACCTGCGCCCGGATCGTCGAAGCCTCCCGCGAGGAAATCTCTTCGTTCTCGAGCGCCATATTGACGGTAAAGACAACATCGTCGGCGTTGAAGGCCTCGCCATCGGACCATTCGACCCCGTCGCGCAAGGTCAGGGTGAACTCGGTGCTGTCCTCATTGGCTTCAAAGCCCGTCGCAAGCCACGGATCGAGGGCGCCGGTGTTGTAATTCAGAATAAAGAGCGGCTCCCACATGGTCTGATGCGCGCCGTGCATTCGCTTAGTGCCGGGGGTGAACCAATTGAAATTGTCGGGATCCTTGATGGTCCGATCCAAATCGAAAATGACGGTATCTTCGCGCGCGACATTCTGCGCAAACGCAGCACCCCACATGGCAGTCAGCGCAAGGGTTGATCCCATCAAGATAGTTTTGGTCAGTTTCATGT
Organism: Litoreibacter roseus; assembly: GCF_009811795.1. GTDB lineage: Bacteria > Pseudomonadota > Alphaproteobacteria > Rhodobacterales > Rhodobacteraceae > Litoreibacter > Litoreibacter roseus. The sequence continues at coordinate 641,950 of NZ_BLJE01000002.1, read as the reverse complement.
TCTTCTTTCCTCCCACATGTCGGGATTTTGGTCCCGGGTCGCGATCCGGGCGTTCCCGGAGTTTACTTTATCGAACATAGTCCATCACCAGTACTCTGGTCTGGTTCGGAATTGCATCTGCGGTCAAATCGACCTCGCTGGAAAAAGCGAAATCGATATCATCTTCCTTGAAGTGGCTCAGGAAACTCTCGATCCATTTGGTGTTCCGCGGCTTATAGGTCAGCGTGCGAAAATGCATCGGGATGACCAGTTTGGGCCGCGTGCGGTGGATCATCTGCATCAAATCTGGCAGTTCAAGCGTGAGATAGCCACCGGCCAGCGCGAAGAGCACGTCGACATCCTCGAAAAATGTCTGTTGGGCCTCGGTGAGCGGATTTCCGACATCGCCCATATGCGCAAATTTGATCCCATCTAGCGTGAAGCGATACATGCCGTTTTGTCCTGGGACTGCGTGATCGGGATGATGGTCCCATTCGGCGGCCTCAATCGCAGTGATCTCGACGCCTGCAGCGGTCTGTGTCCCGCCAGACTGGGCGACCTTCAGGCAATTTACGACCTCCGGCGATCCAGAAATCAGATCGGCCCTGCAATGGGCGCTGTCATCGTCCGAGGATATCAGAACAAGATCGGCAGGGTCCGTGATCGGCGCATATCCAACACCTTCGGGTGTGTAGGGATCCGTTACAACGCGGGGACCTTTGTCAGGTCTCAACCCAAACGCCGCATGGCCGTACCAAACAATCTTCACTGGCTGCCTCGCATCCATTCAAACCCATTTTTTGGAATGCTGGCGCAGATGGCGCTGCAGATCAAACCTGTGCTCTTGCGGTTGGTACTGTCGAGGCGGGAACACGCGCGAAATGCCCTGCGACTGGCGTTCGCGCAGGCAAATTTGTCCCTCGTTTGCTGGCGGTTACGCAAAATCGCCATCCTCCCCAAGACGGAAGGCTAGAGATGTTAGAGCGGCCTCGCATCATCCAGTCTTGACGTTTTTTTATGCAAACTTGATATTTATGCGTCGATCTTCGAACTTTCTTCGCTAGGGTTGGCGCATGAAGATCAAGACCTTTCAAATCGACGACTACATTGCCAAGGACGATGCGTTTCACATTGCGCGGAAATCCTTGGCCACGCGGTTTCCGCCCGCCGCCCACGGCCATGATTATTACGAAATTTTCCTGATCGAAGACGGCGCGACAGCCCATTGGGTCAACGGCAAACGCGAAACGCTTCTGCCGGGCCACCTTGTGTTCATCCGCCCCGATGATGCCCATGCGTTCAAGGCGGATAAAATGCAGGGCTGCCGCATCATAAATGTGATGTTCAAACCCAAAACCGTGCGCCATCTGCGCAGCCGCTACCCCGACGAGGTCTGCGGCAAATTTTTTGACACACGCGGCCCTTATCCTGAAACCCACATGCTGGCTGGCCCCGATCTGGCGCGGGTCACGCAAGCGCTGGTCGAGCTGCAGACGGCACCACGCGCGCTTGCTTATATCGAGCACTTCATCTTGATGTTGGCGACACGGGTCTTGGCCCAAGTTCATCCGGTGCGGGACACCGCTCCAAAATGGTTCACCGATGCATGCCGTGCGGCCCAGAACCCGGCTGTGTTTCGGCGGGGTGCAGCAGGTTTGATCGACGCGGCAGGGCGCAGTCACGAGCATGTTTGCAGAACTTCGCGCATGGTACTGGGACTGACGCCCTCGGCCTATGTCAACAAGCTCAGGCTTGATCACGGAGCCCGCATGCTCAGCAGCAGTGAACTGCCCATCGAAGAAGTCGCGCGAGATTGCGGGATCGAAAACATCAGCCATTTCTACCGACTGTTTCGCCTGCAGTTCGGCCTGACCCCACGCCAGTACCGCCTGCGTCATCAGCGAGACCCGTTCGAAGTCACCGCCCATGGTGCGCAAAGCGTTTGAGCCCGTAGGGCCATTTGTCGCTTTAAGCGGCGGGTGGTTAGGCTAAATCAATCGCAAGAACCGGAGATCATCTGTGCTGACAGTCACCAACCTTCACAAGTCCTTCGATACAACCGAGGGCCCCCTGCCCGTCCTGCGCGGGATATCTCTGTCATTGGAGGCTGGCAAAAGCCTTGCCTTAACGGGGGAGAGCGGCTCCGGGAAAAGCACGCTTCTTCATCTGATCGGATGTCTCGATCATCCCGACAGCGGTGAGATCACCCTAGACGGCGAGCGGTTCGACACACTCGACGATGCCGGGCGCGCACGGATCCGCAGAGAGGCAATCGGTCTGGTCTTCCAACAATTCAATCTGATCCCCTCGCTCACAGTCGCTCAAAACCTGTCCTTTCAGGCGCGGTTGGCTGGTCGGTTGGATCAGGACTGGCAGTCGGATCTGGCCGAGAAGCTGGGGCTGACGCCGTTTCTTGATCGCTACCCAGAACAACTGTCCGGCGGTCAGCAGCAGCGCGTTGCGGTAGGCCGTGCGCTCGCGCCGCGGCCTCGATTGGTCTTGGCCGATGAACCCACCGGCAATCTGGACGAGGCCACAGGCGACGCGGTGCTCGACATCATGCTGGATCTGGTGACCGAAACGGGTGCCGCTTTCCTGATGGTCACCCACTCCGAACGCCTTGCCGCGCGCTTGGACAATCGCATCCATCTCGCGAAGGGCACGCTGGCCGACGATCTGCCCGTCCAAGGGATCGCTGTCTGATGTATCGCAGTGCGCTCTCCGCGCTCTTGGCTCACTGGATGCGCCATAAACTCCAGCTTTTCAGCCTGATCGTCGGCCTGGCACTCGCAACAGCACTCTGGTCCGGCGTGCAGGCCATCAACTCCGAGGCGCGCGACAGCTATGATCGCGCCGCCAGCGCGTTGGGACAGGATCAACTGGAACGGCTGGTCATGGCCGATGGCAGCCCCGTTCCTGTATCGGTTTATGCAGAATTGCGCCGTGCAGGATGGCGTGTGTCGCCAGTGATCGAGGGAAGCGTTGACCTTGCCGAAGGCTCAGCACGACTGGTCGGGATTGATCCGTTGACGGCCCCGCCCCAGGCGAATGCCCCGGCATTGACCGATGAGGACGATCCAACAAGGTTCTTGATCGAAGGCCTGTTGATCGCGTCACCAGAACTCGCGCCGCGCATTCCCGCCGAGTTGGGTGCAATCGAGACGTCCTCGTCCATCGCGGTCGATACCATCCTTACCGATATTTCGACGGCCGCCGAAAGGTTCGGGCAAACGAACCCGAGCTATCTTCTGGTGGCCGCGACACAACCCGCAGACCTTCCGCCGCTGTCGGAGGTCGCATCCCTTCAACGGGTCGCCGGCGAAAATCCATCAGATATCGCCCGCCTGACGGACAGCTTTCATCTGAATCTGACCGCCTTCGGCTTGCTGTCTTTCGCTGTGGGCCTTTTCATCGTTCACGCAGCCATTGGCTTGGCGTTTGAACAACGCCGGGCGACCTTTCGCACACTGCGCGCCCTAGGCGTTCCTTTGCGCTCTCTGATCACGCTTCTGGCGGTTGAGTTGGCCACCTTCGCGATCATCGCAGGGCTGATCGGGATCGCTTTGGGTTACGCAATCGCGGCCGCGCTCTTGCCCAATGTCGCGGGAACCTTGAGGGGGCTTTACGGGGCTGATGTCACCGGCCAACTGAATTTCGATGCGCTCTGGGCGGCCGCAGCCTTGGGCATCTCGCTGGCAGGTGCTGCGATCGCCGGGGCGCAGGCGCTGAGCCGGGTCGCCCGTTTGCCGATCTTGGCCCCGGCCCAACCACGGGCTTGGGCGCGCGCTTCGGCAAAGGCCTTGCGGCGACAATCCGCAGCGGCGGCAGGCTTGCTTGCTCTGTCGGTAGCACTCGCGATCTTCGGAAGCTCCCTGCTGGCGGGCTTTGCGTGTCTTGCGTGCCTTCTTGTGGGCGCGGCGCTGGCCCTTCCCGGACTGCTCACATGGGCGCTTGATCAGGCAGCACGCTTTGGACAGACAGCTTTGGGAGAGTGGCTCTTTGCCGATACACGCCAGCAGGTGCCCGGCTTATCACTGGCACTGATGGCGCTGCTTCTGGCCCTTGCAGCAAATATCGGCGTGGGCACGATGGTCGGCTCTTTCCGCGGGACGTTCACAGGCTGGCTTGATCAGCGCTTGGCCGCGGAGTTGTATGTTTCTGCCCGCAGCGAAGCGCAGGCTGAAGACGTCCGCGCTTTCCTTGAACCCCGCAGCGACGCTCTGCTGCCGATCTGGTCAGTCGAGACCCGGATATCGGGGCTGCCGGCAGAGGTATTCGGCATTGTGGACCACGAGACTTATCGCAATCACTGGCCACTTTTGGATGCAGAGGCGAACGTCTGGGACCGAATTGCCGATGGCAGCGGCGCCTTGATCAACGAGCAGCTTGCGCGGCGCGATGATCTGTCCCCGGGAGACGTGGTGGAGTTGGAACCGAGTTGGACCCTGCCTGTCGTCGGGATCTATTCCGACTACGGCAATCCGTCGGGTCAGGCGATTGTGGCCGATGCCAGTCTTGAAGCCCGCCACCCGGATATTCCGAAGCTGCGCCTTGCGGTTCGCGTCGATCCTGAGGACGCGCCCGCGCTTGCCGAGGCACTGAGAGCACGCTTCGATTTGCCCGGGCAGGGCGTCATCAACCAAGACGAGATCAAACAGTTTTCGATGAACATGTTTGAACAAACTTTCCGCGTTACCGGCGCGCTCAACGTTCTGACATTGGGCGTCGCGGCGTTTGCCATGCTGGCCAGTCTGTTGACATTGGCGTCGATGCGCCTGCCGCAGTTGGCACCGGTCTGGGCTTTGGGTTTGACACGGGCGAAGTTGGCAAGATTCGAACTGGCGCGTACGCTGATTTTGGCGCTCCTCACGTGGGTGATTTCGATCCCGGTAGGTTTGCTTTTGGCATGGGTCCTGCTCTCTGTCGTCAACGTGGAAGCCTTCGGATGGAAATTACCGATGGAGATCTTTCCCAGCGACTGGTTCCGATTGGGCGGCTTGGCACTGCTCGCCGCATGCCTCGCGACGCTTTGGCCGATCCGCAGTCTGGCACGCACACCTCCATCCGCATTGCTGAAGGTGTTTGCCCATGAGCGCTAAATGGCTTCTGTGTCTCGCACTTTTGATCACGCCCCCAGCCTTTGGCCAAGGGTTCGCAGGTCTTGGAACCGAAGCGGACGACGGCTTTGCGGTGCCGGAGAAAGGCGTTCCTTTTGACTTTCCCGCCGACCACGGCCCCCATCCCGCCTATCGCATTGAATGGTGGTATGTGACCGCGAACCTGCAGGACGCCGCCGGAAACGATTACGGCATCCAGTGGACGCTTTTCCGGTCTGCCCTGAAACCAGAAGCCGGACGTGGTTGGAGCGCGAACCAGCTTTGGATGGGTCATGCCGGTCTGACCACGGCTGAGACGCATTACCATGCCGAACGCCTTGGGCGCGGCGGGTTTGGGCAAGCGGGCGTGACGCTTGATCCGTTCGAAGCCTTCATTGATGACTGGTCGATGCGCAGCTTGGCAGTCGACGCCGATCCATTGTCTGCGGTTCAGCTCACAGCAAAGGGTGAGGGGTTTTCCTACGATCTGGCCCTGACGGCGGATGGTCCACTGGTGCCCCAAGGCATCGAGGGATATTCGGTGAAGTCCCCACTGGGTCAGGCAAGTTATTACTATTCCCAACCATTCTATCAGGTCGCGGGCACGTTGCGGCTGCCAGAGGGCGACGTGGAAGTCACGGGCCAAGCCTGGCTTGATCGGGAGTGGTCGTCCCAACCGCTGAGCGAAGATCAGACCGGCTGGGACTGGTTCTCGCTGCATTTTGAAGATGGGTCCAAGATGATGGGTTTTGCCCTGCGCAGCGATGCCTCTGCCGAGTTTACATCCGCCACTTGGATCGAACCGGACGGCGCCGCCACGCCTTATACTGATGGCGCGTTACGTGTCACACCGCTGGAATGGGCGGAGGTCGAGGGGCGTCAGGTACCCGTCGAGTGGCGCATCGAATTGCCGGTCCGTGGCATCGATATCCAGACGACGCCGCTTAATCCACAAAGTTGGATGGGCACGAGCTTCCCCTATTGGGAGGGCCCGATCAGCTTTTCGGGCAGTCACACTGGGCGCGGATATCTCGAAATGACAGGCTACGAATAAAAAGGCGGAGGCTTGCCCCCGCCTTTTCTTTCATTGTCCGGCCTCTTGGCCCAGAAATCCGCCGGACTGGCGTTTCCAGAGACTGGCATAGATACCATCCCGGTCCAGCAGCGCCTCATGCGGGCCGTCTTCGACCACGCGGCCTTGATCCAGCACAACGATCCGGTCCATCTGCGCGATCGTCGACAAACGGTGGGCAATCGCAATTACGGTCTTGCCCTGCATCACGCCATAAAGCGTGCGCTGGATCGCAGCCTCCACCTCGCTGTCCAGCGCGGAAGTCGCCTCGTCCAGAATCAGGATCGGCGCATCTTTCAGGATCATCCGCGCAATCGCGATCCGCTGACGTTGACCGCCCGACAGCTGCACGCCCCGCTCGCCGACATAAGCGTTGTAGCCGGTCCGGCCCTTTGGATCCCTGAGCCCCTCGATGAACTCATGAGCTTCCGCGCGCTTGGCAGCTTCGACCACCTGAGCTTCGGTCGCACCGGCCCGGCCATAGAGGATGTTGGCCCGGATCGAGCGGTGCAGGAGCGAACTGTCCTGTGTCACGACGCCGATGGCGGCCCGCAAGCTGTCCTGCGCTACGCCACCGACATTCTGGCCGTCAATCAGGATCTGCCCGTCTTCCACGTCCCGGTAGCGCAGGAGCAGGTTAATCAGCGACGACTTCCCGGCACCGGACCGCCCGACAAGACCAACCTTCTGACCGGCAGGGATCGTAAGCGAGACATTGTCCAACCCGCCTTTGCCCTTGCCGTAATGGTGGCTGACGGCATCAAACCGGATCTCGCCCGCACCGATGTTGAGCGCAGGGGCTTTGGGCCGGTCGATCACGGAATGCGCCACGGCAATACTGCGCAGCCCTTCCCGGATCACCCCGAAATGCTCGAACAACCGAATGGTCACCCACATGATCCAGCCACTCATCCCGTTCAGACGCAGGGCCAATGCCAAGGTCGCCGACACCTCACCGATAGAGACCTGATCCAGCGTCCAAAGATGAATGCCGTACCCCCCCATACCGATGATCAGCAAACCGTTCAGCAGGTTGAGAACAAGGTGCAACTCCGTCGCCAACCGCAGGAACCGGTTGAGCCGCAACCGCAGCCGCCGGAAGGCCGAGAGGACATATTTTTCCTCTGTGTCGACACCTGCGAACAGCTTGACGGACTCGATATTGGTGTAGGCATCCACGACCCGCCCGGTGACAAGCGAACGCCCGTCGGACCACTTCTCGGACGCGACCGCGATCCGAACAACAAGCAGCCGCGTATAAAGCAGATACAAGGTCAGCCAGACGATCAAAACCGCAGATAAACGCGGATCGATGCCCGCAATGATGATCATCGCGCCAACGACGTAAACCAGGGAGAACCAAAGCGCCTCCAGCATGATATAGGCGCTGTCCTCGGTCGCAGGGCCCATCTGCATGACACGGTTGGCCAGCCGCCCGGCGAAATCGTTTTGGAAGAACCCCATGGATTGCCCCAGCAGATGCCGGTGCGCCCGCCATTGGGACTGAACGTGCAGTGTCCCGACGAGGGTCTGCTCCAGCAGCAGGTGATTGCCGAAGATCAGCAGCGGCCGCAAAAGTGCGATCACGACGGCGGCGAACACAAGCTCTGCTGCATGCGCCGCCCAAAAGGCCTGCAGACCAGCCTCCGCCATCAGGTCGATCACCCGCCCGGCGTAGAAGATCAGAAAGGTTTCACCCAGCGCAACGGCAAGACTGCTGAGTGCCATGACTGGCAGCCATCCTTTGAGGGTACGGATTTGCGACCAGAAGTAAGGCCAGAGCGCCTTGGGCGGCGTCTTTTCCTCAAAAGGTTGAAACGGGTCGATAATATTTTCGAAATAGCGAAACATGACGGAGTTCCTGCGAACAGCATTGTGGGGAACAAAATTTGGGAAGCGTAGACGGGGCGGGGATCACCCAACCCAAGACAGGACAGGCGATCAGGTCGCGAAAAGTGTCCTATCAAGCATCATACGTCTTCCTCCGTCATGAGATGGACGTTGGGTAAACCATCGAAAGCGAGTCGTCACCCCTGTTTGAAAGAATACTGCGACATTTTGCCGAAAGCGCCGCGCGCGGGTCTTAGCTGCGCAAGCTGGTGGCGATGTCCCGGCGCAAAACCGCGATGCCCGGAACCAGTGACAGAACCGACACGCCCAACACAAAGGCCGCGATCAGATGCACCTCGCCCCATCCGATCTGGGCCGTGACGTTGATGCCTGTTCTGTCGCTAACGACCTCAGACAAGACGAGCGCAGAGACAAACCCGACCACCAACCCAAACAAAGCGCCTGCAATGGTCAGGACGGTCGCATAGAGCCAGACGACCGATAGGACGAACCGACGCGGGGCACCCAAGGCTTGCAGCAGTGCCATTTGCCGTTGGAAAAGTTGCGACAGAATAAAGAGGCCCATGAGGACGCTTGCGGCAACAAGGATCTGCGTCACGCTGGCCATCAGCGACATTGCTTGGCGCACGTCCCCCATGACGTTGTAGAGCCCTGCCAAAACTGCACCGGGGAAAAAGGCCATGGTCTCGCCGTCACGGGCGAAGGTCGACTGAAGCGTGTAAGCCGCGGCAAGGGACTGCGCCCGCACGACAACCGCCGGTGTGCCTGGAAAAAAATCAGCGTCAAATGGCGGGCCGAACCGATCCGTATGATCATTGTCTTCGGGGGCGTGCCCCGTGAACATGCCGTGGGTTTCCCACACCGCTTCGATCGGTACCAGAATAGCCCGGTCCCAAGGGCTGCCCGTTGGCTGCATCACGCCCATCACAGTCAATTGGTGGCCGTGGACGCCCTCTTGGACCGCAAAACCGAAGCCATGGGCCGGTTCAAATTTCTCACCGATGGACAGCGGAACATCTGCACCGATGACGGCATGATCATATGTCTGCCAGATCTCACCCTCGGCGAGGGTGCCGGAAAGATGGGCTACGAACTCAGATATCGTTCCGATGACGGGGGCACCTTTGTAGCTGTCCCCGAAGGCCAGCGGTGCAGCCAGATCCACGAGCGGATCCTCGGCGATACGTGTGTAGACCTGTCCATCCACTAGCCCAACATTGGACGGCTGCAAATAAACCGCGGCCATCAACATCGTCAGTTCACTGCCGGGCGCTGCTATGATCAGGTCAAACTTGTCTGCTGCAGTCGCCGTACCAACGCGAAGGCCGCGTTCCTGCGCCAGAATCCCGACGCCCAGTCCCACGGACACCGCGATAAGCGACACAAAGAGCGCGTTGGCCCAGCGGAACCGCCACAAGATCGCCCGAACCAGTGGCAATGGGGAAAATCCGGCAATCGTGATCCAACCCAGCAGGCCAAGCGGAGCCAGAAGTGCAATAAGGAGCAGGCTGTCCTGTAAAGGGGCCGACAGGCTGTGCCAGAGATCAACCATGATTTATGCGCCCGTCGGTGATCTCCACCACGCTGTCCATCCGGTTCAGCAGAGCCGCGTCATGGCTGACGACGACCATTGTCATTCCCCGGGCCGCAACCTGATCTAGCAGGTCATCGGTGAGCGCGTCTGCAGCCTCGCGGTGCAGGCTGGCCGTGGGCTCATCCGCCAACAGGATGGTCGCCTCCCCGGCCAAGGCACGAGCTGCTGCAACACGTTGACGTTCCCCACCGGAAAAACTGGCCACGGGACGAGACACATCCGACAAACCAAAGCTGTTGAGATGCGTCTCCGCCGTTTCCTGTAAGGCGACGCGCTTGGCAGCGGGTTGAAACAATGCCGAAACGCCCGCGTTGGCGGCAGCCCCCAGTTCATCGAACAGCAGGAAATCCTGAAAGATCATCCCCACACTGCGCCGCCGAAACGCGGTGCGCGCCCGCTGGCGCATGTCAGTTATGACTGTGTCATCCCACGCGATCCGTCCCGCTGTTGGCACAATCAAACCGGCCACAGCAAAAAGAAGCGTCGATTTTCCGGCCCCCGATGGTCCAGCGATGCCCATGGTTTTGCCGGCGGGCAAGTTCAGAGAGGAAACATCAAGAAGCGAACGTCCGCTCGGCGATGTGACCCGCAGGTCTGAAATCGAAAGCGCCGGCCCCATTCGGATCAGCTGTACCGTGCTTCGGTCAGTCGAACACGGCTGACGAAGCCGGTCCGCGTATCTGTCTCTGCCCCAAGTTCCAGCACGCCAGACGCCTCGATCCGGACATTATAGGGCATCATCTTGAGGCGGCGCTTGATGTGGACTGCCAGAATATCATCGGGCCATTCGGCTTCCGTTTCGCAAAATGGGCACACCGACATCGGCATCTTGGTCAAAACAAAGAAGTTCGCATCCGCTTTCAAAGGAGGCGCCATATAGCCTTTGACCGTTATGCTCCGCCCTTCAAGCGACAGTGCCAGATTGGAGAAACTGAGGTCCTTGTTGTACAGATCCCGCATGATGATCTTACCATCAGACGCATGCCCGTGCGTCCCGGTCAAGGCGGCGGTCGCTGCGGCAATGACAAACTGGCGGCGGTTCATAGTCTGGTGTCCTCGCGAACAGGTGGTGACCCCACACCCATATGAGGAGCCATCCGGAGATTACTATATCAGCAGCGCCTATTCTGCGGTCACTGCGTGATCGATGATATGAAAGATCACGTTCTGCTCAATCGTTCCATCAAAGAGATGGGCGAATGGGCCCTTTGCATAGACTGCCACGTCTTCCCCTGAATGGGTCTCGGACGATTTCGGGATCAACGCTTGCTGGATGTAGTCCAGATCGGTCACCTCGTCCTCGACGATTTGGGGGCGCACGCCAGAGAAATTCATATCCTCCCGCAGAACCGATCCCGGACCGTTCAGGTATCCCGCAACTGTATAGGGCCGCTCGTCATCGGCCAATTCAGGCACGCCACTGTGCTTGGTGCCTTCGCCGTCGATGCTCATACAGAGCCCCAGAATATTCGAACCGCGCCCACAGTACCCGTTGAACGCAATCGCATGTTCATGGTCAGCGGTCACGACGATCAGCGTATGCGCGTCATCGGTCAACTCGTCGGCTGCCGCGACCGCTTCGGCGAATGCCACGCCGTCCCGCACAGCACGTGCAAGATTGCCGCCGTGGTTTGCATGATCCACCCGGCCCGCTTCGATCTGCAGAAAGAACCCGTTGTCCCCACCGGCAGTTTGCAACGCAGTGATCGCAGCGGTTGTCATTTCCGCAAGGCTTGGTTCCCCAGTACGGTCAGCGTCGTACTGCATATGTCCCGACTGAAAGAGACCCAATAGCGGGACGGATCCATCAAGCGGCATCGCCGCAAAGGTCTCGTCATTCCAAGCATAAGATACGCCCGCGTGCTGCGCTTCGGTGATCAGGTTACGGCCGTCCTCGCGGCGCCCCATATCCTGCTCGTCGTCCGGCGTATCGGTCGGTAAAAAATTCCGACGCCCGCCGCCCATGGCGACGTCGATCGTCCCCGCCGCCATTGCGCTCAGCAATTGTCGAGCGATATCGGCTTGCTGCGTGCAGTCTTCCGGCACGGCCTCTTCAAAGTTCCGATCTACGGATTTTGCATAGGCAGAGGCTGGCGTTGCATGGGTGATCCGTGCGGTCGAGACAATTCCCGTTGCTTTGCCCATCTCGGACATGATCTCGTTCAGGGACGCGACCGTGTTACCCTCGATCGTGGTGCAATCTCCGCGGATCACCTTTTCATTCACGCCGACAACCCCGGCCTTCGTCTTGATACCGCTCATCATGGCGGTGCCCGTTCCGGCGGAGTCAGGTGTTTGCGCGTTAACATTATAGGTTTTGACAAGTGCGAGGTTCGGGAACGCCTCGTGCGGCAGAACATGTTCGTCCCCGAAATTTCCGCTTTGCTGCCCCTGAAACAGCCGCGTGGCGTAATTCGTACCAACACCGTTGCCGTCAGAAATCATCAGGATGACATTGGTTGCACGGTTTGTGTTTGGTTGCTTGGCCAGGGCTGCTTCAAGCGCGGCCTGCCCTTCCGTGAACCACGTATTGTTGGATTGCGGCAACTCCTGTGCAAAGGTAGCTGTCGTACACAGTGTGGCGGTGAAAATTACAACTGTTCTGGTCTTCATGGATCACCCCAATAAGTCGACGCCCCCGTCTAGAAAAACCAGAAAAAGATCCTGCGACACTTCTGTGACGGTTTTGTAAACCGACTGCTGAGGGCGCGTCACCGCCGATCCCGCGAATGCCATTTCAAGCGGCAGATCGCTTCAAATTGCATGGATTTCATCGTGGGCGGAGGTACGCCGATACTACGGATCGACTGACCTTGCATCGGGAGGTGCGACACCGAAAGATGCGGCCACCAAGACAACCAGAGCGCTGACAGCAACCAGCGACCTCATCAACAGAGAGACCACAATGAAACGCAGAACTCTTCTTGCCCTGACCACAAGCCTTATTCTCGCAACCAAACCGCTTTTGGCCGACGGTCACGCCCTCACCGTGCATCCCGAAACGGGGGAGAAGTTGGCTGCGGATCAAACCTTCAGCTACCGGATGCTCGATCAGTTTCCGACGCTTGATCCCGCGTTGAACGAAGAAACGGCGGGCTTTCACGCGATCCGACAAATGTTCGAGGCGTTGGTCAGCCAGGATGCAGACGGCAATATCGTACCCGGCGTTGCGGAAAGCTGGGAGACGAAAGACAACCAAACATGGACATTCAACCTGCGCCAGGATGCCAAATGGTCAAACGGTGATCCAGTGACAGCCAATGACTTCATCTATGCGTGGCGTCGCGCAGTTTCGCCTGCGACCGCCTCGCCTTATGCATGGTACATTGAGCTCTCATCCATCGAAAACGCCGCCGAAATTCTGGCCGGTGAAGCTGACCCGGAAACCCTTGGTGCAGAAGCCGTCGATGACTACACATTGCGAGTGTCCCTGACGCAACCGCTGCCGTTTTTCACATCCATCGTGACCTATGCAACTTTTATGCCGGTGCATGAGGCTACTATTGAGGCCCATGGATCGGACTGGACACAACCTGGCAATATCGTGTCCAACGGCGCTTACGTTCTGGAAGATGTCGCGCTGAACGAATACTGGTCCGCGACCAAAAATCCGGAATACTGGGATGCGGAAAGTGTGATCATCGAGAAGGTAACAGGCCTGATCATCAACGATGTCAACCAGGCCCTCACCCGTTACGAATCCGGTGAATACGACATGATTGAGCCACTGCCCGCCGGATCGTTCCCCCGCTTGCAGGAAGAACGCCCGGACGAGGCCGTGAGCGTTCCGCGTCTGTGTTCTTACTATTACCAGTTCAACCAGACCGACACAGGCCATCCAGCATTGCAGGATCCAAACGTCCGGCGCGCGCTCAGCCTTGCGATTGACCGCGATATCATTGTGGACCAGATCCTTCAGGGCGGACAGACCGCCGCCTTCACCTTCAGCCACGCGAAAACCGCCGGGTTTGTGACGCCCGAGATCGATTATATGAACATGTCCCAAGCAGACCGGGACGCGGAAGCGCAATCTCTGCTTCAGGAGGCCGGATTTGGCACCGGCGGTGAGCCGCTGGAACTGGACCTGATCTACAACACGTCCGAAAATCATAAGCAGATCGCGACGGTGATCAGCCAAATGTGGAAGCAGAAGCTCGGCGTTGAAACAACCTTGAGCAATTACGAATGGTCCACCTATCTCGATATCAGAAAGGCGCAGAATTTCGATGTCGCCCGATCCGCATGGTGCGCCGATTACAACGAGGCTTCCACGTTCCTCAAAACCATGGTCACCGATCACGAAAACAACGATGGCAAGTATTCGAACCCTCAGGTCGATGAGCTTATGGCCGGTTTTGCCACGGCCGAAGATCCGCAGGCGATCTATTCCGAAGTTGAACGCATTATCGCGGCCGACATGGGCATCGCGCCGATCTATCACTATGCCAATGCGTTTCTGTTGCGCGCCGACATGAAGGGTTGGCCGTACAACAACGCCGAAAACAACTGGTACGTCAAAGACTTCTACCGCGTTGCAGAAGAGTGAGCGCTGAGCCCGGCTGGCCCGGGCCCCGCGTCGCCCCCCGGCCCGTCTGCGCCGGGGGACATGTCAGAAGGATCGCTGGCGTCGATAACGCGCGATCCGCATCTCTTCAAAACCGGTTTTCCAACTCATGACTGTTTTCATCCTGCGCCGCCTTGCCGTCGCGGTTCCTACATTGCTTCTTCTGATTGTGATGTCCTTCATCCTGATGGAAGCGGCCCCCGGCAGCCCCTTTGCAACCGAACGCGGCGTCCCTCCTGAAGTGCTTGCCAATCTTGAGGCAAAGTACGGCCTCGACAGATCCCTGATCGAGCGGATGGGCATCTATATTTGGAACGTTGTCACGCAGTTTGATTTCGGCCCCTCGTTCAAATTCAAAGACCGCACGGTCAATGACCTGATCGAACAAGGCTTTCCTGTCACCTTGACCTACGGGTTCTGGTCGTTTGTCGTTGCTGTGCTTGTTGGCGGAACGCTGGGCATCCTCGCTGCCGTCTACCACAATTCCTGGCTCGACTATCTGGCGGTCGGAATTTCGATTGGGGCTCAGGTCCTGCCAAATTTCGTGATGGCCCCAATTCTTGTGATTATCTTTACGCTTTGGCTGGGCTGGTTGCCCGGCGGCGGCTGGCGTGGGGGGCAGATCGAGTATCTGATCCTACCGGTTATCGCGCTGTCGACATCTTATATGGCATCAATCGCTCGGCTGACCCGATCCTCGATGCTGGAGGTTCTGAACGCGGGCTTTATCCGAACGGCCTACGCCAAGGGACTGCCCACACGCCATGTCATTTTTCGCCACGCGCTGAAGCCCGCGCTTCTGCCAGTGATCTCCTATCTAGGGCCAGCCTTCGTCGGGATGATCACCGGATCGGTTGTGATCGACGTCTTCTTTTCCACGGGCGGGATCGGGCAGTTCTTTGTCAACTCAGCCTTGGCGCGGGACTATTCGGTGATCATGGGGATCACCATTCTGATCGGCGCCCTCACCATCTTTTTCAATCTTGTGGTCGACATCCTATACGCGTGGATCGACCCCAAGATCCGCTATTAAGGAGGCGCAGATGTCCGCGCTGGATACCAACAGTGACACAGGCGCACTGACAGCAGAGGTGAAGGGGCGCTCGCTTTGGCAAGACGCCCGCACACGATTTTTTCGCAACAAGGCTGCCGTTGCAGGCCTCGTAATTTTTGCTCTGGTCCTGCTCTTTGCCGTTTTCGGCGGTCTTTTTGCCCAATGGTCCAACGAAGAGATCGACTGGTCGATGCTGGGCAATTTCGAACGGATCGGTGGCCCGTCTTTGGAAAACGGTCATTACTTCGGGGTCGATGAAACGGGTCGCGATATCTACGCACGAACGGTTCAGGGCACGCGGATTTCGCTGATGATCGGCGTGATCGGGGCGCTCGTCTCGGTTGTCGTCGGCACGGCGTACGGCGCGGCCGCAGGTTATATTGGCGGACGCACAGATGATGTCATGATGCGCCTCGTGGATGTGCTTATGTCTATCCCCTACATGTTTGTGCTCATCCTGCTGCTGGTTGTCTTCGGACGGTCCATGTTCATGCTCTTTGTGGGGATCGGCCTTATTTCCTGGCTCGATATGGCCAGGATCGTCCGCGGGCAAACGCTGAGCATCAAACACAAAGAATTTGTCGAAGCGGCGATTGCGACAGGTGTCAGCACCCCCGCGATCATCGCTCGCCACATTGTGCCGAACCTTTTGGGGGTGGTGATCGTCTATGCCACTTTGCTGGTGCCACAGATGATTATCTTTGAGAGCTTCATCAGCTTTCTGGGCCTCGGCGTTCAAGAGCCCGCGACCAGTTGGGGTGCCTTGATCAATTCGGGAACGGACCACCTGCGCACTGCACCGTGGAAGCTTTACTTCCCGCTCGCGTTTTTCGTCGTCACGCTGTTCGCGCTGTTTTTTATCGGTGACGGTTTGCGCGATGCGCTCGACCCGAAGGATCGGTGAGCCATGACACTGCTGCAGATTGAAGACCTTGGCGTCACCTTCACAACCCCCGATGGCCCGGTCCGCGCGGTCAACGGCCTGTCCCTTGCCATCAACCAAGGCGACACGCTTGCGATTGTCGGCGAAAGTGGATCGGGAAAAAGCCAAACCGCCTTCGCGCTTATGGGTCTTTTGGCCCGCAACGGAACGGCGACCGGCTCTGTCCGTTTAAACGGGGAAGAGCTTTTGGGACTTTCCCCCCGTAAGCTGAACCGAATTCGCGCTGAACAGATCGCGATGATCTTTCAGGATCCGATGACCTCGCTCAATCCCTACCTCAAGATCGGGTCGCAGATGGCCGAGGTTCTGACCTTGCACAAAGGTCTGTCACGGCGCGCGGCTGACGCCGAGAGCATTCGCATGCTGGACGCGGTGCGAATCCCGGATGCCGCAACCCGTCTGTCCATGTACCCGCACGAGTTTTCGGGTGGGATGCGGCAACGGATCATGATCGCCATGGCGCTGCTCTGCAAACCGCGACTGCTGATCGCAGACGAGCCGACGACGGCCCTGGACGTCACGGTGCAATCGCAAATCATGCAGCTCTTGGCCGAGATCAGGGAAGACTTCGGCACGGCGATGATCCTGATCACCCATGATCTGGGTATCGTCGCCGACAGCTGCGACAAGACCGTGGTGCTTTATGGCGGCAGGGTGATGGAGCAAGGCCCAACCGACGCGCTTTTCGCCCGCCCTGCCCATCCTTATACGCTAGGCCTTCTGAAAGCCGTTCCGCGGCTCGACATTGATCAGGACGATCTGGAGACAATCCCTGGAGAGCCACCTAATATGTCTCAGCTGCCATCCGGCTGCCCGTTCAGCCCACGATGCGGTTTCGCAAAACCCGAATGCGCGACGGTACAACCCGCACTGGAAGCCGATGGCCCCTGGCTACGGGCTTGCCACGCAAACGTGTTGGAGGTCGCATGAGTTTGTTGTCCGTCAGAAACCTGTCCGTCACCTTCGACGTCATGCCGCGCAACGCATGGCCTTGGACCAAGCCAGGCAAGTTGCACGCTGTCAACGATATCTCCTTTGATCTGGCACCGGGCGAAACCTTGGGCGTTGTCGGCGAAAGTGGATCTGGAAAATCGACGCTGGCCCGTGCGGTTATCGGGACGGTCAAGGCCGCCTCTGGTGCGGTGATGTGGGAAGGGCAGGATCTGATGAAGATGTCGCCCCGCGACAGACGTGCGCATCGGCGGGAAACACAAATGGTGTTTCAGGATCCGCTCGCCGCCTTGAACCCGCGTATGACGGTTGGGGAAATCGTGGCCGAGCCGTTGATGACCCATCATCCCGAAACCTCTCGTAAGGAAGCGCGTGAAAAAGTAGGCGAAATGATGGAGCGGGTCGGCCTGTTGCCCACATTGCTCAATCGGTATCCCCACGAGTTTTCCGGCGGGCAATGCCAGCGGATCGGGATTGCACGCGCGCTGATCCTGTCGCCCCGTCTGATCGTGTGTGACGAACCTGTTTCCGCGCTCGATGTCAGTGTGCAGGCACAGGTGGTCAATCTGCTGAAGAAGATCCAGCGCGATATGGGGCTTTCCATGATCTTCATCGCCCATGATCTGAGCGTGGTGAAGCATATCTCTGACCGCACCATGGTGATGTATCTCGGCCAGCAGATGGAGCGGGCCGGTGCACGCGATATCGTCAAGACGCCGCAGCACCCCTACACGCGGGCTCTGATCGCCTCCGCCCCAATTCCCGATCCTGTTTTGGAGCGGGCGCGTGTGAGGCCAGTGCTAGAGGGCGAGCTCCCATCGCCGCTTGCGCCACCTTCGGGTTGCGTTTTCCGCACGCGGTGCTCAATTGCCCAAACCTCCTGCGCTGAGACCAGACCGGCATTGCTGGAGGTCGGCAAAGACCACGTCGTTGCATGTCCCTATCACGAAGCGGCCTTCGACGGCTCGTCAGCCTTAAACGGTACGCAGACGCCCCGAATGACGTGACCCGGCATCCTTCGCTCACCACCTAGCCAGCGGCTGTTTGCAACTCGGGAGGAGACTCGGAAGTGCGCTCTTTTGTGTTGGACGCATCGATCTCACCCTCGGCGTCGGCCGGTTCCTTTCGGAAGACGCCAACTGATTTCATGAGGCCTTCGGCGGCAGCGCTTAACCGTTCAGCCGAGGTGCGCCCCTGATCGGCAAGGCTCGCGTTATGTTGGGTCATATCATCAAGCTCGCTAACTGAGTTGGTGATGTTGCTTGCTTGGCTTGCCTGCTGAGCTGCCGCCTCCGATACGCGCGTGATTTCAATCGAAAGCTCCCGAATGCCCACGATATTATCTTTGATTAACGCCCCGGCCTTGCGCATCTGATCGACACTGCGGCCCGTTCGTACAGAGTTTTCCGCAATAAGGCTTGAGACGTTTCCAGCCTCGCTCTTGGCGCGTTCCGCGAGGGCCCTGATCTCTTTTGCAACAACGGCGAAGCCCGTCCCCGTTTCTCCGGCCCTTGCCGCTTCGACGGACGCATTCAGTGCGATCAAATTGGTCTGAAACGCAATGCCTTCAATGACACCGACAACCTCCAATATGCGGTCGGAGTGTTGATCCAATTCCGAAATCGAGACTGTCCCCTCTTCGATAATCCGCTCTCCGCTTGTTGCCTGCTCAAGGGCAGAGCGCGATTGCGCGTCCATCTCGTCAAGTGTCGCCGCACTCTTTTGAACAAGCTCAGACACGTTTTCGACGGCTTGAGATGTCGCTTCAAGCTCGGTCGCCTGATGTCTGCTGCGCTGCGACAGATCGTCGGCGATCCGTTTTGTTTCTATGGCAGATTCCGTCAAGACCCTGCTGGAATCATCGATTTGCCCGATGATTTCGTGAAGTTTGTCGAAGGTCGTGTTAACGCAATCGGACAGCCGCCTGAATGCGCCGCTGTAATTACCCGTCATAGATGCGTTCAGATCACCCCCCGCAAGGCTTGTGAGCGAGGACTGGACATCATCCAGCCCGCGATCAACTGTCGCGAGCAGGTCGTTGATGCCTGTCGCCAACTCATTCAAAACGGCGTCGTCAAACTCGGCCTCCACACGCTCTGAAAACTCGCCATCCACAGCCTTCGCAACCACCGTCCCTACGGAGGTTGCGAGCTTGTCGAGCATACGTTGCCGGTCTCGTTCAAGTTCCCGGATCGCCCCATTTTTCTCGCGAAACTCGTCGACGGCGCGTGCGATGCGCCCTACCTCATCTCGGCGTGTGCGTTCCTTGTTCTCAAAGTCCAGTTCACCGTCGGATATATACTGCACCATGCGGGCGACCCGCGCCAAGGGACGTGTAAATGAGCTGGCAAGCAGAAAAATAAAGGTTCCGGCGATTCCGAAGCTGATAACGGCGATGCCGACCGCCCGTTGATATAGATCATCCTGACTTTGCCTAATGGCGTCAGTGGAAAAGCCGAACATGACATCCCCGACGACCCGATCCGTATCGATGACAAGCGGCGCCCGAATTACCGCGATCTGATGGTCATCAAAGAAAGTGATCTCGCCGCTTTTGCCGATATCAGCTGGCAAGTCAGGCACTCTGGATACGACATCCGCCCAAACCGAGAAATCACTTTCGTCGTTTGTATGTTCAAGAAAGAGCTCACCATCTGCAACGATCCGAGCGAACCGGTATGCAGGGTTCACATCCAAACCCAGCAAGGTCTTTCTGACCTGATAGTCTTCGAAGTTCCAAATCGCTGCAGCCAGTGGCGGGGCCAGAAATGTCGCAGTTTGGGTGAGCGCCGCTTCAAATCCGGCCCGAAGCTCCGCAGTATAACTCCTTGCCCAATAGGCTGTTATCACCACGGTAAACGCGCTGATGAAAAGCAATATCATAAAAACAAGTTTAACGCGAATAGTATACAGCATGACTGGCACCGATGATTTCACTATTCGATACAAGTGATCAGTTTAGAAAAGATTGAGAGCCTCTTTACGCAATTTTAGAAGATTCGATGTTACTCCCGCTTGTGCGTAAAGGTAGGAGAGTAAAATGCGTTTGATCATATCAATTCTGGCAGCAGCGCTCACGCTTGTTGGCTCAGCATCTGCTGAAGTACTTCGCGCTGTGACAAGTGCTGATGTAGCGCCAATGTCACGCGGACATGATCAAGATCTTCCCGGCTTCAATCATGAGCTCGTCAGTCTGATGGTGGAACGCGCAGGCCTTTCTCTCCAGATTGATTACTACCCTTGGAAGCGAGCCCAGAAAATTGCTTTAGGAAACGAGTCAGTTTTGATCTTTGGTCTCACGCGAACAGAGAAACGCGAAGATCAATACGAGTGGATTGCCCCGCTTATTGAGGCACAACGGGTTTTCGTCACAACAGGTCCGCTGATCAACTCTGTTGAGGATGCGCGTAATCTTGATAACATCGGTGCGCAAGGTGTCTATCTAGATGCACTTCAGGCGGCCGGGTTCGAAAACGTCGAGGAGGCTACGGCGGCGCGAAACCTAAGGAAACTTCAAGCTGGCCGGGTTTCAGCTGTTTATACCCTAGCAGAAAGAGCCGCTTTCGAATGGGCTCAGTTTGGATATTCGCCTGATACCTTGAGAATTGGCACACCGATTGCCAAGATCGATCTTTGGCTCTGCGCAACAAAGGGTTACTCAAAAGAAACTCAGGCGCGACTAGCAGCAGCACTTGCAGAAATCAGGGTAAGTGGAGAATACGATGCCCTTCATAGTAAGTATTTTGGCGGCTTGACCTACTAGTATATAAGACAGTTGCTATCCTCGCGCTGATGGATAATTAAGTGCATCTCTAACAGCGGAAGCGAGTACTGGAATATTCTTAGACGTAAAAAGTGTATCGTGCAGTCCGGGGAGATCTTTAATCACCAGTCCATCTCCTGCAAGTTCACGTACGCAGTCCAGTTTTACCCGGCGCCACTCTCGGGATATAAATAAAGTAACCTTCCCGTTAAAAACTGATGGACGATAGGTCATGAATAACTCCATGAACCTCCTATGTAACCGCCCATCGTTTTTCGACTTCCCAATCAGGGCTGCGCTCTGTTCAATGGTTTTCGTATCAGATTTTATGGGGCTTCGCCGAAATTTATTAATGAGCTTACGAAGATAGTAAGGCGGCCCAAGATCGATGGCCCGCATCGCCCACATGCTGAGGCTGGGTTTATGATCCAAAAAGAACGTATCGATTAAAAACAGACTTGCTGGCGTTTCATGACGGGCTTGCAAAATACGTGCGATCTCTACCGCAAGACAGCCATCCTGACAGAAGGCCATAAGGCGCCATGGGCCAGTCGGATAGGTCTCTTGAATACAATCGGCCAAACGGCGAGCCAGCTCATCCAGCTCCACTGTATCAAGCTTATCGATCAAATCGTTGGTCAACGCGAATATGTTGAGGTTGTAGACGGCACAATCCAGCTGTGAATGCTTTGCAAACTGCACATAATTTCCGGTCGAGTTAACGGTAAAAAGAGGCGGCTCATCTCTCTTGCCCGCCCGTAACAATCGGACAGGAGACGCGATAACGCCGCGCCCATCCGCGATCATTTCTGCAATCTCGCCGAAAGTGCCTGCGTTGAAAATCAAGGTACTCGCAAGCTCGACCCGGATCTTCTCGCTCAAGAGTAGTGCGAATTGTACCGCCAGAAGGGAGTTTCCGCCCCGAAGAAAAAAGTCGTCATGGCTTACCAAGCCATCAACCTTCAAAATTTCTTCTGCAACTTCAATTACAACAGGCAACAGCACATTCGCCTCGGATGAAAGTGATATCGAAACGCTGGCATCAGACTTCTGATCCAGATCTCGCGATCCTTCTATGACCTTGGCTGCGTGATTGGCCAGTCCTTGCACATCCAGCTTCCCGTTTGCGGTCAGTTCGAACCGCTCATGGCGCACCACGAACAGGGGCATGGCGGCGGTCGGCAAGCATCTCGCCAACGTCGCCCTAATGCCTTCGCCGTCAAAATCTAAGCCATTTTCCAAAATACAATGGGCAACAAGCACTGGATCAGCACTGGACGCTGTAAAAACGGCGCTCACCCATGCATCGCGAATACCATTGATCGACAGCAGTGCTTCTCGGATTTCGGGCAAGCTAACGCGAACGCCCAGAATTTTGACCTCGCTGAGATCAGTACGGCCCAACACTTCGATCTCTCCGGTTCCAAGTTGTCGGCCTTGATCGCCCGTGCGGTACCAGCGCGCGCCGCTTTTTTGGACGAACTTCTCAGCCGTCAGGGCTGGCTTTCCCCAATAACCTTGCGCCACAGCCAAACCACCGATCCAAATCTCGCCCGTCAGACCTATGGATGTTTCTTTGCCATTGGCGTCCAAAATACGAATATCGGCGAACGGCTGCGGCGCACAGATTGTGGATTTCAGAAACGGCTTTGTCCGTTCATAGACATGAAATGCGACACCGGGTGCCTCTGTGGCACCGTAAAAGCTGATGAGGTTTGCAGGGGTCAGATTATGAACCTTTTGCTGGACGTCGGTTGGCATGACCTCTCCGCTGCAAAAAATAGCACGGACGCCTCGCAACCGTTCGGCAGTTGCCGGGCTCAGGAATACATCAAGGAGACTTGGGGTGATGCGGAAAGTCGTGATCCGTTCCCGAGCAACAAGATCAGCGAAGGCACGCGGATCTTTGCGAGGGGCTGGGTCCGCTATGACAGCCGGGATGCCCTGAAGCAGCGGAAAGAACACCTCATCCAGCATTCCAATGAAGCTGGATGGGGTCCAGATCAGATCAACATCGGACAAATCCGCCGGATTTGCCGAGACGATGTGCTGCAACCGCTGAACATAACTCCGTTGGCTGATTTGGACGCCTTTTGGTCCCCCGCTGGACCCCGAGGTATAGACAACGAACGCCAGACCGGGACAGGATCTTCGGGGTCGTTCGTAGGTGTCCACGCTAATCTGGGCTTGACCCTCTGGGAGCGAGAGCGCGAGCCGGGGATCGATATCCGAAAGGATTGCACGCGTACGGTCCTCGGACAAAGCCGGGTCAACCGGAACAGCTGCTCCGCCGGCCATCAGAACGCCGCACAGCGCTATGACCAGATCAAACGAATGTTCAATCTGAATCACTACAGGCTCCCCCGGAGCGATCTTTTCTTGCATAAGACGTCGCGCCACCGCCCGCGCGGCTTTTAATAGCTTCCCGCGCGGCAGATCACTTCCGCGATAGCGAAGCGCACATGCCGTGGGTGTTGCTGCAAGCGACTTGGCAAGCAATGCGCCGAGGTCTAGCGAGGTTTCACTGTCCTGACAGTGATCTTCCGAGACCACCGTGGGATCGAGCGCGGATACGAAACTAGCCATTGAATGCCTCCAAAGCTGAGCCATCATAACCGCGGATCAGCTTCTTGCCCGGTGTAGGATAGGCTCGTTTCGAATGGGTAAGGCGGCTTTCAACCAAAACCTTTGCCAGCCTTGCGGCAACCGGTAACGGGTCGATAACCGGCACGGACCACCCTGCCTCGTGAAGTCTGGTTTGAAGATCAACCGCCAGCCCGACCATCCCAGTGCATCCGATGATCAGCGTGTCGGCGTCATCTTCTGTGATAGCGCAGACCGCAGCATCAAGCAGTTTCTCCTTTAGCACGTCTGACTGAGCACACAGATCCAAGACTGGAATTTCAACCGAACGGGTTGAGGTATACCTGTCCCAAGCGCCATACAGTTTCGCCTGATTTTCGAACTGTATCCGCATGTTTGCAGTGACGGCTAAAAGACTGAAACGATGACCCAACGTGCAGGCAAGGTTCATCGCCGTTTGGCAGGGTCCCAGAACTGGAATTGAAACGGTTTCCCGGCCGGGTCGCAGCCCCGGATCACCCATGCAATCCAGAACAACGGCGTCGACGCCAGCGCGTTCGGCTTGAATGATCTTGGACACCGTATCGGCGGTGGCAAGCATTTCATCGAAAGCGCATTCGATGGATGACGGCCCTTTGTCGATCTCGACAAAATCCAAGCAGTCATCCGGACCGAGAATTCCCTCAAAGTGCGCGGCCTCCGTCAGACCGGTGGGAATAACGGGCGTCACGACTCTGATATGCACGCTCATGGCCGCCAGCGGTGAAGCTGTAACGACCCGGCGCTTTCGAAGCCCAGTCCGGACAGGACACGCTGCGATCCATCGGAATATGCGTGAACGAAGGCCTGTGTTCTGCCCTGCTTTGCCGCATCGGCCAACCTGCGGAGCACAAGTGCCTTGTAGATGCCGCGGCCACGATATTCGTCCAATGTGCTCGACACGCGCAGAAGGACCGACGGACCGTCGCCGATGTATGACAAGTAGCCCACACCGACGGGCGCATCGTCGCCATCCGCGGAAACCGCATAGACGTCTGAGGTTTGAAGCGGGGACGATGTCAGATAAGCTTCGTGGAAGATCGCGCCAACCTCGCCCGAGACATCGAACCCCCGCGCCATCACGCGAGAGATCCGGTCGTCCTGTAGGTCCTCGACTTTCCAGACCCGTAGGTCCTTCGGCATGCTGATGTCGATATCGGGCGACACGCAGCGGATCATCGCCGCGACATCAAGCGGGGGGGCTATAAATCCCCGCTCATACAGCAGCGGCACGAGATGCGCGGTCTTGGGTCCGGTCATCCAGTCGAAGCCTTGTCCCGCGTCCCGAAAGCGCGCCAGCACCGCATCCAAGGCCAGGCTTGCTGTGCCCGGATCGATTGTGGTCCAGCGCATGAGGCTGAGCACAGGGTGCGGGTTCGGAGAGGTCCAACCGGCGGCGCCGTCAACGACAATCGGTTCGATCGCACCGGGCCGCGCCGCTAATGTGAAATGGCTTTCCAGAATGTCGTCCGCAGAAACGCGGAGAGCGGGGCGTTCCAACGTGTCGATCATTTCCCGGCCCTCCCACGGTTATGGGTGTCCAGATACAGCATCGGACGTTCGCCGCGTGTCATGGCCGTCATTTCTGGCAGTTCAGCCTCAAATTGGCCAAGCTCGATCTGCCAGAAAAACTTGGGTTGCGGACCGGGGTAGATATCCAAAGTCGCCCCATGGGCATAGTAGGTGTGCATCAATACGGGAACTTCGCAGAGGAAAAACTCCGCATACCGCTCAAAGTCCCGCTCGGTCTCGACTGGCTTGACTGAGCTCACATGATCATAAAGAAAATCGCGGATCCGGGTCCGATCCTTGAAGGCTCTTGTCAGTTCTGCGCGGTAAATCGGCGGCGTCTCACGCTCCAGATCGCGCCATTTGACGATGTCGACCCGCTTGGTTCGTTTTCCGTTTATCGCCTTCTGCACCATACGCCCAATGTCAGACGACAGACGCTCGATTTTGGCCAGCTCTTCTTCGGGCAATTCATCGCATTTGAGTTCTGCCATGCTGTTATAGCGATACGGATCGTCAACGGGGCAGATATGCCCATTGATGCCGGATGCCTCGCACATGTCGATGAAGCGATCAATATAGGGGCGATTGAATCCACGATTTTTGATGCTGATGAAGATCCACGCGTCCCGTCCAGCGAGGTCAAAATCGCCAGTGCGGTTGGTTAATACGCCCCCCATACCGGTGAGCGTGGATTCTGTTGCGGGGAGACGTTCAGCTATACTTTGTGCGGTGATATCCGCCTTCGTATCAGCAAGCGAATTCACGATTCGAGCACTATACATTTGCACCTACTAAACTGAGCCAGCGCGAAACAGAGCGCCAAGCGAACTAACAAAAACTAAAATTACACTACTCGTTAACTATACTTTGGGCGCTGAGTCAATTTTGTCGTCAGTTTGAGAACAATCGCAGATCGGGCTCAAAGGCCTCGCTCAAGAAAGGCTCACTGTGATCCATCAGGTATTTGGCGCATGAAGCCGTCGAAAAACGCAGCCATCGCCTCGTATGCATCAAGCGGCAGCACATCCGCCACGAACTGATCCGGCCGGACAATAACAAGCGCGCCTGCGCCGCGATCAATGCCTCGGTGGTCAAAGACATCGGGACCATCCTTAACGTCAGGGCAAAATGCTTTCTCATAGTCAACAAGCCCATAGCGCCCCTTCGTCGGTCGCAGCAGCAGCGGGATCCTGGAAACGTCCAGACTGCGATGATTGGCTTGGAAGACGGCCCTGAGGTCGATGACGGAGTCGATGTCCGCCCCGTTAGGCGTGTACCGAGACAGAAGCGATGTCGCGTTCGAGCTCAGGTGTTCACAAAGGCGCGCGATGGCCCCTCCCGGTTGCCCATTGTCCTGTGATCCAGCAAACGCGATCAACCTCCAACGACCGTCTGCCTTAAGTATGTGCCCCAAATGAAGCGGCTTGGCGTCAGCAAGACGGATCACCGGCGACGAATGAAACCGCGTGCCGACGGTAAACCCGGTTGCGATGTTTTGATGCGTTCCGGCACCCGTAATGATCGATGGCGAATAACGCGTCTCAACACCCGCCGTGTATCGACCATGTTTCTTGAAGTAGCGCTGAAACTCTGCGGCTTCGTCATCATCCCTAGGCTTGGCGCTGAAAAGGCGCGCCATCTGTCTATCAAATTCAATTAGTTCCTGCGCCTTTGCGTGGCGTTCGGCTGAATATGTGTGCAGCAAGCCTGGATCTGCGCGTCGCAACAAAACAGCGGCGAGCTTCCAGCCGAGGTTGAACGTATCTGCCATGGAGACGTTCATGCCCTGCCCAGCTTTGGGACTGTGGGTGTGACATGCATCACCCGCGATGAAGATGCGCGGTGTCACTGCCCCGCGCGGCTCGTTCTGCACATCATCGAACGCATCGCAGACGCGCTGACCGATCTCGTACGCGGACCACCACGCCACGTCCTTCACGTCCAAGTCAAACGGGTCGAGAATGGCGCGCGCCTTGTCGATCAGCCCATCCGGCGTAACGTTGCGGTCCGACGCGCGCTCGTTTTCAACCAATGCGTCAAGTTCGATATACATCCGGACCATGTAGCCGCCTTCACGCGGGATGATCAGAAGGCTGCCTTGGTCTGCCGACTGAATTGCGCTCTTCAGGCGGATATCCGGGAAATTCGTCACGGCCAGAACGTCCATAACGCCCCAAAGCTGCCGGGCGGCTTCGCCTTTCAGTTCGTGACCTAACGACTTACGCACCCCGCTGCGGGCGCCATCGCATCCAACGATGTAGCGCGCGCGAATGGTTTCCTGCGTGTCGAAATCATCCCCGCACTCGAACGTTGCGGTTACGGGGAAATCTGGATCTGTCGTTTTCCGAAGGTCGACCAATCGGCGATTGTAATGCGGCTCAAGGCGGTGGGGCCCGTTTTTCATCAGGTCCAGATAGAAGTCATGCACCCGGGCTTGACTGAGGATCGTGTGCGGAAATTCCGAGAGGCCGTCTTCCACGTCCTGAATGCGATCCGCCCGGGCAAGGCCCGTTCCATTTGGTGCTGGGCGCCAAAAGGTCGTCTCGTTCACCCAATAAGCCTCTTTCGCGACCTTCTCGGCAAACCCGAAGGCTTCGAACATCTCCATCGACCGGCAGGCGATACCATCAGCCTGCCCAACCTTCAGCGGACCCGATTTCTGGTCGACAATGCGTGTGACTATGTCCGGAAAAACGGAAAGTTGGGCGGCCAACGTCAACCCGGCTGGTCCACACCCTACGATCAGCACATCAACGGCATCCGGTTCTTCCCCTGCATGTTCAGTGGCAGATGCTTGCGCTGGATCGCCCGGCTGGAAACCATTCAGATGATATTGCATCGCGTGACCTCAGTTCTGCGAGGAACTCGCTCCGGATCAGACATCACAGGTTACCGTCTGTCCGACCTGCAAGATCCCACCCTCGATAACCTGAGCATATGCGCCCATATCCATATGACCCAGTTCCTTGCGCAACAGGTACGGCAGGCGAAGGTCACGCTCTGCCGTGGTTGGGTTCACTTCTGTTGCGGCGCATCTTTTGGTGCGCATGATCAACTGCAGCTTCACGTCGCCCATCTGCAGGATGGCATCGATATTTTCCAGCTCCCACCATGGCGGAAGACCATCAAGCTCAAGATTGCCACGGAACCGCGCTGGATCAACCTTTGTCCCCAAACGTACTTCCAGATCGCGCACGGACGCCCGGTTTATGATCGAGATGGCGTTCATCATCTGAGGGGAGACCACGGAGACATCTGTAAAGCGATGTGGGGCGGCTGATACGAAGTTCGGCGGTATTTCGTCCTGCAGCTTTAAATGATCCGCCAACCAAGCGGCGGCGCTGTCACGGCCAGGCTTTGCGCTCATGTCAAACACGTGCTTGGCGCCACCCGCAACAACGGAAAGTTCGCTCGTGTCAGGCGAAAAAGTCGAGTGCACCCCGGCCAAGCCAGCTTGGTTCAACAACACGACAAACCGGTCCTTCGGCAGCGGCTTTGGATTTTCGGGATCGAACCCAGATCCATGGCGCGCAAACCCGTACATCCGATCGCCGGGCACCCCCTCGCCCGGGTGTAGCGTGACATTGTCCAAACCTTCAGGCGACAATCCTTTGATAGGAAAGCGTTGGATCCGTTTAATGGTAATCATGTTAACCCACGACCCCGATCATCTGTTCGAGTTCACTCGCAAGTGCCAGAAGGGCGTCATCCTGGCCGGGCTTGCCGATAAATTCCAACCCGAACGGCAGCAAATCGAGCTTCCCTGCGGGCAAAGATATAGCCGGATAGCCAGCAACCGAAGCAACCAAAGCGCGCTGGGTCATCGCTGTAAACAAATCGACGGTCTCGCCGTTTATCCGGCAAGTCTCAGTCTCCCCGATGGGCGGGGCCGTGATCGGTAATGCTGGCATCACCAGTGCATCCACGTCTGAGAGAGGATCAGCCATCATGTTCTGGACCGTCCTTCGCTTAGGACCGACCATCTCTTCGTATGCTTCCTTGGTGGGTGCGGCGCCATCTGCAACCAATCGAAATATCCCCGCCACGTCCGGGCTTGCGATCTGATCGGCGAATTCGGCCAGCGTTGTGCCCCTTTTGGCGAGAAACGGCTCCCAGAACGCTTTGGTTTCATAGACCACGATGCCCATTGAGAGGTCGGCGCAGCTGCTTAACAAATCCGGCGCGCTGAGCGGTATCAACTCAACGCCCTCTGCCGTCACCAAACGGTCCAGGATCAGCTTGCACGCCTCTACCATGCCCGCGTCGACATCCTGCCACAAGGCGTCAGTGACCACCCCCAACCGGATCCGCGCAGGCGGCACTGGCTCGGCGAGAGGGTTGTCCGACAAGACGGCATCCAGCGCGCGGACGCCCGCGACGGACCGCGCCATGGGTGCAACCGTGTCAAAACTGCTCGAAAGCGTGAGGACCCCATCCGCAGGGTATCTTCCGTGTGTGGGTCTAAATCCCGTACACCCGCACATCGCCGCTGGCAGCCGGCCTGAGCCACCAGTGTCCGTCCCGAGCCCCATCGAAACCGCACCAGATGCAATTGCCGCTGCTGTTCCGCCTGATGAGCCACCCGACATATGGCCGGGCGCCGCCGGATTGCCCACTGGTCCGTATTCAGTGTTATGGCTTGTGATGCCAAAGGCCAGCTCGTGCATATTTGCCTGTCCGACAACCACTGCACCCGCCTTCAACAGGCGATCCACCACGGATGCTGATTGGGTCGCGATGTTGTTCTGCAGTGCAGGTGACGCCCCACACTGCGGTAGATCAGCAATAGCGATATTCGCTTTCACAACGACAGGCATACCCGTAAGCGGACCTGCCTCATCAGTTGAGATCGACGTTGTCTTGCGCACCAGCAGATTGAAATCACTCAGCTGTCCGAGAGCCGTGGCGGCATCTTCTGCGTTTTGGTTCAACGGTCACTCCGCAGCAGTTTTCAGGCCAGCGCCCATGCGCGCCAAAATATATTCCGCACCAATCATCATGTCGTCAACGATCTGAGCGGCGGGCTTGATCTCTTTTACCTGCCCGACCCCCTGCCCAGCAAGCCATGCCATCTCTTCAAAATCGCCGGACGTTTCCGGCGTAGGCAATATCACGTCAAAGCGGCGTTTGGTATGCGGTTGCCCCAGAAACACGGTTTCACCAATTATGGGCTCCTCCTCGCGTGCTGTGGGCACATCCGCAAGACGACCCTCGAATTCTTCAGTCACGCGAACCTTCAAAAGACGCATCGGGTTGAAGTCAGGCATTTCCGGGCCGAACACGCCGGAACGGGTCGTATCGGCACCATGCGCGGTGACCAGACGAACGTGGTGTTCGGGGTGAACATATGCTTCGGAGCTTGCGACCAGCCGCGTGCCGACCCAGACACCATCGGCGCCCAGAACCAGGGCAGCGGCGGCGGTGCGGGCGTCCGCGATCCCGCCTGCGGCCAGTACCAAAGCCCGATCGCCCACTTTATCAACCATCTCGGGGACCAGTGCCAAAGTGCCCATGCCGCCATAATTGTGGCCACCTGCCTCCCACCCTTGCGCCACGATAACGTCAGCGCCGAGAGACACAGCCCGCTCGCCATCCTCGACCGAGCCAACTTGGATCCATATCGAGCATCCCGCATCTTTGAGGCGTTTCAGTTGGTCTTCAGGTGGATCCCCCCAATGAAACGAGACCACCGGCACCTTCTCTTCCGCAGCAACCTTAACCTGTTCGTCGTTTCCAAAGCATGTAATGAAGTTGATATTGAAAGGGGCATCCGTCGCATCGCGGATCGTGCCTATTGTCCGCCGCAACTCATCGCCGGGCATGAAGCCCACACCGATGGAACCAATACCGCCAGCCTTACTAACTGCAACCGCCAGTTCAGGGCGCTCACCAGCGAAGGCCATACCAGCCTGTGCGAACGGATAGCGTGTTCCAAATTGATCGGTGAACCGTGTAGTGATCTGCGTCATGGCATGCCCCTTTGTCAAACCTGCGCCATCAGCGCAGGTCAAATCAGGCTGCAACGATGCGTTGGCAACGGTTAGGACGGACGCGCTGGTTTTCTAGGACTCCCGCGCAATCGGCACGGGTTGAGCCGCCCGACGGTAAGCTCTGGGCGAACATCCGAATCTTCTGCGGAAGCGGCGGGTGAAATAAGACGGATCCCCATATCCAACTTTCCACGCAACGTCGGAGATCGATCGGTGCACGGCATCTGGGTCAACCAGCAGCTCAGCCGCGCGGGAAAGCCGTGTGTCGTTGATAAACTCTGACACCGTATGCCCGGTCGGTTCAAACAACTGGTGAACCCGCCTCACGGACACGCCAAAATGCGCCGCAAGTTGTGCAGCGCGCAACTCAGGGTGATCGAGATGACGTCGCACATAGCTCTGCAACATCTCGACAGCGGTATGAGGCGCGGCCTCAGTCTTCTCGATCTGAGACAAGAGTGCGAGACTATGCTGGATTTGGCCGACCAAAGACACCCGGAACTGATCGTTCTCAGGGCTGGCGGTCAAAAACGCCTGAGCCAAACTCCAGATAATACTGGATAATTCCCGACCAGCGGCGGATCGGCTTAAGGCATGATGGCACACCAGATCAGCGGCAACCCAGTCCGATGGCAGTGCGATAGAAGCCAATTGGAAGGGGCTATCATGCCGGATGGCGAAAGGGGCGCGCGTATCCACGATAGAGATATCCATGGGCGCGATTTCTTGGAGATCCGATTGGGTCACGAAACTTCGGCCTCGGCTCAGCACATTCATGAACACCGTATCACCGGCCCGACGTCGGATATGGCTCGGCAGACGTCGAACCTCATGCCCATTCGACGTAACCATAGATACAGTCAAATCTGCCGCGGTGACTTGGCGTATCTGGCCGAAAAACCCGTCCTGTACCGTGGCGACGGGCTCTAGTTGGACGAAGGCCTCCTGAAGGCCATCGGCCCACTTTGAAAGGCCTACCTGCACATCTTCAGAGGTCACTTGCCACGTTTTCATCTGCCGGATTGTATCATGGCACCGCTGCTCAGCACAGGTTTAAGACCGCTGTTCTTCCTGCGTGGTCTCTACCGTTTACGAGGCATTCAGACACTTCGTCAGCCTGTCTCCTATGTCCAGTCGACATCCTGGCGCGGAAGGCTTGCCGACATCGGTGTGAGCTGATTGAGTAAATTTTCTTGAGAATACTGCTCGCGAACTTGAATTGGGCTATACCGGCGTCCAACTAGCGCTTCTTCCACGCTGCCAGCACACGTATTAGGATCGAAGGATTTTTTGGTCTTAGGAATATACGATAATTCTTCGATCTTTGATTGATAGGATCGTTCTGCCAGATGATGTAGGTGCAAGCAGTCTAACGTCTGATTTTCGCAAATTACTGGTGAGCGTCCTTCGGACGATCACACAAAAGAAAGCAAAACGACGGCTGACGGACTAGACTGTTGTCGGGAAAAAGTGCTCGCTGATATACGCAAAAACAACAAAAGCGCGGCTTAAGGCGCTTATTCTGTTGAGAGACGTTGACCAAATCTCAACTTACAAACACATAACGAACATTCAGTTGGTGCCGCAAAAGTTCTCACGCTTACGTCGAGATTTTAAATGGTTGCGGGAGTTCGTCACTACCGAAAGCGAATGACGGTGATCATTCCCGTATGATGAACGTTCAACTCATCTGTTCACAAGCCTATTTCATTTTTCCTATCGGCCCTATAGTTCTCAAGGGCTTCCCAGTCCTCTGCCGACAATCGGATCATATCGTTGATCGGAATCGCAGTGTAAGAGATTAACCGACGAAACATCTTGGCCCTCTCTTCTGGTCCGATAAGGTCTTCAATGTTCTGACCCATATGAATGATATTGTGCCTAAGGCCATTGTTCGGACCTGCCGCACTGCCTGGCTTACTCGTAAGGAGCTTAAAGTCCTCAAGAATGTCGTTGTAATCGTCAGCGTCCTTGGCGACATGTCGGGCGATCCGTTTTTTCACCTCGACCATCTTCCTATACTCAAATGGCGACGCAATGTACTCGATCAGATTCATTAACTGAATGAACTTCAGTGTTTCAGTCGAGGCCGTCAAAGCACCCGAGTAGAGGCGGAGTGCATGTCTGGCGATCATGCCGACTTGGCCACCTTGCACTAGTTCAACACAGGCAAATTGATCGAGTTCAAGACCCAAGCCTCTGACAAGCGCACTCGGCACGACCTCACCTGCAATCAGGTAGGATTCATTATCACTCAAAGTGTAAAATAGCCCAGCCGTGAAGCCGCTTTCTTTATGAAAACCAGATACATTGGGAAAGGTTTGCACGACCATGGGATTGCAGTAGTTTAGCCTTACTAAATCCATCGCCTGCTCAGCTTTGGCGGATGCTTTTTGAAGGCATTCCAAGTGAGACTCATGAGATGGCGGCAACAGAAAGGTTTCCCAATCGAGTTCTACTATAAATGCGATCAACACCCCTGAAAATAATTCATCGCGGTCGATTCCCGTGACCCCCGACTTGACCCAATGTAAGTCATCGCCTGAAATAGACGAGAGGTCCTTGGACATCATGTTTCTGTCGCGGATTTCTTGGTATCCACAGCTTGGCCACCAGACCAAATTCAAATCATCTGCGGACAACGAGCCCGCAGGGTAGACAACAAAGTCGTCACTTAGCTCCACAATTTGTTCACAGTGGAGCTTATCGACAGGCAAGAGGCACAGATACGAACCCGTGCGCAGGTCATCAAAGAAATAATTTATTGGATGACATAGACTGTCGAGGCTCAAAGGTCTGCTCCTGCTCTTTTTCGTCGGTGAAGGTCATATTGAACTACTTCTCTGCGGGCCGCATGAGCCCTTCCAAAGGCGATGCGCGACCAGTTCGTTCCGATTGAGAATGAATACTAACTTTCGCAAGCAGTCCATACCGATCAGCTTTTCTCGACTAACTCAATGAGTCTGAGGTACCGTTCATCCGCTTGAAGCACAGGTGCAGTCTCAACCACTAACTCCAATATTTTCGGTAGCTCGTAAGGCGGTCGGTTCAAGAATTGCGGCGTTACGGCGCTAAGCAAATCGAGTGTCTCTTCTGGGAACTGCACTGTAATGGGTTTGTCCTCACCAACTTCACGAGTAAATCGATAGAACGGATGGTGGTCAGTTTCGACTGGTACAAGGAAACGCTTCACAGCTTTGTACACGACAGGAAAACTGGCCCCAGTATCTTCAAGCATAGTGATCCACGACTCGACAGATGACGCGGTGCGATAGATACGTTCTCTCGGCCACACTTCATTTAGGAAAGGTGCTACCAGCCCAACCCATCCACCATCGTTCTTCTGGCCGACTTCCCCAAGCCACCAGATGAATTGGTTACGCGTATCACCAGACATGTCCCGAAGAACACGACGCATTTGCTGTTTATTGATACCGTCTTCCTCATCACGCCTGAACAGATACAAGAAACCCAACCATTGAGTTACGACTTTTGCCAAATCGCGATCCCATGTCTGGCTCTCAGCCCATGGTATGGCTTGCAACAGCAATGGCTTAACAAGGACTACCAGAGGTGACCACGGAACCCTATTGCTACACAGAAACCCGTTCCAAGCTGGTTCAGCAGCGGTGTGATCAAATGCCAACATTGGAATGAGCCGTTGTTCGACCCATTCTGGATCAACGTGCATCAACCAATTCAACTTGCTGAAGGTGATTGAAACAGCATGGTCTGAACCTTCACCCGGCGATCCGAACAACCGTTCAATACGGTTCTTGATGTGATCTGGGATCAGCGAGTTTTGTTCCTGCTTTTCGCCAGGTACAGCACGGAACAAAGCCTCCGCGCACATTCCCAGAGGCCCGTTAATGGCGTGTTGGTATGTGCGACGTGATTGGGGGATGACCTCACCGCCACGACTTATTTCTCCGATCCCGCTTTCGGTGGCGTTGTCACCACCATCGACAACGCCATCCAAGACGTTATCAAACACGGCCCAAATAAGCTCGTCATCGAACTCGATCAGCTTTGTGATGTTCTGTTCCAGCCACCGACAGATAGTGTGTCTCAATTCCACGATCACCGCATGAGGAAGGCGGCTAAGGCGGTGCAGCAACACCCTTCGGAGCCTTGGAGAAATATCATCAGGAAGCTCATTGATCATGGCTGACCAGAACACCTGTGGGTAGTCTTTCGCTCTGGCCGCAACCGACAACGCAGACAGAGCTTTGCGCGGGTTGGCTTTCACCAGTCCTGTGAATGGACGTTTCTCTGTGAAGCTGCCAAAGTCCCGTTGCAGGTCCTCTTTTGCACGGGGAATGATTTCATCGACGGCGAGATCAACCACTGAATCGGGAGTTTCATCCGTTCCAACATGGGAACCGTTTTCGGTGACTGTAGAGGTTGCCCATCCGTCGCTCCAGTTTTCGATGCTGTTGATGATAACAGCTAGACGTTCACTTTGATCGG
Organism: Litoreibacter roseus; assembly: GCF_009811795.1. Classification (GTDB taxonomy): domain Bacteria; phylum Pseudomonadota; class Alphaproteobacteria; order Rhodobacterales; family Rhodobacteraceae; genus Litoreibacter; species Litoreibacter roseus. Next base: position 606,489 of record NZ_BLJE01000002.1, on the reverse strand, counting down.
CTGCAAGCTCACATCCCTGCATTTCCAAGTAACGTGCATATCTTGCGATAAACTCGTCACGCCTGCTTGGATACACATCTTCAGACCAGTAGCTTTCTTGGTCTGGTCCGTTGAGAATCCGTTCACCCAGTTGGTGACGAAGCGGTTCTGGAAATGCCGTCCACCTGTCAACCAGAAGAAAGACCAGTTCCCGCGCTACGTCGGTATCCCAGAATGTAGCTTGGTTTAGGGCAAGGACACGCTCACCAACCTCTTCAGGTGCGAACAAGTCTTCCTTTGACAAAGCGTAAAGGACCAGCTTCTTGAAGAAGAATTGATCTTCAATTGGCCACGTCAGGAAGTGTCCCAGTGCCACATCGGGTGTCGCCTGAACCAGTCGTTCAAACAGTTCAACGAAGTACTTCATTGCGTCGGCGGCTTCGTTATGCCGATCTTTGCCGTCCACCTCACGATCAGGGTAACAGGTTGGCGTGACAAAGTAGGTCGTACCAATATCTGACAGCATCCCTGAAGCGGCCTTCATCGCGTCTTCGAGCAAGCCAAATAACTGAGGAAGTACTTCGTCAGGTACGGTCAGATCATCTTTGTGACGTTCTAAGAATTTCACTTCGAATTGTCCAAGATGACAAAGTTCTATGTCAGGCCAGTCCGCTGTGGGAGGACGCGCTCCTGCTAAGCTGTAGGGTGGCTTGATATCCAACTTTGGTGCAGCAACTCGACCAAACTCACGCAGAACACTTGGAGACCAACCTTCATTCGCAACCCGTCTCTTCAGGTCAAACCAGTCACCATCCCATTCGCGATTTCTTGGGTCTTTGTGGTGATCGATGATCAAGCTCCAAATGCGCCGAACTTTGTGATCAAGCTCCTTGTCCTGACCCAGACGCCATTCTATGTGGTTCAGCATACGTGGATGCAGACCATTCTGCTTGATGGCCCACCAAGAAATAACAGGGCTGGATAGATGATCCCCGATCCATCGTAACAAATGCCATAGACGCGGCGGAACATTGGTGTGGCCGTCTGGCGTTCTGCCACCAAGTCGATGTGCATCAGTTGGGTTTTCATCGCCAAGTCGCCACGACAAAAGATCATCGTTGAAGGTTCCACGGCGATAGTCTTCATCAGTTAGGTTTTGAAGGTCATCGTCCAATCCATAAGCCACATTCGGCTCAAAGACCTCGGCATCATCACCATAGCCTTTGACCCGCTTCGCTGATCGAATGAAACCGCTGAATACGCAAACCCATTCTGGGTGAGTTGGATGCTGAGCATCTGCCAATAGTTTTGCACCAGGTACGGAACGCACCACATGCGCAACCTGACCGCGTTGGTATGGTAACAGTGACTTTGGGTCCTGCTCCGTTGTCGCAATTACCGCCCTTCGCCAGTCCCTTGGATCGTCTGCACGATCTGCCCATGCTTCCATAGTTTGCCAAAGATCAGGATGATCGGCGTAAGCAATTGCCGTGACGCCGCGATCACGCCACTTGGCTTCGATGTCTTCAGGTGCACCTTTGTCAAAAGCATAGATGCGTGTGCGATCAAACTGACCGTCATGGTTCAAACCTTGCAGCAGATATTTGATCGGTGGGTCTTCAGCCTGATAGCCGACCAGTACCACCGTGTAATGTTCCAGCAGATTTCGGATGAAATTCGTAGCCCAAGCTTCAGACAGGTATGCGCGTCCGAAATCAGCACTGCTTAGGACATATGGGTGATGGTCAGCGTCGGCATTCGCAAGCCGACCATGAAGGTAGGTGATACCTTCAACCGAACGTCCAAACGCCAGATCAGGAAAGGCGGGAGGTGCAAACGTTGGCAGTTCACCATCCATTTCGAACAGCAGATCAAAGTTCGTGGTGACGATCTGTGGTAAGCCGTTTGGACTGGTTGAGATGCGTTTGACCAAGCTGTGGTGATATCCAACTTGACCGCTTCCTGCCGAAGCCTGAAGTCGCTCTGTCACCAATGCATTCACCTCATCTCGACCGTATTCCAGATGAAGCAGGTTGAAGATTTGATCCAGCGGCATGTTCGTACCAGTTGGATCATCAATCCAAGGCTGGAACGCCCGCATGATCTCGGAGTTCTCAGGTGGATCGAAGAAATCGATCACATGCTGCGTAAGGCCAACGAAGCTCGGCATTCCAGACGGCAATGAAACACCAGCGCCGCAGAGGAAGACGACCCTGCCTGCGTCACTGCGTTCCAGTAGGACATCAGGTATGATTGGACCGTTTTCGTGGAATCTCATTGTTGATCTATCCGCTTTCGCGTCATCCAGCTAAGGTCAGATGAATTACCATTTTAGAACTCTTCAAACTGCCGTAGTTCCCACTCTTCAATCATTGATGAGTTGATTTGTTTTATCAGGTTGTTGATCTGAACATTCCTCGGCTTGCTTTCAGACATTGCAATCCGACGCTTGAGTTCAGCTTGAATTTCTCTCCACCACGGACCTTCAGCATCCAAGAGTGCGGGACGAAATTTATAGCGGTCTTTCATGCTCCCCACTACTGCCTGTTCATTGTGGCGTGATAGGCTGAGCCAGCTATCGACAAAGCTCACCGCATCAATGGTCGCCAATATCGGCACATCCAAATAACGCTGCTCAGGTGCATGGTTGATTATTGTGAGGTTTCCAAAGAAACGTATCCAGTCCTCAGTGAGAAATGTCAGAAGATGTTTGCCTGCATTTTCATTCAGCCAAGTTTGGTGCCATGCATCCATTCTCTTGACCAGATGATCCACCACCTGCCTAAACTTATCATCCTCACGCCCTATAAAACCAAGGCCGTCGTATGAATCTAAGTGACGAACAAACCTCTCGCTGACACCACGACAACGGTCATCCGTTAGCTGGGCAACGAACTTTTCATCAATGTATGTCTTCATCGCTGCAATCGTATCGGGAACTGTTTGATCGATCAGTTCGTGATCCGCCAGCATAAGGGATACGCCAACGACATGGAGAAATTCTCCAACTTCGACGTAGCAACCGTCTTTCAGTTGTGACTGCATATCTTCGACATCTGACCAGAACTCATGCTCCGAACCATCTGAGAAATCCCAGTCATAGAGGTGCCACAACCTCTTCCAGGACGGCCAAGACGCGACGCCAGCCACCTCGTCTGACTGGGCTAGTTCGGCATTCAATCGCTCCGCATCAACAACCCCAGAGGTAAGGATCGAAATCCATTGTTGGACAGTGACGACTGTCGTGATCCCATTGTGTTGTTCATATTTCTCAAAGACGCGCTGTTTAGGGGTGGGTTCCTTGTCTTTGTCGAATGAGAACTCATAGACATGACGGACCTCGTCCTTGCCTTCGTCATACCTGCCCAGCAAGTCTTGGGGCGTCAGAGTTGAGGTTTCGTCCGAAAGGTCGAGCTTGAACTCGATGAAGAAGATGAAAAACTGAATGATAAGGTTCTGAACCAACTTATCATTCTGGTGGTAGTCCACTTCCATTTTCTCAAGAATTGAAGCCAACTGCCAAATGAACTATCGTAGAGCCCTTAGGTTGTGAAACCCCGACCTGCCATACAGATCAAGGATATCATCGTGGTACTTCAACAAGCGTTCACGGGGTTCAGGCTGTCCGATCTCGGTGATGAACGATGCCAATGCACTGTCGGGATCGCTTTCAAGCAAGAAGGAATGCCCAACCACCTTTTCTTTGAAAGCCTGGAAATCTTTATCTTCCAAGTTATCAGTGTTTGCGCAAAGGATCACACGAGTATCACCATGCTCCACGAAGCGGTTTACCACGCCCAATAGTACGGGCATCGGAATTTGGCAGCGTTCCAAGTCATCAAGGACCAACAAGGCCCCATCCATGTTTTTGGCTGACTGTTCCAGTTGTGAAGTGGCGGCATCAACAACCTTATTGAGATTTGCAGTGCCACCTAGGATACCACCTGTACCCAGAGTTAGCGCCCCGCTGAAGACCGATCCAGCAAGTCCCATACCTTTGTGCAGGGTCTTGGTGGCCGTGCTGGCACTGGCATAGAAGAGACTAGTTTCAAGAGATTGGATGTCAGCAATACCAAAGACCGAAAGGTATATTGGTTTGCGATCCGTGAATGACTCATCGTCCAGAAGCTTCGTTACGAAATGTGTCTTTCCGCAGCCCCAACGGCCTTCGATCAATACTGCAAAATGTGGCTTTGACTTGGTGTTTGCCCAGTCCTTGAGAAATGTCTCCACCTCACCCCGATCAATGCCCATCTCAAGCTACTCGCCATTAAATTGAATAAAACACTGTATGACTGGTGCGGATAACCATGTCGATAATTGTTCTCTTCCAAGTGTTGAAAAGTCGATTCTTCCTTCTGTAAACCAGCATTTTCAACAAGGGACTATAGCACCGATGTGCAGGTGTATTATCGAAATCGTCAGCCTTATAAGTCTGGCACGGATGCGACCCATCCACGAACAAAGACATCACCATCTGCATCAATTTCACAGATTGCGTCCAGCCGTCCGCCTGGGCCAATCTCCACGTGCGTTAGAAATGCAGTAGCTTCATCGTCAGTTGGAATGCGGCAGATGGACCATGTATCTTGGTACCAGGAAGGAATGTTGTTGGCTGGGTAACCGAGGTAGGTTCTACTGGCTTTCTCATTGTCAATTCCCCTCATTACCGCCCGTAAGCCGTTGGAGTAGGACAAAAGGAAATCACCAGTCTGATGTTCTGGTGCAGTGTGGAACCCCGCACGATAGTAGTCATAACTAACATATCCCAAGCCGCCGATAACGACTAAACCAAGTATCTTTTTCAACATGAATTTGATCTCAACAAACTTCTGTCATTTATAGTCTATGTTTTTTGTTCGTTGATCAACAAGTCGCGGTGCAAAAGATCAGTCTTCTCACAAACGGTCGTTTTCAAAGTTCTTGAAATCTTCGGGGCGTGGGCTGCATCATACCCAAAAAACACACATTGGGAGCTTATCAAAAACCCCTATCGAAACGAATCACCAAACCTGATACGGTGCCGATGAGTTTTGAGAAGGAGACTGGATGAATATTGGTTACGCACGGATCAGCACGGACAACCAAGTCATGGACGCCCAGATCGCGGCGTTGAAAGATGCAGGGTGTGAGAAGATATTCACCGAGACCGCTTCTGGTGCAAAGAAGGACAGACCCGTGTTGGCAGAAGTGTTGGACTACCTGCGTCCCCATGCCGAAGACAAGCTGGTCGTTTTCAAGCTGGACCGTGTGGCCCGCAGTCTGCCACATCTGATTGAGATCATGGATCGGTTGAACCAGAACGGCATTGAGTTCCAAAGCTTGTCTGAGGCCATCGACACCAAGACACCTGGGGGAAGGCTCCTGTTCCACGTCATGGGGGCAATATCCGCTTTTGAACGGGACCTGATCATAGAGAGGACCCAAGCTGGTCTCAAGGCCGCACGGGAAAAGGGTCGGGTTGGTGGGCGTCCGAAGAAAATGACCGCCGATAAAGTGAACGCCGTCCGTGAACTGCTGGCAAATGGGATACCTGTCAAGGATGCGGCTGCTGCGGTAGGGGTGTCCGTACCAACTCTGTACCGATGGCTTCCTGGGGCCTCTAGGTCTTCGGTGCCATGAACTGGGGCGCTTCGAAATGGGCGAGTGGTGGTCTTTGCCGATCCTCGCAGTCCTTTGACTTGGAAGCGGATAACAGGGCCATGGGACCAAAGCCCGACGAGTTGTGTCTCAGTTGGGTTTAGACCTTCGAAATTGGATGTATTGAAACCCAGATACTATTCTGGTGAGACGTTTATCGGGCACTATTGAAGTGTGTCGGTTCGGCTTACCCATTTGAGACGATTGCACGCAGGCCCTCATAGTTCTTCCCATTACTCAGCGGGTGCACGTGGCGACGATCACGAATTTGTTCACCTAAGGTCAAGAGATTGTTCAGAACCAGCGGCAGTGGTTCGATTTGGGATGACAAACGCCCTGACGGCTGACAAAGCGGTTAGTTCAAACCGCCGGATCAATAACCGCTGGGGGCTTTCAGTGTGAGGCTAAGATTGAAGAATTTGCTGGTACTTGAGTTCAGAACCTCTTGTTTTGCACAACATCCAATCCCTCGAAGGTGCCTTTCCGAATGTCAGTTTCTCGATACTCACGCGATCTGAAATGCTTTCGAGCACCGCTGAACCCGTCATACCCAAACACGTGAATACGCACTACCGCGTCTTCGCCAAGTTGCAGGACTTCTCTCAGGGAAGCACAGGCTTCAATCTTCTCGCGCAGCGACTTTGACGGCATGTCCACGAAGGTAGCCGCTTCTCGAGTATCAAATATCCTTACCCGTCTTCTCTTACGCTGTGCGAGTTGTGGCACTCGCGAAGCATTAGAGGAAACGGTATGATATGCCCAACCCGTGGCACCTAGAAAACCTTTGATGCCAACTCGAACTTGGATTTCCAAATCAATGATTTCTCGCTTGCCAACGTTCTCAAAAGCGCATTGGAAGAGGCTATGGTTGTTTGTGAGCAAGTACTCAGCGATCTCTTCTGAGAACTTAATACTTGGCACCCAATAGTGGGCTTGTACCCACCAGAAAACACCTGATGACCCAACACCGAGAACCGCGCCAAGCAATACAAATCCGAGATCACTGAGTAATTCCATTCGAACTAGCTACATCGCATCTTGAAGCAGTGAAAGCTGAATACATAGCCCACGTTCGCCGTGCAGCATTTGGGAGATATGAGCTCTCTTTCAGCTTTCGCGGCAGGGAGGACCAACGGCTGGTTTTCGTTCATTGTAGTAATCGGCGCTGCGGTCCAGTTCATTTACAGAACGTGACCGGTTTCGTTGCCTTTGCCCGGCGGTGTGTGCCAACGATGTGGGATTTGGGTCGTTCAATTGTTGATCTTTGCTTCCCAAACGTGTGAAACTTTTCGGCAGACAGGCAGCCCAAGAATTTCACTATGCGTTTAGGTCATCTGATTAGAAAGGAACGCCTCCGGCAGGGCTATTCAATGGCAGCGGTGGCACGAAAGGCGGGTGTCAAACCTCACAGCATTACGAGCACCGAGTGTAGTTCTGCGACCGTCGCGACGATGAACAAAGTGGTCGGAGCATTGGGTTGCCGAGTGACATGGGGTGACTACCCAAATGGTGAAGCCCTGGGTGCAGCAATTCGCCAAGTGCGGCAACAGCGAGGGCGGACGCAACTGTCCCTAGTCGAATGTACCGGCGTGACTACCCGAACACTTATCGCCCTAGAGAACCAGACGAAGGGTAGGATGACTGTTCTTGAAGCTGTTATGAAAGAACTCAAACTGAAGCCCAAGGTCGTTCCGAAAAACCGGCGTTTGGTGCCAACAAAGAACGCCTCAGAACAGGATGTCGTATACACACCACGCGATCTGGCGGCGGAGGTTATCAGCCACTTCAAACCAACCGGTGTCATGCTTGAGCCCTTCCGTGGAAATGGGCAATTCTTGGACGCTTTCCCAGCTCGTGCCATTAGCCATTATTGTGAAATCGATGAGGGTCGAGATTTTTTTGACTGGCACCAACCCATCGACTGGATCGTTAGTAACCCTCCATGGTCCCAATTCCGGGCATTCAACATCCACGCCATGCGTCTTGCAGCAAACATCGTCTGGGTCATCCCGTTGGTACACTTCAGCGGGAAGGCGAGAATGAGGGATGTTCAAGAGATGGGCTTCGGTTTCCGCGAAATCGCTTTGCTGGACACCCCAAAAGACTGGCCTCAAGGAGGCTTCCAACTCGCCGCCTTTCATCTGAAACGTGGTTATAGTGGCCCAACGCGAACCTGTGTCCTGGGGGAGCGCAGATCAAATCAGTCCGTCAGTGCAGTGGTCTCGTGATGAAGCGCGCTTGGTCAATGCAAGGTGACGCTATGGTTGGAGCTTTTTGAGGCGGTTGGAACGCCTTCCTGCTTCTTGCCGTCGTCCCCGTGCCCGTTTCTCAGCTACCACCCGTCGGCTTTCCGCATTCTTCTGGTCAGACCGCCGCTTGTTCTGCTCAGACCGGGCACCGTAGCTCACGATTGGGATAGAGAAGCCCTCTGTGCCGTCCGTGAACTCCAGCTTCTGACCTGATGGGATAAGCGGCCCCACTTCACGCGATGTGTTCAACGTTTCCATGTCACGTTGTGCTAACAAAAGCCGTGTCCGATCACGCAAAGGCAAGTTCGAATAGCCTGGTGTTTCCTGGAGAAGACGACGGCGAGGGGCATCGTTGCAGTGGGTGTGTAAATCCTGAGGGCAGACACCAGGGGCGTCCATAAGTTCGATACCCTTCGAAGTGAACATCAGTCGTTCATCTTCATTGTACCAGGCCCGAGCAAAGATGTTCACGTGATTGATCTTGAAGAAGTCCAGACCAAGGTCGTCCAGGAACAAGCCGAAGTCGCACAGAGCATCTTCACGTGTCCGGCCTTTCAGACCATCCGTTGTCGTGCCCAGTGATGTGACCCGGATGCATCGACGGCAGTCACCCTCGGCGATCTGGGCATCACCATCGGCCCCATTGACCAGTTCTTCGAGCTTCCAGATGTAGTCCAGAATGTCCTCCCAGTTCTGTTGCAGGCTTTTGTTACGGTCCATGTGTTTGCGGTGAACACGGCGGTATCCTGGAAACTCTGCGTCCAGCAGTGATTGGTACAGATCATCGCTTTGCACCCGGACCAGACGATGCGAACAGACAACGAAGGCCCCGGTCTCTGGGAAGCTACATCCCAGTTCCATGCAAAGTCTTCGCAGGGCTGCTTTGTCGAAGAACTCGTCGCTGGATCGCAGATCGGGCTCAAAGGCACCAACCTCGACATAGCCAGCACCAGCGGCCTTCATGGCGTTCTGGATCGTCTCAAAGCTCTCACGGGCGATACCAACCACCCCGCGCTGGTCGTCGGTGAAGGGGGCGATGCCATGAACAATGGTCTCCATCGTCCATTCACCCATGCAATCGTCGAAAAACAGGCTGTCGAGATCAAGGTGCATGGATCGTGCTGTCAGGTGGCGTGCAATGGCACAGAGGGGCGACGTGGGTTTTGTGCTGCCGTCCAGCATGTTGATCCTCTCATAGAGGGCATTGCACTTGGGATCGTTTGAGCGCTTCTTGAGGGCCTTCAGTATGCGTTTCATGGCTTGCAGTTCCCGGAGCAGGTACGGCATCCGAAGAAGGCCCTCCGGGTTGCTCATGACGTAGGCGATGTATCTGGGCGAGAAGATCGTCTTGCTCAACAAGCGTTGCAGACGACCCTTCTCGGATGTTTTCCGGGCAACTTCGATTTCGTCACGATTGACCCGCCGTGTTTGGTTTCTTTGCTTCATATGCCTTGGCATCAGCCTGGGCACCCTGTGACGGACGCTGGGCTGGACGCTTCTGAGTTGATGTGCGTCAGCCACGGGGCATCAATCCACATGAAGTGGGTCTGGTCCGACATGACGTACCAGGCTGACGGGGTATTTAGGGGGTAATGGCGCAGACCGGCGACGTTGGCCGCTACGTATGCTGTGACGGTCTTGTTTCCCTAAATATTGGTGTCACCAATCGGGAGAGAAACGATGTCAGGAAACCGTCACACCATCAGAAACCTGGACCCAGAGCTTCTGGTCGAAGCCAAGGTACATGTCCTGCAAACCGGACGCCGGTCATTGGGCGAACTGATCAGCGATGCAATCGAATTGCTGATCGAGCACGAGACCCGTGACGATGAATTGGACCATGTTTGTGGCCAGTCGTCCGCCGCATAATGATGCGGCATTTGCATGTGATGTTTGGAGGCGGAATGCCCCAGTTTGTGCGTTTGAACATCGCATAACTCCTTTGGGATGTTACCAGGGATCGGACCTGATGGATGGCAGCGGTGAGTTTGCACCGCGCATCACAAAGCTAGGCGAATGGCTAACGTGATTCAATGAAAATGCAGGGTGTTTGGAAAATCGTGATCTGGCTTATCCTCTTGAAGAATAAATGAATTATTCGTCAAGAATGAACGACTTCTTCCTCAAGAATGGTTTGGTTCGCAGTCAGCCTAGTCAATAGAGCAAGGCCGATAGGGATCAGACCCTTCAGTCAAACACGATGAGCACGCGCTTCATTCTTGACGAACGAAGAGCGCCGAAATGAAACATTTCGAAACATCATCAATCCTGGTAGCTCAGCGGCATTACCAGACCTGCCACTTGACAGGTGGATGGCGCAGGCTTCGTCGGACGAGAACTCACTGACCGGCTTGTCTGACCCTCTGAATACTGAGGTTGCGGTAGTCAACGACAGAGGTCCGGTTCCCTTCTTCGCTTCCAGATCGATAGACCCCGAAACGCAGGTACGGGCGGTGTTGAGATGGGAACGTGACCGGCTGGTTTGTGACGAACGGCTGGCCGTTCACATAGATCGACATTTCACCTTGGTTGCTTGTGTCGATAAGGAACCGAAACTGATGCCAACGTCCAAACATGCCAGACGCTGGATAGAACTCCTTTACACGAACATAGTCAGGCTGATCATTATGCCCGCAGGTGCGGGCGCAGCCCTGCAAAAAGTTTGCCAGCAGATGGGTTCGCCCAAACTGGCGGAAGAAGAACATCAAAGGTGGTTTTTGACCGGTGTGTATCTGGAAGAAGGTTTCGCTGTCTCCATAAAAGCCCTCAACAAACCGCACCTGAAAGGTCACCTCATACACTGAGTTGCTGCGGAGGGCGTCCTCGGTCCGTATTTCTGCGCGTTCGCTGTGCGGCTTATCGAATATCCGACTGTGGGTTGGGTCGTTGTCTGTCGGTGCGCCACCTATGTCACCGTCAGCAATGGTGAAACGGACAAATCGAATGGCGCCTTGTTGCATCGCTTGCATTGATGACGGACGAGGAAGCCGTTGGGTAGCCTCGATAGCCTCTCCCAGGATGCCAGACACCTGGCGTTCCACAGATGCTGGAACCTTGTAGTTCTCCGCACTTGATGGGCCGCAGATCAAAAGACTAGCTGCATACAACGCGGCAATGACGAGTTTTGGAACGAAGTGCATGACGTGGATCATTGGCTGTTTCGGAATGCGTAGGCCCGGCCCGCCGCAAAACTTGCCGATAAGATCGCAATTTGCACCGCATGATGCAACAGGACATATGCGATAGGATTAACGCCATGTATCCCCGCTTTATACCCGTACAGCACTGCGTCCAAGTGCGCAGATGTCCAGAATAGCACGAACTGTATGAAGATCACGACGCCCCAGCCAATCACGACTTCGGATGTGCTGTAGGCCAACAACCCAATGCCCAGCCCGCCTACGACCGTGACGATGAGCAGGAGGGTGAGTTGCAGGCCGGTGAAGGAAATCAACAGGGTTTCAATCATCGCCATGATCCTTGGCTTTCACAGTTTGGGTACATGGCTCGACACAATAAAGGCCAACCAGATCATTAGGCGTCACCAGCCCGTCCGAGGCGGCGTAGATACGCTTCATTAGTTCCTTGCGCGGCACAACCACACCATCAGAGACGCGGCTGATGGTGGCTGTCGTCGTCCCTACGGTGGTGGCAAAAGATGCCATCGTTATCCCTCTCGAAGTCAGAAAGTCTTGCAGCCTCATGTTTTTACGCTCTTACGTATTTCGTAAGTGATTCGCCAGAGGCTTTCCGGCTGTAGGTGGGCTTCACCTGCCTTACAAAAAATGTAACACTGCAAAAGGCTTCACAGATGAGACAACGACCGTGGCACTCCACAACATGCTCAAACAGGCCAGAGAACAGGCCGGACTCACGCTTGAGAAAGCGGCTGAGTGCATCGGTATCAGCGGTGCCAGCTTTTCACGCATGGAAAACGGGCTGTCGAAAGTCACGATGGATAGGCTGGAAATGCTGGCCACTCTTTATGACGTGTCCGCATCGGCGCTGGTGGCAGGCAGCATTGTGACTAGGCTATCCACCATTGATCTGGACCGCCTCAAGCTGGTCGTCGCAGCTGTTCAGGAGGTGGTGAACGATTTGGGTGCCAACCCGTCCCCAGAGAAGATGGCGCTGGCAGTAAGTGAACTGTATCGATTGGAGATCAACTACATCGTCAATGACGCAACTGCTGAGTTCAGTCCGCAGAGGCATCTTGGGATAATTGAGGCGATGTTCACCGGGTAAGCAAAAGCATTGGCAAGCTATTGATAATTCCAGAGTCCGTGCCCAATTCAGTGGTACCGCGATGTTCCCTTGCCTAGATCAAAGATCAGGGCCGAACCACGGATAGGTAATACAATAGTGTAGTCGGCACACTTTGCCGAACCTTTCTGTGCGCATCCACAACAGGTCGTGAGGGTGGAAAACTCAGACCATAATTGTGGGTCTGATCATGGAATGCCAAATCTCTCTGGCGGAGAAATGCCGCCATAACAATACCTCCGAAATCAATGTTGAACTGATGGAACAAGCATTGCTGCTTCTCAGTCGGCTGCTTGGCCGACAGGCAGCATTGGACTTCGTGCGCGATCCCGGCATGCTTATCGGAGGAGATACAGAATGACTCGTTGCGCAATCTACTGTCGTTACTCAACCGACATGCAAAGTGACAGTTCACTTGTGGATCAAGAACGGGAGGCACGTGAATATGCCGAGAAGCAAGGGTGGAGTGTAGTAAAAGTCTACGCTGACGCCGCAATGAGCGGTGGTTCCGCGCGACGGCCTGATTTTGAAAGGATGAAAGCTGACGCTGATCTTGGAGACTTTGACGTAGTTCTTGCGGAGTCACTAGACCGTCTGTCTCGGAACCTTGCCGATATCTCTCAACTTCATGACGAACTTAGCTTTGCCGGAGTCCGTCTGTTCACCATCCAGTACGGTGAAATGAGCAAGATGCTGGTTGGCTTCTTGGGCACCATCGCGGATAACTTTGTCGAAGACCTTCGCGGAAAGGTTAAACGCGGGCAACGTGGTCGAATTTTGGATGGCAAGGCTGCGGGAGGACTTGGATATGGATACCGGGTCTCGTCACCTGGAGAACGGCTAACCGATCCCAAGGAAGAGGCCGTCATCCAGCGTATCTTTGAGATGTATGCAGACGGCATGAGCCCAAGGGCGATTGCAAAGACCCTAAATGACGAAGAGATTCCAGGACCTAAAGGCCGCATCTGGAAGGATACGACCGTTCGTGGTCAGCGTGACCGTGGTACAGGAGTCTTGAATAACGAAGCCTATGTTGGCCGCCTCGTTTATGGACGTACCCAGTACAGGAAGAACCCAAAAACAGGAAGGCGAGTTTCAAAGCCTCAGCCTGAGGAAAACTGGATAGTCACGGAGGTTCCGGAACTTCGGATCATCGATGATGATCTTTGGCAGCAGGTGAAAGACCAACAGACAAGAAACAGTATTGCGATGCCAAGGGACGACAATAACCTCGCACTTAACCGAAAACACCGGAAAGTACATCCACTGTCCGGTGTCTTGAGGTGCCGCGAGTGCGGTGGACCATTGGCGATTACGGCCAAAGATCGCTATGGCTGTTCAGCATATCGTGCTTCACGTGCCTGTTCGAACAGCAAAACCATTCTTCGGAAAGAAGTCGAAGCCAGGGTATTTGAAGGTCTGCACACCGGTCTGTTGAACTCAAAGTACTTAGACCAATTTACCGCTGAGTTTCAGAAGGAAGTCGAGAGGCTTCGCAAAACGTCGGTATCAGAACTGAGGTTGAAAACGAAACGTCTGGTAGAAGTGACCCGTCAGATCGATCGCATTGTCAATCACATCATCAGCGGTACCGACACTAAGAGCATCACCAGCAAGCTGAGTGAACTCGAAACCGAGAAAGAAACTTTGGAAGTCGAAGTGGCGCACCATGAAGAAAGGGACACGGTCATTCCGATCCACAATCTCGGGCAAGTCTACCGTACCAAGATCAAGCAACTGACCGATGGACTGAGTGATCCCGCGCTCCGTCAGCGTGCTATCGAAGCGATCCAGGACCTAATTGATCACATTAAGGTGACCCCAACAAACACTGGGTTTGATGTCGAGTTGCACGGTGAACTGGGTGCGATCATGGAAATGGCGGATGAGAACGAACGACGCCCCGCAGGTACTTCTGCGGGGCGTTCGTTGTCGGTGGTTGCGGGAGTAGGATTTGAACCTACGACCTTCAGGTTATGAGCCTGACGAGCTACCGGGCTGCTCCATCCCGCGCCAATTCGCGCTGCCTCATTTGTAACTTTATCTGAGGCGCATCATGTAGAGAGATACTTTGATGTTTCTTACTAGGTTTGGCGGTGACCTACTCTCCCACGTCTTAAGACGCAGTACCATCGGCGCGACGGCACTTAACGGCCGAGTTCGGGATGGGATCGGGTGTTTTGCTCGCGCTATGACCACCAAACCGAGAAAGAAACATCAAATTCAAGTCAAACTGCATTGTGCAGCTCTTCAGATCCATAAAAGTCTAGCTTCTACTGGATCAAATCAAGCCTATCGAACAATTAGTACCGGTCAACTGAACGCATTGCTGCGCTTACATCTCCGGCCTATCGACGTAGTGGTCTACTACGGTTCTCAGGGATACCTTGTTTTGAGGGGGGCTTCCCGCTTAGATGCCTTCAGCGGTTATCCTTTCCGATCATAGCTACCCAGCACTGCCATTGGCATGACAACTGGTCCACCAGTGGATCGTTCACCCCGGTCCTCTCGTACTAGGGGCAACTCCTCTCAAGTATCCTACACCCACGGCAGATAGGGACCGAACTGTCTCACGACGTTCTAAACCCAGCTCACGTACCTCTTTAAACGGCGAACAGCCGTACCCTTGGGACCTGCTCCAGCCCCAGGATGAGATGAGCCGACATCGAGGTGCCAAACGGTGCCGTCGATATGGACTCTTGGGCACCATCAGCCTGTTATCCCCGGCGTACCTTTTATCCGTTGAGCGATGGCCCTTCCACTCGGGACCACCGGATCACTATGGCCGTCTTTCGACTCTGCTCGACTTGTCAGTCTCGCAGTCAGGCTGGCTTCTGCCATTGCACTCAACGAGCGATTTCCGACCGCTCTGAGCCAACCTTCGCGCGCCTCCGTTACTGTTTGGGAGGCGACCGCCCCAGTCAAACTACCCGCCACACAGGGTCCCGGATCCGGATAACGGACCGCGGTTAGACATCAAGCAGAACAAGGGTGGTATCTCAAGGATGACTCCACCGAAACTGGCGTTCCGGCTTCAAAGTCCACCACCTATCCTGCACATGTTGTGCCTGATGCCAATGTGAAGCTGTAGTAAAGGTGCACGGGGTCTTTCCGTCTAACCGCGGGGAGCCTGCATCTTGACAGGCAATTCAATTTCGCTGAGTCGATGTTGGAGACAGCGGGGAAGTCGTTACGCCATTCGTGCAGGTCGGAACTTACCCGACAAGGAATTTCGCTACCTTAGGACCGTTATAGTTACGGCCGCCGTTTACCTGGGCTTCAATTCGGAGCTTGCACTCCTCCTTTTAACCTTCAGGCACCGGGCAGGCGTCAGACCCTATACGTCGTCTTGCGACTTCGCAGAGCCCTGTGTTTTTAGTAAACAGTCGCCACCCCCTGGTTTGTGCCCCCAGCCAATACTTGCGTAGAAACTGGGCCTCCTTCTCGCGAACTTACGGAGGTATTTTGCCGAGTTCCTTCAACATCGTTCTCTCAAGCGCCTTGGTATTCTCTACCAGTCCACCTGTGTCGGTTTAGGGTACGATCTTACAGTGGGGCTATTTCCAGGAACCTCTAAGCAGCCCATTCAATCCGATAAGGATGAACTACCCTCGAGATCCGTCACCACCACATGGCCCAGGAATATTAACCTGGTTCCCATCGACTACGCCTTTCGGCCTCGCCTTAGGGGTCGGCTTACCCTGCTCAGATTAGCTTTAAGCAGGAACCCTTGGACTTTCGGCGACAGGGTCTCTCACCCTGTTTGTCGCTACTCATGTCATCATTCTCACTAGTGATCTCTCCACCGGATCGCTCACGCGCCGGCTTCACAGAAAACTCCGAGCCTCCGGTACACTGCGAACAGTGCAAAAGAGGCATGGAGTTATATCACACTACGCTCCGCTACCATGCCTTACGGCATCCTAAGCTTCGGCTCATGGCTTGAGCCCCGTTACATCTTCGCCGCAGGACAACTTATTTAGACCAGTGAGCTGTTACGCTATCTTTAAAGGATGGCTGCTTCTAAGCCAACCTCCTGGTTGTTTTGGTCGTCCCACCTGCTTTCCCACTTAGCCATGAATTAGGGGCCTTAGCTGTAGGTCAGGGTTGTTTCCCTCTCCACGACGGACGTTAGCACCCGCCGTGTGTCTGCCATCTAGTACTCCCGGGTATTCGGAGTTTGGTTAGGATCAGTAAGCCTGTGGGGCCCCATTACCCATCCAGTGCTCTACCCCCCGGGGTATTCGGATGACGCTCTACCTAAATAGATTTCGCGGAGAACCAGCTATCTCCGAGTTTGATTGGCCTTTCACCCCTAGGCACAACTCATCCCGACCTTTTTCAACAGGTGTGGGTTCGGTCCTCCAGTAAGTGTTACCTTACCTTCAACCTGGTCATGCCTAGATCACTCGGTTTCGGGTCTGATCCATCTAACTCATTCGCCCTATTAAGACTCGCTTTCGCTGCGCCTACACCTAACGGCTTAAGCTTGCTAGATAGACCAAGTCGATGACCCATTATACAAAAGGTACGCTGTCAGCCCTCAAGGGGCCTCCAACTGTTTGTAGGCGTCCGGTTTCAGAAACTGTTTCACTCCCCTTGTCGGGGTGCTTTTCACCTTTCCCTCACGGTACTGGTTCGCTATCGGTCAGTAAGGAGTACTTAGCCTTAGAGGGTGGTCCCCCCATGTTCAGACAGGATTTCACGTGTCCCGCCCTACTTAATACGTTGAATCATGCTTCTTATACGGGACTATCACCCTCTTTGGTTGGCCTTTCCAGACCATTCTAACCACAATCATCACTCGGCTGATCCCCGTTCGCTCGCCGCTACTAGGGGAGTATCTGTTGATTTCCTTTCCTCCGGGTACTTAGATGTTTCAGTTCCCCGGGTTTGCCTTTATAACCCTATGTATTCAGGTTATAAATACCTGTTTCAGCTCATTATCGATTGCCGAAGCAAACAATAACAAACTGTCAGGTGGGTTGCCCCATTCGGAGATCAGTGGGTCAAAGCCTATTCTCGGCTCGCCACTGCTTATCGCAGAGTATCACGTCCTTCATCGCCTCTTACTGCCAAGGCATCCACCAAACGCCCTTCTCGCGCTTGATTTGATCCAGAAGAAGACAGGCTTCTTCTGCGACTGCGTCCTGCTTTTGTTCAGGAACAGTCATTAATCAAAAGAGTAAATTTTCCCAAATCCTACACGCTGGTTCAAAGTGTGCAGGGTTTATATTTTGGTTAGTTTACTTGACTTGGATTAATTCGTTTCATTCTGCCAATCAAATGGCTACGCTTCCGCACTTGGAAACGCAATGAAACAAACTGATGTTTGTATCTCTCTATACGATGTCAATTCATCCGATTGGATGATCAAACGCTGAAAAAGCGCTTGATGATCAAATCGAAAACAATGGTGGAGCGTATCGGGATCGAACCGATGACCCCCTGCTTGCAAAGCAGGTGCTCTCCCAGCTGAGCTAACGCCCCTGAAAACCAGAGTTAATGGTGGGTCGAGGAGGACTTGAACCTCCGACCTCACGCTTATCAGGCGTGCGCTCTAACCACCTGAGCTACCGACCCAAGACGGGCGGTAGCCCGTGTTATTCCATGAAGAGATATGAGGACGGCTTGGTACCGAGTGATCAGTATCCGAAGATCTGATCTATGTGCTTAAAGCACTGCTAAGTGTTTCATGAGATCAGCAAGCTGATCTGGCTAGAAACATCCTTAGAAAGGAGGTGATCCAGCCGCAGGTTCCCCTACGGCTACCTTGTTACGACTTCACCCCAGTCGCTGATCCTACCGTGGCCGCCTGCCCCCCGAAGGTTAGCGCAGCGTCGTCGGGTAGAACCAACTCCCATGGTGTGACGGGCGGTGTGTACAAGGCCCGGGAACGTATTCACCGCGTCATGCTGTTACGCGATTACTAGCGATTCCGACTTCATGGGGTCGAGTTGCAGACCCCAATCCGAACTGAGACAGCTTTTTGGGATTAACCCATTGTCACTGCCATTGTAGCACGTGTGTAGCCCAACCCGTAAGGGCCATGAGGACTTGACGTCATCCACACCTTCCTCCGGCTTATCACCGGCAGTTTCTTTAGAGTGCCCAGCCGAACTGCTGGCAACTAAAGACGTGGGTTGCGCTCGTTGCCGGACTTAACCGAACATCTCACGACACGAGCTGACGACAGCCATGCAGCACCTGTCACTGATCCAGCCGAACTGAAGGAAACCATCTCTGGTAACCGCGATCAGGATGTCAAGGGTTGGTAAGGTTCTGCGCGTTGCTTCGAATTAAACCACATGCTCCACCGCTTGTGCGGGCCCCCGTCAATTCCTTTGAGTTTTAATCTTGCGACCGTACTCCCCAGGCGGAATGCTTAATCCGTTAGGTGTGACACCGAACAGTATACTGCCCGACGTCTGGCATTCATCGTTTACGGTGTGGACTACCAGGGTATCTAATCCTGTTTGCTCCCCACACTTTCGTACCTCAGCGTCAGTATCGAGCCAGTGAGCCGCCTTCGCCACTGGTGTTCCTCCAAATATCTACGAATTTCACCTCTACACTTGGAATTCCACTCACCTCTCTCGAACTCAAGACTAGCAGTATCAAAGGCAGTTCCAGGGTTGAGCCCTGGGATTTCACCTCTGACTGACTAATCCGCCTACGTACGCTTTACGCCCAGTAATTCCGAACAACGCTAACCCCCTCCGTATTACCGCGGCTGCTGGCACGGAGTTAGCCGGGGTTTCTTTACCAGGTACTGTCATTATCATCCCTGGCGAAAGAGCTTTACGACCCTAAGGCCTTCGTCACTCACGCGGCATGGCTAGATCAGGGTTTCCCCCATTGTCTAAGATTCCCCACTGCTGCCTCCCGTAGGAGTCTGGGCCGTGTCTCAGTCCCAGTGTTGCTGATCATCCTCTCAAACCAGCTATGGATCGTAGGCTTGGTAGGCCATTACCCCACCAACTACCTAATCCAACGCGGGCTAATCCAAAGGCGATAAATCTTTCCCCCGAAGGGCACATACGGTATTACTCTCCGTTTCCAGAGGCTATTCCGTACCTTTGGGTATATTCCCACGCGTTACTAACCCGTCCGCCGCTCACCCGAAGGTGCGCTCGACTTGCATGTGTTAGGCCTGCCGCCAGCGTTCGTTCTGAGCCAGGATCAAACTCTCAAGTTGAAAAGCTATTGCTAGCTTATCCTTGACGTTGAACCTCTGCACATATCAACCTGCGATGCTTACTGAACACCACAGACCATTCTTTCTGTTTGTTGTGCTTAGGATTTCATAAGAAATCGAAAGCCGTCCAAACAGTGAAGCTGACCTTACATCATCGAACCGAAGTTCTAGTAAGTCGATATGCCGAGGTCGATCCATCGATTTGGACCAAACCGCCCGCATATCTCTTCATGTCTATATCAATTTCAAAGAGCGTAGAGACAAAAACGAACCGAAGCGCCTGGATCTTTCTGGCGCAACTGCCTGCATAAGTCTCTGTTTTTGTTCCGCTTTCTTGACCGTGTGGCCCGTCTGGCGCCCCGTTGGTGCATCTCTGCGCCGCCGGTGAGGGGGTATTTAGGCCCCAGCGCTGAGACCCGCAAGGGGTTTTTTGCATAAAGATGACATTTTTTGCTGATCTTTTAGATTATCGTTTAATTTCAATAACTAACGGTCAAAATATTCTCGAACTTTTCCGCGTGGCTTCGTGTCTGTCAGGTCGTTTATCCGCGCAAAAGCCTTGGGAGTTGGGGTTGTCCACAGACTCGGCACCAAATGTGGATAGATCTGAACGAAAAAAGGCCGACTCTCTGCCATCTGGCAAGGAATCGGCCCCTCAAATGAGTCGGTGCGCTGATTACTGGACGTTGAAATGCCCGACATCGGGCGCAGCGCTGCGCAACCGAAGATATCCAAGGACCCGGTTCTCGCGATCAGGGTCAACGATCAGGACCTCCCCTTCAAATACAGTGAAGGTCGTCAACTCTTCGATATTGGTGAAGTGACTGATCAGCAGCAAAGGCCCAGTGCCCTCACCACCATCCCAGGATGCAACCCGCTCCCTCAGGTTCACCACATTTTCCGCACCCTGCAAAGAAAGCAAAAGGTTCAGGTCTGCAGAAGTCTCGACCGGAATGCTATCGCGAATGCTTGGATCCACTTCGTCGAAGCCGATCTTGATGTTCTCAAGGGTCTGCTGGTTCCGGCACCATTCACTGACGACAATCTTGCCGGGCAACAATCCGTTTGCGGCCAGCAACGCCCCAAAGTCCTGCATCGCCTGCTTACCAGAGTCACTCATCACGCGCTGATTTTCGCAATCTGTGGGCGAGACATTTTTTTCGTCAAGTTTGCTCCAGTCCGTTGGACCGTGGCGCATCAGGAAAACAATATCAGAACGACCGAAAAGCTCATCGATCATCTGAAAGGGTTCGAACCGCAGAGTATCCTCAACGGCGCGGCCCCCACCGCCCATCGTGACAGACATCTCACCCATATGGGTGGAGATCTGATCTACTCCACCCTCTGCCGCATACGCAGCGGGGCTGAGCAGTGTTGTAGTCAAAAGCGTAAGTAAGGCGCGGCGCATCATTTATGCACTCCTATTTTTTTTGAGCAACGCCCCGAGTTTAAGGGAGCGGAGACGATATACCAATAGTACGAGAACGATCCCCATGTAGATCATCGATTCAGCTTCCCATACTTTCTGGACCATCACGTAGTGTAGAGCGCCCAAGAATATAGCCGGGTACACTAGTTTTTGAACTTTGCGCCAACTGGCGGCACCCAAACGTCGGATAGAGGTGTCATTCGATGTCGCCATCACAGGCAAAAGAAGGACGAACCCGACCATTCCGATGGTAATGTAAGGCCGCTTTAGGATGTCGGTCCACATCTGACCCCATTGCAACTGCATATCGAGACCAAGCCAAACCAGCAGATGAAGGAAGACGTAAAAGAACGTTAGGTGACCAAGCGATCGGCGAAACCGGATCAGGTTCACGCCAGCCAATTGTCGGATCGGCGTGATCGTGAGGGTCAGAATGAAAAAGATGATCGCATACTGGCCAAGTTCGTGTTCGATGGTTTTTACGGGGTCCATACCCATCGCACCAGCGAACGTTGCAAAGATTATGTAGGCAAGCGGCAAAATACCTAGAATATAGATGACCCAAACCGGTATGGCCCGAGCGGATCGGTTCAAGGTATCCGTGACCGCCATGTCATCACTCCAATATGCTAGGGTGCCTGACGCACGTCAGTAGTATTTCGCCAGATCCATACCCTTATACATATCGGCCACTTCATCCCCATATCCATTAAACATTTTTGTCGGGATACGTTTTGCGAAGATGCCGCCCCCGATACGACGCTCTGTGGCCTGCGACCACCGTGGGTGATCAACCAGCGGATTGACGTTCGCGTAGAAGCCATATTCGTCTGAGTTGGTGACATTCCAGCTTGTCAGCGGCTCTTCTTCAAGAAGTGTGATCTTCACAATCGATTTGATCGACTTGAAGCCGTATTTCCATGGCACAACCAATCGGATCGGTGCGCCATTCTGATTTGGCATATCTTTACCATAGAGACCGGTGGCCATGATGGTCAGCGGATGCATCGCTTCATCTAGGCGCAGACCTTCCGTATAGGGCCAAACCAGATAGTGCTTTTTCTGTCCCCACATTTCTTCAGGGCGGTAGAGCGTTTCGAAGCTGACAAATTTCGCCTCTTCCTTCACACCTGCCATGTTCAACAGGTCGGCAAGTTCAAAGCCGTTCCACGGGATCACCATGGACCAGGCTTCGACGCATCGCAGGCGATAAATCCGCTCTTCGATGGTCATCTCGGACATGATGTCTTTGAAATCGTATGTACCGGGCTTATCTACCAGCCCACCAATCTCGATACTCCAGGGGCTCGTTGTCAGCGCGCCCGCGTATTTCGCGGGATCTGTCTTGTCCGTGCCGAACTCATAGAAATTGTTATACTGAGTGATTTCTTCCCATGTGTTGGGCGTTTCATCGGTCGAATACTGCGTTGCAGCAGCGGGTCCGGCAATGGACCCTGCAGCGATCGCGCCTGCACCACCGGCCAGAAAGTTTCGTCGATTGAGATAGACACTCTCAGGGGTGACGTCGTTCCAGGTCAGATTAGAAGTGTAGCGCTTTGCCATGTCAGTCCTCTTTTTGATCCCCAGTGTCTATAAGATAGGTAACGTACGAGACAAAACCATAACGCACAAACTCACGAAGATGTTGCTTGAGTGTCGGGATAAAGTTCATCCATTGCAACCGATCTGCCGTCATCTTGCACAATCCGCACATGTTCGCGCCGAAGTTGGCGAGGCTCCGCGACACCGACAGAGTGGGCAATCAACTCGACTTCCTTGACGATGTTCTGGGCGTAACGCGCGACCTTTAAACACTTGTCTTCCGGCACGAGGCCTTTCTGAAATCTCGGGTCATGAGTGGTGATCCCCGTGGGACAGGTATTCTTGTTGCACTTCATCGCCTGAATACAGCCTAGCGAGAACATAAAGCCCCGCGCACTCGTCACGAAATCCGCGCCCGCAGCCAAGGCCCACGCCACGTCACCCGGCACCATCAATTTGCCGCTGGCAATCAGCCGGATCCGCTGCTTCAGACCGTAGTTCCGCAAAAGGCAGGCAAGTTCGGGCAGCGCCTCGCGGATACTAATCCCTACCAGATCCATAAGTGGCAGAGGTGACGCCCCGGTCCCACCCTCGCCCCCATCAATGGTAATGAAATCCGGCGCGCTGTCCTCACCGCGAGCTTTGATCGCACGAAAAAGCTCATGGAATGGCGCGGCGGAGCCCATGACCGTCTTGATACCGACGGGCTTGCCAGTAACGTCCCGGATATGCGCAATGAAATCCAAGAGCTCTTCCACATTCCCGATATCGACATGGCGGTTGGGTGAAATGGAATCCTGCCCCTCGTCTATGCCTCGGATTTTTGCGATCTCAGGTCCGACTTTGTTGCCCGGAAGGATGCCACCCTTGCCCGGCTTCGCGCCTTGAGCCAGCTTGACCTCAAACATCTTGACTTGCTCATGGGCCGCGATCTCTCGCAGTTTGGCTTCGTCCAGATTACCCGCCTTGTCCCGAACGCCATACTTGGCCGTTCCAATTTGGAATACGATGTCAGCTCCACCCTCAAGATGATAGGGGCTCAATCCCCCCTCGCCCGTGTTCATCCAGATACCAGCATCCTTGGCGCCGCGGCTCAGCGCAATGACCGCCGGCTTTGAAATCGCGCCATAGCTCATGCCTGATATATTGAAGATTGAGCGGGCCACATAGGGCTGCGCGGCACCGGGGCCGATCATCAATGGGGCGCTTGTGGCAAACTGGTTGTCCAGCGGTGGAAAGGGCGCGTTGACGAAAAGGGGCGTGCCCACGACGGACAGGTTGCGGGTCGACCCAAAGGCCACGGTGTTACCGCTATGCTGGGTCGCACGGCCCACCCAATCCCGCTGGGCGCGGTTGAACGGCAATTCCTCACGGTCCATGGCAAAGAAGTACTGACGAAAGAACTCCCCCAACTCCGTAAAGAGATGCCTGAACCGACCGATGACAGGGTAGTTTCTGCGAATGGCGTCTTCGCGCTGGGTCCGGTCAATAGCGAAAAAGACAACCACAACCAGGGTGGCGACTCCGATCACCAAGACAAAGGTAAGGGCCAGCACTTCAATAGCCCAGCCTGCCCATTCAAACATCCACATTACCACGTACCCCTGCTGAATTACCGCCAGTTCTGCACATTCTCAGGGTCGGATCACAGCCGAAATCCGATATTTTATCACAAGTAATTTACTGGAAATGGAGAACTCGCGGGGCTTAGGCGAAATCCGCATTCGGTCAACACCCAGAAATTTTGGGTAGGCGGCATCCTGCCGGGGGGGTTTCCGCGTATACCTTACAGTCTCTCATAACGAGGGACAATTTTTATAGTGGGAGAAAATCGAATGATCCGCAGAACTTTTCTGACCGTTGTTGCAGCAGCGACCTTGGCCTTCACACCGTCCTACGCGGGCAGCATGAAGAAAGACATCGTCGACACAGCCCAAAGCGCTGGCAGCTTCAACACCCTGCTTGCAGCCGCTGAAGCAGCAGGTCTGGTCGAAACACTGAAAGGTGACGGTCCGTTCACAGTATTTGCGCCGACAGACGCAGCATTTGAAGCATTGCCGGAAGGCACAGTAGATGAACTTCTCTTGCCAGAGAACAAAGATCGTCTGACATCCATCCTCACATACCATGTCGTACCGGGCAAAGTTATGTCCACAGATCTGAGCGACGGGATGACCGCAGACACAGTTCAGGGTGCGGCAGTGGAAATCAGCACAGCCAATGGTGTGACTGTCGAAGGCGCAAACGTAAGCCAAGCTGACATCGAAGCAGAAAACGGTGTGATCCACGTGATCGATTCCGTCATTCTGCCACCAGAAAGCTAAAGCACATTCGAACGAATTATCCGTTCGGAATCGAAGGCCCCGGAGCATTAGCTTCGGGGCCATTTTTAGTTAGTGAACGACAGCGTCTTCCGGGGGCGTTCTGTTGGACGATGAGACTCTGTCTCCGACCAGCAGACCATCTGCACCCGCGCTAACGTCAATTGCGTCGCCATCCTTGATATCGCCCGACAGGATCATCTCGGCCAATTGATCTTGCAGCGCACGCTGGATGACACGCTTCAGAGGACGCGCGCCGAAAACGGGATCATAGCCTTCTTCTGCCAGCCAGGCCCGCGCACCCTCATCCAAATTGAGCGCGATTTTTCGACCAGCAAGCCTCTTCTCGAGCAAATGCAGCTGGATATCGACAATCCCCGCCATGTCACTGCGCGCCAGTCGATCAAAGATAATCGTCTCGTCCAATCGGTTCAGGAACTCTGGACGGAAATGCGACCGCACAGCATCCATGACGTCTCGCTTCGCTTGCGAGGCATCGGCCCCATCTGGCAGCTGGCTGAGAGCCTGAGCACCAAGGTTAGAGGTCAAAATGATCAGCGTCTGTTTGAAATCGACCGTGCGGCCCTGTCCGTCAGTTAGAACCCCGTCGTCCAGTACCTGAAGCAGAACATTAAACACGTCCGGGTGGGCCTTTTCGACCTCATCGAACAGCACGACCTGATAGGGCCTGCGCCGAACAGCTTCCGTCAAGACACCACCCTCGTCATAGCCCACGTATCCCGGAGGAGCCCCGATCAAGCGTGCCACCGCGTGCTTTTCCATAAACTCGGACATATCAATGCGAACCATCGCGCTGTCATCGTCGAACAGGAACTCGGCAACAGCTTTCGTCAGTTCCGTTTTACCTACACCGGTCGGGCCAAGGAACAGGAAGGACCCAAGCGGGCGGTTCTCATCATTCAGCCCTGCCCGCGCACGACGCACTGCGTTGGCGACCGCCCGAACGGCGCTCTTCTGACCGATGACGCGGGATCCGATCGCCTCTTCCATTCGCAACAGCTTCTCGCGCTCCCCCTCCAGCATTTTGGAAGTCGGGATACCAGTCCACCGCTCGACCACACTTGCAATCTGTTCGGGACGCACGGCTTCTTCGACCATGACGCCTTCATTCTCACGATCTTCCGCGTCAGCCAGTTGCTTCTCTAACTGAGGGATCACGCCGTAGGACAATTCCCCGGCCTTCGCCAGATTGCCTTCCCGCTTGGCGATGTCCAGTTCCGCGCGAGCACGGTCCAACTGTTCCTTGAGGTCGCGCGCGCCTTCCAGCTTGTCCCGTTCCGCCTGCCATTGCGCGGTCATCTCAGCAGACCGCTCCTGCAGTTCAGACAGTTCTTTTTCGATTGCCGCGAGCCGATCTTTCGACGCCGCATCGTCTTCTTTCTCCAACGCCGCAGCCTCAATCTGCTTTTGCAGAATTTCCCGGTCGAGCGCGTCAAGCTCTTCAGGCTTGCTGTCGACCTCCATCCGCAGACGGGACGCTGCCTCGTCGACCAGGTCAATCGCTTTGTCCGGCAGAAAACGATCCGTGATGTAGCGGTGGCTCAGCGTTGCAGCCGCGACAAGGGCCGAGTCAGAGATGCGAACGCCATGGTGCAGCTCGTATTTCTCCTTGATGCCCCGCAGAATAGAAACCGTGTCCTCCTCAGTTGGCTCCTCCACCAAGACAGGCTGGAACCGCCGCGCCAAAGCCGCGTCTTTTTCCACGTGCTTGCGATATTCATCCAGAGTTGTAGCGCCCACACAGTGCAACTCACCCCGCGCCAAAGCAGGTTTGAGAAGGTTTGATGCATCCATCGCTCCGTCCGCCTTCCCGGCGCCGACAAGCGTATGCATCTCATCGATGAACAGTACGATTTCGCCGGCAGCGTTGGTCACTTCAGACAGAATTGCTTTCAGGCGCTCCTCGAACTCACCGCGGTACTTCGCGCCAGCAATCAATGCGCCCATATCCAGCGCCATCAGGCGCTTGTTGCGCAGGCTTTCCGGGACGTCGCCATTCACAATCCGCAGAGCCAAGCCTTCGGCAATTGCGGTTTTACCCACGCCCGGCTCACCAATGAGAACCGGGTTGTTCTTCGTCCGGCGGCTCAGGACCTGCATGGTCCGCCGAATTTCCTCGTCGCGGCCAATGATCGGGTCAATTTTTCCCTCTTCAGCCGCCTCTGTCAGATCGCGGGCATATTTTTTCAACGCCTCGAAGCTGTCTTCCGCCGATGCGCTATCCGCCGTGCGGCCCTTGCGAATATCATTGATCGCTGTGTTCAGGTTCTGGGCGGTCACATCCCCTGCTTCCAAAGCTTCTTTTGCCTTGGATTTCACCATTGCCAGCGCGGTAAGAACCCGCTCGACCGTGACAAAGCTGTCGCCAGCCTTCTTTGCCAGCTTTTCCGCCTCATCGAGAACCTTCGCCGTCTGCGTGTCCAGATAGACCTGCGCCGCATCGCCGGTAACTTTTGGCTGTTTCGTCATTGCCACGTCTACGGCGTCGAGAACCCGCTCAGGGGCACCGCCCGACCGTGCGATCAGGTTAGAGGCAAGGCCTTGCTCGTCATCCAAGAGAGCTTTCAAAAGATGTTCGGGTGCCAGTCTTTGATGGCTTTCGCGCATCGCAATCGTTTGAGCGGCTTGCACAAACCCGCGCGCGCGTTCTGTGAACTTTTCCAAATTCATGATCTGTCCTTTCCGATAAGCGTTCCACTCGAACACCCGTAAGCGGCATGTCCCTTGGGAACCTTCCTCATGATATGGAAACGAAAACAGGCCGGCACAAGGTCCGCATGATGCAAAAATGTCACGAGATGAGATTTGCACCTTCGTCGGTCCCAAACATCGTCCGAAAAGCAAACTGATGCAGCCGCGGCTTGACCTTCCTCATCCTCCCGGACATCTAGAGAAAAATCCAAAGGAGCTCCCATGTCAGATGATCGTCTAATCGTCGCGCTCGATGTTCCGAACGCGCTGGCCGGACTTGATCTCGCCGGGAAGCTTGGCGACAGCGTTTCGTTTTACAAGATTGGCCTCGGCATGCTCACTGGCGGTGGCTTGGCGCTGGCCAACGAGCTGAAGCAAGACCACGGGAAGCGCATATTTCTCGACATGAAGCTCTTCGATATCGGCGCAACAGTAGAAGCAGCCGTGCACGGTCTCGCACAGTTCGACTTGGATTTCCTGACAGTCCATGGCGATCCGCATGTTGTTCAGGCAGCCAAGCAGGGCGCAAGCGGCACTGATCTTCAAATTCTTGCTGTTACAATCCTGACCTCACTGGATCGGAGCGATCTTGATGCGGGTCTCATGAAGGACGGGGATGTTCAAGATCTCGTTCTGGAGCGGGCTGGCCGCGCCTTTGACGCGGGGGCCGACGGCGTCATAGCGTCCCCCAACGAAGCCGGTCTTATCCGGACAATGTCTGAGGCCCAGGGAAAGAAGATTGTCACACCCGGCGTCAGGCCTGATGGTGTTGCGAAAGATGATCAGAAACGAACCGCTACGCCTGCCGCCGCGATATCTCAGGGCGCTGATCATATTGTGGTCGGCAGACCCATCTGGCAGGCGACGGACCCCAGACATGCGGTCGAAGCCATCTTGAAAACACTTCCCTAAACGAAAACGAGCCCCCCGATCCGGGAGGCTCGCTTGAGAAAAGGGGGAAGTAAAGAGGCTTTAGTCTTCCTCTGAGTTCCGCATTTGGACCAGTTCGGCCAATGTATAGTCAGCGCTGCTGACGCCCAGCGATGCGGCGAGCTGTGCTTTGCCACCGGTTTCGCTTTCAACGTTACCACCGAAGAAGATCTGGCCGTCGCGGCTATCATCCAGTTGCAGCTTCTCGGCGGCAGCGACAACGCTTGGTGTCGCACCGCGGGTTGGTGTCTGCGCTTCGACACGCACAATCTGCTCGGCTGCGCTGTCATTGAACTGCGCGAAGTATTCATGGGCTGGCGACGCCTTTGCTGCGGATACTGCAGTGATCGAAATCGCGATTGCGGCGGCTGTGACGATGAATTTCATGGGTTCAGTCCTTTCTAATCTGGTCTCTGTGTGGCGGAGCATCCTGCCCGCTTGATGAGACTGATATGCGCCCACCGGCGCAATCCATCAATGCACCAAATGTAGAAATTTTCCTAATTTCTGCGCTTTTACGCACATAAAAGGTGTTCAAATGAAAAATCGTCAAAACCAACAAAAAAAGCGCCCTAGGAATGAAGTCCCACGGGGCGCCTTTATATGGTGTTCAACGGAGATTAGAGATCAGTCGTTGATATCAGTGTGCCAGACTTTGACACTCTTTTCCGGTTTGCCGAAAATTCGGCGTAATCCAAGCCATGCGATCAATGACAATGCTGCGAAGGCCACCAGCGTGATGGGAAGTGACGCCGCAAGATAGGCCGCGAACGGCCCGCCGATGGCGAACACCCCTCCCAAGACCGCCGCTGCCAGCGCGAAGCCCAAGAGGATGAAGCCTGGGGCAAGAACTTCGAGGATACCCAAGCCCAACGCTGCCGCGAACCAGAACCAATAGGCTGTCCACATGATTAAGATCTCCCTTTAAGCAGGCCAAACGCGTCTCCGAAGGAGTCGAGTACCGCGGAGGGCAGCAAGACAGTCTGTTTGCCGTTGCCTTTGCCAACCTCGGTCAGCGCCTCGACCTGTTTCAGGGCAACCTGATACTGCGCCGCTTCAAGACCGTTGTCCTCAATGGCTTGCGCCACGACGCTGGTTGCGTAGGCCTCTGCGTCGGCTTGGACACGGCGCGCCTTGGCGGCCTGTTCGGCTGCGTAAAGTTCCGCATCGGCCTGAAGTTCAACCGACCGCTTGAGACCTTCTGCCTCGGTAACCTGTGCCCGACGGGCCCGCTCGGCGTTCAACTGCTGCAGCATGGCCGCGCGCGTCGCCTCATCAAGGTTCACATCAAGGATTTCAGCTCGTGTAACCTCGATCCCCCAGTCATCTACGATTTTTTCCAGTGACTGCTGGATCCGTATGATCAGCTGTGCCCGGTTGGACTGCACCTCGTCCAGCTCAAGCGTACCGATCTCTGACCGGACGATACCAGCGACGGTTGTCGCAATCGCAGCGT
The DNA here is from genome assembly GCF_009811795.1 of Litoreibacter roseus. Taxonomy (GTDB): domain Bacteria; phylum Pseudomonadota; class Alphaproteobacteria; order Rhodobacterales; family Rhodobacteraceae; genus Litoreibacter; species Litoreibacter roseus. The sequence goes on along the minus strand of NZ_BLJE01000002.1, from coordinate 576,770 downwards.
CAATATCCCGGATCCGATACACGGTCTTTTCAGGCTCGATGATACGGTAAAACACGCTGGTATCGACCTGCACCAAAACGTTATCACTCGTGATCGCGTCCTGCTTATTCGTGGGAAGTTGCCGTTCAAGAATAGAAATTCTATGCGCCACCTTGTCGAAGAACGGAACAATCAGGTTGATACCCGGTCCCAGCACGGACCTCAGTTTCCCGAAACGCTCAACCACGAACTTCTGAGATTGAGGAACAATCCGCACACCAGTGAGGATCGCCACAACGATCAGAGCCGCCAGTAAAAGGAACACGATGTTGTTCCCGACAAAGTTCAGCAAAAAATCTTCAATATTCATACATTCTCCTCTGCCCCCACACATCATATGGGGTTAAATCGACTAATTTTAAAGACCGAACCGTGAACACCGCCCGTTGTGCTGCAAATTCGCATCCTGTATTTTACGGCCGATGCCATCCCTTTGTCGCACCTGTTTTAGTCAATTTAACGACGCAAGCCGATGTCCGGTCTGCGGCAGTCCACGCGTGCTGTCTCATCCCGAACTGTTCGAGCTGTCAATCGCACACATGGACTGCGATGCGTTCTATGCATCGGTTGAAAAACGGGACAATCCGGAACTGGCTGACAAACCCGTGATCATTGGCGGTGGACGGCGGGGCGTCGTCTCGACAGCCTGCTACATCGCGCGGATCAAAGGGGTTCGATCGGCGATGCCTATGTTCAAGGCGCTCAAGCTGTGTCCTGAGGCTGTGTTGGTTCGGGGTCGCATGGATGTCTACGTCGACGTGTCCCGTCAAATCCGCACTATGATGGAGGAACTGACACCCGCCATTCAGCCCCTGTCGCTGGACGAGGCCTTCATGGACCTGAGCGGAACGGAAAAACTGCACGGCGCGCCCCCAGCTGTGATGCTTGCCAAACTGGTTAGGCGGATGGAGACGGAGCTTGGCCTGACCGGTTCTATTGGGCTCAGCCACAACAAGTTTTTGGCGAAAGTTGCATCCGATCTCGACAAACCACGCGGCTTTTCCATCATTGGGGAGGCCGAGACGACAGATTTCTTGCGCGACAAACCCGTCAGCCTGATCTGGGGCGTCGGGACTGTCAGCCGCGAGGGACTGGCGAAAGCCGGCATTCGGACATTTTCAGACCTGCTTCGCTGGGATCGAAAAGATCTGCATGCACGCTTCGGCTCCATGGGTGATCGGCTGTGGCATCTTGCACGCGGTCAGGATTACCGAAAGGTCACAGCGCACGAACCGGTCAAAGGTATTTCCAACGAGACCACCTTTCACGACGACACCAATGATCTGGATCTTTTGGATGGACACCTTTGGCGGATGTCGGAAAAGGTGGCCGACCGGGCGAAAGCCAAGCGGATCGCAGGGCGTGTGGTGACGCTTAAATTGAAGCAAGCGAATTTCCAGATCATCACCCGACGCCTGACGTTGCGGGATGCGACGCAGATGGCGGACAGGATCTATTCTACGGCGCGGGGTCTCTTTGACGCGATCGGGGACAAAGGGCCGTACCGTTTGCTGGGCGTCGGCATTTCCGATCTCACCGATGAAGACGACGCAGACCGGGCGCCCGACCTTCTTGATCCGGATGCCGAGAAGCGCAGCGAGGCGGAACGGGCCACCGACAAGATCAGAGCCCGGTTTGGCAAGGACGCGATCACCAAGGGTCGCGCGTTGCGCTAAACGCTAAATCACAGCATTAAGGGCTTGGCTCAGCTTGTCGGTCAACTCATCGAGTTGATCGTCGCTGATAATGAAAGGCGGGGCCAGGAGGACGTGATCGCCATGCTTGCCGTCGATAGTCCCCGACATGGGATAGCAGATCAGCCCCGCCTCAAACGCCGCTTTTTTGATGTTTGCCGCAATGCGACGGGACGGATCGAACGGCGCTTTGCTTTCGCGATCCTCAACTATCTCGATGCCGCGGAAGAGCCCCCGTCCCCGGATATCGCCGATATTCGGGTGCTGCTTGAACTGCTCCATTAGCCGCGCGTGAAGGGCGTCCCCCTTTTCCTGAACCCGAGGCAACAGGCCGCGCTGCAAAATAGCCGAAACCACGGCCAGACCGCCTGCTGCAGCCGCCGGGTGCCCAAGATAGGTGTGTCCATGTTGAAAAAAGCCAGAGCCTGCCGCGATGACGTCGTAAATCTGAGCCGTGCACAGCATCGCGCCGATAGGTTGGTAGCCCGCACCCAGCCCTTTCGCGATACACACGATATCGGGTGCGACCCCGTCCTGCTCGCAAGCAAACAGCGATCCTGTACGGCCCATCCCGCACATCACTTCATCGAGAATGAGTAGTACGCCGTAGGTGTCGCAAATCTCACGTATTCGCTTGAAGTAGCCGGGCGCAGCGGTCACCGCCCCCGCCGTGGCCCCCACGACGGGCTCCGCCATGAAGGCCATCACCGTATCCGGACCAAGGCGTAGAATTTCCTCCTCCAACGCATTGGCCGCCCTCAATCCGTAGGCCTCGGCGCTTTCGCCGGCCTCGCGCAAGCGGTATTCGTAGCAAGGTGCGATATGCGAGACGTTCAGAAGCAATGGGCCAAATTGGGCGCGGCGCCACTCGTTTCCACCGGCTGACAGGGCACCTATCGTGTTCCCGTGGTAGCTTTGGCGACGTGCGATCAGCCTGCTGCGACTTGGGGCACCCTTTTCCACCCAATATTGGCGCGCCAGTTTTATGGCGGCCTCCGCAGCCTCTGACCCACCCGATACGAGATAAACCCGGTCCAGCCCGTCCGGCGCATGTTCCACCAGAAGATCAGCCAACGCCTCGGCCGGGGCACTTGTGAAAAACCCGGTATGGGCGAAGGCAAGCTGATCCAGCTGCGCTTTGATGGCCTCGGTCACATCAGGATCACCGTGACCCAGACAGGATACGGCGGCGCCACCCGATCCATCGAGATAGCGTTTGCCTGTGTCGTCGATCAGATAGCAACCCTCGCCACCAACAGCGACCGGGTAGCTCTGCGCCGAATGACGCGGAAAAATATGTGACATCGCACAGTCTCCGACAAGGTCTGTGACTCAACGATTCCACGAAGACGCCGGTGACGCAAAGCCTAGTTCGACGCCACCATATTCAAACACCTTATGCTTGCGATTGGCATTTCCGGTGCTACGCTGATTCAAAACAAAGGCAGGTCTCGGGCACAACTGTCGATAAAAACTATAATATGGGAGAATACTATGCTGCATCTTCGTACCGCACTTCTGACAGCAACGCTTGCTGTCAGTGTATCCGCGGCACATGCGCAGGACCGCTTCATCACCATCGGGACCGGCGGCCAGACGGGCGTCTATTTTGTGGTAGGTCAATCGATCTGCCGCCTTGTCAATCGGGGCTCCGCAGATCACGGCCTGAAATGCACGGCCCCCTCCACGGGCGGCTCGATCGCGAACATCAATGCCATCAAGGCGGGTGACATGGACATGGGCGTGGCCCAGTCCGACTGGCAGTTCCACGCATTCAACGGCTCGTCCCAGTTCGAGGGCGACAAGTTTGACAACCTGCGTGCCGTCTTCTCGGTACATGGCGAGCCATTCACTGTCGTGGCGCGGGCCGATTCCGGTGTCGAGGGCTTCGATGATCTGTTCGGCAAGCGTGTAAACGTCGGCAATCCCGGATCTGGTCAACGTGCGACCATGGACGTTGTTTTAGACGCCATGGGAAAATCATCTTCAGACTTCGCGCTCGCGTCAGAGTTGAAGCCAGCGGAACAGTCAGCCGCTTTGGGTGACAACAAGGTCGATGCCATCATCTACACCGTGGGCCATCCTAACGGCTCGATCCAAGAAGCCACGTCAACAGTTGATGCAAAACTGGTCGATGTGACAGGCGAAGCGATCGACAAGCTGATCGCGGACAACCCGTATTATGCCGCTGCGACGATCCCCGGCGGTCTCTACAAGGGCAATGACGACGACACCCAAACCTTCGGAGTGAAGGCCACATTCGTGACGTCAGCCGATGTTGCCGATGATGTCGTCTACACCGTGGTGAAGGCAGTCTTTGACAATTTTGACCGCTTCAAGGGCCTGCACCCCGCATTTGCCAACCTGCAAGAGGAAGAAATGATCTCGGCCGGCCTAAGCGCACCGCTGCATCCGGGTGCCGAGCAATACTACCGCGAGCGCGGTTGGATCGAGTAAGGATCCCCGATCCTGATTGAAACAGATGGCTCCGCTTCGGCGGGACCATCCTACGATGCCCGTCATTCAGAAGAATTCTGTGCGGTGGCATCGGCGTAGGGGGACATATCATGAGCGATAAGCAATTCGAATCCGCGGCTGTTGAAAACGAGGCCTCCGGAAAAGGGGGGCTGAGCCAAGCAGAACTTGATGAACTGGTGGCCTCCTCCGATACAGGCGGACGATCCCCAAGCGGGCCTGTCGGTATCTTCTTGATCGCGGTCGCCCTGATCTGGTCACTGTTCCAACTTTGGATCGCCTCCCCCATCCCCTTCATGATTAATTTCGGCGTGTTCAACGACACCGAGGCACGGTCCTTCCACCTCGCCTTCGCATTATTGCTCGCCTTTCTTGCCTACCCGGCCGCGCGATCGCCCGCACAGTTGATCCTCGCGCTCGCCGTCCCCGTTATACTGACGTTCCTATTCATCTATGGGGCTAAGGACGAAACACCCGTCTGGTGGATTCCGATTGTCGGCGTCGCGGTGATCGGCGCTATTCTTTTGGGCTCCCCCAAGGATCGTGTTCCGCTTTGGGAATGGGGTCTTGCCCTCTTTGGGGCGGCGGCCTCACTGTATCTTTATTTCGCTTATGATGGCATCGCCCAACGGGTCGGCGCCCCAATTCTGCAAGACTTCGTGGTTGCGGTAATAGGCCTCATGTTGTTGCTGGAAGCGACGCGCCGCGCACTTGGCCCCGCGCTCATGATCGTTGCAACTGTTTTCTTGGTCTACACATTCCTCGGCGCGCTCATGCCAGGTATAATCGCCCACAAGGGCAACAATCTGTCCGAGGTCGTGAACCACCAGTGGATCACCACTGAAGGTGTCTTCGGCATCGCTCTTGGTGTGTCTACCTCGTTCGTATTCCTTTTCGTCCTCTTCGGCTCACTTCTCGATAAAGCCGGTGCGGGCAACTACTTCATCCAAGTCGCGTTCAGCCTGATGGGTCACATGCGGGGCGGTCCCGCAAAAGCTGCCGTGGTGTCCTCGGCCATGACCGGGCTGATCTCCGGCTCGTCCATCGCGAATGTGGTGACGACTGGGACATTCACCATCCCCTTGATGAAACGCGTCGGCTTCTCGGCCGAGAAAGGCGGAGCGGTCGAGGTGGCCTCTTCGGTTAACGGGCAGATCATGCCTCCCGTGATGGGTGCTGCCGCGTTCCTGATGGTTGAATATGTGGGCATCCCCTATTTCGACGTCGTCAAACACGCCTTCCTGCCTGCCGTCATCAGCTACATCGCGCTGGTCTACATCGTGCATCTGGAGGCGATGAAGGCGAACATGCAGGGTCTTCCGCGTCCCTATGAGCCGAAGCCTCTCGTTGCTTGGTTGATCTCACTCGCCTTCACCATTGCCGCAATCTGCGCGCTCAGTTTTGCCGTCTATTACGGGATGGGCTGGATTAGGCCTGCATTCGGGGAGAATGCATCCTACGTTGTCTTCGGATTCCTTGTGCTGGTCTATATCGGATTGCTCTTCATCAGCTCCCGCGAAGCGCCGCTGAAGATGGAGGATCCGAACGCCCCCGTCACCAAACTCCCCATGCCTGGTCCCACGGTACGGTCAGGATTGCACTTCCTGTTGCCGGTCGTTGTGCTGGTCTGGGCTCTCATGATCGACCGCCTCTCACCTGGTTTGTCGGCCTTTTGGGCAGCCGCGTTCATGATTTTCATCCTCGTCACACAGCGCCCGATCCTTGCGTTGATGCGGGGCGAAAGCAGCTTCAGCGCAGAGGCACGCGCGGGTTTCGTAGACCTTCTGGAAGGTCTGGTCGCAGGCGCCCGCAATATGATCGGCATCGGCATCGCAACAGCAACGGCTGGCATCATCGTGGGTTCGGTCAGCCAGACCGGGGTCGGATCCGCGTTGGCGGACGTGGTAGAGGTGTTGTCCGGCGGAAACATCATGGCGATCCTCGTGCTGACCGCCGTCCTGTCACTGATCCTTGGAATGGGCTTGCCCACCACGGCAAACTACATCGTTGTGTCGGCGCTGCTCGCCCCTGTGATCGTAACGCTTGGGCAACAGAACGGACTGATCGTTCCACTGATCGCGGTCCATCTGTTCGTGTTCTATTTTGGGATCATGGCGGATGTGACGCCCCCGGTCGGCCTCGCCAGTTTCGCTGCTGCAGCGGTGTCCGGCGGGGATCCGATCAAAACCGGCGTCGTTGCGTTCTTCTATAGCCTGCGGACAGCAGCCTTGCCGTTTCTCTTTATCTTCAACACCGATCTTTTGCTGATCGATGTGACGTGGGCGCAAGGTATACTTGTCTTCATTGTCGCGACATGTGCGATGCTGCTCTTTGCCGCTGCCACCCAAGGCTGGTTCCTTGCCCGCAACCGCATTCATGAAACCCTTCTGTTGCTCCTGATTGCCTTTACCCTGTTCCGACCGGGCTTCTGGATGGACATGGTTGTTGCACCATTTGAAAACGTGCCACCCGCACAGATTGAACAGGCCGCCATGGATGCGGAGGTGGGTCAAGACCTGCGACTGGAAGTCAGCGGCTTGAATGCCGTCGGCGATCCGGTCACGTTCACCGCTCTTCTGCCCGTCGGCGAAGGGGAAACCGGTGCTGACAGGCTTTTGGCCTCCGGCCTCGAGTACATCGTGAACGGCGAGGATGTGATTATCGACAACGTAGCCTTTGGCAGCCCGGCCGCCGAGGCTGGCTTCGATTGGGATCAAACCATCGAACAGGTACTGGCCCCGGCAGTTCAGCCATCGAAGTACTGGATGTTCATCCCGGCGCTCGTCCTTTTGGCGTTGGTCGTGATGATGCAGCGCGGGCGGGGACGTCCAGCCGAAACGGCTACGGCTTAGGGAAGGAACTTTTCCATGTTTGACAACATCCTGCTGCCCATCGACATCCATCACCCGGAAAGCTGGAACAAGGCCCTGCCGCTGGCGCTAGAAGCCATCGGCAAGGACGGCCAATTGCATATTCTGGGGATCGTCCATGATTTGGGGTCGGCACTGGTCGCCTCTTACCTTCCGCCTGACTTCGAAAAGAAGGCGTTGCAGCACATGAAGAATGATCTGGGCGAGTTCGCGAAGAAACAAGTTCCAGACCACGCGAAGGTCATGACCCATGTGGGCCATGGGCATGTGTCTGAGACGATCCTGAAAGCGGCTAAAAAAGTGAAGGCGGACGCGATATTCATGGCATCGCATCCGCCGGATGAGCTTCGGACATTCCTCGTTGGCTCCCATGCCAACAAGGTGGTCCGTCATGCCCCGATGCCCGTGATGGTTATCAGATAGACATGGATTAGCTTGCCAGCGCGGGCTCTTTCTTGGTGTCCTTGCGCTGGAATTCTTCGTGGTAGGACCGCTCAACATTAACCGACCATAGGTCATGGCTGGCGCCAAGGATATTGCGCGCCGCATACATGGCAGACAGCATGGAATGGTCTTGGTTGTTGTAGCGGTGCAGCCCGTTCCGACCTACGGTCTGGAGGTTCTCCATCGAGTTCATCCAAGCTTCGATCACGGCAACCGCATCTTTGTACTCCGTGTCATAGACAGGATATGCCTTGGGCTGGCGGATGATCGCGCCGTCGACGACATCGGTTTTCTTGGCAAGGCCCAAGCGTTCGATCTCAACCGACGCAAGCTCTTTCAGGTCTTCGTCTGAGCTGTCCCATAGGCCGTCGCCTTCCTGACAGAAATACTCCATGCCGATGGACGCTTGGGTGTCATTTGGCACCATCTCCTGCGACCAGGCGCGGAAGTTCTGGATGCGGGCCACTTTGACATCATCGGAATGGATATAGATCCAGTTGTCCCGAAACGGATCAGGCGTGTTCAGCACCAGTGTCACGATCAGAAAATCTCGGTATTTCAGCTTGGCCGCAGCGTCCAGAACATGCTGTGGCGGGGCGGGCTCGATGCAATTGATCAGATCTTTGAGACCCATCGAGTTCACGAAGTTCTTGGCCTCTACCCGGTTGGTGACAACCTCACCGGTCACTGCATCTTTCTGCTTGGTCTCAAGCGCCACAATCCGGTTGCCCTTGCGTATCAACTTCTGAACGGGCGCATACATAAAGACGTTCCCGCCCTTCTCTTCGATGATTTCACCGCAGCGTTCCCACATCATGCCGGGACCCAGGCGGGGATAATCGAACTCCTCGATCAAACTGGCGGTGTCATTCGCGCCCGAAATCGCGTTCCAGATCGCCTTGGTCAGTGACAGGTTTTTAATCCGTTGCGCGGCCCAATCCGCCTCGATTTCACGTGGGGGGATGCCCCAGACCTTTTCTGTGTAGCTGCGGAAGAAGTGCATGTAGAGACGCCCTCCGAACCGGTTGATCACCCAATCCTCGAAACTCTTCTCGTCGCGGTTCGGATTTACCTTCCATTTGGCATAACTTGCCATGATCCGCGCCGCCTCGTAGGCACCGATATTGCCGAGCGCATTAAAAATTTTCAGAGGATAATCATAGAACTTGCCGCGGTAGTAAATCCGGCTGGAGCGCGGCACCCGGATGAAGTCATCCGTCAAAATCTCGTGCCACATCTCGTTGACTTCTTCGACCTTGGTGAAAAATCGGTGTCCACCAATGTCAAAGCGGAAACCTTTGTGATCTTCGGTGCGGGAAATCCCGCCCAACTTGCCGGAAGCCTCGAACACCTGAACCGACTTTTCAGGCGCATGCTTCAAAAGCTCATAGGCCGCCGTCAGACCAGCAGGGCCACCACCAATGACAGCAAGATCGAGAGCGTTTGCGCGTCGTTCGATGTCTTCGATATTGCCGTCCATCATGCGGATTCCCCCAATGAATGAAGTGACGCTCCGGGCGCGGCCTCGTCACGAAAATAACTGATTGTGCGATCAAGCCCTAAAGACAGCGGAACCTTCGGGCTCCAACCGGTAAGTTTATTGATCAGCGAGATATCGGGGCACCGTCGTCTGGGATCGTCCACCGGGCTTTCTTGATATTCGATGGACGCTGCAGCGCCGACCTTGTCTGTAATCCTGCGGGCAAGCTCCCCGATCTCGACCTCTTCGGGGTTGCCCGCGTTGACCGGACCCGTGACGTCATCAGGCGTGGCCATCACAGCCATCAGTGCATCTACCATATCGTCCACATAGCAGAATGACCGGGTCTGCTTGCCTTCCCCGTAGACTGTGATGGGTTTTTCATTGAGGGCTTGAACGATGAAGTTTGAGACAACCCTACCATCATCAGGCAGCATACGCGGACCGTAAGTATTGAAAATGCGGACGATTTTCACGCGCAGATCGTGCTGACGGTGATAGTCGGAAAACAGTGTCTCGGCACACCGCTTACCCTCATCATAGCAGGCGCGTGGGCCGATCGTGTTCACGTTCCCCCAATAATCTTCAGTTTGCGGATGAATATCAGGATCGCCGTAAATTTCAGAGGTCGACGCCTGTAAAATCTTGGCGCCTGTGCGCTTCGCTAGGCCGAGAAGATTGATCGCGCCGACAACACTTGTCTTCGTAGTCTGTACGGGATCATGCTGATAGTGTCGGGGCGAGGCCGGGCACGCCATGTTGTAGATCTCGTCAACCTCGACATAGAGCGGAAACGTGATGTCGTGGCGCATTGCTTCGAAGTTTGGCTTGCCGATCAGATGCGCGATGTTGCGCTTGCGACCAGTAAAATAATTGTCGACGCAAAGCACGTCATTGCCTTGGGCAACAAGACGCTCACAGAGATGACTACCCAGAAAGCCGGACCCACCGGACACGAGAATTCGCTTTTCCATATGCACCCCAAAGCATGCTGTCGGTCAGGCAACTGAAATTAACGACTTGAAGCAATTAAAGTTCCGGGCCGCTTGATTCTGCGCCTGCAAAAACAGTCACAGAAGCCGCGAAACACCTATTAAGAGCAAGTTAAGCTTTTTTAAAGGGATCGAATGGCAGGAACGTGCTGAGAACGCCGAGGCGGATCGGCGAAACAGTGGGCGATTTGCGGGTTTTTCAGGCGCTTGGTGTTTTGGAAGGGCCTGCTGCGCGGCGTGCCAACCAGTGCTTAAGGCTGTGTGGCAGCGTGAAATTTGCCACGTGAAAAACAAGCTCTGCCAAGCCCGGCCGCCCCTCGGACAAGGCCGCCTGTAGTAAAAGCCAAAGCGCGCGGATGTCCCCTTCGCGAGCCGCCCGGATACTGGGAAGTGTTAACAAAAACGCGGCGCGAGCACGGGACGTCGTTAGATGACGGCGAGCCTTGATCCAGTCCACATCATCCCGCCATGCCCCCTCAAGCGAGATACGTGGCCGATCGTCCATTGCCCAGAGCGAAAGGGGTTGCCTTGCATCGGGGAAAACAACCTCGACGCCCCTTATCTGAACCGCGCGCAGAATCCAGTCCACATCGACAAACCGCTTACAGTCCGGATCGAACCGCGCTTGATCGAAGAGAGCTCCAGGGACCAGCATCGTCGAGGTTTGGACCACACCATCTCCGGTCCCGGGGCGTTTGCGACAGAAGAGGTACTCGCTCAAAGGTTGACTTGGTTCCGGCAGATGCCTTGGCCAAACAAAACTGGCAGTGTCACTGCGCGCAACAAAGCGGCAAGAGACGATGGGCATAGCGATCCCGCGGCTCTGGGCTGCTTTCGCCGCATCCAGTTGAATGGAAAGCTTCTCCTTCATCCACACATCATCATCGTCTAGAAGTGCGATCCAAGTGCCGGTCGCTGCATCCAGTCCGTGATTCCGCGCGGCGGCATTTCCCATTTGCTCTGTAGGTGTGAGAACACGCAACCGAGGGTCTTTTAACTGATCAAGCGCCGTCACGGTTGCGGGATCGCCGCCGTCCACGACGACAATAACTTCAAGATCGGTGAAGCTCTGCGCCAGGGCTGATCTGATGGCATCGCAGACGAGATCCGGTCGCTGATAAGTCGGGATAATAACCGAGACCGTTGGCGTGCTCATCCCATGCGATCCAAGAGATACACATCCCGCGCACCGTCCTGCAGGGACGTCAGTGCGATCCGCTTGCCATCAGCGGACGGGCACGGATGCAGATCGCATCTGAAGGGACCGGACTTCGGAACATGGCCTGTAAAGGTCGCGATGGTCTGAGACACATCCGCCGCTGCATCCCAAGTGATCACATCGATCTTTTCGTTATAGGGCGTATCGAGCACAAACAGGTTGCCGTCATCCAGATGTCTCATGTGGACATTTGCCGTGACCAGATCAGGGGCCATTTGATGCAGCATTGTCCCCAAGGGCGCGCTGTCGAGATAGAGCCGCAACGCATTGCGCTGCCAGAAATAGAGCCGTTCGCTGTCGAGCCAGATGACGTGGCTGGTCGCGGGCGCCAAAAACCTCAGATCGCTGCCATCCATTTTACAGGTCAAACTGACACCTTGTCGATCGTCCCAACCGCGCCCGATCCGACGCCACCGGAGTTTAATCGTAAATCGCGTCCCGTCAGGTGAGATCTTGGCGTGATTGAACCAGTAATGCACGCGCAGACCCTGCCGCTTTATATAGTCTCGCCAGCCACGGTGTTTGTTCATGAACCCAACAGCGCGCCTGATATCCAACAAAAGCGTCCGATGCCCGGTTTCGATATCCATCGCCCAGACACCGTCATCGGCCGGCGCGCGTGACAACCCATCGGGGGCGACGCCGCCTGGATAGCCATAGCCAGCTCGCAGGGCATCAAGCCGGGTCATATCAAGCGAAAGCGCGGTTTTCCCCGCCGCATCAATTGCATAAACTTGTCCTGGGAGTGTCCGTACGTCTCCGGTCAATGTATCTTTCACCCGCGCCACGATCTTTCCGTCCTCACGGTCATTCCAGACGACGCGCGGTCCGCCCGCAATCCACTGTGCCATGGGACCTTGCTGCCAAGACCACGCCCGGCTCTCTCCGATTATCTGAAAATTGTCCGGTCCCGCGGCGTTGCAACCTACCAGTCCGATCTCGACGGCATCTTCAGCGCCTGGATGGCGCATGGTGAACGGCAATCTGTGGGCTATGATCTGAGCACCCGGCTCGTCAAACACCGGTATGTCGTAGTAAGAATGGGAAATCCCGCCGCTCTCTGCCAGGGACTGGGTCAATTTCGTCAACCGCCAACCGCTCACGCACCAACCCTTTCATACCTTTTCAGAAAGTCGAATTGCGTTGTTAGCTCATCGACATCCTGAATCTGGGCATCTGTCCAACTGAGCCGGTCACGGGACCGGGACCGGCCTGCATGAACCAGTGCCGAGGCCGCGTTGAGCCAGTCATCCTCGGCGTTCAGTTTAAGAAAATCTGCGATGCGGCGCAGTCCTGCAACGGGATCTTGGGTGAAAGCCTCATACCCAATCTCGAGCCAGTTCTCGGGCGGGATACGCGTTTTCATATCCGCGATAGCGTCGCATAAACTGCGGTAGTCGGCAATCATAGCGTCTGATGCCCCGGTGGGCAGAGTGCCATCTGCTTGGGCCGCGTCAACCGCTGGCCCTGCGGAAACGCCATCCGATGCAGCCTTGATCCGTATGCGATCATAGGCTCCGCCACGCCGCAATGTCATCGTCGCAATATTGTCCTCCGGCGCGCGTGTCACCAGCAGCCAGCGCGGATGCGGCGCACTGGATTTTAGGACACGATCAAGCAAACCCGGCGTAGCCGCAGACCATCGCGCGGCCCAATCGCCCTTCTTGTCACCGATCACTTGCGGCGACTGATCAGAAGACGACACGCCATCCACCGCATAGGAATATCCGTTCCACCACTTGCCGTTGTCGGCAAACGCGCGGGCATTTCGAGCGATCAACCGCGCTATCTGCGCATAGGACAAACCCCCGCGGAACAGGCCCATCGCATCGAGCTCATGTGCGACAATGGCCCGTGGATGCGCGTCGATTAGGGCGCCGATCAGCGAATGCCCAGACCGGGGAAACCCCACGAACTGGGCGAAAGTCTGCGCCCTAGCAGGATCAACGCCCCGCACCGGGACGTATGACATTGCCCTTAGCCGCCAGAGCGGCATGTCCGTGTGTCGCCGGGATGCACGACCATCAAAAACCGGCACGGAATGGTAACCGGCCCGTTTTTGGGAAACTGGATCAGCCGGGGTTGTGGTCATAGCTGAGGGACCTTCCGGTCCGGGCTTGACGTTGTGGATGCCGTCGCCGAACCTGCCATCTTGAATGCCAAAGCGGCTCGCCACAGCGCAAGCGCGGCCAGCGGCGCCTTCCCCTTGATCCATTTTGCCTGTTTCAACATGGAGCCTATGACCTGTCTGCGAAAATCGACCAGAACGGCTGGCGTCTCGCGATGTTTCGCGATGGCGTAGATGTCCTGCAAGCCGTTTATCCCGGCACGGACCTTATCGGCGGACAAAGGCTTGAACCCCTGAAACAAATCGACGGTGGACCCCACATCGTAGGGCAATTCGCCGCCGAAATAGTCCGTTTGCAAACGTTCTGGTACGCTCCGGCTGAGTTTCTGCCCCGCATCCCCGCGGGTCTTCATGACAGACCCTGAATGAACGCGGTACCTCACCAAGCTGTCAGGCAGATTGTCGATCACCGTCTTGTCGCGCAGACGTGCCCAAAGATCGCTGTCCTGCGCGGTCCAGTAGGCGGGATCATAGCCGCCGACATCGCGCACAACGGCCGTTCGAAACATCACGCCCGGATGCAGGATCGGGTTCATAAACAACATGCGAAAACGCAGGATGTCAGGACCAGTGGGTGGGATCACTGTCGATATCAGTTCATCGTCATCAGAGATCCGGTCATACCCGCAGGACAAGACACCAAGATCGGGATTATCGGTGAAGGCATCGGCCTGCAGGATCAGACGGTCCGGATGGTAAAGATCGTCCCCGTCCGCCCGCGCAACCAACGGTGCGCCGCATGCCTCCAGCCCATAATTTAGCGCCGCAGCAAGACCCGTGGGCGTGTCCCGCCTGAGCACGCGGACGCGGTCATCGCGTTCGACCCACCCCGCCAGAAGCGCAGGTGTTTCATCATCACTTCCGTCATCAACGATAACAAATTCGATGATCTGCCCGGACGGTGATCTTAAATCGGCCAGGCTGTTCAAGGTCGCAGGAAGATGGGCAGCCCCGTTGCGCAAGCTCATCAAAACGCTGATCGCAGGCGGAGGACCATCCGCGGCTTCAGGCATTGGCTGGCCGCGTCGAGCGCTGCGCGAATTTCGCGCGCATGCGCGCTGCCAAACGCATTCGGAACGCCAAGAACTTCCAGGATGAGGATGCGCGGTGGCCCTTGTGAACCGCCACGTCCTGCAATCTGATCTGTCCGTGTTCCGCCAGATACCGCGTCAACTGACCGCCGACCTCCTTACCCGCGGCGCTTACACCAGGCGTTTCAATCCGCCGTTTGAACGTCGTTTCGCGGGTCGCAGTCCACTTGTAGTGATCCACTCGAAACGGGAAGGCGAACCGAAACTCAGGGCGCATAACCCCCGGAAAGGTCGCAAGCCGCCCACCTACCAGATATCGCGGCGCTTCCCCCTCCGGAGATGGATTATGACCACCGCGGCTTGGCAAAACACGCGCGCTGTGTAGCATCAGTTTCGTTGTGCCATCGACACCGTGGTACTTGCCGCGACCCATCAGTGACAGATGCATCTCGGCCTGCAGCGGGAACTGCACTGACAACGGCGGCGTTTCCAACACGGGGTTCAACGCACCGGTCTCGGAAAGGCGATCAATGAGAACACCCTGCACTGCGTTGTATCCCTTTGTTTCGCAATGGGCGATGACAGAGCCGATGGACCCGGGATAGGCGTGGTGCTCATCCACATCCGCATTCAAGATCCAGTCACCGCGGTCAGCGATGTCCCGCTGAAGTCGGCGACGCTCCGCCCACATTCCATCGCTTGTGTAGCGCTCGACCCAGCGACGCGGCGGTGCAGCGCCGAGATCGGCAAGGATCCGCTCCGCCTGCTCAAATCCCGGTGCATCTGGATCCGCAGAGTTCAGAATCATATGAATTCTGTCTGCGCGAACACCAAGTTGCTGATAGTGCGCCAGAAAATGAGGCAAATGAGACAATTCGAGATCAACACCCAAACAGCTCACAAGTCGAACAACCGAAGTATCAGACACAACGATGCGCCGCCAAATTGTGTGATTTGTTTAGAAAAACGACCATTTTCCCAGCACCCCATTCAAACCCTTACTTTGCCCAACCTACACCCTGTGCCGCGGTTCCATCAGTGGCGACGTCAGGGTAGACTTGGCTTGCAATCTCGTTCACCAAGATACTGCACTGCAGCAAATGAGGCCAGAGCGTCTGATGCTTGAAGGCTACAACCGGATGATAGGGCTCTTGGACAGCGCCCAGAAACGCCGCGGTATGCTGGCCATCTGCATGATGTTCGTGACCGGCGCGCTGGATCTGGCCGGCGTTGCCTCTATCCTGCCGTTTCTCGCTGTTTTGGGAAATCCGGATGTTATCCAAACGCAGCCACTTCTATCTTCGACCTACAATGCATTGGGCTACACTGACAGCGCCGCGTTCCTGAGATTTCTCGGCGTCGTCGTTTTTGTGATGGTTCTGACCAGCATCGCCGTGCGCGCATTGACCTTCTATCTGATGGTCCGATTCAGCCGCGGTGTCGTTCTGACCCTCGCCAACCGAATGCTCGCGCATTACCTGTCCCAGTCCTACGAGTGGTTTCTGGGCCGCCATTCCGCAGATCTCAGCAAAACCGTTCTGGCGGAGGTCAATCAGGTCGTATCTCATTCAATCAGCCCCGCAATGCGTCTGATCGCCAACGCCATCGTTGCTATTCTTCTGTTGGGGCTTCTGCTTTGGCTTGAGCCTGTTGGCGCAGTCATGACCGCTTTCATCATCGGCGGGCTGTTCGGGGCCACCTATGCTTTTTTGAGAAAGCGCCTTCTGGCCATCGGGCAGGATCGCAAACTTGCCGTACGCGAGCGTTTCCAAATCACTCAAGAAGCGTTGGGCGGCATCAAAGAGGTCAAACTTCTTGGTCTTGAGCAAAGCTATGAAGATCGTTTCCTTGGTCCATCACGGAGGCTCGCCCGCCATCAGGCCAGCCTTGCGCTTGTGGGGGAGATGCCGCGATACGTGATGGAAGCTCTCGCCTTCGGGGGCATCCTGTTATTCATTCTCTGGGTCCTCTGGAGCAACAACGGCGCCTTAGAAGCTGTCCTGCCGACCATCGGTGCGTTTGCCTTTGCCGGGCTGAAACTGATGCCGACCTTGCAAGGTCTCTTCCGCGACATCGCACAGATTCGGTTTGGCCGCGCCGCGCTGGATGAACTTTACGATGAACTTCAGAGCGCGCACGCTGGCGACCGCCGCACCGGCCCCCGTGTCGCGCCTATGGGTCTGGATCGCGAAATCCGGCTTGAGGCGGTCAGCTACCAATATCCAGGCTCTGACAGAACCGCCATCCAAGATCTGTCCCTGAGCATACCCGCCAAGACAAGTTGCGGCTTTGTTGGCAGCACCGGAGCAGGCAAGACCACCGTGATCGACATTCTGCTGGGCCTCCTGCGCCCAAGCGATGGCGCGCTTTTGGTAGACGGTGTCGAGATCACGCGGGACAACATGGATGCGTGGCAGAATACGATCGGCTATGTGCCTCAGACAATCTACCTGACGGACGACACGATCGCAGGCAATATCGCCTTTGGCGTTCCAGCAGACGAAGTCGACCGTAAAATCGTGGCGAAAGTCGGGAAACTCGCGAAGCTCGATGAGTTCGTGGACAAGCTGCCCGACGGCTATGACAGCGTCATCGGCGAAAGTGGTGTGCGGCTGTCCGGCGGACAACGTCAGCGTATCGGAATCGCCCGCGCGCTCTATCGTGACCCGGCCGTTATCGTATTTGATGAAGCGATGAGCGCCCTTGATACCGTCACCGAACGCGCGGTGCTGGAGGCGATTG
This sequence comes from Litoreibacter roseus, assembly GCF_009811795.1. Taxonomy (GTDB): domain Bacteria; phylum Pseudomonadota; class Alphaproteobacteria; order Rhodobacterales; family Rhodobacteraceae; genus Litoreibacter; species Litoreibacter roseus. The sequence continues at coordinate 559,656 of NZ_BLJE01000002.1, read as the reverse complement.
ACGCCCTGCAGGGCGAGAAAACGATCCTCACGATCACACACCGCCTATCGACCATCATCCACTGTGATCAGATCTATATGATGAAGGACGGCCAGGTCGTCGGCCATGGCAGCTACGATGAGCTGATTGACCAGAACTCTGGTTTTCGCGCCTTGGCGGAGGCTGCCGAATGAACGCCGCATCTGAAGGAGGAACGCTTTTTCTTCACATTGGGATGCCCAAGACCGGCTCGACCTTTCTGCAAGACCACATCTTTCCCAAGCTGGATCACTTACATGTCCGAGCCGTGCCGCACACCGCACTCTTCAATGAGCGCGGAGACAAGGCCATTGAACGTCGTCTCATGGGCTGCGCCTTGCGCCGCGCCGCTTCGATCTGGTCTGCCGCAGGTGACCAGATGTTTGAGGAGCTTCTCGGGAACCGCATGGATTGGCTGAAAAAGCCGCGCGATCTGCTGATCTCGGACGAAGCCATCGGACGCGCGGCCCGCCGCCCCGGGACGCTCGCCATTCATCTGGCCGCGCTGGCGGAACACGCACGCAAGTGGGGTTTTCAGAAGGTGAAAGTTCTGATGGTTATTCGCCGTCAGGACACATGGCTCGCATCCCACTACGCCCAGATTTCGAACCGCGTGACCGCTGCAAACCAAGGCGGGTTTGAGCAAATGGTCGCGCGCACACTTGATCCGCGAATTGACCGGTGCGGGTTCGGCATGGTGATCGACTACGCCGCGCTGCAGGCCGCTATCCTCCGCGAATTGGGCAATGCCAGCCTTACCGTTCTACCGCATGAGGCGATGCGGGCAGACAAGGGCGCGACCCTGCGCAATATTCTGATATGGCTTCGGACACCTTCGGAGATGGTCGAGGCACTGACACAGCATGCCGAGGGGTCCCGCGCGAATGTCAGGCAAGCAGAAACAGGCGTCTGGGCCCTCCGACCTTATCAACTTGGCAAGATCAACGCACCCTCTTGGGCCATGCCGGGACGTGGCAAGACGATCCGCCTGACCTCTACACTGAGTGCCGCAATTCTGGAATCTTACAGCGCAGGCAACGCGCTTTTGGCGCGATCGATCCCGGCAGACCTGCAAAAATGGGGCTATGTGCCATCCGGCACCGCACCCCGCCCCGTACTGGAAGGGATCGCCTCGTGACACGGGTTCTGATGTATTCCCCCACCCGACGCGCCGATAAAGGTGGCGTGCAGCGCATGATGGATGATCTTGAACGCATGCTGCCTGACCACGACCTTTCCGTCCGGCGCATGGGTCCGGACGAAACGGAAGAGACCGAAGGGATTGCTTTTCACCCGACAGCGGACGCAACTGACGAAGGCACACCCACGCTTGCTGCTATCCCAAAAGCCGCGAGCTCAGCCGTTAACCTCGCACAGGTCCTCCGCCGTGAACGGCCCGATGTCGTGAACATCCATTTTCCGACCGGTGTGATGTCCTACTTCATGGGCATGCGGCCCTTCTTCAAATTCAAGCTGCTCGTCTCAATCCACGGTGGCGATGTATTGCGCCCAACCCCGCAGATGAAAGTGCATTTGCCGCGGTTCCTGCGCGCGGCCGACGCGATCACAGCAGTATCGCAAGAGCTGGCGCAAACCGCCCAAGACTACGCGCCCGCCATAGCACCCAAGCTGCATTACATCCCCAACGGCGCTGACGCAGATTTCTGGCGGCCCGTAGACGTACCGGTCATACCGGGCCGGATCGTCAGCGTTGGCCGCTTGCTGACGATCAAGGGGTTCGACCTTCTGATCGAGGCGATGAAAGCGCTGCCCAACGCGGTCGCGCATATCTATGGCGAAGGGGACGAGCGCACAAAACTACAGTCCCAGATCGACGCCGCCGGTTTGAACGCCCGGGTTGTTTTAAAGGGCCATGTCAGCCCGGACCAGTTGCGCACCGCTCTGTCCGAGGCGGAGGTTTTCGCCATGCCGTCCCGTGGCGAGGGGATGCCCCTTGCCCTGATCGAAGCCCTGGCCTGCGGCTGCCCAGCGGTTGCCACTGATGTCGGCGGCATACCGGATGTTTTGACACAGGACGCAGGTCGCGTCGTACCCCGCGAAAACGTCCCCGCCTTAGCCGACGCCCTGTCCGAGGCTTTGTCTGGCGCGGCGCATTATACCAGACAGGGCGCCCGCGCACGGGCTGAGGCCTTTTCCCACACCGCCTGCTATGATCAATACGCCCAACTCATTCACTCCCTTGCCGCACGCGACCAGCGCGGCCATGCCGCAGAATGAGCAAACAGCCACTCTATATGACACCCGCAGCGGCGGACAGGCTTGGCGGCCCCATCGCACGGAAACTCAGTTGGTGGCGTGATCGCGCGGGTCAACGGCTGGCAAACCTTGGATGCCCCACGCCCGTTCTGGCCCGTCGCTGGGTCCGCCACAAACCCGCATCAGCAGTGGGTAATGTGCTGGAGGTTCACCCTGAACGCCGCCACACAGCCCCTCTACCGTTCAACTTGAACAATGCAAAAAACCTATCTCGCGATCCCGGGTGGTGGGGATTTTCACAACGGGATGTCCTTAACCGCCCAGTTTCGCCTGCCCGTGTTCTGACCTTGTCAAACACGCGCATCTTGTCGTGCCAAACACCCGATGCCGCGATGGACTTTTCCCCCGCAATCATGGACCCGACTGGCCAAAGCCTTGATCTGCGTGAGATTAGATATCGCCCTTTCCACGCGGCGCTTGCCGCGCGTCCGCCGGATCTTGTCATGGATCATGCGGTTTGGATCGCAGAGCGGGTGTTTGACAACCACTCCCACTGGCTCTCGGCTCATCTGCCAAAACTTGTCTTATTGAAAGATCGCGGGCAGCTGACGGATCTGGTCCTGCCCGAGAAGCGCCCGCAGACTGTCGACGACAGCCTTCGCATGCTGAGTATCGACCCCGAGGATTGCGCCGTCCTTCCGCTGAATGCTGTTCTTTACGCCAAAACTCTGACGCTGGTCGAAAATGACAGGTTTGATCCCGCGCTGCTGAACGCAACCCGCGCAGCTTTGGCGCCCACCCGAACGCCGACGCGGCGAATTTTTATCAGCCGCAAGGCCGCCAAAGGGCGGAAACTGATTGAGGAAGAACAATTAATGCCAGTGCTCACGGAAGCCGGGTTCGAGACGGTGGTGATGGAGCATCTTAATTTCGCCGAGCAGATTGATCTGATGTCCGAAACCGCTGTTTTACTGGCCCCCCATGGGGCTGGCCTGACGAATATGCTCTTCTGTCCAATCGGCACACGTGTCATTGAGATGGCTGATCCCGCCTATCCGAATCCGAATTTCTACGCGATGGCTGCGGCCTTGGGTTTGCCTTATGCGCTCATCGCTGCAAAGGGTGTAGGGGCCGCTCATCCGCTGGAGCAGGATCTTTCAGTTGATCCGGCAGAGGTCGCGCGGGTGCTGGCCCTGATATGACATCCGTTTCTATCGTAACCCCGTGTCGAAACGGTGAGGCTTTTCTCGCAGCAACACTCAGATCGGCGCTCAACCAGACCGAGCCGCCGCTTGAGATCATCGTGATCGACGACGGTTCGACCGACAAAAGCCGAGCCATCGCGGAAAGCTTCGGCGCGCGTGTGAAGGTTCACGCGGGCACCGCAAAAGGCGCTGCGATTGCCCGCAACACCGGTGCAAGCCTCGCCAGGGGTGACCGGATCATGTTTCTGGACGCCGACGATTTGCTCACACCCGGCACGCTGGCCGCCCTAGGCCGGGCCCTCGATGAGGCCCCGGCGGAGGCAGTTGCGCTTTGTCCATGGGACCGCTTGGAAGCCGCCTCAGACGCGCCACTAACCCCTTGGTACATCAAACCCGCATCAAACGCGTTGCCGCGACCAGGCCAGGACGCCTTGGCAAACTGGCTGACCGGCACGTGGTCGCCACCGTGTTGCGTGCTTTGGACCAAGGAAGGCTTCGCAGCGAGCGGTGGGTGGCTGCAAGAGGCGGGCCTTGATGACGACGGCAACTTGCTGCGCCGCGCTTTGGCGCGAGGTGTGACGCGTGTCTGGGCATCGGATGGGCTCGCGCTGTACAGACGGTTGCCCGGCGAGATGGTCTCCTATTCGGGCAGGCGATTGCAACCCTTCGGCCTGCGCGCGCGACTGAACTCCCTCAGCGATACGCTTGATGCCTTGGGTAATCAGGCCGCAAAGTACCGCTCGGCTTTCATGACATCCGCTCTTGAGCTTCGACGGGACGCCGCCAAACATCCTGAATTCGCGGGCGAGATTCAGGCGATGATCGACCGCGCAGGTGGGGCACGCCCTTGGGACGGTTTGAAAGAGGCGGTAGGACAGCTAGGCGCCCGCGCGATGGCATGGCGGAACGAACGGACGACGCCCATCGTGGAGACCAAGATATACGCCATGGACGACACACCCGAACCCGTCACCTCAGGACCGCGGGTCAGCGTCATCATCCCGACCTTCAATCGCAGCAACATGGTTCGGAACGCCGCACAGAGCGCGCTGGATCAAACCTATGAGACAACCGAGATCATCGTGGTAGATGACGGCTCTACTGATGACACGGCCGGGGTTCTAGCCACCCTGACCGATCCGCGCTTAAGAGTTATCACGCAGGTCAATCGCGGCGTGGCCCGGGCCCGGAACGCGGGGATTGAAGCGGCAAAGGGCGAATACCTCGCGTTTCTTGATGCAGACGATCTTTGGCGGCCCGAAAAGCTGGCGAAGCAGGTCGCCCTCATGGAAGCAGCGCCCGCGCGGACCGGATACTGTTATACCGCCGTCGATATCATGAAAGACGGCACGACAATCGAGACACGCCGCGCGCGCTACACAGGCTCCTGTCTGCCCGTTTTATTGCTCACAAATCCGATACATGCGCCTCTTTCCAGCGGGCTGGTGCGGCGCGAGGTTTTTGACGCCATCGGTGGCTTTGATCCGGACATGCCTTCCATGGAGGATTGGGAGTGGATACAGCGACTGGCCCGGCTCTACGACATCACGGCAGTTGATGAGCCACTAACAATCTATAACGACCATGAGACAGACGACCGACGCTCCCGCGCATTTCGGCGCAACATGGATGCTTTGGCGATGCTGTGGACCCGCAATGCCCATGCCTTGCGCCGGGTGGGGGCCGCGCATCTCTACCTGCTCGAATGTGCCCGGCGGGAATTGCGTGAGGATCAGGGCAATCCGGTCAAAGGCCGCGCCATCGTGCGGCGGATGCTGAGCGAACGCCCGCAGATCTGGCGTAACTGGATGTGGTTGCCTTACATGCTGGCCCCGTTTTCCCTGCGGGCAAAGCTGCGTGAGATCGACGCCCCGCGTTACGAACGCAAACAGGCACGCCAGACCTAGCGGATAAAGGCCACGCTCAGATTGAAGTGCGCCACGTGATCGGCTTAGGGTGCGCGCAGCATATCTGAGGGAGAGTGAGAATGGCGAAAGTTGCGTTTCTGGGTCTGGGCGTCATGGGGTATCCGATGGCAGGACACCTTCAGGCGGCAGGGCATGATGTGACCGTCTACAACCGGACCACCTCCAAAGCAGAAAGCTGGGCTAAGGACCACGGCGGCGGCCACGCCAAGACCCCGCGAGAAGCAGCCGAGGGCTGTGATTTCGTGATGGCCTGCGTTGGCAACGATGATGATCTGCGGTCAGTGGTTCTGGGCGAGGATGGCGCTTTCGCTGGGATGTCGGAAGGCGCGGTTTTTGTCGACCACACAACAGCGTCCGCTGATGTCGCTCGGGAACTGGCCGAGATCGGACGCGAAGAGGGTATAGGCTTTGTCGACGCGCCGGTGTCGGGCGGTCAGGCCGGAGCCGAGAACGGCCAGCTTGCCGTTATGTGTGGCGGAGCAGAAGATGATTTCGCCAAGGCAGAGCCCGTAATGGACATCTATGCCAAGGCTGTTGTCCATTTCGGTGATGTCGGCGCGGGGCAACTGACGAAGATGGCCAACCAGATCTGCATCGCAGGCATTGTTCAGGGGATTTCCGAAGGCATTCACTTTGCAACCAAAGCAGGCCTCGACGCGAAAAAAGTCGCGCAGCTTGTCTCGCAGGGTGCGGGCGGATCATGGCAATTGGCGAACCGGGCGGACACAATGGTTGATGGCCATTTCGACCACGGCTTTGCTGTTGACTGGATGCGCAAGGATCTGGGTATTTCGCTCGAAACCGCAAAAGGTCTTGGGGTGTCCCTGCCTATCGTCGCACTGGTGGACCAGTTCTATGCCGATGTTCAGTCCCTGGGCGGTGGCCGTTGGGATACATCGTCACTGATCGAACGGCTGCGCGCTTTGTCCGGGGAAGCCAAATGATCGATCCGGATAGGTTTCTGCGCGGTCTTTTTGAGGTTGCCGTTGCCGCTGCAGACCCCCTGCTCGCCGTGCCACCAGCGCTTAGTGAACGCCCAAGTGGACGTGTCGTGGTCGTTGGCGCGGGCAAGGCATCCGCGAAGATGGCCCAAGCGGTGGAAACGGTGTGGGGCGCGTGCGAGGGGATCGTGATCGTACCCCATGGGGCGGCCTTGCCAACCGAACATATCGAGATCGTGGAGGCGAGCCACCCGGTGCCAGACGCGGCGGGTCATGAGGCAGCGCTTCGAATTCTGACGTTGCTGGAAGATCTGGGTGAGGGGGATTTCGCGCTGTTCCTGATCTCGGGTGGTGGTTCGGCGCTGCTATCTGCCCCCTGCGCAGGTGTGACGCCGGAACAAAAGCAGACGATCAACAAGGCCCTTCTAGCCTCAGGCGCGGCAATTGATGAGATGAATTGTGTACGAAAGCACCTCTCGTCCACCAAAGGCGGGCGGTTGGCCGTCGCCGCTTACCCGGCGCAGTCCCTAACACTGACGATCAGCGACGTGCCCGGGGATGATCCCAGTATCATTGCGTCCGGCCCGACGGTCCCTGACACGACCACATCCGCCGATGCATTGACCATCATCGACCGTTACCAGATCGAGCTACCCGACAGCATCCGCAATATTCTGAAAACAGGCGCGTCCGAAACGCCGGACGTAGATCACCCTGCCTTTGCCCGCACGACGCAGAAGATGATCGCGCGCCCGCAAAGTGCGCTGGAGGCCGCCGCGCGGATCGCCAAGGAACAGGGCGTCACACCGATGATACTGGGCGATGCGATCGAGGGCGAGGCCCGCGAAGTCGGCAAAACTATGGCCGGGATTGCCCGCCAGATCGTCGCTCATGGCCAACCCCTAGAGACGCCCTGTGTGTTGCTGTCGGGCGGGGAAACAACCGTAACCGTACGGCAAAAGCCCGGCATAGGCGGTCGCAACGGGGAATTTCTGCTCGGGTTTGTAACGGCGTGGGACCATGATCGCGTGTCTGCGCTGGCAACGGATACGGACGGGATCGACGGGTTCGGCGACAACGCAGGCGCGATTTGGACGCACGCCGTACGCGAAAAGGCAGAGCCTCTGAACAAGCGCGACTATCTCGACGGGCACGACAGCTATACCTTCTTCAAGGAAGCGGGTGGCCTTATCATGACGGGACCCACGCAGACCAACGTAAACGATTTTCGCGCAATCCTAATTCTCTAGATATCGAAAATTCGCTACTGCGACCGATGTTCAGATAGCGCGAGACCATGGTTTGGCATAAACGTCGGCACATAATGTCTGTTGTCTTGCGATATCTTCTGATCAGCTGCGTGGCGCTTGGTCTGCTTGCGCCCAAGATGACTGCCGCCTTGGCAGAGGTCATTCCCGGCGTGCAGACATTCGTGATCTGCACCGGGTCCGAAATCGTGCGGGTCACACTGTCCGCAGATGGTGAGCCGATTGAGGAACCAGTGATCACCACCGACCATTGCGTCCTCGGTGATCTGGCCGCCCACACACCGGATTACACGGCACACTGGCACGCTTTGGCCCGCGATTATCAGTTTCGCTTTTCGGTCAGACTACATCCCGCGCCGAATGGCGATCTCTTCGCGATCAAATGGCCCAGCCAGGCCCCTCCCCCTGTTGTCTGAACACGCTCTTTTCTTCAGATAAACAACAGGATTTCGAACATGACCGATGCGACCGCATCGGCGCAGTCCGGCTCAAAAGAGACCGGCGGCGCCTTTTACCGCTTGGTTTGGAAATGGCATTTCCTCGCCTCGCTCTACGTGCTTCCTTTCATGGCCATGTTGGCCCTGACCGGCGGTATCTACCTTTACAAACCACAGATCGAAAGCTGGCTTTATGCGGACCGGATGAACGTGACTGTCGCCGGTACCCGCGTGCCCTACGAGGCTCAGCTGGCCGCTGTGGCTGACAGTGTTGGCATCACCCGCGTGCGCGGCATGACAACCTATGATCAACCCGGACGCAGCACCCTGGTCGAATTCGATGACGCCGAAAAGATCCGCTCTCTCGCTTGGGTCGATCCTTACACGGCAGAGGTTCTGGCGGTCACGCCCCGCGATGAAACCGCGATGCGTGTCTTGCGTAAATTTCACGGCGAACTTCTTTTGGGCGATGTCGGTACGAAATTCGTAGAACTGGCCGCCCATTGGGCCGTCGTTATGTTCATCACCGGACTCTACCTCTGGTGGCCGCGCGGCAATCGCACGCTGGCCAAGGCTGTCAGCCTGCCCACGGGCAAGGGCCGCAGTTGGTGGCGTGAGACGCATATGTTCACGGGCTTTGTTGCGGCGGTCCTGGTCTTGCCGATCATCGTGACCGGTCTGCCATGGACCGATGTCTGGGGCGGCGGGCTATCCTACGTGCAAGAGCGAACCAATCAGGAGAGCAAGAGCCTGCGATTTGGCGGCGACGTTCCGAACTCCACCGCGTCCGGCGGAACGCCCATTGCCTACGCGCAGGTGTTCGATGTGGCCCGCCAGTCAGGTCTGGTTGCGCCCTACGAACTTCGTCCGCCGAAATCCGAGGAGGCGGCGTTCTGGATAAGATCGGCCAGCACCAATCGCTATGACCAGACCGAGTTGATCGTAGACCAGTACACCGGCGCCGTTCTGAAGCGGCACGATTTTGCGGCGAACCCCGCCATTGCCAAGACCGTTTCGCTTGGCATCTCGTTCCATCAGGGCGAGCTTTATGGCTGGCTGAACATCGCGCAGAATACAATCGCTGCACTGGCCGCATTCATCCTGTCGATCAGCGGTTTCGTGGCATGGTGGAAACGACGCCCCGCCGGATCCCTTGGCGTCCCGAGAGCACCAGATGCTGCGATGAGTCCGGTTTTGGTTCTGCTTGTCGTCGGGGTCGCGATCCTGTTTCCACTGGTGGGCGCGTCGTTGATCGTGGTGCTGATCCTCGACTGGTTAATCTTTCGTCGTTTGGGCTGGTTCCGCGCTGCATCAGTCTAGGACATATGGCGGGGTCGGCATTCGTGGCCCCGCCTACTCCGCCGCGAGTGGTACGGAAGCGCGCCCAATGTCCGAGATCTCTTGCACGACGCGGGTCATCACGGCTTGGAAATTCCGGAAATTATCATTCGGGCGCACATAGGTCTCGTTGAGATAAAGCGCCCGATCAACCTCGATCTGGATCGCATGCTGTCGACGAGACGGGCGACCATAATGCTGCGTAATATACGCACCGGCAAACGGCGCGTTCCGGCTGACAGTCAAGCCAGCATCAAGGAAAATCGTCTCGATTCTGTCCACCAGATCGGTTTCGGCGGATGAGCCGAACCTGTCGCCCAGAACAACCTCGGGGCGGGGCGCCCCCGGTTTGGCCACGGCATCCAATGCCTCATGTGGCATAGAGTGGCAGTCGATCAGGATTGCTTCGTTGAACTGCCGCCGCGTGTGGTCCAGCAGTTTTTGAAGGCAGGTGTGATAGGGCAGCCAATAGCGTTCGATCCGCGCAGTGGCCTCTGCCTTGGAAATCTTGCCGCGGTAAATCGCCCGACCGTTGGACACGACCCGAGGGACGACCCCCAGACCGGACGCGATTCGTGGATTATGGGCAACTTTGCCGATCCCCTCCACCACCGACGGATCAAGCTCATCCGACGCGCGGTTGAGATCGAGAAACGCCCGTGGCGCCTTGGCCACAAGCAGCGGCGCCCCGCAGTCAGGCGCATTTCCCACAATTAAATCAATGAATGCATCCTCGGAGGACCGGATCGTCAACTCGTCCAGGACAGACCGACGCAAAAACGCGCGCGGGTAGTGCCGCCCACTATGGGGGCTGGCAAAGACAACGGATGTTGTCTGGACGTCCGGAAAGGACAGCGTGTAGGCATCATTGTGCGTCGGTGTCATTGCGAACAAGTATAGGCCGATTTCGACGCGCTTCAAAAGCCCTTGAACCACATTCCGACTCCTTCTATAGAGCGCGGACCAACGGGCTTCGGCTGCGTTCATATGGCTATGGATGCGCGAGATGTTCGGCGGCAGATGGGCGCTTAGCTCAGCGGTAGAGCACTTCGTTGACATCGAAGGGGTCACTGGTTCGATCCCAGTAGTGCCCACCATCGCATAAACGCCCGGACATGGGGTCCGGGCATTATTTTTAACCGAAGGCGCATGCGCGCTGGACAACAGGAGATTGGACATGAAGGTCAGGAATTCGCTTCGCTCCCTGAAGTCGCGCCACCGGGATTGCCGGGTCGTGCGTCGTAAGGGCCGGGTTTACGTCATCAACAAGACCCAACGCCGGTTCAAAGCCCGTCAGGGCTGAGCCAAGCGACATCAGATTTCGAAAAGGCCGCCCATGGGGCGGCTTTTTCATTTGTAGGTCCTCAACAGGTGACTGCGCCGAAACAGCAACCGCGACCTCGCACTATGATGTCACCGAACTGAAAGGGATTGGTAGCGGAGGAGGGACTTGAACCCCCGACACGCGGATTATGATTCCGCTGCTCTAACCACCTGAGCTACTCCGCCAAACCGTGGGGTGATCTAGGCGCACCTCGCTTTCACGTCAACCCGGAATTTCCCCTCAACGCCTTGCCTTTTCCCAAGGGATCATCGCACTTTCGGGCAGGGAGGACGTCAAATGGGTTACATCGAAGAATTCGTCGAAGTGGTTGGCCAAGAGAACGTCCGCCTTGGCGCTGACATGGAGCAGTACGCGACGGATTGGACGGGTCAGTATCACGGGACCCCCCTTGTCGTTCTCAGACCAAAAACCACTCAAGAGGCGAGCGCGTGCGTCAAAATCTGTGCCCGGGAGAAAATCGCAATTGTCCCAGTCGCGGGGAACACCGGTCTGAACGGTGGTACCAAAGCAGAAAACGCCGTCATGATCTCACTGGAGCGCATGAACAAAATCCGGGACATCCGGCCCGATGCCGGGATTGCAGTTGTTGATGCCGGCGTCGTTCTGTCTTCGCTTCACGATGCGGCGGACGAGCATCGCATGGTGTTTCCCCTGACATTCGGCGCGCGCGGGTCGGCGATGATCGGAGGCGTTCTGTCGACTAATGCAGGCGGCTCGAACGTTGTGCGCTACGGCAGCACACGCGGGCTGTGTCTCGGGCTGGAAGTCGTTCTCCCCGATGGTCGGATCATGGATCTGATGACCGAACTCAGAAAGGACAATTCTGGCTATGATCTGCGCAACCTGATGATCGGGGCGGAAGGCACGCTGGGGTTAATCACCGGGGCCGTCCTCCGACTGTTCCCGAAACCCCGCGCCTATGCGACCGCGATGATCGCCGTCAGATCTCTGGATGATGCGCTCAGGCTATTGAACCAGCTTCAGGAAGAGACGGGCGGTGCGGTCGAAGCGTTCGAATACATGCCCCGCCGCTACATCGAGGGGCATCTCGAACTGATGGACGGCGCCCGCGCACCCTTCGACACCCTCTACGACATTAACATTCTGGTCGAAGTTGGCGCAACGGCGACACGCGAAAGCACGATGCAGGCCGACGGAACAGTCCCGATCGTCGCTTCCCTAGAGGCTATCCTAGGCAAGATGCTGGAAGAGGAAACAGTTCTTGATGCGGTGATTGCGCAGTCAGAGGCTCAGCGTCGAGAGATGTGGGATCGCCGCGAGGCAGCTGCAGAGATCATGATGCCGGGACGTTGGGTCGTGAACCACGATATCGCAGTTCCCCTGGACAAAGTCGCCGCCTTCGAAGAGCAAATCAAACCACGCCTGGGCGAGATCGACCCCGAGGCAACAAGCATTACCGTGTCCCATCTTGGGGACGGGAATGTCCACTATACTGTATGGCCCACTGGAAATTCACCGGATCTGGCGGATCGGATCATGGAGGCGGTCGAAGACGTCGCCCTTGATCTGGGCGGCACGTTTTCGGCAGAACATGGTATCGGCCTGTCCAAGCTGAACTCCATGAAGCGGCGGAAAAACGACGTCGCGCTGGACATCATGCGAGCCGTGAAGCAGGCAATCGACCCAGACAACATCATGAACCCCGGAAAGGTTCTGCCAGCGCCCTAAGCCTCTGCCTTAACCTGCCAGTCGAAGAAATCCGCAGGCGCTCGTGATCTCAGGCGCGCAGCGACGGCGCGACCCAAATCAGCGGCGTCTTCAAGCGGCGCGGTGTCAGCATCGGCAATCGCCTCAGATCCGTCTGTCCGCAGAATTTCACCGCGGAACTGAACCGTCCCGCCGTCAATCTCGGCCAGACCGGCAATCGGCGTCTCGCAGGAACCGTCAAGTGCCGCAAGATAGGCCCGCTCGCAAGCCAGCCGGTGCCCGGTGGTCGTGTCATGAATGGACGCCAGCATCTCTGCAGCGCGGGTGTCCGAGATGCGTCGCTCGATCCCAATTGTTCCCTGCGCCACTGCGGGTAGCATATCGCCCGGATCAATCGGCGTAACCGGCAGATCCGTCATCTCCAGCCGCCTCAGACCCGCCATCGCGAGGAACGTACAGCGGGCCACGCCGTCTTCCAGCTTTTTCAAGCGGGTCTGCACGTTGCCGCGAAAATCTACCACGTTCAGGTCCGGCCTGCGATAGAGCAATTGCGCACGGCGCCGCAAGCTGGACGTGCCGACAGTCTCGCCCTCGGCCAGATCCGCAATGGATGACACGTCATGACTGATGAACCCATCCCGCACATCTTCGCGCGGCAGAAACGTATCCAGAATCAAACCCTCTGGCTGATCGACAGGCATGTCCTTGGTGGAATGAACCGCAATGTCGATCCGCCCTGCCAGCATGTCTTCTTCAATCTCGCGGGTGAACAGCCCCTTCCCGCCGATCTCTTTCAGTGGGCGGTCCAAAACCCTGTCGCCAGTCGTTGTAATCACAACAATCTCGAACGCAGTCTCGGGCAAATCAAATGCATCAGACAGTCGTTGCCGCGTTTCATACGCCTGCGCCAGCGCAAGGGGGGAGCCGCGGGTGCCGATCTTAAGGGGGGTGTCGGGGGTCGGGAGATCAAGAGCCATATCAATTCTCTAAAGGCGTCAACTAAAACTGACAACCTCTTGGGTTGACATCCCCTTCCTTTCGCCAGACCACAGATGAAAACGAGTTACGGGGAACAGATGGCGGAACCTAAAAAACTGATGCGCGCGCTGGCGGGCGAGACATTGGAAACACCCCCAGTCTGGATGATGCGGCAAGCTGGTCGCTACTTGCCGGAATACCGTGCCACCCGCGCGCAGGCCGGTGATTTCTTATCGCTCTGCTACAACCCGGAACTGGCTGCGGAAGTGACGCTGCAACCTATACGCCGTTACAATTTCGACGCAGCAATCCTCTTCGCCGATATCCTTTTGCTGCCACAGGCTTTGGGGGCGGATCTGTGGTTTGTTACCGGCGAAGGCCCTCGCCTGTCCACCGTCACAAGCGCATCGGATTTTGCCAAACTGAAAGGCGCCGATGACATCCACGACCGTCTCGGCCCCATCTATGAAACGGTCGGCATTCTGTCGAAAGAACTGCCATCCGAGACGACGCTGATTGGCTTTGCCGGGGCACCCTGGACGGTTGCCACCTACATGATCGCGGGAAAGGGCACGCCGGATCAGGCCCCTGCTCACAAACTGAAAGCTGAAGATACGAAGACCTTCGATGCGTTGATGGACCTTCTGACGGCGGGCACCATCGAATACCTGTCCAAGCAAGCGGATGCCGGCGCCGAGGTTCTCAAGCTTTTCGACAGCTGGGCCGGATCGCTTTCAGGCGATGACTTTGACAAATACGCGCTCACCCCAGCCAAGAGGATCATCGCCGAGCTCAAATCGCGCCACCCCGATGTGCCGATTATCGCTTTCCCGCGCGAGGCGGGTGAAAAGTACATCGGCTTTGCCAAAGAGACCGGTGCGGATTGCGTCGCATTGGACAACTCAGTCCAGGCAGACTGGGCGGCGGGATATGTACAGCGTGATGGCTGTGTTCAGGGCAATCTTGCCCCAACGCATATGGTCGAAGGCGGGCAGCCGTTGATTGATGAAACAAAACGCATAGTGAAGGCGTTCTCCGGCGGGCCTCATATCTTTAATCTGGGCCACGGGATAACGCCCGAAGCGGATCCCGAGAATGTTCATGTGATGCTAGAAGCCATCCGCGGCTAAAGCATGTGTCGAGGGCACGTAAGGTTTATGCTCAAATCCTGTCTGACGATTGCCTGCCTCTGCCTCGCACTTCTATGCAGTCCCGGTCTTGCGCAAACGACTGCGGCCTCTGATGATGTCACTGCGCCCACGGAAACCGTCGCGGTTGAACCCGTCGCGCGGGACGGGCAGATCGCGACGCGTATTCTGGATATCCTTCAGTCGACGGGCTGGTATGTAGAGCCAGAGGTTACGGTGAACGGCGGCATCGTCTTTCTGGACGGACGCGCGCGATCAACAGACCACCGGGTCTGGGCACGAGAGTTGGCTTCGAACACACAAGGTGTCGTGGCGGTCGTGAACCGGATCGTGGTGGAACAGGAACTGACCTGGTCCTTCGCACCGGCATTGGCAGAACTCGACTCCCTGTTGAAACGGATGGTCACCTCACTTCCGCTGATTTTGCTCACGCTCGTTATTCTGCCCCTCACTTGGTGGCTGTCCGGCCTCGCGTCGAAGGGGCTGCGGCGCTACCTGCTGGGCCGGATATCGTCGCCATTTCTCAAGGATATCGTCTCTCGCGTCATGGCGCTGCCGATCTTTCTGATCGGTCTCTACATTGTGCTACAAGTGGCGGGTCTGACCCAACTCGCCTTCTCCGTCGTCGGCGGTGCCGGGGTCTTGGGCATCGTGGTCGGTTTCGCCTTCCGCGACATCGCCGAGAATTTCCTCGCGTCGCTTCTTCTCAGCATCCGCCGCCCGTTTGAATCCGGCGATTTCATTGAGGTCACGGGTCTGATGGGGTCGGTCCGCTCCATGAACACGCGCTCTACCGTTTTGATCTCGCCCGAGGGCAATCACATTCAGATCCCCAACGCGACGATCTTCAAAAACACGATCACGAACTACACAGCGTCACCTTCACGAAGGGAGGTTCTGTCAGTCGGCGTAGGCTATGATGTGTCCACTGCGCGCGCCCAGAAGATTATCCAAGAGGTGCTTCAAACCCACGAGGCCGTTCTGGACGAACCCGCGCCTATGGTGTTGATCGACAATCTTGGAAGCTCGACCGTGAACCTGAAAGCCTACTACTGGTTCGATGCGAAGAACTACTCGCTTCTAAAAGTGAAATCGGCGCTCTTGCGGCTGGTGAACAACGCCTTGACCGAGGCAGGCGTACCAATGCCAGACGACGCGCGGGAGGTTATATTCCCACAAGGTGTACCGGTTCTGCAGCTTGACGGCGCAGCAGCCGAACGTGCGCAGGCCATTGCCACATCCGAGATCGCAGAAGCCAGCGAAGAGGCCGAAGATAAATCAGAAGCGGAAGAAATCGAAGGCGACCTCACAAATGAACAGGAAGAGGTCACCCAGATTGCCAGCGAAACTGAGGCGCCGACAGATGACGCCGATCTGCTAAGCGATAAGACTTAGACCCACTTCGCCAGCGGCGGCAGGCTCATCAGAACGGCATTCGCGTCATGCCCGGTTTCCAGACCGAATTTGGTGCCCCGATCATAGACAAGATTGTACTCCGCATAGAGGCCACGATGGACCAGCTGCGCGTCCTTGTCGTCCTCTGTCCAAACGGCGTTGCGCCGTTTATTGGTCACGCCAAGAAACGCGGGCAGGAACGCACGTCCTACATCTTGTGTGAACGCGAAATCCGCATCCCAGTCGCCAGTGTTCAAATCATCGTAGAAGATTCCGCCAACACCCCGCGCGCGGCCCCGGTGGGGAACGAAGAAATACTCATCCGCCCAGGATTTGAACTTCGGGTAGTATGCGTCGTCATGTTTGTCGCAATACTCCTTCAACGTCTCGTGGAAGAAGGCCGTGTCTTCCTCGTACTCGATACACGGGTTCAGATCCGATCCACCGCCAAACCACCAAGCATGAGGGGTCCAGAACATCCGCGTGTTCATGTGGACCGCAGGCGATTGCGGGTTCTGCATATGTGCGACAAGCGAAATACCGGAGGCCCAGAAGCGTGGATCGTCGGCCATCCCGGACAGGTCTTTGCGCGCTGCCATAGCCTTCTGCGCGCGCTCTCCCAACTGGCCGTAAACCGTCGAGACATTCACGCCGACTTTCTCGAACACCCGACCGCCGCGCATTACGGACATCAACCCGCCGCCCGCGTCTGATCCGTCCTCGGCGGTGCGTTTGGTTTCCGACACCTCGAACCGCCCGGCTGGTGCGTCTGCAAAGGGACCTGTGTCTTGAGTGTCTTCCAGCATTTCAAACGCCGCGACGATGTCATCCCGAAGGCTGCGGAACCAAGCAGCGGCCTGCGCTTTGCGCGCGTCGAAAATTTCAGTCATTTGCTGTCCCCGGTCATTTATAGTTTCCTAACAGATGAAAGCGAAACAAGTCACGATTCCATAGCGACAAAAAACGGACGGATCCTTGAGCATGCGCAAATTTCTGATATTGGCCCCGGCCCTGCTGCTTGCGGCCTGCGCTGATCCCTACAAACGATGCGTCAGCGACGCGACCGAAGATCTGAAAATCGTGCGCACTCTGATCGCAGACACACGTCAGAATATTGATCGCGGATATGCGATCAACACGGAAACCCGCACCATCGCGTATACCGACTTTTGTTTCGGCAGCGGCTACCGTCATGGCGGCATCCGGTTTTGTAACCGGCTTGAACCGGTTAGCCGTGATGTGCCTGTCGCCATCGATCCACGTCAGGAGCGGCGCAAACTGGCGGAGCTGCAGACCAAGGAGAAAGAGTTGCAGCGCGAAACCGCCGCAGCCCTCGATTTCTGCGAGCGTTCGCGGATCCCCGGCGCGACCGGCTGACATCTAAACTCAATATCTGGTGGCTCTCAGGTTTTGCGGCGCACCATTCTGTATGTGTGCTTTAATAACCACATGAAACTTATTGAAACTAAAGTGTTTTCGAGAAATCGACTTTGTGTTAGCGTCTTCTTAAGGCCAAAAATGGTCATTTAATGAAAATCAAGGGGATGTAACGCCATCCCCGAGGCAGATAGCAGGCAGACGTCGTGGTTTTACGTCTTTTTCAAGTGGCCCGTGCGGCCATATTTTTCAGTGTTTTCGCCTGTCTGGTGAATGGTGCGACCGCCGCGCCATACGCCGCGATGGTGATGGATGCGCGAACGGGCGAAGTGCTGCACGCACGCAACGCGGATACGCGATTGCACCCAGCTTCGCTGACTAAAATGATGACCCTGTATGTGGTGTTCGAGGCCGTCCGGCGCGGCGAAATCTCCATGGACACGAAGGTCAAGATTTCCCGAAAGGCGGCCGCAGAACAGCCCTCTAAACTGGGTTTGAAGTCGGGTCAGCGCATTGCGATCCGCTATCTGGTGCGTGCTGCAGCAGTCAAATCCGCGAATGACGCGGCGACTGCATTGGCCGAAGCGATTTCAGGAAGTGAGGCCGCATTCGCCCGCCGCATGAACCGGACCGCCAAGGCGTTGGGCATGACCCGGACGACCTTTAAGAACGCCCACGGTCTGACGGAGTCAGGCCATATGTCGACTGCCCGTGATATGACAGTGCTGGGTCGGCACATGATCTACGACTATCCTCAGTACTATAACCTGTTTTCGCGCCGCTCGACCCATGCAGGGGTGCGCGAGGTCGCAAACACGAACCGGCGCTTGCTTGGTGCTTACAAAGGCGCAGACGGGATCAAGACCGGCTACACGCGCGCGGCGGGGTTCAACCTTGTCGCCTCGGCAGAGCGTGGCAGGGAACGTGTTATTGCAACCGTTTTCGGCGGCCGATCGACCGCAACGCGCAACGCGCGGGTGGCAGAGCTTTTGGACATGGGCTTTCAACGCGCGCCATCACGCGTCGCGTTGAAAAAGCCACGGTTGCCACGTTATGGCGCAACGGAAACCAGGATCGCAGCTGTTACTACAAGCAGGCGCCCCTTGATGCGCCCTTCGGCCGATATGACGGCAGACGTGCTTATGGCGCTGGTCGAAGATGTGGATCAGAATGTCAGCGCTTCCCGCAATGCCGTCGCTGAAGACGTACCTGTTACGCCAAAATCAAAGCCCGTTGTGACGCCCCTGCGCAGACCAACGGGGATAGGAGCGATCGCCATATCAGAGCTTGAAAAAGCACCCAAACGGCAAGTGATCTCGCGGGCCAGCACATCCGGCGGTCAACACTGGAGCATCAGTCTGGGCAGATATACAACACGCAACAAGGCAGAACGTCTACTGCTTCAGACAGCCCTGCAAGAGCTTGAAACATTGGACGAGGCACTGCGTAAAGTTGTAGACCAACCGCAGGGATGGGAGGCGAACTTCGTCGGCCTGTCGGAGAACCGTGCAAATCTCGCATGCATGCGGCTCGAAGCGCGGGGTGTTGACTGTGAAGTGCGCGGACCGGACGGCGCTTAGCGCGCCTAGGCGGCGCTTGCCTTCAGATCCAAAGCTGCTGCCAGCAAAGTCTGCGTGTACTCGGTTTGAGGATCGTTGAAAACAGATTGTGCCTCGCCGGCCTCAACTACATCCCCCTGCCGCATCACGATCATCTTGTGGCTGAGCGCACGTACCACTTTCAGGTCATGGCTAATGAATAGGTAGGCCAACCCGTACTTCCGCTGTAGCTCGCGCAGAAGCTCGACGATCTGAACCTGAACCGTCATATCAAGCGCACTGGTCGGCTCATCCAGAACCACCAGCTTGGGTCGCAGAATCATGGCGCGCGCAATCGCGATGCGCTGCCGCTGCCCGCCAGAAAATTCGTGAGGGTAGCGATGCATCATCTGGGGCTCCAGTCCCACCTCCTGCATGATATCTGACACCATATCGCGGCGATTGCGCCCCGGCTCGGTCCCATGCACGCCAAGGCCTTCCGCAATGATCTGCTCCACCGTCATACGGGGGCTGAGCGAGCCATAGGGGTCCTGAAACACGATCTGCATATCGGCACGCAGCGGTCTCAGCTGCCGAGAGGACAACCCCTGAATCTCCCGTCCCACGAACGAGATCGGACCTTTGGAAGAGATCAGCCGCATGATCGCAAGGGCCAGCGTCGTCTTCCCGGACCCGCTTTCACCGACAATGCCTAGCGTTTCACCCGCGCGCACGCTGACCGTCGCTGCGTTGACCGCCTTCACGTGGCCAACCGTGCGCTTGAGAAGTCCGGCCTGAATGGGGAACCAGATCCGTAGATCTTCCGTCGAAACAATCTCTGGCGCGTCAGCGGCCACCGGTTCCGGCTGGCCCGTTGCCTCGGCCGCCAGCAACATCTGCGTGTAGGGATGCTGGGGATTGTCAAAGATGCTGGCCGTCGGGCCGCTTTCGACAATCTCACCGTGCTGCATGACGTACACGCGGTCCGCGATCTTTCGCACCACGCCCAGATCGTGGGTGATAAACAAAAGGCTCATCTGCTCCTGAACCTTCAACTTTGCCAAGAGGTCAAGGATTTGGGCTTGGATGGTCACGTCAAGCGCAGTCGTCGGTTCATCCGCGATCAAGAGATCCGGTCCATTTGCCAGCGCCATGGCGATCATGACACGCTGCCGTTGGCCACCGGACAATTGGTGCGGATAGGAGGTCAGGCGGCTTTCGGCGTCGCGAATACCCACCTTTTCCAGAAGCTCGATCACCTTTATGCGCGCATCCGCCACGGACAGGCGTTGGTGTAGCTGCAAACTCTCCGAGACCTGTTTTTCCAACGTGTGAAGCGGATTGAGCGAGGTCATCGGCTCTTGGAAAATGAAGCTGATGTCGTTGCCGCGCACACGGCGAAGGTCAGCCTCGGACGCGTTGGCCAAATCCCTGTCATCGTAGCTGATCTTACCTGATACCTGAGCCGACTCGGGCAAAAGTTGTACGGTAGACAGCGCGGACACTGATTTGCCCGACCCGGATTCGCCCACCAAGGCAACCGTCTCACCCTTGTCGACGTAGAAGCTGATCCCGCGCACGGCTTCGGTTTCAGCGCCGTCCTGACGGAACGCCACGCGAAGGTCTTGCACATCAAGAAGTCGGCTCATTGGAACACTTTCCGAGGATCAAATGCGTCTCGCACGCCCTCAAAGATAAAGACCAAAAGGGACAACATGATTGCGAAGGTGAAGAAGGCGGTGAACGCCAACCAAGGGGCCTGAAGGTTCTGTTTGGCCTGCAAGGTCAGTTCCCCAAGGGACGGCGCCGACGCAGGAAGGCCAAATCCCAGAAAGTCGAGCGAGGCCAGCGCGCCAATGGTTCCGGTGATGATGAAAGGCAGAATGGTGAGGGTGGCCACCATGGCGTTGGGCAGCATGTGGCGGAACATGATCGTCCAGTTTGACACGCCCAATGCGCGAGCGGCCCGAACGTACTCAAAGTTGCGCGCCCGCAGGAACTCGGCACGGACAACCCCCACAAGGGCAGGCCATCCAAAAAGGATCGATAGGAAGACAAGCAGCCAGAAACTTCGTCCCAGAATGGCAAACATGATGATGATCACATAAAGATTCGGCGTCGCGCCCCAAATCTCCAGTACACGTTGGAAGATCAGGTCGGTTCGCCCGCCGAAATACCCTTGGATGGCGCCGGCAATGATCCCGATCACCGATGAGGCCAGCGTGACGATCAGTGTAAACAAAATGGACAGCCTAAAGCCGTAGATCACGCGCGCCAAAACATCGCGTGCCGCGTTGTCAGTGCCAAGCCAGTGATCGCCGTCCGGGGGCGACGGCGCGGTGCCGTCGATATCGTTGACGGTATTGTAGCTGTAGGGAATGGGCGCGGTCAAAATCCAACCCTTTTCGATGTCGCTTCCTGCAACTTCGCCGTCTTGGGCGTCTTCGATCACATCTTCGGGATCGTCGAAACATTCTTCCAGTCCGCCCGAGATGATCAGGCATTGCACCTCTATATCGCGGTACTCTGCCTCCGTCCGGAAGTCACCGCCGAAGGCCGTCTCAGGATAAAAGCTGCGGAACGGAGTAAAGTATTCTCCTCGGTACTGCACCAGAATAGGTTTTTCGTTCGCGATGACCTCGGCGAACAAGGACAAGCCAAACAGAATGCTGAAGATGATGAGCGACCAGAATGCCCGCTTGTTGCGACGAAAGTTTCGCCAGCGACGTTGATTGAGCGGCGACAGCTTCATGTCTCGCGGCTTTCAAAGTCGATGCGCGGATCAACGAACACATACATCAGATCTGACAGAATCCCCACCAAGAGACCGATCAGACCGAAGAAATAAAGCGTGCCGAAGACAACCGGATAGTCCCGCGCCACCGCCGCCTCGAACCCGAGACGTCCCAAGCCATCAAGCGAAAAGATTGTCTCGATGATAAGGGAGCCGGTCAGGAAAATTCCGAGGAAAAGGCTGGGGAAACCCGCGATCACGATCAGCATCGCATTCCGGAAGACATGCCCATAAAGGACCCGACTTTCCGAAAGCCCCTTCGCTTTTGCAGTAATCACATACTGTTTCTTGATCTCGTCAAGGAAGCTGTTCTTCGTCAACAAGGTCAGCGTGGCAAAGGCCCCGATGGTCGATGCCAGAACCGGTAGGGCGATGTGGTGGAGGTAGTCCAGCACTTTGCCGATCAGACTCAGATCTTCCCAGTTGTCCGAAGTCAGGCCTCGCAAGGGGAAAATCTGCAGATAGGATCCACCAGCGAAGAGCACCAGCAATAGGATGGCAAACAGAAAGCCCGGGATTGCATATGCAACGATGATGGCGCCAGACGTCCATGTGTCAAAGGGCGAGCCGTCCTTGACGGCCTTTCGAATACCCAGCGGAATAGAGATGATGTAGGCGATCAGCGTGGACCACAGCCCCAGCGATATCGAGACTGGCAGCTTTTCCGCTACAAGCTCCAGCACGCCGACATCGCGAAAATAGCTCTCGCCGAAATCGAAGCGCAGGTAGTTCCACATCATTGTCAGAAACCGCTCCAACGGCGGCTTGTCGAAGCCGAACTCACGCTCAAGCTCTTCAATAAAGCCCGGTGGAAGCCCACGTGCGCCAGCATAATTGCTGTTTTCGGTGTCTAGCGTCAGTTCGTCACCACCGCTGCCACTGATCCCTTCGAAGACGTCCCCGCCACCTTCGATTCGGGCGATGATCTGCTCAATGGGGCCGCCCGGTACGAACTGTGTAAGGGCGAAGTTGATGATCATGATCCCGATCAACGTCGGGATCACAAGCAGCAGACGTCTGACGATATAGGCTAGCACTGACTGGCCCCGAACCTAGCGCAGCACACCTTGGGCGCGCAGCTCTTCAGCGGCTTCTTCATCGTACCACCAGAAATCATAGAGACCGATGGCCAACGGCGGCAGGGGCTCGGGATGGCGATACATCTTATAGTAGGCAAGCCAGTATTCCTGTTTGTACCACTGCGGGATCGCGAAGCCGATATGGCGAAGTACACGGTCAAGGGCATGAACGGAAGTCTGCAAATCCTCAAGCGTGTCTGACGCGATCACGATCGGTAAAATACGATCCACTGCAGGGTCCCGCAACCGCATGAGATTGCGCGAACTGTTATCGGCGGTCTCAGAGGAAAACCACTGCTTGAGACCGATAGATGGCTCAAACCCCATCTGAATTCCTTGGTTCGTCAGATCAAAATCGCCCTTACGGCGGCGCTCTACATATTGGGCGGTGTCGATCCGCTCCAGATTTGCGGCAACGCCAAGTGCTTCGAGGTTTTCGATGAACGGGTTCACCACGCGGTCATAGAGTGGGTTGTACTGGATGATATTGACCGACAGGACCTCGCCGTTCTTCCGGCGCATTCCGTCATCTCCGACTTCCCATCCGGCGTCGTCCAGCAAACGTCCGGCCTCACGGTACATGCCACGTGCGGGCTGGTTGGCCCGGGGTCGGTTTTCAGGCGGCATCGCGGCCTCTTCGGTCAGGATGCTTTCGGGCAGAAGTCCTTCATCCACCAGCGGTTGCAATAGGGCAATCTCGGCCTCGGTTGGCAGGCCCGTTGCGGCAAGATCAGTGTTTTCCCAGAAAGACACCGGACGCTTGAACAGCCCGTAGAAGAGCGTCTCGTTCGTCCATTCAAAGTTGAACATCATAGAAATCGCGCGGCGCACATCCGGGTTTTGCCATTTCTCGCGATCAAGGTTGAAGACGAAAGATAGCATCGGGCCGACGGTCTCATCCGGTGTGGTTTCCAGCACAACGGTGCCATCGTCAACGCGCGGAAAGTTGTAGGCTGTGGCCCAATCCTTGGCGTCACTTTCCGCACGGAAGTGGTAGTCCCCCGATTTGAACGCCTCCAGCGCCGCGGCCCGGTCCGCGAAATATTCGACGCGTATCCGGTCGAAGTTGTTCCGCCCGATGTTAAAGGGGATCCCCTCGCCCCAGTAGTCTGGATTTCGGGCGTAGATGACCTGCCGGTTGTAATCGAAGCTATCCAGCACATAGGCCCCTGTGCTCAGGAAAGGACGGTTCGTGCTCTGGTCGAGCCGAATGTCATTTTCCTCGAACCATGTCTTCGAGAAAACTGGTCCACCACCCGCAAAACCGATCCGGTCGCGCACGGGGGAGCTTTCGTTGAATCGGAAGGTGATCGTGTAGTCATCGACCACCTCAATACTGTCCACAAACCCTTCAGCAATACGCCGATATTCCGCAATGCCTTGCTCCAGAAATAATCTGTTGCTGAACTCGACATCGGCAGCCGTCATCGGCGAGCCGTCAGAGAAGGTCACATCCTCGCGCAATTTGAAGGTGACGAAAGTCAGATCCTCGTCGTAGGTCAGCGTCTCGCACAAAAAACAGTACGCGCCGTAGGGGTCATCTGCGGTCGACGTCAGAACAGATTCGCTACCAATGGTGTTCAGCGCAGCCGCCACACCTTGCCGGGCATATTGGTTGAAGCTGTCGAAATTACCCAAGGACCACGTCGAGATCTCGCCGCCTTTTGGGGCGTCCGGGTTCACGTAATCCAAATGTTCGAAATCGGGGCCGTATTTTAGATCGCCGAAGCTCGAATACCCATGCGAGACGATAACCTCCTCGGCCTTCGTGGCAAAGGTCGTTGCGGCTATGATCAGAACCGAGACTGCACTTCCCAACATCCAGTTCAAACCAACGGTCGGTTCGGTATTTGGCCTTATGGCGGTTTGGGCAGTAGAACGCTCGGGTGTCATGCAGGCTCCTCCGGATTTCACATATCGTTTTTAACGACATAGACCACCAGAGTCGGCTTTCACCCAACAATCAAGTTGAGAATTCGTGAGGTGTCCTTGGATATCAGGCAATAGCGCAAAGAAAAGCCGCACCCGAAGGCGCGGCCTGACATAAATTCAGCTGATCTTAGCCGCCGATTGTATCGAGATAGGCGATAAGGTTTGCGCGCTCTTCTGCGCTGTTCAAACCGGCAAATCCCATGGATGTGCCAGGAGCCCAGTCGCGTGGCGCTTCCAAGAACCCGTTGAGGTTTTCCGGCGTCCAGACTTCGGCGACTTCGCTCAATGCGCCAGAATAGTTGAAGCCATCCACTTCGCCAATGTCACGCCCGACAAGACCGTAAAGGTGCGGGCCCGTTCCGTTAGCGCCATCTTCCAGCTTGTGGCAGGCGCGGCATTTTGAAAACACCCGTTCACCCCGGCCTGGATCGGCTTCCGCCATAAGCGACGCAAAATCGACTTCCTCAACTTCCTCTTCGGCAGGTGCGCTGTCTTCGACTTCGATCACATAGGCCTGTTCATGTTCGTCGCCATGACCTCCACCGCCGTGGTAGATAATTTCTCCGGCCCATCCACCGAGCAGGAAAATCAGCAGCGAGCCACAAACGGCCCCTAGGATCTTGGTAAAAGTCATCGTGTCGAACATATCGTCTCTCACCTCTTTGGCGTTTGAGCGGTATCTATTCTTTTCCAGTGCCCTTCCGCAAGGTATAGACCCGCGACCAAACGCGCAAAGTGAAGAAAAGTTCAATGAACCCTAAAATAGCCTTCCAAGGGGAAGCCGGTGCCTATTCGCATCAGGCCTGTATCGACGCCCGCCCGGATTACGATCCACTGCCCTGCGCGACGTTTGAAGATGTCATCGAAGCGGTGCGAACGGGTGCTGCAGATCTGGCCATGCTTCCGGTTGAGAACACGACCTACGGGCGGGTGGCCGACATTCACCGCCTGCTGCCGTCGTCGGGACTTCACATCATTGACGAGGCGTTCGTTCGGGTCCGGATCAGTCTTATGGCGTTGCCTGGCGCGAAGCTGGACGATATCCGGCTTGTCCGGGCGCATCTGGTGCTTATTCCCCAATGCCGGGAATTTTTAGCCAAGCATAACATCAAGGCCGAGGCTAGCGCAGACAGCGCCGGGGCCGCCGCCGATCTGGCCGAGACAAACGATCGCCATGTCGGTGCCCTTGCTTCAGAACTTGCGGCCGAAACCTACGGGCTGGACCTCTTGGCCCGCGACATCGAAGACAGCGACACGAATACCACGCGGTTTCTGGTCATGTCGCGGGAACCGGACACAAGCCGCCGCGGCGATACCCATATGATCACATCCTTCGTTTTCCGCGTCCGCAACATTCCGGCGGCGCTTTACAAGGCTATGGGTGGATTTGCCACGAACGGCGTTAACATGACCAAGCTGGAAAGCTACATGGTCGACGGGGAATTCACGGCGACGCAGTTTTACGCCGACATCGCGGGGCACCCGGATGATCCTGCTGTACAACGCGCGATGGAAGAGTTGGATTACTTTACCTCCGAGACACGTATCCTTGGCACCTATCCCGCAGCCTTTTCCCGCGATTAGACGCCAGACGACCCTCGGCGCAGGGCGGCGGCATAACGGTCTTCCAGATCTTCGCCAAAGTTAGCGATGCGTCGTTTGTAGCGGCGGTTAAGTGTATTGCGGGCCAGTCGCACTGATTGCATCAGCAGCCGTGCCGAAAGAGTGCGCGGTCGAATGTCCAATTCCATCCGGACGCGGGTCCGATTGCGGGACAAAGGCACCAGATCGATAACGAAGTTGATGATCATCCCGCCGGATTCCGCGTCAAACCGCATAACGCTGGGTTTTTCATATTCCGTTAGGGTCACGGCAAAGGACCGCATCCGTCCGCGAACAGGCGCAGTCGCACGCCATGACATGCCAACGCCTTTGGCAGTCGCTTGATCCACACGCACCACATCCGCGCCGTTTTTAATCGCAGCGCGCTCGTAGTTTTCGAAATCCGATAGCATCTCAAACGTTTGCTCTATCGGGATCTCAAGGTCTTCTTTCGTCGAAAATCTCATTCTGCTCGAATGCTCAACTTCGTTTTTGTCCCTGTACCATCCATCCCCTAATCAAGGGTGTCTTTCAGCCAATTGAGCAACAAAAAATGTGCAATGGCCCCCTTTCGAGCGGGTTTCATCGCTGGATCGTTGCCTGCGAACGTCTCAAGCATCTCCTCTCGGGTCACCCATTTGGCGTCTTCGATCTCGCTTGGATCAACGGTGATCTCGCTGGTTTCTGCATGGCCGTGACATCCGATCATCAGGGACGCGGGGAATGGCCATGGCTGACTTGCCAGATACTCCACGTGCCCGACGCGGATGCCCGCCTCCTCAAAGACTTCGCGGCGAACGGCGGCCTCGATCGTCTCGCCGGGCTCTACAAATCCGGCAAGGCAGGAATACATGCCGTCCGGCCAACCCGGCGAGCGCCCCATCAAAACCGCGTTTCCGTGGGTGATGAGCATTATGACCACTGGATCAGTGCGTGGAAAGTGATGTCTGCCGCACGCCTCGCAATCCCGCTGCCAGCCCGCCATCGCAAGCATCGTCTTTGCGCCGCAATAGGCGCAGAACCCGTGGCTTTCATGCCAGCCCAGAATGGCCTTCGCGCTCGCGATCAATTCAGCGTCCCGCGCAGACAAGCGGGTCATGACGCCCCGCAATTCCGAGAACCGGTGATCCTCCGGCACAGACGGGTGCCATTGCTCTGTCGGATCGAAAAATGCCCCTTGCATGTCCACCAGATCCGCGGGCTCCCAGCACGAGATGTCCCGCGCAAACAGGCCGGTTTGCATCTCACTCCGCCCCAGAAAGATCGGGGCTTCATCGGCCTCGGCAAAGATGGGATGCGACGCGGGCAACCACCCCCCCTGATCACGCCTGTCCCCCGCGACCAAGGGTTTGCCCCGCCAGATTGGCAAAACGCGGGTGTTGGTCGCAGCAAGCATATCTTCCAGCGCAGCCGGATCGCCGCGCAATTCCGCGGCGCGGTCAAGGTGAGAGCCACCAAACGTGACGGTTTCAGCGTGTTTCATTGGGGCTCCCGGTATCGCGTTCCGCGTCATGCCATGTCGCTTTGACCTTGGCAAACCCCGCTTGCGCGACTCGCAGGCGACACCTATATGGATCGGTGAGAGGTTGGCGCGGGCGAGCGCCTCGCCAACCCGGTCAGATCCGGAAGGAAGCAGCCGTAACGAGCCCCGCTTGGGTCGTTGTCCAGCCTCTCACCCACTTTCCCTTATGCTATGATATCGGCCCAACAGGCTGCGTTTGCGCGGCGAAACGCCCCGAGATGGCCTATTTTCGGCACGCCATATTTTGCAGGCTCCAGGGTTAGTTGGCGCTTTGGGGCCGCGCGGTAGAACTCCATCGACCGCCAGACAGCCGAAGGCGGTACCATCTGATCATCCGCGACGGCTACAAATTTGACCGGACAGGTGATCGCCGTCCAGTCCGGATAAGGCAGGGTAGAGCCGATATCGTCCGCGAAGAAGCTGCGGGACGTACACCAGCGCCGCCATTGCCAGTAAACGCTCGCAGGTAGATCGGACCCCATTCCCGTGGCACGGCCCGGCAGGTAGCCAAGGGCGCTTGTCATTGCGGGACCGTGGGCAAACCAGAAAAGCCGCGCAGCACCCTGATAAGGCCAAGGGTGATCGCTGACGTGAACCGGCCCACTCGCAACAGTGATCACCCGGTCGACCCGATCCATCCGGTCCTGAAAGGCCAGAGTGAGTGCGCCCAGCGAATGCCCGATGATCCAGATCGGTGCCCCGGGCAAGGTCGTCGCGACATAATCCCGGACGGCCTGCGCATCGCGCACGGCCCAGTCAGCCATCGTCGCCGTCGACAGTTTCGGATGCCCTGCAGCCGATAGACCGAAATCTCTGTAGTCATAGGTGACGCAGGCGATGTTCTGTTCCGTCGCAAGCCACCGGGCAAAGGCGGTGTAAAAACTTTGCGGTACTCCGGTCGCGCCGTTCAGAATAACAATCGCGCGCGGGGTATCCGTCGGATGATAGAGACGCCCGGAAAGTTTGGACGCGCCAGACCTCACGCTGATTTCCTGCGTAATCGGCTGTCCGTAGGGGACCATCTTCATTTCACATCCCATCGCGCGCACTCCATTAGACCACTTGGTCTATATCATCGGTAGACCAATCGGTCTAGCCATGAGATACACCCACGATGTCAGAAACCCTTTCCACCCGTGATCGTCTTATCGCGAACGCAGCCCGCCTGTTTCAGGAACGTGGCTATCACGGTGTCGGCGTCGCCGAGATTCTGGCGGCTAGCAGCGCGCCCAAGGGATCACTCTATTATCACTTCCCTAACGGGAAGGCTGATCTTGCCCTCGCCGCCGCCGACTGGGCTTCAGTCCAGCTGCTGCATATATTGGATGATGCCTTCGCCGACGCCCGGGACTTTCAAGACGGCATCACGACGCTATGCTTCAAGCTGGCAAAGCTCTTCGACCTGTCAGATCATTGGCGTACCTGTCCGATCTCATCGATCCTGTTCGAGGCACCTGAAAACGTCATGTTTCGCGATAAGACCCGCACGATCTTTGACGATTGGATTGCCGCCGTGGCCGCGAAAGGACGGGAACACGGGTTGGAGAAAAGCCACGCAGACCAGCTGGCCGAGGCGATTTGGATCACACTCCAAGGCGCCTGGAACCTCGCCCGCGCCCGCAAATCTGCCGACCCCATCCGAAAAATACCCGGGCTGGTTTTTGGGGCGTGAGCTAGTTTTGTTGGAGACGGGGGACACGAGCTCAAACGCTATAGGCTGCGTCCCGGTGGGAGAAGCCGCACCTTCGCGGTAATTGCGCCAATGTCAGGTTTTGCGACCTGACATAAGAGCACGTCAGTTGCCCTAAGCGGGACAAGACGGCGGCGTATAACTTTCCAGAACATTGCGTAGGTAGTCTAAACGGTTGGGTATGACGCTACGAACGCCTGCCTCGACATCTGCCGGTAACCGTCCCGGATGATGCGTAAGTGTCCATGCGAACAACGCGCTTTCGGCAATATCTTCCTTGTTTGGGTTTTTGGCCGCGTAACTCGTTATGAAGTTATTGTCGGCGCGCTGATTTGACCGCCATTCGGGCTTGTTGGCAAGCAATGGGTCCAGCGCGACATGCGCAGTTTCGTGAAATACCGTTTCATCCAAATCGTGCTCAGCCAGCCGACGTTCCATGAGCTCATCATAAAGAGTAAAGAAGCCTCCCAAAGCCTCTTCCCATGCCGCCCCATCGCCATCCAGAATGTTCACATATCTTAGCTCAGTCCTCATCTGGGTCGGCAGTCTGGAAACAGATGCAGCCGCTTCTACCGCGCGTTGACGGGGATCGCCGACGTCAGGATGGACATTGATCCGGAGGAGTTGGTCAGGAAAGCTAACGTCGAAATGAAGAGCACCGTCAACAAACAGCATGTCACGCCGCGGATCATACATTTCCGTTCTCCCTCCCCCCTTTGCAGCAATTGACCAGCAAGCGCCGGGGTCGTCTGCCATAATAAAATCAAGATCGTTAGAGGCGACAGAGTTCGGATAGAGTTGTTGGCCAACCGCTGCACAGGACGCGCTAGCGAGGATAAGCAGAAAAATGAACGGCTTCACAATTGTCTCCGATCGGTAGAGCGATATCGTTCTTCAAACAAAGTCAGTGGAATACATCCTGTGATTGGCGCGATCAATATCCAAAACCTAGCCCAATCGCCTTTCGGTGGACCTCCCTCTGCGGGCGACGTAAGTTCTGACGGCATCGAATCCAGCGGGGTAGCATGAGCGACACGACCCAGTCCGGGTATCAGGTTCTGGCGCGGAAGTACCGGCCCGCCACCTTTGCCGACCTCAGGGGTCAGGATGCGATGGTGCGCACACTGAAAAACGCATTCGACGCAGGCCGGATCGCACAGGCTTTCATCATGACGGGCATCCGCGGCACTGGCAAAACCACCACAGCGCGGATCATCGCTAAAGGCATGAATTGCATCGGCGCCGATGGTCAGGGCGGGCCCACGACTGAACCGTGCGGCGTGTGTGAGCATTGTGTTGCGATCATGGACGGACGCCATGTAGACGTCTTGGAAATGGACGGCGCAACACAGACCCGCGTCGATGACGTCCGGGACAACATCATTGGCTCGGTTCAGTACGCCCCGAACTCCGCCCGGTATAAGATCTATATCATCGACGAGGTTCACATGCTGTCGAACAGCGCGTTCAACGCGCTCTTGAAGACGCTGGAGGAGCCCCCCGAGCACGTGAAATTCATTTTCGCGACCACCGAAATCCGCAAGGTTCCGGTGACCGTTCTATCACGCTGTCAGCGGTTCGATCTTCGTCGGATCGAGCCTGAGGTGATGATCGACCACCTGCGCTGGATCGCGACACAGGAAAACGCCGAGATTGCCGATGATGCGCTGGCACTGATCACGCGCGCCGCTGAAGGGTCCGCCCGCGATGCGATGAGCCTGATGGATCAGGCAATCTCTCATGGCGCTGGTGAAACGACCGCCGCACAGGTGCGCGCGATGCTGGGACTGGCGGACCGTGGTCGGGTGCTCGATCTGTTCGACTTGATTATGAAGGGCGATGCCGCAGGCGCATTGCAGGAACTGAGCGCGCAATATGCCGATGGCGCTGATCCGGTGGCTGTTCTGCGTGATCTGGCCGAGATCACCCATTGGGTGAGTGTTATCAAGATCACGCCAGAAGCTGCCGAAGATCCCACCGTTGGTCCGGACGAGCGCACGCGCGGTCAAATGATGGCCGAAGCACTGCCCATGCGGGCAATGTCACGGATGTGGCAGTTACTTCTGAAGTCGCTGGAAGAGGTCGCAAGTGCACCCAACGCGATGATGGCCGCCGAGATGGCCGTCATCCGGCTGACCCATATGGCTGATCTGCCGTCGCCCGAAGAGCTTGTCAAAAAGCTACAAACCACACCGCCGACGGCACCTGCGTCCGCAAGCGCTGCGCCACAATCCCCGGCATTCGCTCAGCCAACCGCAACCGCCGCACCGCAACAGGCCGCGCCGCGGTCACCAACCGTCTCTTCCGGTGGCGCGGCGATGGCCGTGGCCAGAGACCCCGAGACGGCGCTGGCCCGGTTTCCGACATTTGAGAGCGTGCTGCACCTGATCCGCGCAAACCGCGACGTCAAACTTCTGATCGAGGTAGAAAAATACGTTCAACTTGTCAGTTACAGCCCCGGTCGGATCGAATTCCAACCGACCAGCGACGCGCCTGCGGATTTCGCGCAACGCCTAGGCGCCCGCCTGCAGCAATGGACAGGCAACAGATGGGGCGTCAGCATCGTCAGCAGCGGTGGCGCGCCTACCCTCCAGGCCGAGCGCGACGCGGAAGCAAATGCTTTGAAAGCAGCGGCGGCCGAGCATCCCCTGCTCAAAGCGACCTTCGCGATCTTTCCCGATGCAAAGATCATCGACATCAAGACCCCAGAAGACCTAGTACAAGAAGCTGCCGTCGAAGCCCTGCCTGAGGTGGAAGATGAATGGGACCCGTTTGAAGAAGATTAGACTTGGAGTACGCCCGGCTAGCGACAAGGATCTGAAGGAGCTCGTCAAGCTAAACAAAATTGTTCAGGGCTGGCATGCTGAAACCTACCCAGACCGCTTCAAATTCGAGAGTGATCCCAAATGGTTGCATCAGTTTTTCACTGAAAAGATCGAAGCCGATGACGCGGGTGTTTTTGTCGGAACAGCTAACGAGGACGTTGCTGCTTATATGTTCTTTTCAATCGTAGATCGACCTGAGTCCCCGATTACCTATGCAATCCGACGCCTTCACATTGAACATATTGTGGTAGATCCTGACTTTCGGCGAAGCGGCCTCGCTAGCGCATTAATCATAGCCGCAGAAAACGTGGCTCAAGATGTCGAGGCCACCGAAATCACTCTGGACACCTGGACCGCAAACACGACCGCCAAGGCAGCCTTTCAGGCGATGGGACTGATACATGAGCGCAGTTGGTTCGCCAAACGCTTGTGATCACTTATCCCGAAGCGTATCTCTGGCTTTGGATCACGTAAGGAGAAATTGATGCTAAAGGGTTTGGGATCACTCGGCGATATGGCCGGGATGATGAAGAAGGCTCAGGAAATGCAGGCCAAGATGGCTGAAATGCAGGAAGGGCTCGAGAATATTGAAGTGACCGGCGAAAGCGGCGCAGGGCTGGTCAAGGCAACCGCAACGGCCAAGGGCGTACTGACTGGGTTGGACATCGACCCGTCCATTTTCGATCCGAACGAAAAAGAAGTCGTCGAGGATCTGATCCTTGCAGCGATCAAGGACGCGCAGGCGAAGGCGTCTGAAAAGGCTCAGGATGAAATGGGCAAACTGACCGAGGGTCTTGGCCTGCCGCCGGGCATGAAGTTGCCATTCTAGCGCGACACGAGCGGCACGCAGCCTCGTGACCCAAAGCAACAAAGACATCGACGCGCTGATCGAGATGATGGCGAAGCTGCCCGGTCTCGGTCCGCGGTCGGCGCGTCGCGCTGTGCTGCATATGATCAAGAAGCGCAGTTTGCTGATGATGCCACTGGCTGATACGTTGCAGACGGTTGCGGCAACCGCGCGGGAATGTCTCAACTGCGGCAATATCGGCACCACGGATATCTGCGACATTTGCGAAAGCGAAAAACGCGCCACGGGCGAGATCTGCGTGGTGGAGGATGTCGCTGACCTTTGGGCGATGGAACGCGGTCAGGTTTTCAAGGGCCGCTATCACGTACTGGGCGGAACGTTGTCGGCGCTTGATGCGATTGGCCCGGATGAGTTGCGTATTCCCAAATTGCTGGACCGCGTGACCAGCGAAGGGGTGACTGAGGTCATCCTTGCGCTCAATGCCACCATCGACGGTCAGACGACCGCCCATTATATCGCCGATCAGTTAGAGGCACGACAGATCGCCGTGACATCCCTTGCCCAGGGCGTGCCCATCGGCGGCGAACTGGACTATCTGGACGACGGCACGATCTCAGCCGCACTAAAGGCGCGCAAGGCCATTTGACGATCTGTCATACTGATGACGACTGCGGTCTGTAGCACTGTACTCAAATGTTTTCGGAAGAAACCCCTCAACGGCCAGAGACAAGATGCTGAGATGCGTGCTCATCCTTGGACTGCTTTGCAGCTTGGTTCTGCCGCATATGGGTGCCGGGATCAGCATGGTTCTTCCCGGGATGTCGCGGATCGTCATCTGCACTGGCGACCGGCTTGTCACCCTTACGCTGGACCTCACTGGCCAACCCGTCAAAAACCAAGAGTTAGAGTATGATTCTTGTCTGAAGATCGGCCCTCAACCGGTCACCAGCGTCCACGCAATTCCTGCCGTTATCCAATTTGAACGGCAGAACATCTGGCGACATCGTCGGCTATACCGTCCGAACAGTTTTGTCAGAGCCCGCTCAAACCCGGCGAGGGCACCACCCCTATCTGTCTGAACCCTTACATTCAGATTTTCAGACAGGATATCACCATGATTGACAGACGTCAGTTTGCAGTGCTCGCCGCCTTGGGCTTGCTTTCAGCACGCGCGACTGCAGCCTCTCCGCCTACATCCTCGGTCAGGGATGACCTTGATGTACCGCTTCACGATATGTCGGGATGGCCGCCCGACTGGACCGGCTCAGAACAGATCGTAATGCTTGCCTATCCCGGAATGACGGCCCTTGATCTAGTGGGGCCGCAGTACATGTTTGGCAGCCTCTGGGGCGCGACAGTAAAGATCGCGGCCAAATCGCGAGAGCCGATTGTCAGTGATACAAAATTGACCATTTTGCCCGATATCGTGTTTTCTGAGGCCGTTGAGGCACCTGACGTCCTGTTCGTTCCGGGCGGAATATCAGGCACGCTCAATGCAATGGAGGACAGTGAGACCATTGAGTTCATTGCATCTCAGGGGGCGTCGGCGAAATACGTCACATCCGTCTGCACCGGGGCCCTGATCCTCGGTCAGGCCGGTCTGCTCGACGGGTACCGCGCCGCGACACACTGGCTTGCAATGCCCGCCATGGACGCATTTGGCGCAACAGCCGTGGACGAGCGTGTGGTGCAGGATCGCAACCGCATAACCGGGGGCGGCGTTACGGCAGGGATCGACTTCGGTCTGTCGGTGATTGAAGAGCTACGGGGCACGGAATATGCGCAGACCGTGCAGCTTCTCGCCGAGTACGCGCCCGAGCCGCCATTGACGGCGGGTCACATGTCATCTGCACCGCAGGACGTATCCGACAGGCTCACACATATGTTTGCAGGATTTGAAAGCCACGTCCGGGCGGTGGCAGCTTTGCGTCGTTAGAGCCCCAGCGCATCCAACAGGGAAGGCAAAGCGCCAAGGTCCTTCAGTACGCGAAACCGCGGATGTCCTTCTGGGGCATCCGCCTTCTCCATCTCCCACTCGTAACGGGCTGGCACGTGCACGCCCCATCCACCCGCATCAATCGCAGGCACCACATCCGATTTCATCGAATTGCCCACCATCATCGCGCGGTCAGGTCCGTCACCGTGGCGCATGAAGGCACGGATGTAGGTTTGAGGCGTCTTGTCAGACACGATTTCCACGGCGTCAAACATCTCTCCAAGACCAGACTGGGCCAGCTTTTGCTCCTGATGCAAAAGATCGCCCTTGGTGATCAGGACCAGCTTGAACCGTTCGGCCAGTTTGCCAACGGTTTCTTCCGCGTGTGGCAGCAAATGAATGGGATGGCGCAACATCTCCTGCCCTGCCTCGATAATCTGAGAGATGACAGTGGCCGGAACGGTCTTGTCCGTAACCTCGATTGCAGTTTCGATCATCGACAGAACAAACCCTTTTATGCCGAACCCATATTGCCCAAGGTTCTTGCGCTCAGCCTGCAACAGGCGCTCTGAGAGGTGATCCGGATCGGCATAATCGGACAGGAGCGCCGCAAAATGATCCTGTGTAAGACGGAAGAATTCCTCGTTCTGCCAGAGCGTATCGTCCGCATCAAAGCCGATGGTTGTTAAGTTTTGCTTCATCTTAAAGAGGCACACCCTTTTCTGGACCTGAACCCCGCATATATAGTAATGCCAATTCACCCAAAAGACTCAGAGGTTGGTAGCACGCGTGCAGCCCTTTCAGATAAAAATGTCAGACAAGGACGACGACCCGGACGGCGAGGCCGGTGTCATCACTGCAACAAAACCGCAGACCAAGCGGCCGCCTCTCTACAAGGTGTTGCTGCTGAACGATGACTACACCCCGATGGAGTTCGTCGTGCTGGTGCTGGAGCGATTCTTTGGCCTCAACCATGCGCAATCCGTGGAGATCATGCTGACGGTTCATAAAAAAGGGGTCGCAGTGGTCGGCGTGTTTGCCTTCGAGATCGCCGAAACGAAGGTGGCGCAGGTGATGGACTTTGCCCGCCGGAATCAGCACCCCCTGCAGTGCACGATGGAAAAGGAATAGGCACCGCCCTATTCTCGCAAATATGTCTCCGTCCCGTCTCTCTATGGCCCTTGATCGCGGCCTGCTCTCCATTCCACCGGCAGGTCGGGTCGGTCTTATAAACGCGCCGGGGTCTATCGATATCTGTGGCATTCAGCCCAGCCGCCTTATTGCAAGCCAGTCATTCTTTCCCGATCATGCACAGCTTCTTCGACGCGGAATTGGCGTTGATACCACATTCAAAACAAAGGTCGCGGTGTCGATTGTTCATTGTCACAGGTCGAAGGACGCAACTTTGGCTCTGATCGCCTCAGCGATGGACAACACGGCGGAAGGTGGCCTGATCATTCTGGATGGCGACAAGACCGACGGCGTCGAAAGCGTCATCAAGACGCTCAGATATCATGTGGCACTCGAAGGCAGCTATTCGAAGGCGCATGGGAAGCTGGTCTGGTTCATCCGTCCGCTGCGCCCGCCCAACATCGATGAATGGCGCCCGAAACCGGCGCATCTGGAAAACGGCTTCACAACAGTTCCGGGCATCTTTTCTGCTGACGGCGCAGACCGGGGGTCACGCCTGCTGGCGGAGACCTTGCCAGAACTGTCGGGCAAGGTTGCTGATCTTGGGGCGGGTTGGGGATATTTGTCGCGACATATCTTGCTGTCGCCTGACGTTGTGCGACTGGATTTGATTGAGGCGGATCATACGGCTTTGGAAATGGCGAAGGTCAACGTCCCGGATCAAAGAGCTGTCTTCAAATGGACAGACGCCCGGGAAGTAGAGGGTAGCTATGATGTCGTTGTCACCAACCCGCCTTTTCATACATCCCGCCAACCGGATCCGGTAATCGGTCAGGCATTCCTCAAGCGGGCCGCCGCAATTCTGCAACCCAAAGGCGAAGCGTGGATTGTTGCGAACCGCAATTTGCCCTATGAACAAACACTCGGCAGGGTGTTTAAGGACGTGGACACCGTGCTCCAGCAGAACGGCTATAAAATCTTCCGCGCCCGCAAACCCAAGACGGCGAACGCCTAGCAGGTCATGCGGTCCACATAGGTCGGAGACTTCTTCCCATGTCATTTTCAATCGCGGGCAAGACCGCCATCATAACGGGCGCGGCAAATGGCGTCGGTCTTGCAATCGCCCGCCAATTCGTGGCCAACGGGGCAAATGTGATGCTGGCGGACCGGGACGAGGCACGCCTGCGCCAAGAGATCGACAATGCCGACGATCAGGACGGCGCAGCGCGCTCATTTTCCTGCGATCTGCGGGAGAAGCTGTCTCAGGCCAACCTTCTGTCCGCTACGCTCGACGCCTTTGATCGGGTCGATATTCTGGTGAACGCTTCCCGGCAGGTTCTGACCACAGACCCACTGGATGACGAGGACGACAGCGTCGAGCAACTCTTGCACCAGAACCTTCTGGCCAGCCTGAAGCTGAGCCAGTTGATCGCGAAACGCATGATAAAACAGTCCGAACAGGACGGCGGATCTGAAACGGCAGGTTCCATCGTCAACCTCTCGTCCATCGCGGCGGGTCGCACCCGTCCGGGCCTTATGGGATTTTCAATTGCAACCGCCGCAATGGACCAGATGACCCGCACGCTTGCCGTTGCACTGGCCCCCCACCATATCCGTGTCAACGCTGTGGCCTTCGGATCTGTGATGAGCGCCAGTCTGAAATCGGCGCTTAAGGAAACAGAAGGCCTGCGGGACGATATCGTGGATCACACGCCTTTGGCTCGGATCGCGGCGCCGGGTGAGGTTGCGGATGCCGTTCAATTCCTCAGCTCTGAGGGCGCGGGGTTCATGACGGGGCAGATCATGACGGTGGACGGCGGACGCTCCCTTCTGGATCCCGTTGAAACACCTGCCCACTAGAAGAACGCGCGCCTCAACAGGTTCAGTGCCAGTGCGGTAAAGACGAGCAGAATGGTATTTCTGAAGACGGTGACAGACATCTTCCCCCGCAACACTTCACCCAGCGAAAACCCGATCAGGGTCGGTACCAGCATCGCGATGGATATGCCCGCCAGTGGCCCCGTCAGAAACCCAAGCTGAACATAGGCTGCACACAGCGGCAGACTGCCCACAAAGATCAGAAATCCGGTGGCCCGCACGAACTCATCCTTGTCGACGCCTCTGGTTGTCAAATATATCGCTAGCGGCGCGGCCCACCCGACAGTCATGCCACCGATCACACCGCCAAAAAGGCCAAAACCCAGCTGCGCGGCTGAGTCATACCGGTCAGGTAGCCGTGGCACCCACCCCCACCAACTGACGGCAACAAAAAGCAGGATCACACCGCCCAGTGCGGCCAGCAAGGTCTGATCGCCTGCGGACCTGGTCAGGATTGATGTCACGATCACCGCGAAAAACAGAGCAATGGCAAAGATCCGATAGGTCTTCACCGTCCTTATCAGTTCGCCGGATCGGTAGATCTGCCACGCGTTAGAGCCGATCATCGGAAAGAAAATAAGGGAGATAGCAGTCCGCGGATCCAGCATAAGGGTCATCAGGCCAATGGCGGCCGTCGGCAACCCCATGCCAGCAACCCCTTTGACTAGACCGGCCAGCAAAAACGCCCCTCCGGCCACCAAGAGTACATTTGTGTCCATCCACGTGTCCCAGAGATCTCAAGGCCTCTCTTGTAGGCAAACCCTGCGGCCTTTCGCAACGAAACATCCCGCAACACCGACAGAAGCATTATAAAGCGACGCAGCACCTCGCACCTGTTCGAAACGATGCCTATAGTGTATCGAGAAACGCAGCGCATGCCCCGGGAGAACGTGATGATACGCACCACGACGACCATGCCCAATTGCAAGGATTGTCCGATCCGGCACAACGCGGTCTGTTCAAAGTGCGAAGGCGACGAACTGCGCAAGCTGGAAGAGATCAAGTATTACCGCAGTTACGATGCGGGCCAGCCAATCCTCTGGCGGGGCGACCCATTGGATCATGTGGCCTCCCTAATCGAGGGGGTCGCCACGATCAGCCAATCTATGGAAGACGGGCGCACACAAATGGTTGGTCTTCTGCTGCCCTCGGATTTCATTGGACGGCCCGGACGCGGGGTCGCGCCCTTTGATGTAACAGCGATTACCGATGTGAAGGTGTGCTGCTTCCGCAGGAAGCCGTTCGAGCAACTGGTCCAGAGCACGCCAAACATCAGCAACCGCTTGTTGGAAATGTCGATGGACGAGCTTGATGCCGCACGAGAATGGATGCTGCTGCTAGGTCGTAAAACCGCCCGTGAAAAGATCGCGAGCCTTCTGGTTCTGATTGCACGGCGGATGTCGCCGAAACGCGGCGCGCAGGTTCCGTCACACACAGAATTCAATTTGCCGCTCACGCGCGAAGCCATGTCGAATTATCTCGGTCTCACGCTGGAGACAGTTAGCAGACAGTTGTCGCAACTGAAGTCAGACGGGCTGATAGAGCTATCTGGCCAGCGCGGGGTCGTCGTCCCTGATCTTGGCCTACTCATTTCAGAGACGGGTGAGACATGGGACGCCGCGCTGGCCTAGTACATCATACCGGCTCAGTGCATCATGAAGATCGGCAGGTCGCTGATCTCAAGCATGCGCCTCGTCGTACCACCTAGGACAGACTGGCGCATGCGGGAATGACCGTAACCGCCCATCACAATCAGATCGCACCCCTGTTCCCGCGCACGGCGCAGCAGAATGTCGGAAATGCGCCCCTCTGATCGACCAAGCACTGCGACATTCGCCTTCCCCCCGTGCCGGTGGATCATCTGCGCCAGTTGGCCACCGGGATCGGACCGGTCTGGGCCATGTCTTGGTGGGTCGATGATGGTGATGAACGTCTCCTGCGCACCCGCAAGGAAACCCATCGCACCACGCGCCGCCTTTAGCGCCTGATCCCCTTCGTCCCACGCCAGAAGAACTCGCTCAAAATTGGGAATAACGGTCATGTGTTCCGGCAGCACCAGCAAGGGTGTCTTTGCAGAAAAGAGCGCAGCTTCAATCGCGGTGGCGTCCTCAGGCAGGCCGCCCTCGGCATAGGGCTGCGGCAGGATCATCAGATCCGAAAACCGTCCGCGGTCACCAACGAAGTTTGCAAGCGTCCCAGGCAGAACCGTGGCCTGCGCCAGGTCCCATTTGATATCCTCCGGCTCCAACCGGGCTTCGATCATCTGGTAAAGTGTCTCCAGTTCGCCCTGAGCGTCTTTGACCGCGCTGGCAATGGTGATTGCGTGCATACCCGCATAATAGAAGCCCGGATCAACATCGTTGACCGAGGCCACCATGACAGACAGATGCGCATCGCGGCGGCGCGCGAATTCTATCGTAGCTTCAAGGGTGTCTGTATTTGGCGCGGCACCATGAAGAAATGTCGAAATCGTTCGAATGGCCATCTCTGAACTCTCCGCAAGGTGTCTTTCGAACAGTCTTGCAAGGTGTTTGTGCAACAGCCTTGATCGCCCGCAAGTCCTATCCCTTTGCGGTTTGATGCAGATCAAAGCGCACTCGGCGTCGTCTTGCTCATGGTGTGGCCGCGAACAGGGCAGTCCGACCGAGTCGGCCTCAAGATAGGGGACACACCATATGATAGACGCCGTGAAGTTAATCACCCTCGGGGTGATAACGTTGTTTTGCGCGATTGCGGCCAACTGGGCACTCGACCTTGCCTACCAGGTTCATGCAATCATCCTGATGTTCACCGCGGGCGGGCTCTTTCTGTGGACAGTGCGCCGCGTGGACGAGCCTCGTCCGGTCGTGGACGCCAACGGCTACATGGATGGTCCCATCCGGGCGGGCGCGATTGCCACGGCAGGCTGGGGCGTCGTCGGGTTTCTGGCGGGTACTTATATTGCCTTCCAACTGGCGTTCCCTGCGCTCAACATCGAGTGGGCACAACCCTATGCCAACTTCGGACGGCTGAGACCCCTGCACACAAGCGCGGTAATCTTTGCGTTCGGAGGCAACGCGCTGATCATGTCGTCCTTCTACATCGTCCAGCGCACAAGCGGCGTCCGTCTTTGGGGCGGCAACCTCGCTTGGTTCGTCTTCTGGGGTTACAACCTGTTCATCGTTCTGGCCGCCACAGGCTACCTTCTGGGATCCACCCAATCCAAGGAATATGCAGAGCCGGAATGGTACGTAGATATCTGGCTGACCATTGTCTGGGTCGCCTTCCTTGTTGTTTACCTCGGCACGATCTTCACCCGGCGCGAGAAACACATCTATGTCGCCAACTGGTTCCTGCTCAGCTTCATCGTCACCGTTGCGATGCTGCATATTGTCAACAACCTGTCGATCCCCGTCTCGATCTGGGGTTCCAAATCAGTGCAGGTCTTCTCGGGCGTACAGGACGCGATGACCCAGTGGTGGTACGGCCACAACGCGGTGGGTTTCTTCCTGACGGCGGGTTTCCTTGGCATGATGTATTACTTCGTGCCAAAGCAGGCGGGCCGCCCTGTCTATTCCTACAAACTCAGCATCATCCACTTCTGGGCGCTGATCTTCCTCTATATCTGGGCTGGACCGCACCACCTGCACTACACGGCGCTGCCTGACTGGGCCTCGACCCTTGGCATGGTATTCTCGATCGTCCTTTGGATGCCCTCGTGGGGCGGGATGATCAACGGTCTGATGACCCTGCAAGGGGGGTGGGACAAGCTGCGGACAGACCCGATCATCCGCATGATGGTGGTCAGCCTCGGCTTCTATGGCATGTCGACATTCGAGGGTCCAATGATGTCGATCCGGGCCGTCAACTCGCTTAGCCACTACACCGACTGGACCATCGGCCACGTGCATTCGGGCGCCCTGGGGTGGAACGGTATGATCACCTTTGCCGCGCTCTACTTCCTGACACCACGCCTCTGGGGGCGGACGCAGATGCACTCGATGGCGGCGATCAACTGGCACTTCTGGCTCTCGACCATCGGCATCGTGCTGTATGCCGCATCAATGTGGGTATCCGGCATCATGGAGGGCTTGATGTGGCGTGAGGTCGATGACCAAGGGTTCCTCGTCAATTCCTTCGCCGACACTGTCAGCGCCAAATTCCCGATGTATGTCGTCCGCGGCCTGGGTGGGGTGCTTTACCTTGCCGGCGGCCTGATCATGGTCTGGAACATGTGGATGACCATCCGGGGCGGGCGCACCGTTACAGCCCCTGTGGCAACCCCGGCAGAATAAGGAGCGCGTCCCATGAGTGATGTAAACACCACCCCGAATGAGCCTGCGCAGAAGCCAACGAAAACCCAGCGTTTTCTGGCCAAGCACGCGATCCTTGAACGCAGCCCCACGTTGTTGCTGATCTTCAGTTTTTTGGTGGTCAGTATCGGTGGGATCGTCGAGATTGCACCGCTGTTCTATCTTGAAAACACCATCGAAGAGGTCGACGGCGTCCGCCCCTATTCCCCCTTGGAGCTGACGGGCCGGGACATCTATGTGCGGGAAGGCTGCTATGTCTGCCATTCCCAGATGATCCGGCCCATGCGGGACGAGGTTGAACGGTACGGGCACTACTCGCTGGCTGCGGAGTCTATGTATGACCATCCGTTCCAGTGGGGTTCTAAGCGCACGGGCCCTGATCTGGCCCGCGTGGGGGGGCGGTATTCCGATGACTGGCATGTAGACCACTTCATGGACCCACAATCGGTCGTGCCGGAATCGATCATGCCGAAATACGCGTTTCTGGCAGAAACGACCATCAACCCGGAGCATGTCGCCGATCTGATGCGGACCCACCGCTTTGTCGGTGTGCCCTATACGGACGAGATGATCGCTGCCGCCGAAGCCGACTTCCGCAATCAGGGTGACCCTGACAGTGACTGGGACGATCTGGTCGCGCGCTATCCGAACGCGGTGGTCAGCAATTTCGACGGCCAGCCCCAATTGACGGAGATGGACGCACTGATCGCCTATCTTCAGATGCTTGGCACGCTTGTCGACTTCTCGACCTTCACACCAGATGCAAGCCGATAAGGGGACCTGATATGGACACCTATTCCTTCCTCAGACAGTTGGCTGACAGCTGGGTCCTTCTGGCCATGTTCGCCTTCTTCATCACCGCGATCGTCTGGGCCTTTCGTCCGGGCAGTCGTCCCACCCATGACGAGATCGCGCAAATCCCCCTGCGCGATGATCTGGAACAGGCTGACCGCACGGACGCCTGCAACACACAAAAACCTCAGACGGAAGGGGCGCAGTGATGGATCACAACGAAAAAGACATCGACGACGTCACCGGAATCGACACCACGGGCCACGAATGGGACGGCATCAAGGAGTTGAACAACCCCCTGCCGCGCTGGTGGCTCTGGGCATTTTACGCAACCATCGTTTGGGCGGTGCTTTATACGGTCGCCTACCCGGCCTGGCCTTTGGTCAACCGCGCGACGGGCGGATTGCTTGGGTATTCCACACGCGGCGAGGTCGTCCAGCAGATTGAGGCGGTCGAAGCGCAGAATGCCACACTGACCGCAGCGCTCGCCTCGGTCGATCTGGCGTCCCTGAGTGAGGATCAGATGTTGAACCGGTATGCCATTGCCGGCGGGGCTGCCGTGTTCCGGACTTACTGTTCTCAGTGCCACGGCTCGGGTGCGGCGGGGGCTGTGGGCTACCCGAACCTTTTGGACGACGACTGGCTCTGGGGCGGCGAAATTGAAGAGATCGCCTACACAGTGCGACACGGTATTCGCAACGAGGTCGACAGCGACGCACACTGGTCAGAAATGCCCGCCTTCGGTGAGTTGCTTGAAGAGCAGGAGATCACAAATCTGGTCGAATACGTCCGCTCGATCTCTGGTCAGCAGCATGATGCCGCGATGGCTGCTGAAGGCACAATCCTGTTTGAGGAACAGTGTACAGCCTGCCACGGCGAAGCCGGTATGGGTGATGACAGTTTGGGGGCACCCAATCTAACCGATGCCATCTGGCTTTACGGCGGGGATCGCGAGGCGCTGACCGAGACGATCACCTATTCCCGTTTCGGCGTGATGCCCCCGTGGTCGCCTCGTCTGAGTGACGCCGAGGTCAACGCGGTTGCCGCCTATGTCCACCAGCTTGGTGGCGGCGAGCAACCCGCGACAGAGTAGCAAATGGTGTTGCTGGAGGATCGCCAAGATCGATAACATCATTTGCTTAGCTCCGGCTTCGTGACCTGTTCGCACCAGCCCGAAGCCGGAGCACCAATGCCAGACCGCGACAAAATAGAACCGTTGATCTGTATCAAAGTTCACGCCGATCCGTAAACTTAGACCAGACGTGCGAACAGGATCAGGAGCCATGCAGATGGCCAGTCAATCATCAGAGCCGATGTATATCGCGCGCGAGCCGATCTTCCCGCGCCGTGTGTCCGGGTTCTTCCGCACGCTCAAGTGGTGGATTATGATCGTCACGCTGGGTATCTACTACATCACGCCGTGGATCCGCTGGGACCGCGGCCCGGCACTGCCCGATCAAGCGGTTCTCGTCGATTTGGCCGGTCGGCGCTTCTACTTCTTCTGGATCGAGATCTGGCCGC
The DNA here is from genome assembly GCF_009811795.1 of Litoreibacter roseus. GTDB lineage: Bacteria > Pseudomonadota > Alphaproteobacteria > Rhodobacterales > Rhodobacteraceae > Litoreibacter > Litoreibacter roseus. The sequence goes on along the minus strand of NZ_BLJE01000002.1, from coordinate 515,053 downwards.
ACGAATTCTACTTTGTCGCGGGCCTTCTGATCATGGCGGGCCTTGGCCTGTTTCTCTTTACATCCGCTCTCGGTCGCGTGTGGTGTGGCTATACCTGTCCACAGACAGTCTGGGTCGATCTGTTCATACTGGTGGAACGCTGGATAGAAGGGGATCGCAACGCCCGCGTGCGCCTATGGAACGCAGACTGGGATCTGCGCAAATGGCGGCTACGGCTGACAAAATGGATCGTATGGATCCTGATTGCCGTCGCGACCGGTGGCGCTTGGGTGTTCTACTTCGCGGATGCGCCGACGCTTTTGGTGGATTTGTTCACACTCAATGCCCATCCCGTCGCCTACACTACGGTTGCCATTCTGACGGCAACTACATTTGTCTTTGGCGGCCTGATGCGTGAGCAGGTCTGCAATTACATGTGCCCATGGCCGCGCATTCAGGCCGCCATGATGGACCCCGAAACGATCACGGTGGCCTACCGCGACTGGCGTGGCGAGCCACGCGGCAAGAAGCACGAGAACACCGAGGGCGATTGCATTGACTGTATGGCCTGCGTCAACGTTTGCCCCGCGGGCATCGATATTCGCGACGGGCAGCAGATGGAGTGCATCACCTGCGCGCTTTGCATCGACGCGTGCGATGACATCATGGACAAGATCGGTAAGCCACGCGGACTCATCGATTATTTGGCACTGTCCGACGAAGAGGCTGAGCGCGCTGGCGCCGCCCCGAAACCCATCTGGAAGCACGTGCTGCGACCTCGCGTCCTGCTTTACACCGCGCTGTGGTCTTTGATCGGGGTCGGTCTGGTCTACGCACTGTTCGTGCGCAGCGATATTGAACTGACGGTCGAGCCTGTTCGCAACCCGACCTACGTCACGCTCTCGGATGGATCGATCCGCAACGTCTACAATGTCCGCCTGCGCAACAAGCTAGGGGATGATCGCCAATTCCGTATGATGTTGTCCTCGGACGACATTCTGCGGATCAACATGGAAGGCGAAGGCGCACAGACCAATCAGGTCACCGTCCCTGCCAACGAATCCCTGATCCAGCGGATCTACGTCACTGCCCGCCCGGAGGATCCCGCGGCCTCCCGAGATCGGACCGACCTCCGGCTCTGGGTCGAAGATGTTCAGAACGGAGACCGTGCAGGGCGGGCCACAACTTTCAATGGAGTTGAACAATGACAGTGAAACCCGTCAAACCGCTCACCGGGCGCAAGGTTCTGTTCATTACCTGCAGTGCGTTCGGGGTGATCATCGCGGTCAACCTGACCTTGGCGTTTCAGGCAGTCGCGACCTTTCCGGGTTTGGAGACGAAGAATTCCTACGTAGTCAGCCAGTCCTTTCAAAAAGACCGAAGTGCACAAGAGGCGCTGAACTGGGACGTGTCTGCGCAAATCGAACGGGGGCAGCTGAGCGTGACCTTCAACACGACCGAAGGTGTGGCGGAGCCGCAAATCGTGTCCGCCGTGCTGGGTCGGGCCACCCATGTCTACGAGGATCAAAGCCCGCATTTCGTCTTTGACGGCACCCGCTTCACGGCCCCGGTCTCGGTCGCGCCGGGCAATTGGAACCTGCGGCTTGAAGCCGTCGCCGAGGACGGTACGCCCTTCCGCCAACGCATCATCGTAAGGAACCCCGGATGACCGTCGCCGCCTGCCCCGGATGCGCCACTGGGCCTGATGCCGATACCCCATCGGTCGATAGGCCCGACGCGATCCAGATCTCCCTTCCCACGGTCCATTGCGCCGCCTGTATCTCCAAGGTCGAGCGGGCGTTGATGCAAGTCGATGGCGTGGTGGCCGCGCGGGTCAATCTGGGCCTCAAGCGGGTCCGCATCCAAACCGCGCCAGGCATCACGGCGGAACCTTTGCTGACCGCCATCCGAAACGTCGGCTTCGACGCGCTGGAACTGGACAGCGCCACATTGGGTCAGCAGAAGGACAAGACCGGGCTGGATCTTCTGATCCGCATCGCAGTGTCGGGTTTTGCGATGATGAATGTCATGCTTTTGTCCGTGTCGGTCTGGTCCGGCGCGACCGAAGCGACGCGGGACATGTTCCACTGGATTTCCGCCATGATCGCCCTGCCCGCGATAATCTACGCCGGGCAGCCGTTCTACAGGCACGCGCTCAGCGCGCTGGCCGTGCGGAAGCTGAATATGGACGTACCGATCTCGCTCGCGATCCTGCTGGCGGCGGGCATGTCGCTCTACGAGACCTCCCAAAGTGGGGCACATGCGTATTTCGACGCGGCGTTGTCCCTTACGTTCTTTCTGCTGATCGGGCGCTATTTGGATCACCGCACACGGAGCGCGGCGCGCTCTGCGGCGAAAGAACTGGCGGCGCTGGAGATCCCGCGCGTTACAAGGCTGATCGGGACGGATCAGGAAACCGCCGCACTCGAGGATATCGCGGTGGGCGATCGGATCCTTGTGCCCGCCGGTGTGCGGGTACCGCTGGATGGAGAGGTCGTGCGCGGCGAAAGCGAAGTTGACCGATCCTTTATTACGGGTGAGAGCCTGCCCCATGCTGCGCGCACCGGCGATGCCATTCTGGCGGGGGAGGTCAATCTAACCGGTCCGCTTGAGCTGCGCGTCACAGCCCGGGGAGAGGATACCACCCTGCGCAAGATGGCCGCCTTGATCGAAATCGCGGAAACCGCACGCAACACCTATACCGGCCTCGCCGACCGCGCTGCGCAGATCTATGCCCCTGCTGTTCATCTATTGGCGCTGGCCGCCTTTGTGGTCTGGTTGGCGATCTCCGGCGACGTGCGGCTTTCCATGAACATCGCAATCGCCGTCCTGATCATCACCTGCCCCTGTGCGTTGGGCCTGGCGGTTCCGGCCGTGATGACGGCCGCGTCAGGGCGCCTGTTCCGCAGCGGTCTGTTGCTGAAAAACGCAACGGCTCTAGAACGGTTGGCCGAGGTCGACACCGTCGTCTTCGACAAAACCGGCACGCTGACCGAAGGACAGGTCACCGTAGATACAAGCGCCTTTTCTGACCTCGAACTGGCCGTTTTAAAGGGATTGGCGCAAACCTCTCGCCATCCGGTGTCCCGTGCGATCTGTGCGGCTCTACCCAAGGACATCACTCCTGCGCAGCTTTCGTCAGTTCGTGAAGAACCGGGCACCGGGATCACCGCGATGTTCGAGGGTCAGCGCGTTCGGTTGGGCAGCGCGGCGCTGACTGGTGCGGCGTCTGGTCCGGCCCTGCGGATCGGCGACGCGGTCCCGAAGACAATCCAGATCGAGGAACAACTCAGACCCGGCGTTCTGGAGGCGGTTCAGGACCTCAAGAAAATGGGGCTGCACGTGGCTTTGTTCACCGGCGATCAAGACCGGGCTGCGCAATATCTGGGCGCGCGCGTGGGTATCACAGATATCACAGCGGCCATGTCGCCCAGTGACAAGTCCGACGCACTGGCCGCGATGCGGATCAACGGACGCAAGGTTCTGATGGTCGGCGACGGCATGAATGACGCGCCAGCTTTGGCTCAGGCTTTCGTTTCGATGGCACCTGCGACGGCGACGGATGTGGCGCGTGTCGCCTCTGACATGGTGCTGCTAAACCCGGATCTGGGCGCCATTCCCGAGGCCGCACGGGTTGCCGTTCAAGCCAAGGCGCGGGTGACGGAAAACTTCGCAGTGTCGGTGGCATACAATGTGATCGCGGTACCCATCGCCCTGCTGGGGTTTGCGACGCCTTTGATGGCGGCCATCGCGATGTCCCTGTCCTCGCTGTCGGTGTTGGTGAACGCGCTGAGGCTCAGGGCATGAACATTCTGCTCATTCTGGTTCCGGTGTCGCTGTGCCTTGGGGCGGTTGGTCTGATCGCGTTTGTCTGGAGCTTACGGTCCGACCAGTACGAAGACCTCGACGGGGACGCTCAACGGATCCTCTTTAGCGATGAGGCGGAGCCACCCGACCGGGATCAAACCGGGCGGGCAGCAAAGGACTGATCAGTCCTTGTCGTTCTCTTCGTCTTTTTCGCCGTCTGTCTCGCCGGGCGAATCTGGCAGGTTGAACAGGCTGTCCGCATCGACCAGCAGCTCTTCTTCCTCGTCATCTTCGTCTTTCGAGTCCGTCAGTGAGAATGTCTCAAGACCGGAGATTGCGGCGGGCATCTTCGCCTCAGGCTCAACGCCCAGCGATTGCTCGGTCGAGACCAGCTTGCGCCGTTCCTCGTCGGACATGACCTCGCCCTCTTTGGCCCTCTTCGCGTTGGCCTTCTGAACAGCAGCGTCCAGTTCGGACTGTTTGCAAAGACCCAAAGCAACAGGATCAATCGGCTGAATATTCTGGATGTTCCAGTGGGTCCGCTCACGGATCGCGTTGATGGTGGGTTTTGTTGTACCGACCAACTTGCTGATCTGACCATCGCTCAGCTCAGGGTGGAATTTCACCAGCCACAAGATGGATGCCGGGCGGTCCTGCCGTTTCGACAATGGTGTGTAACGGGGGCCGCGACGTTGCTGTTCACCCTCGGCGGCAGCGTTGTATTTCAACTGCAGCTTGTGGCGCGGATTTTCGAGACCCTTGTCGATCTCTTCCTGCGTCAGCTGGTTATTGGTAATCGGATCGAAGCCCTTCACACCCGCGGCGACGTCGCCATCCGCGATGCCTTGGACTTCCAATTCATGCAAACCGCAGAAATCGGCAATCTGTTTGAAGGTCAATGTGGTGTTGTCCACCAGCCAAACGGCTGTGGCTTTCGCCATAATCGGTTTTGCCATGATCTCTCCTCTTCGAATACACCTGTCCCGTCGCCCGGCTTAGGGGCTGTCCCGATTGGAACAAGTTCGTGTTGTTGGGGAACCTGACGCGTATATAGGGATGCAGACAGCGAAGGGAAAGTGGAAATGCGGTGGCTCCTGATATTGCTCGCCCTCAGCAGCGTAGCCTCGGCTGAAGATGATCGCGCAGGCGCATTCGATTACTACGTTCTGGCGCTGTCTTGGTCACCCACATGGTGCGCCCTAGAAGGCGACCGGCGTGGCGCAGATCAATGCCAGACCCGGCACGACTACGGTTGGACACTGCACGGGCTCTGGCCGCAATACGAGCGAGGCTGGCCCAGTGATTGCCCCACCACTGCGCGCAACCCGTCCCGGGCACAAACGGCGGAGATGACGGATATCATGGGCTCATCGGGTTTGGCATGGCATCAGTGGAACAAACATGGTCGGTGTTCTGGGCTGTCTGCGGCTGCGTATTACGAGAAGTCTCGGCAAGCGTATAACGCTGTCACGCGCCCGGCTGTCTTCCGAAAATTGAAAGACGCCGTGAAGCTGCCGGCATCTGTCGTGGAAGAAGCATTTCTGGAGGCCAATCCACAGCTGACTGCAGACGGGATCACGATCACTTGCAAATCCCGCCGTATTCAGGAGGTCCGGATCTGCCTGACGAAGGATCTAGAGCCCCGCCGGTGTGGCGCGGATACCCGTCGGGATTGTAGTCAGTCAGACGCCCTTTGGGACCCTATTCGGTGACAGATGGACCTGACGGCCGCCCCAAGCGTTGGTCAGACGCATTCAGGAGACGACCAATGACAAAACAGCTTCTTCTCGCCGCCGGTTTTCTGGCCTCTGCTACCCTTCCCGCCACTGCAGATGAGGTCGGCAGTGTTGATGTGGACTGGCTGGGCAACGACATCATTATTGAGGCTTTCGCCGATCCCAAGGTCGAGGGCGTCACCTGCCACGTTTCCTATTTCGAGCGCGGATTGATCGACCGGCTGCAAAAGGGCAACTGGTTTGAGGATCCTTCGAACTCTTCTATCGCATGTCGTCAAACTGGACCGATCACGTTGGGCAATATCGATCGAGGCAGCGACGGAGAGTCCGTCTTCAGCGAGCGCCGATCCATCATTTGGAAAAGCCTTAAAGTCCGCCGGATCTTTGATGAGGACAACCGGACGCTCATCTATGTCTCCCACGCCCGCGACGTGCAGGACGGATCCGCAAAAATGTCGATGTCGACCGTGCCGCTCTTTGACGGAACAAAGTGATTTCACAGCGTCAGGATGATCTTGCCGATATGCTGCGAGGTCTCCATCCAGGCATGAGCTTTCGCGGCCTCATCCAGCACGAATTCACTGTCCATAACGGGCGCAATTCGGCCCGATGCCAGCAAGGGCCAGACCTTTTCGCGCAACTCGTCCGCAATGCGTGCCTTAGCCAAGTCGCTTTGGGGGCGCAGAGTTGAGCCGGTAATAGTCAGGCGGCGCACCATCATCATCGCGAAGTTCACCTCAACCTTTGGACCCTGCAGGAACGCGATTTGCACCAGCCGTCCGTCCATTGCGAGCGCCTTGAGATTGCGGGGGATATAGTCCCCACCAACCATATCAAGAATCAGGTCGGCCCCACCTTCGGCTTTGAGGACCTCGACGAAATCCGCGTCCCGGTAGTTGATCGCCTGTTCGGCCCCCAGATCCCGACAGACCGCGCATTTCTCGTCATTGCCCGCTGTAGTGAACACCCGCGCACCCATAACGGCTGCCAATTGAATCGCGGTCGTGCCAATACCGGACGAGCCGCCATGCACCAAGAACCGCTCCCCCGCTTTCAGTCCGCCGCGCATGAACACGTTGGACCAAACGGTGAAATAGGTCTCCGGCAGGGCGGCAGCCTGTTTCAGGCTTAGTCCTTCGGGAACCGGCAAGGCGTGGGCTGCGGGTGTGGTGACATATTCCGCGTAGCCGCCCCCGGGCAGCAACGCGCAAACCGGGTCCCCCTCTGACCAGCCCGTCACACCGGACCCGATCGCGGCGATATGGCCGGAAGCTTCCAGCCCGGGCAGGTCAGACGCGCCGGGGGGCGGGTTGTAGCTGCCAGCCCGCTGCAGCGCATCTGGCCGGTTCACACCAGCGAACGCTACCTTGATCAAAATCTCGCCATGTCCTGGCTGCGGGATAGGACGTTTGGCAGGCACCAGAACATCAGGTCCGCCCGGTTCGCTGATTTCGACAACCCTCATCTCACCTGTCATGACTGGTCCACCTCCTGACGTTTCCCGTAACGACTAGCAGGTATCGGGTCGCCTCGGAAAGCGCATGCTTGCGTCCCGCCGAACGCGCTGGCAGCTTAGCCCCGATCCGCACCCGAGCTTGGCTTCCAGTGCCCAGGCAGATCGGGATCGGGCATCGCCATCGGCTTTTTCAGTTTCGACAATAACCAGTTCGGACCAGCCAGTAAGCGCGAGGCGACAGGGTTGTCGTTGATCTGTGCCTTCACCTTCTCGAACTGCATCACGTTGTCGATGCGGCGGTCGAGGAAAGCCCAGGTTTCGTGACTGCCTTCGCTGTCATCGCCCATCCAGAACAGGATCGTCGATCCATACACGCCCGACAGCGTGGCGCGTTTGGTGTACCAATTGTAGTCCTCGGATGTGTCGCCCAGCGTGTTCCAAATCAGATCCGCCGTTCCCCAGATCAGCCGGGCACCATCGCCCGCGTATTGTGGCAGCGCAAAAAGGCTCGATCCCCGACGAACGGCTTCCTTGTTTTCAATCGCTTCTATCCGAAACCTGACGGCAGCGGCGATTCTGTCCCGAAACCTGAGTGACATCAGGTTCTCGGCCTTAAGCCGCTTGACCATTTCTGCGTCGCCGCGTTTGTGAAAGGCAATCGCCAGATCAACCGCACCCCGCGGGAACAAAGCATGGGCCAAGGGCGTCTCGACGTCACTGTCCTCAATCGCTGCTTTAAAGGTGGATTCGGACCATCCATCGAAGGGAACATGCATCAAAGCAGCATCAAGAAGTTGGTCGCGGGCATCGTCAGACATCGGAACACTCCATTGGGTTGCACATGGTAGACAAGCTAATGCGCCTTTGCTATACGGCCACCTCCTGCAATATCTTGCAACTCTAACTTAGGAAGGTGGTGACACCACATGCAGGTAAGCGTTCGCGACAACAACGTCGATCAGGCGCTTCGTGCTCTGAAGAAAAAACTTCAGCGCGAAGGCGTTTTTCGGGAAATGAAGCTCAAGCAACATTACGAAAAGCCGTCTGAGAAGAAAGCACGCGAGAAGGCCGAGGCCATCCGCCGCGCCCGCAAGCTAGCCCGTAAAAAGGCACAGCGCGAAGGCGGTCTCTAGGTAACAGCCAGATTGCACACGAAAACGACCCCCGCGGCCCGGCCCCGGGGGTTTGTTTTTGCGCAATTGTCAGATTGAAAAACGGCAAGCTCACTAGATTAAAACGCGACTAGCCAGCGGGCAACAGGCCTGAATTGTCATCAGAGTCATCGTCACGGAAGACGCGCGTTTTGACACCGGGCAACTTGGCGAAAGCATCCATCATGCTATTCGGAAAATACGAAGTCGGGATGGATCCAAAGCCCGGCAGGCCATTCAGAATATCGGCCGTCGATACAGCGCAGTAGGCCTTGGGCACCGCACCATAGGCGCTGGCCTCTCGGATGGCTTGATCGGCTACCGCGCGACTGACTTTGATTTCCTGAACAACCGTCCGGTAGGTCTCGCGCGTGTGGTAGTCGATATAGATATCGACCATCTGATCCGTCATGCCGTAGTGCAGATCGTTGCGTTCTGGCGCGGCGGGGTTCCACCATGTCCCGGCAGGATCCCAGACAACGCGCTGCGAGCCATTGATCAAGAGCGCGCTGTGGGCACCTGACCCAGACCTGTTGTTGACGACGGTGATCAACGTCAATGTCGCGGGACCGGGATCCCGGTAAACCGCACGACGCACATCCTCTTCTGGGGCCCAGACGGATTCCGCGCCACAGGCCGACAGCCCCAGCACAAGGCTCAGGACCAATACCGTTCGTTTGATCACGCAGATTTAGGAGTTGAAGACGGCGAGGAAGATCAGGATGAACAAAATCGCAACGACGCTATAGGTCGTGAATTTCACGAAGCCCTCGAAGGTCTTCTCTTGTTCCTTGATGTCCATGGATCCGTGCTTGTGCTCTTCCATTGGAATGCTCCGTACTGACTGATTTTTGCCCTGTTAGCGGATTCTGTTCGCCGTGTCACTGCGACGATCTTTGCATTAGTCCTGCTCAAGATCCTGTGCCAGCCGAAACCCGATGCGGTTCGGCTCGGGCTGATCCACTTTCTTCGGCAAGGCACGAAGCAGGACATTGAGCTGAGTGACATGCTGGATCTGTTGAGTTCGCCCCCCTTCTGGATCGCTGCCGTAAAAGCTGATGATATCAGGCGCGTAGAACCCCATGCCTTCGATTCGCATGATCCCTGTGGTGCCGCCCGTGAAGCCCATCGCAATCTCGTGGTTGTTGTCGAGTTGCTCTTCAAAGTTCTTGATATAAAGGATCAGCCGTTCATAGGCCCATTCCGCCGGACTTTTCTCGGACAAAGGCTTATCCGTAACGCCCTTGGGAAGCGGTTGTTGTTCCGGCGTCGGCGCGCAATTGGACAGATGCACCGCGCGCGACTTGGGCAGCGCTGCGTTCTCGATCGCTTCCGCCGTGGTCTTGATCTCGCTCATCGCCAAACTCCATGTCACAGCACTAGACGCGCGTGTATCGGTAGGCCCCATCTTCGCCCAGAACCCGGGTTGCTTGTCCAGCCAAATAAAGGTGCGCGCAGTGGGCGACGCTTTCCACCAATGCCAGACCGTATTCGCCACCACCGATCTCGCGCTTGAAGAGCGGCAGGAAGCATTCATGGGCGGTACGTGGTTCGGACAGATGGTCAAGCAAACGTACCAGAGCCCCGTGGTGATTTTCGATCAGTTGCGACAGCCGGAACGGCAACCCGGTGAACGGAAGCTTGTGTCCCGGAAGGACGAGTTGATCGTCCGTCGCGTATTGGCCAAGGCGCTCGCACGAAGTCAACCAGTCGCTGACCGGATCGGCACCGGGCTCGGTCGGATAGACCCCCAGATTAGGCGAAATCGACGGTAATAGCTGATCGCCTCCAAGCACCACATCGTCGGACCAGAGCGTCGCGTGTTCTGGCGCGTGGCCATGGCCGATCCGAACGGTCCATGTTCGCTGGCCAACCTGCAGAACATCGCCTTCCTTGATACGGGTGTATCCCTGCGGCAAGGGGGCGACGCAATCGGCGAAGTTGAATGGCCGTTCGGTGCGGCGTTTTTCAAGAATGTCAGACGCCATACCTGACCGAGTATAGAACGTAACGGCCTCGGGCGTGGGCGCGTCTTGCTCGTCCAGAACCAGCATCCGCGCCATCAACCATGCCGTGCGCGTGGTCAGCAACTGGGCGTCACGGCCTTGGAACCAACCTGCCATGCCGATGTGATCTGGATGGTGATGCGTGACCAGAATCCGCGTGACGGGCTTTCCGGCCAGTGGCCCGGAAAGTAGGCTTTCCCATATCCCAACTCCGCGCTTCGAGAAAAAGCCGGTGTCAATGATGCACCACCCATCCCCGTCCTCCAGCGCATAAATATTCACGTGGTCCAGCTTCATCGGAAGCGGCAGGCGCATCCACAAAATGCCCGGCGCGACCTCTATAGCCGCGCCTTCTTCAGGGATTTCCTCAAACGGGTAGTGCAGCTTGGCGCTCAAGCCGCCAGATCTTCGTCTGTCAGTTCGTAAAGATCCGCAGCGCCGCGCCGCACATGGGCTGCAAGCCCCACGTGCTCTGGCAGAAGACGATGCAAGTATACATTTGCCAATTTCCACCGCGCGCTGCCTTCACCATCAGCGCGCGCCGCACAGAGGTGGTAGTACCCTCCCAGAACCCGCGCGAAGAGACGCAGGTATGGAACGGCACCCGCGAACCGATCGTTCAAGTCCTGTTCGACGAGCCATTCTGTTGTTTCGCGCAACGTTTCGGCTGCGTTGAACACAGGTTCCGCGAGATCGGGATGAGACGATTTCACGCCCTCCGCATAGGCTTCGATCTCGTCAATCAACGCATACGCCGCCTCGCCGCCATCCATCATCTTGCGGGCCACCAGATCCATGGACTGGATACCGTTGGTGCCTTCGTAGATCGCAGTGACACGCACATCCCGCAGGAACTGGGCGGCGCCGGTTTCTTCGACGAACCCCATACCACCGTGAACCTGAATGCCCTGCTGTGAAACCTCGATGCCGATATCTGTTCCGAAGGCCTTTGCGATCGGTGTCAGAAGCGCGGCCCGCGCCTTCCACTCGGCACTTTCGGTTGCAGTGCTCATGTCGATTGCCACAGCACATGCTGCCGCAATGGAGCGTGCGGCGAACGTCTCTGCTTTCATCTGCGCCAGCATCCGGCGCACATCCGCATGACCGGTGATTGCATCGCCCGACGGGGTTTTGCCCTGCTTGCGGTCACGCGCATAGCTGAGGGCATGTTGATAAGCGGCCTCCGCAACCGCGATCCCCTGCCCGCCAACGCCGAGCCGCGCGTTGTTCATCATGGTGAACATAGCTGCCATACCGCCATGGGGCTTGCCCACAAGCCAGCCAGTCGCGCCATCATACTGCATAACCGCCGTAGGTGAGCCATGAAGACCCAACTTGTGCTCCAGCGAAACCACCTTCAGGCTGTTGGCCACACCGGGGTTTCCGTCCGCATCCGGGATCAGCTTCGGCACCATGAAAAGGCTAATGCCTTTTGTTCCATCGACCCCATCCGGCAAGCGCGCCAGCACAAGATGGCAGACGTTCTCGCTGAAGTCATTGTCCCCCCAGCTGATGTATATCTTTTGCCCGGTAACGGCGTACGTGCCGTCGCCATTGTCCTCCGCCTTGCTGCGTAGAGCGCCCACATCGGACCCGGCCTGAGGTTCGGTCAAGTTCATCGTTCCGCACCATTCGCCGGAAATCAGCTTGGGCAGGTAGATGTCCTTGAGTGCGTCTGATGCATGATGCTCCAGCGCTTCAATCTGGCCTTGGGTCATCAGCGGGTTTAGCTGAAGCGACAAGCACGCCCCGCCCATCATTTCGTTAACCGCGTTTTGCAAGGAATAAGGCAAGCCCATTCCACCATATTCCGGGCTTGCGGCCATGCCGATCCAGCCGCCCTCGGCGATTGCGGCGTAGCCGTCACCAAAGCCAGGCGATGTGCGAACGACGCCGTTTTCTAGCCGTGCAGGATGCAGATCGCCGTTGCGCTGTAAGGGGGCCAAGACCTCTTCGCACATCTTGCCGGCTTCTTCGAGAATGGCGGATGTGACGTCTCGTGTCGCTTCTTCGAAACGATCCGTTCCAGTGACCTTGTCGAGGCCTACCACGTGATCGAAGAGGAATTTATACTCGCTTACGGGCGCACGATATGCCATCTCATCTCTCCCACGTTGGATCGCGCACAACCGAGGCGCGACACAGAAAATCTACTTTACCCGGTCAACTTGACGGCTGGGAAGTGTTCTATCAATCAAAACGCCACGTCATGGATCGGGTTCAATATGCCAACGTTACAGCTGACCGGCGCTGATATAGAGAAGGCCGCCCTGCTTTTGCAAGGCGGCGATTTGGTCGCATTTCCGACGGAAACTGTCTATGGTCTTGGCGCCGATGCAACGAACCCAGAGGCTGTCGCGGCGATTTATGCGGCCAAGGGGCGGCCAAGTTTCAACCCGCTTATCGTACATGTCGCTGACATTGAAATGGCCCGGGAAATCGCCGTGTTCGATGACATCGCAGAACAGGTGGCAGCGGCGTTCTGGCCCGGGCCCATCACGCTTGTGCTTCCCGTTCGGCTTGAATTCGGGATCAGCGATCTGGTCACCGCGGGGCTCGACACCATTGCGATCCGAATGCCTGCAGCGCCTTTGTCGCGAAACCTGATTGCGCGCGCCAGCCGTCCCATCGCGGCGCCCTCGGCAAACCCGTCGGGTACCATAAGCCCCACGACCGCTCAGCACGTGTTGGATGGCCTAAACGGTAGGATTGCAGCGGTTCTTGATGGCGGATCCTGCGAGGTCGGGTTGGAATCAACAATACTGCGAACGACACCGCTGACATTGCTCCGCCCCGGCGGGGTACCGGTCGAAGAACTGGAAGCGCTGTTGGGAGAGGATATCCCGGGCGTGACATCGGACGAAGGGATAAGCGCGCCGGGCCAATTGGCCTCGCACTATGCGCCGAACTCCAGACTTCGCTTGGGCGTAGAAGCGCCACGTGCAGCGGAGGTGATGATCGGGTTCGGTCCCGTCAATGGGCATTTCAACTTGTCAGAACAGGGCGATCTGACGGAGGCTGCCACCCATTTGTTTGCAACTTTGCGGAAGGCTGACCTTTTGGCGCAAAACGAGGGTAAAACGCTTGCCGCGGCCCCGATCCCGGACAAAGGCTTGGGCGTCGCAATCAATGACAGGCTGGCCCGTGCGGCCGCACCGCGCGATTAGGCCCGGCCGCCATCCGCGCTGAGAAGAAGCGGGTCGATCCCAAGGGTGCCCAATGCGGCGCCCCATTTGCCATCATCATTTCTGCCGAAGACAATGTCACGCTCCGCGTCGCAGATCAGCCAGCCGTTCCGGGCGATCTCGTCTTCAAGCTGCCCCGGCCCCCAACCCGAATAGCCCATGGCCAGAATGCACTTCTCTGGCCCACTTCCCTGAGAGATATCTTCGAGCACGTCCAATGTCGCCGTCATTCCAAAATCGTCAGACACATCAAGCGTTGACTCGTTCGACGCATAATCTGCGGAATGCAGTACGAACCCGCGCCCATATTCCATTGGACCGCCCAGATGGACCCGCACGCTGCGCGCATTAGACGACGCCTCTATGTTCAGCTGTTTCAGCAGGTCGTTGAACTTCAGATCATCTGCAGGCTTGTTCACGATCAGACCCATCGCCCCGTCGGATGAATGAGAACACATGAAGATAACGCTGTGATCGAAGCGCGGGTCAGACATCCCCGGCATGGCGATCAGTAGCTTGCCGTCCAAAGTGGTAGAATCGGTTGCGCTGTCCATCCACATAAATTGGGTGAAACACCGTCTGTCTTCAAGCGGCAGCTTCCAGAAAGGCCGCGCTTCGCCGACTGCGCTCTCCATTATTTTATTTTTAAGTGAGCCGCAGTTGCCTATTGTCGATCGAATGTTGAAACGCCTGTTTTTATGTGCCGCTTTAGGCATCGCCACTGGTTTGCCTGCGACGGCGCAAGTCACGCAGTCAGACGCTAAAGATATCGTTCAGATCGAATTTATCGAAGGGTGGCGCAGTGACCCCAAGACCCACATTGCGGCGCTAGACATAACACTGGCGCAGGGTTGGAAAACCTATTGGCGCGCACCGGGTGATGGTGGTTTGCCGACCAAGGCATATTGGTCTTCGTCCCATAACTTGGCTAAGACGGATATCATGTGGCCCCGACCGACCGTGTTTTGGGACTTCGGACTGCGCTCGCTGGGGTATCGTGATCGCTTGGTGCTGCCGATCAAATTCTACGCAGAAAACGATGATGATATCCGGCTGATGGCTATGGTCGTAATGGGTATTTGCAAGGATGTTTGCGTACCCATCCGGGCGAAGATCAAGACCACCTTGTCCGCCAGCGCGACCGAACCAAACGCTGTAGTCAAGGCGGCTTTGGCTTTGCAACCGAAATCCGCAAAGGCGCTTGGCATCAAAACCCCCGTCTGCGCGCTAAGCCCTTCAGAGAAGGGGACCAAGCTCGACGTTTCTCTGACCCTGCCCCCGCTGGACGGTCAGAACGAAGCGCTCGTAGTAGAGCCTCAGGATACGAGCATCTGGGCCAGTGAACCCAAGCTGAAGCGGCAAGGTGATCGGTTGGTCGCCACATCGCTTCTTGTGGCACAAGGCACGCGTCCGATCTCTGATAGGATGGCTGGAAACATCCGTTTCACGGTCCTGACCACACAGGACGCAGTCGAGATCAACGGGTGTAGGCTGGATTAGGACGCACGGCGCAGTCGGAAAACCTGCAGCACCGCCGAGACGATCCATGCTGCCAAAACCGCACCGATCACCCCGACCATAAAGACCATGAACGCGGCCAAGGTCGGCGCACTATCGGCAAGGCTTGGTACGATTATCAGGATCTGCTCCGGCAGCTGTCCGTTCCAGAACACTGCGCCTAGCGTCGCCGTGAATAACGCAGCCGCAAAAAGCACGAGTGCCCCGAAGCCGATCCGCGCCAGAGCGGGCGCACCTTTTGCTTGAAGCATCCGCGACGCGGCTGTGACCTGACGTTTTATATCGGACTGCATTGCCATCAGCGATGGCACGATCAACAGAACCAGCAGCATGCCGAAGCCCAAACCGTAACATAGCGTAATCACGGTGGGCTTGAGAAATTGGGCGTGACGCGATTCCTCAAACAGCAAGGGCGCAAGTCCCAGAACGGTGGTCAGCGTGGTCAGCAAAACAGGGCGCAATCGGTCGACGGTCCCATCGATGATCGCCGGGATCAGCCCGCGTTCCGCCGCGTATTCGTCCACTGTCGAGACCAGCACGATTGAATCGTTGATAATGATCCCCGTCATCCCGATTAAGCCAACGACCGTAAACATGGACAGCGGCACGTCCCAGGCGTTGTGACCGTAGATCGTCCCAATGAGGCCAAAGGGGATGATTACCATGATCACAATCGGGCGGGTCCAGCTGGAAAACACCCACGCCAATGTCAGGTAAATCCCGGTCAGACACAGGATGAAACCGATGGCCGCATCTGTCAGAAAGTCCCGCTCCTGCTCGACAAGCCCGGACATTTGAGAAGTAACGCCGAAGTCAGCCTCAAGATTTGGCAGAATATCGAGGCGGATTTGCTCAAGGACATCTTCGGCGCGGGCTGGATCATCCTCCGAGATATCGCCAGTGATCGAAATTAGCCTGATCCCGTTTTCCCGACGTACCGTTGAAAATCCGCTGCGGCTTTCAACGGTCACGATATCCGACAAGGGCAGGTATTCGCCGCCGCTTGCGCGCAGGAATGTCCGTTCCATAAAGTCAGCCGTCAGCTCGCCTGTTGGCAGTTCAACCCGGATCGTGGCGGACCGGGGGCCGTCAGGATAGGTCGCGGCTTCAATACCGTTCAACCGATTGCGCAGAACGCTGCCAAGCTGATCAATTGTGAACCCCAAAGCCTGCCCTTGGGCGGTGAGATCAAGGATCAGCTCTTCCTTGTCGTAAGCCAAGCTGTCTTCAACGGCCGACACCTCGGGGAATTGCGACAGAGCCGTTTTCAGCGCCTCCGCAGCGCCTTTCAATGTTTCGGCGTCCGCACCGAAAAACTCGATGTCCAGCGCATCACCGCCTGGCCCGGACCGCCAACCGCGAAAGCTGACTGTCTCAAGCATCGGGTGGCGCTGGACGGCGTCCTGCAAGTCGCCGACGAACTTGAAGGACGAATAAGGACGCAGATCCGCATCAATCAACTCTATCGCGATGGAGCCCAGTTGATCGGGCTGCTTGCTGTCCTGTCCGGCCAGGCCGCGCCCGGTCAGACCGCCAAGTTCGGCAATGACATAGTCCAGCGGGTTGCGACCGTATTCAGCCTCGTAGCGGGCCGCAAGCTCGTCGGTTGCGCGCTGCAATTCCTGCATCATTTCCAGCGTGTCGCTGCGCGTCGCACCCGGTAGCATGGCGAAGTTGCCTGAAACCGAGCCCCTCTCAGGCGCATTGAAGAACCGCCACGTGACATCGCCCCGGATGAACAGCGCCACTTGGCTGGCCAGCGCCAATATCGCCAGCGCCAGAACCGGGTAGCGCGCACGGATAACGAACCCCATAAATGGCCGGAATAGCCGGACCTGCACCCATTTGAACCCTTTTGATACGGTTCGGGAGGGCCAGTCGTACCAATGCTCTTTCGCGGACGCGGCCAAGGCGTGAGACATATGATTGGGCAGGATCAGGAAGCATTCGATCAGAGACGCGATCAGAACAACAATCACTGTGAATGGTATATCCGCGATCAGGTCGCCAAAGCGCCCGCCTATGGCGACCAAGCCAAAGAACGCAATGATTGTTGTTATCGTAGCCGAAAAGACCGGGGCGGACATCCGGCGAGCTGCGTTCTCAGACGCGACCACCGGGTCCTCGCCTAGCGTACGGGCCCTGAAATCCGCATGCTCGCCCACCACAATGGCGTCATCCACGACAATCCCGAGCGTGATGATCAACGCGAAAAGCGACACCATGTTGATGGTGAGGCCGCCCACATACATCAAGGCAATGGCACCCAACATCGCAACGGGAATCCCGGCAGCCACCCAGAACGCTGTCCGAGCGTTCAGAAAGAGAAAAAGTAGTAAAACAACAAGACCAAGCCCGACCAGACCATTGTCCAAAAGAATATCAAGACGACCTGTGATGGCTTCGGATCGGGTTCGGATCAGCTCGATCTCCGTTCCTTCAGGCAGGATCGGCTCAAGCTCGTCTGCGACTTTCTGGACAGCGTTCTGGATCGCAATGGCATCGCCCTGAGTAGACCTGTCCACCCGGATCGAAACCGCCGGATTGTCGCCGACATAATAGGCCCTGTCCCGATCCGCCCCCTCGACTATAACCCTGCCCACATCGCCCACGGTCAAGGTTGAGCCATCTTCGTTCGAGCGCAGGACAATCGCGGCAATCTGTTGCGCGTCCCGTTTTTCCACACCTGTCCGCACGCGCGCATTGGCACCATCGACATCGCCCGCCGGGTCGGCGGAGGCTTCTTCGCGGATGGCCTCAGCGATCTCGGCCATGGTGATGTCGTTCTTGATCAGATCAGCCGATGGCACTTCGACAATGGTTTCAGGCGCGGCGACGCCCCGGATCTTTGTGCGCGTCACCCCCGCAGCAAAAAGCCGGGTGACAAACTCATCCGAGAACCGGGCAAGTTGATCTACCCCCACCGGGCCGGTGATCACCACATCCGTGACCCGGTCGCGCCATGCAACGCGGGTGACCGTCGGTTCTTCGGCCTCTTCCGGCAGATCGTTGATCCCATCAACCGCCGCCTGAACCTCGTCAGACGCGCGGCCCATGTCCCAGTCAGGTTCGAATTCCAGGGTGATCGTGGCATTGCCCTCCCGCGAGCGGGCAACGGAACTTTCCACCCCCTCGACAGCAAGCAGAACCGGCTCCATCAGCTGAACGATGGCCCGGTCCACGTCGTCTGCACCGGCCCCGTCCCACGCGACTGCAATCGACAGGCTTTCCAGAATTGTATCAGGGAAAAACTGTGCGCGCATTCTCGGGGCGGAGGCGATGCCCAAGACAATCATAAGAACGAGAACCAGATTGGCCGCCGTTCTGTGACGCGTGAAATATGAGATCAAACCGCCCGTCTTTGATGCGATTTGTGTGCGCATCTAGCTGCCCATCCGGTTTTCGATCCGCGCAACCATCCGCGCGGGCACCAGGGGTTCTTGCAACTGGATCAGCATGCGGTCTTTGGCTTCATCCGACAGACGCACGTTGGATTGCACAAATGAGATCAGACGCGCACGGCGTTCATCATCAAGTTCGACGGTTTCATCTTCGCCCAATGCAAGCGGACGCAGAGGCCGAACCTTTATGCCTTCACCCAAAAGCTGGGACCGCTCGGCCACAATCTCTTCTCCCGCGATGGAAGCGGCCCCAATGATCACGTCATCACCCTGCAGACGCAAAACTTCGACATCTTCCTCTCGCAGGCGATCACCGTCTGCCAAGACCAAAACCCGCCCGGCAGAGTTGACGGCAGTGGCGGGCACACGGGCCACGTCCTGCAATTCCGGCTCAATCACCGTGACAGTCACAAAATCACCGGGCCGTAAGCCACGTGGATCTAGTATTTCAGCATAAAGCACCCGGCCCGTCGTCCCTTCCGTGACCGCAGCACTTTCGCGGGTAAGACGCGCTTGCGCCGTCAGGCCAACGCCCAGCACATCGAGCGTGACCTCTACAGGTGTATCAACCAGCCCGCCGTCCTGACGAAGAAGCCGCGCATACTGGCCGGTTGAAATCCGAAATGACACTTCAAGCGTTGTCGGATCAACCAGTTGCGCCAACCGCTCGTTCGTCGCGACGATCCCGCCCGATGTCACTGTAACGTCTGCGAGGCGGCCGTCGAAAGCCGCAAAAATCTCGGTTTCTGCAAGAAGACGCTCAGCGTTCGCGAGGTTGATCTCGCGGCGCTCAACCAGCGTGCGAGCCTGATCTATCCGGGCCTCGTTCTGTTGCACAGACTGCCGCCGTGACAACACGGCCTGCAACGCGCTGGACGCTTCTAGCTCTGCCGTCTCGACAGCAGCTTCGGTCCCGACACCACGGCTTCGTAGGTCCTCTTGCCGCCGGAGCGCCCTTGCCCGTAATTCGGCCTGATCCTCTGCCGCGACCAGTTCGTCCCGGGCCAAAACCAGCGCGCGCTCCGCATCTCGTAGATCGGATTGCGCCTCGACCAGATCGGTGCGGGAGACGTCAACGGCAGTCTGCGCATCAGCCGGATTGATACGCGCCAGCAAATCACCCGCCGTGACGCGCCCGCCTTCCTCGAATTCCGGGCTCAGTTCAATAATACGCCCTTCAATCGGGGCGCGGATGTCGAGAGTACGCCGGGACCTGATCTCGCCAAAGCTGGTGAGGACGGGGCTGATTACATCGGGCTCAATTGGCAAGACATTGACCGAGAAGACCCGTTCGCCGGTCTGCTGCCCGGGGCCTTCTTCGCTCAGACTGACGGATACAGCGTCGAAAATCGACTTCCCGGCCAACGCCAGAAGGCCGACGGTTGCGCACAGCAACACCAAACCAACAAGACTGCGACGAAAGAACCGCATCGCCCGTGCTCCGCTTAAATCAACAGGTTACAATGTAAGGTGCAAAACGCATTGCGTCCAACATCCTGACGTTAAACGTCACGCAACACTATTTCCGCCGCTGATGCTCGTCCAAACGAGGGAAAATCTCGACAAAGTTACAAGGGCGATGCCGATAATCAAATTGCTTCACCAGAATTTCATCCCACGCGTCTTTACAAGCCCCCGGACTGCCGGGCAGCGCAAAAAGGTAGGTTCCTTGCGCGACCCCGCCCGTTGCTCGGCTTTGAACAGCAGATGTACCGATCTTGGCCATTGAGACATGGGTGAACACGATGCCGAATGCCTCGATTTCCTTTTCGTAGACATCGCGATGAGCTTCGACAGTGACGTCGCGCCCCGTCAGCCCGGTTCCGCCCGTACTCAGCACCACGTCAATCCTGGGATCAGCGCACCAGGTTCTAAGTTGGTTCGCAATCTGCTCCCGCTCGTCTGGCACAATCTTGCGCGCGGCCAGTGAATGCCCCGCGTTTGCGATCCGATCCACCAAGATTTGGCCGGATTTGTCATCCTCCAGCATGCGGGTGTCCGAAACGGTCAAAACCGCGATCCGGACCGGGATGAAGTCTTTGCTTTCGTCAATACGGCTCATAGCGGGACAACCTCAAAGTCAAAGGGATTTCATCTTCGCCCGCAGCAGCAGTAAGTCATGCCAGGCGTCGCGCTTAGCGAGCGATGTGCGCAGCAGATATGCGGGGTGGAACATGGGCAATGTGGGGCGGCCCAACGCTTCGGTCCAGGTGCCACGCAGCTTGGTGATTCCCTTTCGCCCCAAAAGCGCCTGACACGAGATATTGCCCATCAGAACCAGAACATCCGGATTTATCAGCGCGACATGACGCTCTACAAACGGCAGCATCATCGCGATTTCGTCCGGCTTGGGATCCCTATTTTGGGGCGGGCGCCAAGGCAGAATATTGGTAATGTAAACTGGGTTGGCCTCACTGGATCGCCCGAATTCGATGGCAGACAACATTGCGTCCAGAAGCTGACCCGCACGGCCCACAAACGGGCGGCCTTGACGATCCTCGTCCGCACCGGGGGCCTCGCCGATGATCATGACCCGTGCAGTGGGCTGACCATCTGCAAACACGAGAGAGCGCGCGCCCTTCTTCAGGTCGCAATAGTCGAATCCGGCAATTGCCGCGTGGAGCGCCTCAAGATCGTCCGCACCAGCCGCCATCTCGCGCGCAACGGCCACGGTGTCGACAGGATCGTCCGTTTGGGTCGCTTGCGTCACATCCGGCTTGGGTTGGACCTTGGGCGCGGCCTTCGGGGTGTCATAGCGGTTGATCGGGGCTTCCGAGATCGCCTCGGTCACACCAAGATCGACCTGCCACTCCAGCATGGCACGGGCCGTCTCAAAATCCAGTTCTTCAACCATATCGGAAGTTATAGTTTGTCAGTCCGACAGCACAATGCGGTATCATGATCAGCGGCTCTGTATCGCATGTTCTATATCCTGTCAGAAGCCGATGGCGACACCGGATTGCCGCGGCCAAGTGCTCTGCTATAAGCGGTCCAACTTAAGGAGGGCTTCGATGGCATTTCGTTCAGAACACTTGCTTGGGATCGAGCATTTGGGCCAGGACGAGATCGTGAGCCTCCTTGATCTCGCCGATCAATATGTCGACCTCAATCGCCGGGACGTGAAACATTCCGAGGTTCTGGCCGGGATGACCCAGATCAACATGTTCTTTGAAAACTCCACGCGGACGCAAGCCTCTTTCGAACTGGCAGGGAAGCGCCTGGGGGCGGATGTGATGAGCATGTCGATGCAAGCCTCATCCGTAAAAAAGGGCGAGACGCTGATTGACACCGCGTTGACGCTCAATGCGATGCATCCGGATCTTCTGGTCGTGCGGCATCCCCATTCCGGGGCCGCCGATCTACTGGCGCAAAAGGTCAATTGCGCGGTTCTGAATGCCGGCGACGGGCGTCACGAACATCCGACCCAAGCCCTGCTTGATGCTCTGACCATTCGGCGTGCAAAAGGGCGATTACATCGCCTGAGCATCGCGATTTGCGGCGACATCGCGCATTCGCGGGTCGCGCGCTCCAACATTTTGCTACTTGGAAAGATGGAGAACCGAATCCGGGTCATCGGACCACCCACGCTGCTGCCCTCAGGAATCGATGAGTTTGGCGTTGAGGTGTTCAATGACATGCGTGAGGGCTTGAAAGACGTCGATGTGGTGATGATGCTGCGCCTTCAACGGGAACGCATGGATGGTGGCTTCATTCCGTCGGAGCGCGAATACTACCACCGCTATGGCCTCGACGCGGAAAAGCTGAGCTATGCCAAGCCAGATGCAATCGTGATGCATCCGGGCCCAATGAACCGTGGCGTCGAGATTGACGGAACACTCGCCGATGACATCAACCGAAGCGTCATTCAGGAACAGGTCGAAATGGGTGTCGCAGTGCGAATGGCCGCGATGGAGCTTTTGGTGAAGGCTCGCCGCGCCAGACCACGCGAGGTTCTTGTCTGATGGCCGTTTTGTTCGAAAATGCCGAGCTGATCGATCCGGTCCGGGGAAGCATGACCTTGGGTGCGCTCTTTGTCGGAGATGGCCGGATCGCCGAGCGCCCTGATGATATTTCGGGTGTCACGCGCGTTGATTGCGGCGGGAAATGTCTGGCGCCGGGGCTGATTGATATCGGCGTGAAGGTCTGCGAACCGGGCGAGCGTCACAAGGAAAGTTTTCGGACCGCCGGTCTGGCCGCAGCGGCTGGCGGGGTGACCACGATGGTCACACGGCCCGACACGCTGCCTGCAATCGACACGCCGGAAACTCTGCTGTTCGCGTTGCAACGCGGCGCTGAGATGTCGCCGGTTCGGATCGCACCCATCGGAAGTCTCACTAAGGGGCGAGCCGGACGCGAAATGGTCGAGATGGGCTTCATGCTCGACGCGGGCGCCGTGGCTTTCTCGGATGGCGACAGCGTGGTGCAGGACACCAAGGTTCTGGGGCGCGCGATGGCTTATGCGAAATCGTTGGACGCCGTGGTCATTGCCCACCCGCAGGATCAGGGTTTGTCTGCGGGCGCGGCGGTGACAAGCGGGAAGTTTGCTTCGCTCCGCGGGTTACCGGCGGTCAGCCCGATGGCCGAACGCATGGGGCTTGAACGCGACCTCGCGCTGGTTGAGATGTCGGGCGTTCGCTACCACGCAGATCAGATCTCGACCGCCGCGGCATTGCCTGCATTGAAGCGGGCCAAGGCTGCCGGATTATCGGTGACAGCCGGAACGTCCATCCATCACCTGACTTTGAACGAGCTCGATGTCGGCGACTACCGCTCCTTCTTCAAGGTCAAACCCCCGCTGCGGAGCGAAGACGACCGGATGGCCATGGTTGAGGCCGTATCGGAAGGGGTGATCGACATCATCTCGTCCATGCACACGCCCCAGGATGAGGAAAGCAAGCGCCTGCCATTCGAAGAAGCGGCCTCTGGCGCGGTCGCACTTGAGACACTTCTACCGGCAGCTATGCGTCTGTTTCATGCAGGCAACATAGATCTGCCTACACTTTGGCAGGCGATGTCGCTCAACCCGGCAAGGCTTCTGGGCCTTGAGGGGGGTCGTCTTGATTTGGGGGCGCCCGCTGATCTGGTGCTCTTTGATCCCCACGCGCCGTTCGTGCTGGATCGCTTCGCATTGAAATCAAAGTCCAAGAACACACCCTTCGACGGTCAGCGCATGCAGGGCCGCGTTTTGCAAACCTTTGTTGGCGGAGAAGAGGTGTATCGTGCCTGAGATCACCAGCGCGCCTACCGTTCTTCTGATTGTCGCGGCTTTGTCCTACTTGCTGGGTTCTGTCCCTTTTGGGCTGGTCATCACCCGCATGTTTGGTCTTGGTGATCTCCGACAAATCGGCTCCGGCAACATCGGCGCAACGAATGTTCTGCGTACAGGTTCGAAACCCGCAGCGGCGGCGACTCTGCTGCTCGACGCGGGAAAAGGCGGCGTCGCAGTGCTTCTAGCGCGGGCGTTAGTGGGCGAAGATGCGGCGCAGCTTGCAGGGTTGGCAGCTTTCCTCGGTCATATCTTTCCGATCTGGTTGAAATTCAGGGGCGGCAAGGGTGTGGCGACTTACCTCGGAACGCTTATGGCGCTGTTCTGGCCTGCTGGCATTGCGGCCTGCCTGACTTGGCTTCTGATCGCGTATCTCTTCAAAATCTCATCTGTGGCGGCGCTTTTCACAGCGGTTATGGTCCCCGCATGGCTCTGGACTCTTGGCGAGCCTGATATGATCGCCCTGGCGCTGGCCTTGGGGCTATTGGTTTGGATGCGACACGTAGCGAATATCCATCGACTTTTGGAAGGAACCGAGCCCTCCATCAGCAAGAAAGATAAAGCTTAATAGCTGTATTCCGCGTAGATCCGTTTCAAATCGCCGTCCCAGTCACCATGGTAGTGATCCAATAGCTCATCGGCCGGAGTCTTACCGGTCTCGACCGTCTCTTTTACCGCGTTGAGAAAATGCGTCTCGTCGGGGACCAGACCGCCCGCCCCCGGACGCGCCCGGGCCTTGAGGCCAGCATCTGCAATTGCGACGACCTCACGCGCGAGATCATGCATGCTGATCCCATTCACCTCGGCCTGCAGACCGTCAACCGAGGCTGCAACGCGTAGCGCCTGCCGGGTTTCGGCATCCCAGCCCTTCGCAAGATCCCACGCTGCGTCGAGCGCGGACTGATCGTAGGACAATCCAACCCAAAATGCAGGAAGCGCGCACAAACGACGCCATGGCCCACCGTCAGCGCCGCGCATTTCGATGTACTGCTTCATACGGGCTTCGGGGAAGAGCGTGGTCAGATGGTCTGCCCAGTCACTGAGTGTGGGCTTTTCGCCGGGCAGTGCAGGCAGCTCGCCCTTCAGGAAATCGCGGAAGGACATACCCAGCGCATTCACGTATTCGCCGTCGCGGTAGACAAAATACATGGGCACATCGAGCGCATATTGCACCCACGCCTCAAACCCGAAACCATCCTCGAAGATGAACGGGACCATTCCGGTCCTGTCCGCATCGAGGTCACGCCAGATACGGCTGCGCCAGCTCTTGTGGCCGTTGGGCTTGCCTTCGAAGAAAGGTGAATTCGCAAAAAGTGCAGTCGCAACAGGTTGAAGCGCAACTGCCACCCGCATTTTCTGGATCATGTCGGCTTCGGAACTGAAATCGAGATTGACCTGAACGGTACACGTCCGTCGCATCATTTGGGTGCCATGGGTGCCAACGCGGTTCATGTAATCGTTCATCAGCTTGTAGCGACCCTTGGGCATCAGATCCATTTGCTCATGGGTCCATTCAGGCGCCGCACCCAGCCCGATAAAGCCGACGCCGATCTTGTCTGCCACTGCTTTCACCTCGGCCAGATGGATATTCACCTCGTCGCAGGTCTCGTGGATGGTCTCGAGAGGCGCGCCTGAAAGTTCCAGCGCGCCACCCGGCTCAAGACTTACATTCGCCTTGCCCTTGGTCAGGCCGATGATGTTGCCACCTTCCTCGACGGGGTCCCATGAGAACTGATCCCGCAAGCCTTCCAGAACTGCTTTGACGGACCGCTCACCGTGATATGGCAGCGGCTTTAGCGTGTCTTTGCAGTAGCCAAATTTTTCGTGCTCGGTTCCGATGCGCCATTGATCCTTGGGCTTGCATCCATCCGCAAGGTATTGGGCCAATTGGGAATGGTCCGTGATCGGGCCGCCGCCGGACTGAGGAATGGACATGGGGAAGCTCCGAACAAAAAGATCTGAACGTCCTGCGTGTCGGCAATTGAGATCGAAGTCAATGTGCGGAAATATCAGTTCAACTGTTCGCGCGTTTTACTCCAGATCACAAACGTGGAGTTGTCGGCCGCAGCGAGTGCCTGATTTGCCTTGTCGTAATCCACCCCATCGAGCGCGGCAAAAGCATCAAAAAGTTGGTCAACACCGGTCGCAGAGGATGGGATCACCAATTGTTGACCGCCATCCTCTTCGAGAACCCAGACCATGTCTGCGCCGTGATGACTGTTTTGCGCGGCAACCGCGCTGACCCGGGCCAGGCGGTCTATGGAGACCGTGCCGCCCTCATAGGCGGATAGATAATTGACCTCGCGCTCATCGACTTCGACCAGACCCGGCCCGTCCGCATGGGTCGGAAAGTTCAACCTGCGCCACGCCGTGTAGGAAATCGCCAGTCCGATCAGAATGATGGCCCCGCCAAGAGCTTGCACCAGCCAGCCTGACCGCAGAAGCGTCCAAACGCCGACGGCGGCAATAACGAGACCCGCAAGAACCTCGGAGTACTTGACGAAGGCAGATTGTATTTCTGGCCGTACGAAACTCATCGCCAGTCTCCAAGAGTCGATTGCCAAAGGGTAAGCGCGGCGACCGCCGCAGTGTCCGCGCGCAGGATACGCGGCCCAAGACTCACGACCGTTGTGTAGTCCATAGCGTGTAGTCTGTCGCGCTCATCGTCGGAAAACCCACCTTCCGGACCGATTAGGATGGCCCATGGACCCGTGGCGTTCGGATCCAAGGTGCTGACGCCCCCCGCACGGGTTTCGTCACAAAACATCAACCGCCGATCTAGATCCCAGTCAGTCAGGAGGTCAGAGAGTTTCAACAGCTCGGACACTTCAGGCACGAACGTGCCACCGCATTGCTCTGCCGCCTCTATGGCATGGGCCTGAAGTCGATCCTGCCGGATCCGCTCTGAATTGGTGAAGGCGGTCTGCACTGGAACAATCCGCGCTACACCCATCTCGGCTGCCTTCTCAACGATAAAATCCGTGCGGGCTTTCTTGATGGGCGCGAACAGCAGCCACAGATCCGGTGGCATACGCAGCGGCGCGGACTGGGACAGACACCGCAAGGCACCCTGCCGCTTGCCTGCCGCCGTAATTTCGGCCTGCCACTCGCCGTCTTTTCCGTTGAATAAGGAAACCCGGTCACCTGCCTTCAAACGCATAACATTGAACAGATAGTTCGAATGGTCGCGCCCCACTGGAACGGAATTGCCGACAGCCAGAGCATCGTCTACAAACAGCCTGATTTTCGCACGTCCCACCATAGGGCAAACCTTATGACCGACCTCCAAGGAACGCCAGAGCGTCCAGTGGCCGAAGGGCAGGTCATCGACGCCGTTGACGACAATTGGGTGGACCGTTTCGCACCTGCACCAATGCGCCCCTATCTGCGGCTCAGTCGTGCGGATCGACCCATCGGCACGTGGCTGCTGTTGTTGCCGTGTTGGTGGGGCGTTCTGTTGGCTGCGACGATGGGTAGTCCGCAGCTGTTTGATCTTTGGATCATGGCAGGCTGTGCTATCGGCGCGTTCCTGATGCGGGGCGCAGGGTGCACATGGAATGACATCACCGACAGAGATTTCGATGCACAGGTCGCCCGCACACAGTCCCGTCCCATCCCGGCGGGGCAAGTCACCGTCCGGCAGGCGGTGATTTGGATGGTAGCGCAGAGCCTTGTGGCGCTTTGTATCCTACTGACCTTCAATTGGGCCGCGATCTTGTTGGGCATCGCCGCGTTGCTGCCAGTCGCGATTTATCCCTTCGCCAAGCGTTTTACATGGTGGCCTCAGGTCTTTCTGGGGCTGGCTTTCAATTGGGGCGCGCTTCTGGCGTGGACGGCACACACGGGAAGTTTGGACTGGCCTGCGGTCGTGCTCTATCTGGCTGGTATCGCGTGGACGCTATTCTACGATACAATCTATGCACATCAGGACACAGAGGACGACGCCCTGATCGGCATCAAATCGACGGCTCGGCTCTTCGGCGAAAACTCACGCGCTTGGCTGCGGGGGTTTTTGGTGATGTCGGTTTTGCTTTTTGCCACCGCGATCATTCTGGCGCTGGTGCCCGACGCGAATGTTCTGACATTGACGGTCGCACTGGTGGGCGTCTGGGGGTTTGGCTGGCACATGTCGTGGCAATTGGCGCATCTGGATACGAACGACTGGCAGGTTTGCATGAAAATCTTCCGGTCGAACCGAGATGCAGGCCTGATTGCTGTGCTGTTTCTTGCCATAGCGGCACTCCTTTGATTGATTGATGGCGCGTAGGTCTTTAAAAATTAGCGCATGGCGTGCGGGGCGTGCATGAATCGCGTTGCGGCAGGCTGAGGGGAGATCATGAAGCTCAAGACAATACTCGCCTTTGTGGGCGCCGCTGGCCTGTCTGTAATGGGCGCGAGCGTGAGCGCAACGTGGATCGAGGAACGGTCTGAAGATGCTGTGAAGTCATCACTTCTTCTATCAGGCTATGATTGGACGGATGTCACGACCGATGGTCTACAGGTTCGCCTGAGCGGTGAGGCGCCGGATGAGGCAACGCGCTTTCGGGTCGTGTCCCAGGTGGGCCGTGCGATTGATCCGGACCGGATCATCGATTTGATGGACATCAAGGCCCGCGCGCAGATCCAGCCCCCAAGTTTTTCTGTCGAGATCCTGCGCAATGGGGACGGCATCTCGCTGATCGGTCTGATCCCCTCCTCCGTGGATCGCGGGGAAATCGCCACAGAGCTTGAGCGCCTGTCCGGCGATGGCGACGTTACTGACATGCTAGAGACGGCGGACTATCCCGTGCCAGAAGGATGGACCACGGCATTGGACTACGCATTGAACGCACTGCGTGACCTGCCGAAATCGAAAATCTCGGTAACGTCGGAGCGGGTGGAAATCACGGCGATCAGCGATAGCGCCGAGGCCAAACGCAAGATTGAGCGTGACCTGAACAGACAGGCGCCGGATTTGATCGACGTAGCGCTGGATATCTCGGCCCCGCGCCCGGTGATCACGCCCTTCACACTGCGGGTTACGCTTGCGGAAGAGGGCGCCAGATTTGATGCTTGCTCGGCTCCCAACCAGCGATCCCGCGCTCGCATACTAGAGGCAGCGGCGGCGGCCGGTGTGCCAGCCGATGCGGATTGCCGGATCGGGCTTGGTGTTCCGTCGCCGCGGTGGGCGGAGGCCGTAGAAACTGCGCTTGCCAGTCTGAAAGACATGGGCGGCGGATCCCTCACCTTCTCGGACGCTGATGTGACCTTAGTGGCCACTGACAGCACAAACCAATCCGTGTTCGACCGGGTTGCTGGCGAACTGGATGCCAACCTGCCTGACGTCTTCTCCCTTCATGCAGTGCTACCTGAGAAGGTCATCGTGGACGGTACTGGTGACGATGAAAGTGCGATCGAGTTCGTGGCGACGCGCAGCCCTGAGGGGTTGGTCCAGCTAAGGGGGCGCCTGACCGATGACAGCATCGAACAGATCGTGGGTGCCTATGCTCGCGCAGAATTCGGAACGGATGCGGTCTATCTCGCAACGCGTGAAGATCCCGACCTGCCGCAGAACTGGGCGGTTCGTGTTCTGGCCGCGCTCGAGTCTCTTGGGACCCTGAACAATGGCAGCGCGGTTGTGCAGCCGGATTATGTGGAGATTCGTGGGGTCAGCGGATCAAAGACGTCCACCGACGACATCTCTCGCATACTGGCGGACAAGCTGGGGGAGTCCGAAAATTTCGAGGTCAACGTCAGATATGACGAGTTACTTGATGAAACACTGAACATTCCCACCCCCGAGGAATGTGTCGAGCGGATCAACCGAATTCTATCGTTGAGCAAGATAGCCTTTGAACCCGCATCCGCGGAGATCACCGAAAGTGCGGCGCAGACAATTGATAAGATCGCCGAAATCGCCCAGCAATGCGGGCGCGTCCAGATGGAAATTGGCGGTCACACCGACAGTCAGGGTCGTGAGATCATGAACCTTGAGCTCAGTCAGGAACGGGCGAACTCTGTGCTTGCCGCGCTGCTGGAGCGCCGAGTGTCCACGCGAAACCTGACGGCGCGCGGCTATGGCGAAACGGTCCCTATTGCGGACAACAAGACAGAAGAAGGTCGCGAAATTAATCGTCGAATTGAGGTTCGGCTGTTGACAGATGCCCGCCTTGCCGCCACCGAGGATGACGCGCCCGAAGACGGGGAGGCCCCGGCACCTAATGATGCCGAAGCCACAGCCGAAGAAGACGCATCTGAGACCACTGACGCCAGCGACGAGACCGCTGAGCCGACCGAACCGACAGAGGATACAAGTGAACAGAACTGAGTTCATCATCGCCACCGCTGTCATACTGTTCGTGGCGTTCACCATCGGCTTCTTGACGTCTTGGCTGATCCAGCGGTTCAGCCGTGTCTCAACCGCGGATATCGCGGAGCTTGATGAAATGGCCAAAGCGCTGCACGACGCAGAAGAGACCCGAGATCAGGCGATCACCTATCTACAGCAGCGTGAAGCGGAACTGACGAACCAACTATCGCAGACCGAGGCGGAGTTGGGCGCGGCGATGGACGGTCTCAGGGCCGCGCGGCACGAAGCCGAAGAATTGCGCGGCTACATAGAGCGTGTATCCCAAGCCGGGTGATCTAGGGCGTCTGCCACCTGTTCAACGCGTCTTCGTCTTCGTCTTTCGCAGCGACCCAAGCGTTGCCATCCGCCGTCCGCTCTTTCTTCCAAAACGGCGCGCGAGACTTCAGATAATCCATTAGAAAATCTGCGGCCGCAAACGCATCGGCCCGGTGTCGCGACATTGTCGCAACCATCATGATCACCTCGCCTGGGGCAAGTAGTCCGTAGCGGTGAACGACCAAGACATCGCCCAGGGACCACCGGCTCACGGCATCCTCCGCGATGGAGGTCAGGGCCTTTTCGGTCATTCCGGGATAGTGCTCGATCATCATGTCAGACAATTTGCCATCCACTTGCCGCACGATCCCCGTGAAGCTCACAACAGCACCCATATCAGTCCGGCTCGCCGAAAACTGATTAAGCCTGTCGCCCACATCGAAGGGCTGCTCCTGAACGACGATCTGCATCTTTTTTATCCGCCGGTCATCGGCGGGAAGAACGCGACCTCCCGCACGCCGCTGAGGGGGGCATCAAAATCAGTCAATTCTTGGTCCACTGCAACACGCAGGGCAGTTAGATCAGAAAATGCCAACGCATAGCGCTCCTCGCGTTCTTTCAATTCAGAAACAAGATCGGCGACAGTTGCAGCTGTCGTTTCCACCTGTTCTTTCGGAAGCCCGATCCGTTCGCGCACCCATGCGAAATAAAGCACATTCACCATCACCGCACCTCGTCTTTCAAGTAAGGCATCGCCTTCGCCAGATAGTCCCAGCCGGTCATCAGGGTCAGAACGGCGGCGATCCAGAGCAATGAAACACCGACAATCCAACTGAGATAGGCGCCCCAGTATTTCCACTTCAGACCCAGAACATCTTCTTCGAACCCGGCCATGATGCTTTCGAACATCGCCTGATCCATGCCCCAGCTCTGCATACCAAGATAGTGTTCAAAGACCCCTTGCGCAAAGAGTACGGCAATCGCGACCATCTGGGCGGTCGTCTTCCATTTCGCCAGCTTCGTTACCTGCAGCGTGCCTGCAGCTGATCCAAGAAACTCACGCAGGCCCGAGACAAAGACTTCCCGGAACATGATCACAGTGGACGGCAGAAGCACCCAAGGGTTCATGCCCGAGAACCCGGTGATGACCAGCAGTGCAATGATTACCATGGCTTTGTCTGCAATGGGATCCAGCATCGCGCCGAATTTGCTTTCCTGCTTCCACGCGCGGGCCAGATAGCCATCGACCCAATCGGTCGCGGCGGCGATCACAAACAGGGTGAAGGCAAGCCAATCGGCCAGTGGTCTTGCGAAGTAAAGAAACATCACCGCCACGCCCGGGGCCGCGAACAACCGCAGAACGGTGAGAATATTGGGCAAATTCCATGTCATGGGGCGACCCTAGCTGGTTCGAAAACTATGGGGAAGCGCATGTCGGCGCATTCGTGCTTTCCCTATCACCCTGAAGGCGCAAGGGCACAGTAGAGGCCTCACGCTTGATCGTGAAAGTGGTCGTATATTATGTTGGCCATCGCTTCGGAAATGCCTTCGACGGCTTTGAGATCTGCAAGGTTTGCTCGCGCAACAGCTTTGGCTGACCCGAAATGCTGAAGCAGCGCACGCTTGCGGGTTGCGCCGACGCCCGCAATGTCGTCCAGCGGGTTCTTCAATTGAGATTTCGCTCGTTT
Source organism: Litoreibacter roseus (assembly GCF_009811795.1). Taxonomy (GTDB): domain Bacteria; phylum Pseudomonadota; class Alphaproteobacteria; order Rhodobacterales; family Rhodobacteraceae; genus Litoreibacter; species Litoreibacter roseus. The sequence goes on along the minus strand of NZ_BLJE01000002.1, from coordinate 483,256 downwards.
CGCGCGGTGGGTGCCGATGGCAAATCGGTGTGCCTCGTCCCGCAGTCGCTGGACGAAGTAGAGGATGGGGTCATTATGCCGAAGGGCAAATGGCTGCTTCCCGGTGCGGTGAAACTCTTCCTTGCCTGCATCACGGTCCACGCCCTTGGCCACCCCGACCATCGCAATATCATCGACGCCAAGTTCGCCCATAATCTCCCGCACGGCTGAGACTTGGCCGGCACCGCCGTCGATTAACAGCAGGTCTGGCCACATCTCTGTTTCGCGGTCTGGGTCTTCCTTCAGCAGTCGTTTGAAGCGTCGTGTCAGAACCTCCTTCATCATACCGAAGTCATCACCGGGGGTCAGATCATCCCCCCGGATGTTGAACTTTCGATACTGGTTGCGCAGAAAACCCTCTGCCCCGGCGACAATCATACCGCCAACAGCGTTTGTGCCCTGAATGTGAGAGTTGTCATAAACTTCGATCCGGCGAGGGGGCGCGTTCAGGTCGAACGCCTCTGCTATACCCTTGAGCAGTTTCGTCTGCGTCGCGGTTTCTGACATCTTACGTGCCAGACTTTCCCGCGCATTTCTGAGCGCACTTGCGATCAGTTCCTGTTTTTCGCCCCGCTGCGGGATCAGTAACTCAACCTTGCGACCAGCTTTGGCCGACAACGCTTCGACCATCAGGTCCTTATCTTCGATATCGTGGGACAGAATGATCTGACGCGGCGGTTCCTTGTCATCGTAGAACTGACCCAGAAACGCTTCGAGAATCTCTGCCTCAGCGGCACCTGAGCCTGTCTTGGGGTAAAAGTCCCGATTGCCCCAATTCTGATTGGCGCGGATGAAGAACACCTGCACGCAGGCTTGACCGTGATCGAGATGCAGCGCGATGATGTCCGCCTCCGCCACGCCTTTGGGATTGATCCCCTGCGCGGTCTGAACTTGGGTCAGCGCACGGATACGGTCCCGCAACGCTGCGGCGCGTTCAAACTCCATATTCTCGGACGCGGTTTGCATCTGCTCGGCCAGAACCTCCTGCACATTGGTGGATTTGCCCGATAGAAAACGCTCCGCGTCTTTTACAAGACCTGCGTAATCTTCTTTTGAGATGTAGTCGACGCACGGGGCCGCACATCGCTTGATTTGGTACAGAAGGCAGGGTCGAGAGCGCGTCTCGAAGGTGGCGTCTGTGCAGTTGCGCAGCAGGAAAACCTTCTGCAACTGGTTCAGGGTACGGTTCACCGCGCCCGCACTTGCGAAGGGGCCGTAGTAATCTCCCTTTTCGCGCTTTGCGCCACGATGTTTTTTGATCTGCGGAAAGTCATGGTTCTTAGCAACGAGAATGTTCGGAAAGCTCTTGTCGTCCCTGAGCAGCACATTGAATTTGGGCTTCAGTTGCTTGATCAGGTTCTGTTCCAGCAACAGAGCCTCGGTTTCCGTTTTCGTCGTCAGGAACATCATCGACGCCGTTTCGGAAATCATGCGGGCGATGCGCGGACTGTGACCGGACGGCTTGGCGTAGCTCGACACCCGCTTCTTCAGAGCGCGCGCTTTGCCCACGTAAAGAACCCGCTGCTGGCTGTCCAACATTCGGTACACACCCGGGCTGTTGTCGATCGTATTCAGGTAGGATTGCACGCAGGCATGGCCGCCAATGGTTGGCGGTTCACTTGGATTTTGCTGTTCCGTTGGGTCAGGCATCAGGCTGTCATGATTCCGTCATATTGCTGCAATGGACCAAAGGCAGTGACAAGAGAAAACCTGTCCACTTTTGTTGTGGATAAACTTGGGGGGAAACTCTGGGTAGAGGCAAATTTTCGTTTCATTTCCGAACACTTTAACAAATGCTTAATTTTTGAGCATTTTTTCAACCCTCTGAAAACAAAGAATTTTTTAATTGTCGCTTCACAACCTACTGAAAACGTTAAAACTTCGGTAACAGAATCGTGACGCTCACTCATTGCGTGGACAAGTCAAGGGTATCCATTGGTATTTGCGACAAAATGCTACTCTACGCCAAGGACATCCGGCGTCTGCCATCCGAGGTGCTGACCACCGTCTACGCACAGAAGCTGGCCGGTCACCTCATCCGTTTCGATCAGGTATCTCATTGCCCGTACAATGCCCTTTGGCGTTGATCCGCGGCCCAGAATTGTGGCTTCGCGTTGCTCTTGAAAGTGCTCCGCGCTTTGCCGACCGCCTTGAAGCGTCGGTCCCGGTCCGATGCCGTTTACCCGGATCGCCGGAGCAAGCGCCTGTGCTGCCGTTTGCGTAAAAGCCCAAAGCCCCATCTTTGCGATGGTATAGGTCATGAACTCGGGCGTCAGTTTACGCACCCGCTGGTCCACCATGTTAATGACGCAGGCCGATGCTGACTGCTCGCCCTCAGCATCCCTGGCGGTAGCGGGTGCCTGTGCCGCAAACGCTTGGGTCAGTACAAACGGGGCGTGCAGGTTCGACCCGATGTGGCGCGCCCAACTGTCCCGCGTCGCCGTTTCAATCGTATCGTGTTCGAAGATTGAGGCATTGTTGATCAGAACCGTCAATTGGCCCAGTTCTGACTTTGCGCGTTCCACGAGGCCATCGGTCTGATCCGCATCAAGCAGATCGGCCTTCAGGACCGCCGCCTTGCGCCCTACGGCCTCCACAAGGCGTGCCGTTTCCAGTGCGCCTTTGTCCGAGCTTGCATAGTGAATGGCGACGTCGAACCCCATCTCTGCCAGTTCAACTGCCATCGCCCGCCCGAGACGGCCACCTGCCCCAGTTACAAGGCCAGCCTTTCGCGCAACACTCATAGCTCCATCCCCAGCAGTGAAATAATGTAGAGAACGTAGAGCCCGGTCAGGAAGATACCCCACCGTCGTCCCAGGTCCTTATTCAGGAAGACCACCGGGATCAGGATCAGCGATGCACCCAGCATGACCCAGAGGTCAAATACCAAAAACGCGGGCGGGATCGGCAGAACCCCGAAAAAACCGGAGACGCCTATGATCAGGAGAAGATTGAAGATGTTCGAGCCAATGACGTTGCCCAAGGCAACCTCTGCCTCCTTACGCAAGGCCGCGATGACCGTCGTCGCAAGTTCTGGCAAAGACGTTCCGACGGCAACTAGGGTGAGCCCAACCACCGTTTCCGAAACACCATAACGCTGCGCGATGATCGTGGCGTTCTCGACCAGAATACTCGCACCCAAGGGCAAGCCGACCAGCCCCCCAACTAGAAAGGCCGCGATCTTCCAACCCGCCATGTGCGGATCGGCGCCCTCGACATCCGCTTCCTGTGCGAGCGATTGCTTATGTGCCAGAGTGTCCCGAAACTGGTCGCCGAGGATGAGCGCCACACCCAAAAGAAGCACAAGCGCGTGCACCCATGTGATAGGCCCAAGGAAACACACAGCGATGAAAAGACCCGTCGCGCCAACCATCTGGACGTAGGACTTCTTGGTGTTGGTCTCTCCAGTGGGCAGGCCCGCCAGTAAAGCCGGGATCCCCAGAACAAGAAGAATATTCGCAGTGTTCGAGCCAACCACATTTCCGAGCGCAAGCCCCGGCACTCCATCGATTACTGCCTTTATCGAAATCAAAAGTTCAGGCGCAGATGTTCCGAAGGCGACGATGGTCAGGCTGACGATCAATGCGGGAACACCCAAACGGAGCGAAAGATTGACAGCGCCCCGCACCAAAGCATCCCCTGCAAGCAGAAGAATGATCAGGCCAAGACCCGACAGCAGAAACTCTTGCATATGTTATCCGTGATTTTTGCAGGGACAGGGGCCGCGTCCGATCCGGGGGCGACCGCAGGAAGCACATTTCTGTGTAGACCGTTTTGCCAATCCGGGGAGGCGCAGCTTACCAAACATGCCAAGCACCAACATCCCGATCAGAAAGAGGCTCACGATTTTAAGGATCATGCTACAATCCGTAGCGCGCCCATTGGGCCTTGTCATCCAATTGATCGAACGCATCCGAAACTATCCGCGCACCGAACCTTTGAAGTAACGGCCGCCTCTGACCGTAGACTGTGAAGGCCACATCATCACCGAAGCGATCCTTCATGGCAGGCACCAGATGTCCGATCTGATCGGCCAGTCCGACGTCAATGGCCCGCTGCCCGACCCAGATTTCACCAGTGAACAGATCGTCGTCGTCGCTGAGCTTATCAGCACGGCGTTTTTTGACATGGGCGATGAACGTATCATGGATCTGGGCCTGCAATGTCTTAAGCCGCTCAACATCCTCAGCACGCTCGGGCCGAAACGGATCAAGCATCGATTTGTCCTTGCCTGCCGTATAAACCCGCCGCTCAATCCCCTGCCGCTGCATAAATTCGTTGAAACCGAATGAGGCGGAAATCACACCGATCGATCCGACGATGGAGCTTTCGTCCAAGAATATCTCATCTGCAGCGGCAGCAAGCCAATAACCACCGGACGCAGCAACATCTTCGACAAAAGCAAAGACCGGCATTTCATGTTCTTCTGCCAAGCGGCGGATGCGGGCCCCAATCAACGAGGATTGCACTGGCGATCCCCCGGGTGAGTTGAGCAACAAAGCCACAGCCGACGGCTTTCCGCGCCGAAACGCCTTATCAAGCAGCGGCGCCAATGCCGCGTCGTTCAGACTGGCCCCGCGCCCGCCAGCGGCGATCACACCACTCATGCGAACAACAGAGACCCGGGGCGGCGTTTTCACGAAGGGGATATAGCGTTTCATGGGTGGGCATGTAGATCGCAAGTGTTACCTTCACAAGTGCACGCCGCCATTATAAATTTCCCGGTCGACAGCCTCTGCCTGGGCCATGGCCGTTGGCACGCGAAGTCGATTCCGTTGCCTTCGTGGTCGTCGGTAGCATTTCCAAATGCCATCTGCAGATCCCAACCAATTGTTAATAGTCCTGTTCTAACCAAGCTCTGTGCAGACAGTCATCTCCAGATGCTTTGATCCGCACAAGCGTATGTATTGGCTTATTATAGGGTCGCGATGTCAGCCGATGTTCAGAGCTTCAAGTTGCCAGAACGCCCCAATCGGGACGTATCAGAACAGCTCTACAAGCTTGCCATAAACCTTCCGCAAAATGCCACGCTCGACGTGAACGCAAAGGATGTCAGACGGCTGGGCGCACTGAATGCGCAGCTGCTTTTCGTCATCGCGAAAGAGTTTCAACAAACCGGCCAGACGCTGACTCTGACGGAACCGTCCGACCAATTTCAAAAAAGCTTAAGGTCCATGGGCTTTTCGGAAAATGCCTTCGAAGAAAGCGAAACAGAATGAAAACCAAGGTTCTTGCCATCGACGATTCTCGTACAATTCGCGATCTTCTGCGCATGTCCATAGAAGCCGCCGGTTTCGAGTTCTTCGACGCAGTGGATGGTGTGGATGGCATCGCCCGATACAATGAAGTGAAACCTGACGTTGTGATAACCGACATCAACATGCCCAACCTTGACGGGTTTGGTGTAATCGACGGCATTCGGACTGGAACCGAAAATCAAAACGTTCCAATTCTGGTTTTGACAACGGAAAGCGCGGTGACCCTGAAAAAACGGGCGCGGGAGGCCGGCGCGACCGGCTGGATCGTAAAGCCATTTGAAGATGAGTCCCTGATTACGGTTTTGAAGCGGGTCGCTGGGGCCTGATCAGATGAGCGCGCCCAACACCATCCGCGATACATTCTTTGAAGAATGTGACGAGCTTCTGGAAGCTTTGACCGACGGGTTATCTGAACTCGAAGACGGCACGGCAACGGACGACACCGTTCATGCGATCTTCAGAGCCGTTCATTCCATCAAAGGTGGCGCCGGCGCGTTTAGCATGGACGCCATCGTTGCATTTGCCCATGCGTTTGAGACAGTTCTCGATCTTTTGCGAGAAGGCAAAATAGTGCTCGACAGCGGTCTTCTTGCAGTATTGCAGCATTCGTCCGATCACCTGAATAACCTCGTTGAAGACGGGCGCTCAGGAACGAACAGAGCCGATAGTGGGACAACTTCAATTCTTGCGTCGCTCGAAACATACTTGGGCGACACCGTTAAAGCCGGGATAGATGACCAGTCCGATGATTTCGGTTTTGAGGCGATCACATTCTCGCTCGACGAGCCGATTGTGACGGAAGAACCGGGAAGAACGACCTTCGAGATTGAATTTACACCCACGGCGGACCTTCTAAAGAATGGCCATGAACCTGAGCTTTTGTTGGACGCTCTGGCTGACCTTGGAACAGTGTCGGTACGGGTCGAAACAGCCTCCGTGCCTGACTTGAGGAAGCTGGACTGGCAAAACCTCTATCTCTCTTGGCATCTGGCACTCGAAACAACGGCCGACGAGGATCAGATCCGCGAAGTCTTTGAATTTGTCGAGGATCTTTGTGATCTCGACATAGCTGAATTGACTAAAGAATCTGCGGTCTTTGACATTCCGACGGACGCTGACGCGGATCTCGAGACCGATGATACCGATACTCTCCCCGTTCAAGAGACAAAACCTCGCGCTGCTGCCCCTGCCAAGAAAACTCTGCGTGTGGATCTGGACCGCGTAGACCGCTTGGTCAATGTCGTTGGGGAGTTGATCATCAATCAAGCACGGATCAGCCAGCTTATCGATGAGGCCGAAATTTCCTCAAGCAGCGGCCTTCCCAGCGAGTTGGAGGCCTATCAAAACCTCGCTCGAGAAATCCAGGAAGGGGTGATGTCGATCCGCGCACAGCCGATCAAGCCGCTCTTTCAGCGGATGTCCCGGGTCGTTCGGGAAACCATGATGGCATCGAACAAAAAGGTTCGGCTCCTTACGGACGGAGAAGGGACGGAGATCGATAAAACGGTCATTGAGCGCATTGCTGATCCACTCACGCACATGATCCGGAACGCAGTCGATCACGGGATCGAACCTTCGGAAAAACGTGTCGCGGCTGGGAAAGACGCAACCGGAAACATTCGTCTCACCGCGACCCACAGATCAGGCCATGTCATTATCAGTATTTCCGATGACGGTGCGGGCCTTAACCGGGCAAAAATTCTTGAAACAGCGATGTCTAAGGGGCTTGTCCCGCAGGACGCGGAGCTTTCGAACTCCGAAATTGACAACCTCTTGTTCCTGCCCGGGTTTTCAACAGCTGTCGAAGTCTCCGATTTGTCCGGACGCGGTGTCGGTATGGACGTTGTCAAGAACGCGATCACGTCTCTGGGTGGCCGCATGTCCATCACCTCGGCGCCGGGCAAGGGATCAACATTCTCCATCGTGCTTCCCCTCACACTGGCTGTTCTGGACGGCATGATCGTTCAGGTGGCCGACCAGACGATGGTCATTCCAATCTCTTCGGTGCTCGAGACGATTAGACCAACCGTGCGGGACCTTGATGCCATAGGCACAAAAAACTGGATGCTGCGCATTCGCGGGCTGAACGTGCCAATCTTCGATGTAGCCACCCAACTTGGCCTGCGAGCCCAGCCGATCGATTACAAAGATCAGGTCTTACTTCTCGTAGAAGCCGAGGGTCTTGGCCAGTTTGCTTTGGCAGTAGATGACCTTTCAGACCAGCGGCAAGTCGTGATCAAAGGTCTCGACGGCAACTACGGCGCGATCCCAGGAATTTCGGCAGCGACAATTCTGGGTGACGGCAAAATCGCTCTGATCCTAGATCCGGATACGTTGACGATGTCCGCAAAGCCCGGGGTCCACTCCCCGCATATGACCACCCCCAAAGGCGAGGCCCTCCATGCAGCAAGCGCTTGAACAACCTGATGTAATAGGGTCCGAATTTGTCTCCTTCTTTGTCGGCGACCAGTCGTTCTGTCTAGAAATTTCCCAAATTCGGGAAATTCGCCGGTGGTCGCCTGCGACCGTCCTGCCTCATGCCCCTGACTATGTTTTGGGCGTCATTAACTTGCGCGGTTCCGTTATTCCCGTGTTCGACCTATCTGCACGTCTTGGCTTCGGGAAACTCACCCCAGACGAGCGTAATGTTATAATCATCGCAGCGATTGGGGATCAAATGATCGGCATGCTCGTTGATTCCGTCTCGGAGATCCTGAGCCTAGATCCCGACGCCATCCAGCCGCGGCCGAACATTGGGGACGAGGAAGTCATTAGTTACATTCAAGGCTTTGCAAGCGTCGATGACGACATAACCCGATTAATAGATCTTGAGGCAATTCTGTCGCCAAGCAGCAAATTGGTGGCCGAATGAGAACGGCTCACACAGTAAAACAAGACGCAGCACCAAAAGGCTTTCTCTACACGGATGCTGATTTTCTTCGGATCTCCAGATTGGCGCATTCAAATTACGGTTTGGCACTGCAGCCCACAAAGAAGAATCTTGTCTACTCACGCCTAACGAAACGCTTGCGCGCACTAAACTTGAACAGTTTTTCCGCATATTGCGACTACGTGGAAAGCGAAAGGGGTGAAGAGGAATGCAAGCTTCTTCTAGGAGCGCTTACGACAAACGTGACCCACTTCTTCCGCGAACGTCATCATTTCGACTATCTCACCACTGAGCTTCTGCCACCGCTTATCGCAAAGGCGCGCCGGGGTGAGCGAGTCCGGATTTGGTCTGCGGGGTGTTCAGCCGGGCAGGAGCCGTACTCAATCGCCTTTTGCCTTCTTGACCATTGTTCCGACGTGCAAAGCCTCGATATCAAGGTCTTGGGCACGGATATCGATTCAACTATTTTGGACGTCGCAGAAATCGGCGAATACCCGGAAACAGAATGTGAAGCTATCTCAGCTGAACAGAGACGAAACTATTTGACAAAGACCGAGAGCGGCTACTCCGTAGGACCCGTCCCCAGAGCGCTGATCTCCTTTGCAAAACTCAACTTGGTCGACGTATGGCCCATGTCCGGCAAATTTGACGTCATTTTCTGCCGGAACGTGGCGATCTACTTTGACAAGGCGACCCAAGATCGTCTTTGGGACCGATTTCATCAGCAAATGGTGGACGGTGGAACGCTTCTGATGGGACATTCGGAACGGTTGACGCCCGGAACTCGACGCAAGTTCAAGAATGTTGGTGTGACCGTATACCAGAAGTTGGCGCATGGCATGGCCGTTGAGGACGAATTGTGAGCGGAGATCAGATATGAGCCTTAGAGAAGCGCTCAAGCTGATGGTTGTCGATGACATGTCGACAAGTCGCGGTTTGATCACCCAGTCGCTCAACGACATCGGCTTGTGGAATATTCAGACCGAAAACGATGGTCGGGCAGCTTTGGCCACTCTGTCTGCCAAACCCGTCCATCTGGTTTTGTCGGACATGAACATGCCTGGTATGGACGGCCTCGGCCTGCTTCAGGCGTTGCGGCAAAACCAGGCGACCCAGCGCATCGGTTTTATCCTTGTAACCGGCACACCGACGCAGGATATCCTGAAAAAAGGGCAGAGCCTTGGCTTGAACAACTTTATCAAAAAGCCGTTCTCAGCGAAAGATATGAAGCTCTGTATCGAAAAAGTAGTTGGTAAGTTCTGATGCCGGAAGCAAGATATGAGATGGGCAAATTGCTCAAGAATGCGGCCGAGGAACTCATAAGTGTGTCAGAGCGTTTAGGGCGCCTAGAAGCCTGCGTATCCGACTTATTGCACACTGCCGATCCAAACGATTTTGATATGTCGATTGAAACGCTGCAAGAATTCGATGTGGCTGACCAGACCTTGCTTGACCTCCGGAACCTTCTAAATGGATTGTCCGGCGCGGCGCCTGAATTCACGGATGATCGTATTCATAGGAGCCTAGAGCATGTTAAACTCGGCGCTTTGAGAAGGCGTCTGTCTGGTGCGGATGAACCGGTTTCTAGACCTAGGAAAAGAAAGATGCGCGACATAGAGATGTTCTGATCCGACCCGACAAGGGATCCTGTCTCAAGTGTGGTGCATCGTAGTCTAAGCCCATCTCAGCGCTCTTTAGCAACGCGTCCTTGATCCGATGCAATCTGGCCAGAAACTTCGCAAGATCGCCATAGTTACGGAATTCGCTCAGGTCTTTTCGGAAATCACAGATGTATGGTGTGGATCGCCACGCAATTGCGAGCCGCTCCAACACTCAAAGAATGCCATCGAGAAAGCCTGATCAAAGGCATTTATCTCCAACACGAAAACTTAAAGCTTCAAATTAATATGTTTTGTGTACATTACGATTTTCGTATATTAAGCTCCATTCGGAAATCGTATTGGGAGCAACTGCGTGTCAATCAGCTTCACGTTAAATGGGGATGCCGTAACCGCCGATGTTGACCCGGAAAAACCACTGCTTTGGGTCATTCGAGAAGACTTTCAGCTGACGGGTACCAAATTTGGATGCGGAATTGCGGCATGTGGTGCCTGCACCGTACACGTGGACGGGATTGCAATGCGCACATGTGTTCTTCCGGTCGAGGCCGTGGCGGAGCGAAATGTGCGGACCATTGAAGACCTTGACATCGACGGCACATCAAACCCGCTTCAAACCGCGTGGCTCGAGCATCAAGTCCCACAGTGCGGGTACTGCCAGTCGGGCATGATAATGGCCGCCGAAGCTCTGCTACAGGAAATACCAAACCCAACGGACGAAGATATCAATGCCGCGATGACGAATATCTGCAGATGCGGAACATACGATCGAGTCCGGAACGCGATTCACACCGCAGCCAAAGCGCGTCAGGGGGGCTAGATATGGCCAAGGGATCGACCGCAGCAAAATGGACACGCAGAACATTTTTAGCCTCCGCTGGCCTTATCGGAGGGGGTCTGGCGCTTGGGCTGACGCTCGCACCAAACAGACTCAAGATGAGTGCGGACACCGTCAAAGACGCAGACGAGGCCATCTTGAACACCTGGGTCAAGGTTTCGCCAGAGAACCAAATTACAGTTTTAATCCCTCATTCTGAAATGGGTCAGGGCGCGGGAACAGGCCTTGCTCAGATGCTGGCAGAGGAAATGGAGGCGGACTGGAACACCGTTTCAATCGAACAGGCCCCTGCCCTTCATGAGTACACAAACAGCGATCTTGGACGCGGCTATATTGTCGGCGAAGGGGCGGAGATACCGGCCTTTATCTACCCTCTTCTAGATTTCTCCTTTTTGCAGATTGCGAGCGGGTTGGTCGGGCAGATGACTGGCGGCAGCACCGCCATTCGGCTGACGGGGCATCACGGAATGCGACGGGCCGGTGCCTCTGCAAAAGGTATGCTCTTGGCCGCTGCGGCACGAGACTGGGACGTTCCCCTGTCCGAACTTGAAGCCAAAGACAGCTACGTGCTGCACGCTGGATCCAACCGGAAAGAAAGCTTCGGCAGCCTCGCAACTGCCGCCGCAGAGTTCGAACCTTCGTTGAAGCCAGACCTCAAGGATCCCGACACCTACAAGATCGTGGGCACCTCGAAGGCTCGTCTGGATCTGCCGGAAAAAGTAAACGGGCGCGCTGTCTTCGGCATGGATGTTCAGGTGCCAGAGATGATTTACGCCGCGATCGCTTTGCCGCCGATAAGAGATGCGCGGGCCCTGTCCGTAGACCAATCCGGCGTCCGGAAACGAGACGGCTTGGGGCAAGTTCTAAATCTCGGTGACGTCGTTGCCGTGACAGCCACCAGTTTCTGGACGGCCACTCAGGTCTTGGCAGAGTTGAACGTCACGTGGGATGGCGGCCAGCAGGATTTGTCATCCGAAGCCATCCGCGCCCTGCATGAGAACGATCTCGCCCACAAAAAGCGGGAGGTGATGGACAGCGCCGGAAATACCGAAACGTCACTGGCGCAGGGCAAACGCATAGACGCGACATTCGCGGTTCCGTTTCTGGCGCATGCCACGATGGAGCCTATGAATTGCACGGCGCACGTGACCCACCCGACCTGTGAAATTTGGGTTGGTCATCAGAACCCGCTGTTTGCGAAGGCTGCGGTGGCAGATGTTCTCGGATATGATAAGGACAGCGTTACGATCCATTCCCAATACCTAGGGGGTGGGTTTGGACGGCGGGGTGATATGGATTTTGTCACCATTGCTGCCCGCATTGCCGCGCAACTTGATAAGCCTGTTAAGGTCATTTGGTCCCGTGAGGCGGATATGGCAAATGACAGCTACCGTCCTGCAATCCTAAGCAAGATGGCGGGGTCGCTCGATGGGTCCCGGATCTCTGCCGTGTCGCACGCCTATATCGACGCGTCGTCCGGGATGCCGGACAGCGAGCGCCCGTTTGCCTTCCCTTATGATGTCCCGAACCGGCAGATCGAACGCGTCAAATGTCCAAGTCCCATTCCGGTTGGAACGTGGCGTGCAGTCGACTTCACGCAAATGGGGTTCTTCAATGAGACTTTCATGGATGAGCTTGCTTATGAAGCGGATGTGGATCCGCTGCAATTTCGGCTGGATCACACAACCGACCCACGGCGGCGCGCTGTTCTGCAACGGTTGGGTAAAGAGGCCCGCTGGGGCGCCGACCTTGAACCACGCCGGTCACAAGGCGTAGCGATGGTCGAAAGCTTCGGAACAATCGTCGCGCAGGTCGTCGATGCAAGCATCTCAGATGACGGTGGAGTTCGGGTTAACCACGTCACATCCGTTGTTGATTGCGGTCGTTTAATCAACCCGGATGCGGGGGAGGCACAGATCAAAGGCTCCGTCATCTTCGGGCTGACCTCGGCGCTTTTTGGCGAGATCACCTTGGAGGGTGGCAAGATCGTGCAACAGAATTTTCCGGACTACCGAATGATACAGATGGAAAACGCACCGTCGCAGACCGTGTATTTCATGCCAAGCGGCAATCCTCCCGGCGGTCTCGGTGAACCGGGCGTTCCCCCGGTGACGCCTGCCCTGACAAACGCCATCTTCGCTGCGACCGGCACGCGCGTCCGCGAGTTACCGATCGCCAAACACGGTTTCTACGGCGTTTAAACCTGAACGATAGGATCTTTCGTGAGACGACGATGAGCCAGCCATCCGAGCGGTTGGCTGACTTGTCTTCGTTCCGTATCGTCGTATAGATCTCCTATGACCGATATCGTCTCCGATCTTCAAACCTCTGTTTCGACGATAATGCGCGTGCTCAAAGTCGCGGAAACTTCGCATCAGGTCGCCCACAAGGAGTTGAATTTTCAGCCCTCCGACATCCAGTCCCTGCGCTTTATCTCGCAAAACCCGGGCTGTATGTCGGCCGAACTGGCAAACCATCTGGCGATTGTTCCCACCACGGCGACGAGTATTGTCGACCGACTTGTTCGGCGCGGATTGGTGCTGCGGGAGCGGCCCGAAACCAACCGCAGGGCAGTGGCGCTTAGTCTGTCAGAGCAAGGTCAATTTGCGTGGACACAGATTGATGCTGAAGAAAAAGAAACCATGAAGCTGATGCTAAGCGCCTTGCCGGAGGAAGATCGCGAGCAATTCGTCAGGTCAATGACCACGATTGCCCATCGGGTTTCAAGACAAACCTAGCTAGGCAAGTCAGAGGTGCCGCGCGGGTAATCCACGCGGCACCTTCCAGTTCTTTATTCGGCAGGCTGAACCGTTTCCAAACCGGCTCGCTCACGGCGACCATCGTTATAGATCGCCTTCACCAGCGACACGCACATCAGCACCATCACCAGTGAGAAGGGCAACGCGCCGATGACCATCGCGGTCTGGATCGCCTTCAATCCGCCCACCAGCAGCAAAGCTGCGACAACGGCCCCCAACGCGACACCCCAAAAGACAATGTGGGGTCTTGCTTTCGGTCCTTCATCCCCTGCCGCATTGATGGTGTTGACGATCAAAACAGCGGAGTCTGCGGACGTCACAAGATATGTCATCAGCAGAACAACGATCAGGACCGCCATGGCCCACCCGAGGAACGGCGAAAGCATGTATTGGACCATCGCGAAGATCTTGTCCCCGTCTGGTGCGCCCGTAATCACGCCATTCGCGCCGCCATTCAGCTCTAGATCAATCGCGGTGCCGCCGGCCCATGTGAACCAAACGAAGCACATAAGCGATGGGACGATCATCGCGCCCAACACGAATTCCCGAATGGACCGACCTCTGGAAATCCGTGCGAGAAAGAGTCCGACGAACGGTGCAAATGCAACCCACCAAGCCCAGTAGAAAACGGACCATGCGCCCTGCCACCCGGCGAGGTTAGAGGCGACGCTTCCTTCAACACCATCGGTGCGCCAGACACGGAACATCATATCAGGCATCGCGATCAGATAGTCCCAGACACCCACAATCAGGGCCTGCAAACCGAAGAACGTCGAACCGAACAGCAGGAAGAACGCCAAAAGAAAGATGCTGAGCGCCATGTTGATGTTAGAGAGCCACTTGATGCCCTTGCCGACACCGGACAGCGCCGACAGGGTTGAGGCACCCATGATGATCACGATGGCCACGATGATCCCAAGCGAGTTTGCCGTGCCGTCTTCGCCGATCAAGCCGCCTATGCCGATCCGCGCAAGGCCAGCCACGAATTGCTCGACACCGAACCCCAGCGTTTGCGCAACGCCCAAGATCGTCGCGACAACCGCAACGATGTCAATAACGTGGCCCAAACCACCCGAAAGCGATTTGCCGAATAACGGTGTCAAGGACGACCGGATCGTCAGCGGCAACCCCCGCCGATAGCTAAAGAAGGCCAGCGACAGACCCGCAATAGCATAGCAGGCCCAAGCGCCGAGACCCCAGTGCAAGAAGGACCATTTGTAAGCCATGCGTATGTTGTCCGCCGTGCCGCCATTGGTAAGGCCTTGGATCACCTCGGGGTTGTTGTTGAAATGGTAGACCGGTTCCGCAACGGCCCATGTCAGCATTCCGACGCCAATCCCGGCGCCGAACATCATCGAAAACCATGAAAAATTGGAGAATTCGGGCTTTTCGCCGGGTTGCCCAAGATTCAAGCGACCTGCCGTGGGCCAAAGGGCCAGAAGCACGCAGATCAGAACGAAAAGCGCCACCACCCAGATATACCAGGTCGCGAAATTTGCGAGGATGAATGAATTAAAGGAATTGAGGACCCCGCCCGCCTGATCCGGGAAGGCAACGGCCCAAAGGACCAGTCCGCCGATTAAGAGCTTAGAGGTTACAGTTACGTTCTTGCTGAACCCTGCATAAAACCCTTGAGCAGCGGTTTTAATGGGCAGGTCCATAATTGCTGGCTTTATGGCCATAGTAGTCTCCCTGTTTTTTTGTCTGCTGGTCCTCCGGTGCAGGCATGGAATGCCGGTCCGAGCATCGGAGGCGCAGTTGCGGGCCTGCGTTTTTCTCCGCTTTGGGATCATTGTTTGCCAAGGCAAGCCCACCGACCTCAGCGTTGCAGATGAATTCTGGTTTGATAACAGGGAACCTTTGGACCTATGGTTTCATAAAAAGGAAACATTTGGATGGCGAAACGCGCGATCCTGAAAAGTCTGGGAAACGTGGATATTCGGCTTGTCCGCGTGTTCGTGGCGGTTGCCGAGTGCGGCGGGTTGGCCGCCTCTGAACCTGAGCTGAACATCGGACGCTCAACGATTTCTAAGCACATCGCTGATCTTGAAATGCGGATGGGTCTCAAACTTTGTAATCGGGGTCCCGCCGGGTTTTCATTGACCCCGGAAGGTGAGCAGGTGCTGGCGTCGGCCAGACGGCTGTTGAATTCCATCGACCTGTTCCAATCAGAGGTCGA
This sequence comes from Litoreibacter roseus, assembly GCF_009811795.1. Classification (GTDB taxonomy): domain Bacteria; phylum Pseudomonadota; class Alphaproteobacteria; order Rhodobacterales; family Rhodobacteraceae; genus Litoreibacter; species Litoreibacter roseus. The sequence goes on along the minus strand of NZ_BLJE01000002.1, from coordinate 467,674 downwards.
CAACATTCACGAAAATCTGACCGGCACTTTACGACTTGGTCTGTTTGATCAATCGACCACAAACCCCAATGCGCAGATCCACAAGGCGATCCAAGCCTATGACGAACTGGCACCCGACGTACTTTTGGATGTTTCAGTCGAGCCGCCAAACATCATTGAGGCCCGTATTGTCGAAGGTACACTTGATTTGGGCATCGTGCCGGTTCACCGTCCATCCCCATCGCTCCGCTACCGGGACCTCTACAGGGAACATATGACGCTTTATTGTGGCGAAGGGCATCCGCTGTTTTCTGATGATGGTGCCACGATAGATGTCGCCCGCCATAAGTACGCGGGCTTCGGGTTCAACTCGCCCAATATGACGGCCGGGCAAAGCCTCGGGCTCCGACGTGCGGCCCGAGTACAGGACGAGGAAGCACTGTCGCTGCTGATCCAGTCCGGCGCTTATCTTGGCTTTCTCGCCGATCACTCCGCCGCCCCGTTCGTGGCAGCCGGGAAGGTGAAGCCGGTTGATCCTGAGAACAGCCGATACGTGAGCATGTTCGCGGCGATCACCCGAAAGCATCCGGAACCGGATCGCAAAACGATCCGGTTCCTGAACTGTCTAACGCAAGCACATGGTGTCCGCTGACAAAGCAGAACAGATGAAGGTCATCCGAGATGATGCACTTCTGGCACGCCGTAGACCGGCGTATCGATCCCTTCCATCCGCGCTTTGAGTTGAAGAGACAGGAACTGAGAGTAGTGCCGCGACTGGTGCAGATTACCACCATGAAACCACAGCCCATCCTGCCGGGTAGGTTTCCACATATTGCGCTGCTCGCCCTCCCAAGGTCCGGGGTCTTTGGTGGTGTTCGATCCCAGTCCCCAGCACTTACCAACTTTGTCAGCTACATCCTGTCCGATCAAATCTGCCGCCCAGCCATTCATTGACCCATAGCCTGTCGCATAGACAATCAGGTCCGCATCAAGTTTTGTGCCATCTTCAAGGATCACACCATCCTCAACGATTTCCGTCACTTGCCCATGGGCCAGCTTTATCTTGCCGTCGATAATCAATTGACTGGCACCGACGTCGATGTAGTACCCCGACCCGCGCCGCAGGTACTTCATGAACAGCCCGGAATTATCGTCGCCCCAGTCCATCTGAAACCCGGCCTTTTCAAGCCCGTCGTAAAAGTCCTGATCCCTCTCTTTCATCTGCTGATACAGCGGAATCTGGAACTCGTGGAGGATCCGGTAGGGCAGTGACGCAAAGATCATATCGGCCTTGTTCGTCGTCATTCCCGCCTGCACAGCCTCCTCGGAGTAGAGTGCGCCCAGACCGATATCCATCAACGTATCAGACCGCACGATATGCGTGGTACTACGCTGAACCATTGTCACGTCGACATCATTTTCCCAAAGCGCCGCGCAGATATCGTGGGCTGAGTTGTTGGATCCAATTACAACAGCCTTCTTGCCTTTATAAGCATCGGGCCCGGGGTGCTGGGACGAGTGATGCTGGTCACCTTTGAACCTGTCAGCGCCCGGAATGTCAGGCACATTTGCCTTGCCGGACATGCCTGTCGCCAGCACCAGCTGCTTGGGTTTTAAGGTGACTTCTTCGCCGCCGCGATCCACGACAATCGTCCATTCGCCATTGGCTTCGTCATAATTGGCTGATTTGCAGGTTGTCTCGGTCCAGTAGTTAAGCTCCATCACTTTCGTGTACATTTCGAGCCAGTCACCCAGCTTGTCTTTCGGTGAAAAGATCGGCCAGTTGGGCGGGAACGGCAGGTAGGGCAAATGATCGTACCAAACCGGATCATGCAGGCAGAGTGACTTATACCGGTTGCGCCAGCTGTCGCCGGGGCGTTCATTCTTCTCGACGATGATTGTAGGCACACCGAGCTGGCGAAGCCGCGCGCCCAATGCAATTCCACCCTGCCCACCGCCAACGATCACGACATAAGGTTGTTTGGTATAGCCCAACTGCCGAAGTTCCGCGTCCCGTTCTTCTTTCCAACTGGGACGGTTCTTTCCCGCGCCGTGTTTTGCGCCAAGGGGTCGATCGACGCCCGCGGGCTCTTCATGGCCCTTCAGTTCCACCATCGATGTCAGAAGCGTCCAGATCTTGCCGTCGCGCAATCTGACGAGGCCGTAGCCGCGTGCGACATTTGTCTCGAAGCTGATCCAGGCCGTCGTGATCCCGTCTTCCTCGGTCGCGATTTCCCCATCCGCCAGTTGCCACGCCGTTGGTTTGGTTTTGGCCAGTTGGTTCTGCAGCATGTCTGCCACTTCTTCTCGGCCTTCAACGGTCTTGATGTTCCATGTGAACGTCACGAGATCGCGCCAGTAACAGTCTTCAGCAAACATATCGACGGCAGCGTCGATGTCCTCTCGTTCCAGTGCTTGCCCAAAGGTATCAAGAAAGCTGCGGACGGTATCATCTGTTGTCGTGTCGAGCATAATATGTCCTCCCTTAACCATGCTGCCGCTTCAGGATTGCGCCGCAGACATGGTTTCACCAAGCTTTTTCCGATTAAATTTGGGAGGGAAGCGGATCATCGCCCGCATCAAGCCCCCCCGAAATTCTGGATGATCCTTGGAATGTGAGGACCTTTGGCGTCAGCTACCGGGCGTGTCGCGCACGAAGGCGTTGCCGCGCTGCGCGGTCGCATTGAAGGTCATTCCGTCAACTTTCCAACCCGCATCGGTCTGGACAAAGCTATGCTCATAGGTACCCCAGACTTCCCACAGATCGTTGCCGCCGTTCTCTTCCAGCGCACCGCGTTCCATCCGGTTCCACGCATATCCATGGCTGTGCATCACAGCGCTGTCTTCGCTAGTGAAAACGACATCATGGTTGCCACGCAGGTGGAAGGACGTCTTTTCCGCAGACAGATTGCCAGACCATCCCGCAATCAAGGCGTCGGCGGGAATTGTTGCGGGCTCGCCCCCAACAAGGGATGTGAAATCGACATCAATCGTGTCGGTGAAATAGCTGCGCGCGACGTCCCAGTTCTTTGCATCCACCGCCGAGTCGATGGCATTTGCGATCCGGGTCATCTCTGCGACCTCTAAAAGCGTTTCCGCCGTGATCGGCTCGCTTGGCTCAAATGCGTTGGCCACGGCGGCGCTAAGGGCAAAGAACCCAACGGCAACGGCGGATGTCATAGCGAAGGTTGAGGTCAGGGCGTTCATCGTCATCTCCAGTTCGTGTTCAAGTTCTGATGAGTTTGAAGATAGGCAGGCTATCCGTGAAGAGATTGAACAAGACACGTTGATTTTTGAATATTCTTGCTCGGCATCCAATCCTTGCGGGCGAGCTCTCTTGGCGGCAGCCCTTTCTGCCTTTTTCACCTCACCGGATACTGACATGCTTCCCCCGGACCACTTGGGAAAGCTTCACATGCAAAACATTGACGCCGCTCGACATCCGGAAATTCGCGCCGAGGTCGCAAAGCTATGCCGGAAGTTCGATGGCACGTACTGGCGCGATCTCGATCGGCACATGGCTTATCCTACTGCATTCGTTGATGCGCTGACGACCGCAGGCTACCTCTCGGTTCTGATTCCAGAAGAGTTCGGCGGTGCAGGCCTTCCGCTGGGGGCGGCTGCGGCGATCTTGCAGGAAATCCATCTGCAAGGGTGCAACGGTGGTGCCTGCCACGCACAGATGTACATTATGGGAACGCTCTTGCGCCACGGCAGCCCGGCACAGAAGGCGAAGTACCTGCCAGAGATTGCCAGCGGGTCACAGCGTCTTCAGGCTTTCGGCGTGACGGAGCCCACAAGCGGCACGGACACGACGTCAATCAAGACAGTCGCGGCCCGCGAAGGCGACACGTACATCATCAATGGTCAAAAGGTCTGGACAAGCCGCGCGGAGCATTCAGATCTGATGCTGTTGCTGGCGCGGACGACGCCTAAAGATAAGGTTGAAAAGCGCACAGAGGGTCTGTCGGTCTTCATCGTGGATATGACCGATGCCAAACGAAATGGTCTGACGATCAAGCCCATCCGCACCATGATGAATCACTCGACCACCGAAGTATTTTTCGACAACGTCCGCGTTCCGGCCGAAAATCTGGTGGGCGAGGTCGGCAAAGGGTTTCGTTACATCCTGTCCGGCATGAACGCGGAGCGGATCCTGATCGCATCCGAATGCATCGGCGACGCCAAATGGTTTATTGACCGCGCGCGCAACTACGCCAAGGACCGTACTGTTTTTGGGCGCGCCATTGGTCAAAATCAAGGGGTCCAGTTCCCGATCGCGAAAGCCTACGCAAACATGCGGGCGGCTGAATTGGTCGTAGAGCGCGCGATTGATCAGTTCGAGGCGGACGAAGACTGTGGTGAGATGGCCAATATGGCAAAGATGCTGGCCGCCGACGCCGCGTGGGAGGCGGCGAATGTCTGCATCCAGACCCATGGTGGGTTCGGTTTTGCAGAAGAGTACGACATCGAACGCAAATTCCGCGAGACGCGCCTCTATCAAGTTGCTCCGATCTCGACGAACTTGATCCTGTCCTACCTTGCCGAACATGTGCTTGATCTACCGAGGTCCTACTGATGGAAGACGACACCCCCCTCACAGGTCTTACCGTGGTCTCAATCGAGCAAGCCGTGGCGGCGCCACTTTGTACCGCCCGCCTTGCAGACGCCGGTGCGCGGGTTATCAAGATCGAGCGGCCCCAAGGAGAAACGGCCCGTCATTATGATGCGGTTGTTCACGGGGCGAGCGCCTACTTCGTCTGGCTCAATCGCGGGAAAGAGAGCGCGGTTCTTAATCTGAAAGACGCGGCAGATTTGGAACTCCTGCGCCGAATGTTGGCGAAAGCGGATGTCTTGGTGCAAAATCTCGTCCCTGGCGCGTTTGGTCGGTTGGGACTGACACCAGAGACCGTGCTGGCGCTCAACCCGCGACTGATCATGCTGTCCATCGTGGGCTATGGACAGGACACCGATTACGCAGACATGCGGGCCTATGATATGCTGATACAGGCGGAAAGCGGTCTATGCGCAATCACCGGAACCGACGATACCCCCAGCAAGACCGGTGCATCCGTTGCTGATATTGCCACTGGGATGACGGCGCACGCCGCTATTTTAGAGGCACTGATACAGCGCGGCATCACGGGTAAGGGCAAATCCATCGAGGTGTCGATGTTTGATTGTCTCGCAGATTGGATGAATGTTCCACTCCTGCACTTCGAACAGGCCGGATTAATTTGGGGTCGCAACGGGCTGCAGCATGCCTCGATCTACCCGTATCGATCTTTCAAATGTGCCGACGGCGATGTCATGGTGGCGGTTCAGACCGCCGATGAATGGGTACGACTGTGCCGCGACGTATTGGAAAGGCCCGCGCTTGCCGCTGATGACCGGTTCGATACGAACCCGAAACGATCGAAAAACCGCAGCATTCTAGACCCGGAGATGGAGCCTGTCTTTGCCAGCCTGACACAGTCCGAAGCCATTGCGCGTCTCGACCGGGCCGGTCTAGCCTTTGGCCGTGTCTGCGGAGTTCCCGATCTAAGCGCTCACCCGTCCCTGCGCCGGATCGAAGGTGTTGCGAATGGACAAGTCTATTCCATGGCCGCGCCCCCGCTTCATCCGAAAAGTGCGCCTGCACCCATACCAGATATCGGTGAGCAGACGGACAAGATTCGCACGGAATTCTCCTGACCAAGTAGATGCGGGATTGGTCAAATAGCTTCGCCTCTGGCGACGGCTTCTGCGACCTCAGCAATATCTGCATCGCTGAGCCCGTACTCCGCTGCCGCCGCTTCAGCCGAGATATAGCCGCGCGCCAGGTCGCGCTTGATCGACTCCACCGGTCGATCAGCCGGATCGCCGTAGCCCGCGCCGCCTGGGAACGCCATCATGACCCGCCTGCCGTGCGGGACAAATTGCTTGCCCTTCCCGTTCATTGGCGTTCCGTCGTCCTGTTCAATCGTAGTGGGTGCACCGTGATGCCCGCCCCGTCGTCCGCGCGCGGGATGATCGATCCGGTCGAACATGGCCTGAATGTCGAACTCATGCCCGTCCCGCGCGCCAACTTCCATATACTGCCCGAGTCCACCCCGCTGCTTGCCGGCACCGCCCGAGTTTTGGCGCAACTCCTTGCGCCAGATGATCACGGGGCCCGCATGCTCGGTCGCCTCGATAGGCATTGTCATGACACCCGACGGAAACGCCGTGGCGTTCAAACCGTCGTAGTCCGGGCGCGCACCAGATCCGCCCGAATTAAATGTCAGAACCTCGGACCGGACCGCATCCGCGGGGGCGGGCTTGTCCGTTCGCGGGCGTAGAGAAACCTGAAAATTGCACAGACACCCTGCGCCTTCTGCAGGCACGATACCCGGCAGGATCTTGTCCAGCGCGTTGTAGACCGTATCCGGCACGAAATGCCCGATGATATGCCGCAGCGCGACCGGGGCGGGATGTAACGCGTTGATGATTGTGTTTTCCGGCGCAGTGATCTCAAACGGCGCGAGAGAGGCCGCATTGTTCGGAATATCCGGTGCTATGGCGCATTTTAGGGCGTAGCAGGCATAGGCCTTCGCGTAGACCAACGGGCAGTTTATACCCTTCTTGTCGACCCCGGAGGATCCTGCGAAATCCGATATGATCCGGTCTTCTTTTATGGTCAGCTTGACCTTGAGAGTGATAGGCGCCGAAAACCCGTCCACGGTCATCTCGCCCGTCGCTTCTGTTTGGGGCAGGTTCGCGATCCGCTCCAGCGTCGCCCGGCAGGAATTCTCGAGGATGTAGTTTGCGATGTCGTCGAGGTCATCCAATGCGAACTCTTCCATCATATCCGTCAGCCGCCGGTGCCCGATCTCGTTGCATGTAGCCAACGCGTAGATGTCGCCGATCAGTTGATCGGGTTCCCGCACATTGCCGCGAATGATCCGAACAAGCGTCTGATCCACTTGGCCGCCTGCGGCAAATTTCATGATCGGAATGTAGAGCCCTTCTTCGTAGACGCTCGCCGCATCCGCACCGAACCCGCGACCGCCGATGTCGACGATATGCGCGGTGCAGGCGAAGAAACCGACCAACATCCCGCCCCTGAAGGACGGCGTGACCATTGTGATGTCGTGTAGATGGCCTGTCCCCTCCCACGGGTCGTTGGTGATGTAGATATCACCCTCGAAGATATTCTGACGACCGATCCTACGAATGAAATGTGCGACCGCATCGGCCATCGCGTTCACATGCCCGGGGGTGCCGGTCACAGCCTGCGCCAGCATATTGCCATGCGTGTCATAAACGCCCGCAGACAAGTCGCCCGCTTCACGCACGGATGTCGAAAAGGCGGTGCGCACCAATGCCTGGGCCTGTTCCTCAACGACTGAGATCAAGCGGTTCCACATGACTTGATAGGCAACATTCGAGTGCGTTCGGCTCATCGCTGCTCCCCCTTCGTCACCAGATCAATGCATCCATCGGGCTGGCAGATTGCGGTGCGGCTGTCTGGCACGATGATCGTTGTTTCAGCCTCAACGATTGCCGCAGGGCCGTCTGTGGTCTGTCCGCTGTCCATGGTGTTTCGGTCAACGACCTTGGCCGATTGGAACTCCGCACGGGCCGGATCGAACACCTTTCGTGTTCCCACACCGGGCGCAGATTCCCGGCTCTTGGCGTCGGCCACACGCGCCACTTTTTCGGGTGGCGTGGTCGCGTTGACGGACCAGACCGTGATTTCGACATCCAATCCGACGACGGAGCGGCCAAACAACTTCGTGTACTCCGACACAAACAGATCGAAGAACGTGTCTGCGTCCGGATCTGCCGCTTGCCGTTCACTCAGGACTATTGGGATCTCCCACCCTTGCCCGGTGTAGCGCATATAGACTTTGAATTCCGACAAAATCTCGGACGTGTCATCACACCGGCGCACAAATCCGGTTGCCTCCGTCTTTAGATCGGACAGCAGGATCTTGATCTTGTCTGCGTCGAAGTCTGAGAGCTTCATATAGACGGAGCGATTGGCCTCGAAACTAAAGGGCGCCCGTAGAAAGCCGATGGCCGAGCCAACCCCTGCGCCGGGTGGCACCAGAAGGCGATCCACACCCAGCTTTTCGCACAGGCGTCCGGCATGCAACGGCGCGGCGCCCCCAAAGGCAATCATCGTGTAATCGCTCAGATCTTCACCGTTCTCGACCGCATGGACACGGGCGGCATTCGCCATGTTCTCATCGACAACCTCCGCCAACCCAAAGGCTGCGGTGGTTGCATCCATATCAAGTGGATCGCCCAGAACGGATTGCAGCGCGGCCTCGGAGCTGTTGATCTCGAGTTTGATCGAACCACCGGCGAAATTCTCGGGATCCAGTTTTCCGAGTATGAGATCCGCATCGGTGACAGCAGGTCTGTCACCCCCACGACCATAGCATGCTGGACCAGGTTCCGACCCGGCGCTTTCTGGTCCGACCCGGATTTGCCGCAGGCTGTCCACATGGGCCAACGAACCGCCCCCGGCACCAATCTCGACCATATCAATCACGGGGATTGAAATCGGCATACCAGAGCCCTTCTTGAATCGGTATGTGCGCGCAACCTCGAATACGCGACTGGTTTTGGGGGTTTGGTTCTTGATGAGGCAGATCTTGGCGGTTGTCCCGCCCATGTCGAAGGACAGCACCTTATCCAAGCCGTAGCGTGCCGCGATGTTTGCGGCAAAAACGGCACCTCCGGCGGGCCCGGATTCAACAAGCCGCACGGGGAATTCCGCCGCGCTTTCGATCGAAATGATCCCACCGCCAGAATGCATCAGGAAAATGTCGCACGCGATGCCTTCGCCCCGCAGCCGACCCTCAAGTCGGCCCAGATAGGACTTCATCAAAGGCTTGATATAGGCATTTGCAACGACCGTATTGAACCGCTCGTATTCACGCATTTGCGGGCTAACCTCAGAGGACAGCGAGATCATTGCATCAGGCATTTTTTCCGCGATGATCTCTGCGACGAACCGTTCATGGGCGTCGTTGAGGTAGGAGTGGATTAGGCCGATCGCGACGCTCTGGTATCCAGCAGCAGCGATTTCATCGACCACCTCCTCGACCTCGGCCCGGGTGATGCCAAACAGCTCTGTCCCGGTGGCATCGATGCGACCCGGAACGACATAGCGCATCTGGCGAGGCAGAAGTGGCTCGGGCTGTACAAGGTTTAAATCGTATTGCTCAAACCGCGACTCAGTCCGCATCTCAATCACATCGCGGAACCCCTGCGTGGTGATCAAAGCCGTTTTCGCACCGCGCCGCTCAATCAGCGCATTCGTCGCAAGTGTCGTGCCGTGAATGATCTGTTCGATCTGGGATGGCGTGACATCCGCCTTCGCGCAGACCTGATGCATGCCTTCAATGATTGCGTTTTCCGGCGCCGCATAAGTCGTAAGAACCTTCGTTGAAAACGTGACATCGCCGCGTTCCAGAACGATATCGGTGAAGGTCCCGCCAATATCCACACCCATCCGTACGCTGTCTGTCGCCATGGCACCTTCGTTCCCTCAACGCGGAGTCTGACAGCAAGACGGCGAACAATCCAGAATGGACGCCCGGTAATTCAACCCAAGTCCAATATTCGGAAGGGGGATGTGGTGCCGCTGATAGGACTCGAACCTACGACCCCATCATTACGAATGACGTGCTCTACCATCTGAGCTACAGCGGCGTGCTGATCTCTGCATACGTGCTCAAGATCAAGCGATGTTCAGATGCCGCGAAGCGTCTTGGCATGCAAGCCTTTTTTGAGTGCCCCTAGCTTTCTGCCGCTGCTTTCTCAGCGGGTTTGGTGCGCTGCTCAGGCTCCAGCACCACGACATCGGATTCTGCCGTTGCGATGGCCTCAACCTCTTCTGTGCTTGGAGGATCGACCTCATCAGGGTCCTCAATGGACACGTCCTTTGACTTATCTTCCAACGCGCCGACGATCAGGGGCAGCATCTCGACGCCAGCAGGCATAGAGATTTCGCTTTGTGGCGCCTCGGTCCAGCTCAGCGTGTCAAAGCTTTTGCAGTTTTCGCAGGTGGGCGTCCAACCGGGATGAATGTGATGACACTTGTCGCACACCCATTGCTGCCCACGGGAAGCCGTAAGCGCACGCGTCAACCAGCCCTGCACGACGGCGTCGTCCGCGCCTTCACCACGCTCGATTGCGGCCATCAAAGTCAAGGATCGCGCGGTCGGATGCGTCTCTGTCAGCGATCCCATAGAACGGCGAGCAGCCGGAAAATCCTCAGCCGCGATATGAAGCTCAGCGAGCAACATTTGAGTTTCCGGGTCGTTCTCATGGGACCGCGTCAACGTCTTAAACCGCGTGATACGATCATCCGGCGCCTCGTCCGGTTCAATCGCCGCAAATGCCGCCGCGAGATCGGGGTGCGGCGTGATATCCCATGCCTTCTTGATCACGCGTGTGGCGTATTTGGGTTTCTCGTTTTCAATATAGGCCCGGGCTGCCATGACCGCCGCCGGTACCAGATCAGGGGATAAACGGTTTGCCTCGATGGCGGCTTCGCGGGCTTCGATGCTTTGACCTTCTGCCAGAACATCGCGCGCCTCGGACAAGGCCAGAACAGCGTCCCGCCTGCGATGCACATCACGGGGCAGGCTGCCATGTTTCAGTTTCGCTTGTAGCGTCTTGCGCGCGCCACCCCAGTCCTCTTTCTGAGCCTGAAGCTGCAGCAAGACGTCTTGCGTTTCTTCATGCTTCGGCTTTAGCGCGAAGGCTTTTTCGGCAAGCTTGAGGGCGGTGTCCGTGTCCCCCTCGGCCAAGCGCTGTTTCATGATGCCGCGCACGCCGACGAACCGTGTCCGCTCATCCGTCAACAATTGCTTGTAGGTGTCTTGGGCCTTCCGTGTATCGCCTGCAATCTCGGCGGCTTGCGCCGTGATCAAATTCGTCAGTTCAGGACGCTTGAGGTATTTTTCCGCCTTTGAGGCTTTGGCCATCGCAACCTTTGCCTCGCCGGAGGCCAACGCCATCAGGCCGTCGGCCAACGCTTCGAAACCGCGACGTTCCCGATTACGGTCGAAATAACGGGACACGGCGGTTTCGTCTCCGTTCAGGAACCGAAACGTCGCGATGAGGAAGCCAAGCACCTTGAGTGCCAGCCAGAAGGCAATCATCAGCGCTGCGAGCCCCAGCAAGGCCACAAGGGGGCTGAGGGTGAATTCCCGGTTGGCGACCGCGATGCGAACACCGCCGCTGGTTTCCATCAAGAGATTTACGCCAAACGCCAAAAGGGCGACCGCCGCGACGAACAACAGAATTTTAGCGAGAGACCAAACCATACTTATTCCTAATCCGCGCTCAAGGCGTCGTCCAAACTGTTCATCGCAGAAACCGCGTCTACTCGCGCTTGCGCCCTCTGTGCCCAGTCGGACAAGGAGGACCGCCCGCCATCTGGCAGGGCGTCAATTGTTTTCAAAGCAGCGGCCAGATCACCTGCTTTCACTGCGGCTTCGGCGCGCGACAGTACCGCATCAGGGTCGTCCCCTTCTTTTGGGGTCAGTGACCGAGCGCCGAGTTGATCCTGCAGAAACAGACGAAACCTGTCTGTCGGCGCATCGCCAGACGTTTCCCGGATTGATGCGGACAAGGCGGATCGCGCGACATCAGGGAATGTATTCTGCAGAGATTGCTGCGTGGCAACGCCGGTTGACGCCACCGATTGTAACGCTTCTGGCACCTCGACGGCGGGTGCGATCTTGGGCAGAGCGTCCGCGAAGCTATCGCCTGAAGCCAAAGCGTTGCGCACTTCGACAAGTCCGCTGCGCGCCTCGGCCCGCGCCCGGGCGCGCTCGGCTTGAACCTGTTCCTGCTCCGCCTCTGCAATCTGCCCTTGTGCAAAGGCAGTCATCTCATTCAGCTCGTTCTGAACACGGTCGATTTCCCGGCGCTGTTCCAGAAGGACGGCACGCAACTCGGCAGATATTCCCTCGAGGTTGCCGCCCGCTTGAGTGAGGGCGTCGTATTGCGTTTCGATTTCGGACAGGCGCGCGTCCAAGGCAGCTCGTGCTTCACCAGTCTCTGTCAATGCGCTCGACAAATCCGAAATTGATGCGGTCTGACTTTCAAGATCGGCTCTCAAATCTTCGATTGTCGTTTGTTGGGCCGCGATCTGCTGCTCCAGGGCCTCGGTGTCGCCACCCAAATCAAGCGGCCAGCCGTCGGGATACATCTGCGCCGCAATAAACCCAAGAACAGCCGCCACGGCGCCACCGATAAGCATCGGGAAAAATCCACCACCCTTGCTGCTGGGTTCTGTCTTTACAACCGGTGGAACAATAGCTGTAGCTTCCGCTGCGCGCTCAGGTTCATCAGTTTGCTTATCAGATGTCGTGGGTTCTGCGCTCTCATCGGTTCGGGGTGCGTTTTCTTTCGCGTCCGCATCACCCAGCAAAATCACCTCATCCGGCGTGGTAGCATCCTGGGCAGATATCTCACGGGCAACCTCAGGGACGGATGCGCTTTCTGGCTCCGGCGTGTCTACATCACTTGTCGTCTCGGAGATAACTTCAGCGTCCTCGACTTTTGCATTTTCAAGCGGTTTTACAGGCTCGGCGCTGGCCTCGGGCGGTGCCTCAACATCTGACGTTTTTGACGATGCCTTGGAGGACTTAGTCTTTTTCGAAGTTGCCAAGGCCCATTTCCTTTCAATCGGGTCATCGCGCGAAAACGCGACTCTCTCGAGTTCACCCAACGGGACACTATCCTAGGACGTCACCCGCGCTCAAGCGGATGGTTCTGACAGGCCCGTAACGATGCACTGAACCATATGGCGCGCATCCGGTCTGGGGCAAACCCGTACGACGCGGAAAAGATCCGGAGCCATACTTTCGCGGACGGCTTCACTCAGGCAGATCGCAAGCCGATCCGTTCCAACCCCATCTGGAAGTTGGCGACAGAGTTGCTTCGCAGAGCGCGGAGAAAACACTGGCACGACGACAGGTTCCGGGCTGGCGAGCCGTACCAAAGCCTCCGGCGAGAGGACTTGGGCCTTTTGGTCGTAAACAATCCGCTGATCCAGTACGATCCCCTGCGGCTGCAAAAGCGCCGCCAGATCAACCGAGATGTGCCGGCCGCGCGCATAAAGCAGGCGTAGGGACCCCGACGAATGGGACAAGGCGTCTGCAAGCGTGCTGGCCGTCTCAGCAGTCAGCGCGACCTTGAACCCGGCGTTGGCGGCGATTTCAGACGTCCGCTCCCCGACGCAAAACGCCTTCAACGTTTTCGGAATGCCCGCCTCGAGCGCCCCGTGGATTCCGTGTTCCGAGGTAAAGATGACGCCATCCCACTCACCTTTTTGCAGATCTGCGTCGCACAAGACGATCTCGAGCAGCGGTGATATCAGCAGATCAAACGACGCGCTCATTTCTTTCTGTACATCTGATGCCGTTCGACGGGATGCATGAAGCGGTCGGGTCAACAGAAGTGTCTTCATATGCGCGCCGGTGTTGTCTGCCCCATGTCCGGGTGTTACCTGCGCAAGGATGATCACGCAACAGGGCGACATGACCAACAATCTGACTGTGCTGGGACTGGAAAGCAGTTGCGATGATACCGCAGCGGCTGTCGTACGTCGCACCGCAGATGGTGCGGCAGACATCCTGTCATCCGTGGTTTTCGGTCAAGCTGATCTCCACGCTGACTTCGGGGGCGTGGTCCCCGAGATCGCTGCACGGGCACATGCGAGTAAATTGGATGTCGCAGTCAAGCAGGCGCTGACAGAGGCTGACCTTACCCTAAACGCCATAGACGCCATCGCTGTTACGGCGGGACCGGGACTTATCGGGGGTGTGATGTCGGGCGTCATGTGCGCCAAGGGTCTTGCTGCTGGTGCCTCAAAGCCGCTGATCGGCGTAAATCATTTGGCGGGCCATGCCCTCACACCTCGCCTGACGGATCAACTCAACTTCCCCTATCTCGTTTTGCTTGTGTCCGGTGGCCATTGCCAATTGTTGATCGCCCGCAGTGCGACAGAATTCATGCGCCTTGGCGGCACGATCGACGACGCGCCGGGCGAAGCGTTTGACAAGGTCGCAAAGCTGATCGGTGTGTCTCAACCCGGTGGCCCTAACATCGAGCGCGCCGCGAAGACCGGCGATGCGACCCGGTTTCAACTGCCCCGGCCGCTTCTGGACCGGCCCGGTTGCGATATGTCCTTTTCCGGCCTGAAAACGGCTGCTCTGCGCGCACGAGATGCATTGATTGCGGCCCAAGGCGGCCTGCAACCACAAGACCAATGCGATCTTTCCGCAGCCTTTCAATCAGCCGTCGCAGACGTGCTCGTCGAAAAAACAGATCGGGCGATCACAGCTTATCTGGACGTTGGGCCGAGGTCGCCAGCCATCGCGGTTGCCGGGGGCGTCGCAGCAAATATGCAGATCAGACATGCGTTGGAAAACCGTGCGACGGATCGCGGCCTGAGGTTTGTCGCCCCACCCCTTGCGCTTTGTACCGACAACGCCGCCATGATCGCATGGGCCGGTATCGAGCGCTATCAGTTAGGCCTCGTCGACGATCTTACGCTGGCCGCTCGTCCACGCTGGCCGCTCGACACCAAATCGGCAGCGCTGCTCGGATCCGGTAAAAAAGGGGCGAAGGCATGATTTACGTTGCAGGGGCCGGTGCTTTTGGAACTGCTATGGCGGTAACGCAGGCAACAGCGGAGCGACCGGTGACCTTGATGGCGAGGGACAGTCGCCCAATGCAGAAAAGCAGAGAAAGCCCGCGCTTGCCGGGGGTGACCTTGCCAGATACCATTCGCGTGACCGACCTTCTAGAGACCGAACCGGACGACATCCTGCTGCTATGCGTTCCGATGCAAACACTTTCGGACTTTCTGGAGCGTCACCAACCGAAAGCGTCCTTGGTCGCTTGCTGCAAAGGGATTGACCTGAAAACCGGCCACGGTCCAACGAAGATCATGGCGTCTCACGCGAACGGTCCGACAGCAATACTGACTGGGCCGAGTTTTGCGAGCGATATCGCCTCAGGACTGCCGACCGCGCTGACCTTGGCAAGCAGCGATGTGTCCTTCGGTGAGACGCTACAACATGCGCTGTCCACTGACGCGCTGCGACTTTATCTGTCTGATGATCCACGGGGGGCAGAGCTTGGCGGTGCGTTGAAAAACGTGATCGCCATCGCCTGTGGCATTTGCATGGGGGCAAAACTGGGTGAAAGCGCACGGGCCGCGTTGATGACGCGGGGCTTTGCTGAAATGCAGAGGATCGCAGTCGCCTTGGGCGCTTCTACGGAAACACTGGCGGGACTGGCGGGCTTTGGCGATCTGGCGCTGACCTGCACGTCCAGTCAATCGCGCAACTTCAGCTTCGGCTATGCTTTGGGGGCCGGGACCACCCAACCTGATGCAACGACAGAAGGGCGAGCAACATCGCGCGCGGTCGTAAAACTGGCGGCGCAGCATGGGGTAGATATGCCAATCGCCAATGCTGTGGCTGGCATGGTAGAAGGGCGCACCTCTTTGGAAGACGCGCTTGATGCGCTGCTCTCCCGTCCGCTGGGAAAGGAATAAATATGCGTGTGGCACTGATCTGTACCGACAAGCCCGACAGTCTCGATATCAGGAAGGCCAACCGCGAAGCACATCTGAAGCACATCGCCGACAGCGGGATCGTTGAGATGGCGGGACCTCTTCTAAACGACGCAGGAGACATGGCGGGATCACTGCTGATCCTCGAAGTAGAAGAACAGAGCCAAGCGCAAGACTGGGCGGACGCCGATCCCTACGCGAAAGCAGGCCTGTTCCAAGATGTCAGAATACAGGTCTGGAACAAGGTGGTGGGGTGATGCGGTACTGGCTTTTCAAATCTGAACCTTCGACTTGGTCATGGGACGATCAGGTTGCGAAGGGTGACGCTGGCGAGGAATGGGATGGCGTCCGCAACTATCAGGCCCGGAACTTCATGCGCGAGATGTCGCTGGGGGATCACGGATTTTTCTACCATTCCCAAAAAGATCGCGAAATCGTCGGCATTGTAGAAGTCTGCGCCGAGGCGCATCAAGACAGCACAACGGACGATGACAGATGGGACTGCGTAGACATCAAGGCCGTGAAGCCCGTCGAAACCCCGGTCACTTTGGACATGGTCAAAGCGGATCAGCGGCTAGCGGATATGAAGCTTGTCACGAACTCACGTCTATCTGTCCAACCGGTCACGGAAGACGAATGGAAAATTGTCTGCGAGATGGCGGGAATTTAAGGTGGTCGAGTCAGGGTGATGCGCCCGAAGGCGTATCAGAACCGAATATCAACCGCTGAAAAAAAATGGGAGGGTTCCGACCCCCCGGAACCCTCCTCTACCCCACGTGCTAACTGTCGCACCACACGTGTTCTGTAAAATCTGGTTCCGGCCTTCCTGGCCCGATACCGAAGTCATACCCCGACATTTCTCGTTTGGCAAACTCCAAACTCAGACATTTTCTTTTAAAAGCAATGTATTGAGGTTAATCAAATATAAAGAAGGCGCCTCGATCACGTGATGGGCGCCCTCCGGTGTCGGCAGTCGTTTACGCGTAAGCGCTCTCTTTGCCGAAATGCTTTGTCAGCATGTAGTAGACAACCGCGCGGTACTTGTTCCGCTCTGACTTGCCATAGGTCTCGATAACTGAATTGATCGCTTCCATCAGCTGCGGGCCGTCCGACAGACCAAGTTTTTTAATAAGGAAGTTGTTCTTGACGGTCTCAAGCTCTTCTTTGTCGCTGCCCGATACGGTGGACGCGTCCGCATTATAGATCGCTGGACCGCATCCGATCGTCACCTTTGTCAGAAGGTCCATATCAGGCGTCATGCCACATTTGTTCTTCAGATCATCCGCATAACGCTCGATCAGTTCGTCTCTTTTACCCATGGATATCTCCCACCATTAAGAACGGGCACCTGCCCCTCGATCGACCCTTGCAGCAGGGTCTTATGTCATAGGCTAATCGCTAAAGAGGCCTGTGACAAAGAAAAAAGCGGGGAAAAAAGAGGCAAGGTGCATCACCGGCATGTACCCCAACCGCGGGATTGCAGATGGAAATGATCCGCGTGTAACGCGTTGTAGTCGGGCCCGAGCGTCGTTTCGAACCATCGGCAGGCACTGTCTCTGGCATCCTTCAGGAAATTGGCCGCATCCGCCGGTCCGGACCAGTTATCCTTGAGCGTGATCCGTCGCCCGTCTGCAAATTGGAACCCGGAGATGTCGATGGCGTCAGCGGTGGCGTGTGTGCTCATGCGGTTGGATATTCCTGCACCCGTTCGGATCGCCCTGCAATTATAGCTTGAGAAATGCTCAATCCTTGTCAGATCGGTTCCCAAATGGGTCGTTGCCGCAGATTGCAGCGCATGCTGCTCCCACATCGCCATGCGCAACGCGATGGCACATCGGGTCTCTACTGGGGCAATCCAGGCTGCGCCGACACCTGTAAGAGAAACCCGGCCGCGGATATGACACTGCGGCGAGGCTTCCAAGTCCGGCATCGGGCGAAACTGAACACCACCATCCTGTAAAACGGCCTGACAAATTTGCGGGTCACGGGTGGCGGCGCTTAGCTTGTACCCCGTCAAAGGTGTGACCGGATCGCTGATATAGAGCCGCTTCAGAGCGTTCCATTCCCGTGGGATCGGGCTGTCTTCGCGCGCATGCAGATCATAGACGCCATATCCCACAAGCGCCGCGATACAGAGCGCGATCCCCGCGCGCCATATCGCCGTGAGCCAACGCATTCAGACGGTCCGCAAATACCGTTTGGATCAATACCGATAATGTTCAGGCTTGAACGGACCTTCTGCAGCCACACCGATATAATCCGCCTGATCCTTGTCGAGCTTGGTCAGCTTTACGCCAATCCGGCCCAGATGAAGGCGCGCAACCTTTTCATCCAGATGTTTGGGCAGGATGTAGACCTCATTTTTGTATTGCTCGCCTTTGGTCCAAAGCTCAATCTGCGCCAGCACCTGATTGGTGAAGGATGCTGACATCACGAACGATGGGTGACCGGTTGCGTTCCCGAGGTTCAAAAGACGGCCCTCAGAAAGCAGGATGATCCGATTGCCCGACGGCATCTCGATCATATCCACCTGTTCCTTGATATTGGTCCACTTATGGTTCTTCAGCGAGGCCACTTGGATCTCGTTGTCGAAGTGGCCGATGTTACCGACGATGGCCATATCCTTCATCGCGCGCATGTGCTCGATTCGGATCACGTCTTTGTTGCCGGTCGTCGTGATGAAGATATCAGCCTTGTCGACCTCGTCTTCCAGAAGCACAACTTCGAAGCCGTCCATGGCCGCCTGAAGTGCGCAGATCGGGTCGACCTCCGTCACCTTCACGCGGGCACCCGCACCACGCAGCGACGCGGCGGAGCCTTTGCCCACGTCGCCGTAGCCCATCACAACCGCAACCTTGCCCGCCATCATCGTGTCGGTTGCGCGGCGGATGCCGTCGACGAGTGACTCCTTACAGCCGTACTTGTTGTCGAATTTGGATTTGGTAACGCTGTCATTCACGTTGATCGCCGGAAACGGAAGCTGGCCCTTTTTCACCAGATCGTAGAGCCGGTGCACCCCTGTGGTCGTCTCCTCGGACACACCCTTGATCGCGTCACGGGTCTTGGTGAACCAGCCCGGTGTTTCTTCCATGCGTTTCTTGATCTGGGCATGAATGACCTCTTCTTCTTCGGAGGTCGCAACACCCAAGTCCTCGCCCGCCTCGGCCCGCGCGCCGAGCAGAACATAGAGCGTGGCATCGCCCCCGTCGTCGAGGATCAGATTTGCGCCTTCGGGAAATTGGAAAGACCGGTCGAGATAGTCCCAGTGTTCTTCCAACGACTGACCCTTGATCGCAAATACAGGCGTGCCGCCCTCGGCAATTGCAGCCGCCGCGTGGTCTTGGGTCGAGAAGATGTTGCAAGAGGCCCAGCGGACATCAGCGCCCAGCGCGACAAGCGTTTCGATCAGAACGGCCGTCTGGATTGTCATATGCAGCGAACCAACAATACGCGATCCGCTCAGAGGTTTGCTTTTGCCGTATTCCTCCCGCAGGGCCATGAGACCGGGCATCTCCGTCTCGGCAATATCAAGTTCCTTACGGCCATATGCGGCCAGAGCGATATCCTTGACGATGTAATCCTGCGCCATGTGGGCTGCCTCCAAAGGTCAAATGCGTTTTGGGGCAGATAGCACCGCCCCCCGCCCTCGACAATGCGCTATCGGGACATATAACGACGAACTGAACGATATGAGGCAGGCAGGATGAAACCCGCACGCGCGTGGCAACGGATGCTTTCAGGGCGCAGACTGGATCTGTTGGACCCGACGCCTATGGATATCGAATTGGAAGACATCGCCCATGGGCTGGCCTTCGTCGCGCGCTGGAATGGGCAGACATTCGGAGATTTCCCTTATTCGGTGGCCGAACATTCCGTTCTGGTCGAACAGCTTTTCACCGCAGCTCAACCAAAGGCGTCGGTTAAATGGCAGCTGGCCGCACTGCTGCATGATGCGCCAGAATATGTGATCGGTGACATGATCAGTCCGGTGAAATCCGCCGTGGGGCCCGGTTATGCCGAACTCGACAGTCGGCTGACCGCCGCTATCCATTTGCGGTTCGGACTGCCCGCCACGCTTCCGCAAACCATAAAGCGGCAGATCAAGAAAGCGGACCGGATCAGCGCGTGGCTGGAGGCGACCCAGATCGCCGGGTTTTCCATTGAAGAGGCAAACAAATTTTTCGGGACGCCTCCGGACGATTTGGCTTTGCCTGTGGTGCTCAGTCCGCGCCCACCGATGGAGGTAAAGGCAGATTTCATAACGCGCTTTAATCAATTGTCGGAGGCCTTGTTGTGAAGATCAGATTGGGAAACCAGGACGACGTTTCGCAACTCGTCGACATTCTGAATGAGATCATCACAATCGGCGGTACGACGGCTTACCAAAAGCCCGTCTCAGCCTCCTATTTCGACCGTTTGCTGGATGCGCCGGACAGCAAGACCTTTCTGCATGTGGCAGAGCGGGACGGATGCGTGGCAGGCTTCCAGTGGATTGAGCCGCTCGATCCGCCTGACGACCATATCGCCGGCATAGCCACCTTTGCGAAAGTCAGCGGCGTACAGCGCGGTATCGGAAGCGCCTTGTTTGCCAGAACGCGAACTGCGTGTCGCGCCGCGGGATTTACGGAGATCAATGCCACAATCCGCGGCGACAATACGGGTGGCCTCGCCTATTACTCAAAGATGGGTTTCGAAGATCACAGCGTCAGCGCAAACATCCCTCTGGACGACGGGACGCCTGTGGATCGCATTCACAAGCGCTTGGATCTCACCTGACGCTAGGCACTTGATTTGAGCCAGCTTATGAAGGTCTGCGCGCGGGAAGACACGAGGCCGGCGCGGGTCAGAATGTAATAGCCCAGCGACGTTTGCTCGGCTTCATAGACACACACCAGAGTGCCCGCTGCCAGATCCGCTTCGATCAAAGCCCGCGCCTGCATGGTCAGACCGTATCCTGCGCGCGCCGCCGACAGGACAAGCCCGTTTGTCGCGAACTCGGTCACCTGCGTACGTTTCAGATCCAGACCTTCCTCGGCAGCCCAAACACGTTGTTCGTCCCGGCCTGTTTCGAACAACCAAGGGAAGGCGGTCAGATCAGAGATGTGGGCCGGCGCACACTCCCCAATCAGCGCACGTGTTCCGGCGATGATGTAGTTTGCGGGTGCCAAGAAATCGGCCTGGGTACCGGGCCAGTGCCCATGCCCGTATCTGATTGCGAGGTCGAAATCGTCGCGCTGCAGATCCACCAAAGCACCACTTGGGACCAGCGCAAGTTCGATACCAGGATGGGCTGACCAGAAGGCACCGACCCGCGGCATCAACCAGTTTTCGGCGAATGTCGGGGTCAGTGCAATTTTCAACGGGCGCGTTTCTTTTCCCACCCGCAGAGCATGGACGCCTTCGCTGATGGTCTCGAACCCGTGAGACAACGCCGTCGCCAAGGCTTTTCCGTCGGCGGTCAACTCCATGAACTGCCCTTGGCGGAAAACCAACGACCGCCCGAAATAGCTTTCCAGTCCCCGCACGTGCTGCGCAATCGCCGCGTGGGTCACATTCAGGTCACGTGCTGCTGCGCTGAAGCTCGACAGCCTGGCCGTTGCTTCGAACGCGCGCAGGGCCGAAAGGGAGGGGATTTGACGCCAGTCCATAAATTACAACCTGATAGCTGAGCTTACATCCTGCAACTCTTAATGCTTCGACTTTTAGAGATTTACGCGGGTATTGTCTGACATACCTCGAAAGGATCGAAGTCATGCTTACACTTCTCGCCCATATTCTGCTCAAGGATCTTCGCGACGGAAATGCGTCGGATTATCCGGATCATCTTAAGGAACATGCGGATCGCTACATCAGAAGTCCCCGCGCTCACAAACACCAGGAGCGTTACCGCGCGACCCGCTACCGCGACCTTTGGTGAGGCGCTGACGCGTCTCCCTGTCGCGTCAAACGTCGCTCAAAGGGTCTGCGGCGACGGGCACGAGAGCCCCGCGGTCCGGCGGGGATCTGACCCGTTCGCCGCAGACACCCAACCCACGAATTCTGTCGTATCGAATACCAGAACCGTACCATCGCGCCACGTCAGCGCGCGCAAACCGTTCGTGCATCCGACCTGCCGTTGCGCAGGCTGACCAGTGAGCTTTGTCATCGCCGTCATGGTCGAATGATCCGTGCGGCCAAAATCTATACGCAGCGGGCGGTCGGCCAACTGAATGCCATTTGCATCCAGCGTATAAGGAATGGTCTGTGCCGGGGACTCCATGGGAATTTCCACGCATCCAAGCAGGCAACCAATGCTCAGGATGACGCAGCCGCTCGCATATCTCATCGGAAAGCAGACTATCGTGGCGAGCGTTTGGCCAAGATTCGTTGAAGCGTTCTGCGATGCATGTTCAATCGCCGCGCGGTCTCGGACACATTGCGGTCGCACAATTCATACACACGCTGAATATGCTCCCAACGCACCCGGTCTGCCGACATCGGGTTTTCCGGCGGTGGCGGAAGCTCGTCGCCGGTGGCCAGAAGGGCGTTCGTTACGTCATTGGCATCCGCAGGTTTCGACAGGTAATCCGTCGCGCCAATCTTCACTGCGGCGACAGCTGTCGCAATGGCACCATAACCGGTCAGAACGACAATCTTGGACTCTGGCCGCCGTTCACGCAGAACTTCGACCACGTCCAGACCATTTCCATCCTCAAGCCGCAGATCAATCACGGCGTAGGCAGGGGGGCGCGCAGTGGCAATCGCCTTGCCACCCGCAACGGTTTCAGACATCTCGGGGGTGAAGCCACGCTTTTCCATTGCGCGGGCCAGACGACGCAAAAACGGCTCGTCATCATCCACGATAAGCAATGACGTATCTTCGCCAATGTCGTTCAGCGCTCTCTCAACCATTTCGCGGCATCCTCCCGGTGCGTGATGATTTGAAACCTAGGTTTCAACCTACCTCAGGTCAAATCTCGCTTAGCTTGCATTCACATAGCAAGCCACGGTTTCAGCGATTTGTGGTGCTGTCGCATCCCGCCGAAAGAAGTCCACAAACCCGTGTTCGGGCAGCATAAGATAGGTCAGCGTTGAGTGGTCGACCAAGTAGTAATCGTCCTCACCCGGCTGGCGCTTGTAATAGGTTCGATAGGCCTGAGAAGCCGCCTGCACCTGCTCTGGGGAGCCTGTGAGACCGATCATATCAGGATGCATTACATCGGTGAACTCTGTCAGAACCTCAGGGGTGTCACGGTTTGGATCAATCGAAATGAAGACGGGCTGAACGTCATATCCACCCCCAATCAGTTGATCGACGGCTTCAGCGTTGCGGGCTGCGTCCAAGGGACACACGTCGGGGCAGTAGGTATACCCGAAATACACCAAAGTCGGCTTGGTGAGAATATCCTCGTCCGTGACCGTCGTACCATCTTCACTGACCAGTTCGAAGGGCCCGCCAATGTCACCGCCCGCCGTCGTGGCCTGCGAACATTGGGCGAACTGATCGTCCCCATTTCCCGCAAGCATGACATAGGCCCCCAGCCCCACGACCATCGCGACAACGGCGCCTGCAGCAACTGTGGCATAGAGTTTCATGGTCCGGAATCCTTCTCTGCAGATTTGCCTCAGTTGATCCTTTATCCAGCGCCCCGTATCAACGGTTCATAATGACGCGACGCATCACATCTGCGCTATGGTAGCACCAACCACAGCTTGGCTGAACCGCCACGGCAGCCGGGGTATGGTCAGACTGCGGACCTTGATCCTGCTGCGGTGGCTCGCCGCGATGGGCCAAACGACGGCAATCCTTACTACCACCTACGGCCTGAATTTTGACATCAGTATCGGTTGGTGCTTTCTGGCCATCGGTGCGTTGGTCATCACCAACCTCGTCGCGGGTTTTGTTTATCCCGAAAATCGCCGTTTGCTGGAACAAGAAGTGTTTCTGCTGTTGCTGTTCGATCTGCTGCAGTTGGGCTTCCTTCTCTATCTGACTGGCGGGTTGAACAATCCATTTGCGCTGATGATGATTGCGCCTGTGACTGTGTCTGCGATGACGATGCAGCCGCAGCCGACCCTCATCTTGGGCGGGCTGGCGATCATTCTCGTCACGCTTCTGAGCTACTTTCACGTGCCGTTACAGGATGCGAATGGCTTTGTTTTTCGGATGCCGCCCCTTTTTGTTCTCGGGTTCTGGGCCGCCATGATGATTGGCATCGTGTTTCTGGCGATCTACGCTCGGCGCGTCACAGCAGAAACCTACGCGATGAGCCAGGCCCTACTTGCGACCCAGATGGCCTTGTCACGGGAGCAGAAACTTACCGATCTTGGCGGTGTGGTTGCCGCGGCAGCGCATGAGATGGGAACGCCACTTGCCACGATCAAGCTGGTCAGTTCGGAACTGGTTGAGGAACTGGAAGATCCCACGCTGCGCGCGGATGCAGAACTGATCCGGGAACAGGCGGACCGATGCCGCGACATTCTTCGCTCTATGGGACGCACAGGAAAGGATGACCTTCACCTGCGAACAGCCCCCCTGAGCGCGGTGGTTGAGGAAGCCGCAGAGCCACATATGGCCCGCGGGAAGGAGGTACATTTCAGCTACGTGGTCTCCCCGGGCGGGGCACGCAAAATGCCCAACATCCAGCGACGCCCCGAGGTGATACACGGACTGCGAAACCTGATCCAAAACGCTGTCGATTTCGCACGCTGTAGTGTTTGGATCGATACGAAATGGTCAGACGATCATGTGTCGATCAGGATAATCGATGACGGCAACGGGTATCCGACGGATCTTTTAGGCCGCATCGGTGATCCGTTCATCCGCAGGCGGGCGCGAGAGGCAAAATCAAGTGAGCGGCCGGAATACGAAGGCATGGGCCTGGGTCTTTTCATCGCAAAGACCCTTCTGGAACGGTCAGGAGCGGAAACGATCTTTGCGAACGGATCGATAGATAGTGAGACGCCTGGATCGGGGCATGACCGAAGCGGTGCAATTGCCGAAGTTGTTTGGCCGAGTGCTGCGATTGTCATCGACGTCACCCCAGGAACCCAAGCGCTTGGCGAAAACCGTCCCATCCCCATTTAACGCTGCATTAACCGCTTCGGAGTCAGGATCGTCCGATCTTGAATCAAAGACCGGTGGTGTAAAAGATGTCAATTGCTCTCCTTCCTATGGCATTGGTCCTGCTCGGTGGCTTTGGGATCGGCGGCCTTGTTTTATGGCTCTTCAGCCAAGCCGTTCCACCAACCGCGCGGCAGGTTCAATACAGTGAGCCCCATGTTTTCACTTTTGAGAATCGCGAGCTTGTGGCGACCTCCCCGGCGGCCAAACAAGCGCTGAGCGTCGAGGATCTGGACGAGGATATCTTCCACCAACTGATCAGCCGGTTGTCGACGTTATTCCCGGCTTTGCAAGACAGACTCGACAATGCGGAGCAGTTGAAAATTCCGTTTACGCTGCACGATCTGACATCTGGCGGTCCCATCAGCGTCGCAGTTACCTTTGACGATCGACTGTTGTCGGTTGCTGTGACGGGAATTGCAGCACCGCTGTCCCGCAAGATCCTTGTAGATCATGATCGTGCAAAAGCAGCCAATGCCGAATTGCAGGTTCTGCGCGGCACCGTGGAAACATCCCCGGTGGCCATGTGGCGCGAAGATGCTGGCGGCAACATCGACTGGGTGAATAAAGCCTATCGTGACTTGGTCGAGGATTCCGAGGAAGGCAAGAATGCTGCGAAATGGCCGATCCCCCGGCTCTTTGACAGCAGCCCCGTGGCGTGTCCGGGGGAACAGGCCGTCCCCAAACGATCGAAGCTCACAAAACTCAGCGGCGATACCGACTGGTTCGAGATCGCAAGCTACGGTCGCGATGAATCCAGCCTGCACTATGCATTCGACGCCAACGCGACGGTCAAGGCCGAGAACTCCTTGCGCAGCTATATGCAGACGCTCACACAGACTTTCGCTTACCTGCCGACGGGCCTCGCCATTTTTGACAAGTCTCGGCAGTTGGTTTTGTTCAATCCCGCGCTGATGGAACTGACCTCCCTGCGGCCGGAGTGGTTGTCGGCACGGCCGACACTTTACGATTTTCTCAATCAATTGCGGGAAAGTCGCATGATCCCGGAGCGGAAGGATTTCTGTGACTGGCGCAAGAAAATCGCCCAGCTGGAGCAATCCGCGCAAGACGGCACCTATGGCGAGACCTGGACCCTACCCAACGGCCAGATCTACCGCGTCACCGGCCGTCCCCATCCGGAAGGCGCCATCGCCTTTCTGATCGAAAATATCACGGCCGAGATGTCCCTGACCCGAAAGTTCCGCCAAGAGTTGGAGCTGAGCCAGTCGCTGTTCGACAGTATTCCAGAGGCGATTGCGATCTTCGGTCCTGAAGGAGTCGTCACCATGGCCAACGCTGCCTACACAGCCCTGTGGGGCAGCGATCCGATGAGCGAAGTGGCGCAGATCAGTGTCGTGGATGCCATCAAGCAATGGCAGGAAAAGACAATGCCGTCGCCGATCTGGGGCGACTTGCGGGACTTCTCGGTTCAGATGTCCGAACGCGTGGAATGGTCTGGAATGGTGACGCTCAACGACGGGCGCGCCATGATTTGCAGAGTTGCACCACTGCCCGGAAACACGACACTTGTGGGCTTCACCGAAGCGGATGCGCAAGTTCGTGAGACCATCGTTCCTATGGCAGTTGTACCGCCCAACCGCGCCCGCATGAGCGGTTGATCACCGCTTGCGGGACCGTGGGTATCCCGTCAAAATGGGCAAACACCTTCTTTCGACGGGCAGGCCCAAGCGATCCAAATCCACCTCAAAAACCTAGACGATACCCTGACCCTGGCGCAGGCGTTTGCCGACAGCGCGACAGCACCCGCGACGCTTCTGCTGGAGGGTCCTGTGGGCGCTGGGAAAACCTTTTTTGCCCGCGCCTTCATTCAACATCTGATGACCCAGACAGGTCTGGTTGAAGATGTCCCTTCACCGACCTTTACCCTTGTTCAAACTTATGACGTGGCGGACCAAGAGATCTGGCATGCGGATCTCTACCGACTGACAGGTCCCGAGGCGCTGTTTGAACTGGGACTTGAAGAAGCATTCGACACCGCGATTTGTCTTATCGAATGGCCGGATAGGCTGGGCGAACTGACCCCCGCTCACGCACTGACGCTTTCCTTCGCACCCGATCCTATAAACGACGACGCGCGGACCCTATCGCTATCCGGTAGCTTTGAAGGCTTTTCAGGCCTAGAAGGTCTGCTCAAACGACAGGCGGGTGAGTAAGGGTGCAGAGAACAGACGAGATCAGTGCCTTTCTCGCACGGACAAAATGGGCGAGTGCCGAGCGCAGGACAATCGCGGGGGACGCAAGCAACAGGCGATATGAACGCCTGACGGACAAGGACCATGGCACCGCAATCCTAATGGACGCCCCGCCAATGAAAGGCGAAGATGTCAGGCCGTTCGTGAAGATTGCAAATCATCTTCTGTCCATCGGTCTGAGCGCGCCAAAGATTTATGACGCCGATGAAAGCCTCGGCGTCCTATTGATCGAGGATCTTGGCGACGCTCTTTATGCCCGCGTCTTGGCAAAAGACGACACTGCCGAGATGGATCTCTATCAGTGCGCCATTGATGCCCTTCTCGTCGCCCATAAGGCGGCACCGCCACAAAACCTGTCGCCCTATGATGCAGATGCGATGACCGAGACGGCCCTGCTATCGGTCGACTGGTACGGCGCATATGGTGCGGAAAAGGTACCAACAGGTCAGGATCGCGCAGCACTTCAACAGAGCGTTTATCAGACCCTGACGGAGCATATGATCGGGCCGACCGTCTTGACGCAGCGGGACTATCACGCTGAAAATCTGATCTGGTTGCCGGACCGTGATGGGCCTGCCCGTGTTGGTTTGTTGGACTTTCAGGACGCAATGCTGGGCGATCCGGCCTATGATCTGGCTTCACTTTTGAAAGACGCGCGCCGGGATGTCAGCCGAGAGGTTCAACGAGCCACACTCGAGAGATATTGCACTGAAATGAACTTTGAACGCGATCGTTTCAGCGCGAGTTATGCCGCCTGCAGCGCCCAGCGTAATCTGCGTATCTTGGGTGTTTTCACGCGATTATGCGTCCGTGATGGCAAGCCACACTATCCGGATCTTCTGCCGCGGGTCTGGCGCAATCTGCAAAGCGATCTGCAGCACCCAGCGTTGCGCGATCTGGCAAAGTGCGTCGGGCCGCTTTTGCCGAACCCGAGCCCGGACGTGATTGCAAAGATCAAGCAAAGCCATGTCTGACACCCCAGAGAGCATAATGATCTTCGCGGCAGGGTTCGGAACGCGAATGGGGCATCTGACCAAAAACACCCCAAAATCCATGATCGAGGTCGCGGGCAGACCTCTGCTGGAACACGCCATTTCTCCGGCAGAAGATCTGGGACTGAACATCGTGGTGAACGCCCACTACCATGCCGCGAAGGTCGAGGCATATCTAAGGGGGCGCACCATAAAGATTGTGGTTGAAGAACCGGAAATTCTGGATACCGGGGGCGGGTTAAAGAATGCCCTGCCTCATTTGCCGGGGGAGGCTGCTTTCGCCATGAACTCCGATGCGGCATGGGCCGGCCCCAACCCGCTGAAGATTTTGGCGGACGCATGGCGACCTTCCAAGATGGATGCGTTGCTGTTGCTTGTCCCGCTCGAGCGCACAGTTGGCTATACTCGTCCGGGCAGCTTTGAGACGGATCCCACGGGCCGATTGATCAAGAGCAGCCGCGGCGATGTCTACACAGGCGCCCAGATCGTGAAGACCGCAGCATTCGCTGATATGCCAAATGGCGCCTTTTCGTTTTGGAAACTCTGGAACATCTGGCTTGAAAGGCGGACGGCCTACGGGGTGATCTATCCCGGAATGTGGGCGGATGTGGGAACGCCCGATGGGATCGGCTTGGCAGAAGATATGCTGAGTTATGTTTGAAAGCTCAGACACGCCAAGGCTTTTCGGTGTCGCACCGGGGGTCGATTTCCCAGCCAATGTCGCGGATGGATTGAAAGAGAGGCTGGCGGATACACCACCTCACGCAATGGCTAAGGTCGAGCTTTTCGTGAACACAACCCGCATGCGTCGCAGGATCGTCGCGCTTTTCCAGCAAGGGGGTGCATGTTTTCTTCCGAAAATTCGACTGATCACTGATCTGGCAAATGATCCTACGGCCCGGATCACGGCGGAGCCCGTTGACCCCCTGAGACGGCGGCTTGAACTGGCGCGTCTGGTGAAACGGTTGATCGAAAAGGCCCCCGATCTGGCCGCCGAGGACAGCGCTTATGATCTGGCTGACAGCCTTGCCACGCTCATGGATGAAATGCAGGGCGAAGGCGTCTCTTTCGACGTGCTCAAATCGCTCGACGTCGAACAACATTCCGCCCATTGGGCGCGCAGCCTGACATTTCTGGAGATTGTTGGCGATCTGCTGTCGGACACTACTGCGATGGACACCGAAGAGCGGCAACGCGTTGTCGTAGAGGAAAAGATCGCAGAGTGGGAGGTGCGCGCACCGAACCATCCCATCATCATCGCCGGCTCAACAGGATCGCGCGGTACAACCAATCTGCTGATGCAGGCGGTCTCACGCTTGCCAAAAGGGGCGGTTATTCTGCCTGGCTATGATTTTGATCTGCCGTCCGCGATCTGGGACCGATTGATGGCGCCCGCTCCGGGCACATTGTCTCTCGAAGATCATCCGCAATTCCGGTTTGCCGCGCTCCTAAAGTCGCTGGGCTTGCAAAACAGAGATGTCCCCGCGTGGCATGATCACAAGCCCCACAGTCCCGCGCGTAACCAGCTAATTTCCTTGGCGCTCAGGCCCGCGCCGGTGACAGACAGCTGGCTAACCGATGGTAAAAAACTGACCGAGTTGCCAAACGCCACATCCAACCTTTCGCTGATAGAGGCGAAGACCCCGCGCGCCGAAGCAGTCACGATCGCATTGCGGCTCAGGCAGGCCGTCGAAGACAACCAGCTTGCGGCGGTGATCACATCGGATCGGACGCTGACCCGTCAAATTACCGCAGCTCTGCAACGATGGGGCATCGTTCCCGATGACAGCGGCGGGATCCCATTGGCCCAGACCGCGCCGGGACGTTTGCTGCGTCAGACCGCAGACATCATGATGCGCCCACTGACCTCAGAGACATTCCTCGCGCTGTTGAAGCATCCGCTGGTATCCCGAGTTGATCGCAGCACGCACCTCCTGCGTACCCGTGATCTGGAACTTCAGGCCATCCGCGGGAAAATGGCGTTTCCGAACCGGGCGGCTGTTCTGAAATGGGCAGAGCAGCGGCGCGATGATCCGGATGCGACCCGCTGGGTAGATTCGGTGTTCAATTGTATTGACGCGTTGCACGTCGCACAGACCACACCGATGACTGATCTTGCGTCTCGCCATATCCAAGTCACCGAGGAATTGACGCGGGATGCAGAAGAGACGCCTGCGCTTTGGGGCAAGGCCTCCGGCGAGACCGCGAGAGACGTCATGCAATCCCTTCGCGACGCAGCGGACGCAGCCGGGGATATGACGGCCACAGATTACACGCAGATCTTGGGGCGTGTTCTCAGCGGCGCCGAGGCGCGAGATCCAGTGAACTTTCACCCGGGCGTCATGATCTGGGGAACGCTTGAGGCACGCGTTCAGGGCGCAGATCTGGTGATCCTCGCCGGGTTGAACGATGGCGTTTGGCCTGAAACACCGCCACCGGACCCTTGGCTGAACCGCCAGATGCGACAGAACGCGGGGCTGTTGCTACCAGAGCGTCGGATTGGTCTGTCAGCGCATGATTTTCAACAAGCTGTCGCCGCGAAGGAGGTCTGGCTGACCCGCTCGGTCAGGGATGCAGAGGCCGAGACAGTGCCGTCTCGCTGGATCAACCGCCTGTGCAATCTGCTTGAAGGCATCCCCGGCGGTGATGAGATGACCGGCGCCGAAGCGCTGCAACACATGCGCGGTCGCGGCAATGACTGGCTCGCGAAAGCCGCAGAACTGGAACGACCGAAGACAACCATCCCGCCAGCCCGGCGACCTGCCCCGCGCCCGCCGGTCGCTGTAAGGCCTACCAAGTTGTCTGTAACCCGGATCGAGACGTTGATCCGGGATCCCTATGCAATTTATGCGCAGCGAATTCTGAAATTGCGCGCCTTGGATCCCCTGTCCCTCTCGCCGGACGCCCCCTTACGCGGACAAGCCATCCATACCGTGCTGCAAGAGTTTGTTTCAGAAACGCGTGACGATCTCTCAAAGCTTAACGTGGATACACTGATGAACACGGCGGATCGGGTGTTTTCGGAGACCGTCCCATGGCCTGCGACCCGCGCGATGTGGCGGGCTCATCTGTCCCGCGTGGCACACTGGTTTCTGACCACAGAAGCAGAGCGCCAGCAAGAAGCCCGCCCCACCCGCTTCGAAGAAGATGGCAGGTTCTACATCGATGAGATCGCATTTGAATTGCACGGCCGCGCGGATCGCATCGATCTCGACCCATTGGGGGCTGCATATATCTACGACTACAAAACCGGGAGCGTCCCGTCGAACAAGCAGATGGAGCACTTCAACAAGCAGGTTCCACTGTTGGCTCTGATCGCGACGAAAGGCGGGTTTCCCGGCCTGCCGCCTCACGTCGCACGGGCAGGCTATATAGGCTTGGGCGCAAAGCCCGATGAGCGCATATTCGACGTGGACAGCGATGAGTTGGACAGTGCCCGGACCGGGCTGGTCCGTTTGATAGCCGCATATCAAACCCGCAGCCAAGGCTACGCGTCGCGACGTGCGATGGAGACAGTCTCGTTTTCGAACGACTTTGATACGCTGGCCCGCTTCGGTGAATGGGACGTCACGGACCCACCAGCCCCGGTGGACGTGGGTCCATGATGGACGACGCAAGCCGCGCGCAGGTCTCGGCCGCCGATCCCGGAAAATCCACCTGGCTGTCGGCAAACGCAGGCTCGGGAAAAACACGCGTTCTGACTGACCGGGTCGCGCGGCTGCTTTTGGGCGGCGTCCCACCACAACGCATCTTGTGTCTGACCTATACGAAGGCTGCCGCAAGCGAGATGCAAAACCGACTGTTTCGTCGCTTGGGTGCGTGGGCCATGATGAGCAACGCGGATCTTGCGGAGAGCCTATCCGGTCTTGGTGTTCCAGCGGATATCCTGACGTCTGAGACACTGGCCGAGGCACGACGTCTGTTTGCAAAGGCGATTGAAACGCCAGGCGGCTTGAAGATCCAGACGATCCATTCGTTCTGCGCGTCTCTTCTGCGTCGGTTCCCTCTAGAGGCGGGCGTCTCCCCAAACTTTCGCGAGATGGATGACCGGACAACGAAGCTTGCGCGCTCCGAAATTCTGGACCAAATGGCCGAAGACTGCCCGGATGTATTTTCTGCTTTCGCAGAGCACTTTCGAGGCGACGACACGGATAAAATGCTTGGCGAGATTGCCAAGAATGCAGCGGCATTTCAGAGCGCTTCTCTTGAAGCGTTGGCCAAGTGGTTTGGTTTGGATCCCCGTGCAGATGAGGCCGCCGTGGCCAAAAGGGCATTCATCGGCGGCGAGGACGCGCTTGTCAGTGACGTCGTGAAAGAACTAAAAAACGGGAAGGAGAGCGACCAAGCGCTCGCCGCCGCTTTGTCAGTGCTCGATCTATCAGTGCCGGACTTGGAAGCGTCGCAAACATTGGAGCGTCTTTTTCTGACTGCCGGCGGCACACCCAAGAAATTTCAGCCAACCAAAGACGTCAAAGTTGCACTTGGTCCGATTGCCGAGGCATTCGACGACTTCCGAAATCGCATAGCCGATGCCCGAGACGATCGGTTTGCTGCGCGCGCGCTGAGGCGCACGCAAATCTTGTATGCTTTCGCAGGGGTATTCCTGCAGCGGCTCGCCCAATACAAATTGCGCACCGCACAGCTGGATTTTGATGATCTGATTTTGAAAGCTCGCGCGCTTTTGACGGACCCCGCGGTCGCATCCTGGGTGCTGTTCAAGTTGGACGGTGGCGTGGATCACATCTTGGTGGACGAAGCGCAGGACACCTCGCCCGCGCAGTGGGACGTCGTGCAACTACTCGCTCAAGAATTCACGTCGGGTGTTGGCGCACAGAGCCCACAGGCCCGGACAATATTTGTCGTGGGCGACCCAAAACAGTCGATCTACTCCTTCCAAGGCGCGGATCCCGCGGCCTTTGATACCATGCGGGAGTACTTCAACACGGCGCTGTCTGATCTGGGCCAAGATCTACAACAGCAGGACCTTCTCTATTCTTTCCGATCTGCAGAGCCCGTCCTGCAGCTTGTCGACGCAACATTCACGGAAGACCTGCGGAAAGGGATGGGTGACCAGCTACTTCATCACGCATTCAAGTCAGCACTTCCAGGCCGTGTCGATCTTTGGCCCGTGGTCGAACCGGAAGAAGCCGAACCGGAGCGGGACTGGTTTGACCCGGTTGATATTCTGGGCACCGACCATCACTCGGTTAGATTGGCGCGGAACGTTGCCCGCTTCATCAAGGAACAGCTTGAGTCCGGGCGGATCACCCAACTTGAGGAACATGGCGGCGAGACCACCAAAGTGACCCGACCGATCCGGGCAAGCGATTTCTTGATCCTTGTGCAGGGCCGGGGCAGCTCTAATGGGTTGTTCAAAGAGCTTTTGCGCGCGTGCAAGGATGCGGATTTGCCGATTGCGGGCGCGGACCGTCTGAAAGTCGGTGCAGAACTTGGCGTGAAGGATCTGACCGCGCTTTTGTCTTACCTCGCAACGCCCGAGGATGATCTTTCGCTGGCCACTGTTTTGCGATCCCCTCTTTGCGGTCTGAGCGAGGCGGAGCTTTATGACTTGGCCCATGGCAGACCCTCCTACCTGCGTCAGTCGCTTGAAGAACATCGAGAGCGGTTTCCGCAGGTCCACGCGATGCTCAAAGACCTCCGGGATCAGGCAGACTTCCTGCGCCCCTACGATCTGTTAGAGCGCGCGCTCACCCGACATGGCGGGCGTGAACGCATCGTGGCCCGGCTGGGCGCAGCAGCAGAGG
This sequence comes from Litoreibacter roseus, assembly GCF_009811795.1. Taxonomy (GTDB): domain Bacteria; phylum Pseudomonadota; class Alphaproteobacteria; order Rhodobacterales; family Rhodobacteraceae; genus Litoreibacter; species Litoreibacter roseus. The sequence continues at coordinate 434,045 of NZ_BLJE01000002.1, read as the reverse complement.
AAGGGATTGCGGCGCTCTTGGACCAGGCACAACGGTTCGAACAAGCCTCCGTCCCGAACCTCACTTCGTTTTTGGCATGGCTTGCTGCGGACGAGCTGGAAATCAAGCGGCAACTCGACGGATCGAACGATGAGATCCGTATCATGACTGTGCATGGGGCCAAAGGGTTGGAAGCACCTATTGTGATCCTGCCCGAAACCCTGACAGCCGCCAAGCCGGTGCGCGACGAGATCTTCGTTATTGATGGGCTGCCGCTCTGGAAGCCACCATCCGAACAAATGCCCAAATGTATTCAAGACGTCAGCGACCAGATCAAAACGCGTCAGGATGAAGAGCGGATGCGACTTCTCTACGTGGCAATGACACGGGCAGAAAGCTGGTTGGTGATTTGTGGTGCGGGGAAAGTGCCGAAGACCGCGCGGAGCACTTGGTATCAGATCCTTGAGGATGGCATGGCACGCGCCGGTGCAACTCAGCCCCAGGAGCAAGAGGTGGCATTGCGCCTTTCACATCTAAGCTGGCCCGAACCGCAGCGCCATCAGACGGTCGAGCTTGTTATGGCAGAAAAAAGCGCACTTCCTGACTGGGCTTATGCATCAACAATTGCGCCACGACCGGCTTCTAAAACATACGCGCCGTCCGATCTGGGCGGCGCCAAGGTGATTTTCAGGGACAAGACATCCGAGCCAAATGACGGCAAAGAACGCGGGACTGCGGTACACTTGCTTCTCGAACATCTAGCCCCCCTCCCCGATGAGCAGCGCGAAGACCGTGGTCTCGCGATGCTTGCGCGTATGGGTCCATTGGCAGAGTCGGGTCTGCTGGCTGAAGCTCTCGCCGTGCTCCGCGCACCAGAACTGACGGATATCTTTGCGCCGGATACGCTTGCTGAAGTGCCGGTCTCCGCCAGCCTTCCGTCCCTTAACGGCGCGCGAATCTATGGTTCGATTGACCGTCTCATCATCACAGAGGACGGAATTCTCGCTGTGGATTTCAAGTCGAATTTCGTTGTTCCGGAGCGCGCGGCCGACACGCCGGACGGGCTTCTGCGGCAAATGGGTGCATATGCCGAAGCGCTGGAACAGATCTATCCCGGGAAAAAGATAGCAACCGCAATCCTTTGGACGAAAACGGCCACGCTCATGACACTGCCGCACGACATCGTGAGGTCCGCGCTGCGAGATGCCATATATCTTGACCCATCCGAGGGCAGTTCATACGTTCAGACCAACTGAAATTTTTCCGGAGGGCCAGACATGGCAACCGTTGCAGTAACAGACGATACCTTTGATGCCGAGGTGCGCAAAGCCGATGTGCCCGTGATCGTGGACTTCTGGGCCGAATGGTGCGGACCCTGCAAGCAGATCGGCCCGGCCCTTGAAGAGCTTTCCGCTGAATACGAAGGCAAGGTGAAGATCGTGAAGGTGAACGTGGATGAAAATCCAAACTCACCCGCTCAGATGGGCGTGCGCGGTATTCCGGCACTGTTCATGTTCAAAGACGGCGAAGTGGTGTCGAACAAAGTGGGCGCAGCGCCGAAAGCAGCTCTTCAAAGCTGGATTGACGAGACCGTCTAAACCCCCTCACATTTTGTCGGAATGAAAAAAGCCCGGATCCTGTGATCCGGGCTTTCTCTTGTTACGTTAGAACTAGCTACCCCTTGGAGAACTCCGGGTAAGCCTCCATTCCAAGTTCTGAGACATCAAGTCCATTGACCTCGGCCTCTTCAGATACTCGGATACCAACTGTCGCTTTCAAAATGAACCAGACCACTGAAGAGACGACGAAAACGAACACGCCTATGATGATGATCGGCATCAACTGACCCATGAATGTCGCATCGCTATTGGTCAGCAGAACCGCCATCGTTCCCCAGATACCTGCAATCAGGTGAACCGGGATCGCACCAACAACATCATCGATCTTCATGCGGTCCAGCATTGGGACGGTGAAGACAACGATTGCACCACCAGCGCCACCGATGACCAGCGCCATGAACAGGCTTGGGGTCAGCGGTTCAGCGGTGATCGACACAAGACCGGCCAGCGCACCGTTCAGGACCATCGTCAGATCAACCTTGCCATAGACCAGCTGTGTCAGGATCAAGGCTGTCACAGCCCCAGCAGCCGCAGCCATGTTGGTGTTGGCAAAGATGCGTGAGACGTCAGAGACATCACCCACCGTGCCCATCGCAAGCTGCGAGCCGCCATTGAAGCCGAACCAGCCGAGCCACAGGATAAACGTGCCGAGGGTCGCGAGTGCCAGATTAGAGCCGGGCATTGGGTTCACCCGACCGTCTTTGTACTTGCCAAGGCGTGGTCCAAGGATCAGTGCGCCCGCGAGCGCGGCCCAACCGCCGACAGAGTGCACAACAGTGGAGCCAGCAAAATCGAGGAAGCCCCATTGCGTATCAAGGAAACCGCCGCCCCATTTCCAGGACGCCTGGATCGGATAGATCAGTCCGGTCAGCACAATCGTGAAGATCAGAAATGGCCATAGCTTGATCCGCTCAGCCAGCGTGCCCGAGACGATCGACGCTGTTGTTGCACAGAACATTAATTGGAAAAAGAAGTCCGAGCCTGTGGATGCGTAACCATAGTCATCAGCGCCGTCGCGCGTGACACCGACTGCCTCAAGGATGGCAACACCGAATGCGCCAAGGTAGCCGCCGGTTTCATCCGTTCCAATGGACCAGCTGCCAAGCGGGTACATCACGTTGTACCCGATCAGCCAGTACATGATCGCCGCCAGTGAGAAGAGCGCGATGTTCTTCGTCAGCTGGGTTGTGACGTTCTTGGACCGTACCAGTCCAGCTTCAAGCATTGCAAAGCCTGCAGCCATCCAAAACACAAGGAAGCCGCCGATCAGAAACAACAGCGAGTTGAAGATAAAGATGGAATCCGACGAAGCGTCAGTGCCCGGCACAGCGTCTTGCGCGATCGCAATCCCCGGCAGCGCCAGCGCAGCAACCGCCGCAGGTATCAGGTGTTGCAGTTTCATAAGTGTGTTCCCCTGGAAAGTTTGCGCTCAGAGAGCTTCTTCATTTGTTTCGCCGGTCCGCACGCGCACAGCTTGGCTGAGATCGAGCACGAAGATCTTGCCGTCACCGATCTTGTCGGTCTTTGCAGTGCTTGCGATGGTTTCGACGACCTGGTCTGCCATGGACGCGCTAACCGCGATCTCAAGCTTCACCTTCGGCACAAAATTCACCGCATATTCGGCGCCGCGATAGATTTCCGTATGGCCGGACTGTGATCCGAACCCCTTTATTTCGGTCACCATCATTCCGCGCACACCGATTGAGGTCAGTGCCTCGCGCACCTCCTCAAGTTTGAACGGTTTAATCGCTGCAATTATCAGTTTCACACTGTTCCCCTTCCGCTTGGCCCGTCGGTCGGGCGCGTCGTGGAGGAAAACTGCCCTTTTGGCAGGCGGCAGCAATATTGGAAGCCGTCACAGGAAGAGCAGCAGAGCGCATTTGATGCAAAAAACGCCTAAATTTTAGACTTAGATTAATTTATAAGCATTTCATGAACGCTTCTTTTTGTAGATTTGCTCTACATCCGCGTCAGAAACGCCTATAGATGAGGAAAGAAAAACAAGAACATTCGAGCGCAGGCGCATGACCAAATCCGGCAAGAAAAAATCGCCCTTGGTGGCGGACAAAAGGTACTCGCGAACGGTCGCGAAACCCGCCGCTAAGAAGCGTGCGCCAAAGCGAAAGGCGCGCGTGACAAAAAAGAAGCGTGGTCTCATCGGGACATTGCTTTTCCCATTCACCTTCCTTGCGCGATTGGCATTCGGCTTTCTCTGGCGCATCACGGCGGTTGCCGCATTGATCGTAGGCGCCGCTGTTGCATACACGGCCACGCAGATCCCCCCCGTGGAAGAACTCATTGACGGCAGAACGCGCGGCTCGGTCACATTTCTGGATCAGGATGGCTTGGTCTTTGCATGGCGCGGTGATCAGTTTGGAGGGCCCATTTCCGCCAACGCAGTGGCCACTGCGCTTAAAAACTCCGTCGTTGCGACCGAAGACAAGCGCTTCTACTGGCATCTCGGTGTATCCCCGCGCGGCGTCGCCAGCGCCGTTCGCATCAACCTGAGGGAAGGCCGGGGGCCACTTTCGGGCAATGGCGGGTCGACGATCACTCAGCAAACCGCGAAGCTTCTATGCCTTGGTGTCGAGTTTGATCCGGAAAGATGGAAGTCCGAAACGGAATATGAGGCGGATTGCCGTCGTGGAACCATCCCCCGGAAGCTGAAGGAAGCGATCTACGCGCTCGCGATGGAAATCCGCTACACCAAGGACGAGATCCTCACGGTGTATCTAAACCGGGCGTATCTGGGTGCAGGCGCTCGCGGTTTTGAGGCTGCAAGCCAACGCTATTTCGGCAAACCGGCGGCGAAGGTCAGCATTCCGGAGGCTGCGATGCTGGCTGGTCTTCTAAAGGCGCCGTCCAGCTACGCGCCGACCAACAACCTCCAGCGGTCTCGCGACCGGGCGGCGACCGTGCTCAAACTGATGCGGGAGCAGGGCTATATTACGCCAACTGAAGAAGCTGCCGCATTGGCGGCACCGGCTGGCCTGTCCCAAGTTGCGCAGGATCAGGCGGGCGGGTATTTCGTTGATTGGGTCATGGACACCACACCTTCATTCTTGGCCCGCGATACGACGGAGGATGTCGTAATCCGGACGACATTCGACAACCGCATTCAGAAAGCGACCGAAGATGCGCTGGACTATGTTTTTGAAAATAAGGTTCGCGAAGGCTCTTTGGCGCAAGCCGCGATTGTCGTTATGTCGCCCGACGGCGCCGTGCGAGGCATGGTTGGTGGCCGCAAGGCAAAGGTGACGGGCGCTTTCAATCGGGCAACAGAAGCCAAGCGCCAGACAGGCTCCGCCTTCAAACCGTTTGTCTATGCCGCCGCGATGGATTTTGGCTTTCAGTACGACTCTGTGGTCGAGGACGCGCCGGTCTGTCTGAATGTACCGGGCTCCGGAGAATGGTGCCCGAAGAATTATTCGCGGACCTATGAGGGACCACTTACACTGACATCCGCACTGGCGAAATCGGTCAATACTGTCGCCGTGAAGGTCTCGGAAGAGGTGGGGCGCGACAACGTACGCCGGGTGGCAGAAGAGTTCGGGATCGACAACGCGCTCGCCGATGGTCCGGCCCTTGCCCTCGGCGCGTCCGAAAGCACGCTTCTTGAGATGACAGGTGCCTACGCAGGTATCCTCAACGGCGGCCGGGCCGTAACGCCGTACGGACTAACCGAGATCAGTCTCAAGGGCGATAACAGCCCGCTTATGGGCCAGAACGGCGGTTATGGCGACCGGGTGATAACACCTCAGGCCGCCGAACAGTTGATCTATATGATGAGCCGGGTGGTAAATTCAGGCACTGGCGCGCGGGCGCAGATCGCCGGACGCGAGGTCGCCGGAAAGACCGGAACAACACAGGCTGCACGCGATGCATGGTTCATCGGTTTCACATCGAACTATGTCGTGGGCGTCTGGATGGGGTACGACGACAACACCCCACTGACGGGCGTCACAGGCGGTGGCCTGCCAACAGAGATTTTCAAGGAAACCATGGTTCGCGTCACTGAAGGCATTCCGGCTGGTCCGCTCCCGATGATCCGTCCCGCCCGTCCACCACAGGTTTCACCACCGATCCCAGAGCAGGTCGGGCGTCCCCGCTCCCAAAATGGAAACGGCCGACCCCGTTCTGACAGAGGGTCGACCGCAGAAGAGATTATTCTCGATGTGCTTGGCCGATTGCTCGGCCGCTGAAATCAGCCGGCGTTCTTGAGGTCGGCCGTCAGACGGCCGATGTCGCCCCCGCGTCGATCTAGCATCGCGCCGATCTCGACCCGCTCAGACGTCAGGGTGTTCACACCTTCGATAATAATGTTGAAGATCTGCGGTTTACCGCTGCGATCAGACACAAGCCAAACAACGCGGAATGGCGACGATCCGCGCAATCTTGCAATCGAGTTCACTTCGTAAAAGCTCTTGGTTTTCCGCGATCCGTTCACGGTGATCTCTCCGCCCACGAATTCCCGGAAACGACGGCCATACTTTCGCGTGAAATAGTCCTGAAACGCGCCGATATAGGCCCGTTTTTCACCGTTGGACGCTGATCGACCTGCTGGGCCAAGCGCGCTGAGCGCAACGGTAGGCACGTCAGCGTAGCTTGCAAAGACGCGCTCAAAATCACGAAGCATCGCATTCTCAGACTTACCGGATGCGATGATGCGGTTGATGTCGTTGACGGCTTGTACCACCAATGATTCCGCCTCGGATCCGGTCAACGCGCTAGCTGCACGCGTATTGAACGTCGCCAAAAGCGCGGCAGCGCCTGCGATGAATGTGCGACGGGTAAAAACGTTATTCTTCACCATATAGCTCCTCGTAAGGGTCGAAATACTCAGCATCCGCACCGCCCCTCAGTTGGGCGCGGCGATTTTGCAGATACAGCAGGCGGGCCTGAGCATAACTGTCTTCACTCTCATATAGCACCGAATCTATGAAATCCGAGAACCGGTAGCGATCACCAAATCGTGCGGCGATGCCTGTGGCGGCTACGGCGGAACGCTCTGGATTTTCGATGACAAAGTTCAGTGGATTCAAAATGGTGTCCACAACGCGGCCAAAAGCGTGGCGTTCCGTACTTGGGCCAACAATTGGCAATTCAGCGTAAACACCCTCTTCGACACCCCATACATGAAGGGTCTCGCCGAAATCCGTACTACGTTCCTCAAGGCCGGCATCTGTTGCGATATCAAGAATACCCGCGATGCCAAAAGTAGAATTCAGTAGGAAGCGGAACGTGTTTGCCCCGGCATCTTCGATCCGCAACTGCAGGAGGTCGTTCAACACCATTCCGGGCAGGTTCAGGTTCGACGCGAAGTTGCTGACCCCTGTCCGAACAGGTCCGGGCACGATCGTTCCGTAAGCCGTTGCTGTCGGACGGACAACCAAGCTGTCGAGGTCACGATTGAACTGATGCGTCCCGCGATTTTTCGCCTCTTGGGGATCGTTCACTGCCGTTTCGATTGGCGCTGGCGAACACGCGCTCACAAGGATAAGCAGCCCGGCAGAAATTAGGGCGCGTTGATAGTGTAAGGTCTTCCACATGTGCGTGACTCGACTTTTATGTATTTTACAACCACTAGACACTTTGCATTAAGGGAGGATGTGCGAAACCTCCAGTGCGTCAAGCCAACGAACCAAAAAGTTTTGAAATATGCGTGGAAATAGCAAGATACGGCCTAATGTGCTCCGCAAATCTTCAAAGGACGGCGCAGCGCGATGAGAAAAGACCCACTCCAGAAAGGTCGATCAGAGCTCGCGGAAGCGCGCAGCGAGAGCAGGCATCTGTTCAGCAGCGCCTTTATCTTCAGCATTTTTGTTAACCTTTTGATGCTGACAGGCCCGCTTTACATGCTGCAGGTCTACGACCGCGTCCTAGGCAGCCGCTCTGAAGAAACGTTGATCGCCCTGTCCGCGCTTGTGGTTTTTCTTTACGCGATGATGGGTTTTCTGGATTACGCGCGGGGTCGTGTCCTCGCCCGCGCCGGTGCCAGATTTCAGGACCGATTGGATCGTCGCGTCTTTTCCGCAATGCTGCGAAAGGCCAACCTTGCACCAGATCAGTCGGACACAAAGTCAGGCCTGCGTGATCTGGAGTCGGTCCAGCTTTTGCTTTCGTCACCGGTACTTCTGGCAATTTTCGATTTGCCGTGGACCCCGTTTTTTCTCGCCGCGATTTTTATCTTTCACCCTTGGCTTGGCTATTTGGCGCTAGGCGGTGGTGGAATTTTGATTGTGCTGGCCCTTCTCAACCAACGAATGACCAGACAACCGCAGTTGGAAGCCAATATTGGCACAATGCAGGCAAACCGTCTCAGCGATGAGATTATGGAAGAGACCGAGATCGTGCAGGGACTCGGCATGCGAGAAGCTAGTTTTGATCGCTGGCAGAAAGTCCGTGCAACCGCGCTCGAAGGCAACCTGATCAAAAGCGACCGTGCTGGTACGGTGACGGCGACAACCAAGACACTTCGTCTATTCTTACAATCGGCAATGCTTGGACTCGGGGCATACCTCGTTTTGCAAAACGAAATGACCGCGGGCGCAATGATTGCCGGGTCGATTCTGCTTGGACGCGCATTGGCGCCAATCGAGCAGTCCATCGGCCAGTGGGCCTTGGTTCAACGGGCGGCAACCGGATGGCAAAGCCTTGTGAGCCTGCTCAGCGAAGTCTCAGAAATGCCGCGCCGGACTCCGTTGCCCAGACCAGAGGCGCGTCTGTCCGCAGAGCAGCTGACCATCATCCCACCGGGTGAAAAACAGGCCACACTGCGCATGATCTCGTTTGATCTGCCGCCGGGGCAAGCAATGGGCGTGATCGGCCCGTCTGGTGCTGGTAAATCTACGTTGGCCAAAGCCCTGACCGGCGTGTGGCCCGCGGCAGGAGGTAAAATCCGATTGGGTGGCGCGGCGCTGGATCAATACGATGCCGATGTCCTAGGCAGTCACATCGGGTATCTGCCGCAAAAAGTCACTCTATTCGATGGCACAATCGGGGAAAACATCGCCCGACTCGATCCACAAGCAGATCCGGCAAAGATCGTTGCTGCAGCCCAAAAAGCAGCGGCCCATGATCTGATCCTCAAACAACCACAAGGCTATGACACGCCAGTGACCGCTGCCCGCGGACGGTTGTCAGGCGGTGAGCTCCAAAGAATAGGCCTCGCCCGCGCACTCTACGGGAATCCGGTTATACTGGTTCTCGATGAACCAAATGCCGCGCTCGACAACGACGGGTCCAACGCTTTGAACAAATCCATTCGCGAAATGAAGGCAGATGGCAGGTCCGTTATAATTATGGCTCATAGGCCGTCCGCCATTCAGGAATGCGAACTTCTTATGGTACTCGATCAAGGTATGCGCCGCGCCTTCGGCCCGCGCGATGAAGTTCTGCGGGGGACGGTTCAAAACCATGCAAACATCACCAAAACAACCGGACCGGGGGGCGTGACATGAGCCAGCCCCAGAAACAGCCGCAGAAATGGTCTGCTACGAAGCCATCCATCATCGGCTTCCTCGCGCTTTTCATCCTTGTCGGGGGATTTGGGACATGGGGTGTCATGGCGAACATTGCGGGCGCCATTATTGCGACCGGACGTATTGAGGTCGATCAGAACAGACAAGTTATTCAGCACCCAGATGGCGGTGTGGTTGCTGCCATACATGTCGGTGAAGGTGATCAGGTCTCCAAAGGAGATGTGTTGATCAAGCTCGATGCATCCCGTCTGCGCTCCGAGCTTCTGATTGTGGAAGGCCAGCTGTTCGAGTTGATCGCCCGTGCCGGACGACTACGGGCGGAGCGGGATGATCTGACGGAGATCACCTTTGATCGCTTGCTTTTGCAAGCGTCTCAGGATCGGCCACAGCTTCAGGAGCTCATCGACGGCCAACAGCGTCTGTTTGAGACGCGCATTTATTCCGCGCAGCAAGCCGTCGAACAGCTCGAAAAACAGAAAGCGCAGATCGGAAATCAGGTTGAAGGGATCAAGTCCCAGCAAGAAGCGCTTCAACTTCAGTTGGAACTTCTTGAAGAAGAGCTGTCGGCGCAACAAGAGTTGCTGGACAAGGGCCTTGCACAAGCTGGTCGGGTCTTGGGCCTAAGACGGGAAGACGCGCGTCTGCGCGGCACTGTCGGAGAGCTGACGGCATCTGCTGCGGAAAGCGAAACACGGATCACCGAGATTGACCTCGAAATTTTGCGCCTAAACACACAGCGAAAGGAGGATGCAATCTCCCAACTTCGCGATCTGCAATACCGGGAATTTGAGCTGCGCGAAAACCGATTGGATCTTCAGGAACGCCTTGCGCGTTTGACCATCACCGCCCCGGTTTCAGGGCTGGTCTTTGGCTTGGAAGTTTTTGCTGAACGCTCCGTTATCCGTCCGGCAGATCCGCTTATGTATCTTGTTCCGCAGGATCGTCCCCTGCTGATCACGGGCGAAATCGATCCCATAAACATCGACGAGGTTTTCACCGGCCAAGATGTGACATTGCGCTTTTCGACCTTCGATGCGCGGACAACACCGGAGGTGTTCGGTAAAGTAGGCAGTATCTCGGGCGATGCTTTCAAGGATGAAGCGACGGGCCGCAGCTTCTACCGGATCGAAATGGAGTTGAACGATGGTGAGCGCGCACGATTGGGCGATGTCGACCTCGTTCCAGGAATGCCGGTCGAGGGTTTCATCCAGACAGGCGAACGGTCGCCCATCGCCTACCTCGTCAAGCCGTTGACCGACTATTTCAATCGCGCGTTCCGAGAAAGCTGAGCGCTGGCGGCGGCTTGTTGGTTGCACCAGCACAAGGCGACCCATAGCCTGCGTTCAAACGTGAAAGCACAGGAGCCGCGGCTATGTCCACCGATTACGAAGCACGTCTAAATGAACTGGGTATAACCCTGCCCAATGCCCCCGCGCCTGCCGCGAATTATGTACCCAGCGTTCAAATTGGCGACACTCTCTATGTGTCAGGCCAGATTTCCCAGAACGAAAACGGTCTGATCGTAGGCAAACTTGGAAAAGATATGGAGGTCGCAGAGGCCGCAGCGGCGGCCAAGACCTGTGCCATCAGCCTGCTGGCTCAGGTGAAATCTGCATGTGGCGGCGACCTCAACAGACTTCAGCGGGTAGTCAAATTGACCGGGTTCGTAAACTCCACCCTTGACTTCACAAATCAACCTCAGGTGATCAACGGCGCATCTGATTTTCTTGTCGAAGCGCTGGGTGATGCCGGACGTCACGCACGATCTGCCGTCAGTGCGGCCGCTTTACCGCTGGGTGTTGCCGTTGAAATCGAAGGCATCTTTCAGATTAAAACGTGAGTCTGCCAAACGCGTTTCTGACCCGCCCGATTGCACATCGCGGGCTGCACAATTCCAGCCGCGGTATAGTAGAAAACTCGCTAGGTGCGTTTCGAGAGGCCATCGATGCGGGCTACCCTATCGAACTGGATGTGCAACTGTCGCACGATGGCGACGCCATGGTCTTTCACGACTACGACCTGCGACGCCTCACAAATCACAACGGACCTGTGAGACAACATAAGGCCGCAAACCTGAAAGAAATTACACTCAAAAATAGTTCAGATACGATCAATACTTTGCCGGAGATCTTATCAGAAATTGAAGGCCGGGTCCCAGTCATCATCGAATTGAAGGATCAGGACGGCGCGATGGGCAACGATCTGGGGCCGCTAGAGCACTCGGTCGCAACCGCAGTTCAGGCCTATCATGGTGATGTCGCGGTAATGTCGTTCAACCCACATTCGGTCTCGCGCCTCGCGGCGCTTCTTCCGGATATCCCGCGGGGTATCGTGACATCTGACTTCAACCCCGCCGACTGGCCGCTGTCGCAAAACACATGCGCTATCTTGAGGAAAATCCCTGATTTTGATCGGGTGAAGGCACAGTTTATTTCCCATGATGTCACAGATCTGAATGCGCCCCGCGTTGCAGAGATCAAACAAACGGGCGCATCGGTTTTGTGCTGGACCGTACGATCCGAGGCTGTCGCGCGAGAAGCTCTGAAGATCGCCGACAATATTACGTTTGAAGGCTACCTTCCGGGTTGACCGGGTGCAGCATGACCCCATGTCGACCGGGGAAGGAACCGTCCCCCAATGACCGAAACGCAAGTCGAAATCACCGTTTTGCCGACCCTTGCGGACATCGCGCCCGAGGAGTGGGATGCGTGTGCCTGTGAAGTAGGCCCAGCGGGGCGGCCCGTTGATCCATTCACGACTTACCGATTTCTAAGCGCGCTCGAACGCTCCGGGTCTGTCGGCGCCGGGTCTGGTTGGCAGCCCCAATATCTGACAGCACGTGCGGAAGGAAAGATCATCGCGGTTGCCCCCCTCTATGCGAAAAATCATAGCCAAGGGGAGTATGTTTTCGATCACAACTGGGCGCATGCCTATGAGAACGCCGGTGGTCGATACTACCCCAAGCTGCAGGTTGCGGTGCCCTTTACGCCTGCGACAGGACGCCGGTTCCTAACCCATCCGGATTGGACGGATACGGGCCGCGCCGCACTGGTCCAAGGGGCCGTACAATTGGCCGCCAATAATCAGCTGTCCTCCCTGCACATCACATTTTGCACTGAAGACGAAGCCGCAGCCGGCCAGCAGATGGGGCTGCTTCGTAGAACCAGCCAGCAGTTTCATTGGACAAACCAGAACTACGTCAATTTTGATGCCTTTCTGGCGTCACTTTCGGCGCGCAAACGCAAAAACATCCGGAAAGAACGCAAGCAGGCTCAGAAGTTCGGTGGGGATATCATTGCAGTGACAGGCGATAATATCCTTCCGGAGCACTGGGACGCCTTCTGGGTTTTCTACCAAGACACCGGCGCGCGAAAATGGGGCATGCCCTATCTGACACGAAAGTTCTTCGATGAGGCGCAGGAGACGCTTCGAGATGACATTTTGCTCAGCCTGGCCGTCCGGGACGGGCGTTGTGTCGCGGGTGCGATGAACTTCATCGGTGCGGATACGCTCTACGGGCGCTATTGGGGATGTTCGGAACATCACCCCTGTCTGCATTTCGAACTGTGTTACTATCAAGCGATTGATTATGCGATTGCCCAAGGGCTGACCCGCGTAGAAGCCGGGGCGCAGGGCAGCCACAAATTGGCCAGGGGATACCTGCCAAAGGTGACGCATTCGTTACACTGGGTGGCAGATGAAGGGTTTCGTGACGCAATCGAGAAGTTTCTGATCGCAGAGCGCGATGCGGTGGACGAAGAAATCGAGGTTCTGACCGAGTACGGACCTTTCAAATCAGTAAAGGATGAGGATGATGGCGACGAAACTTGACGGGCACGACCGGGATGAGGGTCTGACTAAATTGAAAGCCAGCGGATGGACGCATGACGCGGACCGTGATGCGGTCTCAAAATCTTTCAGCTTCAAGAATTTTGTTGACGCTTTCGGGTTCATGACCCGTGCTGCAATCCACGCCGAAAAGATGAACCACCATCCGGAATGGTCAAACGTTTACAAAACGGTCGATGTTACGCTGACAACCCACGACGTAGATGGGTTGTCAGAGCTGGATCTGGAGCTTGCCAAGAAGTTTGACGAACTCGCCTAGAAGCGAGCGCCAGTTTGGGTCAGGTGACGCAGGCTGCCGATTACAACGCTTCCAGCAACGTCTCGCCAGCTGATACATCGCACTGACCCGGCGACTCTTCGAGGTTCAGCTTTGTCACCTTGCCGTCTTCAACCAGCATCGCATACCTTTTGGATCGCGCCAGCAACCCGGCAGGCGGGGCATCGAAATCCATGCCGACGGCCTTGGTGAACGTGCTCTCTGGATCTCCTAGCATTGTGATACCCGCACCAGATGCCCCTGTCGCTTCACCCCAGGCGTTCATAACGAACGGGTCGTTGACAGAGACACAGATTATTTCTTCCACGCCCTTTTCCTCGAACTGATCTTTGGTGCGAATGAAGCTTGGCACATGCGCCGAATGGCAAGTCGGGGTGTAGGCCCCCGGGACCGCGAAAATGATGACTTTTCGAGCTTCGGTAAGTTCTGCGATATCCACCTGCTCTGGTCCGGCATCGCCAAGTCTGACGAGTTTGGCGTCCGGCAGTTGGTCCCCTACGGAAATTGTCATATTTCACTTTCCCTGTTTGAGTTCTAACGTCTGCTTCATATAGGCTGGCGCGGTTGGGTGGCCAGAACCGAGAGAAGGAAAGCATATGCCTCATGTTGTCGTCGTAGGTGCGGGGCAGGCCGGATCTTCACTTGTCTTCAAACTTCGCAATCTCGGCTATGACGGGGACATCACGCTTATCGGGGCAGAGCCTGTCCCGCCCTACCAGCGTCCCCCGCTTTCGAAGAAATACCTGTTGGGGGAGATGTCAAAGGACCGCCTGTTTCTGAGACCTGAGGCCCTTTATGCAGAGAAGAACATCACGTTGAAGCTGGGCGCACCTGTGGATCTGATCGACACCGAACGAAAAGTGGCGCAGGTCGGCGATGAGGAGATCCCCTATGACAAGTTGGCGATCACCAGCGGCCTCGTCGCGCGTGCGCTGCCCGATGCATGCGGTGGAGGTTTAAGTAATGTGCATGTCATCCGCACGCTGGAAGACGTAGATGCGATGCGAGAGCCGTTTGCGAAGGCCAAGAACCTTGCGATTATCGGTGGCGGGTATATCGGGCTGGAAGCCGCAGCCGTTGCCGCACAGCTCGGACTGAATGTGACGGTTGTAGAAATGACTGATCGAATACTGGAGCGCGTCGCCTGTCCCGAAACATCCGATTATTTCCGGACGCTGCATCAAAACCACGGGGTCACGATCAGGGAAGGCGTTTCGCTGAAACATCTTGTGGGCGAGACGCAAGTCGAGGGCGCGCTGCTGTCAGATGGAAGTACAATCGAAGCTGACATAGCGATCACCGGCATCGGCGTGATACCACGATGCGCGATTGCGGAACGTTCAGGTCTTCGCGTCGAGAACGGTGTGAGAACGGACATCTACGGGCAGACCTCTGATGACAGCATCTGGGCCGCGGGTGATTGCGCGTCTTTCCCTTTTCAGGGCGAGCGGATCAGACTCGAGAGCGTCCAGAACGCCATCGATCAAGCCGAATGCGTTGCAGAAAACATGATGGGTGCCCAAAAGGAATACCACCCCAGTCCGTGGTTCTGGTCCGATCAGTACGACGTCAAACTCCAGATTGCCGGTCTTAACACTGGATACACTCATGTCGCTGTTCGCGGCGAAGCGGACAGCGGCCGGTCTCATTGGTATTATAAGGATGAAACGCTGCTGGCTGTGGACGCTATGAACGATCCGCGGGCCTATATGATCGGCAAGCGGCTGATTGAGGCCAACAAACATCCATCAATGGATATGATCGCGGATGCGGACACGGATCTGAAAGCGCTTCTCGCTGCATGAGAATAGTCGCGGGTCGGTTTCGCGGACGCGCCTTGGCCGCGGTTGGGAAAGGCGATGCCGCAGCGCATCTTCGTCCGACCGCAGACCGGGTCAGGGAAAGCCTGTTCAACGTCCTCGGTGGCGGCAAGTTTGCCGGAACCCTAGAGCACGCGCGGGTCTTGGATCTCTTTGCGGGAACCGGTGCCCTTGGGCTGGAGGCGCTGTCTCGAGGCGCGGATCACGTAACTTTCGTGGACAGCGGTCGAAAAGCGCTTGCCCTTCTGCGGGAAAACATTCGTCTTCTGGATGTCGAGGCTGACGCAAGAGTCCTGACCTCGGACGCGCGTCGGTTGCCACAGGCGTCAGCACCCTGCGATCTGATTTTTCTCGATCCACCCTATGGGCAAAATCTCGGCAAGCCGGCGCTTGCGAAGGCTGCGGAAATGGGATGGATCGATGCAAACGCACTTGTCGTCTGGGAAGAAAAAAGCCCTCAGGACGCACCTGAGGGTTACACTCGTGAAGATAATCGGCGCTACGGCGACACGCATATTTCCATAATGCGGCGCGGGCTGGCCTAGCTTTTGCCTTCAGCCACAAACCGCCTCGCGTCTTCGACCAATGCCCGGGCATCAAGTCCACGTTTGGTCATCTCGGTAATCCAATCCTCTGTCACTTTCTCGCCCAACGCTTGAATGCGCGCGGTTTCCTCGACTGATATTTGTGCAATGGTGTTGCCCGCGTCTTCCATGGCAGCCTTGCCTGTCACATCACCCTGATCATGGGCACGCCCGGCCCAGGCTGAGGCCATCTCCCCCGAATTGGCGTCAATTACTGCCTTTAAATCGTCGGGAAGTTTGGCATAGCTTTCCTTATTCATCGCCCAGATGAAATAGAGGTTATAGAGAGACTTCTCGCCTGCGACGTCCGTGTGACTGTCTGTCAGTTCATCGAGTTTGAGGGATGGCGACATCTCCCATGTGATCACACCACCATCGACCACCCCTTTTGATAAGGCTTCTGGAAACGCGGGCACCGGCATACCGACAGAAATAGCACCCATCTCTTTCAGCAGCAGGGTTGCGGGTCGTGATGGACCTCTCAGCTTGAGACCTTTGAAGTCCTCGACCTTCTCGATCGGATCACCCTTTTTGTGGACAAGACCCGGACCATGCATATGTGCTGCAATCAGGTGCACGTCAGAGAAATCATCCTGCAGATATTTCTGGGTGAATTTCCACGCCGCAACGCTCGCCTCTTCCCCGGATTTCGTCACCATGAAAGGCAACTCCATCGCTTCGGCTTCCGGGAAGCGGCCGGGCTGGTAGCCGGGAATGACCCAACCGCCGTCCACCGCACCATCCCGAATGAGGTCATATTGGCTAGGTGCCTTACCGCCCAGCTGCATGAAAGGATACAACTCAACCTTGATCCGACCCCCTGAATCCTTCTCGATCTTGTCGGCCCAAGGCTGCATAAAATAGGTCGGGTTGGCAGATTTCGGCGAAACGAAATGCTGGAAGCGCAATGTCACCTCTTGCGCGATGGAAGGAGCCGCGAGAGCGGTTGTCAAAGCGGCGATCGAAAGAGTTTTCAGAAAGGTCATCACAGACCTCCTTTGCCAAGTATGGGATGAAATCTATGTAAGCATTCCTGACCCAGTTGCAAGTCATTCTCAAAAACTTCATCAAGATATGGTGGTGAAGCTGACTTGTTCATCTATGGGCAATATGGGATGCTCCATCAAAATCGAGTAAATCAATAAAGCGACAGGCGGCAATGTTCGACCCTTCCCAGCTATTGTCTGATGTTTTCGGCTTTGATGAATTCAGACCGGGACAGTTCGAAATCATTGAGGCCGTCTGCGCCGGTCAGAACACATTGGCCATCATGCCAACCGGTGGCGGCAAGTCGCTTTGCTTTCAGATCCCGGCCTTGGCGCGGGATGGTTTGACGGTTGTTATTTCCCCGCTCATTGCCCTCATGCGCGATCAGGTCCGCGCTTTGAAAGCAGCAGGTGTTGCCGCAGGTGCGCTTACATCAGGCAATACGGATGCCGAGACGGATGAGGTTCTGACTGCACTCCGCTCCGGCACGCTAAAACTGCTCTACATGGCGCCGGAGCGTTTGGCATCTGGCGCGACTGTTGACCTGCTGCGCAGGGCCAACGCCACGCTGATTGCAGTGGACGAGGCCCACTGCGTGAGCCAATGGGGGCACGATTTCCGCCCTGACTACCTAAGGATAGGCGCCCTGCGTCGCGCGCTCGATGTGCCATTGGCCGCATTCACTGCAACAGCAGATGTGGAAACACGGGCGGAGATCGTGAACCGCCTGTTTGACGGACAAGCGCCAAAGACTTTCTTACAAGGGTTTGATCGGCCGAACATTCATCTTGCGTTTCAGGTCAAGAATTCGCCACGCGCGCAGATACTGAACTTCGCGGCTGCGCGGAAAGGTCAATGCGGGATCGTCTATTGTGGGACGCGGGCAAAGACCGAAACGCTGGCCCGCGCGCTGAATGATGCGGGTCATACGGCGTGTTTTTATCACGGTGGGATGGATGCAGATGCCCGCCGCGAGGTCGAGGCACGCTTCAGTCGCGAGGACGGCTTGATCGTCGTTGCCACCATTGCCTTCGGAATGGGCGTCGATAAACCAGACATACGGTGGGTCGCGCATGCGGATATGCCGAAGACGATAGAAGGCTATTATCAGGAAATCGGGCGTGCAGGGCGGGACGGTGCACCCGCTGAGACACTTACCCTTTATGGCGCTGACGATATTCGCTTCCGCCGTCAACAGATTGACGAAAGCCTGGCCAGTGATGACCGCAAGGCAGCCGACCACGCGCGCTTGAATGCGCTGCTCGGTCTGGCAGAGGCGCTCGCGTGTCGGCGCACGGTGCTGTTGGGCTACTTTGGCGACACCGAGGTGACGTGCGGCCATTGCGATCTATGCGAGAAGCCCGCTGAAACCTTCGATGGGACCGTCGCAGTACGCAAGGCGCTGTCGGCGATCTTGCGGACGGGCGAATACTTCGGCGCGGGACATTTGACCGATATTCTCATCGGCAACACCACCGAAAAGGTGCGCGAACGGGGGCATGACGCGCTTCCGACCTTTGGCGTCGGGCAAGAGTATGACAAGCGACAATGGCAAGCGGTCTTTCGCCAAATGATGGGGCATGACCTCATTCGACCCGACCCTGCACGGCATGGCGCGTTTCGAATGACTGATGCGGCGCGCCCCATCTTGCGCGATGAGGCAACGATCACTCTGCGCAAAGATACAATAAAAAAAGGGGAGCGTAGGCCCGCCGTCAAAGCTTTGGTCAGTGAAGAAGACGCACCACTGCTCTCTGCCCTAAAGGCCAAGCGCCGGGCGTTAGCAGAAGCGGCCCGCGTGCCCGCCTACGTTATCTTCAACGATAAAACGCTGATTGAGATGGCGGAGACCCGTCCGACGACCCTTGACGAATTTGCGCGGATCGGCGGCGTTGGAACGAAGAAGTTGGAGAATTTTGGGACGGCATTTCTTGAAGTGATCACTGGCGACACGGTCGAGACCTCTCACCCCGCCAGACGCAAATTGGCAGGCCGCACGGCGGCAACGCTTTACGATCGGCTTCTTGAGGTGCAGGCAGAGCTCGCCCGAGGATGCGATGGGCTGGGCAAACCGATGAGTTGCTCCGCGGCGCTTTTGGCGAAGGTCGCGGAGACGAAGCCCAAGGACCAAAGCACGATGACACGGTTGCTGGGCGAACGCCGGGCAGAGCGGTTTGGATCCGCCTTTATCGATGTGCTGAGCGACGCCTGAGCTGGAACGCGCCCGCAAAACGACTATCTCAAGACGCAGATGTAAAGGGATAATGCAATGCTCACAGTGATCTCGCCGGCCAAGAAGCTGGACATGTCGGACGCGGGTCCTTGGGATGCGACACGCCCAATTTTTAAGGCTGAGGCCGCAGAGTTGGTTGAGACGGCAAAGACCCTTTCGGTTGATGATCTTCAAAAGCTGATGAGCATCTCTGCAAATCTGGCGCGCTTGAACGCGGATCGATTTCAGAACTTCAAAATAACGGGTGCACTTCCATCGAAGCCCGCGATTTTCAGTTTCGCAGGGGATACCTATACGGGCCTTGATGCCGGGTCATTGGATGAAGATGAGGTCGCCTATGCGCAAGACCATCTCGGTATCCTGTCCGGGCTCTATGGTTTGTTGCGCCCGCTTGATGCGATTCAGCCCTATCGTTTGGAAATGGGCAGTCGGCTGCGTACGAAACGTGGCAAATCGCTGTACGAATTCTGGGGCGATACGATTTCAAATGCCTTGAACGAGCAGGCCGAGGCGACGCGAAGCACCGTCTTGGTCAATTGCGCCAGTCAGGAGTATTTTAGTGCGGTCGACCTCGACGCTTTGGAACTGGATGTCGTGACGCCGGTTTTTCTAGAGGACAAGCCGGGCGGGCCAAAGATCGTGAGCTTCTGTGCAAAGAAAGCGCGGGGCGCGATGGCACGATTCGTAGTCCAAAACCGGCTGCGCGACCCGGATGATCTTCTGGCATTCGATCTAGCCGGGTATGCGCATCAGCCACATTTGTCCCAGCCCGGACGACCAGTATTTCTACGTGCAGACACAAGCACACAAGCCCTGCGAAATGCGTCTTAAAGCAGCAGCGGGCTGAACAGACAGCCCGCGCTCAAATCAGCTGGCAGCACGCGACTGACGTTTCCGTTCATGAGGATCAAGATAACGCTTGCGCAAACGAATGGCGTTCGGCGTCACCTCAACCAACTCGTCATTGTCGATATACGCAATCGCCTCTTCCAGTGACATCTTCACTGGCGTTGTCAGACGTACAGCTTCATCCGTTCCAGAAGCCCGGACGTTGGTCAGCTTTTTGCCCTTAAGGGGGTTCACTTCCAGATCATTCTCGCGGCTGTGTTCACCGATGATCATGCCCTGATAAACATTTTCCTGCGCACCGATGAAGAACTTACCCCGATCCTCAAGGTTAAAGATCGCATAGGCCACGGAAACCCCGTTTTCCATAGAGATCAGAACGCCCGCCCGGCGGCCCGGAATAGGCCCTTTGTGCGGGGCCCACTCGTGAAACACCCGGTTCAAGACGCCCGTTCCCCGCGTGTCGGTCAGGAATTCACCGTGATAGCCGATCAGTCCGCGTGATGGCACATGAGCGATGATGCGGGTTTTGCCCGCGCCAGCCTGCTTCATCTCGGCCAGATCACCCTTCCGCGTCCCAGTGATTTTTTCAATTACAGCGCCGGAATATTCGTCATCAACGTCAATGGTGACCTCTTCAATCGGCTCCATCTGTTGACCATCAACGGTACGGAACAGCACCTGTGGGCGGGAAATCGATAGCTCAAAACCTTCCCGGCGCATGTTCTCAATGAGAACGCCCATCTGCAATTCGCCGCGGCCCGCGACCTCGAACGCCTCACCACCCGGGGTATCTGTCACCTGAATGGCGACGTTGGACTCGGCCTCTTTCATCAGGCGTTCACGGATCACGCGCGACTGGACTTTCTTACCGTCTTTCCCGGCAAGCGGGCTGTCGTTGATCCCGAAGGTCACGGTGATTGTTGGGGGGTCAATGGGTTGTGCGGGCAGTGCGTCGTTCACGTCAACGGCACACAGCGTATCGGCCACCGTAGCCTTCGCCATGCCCGCTAAAGACACAATGTCACCTGCCTCGGCCACATCAATCGGAACCTGAGACAATCCCCGGAAGGCAAGAATCTTGGTCACGCGGAACTGTTCGATTCGCTCGCCATCCCGGCTCAACGCCTTGATCGATTCACCGGTTTTGAGCGTTCCGCTTTCGACGCGGCCGGTCAGGATGCGGCCAATGAACGGATCCGATCCGAGCGTCGTCGCCAGCATTTTGAATGGTTCATCGCGTTTTTCGACCTGGGCCGGTGCGGGCACGTGGTCCACAATCAGATCAAGCAGTGCCGACAGATCTTTTCGCGGCCCGTCCAGCTCTACATCTGCCCAACCACTGCGGCCGGACGCATACATCGCTGGAAAATCAAGCTGATTGTCGTCCGCACCCAGATTGGCAAAGAGGTCAAACACCTCGTCCAACGCGCGATCCGGCTCAGCGTCCGGCTTGTCGACCTTGTTCAGGACAACGATCGGGCGAAGTCCCAACGCAAGAGCCTTCGACGTGACGAACTTGGTCTGAGGCATGGGACCTTCGGCAGCGTCCACCAGCAGAACGACGCCGTCCACCATGGACAGGATGCGCTCCACCTCGCCGCCGAAATCGGCGTGGCCGGGGGTGTCGACGATGTTGATCCGCGTCCCGTTCCACTCGACGGATGTCGCTTTGGCGAGGATCGTGATACCCCGCTCGCGCTCCAGATCGTTGCTGTCCATCGCGCGTTCCGCGACGGCTTGGTTCTCTCGGAACGAGCCGGATTGTTTGAGCAACTCGTCGACGAGGGTCGTCTTGCCGTGGTCAACGTGCGCGATGATCGCAATATTGCGAAGGTCCATATCAGTCAGCCTTTACAGGGGTGTTGCGCGCGGCCTACCCGATCACTGACTGAATAGCCACCCTTTATGCGGCACTGCGGCGTTAACGAAGCTTTTTCAGGATCGACAGGGACGCATAGCCATCTGGCGCCATGCCGACAGACCGCTGATAGCTGCGCACGGCCTCAATTGTCCGCGGACCGATACGTCCGTCGATCCCCTGAGTGTTGAAGCCCGCACGGGTCAGACGCTGCTGAAGTTCTTTACGTTCGGCAAAAGTCAGGGCCCGGTCGCCCCGTGGCCAGTTTGCCTGGATCTTGCTGCCACCTTTCAGCCGGTCCGAGAGATGACCCACGCCAATCACATAAGCATCTGCAGTGTTGTACCGCTCGATCACGCTAAAATTCTTGAAGATCATGAACGCTGCGCCGTTTGCACCGGCCGGAAGCAGAATTGATGCACTGCCGTAGTTCGGCACAGGGCGACCATCTACGCCGCGAATCCCAAGCGCCGCCCAGCCATCCGGGGATTTTCTGATCTCACGGCTGGCCAAGGCGTAGTTGAACCCGCGCGGGACAGTTACCTCGACCCCCCAAGGCTGACCCTTCACCCACCCGAACCGCGCCAGATACGCCGCCGTGGAGGCCAGCGCATCCGTGGGATCGTCCGACCAAATATCGCGTTTGCCATCGCCGGTGAAATCAACCGCATAGGCAAGGTAGGAGGTCGGGATAAACTGCGTATGACCCATCGCACCCGCCCAGCTGCCCGTCATGCTGCGGGGGGCCACGTCGCCGGACTGAAGGATTTTCAATGCTGCAATCAACTGACTTTCGAAGAATTTGCCGCGTCTGCCGTCATAGGCCAACGTCGCCAGCGACCCAATAAGATCCTTGTCCCCGCGCACGGCACCATAGGCACTTTCCAGACCCCAGACCGCCGTCACCACTTCCTTATCCACGCCAAATCTTGCTTCGATCCGATCAAGCGTCGCTTTGTGTTCGCGCAGGGCAGCTTTGCCATTTTTCACTCGGCTCGCACTGACGGCACTGTCGAGATAGTCCCAAAGCGTCTTCGTAAATTCCGACTGATTGCGATCCCGCTTTATGACGTCCGCGTCATAGCGCACGCCCTGAAACGCCCGATCGAAGGTTGCGCTGCTGATCCCCTGAGCGCGCGCGCGCGATTTGAAGCGGGACACCCACTGCGTGAACCCCGACGGGTTGTTGGCGACCTGAACGACCGGCGCTGCTTCGGTCGCCCGGTAAGGACGCTGCAAGGGCATAATAGTTCTGACCTCTTTTACGTCGGGCCGAAGGATAGGACGCTTGGAAAAATCGACCGCCAATGCTTGGGACGCGCCGAGTGTAAATGCGCAGAAGACTGCAATGAATTTCATGATACTCACCTGCTCTGACCAAATTCGGTTCATTATTTTGGTCAGAGAATAGCGCGTTGAGGCTCTTCCATAAAGCCCGTTTGACCCAAGCGCTGCGATTATCTCTATCTTAGCGGCGGCGCGCCTTTTTCTTCAGTTTGGCGCCCTTTTCGCGGTTTTTGATAAGCTTGCGGCGCGTCCCAGCCCGCCGGGGGGCTCCGGTGTTGGGCAGCGGTTTGCCATCGAGCTCCAAAAGTTCAAGCGTCAGCCCGCCGGTCGCAGGGGTCGCTTCGGCGAGGCGCACGAGAACACGTTGCCCCAAGCTGAGCGTCGCGCCGGAGCGTTCGCCCGTGAGCGTCTGCGCATCCCGGTCATGCACGAAGTATTCCCGACCCAGCGTACTGACGGGCACAAGTCCATCCGCGCCGCTGTCATCCAGTTTTACGAACACCCCGAACTTCACGATGCCGGAAATGCGGCCTTCGAATTCTGTGCCGACCCGGTCGGCTAGAAACGAGGCCAGATAGCGGTCGGTCGTGTCCCGTTCGGCCACCATGGACCGGCGTTCAGTGTCCGAGATCAGTTCACCGGTTTCCTTCAACCGCTCAATTTCCGCAGGATCCAATCCGTCATTCCCCCAGCCATGGGCTGAAATAAGCGCGCGGTGGACGATCAGATCCGCATACCGGCGAATGGGCGAGGTGAAATGTGCGTAGTTGCGAAGAGCCAGACCGAAATGCCCAAAGTTTTCCGGCGCGTAATACGCCTGTGTCATGGAGCGCAATGCGGAGATGTTCATCAACTCCGCATGTTCGGTGTTCGCCGCCTGTGACAGAAGCTGGTTCAGGTGCCGCGTCTGTAGGACCTGCCCCTTGGCCAGAACGAAGCCGCTGGCCGTCGCAATCTCGCGCAGACTTTCCAGCTTTTCCGGGCTAGGCTCTTCATGGACGCGAAACAACAGTGGGGATTTTTTCTCGTTCAATGTTTCGGCGGCGGCAACATTGGCCAGCACCATGAATTCCTCAATCAGCTTATGCGCATCAAGTCGGTCCCGGAACGCAACGGATATGACGCGCCCTGCCTCATTCAACGCAATCCGCCGTTCGGGCAGGTCCAGATTGAGCGGTTGGCGGGATGCCCGTGCAGTCACCAACGCCCGATATGCCGCGTAGAGCGGTCTGATCACAGAATCCAGAAACGGGGCAGTTTTATCATTCGACGCGCCATCAAAAGCCGCTTGGACCTCTTCATAATTCAGCGACGCCGGGGACCGCATAAGCCCGCGCATGAACGTCTGAGACAGTTTTTTACCCTTGGCATCGATGACCATGCGGACTGCAACGCAAGCCCGGTCCACACCCTCATGTAGAGAACACAGATCACCCGACAGCGCCTCCGGCAGCATCGGCACGACCCGGTCGGGGAAATAGGTGGAGTTGCCGCGTTTGCGGGCCTCTCGGTCCAGTGCCGATCCGGGCTGCACGTAGTGTGCGACGTCCGCGATTGCCACCCAGAGCACATGACCGCCAGGGTTCTTCGGGTCGTCATCGGCCTCAGCATAGCACGCATCGTCATGGTCCCGCGCATCGGCCGGGTCGATGGTGACAAGTGGCATATCCCGCAGATCGGTTCTTTTGCCCAATTGAACAGGTTCCGCCGCTTCGGCCTCGGCGATCACCTCATCCGGAAACGCGTCGGGTATACCGTGCTGGTGGATTGCAATCAGTGAGACCGACCGCGCTGCGCCGGGGTCACCCAATCGTGAAACGATACGGGCCTGCGGCAGTCCCATCCGGGCCTTGGGTCCGGTTTGTTCTGCTTCAACAAGCTCTCCGTCTTTGGCGCCGGACATCGCACCGGGCGGAACGCGCCATTCCTTATCGGCACCTTTGTCGATCGGTATGATCCGTCCGCCCTCAGCTGTTTTCTTGAAGAGTCCGAGTATCTTTGACGGACCATCCCCGATGCGCCGGATAAGCCTGGCCTCGTAGGCGTGATCCTCATTGGTCACCTTCGCGAGCCGGTAAAGCGCGCGATCCCCGACCCCAAGCGCGGGATCGGTTCGTTTCGGGATAAACAGAATTTTCGGCGGCGCGTCTTCCCCAGACCATTCGACTGGCTCAAGAAACAGGTCACCGTTTTCGTCAACCTGATCCACGCGGCACGCGCTGACCGGCGGCAAAGCGTCGGCATCGCGGTACGTCTTGCGCCGCTTCTGAAGGTGCCCTTCGTCCGCCAATTCATTCAGGATACGTTTGAGATCGATCCGCGCCGCGCCCTTGATGCCGAACGCCTTGGCGATGTCACGTTTGGAAGTTTGCGTGGGATGATCTGAAATCCAAGCGAGGACTTCATCTTTGGTTGGAATACTGCTCATTTGCAGCGCTTAACATGCGCGGGGCTGCAGGTCATCCACAGTATCTACATCATGCAACGGGTCGATAAATGCGACGCGACGACCGCTCAGGGCCTGCACCGTATCCGCCAGCGCATGTTCACTCGACCAGCGAACAGCATCAAAGACAGCCGCGCGAAGGGGACGCCCCACCGCAAAACCGATAAGCCAATAGCCCCCATCGGGGGCTGGACCTATCACTGCATCGGACGCCCCGAGCGCTTTGAAGGCCGCATTGATGTGGTGAGGTTTGATATCCGGAATATCCGACCCGACGATGCAAATGGGGCCAGTAGAAAGATCGCGAAACACGCGCGCCATGCGCTGCCCCAGATCCCCCTGTCCCTGAGGCCAACGCGGCAGATCGCGGGGCCAGACGCGACTGGCGCGCCCTTCGGCATCCGGTGCGACGGCCAGCACGAGATCCCACCTTGGATCCCGCAATCGCCGCAAAAGCCGGGCCGTCTGATGGCGGAACCACCACGCCGCGCCGACCATGCCGATATCCCGGCCCAAACGCGTTTTCACCCGACCTGGACGCGGCTCTTTCAACATGACGACAAGAGTAGGTCGCATCTCAGGCGAAATAGCTCTTCAGGATACGGGAGTAGATCGCTTTAAGCTGTACGATTTGCGCGATCTCTACGCGCTCGTCCACCTGGTGCATAGTTTTGCCGACAAGACCAAACTCAACCACCGGGCAATGATCCTTGACGAACCGCGCGTCAGATGTGCCGCCCGATGTCGAAAGCCCAGGCCTCATACCCGTCTCTGCCTCCACCGCCGCGGCGATCAGGTCAGAGAGCGGGCCCGGCGGCGTAAGAAAGCTCTCGCCAGAGACTTTGGTTGCGGTCTCAACATCAACGCCCGTCTCCGCTTTGATGATCTCAACCTCTTCAGCCAGCCATTCGCTCAAAGAGGTCGAGCTATGGGCGTCATTAAACCGGATGTTCACCGTCATTCGGGCTTCGGCCGGAATGACGTTATTGGCCGGGTTGCCGGTGTCGATTGTCGTCACGGCTAAGGTAGATGCATCGAAATGCTCAGTCCCGGTGTCGAGAACCTTTGACGCGAGACGATCGGCCAGCCGGGCCGTCGCATGTACCGGGTTGCGCGCCCGGTGCGGATAGGCGGAATGCCCCTGAACACCACGGATTATGAACTCAGCGGTCATGGACCCACGCCGCCCGATTTTCATCATTTCGCCCATGTGCTCGGGACATGTCGGCTCGCCAACCAGACAGGCAGACATGGCCTCGCCCTGCTCTGACATCCAATCCAGCAGTGCGACCGTTCCGTCGAGCGCATCGCCTTCCTCATCCCCTGTAATCGCCAGAATAACGGCTCCGTCAGGGGGGGTGTCCCGCACGAAATCAATTGCAGCCGCCGCAAATGCAGCGACACCGGATTTCATATCCGTGGCACCACGTCCGTAGAGCCAGCCATCCTTCCTCTCAGCGCCAAAAGGGGCCACGGACCACGCGGCCTCGTCACCCAGCGGCACAACATCCGTATGCCCGTTGAAGCCGAAACTGCGTGCATGGCCCCGGTCACCCCAGCGGGCAAAGAGGTTCGCGATGCCGCCCCGGTCCACACGCGTGCATTCGAAGCCGACGCTGGACAGACGATCCTGCAAAAGCTGCAAAGCGCCGCCTTCGACCGGTGTGACGGAGGGGCATTTGACCAGATCAGCAGTCAATTGAACGGGATCAACGGGGGTGTTCATAAAACGCTCCGATTTCTCAGGACTTGTCTGCATAGAAGGCGGTGGTCTGTGCGACCACAACCGAGTTTTCCGCGAGCGCGCGCTGCATTAACGCTTCTTCTTCGACGCTGATGTCATGACCCTCGGCCCGGCGATCTTCCAACGATCCGTAGCCAGATACATCAAGGGGAGCGAGCCCTGCCTGCTTGAGCAGAGCTACGGTTTCGCGCACAGCTTCCGCTTCATCCACGCCGGAGGCATAGCACATCAGCGCAGCACCCGTCGCAGTCTCGGGAAGACCATCATCATCTTTTCGCCCCACTTCAATCAGAAGGGTAAAAACGTGGTGCTGCTTTTTCTCTTTTTTCATGCAGCGGCGGTAGCGGGCGCGCTGACGTCAGTCAAGACGCGCCAACATGCACGGCGCGTCCTAGAACGAGAACTGAACGCCGATACTTGCCCCGAAGATCACATCTTCATCTACGATCGGGCTGTCTGAAATGTCGTCTTCCAGAAATTCGGCCCGTACGCCACCGATCAGAACGGCGCTTTGCGACAGGGGAATGCTTGAACTGAGCCCAACAAACGGTGTGAGCGTAGAGCCGGGCGAGTAGGCGTCTCGCCCGCCGCGGGCCTCGGACGCGAACACGCCATAGGTATATTCGCTAAGGTCTTCACTTTTCCAACTTACACCCACGGTGCCTTTCAGCGGAAAACCGAACCCGTCAGAACTGCGAGACAGGCTGACGCGCAGTTCCTGGCCGTCATGCTCGCCGGTGACCTCCTGCAAAACTGTGGTCACAAGTTCGGTGCCGGGCGTCACGTCATAGGTAAATCTAAAACCCGCATCGACGGTGAAGTCGCGATCAATTCCGTTCAACTCGTCTGCATCGGGATCTTCCAGACCCGTAAACCGTGGCGTGGCGACAAATTCGAGTTTTGATACGGGCGTCGAAAACGCGTCGATAAAGACCCCGGTTGTCCCAACGGAAAAACCGTTGCCCTGATAGCGGATGAGCGGGAACGGCGACGCATCATTATCCTCACCAATATAGGGATTGGTCGAAACACCGACGGCCAAACCGGCACTAAATCCCTGCTGACCATCCTGAGCCAAAACGGCTGATGTCGTACATGCTGCACAAAGGGGAAAAGCCAAAAGGTGCGCGCGTTTCATTGCAATGATCCTGTCCTGCCAAATATTGAACCTCTGCATTCTGTTACGCCCGGCGGGGCAGTACAGACCAGAGAAATACGCATACAGTTTCATAAGGCCGAAATCCGGCAAAAAACCGCGTGTCTTTGGCGTCTAGATCACGACGTCAGAGACCTTAGTCCCGCAGCAATTCGTTGATGCCTGTTTTGGAACGCGTCCGTTCGTCAACGCGCTTCACGATAACCGCGCAGTAGAGATTGACGTTGTTCTTTGACGGCATGGAGCCCGCAACAACGACTGAATACGGCGGCACTTCGCCGTACATGACATCGCCCGTTTCCCGATCGACAATCTTTGTGGATTGGCCGATGAAAACACCCATCCCAAGCACGCTGCCCTCGCGCACAATGCAGCCTTCGACGACCTCGGACCGCGCCCCGATAAAGCAATTGTCCTCGATGATGGTTGGTCCAGCCTGCATCGGTTCAAGCACACCGCCGATCCCAACCCCGCCGGAAAGATGCACATTCTTCCCGATCTGCGCGCAGGAGCCGACCGTTGCCCACGTATCGACCATCGTGCCCTCATCAACATACGCGCCGAGGTTTACGAATGATGGCATCAGCACAACGCCCGGCGCGATGAATGCGGATTTGCGGACCACGCAATTGGGAACGGCGCGAAAGCCTGCAGCCTTCCACTGGTTGTCCCCCCACCCCAGAAACTTGCTGTCGACTTTGTCCCACCAGCCGCCGCCCTGTGGCCCGCCGTCCTGCTGTTCCATATCCTTGATCCGGAAGCCAAGAAGCACTGCCTTCTTGGCCCATTGGTTCACATGCCACGATCCATCGCCTTGCTTTTCGGCAACTCGAAGTGTGCCGCCGTCCAAAGCGTTGAGTGTGTCTTCGATGGCTTCCCGCGTCTCACCCGTCGTGGCTGGTGTTATTGTGTCGCGCGCGTCCCAAGCGGCTTCGATGGCAGTTTCAAGCTGGGCATTCGACATGGGGTTGTCCTCACTTCATGGCTGGCGCGATCGTCGCGCTGCCTATAGACGGTCGCAGACCCAGGCGCAACGATCGGAGCCGATCATGAAAGACGACAACCGCAAGCACCCGTTCCGTTATTCGCGGCAAGACGTTGAAACCGCAAGTGAGGTGCCGGATACGCCGCAGACGCGGTCCCCGGCCTATGCGCTTGCGTTTGCGGATAATGATTTCCTGTGCCGGGATGAGTTGCGCCCCGTGCGATTGCAACTTGAACTACTGAAGCCCGAGATGATGATGAACGAGGCGGGCATCGAAAGCACCATCGTTATGTTCGGTGGCGCGCGCATCCCCGCGCCCGCCGAGAAAGACACAGCCCGCACTGAAACTCTGGCTGACCTGTCGCGCTTTTATGACGAGGCCCGCACCTTTGCGCGGCTCATGACCGAACGTTCCAATGCCAATGGTGGCCTTAGTAATGTGATCGTGACAGGCGGTGGTCCCGGAGTGATGGAGGCTGGAAACCGTGGCGCACTGGATGCAGGCGGCAAATCCATCGGTCTCAACATCGTTTTGCCCCATGAGCAGGCACCCAACAGCTACGTGACACCCGAGCTTTGCTTCAACTTCCATTACTTCGCTATCCGCAAAATGCACTTTTTGATGCGCGCGCGGGCCATTGCGGTTTTCCCTGGTGGCTTTGGAACGCTCGACGAAACTTTTGAGGCACTGACCCTGATCCAGACCGGCCGGATGGAACGGCTTCCGTTTCTTCTGTTTGGGGAAGCGTTCTGGCGCAAGATCATCAATTGGGAGGCGCTGTCAGATGCAGGCACGATCTCGGAAGAGGATCTATCGCTCTTCCATTTCGTGGAAACAGCAGAAGACGCCATTGCCATTATCGACCGCGAAGGCAGCTAAGGCACCAGTCGGTATTCCACAAACTCTGTGCGCTGGAAGAAGCGGAAATTGTCGTCGGAAATCATGGTAACGCGTAATCCACCGGCGTCAGTTTTCCAGACGGCGATGCCTTCAAGATTGTCATGGGTCCCTGGCGTCGTCACAAGAAGTGTCTTGTCATCCACGAACTGATTTCTGGCGACCGCGAAGCTGCGCACACGAGAAGAAAACCCGCCAATGCCGTGGAAATTTCGCTCCAACAAATAAAAACGGCCGTCCGGCCCGAAATCGGCGCCGACGGGCAAAAACCCGTCGCTTCTGCCGACCGCCGTTGGATTGAGCCATTGGCCGTTCTTGAAAATGAAAACGGGGAATGGGACATTTAGATCGCCTGACCGCTCTGGCATCGTATAGAGTGCGCCATTCTCATCAATCGCCAACGCCTCCAGCGAGGAATTCTTTTGCATCCTTAGGAAGGCCGGGGCAGACGGGACGCGGCGCGGCGCGGCGGAGGTTGATGCGAAGGACAGGATCCTATGTTGACCTTCAAAGGAAACAAAGAGCACCCCGTTTGGGGCGACGGCCAACCCCTCTGCATCACTGCGCCATGACAGGATTTCTTTGCCGTTCAAGCCTTTTATTGGCGTCAGGCGCCCCTCCCGCACAGAAACCAACTGGCCGCGTCGCCGCTCCAACCGGCCTTCAGCGAATATTCCTTTATCCGAGGTGGCGTAGAAACTGGTCCCATCCTGAGACAATTCCAAAGATGAAAACCCACCGAACTCGGCCTGATCCGAGCGCCATGTAAACCGGCTGACGAACTCGAGCGATTGCGCCCCAGCCGAACCGGCGAGGGTGAGAAAGATCGCAAGAAGGCGGATCATCTGGAGGACAGAACACCTGTGCAGGCTTGCGGCAGGTCCGCAAGAACATATTCTCGGCGTGGCTTGGCGGGGGCGGGATTTTTCGGTGGGGGCGGCGGGTTCAGAATCTCGTTCACCCAGCGTTGCGCATCCGCGCATCCATCACCGGGCGGCGGTGCTGCCTGGTTGACGCAGTTGGATGAACCACGCTGACATTTCAGCCGCACGTGGAAATGATAGTGATGACCCCACCACGGTCTTACCTTGCGCAGCCAATCTCTGTTGCCGCGCTCATCCTTGCACATCTGAACCTTTGCGCCTGGAAAAATAAAGATCCGGGCGACGCGCTTGTCTTTCGCGGCCGCCTTTACGATCTCATGGTGCGTCCGGGTCCAGTTCTTGTTCACATATGCGCCGTTGGCACGCCGCATGGAAACGGCGGAGATGTTCTCGCGTTGCCGTTTCGTGAGATTGACGCGGGACACAGGGTACAACCAGACGTCGGCGTCCAGACCAATCTGATGGGATCTGTGACCGGTCAACATCGGCCCGCCGCGCGGTTGGGAAAAGTCACCAAAATACAGGCCAGCCCAGCCGAGCTTGTCCGCCTTACGGCTGAGGTCTTTGGCGAAATCAATTAACTCAGGATGGCCCCAGTTGCGATTGCGTGACAGGCGCATCGCCTGCCATGTCTTACCGCTTTCGGGCAGTTGAACGAGCCCCGCGGCACATCCGCGGCTGTAGCTGCCGTGGGATTTTGCTGTTTGCTGAGAGGCCGCGCGTTTTGCGCCGAAAAGTGTCTTTGCAAGCGGTTCAGCCGTCGCGGCAAACGTACTGCTACAGACGCTGAAAATCAGCGCGATGCCTAGGGTGCGGAGGTCCATACTGCCTTATCCTCGCCGTCCGGTTTTACCCAGATTAGCAGGACAAGGCCTAAAAGAAAGAGCCCGATGACGGGTGAAACGCCAATTCTTGAGCTTCCGGTCAGCTCGGTCGTGATAAAGATGAGTGCTGGTGCCAGAAAAGACGTCGCTTTGCCGGCCAATGCATACAAACCGAAAGCCTCGGTCATGCGATCGGGGTTTGCCTGAAGGACCATCATCGTACGTGAGGCGGACTGGATCACACCGCCGGCAGCGCCAACCAAAGCCCCGCACAGATAGAACGCCACGTCGCTCGCGGACTGACCCGCAAGTACCGGTGCCTCGGTGACGGACATCCCAAGCACGGTGGTCGGCGATATCGAAACGATGGAGATAGCGGCGATGATCAGGAAGATAATTGAGATCAGAATAACGGGCTTCGGGCCGTACTTCTTGTCAGCGCGCCCACCGAACCAGGCAAAGATCGCACCGAAGATAATCGCCACGATCCCGAACTTGCCGATATCCACGATGGACCAGCCCAAAACCAGACCGGCATAGAGGCCGCCGAAGGTATACATGCCGTTCAGCGCGTCCCGATAAAACATAGACGAGGCCAGATAGGCCGCAAGACTGGGGCTTTCCGGCAGCCGTTTGATGGTCCGCACAAGCCCACGCAGGCTTTCTTGTATCGCGTTCTCCTGGACAACCGGCTTTACGGGATCTTCGCGAACCCACAGGAAAAACGGGATCATGAACAGTGCAAACCAGATCGCGGCGAAGGGCCCAACGGACCGGGTGCCCTCGCGCATCTCGGGATCAAGGCCAAGAATGGGCGCAATACCGATGAGCGTGCGGCCCTCGTTGTTTTCCGCGAAAAAAAACAGTGTCACGACCAATGCGACAAGCCCACCAAGATATCCAACGGCCCAGCCAGAGCCGGAGATGCGGCCAATTTCCGACTTAGGGCCGAGGTCGGGAAGCATCGCGTTGGTGAAGATTGTTGCGAACTCCATCCCGATTAGCCCAAGGATGAAGAACCCCAGCATGAGCCCAAAGTTCATCGCATCCGGAACGGCAAACCATAGACCTGCGGCGCCAACGATATAAAGGACGCAGAAAACCCTGATATAGGGCATGCGCCGACCGGTTCGGTCCGCAACAGCACCCAAAATCGGTGCAACGAGAGCAATGAGCAGGCCAGAGATCGTGAGCCCCAGCCCCCAAAGGCTTTGGGCATCTGCCTTGGCCTGTTGCGGCGAGAGGCCGTCCGCCATCAGGGAATTGCTCACGATATCGGCAAAATATGGACCAAATATAAAAGTAAGCAACAAGGTGTTGTAAGGCTGGCTTGCCCAGTCGAACATCATCCAACCGACGATACGCTTCTTGAGAGGGCGTTCATAAACCGAATCTGCCGCGCTGCTACGCGTTACGCCCATCACGAAAACTCACTCCATGCCGTGTAAACTATATCGTTCAGTTTCGTTGTGGAGGCAAGGAATAACTTACCTAAAGTAAACCTGAGCGTCACGGGTTTGGCGGCCATGGACGATGTGCCTCTGCTTTGATCCACTCGGCCACCCAAAGCGGCGGTTCGGGTGAGCGGATATCGTGGCCAAGCTCTTCAACCACTTGCGATGGCGGCACGATCCCATCCTTGCCGGTGACAGCAGATCGATAGAGGATGCTCGATGCTGGAGCGCCTTTCACCCACATGCTCTGTTCAAGGTAAATAAAACGTTCATCCCAGCAGAGCGCCTTTGACCGGATCTCCATCGTTTCAAACATCCGGACCCGCCTGCGATAGCGAACAGAGGCCCCTGCCATCGTCAGCCCCCAACGCTTTCGGCGCAACACATCGACAAGCCCGGTGCGCTTGGCGAAGGGCAACCGCCCCAAATCGTAGATCGTCAGGGTTCGCCCGTTGTTCAGCTCCATCCAGAGATCGAGATCCCATGGCCAGCAGACATGATGGGACACGTGGGTGTCGAATACGCCCAACGGTTCCGCATTGCGAAACAAAAAAAATTCCTTGGCGAGCCTGATGACTGGGTACATGGGTCTGATCTCCAACGTGAGCTCTATGACGCGCCTCTTCTTCCCGGGGTCAACCGCAACCTCACGTCACGGTCAGGCTTGCACAGGGCATCGGAGCGCCTTACCTAGACTGCGGTCACAACGGAGCACACCTATGACATCTCTCTTCCAGATTCTGATGCTTGTTCTGAGCGTCGTAAAGACGGTGATCTTCGTTCACTTCATCATGAGTTGGCTGTTGAGCTTTCAGGTCCTGAACCTGCGCCAGCCCATCGTCGCGCAAATCTGGGATGGCTTGAATCGGCTGCTGGAGCCGATCTATGGCCCGATCCGCAGGTTCATGCCCAATATGGGTGGCCTTGATCTAAGCCCGATCGTGGCACTTCTCGGTGTCTACGCGATCGAGATCATTTTGCGAAACAACGCCGCGCTGTTTATCTGATCAGGGTGCGTCCAGCGTTTCGATAAAGGTCTCAATTGCCTCGATGCGGTTCTCATTCGCAGGATGCGTCGACATCCATTCTGGCGGACCTTCCCCCATTTCCGAGATCTTCTCAAAAAAGACGGCGAGGCCTGCGGGATCAAACCCTGCGCGGTGGCTCAAGGCCAGCCCGAACTCGTCCGCAGCGGTTTCGTGACTGCGGGAATAGGAGAGTGACAACAGAAGGCTGCCTTCAAGCAGGACATCTTCAAGGATCGGCCCGGTGTCACCCGCAAGAAACGCAATCAGGATAAAAACGCCCAGCGACCTGTAGGTCTGCTGCAGACCATGCTGCTCCACCACGTGGCCTAGTTCATGACCAAGGACACCCGCCAGCACATCGCGGCCCGGAAACTCCTCAATAAATTGGTCGGTCATGATCACGGTCCCACCGGGCAGGGCAAAGGCATTCGGACCCACATCCGGCATTGAGCGAAACAGAAGGGTGAAATCGTGTTTTTCCCGCTGATCCGCGGGTAGATCGTCCAGCAAGGTTCGGAAAATCTGCTCAACCCGATCGCGCTCGGCGTCATCCAGCGTGCTGGTCTCGGCCATGGTAAGATCAATAGTTTTCAGGGTGCCGCGATCAATCTGATCGACGAGTATGGGGGGCGTCAGTGCAATGGCTGCTGTCACCAGAATATCGAGACCATAGCGCCAGATGATCCAGACCGACAGCACTGCGGCGGCAATAACCCCCACAAGGCGTGGGCTGAACTGCTCATAGTGATGCAGCAAACCGCCACGTGTGGCACCGGTCAGCTGCGTGACAGCGTCATGGTCACTTGTCTCGAACACCAGTCCGCCCGGAAATGTGATCCGACGCGGCGCGGACCCCAAAGGCGATGCGACATCGAGATCTTCGGCGGCCACATCTTCGACCGTCGCGCCGTCTTCCGATGTCAAAACCGCGCGACCGCTGTCTGACACAAAAAGCTCACAAGGTATCTCGCGAGAGCTATGAAGGGCGAAGGCCCGCCCCTTCATCCGAATGTGCAGATACGTGGTTTCTCTGTCGGTCATCTAGATCGGCAGTCCCACATCAATCCCTTCAAGGTCAGAATATGCTTCACCCACAGACATGCCCTCATCCACCTGCCGTCCGACGAAATCATCAAGTGATCCGCCCGGCAGAAGATAGGTATGATTGGCGAGATAATTCGCAAGGCGCACTTGGGTCCAAGGCAACATAAGGCCAAGCGTAACCGCCGCGATTACTGCGTTGGACACGGCAATCCACATCAGGCGCAGAGTTGTTACGTTCGAATGGAACCGGTGGCCGCCCGAAAGCTCGGTGCTGTTGTAGACGACATTCCGGGTCATTGCCTGATACATGAAGGCCGCAGGTAAAAACGCGAGAAAGAACATTAGGTAGAACAGGCCGATGATCGTGAAGATCGCAACCGGGTCGTCTTCAACGTCACCAAGCGAAAAAAGGTTCGCCAGCTGAAATCCGGTCAGTGCTACGGCCACCACGCCAACGGCCAGCACCCACAAAGCAGCAAAAAGCATCGCCTTGTAGAAAGGCCAGATCGGAGCTTCCATCTCGAACTTGGCGGTGCCGAGCCGGTGGTTGTTGATCGAGAAACGCTTTACCGCCCGGTCCAGCAGCGGGAACGTCGTGTAGAGTGTCAGTGCGGTCAGGATTGGATAAATCAGAAAGACCAGAAAGGCTTGTCCAACGCCACCTAGAAAGTTGAAGCGTACGTTGGAGAAGCTGGACATCCGCGCATTGAACATCATGGAGCGCACGATGAGCCAAGGAAACACGACCACAAGCGCGAGGATCAGAACAAGTGAGATGATCGGATCAAGGCTCGATGCAAGCTGAAACACAACCACAGCCGCAACAACGATCAGGCGCCCGATCAGAATTTGCATACCCGTCGCATGGTAGTCGAAGTTCCGACCCGCGACGTAAGTGTGGTTGTAGAAGTACTTTTTTGTTCGGACCTTTGCCCAAGCAGAGTAGATGCCAAGCGTCACTATGCTCAGCAGAAGGTTTACAATCCAAATTCCAAACCATTCGCCCGCTTTGCCCCGAAACTCAAAGCTTACAGGTTCCGCTTGTCTGGCTGGGGCTGCATCATAAGTGTCACGCATAATCCGACGTCTCGCAATTAGATCTACAATAGGGGAGATCTACCGCATTCTACGCCAATCTCGCACAGACGCGCTTGTTTGCGGGGAAAAGGGCAGAAAAATGTCAAAACCCGCGCGTAACACACAATGTGCGATCAACTGTGACAGATACGCCAACGCAATGGATCGCGTATCCGGTCTTCTTCACTTCATGCGGCGGCTACGCATCGCCAGAAGACGAAGCCGCAACGCGTTCAGCTTGATAAAGCCTGCCGCATCTTTCTGGTCGTATGCCCCGGCGTCGTCCTCAAACGTCACATGCTCTTCGGAGTAGAGCGAATGATCGGACCAGCGACCCACCGTCCGCACCGAACCTTTATAGAGCTTCAGACGCACCGTGCCGGTCACGTGCTCTTGTGACTTGTCGATTGCCGCCTGCAACATCTCACGCTCCGGGCTGTACCAGAAACCGTTATAGATGAGTTCGGCATATTGCGGCATCAACTGATCCTTCAGATGCGCGGCACCCCGGTCCAAGGTAATCTGCTCGATTCCACGGTGGGCCTCTAGCAGGATCGTTCCGCCGGGGGTTTCATAGATGCCGCGGGACTTCATTCCGACAAACCGGCCCTCGACCAGGTCAAGGCGGCCAATCCCGTGTTTGCCACCCAACTCGTTGAGCTTCGTCAGCACCGTTGCGGGTGACATCGCGTCACCGTTGACCGAGACAGCATCCCCCTGCTCAAATCCGATCTCGATCAGTTCGGCCTCATTTGGGGCGTCTTCGGGGTGGACGGTCCGCTGATACACATAGTCAGGGGCAATCTCTGCGGGATCTTCGAGGACCTTCCCTTCCGACGACGTATGCAGCAGGTTGGCATCCACCGAGAATGGTGCTTCGCCCCTTTTGTCCTTTGCGATTGGGATCTGGTTCTGCTCCGCAAATTCCAGTAGCTTCGTCCGGCTGGACAAATCCCATTCCCGCCATGGCGCGATCACTTTGATGTCGGGGTTCAACGCATAAGCGCTGAGTTCGAACCGCACCTGATCGTTGCCTTTTCCCGTCGCCCCGTGGGCCACGGCATCCGCGCCGGTTTCTTCCGCAATCTCGATCAGCCGCTTGGAAATCAGAGGACGCGCGATGGAGGTGCCCAGAAGATAGAGCCCTTCGTAAAGCGCATTGGCCCGAAACATAGGAAAGACAAAGTCGCGGACAAACTCTTCCCGCACGTCTTCGATAAAGATGTTTTCTGGTTTGATCCCCAGCAGTTCGGCTTTCTTGCGCGCAGGCTCAAGCTCTTCGCCCTGTCCCAGATCCGCGGTGAAGGTGACGACCTCGCAGCCGTACTCGGTCTGCAACCACTTCAAGATGATGGAGGTGTCGAGACCACCCGAATAGGCAAGGACAACTTTCTTGGGGGCGGTAGACATCAGGCAAGCTCCACAGACTTTTCGATTTATGCGGCGATACCTCCTCTGCCAAAAGGACGCAAGGCGCTGCGGATCGCGCGGTTGACCTGCGGGGGCCATCAATTGAGACTGGACCTCTTTGCATCGCCAAGGTTGATCATTGATGAGACAAACGCCCCAAGACGTGCTGGAGACCACCCAAGCCGTCACCCGGCATATGCGCAGCCTCTTTGAGCCGACACCGCTACAACTGAACGACTTTCTCAGCACGACCTACGGCGCGAAGATCTATCTGAAGCGCGAGGACCTGTCGCCAGTGCGGTCCTACAAGATCAGAGGCGCCTTCAATGCAATGCGCAAAGTGCGAGATGCGCATCCCGACCAGAACCACTTCGTCTGTGCCAGTGCGGGCAATCATGCTCAGGGTTTCGCCGTGGCTTGCCGGCATTTCGGTGTGCAGGGGGAAATCTTCATGCCGGTGACAACGCCCGGACAGAAGATCGACAAGACCCGGGCCTTCGGCGGGTCGTCAGTCGGCATTCGCCTGACAGGAGACTATTTCGATCAGACCCTGGCCGCGGCCCAAGAACATTGCGCGGCTAAGGGCGGGCATTTTCTGGCGCCATTCGATGACCCCGATGTGATTGAAGGCCAGTCCTCCGTCGCGCTGGAGATCCTGGATGCGCTCGGGCAGGCACCCGACATGATCATTTTACCGGTCGGGGGTGGCGGCCTGTCCGCTGGCGTGGCCCGGTACCTGCGCGCGAGGGGAACCTCGACGGAGCTTCGATTTGTAGAGCCTGCGGGCGGGGCCAGCCTGACCGCCGCCCTTGCCGCGGGGACGCCTGTTAGCTTGCCCGCGGTTGATACATTCGTGGACGGCGCCGCTGTCGCGCGCATGGGGCAGCACACCTTCAAACATCTTCGCGATGTTCCACCCGCCCATGTTTTGACAGCGCCGGAAGACCGGATTTGCGCCACTATGATCGAGTTCCTGAACGTAGAAGGCATCGTCTTGGAACCGGCCGGGGCGCTCGCCTTGGACATCTTGCCAGAACTGCGCAGTCAGATCGAAGGCAAGACTGTTGTCTGCGTGACATCAGGCGGCAATTTCGACTTTGAAAGGCTGCCTGAGGTGAAGGAACGGGCCATGCGCTATGCGGGCCGCAAGAAGTACTTCATACTTCGGATGCCGCAGCGGCCCGGCGCATTGAAAGATTTCCTCGCGCTTTTGGGGTCAAGCGATGACATCGCACGCTTTGAGTATCTGAAGAAGTCGGCCCGCAACTACGGCACTGTGCTCATTGGGATCGAAACCGATGACGCCGCGAAGTTCGAGGCGTTGACCGTCGCAATGACGAACGCCGGATTCGATCATCGCGACATCACGAACGACGAGATTCTGGCGGAGTTTCTAATCTGAGCGGGTGATACTCATACGATCCAGACCGAGCATGAAGGCCTGTTTGGACTTCTGGTAGCAATCGCTAATCTCAGCGGCACTGTTAGGTTTGGGGGCATTTTCGGCTAACACGCACATTACGCCAACAGCAGTGAAACCAAGGTTGTTTGTGCTGCCTTTCAGAAAATGCAGATCCTCTAGAAACTGAGTGTGATCACTTTGATCCAGACCTTCTATACGGTCCTCGACTTCGCTGAGAAACATATCGACGATCTCACGAAAGTCATCCTTGCCCAGATCACTGATCAGCTCTTCGACACGTGCCCAATCAATCATCGCGGGGTCCAAAACCAACGTACATCGGTGCAGATAGCGATCCAATAGTTAACGATCTCTTACTGTTAAACTTTTACGCGCTTCGATGAGCGAATTCACACCTTTTTAAACGGCAAACGCCAAAAGAATGACCATGACCAACGCGATGCACAGCGACCCTTTAATCCCGTCTGACTGGGACGATACCT
This sequence comes from Litoreibacter roseus, assembly GCF_009811795.1. Classification (GTDB taxonomy): domain Bacteria; phylum Pseudomonadota; class Alphaproteobacteria; order Rhodobacterales; family Rhodobacteraceae; genus Litoreibacter; species Litoreibacter roseus. Next base: position 394,367 of record NZ_BLJE01000002.1, on the reverse strand, counting down.
TTGCGGCCGACCCTGCGACGCCGCAACAGGTTTTGGTCGTGGATGACAGCCGTATGCAGCGCAAACTTTTGTCCACGGGCCTCAGAAAATGGGGTTACGAGGTCTTTGAGGCGGAAAGCGGCCCGGAGGGTCTGGAGCTTTGCAAGCACCATGATTTTTCGATCATCGTAAGCGACTGGATGATGCCTGGCATGGACGGACCAGAGTTCTGCCAGAAATTTCGTCAAATGAAGCGCAGCAGCTACGGCTACTTCATTCTTCTGACAAGCAAGGGCGAAACACGCGAGGTGGCTGAGGGTCTCAACTCAGGCGCAGACGACTTTCTGACCAAGCCGGTGAGCTTTGGGGAATTGAAAGCGCGCCTGAAGGCTGGTGAGCGGATCGTGACCATGCACGCGCAGCTGATCGAAAAAAACCGGATGGTCAACGACGCGCTGGAAGCCATTCAGAAGCTTTACGACAGTCTCGACCGGGACCTGATCGAGGCCCGCAAACTGCAGCAGTCGCTGGTACGTGAAACCGACGTGGCGCTGGACGAAGGCAACATCGCAATGATCCTGCAGCCCAGCGGGCATGTGGGTGGCGATCTGGTCGGCTACTTCCAAATCTCATCAACCCACCTGGGTCTGTTCTCGCTTGATGTCTCGGGGCACGGCGTCAGCTCAGCACTGATGACCGCGCGGCTCGCTGGCTACCTGTCTGGACTGAATCCCAAGCAGAACATTGCTTTGCAGGAAACAAAGGCCGGCGGTTTTGTGGCGAGAGATCCGGCGGATACGGCTGCGCGGTTCAACGAGATACTCCTGCGTGAGCTCGACACAGAACTTTACTTTACTTTTGCGTTGGCGGTTTTGGATCTCAGCACCGGCAAGATGACCTGTGTTCAGGCCGGTCACCCGCCACCGATTGTCGTGCATTCAGACAAGAGCGCCGACCTGCTTGGCAGCGGTGGCCTTCCCATAGGGTTGGTCGCGGGCGCAGAGTATGAGAGCTTTGAAGCACAGCTCACGCCAGGTGACAGGTTGGTCCTTTACTCGGATGGCATCACAGAGTGCGAGAATGCGAAGGGTGACATGCTGGATGAGCCCGGTTTCATCGAAATTCTACAGGCGCACTCCGAGCACGCAGGATCGGAAATGCTGAATGACATAATGTGGGATCTTCAAAAATTCCGCGGTGACGCAGACTTCGATGACGATATCTCAGCGTTGGTGTTTCACTACGACGGACCAGTCTCTGCCCACGCCGCCTGATCTGCCAGCAAAGATTATCAAACCCCGAAAAGCTGCCTGACGAAGTGACGATCACCCGAGTTTGCCAGCACCTCTACGGCGACCGAAGGCGGCATGAAAAGCGCCATATGACCAGCCTCTGTCGGGGCACCTCGGGCATAGACCGCTTTGGCGAGATAGATATGACAGACCTTTTCCGCGAACTTGTCGTATTCCGGCATGAATACGAACCGCCGGAAGGCGCCAAGCCTACGTGGCACCGAAATGATCCAGCCGGTTTCCTCCTCGACCTCGCGATGTAGCGCCTGTAACGGGCTTTCGCCGGGATCAATTCCACCGCCCGGAAGTTGGACCTCCGGATAAGGTGCAGCTTGATGCGTGACCAGCAAATCGCCACCTTTTTCGATGATCGCGTAGGCACCCGGCCTGTGGCCATAGCGCTGTTGTGGGATAGGCGCTTCGCCAAACCGTCTGATCATGACACAACCCCGTTATGCGTCCTCATCCCTTGGAGCTGGCATTGCCGCCTCCATATAGACGCGGTATGTCACGGTCTGCACAAAGAAGGAAACCCCATGACACATGGACAGCGCATTGCATGGGATGACACGGTTTTGCCGTTTCAACTCGACAAAAGCGACATTCGAGGGCGCTTTGCCCGCCTCGATGGCACCCTGAACAAAGTTTTGGCGCAACATGATTATCCCGCAGCGGTGGAAGCCGCCGTTGCAGAAATGGCGCTGCTGACCGCCCTCATCGGTCAGACAATCAAGCTGCGCTGGAAACTGTCCCTGCAAGTACGCGGTGACGGACCCCTTCGACTGATTGCGACCGATTATTTTGGCCCCTCCGAAGAGGGCGAGCCTGCGCGCATTCGGGCTTACGCCAGCTATGACGCGGACCGGATCAAAGCAGATGCGCCCCACTTCCCACAAATCGGAAAGGGGTATTTTGCGGTTCTGATCGATCAAGGGGACGGCATGACGCCCTATCAGGGCATCACACCTATCGCCGGTGGCTCTCTTTCAAATTGCGCGCAGACCTATTTCGCGCAATCTGAGCAGATTCCAACCCGCTTTGCCTTGGTTTATGGAGAAAGCCACATTCCAGGCGAAGTTGCAGAATGGCGGGCTGGCGGCATCATGCTGCAGCACATGCCCAAAGCGTCCCCCTTGATGGCGAACGAAGGCGGGACCGGTGAGGCCGGTGTCTTACAGCCCGAGGACATTTTGGAAGGCGAAGCCGCCGAGAACTGGTCACGCGTCAACATCCTGCTGGACACTGTCGAAGATATCGAACTGATCGGTCCGCAAATTGCGCCGACCGATCTGCTTGTGCGGCTCTTTCACGAAGAAACACCGATTGCCTACGATGCGCAGGCGGTCAGCTTCGGGTGCACCTGCTCCGAGGATAAGGTGCGGCAAAGCATGTCGATTTATTCGGCGAAGGACATCGCTCATATGACGACGGACGAGGGCAATCTTACGGCCGACTGTCAGTTCTGCGGAGCTCATTATGTGCTCGACCCATCGACGCTTGGGTTTGAAGCTGAAAGTGTGAATGAGCAAAGCCAGTAAACACATCGCTGACATCGAGGCGGCGTTGAAATCCCACGGCACCGCCTCCTCAGATTTCGACCTCAATCCCGGCATAAGCCTCCCGCACGGCAGATTTCTGCGGGAGGCGGCCGTTCTGATCCCGTTGATTGCCGTGCAGGAAAGCATTCACGTGATCCTGACCAAACGTTCGTCGGCGCTAAAGCATCATCCAGGGCAAATTGCCTTTCCCGGCGGCAAGAAGGACCCGCAAGACGCCGATTTGATCGCGTGTGCCTTGCGCGAGTCCCACGAAGAAATCGGGTTGCCGCATACGCAGGTCAACGTTCTGGGCGCCTTACCGTCCCACGAGACCGTCACGGGCTTCGATGTCACACCAATTGTCGGGATCATTGAACCGGGCTTCCGCCCCCGTCCTGAAGAAAATGAAGTTGCAGAGGTGTTTTCCGTACCGCTCACGCACTTGATCAATACAGATCACTTCTTGGTGGAAGGGCGCCACTGGCGGGGGTCGCAGCGGCATTTTTATACGGTCCCCTACGGTCCCTATTATATATGGGGCGCCACAGCGCGCATTTTGCGTGCACTGGCCGAGCGTTTGACCTGATGAAGATGACATGGGCGATCCCTGCTGAAACCCACCGCCTCATGGATCTCATGACGACAGCGGGCCATCAGGTGTTCTGTGTCGGCGGCTGTGTCCGGAACGGGCTGCTTGGAGTTAAGGTCGATGACATTGACATTGCAACTGACGCACTGCCTCAGACCGTTATGTCATTGGCAGATAGCGCCGGGTTGAAAGTCGTTCCGACCGGGATCGAACATGGGACGGTTACCGTTCTGATTGACGGAACAGCCCACGAGATCACAACCTTCCGGAGGGACGTTGCGACCGATGGGCGCCGCGCCGTCGTGGCCTTCTCAGACGATCTGCATGAAGATGCCGCGCGGCGGGATTTTACCATAAACGCGCTCTACATGGCTGCAGACGGAACGATCAGCGACCCGGTTTGCGGCCTTCCCGATCTGGAAAACAGAACGATCCGGTTCATCGGCGACCCTGCGCAGCGCATTCGGGAAGACTACCTGCGGATCCTGCGGTTCTTCAGGTTTCATGCATGGTACGGACGCGACGGTATCGAAGCAGATGGACTGTCAGCCTGCGCCGAACTCGCGGATGGGCTGGACCAACTGTCGGGCGAGCGGATCGGGGCCGAGATGAAAAAGCTTCTGAGTGCCCCTGATCCGGCCCCCGCAGTCGCAAGCATGTCACGGGCGGGTATTTTGAGGCACGTCATGCCCGGGGCAGAGACAGACAATCTTGCCGTATTGGTTCATCTTGAGACCGGCAAGGCGCCAGACTGGCTACGGCGCGCCGCAACGTTGGGTGGCGAAGATGTCACGAACAGATGGCGTCTGTCGCGGACAGAGGCGAAGACCCTGAGAACGCTCACTGACCTCGCGCGGTTGGATTTTCGCACATCGGAAATGGCGTATCGGCACGGACGGGATCTGGCAGAAAATGCGGTTCTCATCAGGTGCGCCTTGTTGGGGCAGCCCCTGCCCGCCAATTTGGCACATGATCTGACAACGGGCGCTGAGGCCGTCTTTCCAATCAAGGCTCATCACCTGACGCCCGACTATGACGGCCCGGCACTTGGTGCGAAATTGAAAGAGCTTGAGGACCGCTGGATCGCGTCCGGCTTCCAGCTGTCTCAATCAGAGCTGTTGGCTTAGTGACCTTCGATCCGCTGTATGCTTTTGTGTTTGCCGGGCTGTTCTCACCGGGACCAAACGTCATCATGCTCACGGCGTCCGGCGCCCGGTTCGGGTTCAAGCGAACAGTGCCGCATATTTTGGGCGTGGCACTGGGCGTTGGGATTACATCCGGCATTACAGGCTATGGCATCGGCGAATTACTCCTCGCGATCCCATCACTTGTTTTTGCGCTGAAATGTGCGGCGGCAGGGTGGATCTTGTGGATGGCATACGCGCTCTTCGCATCCCGCAGGGCCGAGTCCCCCGATGAAGCCGGACGCCCCTTTACAATGATCGAGGCGATCTTATTCCAGTGGGTGAATCCCAAAGTATGGGCCGTTGCGCTTGCAGCGGCGTCTGGATACAGCTCAGGTCTATCGCCAGCGGGCGAAGCAGTTAGGCTGGCAACGGCGTTTTCCGGTATAAATCTGGGCGTTTGCCTGTTTTGGGCGATGTCCGGAAGCCTCCTGACCCGTCTTCTGAAATCACCGGCCGCGTGGCGAAAATTTACGACTGTGATGGCCGCCGCGCTGGCGCTCTCTGCGCTCATGGTTTTCTTCTGAGACAGGCGATATAGATGTGCCCGAGAGAGGCATATTTGCATGTTTCGATTCTTCGAAAATCTGGTTGACCCTTACGTCCCGTACCAACCGTCGGACACGCCGCCGACGAAGTTATGGCCGTTCATAAAAGACTACTCGCAGCCGTTTAAGAAGGTCTTTTTGGCGGCGGCTGTTCTATCCGTAGTCGTTGCGATCATTGAGGTCGCTCTGATCTATTACATGGGCCGTGTCGTGGACGTCATGTCGAATGGCACGCCAGAAGAGGTGTTTCAGACCTACGGCCTGGAACTGATCCTGATCGCTCTTTTTATTCTCGTTATTCGACCACTGATCCAAGGTCTGGATGTCGCAATCCTGAACAATGGCATTCTGCCGAATTACGGAACGCTCTTTCGCTGGAGGGCGCATCGTCATGTGCTGCGGCAATCGGTGGGGTGGTTCGAAAACGACTTCGCGGGTCGCATCGCAAACCGCATCATGCAAGCACCCCCTGCTGCGGGCGAGGCCGTCTTTCAGGTGTTCGATGCAATCACCTTTTCGCTCGCCTATCTGATCGGCGCGGTCATTTTATTGGCCGGCGCTGACATGAGGCTGGCCATTCCGCTGATCATCTGGTTCGCGCTTTATGCCTTGTTGATGTCTTGGACCATGAAGCGGGTTGGGCCTGCATCCAAGGCCACCTCGAACGCACGGTCGATGATCACCGGGCGGATCGTTGACAGCTACACCAACATTCATTCAGTCAAACTGTTTGCCCATCACGACGCCGAGGTCGACTTCGCGAAAGATGCCATCGAGAAGATGCGCAAGACCTTCGCGGCAGAGATGCGCATTTACACCCTCATGGATGTCATGCTGGTCACGCTGAACGGATTCCTGATCGTAGGCGTCGTCGGTTGGGCGATCTGGCTCTGGGCGACAGGCGCCGCCTCGATCGGCGCGGTCGCGGCGGCGGCCGCGTTGACCCTACGGCTGAACGCAATGACCGGCTGGATTATGTGGGCCCTGTCCACCTTCTTCCAGTCGTTAGGCGTAGTCTCCGAAGGTCTGGAGACCATTGCCCAGCCCATCAAGCTGATCGACAAGCCAGACGCAAAAACACTTGTTGCGGGACAGGGCGCGATTGAGTTCGACAGCGTCACGCACCATTACGGGCGGGGCAGCGGCGGCATTGGCGATCTGAACCTTACCGTCAAACCCGGAGAGCGGGTGGGACTTGTCGGTCGCTCCGGTGCGGGCAAGACAACCTTGGTCAAGCTGCTGCTGCGGTTCTACGACGTCGAAGGTGGGCAGATCACGATCGACGGACAAAATGTCTCGCATGTTACGCAGGACAGTCTGCGCAGTCAGATCGGAATGGTCAGCCAAGATAGCTCTCTCCTCCATCGCTCCGTGCGCGACAACATCCTCTACGGCGATCCTGATGCGAGCCACGAGGACATGGTGCGTGCAGCCCAGAAAGCGCAAGCGCATGAATTCATTCAAACACTCGAAGATCCGGAAGGGCGCAAGGGATACGATGCCCATGTGGGCGAACGCGGGGTGAAGCTGTCTGGCGGACAGCGACAACGGATCGCCTTGGCCCGCGTCATGCTGAAGGACGCCCCAATTCTTGTGCTGGACGAGGCAACAAGTGCACTCGACAGCGAGGTAGAGGCCGCAATTCAGGATACCCTCTACGGTGTGATGGAGGGGAAAACGGTAATCGCCATCGCTCATCGCCTAAGCACTATCGCCCATATGGACCGCATCGTGGTGCTGGAGGACGGTAAAATCGTCGAAGATGGTAACCATCAGGCGCTTTTGGCCAAGGGCGGACTATATGCTGGGTTCTGGACACGGCAATCTGGCGGGTTCATCAACACCGAGGCCGCCGAATGATCGCACAAGCCTATAGCCGATGGATCGCGTTTGCGTCGCAATTGGTCGACAGGACAGCACCGGCCACGGGTGCACCCCCTCAGGCATTGCTTCCGTTCATGCGCTGGTGTGTTGCGGGTGCGTGGCCGATTCTGATCGCTGCCGCTGCAGTCTCTGCGCTCGCCGGTGCGACGGAAGTTCTTACCATGTGGCTGCTTGGCCGCGTAGTCGATGCGGCGGCAGTATCAGGTGCTGCCACGGCCCTTCCCAGTGCCGTGCCGCTGGCGCTCGGCGCAATTGCACTTCTATTGATCCTGCGCCCATTGCTGTTCGGTCTTTCCGCCACTTTCCAATCCGTCGTAATCGGGCCTTCGATCTTCACGCTCACACTGTCGCGGGTGCACCGCTGGACTTTGGGCCATGCCGTTACGTTCTTTGACAATGATTTCGCGGGGCGGATCGCACAAAAGGAAATGCAGATCGCCCGGTCTTTGACCGAGGTCATTATCGAGTCAGTCAACGCAGTGTTCTTCGCGCTGGCGTCTGTGGTCGGAGCATTGCTGCTGGTCGGCTCCATTCACCCACGGCTCATGCTGGTCCTGACACTTTGGTTCGGAACCTATGCGATCTTTCTGCGCTACTTTCTCCCTCGAATCCGGGCGCGATCAGCCGCGCGGGCGGCAGCACGCGCGATGGTCTCCGGGCAGGTCGTAGACACCATTACCAACATAAAGACGGTCAAGCTGTTCGCCCAGTCTGACCATGAAGACCGAGCGGCCCTTGGGGCCATGGAGCGCCTGAACGACAAGACGTTGGAGTTCGGGCAGCTCTCGGCATTATTCCGCATCGGCCTGATTTTCCTGGCTGGCACCTTGCCCATCGCGATGCTGGCAACAGGCATTGCGTCGCGCGGCGCGGGCGTCACGCCGGGTGATCTGGCCGCCATCGGCGCGGTTTCGATCCGGCTTGCACAGATGACCGGTTGGGTCAGCTTCACTCTGATGGCGATCTACGGCCATATCGGCGAGGTCGAGGACGGCATGAAGACGCTGACACCGCCGCAAACCCTGACAGACGATCCGGACGCGCACGTATTGGACGTGTCCAACGGAACCGTTGCGTTACGCAATGTCAGCTTTACCTACGGGCGGGAAGTCGGCGGTGTGCGCGACATCAGCCTTACGATAAAACCCGGCGAAAAGCTGGCTTTGGTCGGCGCGTCAGGTGCAGGAAAATCCACTTTGGTATCCCTACTGTTGCGGCTCTACGATGCCGAAGAGGGCAAGATAGAAATCGACGGTCAGGACGTTGCCCGTGTCACGCAGGAAAGCCTACGGCGCAATATCGGGATGGTCACGCAAGAGACCGCGATGTTCAACAGGTCCGCCCGCGACAATATTCTGTATGGTCGACCCGATGCGACGGACACGGAATTGTTCGAAGCCTCCAAAAGGGCGGAGGCGCATGACTTCATTATGGACCTGAAGGACTTCAAAGGTCGCACCGGGTACGACGCGTATTTGGGGGAACGGGGGGTGAAGCTATCAGGCGGCCAGCGCCAACGGATCGCCATTGCCCGCGCCATTTTGAAAGATGCCCCGATCCTAATTCTGGACGAAGCCACAAGTGCACTTGATAGCGAGGTTGAAGCCTCAATTCAGACCGCGCTCGACAACGCCATGGCCGACAAGACCGTGATTGCCATCGCACACCGCCTGTCCACCATCGCCCGGATGGACCGGATCGTCGTGCTGGATGATGGGCGGATTGCCGAACAGGGCAGCCATTCGGACCTTTTGGCGAAAGATGGTCTTTACGCGCGCTATTGGCATCGCCAGTCAGGTGGCTTTATTGGCCTGAAAGCAGCTGAATAGAGCCCAGATGACCCCAGTCACTATCGAACGCCTCAACCACAAAGGGGAGGGCGTCGCCCTCAATACCCCACCCATTCCCCGTGTTCTGCCCGGCGAAGAGGTCTGGCCCGATGGTCGGGTGATTAAACCTTCGTCTGAGCGGGTCGCGCCACCCTGTCGGCATTTCAAATCATGCGGCGGATGCGCAGTGCAACACGCCAATGACGACTTCGTTGCGCGCTGGAAGGCGGATGTGGTGCGCCAAGGTCTGGCTGCGCGTGGGCTTCAGCCGCCCGTTCATGACACTCTGACCTCCCCGCCACGTTCTCGGCGCCGCGCGACTTTACACGGGCGACGTACAAAGAAAGGTGCGCTGATCGGATTTCACGGACGCGCGTCTGATACCCTAGTTGAGATTCCGGACTGCCAGATCCTTCTGCCCGAAATTCTTGCGGCACTGGATCTCTTCCAGACACTGACGATCCGCTACGGATCCAGAAAGGGAGAGGTGAGCTTTGCCGTGGCGGTATCTGATGGCGGCCTCGATGTCGACGTCCGCAACGCGAAAGCCGTTGAACCGAATGATCTTCCTGATCTCGGAGAGCTCATTGCACAGTATAATCTGGCCCGCCTCGCATGGGACGGGGAGGTCGTGGCAACCCGCACACCTCGCTATTCGATTGGCTTGGCGCAGGTCGCGCCACCGCCAGGTGCGTTTCTTCAGGCCACCCAGCACGGGGAAACAACGCTACAAAACTTGGTCTTAAAAATTGTCGGCGACGCAAAGCAGGTCCTCGACCTGTTTTCCGGCTGCGGCACGTTTTCGCTGCCTTTGGCTCAGACCGCCGAAGTGTGGGCATTGGAAGGTGACGCAGCGCTGATCGATAGCCTCGACAAAGCGTGGCGCACGACTGCGGGGCTGAGACGGGTCACTGCCGAAACACGTGATTTGTTCAGGCGCCCAGTGCTGACAGATGAATTCCGCAAAGCGGACGCGGTTGTGATAGACCCGCCCCGTGCGGGTGCCGAGGCACAGACGCGCGAACTTGCCGCGTCGAATGTACCACGCATCGCGGCGGTGTCCTGTAACCCGATCACCTTCGCCAGAGATGCCGCAATATTGGTCAATGGGGGCTATTCTCTCGATTGGGTCCAGCCCGTCGATCAGTTCAGGTGGTCATCCCATGTCGAGCTGGCGGCCCAGTTCAGCAGGACTTAAGCGCGTTTGTCCGCAAGGGTCGCGACGCCCAAGACATCCAAAACCTTCGCTTCAATGTCTGGCGCGTTCATGGCTGCAACAGCGTACATGTCTGCCGGACTTGCCTGATCGATGAAGATATCCGGCAGCGTCATCGAGCGGTATTTGAGACCAGTGTCAAATACGCCGTGTTCCGCCAGAAGATGCGCAACGTGGGAGCCGAACCCGCCAACGGCACCCTCCTCTACAGTGATCAGGGCTTCGTGATGCCGCGCCAGTTGTAGGATCATTTCCTCATCGAGCGGCTTGGCGAAACGCGCGTCCACAATGGTCGGGCGAATTCCTTTTTGCGCAAGATTTTCTGCGGCTTGATTAATCTCTTTTAGCCGCGCGCCAAACGAGAGAATTGCGACGCGATCACCGTCTGCGACCATCCGGGACTTCCCGATCTCGAGTGGAACGCCGCGCTCTGGCATATCGACGCCCATGCCTTCCCCTCTTGGGAAACGGAAGGCAGACGGTGTGTCATCAATCTGCGCAGCCGTTGCAACCATGTGAACCAGCTCCGCCTCATCCGCGGCCGCCATAACGATCATACCGGGAAGGTTGGCCAGATACGCAATGTCATAGGATCCAGCATGGGTCGCGCCGTCCGCGCCGACCAGGCCCGCACGATCGATCGCAAAGCGCACAGGCAGCCTTTGCAGGGCAACGTCATGGACGACCTGATCATATCCGCGCTGCAGAAAAGTCGAATAGATGGCGCAGAAGGGCTTCATGCCCCCTGCAGCAAGCCCGGCCGCAAACGTTACCCCGTGCTGTTCGGCAATGCCCACGTCAAAACACCGGGAGGGATATCGCTCGTTGAACAGATTCAAGCCGGTCCCGTCTGGCATTGCGGCGGTTACAGCCACGATCTTACTGTCTTCCTCCGCTTCCTTGATCAGGGATTGCGCGAAGACTTTTGTGTAGCTCGGCGCGTTTGACGGCGATTTCTTCTGCTTGCCCGTGATGACGTCAAACTTGGCCGTCGCGTGACCCCGATCAATCGCAGCCTCCGCCGGGGCGTATCCCTTACCCTTCTTGGTGATCGCGTGGATCAGCACTGGGCCGTCGGCGCGCACCTTCACGGTACGCAGAACAGACAAGAGCTGATCCATGTCGTGACCATCAATCGGTCCGATGTAGGAAAAGCCAAGCTCTTCAAAAAGCGTACCGCCAACCGTGGCACTTTTAAGCAGTTCCTTCGCGCGCCGCGCGCCTTCCTGAAACGGCTCAGGCAGCAGGGAAACAGCACCTTTCGCGGCGGCCTTAAACTCCTGAAACGGAGCGCCAGCGTAAAGCCGGGACAGGTAGGACGACATTGCACCCACGGGTGGCGCAATCGACATCTCATTGTCATTGAGAATGACGATCAGTCGCTTGTTGAGATGGCCCGCGTTGTTCATCGCCTCGTAAGCCATACCGGCGCTGATGGCCCCGTCACCGATTACGGCGATGCAATCCCCCAATCCGTGCTCTGGTGCTCCGCCCAGATCGCGGGCCACGGCCATACCAAGGGCCGCAGAAATAGAGGTCGAACTGTGTGCGGCCCCAAAGGGATCATAGGGGCTTTCGCTGCGCTTGGTGAACCCGCTCAACCCATCCTTCATCCGCAGAGTTCTGATCCGGTCCCTACGGCCTGTCAGGATCTTGTGCGGATAACACTGGTGGCTCACGTCCCAGATCAGACGATCCTTTGGTGTATCGAACACCGCATGAATTGCAGTGGTCAGTTCAACAACGCCAAGCCCCGCACCAAGATGGCCACCGGTTTCGGAAACAGCGGAGATCGTTTCTGCGCGCAGTTCTTCGGCGACCCGTTTCAGCTCGGTGTCAGACATCCTCTTGAGGTCAGATGGGGTTGAGACGCGATCAAGGGTCGGGGTGGCGGGTCTGTCGTTCATGTCGCATCCATTATTCAGGTTTTCCGATCAATGACAAACCGCGCCGCGTCTTTCAAGTTGCGCGCCTCTGTGCCGTAAGATTCCAGGGCATCGATTGCGTCTTGCATCAGGTCTCTCGCGCGGGACTTTGCACCGTCCAATCCGAGGAGAGAAACGAACGTTGCCTTGTTGGCCGCACCGTCCTTCTGCAGCCGCTTGCCCATGTCTTCGGGATTGCCCTCGACGTCCAGAATATCGTCACAAATCTGAAACGCGAGGCCTAGCCGGTCGGCGTAACCTTCCAACGCGCTGGTATCATCGCCTGCCATTCGTGGGCCAGCCATCGCCGACCAAGAGATCAAAGCGCCGGTTTTTCCACGCTGAAGATGCGTGATCTCATCAATGCCCAGCGGCGTCTTTGCGGCCTCTGCAGCTATATCAAGTGCCTGACCAAGAACCATTCCTTGAGGCCCGGCAGCCTTGGCGAGTGCTTGCAGGAGGTCGATTTGACGAGACGGGTTGACGTCTGCTTTGAGCAAAACCTCGAAAGCGTAGGTCAATAGCGCATCACCAGTTAGAACTGCGGTCGCCTCATCCCACTTCTTGTGAACCGTAGGACGCCCACGTCTGAGATCATCATCGTCCATGCAGGGCAGGTCGTCATGAACGAGCGAATACGCGTGCACCATCTCGATGGCACAAGCCGCAGACATCGCCGTCCCTTGCGAAACATCGTGCAGCCTTGCGCTTTCGAGAGCCAAAAAACCGCGGAGGCGTTTACCACCCTGACAGGTGTAGCGCATAGCGTCGCCGATTGTGGTTTCAATACCGGAAAGTTCGGATTGAAGCGCTGTTTCGATGCGATCTTGCGCATCCTCCAGCGCTGCCTGAAACATTTACATTCCCTCGACGGGCGTCGTTCCTGTGGGCTTGCCATCCCCATCAAGGGTGATCTGGGCGACCTTCTCTTCGGCCTCTTTCAACTTTGTTTCGCAGCGCTTTTTCAGATCGGCGCCACGTTCGTACAGCTTAATGGAATCTTCCAGCGGCACATCGCCTCGTTCCAGCTGACCGACCACGCTTTCCAGTTCCTTCATTGCTTGTTCGAAGGTCATTTCGGCTACGGGTGTGTCAGTCATGTCGCGCCTCTTTCCAGCAGAACTTCCAGATGCGCCTTGGTCGACGCAGCCAACGCATCCAGATCATATCCGCCTTCCAAAGTCGAGACGATGCGCCCCTTCGCATGCGTGTCCGCGATGTCGCAGAGCTTTTCCGTCACCCACGCGAAATCGGCTTCTGTCAGCATCAGATTTGCAAGCGGGTCGCGGGCATGTGCATCAAACCCTGCCGAAATCAGGATGAGCTCTGGCGCGAAATCCTCCAATGCAGGAAAAATCGTTCGTTCATAGGCCTGTCTGAAGGCCCGGCCGTCGGCGCCTGCGTCAAGCGGTACGTTCAGTACATTATCCGATGCCCCCGTCTCGTTCGCATAGCCCGACCCGGGGTACAGCGGCATCTGATGAGACGAGGCGAACAAAACGCGCGGTTCGTTCCAGAGCAGATCCTGCGTACCGTTGCCATGGTGGACGTCGAAATCCACAAGGGCGACGCGCTTGAGGCCGTGTACGTCCAGCGCGTACTTCGCCCCAATCGCGATATTGCCGAAGAGGCAAAATCCCATAGGCGTTGACGTTTCGGCGTGGTGGCCGGGCGGTCGGACTGCTGCGAAAGCGTTTTGAACCTCTTCATCCAGAACCATGTCGATGGCTTTGGTCATCGCACCAACGCCCCGGAGCGCGGCGCGCAAGGAACCGGGCGAGACATGGGTGTCGGCATCAAGCGCGACACTTCCGCTGCTTGGGATGGCCTGCTCAATGGCATCCAGATGGGACCGTGGATGCACCCGCAGGATATCGTCAGCTGACCCAAGCGGGGCTTCGACCCGCAAGAGGCCCGCGTGATCAATCGTATCGACAGCGGCATAGATCGCCATCAAGCGATCAACACGTTCTGGATGACCGTCTGGCGTGACGTGCTGCAAACAGTCGCTGTGGGTGAGGAAGGCGGTGGTCATGGTGTTGTGATTGCCCTGTTAGTCGTGGGTGAGCATGTAGCCCGCCCCACGTACTGTCTGCAGGTAGCGGGGCTGTTTCGGGTCGGCTTCGATCTTGCGACGCAGGCGCGTGATCTGCACGTCCACCGCGCGCTCCTGCGCCTGTCCCCTATCGCGCCCTAAATCTTCAACAAGTTGCGCCCTTGAAAACGGCTCGCCTGGCGCAGTCGAGAATATCCGCATCAGAGCAACTTCTGTGGCGGTCAGACGGACCATGTCGTCCCCATGCCACATCTCGGCCCGTTCCGTGTCATAGCGAATTTCGCCCAAGTTGATGACCTTTGGGGCTTCAACAGTCGCCTCTGACGCCGGAACTCGCCGCAAAATCGCATTGATCCGCAACAGCAGTTCTTTAGGTTCGAATGGCTTGGCGACATAGTCGTCCGCACCCGCTTCCAGACCAGAAATCCGGTCAGTGCTCTCACCCTTTGCCGTCAGCAGCAGGATCGGCGTTTCCATTTTCTTGCGCAGTTCGCGGGTGAAGGTGATCCCGTCGTCGCCGGGCATCATCACATCCAGAACGATCAGATCGAAATCCAGCCCCTCCAGTAATCTGCGCGCATGATCGGTGTCACGTGCCGCCGTAGTCCAGAAACCATTGCGCGACAGGAACTGCCGCAGAAGTGTTCTGATCCTCTCATCATCATCTACAATCAGAAGGTGAGCGTCATTTTGGGTCAGTCCAGCCATCAACTGCCATCCTTGAGGCTTTGAAAGTGTTTGCGCAACTCCGGATCCATGATTTGTTCAAGCACCTTCCGAAATCCGGCGACGGCGTCGGGTCCGGCATCGCGGTATGCAGCGCGCATGCGGACACGCTGTGCTTCAGACAATTCTTTTTCCAACGCCTGGCCCTTGTCTGTCAAAAACAGATGCCGTTCACGCCGATCTCTTTTGCCGACCTGAGATTCCACCAACCCATCCTCGATGAGAGCGCGCAAAACACGGTTCAGCGACTGCTTTGTAACACCAAGGATGTCGAGTAGATTGTTGACAGTTGTGCCAGGCGATCTGTTAATGAAGTGAATAGCCCGGTGATGCGCACGCCCGTAGGCATAGTCGTTCAGGATGCGATCCGGATCTGCTGTAAATCCACGATAGGCAAAGAACATCGCCTCGATTCCACGTCGCAACTGATCGTCTGTCAGAAAGAGAAGATTTTCACCGCTCGTTGAGGCATGCGCGGATCCGCGTTCAGACATCTATATAGCCCTTTTTCTTCTCTACTCTTGTCATATTATGTCAGCCTTGTTGACTTTCCAAGTACAGAATGATAGCGATTCTCAGCATTTTTGAAATATTATGTCCGAGGTGGCCGCATATTGGCAATAATCGGAAATGAAGAGCGAAGCGGAGGACGGAAAATGTCAGGTGGATATGATGACCGCGATGGTCTGATCTGGATGGACGGCAAGATGATCGATTGGCGCGACGCCAACGTGCACATCTTGACCCATGCCATGCATTACGCCTCGTCCGTGTTCGAAGGTGAGCGTTGCTACAACGGTAAGATTTTCGAGAGCCGCAGACACTCTGAGCGCCTCCATGCTTCCGCCAAGATGATCGATTTCGAGATACCTTGGACTGTCGATGAGATTGAGGCGGCCAAACAAGAGGTTCTGACCGCGAACGGCTTGACAGACGCCTATGTGCGCGCCGTGGCATGGCGCGGCGCAGGGGAGGATATGGGCGTCGCATCCGCGCGCAATCCGGTTCGACTCGCTATTGCTGCGTGGGAATGGGGCGCATATTACGGCGATGCCAAGATGAAGGGCGCGAAGCTCGACATCTCGAAGTGGAAACGGCCCAGCCCCGAAACCATCCCGTCCCACGCCAAGGCCGCAGGTCTTTACATGATCTGTACCATGTCAAAACATGCGGCAGAGGCTAAGGGGTGTTCAGACGCGATGATGTTCGACTACCGGGGCTATGTGGCGGAAGCGACCGGCGCGAACATCTTTTTCGTTAAAGATGGCGAAGTTCACACGCCAGATCCGGATTGCTTCCTGAACGGCATCACACGCCAAACAGTCATTGGGATGCTGAAAGAGCGGCAGGTCAAGGTGCATGAACGCCACATCATGCCGGAAGAGCTTGAAGGGTTCGAGCAGTGCTGGTTGACAGGCACAGCAGCAGAGGTGACCCCAGTTGGCAAAATCGGGGACTACAATTTCGATGTTGGCAGCCTCACCCGCGATATCTCGGAAGACTACGAAAAACTGGTGCGTGCTTAAGCGCGCCAGCCCTTGATAATGCGAACATAATTTTTCAGCCGTGTCGCAGCTCGCCGCGTTTTCATGCGACGCTGAAGCATCAAGCTGGCCTCACTTGGATGGCTCGCCGAAGCCAGCAAGGTGGCTCGGCGCAGATTATGGCCACGCGGTCTTCGAACGGGTGTGTCTAGAATATGTTTGCCCATGATCTCCTCCCGTAACTGAGGACACCATAGCAGATTCGCCACAGCTTTGCAGAATTACCCCTGCGGGGTCATCACTTTGCGACCTTTCGCCCGTTCCAGACCCAGCTTCCGTTCACGCCAAATGATGAGTACGCCCGCGCAGATTATCAAGGCGATCCCAAACATCATAGGCCACGTGGGAACCTCGGCGAATACGAAATATCCGATGCCGACGGCCAGGAGGATCGAAGAGTACTCGAACGGTGCGACGATGGACGCATCGGCGTACCGATAGCTTGAGGTGAGGAAGATTTGGCCGACACCCCCCAAAAGACCTGCCCCGATCAACAGCATGGCTTCTTGGGGCGTTGGCATTACCCATCCGAAGGGGATCGTCAGCAGCGACAACGAGGCAGACGTCACCGAAAACCAGAAGACGATCGCCGAGGTCGGCTCGGTCATCGTAAGCTTGCGGACGAATACATGGGCCAATCCGGCCATCACCGCTGACCCAAAGGCAACAATCGCGCCAAGTGCAAGCAGCGGATCCGCATCACCGCCCGATAACACAGTAAGACGCGGCCACATGATGATCAGAACGCCAGTTAGCCCCAGCGCGACAGCGGTCAGGCGGAAAGCGCGGACAACCTCACCCAGAAACATCGCCGCAAAGACGACCACCAGAACGGGTTGGGCGTATTGGATCGCTTTAACCTCCGACAAGGGGAGCAACCCCAGGGCCGAAAACCCGAGCCCCATGGCGGTCACACCAACAAGGCCGCGCCAGAAGTGACCAAGCGGATTGTCGGTCTTCAGACCAGTCCTCAGTTCACCGCGAACCGCAATCCAGCCAAGGACGATCGGAAGCCCGAAAAAGGCGCGAAAGAACACGGCCTCGCCCGCTGGTACGCGCTCCGAAGCGATTTTGATGAGGCTGGCCATGACGATGAACATCGTGACGGCACCAAGTTTAAAAAGGATCGCCTTAAGCGGTTTCGACCGGACCAGCTTAGGCGGGGTTGTCATGATCTCTCGCGATCCTGAGAAGGGTCAGCTAGATCGATCTGATCGACCATTCCCTTGAAGTTGACGCCATGCAGAAGTTGCACGCCTTCCGCCTCTATCTCGGCCATCGCTTGTTTGCCTTCGGTGTTTGGACCGGGTCCCGGCTCCCGCAAAATGACGGTCTTTATACGACCCGGATGGCGACGGATCGCAGACAGGTAGATCATCGCGTCGTGCTGACCGGTGTCACCGATCAAGATAGCTGGCAGCGACGGATTGGACGCGAGAATTGTGTCGATGGCGCTGCTTTTATGATCGCCGTGGGTACCCGTGATAAATTGGCTTTCACTGAGCCCAAGGTCCCGCAGAAACTTAGGGCCTCGCACCAGTCCGGCATGGGCAAACACGTCGGACAGAAACTTATGAAAGTTCCAAGGAGACGAGCTGACGTAGAAAATCGGATTCCGCCCGTTTTGAGCAAGCGCATTCATCAGAACGATTGCATCCGGAAAGATGACGCGCGTCAGGGCGTTCCCGGTGAGGGACGTCCACAGGTTCTTCAAAACAGAATACGCACCCGTTTTTAGCATCGTATCGTCAATGTCGGATGCGACAAGAAACTGAGCGTCTTCAGGCGAGATGCGAACAGGGCAGGTGACGGCGGTCTCTGGTTGATCTTCCAAATGGGCGGGAACCTCGATCCAACCACTGCCTTTGGGACGTGGCAAGCGGATCGTGAAGTAGCCTTCTTCGTCTGTTTTCGCCGTCACATCAGATGCGCGAACCTCAACATCCGCCACTTCGCTGGTTAAAAACAGACCAACCATCTGTCGCAGATTGGTGAACCAGCTTTGATCTGCTTGAGCGATCCTCTGTGCCGAAGCCGCCAGAACGCGCCCCCGCAGAACGATCTCGTCTGGTGTGGAGTAGCCGTAGTAAGGCTCGATGACCTGACCTGTTCGGTTGCGCCGCCAGATCATGTCGGCGGCTCTCTCCAGAAATAGCGAGATCTTGTGCAGAATGTTTTTGATCATTCAGTGCCCCTTTGTGTTTTAAAAAAACACCCGCTCAACAGCCCAATACGCGCCGATAAGTGCGATCACGACGGAGGCCGGGATAGAAATGGCCCGGCGGTACCAGGGCTTTTGTCCAAACCAATAGCCCACCGCGAGAAACGCCAGGGCAACGACCGTGAGTTGCCCAATCTCGACACCGATGTTGAACCCGATCAGACCTGCCACGAAGCGCCCCGGCGCCAGGCCGAACTCCCCCAAGACAGACGCGAATCCAAGCCCGTGCAAAAGGCCAAACGCAAAGATGACGAACGGCCGCCACGGTGTCACGCGCGAGACGAAGATGTTCTCCACAGCAACATAAACTATGGACGCGGCGATCAGCGGTTCCACAATCGCAGGTGAGATCGCGACGACGCCGAGGCTCGCCAGCGCAAGAGTAATGGTATGCGCAACTGTGAACACAGTAATCTGCATGACCAGCGGCCTGACCTTCAGGCTGAGGAAGAATAGGCCAAGGACGAACAGAATATGATCCAAGCCCTTGGGAATAATGTGATCGAACCCAACACCAATGTAGCGGACGAATACGGACCACCCGCTTTCCGTGGCTGAACCGGCTCGGGGTAGTGGTTCGCTGAGATCGCCGTTCTCCAGAAAACCAGCATAGGCATCGTCACCTGCGCCTGCCTGACGTACAATCAGCGGCCCGTTGGCCGCCGCCCACCCGACCCGAACCTCAGAGTCGTCATTGGGCAAGGCACCCTCTAGGGTCACCATCGTGTCGCGCGGCAGCTCTAGATTTTCCAAAGGCACGACAGATACACCAGTTAGCGCCAACGAAACATCGGCATCTCCCGCGCGAACGAAGAAACCGGATTGGAGGTCCTGCCACGCCGCCTGAAACCGGGCTTCCAGTTCGCTGGGCGGCAGCGCCCGCAATTGATCGTTCAGGTCCGCTTCGGGCGCTTCGTTGGTATCTTCCAGACCCTGCAAATCGATACCCGCCAGAAGCGGTTCTGCGGTCAAGCGCATCTCGATTTGGAGAGCGCTGTCATCCAAAGTTACATCGGCAATTGCGGGTCTGACTTCATGGGCAGATGCGACCGACAAAAAGGTGAGGAGGCTGATGGTTGACAATATGACCCAGCAGGCCAGCATGTAGGTGAACGCTTGGAAAGGCTTGATCATCATGAATTTTCGTCCCGCTCTTTGTGCCGGTCTCATCGGTCTTCTCCCCAGTGTCGCGATGAGCCACGAATTCTGGATATCTCCCGAGGCCTACGTGATCGAGAACACCGAGAAGTTGCAAGCCCAACTTCGTGTCGGAGAAGAATTTCAAGGCAGCGGATATTCCTTCAACCCCCGTCGGTTCGAGCGGTTCGAGGTTCTTTTGGATAACGACACCTTGCCCGTCGATGGACGACTGGGGGACACGCCTGCCCTGAACATGGACGTCTCGAACGACGGGCTTGCCATCATCGTTCATGAAACGACGGACAGCGTTTTGACCTATACGAAGTGGGAAAAGTTCGTGAAATTCACGACCCATAAGGATTTTACCGAGGTTCTGAATGAACACACCGAACGCGGTTTGCCTCAGGACAGGTTCAAGGAGCGGTATCGGCGCTTTGGCAAAAGCCTTGTCGCCGTCGGGTCTGGCGCGGGCGATGACCAAGCGGTCGGCCTGCGCACCGAAATCGTTGCATTGGCGAACCCTTATACGAAAAGCGGCGATACATTGCCGGTTCGCGTGCTGTTTGAAGGGGCGCCGCGGGCCGATGTTCAGGTCGAATTGTTCGAACGCGCACCTGACGATACGGTCAACGTGACGCTTCACAGAACCGACGCGACAGGTGAGGTCGATTTGCCCATTAAGCCTGGTCATGCCTATCTTGTTGATGCGGTCGCTATGGTCCCGCTTGAGGCACAAAAGCCCAAGGACGATCCGGTATGGTACTCGCTTTGGGCGTCACTAACATTTGCTGTGCCTGACGACCCCTTGAAGTGAGCAACCCCACCCTGAAAACTCAGGATGGGGCCGTAGTCCCGTGTAGTCCGGTGCGACCATCTGGGTGGGGGCTGATACTGCCGCACCGGGTTGAGCTCTCACTCGCTACACATGGAATAGGTCGCAACCAATCATGGCCAAAACAGGGAAAACGCGCGGAATTGCTGGGGTTTCGATAGGATCGCCTGTGGACAACTCTTGCAAAATGAGCCGTGTTCACGTCAGGGTTGCACGATGAGCTATAATTCACCAATTCCGCTGCAAGGGCATCAGATACCGGACCGAGTCGCGTTTCACCGTCGAGAGCTCGGGGACATCCTTACACTTTATGGTCGCATGGTATCCGCTGGCGAATGGCGGGACTACGGGATTTCGATGCTAAAAGACGTCGCCGTTTTCTCGATTTTTCGACGCGCGGCGGAACATCCAATCTACCGCATCGAGAAACGACCAAAGCTTGCCGCCAAGCAACAGCAATATGCCGTGATTGGTATGGATGGTCGCATTCTGAAGCGGGGTGCTGATCTAAAGCAGGTTCTCAGGGTTCTGGAAAAGAAACTGATCCGCGTCGTCGAATGACTGTCATTCGGGTCTTTTGATCGATGTAACTGGACCATCGCCAGCCTCGTCGATCCGTTGGATTGCGTCTTCCAAAGGCTCATAGGCCACAGCCATGTGATGCGCGTTGGCATGGATCATAATGCTATCTGATGTCATCAGACCAACGTGCCCGTCCCAAAAGACCAGGTCACCGCGGCGAATATCTTCCATCTCGACAGGATGTCCGATGTCCTGTTCCTGCATATCGCTGTCGCGCGGACATTCGCGCCCACAGGCACGCCAGCAAATCTGGATCAAGCCCGAGCAATCGATGCCGTAGCGGCTGGAGCCGCCCCAAAGATATGGCGTACCCAACAGCAAATCCGCAACAGCGACGGGATCCTTCCGACGTTCACCAATGGGCTGGAGATGGACGCTTGGGACACACTGCCCGCCCGACAGGCGAGACCACGTGCCTTCAATGCCGATCACAGATACTTCTGATCCGAAATATAGCGCGCCTTGGGTCATGACCTTCAAATGAGGTGCGGGGTACAAATGGGTTGCAGGAACAGATACCCAATGGGTCGCGTCCTCGGCACGTCCCAAAAGATCTTCACGAATATAACCGCAGTAGCCGTCATAGACCGACTGCCCAAACGCATGGCCCTTGTGTACCTCAAGAACGTTGAACAGATCACCAAACAGAAGTTGAGACGTGCGGCGCCCTCCGGGTTTGCCAAGGATATCGGCGGCCGCACAGGTACATTGCAGCAACTCCCCTTCAACATATCGCGGCGCATCGACCTGACCTTCTAAATAGGCGGCGGCCACACGTTCGTTGGAAGGCGTTAAGCGGGCGTCGGTCATAGGTTGAGAACTTTCGGTAGTGCGTCTAGCAGCGCCCGGGCCCCTTGACCCAAACCGCCTTTCGGTCGGGCGGGGAGTGGATTGGGCTGCCATCCATATATGTCGAAATGTGCGAATTTGGCCGTGTGCTCCACGAAACGGCGCAAGAAAAGTGCTGCGGTGATGGAGCCCGCAAATCCACCGCCGGGCGCGTTGTCCAAATCAGCGACCGCCGGTTCTATCATGGTCTCGTACGGTGTGTGGAATGGCATCCGCCAAACGGGATCACGCACAGCCTTCGCCGCATGTTGCAAGGCCTGAGCCAACTCATCGTCATCTGTATAAAACGGCGCCAAGTCTGGTCCCACGGCGACACGCGCCGCGCCGGTCAAGGTCGCCATGCAGATCAGAGCATCGGGCTTTGCCTCATCGGCGTAGGTCAGCGCATCGGCCAGAACCAGGCGACCCTCTGCATCTGTATTGTTGATCTCCACTGTTTTGCCAGCGCGGGAGATGAGAACATCCTGAGGGCGAAACGCGTTGCTGCTGATCGAGTTTTCGACGGCAGGGACAAGAACTCGCAGACGAACCGGTAACTTGAGTGCCATGATCATATGCGCCAGCCCGAGGACCGTCGCGGCGCCGCCCATGTCTTTTTTCATCAACCCCATAGAGGACGCGGGTTTGATATTGAGACCGCCCGTATCAAAGCAGACGCCCTTACCAACGAGCGTGAGCGCCGGGCCGTCGGTTCCCCATGTCAGATCGATTAGTCTTGGGGCATCGGCGGAAGCCCGCCCGACGGCGTGTACGAGTGGGAAACCTTTTTCCAGCAATGCCTCACCGGTGATGACGTCGACCTGAGCGTCGTGATTCTGCGCCAATTGTCGCGCGGCGGCCTCCAACTGGGGTGGGCTCATATCGTTTGCAGGCGTGTTGATGAGATCTCGCGTCAGAAACTCACCCGCCGCAATCGCGCTGAGCCTGTCCGCATCTACGCCGTCCGGGCAGATAAGCTTTGCGGAGTGCGGCTCCCCTGATTTGTAGCGGTTGAATTTGTAGCGGGACAGCAGCCAACCCAATGCATGCTCTTGCAGGTCTTCAGCCTCACCGTGGCTGGCAATCTTATAGGTCCCCTCGGGCAGCTTTTGGGCAATCGATGCGAGGTGAAACCGACCGCGCGCGGCGGCGGATGTGTCACCCAACCCCGCTGCGATCGCGTCAACGCCGCCATCCGTACCCGGGATCAAGCAAACCTCCCCTTCGCGCCCTGTGAAACCATTTGCCTTGACCCATCGCTGCACATGCGTGCTCTGATCAGAGAGCCAACTGTCCAGACGATCAGGCCGCAGCAAATGAAGTGGATGGGCTGACGCATCGGGCGCGGCAAAAGTGGGCATTCTTAAATTTCCTATCTCAGATTTGCAGACACTACCTGTAATTGAAAGTGCTGCAAATCAAAGTCGGAAATCACCCAGGGATGTCTTGCATGTCCCACATTGCATTCAAGGATTTGTCCGCGATGCGACGCAGGCGTTCCAGCGTGGCGCTCAGGGCAATGAAGTCTTGTTGCTCGACGCATGTCACAACATCGGCAACGACTGTCACGAAGGTCTGCATCCCGATGTGATCCGCTGCATTGGACAATTGGCGGGCCTCAGCGGACATGATCGACCAATTTTGAGCGGTGTACGCCTCTTCAACACGGCCCAAGCCACATGACAGTTCTTCCATTGTCAGCGAGATCAGTTCTTCTGCACCAGCATCGCCAAGCGATACACATAATTCGACCAATCGGTCTGGATCAAGAATGACCCTTTCCACGAATTTCAGTTTTATAATATCGGACATCGTCCACCCCTTTCCACCCGCACCCCGCGGCTGTGTTGGGTCAAAACTGCCGTTTCCACATGAAAAAAGTGTTTCGTCGAAAATCAGAAATCACTCGAAATTCAATTGAATTGAAAGTAGTTGGGCCTGAATCGGGAGACGACTATGGATGGATTGAAACCGCTGCCTGCCTATCTGATCCAGCGCTATCACGGCTGGAAGGCAACTACATTCGCGGAAAACGAGGCGTGGCATCGAAAGCTTGCTGAAGAGGGGCAGCGGCCCCGTGCGATGGTCATTTCGTGCTGTGACAGCAGGGTCCACGTGACCTCGATCTTTGGAGCCGAGCAGGGTGAGTTCTTCATTCATCGCAATATCGCGAACCTTGTCCCGCCCTACGAGCCCGATGGCGACCACCATGGCACATCAGCTGCCATTGAATACGCGGTCGAGTCACTGGGCGTTGCCCATATCATCGTGCTTGGTCATTCCCGCTGTGGCGGTGTTCAGGGATGTTATGACATGTGTTCGGGCAACGCGCCGGAGCTTGAAAAAAAATCCAGCTTCGTCGGGCGGTGGATGGATATTCTGCGACCGGGCTTTGAAGGCCTGCCAGACGGATCCGAAAGCGAGCGGCTTGAGGCGCTGGAACACGCGTCCATCCGTATTTCGCTGAGCAACCTAACCACCTTCCCGTTTGTCCGACACGCGATCGAGGAAGGACGCCTCAGCCTTCACGGTCTCTATAATGATATCGCGAAAGGCGACCTCTGGGCGTTGTCGACCGAAACCGATGAATTTACGGCTGTCTGAGCAAAGCACTTGAGGCCAAGGGTCTTTTGCTGAACAACGGTCAGACACAAAAAACGAGGGCAGTATGGACGGAATCCTAGCGCTGGCTGCGGCCAACCTGATTTCACCTGTGATTTTGTCATTTGCTCTGGGCGTTGCCGCCGCGCTTGCCCGGTCAGATCTGACGGTCCCTGAGGCCGCTGCGAAAGCGCTTTCGATCTATCTTCTGTTCGCGATTGGCTTCAAAGGCGGCGCCGCTGTCGCAGCGAACGGGATTGATGCCCGGCTTGTCGGGACACTGATCGCCGGTCTGATTCTGTCTGCCCTGCTGCCCTTCGTGGCATTTGCATTGCTGAAAGTGCTCACCAACCTCAGCAGGACGGACGCAGCCGCGGTCGCCGCGCATTACGGATCGATCTCTATCGTCACGTTTGTTGCAGGCACCACCGTTCTGGAAAGCGCCGGATTGACCGCAGAAGGTTACATGGTGGCCACCGCCGCAGTCATGGAAGCGCCAGCCATTTTGTCTGCCCTCTGGCTGATCTCGCGCGGCAACGGAGATGACGAGATGGAGCCCGGGCTCTGGCGCGAGATCCTGCTTAACGGCTCAATCGTTCTTTTGGTCGGCTCCTTCATTATCGGGGCCGTCACGGGCCAAGACGGATTGGACAGTATCGCAAGCTTTATTGTGGCGCCGTTCACCGGTGTCCTGTGTCTGTTTCTACTGGATATGGGGCTCGTGGCCGGACGTGGTCTTCGGACCTCTGCTCGTCTGCTGGGGGCTGGTGCCATCGTTTTTGGGGTGACAATGCCGCTTGTCGGCAGTCTCGCAGGCCTCGGCGCGGCGTTGCTTCTTGGTTTGTCGACCGGGGGGGCGATGTTGTTGATGACCCTTTCGGCATCCGCTAGCTATATCGCCGTCCCAGCCGCTATGCGGGTTGCCTTGCCGGAAGCCAATCCTTCTATCTATCTGACGCTGTCGCTTGGCGTTACATTCCCGTTCAACCTGACGATTGGCTTACCGATTTACCTAGCCATCGCGCGCTTCGCTACAGGAGGTTAGAATGCAAACCCATCCGGCCAAACGTGTTGAAATCATCATCGAAGCCCCGGCCCAGCGCCGTCTTGTCCGCGCCATGAATGATGCCGGGATCGACGCTTATACAATTTTGCCGGTTTTGGGCGGCTCCGGTCGATCCGGACGATGGTCGCGAGATGGTCAGGTCAGCACAGCATCAGGCATGATCAGCGTCACCTGCATTCTGCGATCTGATCGATTAGATGGCCTGCTGAACGCCGCACTTGAAGTTGTCGAGCGCCATATCGGAGTGGTTTCTGTGACGGATTGCGAAGTTCTTCGTGCCGAGAGATTTTGACCCATTCTATCACCTCGCTAAACCACCGACCTTTTTCTAAAATTTTTCCCAGAATTGCTTTCGGCAGTCAGCACCAGTTAACTTCGCCGGTCCAGAACCCCTCAGTGCGATAACAAGGGGCAACACATGACTGTTTTTTCTATTTCCGGCTACAAGATAACCTCGGACGAATTGAGTCAGGTGACGACCGTCGCGCCCAGCACACTTGATGTGGTCATGCGGACTGGTGTGGAAACACTGGATTTTGCATATGTAGAAATTGAACCGGATTCCGCAGCGATTTCGCTGTCGGATTATAATCTGGTCATGGATGGCGTCCATGTAAATGACGCTCCGCAGCCAGACCGCGTCGAGATATTTGGTCTAAGCGCCAGCGACCAAGGGCAAACAAACGTAATCTGTTTTGGTTTCAACAACGAAAACGGCACAGTAACCGATCAGCTCTTTTCCATATCGGACACACCGCTGCCAGATATGAGCACACCCGATCTCGCCAACTCAACCTTGGCAAACGCATTCATGACGCGCCTTGATCATACGGACATGCCGGACGGGTTTTCAATTTCGCTGCCCCAGATTGACGGTGTAGAAGTCTCCGGCGTTCTCATGAGCATGTTTGAAGCAGAGGATCCGACCGATCGGTTCGACTTCCGGCCTATGGAAGACGACGGCTCCTCCATGCCCGACCTCGGTCTCATTTTCGAACAGAGCGACCCATTGGCGGATACGGAACAAGCACCCGAAGCCGCCGACATCATCCACGTCGAGGAAGCTCCTGATATCTTCATTGAAACCGATATGGTCTAAAGAGGGGTCACCCCTTCTTAAGAACGCGCGCCCCAAGCGTTTCGGCGATCTGCACGGCGTTCAAAGCGGCGCCCTTGCGCAAATTGTCAGATACGCACCACAGGTTCAGGCCATTTTCAATCGTTGAGTCCTGGCGAATGCGACTGATAAAGGTCGCAAAATCTCCGGCGGCTTCGACCGGCGTGACGTATCCACCATCCTCCCGCTTGTCTATAACCATCACACCGGGCGCTTCACGCAAGATATCACGCGCCTCATCCTCGTCCAGAAAGTCTTCGAACTCGATGTTTATCGCTTCGGAGTGGCCCACGAAAACAGGCACACGGACACATGTCGCCGTGACCTTGATGGCCGGATCAATGATCTTTTTC
This sequence comes from Litoreibacter roseus, assembly GCF_009811795.1. Lineage (GTDB taxonomy): Bacteria > Pseudomonadota > Alphaproteobacteria > Rhodobacterales > Rhodobacteraceae > Litoreibacter > Litoreibacter roseus. The sequence continues at coordinate 367,317 of NZ_BLJE01000002.1, read as the reverse complement.
GTTTCCGCGACCATCTTCCATTCTTCTTTGGTCGATCCGTCTTCCATGAAGGCATCGATGTGGGGAATGACATTGAACGCAATCTGTTTCGTGAACTTGTCAGCCGCCCGTTCCTGTCCGGGCACATAGATGCCCTTCGTTTGGTTCCACAATTCATCCATCCCGGCTTTGCCAGCGCCGGAAACAGATTGGTACGTGCTCACAACAACGCGCTTGATCCGTGCGCGATCATGAAGCGGCTTGAGGGCGACAACCATCTGCGCGGTCGAGCAGTTGGGGTTCGCGATAATGTTCTTCTTCGAATAGCCGGTAATCGCGTCAGCATTCACCTCGGGGACAATCAGCGGAACGTCAGGATCGTAGCGGTAGAGCGAAGAGTTATCGATCACCACACAACCGGCTTTCGCGGCACGCGGTCCATGCTCTTTCGTACCGTCGGAGCCAATCGCAAAGAGGGCGATATCCCAGCCTGCGAAGTCAAATTCATTCAGGTCTTTCGTGACAAGTGTCGTATCGCCAAACGAAACTTCTGTTCCAAGCGAGCGCCGCGACGCAAGCGCCGCGATTTCATCCACTGGAAACTGGCGTTCCGCCAGAATATTGAGCATTTCACGGCCGACATTCCCGGTCGCGCCGACAACGACAATCTTGTATCCCATGTCACTTGATCCTTTACGGCACTTGTCTTGCAGACGCGGCCTGATAACGGGATTGGGTCCCGGAGGGAAGAGCGATTGTAAGACCTACCCAAAGTGTCATCTGAAATTGACATTTTGGACAAGCGACAGATACCGTGAACTCATGACAGGCTATACTGCCCCGCCCCTTCCAGACGCCGAGGCGCGCCAGATTTGCACCGATTGCGGTCTCTCCCGGATGAAGCTGTCCAAGTCCTGTGGTATGGCCTGCCAGTTTATCAAGCCAGACTACCCCGAAATGGAGCGTGTGGTCCAAGGCCGGGCGCGCAGACCGGATGAACTCTTCTTCGGACCAGTTATTTCGATGCACAAGGCCGCGCTAGACAAACCGGCGGAAGGGGCTCAATGGACCGGTATCACAACCCGCCTTGCGCAGAAGCTGCTTGAAACCGGTACAGTTGATGCAGTTTTGACAGTTGGGCCTCATCCAAATGACAAATGGCGACCCCAGCCGATTATTGTCACGGATCCGGCCGCCATGCCGATCGCCCGGGGAATGCGGATGGGCTATGCGCCCCTGCTTAGTCTATTGGAACCCGCGGCGGCAGCTGGCCACAAGCGGATCGTGGTGATCGGGATACCCTGTCAGGTTTACGCACTGCGCCGGATCGAAAAAGAACTCGGGTTCGAGGCGATCTTTGTTATCGGCACGCCTTGCTCCGACAACACTACGACCGAGAATTTCCATACGTTTCTTGGAACACTTTCGGCTAAACCAGAGACGATCACCTATTTGGAGTTTCGCGCGGATTATCATGTGGAAATCCGGTTTGAGGACGGCACGTCGCAGGACATACCGTTTCTGAAGCTGAAGCTTTCGGAGCTACCCGACGATTTCTTCCCTCTGAGCTGCAAAACCTGCGTGGACTACACGAATGTGCTGTCTGATATCACAGTCGGCTACATGGCCGGTGAGGGTGAGCAGTGGATCCTTGTCCGGAATGCGCGGGGGCAAGGCATGCTCGATGGCATCAAGGGCGAAATGCGCCTTGATCAGATTGGTACAGCCGGAAACAGAAGAGGTCCGGTGAAAGGCTTTCTATCAAATACCGAACGGGCTGCCGGTGGCTTGCCACTGCGTCAGATGCCCAACTTTATGCGTGGATTGATGGCATGGCTGATGCCCAAGATCGGACCACGCGGTTTGGAGTTTGCGAAGGCGCGAGTCGAAATGAAGGCGATCGAGACGGTTCTGCATCTCAGACGGCAGCACCCGAAGCGCGTGAAGAACATGATCCCGGAACATATCTGGGATTTGACCGCTCCCTATGACCTAACGCCTCAACCTGACGAGAGACAGGATGATCAGGCACCACCCAAGGATAGCCTGGCCGTGAAATGACAAATTTGAGGGGCCCTGGAAGCTAAGAATGTCGAAGATGAGCTCGACCGATGGAGGCTGCCCCACGACCCATTGCTGCGGCAACCCATCAATGATCACCCGGTAGAATTGATAGTAAAGTTGCGGTGACAGCCAGACGAAGCCGTAGAACACCATGATAGCGAGCAAGGGCGCACTCCAACCGCGCATCGCTTTCCGCGCGATGATGATAGTGAAGATCGCAAGAAGCACGGAAAGAACCAGCAATCCGGCCTGACCAAGCGGGCTGAGCGTAAAAAAGCTATCGCCTTCGTACATTCAAAAGCGCTTGGCAAGAAGCGGTCGAACGGCATGGCTGAGAAAGAACGCAATCGCCGCGCAACAGACAATGGAAGGTCCTGTCTGGGTATCGATCAGCAAGGACGCCTGCAAACCGCCAATGACCGAACCGACGGCTATTATCGCTGCAAGGACGGCCATGACCTCCGGCGTTTGACTGAGGGGGCGTGCGGCTGCGGCCGGTATTACCAAAAGGGCCGCAATCAAAAGAACGCCAACAATCTTGATGGCCACAGCAACGATCAACGCCAAGGCAAGGGTCAGGATGAGTTCCTGCCGCTTGGGGTTGACGCCAGCGGCGCGGGCAAGGTCCGGGTTCAAGGTCGACAACAAAAGCGGTGACCAGAACCAGAGCGTCAATGCCAAAGCGGCCAGCGCACCTATCCAGATGACGATTAGATCAACGTGGCCGACAGCGAGAATGTCACCGAACAGGTAGGACATCAGATCCACGCGAATTCCGTTGAGGAAAGACACTGCAACCAGGCCGAAGGCGAGAGACGAATGCGCAACGACCCCCAAAAGTGTATCCATGGCAACACCACGGCCGTTGAGAGATGTGATAAGCAGCGCCATCGAGAGCGCGACAACCAGAACGCCTGTAAAAACAGGAATAGACGTGGCCAAAGACAGAGCAACGCCCAGCACAGCTGCATGCGCTGTGGCGTCACCGAAATAGGCCATGCGGCGCCACACCACAAAGCATCCCAAAGGGGCGGCGCCCAACGCAACGCCAATCCCCGCGACGGTCGCACGCACCAGAAAATCGTCAAACATCAATGGGTCTCATGCGAGTGATCGTGGTCATGGCGATATAGCGCAAGTGCGCCTTGAGTGCCCGTCCCGAACAGGGCCCGGTACTCAGGTGCGGAGGCCACCGTTTCCGGACTGCCGTGGCAGCAGACATGCCCATTCAGGCAAATCACACGATCCGATGCGCTCATTACGACATGAAGCTCGTGGCTGACCATCAGAACAGCACAATTGAGGGATGCGCGCACGTCTTCCACTTGGCGATAAAACGCGGCGGACCCAACCTGATCTAGCCCTTGGGTTGCTTCGTCGAGGATCAGCAATTGCGGGTCTTCCAACAAAGCGCGGGCCAGTAGGACCCTTTGAAACTGCCCACCGGACAAGGATGTCATTTGTTGTCGTTCAAGCCCTTCCACGCCCGCTTGCGACAAGGCTTCAGCGATTTTTGCCCCGGATCGCTTTTTGGGCAAAGACAGAAACCGCGCCACGGTAATGGGAAGCGTCTGATCAATATGAAGCTTTTGCGGAACGTAGCCCAAGCGCAAACTGCCAGGCATAACCACCTGGCCCGCGTCAGGCTTGATCGCACCGACAATGGCGCGCAGGACAGTCGATTTTCCCGACCCGTTTGGGCCAACGATTGTCACGATTTCACCGGCATCTAGATGAAAACTGACGTTCTGCAGCACAGGCTTCCCGCCAAGCGAAACGCTGACTTTGTTGACGTCTACCATCCTCATCGCTGTGTCTCGTTCTCTGCGGATTGGCAACTTGGGCAGAGTCCTTGCGCTTCCAGAACAGTTTTTTCGATCTCAAACCCAGCCGCTTCAGCCGCCGCCTTGAAAGCCCGGGCATGTGCGGGCGAGCGCGCCTCCGCCACGGCGTCGCAATCACGGCAAATCATGAAAGATGGAAGGTGATCCGCGTCCGGATTGATACACGCAACGTAGGCGTTCACCCGTTCAAGCTTATGGGCGAACCCATTTTTGACAAGAAAATCCAAAGCGCGGTAGGCAACTGGCGGCTGCGCGTTCCAGCCTTCCGCGGCAAGTTGCGCGAGGATATCATACGCTCCAAGCGCCTTATGTTCTGACAGCAACAGTTCGAGCACACGTCGGCGGGACTTGGTCAACCGCAACGATTTTTCCGCGCAATGCTTTTCCACCCGAGCCATCGCAGTCCTTATACAATCCGTGTGATCATGCGCCTCGAAGCCGGATGCCATTTCGTTAAATCTCCGTATTGATATATTATAACATATCAAATAGTGAGTCTCTGAGTAATCTAGACATGAAGGCAATGCAATGGCGCGTATCTCCGTTTTAGTTTGGTTTTTGACTGTTGGGACCGCAGTGGCGGAGGTGCCAAAAGTCGTTACAGATATCGCGCCGGTCCATAGTCTGGTTGCGTCGGTGATGGACGGTGTCGGCCAGCCCAGCCTCCTTCTTCCGGCGGGCGCATCGCCCCACTCCCACGCAATGCGTCCCTCCGACGCGCAATCCTTACAAGACGCAGCTGTCGTGTTCTGGATCGGCGAAGCACTGACGCCTTGGTTGCACGATTCGTTGGAGAATCTTGGAGAAAATGCCCAGAAAGTAAGCCTTCTGGATGTACCAGAAACCATTATTCACGAAGCCGAAGATCATTCTGATCATGACCACGGTCATTCCCACGGCCCCGTAGATCCGCATGCTTGGCTTGATCCGCAGAATGCGAAGATCTGGCTTGGCGAAATTGCCCGGATCCTGTCTGCCGCTGATCCGGAACACGACAAGATCTACGAAGAAAATGCCTTAAGGGCGGCCGCCGCGCTGGAAAAGATTGAAGCCGATACCCACGACCAAGTATCTCAGGTCACCGGGTCCATCGTCGTTCAGCACGATGCACTCAGATATTTTGAAGAACGGTTCTCGGTTGAAACCATCGGGGCGATCACAAATGTAGATGACGCCGCGCCGTCGGCGAAACGCCTGAAAGATTTGCAAGGCGAGCTCAGCGGGGATCAACCCGTTTGCCTGATTGTGCCTACGGTCGGCGGCGCTCAAGATATCAAGGGCCTCGATCGTGATGTCCAGATCAGCCAAACGGATATACTGGGGGCCAACTTAGAAGCCGGTCCAAACCTTTACGCCGACCTCTTGATTGACGTGGCCAAAGCGTTTACAGCCTGCGGGAACATCTGAAGAACAAATAATACCTCTTTCGAGCGTCATTAAGCATAAGTTCACCTGCATCTCATACCTCTGAAGCATTCCGCGAAGAGGCCATGATGAGCAGCAACGACACTCGACCGATTATCATCAAACGCAAGAAGGTCGTTGGCGGCGGCGGGCATCACGGTGGCGCCTGGAAAGTCGCTTATGCAGATTTCGTGACAGCGATGATGGCCTTCTTCATGCTGATGTGGCTGTTGAACGCGACGACCGAAAACCAGCGAAAGGGCCTCGCGGACTATTTTAGCCCTACGATTCCCGTTGCCAGAGTGTCCGGCGGCGGGGACGGTGCCTTCGGTGGGAACACAATTTTCTCGGAAGAAACTCTCGCGCAAAGTGGAATTGGTGGGCTGCTGGACAATCCGCCCGGTCGGAACGAAGCGTCAGGCAACTCAGGTATTCAGCAGAACGAGGAACAACAAAAACTCGAGGAACTGGAAGCAAACATCATCGGCCGGGGCGGTGAAAGCCTCGTGGCAGAGATGGCGTTGAAGCACATTATCACCCGCGTCACCGATGAGGGCTTGATGATAGAAGTGTTCGATCTCGATGGCGCGCCTCTCTTTGACGCGCAGACAACGGAGCCCAACCCGATCCTGACGGAAATCGTGGATATCTTGACTGAAGTATTCCTCCTTGTTGAAAATAAGCTCTCGGTTGCCGCACACACGCGCACGTTCTCACCCCTTCTTATTGAAAACCCGTCTTGGTCACTCACAACATCGCGCGCACAGACGGTTCGCGAAATGTTCGAGGGCGCTGAACTGCCGGAAACCCGGGTTCAGCGGGTGATCGGGTATGGGCAGCAGAAACCGTATCTGAAGAATAAAATATCAAACAGAAACAATCGCTTGGAAATCATTCTGCTTCGAGAGCAGACCTAAATACATCTCATTTTATCTATTAGCCCGGTATTAAGGTCACGCACGCATAGTGGCTGCAAGACGGGTGCATCAGAAAGGCGCAGCTATGACGATCTCTTCCTCCTTGAACGCAGGCGTTTCAGGCCTTGCGGCCAACGCAAGTAAACTGGCGACGATCTCCGATAACATCGCGAACTCGAATACAAACGGCTACAAGCGCGCCGACACGGACTTTCATTCCATGGTTCTCAGCAGTGGGACGGGCCAGTACTCGGCAGGCGGGGTTCGCGTTACCTCTCAACGTCTGATAGATCAGCCAGGCGCATTGCTGACGACGGCTAACTCGACGGATCTCGCCGTTCGCGGACGGGGGTTCCTGCCTGTGACCACCGAATCTGCTGTCGGTCAGCGCGGGGATGAGTTCCCCTTCCGCCTTGCGACGACAGGTTCCTTTCGAACGGACTCCGAAGGTTATCTGAAGAGCGAGACGGGAATGATCCTGATGGGGTGGCCTGCAGAAGCCGACGGAACTGTCCCGACCTTCCCACGCGACACCTCGGATGGGCTTGAGCCGGTCCAGATCAACGTCAACCAGTTCGCGGGTGAACCTACGACAAGAATGAACCTCGGGGTGAACCTACCTGCAACCGAAACGGCATTCGGCGCAAGCGGTGACCCATATGAGCTGTCAATCGAGTACTTCGACAATCTTGGCACATCGCAAAATGTCCTTGCGGTTTTTACGCCGGATACAACCGTAGCCGGTAGCTCCAACATTTGGACGATGTCCATCACCGACTCTGATCTCGGTACTGAGGTTGCGAATTACACACTGGAATTCAATGACGCACGCGGCAGCGGCGGCACGCTTCGGTCTGTATCGGTAAATGCACCCTTCACAGACACGTATGACGGGACAACAGGCGTTTTGAGCATGAATGTCGGCAGTGGTCCTATCGATGTTACGATCGGCGCGTTGAACACTGCCACCGGCATCACACAGCTTTCTGACAACTTTGCACCCACACAGATTACAAAAGACGGATCGCCAGTGGGCAACATGATTGCAGTTGATGTTGACTCCAATGGTCTAGTCAAAGCGACATTCGACAACGGTATCACGCGCAGCGTTTATCAGATCCCTCTGGTCGACCTGCCCAATCCGAATGGACTGATCTCGCTGGACAATCAGACCTATAGACCTTCCATCGAAAGCGGTTCTTTCTTTTTGTGGGATGCGGGCGATGGACCGACCGGGGATATTGTTGGGTTCGCTCTTGAAGAGTCCGCGACCGACGTCGCCGGTGAATTGACCTCGCTGATCCAGACCCAACGAGCGTACTCATCCAACGCGAAGGTCATTCAGACCGTCGATGAGATGCTTCAGGAAACAACGAATATCAAACGATAACTCCGACTGAAGGACGAGCGTCATGAGTATCTCCAGTGCATTGGCAAACGCGGTATCCGGACTGACGGCAGCGTCGCGATCCGCCGAGGTTATTTCCTCGAACGTCGCGAACTCCCTGACAGAAGGGTACGGTCGGCGGGAGATACAACTTGCCTCAAGAACCGCCGGCGCCGTTGGTGCCGGCGTTCAGATCACTGGCGTCGAACGTCAGGTGAATGAAACCGCTATTTCTGATCGCAGGCAAGCCGACGCAAGCTACGGGGAGGCGAGCACTAAAGCTGGTTTCTTCCTACGGCTGGAGCAAACCATGGGAACGCCTGACGACGCGGCCTCCCTGACATCGAAAGTGGCCACATTGGAAGCAAGCCTCATTGCTGCGGCAGGCACCCCAAATAGTGACACAAAGCTGGCTGCCGTGGTGAATGCCGCTCAGGAGGTCGCAACGCAGCTGAATAAGACCTCCGACGAAATCAGCACGATCCGCGTTGAGGCCGACACGAAGATAAGCAAACAAGTCGAGGATCTGAACAGCGCTTTGCAGAATGTCGAGGACCTCAACAAGGAAATCAGACGAACGCTTGCGGCGGGCGGTGATGCGTCAACGCTGATGGATCAACGGCAGTCGGAGATTGACGCTGTCAGCGAGATTGTTCCCCTCCAGCAACTACCGCGCGACTACGGCGGGGTCGCTTTAATGACCAGCAACGGAACTGTTCTGTTGGACGACACCGCTGCCAAACTATCCTTCGACAGAACCGCATTCATCACGCCGGACATGACACTTACATCAGGGGCCCTTTCCGGAGTAACGATTGAGGGCAGTGCGACGACAGTCGGCTCGCCCGCCGCGGCGCTGGCAGGTGGCTCGCTTTCCGGCCTATTTGCTGTTCGGGATATCTATGCGCCGGAAGCGCAAGAACAACTTGACGGCCTTGCGCGTGACCTTATCGAGAGAGTGTCCAAAACAGGCGTAGACCCTACGCTCACAGCTACCGACCCTGGACTCTTCACTGACAATGCAACAGTGCTGGATCCACTCAATGAGATCGGTCTCGCATCCCGGATACAGGTGAACGCAGCGGTTGATCCATCAGAGAGCGGCGAATATCGGAAACTGCGGGATGGTTTACAAAGCATTACACCAGGCGCGCCGGGCGATACCACCATTCTTACCGCACTCTCTGATGCGCTATCGTCTCTTGACGCACCGTCCTCCACCGCCCTCGAAACGACAGGATCCTTTTCAAATCTTATTTCCGACGTATTGTCCGGCTTCGGATCTTCTCGACAGCTCTCAGAGCGGCAGCAAACATTTGCAGCGACCCAACAACGCGCACTGACAGAAGTAGAGCTGCAGTCCGGCGTTGATACGGATCAAGAAATGCAAAAATTACTATTGGTCGAGCAGGCCTATGCGGCCAACGCACGCGTCATCCAAGTCGTAGACGAAATGATGCAATCAATTCTGAGGATATAAAATGCAGTTCTCCAGCCTAGGCAATCTCGCCCAGAGCCTGATCTCTCGGCAGCAAAACGCAAGCCTTAAGTCAGAGCTAGCCAGACTCACCAGTGAGCTGGTGACGGGTAAGACCAGCGATCTCGGGAAGCGGACCGGAGGCGATTTTGCACCTTCTGCTTCGATTACGCGTGAGCTCGAATTGCAGGACGCCTATTCTTTGGTGCGCGCAGAAGTAAAGCCGCGTCTTGATGCAACACAGGGCGCGCTCGAGGCGATCCAAAATACAGTTGGAAGTTTTGGAACAGATTTGCTAGCGGCAACTACGCTTGACCAAAGCGGTGCTGTATCCGCTCAACTTGCGACATCACGAGAGAAGTTTGACGCGGTTGTGTCTTATCTGAACAGCTCCGTCGGTGGAGTATCTTTATTTGCCGGTACGGAGATTGATGGCGCGGCGCTGGCCTCATCGGACGATATTCTTGCTTCCCTGACGGCGGCAACTGCGACTGCGACAACCGGACCAGATTTTGAAGCAGCAATGAACGATTGGTTCTTCTCAGCAGGTGGTGGTTTCGAGACGGATGCCTATCAAGGTGGCCCTATTGCGGCCCAGAACACTCAGATTGGTCCAAATACATCCGTCAAGCCAACACTTACGGCAGATGCTGACGAAATCCGACAGCTCTTAAAGGATCTCGCCTCCGTCGTACTGATTTCCGAAGGTGCCTTAACCGCTGATCCATCTGGCCGTGACGATATCTTGATTGCCGCATCGGAGGGCCTTATAAACGGTCGTTCCGACATAATTGATATTCAAGCAAATATAGGACTTTCGCAGGAAGCGCTTGAAACCGCCGAAGCTCGATCAGCCGCGATTGTGCTATCTCTGACCGAAGCACAAAGCAGAATAACATCCGTAGATACATACGAAGTAGCGTCTCGCCTAGAAGAAGTACAATTGGGGCTGGAAAGTCTCTACCTTATCACAGCTAAAACCTCGAGACTGAATCTGACGGAGTATCTGAGATAATGCGCTTCATCACAATAATTATATTATTCCTCTCTTGCTACTTTACTCTCTCACTAAATGCATCTGAAGTGCGATTAAAAGATCTTGTAGAATTTGATGGCGTACGCGGAAATGATCTTGTTGGATACGGTTTGGTTGTCGGGCTCAATGGTACCGGCGATGGCCTACGAAACGCACCCTTCACCGAAGAGATGATGTCGAATATACTAGAGCGGCTTGGTGTTAATGTGACCGGTGAGCAGTTCCGCCCAAAAAATGTGGCGGCCGTTCTTGTAACCGCAACACTTCCACCATTCAGCAGAGCAGGCAGTAAGATTGATATCACTGTATCGGCTATAGGTGACGCCAAGAGCCTTCTTGGCGGTACACTAATTATGACTCCCTTGAATGCTGCAGATGGCGACATTTACGCTGTTGCCCAAGGCTCAGTTATCGCTGGTGGAATATCCGCAGAAGGTGATGCGGCACGGGTAGTACATGGCGTTCCAACGTCGGGTATAGTTCCATCTGGCGGAAGGATCGAAAGGGAAGTCGATTTTTCGTTTCAAGACCTTACAAGTATTAGGTTGGCACTTAGATCCCCAGACTTCTCTACCGCTTCTAAAATCGAGGCCGTTATAAACCAGCTGGTCGGTGGTCGCGTTGCATTAATGCTGGATGCGGGTACCGTTGAAATCGATCTTGAGGCTGGCGATTTCAAATCGCCGGCTCATTTACTTAGTCGAATTGAAAATCTTACTGTCGAGCCCGAGCAGAAGGCGCAAGTCGTGGTAGACCAGAGATCTGGAACAATAGTTATGGGTCGCGATGTGCGTATTTCCAGAGTTGCGGTCGCACAAGGTAACCTTACCCTGACGATCGAAGAGGCCCCGCTAGTTGTGCAACCAAGCCCCTTTAGTGAGGGAACAACTGTCGTGGTACCCCGCACCCGCGCGACGGTTGCTGAGGATCAAGGGCGAGGGTTAGCGGAGTTACCTGACAGTACGTCCTTGTCTGACGTGATCGCCGGCCTAAATGCATTAGGTATTTCACCAATTGATATGATTGATATACTTAAGAGCATTAAAGCGGCCGGAGCCTTACACGCTGAGTTTATTGTACAGTGAAATACCATAGAATTTGCAGTGCATGGTCACGATATTTTCATTTCTAAATTTATGCACGGATGTTATTACACTTACTTCCTAGTTAATATCTATAAGATTAAAGTCAAAATCGAAGATAGAATTTAATTTTTTCGCCGAAATATCTAGATATGGATCGCGGGTATCTGTCGCAAAGCCAATGGCTCGATGGGTATTCGCTGAGATCAGATCTAGCGGGTTTGTCTTTCCGCCTCAAAGTTGCGGCAGGTCAATTTGAACCTTCCAATCGAACGGCAATCAATCTTTACTTTTTTTATCAGGTATCGTACGAAGCTGCGATTGCGCGCCCCACCCGTACCCGGCAGGCCCCGCGCCCAACGGGGACATAATGCGGGGACACACAATGCAAATTTGCGTATTCAGATGCGCGGCCTTGACGGCTGCTTTAGCAGGCGCGGCTCAAGCGCAAGAAGATCCGGTAGAGTTGCCGCCACTCATTCTAGGAACAGCGCTGCGGGACGACAGGGATATCCGAGATACGCCGGTTGCGGCGACCGTGGCCGAAGGCGAAAATCTGGAACGACGGCAGGCGGATACTTATGAAGAGTTGATCGGTGACATTCCGGGCGTGGTGATTGAGGGCGGGCCGCGCGGCATCGCACAGGAACCCAATATTCGTGGCTTTCAGGACGAACAAGTCGTCTTGCGCGTCGACGGTGGTCGCTTGAATTTTAATCAGGCGCACCGGGGGAGGTTCTTTTTCGACCCGGATATCGTGCAACGCGTTGAGGTCGTGCGAGGCGGCGGATCAACCCTCTTCGGATCCGGCGCCATCGGTGGTGTGATCGCTGTTGACACGAAGGATGCCACAGACTTGCTGAGCGCAGGCCAGACCACCGGTGCCCGCCTACGTTTCGGCTTTTCGGACAATGGTGAGGTCTACAGCCCCACTGCCACGGTCTATGGGGACTGGGGAAAGTTCGACACGCTTGCCTTCATCGGCACCCGACAGTTCGACGCACCGCTTGATGACGGAGCCGGCGATGACATTTTGCGATCAGAAGTCGATAAGGTGAACGGCGTGTTGAAGTTTGGATTCGAACCGACACCTGATCATCGGTTCGAGCTGAGCCTGTCCCACTATGACGATGAAGGAACGACACCTGCCGCTGCGGATTCTGCATCGCGTGGTGAGCGGGATGTGGAGCGTTCCGCCGAGATTTTCACCGGGCGCTTGTCGTGGGACTGGAACCCGCGGAACTCGAACCTCGTGGATCTTTCCGTACTCATTTACGGCAACGAGCTGGATATCCGTGAAGACCGGTTGGTCGATGGGCGCGCAGATCAGACCGAATACGACACCTTTGGCTTTGAAGTTGTCAATCGATCCAGATTTGACATCGGCATACCGGTGAGTCTTGTCTACGGCATCGAGGTCTTCCGCGATACGCAAAGCGGAACGCGAAATGGGGACGACCGCGTACAGTTTCCAGACTCTCAGGCGGATACAACTGGCCTGTTTGCAGAAGCGACTTTTGGCGTAACGAACCGTTTGGATTTCATTGCTGGTGTCCGGCACGACGACTACAGCCGGGATGTCGATGATCCAACGCTTGCCGATGTGGATGAGACATTCTTCTCGCCCAGGATCGGGTTCAGTTATCGACCGAACGACACTTGGCAGCTTTTTGGAAACCTGGCTCGCGCGTTTCGTGCGCCGACTCTGACCGAACTCTATAACGATGGGGAGCATTTCTCCGTCGATTTTGGCCCCGGACTGACGGGAGTGAACAGTTTCGTTCCAAACCCAGATCTTGAGGAAGAGGAATCAACACAAGTAGAACTGGGCGCGCGATTTGAGCGTGCCGATTTTGCGCGGCCCGGAGATATACTGCGGTTCTCTGTGAACGCCTACTATGCCGAAGTGGACAATTTCATCGACAGCGTCGTGACCGATTTCGATTTTTCCAGCGCTTTTACTGGCTTTGTGTTTGGCACGACATCGCAAAGAAACGTCGATGCGGAACTTTACGGTTTCGAAGCCGAGATGGACTATGACGCGGGGCTCTGGTTTGCGGGGCTGGGTTTGAGCATGCCCCGTGGAAAGCAGAAAAATGGGGAGGCGTTAGGATCCATCCCACAGGAACGACTGGTCACGACATTGGGCTACCGTCCGCTTGATGATTTAGAATTGGGACTGCGTGCAACATTTGCCGCGGACCAAGACGATGTCCCTGAAGGAGGATCACCGGGCGAGTCATATGGTCTGCTCGATATGTTTGGATCATGGGTGCCGTCTGACGGCCCTCTGGAGGGATCCGTCTTTCGTGCGGGGATCGACAACGTATTTGACGAAGACTACACGATCTATCCCAACGAGCTTCCCCAGTCGGGGCGCACCTTCAAAGTGTCTGTATCACACCAGTTTTGAACGATGCGTGGCGTCAAAGCAGAGTGTCTAGCTTAGACGCTCTGCTTTACGGATTGGCCGAGGACAAGGCGGGCGGTTGCACACGCGCTGCGGGCAGGTACAGCCAATCAAAGAACCGCTTTATGGCCCATAGGCATAGACAACCAGATCCTCTCTTGGGCCTATGGTTATGCGGATATCCACCCTATACGTCTGCGAGATTTCAGGCCGATGCAAGACACTGGTCGGGGCGCCTTGGGCCAGAACTTTTCCGTGCTGCAAGAGGATCAGGTGATCGGCAAAGCGAGCCGAGAGGTTGAGATCGTGCAACGCGACGATACCAATGGCCCCACGCGCGGCGATGGTATTGCGAATGCGGCTCAGCACATCAAGCAGATGGTGCAGATCAAGGGTTGAGGTCGGTTCATCAAACAGGTGGATGTCCGCCTCCCGGATGAGAGCCTGCGCCACCGAAACCATTTGCGACTGTCCGCCGGGCAATTCGGATATGTAGGCCTCAGACCGGCGGCGGTAAGCTGCGACAATAGCAGATGCGTCGATGTCTTTCGTGTATTGAACTGTCATATGAACAGACCTGCGGCGCATGAAACGCCACAGGTTTCCTTTGTCAGCTGGCAGGCGCGTTGGCGCTTAGCCAGAATTGACCGGAGTTTTCGTAAGGCATGAAGCGCTCATGCATCCGGTCAAAGGTTTCTTGCGGGTCAAGATCCTCGAAGTCATCGGGATGAAGCCATTTTGCGATCTGCTGTAATGCAATGAAGTGGTAGGGCGAGTTGTAGAACTGATGATAGATTGAGTGATAATTGCCATCTTGCACCGCCCGCAGATCCCTGAATCCGCGACACATCGCCAGCGCTCTGATTTTTTCGGCGTTCACCGCCGGATCCGCGTCGTATCCGAGCAAAGTTGACGTCACTTGAGGCGTCGCCTCGGCCCAGTTGGCGCATGTGCCGACAATGTGGTCGGGATCGGCTTCAATGATACCTTCCATCGATAAATCGACCGAGTATGCATTTGCCAGTGTTGTGGCGTAGTTGGTTCCGCCCGCCAGCTCAACAAATCGTCCATAGTTGTAAGGACCAAAGGACCTACAACAGAAATCGGGCTGTCAACCGGCCGCGTTTTCAACGCCGACCATCGGGCGATCTTCGGCGGGAATCTGATCTACAACGTTCGTCACTTTGCGCATTTCCGCGATATAGAAATCAACGAACTCAGGCGCGCCCTGCTCCTGCCCCAGAAGGCGACCGAGTATCAAACGAGACGGCACCGTATTTTCGGTGGCGTATCGGTCGTTTTCATCGATTTTCGCCGCAACGCCACCGACATTCGTAATGAACGTCATAGCGGTCTCCTATGGCTATGCGTTTGGTGTATGACATACGTTTCCTCAATTCAAAGTAAAATTATCAGGTATTGCGGCCATCGTTCCAGATATGTATTTTTTGGACGACGGGTCCCCAGCCAACGCCAGGTACGCCTATTGCAAATGCAGGGGAGCTTGAAATGAACAGGACTGCCTTACGGCTTTTGGGACTTTTTGTATGTTTGCTGCCATTCGAGACCGTGGCAGATGAAAGAGACCTGACAAATAAGGTCGCGATCGAACTGAACACCGTCACCGAAGGCGACGGAACATGCACTTTAACATTCCTGGTTACGAACAGACAGACCGTCGACATAGACCAACTTGTTTATGAGACCGTACTGTTCGAGGCGGATGGCCGCGTGGCTCAGCTAACACTCTTTGACTTTGGCGCATTGCCGATGGGGCGCCCTAGGGTGCGACAGTTTGCAGTACCAGACTTGACTTGCGGAAACCTCGGGCGCGTCCTGTTCAACGGAGTGCAGACATGTAGGGCCGAAGGTCTGGCAGCAGACGCCTGTGAAGGTGGGTTGGTGCCGTCGAGCCGCGTTTCAGTCGAGGTCTTGGGCTGATGATCGATGGGATTCTTACACAGGTTGCGAGAGTATTTGATCTGGGTGGCCCGGTGGTCATGCTGTTGATCGCCGTATCAGTTTTGACCCTCGCCGTTGTAATTTACAAGTTATGGCAGTTTTCGGCAGCGCATGTCGGTCGACACCGCGCTTTAAGGATTGCGCTGACGGCGTGGGATCAAGGCGACCGGGCCCGAGCTTACGATGCGCTGGAACAGTCGGGCAGCTATCTGGCGCCTATCCTGACAGCAGCCTTCAATGGCGGCGACAGAAACAGGTTGGCCGCGATGTCAGAAGAGGCGTTCACGCGTCTTGAAAGAGGATTTCGGTTCTTAGACTCGGTGGCCCATATAGCCCCCCTCTTGGGACTTTTTGGAACTGTTCTGGGAATGATCGAAGCGTTCCAGTCATTGCAGGCAGCGGGGGCGCAAGTGGACCCGTCTATCTTGGCGGGCGGCATCTGGGTCGCCTTGCTGACAACTGCCGTGGGCTTGGTGGTTGCGATGCCCACCTCACTGATACTGGCGTGGTTCGAGGGCCGAATGGATGAGGAACGAGTTTTGGCCAATACACTCATTCTGACCGCATTGGCGCCACTGGATCAGCGTGATCAACGAATGATGCATGTGGATATGGTGCCGAGCCATGGTTAGGACACGACGACGGTTGTCGGTGACACCGCTTATTGACGTAATCTTTCTGCTCTTGTTGTTTTTCATGCTGACCTCGACCTTTTCGAAGTTCGCCGAGATCGAGTTGAGCACAACCGGAGCCGGACGACAAACAGACGCAGAAACGGTGGCTCCACTTTTTTTGCAACTCGGTGAGGCGACGCTGACAGTAAACGGTGAGCCCTTCGGATTGAATGGGCTTGAAGCCTCTTTGACGGGGCGAATAGACACGGAGTTAGTGCAACCCATCATTGTCAGTCTGCGTAGGGACGTGACCGCTCAACGTTTGACCGACCTGCTGGTGGTTCTGCGCAGTATACCAACGGCGCGTGTCACTGTTCTGGGCGATGCATGATGCGAGCTCTTCGATCTAAACGCGAGCCTACTATTGCGCTCATCAACATCGTCTTTCTAATGCTCGTCTTTTTCATGGTTGCTGGCACACTTTCACCACCATTGGATCGGGATTTGTCTTTGGTAAACACAAGAGATCTTGATGCTCGGCCGCCACCCGATGCTCTGGTCATACACTCCGACGGTCAGATGAGCTTTCGTGGCGTGGGCATGCCGGATGCTGCAACGTACATGTCAACGCTCGAACAAGATGCGCAAACCGAGGTTCGGATTGTGCCAGACCAGACTTTGCCCGCTGCACAATTGGTAGCGATTGGCCAGGATCTGCGCCGCGCGGGCGCGCGTAAAGTGATCATCGTCACAGAGCGCGGGCTGCAATGATCGCTACCTCTCGCTGGATCGCTGGACTTGCCTTGATCGCTGCTGCGGTCCTTCATCTGGCGGGGCTGGTAAGGATGGATTTTGCGGCGGATATCGAAATTGCGGGCGGGCAAGTCGGCGCGACGCAGGCCTCCTTGGGGAATGCGTTTGCTGATATGGCAGAAGGGACTCTGACGCGGGTCGAAGCGACCGAGATCAACCAACCGCTCGTGGTCGAGCAGATGGCCAAACAACAAGACGTGCAGAAGATCACGGAGACCGTTTCTGCACTACCTGAAGCAAAGCCTGTATCCGACGGAACAGTAACAATGGTACCATCAGCGACGGACACGGCCGCAACACCAAATCTCACCACTTTGGCGCCCATGAGGCCAATGCAAACCACTCCGATTGCACCGACAGCACCCGTCGGAATACTTCAGGCCGAAGATCCTACGGAAACCGAGGTCTCCAAATCCCTTCGACCTAAACCGCGCAAGCGCGAGTTTGTGGAGCGCAACGCGATGAGCGATAAGCCACCCACACCAGATCGCGCGCGCCGGGCTGATGCTACGCCGCAAGGCAATGAAGCACAGACGAACGCGCGCGCTGGACAATCAGATGGGGTGACTTCGACCCCGCATGCACAGCGGACAACGGGTAGTCCTCGGTCAACACAAGAGGGCAACGCGGCGGCATCCAATTATCCAGGTCAGGTCATGAGCAGGATCCAGCGTGTGCGTCGACCCAGTTTAAGGACTCGCGGAACGGCAACGATCGCTTTCCGCATCGCAACAAATGGTGGGTTGAGCGCCATTTCACTCGTCAGCAGCTCCGGGTCCGCTGAGCTGGATCGCGTGGCTCTTCAGATCATCCAGCGGGCTGCACCATTTCCAATACCACCAAAAGGCGCACAGCGGTCGTTCTCCATTCCGATCAAAGGGCGTTGATGCCGGGTTCTCGTCAGACGGGTGTGTTTTGCAGAGGTTAGTCAGCCGCGATTTCCTGAATGACAGAGAAGCCTTCGAACTTTGGCGCCCCTTTATGTAGCTTCGTTGTGGTCCCCGCGCCCCTATGGGCCGCACGAAACGCGTCCGATCGGGTCCAGGCGCGAAAGGTCTCTTCGGACGACCAGACTGTGTGCGAGGCATAGAGCCGCGTTTCATCTTCCCCTTCGGGCCCCTTGAGCATCTGAAACTCGACGAACCCGTCCATCCCTTTCAGATGACTGTCGCGACCGAGCCAAAGATCCTCGAAAGCCTGTTCATTTTCCCGAGCAACGGTGAAGCGGTTCATGGCGATGTACATTGAAAATCCTTTTTTAGTTGTGCGGTTAGATGGGATTTAAGTGGGTCGATACGTAAGTGTTGGGGCATATTATTAGAGCCGTTTACGCACGCTAAACTCTCTTTGATGCAGCGGCTCGCGCATTATGCGGAAGAACAAATGGGGTTACACTTTGTGGGACAGTGTTGACCTGAAGGTCGCATCCATACGCGCGTGACAAGGTAACGTCGGTCATCACATCAACCGGGCGACCTGTGGCCAATGCCTGACCCTCCGCCATAACGAGCACATGATCCGCAAAGAGCCCGGTCAGGTTCAGGTCATGCATTACCGCGACAACGCCACCGCCCGCTTGAGCAAAGTCGCGCGCGATGGTCATGATCTGCAACTGGTGCGCGATGTCGAGGCTGGAGACAGGCTCGTCCAACATGAGCCAGCGCGGGCCGTCGGCCGTGACCGGTTCCCAAACCTGAGCCAGTACGCGGGCCAGTTGCACACGTTGTTGTTCACCGCCCGAAAGCTCTTGGTAGTAGCGGTTCGCATAGCCCGTAAGGCCTACGCGCGCCATCGCCGCATGGGCACGATCAGCGTGATCCGCACCCACACCAGAGCTTAGTCCAATGCGTACCACCTCAATCGCGTGAAATGGAAACGCGAGAGTTGAGGCTTGCGGCAGCACGCCCCGCACGCCAGCCAAGTCCCGAGGGCGGGCATCGGCTACCTCGGTGCCATTGAAAACTATCGACCCCTCATACGGAAGATCACCACAGATCGCTTTGATCAGGGTCGATTTCCCCGACCCGTTTGGCCCAACAATAGCAAGCAGCGCACCAGGTCGCGCTTCGAATTCCAGTCCGTCGATGACAGTCTTACGCCCATAACGCACGGATAGATTGTGCACTGACAAGGTCACAGATCCACCATCGCGTGCTGGCGTAGCAAAATCCACAGGAACACCGGCGCACCAAGGACTGCTGTCACGATACCAATCGGCAACTCAGCAGGAGCAATAATGACCCGCGCGATCATATCGGCCAGCACCAAAAGCAGCGCACCCAGAAGAGACGCGTTGATCAGCAGAGGTCGATGATCCGGACCGGTGCCTAGCCGCAAAAGATGTGGCACGACGATGCCAATGAAACCAATCCCGCCGGACACCGCCACTGCGGCGCCTGTGGCCGCTGCTACCGTCAGAATGGCCGTATTCTTGATCCATTGCACGTTCAAACCGATATGCGCCGCTGTCGCCTCTCCCAACGCGAGACCGTTTAGACCCCGTCCAAGTGATGCGGCCACGACAACAGAAACCATAATGATCGGCCCGGCGGTCAGAACCTTTGTCCAGTTGGCGCCGCCCAATGATCCCAAACCCCAGAAGGTGAGATCTCTCAACTGGCGATCGTCCGAGATATAAACAAGGACACCCGACAGCGCGCCAGCCAAAGCACCAAGGGCAATCCCTGCAAGCAGCATCGTCGCGACAGAGGTACGGCCGCGCCGGGTCGAGACGCGATAAAGCAATAGCGTGCTGGCCCAGCCCCCCAAAAAAGCCGCGACGGGCACCAACTGATCGCCAACAGCCAATGCCAGCCACATCGGTGCGAGCCCAGCCAAGACGATGGCCGTTATTGCACCCAAACCAGCGCCAGCGCTAACGCCAACAAGGCCGGGATCAGCCAACGGATTACGGAATAAGCCTTGCATCACCGCCCCGCTCATCGCCAATGCGGCGCCGACCATAAGGCCAAGGGCGAGCCGGGGCGCACGGATGTCCCAAAGCACGATAGCTTCCATCCGGGTCAGCGCTTCGCCCTGGACGACTTTCCACAGTGCGGAACCAAGCGATACCTCCGTGGCCCCAACAGTTAGGCTGAAAATTCCCACGACAATCAACGCAACCGATAACCACAGATGCATATGCCGGGCGCGGGTGGCGCGGCTGTCGGGCAGATGATCGGCCAAAGCCAAAGGGGCTTAGGTCGGATAGAGCGCACGGTTCAGCGCTGTGACAGCGTCCGCCGTGCGCGGGCCAAACCCTAACAGCAACAACCCGTTCATGCGCACAACATCGCCTGATTGCGCAGCCGGGGTTGAGGATATGGCTGGTAGTGCGAAGAGCTCTTCATCCGTCGCCGCATGATCACCACTGCGGTCCATCATCAGAATAACATCGGGTGCCGCGGCACTAACGGCCTCATCCGACAAAGGCTTGTACCCCTCGAATTCCGATACTGCGTTTGTTCCGCCCGCCATCTGAATGATCCCGTGGGCGCCCGTGTTCGTGCCAGAGGCCAGGATACGGCCACCCTGAGTCGACAAGACGAACAATACACGCTTTGGCATCGCGTCAGTGCGCGCGGCACGATCAACGGCCGCAGTCAAAGCCGCATGGGTGTCGGCGGTCAATTTCGCAGCTTTGCCAGGCACCGCCAGAGCCGCACCGACCGCATGGATTTTCTGCGCAATCGCTTCCGCATCGTATCCCGTCGGTATTTCAGCAAACTCAACCGATGCGGCGCGAAGGATGTCGATAACCTCCGGCGGACCTGCGCCTTCTGCTGACACAATAAGAGATGGCGCAAAGGACAGGACACCTTCCGCTGATAAACGGCGCATGTAGCCCACGTCGGGCAGGTCGCGGGCGGCAGCGGGATAGGTCGATGTTGTGTCGCGCGCCAAAAGGCGGTGCCCTTGGTTCAACGCGAAGATGATCTCGGTCACATCGCCTCCGATTGCAATGACGTCACGGGTGTCGCGTGAAGCCAGAAGCTGCGTGCCCATGCCGCCGAAAGCGAACGTCAAAGCAACAAACCCGCGTCGGTCGATCATGCTGCAACCTCCTGCAATCCTTCGACAATGGCACGAAACGCCGGGCGGCTGTCGCGTCCCTCTTTCGGAACGCCGAAGACTTGGAAGATCAGCGCACCCTTCGCGTCAAATGCTTCCACCGATATGGCCGTGCCGCGCTGTCTGGGTTTATGCACCGCCCAAACCTCCGACACCGCTTCGCTACGCAAATGTAAGTTGAAGCGGGGATCCATCACGTTGAGCCAAGAGCCCATGGGCCTCAGAGAGCACAAGGCACCTGTATGGATCTGAATACAGCCGGGATTGCCGACAAACAGCATCACCTCGGTTTCGGTACGTTGCAAGTCGGTCAGCAATGCACTGACCGCATTGGATGCCAGCTTCCGGGCAAAGGCTGGCCCGGCCACGTGATATGCACCCAAT
The DNA here is from genome assembly GCF_009811795.1 of Litoreibacter roseus. GTDB lineage: Bacteria > Pseudomonadota > Alphaproteobacteria > Rhodobacterales > Rhodobacteraceae > Litoreibacter > Litoreibacter roseus. Next base: position 345,873 of record NZ_BLJE01000002.1, on the reverse strand, counting down.
CGGTTCATCTTGAGTCTAGAGACCAGGCGCAAGAACTGATGCGTATCCGTCAGGCGTCGCCATTCTTTACGCAAGATATCAACCTTGTCGGTCGCAATTTTAGCAGGCTCGTCAGGCGCACGCGTGTTGAAGATGCAGTCCTGCGATTGGTTCTCCGAGGCCAGACGCGACACAAGTCCGGTGAATGCCGCGTGGTTTGATCCGTTACGCAGTATAGTCTTGTGCACCGCGTCACCGGCGGCATCAAAGACCTGTACGCTTCGGCGAAGGCCACCATCGCTTTCCCGCTCGACCAGAAACGCATGCTGCCAATGACGGGGGAAAATCCGAAGGTCGATATCTTCGGTCAGGATCATCGCGGCGTGGTGGCCTGGGTGGTAGTTGTCATAGACACCGATCTTTTCATGCACGCAGGAGGCATTGCGGGTCAGGGCCATAACTTCGCCAAGCTCTTGGACCGCGCTCATAACCGCATCGGGATTGGGGTCGATCCGTGTCACGCCGTGTCCACAATACGCTGCAACAAGCGCGGCTTCACTGATCCCAAGGCGCTCCGCAAAGTCACGATCACGGGCATCAGGCGCCGCGGATCGATGCGCACGAATGTCTTCGGCATTTAAAGTTGGTGCGGACACAGCAGGCCAAGCTCCGGTTGTTATACTTAACTTGGATGGCTTGGCACTGTGGCTTGGCTGGGACGATACCTCTTTCCTGATAGAAATAGTCGGTTTATCTTGCCGTGACAAGACGTGCTATCACACACGTCAACCTGGTCTTATTGGCGCGCTGTTCCGTTTGAGCCGTAAACTGCTTTGAATCTGACCAGACAGCCCGTCGAGCCTTTTGGTTACGGTTTCAATGCTTAAAGACGCCCAACCGGGACGTTGGTTCACGCAGCGAAAGACACAGAACGCCTCCAGAAGCATCTTAAGGGGTTTAGATGACCAACAAGATTGAGCAGGCATAGACGTATACGCGGGCATAGGCTGTTGTCCCTGTCGCGGTGTTGATTTCGGCGTTGATCCATGGCGTTCTTGGGCAAGCAACGGACCCGGGGCGACGGCAAGGGGGACATAGAATGACAAACGCATTGCCTCTCCCTTGCAACGTTGTTGCTGGCAAACCTGAAGCTGACAGCCCGTGTCCCGACAAGCGCGGGACGCTGATCGCAACTGTCGCAGGATCAAGCCTTGCCTTCGTAGTGGGCTCTATCATCAACGTGGCGTTGCCTGTGATGCAGGATGAATTCGGCACTGGTGCGACAGGTGCGCAGTGGATCGTGAACGCCTACCTGCTGCCTTTGGGCGCACTTGTGTTGATCTTTGGGGCCGCAGGGGATCATTACGGGCGCAAGCGCGTTTTTCAAATGGGCCTCGTGATTTTTGCCGCGGCATGCCTTCTGTGCGCCGTTGCATGGAACTTCCCGGTTTTACTGATCGGTCGCGCGCTTGAAGGAGTCGGAGCCGCCATGATTGCACCGACATCGCTTGCAATCATCGCAGACGGCTTTTCGGGAAAGGAGCGCGGACGGGCGGTCGGAACTTGGGCTGCTGCAGGGGCTGCGGCGGGCGCTTTAGCGCCTCTTCTGGGCGGGATCATTGTAGATGTCGCGGGATGGCGGTGGGCGTTCGTTGCCGTGGTGCCCGTGGCCATTTTTGCCTATTTGGTTGCACGTCGCTCTGTTCGGGAAAGCAGAGCAAGTGTAGGCGACCGCGCGCCACTGGATTGGTTGGGTGCCGGTTTGATCGGTGCAGGGCTCTTGGCGCTGATCTGGGCGCTGATCGCTCTGCCCGGACGCGGCCCAACTCCGACTGTCATTGGGGCCAGCGTCGCGGGCTTGGTCTTGGTCGGTGCATTTCTTTATGTAGAACACCGCAAGGGTGACGCCGCAATGACCCCCCTTGCGCTTTTCGGTAGCTCGACGTTCTCCGGCCTCTCTTTGCTGACCCTGTTTCTCTATATGGCCCTCGGCGGTCTGCTTGTCTTGCTGCCTTACGTTTTGATCCGCGACCTAGGATATGGTGCGACCGCGGCAGGGGCGGCGATTCTGCCGTTTCCCCTGATACTTGGACTCCTGTCACGAATGGTCGGCGGAACCCTCGCCGAACGGCTAGGAACCCGGCTGATCCTGACCATGGGCTCGGTTCTGGTTGGGTGCGGGTTTCTGTTCTTCACCCTCATTCCCGCCAACGATATCAGCTATTGGCGGGATATCTTTCCAGCGCTTGTTTTGCTGGCACTTGGGATGGCGGCCAGCGTCGCACCTTTGACATCGGCTGTTCTGGCCAGCGCGGGGGACCGCTATTCCGGTGTTGCATCTGGAATCAACAATGCCATTTCTCGGATCGCTGGCCTTGTAGCCACCGCGTTTTTGGGGCTCGTCCTGATTGGATCATCAGATAATCTGACTGCCGGGCTGGCTGCTGCCGCTTGGGCCGGAGCAGGCCTTGCCGCAGCCAGTGCCCTGAGCGCATGGATCCTCGTTGACACGGATACTGTCGAAAGCGACTGAGGAAATGATCTCAGGCCGATCAGGAAGTAGTCTCTTCGAGTTCGTTTATGTAGTCGGCTAGCCCGCAATATTTTACGCAAGCCTACCAACGGGCGGCCAATAAGAGCCCGACGCGGTCGTAGATTTTATCATAGCGCCGAAGTTTCGGGTCTTTCGATTGATCCCGTAGGGGACGCCCCTTCCCGTCTATCTAGCGCCTCATATCCTCCCATCTCTGGCCAGCGTCTTTAAGCCAACTGAACGTAATGACCGAAAGCTGTACCGAGCCAGTTCAAGAGATTCGTTCGACGCGGTTGGCGAAGATCATTCCTTCGACAAGAGGCACGAACGGACCGACATATCGAATAGTTAATTTTCTTAGTTTGACCCTGAGCGGCGCTTCGAAAAGAGGTCAATACTTTCCTATTATATAATTATATCAATATTTTGTAAGATTTCTCGATCACGTTTTTTGGGCTAAAGCACTTGTTAGGGTGGCGTGATTTCTCTTTAAAATTTTTCTTGAACAACGTTCAAGCTACTGCTATCTGAAAAATATGAACAACGTTCAGGAGTGCAAAATGATCCGATCCTTCATCCCGACTGTCTCATCTCTCGCCTTGGCGGCGTCGCTTGGCGTGGCGCCTCTGGTGATCTCGCCCGCTGCCGAAGCGGCGGGTTTGTTAACGCCCGCAGGTACGCAGCAACCGCTCGAACTTGCAGATCACGAGGTTCAGGTGGTCCTCGAAGATGGCTATGCGATCACCACGATTGAGCAGCGCTTCGCCAATCCCGGCGCAGCCGCAGCGGAGGCCCGCTATTCGTTCCCAGTGCCGGAAAAGGCTGCGGTGACAGAGTTTACCTATTGGATCGATGGCCAGCCGGTCGTTGGCGAGGTTATTGAGCGCGAGCGTGGCCGTCAGATCTATGAGGATGAGCGTGCAGCAGGCCGCGAGGCAGCTATTGCTGAACAGGACAACCATTACGCGTTCGACATGCGGGTGACCCCTGTTCCAGCAGGCGGCGACGTGATGGTGCGGCTGACCTATGTGCAACCCGCGCGCCTTGAAGGTGGCATCGGACGCTACGTTTATCCGCTGGAACGCCAAAGCACGAACGAAGACCGGATCGCTTTCTGGGACATGAGCGAGGACATAACGGGCCGGTTCGCCTTCGACATGGAGTTGCGCACCGACTACCCGATAGAGGCGGTGCGCCTGCCCGCGCATCCAAACGCCCACACGGAACGAACGGCGGATGGCTGGCGCATCTCGCTGGGCGACGGACGCAACGTGATCGACCTACCCGCGCAAGACGACGCAGGCACCGCACCGGTACTGACGCCAACGGCGCATAATCCGGACGCTGAAAGCGAATGGGACGCAATTGGCGGCAGCGAAGTCATACTGGACGGCGCGGTCATCGAGTCCGGCGTTGAAGGCGAAATGCCGGTTTCTGCACGGCGGATGGACGCGCATTCAACGCGGCTTGATACGGATATTGTTCTGTATTGGCGTCAGGTAGCGAACCAGCCTGCCCGCGTGGATCTTGTACCATACAAGGCCGACGCGGAAGGACGAGGCACGTTCATGCTTACCCTGACACCGGGCATGGATCTGGGACCCATCACCGGGGGGCGCGACTTCGCCTTTGTGCTCGATGTGTCGGGTTCGATGGGCTCCAAGCTGTCCACTCTGGGGGAAGGCGTCGCGCGCGCGTTGGCTCAACTGACACCCGAAGATCGCTTCTCAATCGTCACCTTCAGTGACAACGCCCGCGACCTGACGGGCGGCCTGGTCTCTGCGACACCTGAGAACGTGGCGCGATGGACCGCGGGCGCCCGCGCTCTGCAGACCGAGGGCAGCACCAATCTCTATGCCGGGCTCGACCTGGCTATACGATCACTCGACGCTGATCGCACAGGTGCCATCGTGCTGGTCACCGATGGTGAGGCAAATGTGGGCGTGACCGAAACGAAGCGGTTCCTTGATCTCGTTCAAAATCAGGACACCCGACTGTTCACCGCCGTTATGGGCACTGGCGCAAATCGCCCGTTGCTAGAGCCTATGACCCGCTTGTCCGGCGGGACATCGGTCTCTGTCTCAAACTCCGACGATGTATTGGGTGTGCTTGTCGAAGCCGCAAACAAGGTCGGGTATGAAGCGCTGAACGGGCTCAACATCGAGCTCGACGCCGTGGAGGGCGACGTCCGCATCGCCGACATCCAGGCCGAAGATATCCGAACCCTCTACCGGGGTGAACAGTTGTCCGTTCTGGGTCGTTATTGGGGCGAGGGCGATGTGCGTGTGACCCTGACAGGCGAAATTGCGGGCGAGAGCGTGCAGTATGAGACAGTCGCGTCCTTGCCCAAGACCGCCACACGAAATCCTGAGATCGAGCGCCTTTGGGCATTTCAAGCGATCGAAAACCGAATGGAGCAGATGGCGCTTTTGGGTGAGAGCGCGGACATGAAAACCGACGTGATCGACCTGTCTGTTGAACATGGCGTTCTGACACCGCTCACCGCCATGGTTGCCTTGCGACAGGAACGTTTCGAAGAATTGGGCATTGAGCGGCGCAATCGCGACCGCGTAGAGACAGAGACCAACGCAGCCGCACAGCGTGCTGGCGCGCCGGTACAATCGAACCGGACAGATACGACCCAGCCGATGTTCCAGTCGCCAGCGCCGAACTATACGCCGACCCGCAGTGGCGGCGGTGGAGGTGGCTCCGGCAATGTGGGTATCCTCGGCATGATCTTGGCCGCATTGGCAGGATTTGCGAGCTTGTTCGGAACCAAAGGTAAGCGAGGCCGCTCGTGAACGTTCTCTCCTCTCTTCGGGGCAGCGCGGAGGCCGCATATGCGGCCCCCGCCACGCTCGGCTTCGGCGCGCTTGTCCTCGTGGTCCACGCTTTGACCCAGCTTGCGCCCGGCAGTTTCGAAATCTTTGCCCATGCGGACGGGGATCTCATGGAAGGGCAAGTCTGGCGTCTGGTTACTGCCCATCTTGTCCATCTCGACACCGCGCATTTAATGCCAAACCTGATTGGGCTGTTTGCCCTCGGCATCCCGCTCGAAAGATGGATCGGATCGCGCAAGCTGATCTGGTTGGTCTGCGCGGGCGGCATGGTCATCTCGCTCGGTGTGCTTCTGGACCCCTCAATCGCGCTCTATTGCGGTTTGTCCGGCGTGCTTAACACTTTGTTCGCAGCACTGTGTATCTACGGCGTACAAAACGGCTCACGAAAATTATGGGCTGCATTGCTAGCGGCGGGTCTGGCCAAAATCGGCTGGGAGCTGACAAATCCTCCGCTGATCTCTGGGGGTCTCGACTGGCCGCCGCACGTCCTCAGCCATCTGTTGGGGTATTCAGTAGGACTGGCACTTGCCACCGGTTTCATGTTCGGCCATCGGGCTTACCAAATGATCACACAACGCGTCGGCCAGATGGCCGGATAATGAGCCGGCTTTCAGGTTCGGCAGATCATGGTTGCCTCAGATAAACCAGCACTACACCTGAAAATAAGAGCCCGAGCCCCAACAAAATCATGAGTGCGCGCAAGAGGATTTGATAGCGGCCGATCAATGCATACGAAATCAAAGAGAGGCCGATCGCCAAACGCAGAAATGCGATCAGTGCTTCAAGCGGGTGCTCTCGCAAGCGGATCAGGTTTTCGTTGGCGATCATTCCAAGAGGTATCAGATACAAACCAACGCCCAGCGCCATCGCAGTTATCGCCACCTTCAGCCAGTTTTCCCCGATCATACCGGCCGCGATAAACACAGCACCACAAACCGGTGGCGTGATTGTAGAAAGCAGTGCGAACCAAAAGACAAAGAGATGCGCTTGTAAGGGATCCAGCCCCAGTTCAATCAGCGCGGGTCCCGCGACCGATACGCAAATCACATAGGCAGCGGTCGTCGGAACCTCCATCCCCAGCAGCAGGCAAGCCAGCGCTGTCAGCAACAAAGCGGGCCAGAGTGCACCACCAGAACCCGAGAGGATACCCGAAGTTATCTTGATACCCAGCCCGGTAATGCCCAGAACGCCTATTATGATTGATGCGCACAATATGATTGACGCGATCATCGCAACCTGTTGACCCGCATTAACCATGGCGCGGCGAAGTCGTTGAAGCCCGCCGCCGATCTGCACCTTGAAAGCGGTGTCAAAAAAGAGCGCGGCGACCCCGGAAAAAATCGCAAGCGCCGCTGCGTATTGTGGCGTGAAACCCAGCACAAACATCGAGAAAAGCAGAACCGAAAAAGGGACCAGAAAGAAGACGGAGGTCACTAGGACGGTGCGACGATCCGGTCGCTGGTCCTCGGGCACGCCCTTCAGGTCGTAGCGCTGCGCATAGGCGTTTATGCCCATCCAGACGGCAAGAAAGTAGAGGATCGCGGGCAAAAGCGCAGCGACGATAATTTGTGCGTACGGCACGCCGGTGAGCTCAACCATTACAAAGGCGCCTGCCCCCATCAACGGCGGCATGATTTGCCCACCGGAAGATGCCACAGCCTCGACTGCCGCAGCCAGCCGCTTGGGATAGCCCAGTTTGGTCATCGCAGGCAAAGTGACCGCCCCGGTTGATGCAACATTGGCCGACGCCGATCCAGATATCGATCCAAACAAGGCCGATGATAGAACCGCCACCTTCGCCGCGCCGCCATTTAACCGACCTGCGGCGGCGGCAGCTACATTCATAAAGCCCTGCCCGGCCTCACCAGCGTTCAACACCGCCCCAAAGATCACAAAGATGGCCACGACCCCGACTGAAACACCAGTCAGGCTCCCCCAAAGGCCTCCTTCCGCGATAACGAGCGTCCCCAGAAAGCTGCGTATGGGCGTGCCCGCATGGCCAAACTCTCCGGGAATATGGTGCCCCAAGACGCCATAGAGCAGGGCGAACAATGCCACGACAGGCAGCGGCCAACCGATCATCCTGCGCGCCGCATCAAGCACAATGACAAGCAACACAACTGCCAGGACGATCTGAAACTGGCCCTCAAGAAAGCCGTACTGATTGCGCAGGTCCACATGGTTCCACGCAATCCAGACACAACCCAGAACGCCAATTGCACAGAGAACGGCACCGACCTTGCTGAGGGGTGCGATAAGAAAAACCCACGGCAGGATCAGCGCCATGTGGAGTGGGCGTGCAACAAGGTTCGGAACCAGCCCGGAAAAGATCAAACCGATGTGGAACACACATGTCAGCGCGCCCAAGGCGACCCAGACGCCACCTGCGCGATCAGCAGATCCCGGTATCAAGTCTCAAATAGCTCAGACAACGCGGCAACCAGACTACATATGCGCATCGCTCAAAGTAGCGCCGATCTCCTTGTAGTAGCGCACCGCACCTGGATGAATTGTCGTTGTGATCGTGCTCAGCATCTCGGTGGACACGCCGTCCCACCATGCGGCGTCACCTGCCATATCGGCTTTCATATCCCAGTACGTTTTGGTCAAAAGATAGGCTGTCTCGTCATCCATCTTAGATGTCGTATAGGCCACGACAGGCAAAGACGTCGTGGTGATGGCTTCTGACTGCCCAGCATATGTGCCAGCAGGGATCGTCAATGGCGTCCGTTTGGATTTCGCAATCTGATCCTCGCTCAGGGACAAAACCGTGACACCCGTCGATGCGGCCGCTTCTATGACGTTCGGCGCGGGATAAGATCCGGCCGTAACAAACCCGTCGATCTGGCCGTTCTTCAAAGCACTGACGGCATTTGAAAGCTCAGAGTCCGCGATGGTCACCTTGTCCTGCAACCCGAAAAGTTCGAGGTATTTGGCCCCTTCACGCGCCCCGAAAGAACCGCTTCCCAGAAGGATTGTCTTGCCTTCCATCTCTGAGAAGCTTTTCACGCCACTGGCCTCGGACATGACGAAATGCATGGTCAAGGACGGAATGGGGAACAAGGCGCGGATCTCATCGAAGGCAGGATCACCCTTGCCTTCGAACATCGCCTTGCCGGCCTGTGCCAAACCGACCAGCGCAGGCGGTGTGGTAAACACGTAGTCAGCGCCCCGTGCCCGAACCTCCATCACATTCTGGACAGAACCTTGGCTTTCCTCGACCGTGACAGACACCTCGCTATCCGTCCCAGCCTTCATCGCTTCGGAAATCTGGACCGCCATCTGGTAATAGGACGATCCCACCTTTGCAGATTTGTAGGTGACACGGGTTTCGGCCCACGCGGGTGCGACAATGATCGCGGCGAGTGACGCAAGAACAGCAAAACGTGTTGTGAATGACATGTTGATCCTCCCAGACTTTTCATGACTTTGGAGGCTCAAGCGCCGCAAGGCAAGCGACTGAAAAGATCTGCCTATATCCCTAGGGATGTGCGAAGCGAATTTCGAAAAGAGCACCGCCGTCATTCGGCACACAGACAAGCGAGGTGCCATAGCTTTCCAGAATAGCCGAAACGATCGCGAGCCCCATGCCAGTGCCACCATCATCTCTTCGGGTGGTAAAGAAGGGTTCAGACACCCGCTCGATATTACCTTCGGGAATGCCGTCCCCGTTGTCCAAAACCTTCAAGACACCGCCTTCGAAGGAAACCTGCATCTGGTCCGCCCCATGTCCGCGCGCATTCTGTGCCATGTGATCAAGGATCATCTGACCGTGCTGTTCCGACAGCGGCACTGTCTCGTCCGACCCTTTCGTTACGCGGACCGCCAAGCCTTCAATCTCAGGCAACATGTTTGTCAACATGCCCGGCCCGTCGTGTGGCGCGGATCGAACGCGGGTCATCTCACGCAGGCGACCCAGCAAAAGATTCATCCGCCGCGCTTCCGCGTTGATATTTTTCAACAGCTTGTCCCGATTGACCGGGTCCACGGCGTCGTCTTCCAGCAACTCCGCCGCGCCGATAATCGCCGTCACAGGGGATTTCAATTCATGGGTGACGTGATCCGTATAAGTCGAGATTTCCCGGGACCTCTGAGACAGAGCATTTGCCATAGTTGAAACGCTCTCGCCCAACTCTGCCAATTCCCGAATGCCATAATGCGCCTGCGACATGGAACTTGGCGCCTGCCCCAACGCCACCGCGTGGGAATGGTCCCGCAACGCATAGATCGGGCGGGATATCAGCCGGAAAAGGAGAAACCCGATAAGTGCTGCGCCCACCAGCGTGGAAATCAGCATCGTGACGAGGGCGAACCTTTCTTGAAACAGAAACTTACCCAGATTGAGCGGTGTGCGCGACAGATAGATAACGCCAACAACCCGATCCTGAGAGATCACGGGATACGTCAGAAAAATGCGGTATCCGGTGTCCCGACTGAGTGAAGAAAAAGGATGCGGATCATAGTCATCCCCCCGCGCACGCAGCACGGCGCCAATTTCGCCATTCAGCGCGGCTTGCACTTCGGGCAAGCTGGCGAAGGAAACAGGTCCTTCCCCACTCGCGTCTCGCCCATCGGCATCAAGGAAGACCACGCCCGCCAACGTGGTCTTGCGCGCATCCCGAGCTACTTGGATCAGTTGCGGGCGGATACTGGCATATCGCGGCTCCACGGGTTCATCCACAGGTGCCCCATCGGGCCGCGGCGGCAGCACCCTTATCGATCGCACGTTGAGCCGAGCCCGCGCGGGATGCAGGTTCGCATTCCAATGCGCGGCGCGCTCTTCCGACAAAGGTGTTCCGATCAGCGGCCCGTCAAGTTCTTCGAAAGACGCCGCGAAGAGCTTTGCGTAGATTGCGGCTTGATTGATCAGAGATTGTTCAGTTTCGCGTACAAACTGGTTGGAGGTTAACCGCGCCCCCAAAAGCGCCAGAAGCGGAACCGAGATCAGCGCGCCGCAAACAAGCGCGACGACCATGACCATGGACGGCCGCCATTTGCGCCGAACGCCACTCAACCGCCGCACGGACCAAGCTTCACACCCACGCCATGAACTGTGACGATGATGTTGTGACAATTCAGCGCCGCTGCCTTCGCCCGGATATTTCGGATATGGCTATCAACAGTGCGACCGGACAATGTCGTGTTGTGCCCGTATATGCCGTCGATCAACTGGTTTCGATCCAGTACCTGATCTGGATGCTGGAGAAGTCGTTCAAGAAGGGCAAATTCGGTCGCCGTCAGCGCCATCTCCAGCCCGCCGATCCGGCAGCTATGGCCGGGCGCGTCTAACTCCAGCGCCCCATGTGTCCGAACGGCCTCGGTCGCGGGTCTGCCACGCGCCAGAATAGCCTTGATGCGAAGCACCAGTTCACGGGGGCTGAACGGTTTTGACACGTAGTCGTCGCCGCCCAGCTGAAACCCCAAAACGCGGTCAACTTCATCATCCTGGGCCGTCAGAAAAAGGATCGGAACGTTGGACTTCGCGCGAATGGCCTTGCAGCAGTCAAACCCATCCATCTGGGGCATCCCGACATCGAGGACGACCAGATCGACAGCTTCACGACCGATATGGGATAAGGCGAGTTCACCATTTGCGGCCTCAATCGTCTGCATCCCGGCGGCCTCGGTCGCGATACGAATGACATCGCGGATGTGCGGATCATCGTCAGTGATGAGAATACGGGCGCTCATGCTGTTTCTTTTGCAACTCGGTTGAATTTTGTCCAGCACGGCCTGCATTCAGAAAATTCGCCGACGCAGTCCGAAGATCGTTGTAAGCGCCAGCGCGATGAAGCCTATGATCGCTGCGGGTTCCGGAGATGATGAGCCTGCAAAGGCCTGCGGGTAAGCCCCGGCGGACACGCCAGACACCATGGGAAGCGGGACATCGGCGGGCGTGGAAGGTTGGCCACTGGCATTCACCTGCTTTTCGGAAACCGCGACGAAGGACGTATATCGGGTCTGCAGCGAGAACGCCAAGCCAAGCTCGGTGATTTCCGCTTCGGCGTTAACCGCATCACTGCCAACTGCAATCTGACGAGTGAGATCCGAAATCCTGTTGCGCGCCCAGATCAAAGGCAAAGCGGCATCGGTCTCGGCGGTGGTTAACGTGACCGGAATCGGCATCTCGGCTTGATGGCCTTGGACAAGACCCTTAAGTGTTGTCTGAGCGTGCGGGACATTGCCGGAATGACGCGCATAGATCCGCAGACTACCCCCGGCAAAAAGATCCGGCAGGCGTGTCGGGGTGACGTCGGTCACCTCCAGACCACCCCAATCGATGGACAGATCGGTCAAAAGCGGCGTTTTCAAGTCAGCCGCCAGCATATCCGCGACCTCACCAGCAGTTTCATCGACGCCAACGTAACGGGCATATCCACGCCCCTCATCAGCCATCGCATCAAGCAGATAGCGGTTGACCGAGTTGCCCACGCCAAATGCGTAGATCCGAGCCTGACCGATCTGATTTCGAATGGTCCTCAGAACACGCGCTTCATCACCGATATATCCATCACTCAGAAACACAACGATCCGCATCGTGTCGGAGGGTTGACGGGTCGCAAACGCGGTCTGGATCGCATTGTCGATCTCAGTTCCGCCGCCTGCCTTCAATCCGTTTACATAACGTCTGCCTTTTCGGATATTAGACGCGGTTGCAGGCGTAGAGCCATTCGCGAACCGTTGAGTCGAATTCGAGAACGGGATAACCCTGAAGTAATCCCCCGGACGCAGGCCTTCGAGCGCGGCATCCATAAATCGCTTACTCGCCTCAAGCGGTGCGCCACCCATGGATCCGGACGTGTCCAACACAAACACCAGTTCGCGCGGTATCGCGACAGCATCGTCTGGCATCGAAGGTGGCTCGACCATTACCGAAAGAAAACCACCGCGATCATCCGTGTGTGACAGGCTGGCCGCCTGAAGGTCTGTCCCGCCCATCGTATAGTGGATGACCAAGTCGCGGTTATCCATCACTTTGCCGTCTACGAATGTGGCGCTGATTGAGCCATCGCTGCTATCTACAAGAAGATCATGCGTCGCGCTGCCGAATTCCGATACCGACACCCCACTGATAAGCTGCAGAGCAAGCGAAACCCGTTCAGATGTGTAGGTTTCCGGCACATCCAAGCCCGCCACATGAGGATAGACGGGGACCTTGCTGACCGTCCACATATTGTCCTGTTGTGGAGACGGATCCTCCGCGATCTGGACGTCCGGGCTCTCGTAGCGGGGCCCAACGATCAATGGTATGACCAATTCATGCCGTCCGTCGATCTTTGGAACCATCTGTACGTATCGCAGCACGACTTTGACCGGCAGACCGGGCATGAGATTGGCAATGCGCTGCGTGAACATGTTGGGGCGATGTTGGGTCAGAAGAGCCGCAGCTTTGCCCTGTTGGGACGCCTGTACGAATTCGGCTTCCGCAACTGCCTTCTTCCTGATCTTGGCCTGTACGATCTCATCGCCAACCTCCATCTGCATTCCGTACACCGCTGCGTGTTGGTTAAGCGGGAAAAGATACCGCGCCTCTAGCGGGACACGTGACGGGTTTGAGAAGGTTTGCGTGATTTCGACCGTCGCCATATCGCCTTCGATATTGACCGCCACGCCACTGTCCAGAAGCGGAAGATCAACGGTTTTTCCGTCGACATGCGCAATCACACGGCCCGCGATATCGTCACGCTCCGCGCCTATAGCCATGGAGACCGTGGCAAAGCCAAACGCGTAAAGAGTAAGAAAAAATAGTCGCATGGTGATCCTTTCACATGTCAAAGGTCGAGGGCCGAGAGGGCTGCCTGCTCAAACGCGATACGGTCTTGATCCGGCAGGGAATGTGGGGTGATCCGTTGAACGGACTGCCACGTCTGGGACGATCCGTTGAGCCAACTCCAAACCGCCTCACCCACGCTTGCCGTTTGATAGCCATCGTCCGAGACAAAGCTGACCGCGACGGTCCAGACACGACCGTCGGGGCCCGTCGCCTCATAGACCGACGTCGGCAAGGGATCGAAGCGCGTGCCCAGAAACCGGACCGAATACCCCATACCCAGCAGGCAGGTCGCGGGCGAATGCAGATGCCGCAGCGGCGATGAGGTTCGCACGATATTCACGCCCAACGGTCCGTACTGAACTTTCTGCGCCGTACCGCCATAGGTCGTGAAATAGTTTTGCTCGGTCTGGCTGAGCACCACGGGCTGCACGACCTCGCCCAGAAGCTGCCGCGGCAGTTCCGCTTGCACAACTGGCGGCGAGCGATCAATGGGTGTCTTCGGAATATTTACAATCGCGACCGCCGCAATGATGGCCGCGACGACGGCAGGGACCCGCAAGGTCCTGGGCAATTTCGGAAAAGGAAAGGATCTGCATTTCGGCACAGCGGCAGATGGCTTGTAGAGCAAGACGACAGGCAAGGCAGCGACCATAAGGGCGACAATGCCAATGGCTGCGTGCAGCAAGGGCGCCATTGTGTCGATGCCCAAGGCCAAACCAGACGCCAGCAGGCTTATCCGAACCCCGTTTCCAACGATACTGACGAGAACAACGAACGCACCGCCAGCCAAGGCGGGCAGCAGACGGGGTCTGTAGATAACATTCAGGAACGCCCACAGGCTTACCATGAGCAAAAGGCCCGAGGCACCGGAACAGGGCAGATCAACCAGAACGTCAACGCCGTTCACGCGCAGCCGCACACCCTCGCACAGCAAATCCGCAAAGAACGGCGACAGCATGTGGCACGCAAGATCGGCGGAAATCATCTGAAGAGGAAACCCAGCGACGCGCTGAAGGATCGGCCCCAACGGCAAGGCAAACAGAAAAAACACGGCCACCCAAGTCGGTGACACTGCGAACTTGCGCTGATCGAGGCGCAAGAGCGTTGCCAGTGCAAAGACATCCAGCGCCAGCGCAAGGGCACTGAGAATATTGATGGCCAGAACTTGCCCGGCCAGCCGGATACCGGCCGCAATGAGAAATAGAGCAAAAACGCGCCCTGCTGAGGTTGGTTTGCCAAGCGGGGTGCTTTTCAGGGACAGGCAAACCAAACCCAGAAGAACGGCACAATATACGCCGCCGTAGGACTGGTAGGACGGATCACGCCAGCTTGTCATCAGCCAGCTCAGGGGCTCGATGGCCAAGATAACCGACGCAAGCGCCAGACCGCACAAAATCAGGGTATCACGTTTTTGCTCCATACCGCCTTGTCACCATCTGACGTGCAGCTAAAGCTTCGGTCTTGTGCAGAAGATGTGCAGACATATTCGAAAGGACGGCCGTAAATGACTGCAGACCGACTGTTTGAAGACCTTCATCTGCCCAACGGCTCAGTGCTGTCAAACCGCATCGCGAAGGCCGCGATGGAAGAAAACCTTGCAGATTGGGGGCAAGTCCCGGGCGAACGGCTGCAGACGCTGTATCGACGGTGGGCCGCAAGCGGCGCGAGCCTTCTGATCACCGGAAATGTCATGGTCGCACCAGACGCGCTGACGGGGCCGGGCGGGGTCGTTCTGGATCACAAAGCACCTCTCGATCCGTTTCGCGAATGGGCTAAGGCCGGTCGTACAAACGGTTCGCAATTCTGGATGCAGATCAATCACCCGGGCCGGCAGGTCTATGCAGACATGGGGGAGGACGCCGTTTCTGCGTCCGATGTCGCGGTGAATATTCCGGGGTTTAGTAAGCTCTTCGCCAAACCAAGAGCGCTAAATGCAGGGGAAATCGCGTCACTGATCGAAGCCTTCGCAACAACCGCGAGCCGCGCAGAAGAGGCCGGGTTCACGGGTGTCGAGATTCACGCCGCCCACGGTTACCTGCTGTCACAGTTTCTGTCTCCGTTAACCAACCAGCGAACAGATCAATGGGGCGGATCGCTCGAAAATCGGGCGCGGCTTCTTTTTGATGTCGTTGCAGCGGTCCGGAACTCCGTGGCACCCGGCTTCTGTGTCGCCGTCAAACTGAACTCAGCGGATTTCCAGAAAGGTGGTTTCGACGCGGAAGACGCGAAATGGGTCGTCGCGCATCTGAACGGCAAGGGCGTCGACTTGGTCGAGCTGTCCGGCGGCAGCTATGAAAGCCCCGCCATGCAGGGACGATCCCAAACCGAAAGCACGGTCAAGCGCGAAGCGTACTTCGTCGAGTTTGCCCGTGACATCGCGCAGGTGGCCGAGATGCCGCTCATGATCACCGGCGGCATTACCCGGATTGAAACTGCGCGCGCCGCACTGGCGGACGACACCGGTGTGGCCATGCTAGGGCTCGCGCGTGCATTTGCGTTCGCGCCGGATCTGGTCAACGGCTGGAAGGACGGTACTCAGGATGTAATCCATGTGCCGCAAGTCACCTGGAAAAACCGCGCCCTCGCGGGACTCGCGACGATGGCTCTGGCCAAGGAGCAGTTGGAACGGATGGCGGTCGGTGCTTCGCCAAACCCGGGTGTTTTCGCGCCGCTGGCCCTGATAAAGGAGCGGTTCCGGACGGCGAAACGCACCAAAACCTATAAAAGATGGCGCGCCACAGATGGGGCTGGTTAGTGCGGGTCAGATAGCTTTCGGCGCATCACGTTTTGCAGCAATTGCGAGACGTTGTTTTCGAAGTTGTTCCACGGGAGACATCCGCAAAAGGTAATGGACCCGGTTGCGAAAACGGAACCGCCGCCCGGCACGTCAAAATGGATCATGTCCGCGTGCAAAGCATCCGCTTCCGGGCCGCCGCTGAGATTGGTTAAGTGCGTCAGCTGTTCTTCAGGCACCAGCATGAAGTCTTCGTCCCTGGTGACCGAGCGGGCAAGAAGAACCGCGCTGTCCGGCGTGCCAAGGTGGCCATCGATATGGTCCAGTTCGAAACCGGCAGCCCCACCGCCTGAGAACCCGAAATCCCCTATGACGTCATCCTCAATCCCGTCGAAAATCCAGTCATAGGCGGGATCTCGACACGTCCGAACGTAAGGATCACCGGTGAAATCCCCCTGTGCGGCGAACCCTATGCCCACGAGATCCTGAGGTGGGCGCGCATTGCGACGCCAAAGCCCGCCATAGGTCCCATCAAATGCATTGTAGTATTCACCCGGCTCCGCCGCCCAGGCACGAATGCCGTCTTCGGCGCGCCGGATCTCCAGCAGGCTGTCGTTTTCTTCATGGATCGCAATGCGCCAATAGAATCCGTTCGCCCCTAGATAGAGCAGATGGCCGCCCCCATCCCGATAGTTCCGCAAAGCATCAAGGGAATTCTTTGTATGGTACTCAGGGTGCGTCGCGGTCGTGACGGCCCGGTAACCTTTGATCGCCCCAAACCCGTCCCGGTGCAAATCCATATCTGTGACCAGATCGTAGTCGATGCCCTTCGCGTGCAGCCAACTGATCAAATGGCCGTCCGCCTGGAAGTGCCGCAGGCCAGAACAAGACGTGGCCCCGAACGTCAGAAATCCTGGACGCAGGTTGAAAAGCGGCCGTCTATGGGATGCGTGACAAATGCCTGACCCGTCAGAGTGGTAGTTATACGTCGACAGCCCATAGTTCTGATGATCAACCGGATTATGGGGATAGGCCTGCCATTCATCCATCCGGTCCTGCCAACTGGGATCATAGTCCGGGCGCGCGTGATTGCCGTAAACCGCATAGGTAAACGTCGATACGAGTACGCATAGCTTTGCCGTGGGACGCCCCAGCTTCGGACACACGAAAAAAGGGATGGCGTCCTCGTGCCCATCGGCCTCAAGCCGCATGATGTAGACACCGGATGGCATGTCATCTGGAACTGCAAAGTCAAAGCTTGTCTGCCATTTGAAGTCATAGATGTCGTCTTCATGGAAGTGGATCGCCGCATAGTGGGCAGGCTTGTGGGTCCAGTTCATCTCGCTTCCGTCCCATGCGGAACTGGTCATCGCGCGCGTCGGAAAGTTGACAAGCTGCAGCTCTGGTCCGGTTTGAGCCGCGACCGTCGTGGTCGATATCTCTTTGGAAAAATCCCACTCCGCAACGCAGGTGCCATCGACGCTTACGCTCGGCGCTTCGATCTTTCCGCTGAAATGCTGGGTCGCCGCACCGTCCGATAACATCTTGGCCGCAACAACTGGGCGGCCCAAGGTGGTCAAATCCGATTGTATGTCATGAGTGGTTTCAACCGCTGGACCCGAGGTCCGTCCAATCGGTACATGCCGCAAAAGAAGACGGTTCGCCCCAAGCGTTGCCTCCAGCATGACCCATTGGCGCAACTTCAAGGGCTGTCCGGAAGTTGTAACCTGATCGCCGGCCCCCAGGGCAAGCGCGCCGTCCGTGTCAATTTGCAGATCAAGGTTACCGATGCTCAGTACGGTCTGGGGCCGGTCTGAGCGCAAAGTCGGAAACACGACGGCGCTCAGCGTAATGTCATGCCGGCCCGCGACAGAGATCGCTTGCGATGCCACCGCATAGGATCCCGGAAAAAACGGCTGGTGCGTGGACGGGAAAGAGGTCGGTTCGAAGAACGCCGAGGCATCTTCTTCTACAATCCCCGGCCCATCCGGGTTCGGATCGGCGCTGATGGACCGCACCAGGCGAGCCGTGACAGGCGATTTCACAGATGAGGAGACCTTAAATTCAAGCGTCTCGCCCGGCCGTGCGGACATCTGCTCACAATAACCAAGAAGGGGCGGGTTTTCCTTTTGCCCGCTCATAGGGATGGTCCGTAAACAAGATCAGGCAGGAACGTCACCCACTCGTTGTAGAACACCAACATCAGGATCATCACCAGATACGGGACCAGCAACGGTAAAACACCGACCGAGATATCTTCGATCGACACCCGGCTTATTCGCGCTGCCACAAAGAGATTGACCCCAATGGGCGGGGTAAGAAATCCAATCTCGCAGGTCATCACCGTGAAGATACCAAAGACCACGGGATCAATGCCAAGACTCGTGACCAACGGGAAGAAAACAGCAGTGAAGATAATGATCTGTGGAATGCTTTCCAACCACATGCCGACGATGATGTAAAAAATACCGATCATCAGCATCACCAACCACGGGAACTCCGCCAGTCCTTGAAACAAACCAAGCACTGAGGCGGGGATGTCAAAGATCGTGACGAGCTGTCCAAACGCCTTGGTCGACCCCAGAATGAACAGCACGGTGCCGATGACGATCGCAGTGAACTTGAACGCAGAGAACAGCTTGGCCCACGTCAGGCCCTTGTAGATGAAAAGGCCGACAAAGAAGCCATACGCCACAGCCACGCCGGCCGCCTCAGACGGTGTGAAAATTCCGGCGTAAATACCCCCAAGGATGATCACTGGGGCAAGGACGGCCCATTTGCCCTCCCACAATGCCTCCAACAGTGGACCCCATCGGAACTTTTCCCCCGTGCCACCATACCCGTGTCGAACCGACAGCAGGAAGACCACAATCATCAACATGAAGCCCAATATGATGCCCGGAACGATGCCCGCCAGAAACAGCCGCGGAATAGACACGTCTGTCACCAGCGCGAAGATGATCAACAAGTTAGACGGCGGGATCATCGACCCCAGCGCGCCAGCCGCCGCTGCAATCGCCCCTGCAAAACGGGAACGGTAGCCTTCTTCCTGCATGGCCGGAATCGTAATGGACCCGATCGCCGCTGTCGTCGCAGGACCAGACCCTGACAGAGCCGCGAAGAACATGCAGGCCACGACTGTCACCAAACCCAGCCCGCCTTTGTAAGCGCCAACCAGTTTCTGGGCGATATTAACCAGTTTCTCGGACATACCCCCCTGTTCCATCAACTGGCCCGCCAGAATGAAAAGGGGGATGGTCACCAAGGGAAACGGCTCGAACGCAGTCCAGGCCGCCTGCGCCATCAAGGTCATCGGGATGTCTGCGATCATCAGACCCGCGACGGTGGCCAGCCCTGCGGCGAACGGGATAGGAACACCAATGGCCATCGTAAAGACGAAGACCGCCGCCATGAGAAGCGGGCCGTTCACAACGGCAAATCCCGGAACCCGTCAGACCGCCAGCGCCAATAGACCTGAAAGATGCGGAACAGCATCAAACCGAACAGGATCGGAATGAACATCTGGATCCAGCGCTGCTCAATTCCCAGCCCCGGTGTTTGATAGGTCACGTTGAACAGAAGCTGCGTGTAAGTCGTGGTCTGGAATATCATGAAGATGACGAACCCGACCCAAAGCAGATCGGCCAAGACAATACAGCCGACCTGAAGCGCACGGGGCAATCTGTTGACCAGCAGTGTGATACGAATATGCGCACGGTCCCGCACGGCCATCGTGGCACCAAGGTAGACGGCGAAGATCATGCCGTAGACGGCCGTCTCTTCAGCCCAGACAGCCGCAGAATGGAAGAAGAACCGCAGCACGACCTGCATCAGCACAGAGCAGACAACGATACATAGAAAAATCGTGCAGAGGACCTCTTCGAAGTAGCGATCCAGCTTTGACAGCATCTTGGCCTCCGAGCGGGGGAAAGTGGACGCGCCTACCTAAATGTAAAGCGCGCCCATACTCGTCAGAGAGTGGTGGTCCTACTCCGCAGCGTCTCGAATGGCTGTCACAAGTTCCGTGAACTCGGCCCCTTTGTCAGAGGCATATCTATCCTGCACCCGTTGTCCGGCAGCGATAAAATCGGTCCGATCAAATTCAGCCGTTTTCATCCCACCCTCACCGGTCAGGAAAGCCCGGATCTCGTCCGTTTGTCGGGTCATTTCTTCTTTCTGGTAGATGCCTGCATCCCGCGCGGCGCGCATCACCGCGTCTTTCTGGGCATCATCCAGTTTGTCCATCACCCGCTGACTTGCAAACAGCGGAGAGAAATAGGTGAAATGCTCCAGAGCCGTGAAATGCGGCATGATCTCATAGAACTTCTGGGACTTGATGAAGGACGTGCCGTTGTCTGCGCCTTCCACCGTACCGGTCTGCAGCGCGGTCGGCGTATCGGCCCAAGGCAGCGGGATCGGTGCTGCGCCAAATTCCGTGAATGTATCGATCATCACCTGATTTTTCGGAACACGGACTTTTAGGCCCGACATGTCCGCCATGTTGGTGATCGGGTTGCGGGAGTTATAAAAATCCCGGTCGCCAACAAAGCCATAGGTCAGAAGGTGCACACCAGTCGCATCCAACAGCGCGGACGCGAATTGCTGACCGACCTCGCCTTCCAGAACGCGGTAGGCGTGGGCCTTGTCCTCAAAGATGTAGGGCAACACGAATGCATCCATCAGCGGAAAGTGCGGCGAGACGTTGTTGCCGGTGATCACGTGCATGTCAACGGTGCCAAGCTGCATCGCCTTGAACGCCTCATCCTCGCCGAGCAACTGACCGCAACACCGGACCTTCACATCTATCGATCCGTCCGAGTATTCCTCGGCCAGCTCTTCAAACTTGTTGGCCAGCACGCTGTAGGAGCTGCCCTCGGCGGCGGCGTATCCAAGATTGATGACAACATCATCTGCCAGCGCAGTTTGGCTGGACATGACAAGCGCCGTCAGCGCGGCTCCGGCGGACAGAAGTCTGGGCAGATGCATTGGGGGGTGTTCTCCGCTTTGGTTGACCCCAGATCGCCCGAGGTAAGTTTTAGGTTGCGAAAAATTTGCCACAGCATGCATTGCTTGTATAATATCGAATAGGTTCTTTTTGATAATATTTAGGCATCAATGAAATTTGGCCTCCGCCACATGCGCTACTTCCTGGCTGTCGCGGAGGAGCTTCATTTCCGCAGAGCGGCGGATCGTCTGGGGATTGCACAACCCGCGCTAAGTCGTGCCATCCAGCATCTGGAGGCCGAATTGGGCGTTGTTCTGTTCGAGCGATCCAACCGCAACGTGCGACTGACACCCGCCGGGCAGGAGTTCTTGGACGGCACTCACGGTATCCTGAATGCGGTCGATCACACCGTCGAAAACACCCGTCAGGTCCACGCGGGCGGAATCGGAACAATTCGGGTCGGCTATACTGACTTCGCGATTGCCGGAACGCTGCCGAGTCTGCTTCAGACGTTTCGCGGCAAACAGCCCGGCATAACGCTCCAGCCTCATCACGACGTCACGACGTTACAGCTGGAGAAGCTGGCCGCCGGAGTGCTTGATATCGGTTTTGTAACGGGCCCGGTCAGCAAACCGGACTACGAGCAGATCGAGATCCAGCAAGATCAGCTTGTCTGCATCGTGCATGAGAACCACCGGTTGGCGAACCGGCAATCCGTCAGGCTAGACGAATTGGCCAACGAGGATTTCATCCACGGCCCCCCAAGAGAATGGGAACATTTCTATGCCCACCTCATGCCGCTCTGCCGAAGCGCCGGCTTCATACCCCGCATCGTGCAGGAAGCGTTCAACTCTGCGGGTATCCTAGGCCTTGTAGCCAGCGGCATGGGGATCACGATACTGACAGAAAGCTCACTGATCGCGGCGCGGCGCGGATTGATCCCGATCCCCATCGAGACCACCGCCGAACCGCTTAGCACGCTTGCGATCTGGAACCCGCAATCGCTCAGCGGATCAGTCGCAAGGTTCACCGAGTTTCTTCAAGCCCGTATGGCGCAGGCATGAAAAGGCGCCTGCGATTATTCTATCCGCATCGCTTCCGTCTCAATACGGATATCAACCTCATCCCCCACCAGACCGTTGGCCACGGCATAGGTCATCCCATAGGTGCTGCGCTTGAGAGAACCGTCGATAGAGAGCCCGAGCACAAAGCGCTTGTGACCAAACGGGTACGCCTCCGCCTTGTTCAGCGTCACATTCAACGTGATCGGGTGGGTCTGGCCCAGAATAGTCAGATCACCGGTCACTGTACCGCTGTTCTGACCCGAGGGATCGCCGCCCTCTGCGGTGAACGTGATTTCTGGGCTCTCTGACACATTCAGGAAATCACTTCCCTTGACGTGGTTGTCGCGGGCGTCATGGAAGGTATTCACGCTTTTTGAGGCGATGGTGACCTGAACGTCGCTCAGTTCCTGTGTTTCCATGTCGTACATGAACGTGCCCGCCACTTCGCCGAAGATACCCAGCGTTGCCGCGTAACCGACATGATCGACGGTGAACATGACCGCCGTATGATCCGGGTCGAGCTCATAGCGTTCAGGAGCTGCGGAAACAGCGGTTGCTGCAAAAGTCGTTGCAAACAGAGCCGTGGCAAAAAGGTGTCTCATTCGATCCTCCCTCAAGGTGAGTTGGGCAATTTATTCATATTTACATAAGATGCACTGGATGCACCAATGAGCAAGCAATGGTGTCAAACAAACGTGACCGGAGACACCGTGCAAAGTCCTGACCTGACATGTGCCACATGGAATGTGCACCGCGCCAAAGGGCGGGACGGAAAACGGGATCCGGGACGGATCGTCAACGCGATAGAAACCGCAATAGCGCCAATAGAGCCAGATGTTCTGGCACTGCAGGAAGCAGACGAAGAATGCCCGCCACACGCGCAAATCCTCGATATCCCTGCCATCGAAGCCACAACAGGCCTACACTGCATCCACACTGACCCGGCACTGAGATGGGGACCGGAAAGTTCTGGGTTTCTGGGGACAATCCTGTTTGTCGCGCCTCGTCTCAATGTGGTCCATACCGATCTGATCGATCTGGCGGGGCATTGTCACCGCGGTGCGGTCAGCCTTGAGCTTACCGATGGCCTGACCCGGTTCCGCCTGATGTCCATGCATCTGTCCCTGAGCCAATCCCTGCGGGCCGTCCAGATGCGTACCTTGGGTCAGTACATCCGACGGCGGCCTTCTATGCAGACGGTGTTGCTAGGAGATTTAAATGAATGGCGTCCATGGGGCGGCTTTGCGTTCTCAAAATCCATGCTCGGTCGGAAATTTAGCGGACCGGCCCCTGCCACCTTCCCGACGCGCACGCCGATCCTACCCCTCGACCGCATCATGAGCGATGAACCGGGGACCGTGCGTGAGGCGCGGGTTTTGAACACGCCGGAAACCAATATCGCATCGGATCATTGCCCGCTGGTGGCCAAAGTGACAATAAAGGGCACCGTGCTAGGTGAGCCAACATGATTGAAAGCGATCCGTCACATCCCCACCGTCTTAGGCTAGAGACGCGGCCTGCCGTATCGTTTGCGGCGGCCGCTTTGGTCCTGATGGTGGGCGCGACGGGGATAAATCTTTGGATCTATTCCGGAGCGCTTCTGCCCGTTGGCATCACCGTTGCAATGTTCGCGTGCGTGTCGGGGCTTGCCGTTCGTGGGATTGCGACAGGCTACCCGCACGCCGGCTTGGGCGCTTGCAACATCGTCACCCTGACACGTGCCAGCCTCTGCGCAATCCTTATCGGCGCGCTGTTTCAGACCGAGTTGCAGGCAACATCTTCCTGGACGCTCTTTGTGATCGCCACGATTGCCTTCTCGATGGACGGCCTCGACGGCTGGCTCGCGCGGCGCGAAAGTCTCGTGTCTGACTTCGGGGCCCGCTTCGATATGGAGATAGACGCACTTCTTGGCGCGACGCTGGCGCTGCTTCTCTGGCAAAGCGGGAAAGTCGGACCCGAAATCCTCGCGCTGGGGTTCATGCGATATGCCTTCGTTGCCGCATCCTTCGTGTTTCCATGGCTTTCCGCCCCTTTGCCGCAGAGATTCCGACGCAAAGTCATCTGCGTTGTTCAAATCGCAGCCCTGATTTTTCTGATGACCCCGATCGTGCCCGATGCCGCACGGCTGCCTGTTTCGCTGGCCGCAACAGCCGTGTTGATGTGGTCCTTTGCGATTGACACGCTGTGGCTGGCAAGGCGCTCAAAATGAAGCGCATACTTCTTCTGGGTGGGGGCGTCGTTCTGGTGTTCCTCGTGCTCGTCCTTCCGAACCATCCCGGTACGATGAAATGGACTGCGCTCAACCGTTTCCCTCTGGAATTGCCTGTTCTGATCCTGACGCTCGTCGCGCTGCGACCCCGCCTCTTTCTGCCGGTTCTCTTCGCGACGACCCTCGTGCTTGCGGCGCTGATGAAGGTCGCCGATTACGGGATGTTCGTCGCGTATAATAGACCGTTCAACCCCGTTCTGGATGCCTTTCTGGTCGAAGCGGGGTTCAACCTGCTCGAAAACAGCGTGGGTCGCCCACTGGCCATTATCCTGCTGGTAGGGTTTGGGCTGCTTCTCGCGGTTTTGTTCTTCGCTCTAATCTATACGTTTCGCGCGTGGTCATGCGTCGGGGGTCGCCCGATAGTGCGGGTAAGTGCCGGTCTGATTGCTATCGCATTCAGCGTCATCACCGTCGTCGATGCGGGTCATGCATTGAAGATGTGGAAGCTGCCCGAAAGCCCCCCTGGCACATCATGGACAAGCCGATTGATGTTCAAGCGCGCGGTCGAGATGCAGGCCACGGCAGCGGACTTGATCCAGTTCCGCCAAGACGCGGCGCAGGATCCCTACGCCGATGCGACCGGCCTTTTTGACATGATCGGTCCACGCGACGTGATCCTGATTTACATCGAAAGCTACGGCAGAACATCCTTTGAAAATCCTCTCTACACCGACACGCACCTTGCCACTCTGACGACGGCGGAACAGTCCCTGCGCGCTACCGGTTTCGGTATTCGATCCGGTTGGCTGACATCCCCCACTGCCGGTGGGCAAAGCTGGCTCGCACATGGCACGCTGTCGACCGGGCTCTGGACGTCGGACAACGGCCGCTACAACGCCATGCTTGGCAGCGGACGCAAATCACTTTTCCATCTGGCGGCGGACGCTGGGTTTCGGACCGCAGCTATCATGCCTGCGATCACAATGGGCTGGCCGGAAAGCAGCCTGATGGGGTTCGAGCGGGTGCATCCGGCAGCGGACATCCCCTATAAAGGCGCGCGCTTCAACTGGGTGACCATGCCGGATCAGTTCACCCTTGGAACCTACCGCGACATTCTGGGCGAGGATCCGCGCCCCGATTTCATACAGATCGCCCTGATTTCATCCCATGCGCCTTGGGTCCCGATCCCGCCACTGCTGGAGTGGGATCAACTCGGTGATGGAACCGTATTTACCCAATACGCCACCCAAGGTCCCACCCCAAAAGAAGTGTGGCGCGACCGGGACCGCGTGCGCGAACAGTACCGATTGGCCATTGATTATGCGCTGCAAGCCACATTTTCGCATGTTGCCCAGCTTGGCGATGAAGCTCCACTTATCCTTGTTGTCGGCGATCATCAGCCCGCGGGTTTTGTGTCTCAGATCGACAGCCACGATGTACCACTCCACATGATCGCGCCTGATACGGTCCTTGAACAGATCAGCCATTGGGACTGGACACCCAGCCTGATCCCAGATGCAGAGGCGCCGGTCTGGCGTATGGACGCATTCCGGGATCACTTCATCCGGGCGTTCACCTCCCCCGGCCCATTGGCGGCACGCTAAAATGCTGCGGTTTGCCCTCAAATTCCTTGTGTCCGCTGCGATGATCGGCGCGCTGCTGCTCTTCACGGACAGTGCGCAGATTGCGGAAAAACTGAGAGGTGCAGATCTGAGCTGGCTGGCGGTGGTACTCGCCTGTCTGACCCTTAGCACGTTTCTGATGGCCAAACGATGGCAATGGGTCGCCCAGAACTTCGGGCTTGAGATCGCCTTCGGTCGCGCCGTGCGCGAGTACTACCTGGCCCAACTGATCAACATGATCCTACCGGGTGGGGTTGCCGGGGACGCAGCACGGGCCGTCCGGGTCCGGGATACCGGCGACCTAAGCCGTGCTGCGCAATCGGTCATTATAGATAGACTGATCGGGCAAATCTGCCTCTTCACCCTGATGTTTCTGGGCTTCGTTGTGGTTCTTTGGGTGCCCGGCGGTGTCGCGTGGCCAAGCTGGATCTGGCTGGTCCTTGCCGCAATGCCTGTCATCGCGGGCGCAGTGCTTTTCTTTGCAAGGGGCGACGGCCGCATTGGGGGATTCCTCACACATCTCGTGCGCAATCTGCGCGAGCCGCGTCAGGCGTTCCTTGCAGCAACCATCGCTGTGCTGCTCTGCTACAGCATGTATGCAAGCGCCCGCGCGATCGGCGCCATACTGCCCGCGAGCACCGTCTTCACGCTGATCCCGCTTGTGCTGACCGCCATGCTTGTTCCACTGTCGATCGGTGGTTGGGGGTGGCGCGAGGCCGCTGCGGTCGTTCTGTTCCCCATGGCCTCGGCATCGGCCAGCGAGGGGGCGGCGACGGGAATCGTATATGGAACCATGATACTACTGGCGGCCTGCCCCGCGTTCCTGTTTCTTCTAACAGATACGAAAAATACAAAAGCGGCAGAAGTCGCTGAATACACACCTGAAAAGTCCGACCGAAAGCTGGAGGTCCAATGAAACTTACACGTACTCCGACCCGCAGAAGCGTACTATCGACCGGCGCCGCAGCACTTGGCGCAGCAGCGTTTGTGCGCCCAGGCCTCGCCTTGGCGAACACCCCCGCAAACCTGCAATTGTCTTGGCTGCATTCGGTCCAGTTTGGCGGAAGCTATATCGCGGCTTCCAATGGATATTGGGCTGACGAGGGACTGGACGTCACGCTGACGCCGGGCGGCCCAAACGCACCTGTAGAACCCCCTGTGGTTTCTGGGACTGCTTTGGTCGGCATTTCGGCGGCAGACTATACCGCTGCGGCGGTTGCTGAGGGTGCGCCCTTCAAAATCATTGCCGTCGCGATGCAGAAAAATCCGTTCGCCATCGCCTCGCTGGCCGCCAACCCTGTCAACAGCCCCGCCGGTCTGGTGGGAAAGAAGATCGGGATGTCGACGAACAACACACCGGTTTTGCAAGCGCTGTGTACACTCAACAATGTCGACATAAACGAGATCGAAATTGTACCGACCCAATACGATGCCGCGCCGCTGGTCTCGGGTCAGGTGGATTGCCTGCTGTGCTGGGCCACGGACCTGCCGGTTGCCATGACAATTCAGGGCGTAGACAACGTGACCATGCTGATGGCGGATCACGGATATTCGGTCTATTCGCAGACTTATATCGCGACGGAAGACAGCATCGCCAACAGGCGCGCCGAGATCGTTGGCCTGCTCAAAGGTGAGGTGCGCGGGTGGAACGACTACCAAAAAGACACCGACGCCGCGGCCGTACTCACTGTCGATATGTTCCCCGATGCAGGCCTCGACCTTGAGGCGCAGAAACTGCAAGCCGAACGCCAGTTGCCGTTGATGTTCTCTGACCTAACCGCAGCAGAGGGCTTCGGCTGGTTCACAGAGGACGGCATTGCACAAAACATCGAGACCCTTGCGCTTTTGGGTCGACAGGTGACACCCGCACTTTGGGATCGCTCCCTTCTGGAAGAGGTGCATGCGGTGTAGTCCTATGTCCGGCGCCGCGGTTGAGCTGAACGGTGTCTCCAAGGTTTTCGGCACAGGCGACGCCAAAGTAGACGCCGTGGCGCCTTTGGATCTGATGTTGAAAGCAGGTCAGACCACCGCACTGGTCGGGCCATCCGGGTGCGGTAAATCGACAGTTCTGCGCATGATCGCGGGGCTGGAGGATCCAACCACCGGGACCGTCCAGATCGGAACAGAGACACCGAAAGCCCTGGCCCGCCGCGGCGCCGTCTCCATGGCTTTTCAGGACCCATCATTGCTGCCGTGGCGCACTTTACACAGCAACATCGCGTTGGGACTGAAACTTGCGCGCAAACCCAGCAATCCTGATCAGGTGAACGCACTGATTGATCTGGTTGGCCTCAGCGGATTTGGCGACCGCCGCCCCGCTGAACTGTCGGGCGGGATGCGTCAACGGGCCGCCATTGCCCGCTGTTTGATTTCCGAACCCGAGCTTGTTCTGCTTGATGAGCCTTTTGGGGCTGTGGACGCGATTACCCGCAATCGGCTCAATCTGGAATTGCCGCCGCTCTGGCGCGACCGCGGAACGACCGCTGTGCTGGTCACGCACTCTGTGCAGGAAGCGGTGTTGCTGTCAGACCGCATTCTCGTCCTTTCCCCCCGACCTGCTGCGGTGGTCGCGGACATCACGGTGGATCAGACGACCATCCCCGTCCCGAACACGCCAGACTTCCAGCGCGTATGTGATGATGTTTCGGATGCCCTCGGCGCCGTGGCCGCCTGACATATGACGCGAACACGCGGCATCCACGGTTGGCTCAGTGCCCTTGCTGCCCTGGCCTTGTGGGAGATCGTCGCGCAGATCTACCCAAACAGCTTTGTCATCGCGGGCCCCCTAGACGTTCTACGACATATGGCTGAAAACACTGGTCTGCTATCCCGCGCCGTCACCGCGACGCTGCACAATGCGGCTTGGGGATTTCTCTGGGGCAATCTTGGCGCGATCATTCTGTCCTGCACTGTGATCTTGTTGCCGCGCAGCGAACGAACGATTTCCCTACTGGCGCTGACCGTCT
Organism: Litoreibacter roseus; assembly: GCF_009811795.1. GTDB lineage: Bacteria > Pseudomonadota > Alphaproteobacteria > Rhodobacterales > Rhodobacteraceae > Litoreibacter > Litoreibacter roseus. The sequence goes on along the minus strand of NZ_BLJE01000002.1, from coordinate 317,207 downwards.
TTTGTCTGCCGCTTGTTGCAACCGGGCCAATCCTGCGCGTGCTTTATGGACCGGGCAATGGCCCGCAGATCGCGCTGGCCGCGCTAGCCGTATACTACACGACCTATCTGGCGCTGGTCGTTGGGCTTCGGGCGATCCCGCAAAACTGGTCGGACCTCACGCGCATTTACGGACGCGGAAGGATGACCGAGCTTTTCTACATCCGCGCGCGCGCCAGCCTGCCTTATCTGATCGCGGGCCTGCAGATCGCCGCGCCCGCGGCTATTCTGGGTGCGATGATCGGCGAGTTTACGGGCGCAGACAGGGGCTTGGGGGTGTTGACCTTGCGGGCCATGCGCAGTCTGGACGTGGACGCCACTTGGGCGCTTGCGAGCCTTGCCGCGACCGTATCCATCTTAGTCTACGGCATCATCGGCTGGATCGGACGTAGGTTGGTTGCGCATCCGGCGAGCATTCTTATGACGCCGCCCCCAGTACAGGGACGCGAGAATTGGAGCCGAAGCTTGGGCAAGGCTGTTGCACTGATCGCGCTCGTTCTGGTCCTGTGGCACAGCGTGATGGATATATTCGATCTCAATCGGTTCTTTGCCAAGCGGCCGCTGGACATCTGGCGGTATCTGACGACCAATGACGAGGCGCGAAGCACGCTACGCACCGCCCTGACCGAAACAAGCGCGCTCACCGTACCGGGCTATTTGGCGGGACTGGGGCTTGGCGCGGGTCTGGCGATCTTGCTAACCCTCGTCCCAGCCCTGTCAGCCACGGTTCTTCCGGCTGCCATTGCGCTGAGATCCGTGCCCATCATTACAACAGCACCCCTGATCGTGCTTGCCTTGGGGCGCGGTGCAGCGGGCACGATCATCATCGTTGCCGTAATGATCTTCTTCCCCACGCTTATTGCCTGCCTGCAAGGCTTGCGCCAAACGCCCGGACAGATCATCGATATGTTCGACAGCTACGCGGCCGGGCGCCTGCGGCTGATGAGATGGGCGCGCATCCCGGCAATGCTGCCCGCTTTCTTCGCCTCGGCCCGCATGGCCATTCCGGCAGCCTTTCTGGCGGTCACGACGACGGAATGGCTTGCGACGGGAAAAGGGATCGGAAACCTCATGGCACTGACGGCGACAACATCGAACTACAACATGCTGTGGAGCGCGATTGTCGTCGTAACCGCCGCCGCCACGCTGGCCTATCTCGTCGTTGAGCGTATCGAGCGTGCCATCCTGCGCGTTTACGCAAGCGAACAGGTGCAGGGATGAACGCTGTCTTCGCCATCCCCGGTGATATGCACCAACGCACCGGTGGCTACATTTACGAAGCAACCGTTTTGCGAGTGCTCAATGAAATCAACTGCTCAACAGAGCATCTGCAACTGCCCGACAGCTTTCCTGACCCTACGCCAGGCGATATGGTCGCAACGCTTCGCGCCTTGCAGGACATTCCAGCAGACCGTCCGGTCATCCTCGATGGGCTCGTGTCCGGCGCTATCGACCCCGATGGTATAGCTAATTTGGCGGCGCCCGTGATCGCGATGGTGCACCACCCGCTTGGGTTGGAGACTGGTCTGCCGCCATCACGCGCCGCTGAGCTTTTGGCAAACGAGGCAGCCGTCCTGAAGCATGTTACCCATGTTCTCGTGCCCAGCGCTCACACCGCCGATATTCTGACCAAGCAATTCGGCGTTCCCGAAGACCGCATCACAATTGCTCTACCGGGATTTGATCGACCAAAGATCACGGCAAAACCGTCGAACCCACCGCTGATCCTGTCAGTGGGGCTTCTCGCCCCGCGCAAAGGGCACGACGTCCTGCTCGACGCGCTCGCCGGTCTGAAGGATCTCGATTGGCGTGCTGTTATCGCGGGAAAGGTGCACGACGCGGCCTACGCGTCCTCCTTGATTGATCAGCTGACGCGACTTGGCTTGGCGGGCCGGGTCCAGTTCACCGGCGAACTCAGCGCCTTAGACCTTGCAGACCGCTTCGCAGCGGCAAGCATCTTTGCGCTCGCCACCCGCTACGAAGGCTACGGCATGGTGTTGAGCGAGGCTATGCTCTACGGGCTACCGGTCATCTCTTGCGCCGTGGGGGCCGTGCCTGACACCGTTGGAGATGCCGGGATTTTAGTACCACCAAACGACCCGGAGCAGTTGGCAGGCGCGTTAAGAACCTTGCTGACCGACCCCGCAGCCTACAAGCAGTACAAAGCGGCAGCCGTCGCAAAGGCGAACGATCTGCCGACATGGCAGGATACAGCCAAAATAATTGCAAGCGTGATCAAGGATGTAGCTAACCGCGCGCTCTAGCGGCCTATTCGGGTGGCTTTCTCGGCCAAAGCGAGGGGGCGATCCGCGGGGTTGTCCCCGTCTCGGGACGGCTGCGGGTGCGCAGAACAGGGGTTTCGGACTCTTCCACCCGGCTTTCGCGGAGCACGATATAAAGACCGCTGGAAATGATGATAGCGGATCCAATAATCGTGTTGAGACCTGGCGCCTCATCAAAGAAAAACAACCCGTAGGCGGTTGCCCAGATGATCTGGGAATACTGCATGGGGGCCACGACAACGGCCTCCCCGGTGCTATAGGCCGCGATCAGGAACCGTCCGGCGGTCCATGCGAAAAGGGCAATCACACCCAAGCGGGCCAAGTCCTGAATGGGCATGGGTTGGTAGACCAGCGGCAAGAGCGCGGCCATCACCACGAAATTCGCCATCATCGGATAAAGCATGATCACGACGGGCCGCTCCTCCCGACCAATCTTACGCACGATGACCGAGGCAAATGCACCGCAGACGGCAGCAACCAAAGCCGCGGCGTGACCCAGTTCCAACGCGGTCTCGCCCGGTTGCAGAACAACCAGAACGCCGCAAAGCCCGACGATCACCGCAAGCCAGCGGCGCAATTTGACTTGCTCACCCAAAATCGGGATCGCGAGGATTGTGATCAGCAGCGGCGACGCGAAGAGGATGGCGTAGACCTGCGCCAAGGGCAGCACCGAGAACGCGTAGAACGCGCAAAACCCGGTGACGACGGCCGCCAATGTACGGGCGATCATCCAATAGGGATGTTTGGGGATCAACGTCCCGCTGGTGGCGTCCCGCATCAGATACATCGTGGCCAGTGGGAAGCTGAAGAGAACGCTGAAGAATACGATCTGGATGGGGGAATACGCCGCCGCACCCAGGATCTTGATGATCACGTCATGGGTGGCGAAAATCCCGAACGCAATCAGGGCATAGAGTGCGCCTTTGGCGTTCTTTGACATGGATACCCCAACTCAGCTTCGCCCCGACACTGTCTTGCGGGTCCGGGCGCGTCAATGCTTCGCACTGTCCGCAAATGCGGCAAATCCTTCATGCACTGACAAGCGTCCTTGCAGCCTCACTGATTAGGGCAAACCGGCTTAACGAAGGCTTACTTTTTGGCACTTTCGGAAAGTGCATCAAGGATCGCATCGCCCATGCCGGACGTCGACACAGGCGTTCCACCATCGGGGCCCATCAGATCACCCGTGCGAACACCATCGGCCAGCACTTTCTCAACAGCCTTTTCAATGCGAGCGGCCTCTTCGCCCTGATCGAACGAGTAGCGCAGCGCCATGGCAAGACTCAGGATGCAGGCGATGGGGTTCGCCTTGCCTTGGCCGGTAATATCTGGCGCCGAACCATGGACGGGTTCGTACAGCGCCTTTGGCCGACCATTTTCCATCGGTGCGCCAAGACTGGCGGAGGGCAGCATCCCGAGCGATCCGGTCAGCATGGCAGCACAATCGGACAGGATGTCACCAAACAGGTTGTCCGTGACGATCACGTCGAACTGCTTTGGCGCACGCACAAGCTGCATAGCGCCATTGTCGGCGTACATATGACTTAGCTCGACATCCGGGTATTCGTTCTCGTGAACCCACGAGACCTCTTCCCGCCACAGAATACCGCTTTCCATGACATTGGCCTTTTCCATCGAACAGACCTTGTTGCTGCGACGGCGCGCCAGTTCAAAGGCAGAGCGCGCCACGCGGCGGATCTCGTTCGTCGTATAGCGCTGCGTATTAACGCCTACGCGACCGCCCTCATTGTCATCCTGAATGCCCCGTGGCTCGCCAAAGTAAACGCCTGAGGTCAGTTCCCGCACGATCATGATATCAAGGCCAGAGATTACTTCTTTCTTCAAAGACGAAAAATCAGACAACGCATCGAAACACTGCGCGGGACGCAGATTCGAGAACAGGTCCATCTCCTTGCGCAGGCGCAGCAGACCCCGCTCGGGCTTCACGCTGAAGTCGAGATTGTCGTAGGCCGGGCCGCCGACAGCGCCAAGCAGAACCGCATCGACCTCCTGCGCTTTGGCCATGGTTTCATCGGCCAGCGGAACCCCGTGCTCGTCATAGGCCGCGCCGCCGACAAGATCGCGCGACACATCAAATTTCAGTCCTCTCTGGTCGCCCAGCCAATCGATCACGCGTTCGACCTGGGTCATAACTTCTGGACCGATGCCGTCGCCGGGCAGAATTAACAAAGAGAGATTTGACATGGGAAAGCTCCGTCAGAACAGGTGTTTGCGGCCTATCCTGCGGTGTTCCCTGCGTCAAGACGAAGGCAGCTCAATCAAGGGCAACGTCAACCCAGACAGCCCGGTGGCGCGACCCAAATGTCTCCGGCGGGACGTCGGGTGGCCAATGAACCCCAGCATCCACGACCCGTAGGTCAGTAGACGGCAAAACATAATCGACCCGCAAATTTCCAGGGCGGGTGTCCGAGTTCGGCCAATCGACGGTGTCCTGCGACGGTGGGGTCACATGCCCCGCATCGGCCGCCTGCTGCGCGCCGTCTGACGCGGGGCGTGGGTCCTGAAGATTGGGACTGGCGAGAAGGGTTGAAATCGCCGCATGCGATCCATCCCCATCATGCGGATCGGCATTCAGACCCGCAGCGATCACAAATGGAACGGACCCGGCCTCGGCCATATCCGTCCAGAACCTGATCTCTGCTGCGTTGCGCAAGCCGTTCCGGTTTTCGGGACCGTCAAACACCGGCGGACCTGCTTGAGACGCCCAGATCTGAACGGGGCCGTCCGGCGTCTGGATCGGAACAACCCAAGCGCCAACCGTGTGCAGACGCAGGACGTCCAGCACCTCAGCTGAAAAATAAGGCTTGCCATCGATCACGGGCAAGCTGGGGCCGGGCACGTCCTTCCAAAGGACATCGGAATAGTCGCCAACGGTGTCTTCAAGGATCGGAAAGCGTGACAGAATCCCAATGCCACCTTGCCCCGAGAACGTGCCGTAGCCTTGCGCATCTCGCGCCTCACCAAGGCGACCGTTCTTATCGAGATCAAAGCCCGTTCCCGTCCCGGTATTCGGCCGGCGCATGAAATGGTGAGGTAGGTCCAGCCCGTGATCCCGAAGCGCGTCAGCAAGTACGTCCAGAACGACGCCATTGTGATCAAAGTCGATGCCTTGCAGAACCGCGATATCGGGTGAGACAGCCGCAATCTCGGCAAGAACCGCCCCGATGTCTTCGTCTTCGCCCTTAAGGATATCCCGAACCAACAAACCGGGACCCTTTCGGTCCAGCCCCGTATTGAAGCTCATAACCCGAAAAGGGTCAGCCGCGAGTGCCTGCGTGAGGCACCCGAGCGCAAGATAGCAGAGGGCTGCTAGGCCCGCGCGAGACTTGGCTGGATGGCACCAGCGCCGCGCGTGCGGTAATGCTCGATCATCTCGGCAATCCGGTTCATCGCGATACCGCGCATGAACAGGCTTGCGGGAAGGAAGGTCCATACTGCGATCATCCACACCAAGGTCTGCGGCGCTTGGCTCATGGATGTGTCGAAGAAGCCCGACGCCGTCTTTACAATCAGTGGCGTCAGGAATGGCAGTAAAAACCCTAACGTAATGTTAAAGCGCGCATCCCGGTTCAGACGGGTCACGATGTCGCCACCCATGGTTGGGTCGAAGGTCGGCAGGTTCGTCCAGAAGTTGAACCGCTCGGCTTGGTTCGGCCACTGGCTGACACGGATGACAATCATAAAGACCGCCAGCGATACCAGCGCCACAAGGTAGCTGATCCCGGCACTTGCCCGCACGAGGCTCAGATGATCGGGGCTCACGTCCTCTGGCATCAGGTAAATGACCAGTCGAACAGGGCTGTATGGAAAGTCGATCACGTGACCGACCAGAAGACCCACAACGGTTATGAACTGCGTCAGCGTTGTCGGATCGGACAAACCGCGGAAGACAATCGACAGGAAAAAGACGATCAGGAACAGCGTGATGAACCGGATGCGGTTCAGCGGCGGCGCATTTCTGAATTCGATCAAGGCCGGATAAGATGATGAATATTCAATCAATGTGATAAGCGCAGCGAAGAACGCAATCAGAACAACGATCTGAGTCGTGTCCTGAGATTGTCCCGGCAACAGCAAAGATGGTGTCGCAATCAAAAGTACGACGAAAAATGCGCGGGCAACCGCCCCCGTCACGCGCGAAATCACGTCAAACAGCCCCTCAAAGTGATCGGAGACAGAGCCCAAACGCTCTTCCTCCTGACCTGATCTTTTGGCAATAGCCTCCAGGTTCTTTTTCATTTTAATACAATCTTCCCCAATTCCCCTATGGTCTCAACCTTTGGATAAGGCGGGGGGAATTTGTTGGGAGGAATCGTGTTTTTCTTGTGTCACCGGAAAAGTTCCGATGCAATATCTAGGCCTGATTTAGAGACAAAGGCCCAGATATAGCTTTTATTGTGTCAAATCCATGGCCGAGCAGTGCTCGCACTTGCCTCGAACTTTTTGATCGCATCAGCCTTACCTAAGGTCAGCCCAATATCGTCCAACCCCTCAAGAAGACAGTGTTTTTTAAAGGCATCGACCTCAAAATTGAACACCTCACCATCCGATGTGGTGACCGTCTGTGCCTCCAGATCGACGGTCATCCGGGCGTTCGCCCCCTTCTCGGCGTCCTTCATCAAAACATCCACCTGTTCTTGCGGTAAGGCGATGGGAAGGATCCCGTTTTTGAAGCAGTTGTTGTAGAAGATGTCGGCATAGCTGGGCGCGATCACGCAGCGGATGCCGAAATCCTTGATCGCCCAAGGTGCGTGTTCCCGCGACGATCCGCAGCCGAAATTTTCGCCCGCCACCAGTATCTCGGCGTCGCGGTATTGCGGCTTGTTCAGTACGAAATCGGGAATTTCATTGCCCTGCCGGTCATAGCGCATTTCGTCAAACAGGTTCACCCCAAGGCCCGACCGCTTGATCGTCTTCAGGAACTGCTTGGGGATGATCATATCCGTATCGATATTGACCAACGGCATTGGCGCCGCGATCCCTGTGAGTGCTTCAAACTTATCCATTACATCATCTCCCGCACGTCGGTGAGCCGGCCGGTCAACGCCGCGGCGGCTGCCATTCCGGGGCTGACAAGGTGGGTCCGGCCCTTATAGCCCTGCCGTCCTTCAAAATTGCGGTTGGAGGTGGAGGCACACCGCTCCCCCTCGCTGAGTTGATCAGGGTTCATCGCAAGGCACATGGAACAGCCCGCCAAGCGCCATTCGAACCCGGCGTCCTTGAAGATGTCCGCCAGACCTTCTTCTTCCGCCTGCGCGCGCACAAGACCCGAGCCCGGCACGACCATCGCGCGCAACCCGTCCTTGACCTTTTTGCCCTTCAGAATTTCGGCAGCGGCGCGCAGATCCTCGATCCGGCCGTTGGTGCAGGACCCGATGAAAACAGTGTCGATTTCAACCTCGCTCAGCGGCGTTCCGGGCGTCAGGCCCATATAGTCGAGAGACCGCTTGGCCGCTTCGACCTTGCCGCCTTCGAAATCCTCGGGCGCCGGTACGGTGGCCGTAATCGGCAGCACGTCCTCGGGCGATGTACCCCAAGTGACGACCGGCGCAATATCTTCACCCTTGATCGTCACGACCTTGTCGAAATGCGCACCGTCGTCGGTGAACAGCGTGCGCCAATAGGCCTCCGCCGCTTCCCAGGCCGCGCCTTTCGGCGCATGGGGACGCCCCTTGCAGTATGCGTAGGTCTTTTCATCGGGTGCGATCAGACCAGCACGCGCGCCGCCCTCGATAGCCATGTTGCAGACCGTCATCCGCCCTTCCATGGACAGATCGCGGATCGCCTCACCGCAATATTCAATGACATAACCTGTGCCACCGGCGGTACCGGTCTCACCGATCACCGAAAGCGTGATGTCCTTTGCCGTCACACCAGGGCGCAGCTTGCCGGTGATCTCGACCTTCATGTTCTTCGATTTCTTCTGGATCAGCGTCTGGGTCGCCAGAACATGCTCCACCTCGGAGGTGCCGATGCCGTGGGCCAGCGCGCCGAATGCCCCGTGGGTCGCCGTGTGGCTGTCGCCACAGACAACTGTCATACCCGGAAGGGTCCAGCCCTGTTCCGGTCCAACAATGTGAACAATCCCCTGCCGGACATCGGAGACGGGGTAGTAGTGGATCCCGAAATCCTTGGCGTTGGTATCCAGCGCTTCAACCTGAATGCGGCTTTCCTCGTTCATGCCGCCATTCGCGCGATCCAGCGTGGTAGGCACGTTGTGATCCGGCACGGCGATTGTCTTGTCCGGTGCATGCACCTTGCGGCCTGCCATGCGCAGCCCTTCGAAGGCTTGTGGGCTTGTGACCTCGTGTACGAGGTGGCGGTCAATATAAAGCAGGCACGTGCCGTCTTCGGCTTCGTGGGCGACGTGGTCGTCCCAGATTTTGTCATAGAGGGTGCGGGCGGTCATTTTAGGTCCTCTCCCGGTATAGATGTGAATAGGCGTCGACGAAGGGGCAGCCGCCTATAGACGGGCCAGAACCGTGAAGGTCGCGCCGTAAAAGCGCTCGCGCAGACGGGCGCGATCATCCATGTCGAAAATGCGTATCATAAGGGGGCCATACCGCGCGGGGACGAGTCTCGCAAGAGTGCGAATAATCCAATATGCTACTCACAGCGTATAATGATCAAAGAATTAAGGGGTAGATGCACTATGGGCATCGAAGAAACGACCTTCGCAATTGCCGCGGGTGTTCTGCTGAGTGCTGTTGGCGCCGCGCAGGCGGACACCACAGCCGACTACAAGGGCTACGAGACACCGCCCGCCGAAGTGATCCGCAGTGCAGGTGATATCGAACTGCGCCGCTACGCCCCCCACGTGGTTGCGGAAGTGCGGGTCAGAGGGTCCCGGCGCGGTGCGGCCTCCAAGGGGTTTCGGATGCTGGCGGGCTATATCTTTGGCAAGAATGAAACCGATGCGGGCGACAGCACCAAGATCGCGATGACAGCCCCCGTCACTCAGATGCCAGAGGGCGACGCCTGGGACATTCGCTTCATGATGCCCGCAAGCTATACCCTCGACACGCTGCCCACCGCCAAGGATCCGGCGATCCGGTTCTTTGAAACCCAGCCGGAGACACAGCTGGTTCTACAGTTTTCCGGTCGCTGGTCGGATGCCATCCTTGGTGAGAAGACCAATGACCTGCGTCAGTTCGCGGCTAGCGAAGGGCTTGAGATTGTCGAGCCGCCAATCTTTCACTTTTATGATGATCCGTTCACCCTGCCATGGAACCGGCGGAACGAGGTCGCGTTCCGCGTCGAGTAGTCCATCTTGCGGGCTGGCCCTGACCCATGCCAAAGTGAAGCAACGCGCGGAATAATACGTGCAATGAACGGGGCCAATGTCAGAGCACACCAGCACACTTCCTGAAGATCTGGCGCCTGAGGCTGTCGTCGAGTTTCTGGACCTGAGCCAGATGCTGTTGATGCAGAGCGAGGCCTTTGTCCAAACACTCTGGCGCCCGTGGAACGCCTATCAGATCGCAATCGCCGTGGGCATGTTTGTTCTGGCGCATCTTTTGCGGGCCATTCTTGGGCCACGCATTCGTGCATGGATGGGCACACGGGAAGGTTGGCCGAAATGGCGCCTGCGTCTTCTGGCCATCGTCCACCAACGCCTGCGATCGATTTTCTTTGTCGCCCTGATATGGGTGGCCGTCCTGATCATGCGCGAGATGACGTGGCCCAGCCGGTCCTATCTGCTGGGCATCATCGCAACGCTGGCGACCGCGTGGCTTTTTGTTGTGTTCCTCACGCGACTGATCCGGTCGCGGTTCTTGCGCATGGTCGTGCGCTATGGCGCGTGGGTCTACGTGACGCTCTATATTCTGGGCCTGACAGCAGACGCCGCGCGCATTCTCGACAGCGCCGCCATTGAACTTGGCGATATGCGCCTGTCGCTGCTGATCGTGGTACAGGCCTTTGCGATCCTTGGTGCGCTCATTGCCGTGGCGCGCTTTGCCACGCGGACCACAACGCAGCGCATTCAGGCCAACGAAGAAATCTCACCATCCATGCGGGTGCTCATCGTCAAGATGCTGCAAATCGCCTTCTACGGTCTGGCTTTTTATCTTGGCGTCAAAGCGGTGGGTTTGGATCTGACCGGGCTTGCGGTCCTGTCTGGTGCCATCGGTGTCGGCCTTGGTTTTGGTCTGCAAAAGGTCGTCTCAAACCTTGTCTCCGGCGTCATCATCCTACTCGACAAGTCGATCAAGCCAGGCGACGTAATTTCGTTGGGGGAAACCTTCGGCTGGATCAACTCCCTCGGCGCGCGTTACGTGTCGATCACCACGCGGGACGGCAAAGAATACCTGATCCCGAACGAAGACCTGATCACGAACCAGGTGGTCAACTGGTCTCACTCGAACGAGTTCGTCCGGCTCGATATCTTCTTTGGAACGTCCTATGGCTGCGATCCCCATGAAGTTCGGAAAATCGCAATCGAAGCCTCAATGGGCGTAAACCGCGTACTGCAGTTTCGCCCGCCGGTCTGCCATATCGTGGGCTTTGGGGACAGTTCCGTCGACTATATCCTGCGGTTCTGGATCTCCGATCCGACGGGCGGGCTGACCAATATCCGGGGTAATGTCTATTTGGCGCTCTGGGATGCGTTCAAAGAAAACGGCATCTCCTTCCCGTTCCCGCAGCGGGAGGTTCGTTTGCTCAACGACGACGCGCCACAGGGGTTGGAAGGTCACTCAAACGACAAAACTCTGATGTCGGAATGAAAAACGGCGACCCGTGGGCCGTGGGCCGCCGCATTTCAGGACTTTGATGTGTCAGATCAGCTTTCAGGGGCCGGACCGACTGAAACCAGATAGGCCCAGATGTCCTTGGCTTCCTGCTCATCGCGCAGTTTGTAGGACATTTTCGAGCGGGCATTGCCCTCAACCTTTGTCTCAAGCCAAGCCTTAGGGTCGGCGACGTAGACGACGAACTCTTCTTCGACCCAACCATCGGGCATCAGGCCCTCTTCGGAGATGGAGGCCAACGAGTCACCGTAGCGGTAATCTTCCACCGATCCGGGCACACGTTGATAGATGCCATAGAGGTTCGGACCAGTGCGTCCGCCCTTCTGGATCTCGGTTCCGTCATCGGCCACGATCATGTGGCAGGACCGGCATTTCTTGAAAACATTCTCGCCTTCAGCCGCATCACCGGTGGCATGACCATCGGCAAAAGCGGGTGCAGCGAAGAGTGCTGTCGCGGCGACAGCAATGGCTGGGAATTTCATTGGAATCGTTCCTCCTACTAGCTGCAGCCATACTTAAAGTGTTTAGAACGCAGGTAAAGTTCACATTTTTGCAAAACGAAGTGGGGCGACCCTATGCCACTGCACGGGCCAGCGCGCATTGCTTCCAAAGCTGCGTCAGCGCATGGACCAGATGGTCGATATCGGCATCCGTATGCAGAGGTGACGGCGTGAACCGCAAACGCTCGGTGCCCTTGGGAACCGTGGGATAATTGATCGGCTGCACGTAAATTCCGTGATCCTGCATCAGGATATCCGCGATCTGGCGACACTTGACCGGATCTTTGATCATCACCGGAATGATGTGGCTGGGATTTTCCAGATGGGGGATGCCTTCGCGATCCAACGCGGCCCGCAGGCGCGCGACCTGACGCCGCTGCTGGGTGCGCTCTGCGCTGGACTGCTTCAGATGCGCGATCGAGGTCTGGGCAGCCGCCGCCACCGCGGGCGGCAAAGCCGTCGTGAAGATAAAACCTGACGCAAAAGAGCGGATGAAATCACATAGCGCCTCGGACCCGGTGATGTAACCACCCACCACGCCATACGCCTTGCCCAGCGTCCCTTCGATCAGGGTGATCCGATCCGCTACGCCTTCGCGCTCGCTGATCCCCCCGCCACGCGCGCCATAGAGACCAACGGCATGAACCTCATCCAGATAGGTCAGCGCGTTGTGCTTTTCGGCAACCTCGACGATCTCGCGGATGGGCGCGATGTCCCCGTCCATCGAATAGACGGATTCGAATGCGACGATCTTCGTGGCATTGGCAGGCAACGCTGCCAGCTTGCGATCCAGATCTTCCGGATCATTGTGTTTCCACAGGATCTTGTCCGCGCGGGAATGGCGGATGCCTTCGATCATGGAGGCATGGTTCAACTCATCACTGAGGATCACCGCATTGGGCAAACGTGCCCCAAGAGTGCTGAGCGCGGCCCAATTGGACACATAGCCAGACGTAAACAACAGTGCGGCCTCTTTGCCATGCAGGTCGGCCAGTTCACCCTCAAGCTCCGTATGGGCGTGATTGGTGCCGGAGATATTGCGCGTGCCGCCGGCGCCCGCCCCGCATTTGTCGATGGCGTCTTTCATCGCCTGCCGCACCTTCGGGTGCTGGCCCATGCCAAGATAATCGTTTGAGCACCAGACCGTGACTTCATCCGCGCCGTCCGAATGGTTGCGTGCTTTCGGGAAGTCCCCGCAATGTCGCTCAAGATTGGCAAAGATCCGGTAGTTTCCTTCGGCCTTCAGCGTATCGAGCTGGGCGTTGAACAGGCTGTCAAAGTCCATGGGCTTCCTCGTTCAGTCGTTTGGTCTTTATTGTTGTTTTTTCCGGCAGCATCCAGCGCCAGAGTTTTTCGTCGGGCAACGGCAGCACCATCATCCAGTGCTCAAAAAGCGCCAGCGCGGTGAGCGCGGACAGAAGGGCAAATCCAGCCACTTCCGCTCCTGTAATGCTGGAGTAGATCCGCTCCAGCCAGCAAGCCGTGGCAAAGGTCAGGACTGTGACGGAAACCGGGAACAGCCAGTTGATACGTCCGTGCCTGAAATGGCTGGGAAGATGGGCAAGGCGGCGGGGCAGAAACTCTGTATTGATCTCACGCACCCCCAGAAAGAGGTTCAGCTTCGCCGAAATCCGCGCGAAGTACAGCACGGCGAATGTCCAGAACCCGACAGTGTTGTCGGCCCCGAAGGTCAGATACGCCACAGCCAGCAGCGCTGCCGTCAAAAGCATCTCGTGATAAGCAACAGTACCCCAGGCGCGAATGAACCGCTCCCACTCGGGGATATGTTTGGGGCAGATATTTGTGTTGGGTCCAGTGATCAGCCCGGTCAAGAACGCCAATTCAATCCAGCCCCAAATGGCGAGCGCCGACAGAAAGCTGATATAGACCGCAGCGGTGTCGGACAGGAACACGTCCGAGAGAGGAAAAAGAGAACTCGTTACCCTTCCCTCGCCCGTCGTAGCAGCGATTCCTGCGAATCCAATTAACAACAGCGGAAACAGACCCAACGTCATCTTGGTGTGACGCTCTTTCTTTTCGGCGACCCGGACCGCAATCAGGATCGCCCCGGTGGAAAACCACCAGAGAAAGAGGGCCGACAGGGCCGCTATCCATCCGTTGTCAAACATCAGTAGCTCGGCACCATGCGGCTGTCCTCTTCAATGACGTGATCGGTTTTTACGGGGATCAGGTAGAGGCTAGCAAAGGCCAGACCCGCCCGCGCGCCCGCGCCGACTTTCCCAAACGCACCGGCAATCCCGCCCTTGCGCCGAGCCGCGTCCATGGCCGCCGAAGCCTGCCGCAGTTTCAGCAGGTTCTTTTCCCAGCGTGGATTTTCCAGATCGATCGCAACGGGGAAAATCTGCTTGGAAATATCGGAGGTCTTGCGCAGCACCTCCCGGTCATACCAGTCGATATCGATGCCAAGCGCCTTGTGAAATTCCGGACGCAGATGGTCGCGGATGCACATGACCGAGAACACCGCGACAAGGAAGAACCGGATCCACAACTTGTTGACGAAGCTGTTTGTCAGTTTGGGGTCCGTCTTCATCAGCAGGGCAAACGCCTCGCCGTGGCTGAACTCGTCATTGCACCAGTTTTCGAACCACTTGAAAATTGGATGGATCATCTTGTCCGGGTTCTTCTCCAGATGCCGGTAGATCGTGATGTAGCGCGCATACCCGATCTTCTCGGACAGATAGGTCGCGTAATAGATGAACTTCGGCCGGAAATAGGTGTACTTCTTGGCCTTGGTCAAAAAACCCAGATTGACCGCAACACCCGCCTCGCGCAGCGCATCATTGATGAACCCCGCATGGCGTGCCTCGTCCCGCGCCATCAGTTGGAACAGCGCACAGATGTCAGGATTGTTGCCGCGCCGCTTCATCTCTTTGTAGAGGACGCAGCCCGAGAATTCCGCCGTCAATGAAGACACGAGGAAATCGATCAACTCGGCCTTCAGCTTGGGATCCATCGCCTCCCAATCAGGCGTGTTCCATTCGTCGTTTTTCTTAAAGTGACCCTTGTTCGGGTCGGCCGACATGGCCGCGATCATCTCGTCCCATTCCTTGCGAACGGGCGTGACGTCGATCTTGTCCATCTCGTCGAAATCGGTGGTGTAGAACCGCGGATCCAGCAGCGTGGTTTCCGTGGCCATCGCGGTGCTGTCATCGGAGTTTTCGGGAATGATGCCAGCGGCGTTTACATCCGTATGCGCGTTCATGACAAAGCTCCTTCCGAGAAGGCAAACTCTGCCAGTTCCATGCATTCCAGATCGCCCGTCATTCGGGTCCAGACCTGTTCAACCATCGAAGCGCGTGTGATCGTCGCCGTGCGTTCCTCAATGATGATCTCGCCGTAACCCGCCAGAACCGGCGCGCCGTGCACCAGCACCTCGTCGCCCGGATTGATCGTGGCGCCGTTCAGAAATTTGACGTGAGCGTGCAGGCTGTCGAACGTGTGACTGACCTCGACCTCACAGGGTGCGGTTTCCTTCTCTTTCGTAAATAATCCCATTGAATTGTCTCCCGGCAATTACTTGAGCAGTTTATGGAACGCAGCTTCATTCGTTTGGCCAAACCCCTGAAGTTCAGCACGCCACGTGGTGAAATCGTCTCTCAGGGCAAGACGACCGTTTTCGTATTTGATCAGCTTGATCGCGGTAGGTTCGGTGATGCCGATCTTGGCACGCTCCCGCTCCAGCACGCGGCCAACACCTGCAATAAACCCGCCCTCTTCCGGGGCCAGATCCGCGATTACAGCGCCGGAGGTGTCGGTGACGCGCACCGCACCCGACATGGTGGCGTGGATCACGATATCCCGGCTCTGAATCACGGGCACCTCAGGTGGCATCGCCTCAAGGGGGCGGTCGGTGAAGGACGCAAAGGCGGCCAGCGCAAAGATCGCCACGACAACACCCAGCATCGCCCGCAGCAAAAAGGTCGGGATCATCTCGCGGTCGCGGTCGATCAGTTGCTGTTCGCTCATGGAATGGCTCCCTTACTCTGCCGGAACGGCGTCTGGCATCTGTGGTTGAGGTTGCGGTTGTGTGACGGGAACGTTCGAGCCCACGGCCTGCGCCAAAATACGTGAGACATGCTCGGCGTCCTTGATGCAGCGCAAAGCGGGCTGCGTCGGGTTCATCCGCCACGGCCGGACATGGGG
Source organism: Litoreibacter roseus (assembly GCF_009811795.1). Lineage (GTDB taxonomy): Bacteria > Pseudomonadota > Alphaproteobacteria > Rhodobacterales > Rhodobacteraceae > Litoreibacter > Litoreibacter roseus. Next base: position 301,452 of record NZ_BLJE01000002.1, on the reverse strand, counting down.
CCAGCACGTCAGATAGCTCAACCGCGTGCCTTCATCGATCAGCGACAGAGCAATTGTGCCTGTGCCGCCCCGGCGCAGGTCCAGATCAGCCGACCCGATCCAGCGGTAGGGCAGGTTCAGCGTTACGGTCAGCGCCGCCCCGATGCGCATGGCAACGCGGCGGTTCGTGATGGTGTAGACGGTCGTCTGCGCCTGCACGACCGAGATCAGCAGCAACAGACCGCAGGCAATCAAGCCAAGGATCAGGAACGGAATGGCCCCCAGCGTTGCCGCGAGGGGCGGAGTGAACTCCGCCAGATTGACCGAGCGCCAAACGCCCAAAAGCACGAAATATCCCATGACCCAATAGATGTTCAGGCTTTCCTTCGCGAGCGTCCACCAATGTGGCTTGCCCTGCCAGAGGATTTTTTCCCCCTCCGGTGGCAGTTCCGGCAGGCCTTCAATGGGTTCTACGGCGAAATCATCATGGGGCATGGGTCTCGTGTCCTCAGAGCTGCGGGTTCAGGCGATCTTCGGAGGCGTAGAGAACACCGCCCGAGTAGTAGCCACAGATCTTGTCCTCTTCGAGCAACGTGACCTGCGTGGTCGATTTGGTGGTTGGCACATTGGCGAAGTGCTTCCCGAAAAGCGTTTTGACCTGCACCCGGTCGGATTTGATCCGCGCCAGTTGCATGGGCACCAGCCGCGTGCCGGACCCGTACTCTTCACTCAGTTCGAACTCCAGATACCGCACCAGCTGCTCGGGCTCATCGATCCACATATCCGTGACCACACCCACGACAGCCTTGTCGCCCGCCTGAACCGGTAAACCGCGCGGGTCTTTACCGGCGGCCACCACAAAGCCATCCGCGCCCGCCATCGGCACAATCTTGGGATGACCGTGGCCATCAAGCTCGGGCACATCACGGCGCGGAGCCCAGGATGCGGGACCAACACCATCAACAAGCGGATCACCCGTTGGCTCAAATGGGAAGCCATTCGCGCCATTGGTCCGCTTCAGGGCGACCTCACGATTTTCCGGCTGCATGTCAGGCACGGTGACCTCGCCACGCCCATGGGGCAGCTTGAAGGTCTTGGGCGAAGGCAGCGGGAACGGACCTTGGTTGGGCGCCGGATTGCCGTCATCATCTTCCAGCGGGTAGCCTTCCCGCATGTTTTCGGTCTGCAGATAATAGATCAAAAGCGCAAAAAAGGCCCAGAACAGCCAGAGCGCAAGAGACGCCAGATCGAAGTTGCCAAAAAATGGATCTACCATTTTATCCTCCAGTTATGTGACCCGGGGGTGTGGGTCATGTGGGGAAGTCCGCAAGCCCGATCTTGCGTGTCTCTTCCGAGGTTTGAATGAAATTGCGCCCCGTCCGCACCAGCGGGCCAAGCACGATGAGCGTCGCAAACAGCAACGCGATTTCGATGTGATAGACGACAGAATATCCGGTTGCGGCGGAGTTCATCGCCTCGCCCAGTACACCTTGGGTGGCTGCGGCGTTGACCACGTCGCGGATTGTGCCGCCCAGCGCCACGCCAAGTCCCGCCGCTGTCGCCTGAGCCGCGCCCCAGGCGCCCAGCGCCAGACCGCGTCCAGCCAGCCCGGTGGCGGGCATCGTCATGGCAGCCGTCAGCGTCGCGACCGAGAAGAGCCCGCCGCCAAACCCAATCAGGGTGGCACCGGCGAAGAACAGCGGCGCGAAGTTCATGGGCGCCGCGAAGATCACCGCGCAAAAGGCCACGACACCCGCCAGAAGGCCGCGGCTGGCCATCCGATAAGGGTCTATTCCAGCGGAAAGCCACCTTGCAGCAAGCCCGAAGCCGACCAAAGCCCCCATGGCCCACAGGGCCGTCAGGAACGTGGTCGCGCTGACCGACAGGCCGAGGATCTCGCCGCCATAGGGTTCCAGCAGCACGTCCTGCATATTGAACCCCAGCGTCCCGATGCCGACGACCGCAATCAGGCGACCCGCCTGCCCACCGGCCGAGAAATCGGCCCAGGCTTCGGCAAATTTGGGACGGGGTTCTGCGCGCTCGGCGGCGGTCATCGGGCTCATCCGCTCCTGCTTCCACAGGGCGATAACGTTCAGGACAATCGTGGCCACGGCAGTGCCTTGCACCACCTGGATCAAGCGAATATTTCCAAAGTCCCGCAGCAGGTAGCCCACGATCACGGCACTGACGCCCATCCCGATCAGGAACATAACATAAAGCAGCGCGACGACGCGGGGCCGCGTTTCATCCGTGGCCCGATCTGCGGCCAAGGCAAGGCCCGCGGTCTGGGTCATGTGCATGCCCAAGCCGGTCATCAGAAACGCAAGCGCGGCCAGAACCTCGCCCGCGAATGGCACGTCGTGAACTGTATCCCCGCCCAAAACCAAAAGGCTCATGGGCATTATGGCCAGACCACCCATCTGCCAGAGCGTGCCGAACCAGAGATAGGGGATGCGTTTCCATCCGATGGCAGACCGATAGGTGTCGGATCGGAACCCCAGCAGCGCGCGGAACGGCGCAATCAGAACCGGCAATGCGATCATGATAGCGACCAGAAACGCAGGAACGCTGAGTTCGACGATCATCACACGGTTGAGCGTGCCCAGCAGCATGACCGCCGCCATCCCCACCGAGACCTGAAACAGCGACAGCCGCAACAATTGGCCCATCGGCAGATCCGCGCTGGCCGCGTCCGAGAAGGGAAGCATGCGCAACGTGAAACGCGTCAGGGGATGCGGCTCGTCGCTCATCTTTGCCCCCCCATCGTGAAGGACAACGCCATAGAATGGTAAAACCCGCAATTCACCGTCTCCACATGGGCAATCTTGCCAGTGGTCCCGGCGTCACGTGCCGCGTGGGCAATACCTTGGGCCGTGTGGGGCACCATGATCGGGGATCTGTCGCTGCGCGGGAATAGCTTGCCCACCCGCCACATCGCCATCAGCAACGCCGTACGTGGCGGCAGTGTGAAGATCATTTTCTCCGACAGGCGTGGGGCGAATTGGGCAAGAATAGAGCCTATATCGCCTTTGTCGTAGTAGATCATGCTATCCATCGCGAGCACGTAGTCAAACCGTCCCAAACCCGCATTTGACATGTCGCCCGCCTGATAGCTGAGCGAACCGCGGACCCGGTCCGGGCGCCGCGCCTCGGCAATGTCAATCAGCGACGGCGAGATATCGATACCGGTGACATCCGCGCCCTTGTTGGCCAGTTCGACCGCCATCGTCCCGGTGCCGCATCCGGCATCCAGGATCCGCGCACTGGTCAGATCATCGGGCAATTGCGCCAGCATCGTTGCGCGCATCTGATCGCGCCCCGCCCGCACCGTCGCCCGAATGCCCGAGACCGGCGCGTCAGAGGTCAGACGCTCCCAGGTCTGGGTCGCCGTGCGGTCGAAGTAGTCCTCAACACGGGCGCGGGTCTGAACATATGCGGTCTGTTGCTGCATCAATCGAACCCAAGCAACTCAAAGATCTCACGGTCCGGCAGAGGCGCAGGCGCCAATGGCTCGGTGCCGTTCCACAGGGTTTCGGCCAGCCGGACGTATTCAGCGCGGCATTCGACGATATCCTGATCGTCGTCCATCTCGAACAGCGTCTTTTTCTTCAGTCGCGACCGGCGGATTGCATCCAGATCCGGCATGTGCGCGATCCGGTCAAAGCCCACAGTGCGGCAATAGCGATCGACTTCATCGGTGTCTTTCGAGCGGTTCGCAACGCACCCAGCCAGCCGAACAGAGTAGTTTTTCGACTTGGCTTGAACGGCCGCAATAATGCGGTTCATTGCATAAATAGAGTCGAAATCGTTCGCCGTAACGATCAGCGCCCGGTCCGCATGTTGCAGAGGTGCCGCGAACCCGCCGCACACCACATCACCCAAGACGTCGAAGATCACAACGTCCGTGTCTTCCAGCAAATGGTGCTGCTTCAGCAACTTCACGGTCTGGCCAACGACGTAACCGCCGCACCCCGTACCTGCTGGGGGACCACCGGCCTCCACGCATTTCACACCATTGAAGCCTTCGTAAACGAAATCCTCGGGGCGCAGTTCCTCGGCGTGGAAATCCACATCTTTCAGCGAGTCGATCACAGTCGGCACAAGAGTGCCGGTCAAGGTAAACGTGCTGTCATGCTTCGGATCACAGCCGATCTGCAGCACCCGCTTGCCCAACATTGAAAACGCCGCCGACAGGTTCGACGAGGTTGTTGATTTACCGATGCCGCCCTTGCCGTACACGGAAAACACCTTCGCGCCTTCGATCTTGGCCTCCGGCGGCTGATGCACCTGAACGGAGCCTTCGCCATCAAGGCCGGACAGGTTTGGAATTTCGTCTTTGGGGCTCATGAGAGCCTCCTTTCGGCTATAAACAGGCTCATTCCGCGGCCATTCCGACGCCTTCCATGGCGTCTTCAAGCTCGTCGGCACCGGCTTGTAATGCAGTCAAAGTATCTTCGTCGGGCTGCCAGTAATTGCGTTCATGCGCTTCGATCAGACGGTTGGCCATGCGCACACTGGCCGCCGGATTCAGATCCGCCAGACGGCGACGCATCTCTTCGTCCAACACGAAGGTTTCGCTGAGGCGCTGATAGACCCACGGCTCGACCTGACCGGTTGTGGCAGACCAGCCCATCGTGTTGGTCACATGGGCCTCAATCGCGCGCACGCCTTCATGCCCATGCTTCAGCATGCCTTCGTAGAATTTCGGGTTCAGCGCCCGGCTGCGAGTTTCCAAGGCCACCTGATCCTGAAGCGTGCGTACCTTGCCCTCGCCCCGGGTCTGGTCACCGATGTAAACCGGTGCAGCCTCGCCCTTGGCGCGCTTCACGGCCCGGGAAATCCCGCCCAAGGTGTCGAAGTAATGATCAACGGTCGTCACGCCCAGCTCGACGGATTCGAGGTTCTGATAGGCCAGATCCACGTCCTTCAGCGCTTTCTGCAGCAGGGCCGCATTGGGCTGAGGCTTGCCATTCACGCCGTAGGCAAAGCTCTTGCGTGCCTCATAGGCGTCGGCCAACTCGTCCTCGTCGCCAAAGGCGGAGCTGTCGACCAGTTGATTGACGTTGGAGCCATAGGCCCCTTCCGCATTCGAAAAGACCCGCAAGCTGGCAGTTTCCAGATCCACATCCATCTGCTCCGCATAGGCCAGCGCATGGGCGCGAATGAAATTCTGCTCCAGCGGTTCGGCCGCCGTGGCGGCCTTGTAAGCGGCCTCGGCCAGCATCCGGGTTTGCAAAGGCAGCAGATCCCGGAAAATACCGGACAGCGTCATGATGACATCAATCCGGGGACGCCCAAGTTCTTCCAAAGGCACCAGATCGGCACCGCTGAGACGCCCGTAACTGTCAAAGCGCGGCTTGGCCCCCATCAGCGCCAACGCCTGAGCAATGGGGCCGCCGTCGGATTTGATGTTGTCCGATCCCCACAGAACAAGCGCCACGGTCCGGGGCATTGATTTATGGGTTTTGAGCAGAGTTAGAGCCTGTTTAGCACCATCTTGCATGGCAAAGGCCGTGGGCATGCGAAACGGATCGAAGGCATGGATATTGCGACCCGTGGGCAGCACGTCCGGCGACCGGATCAGGTCACCACCCGCAACGGGGGCGATAAACTGCCCGCCCAGAGCGCGCATCAAGGCGGGCAACTCGTGCTCGTCCTGCAGCAACTGATCCACGCGCTCGGCGGAGTCTGGATCGTCCATGACGCGGATATGTTCGGCGCGTTCCTCGGCCCCCAAGGGTTGTCCGACCACATGCAGCCCATCGGTGATCAGCGCGTCTTCGGTTTCCAATAGTTTCAGCCACAAGGCATCAGGCGCGATGCCGCCCAGATCAACGGCGTCGGCCTGTACGGCGATCAGCGCTTCCAGCTCGTCACGGTTACCGGCATCAGGCGACAAGGCCCGGTAGCGCCGCACGCTGTCCTTCAATTCCGAAAGTCCTTTGTATAGCCCCGCAGACGCCAGCGGTGGCGTCAGATGCGTGACCGTGATTGCATTGCTGCGCCGCTTGGCCAAACTCGCCTCGGATGGGTTGTTGGAGGCATAGAGGTACACGTTCGGCATCTCGCCAATCAGCCGATCCGGCCAGCACGCAGCCCCCATGCCCGCCTGACGACCCGGCATGAACTCTAGCGCGCCATGCATCCCGAAATGCAGCAACACATCGGCCTGAAACTGGTTTTTCAGCCAAAGATAGAAGGTTGCGAATGCATGGGTCGGCGCGAAGCCCTTTTCAAAGAGCAGCCGCATCGGGTCACCCTCGTAGCCGAAAGTCGGCTGGACACCCACCAGCACATTGCCTAATTGCGCGCCCAGAATGAACACGCCGCGCCCGTCGGACTGGATGCGGCCTGGTGCAGGACCCCACACCTCTTCGATTTCGGACAGCCAAGGGGTTTGGCCGACGATGGTATCCGCGGGCACATGAGCCGCGACATTCGCCTCGGTCCCGAACTGGGCGCTGTTGCCCTTAAGCACGGCGGTGCGCAGGTCATCAACGGTTTCAGGCACATCGACGCTGTACCCTTCGGCCTTCATCCGGGTCAGGGTGTTGAACAGGCTTTCGAACACGCTGAGATAAGCGGCCGTGCCCACAGCACCGGCATTGGGAGGGAAGCCGAACAGAACAATCGCCACCTTGCGCTCCGCAAGCCGAGAGCGGCGCAGCGTCGCCAGATTACGGGTCTTGGCGACAAGTTTCTCGATCCGTTCGAAACACGGCGCCATGGTGCGGTCACCCTCGGTCGCACCGCACATTTTCTCGCATCCGCTGCACCCTGTCGCGCCGTGGCGGCCCGCAAAGACCGTGGGATTTGTTGCACCATCGATCTCGGGCAGGGCGATCAGCATGGTCGTTTCCACCGGGCCAAGGCCACTTGATCCGGCGCCCCACTCGCCCAGCGTCTGAAACTCCAGCGGGTGGGCCGCGACATAAGGGACATCAAGGTTCGACAGAACCTCCACCGCTGCATCGCTGTCATTGTAGGCGGGGCCACCAATCAGCGAAAATCCAGTCAGGGACACCAGCGCGTCGATCTCGTCCTGATGATACGCCTCAATCGCAGGACGCCCGTCCAGACCCCCTGCAAAGGCCGGGATAACGCGGATGTTCTGCGCCTCGAAGGCGCGAATGACTGCATCATAATGCGCGGTGTCAGAGGCCAGGATATAGCTGCGCAACATCAAAAGGCCGACGGTCGCGACGGGACTATCGGGGGTGGGTAGTGTGGCACTGTCCGTGGCAATACGCTCCGGCAGATCAGGGTGGTAGACGCCCACGTCCGGGTATTCCACGGGGGCTTTCGCCTGCACGTTGTGCCACGCGGTTTCACGGGAATAGCGCGACACCAGAAAGCGGATCATCTGTTCAACGTTGTGATCAGATCCGCCCAGCCAGTATTGCATGGTCAGGAACCATGCGCGCAAATCCTGCGCCTTGCCGGGGATAAACTTGAGGATCTTTGGCAGGCGCCGCAGCATCCGCATCTGTTTCTGACCCGAGGCGGCGGACGGCTTGGCGGTGCCCCGCAGCTTTTTCAGCAGGGCCATCGCGCCCGAGGCGGGCTTCTGCATGTCCAGATCGCCCATGCGGGTCAGCTTTACCACATCCCCGTCGGCGACCATGCCGATCATCGCGTCACAGACGTCACGTCGTGCGATCAGATCGGGAAGGATTGCCTGAACGTGCTCTTCGAGGAACAGTAGGTTTGCGATGATTATATCGCCGTGGCGGATGGCGTCCTTGGTATCTTCGAGCGCTTGGGGGTTCCCGCCCCATTCCGCCGCCGCATGAACCGAAACGGACAGGCCCGGGAAGTCGCTCTCCAGCCGGTTAGACACGCGGGAAGCCGGACCCGCCGCATGGGCATCCAGCGTCACGATCACGACGCGGTAGCCGATATGATCCGAGCTATCGCGCATAATGGGCCTTTGCCTCGTACAGCGTGTCGACCGATATCTCGGCGACACCGCGGTCTGCCGCGAATTTTTCTGTGTTGCGACGCGCCTTGCCGCGCACGAAAAACGGGATTTTCTTCAGCTCTTTTTCCGCGTCCAGCAGCCATCGGATATCGGTGGAAACAGAGGCGCCCTCAGCGGGCATCGAGCCCCCTTCGGCCGCGGCCGGCATCCGCGGGGTTGCCGCATGGCCATGGTGGGACGGGCCGGCGGCATCGTGGAACTCGAAATCCTCGCGGAACATGTGCAGCAGATGTTCTTCCAGCCCCATGACCAGCGGATGGACCCATGTGTCGAAGATCACATTCGCGCCTTCCCAACCGACCTGCGGCGAGTAGCGCGCGGGGAAATCCTGCACGTGAACGGGCGCGGAGATGACGGCGCAGGGAATGCCCAGCCGCTTGCCAATGTGGCGTTCCATTTGGGTGCCGAGGATCATTTCCGGCGTGAGCGTTTCGATAGCGCGCTCCACCTCCAGATAATCATCTGTGATCAGCGCCTCGACGCCGTAATCCTTGGCCAGCGCGCGGATGTCGCGGGCAAATTCGCGGTTGTAGCAGCCAAGACCCACGACCTCGAACCCCATCTCGTCGCGGGCGATCCGTGCGGCGGCTTTGACATGGGTTGCGTCGCCAAAAAGGAAAACGCGCTTGCCGGTCAGGTAGGTGCTGTCGACAGAGGCCGAATACCACGGAAGGCGCAGACGGCTGTCGTCGATCTGACCCGTAGGCTTGCCGATGATCTGCGCGACCTCTGCGATGAAATCCCGCGTGGCGCCAACCCCGATAGGCACTGTCTTGGTATAAGGCTGATCGTAGGTTTTCTGCAGCCAGCGGCACGCCATCTCGCAGGTCTCGGGATAGAGCATCACGTTGAAATGCGCCGCACCGAGGCGGGAGATATCGCCGGGGCTGGACCCCATTGGCGCCACGCAATTCACCTCGACACCGATGTCATAGAGAAGTGCGGTCAGCTCCTCGATATCGTCGCGGTGGCGAAAGCCCAGACCCGTTGGGCCCAGAATATTGCACGTGATGCGCTCGGTTTTGGGCTGCAGCGTGCTGAGATGGCGGACGATCTGAAAGAACGTCTCATCCGCGCCGAAGTTTTCCTTGCGCTGGTAGCTGGGCAATTCCAGCGGGATCACGGGAACCGGCAAGCCCATCGTCTCGGCCAGACCGCCGGGATCGTCCTGGATCAGTTCCGCGGTGCAGGAAGAGCCGACGATGATCGCCTCCGGCTTGAACCGGTCATAGGCGTCCTGACAGGCGTCCTTGAAGAGATGCGCGGTGTCGGCGCCCAGATCGCGGGCCTGAAAGGTCGTGTAGGTTACCGGCGGGCGCTGACCGCGCCGTTCGATCATCGTGAATAGCAGATCGGCGTAGGTGTCACCCTGAGGCGCATGGAGCACATAGTGCAGACCGGTCATGCCCGTTGCGACCCGCATGGCACCCACATGGGGCGGACCTTCATATGTCCAGACGGTCAACTTCATGGCCTGCGTCCCGCCGTGAGTATTTTTGCCAGAAAGAAGACCACGACGCGGTTCATTCAGCGGCCTCCATCTTCAGGAGGCCCTTGCGGCGCAGGGGACGGGAGAAAAGACCGGCCAGATCGCCTGCCTGTTCGTAAAAATGCACAGGCGTGAAGACCAGTTCGATGGCCCATTTGGTCGCGAGGCCTTCCGCCTCCAGCGGGTTGGCCAGACCCAGACCGCAGACGGTCAAATCGGGGCGGGCGGCGCGACAGCGGTCAAGTTGCTTGTCCACGTCCTGACCTTCGGAGATCACCTCGGCGTGGAGCAGATCCATGTCCGGCCCGACGAGACCCTTGTGGATGTAAGGCGCGCCGACCTCGAGCGCATGCATCCCGCATTCACGCGTCAGGAACCGCGCCAGAGGCAATTCAAGCTGGCTGTCTGGGAAGAAGAAGATCGACTTGCCAGTGAGATCTGCGGCGTGGGCCGCAACGGCCTTGCGCGCCCGGGCGCGGGGGGCTGCGGTCACACGCTCGAAGGTGTCATCATCCACACCGAATTGGTCGGCAATCGCACGCAGCCACAGCGTCGTACCCTCTTCGCCAAACGGGAAAGGTGCTGGAATGTGATGGGCGCCGCGCCGGGTCAGGGCGGCGGCGGTTTCGCCGAGGAACGGCTGCAACAGCGCAAACTTGGTATTGGACCCGATGGCCGGAATGCCATCGGCACGCCCAGCAGGCAAAACCCGCACGGGACCCACACCCATGTCGTCCAGAAGCTTCAGCGCCTGATCCTCGACCACGTCGGGCAGCGCGCCCACAAGCAGCAATTCTGCCGCTTCCGTCTTGGGCAGAACCGGCACCATGGATTCCAAACAGGCGTCTTCGCCTTGCGTAAAAGTGGTCTCGATACCCGAGCCGGAGTAGTTCAGCACGCGGACATGGGGCGCATGGATTTTCGTCAGACGCTCCGCCGCGCGGGACAGGTCGATCTTGATAACCTCGGACGGGCAGGACCCGACAAGGAACAGTTGCTTGATGTCGGGGCGCCGCTCCAGCAGGCGACCGACCTCGCGGTCCAGTTCCTCATGCGCGTCGGCCAGACCGGCCAGATCTTTCTCTTCCAGAATGGCTGTCCCGAACCGCGGCTCGGCAAAGATCATGACGCCCGCAGCCGATTGCAGAAGATGGGCACAGGTGCGCGAGCCCACGACAAGAAAAAACGCATCTTGCATCTTGCGGTGCAGCCAGATGATGCCGGTCAGACCGCAGAAGACCTCGCGCTGGCCGCGCTCTTTCAGGATAGGGGCGTCACGGCAGCTGCCTTGGGTCAGGGCGGCGGGCTTGTTCATGCGGCGACCTCCAAACGGGCGGCGCGCAGCTTGAGCACAAACTGTGTCGCGTTGATCAGGTAGGCGGCATAGGCGGCGAGCGCCACGAGCATTTGCGTCAGGGGGTCCGTCCCGGCGAAAAGCACCCAGAGATAGGCGGTGTGCAGCGCGATGACGCCGAAGCTGAACACATCCTCCCAGAAGAAAGCCGGGGCGAGGAGGTACTGGCCGAAGACGACCTTTTCCCAGATCGCGCCGGTGATCATGATGATGTAGAGGAAAGCGGTTTTGACCAGCACAGATGCCGTTGCGATCTGGTAGCCGTCGCCCGTGGCGATGTACCTGACGACCAGCGCCAGCGAGACGATGAAGACCAGAAACTGAAGCGGCGCGAGGACGCCCTGAACCAACGTCCACCGTGTCGCGTCCCGACGGGCGCGTTGATCGGCAGTGTAAAGACGATTGGTCTGTGTGGGTGTGTTCATGGGGCGAACATCTCCCTCGATTCCCCCGAATGTTCTGTGGTTCTGATAAAAAGGTATCGCCGGGTAACCCAAAGTGTCAATTGAAACTTACACTATCAAAGTTGACACGCAGGCCGATAACCGCTTCCCTATACGAAGAAAAAATAAGGCATTGCGCGATTCCGCGTGGTGGGACCTGGCGCGAGCCGCCGTGTGTCAACTGAATTGGACATTGGTAAGGGATACGGAACTTTACAAAATGGACCTAAAACTGCATAGTTTTCTCGAAAGGCAACGGGGGGTTCCTACAGGCCGTATTTCCGGCATGGATCGCTTCTCGTACCGACTGACCACATGACGCTGATGTTCGAGACCAAAAACGGCGAGGCTGGATGGCATCAGCGCTCGTCCGTGGAAGAACTCGCCGCTCAAGCCCTGCGCGTCGTGTCGTCGAAACAATGTAATCCGAACGCCAAGGGGGTTGATCCCCGGACCGAAGCCTTGGCCATGTCGGTTGTGGCCGACGATCCTAATTTGCGCCGCGCCACCATGTCTGAACTGATGGAAAGCGGTGTATCGCCCAATGCGTTCATCCACCATTTTGCGGGCGACGCTGCGCGCTATCTGGGCCAACTCTGGAGCGACAATCACGTCAGCTTTGCCGATGTCACAATCGGAACCGCCCGCATCCAAGAAATGGTTCGCCAGTTGGTGGCCCGGCGCGCACCCAATAGAACCGATGCAGGCCCCAAGGTCCTGATCGCCGTTCCGCTGACCGAAGACCATGTGCTGGGTGGTCTGATTGCAGCGGACGCATTCGACGCCCTGGGATGCATGACCCGCGTGATGATCGGCCGGTCCAATACGGACATCGCGCGGATCGCCAAGGCCGAACAGTTTTCGATGATCGGACTGTCGATCTCGAGCAAACGCACCGTCAGTGGTGCACGGCAGTTGATCAAGGAACTGCGCGATACCGTCATCAACAGGGTTCCGATTGTGCTGAGTATCGGAACCATGACCGACGATGACGAGATCAAAGCACTCACAGGTGCTGATATTGTGACATCGGATCCACGAGCCGCTGTCGCATTTTGCAACTTACGAAATCTTGTGGTGGGGTAGTCTGGAAGACCGGTTGAGTCTTTGACATAGTGATGTCGAAGCATAGGTACGTTGGTATGAACATCAGAGAGATTGGGTTCTGGATCGATAATGCCGATCCACAGGTTGCACCTGACTACATCAATCAGGTCATCGCGACCGCAGCGGATATCGCCATCGTTGTCACCAACACGGGCGAAATCGAAATGGTGACGATCAACCCCCTGACAAAGACTATGGGTCAGTTGGACCACTGGAAGGGTCGCAACATCTGCGAGTTTCTGGCGGAAGACAGCGTGAACCGCGTGATGTCGATCATCGAGGATTATCGCCGCGGCAAGGCCCAGATCATTCCCGCCGTCGAGGTCAATCATTTCGACAACGCCAACTGGCAGTTCCCGATCAGCTACAGCTTCCACCTGACCGGCCAGGACGGGCGCATCCTGATGCTGGGTCGGGACATGCGCGCCATCGCCGAGTTGCAACAACGGCTTGTCAAAGCGCAACTGGCGCTGGAACGTGACTACGAGGCGCATCGCGATTTCGAGACCCGCTACCGTGTGCTGATGGAAACCTCTCAGGACGCCCTCGTTCTGATGAGCGCCGCATCGGGTCGGATCACCGATTGCAATCAGGCCGCAGCCCGCGTTCTGGGCGGCAGTGCCGAGGCACTTGTCGGGTGCAATCTGGAAAGTGAAGTTGAGGCAAACGGCTCAGACGATTTCATCGACAGCCTGGCCGGGGCCTCTGCCGAGAACATCAAGTCCGGCGTCAGCGTCGTCGCGCGGCGCAGCGGGCGCAAGATCAGCATTCATCCAACGCTCTTCCGGGCAGCGGGCGAACGGACATTCCTATGCCGGTTGGAGACCGAGACCGCCACCGACGGCGCGGACATCGAAATCTCGGGCGGCTTGGAAACCCTGTTTCAGAAAGGCGTCGATGCGATCGTCTTCACCGACGACCGGGGCGTCATCCGCTTCGTCAACGAAGCGTTCCTTGGCCTGACCGATATCGCGCTGATGTCCAGCGTGAAGGGGCGGCCCATCGCCGATTTCCTCGTGCGCGGCAAGATCGACAGCAACGTCTTGCTGGAAAACGCCACCCGCGCCGGTCGGATGCAACTTTACGCGACGCAGCTTGTGGGCAGCCACGGATCCTCGCGTCAGGTCGAGATTTCGGCCACGCGTCTGGATGACGGCCCCCAATCCAACTTCGCCTTTATCCTGCGGGACGCCTCGCGCGGCGATCTTTTGCGCAGCCAAGACGAGCAGGACAGCACCCACCGGATGAACGACATCGTCGATCTGGTCGGCTCATCGCCCCTGAAAGACATCGTCGCTGCGACCACCGACGTGATTGAGAAGATCTGCATCGAGACCGCCGTCGAATTGACCGGCAACAACCGCGTCGCCGTGGCCGAGATGCTGGGCCTCAGCCGTCAGAGCCTCTATGTGAAGCTGCGCAAGTACAATTTGCTCGACAAATCCCCCAAGGATTGAGGCGCCTACAGCCATTTCAAGCCGAACCAGGAACTGGGGCCTTTTGCCTCGGTTAAAATTCTTGTCGGGACTCAGTTTGTATAGTTAAGTTGACACATGACTGTCAGCTACACATTACAACGACGTCGTTACCCCGAACCCGCAGCCGCTCTGCGCCTATTGAAGCCGATTACATGGTTTCCACCCATGTGGGCCTATCTGTGCGGCGTGGTCTCAGTCGGCGTCTCGCCTTTGGAAAACCTGTGGCTGGTGGGTCTCGGCATCTTGTTGGCCGGTCCCATTGTGTGCGGGATGAGCCAAGCCGCCAATGACTGGTGCGACCGTCACGTGGACGCCATCAATCAACCCGAACGTCCTATTCCATCGGGCCGCGTCCCCGGTCAATGGGGGCTTTACATCGCACTCGGCATGTCCGCCTTGTCCTTGCTGGTCGGTCTCGCCCTTGGACCATGGGGCTTTGCCGCAACATGTGCGGCCGTTGCCGCCGCATGGGCCTACTCCGCCGAACCCGTTCGTCTGAAGAAATCCGGTTGGTGGGGCCCCGGTCTGGTTGGCCTCTGCTACGAAGGCCTGCCGTGGTTCACAGGCGCCGCCGTCCTGTCCGCCGGACTGCCCGATTGGCGGATCATAACCATCGCCATGCTCTACGCGATAGGCGCCCATGGCATCATGACCTTAAACGATTTCAAGGCGCTGAAAGGCGACCGCCAAACTGGCGTAAATTCCTTGCCCGTCACCCTTGGCCCCGCGCGCGCCGCCCTGGTGGCCTGCGCTGTGATGACCCTGTCGCAAATCGGGGTGATTTTCCTACTTTTGGGCTGGGATAGACCCTATTTCGCCCTCGCCATCACGGCACTCTTGGGTCTGCAAATCTGGGCCATGACCATCCTGATCCGTGACCCACGCGCAAAGGCGCCGTGGTACAACGGCACCGGCGTTGCGCTCTATGTGACCGGCATGATGGTGGCCGCTTTCGCGCTTCGGGGGCTCGTCTGATGCTCAGCTGGCTGTCCATCGTCCGCCTTGGTTTGGTGCAGATGGCGTTGGGCGCGATTGTCGTTCTGACCACATCCACCCTCAACCGCCTCATGGTGGTGGAGCTTGCATTACCCGCCGTCCTGCCCGGCCTTCTGGTCGCGCTGCATTACGGCATTCAGATCACCCGGCCGAACTGGGGCTTTCTGTCAGACATGGGCGGCAGCCGGACCCGCTGGATCATCGGCGGCATGGTTGCCTTGGCCCTAGGCGGTTTTCTGGCCGCGCTCGGCGTTATTCAGCTGGAACAGAGCCTGAGCACAGGGCTTCTTATCTCAGTCTTTGCCTACGCGCTGATCGGGTTGGGCGTGGGTGCGTCCGGCACATCCCTGCTGGCGCTTCTGGCCACGGCCACCCATCCCCGCCGCCGCGCTGCCGCCGCGACGATCACTTGGCTGATGATGATCGCAGGCATTGCAGTGACCGCAGGCACCGTTGGCGCGTTCCTTGATCCTTACACCCCCGCGCTTCTGCTGAAGATCGTGGCCATCGTCACCACAGGTGCCGTCGTCCTGACAACTCTGGCCGTCTGGGGGATCGAGCGTCGGGTCAGCCAGCCACAGACGCCCGCCGTCGCCGTTCCCTTCATGACCGGCATGAAAGAGGTCTGGGCCGAGCCCAAGGCCCGCAATTTCACCATCTTCGTTTTCCTGTCGATGACCGCGTATTTCATGCAGGAACTGATCCTTGAACCTTACGCGGGCCTCGTCTTCGGCCTCACCCCCGGTCAGACGACATCCCTGTCCGGCGCACAGAACGGCGGCGTCTTCTTGGGCATGATCTGCGTCGGCATCTGTGCCACAGGGCTGAAACTGGGCGCGCTGCGCCATTGGGTCGTCGTGGGCTGCGCCTTGTCGGCCATCGCGCTTTTTGGGATTTTCTTCATCGGTCAGACGCAGCAGGAAAACCTGCTTCTGCCCGCAACAGTATTCTTGGGTTTCTCCAACGGAGCCTTCGCCGTGGCCGCCATCGGGTCGATGATGCAGCTGGCAGGCGAGGGTCAGTCCCGCCGCGAAGGCACCCGCATGGGTCTTTGGGGCGCCGCGCAAGCAGTCGCGGCTGGATTTGGCGGACTTCTGGGTGCCGCCGCCGTCGATATCCTACGCCCGCTGATGACCGATGCCGATGCTTTCGGCGCCGTTTTTCTGGTCGAGGGAAGCCTTTTCCTGATCGCGGGCCTGATGGCCGCGCGGGTGATCGAACGCAACACGTATACGCAAACATCTCATTTTGTCCCGGGGGAATAACCCATGATCTATGACGTCGTTATTGTCGGTGGCGGTCCCGCTGGGGCCACGGCTGCAGAAGACCTTGCCCGCAAGGGCCACACCGTCGCCATGCTGGACCGCGCCGGGCGCATCAAGCCGTGCGGGGGTGCCATCCCACCCCGCGCTGTCGCGGATTTCGATATTCCCGAGGACCAGCTGGTGGCGCGTATCTCCACCGCCCGCATGATCTCGCCCACCGCCCGCTCCGTCGATATCCCGATCGAGAACGGCTATGTCGGCATGGTTGATCGCGAACATTTCGACGAGTTTCTGCGCGTCCGCGCCAAAAAAGCCGGTGTCCACCGCTACACAGGGACGTTCCTCAGGATTGACCGTGAAGACGGCTCGACCAAGGTGGTCTACCGAGACAAGGTCAGCCGCAACACGCTGGAGCTGGAAACCAAGCTGATCATCGGCGCTGATGGGGCGCGGTCAGACGTGGCCCGCGCAGAAGTGCCCGGCGGCGATACAATCCCCTACGTGATCGCCTATCACGAGATCATCGAAGCCCCCACCGGTCCCAGCGCCTATGACCCGACCCGCTGCGACGTGATCTACGATGGCGCCATTTCACCGGATTTCTACGGCTGGGTGTTCCCCCATGGTAAGTCCGCCAGCGTCGGCATGGGCACAGGCATCGACGGCATTGATCTGAAAGAGGCCACGCGCTCCCTGCGGGAAAACGCGGGCCTGTCGGGGTGCGAGACCATCCGCAAGGAAGGCGCACCGATCCCCCTGAAGCCATTGGACAAATGGGACAATGGCCGGGATGTGGTGCTGGCGGGGGATGCCGCAGGCGTTGTCGCGCCGTCCTCGGGCGAAGGGATCTACTACGCGATGGAAGGCGGGCGTCAGGCCGCCAATGCCGCGATGGCCTGCCTTGCCTCGGGCCGCGTCAAGGATCTGGGGCTCGCGCGCAAGGCGTTCCTGAAACAGCATGGGACAGTTTTTCGCGTTTTGGGCGCGATGCAGGACGCGTATTACAAATCAGACGAGCGGCGCGAACGGTTCGTGTCACTCTGTCACGACATCGACGTGCAGCGCCTGACCTTCGAGGCCTATATGAACAAGAAACTTGTGAGGGCCCGCCCCATGGCCCACCTGAAAATCGGCCTGAAGAACGCAGCCCACCTGCTGCGGCTGATCCCGGCCGTACGCACATGAACATGATGGCCCGCGATATGATTCCCGCCTGGGTCGACGGCAAGCTGACCGCCGTCGAAAAGATGGACGTCCACAAGCGCGGTCTGCGTCATAAGGCGGTCTCGGTGTTTGTCATGCGCAACGACAAGGTTCTGATCCAGCGGCGCGCGCTAACGAAATATCACACGCCCGGTCTTTGGGCGAACACGTGCTGTACCCATCCGCTGTGGGGGGAGGCACCCGAGGATTGCGCCATCCGCCGTCTGAACGAGGAGCTTGGGATCACCGGGCTCTACCCATCGTTCCGTGATCAGGTCGAATACCGCGCTGATGTCGGCAACGGCATGACCGAGCATGAACTGGTCGATATCTTTCTGGCTACAGCCCCGGCTGACCTGTCCGTGACACCCAACCCGGACGAGGTGATGGACACGCGCTGGATCAGTTTCTTCGACCTCGCGGCAGAGGTGGCACGCAAGCCCGAACGCTACAGCGCATGGCTGCGCATCTACCTGCAGGAACACCGCGACCGAATCTTCGGCTCGCTCGTTCAGGCCTGAAGCGGCGCGGGAAACCGCCCACCGACCAGCCCTAAAAGCTCCACGCAATTCACGGTGATATAGGCCGCATCCAGGCCCGCATCCTCGTACATCTCCATCGGGCTCGCCTGATTGATGAACCGGTCGGGCAGCGTCATCGTGCGCACTTTCATGCCGCGATCAAACCCGCCCTCATTGGCCAGCCATTCCAGCACATGGGCCCCGAACCCGCCGCGCGCACCCTGTTCCACCGTAATCATCGCCTTGTGGTGGCGCAAAAGCTGCTTGATCATATTCGTGTCGAGCGGCTTCGAGAACCGTGCATCGGCCACAGTCGCGGAAATCCCCTGCGCCTCAAGCCGCTCTGCCGCCATCAGGCATTCAGACAAATGAGCGCCGTAGGACAGGATGGCGACATCATTGCCCTCGGTCATGATCCGGCCCCGCCCGATGGGCAACGGCTGTGGGATCGCGGGCAGATCCACCCCCACACCCGTGCCGCGCGGATACCGAAACGCAATCGGCCCGCCGTCATGTTCCGCCGCCGTGGCGACCATATGGATCAACTCCGCCTCATCGGCCGCCGCCATGACGGTGAAGTTCGGCAAATGGGTCAAATAACCAATGTCAAATGCGCCCGCATGGGTCGGGCCGTCGGCCCCCACCAGCCCCGCACGGTCAATCGCAAAGCGTACTGGCAGGTTTTGCAACGCGACATCATGGACGATCTGGTCATACGCCCGCTGCAAAAAGGTGGAATAGATCGCGCAGAAGGGCCGCATCCCGGCCGCCGCCAACCCGGCGGAGAACGTCACCGCGTGCTGTTCCGCAATCCCAACGTCAAACGTCCGCTCCGGAAACCGCTCCACCATGAAATCCAGACCCGTGCCGCTTGGCATGGCCGCCGTGATCGCGACAATCTTCGGATCGCGCTCGGCCTCGTCCACAAGGGCATGACCGAAGACCGAGGTATAGCTGGGCGCGTTGCTTTTCGCCTTCTGCTGGGCGCCGGACAGGACATCGAATTTCGAAACGCCATGATACTTGTCAGGGGAATGCTCGGCGGGGCGGTAGCCCTTGCCCTTCACCGTGCAGCAATGGATCAGAACCGGACCGTCCGCCCGCGACTGAACCGCCCGCAGGGTCTGCAAGAGCTGCCCCATGTCGTGGCCGTCAATTGGCCCGACATAGGTGAACCCCATCTGTTCAAACAAGGTACCGCGATCCGGTTGTCCGGTGACCAGCGCCCGCGCCCGGCGCGCATGATCCTTGATCGACGCGCTCAGACCGCCCAATTCGGACTGCAATCCAGTCAGATATCGCGACATCGCGCCAACCGGCGGCGCAATGGACATCTCGTTGTCGTTCAGCACAACAATCAACCGCCGCTTGTCATGGCCGGCATTGTTGAGCGCCTCGTAAGCCATGCCAGCGCTGATCGACCCGTCGCCAATAACGGCCACCGCATGGCCCGTGTCCGCGCCAAGATCCCGGGCCGCCGCAAAGCCCAGCGCGGCAGAGATCGAGGTCGACGAATGCGCCGCCCCGAACGGATCGAACTCGGACTCGCTGCGTTTGGTAAACCCGCTCAGACCGTCCTTCTGGCGCAGCGTTCTGATCTGATCGCGCCGCTCGGTCAGGATCTTGTGAGGATAGCACTGATGCCCGACGTCCCAGATGATCTTGTCATAGGGCGCGCGAAAGACCGCATGCAAGGCGACGGTCAATTCGACCACTCCAAGCGATGATCCCAGATGCCCGCCGGTCTCGGACACCGCCGAGATCAGCTCCTCCCGCAACTCGGTCGCCAGCAGACCGAGGGTCGCGTCGTCCAAAGCGGTCATGTCTGACGGACCATCCACCTTGTCGAGGGTCGGAGTGTCGGGGCGGGACATCGGCGTTCTCCAAAACTGAAGACGCCGCGCAGGAGTCTCTCCGGCGCGGCGTCTCTTTCAAGAATATGTCAGCAAGCGTCTCATTCGTAGACAGGGACACCTGTCGTTGCCAGCTCAGGCCAGTCGGCGATCACGTTCAGACCCTGATAGGGTTTCTGATAGCCTTGGTGGCAGGTCTTACACGCCGCTTTCGGGGCATCCGCGTGGATCGGACCAAGCCGCTCTTCGGGATACTCGTCGCGCAGCGGGATCAGGTAGTCATTGTTCAACTCCTGCACCATACCGATGGCAATGCTGGCCGTAGACCACTGCGGTGTGAACTGCTCTGGATCATAGAACGCGCGGGAATTGTGACAGAACAGACAGTTCACCCCCAGCGAGTTCGAGAAGTAGTTCATCAGTGCAAAAGTGCGTTCGGTGTTCTGCCATGTAGGATCGCCCGGCTGTTGCGCCACACGGCTCTCCAGATCATGCACATTGATCTGGCCATAATTTACCAAAAGCTCCTGCAAAGCATCGGATGGCAGCGAGGTGAACTCGCTGTTCGGTGTTGCCTGGTTCTGCACAGCAGACCAGCCGGCGAACTTGTCGGCCACAGGCGTTTGTTCGAACCAGATATAGGTCGGCACGTTCTGCCCACGGTGGCAGGTCGAACAATTCACACCCACTTGGGCATTCGCGTTCACATGTGCATCCCAGTCCTCATTGATGGCCTGGGTCATCTGGATCATCCGCCGCGATACAACCTTGGTGTAAAGGTCGTCCGAGGCATATTCCCCTTCATCCGCGCCAGCGTGGCAATAGGCACACCCCTGATCGGGCGAGACCCAGTTCGTGATCGCCAGCATCACACGGTTGAAGTTGTCTTCCGTGAGGTTGGTCAGGACCTGCACGTTTTCGTAGATCTCCCCCGACAGCGGCTCGTTGCCTTCGGGAATGATCGGGCTGTCCGTGTAGTATTCATCGATCGTCGGATCACCCGCTTCCAGTTCGGCCACGAACTCAGGGACGCTCATCCCCGTGCCCCGAGGGCCGGTCTGAAGCGAGGTCGTCGCAAAGGGCTGACCCCAGGAGACGATCATCGCCGCGAAGAACACCGCCGATCCCACGACACCCACGACGATGGCGGGGCCGAAAATGTTCGTCGGATTCTTGGAATTCCAGTCATTAAACCACTTGGGTAGCATGGCTCAGCCTCCTTCCCCGTTATAGGCCTCGTAGCCGTAGCTTCCGTCATAGGCCGGTGCGAAGTGATGCTCCTGCGCCCAGATGAACCAGTTGTCGACAACGGTCCCGGTCAGAAGGATGCCGATGCCGCCGGTGACAGGTGTCAGCACCGCAAACCACCAGGCCCAGCGGTGAATGCCTTCCATCGACGCGTTGAACCCCATGGTCCAGCGCCAGAAGAGACCCGCGCGCTCGGACGCGGTGCCCCGGTCGGCGATCTGCTCCAACTCCCGGTCGCCGCCCTGACGAGTGACCGCCAGAATGGTGGCGCCGTGCATCGCGAACAGCAGGACAGAGCCATAGAGGAACACGATCGAAAGACAGTGGAATGGGTTGTAATAGAGGTTTCCGTACCGGATCGAGAACGCCGTCGTCCAATCCAGATGCGGGAAGATGCCGTAGGGCACAGCCTCGGACCACGACCCCATCAGGATCGGCCGGAAAAGGCCCAGCACAAGGAACAGCCAGATCGCGCCCGCAAAGGCCCATGCAACGTGCTTGCCCATCTTGTGTTGCTCGGCCAGCAGATAGGTCCGCAACCACCACGCACAGACGGACACCAGAAGCATAAGACTTGAGATAATGTACCACCCGCCATCGTTGAGCGGCGGAATGCGCAGACCGTATTCAGGCGATGGCGGCTCAAGGGCCAGCCAGAACAGCTGCCGGATGAACTCGGGGATCGACCAGTCGACCTGCGCCAGCATGTTCAGGCCCACGATATTGAACCAGAGCAGACCGGTCGCCAGTGAGATCACGCCGAAATAGCCCAGATAGATCGGACCCAGCTGCGCGTTCCCGATCCAACCGATCAGCGTCGAGAACCGTGGCTTGACGGCCCGTTCGGCCACCATGTTGTGCTCATTGTCCATGCCCCATTCGGGCGTGCCCTGGACCTGAACTTGGGTGAATATGTTTTGATACTCAATCATGTCTCATAACCCCACTTGGCTTGGCCAGATCGGCAAATCGAGCCACCAGTTCCACCACTCGGGCCAGCCCTTCGTCCAGACCGGACCGGAGATGATGATACAGATCGCCGACCAGAACCCGGCGTTAAGCGCCAGAAGCAGACCCACCCGGTGGATGCCTAGGGTGCCGATGGAATAGCCGATGAAATCCCGGAAGAACGTGTCCTCGTGATCGGGCGTCTTCATCTCTTCGCCCTTCTCAGGGTTGGCCGCCGACAGAACCAGCGCGCCGTGCAGCGCAAGGAACATGGTCGTGGTGAAGAAGAAGGTCACCGCCAGCATATGGGCCGGGTTGTAGTGGAAATGCAGATAGGCGTAGCCCGTGTTGGACACCCAATCGAGGTGGCTGAAGATCCCGTACGGAAACCCGTGCCCCCACGCGCCCATCAAAAGCGGGCGGAAGACGACCAGCGTCAGATAGGCGAAGATCGCGACACCAAAGGCCACGGGCACATGATAGCCCATCCCCAGTTTGCGACAGATCTCGACCTCGCGCAGCGCCCAACTGATGAAGGCACCAACCGCACAGAATGTGATGATCTGCCAAAGCCCCCCTTCCATCAGGGGCGCCATGCCCAGACCGTAACTCAGATCAGGGGGCGCGATGTTGATCAGCCACGGGTTGAACGTACCCTGCTGACTGGCGCCCCAGAAAATCAAAATGGTGCCAAGACCCGCGAAAAACGCTGTCGTGACGCCGAAGAAGCCGACATAGAACGGCCCAATCCAGAAATCGAACAGATCGCCGCCAATGAGCGTCCCACCTCGGACGCGATATTTCTTTTCGAAACTGAGCAATGCCATTGCTTGTCTCCCTCACTTGGCGGCCTTGATCGTGATTGGGGTCGTAGCCGTCCCACTGAAATCCGGTTTGCCGCGGGCGGGGTTTTCGGGTGAGCCCGCCCGCAGCGTTGGTTTGAACGTTCTTACTGACCGGTGTTTGCAGCCAGTTCGAACCAGTTCAGGCCCGAGCTGAGCACGACGAGATGAATCATCGCAGCCAGCAGGAACAGAAACACGCCTTGTGCGACAAACACGCGGCGGGGATCGAAGACGAGCCAGATTTTGTAAAACTTAGCCATGTTTCAATCCTTTATGCGAACCAGGGACGCCAGATGTACGTCGCGATATGAGCGACGAGTGCCACGGCCGAAAACAGCCAAAGCCCGCTCATATACACTGCGTGCAGCTCTTGTGCCTGCTCGTCAGTAAGTCCCGTGAAGGACAAATTATCAGCCATCGTTTCCTCCGAAATTAGACTGACGCCGCGCCCCCCGCGGCCGGGTTATGTCGAGGGCTCTTCCCCCGTCACAATCCGCCACCCCGGGGGGGAGTGACAGATCAGCATCCCGGTTGTGACACCGGAAACTTGGAAGCGCGCTCAGGCGCTGAAGATCATCGGTGTGATGATCCGGGCCTGGCTCCAGGCCCGCGCAATCGGACCTTTGTTGGCCAGACTGCCGTTTTTCAGAAAGGCCAGACCCCAGGCCAGAAAGGCCAAAGGCAGCGCCGCCGCGAAGATGATCGCGAAGTAGACATAAAATTCAGTCCGCGGCGTCCGGCGTGGGGCGGTGTCAAATCCGCCATTCGATGTTTGATCGCTCATGAGCGTTCTCCCTCGTTGAATTCAAATCCGGCTGGTGCAAAGGCCAGCATCGTTTCCTTGACCACCCGCTCCGCGCCTTGGCTCAGCGCGGCCGCTTCGGCTTGATCCCGCAGGTTTTTCGCGGCCGAGATGCGGGTCAAAATCGGGTGGGTTGCAACAATCGTGTCGAGCAGCCGCTGGGCGTCCTCGTCCCACGGAAAATCGCGGCGTAGATTGGTCGGCGTAGCCTCCGCCGCATCCATCTCGGATGCCAGCGGCAGAATGTGGAAGAGCGCATCGAACAGCCCGTTGCACACCTCCTGGATCAGGTAGGTCGCCCCGGCGTAGCCCATAAAGGGCGTGCCCGTCGCGCGCCGGATCGCGGCGCCCGGAAAGCTGGCCGGGATGAAAGCAGGCGAGGGGCCAAACCCGCCTTTTTGCTCGGCCAGATACATCTTTTCGTTGATCGAACCCAAGACGATCAGCGGACGTTTTTGCGCAAGTTCCGCACGCACCGCTTCGTTGTTGGTTTTCTTCCCGGCGCACCGCGGAACGGCCAAGGCACATGGCAGTCCCATATCGTCCTCAAGGAAGTTGCGGATCCCCCGCGTATAGGTTTCGTTCGCGACGATCCCGAAACTGGCCGTCGCAAAGAAGTCCTGCGTGACCGACCGCCACAGGTCCCAGACGGGCTTGATCGTCGAATGCTTTTCGCGCTCGATGAACGGCTCAGGATCCAGATCCAGCATCTCGCCCAGAGTGCGCAGAAACTTGGTTGTGCTGTCGATCCCGATCGGCGCTTGCAGATAGGGCTTGCCCAGAACTTCGCACAGGCCGCGCCCGAACTCCCGATACATGCAGACGTTTACATCGGCGTTCACGAGATTGCGCATCTCGGCCACATGGGCACCCATGGGCATCACCATATTGACCTCAGCCCCGATCCCTTCGACCAGACGCCGGATTTCGGCCAGATCGGATGGCATGTTGAACGTGCCATACATCGGACCCAAAATATTGACGCGAGGCTTCGCGTCCTCCTCACGCTTGGCCTCGCGCGGCATTCGACCCTTGGTCATGCCGAACTCTGTGAAGATCCACGTCATCGCGCGATCCGCTGCTTCCCACTGATCCTCGTCGATCGTGCGGGGCAAGAACCGCTGGATGTTGGTCCCCATGGGCGTGACGCCCCCGCCGATCATCTCGGCAATCGAGCCAGTGACGACGACCGCAGGCAGCGCCGGATCAAGGGTGCCCCATGCGCGCTTCATCGCGCCTTCGGTGCCATCGCGACCCAACTCTTCCTCGCCAAGTCCAGTCACCACGATGGGCAACTCATGTGGAGGCAGCGCATCGGTGTAGTGCAAAACAGACGTGACCGGCAGGTTCTCGCAGCCGACCGGACCGTCGATCACGACCTGCAGACCTTTGACGGCGCAAAACGCATAGACCGCGCCCCAGTATCCGCCGGCCCTGTCATGATCCTGGATCAGCATGGGCGCCCCTCCGGACCGGATGCGGTCCGAGGGAAGTCCGACAAAAGTCCGATAGAAGTCCGAAAGGTGATTTCGCGGCTGCGGAGAGGTTTCATATCATCTCCGCCGCTTTTGCCGCGCGGGCCTGCTTTTCGAGCTTCTTGCGGTTCAGTTCCCTGAAATCCTCCCGCACATTCGGTGTCCCTTCCCAGACCCCGGCAGTGTCGTCGTGACCCACGCCATCGAAGAATTCCCGCATGTGATCCATCCGGTCTTTGTTCGCGATGGCCGCGTTAACGACCTGCGCCAACGACCCGGCACCAGCAGGCCCCATGAGCGGTCGCGCCGAGATCAGATTGGTAAAGTAGAGCGATGGGATCCCAAGCTCCTTGCCCTTCTGAACGACCGGCGTCGTGCCGATGGCAAGGTCGGGCTTGACCCCTTCCATCGCCGCGCAGTCATCCTCAAGGGACGCCCGGAATTTCACCTTAACGCCCTTGTTTTCAAGCCACTCCGCGTCAGCGGCAGACCAAGGCGTCTTTGGACAAGCGGTGCCGACATAAGGCACATCGGCACCGCTTTCGATAAGAAGGCGGGCCACCAACAACTCACTGCCTTCATACCCCGACAATGTGATGGTGCCCGAGATTGGCGAGGCGGCAAGCGCAGATGAAATCGCCGGGAGAGACGCATTCTGCGCCGCCGCCACCGCCGTGTCAGAGAGACCGAACGCATCCCCCAGACCCCTGAGCCACGCGGCAGTGCCATCGACACCCACCGGGGCAGATCCCAGTATCGGCCGCCCGGCGGCCTGAAATTCGCGAATGGAACTTGTATAGAACGGATGGATCGCAGCAACCGCGCCACAGTCCAGCGCGGCATAAAGCTCCCGCCATTCACGGCACGGCACCGTCGGACCCACAGCCAAGCCCAGCGGCTCGATCATCTGACCAATGCTCATCGGATCCGCAGGGAACATCTCGCCCAGCAGCGTAACGGTCGGCCTATCGGATTTGGCACTTACCGGCGCGGCAACAGGACCGGCTTCAATCTCTGCACGGGCGTAGTTCAGCATGGCCCCGGCAAGCACATCCTTCGCCTCGGCATGAGTCGGAATACCAAATCCCGGAACGTCAATTCCGATGATCCGTACGCCATTAATTTCAGACGGCAAAAGCCGCAGCGGCACGCCAGACGCCGTTGGCACGCAAAGGTTCGTCACGACAATGGCATCATAGCGGTCGGGATCTGCCAGCTCGTGAACGCTGTCCCGAATATCTTCGAACAACTTACCTGTAACGAGCGTCTCAGAGTTGAACGGCACGTATCCGACAGACCGCCGCGCACCGTAGAAATGGCTAACAAAGCTCAGCCCATAGACGCAGCAGGCTGATCCGCTCAGAACGGTTGCGGTGCGCCGCATACGCAGGCCCACGCGCAATGAGCCAAAAGCCGGGCACATGCTTTGCGGTTTGTCGTGGGGACCTTGAGGGTAGTCGGCGGCGTACTGATCCAGCACCTCGGAATTGCCTGCCTCCCGCGCAGCCGCCTTCATCGTATCGCCGGCATGGCACCCCGCACCATCGGCTGGGGCGTATGTCAGCTCATCTTTCAATCGTCCGCCCCATCTTCAGAGACGTCGTCATCCATCTCCGGCGTATCCGTATCAAGCGCTGACAATCCTTCGTCCCACTGGGCGAGTTCTTCGAGATCAAACATCGGTCCGGTTCCCCAAGCTTGCGCGATAAAGCTGTTCGGCATCGTCTCGCATGCGCTGATATGTTTTCTCCATATCTTTGCAGCGTTTCGCTTGCCGAACGGCCTCCGCACGTTGCCTTTCAAGCTCCTCGAGCATTTCACGCATCACCAGTTTCATCTCAGACGTGGTCATAGATCACCTCGAGACTTTCGACCGGCTTGGCGTTCTTCCCGCGCATGTCTTCATCTGTCGCGGGCTGCAGCACAAAGTCGCCGCCCGTGTCTTTACTGTCGAAAAGGGCCAGCAAGCCGTCCTGATCCAGCGGCGCCGGACGAACGGGCGGTGCTTCGGCGACATTGTCCCCAAGGGCTGCGAAGAGTGCACCCCACTGAGATTTGGACGTACCGACAATTTGATAGTTGGCGGATTTCTTACGCAGATCATCGTCCTGCGGTATGGAAGCCAGAACGGGGATATCGACCGCATCGGCAAATTTCTGAGCCTCACCGCTCCCGTCATCCTTGTTGATGACCAGACCCGCGACGCCGACATTACCCCCGAGCTTGCGGAAGTATTCCACCGCGGAACAAACGTTATTGGCCACATAGAGAGACTGGAGGTCGTTCGAACCAACGAGAATGACCTTTTGTGCCATGTCGCGTGCGATCGGCAGGCCAAATCCTCCACAAACCACGTCGCCCAGAAAATCGAGCAGCACATAGTCAAAATCCCAGTCGTGGAAACCGAGCTTTTCAAGAAGCTCAAACCCGTGGATGATCCCGCGACCACCACACCCACGACCCACTTCGGGTCCGCCAAGCTCCATTGCAAAGACGCCACCACGCTTGAAGCAGACATCGCCGATCTTGACCTCTTCTCCGGCGAGTTTCTTTTTGGTGGAGGTCTCGATGATCGTAGGGCAGGCCTTGCCGCCAAACAGTAAGCTGGTCGTGTCAGACTTCGGATCGCAGCCGATGAGCAGGACCCGTTTGCCCTGCTCCGCCATCATGTGACTGAGGTTTGCGAGCGTGAACGATTTTCCGATCCCACCTTTACCGTAGATCGCGATGATCTGCGTTTTGGAAGTCGGCTCTTCTGCAATGACGTCCGCCAGGTCTTCGTGCGCTTCGTCGCGCAGGCGTTGATCGAAGTCTTTCAGATTTGGCACTTCGTCTTTCACGCGACATCCCTCCAGTCGAGTATCATTTTCAGGCAGGCCGGATCTTCGAAGGCTTGCTGATAAGCGCTTTCTGCACGCACGGCGCTGGCGCGATGTGTGATTAGCCCATCTAAGGAGAGGGCGTTGCATTCAATCAGCTGGCGGGTTGCGACCATATCTTCAGCGGTCCATTCGGACGCAACACGCAGCCGAGCTTCCCGCATGAACGCGGGTGGAAATGCGAATGACAAAGGCTCGGCGTAGAAACCTACAAGGACGATCTCGCCCCCTTTGCAAATACGGGAAATCAGCTCATTGAGCAGACCGCCGTTGCCAGAGGCGTCATAGATGCAGTCATAGTCGCGCTTGTCGTCTGCCTCGGGATTGATCACCGGATAGCTGCCATCACTCACTTGCCGGTCCGGATCGATTTCCCATACGGTTGGCGGCGGCCCACCAGCGGCGATTGTGAGCCGCGCCAGCAAGCGCCCCAAAGTGCCGTGCCCGACAATCAGATCGGGAAGCGCTTTATCAAGACCGGCCATCGCATGACGTGCCGTGGCAGCCAGCGCCAGAAGCGCGCCCTCGGCCTTTAGCTCCGGATCGATCCGAATGGCCCGCTCTGCCTGTGTGACAATACGGCGGGATGCGCCGCCAAACAGGCCCTTCACGTTGCCGAAGCAATTCGCGCCGGGTACAAAAACTCGGTCGCCAACTTTGAATCCACTTTCAGCGGGCGCCTGCATGATCTCACCGGCGGCCTCATATCCCGGCACCAGCGGATATCCCATACCGGGAAATGGCGGCATCTCACCGGTCCAGAAGAGTTTTTCGGTACCGGTAGAAATTCCGGAATGCGTGATATCAATCACCACATCGCCATCCGCAGGCGCATTCAATTCAATGGAATCCAAGCTGAGATCCTTGGGCCCGGAAAGAAGAACGGCGGTCGTTTGCACAAATTTTCTCCCCGTGTCGGCTAATTTGGAAGCCTTTTGGCTCGCATTGATGACTTTTGAGTCTTATGTGTCAGTTTAAGTTGACAGAACTGATTGTCAATTCTTTTGGACAGCAAATATGTCCAACATGCTAGACAGCCTTCCGGCATGTCACGCAGCATGTGACGTAGGGGCGGTGTGCAGCATGTATTTTGATGTCGCAAAATCCGGCAATTGACAGCAGATCTGAGATTTGATCGGCAGACCGGGTTCGCCCCGTGACCATGCAAAGCGTATATAAAGGGAAGTAGACATCGCCCGCTCGCTGGGGCGTCGCACCACCGGACATCGGCTCAGAAATAAGCAATAGCCCGCCGCTTGGAAGCGTGTCGTAGATGTTTGTCAGCAAGCTCTGAACCGTTTCATCAGAATGATCGTAGAGTACGCGGATCAGGCTGATGGCGTCTGCGCTGGTATCGATAGGTTCAAGAAAACTACCGGGTTGGAAATTCATCCGAGGTTCAGCTGAGACTGCATTTTGAACAACGGACGGCAAGTCCATCACGGTGCCGTTCATCTTCGGATACTGCGCGAGCACTTTCGTCATGAACGCGCCAGTGCCGCCGCCGATGTCGAGCAAATGGCATACATCATCAAGTTTGACGGTCGCGAGCGTTTCCGCTGCAACGAGGGATTGGCTCTCTGACATGAGATTTGAATAGGTCGCAGCAGTCTCTGGCGGGATATCGCGTCCGGCCTCACCTTTTACGTAAGGCCAGAACTCTGCCAGTTGCGGCCTGGTCTCTCCGCGGAGCAGGGCGACCGGATCGCTAAGATCATCATAGAACATGCGGTGATGAAGGATCATCTGCTCCAAACCGGGGACACCAAGGGTGGCCGCGCCTAAGCGCGCCAGACGATATCGGCCATCACGCTGCTTTTTGATCAGATCAAGCGCGGCTGCCGCATTCAGAAGAATCTCTGCGTTTTTACGGGGCACACCGATCCGCTGCGAGACTTGATCCAAGCTCAAAGGCCCGGCTTTCAGGATCGCAAGGAGGTCTAATTCAACCGCCGCAAGAAGAACTTGCGTATAGGCAAAGCCCGAAACCAGATCAAAGAGCCGCGCGCCGTCTTTCGCGGCAAGATGGCGTGTCATTCTGTTCTGCGACGCCCAAGCTTGAAACCCAGGTCGTGCGACCAGCGACATCATCCAGTTTTGAAGGCGCTCCAAAACGCCGGGTCGAACCGCGTTGCCTGGATCAACGGCCGCCACAATCTATACCGCGTGGGCGGCGCCGCTGCGCTTGACCGAAACAGGCGTCAGACGCTCGGCGGTTTTGCGCACAACTTCGGCCAGCTCTGCCTCGCCTTCGCACGAGGGGATGGACGCAATGGCACCACCGAGGATGTCCTTGAGCCTTCGAATCGCACCGCGCACGCCAAGCTCTGACACAGCATTTGGTCGCGTGTGAATTTCATCCTGACCTACGGGCTTTCCAAGCGTCTCTTCATCGTAAAGCACATCACGCAAATCATCGGCGACCTGAAAGGCCTCACCAATGCGGGCGCCAAGCTCGGTCCATGGTTCGGGGTCATGACCCGCCGCGATTGCACCCATGCGGGACGCAGCGACAAACAGCGCGCCGGTCTTTGCGCGGTGATATGCAGACAGGTTTACTTCGGGCTCACTCTCCCAGGCTTGCCCGGCGCAGATCCCATTGGGCATTCCAGTGGATTGGGTAAGCGATAGGATCAACTGGGCCGTGCGCTGGCAGTCATGATGTGCCTGACGCGCCAGCGTCTCAAAAGCCAATATGATAAGGCTATCACCCGCGAGAACAGCAAGCGGCTCACCATAGGCGACATGAACGCTTGGCTTTCCGCGCCGGAACCCCGCATCGTCGAAGCAAGGCAGATCATCATGCACCAAGCTTGCGCAGTGGATCAATTCAATCGCTGCAGCTGCGGCATCTGCAATTTGAGGTTGGTCATCCCCGCAAGCCTTCGCCACGGACATACAAATCTGCGGACGAATGCGTGCGCCACCGGGCAGCACAGCGTGCTCGAGCGCTGCGGCGAGTTTGGGCGGTGCGGCACCAGCTTGCGCTGTACGAAGGGATCTTATAACGGCCGCATCTATCCGTTTGGTAAAAGGCATCGCCCACCCCTCTGTCCGCTTTTGATTACAGTCATAGTGTAAGTTATAGTGGACAGCTGTCCGAAAGCTGTCAACATAAGCGTGGCACACAGCAGAGGATTGGCGTGGGACAGAAGGCGGAACAGATCGTCGTGATTGGCGCAGGCATTGGCGGTCTTGCGGCAGCCCTTCGATTGGCCGTTGCAGGCGAAAATGTTCTGGTTCTTGAGCGTCACGCTGCCGTCGGGGGCAAGATGCGCACTGTTCCGTCAGAGGTCGGGCCGGTCGACGCTGGACCGACAGTGATGACGATGCGCCATGTCTTTGACGATCTTTTGGAAAATGCAGGCACCACGCTGGAAAGCACCGTCGATCTCATCCAACACGACATTTTGGCACGCCACGCTTGGTCAGACGGAAGCGCGCTTGATCTCTATTACGACACGGCCAAAAGTGCAGCCGCTGTAGAGAGCTTTGCCGGTAAGCGCGAAGCTGATGCGTTCCTTAGATTTTCAGAGCGAACCAAAATCCTCTTTGACGCATTCGACGAGCCGATGATGCAGGCAGCATCGCCCCGCCAAATGGACTTGACCTTGAAGGTCATGAGCCAGCCACATGTGATCCCGAAGATGGACCCGCTGCGTAGTCTGGCCGCGTCTTTGTCGAATACATTTGGTGATCCACGCCTGCGGCAGCTGTTTGGGCGATATGCGACATATGTCGGCGGCTCTCCCTACGCATCGCCTGCTCTTTTGTCCCTTATCTGGAGTGCGGAGCAGGCTGGTGTCTGGTCGCTCAAAGGGGGGATGCACACGCTTGCTGCCGCCCTCGCTGGGCTGATCGAGAAGGCCGGCGGAACCATCACCTTGAACCAAGGCGTCGCGCGTATCCAAACTGATGGCCACGGCGTTACGGGCGTGATCACTGATGACGGCAGTCATATTCTGACAGAGAAGGTCGTCTTCAACGGGGACCCCAGGGCTCTGTCCCACGGGATGCTTGGGCAGAACGTGGGCGGCGCTGTCTCAAAATCACACGTAGAACCACGTAGCCTTTCGGCCTTTGTCTGGTCCTTCGCCGCAAAACCAAGAGGGGCCAATCTGGTCCATCACAATTTATTCTTTGCAGATAACCCTGAGACCGAGTTTGGCGATCTTGCCCAAGGACAGGTGCCGTCCGACGCAACGCTTTATGTCTGCGCGCAGGATCGCAATGACAGCGCGCAACCAACGGGCGGCGCCGAGCGGTTCGAAATCATCATGAATGGCCCGCCAGCCCAAAGTGCAACCTATCAGGAGGAGGCAGCGCAATGTCAGACTCAAACCTTCGAGAGGCTGTCCAGAATGGGGCTGACCTTCGAGACAACACCGACCCTGAAGTCTCTGACGACACCGACAGACTTCGCGGACTTGTTTCCGGGCTCCGCGGGCGCACTCTACGGTCGAAGCCCGCACGGACTGTTGGCCGCGATGAAGCGGCCCCGCGCACAGACGAAAATACCGGGGCTCTATCTGGCAGGGGGCGGGGCGCATCCGGGGGCGGGTATCCCCATGGCGGCCCTCTCCGGCAAGCACGCGGCAGAGGCGATCTTAGCGGACCGAACTTCAGCATCCAGGTCGCGCCGGACGGCTATGCATGGTGGTACATCGACGGGGTCAGCGCAGATGGCACACGGGCCATCTCAATCATCGGCTTCATAGGATCGGTCTTTTCGCCCTGGTATCGTTGGAGCGGACGACGATCACCCCAAGACCACTGCTGCATTAATGTCGCCACTTATGGCGCTGGCGGCCGTTGGACCATGACGGACCGGGGATCATCTGCGCTGACACAAAGCGATGACACATTCGAAGTTGGGCCAAGTTCCTTTCACTGGGATGGTACGTCGCTAACGATCGCCGTTAATGAGCGCAGTGTACCCCATCTTGACCGGGTTCGAGGGACCATAAAGGTACATCCGAAAGCTGTGACAGACGTAGAAGTGTCACTACACAAAACGGACAGGCACATTTGGCGGCCCTTTGCGCCGGTGGCAGACATCGAGGTCGATCTGGGCCGAGCGGGCTGGAACTGGCATGGCCATGGGTACTTCGATGCGAATTTTGGTACAGCGGCGCTTGAAGATGATTTCAGCTACTGGACGTGGGGTCGCTATCCGATGCCTGATGGGACTGCCTGCTTTTACGATGCCACGCGACGCGATGGATCGCCGGATCTGGCGGTTGCGCTGAAATTTGACGCGATGGGCCAAATCCAGCAGTTCGAAGCACCGCCGAAGCAGGAAATGCAGCGATCCCTCTGGACCGTACGCCGCGAAACACGGGGTGACGCTGGCACACATCCTGTTCAGGTTAAGTCGATGCTGGATGCGCCGTTTTACTGCCGGTCTGTTGTCCAAACCACCATAAACGGACTTCGGTCCGAGGGCGTTCACGAGGCGCTGGATCTCAACAGGTTCGGATCGCGCTGGATCAAGCCAATGCTGGCGGTAAAAGTGCCACGCCGCGCGCGTTGGGCAACCTAGGTTATAGGCTCAACGTCCGGATTGCGTTGCATCACTGAAAAGTTAAGCGCAGATGCGATGGTGACCCAGACCAGATAGGGCGCAAACAGCAGCGCTGCGATTGTGTCTAGCTGCATCATTGTCCAGAGGCATCCGGCGACCGCCACCCATAGGGCCACGATAACAATCATCCCAGCCTTCAGACGCCGCAAGCCAAAGAAAATCGGCGTCCAGAGGGTGTTGAGAGCGATCTGCAGAGACCAAAAGGCCAGCGCCAGATATGCCCCTTCCATCTTGGCAACACGCGCGGCTGCGACAGCGATAGCGATGTAAAGGATCGTCCACGTCACCGGAAAGACCCAATCCGGCGGCGTCCAGCTCGGTTTGTCGAGGCTCTCGTACCACTCTCCCGGCTGAAATAGCGCGCCCGTCGCCGCAGCAGCGCAGCAAGCCCCGAAGAAGATGAGGAAGAGCGTCCAGTCCATCAGTGATCCTGCAAATTGACGATGCTTATGCGCCTAACCTATCTCGCGCTTCGAGTTGGGCAAATACATCGATCACCGCAGCCGCCCGGGGTTGTCTACGATCCTGATCAATGGCAGCGGCGGTTACCAAGAATTCGACTTCAGGCAAAGGGGCAGCAAAGAGAACAGCGGATTGCGGCATCGCACAGGTTACGCCCGTGCGCAGAACAGACTGCATCAACCATGCCGTTTTTTGCCATTTGTTCGTGCGCGCGCGCTGACTGAAGCTATCGTACTGATTGCGTCTGACCTGTTGGCCGATGCCATCGTAGATATGGCGCGCGGCAAAGATCCCTGGACGACAGGATAAAGGCAGCGCACTGATCCCCGGCTCTGATCGATGATAAAGACGCTGCGCTTCTCTCAGCAATCGGCGCGTCACTCGACCCAATGCAGCGGAAGGCTTCGGCGCAGCTAGGAAATCGTCGGGATCGAGCCCTTCATCCTCCATCATCTGACGCGGCAGGTAGAGGCGGCCTTCCACGGCGTCCTCGCCCACATCGCGGGCAATGTTGGTCAGTTGCATCGCGACGCCCAAATCACAGGCCCGCGCCAAGGCATCCGCGTCTCGCACACCCATCAGTACGGTCATCATCGCGCCAACCGCAGCGGCGACGCGGGCAGAGTAAGCCCGCACATCGCTGAGCGTTTCATAATCGCGCCCCGCAGCATCCCACGCAAGGCCTTCCAAAAGTGCTTCCGGCAACTCCCGCGGCATCTCATGATCGGAAATCATCGCTGCAAAGGCACGATCAGCGGGCGCATCACGCGGGGTCTTTGCGTAAGCCAGTTCGAGACGATCCCGTAAGGCGGCAACAGCCTGCGCCTTTTCGCGGTGCAAGTCGACCGCATCATCTGCCAGCCGGCAAAAAGTATAAAGCGCGAGGGCCGGATCACGCACCCGCGCCGGCAAAAGATGAGAGGCCGCGAAAAAAGACCGGGATCCCGTGCGGATCGCAGCGCGACAGTGCGCAAGATCTGCGGCGGGGATCATTCTGCAGGAACCTTTACGGGATCGGGCACAAGCTTCGAAAGAACCTCCGCAGAGGAAATGACGCCCGGCAGACCGGCGCCCGGATGGGTTCCTGCGCCGACGAGGTAGAGGCCGGGCAATTCCTCTGACACATTATGCGGACGGAACCATGCGCTTTGTAGAATCCGCGGCTCGATCGAGAAGCCCGACCCATTGGGCGACAGGTAGCGATCCCGAAACTCATTCGGAGTAAAGATCTCGCTGGCAGAGATACGCTCGGAAAAGCCCGGCAACACTTTGTCTTCGAGAACCTTGGTAACCTTTGCCTTGTAACGCTCGCGCTCTTCTTCCCAATCAATGACCGTGTCAAACCCGAGATGCGGAACGGGGGAGAGAACGTAGAACGTGTCATCCCCTTCGGGCGCGGCGGACGGATCCGTGACTGTTGGACGGTGGATGTAAAGGCTCATGTCATCGGACAGCTTGCCCTTGATGAAGATGTCACGAACCAGCCCCTTGTAGCGCGGCCCATTTAGAATTGTGTGGTGACCGACATCTTCCCACATCTTCCGCGTGCCCTTGGTTCCGAAATACCAGACGAAAAGACCCATCGACCAGCGTGACTTTTTCAAACGATTGTCAGTCCAGCGCTTACGCGGCGACTTGACCAAATGCTTGTAGGTGTGTCCGGCGTCCGCGTTTGACACGACAATATCCGCCGGAATGATCCGACCCGACGCCAGCTTGACGCCAGCCGCACGTCCGTTTTTCGTCAGAACCTCGCTGACATCCTGATTGAAGTTCAACGTTCCGGCCTGACGCTCGATGACATCGGCCATAGCCTGCGCGATCGCGGCGACACCGCCCATCGCATAGTGAACACCGAACTCCTTCTCGAGATGGCTCACCAGAATATACATGGAGGTGACATGAAATGGGTCGCCGCCGATAAAGAGCGGATGAAATGACAGTGCCATGCGCAGACGTTCGTCTTTGACCCTGCGTGCGGCATGGGCGTACACAGACCGATCTGCGCGCAGATATGCAAATTTTGGCAGGACCTTTATCAGATCCGCGAGCTTGTTCATCGGCCTGCGGCCCAAATCTTCAAAGCCAAACTGATATCGGGCTTCGCTGTCGACGAGGAATTTGTCGAACCCTTTCAGGTCAGACGGGGACAGCCGCGCGACCTCGGCACGCATGCCATCCGTGGTACCGGTTGCCTTGAAGTTCGACCCATCTGGAAAGCGGATTTCGTAAAACGGATCCATCGGCCGCAGATCTACTGCGGCATCAAAGTCTTCGCCGCAAGCAGCCCAAAGCTCTCGCAAGGTCTGGGGTACGGTCACAATCGTCGGCCCCAAGTCGAACCGGTGACCGTTCTGATGAAGGCACGATCCGCGCCCCCCGGGCATATCCAAACGATCAACAATCTCGACCCGGTAGCCCCGCGCACCAAGGCGCATCCCGGCAGCGAGCCCACCCAATCCAGCGCCTATTACGACTGCGGTCGGGCGATGCTTAGGAGGTGTCGGATAGAATAGGTTAGGATCGACTCTTGTCATTCTGAGAAGCGTACATGTGTCTATTTTTGTTTACAACAATTCCTTTCAAACCGAACCCAGTTATGTCAGACTTAGTTGACACATGTCGATCGGGAGAGTCGCCATACAAACCGTAAGCCTCAGCTTCTTTCGGTTTCCATCCGCGTACGGACGGCTTTGGGCGTTCGCTCAAATGGGTCTTGCCAGACGCCCTATGAAACGAATCCGAGACCTCCAGTTCTGGAAGCTTTTCGGCAGCGGAACGGGGGAAGGATTTACACCCGTCCCCAACACCGAGGTGTATGCCATCCTCGCGGTTTGGCCGTCCTTCGACATCGCCAAATCCCGGTTGGAGGACGAGGGTCTATTCAATCGATATCGCAACAAATGCGCAGAACATTGGACCGTGTTTTTGCAGACGTCGTCGGTGCGGGGGCGATGGTCAGATGCTAACCCCTTTGAGCCTGGTACCGCCACGGATGACGGACCGATCGCTGCGTTGACGCGGGCTACGATCAAACCATCCGTGGCGCTACAATTCTGGAAACGGGTGCCCGCAATCAGTACCGTGATTGGCAGCGACTCCTCGGTTTTATTCAAGATCGGGGTTGGGGAAGTGCCATGGTTCCACCAAGTGACGTTCTCAATCTGGCCTGATCTGACCAGCATGAGCCATTTCGCCCGCAAAGATGGGCCGCATGCGCGCGCGATCAAAGCGGTCCGCGCCGGTGACTGGTTCTCGGAAGAGCTCTACGCCCGGTTTGCGGTGCGCGAGGCTGTCGGCAGTTGGCAGGGCAAAAACCCCTTGGCCGCATTCAAACCAGAGGAGGGCGGCCCATGAGCGCACAACCCTATCCGTTTTCGGCAATCGTCGGGCAGACCGAGATGAAGCAAGCGATGGTCCTCACGGCCATCGACCCGTCCATCGGTGGTGTTCTGGTATTCGGGGATCGTGGCACCGGAAAGTCGACCGCTGTCCGGGCCTTGGCCGCACTTCTGCCGAAGATTAACGTCGTAAGCGGATGTCCCTACAACAGTGAAACAGTGGCGGACTGCCCTGTGCCCGAGACGGTGAAAGGCAACCGCACGATCCAGGTTCCCACGCCCGTGATCGATTTGCCGTTGGGTGTGACCGAGGACCGCGTCGTGGGCGCGCTCGATATCGAAAAGGCTCTGACACAGGGCAAAAAGGACTTTGAACCTGGTCTGCTGGCGCGCGCGCATCGGGGATATCTCTATATAGACGAAGTCAATTTGCTTGAGGATCACATCGTGGATCTTCTCCTTGATGTCGCTGTCTCGGGAGAAAACGTTGTTGAGCGCGACGGACTGTCTATCCGCCATGCAGCCCGGTTTGTTCTTGTCGGTTCCGGCAACCCGGAGGAGGGCGAATTGCGCCCCCAACTTCTTGATCGGTTTGGTCTGTCTGTGGAGGTGGCATCGCCGACGGATATTGCGCACCGGGTCGAGGTGATCAAGCGACGCGACGCATATGAAACCAACCCGAAACCGTTCATGAAGCGGTGGCGCGCCGAGGACACCAAGCTACGCAACCGTATCTTGGCCGCGCGAGATTTGCTCGGTGGTGTCGCGACCCCGGACAGCGCGCTGGAAGAGTGCGCCAAGCTGTGCGTCGCCTTGGGGTCAGATGGGCTACGCGGTGAGCTTACCCTTTTGAAAGCCGCACGCGCCTTGGCGGCGTTTCAAGGGGATGCAGAAATCACCAGATCGCACATCCGCGATATTGCACCGTCGTCGTTGCGACACAGGCTTCGCCGCGATCCACTTGACGAAGCAGGCTCGACTGCCCGGGTGCATCGGGTGATCAATGAAGTCTTGGTATGACCGAGCGGGCCGCTGAATGGGAAACGGCCACAGCGGCACTGACGCTTCTTGCGATTGATCCCGCAGGCTTGGGTGGCATCTGGCTGCGCGCGAAAGCAGACGCACCACGGGATCGGCTTATTGCTGCGGTCGGTCCGGCTATGGCACCCCGACCTCTTGCCCGTTTGCATCCGAATGTCAGCGACGATCAGTTGTTTGGTGGTCTTGATCTGACCCAAACGCTCGATCTCGGTCGAACTGTCCTGACATCGGGACTTCTTGGCCGCGAGCCTTCTGTTTTGATGCTGAGCATGGCCGAACGGTGTCCCGCCCCCCTTGCTGCCCGGCTTGGGCAGTCGCTTGATGGCGGTCAAGGTCATAGTCTTTTGGCGCTTGATGAGAGCGATGATGACGAAATGCTTCCACCCGCCTTGCAGGACCGGTTGGCGTTTCATCTGGATCTGAATGGCCTTAGCCATCGAAACACCAGCGAGATTATTCTGGATCATGACAGCATCGAAATCGCCAGGATTGCCTACGCAAAACTCGAAATCTCCGCCGACCTCGTCGCGCAAGCGGTGGAGACTGCGTTTTTGTTTGGGGTGGTCAGCACGCGGGCAGTTCTGTTCGCGATCCGGGCCGCGCGCGCTTTGGCGGCGCTCCAGCGGAATGCGAGTGTGACAGAAGCCCATTTGGCACAAGCCATGGCACTTGTGATCGCGCCGCGTGCCATCCGCGTGCCAGACCTGTCGGATGCACCTGCACCCCAAGAAAGCGCATCCCCTGAAGGTCAACCTGAAAACCAAACGACCCAAACCGGAATCCCCGAAGATATCGTCTTGCAAGCCGTCGCGGCTGCATTGCCGAAAAACGTTCTGCAGGATTTGAAAACCGGCGCTGCGAAAGCGACCACCACCGGGTCTTCAGGAGCTGGAGCGAAAAAACGAAGCAATCGGCGCGGCAAACCAAAGCCATCAATCCGCGGGCGACTGGGCGGCGCGGCCCGGCTGGACCTGATCGCCACTTTGCGTAGGGCAGCCCCATGGCAGAAGATCAGGGCGGGAGCGCCCTACGCACCGGACCGGACGATACACATCCGTGCTGAGGACCTCTGCCTGAAGCGGTTCGAAGAAAAGAGTGACCGGCTTCTTATATTCGCCGTAGATGCATCCGGGTCCGCAGCATTGGCCCGAATGGCTGAGGCAAAGGGCGCAGTCGAGTTGCTTTTGGCGGAAGCCTACGCGCGACGGGATCAAGTCGCCCTGATTGCATTCAGAGGCACGGACGCGGAATTACTTTTGCCACCGACGCGTTCTTTGGTTCAAACCAAGCGCCGCTTGTCTGCACTGCCCGGTGGGGGCGGCACCCCACTTGCAACAGGGTTGGAAGCCGCGTTTCTTTTAGCCTTGTCAACGAAGAGCAAAGGTATGACGCCAACAATTGCCTTGTTGACTGATGGCCGGGCAAATATCGCGCTGGATGGCTCGGCCAACCGGGGCGAGGCACAGAGGGATGCGTCCAAAATCGCGCGATTAATTCGCGAAAAGCAGACACCCGCCCTGGTGATCGACACCGGCACGCGACCGCAAGCGGCTTTGAAGGATCTTGCCCATGACCTTGGCGCGCCATATCTGCCCCTTCCGCGAGCAAACGCGCATGGTGTCAGTCAGGCGATCGAAGCTGTTCTGGAATGAACTGGGACGAAAACTCTGAAGACTGGCCGAATGCCGAGTTCAGCAGCTTTGTCGACGTGCGTCCCTATCGCTGGTTCGTACAGGATGCGGGCACAGGACCGCTGGTTCTTCTTATCCATGGCGCGGGCGGATCGTGCCATTCCTGGCGCGCGGTATTCACCGATCTATCCAAAGACCACCGCGTTATCGCCGTTGATTTACCAGGGCAGGGATTTACTAAGGCCGACAGAAAGTCGCGACTGTCGCTTGATTTCATGAGCGCAGATATCATCAGTCTGTTGCGGCATATGAAAGTCATTCCAAAAGCAATTATCGGCCATTCAGCCGGCGCAGCGATTGCTTTCCGCATGGCACTGGATTGGCCGTCGCTAAAGTCCACCAGGCTGGTTGCGATCAATGGCGCGCTCGAGAACTTTGAGGGGGTGGCTGGAGTCCTGTTTCCCACAATGGCTAAATTGCTCGCGCTCAATCCTTTGACCGCCTCCGTCTTCAGCAAAACCGCATCACGCCCAGCGACGGTCCATAAGCTAATTACGGGAACGGGCAGCGATATTGGGCCTGACGGCCTCGATTTCTACCAACGTCTGATCTCGGATCGAGACCATGTGGACGGAACGCTTTCAATGATGGCGAACTGGTCACTTACCAAGCTGCGCAGACAGTTGCCTCATCTGGAACAAGAGACACTGTTTCTGGCTGGCAAGAAGGACGGCGCCGTTCCAACTGATGTGTCCGATGAAGCCGCAAGACGCGTGAAAAACGGAAAATTCGTCATGCTTGATGACCTGGGACACCTTATGCACGAAGAGGACCCGGATCGCTGCACCGCGCTCATAAGGTCCCATATCGACGCAGCCTGATTTCGCGACGTTGAGATTTCTCAAAACCGGTGTTATCTTCGACTTACCTGGCGCCGAGGGTTTGCGGCGCGCCACGAAGGAGATTTGAGCGCTGTCTCAACTTGCAAATGCAACTGGAACGCCAGTTGCTTCAAAGGCCAACACGGCCGCTATGCGTGATGTCGGAACCAGCGAAGAGGTGCTGGACGCCATCGTTAAATCCCTCACATCTGATAAAGCGGAAGACATCGTGCAAATCGATTTGCGCGGTCGCTCTGAGATTGCCGACTACATGGTAATCTGTTCAGGCCGGTCGACACGGCAGGTGTCCTCTTTGGCAGAGAAGCTGACGGATCACATCAAACAGACGTTCGGGCGTATCTCGAAGATCGAAGGAAAGAGCCAGGGTGACTGGGTTCTGCTCGATACGGGCGATGTCGTCGTGCATATCTTCCGCCCCGAAGTTCGTGAATTTTATCAACTTGAGAAAATGTGGCTGCCTGCAGGATCCAAAGACGCTGATCTTTGAATGCGGATCCACATTTGTGCGGTCGGTCGCCTGAGATCCGGGCCGGAACTGGACCTCATAGAAGACTATCTGAAACGATTTGACCGCACCGGTCGCGGGCTGGGTCTTGGGCCCGCCCGTATTGTTGAGATCGAAGACAAAAAGAGCGGCGGCTCTGAACGCGAAGGCGCACTGCTTGCAAATGCGATCCCGAAAGGCAGCTTGGTCTGTACATTGGATGAGCGGGGAGATGCGCTGACATCGCCTGAGTTTGCGTCAAAGCTCGCAAATTGGCGCGATGCGGGGCGAAGCGATGCCACGTTTCTGATAGGCGGCGCGGATGGTCTTTCAACCAAGGTCAGGGCGCAGGCAGATTTCTCGATGTCTTTTGGGAAAATGGTCTGGCCGCATATGCTGGCCCGCGTGATGCTATCCGAACAGCTTTATCGCGCTGCCTCCATCGCGGCCAACTTACCCTATCACAGGATCTAGCTGCCCGTTCCGCGAGCAACCACACGCAAGGTGCGAAGGATCATGGCGACGTCGTAGGTCAAGCTTTTCTTCCTACCGTAGAGATCATCGAAATGGGCGCGTTGCCCAAAACTAGACTTATTGCGCGCGGAGACTTGCCAAGGACCGGTCAGACCCGGACGAAGGTTAAAATACGCCGTACCTTCGTAAAGGGCCGCCTGATTCTCCATCATCGGCCGAGGCCCGACCAACGACATATCGCCAATCAGAACATTCCAAATCTGCGGCAGTTCATCCATAGAGCTTTTGCGCAAAACACGTCCGACAGGCGTCACACGAGGATCGTGATCTAGCTTTTGCTTTTTGGCCCATGCGGCGGCGGCGTCTGGATCATCTTTCAGTATATCGCCCAACTTTGCATCGGCGTTTCTGCACATCGTCTGCAGCTTGAACATCGTGAAGACGTCGCCATGCCGACCGATACGGCGCTGGCGGAAGAAAGGCTTTTGCCCCTGCAAAATAACGGCCAACGCCATCAGAGTGATCAATGGAACAATAAGCGGCAGAGACAACGCGATCAGCGTCAGATCCAACGCGCGCTTTCCAAAGCCGTCGTAAATTCGTTTTCGAAAGGGGCGTGCAGCAGGGACCGGTTCGACAGGCCCAAAGCCGTCGACCTCGGTAATCTTAATGGGTGCTGTCATCCGGATCCTCGCAGGTTTCTTTTGCAGCAGCAGGAGAGAGCCTGCCTGATTCTTTTCTTACACAAGGACCATCAACTCGCTTCTTCGGCTTAGTCGAACAAATCGAAGAATACGATTAATTATGTCTTAAACCTTTAAACACATCCTTCGTTCCTGAATTTGCACGAAAAATGGCATGAATTCGCCGGTTAAACGCTTGGTGTTACGCAAAAAAGGAACATCTCCATGAACACACGCTTCCATCTTTGGATGTCGCTCAAACGCCTTCCCGCATATGCGTTGATCCTGGGCGCGGGTGCAGCAGCGACGCATTGGGGTGTGTCAAATTTCCCGCTCACATACACGGCCACGACAGAGGTTATGCTCCAGACGCCTGAGCGTCCTGATACGGCTCGCGGCGCCGAAGGCACGCTTCTTCGGCACCTCGCGACACGTCCGGACGTCTTGGCCCAACTGGTTCAGGATCTAGGTCTGGAAAGCACGTTTGGCGCTGATGCGACCAGCGTTCACGAGGCGCTTCGCGATAGCCTCGTCGTCGACATCATCGCGAATACGTCCGACGCCACGATCCTCCGCGCGCGGCACGGTCACGGAAACGCCGAGATCGCACAAGCCCTAACACTGGGGGTCGCGGGTCAGATCATCGACGAACAAAAGAAACGTTTAATGGCCACTGCGACGCGACAACGACAGAGTCTCGAGTTGAGCGCCGCCCGGGCGGAACATGCGCTGAATACACAAAGCAAGCGTATTCTGGAATTCACCCAAACAAATTCCGATCTCAGTCCAACAGCCGTCGCGGCGCGGACCAAGAAGCTGACCGAACTTCAGACACAACGGGCAAGCCTGCTGAAGGTGAAGCCGCCTCAACCGACCGAAACAAGTCTTGCAGCCCTTCGCCAAGCGCCTACGAAAACGAACGGCGCGAAATTCGTAGGGCACACGACAGATCCACAACCCGCGGTTGGCGCACCACTGGCCGAGGTTGAAGCACAGATCGCAAAGATAAACGCCGAGCAGACGTTGGCGCCAGAAAAGGCGCTGGCCCTAGAAACACTGCGGGAAGAGGAGGGTCGCCTCGCAAGTCTTTACCGCAACGCGACAGACGCCCTGTCTCAGTATGACAATCGGATCAATCAAACCGCGACATCCTCCATCGTCGGGCCATTCGTTCAGACCACCGCGACGTCTTTACGGCTGAAATGGCTCATATTGATCAGCGGCGCCCTGATGACTGTCTCGGGCCTGTGGCTTGTCGGATCATTTTTCCGCCGCAGTGATCGTCGCATTCACCGCGCAAAAGACATCAGCCACGGATTGGGTCTCACGCCTCTGGCGGTGATCCCCAATTTTTCCAAGACGCTGTCCTGACCTCGAAGGAGCCTTCCTATGGAACAGATCAAAGAGCCTGAAAACCTGGTTGCCGCAACAAAAAACGAGGCACCTTCTGGTTTGCGAAAGCGTATTCTCGACAGCGAGGCTGCCGACGCATGGGAGCTTTTTACACCGGTTGAGCTGGATCCGAAGCGATTAAGGCGCAACATGATTTTCGCAGACCGCGCGGACAAGCGGACCGAGTATTTCGACCGGCTGCGTACCTCCGTCTTGCAAAAGATGCGCACATGCAGCCACCATAGGCTTGCCGTCACGGCACCGATGGAAGGCTGCGGCACATCTGTCGTTGCGGCCAATCTCGCATTTGCAATGGCGCGGCAGCATGACCTGCGGGTGATGCTGTTTGACTTCGATCTGCGCAGTCCAACCCTTTCGAAATATCTCGATCTCGACAGTAAGGGACCACGCCTGTCCGCTTTAGCAACAACCCACCGATCCTTTGCCAGCACGACCTTGCGGGTCGGCACCAACCTTGCGCTTAGTTTAAACGAGACCCCCGTGGACATGCCCGCCGAAATGCTGGCGGCATTTCAAAGCCGGAGCCTGCTCGACAAGGTT
The DNA here is from genome assembly GCF_009811795.1 of Litoreibacter roseus. Lineage (GTDB taxonomy): Bacteria > Pseudomonadota > Alphaproteobacteria > Rhodobacterales > Rhodobacteraceae > Litoreibacter > Litoreibacter roseus. Next base: position 257,031 of record NZ_BLJE01000002.1, on the reverse strand, counting down.
GAGGCGCATTTCCAGCCGGATGTCATAATTTTCGACATGCCAGCCTTGCTGCCCCATGACGACACCCTGGCGGCCCTTGATATGTTCGATGCGTCACTTCTGGTAACACGGGCGGGGCAGTCTGATATCGACCAGTTGGAAACGTGCCGCGATATCCTGAAGGACAGTACTGATTTTCTGGGTGTTGCGCTGAACCGTGATCGATTTTCGTAAGTCTCGGGAAACCACGTTGATGTGGCAAAGCGCGGCGACTAGACAAGACGGCAAAAGAGAGGTCCGTCATGTCTGCACCAAAGCCCGTTGTTCTTTGCATATTGGACGGGTGGGGCCTGTCCGACACCCGCGACGGCAATGCGCCGGTTCTGGCGAACACGCCGACCATGGACCGGCTGCTTGAGACCTGTCCAAATGCAACGCTGGTCACCCATGGCCCAGATGTTGGTCTGCCTAGTGGCCAGATGGGTAATTCCGAGGTCGGGCATACCAACATCGGCGCCGGCCGCGTTGTCGCCATGGACCTTGGACAGATCGATCTGGCGATTGAGGATGGTAGCTTTCACGAGAACCCGTCTCTGCAGGGGTTCATCGAAACGCTTAAGGGGACCGGCGGAACGGCGCATCTCATGGGTGTCATCTCGGACGGCGGTGTTCACGGCCACCACGAACATATGATCGCTGCCGCAAAGGCTTTGACGGACGCCGACGTCCCCGTGACCCTACACACCATAACAGATGGTCGAGATGTCGCGCCAAAATCAGCGAAAATCTATCTCGAAGCGCTACTGGACGGCCTACCCGCAAGCGTGAAGATCGGAACGTTATCAGGACGCTATTATGCAATGGATCGCGATAACAGATGGGACCGCGTCAAGAAGGCCTTCGATGCGATGGGCAATGGCGAAGGTGAAATGGCCAAAAGCGCAATGAGCGCTGTCGAAGCAGCTTACGAGACCGACACAACAGACGAATTCATCCTGCCGACTGTTATTGGTGACTACGCCGGTATGGTTGACGGTGATGGGCTCTTTTGTCTGAATTTCCGTGCGGACCGGGCGCGCGAAATTTTGGCAGCGTTTGGTCAGCCGGACTTTGACGCTTTTCCGATTGAGAGCCGCCCGAAACTAGCCGCCCGCCTTGGGATGGTAGACTATTCCACCGCTCACAACGACTACATGACCACGGTCTTTCCCAAGCAAACGATTACAAACACATTGGGCGCTTGGGTCGCACAGCATGGAAAAACTCAGTTTCGGTTGGCAGAGACTGAAAAATATCCACACGTGACGTTCTTTCTGAATGGTGGCAAGGAAGACCCCGAGGCTGGCGAAGATCGCTCCATGCCCAAAAGCCCCGATGTGGCGACATACGATCTGCAGCCGGAGATGTCTGCGGGTGAGGTAACAGATGCTTTGATCAAGGCAATCGGATCCGGGGTTGATCTTATCGTCGTCAATTACGCCAACCCTGATATGGTCGGACACACAGGCGACATCGACGCCGCCGTTTCGGCCTGTGAAGCTGTCGACACGGGGCTAGGGCGAACCATAGAGGCCCTTAACAAAGCGGGCGGCGCCATGATCGTTACAGCAGATCACGGGAACTGCGAGACGATGATCGACCCGGACACGGGCGGACCGCACACGTCTCATACGCTCAATCCCGTTCCTGTCCTTCTTGTCGGCGGGCCCCCGGATGCCACACTATCTTCGGGCAGGCTTGCCGACCTTGCACCAACGCTGCTCGAACTCATGGACCTGCCAAAGCCGAAGGAAATGACCGGGGCTTCGCTGATTAACCAATAAGGCGTGGCATTTCGGCACAATTTAGCGTTTGGGACAGAGAATATGACGGTTTTTTGATAGCCCAAGGCAAATCAATGTGGCGGCAAACGCCTTCAACCGGTTTATATGTGCACAGACAAGGTGACGTCGGGCGCGCACGCGCGCTGCGGAAAGGGAACGAAAACCTCATGAAGAAATTTCTTATGGCTGCATTTGTGGGGACCGCTGCGAGCGCCCTGCTGACCACTCAGGTCGCGGGCCCGCTTCTGGCTCAAGAAGCAGATAGAAAGTCCTCCGTCTACGAACAGCTTGATCTGTTCGGTGACATTTTTGAGCGCATCCGCGCCCAGTATGTCGAGGACGTTGAAGAAGCAGATCTGATCGAAGCCGCAATCAATGGGATGCTAACATCACTCGATCCCCACTCGTCTTATCTTGCGCCGCAAGACTACGATGACATGCGGACGCAGACGAGCGGTGAGTTCGGCGGTTTGGGTATCGAAGTGACACAGGAAGATGGTTACGTGAAAGTTGTCGCACCGATGGACGGTACGCCGGCCGATGATGCCGGCATGGCAGCGGGCGACTTTATCACAGCTGTCGACGGCGAGAGCGTTCTGGGTCTTCAACTTGACCAAGCGGTCGAAATGATGCGCGGTCCCGTTGGGTCAGAGATCGTTTTGACCGTGGTGCGGGAAGGTGTGGATGAGCCGTTTGACGTCTCCATCATCCGGGACACCATCAAACTGACAGCTGTGCGGGCCCGGACCGAAGGGCAGTCTGTTGTACTGCGGGTGTCCACGTTCAACCGGCAGACATACCCAAATCTTGAAGAAGGTTTGAGAAAGCAGATCGAAGAGGCCGGTGGCATCGACAACGTCAACGGCATTGTCCTTGATCTTCGGAACAATCCCGGCGGGCTTCTGACCCAGGCGATCGCGGTAAGTGATGCGTTTCTGGACAAGGGCGAGATCGTATCAACACGTGGCCGCAACCCCCGTGACAGCGAACGCTACAACGCGACAGAAGGTGATCTGACCGAAGGAAAACCGATTGTTGTTTTGATCAACGGCGGTTCAGCCTCCGCATCCGAGATTGTCGCGGGTGCATTGCAGGATCACCGTCGCGCTGTTGTGATTGGCGAAAAGAGCTTTGGCAAAGGGTCGGTCCAAACCGTTGTGCCAGTCCGCGGTGACGGCGCGATGCGCCTGACGACCTCGCGCTACTATACACCGTCGGGACGCTCGATTCAGGCATTGGGCGTTTCGCCTGATATCATCGTGAAACAGCCACCCCGCCGTCCCGAGGCGGAGGAGGACGAAGAAGCCGCGCAACAGGGCCGGTACGAGGCTGACCTTCGCGGCTCCCTCAATAACGACTCGATCTCTGAGGATGAGCGCAAATTGCTTGAAGAAGAGACAGCCAGAGCCGAAGCCGCCGCAGCTTTACGCGATCAGGATTATCAACTGGCCTATGCAATCGATATCCTGAAAGGCCTCGGTGCGCTGACGCCTGCCAATCAGTGACGCAAAAAGACATTCGCCAGCTGCCCTATCGACCTTGCGTCGGGGTTATGCTGGCGAATAAAGATGGCAAGATCTTTGTCGGCGAACGCTTGGATACGCCTGAGGCCTGGCAAATGCCTCAGGGCGGGATCGACGAAGGCGAAACGCCCGAAACCGCCGCCTTTCGCGAACTTGAAGAAGAAATCGGTGTAAGTGCTCATGATGTGATTGTCGTGGGTCAAACGTCCGATTGGGTGAACTACGACTTCCCCCCCGAGATTGTCGCAAAAGTGGCCAACGGGCGGTTTCGCGGACAAACGCAGATGTGGTTCCTGATGCGCCTTTCCGCAAATGACGATGCGATCAACATCGAAACCAAATATCCGGAGTTCGGACGCTGGAGATGGGCGGACATCAATACGATTGTCGGTGAAATCGTGCCGTTCAAGCGTCCCGTTTACGAAAAGGTCGTTGCCGAATTTCGCGACATGATATGAATGCCGAATGAAGCGGATCTGCTACATTCTCGCGTTATCCCTGATGGCAAACCCGGCCTATGCGCTGTCTTGCATGAAGCCCGATGTCGCGCAGGCCTACGGGATGGCGTCTCAATCGGCCAAAACCTATGTGGTCTTGAAAGGCGTTTTTTCATTCGAGGACGCCTTGCCACCCGCCGTTCGGGAAAATCCGCAAAGCTTGAATTTGGAAGCTCAATTCGCCGGACAGCTTTTGACGGCCCGGGGCTTCACCGAAGATGTGGCGGCACCTGTTGAGATCACGCTCACCTGCGCGGGACCTTGGTGCGCGACATTGAATCCAGCGTCGACACATCTGGCTTTTGTGGAAGTGGAGGGCCGCCAGTTGCGCATGACCGTCGGTCCTTGCTATCAATCGCTCTTTGCCGATCCGGCAAACGACACATTGAAACGGATAGAACAATGTGCGGCCTCCGGCCCATGCGAGCCGGAGGCGCAGTAAAGCGTCTACTCCGCCGGGACGGCGGCGTCCTCATAGTTCAGGGGTGCTGCAAGATGGGGCAGCATTTCGATCGGACAGATCTGCAGGAAGTTCTGCTTTTCGCTATCCCAATGTTGCAGAAGACCTGCAGCTTTCTGACTCCCTGTTTCGGCGGCATGTGCTTCAACAAGTTGCTTTAGCTCATTTTCCCAGTGATCGACGGTCACGGGCCCGGTGACGAGTGTTTCCATGTTGATCAGCGCTGTGGCCTCACCGTCCGGGTCATAGAGATACGCCATACCCCCCGTCATACCAGCGCCGAAATTGGCGCCGATGCTACCAAGAATAACCGCGACACCGCCGGTCATGTATTCGCATCCGTTGGTGCCGCATCCTTCGATGACAACCTTGGCACCGGAGTTTCTGACGGCGAACCGCTCTCCCGCACGACCTGCTGCAAACAGATGACCGTCAGTTGCACCGTAAAGAACAGTGTTGCCGATGATTGTATTGTCCTCCGCCACCAGCGGACTTTCCTGAGGGGGGCGAACAATAATACGGCCACCGGATAGACCTTTGCCGACATAATCATTGGCATCGCCAAACACTTCCAGCTTCAAACCAGGGGCTGCAAAGGCCCCAAGCGATTGACCGGCCGAGCCCGTCAGGTTCACGGTCAGATGATCGGGTTGCAGATCGTTCCGCATGCCGAACCGCTGAACGATATGGCTAGATGCCCGCGTACCGACAGTGCGCAAGGTATTCTGCACGGCATAGGACAGCTGCATCTTCTCACCGTCCTTAAAGAAAGGCTGGGCATCTTTCACGATCTCCGCATCAAGCGTATCAGGCACCGCATTCCGCGCGCGACTGCGATCATACACAATCCGCTCTGCCCCATCGACGGTAATCAAAAGCGGATTTAGATCCAGATCGTCGAGATGCGCCGAGCCACGCGAGACCTGCGTTAGCAAGTCGGCACGACCAATGACATCGTCCAAAGAGCGTGCACCGATGCTGGCGAGGATGTCCCGCACCTCCTGCGCGTAAAACGTGATCAGGTTGACCACCTTGTCCGCTGTACCCGTGAATTTGTCCCGCAACGCTTGGTCTTGGGTACAAACCCCGACCGGGCAGGTATTCGACTGACATTGGCGCACCATAATGCAGCCCATCGCGATCAATGCGGCTGTGCCGATGCCGTACTCCTCAGCGCCCATCATCGCCGCCATGACGATATCACGCCCGGTCCGCAAACCGCCATCGGTACGCAAAGTCACGCGATCCCGCAGGTTGTTCATCGCCAGAACCTGATGCGCCTCTGTCAGACCCATTTCCCATGGCAGCCCTGCATACTTGATCGATGTGGCAGGCGACGCACCTGTCCCGCCATTATGGCCCGAGATTAGAATAACGTCGGCTTTGGCCTTCGCGACACCCGCGGCAATCGTGCCAACGCCCGAAGCCGCGACCAACTTCACAGTTACCTTACAGCGTGGGTTGATCTGTTTAAGATCGTAAATCAGCTGAGCCAGATCCTCGATTGAATAGATATCGTGGTGCGGGGGCGGCGAAATTAGCGTGACACCTTTGGTTGAATGCCGCAGACGAGCAATCAGGTCTGTGACTTTCATTCCCGGAAGCTGACCGCCTTCGCCGGGCTTTGCACCCTGCGCGACTTTGATCTCAAGTTCTTCGCAATGGTTGAGGTATTCCGCTGTCACACCGAACCGACCCGATGCGACCTGTTTGATCTTGGCGGACGGATTGTCACCATTGGGCTCCGGTACGAAATGCGCGGGATCTTCGCCGCCTTCGCCCGAGTCCGACTTGGCCCCAATCCGGTTCATCGCAACATTCAGGGTCTTGTGGGCTTCAGGGCTGAGCGCCCCCAGCGACATGCCCGGTGTCACAAAGCGCTTACGGATCGACGTTATGCTTTCCACTTCGTCCACCGAAATCGGTTGGCCCAGTGACTTGATCTCAAGAAGATCACGCAGGTGGATAGGGGGGTTGGCCTTCATCGTTTGGGAATACTGCTTCCACAAGTCATAACTTGCGCGCGTGCAGGCGGCCTGAAGCATGTGCATCGTCTGTGCTTCCCATGCGTGCTTTTCCCCCGAGCGACGGGCTTTGTAGAACCCGCCAATTGGAAGGATCCCGCTTTCCCCCAGCCATCCACGACTGTGAATTTCCGCTGCCTTCGTTTGGATGCCGTTCACGCCAATCCCAGAAATCCGGCTTTGCATTCCCGGGAAGTATTCTGCCACCATAGCGCGACTGAGACCCACGGCCTCAAAGTTCAAACCACCGCGGTAGGAGGAGATCACAGAGATACCCATCTTTGCCATGATCTTCAGAAGGCCTTGGTCAATCGCATTGCGATACCGGGCAACGGCCTCTGTCAGAGTGCAATCAAGCAGTCCGCGGTCGATACGATCAGCGATAGAATCCTCCGCCAGATACGCATTTACCGTCGTCGCACCGCAACCGATCAAAACGGCGAAATAATGAGGGTCAATACACTCGGCGGACCGCACATTCAGCGAACAGAACGTCCTCAAACCCTGACGCGTGAGCCAGCTGTGGACAGCGCTGGTGGCGAGGATCATTGGCATCCCGACCTTGCTTTCGGACTGTTGCTGATCGGTCAGTACGATGTGTCCCGCGCCGGACCGAACGGCGTCCTCAGCCTCGGCCCGAATACGTTCCAAGCCTTCTCGCAGGGCGCCTTGTCCGGATTCTGCAGGGAAGGTGCAATCGATGCTGACCATCGGCGCATTGAAGTGCTCGATGATCTTCTCGAACTGCGCATTACCGACGAATGGGCTGTCGAGTACGAGAATCTCGGTTTGGCTGGAATCCTCATCCAGCACGTTCTTCAAGTTTCCGAACCGGGTCTTCAAGCTCATCACGCGGTATTCGCGCAAACTGTCAATCGGGGGGTTCGTTACTTGGCTGAAGTTCTGGCGGAAGAAATGACTAAGCGGGCGATACTTCTTGGACAGAACCGCGGAAGGCGTGTCATCGCCCATGGATGCCAAAGTCTCTTTACCGTCCTCTGCCATTGGCGCGAGGATTTGCTCTAGCTCTTCGATGGAGTAGCCGGCAGCGATTTGGCGTTGCCGCAGTTCCTCACCGGAGAACAACGGAGTTTCCTGAACACCGGACGTCACGCTTTCCAGATCGGTGATCTTGCCGACCCATTCGCCGAATGGCAGCGCGGCAGACATCTTGTTCTTCAGCTCCTCATCATGGAAGAGCTTGCCCTTCCCCATATGGACGCCAATCATCTGGCCGGGCCCAAGTGCGCCTTTCTCCCGAACAGTCGCTTCGTCTGTGGGTACCATCCCGATTTCGGATCCCGCAATCAAAAGGCCATCACCCGTCACGACATAACGCATCGGGCGCAGACCGTTTCGGTCCAGACCGGCGCAAACCCAACGCCCATCCGTCATCGCAAGCGCTGCGGGACCGTCCCAAGGCTCCATCACCGAGTTGCAGTAGGAATACATGTCCTGCCACGCCTTCGGCATCTCGACTGCCTGCTTTGACCAGCTTTCCGGGACCAGCATAGTTTTGGCCATCGGTGCGGACCGCCCCGCACGCACAAGCACCTCGAAAACAGAGTCTAACGCCGCGGAATCTGACGATCCGGTCGGCACGATTGGCTTGATATCCTCGGCCATGTCCCCGAATGCGCCAGAGGCCATGCGGATCTCATGGCTCTTCATCCAGTTCATGTTGCCTTTCAGCGTGTTGATTTCACCGTTATGCGCCAGCATGCGAAACGGTTGGGCCAACCACCACTGCGGGAACGTGTTGGTCGAATAGCGTTGGTGGTAGATGGCAAATGCGCTTTCAAACCGTTTATCCATCAGATCGGGATAAAACTCTGCCACCTGCTCGGCCAACATCATCCCTTTGTAGATGATCGAGCGGCAACTCAGCGAGCAAACGTAGAGCGTAGGCACCTGCGCGGCAGCAGCGGCTTTTTCGATGCGGCGGCGGATCACGTAAAGCTCCCGCTCGAATGTCTCTTCGTCCGCACCCTTAGAATTCGAGATCAGGATTTGTTCAATTTCGGGCCGTGTCGCATTGGCCTTTTCGCCCAGAACCGTGATGTTTACAGGAACGTGCCGCCAGCCGTAGATATAGTATCCCATCCGGAGGACTTCGGTCTCGACGATGGTCCGGCAGGTTTCCTGAGCACCAAAATCAGTACGCGGCAGAAAGACCTGACCAACGGCGATCAGCGCATCTGTCTTCGGCTTATGCCCTGTCCGTTCAATCTGATCGTAGAAAAACGGGACGGGAATTTGAACGTGAATACCCGCGCCGTCACCGGTTTTCCCGTCTGCATCCACAGCCCCCCTGTGCCAAACAGCTTTCAGCGCATTGATGCCATTCTCAACGACTTTGCGCGACTTTTTCCCGTTGATTGAAACAACGAGACCAACGCCGCAAGACGCGTGTTCGTCCTCGTTACGATAAAGGCTGTTCTCGCTCATCCAGGCGCGCTTTTGTTCTTCCTGAAGGACCCAATTTTCATCCAAGCTCATTGCGCGTCTCCCTCAAGTGATCCTTGTACCATCGCCATTACGTCGGCTTCGGTCATCTGTTTGCGGTCGCCCGCAAATTCGTAGGCGGCAGGTTTGTGATCGACATATACTTCATGATCCAGAACCATCCCCTCCAAACTGTCCAAACTGCCCGCAGACAAAGCCATCATCCCGTGCATCGCGCCGGGCGCGGTCAGCCGCCAGTACAGGCTTGTGCCGCAGGTGTCGCAAAACGCCCGCTCGGCCCAGTCAGACGATTTGAAGGGCTTGATATGGGTCTCGTCGTCGAAAGTGATATCGCCGGGCATCACTTGAACACCCAATTCGATTCCACCGGTCCAACGGCGACACATATTGCAATGACACGCGCCAAAGGCGTCAGGCTTTTTGGACAACGTATAACGCACAGCCCCGCAAAGGCATCCACCTGTTACTGCATCACTCATATCATTCGGTCTCCTGAGATCGGATAAGCCCCGAAGGGCACTCTCAATGTCGCGTGCGCTACTCGGCTGCGATCTGCCCCTTGGCAGCGAACTGGTCTAACATCGCTTCTGCCGCTTCACGCCCATCACGGATCGCCCAAACCACAAGACTAGCGCCTCGTTGAATGTCGCCGCAGGCATATACGCCGGGCAGATTCGTTTCGTGGGTCTGGAAATCAGCTTTGACGGTACCCCAGCGCGTAACCTCGAGTTCTGGCACATTCCAAAGCGCGGGCAATTCTTCCGGCTCAAAGCCCAACGCCATGACCACCAGATCGGCATCTTCGGTGTAGTCTGCACCTTCGATCAATTCTGGCGTCTGACGGCCAGTTGCATCGGGCGCACCCAATCGCATTCTGCTGACCATCACGCCACTCACTTGATCGCCGACAAATCCCTTGGGCGCGGTGAGCCAGACAAATTCCACGCCTTCTTCCTCGGCATTTGCGACTTCCCGCTGGGAACCCGGCATATTTGCGCGGTCCCTGCGATAGAGGCATTTGACAGAAGTGGCCCCTTGGCGAACAGCAGTTCGCACGCAATCCATCGCGGTATCGCCACCGCCGATCACGACCACCCGCTTGCCTTCGGCATTCAACTCGCCGTTGTCGAATTCGGGAACGCTGTCGCCAAAACTTTTCTTGTTGGAGGCGGTCAGGAAGTCGATAGCGCGCACGATGCCGTCGGCACCCACACCCGGCGCGGGTAGATCCCGCGACTTGTAAACACCGGTCGCGATCAGAACAGCGTCATGGGTATCACGGATCTCTTCGAAGCTGATGTCTTCACCAACATTGCAGTTTAGCCGGAAGGTCACCCCTCCTTGCTCAAGCTGCTCCATCCGCTTCATGACGACGTCTTTTTCCAACTTGAAGCCGGGGATGCCGTAGGTCAGTAGCCCGCCGCCGCGGTCATACCTGTCATACACCGTGACTTGGACGCCCTCCCGGCGCAGCAGGTCTGCAGCGGCCAAACCCCCCGGACCCGCGCCGATGATGCCGACGCTTTCTTCTCGTTCGACCTTCGGATTTGCCGGTTTTACCCAACCGTTCTCCCATGCGGTGTCTGTGATGTATTTCTCGACCGAGCCGATGGTGACCGTGCCATGGCCAGACTGCTCGATCACGCAGTTGCCTTCGCATAACCGGTCCTGAGGACAGATACGGCCACAGATCTCGGGAAAAGTGTTTGTCGCTTGGGAGAGTTCGTAGGCTTCCTGCAACCGACCTTCCGCAGTCAGACGCAACCAGTCGGGGATGTTGTTGTGCAACGGACAATGGGACTGACAGTACGGGACGCCACACTGACTGCATCGCCCTGCCTGCTCGGCAGCTTTCTCGCGCGCGTATTCAGCGTAGATTTCGTTAAAGTCGTGCGAACGCAGATTCGGGGGCCGCTTCTCCGGCATATCCCGTTCTACATCAACAAACTTCAGCATCGGCTGCTTCGCCATGGTATACTCCCTTGATCGAAGGCACTGGTTAAGACAGTTCCAACCGAAATAAAAGTCATATATACTGACTTAAATTCATTTTTCTCAGATCAAGTACGGAAAGTCGCATGTCTGCACTGTATATTTAGGTAAGTATAGGTTACCTAAATATACTCTTTCTATTTGAGCCCTTGTGGCTAGTGTGCCGGAGAATCGCTGACGGTAGGACCTGTGTCTCTCTTACACCTAATAATAATAGCTATAATTCAAGGGGTTACAGAGTTCTTGCCGGTCTCTTCATCCGGGCATCTAATCCTATTGCCGCAACTCACCGGTTTGGATGATCAAGGCCAGACGATTGATGTCGCCGTGCACGTTGGCACGCTATTTGCCGTGATTCTCTATTTTTGGTCCGATGTGAAGGTCGCCTCGGTGGGGGTGACTCGTCTTGTGCGTGGCAGGGTGGACACCCAAGGCGCGTGGCTTGCCCTTTGCCTGTGTATCGCGACCGTTCCTGTGGTTCTGTTTGGCATTGTTCTGAAGATAACTGGTCTTGATCTGGCGATGCGCTCCGTCACGGTGATCGGCTGGACAATGCTGATCTTTGGACTTGTGCTCTATTGGGCAGACCAAAACTTTCCATCAGAAAAAACTGCACCTCGCTGGTCTTTAAAAGACGCAGCAATCATGGGGGTGTGGCAGGCGCTGGCCTTGATCCCCGGGACCTCACGATCTGGCGCAACAATATCGGGCGCGAGGGCACTTGGTTACGCACGAGAAGACGCTGCAAAACTCGCGATGCTCATGTCGATCCCGACGATACTGGGATCTGCTCTGGTTCTCGGGCTGGAGGTTATTGCGGACGCCAATGTCATGCTGGCCAGAGACTCCGCTATTGCCGCATTCTTTGCTTTTGTCGCGGCACTTTTCGCCTTGAGCCTAATGATGCGGTTGCTGAAATCAGTGAGCTTTACGCCCTACGTGATTTACCGGGTCATTCTTGGCATCATTTTACTGACAATCGCCTACACCTAATCAACGCGCAGGTTCTTCGCGCTCTCCTTGATCGCATCATACTGACCTGATGGGCGAAACCGCCACAGATAGGACGGCAAAATCGCCTCAAGCGCGGTTGGCGTAATGCCGAGATCCGAAAACCCCTTTGCATCATTGGCAACCACATTATCCGACGCAAGATTGCGAACCTGATCGCGGGTCACCGGACCGGATATAAGACCGAGCGATATCAGCTTCAGGAAATCAAAACCGGCGCCCATGATCTGCGCTATGAAAAATGGAATGTTGATGATCAGGCGACGACGACGGATGACGTCCAGCATCTGCTGCATAAGTTCCCGAAACGTACCCACCTCTGGACCGCCAAGCTCATAAATTCCCGGCGCCACCTCGCCATCAATGGCCCGCGCAGCAACATCGGCGACATCGTCTACATAAACCGGTTGGAATTTGGTATCAGCGCCCACAACGGGCAAAATCGGACCAAACCGGGACATCGATGCGAAGCGATTGAAAAAATCATCTTCAGGTCCGAAAACAATCGAAGGTCTCAGGATTACTGCAGACGGCATATGTTGCAGCACGCCCTCTTCGCCCAAAGCCTTGGTTTGCTGGTAGATGCTTTCGCTCTCTTTATCCGCACCAATTGCCGACACGTGAACCATTGTATTGATGCCCTGCTCGGACGCGATGCGTGCAATCCGCTCGGCCCCCTCATGCTGGACCGCATCGAACCCGTTCTTGCCATCGGGCGCCAGTATGCCCACGCAGTTCACAACCGCATCGGCGCCGTGCATCACGCTTCGCACGCTCTCATCATCGCGAATGTTGCAGAAGACGGGCTCTACCTGGCCAACAACGCCGTAGGGCTTCACGAACATCGCCTCGTTCGGACGTCGCACAGCGACCCGGATACGCCAGCCCGCCTTTGCGAGACGTTGCGCAATGTAGCGGCCCACGAAGCCCGAACCGCCATAGATCGTTACCAGCTTGGACATGTGCTTTTCCTTCCTGAGGCCACACTCGTTTACGCCCGCGAAGCTAGCCAGACAAGGCGCAAATGGTCCCAGTCATTTCAGGGCTGGAACTGGGTCGAATCCCGTTGACAGCTGGCAAGGTCAGCGCTATCCACCGCGCTCACGACGACACCTGCCCAGGTGGCGGAATGGTAGACGCGCTAGCTTCAGGTGCTAGTGTCCGTATGGACGTGGAGGTTCGAGTCCTCTCCTGGGCACCATCCCTCCGATTAGGATGACGAGGGATAAATGACAAACCACCTTTACACCGCAGACTTGCCCGACGATCTGGACCTTGGACCGGTTGTTGCGATCGATTGCGAGACGATGGGTTTGAACCCGCATCGGGATCGGTTGTGCGTCGTGCAATTGTCCGGTGGTGACGGCAATGCCCATCTTGTTCAGGTTGCGAAAGGCCAGACTTCAGCGCCCAATCTGAGCAAGTTGCTGACAGATCCAGATGTACTGAAGCTCTTCCACTTCGGGCGCTTTGATATCGCGGCCATGATGAACGCGTTTGGCGTGCTGACCGCGCCGGTCTATTGCACCAAAATAGCCTCAAAACTCATCCGGACCTACACGGATCGGCATGGCCTGAAATATCTTCTGCAAGAGCTGTTGAACGTCGATATCTCGAAACAACAGCAATCAAGCGACTGGGGTGCCGAAGAATTGACCGAGGCGCAGTTGGCATACGCGGCTTCGGACGTCCTGTACCTCCATCGCCTGCGGGATAAGCTGAATGAACGTCTTATCAGGGAAGGTCGAATGGAGACCGCGCAAGCGTGTTTCGACTTTCTGCCGGTCCGTGCCGGGCTGGATTTGGCCGGGTGGCCTGACATCGACATCTTTGCGCATTAAGTAAGTGCAATGACTGACCAGAACTTTATCTCCATCGGTCGACAGACGATCGAGCAGGAAGCCGACGCGCTTCATATGCTGGCGAACTCGCTGGGCGAAGGCTTCTCTGACGCTTTGGAAATCCTCCTGAGTGCCAAGGGACGGGTCATTGTCAGCGGCATGGGCAAGTCCGGCCACATTGCCCGGAAGATGGCGGCGACATTCGCGTCGACCGGAACGCCCGCGCATTTCGTTCATCCAGCGGAAGCAAGCCATGGTGATCTGGGCATGATGTCGGTGGGCGACGTCGCAATTGTTCTGTCGAACTCCGGCGAAACGCCTGAGCTTGCGGACTTGATCGCCTACACACGGCGCTTCTCAATTCCGCTTATCGGCATTGCGAGTAAAGCGAACAGCACGCTTCTGACGAAGGCCGATGTGGCAATCGTTCTTCCCCCCGCGGAAGAGGCCTGCGGCACCAGCATAGTCCCAACAACATCAACCACAATGACGCTGGCCCTCGGTGATGCAATTGCCATTGCGTTGATGAAGACGAAATCGTTCACCCCTGAAAACTTCAGGGAATTTCATCCGGGCGGCAAACTTGGTGCAAAGCTGTCGAAAGTTCAGGACCTTATGCACAAAGGCGATGAACTTCCGCTTGTCTCGTCTGGAACGCCTATGTCGGAAGCCCTTCTTGTCATTAGTCAAAAAGGGTTTGGCGTTGTGGGTGTGACTGATACATCGGGCAAATTGGCCGGGATCATAACAGATGGCGATTTGCGGCGTCATATGAACGGGTTGCTGGAAAAGGCGGTCGATCAGGTCATGACTGCCGATCCTCGTACGATTGAGCCCGACGCGTTAGCCGAAGAGGCCGTCGCGCTGATGACAATGCCGTCCCCGCGCATAACGTGCCTTTTTGCCGTTCCAAATGATGGGGCGGGTCGGCCGGAGGGCTTGCTTCACATACATGACTGCCTCCGCGCCGGAATCGTTTAATTATGGCATCGCGCGACAACCGGTATTCGCGCTTTGTGCAATGGGCCAAGGTGCTGTTCCCGTTGTTGGCACTTGCCCTTTTGTCGACGCTCTTTCTGTTTTCCAGAACGCTCGACCCTAGCGACGCAATTCCTTTCGCGGAAATCGATGTCGAACAGATCGCCAATGAACAGCGGTTGGCAGATCCCAAATTCTCCGGCGTTACGGGCGATGGCTCTGAAATCACCGTGGACGCAAAATACGCACGGCCAGACCTGACCAATCCAAGACGTCTGATGGCTGAAGAGGTCATTGCCCGGATCGAGACGACAACGGGCCATACTTACGTCGTGATTTCTGATCATGCGCTCTTTGACGATCGCGCGGCCACGTTGAACCTGACGGGGAATGTGCGGATCAACAGCTCAGCGGGATACGACATGCGCACACAAGAGCTTTTAGCCAATCTCGAAACGACCGGGTTGTCCACGCCGGGTGCAGTCAGCGCAACCGGGCCTTACGGTACAATCGATGCGGGCCGTATGAAATTGACCGGTCCCGCCGGATCCGAGCTTCTTGTTTTCCAAGGCGGCGTGAAGCTGGTATATAAGCCTGACTCCTGAAGGTATTTGTCTATGTTTCGTCTTTCATTTCTCGCCGCTTCGTTGATGTTTGCAGGGGTCGCCATGGCCCAGAATGCAACGGTTGCCTTTGGCGGACTTCAGCATGATGCATCCTTGCCAGTCGAGATCACAGCAGATGAGCTGCGCGTGGATCAAACCACCGGCCGCGCTGTCTTCACAGGAAATGTTGTCGCCGGTCAGGGACAGATGCGATTGAGCGCCGCGCAACTGGACGTGGAGTATGCGACAGGACCGGAGGCCGATAGCGGTGATATCGAACGGCTTCTGGCATCTGGTGGTGTCACTTTCGTAAACGGTGAGGAAGCAGCGGAGTCCCGCGAAGCCGTCTACAGCATTGGCGATTCCGAGATCGTGATGATCGGCGATGTCATCCTGACACAGGGCCCGAATGCATTGTCTGGTGAGCGGCTTGTCGTTGATCTGGACACGGGTCAGGGCCGGATGGAGGGGCGCGTCCGGACAATCTTTCAGACAGGCGGCGAATAAGTGACACCGACACCGACACTCACCGTAACAGATGGGCTGTCGGGCCTGCGCGTGAAAGGTTTGCGCAAGAGTTACAAGCGCCGACCGGTGATTACGGACGTTAGTCTGGAACTATCACGCGGCGAGGTTGTCGCTCTTCTTGGTCCAAATGGGTCAGGAAAAACGACATGTTTCTATACGATTGCAGGTCTGGTCACCCCCGAGGGTGGCACCGTCACAATCGATGGGCGTGATGTAACACTCCTTCCGATGTATCGCCGCGCGAAGATGGGGATCGGGTACCTACCGCAAGAGATGTCGATTTTCCGGGGCCTGAGTGTCGAAGACAATATCATCGCCATTCTCGAGATCGCGGAAAGCAACCGAAAGAAGCGAAGGGAACGTCTCGAAGAACTTTTGAGTGAGTTCTCCATAGAACATCTTAGACGGGCGCCCTCCTTGTCGCTTTCCGGGGGGGAGCGTCGTCGTGCAGAGATCGCGCGCTGTCTGGCGGCCAATCCCAAATACTTGTTGCTTGATGAGCCCTTCGCGGGCGTTGACCCAATCGCAGTGGGTGACATCAGGTCCCTGGTGGGGGAGTTGAAAAAGCGTGGAATCGGAGTTCTGATTACAGATCATAATGTACGCGAGACGCTCGAGATCGTGGATCGGGCTTACATTTTGCATGATGGCCACGTGCTGATGAGTGGGACAACGGATGAAGTCGTTGCAGATGAAAACGTCCGGCGCGTCTATCTGGGAAAAGACTTCAAGATCAGCTGACCGGAAGTAAGGGATTCAACCGTTTCCCCGCCGACTCGGTTGACAGGGGGCATCTGTCTGTCGCCAACTGAGATCAATGTCATTTGATAATGCTCTAACGCCTTGCATTCCCGCGGCCCGTCCACACATCAAAACAGGACGTGGCACGTTTCTGTCATCAGAAGGTCAGCTTTCTGCGTCTCGATGCGAACGGAGTTATCGTCTGACATGATTTCACTCA
Organism: Litoreibacter roseus; assembly: GCF_009811795.1. GTDB lineage: Bacteria > Pseudomonadota > Alphaproteobacteria > Rhodobacterales > Rhodobacteraceae > Litoreibacter > Litoreibacter roseus. The sequence continues at coordinate 240,343 of NZ_BLJE01000002.1, read as the reverse complement.
ACATAATGGAGGTGCTATGCGCTATCAGATCAGCGGAAAACAACTGGATATCGGTGAGGCCCTCCAAACGCATGTAGAAAACGAGCTTGGCGAAATAGTCGGCAAGTATGCAGAGCGACCAACTGACGCAACGATAGTTTTCTCAAAAGATGCCCATGAGTATGTCTGCGAGGCGACCGTTCATCTGAGCACGGGCCTTTCGACACAGGCAAAAGCAAAGAATACAGAGGTTTATGCTGCTTTTGACGGTTGCGCTGAAAAGATGGAAAAGCAGTTGCGGCGCTACAAGCGGCGTTTGAAGGACCACCACAAGGAAAGATCACAGCCTGTTGAACTTTCGGAAGCGTCCTCGTATATCCTCGCCGGAACAGACGACTCGCAGGAAGCGGAACCCGAGAGCCTTCAGCCCGTGATCGTTGCGGAAATGGAGACCAAGATACCGTCGTTGTCTGTTGGCGAAGCAGTAATGCAAATGGAAATAGCGGAGACGCCAGTTCTCGTTTTTAGGAACGAGGGGAACAAGGGGATCAACGTCGTGTATCGACGTGATGACGGGAATATCGGCTGGATCGATCCGGCCGCAAACACCTAAAGCGACCGCAATTCGGACTAAAGAAACGGCAATGCAAATTTCGGAACTTCTCAAGCCCGAGGCGGTGAAAGTCGTATCGTCTCTGTCCAGTAAAAAGCGTCTCTTCCAAGAGATCGCCGAAATCGCTGAACAGGCCTATGGAATATCGCAGTCCCGCGCGTTTGAAGCGTTACAGGACCGCGAAAACCTCGGACCGACCGGTGTGGGTAAAGGCGTTGCGCTGCCCCATGCGCGGCTGGAAGAGATCGAAGATGTCATTGCCGTTTTTATCCGGGCAGAGACACCGTTGGATTTTGATGCCGCTGACAAACAGCCCGTGGATCTGTTCTTTGCGTTGCTTGCCCCAGCCGACTCTGGGATCAGCCACCTGAAGGCGCTCGCTTTGGTGTCCCGTACAATGCGTGATATCGAGACATGTGCAAAGCTGCGCGCCAACGGCGTGTCTTCAACACTCCATACGGTCCTGACAGAACACCCGACGTCGCAGGCAGCTTGATCTCTAGCTGCCGGACTTTTTCGGGGGCACCGCGACGATCACCTCACCATCGGCAACGCGAAAATCGCCCATGACATGTGGGCTCATACCCTCGTTTCGTAGCTTTTGAAGAAATGATCCAAAACCGATCAGATCAGCCATTTCCGGCAGCTTCAAATGCTCCGTTTGGATAAGGTGATCTGCAAACATGGCTTCGATGTTAGTGTTTGGGTCTTCGATGAACTCAGCGAGACTCCACACTTTAACGCGCGCCTTGGTGTAAGATCCATCACTAAGCAGTCTTAAAAAATTGTCCTCAGTCCGCTGCAGGTGCGCTGCCTGTTTGCGCATCTCGGGAAATGGCACGTCCGAACGGAACAGCGGTATAGCCCAGGCACCGGAGATAATACCGATATGTGCGTTCTGATCAGCGGCGAGAAACCAGCTGATATTCTGGTTGTCGGCGGGATCAAATTGAAAGCACTGCGAGAGACCCTTCGTGTTCCAGATCAGGTTCGTCAGGAAGGCCTGATGATTGTAATCCCGCAAACGAGAATCATCGCTGAGGCAGCCAGAAAATGTTTTCTCTCCGCCCGCAAAATGCGCGCGGTCCGATGCAAAAAGCCTGCCGTGAGCGCGCAGATCCGTCGCCCCGTCGAGCCAGTTTTCAAAATCCTCGAACAAATGGGAGAAGCCCTGTAACACCATATAAGGCGCGGCCGTAGCACCGTTGCTCCAGCCATAGGGTGGGAATCTCGACTGCATGTGAAGACCGGCGCGCCCCCGCATGCTGCGCTCAGTTGATCGTGAAAACAGACGTTCAATATCAAGCGGATTCGGCTCAGCCGTAGACACCGCGCTTTTCGCCGGATCCAAAAATCTGCGGTAGAGTTTCTCGGCGCGCGGCCAGATCTTTCGCGCGAAAAAACACTGAGAATCTTCCAGCAACGCTAGGTGATCGTCATAGAACACATGGGGCTTGCCTTGAATGTCAAACTTTGACTGCGTCAAAGAGCGGCTCTCTATTCGGGTCGCGTGTTGTCTGACTAAAGTTTGAAAATAGCTCTCATCCGGGATCCAGACCCGACGAAAAAACCTATCGATATCCTCCCTGTCCTGCGCATTAAAGATTGCAGTCAGCGTCTCACGTGTCAGGCACCACCATTGAGATCCGAGATGCGGTGAAATGTTTTTCGGCAACGTGCGCTGAACCCCAAACCTGCGCTGAAACTGGACGTAGCGGTCGAACAGTTTTCGGCTTTTGCGCCAAGAGAACGGAAAGCGAAGCGTAAAACGCTCATAATGCAGACCGCCCAGAGGCCAGTCCACCTCATCAGCGGTCACAGACTCGATGAAATCGGTGCCTGGATGCGCCTCAAGATAAGCCTGTAATTCTGCGATTGAACGCAAAGGTAGGCACGTTCCGCTGATCAGGAAAACGCGATCGACGTGCTCAAACTCATCCAGAAGAAGCTGCGCTGCCTTTTGCGTTGCCTCAACAATCGACCATGTTCCCCATTCGCACGTGACACGCTCAGAAAATCGCGCATCCGGATAATCCTGCATCTTGGATTTAAACCTTCGAAAATCCGCATCGCTCACACGTCTATCTATATGAACGACAACGGGCGCACCGCTTTCCGACAAGTGACGTGCGACTTGCCCAGCCCGGTCCAAGGAGGCATGAGCCAGCATGACAAAACCGACGGTCATATCCATGTTCCGCGTGAGATCAGGCCGAGTGTTTCAAGGTCCCGCCATCCGGTATATCGGCTCGAATATGGTGACCAGAAGCCGTCCGCGTCGACGGTCGACTCTTCATAAGCCTCGTACTCCCGGCCTTCACCGTAGTGCTGCCGACGCTGCAGTTCCTCCTCTCGCTTGCTCGCAAAATCATTAAGAAATTTCGCGTGAAGCAGACAGCCCGAGATACGCTCGCCGCCACCGGTCTCATAGGTATGGTTCAGTCTGCGCGGCAAAAGACTATGCGTCGAACTCACGTAGCAATAGCCGCGATCCCATTTGACCAAGGGTGTCTTGTTCAGTGCGGGGGCTGCGTACGTATCTTCCAAAAAGAAGGACCGCGCCCGTGGACCGCCCTGAATCCACAAGTTCCCAAACTTGTAATTGGGCTCGATCGTGTAGTTCCCGCTGTCGAACCACTCCGTTATCTCGAATGGGTTCTGGCCGGGCTGATAGTCAACGTCTGCAAGGGGACCCTTCGCATACATATCGAGCAGCATCGCGCTCAGTGATGGAATCGAAGATGCATCCAGCCAATCGGTTAAGGCACGCAGCGGCCTCGTATCACAGAACGGATAGATCAGGAATTCGTCGGCATCGACAACGATTGACCAGTGCCCATGCGCATATCGCATCTGTAGCCAATTGAGCCAATCGACCCCGAAGCGCGCGAGTTTGTAGCTTGCATCCGTTTGAAACAAAGTTACGTCAGGCTGACCCGACAAATATTCAACGGTGTCGTCTCTGGACCCGTTGTCGACGAAGAAAAAGTGGTCAACGCCGAGATTACGATAGTACGACAGGAAGTATGGCAGCCGCAGGCATTCATTTCTGATCGTGGAAAACAGAAGGATATCAGTCGACTGGATTTGACCGGTTCGATTGATTGCGACGCTCAACTCTCGACGTTTTCGAAACGCCCGTGCGCGCCATCTCTTACGCTCCAAACGCAAGCGGTAGTTTTTAAGTGTCCTCATGTTGCGACACCGCATAGCAGAAAACGATTATCTGAGTTTTTCAATCTCTGCGGTGATCGTCCGGAAATGATCGGACCAGATTGGCACGTCATTTAATCTGCCGTCGCTTTGAATATCGGAGCGTGTTTTTGATCGATCTACCAGTCGTTGTATGGCGGTTATCCACTGATAGCGATCCGTTGTGCTTGCGTAAACGGGGTAGTCACCAAGGAGTTCCTTGTGCACGTCAAGCTCCGGGCAAATCACTGGAATGCCAAGTGCCTTCGCCTCCAGCCCGGGCAGACCGAAACCTTCCGCGTGACTTGGAAAAAGAAGTCCCCCACTGCCGCTCAGAAGGGACCAAAGCTGAGCGTCGTCGATATCGCTATGGATAGAAAGCCAACCTTTCGTTTCCGCCACTTTCAATCGCCTGAAAAGTGCTTTATCCGCCCAACCGTCCCGTCCAACGATATGAAGATGTGGCGGCCACCGGTCAGGATCGCCCGCGAGTTCCTCCCATAGATCGAGAAGGAAATCGTAATTTTTGCGCGGTTCAATGGTCCCAATTGCAATGAAATACGGCGCTTTGGATATCGTCGCTTTACGTTCGAAGTGGGGGAAAGACACACCGAGATGCGCCACCGAGACCGGGGCGACAGATCCCCATGATCCGAAAACCTCTGCGACACGATCTGCTGTCGCTTTCGAGTTTGACAGGATCAGATCGCTGACCGCAGCAACACGCCTCATGTCCGCTTCAAACTTTGGCACGGTTCCGGATTTTTGAAACTGCGGATAGTCGAGTGGTATGAGGTCGTGAACCAGATGAACTTTAAGCCCTGAGAATGATAACAGGAACTTCCGCGACTGGATGAAATGGCCGACGTTTAGATAAATCGCATCGCCAAGGGCAATATCGCCGACCTGATCCTCCTTTATCTTGGCTACAGCAATTCGCCGCACATCTGCCTCGGCCCGCCGCCTCAAATCCGGCAACTTGAGACCAGCAAACGCGCGAAGGTCTTTCGTCCCCCACTCTACCCGGCCCATGAGCCGGTCCAGTATCTGGTGTACACCCTGCCGATCAAGAACCGCGACACTGTCGACAAGACGTACAACCGCGTGAAAAGGCGCATCACTGGACATGCCCCAATCGAGATATGCCATCTCGACCCGGTCGATCCCTGTCATTTGGGGCAGGTGAACACGGGAAATCAGCCGACTGATGTCGAGTAAGACCGGAAAGTGCCTATTTATCGTAATGTCCCGTCTGGTGCCAACGCCAGGCATCCCGGATCATATCCTTCATGGTTGAACGATCGGGGCTCCAACCAAGCTCTTGTCTTGCGCGGTCACTGCCCGAGACCAGCTTAGCGCAATCGCCTTCCCGACGAGAACCCTCAATGATGGGGACATCCTTATTGGTGACCAACCGGCTGGCATCGATAACTTCGCGAACCGAGTAACCGTTTTTCGTCCCCAGATTGAAAACGCGGGTTTCGCCGCCATCGACAAGCCATCGCAGACCTTTGATATGCGCATCGACCAGATCCATCACATGGACATAATCACGCACACAGGTGCCGTCCTCTGTTGGATAATCACTGCCATAGACCGTAAGCGCGTCGCGCTTCCCATCGATTGCATCAAGCATCAGCGGGATAAGGTGAGTCTCGGGTTGATGAAACTCGCCAACCTCGCCATCGGGATCAGCACCCGCAACGTTGAAGTACCGGAAAATCACGTGGCGCAGACCATGACTCTCACCAAAATTCTTCAGGATTTGCTCGACGGCCTGCTTGGAGGCCCCGTAGGCGTTCATCGGATGCTGATCGGTGTCTTCCGTCAGCGTGACGCCGTCCTGATCGCCGTATGTGGCGCATGTCGAGGAGAATACGAAATTCTTACAATCGTGACTGACCGCAGCCTCGATCAGGTTCAGAGATCCGCCGACATTGTTACGCCAATAAAGACCCGGATCTTCTGATGCCTCATTAACTTGGCTCAATGCCGCGAAGTGCAAAATACCGTCGAAATCGTACGTCGCGAACAAAGCATCGAGCCTCTCACGATCAAGCAAATCACCTTGTTCGAAAGGACCGAATTTCACAGCATCCGACCAGCCCGTCGACAAGTTATCAAAAGCAACGGGTTCATATCCGGCAGCGCGCAGAGCTTTGCATGCGTGGGAACCGATGTAACCGGCGCCCCCTGTCACGAGAATTTGAGTCATGTCAGCCGTGATGTCTGCTTACTGTGCTGCGCGCTTCGTCGCCGCAAGTTCATCAAGATAGGCGGAGAACTCGTCGTGAAGTTCTTCCCGCGCAAGACCGAACGCGACGGTCGCCTGCAGGTAACCCGCCTTTGATCCACAATCGTAGCGCTGGCCGCGGAACCGGTACCCATGCACTGAACGACCGTTCTCGATCTCTTTCGCAATGGCGTCAGTTAACTGGATTTCACCACCGGCCCCTTGCTTAATCTTGTTCAAGTTCTGCATGATTTGCGGGGTTAGGATATATCGACCGATCACAGCCAGATTGGACGGCGCGGTCTCTGCAGAAGGCTTCTCGACCATACCATTCATCGAAACGATGGATCCGTGATCCTCTTTCACATCAAGGATACCATAGGAGGACGTCTTTTCCTGGGGCACTTCCATCGCGGCAACCATGCAACCGCCCGTTTCAGCATGGGCTTCCGCCATCTGCTGAAGACACGGTTTTTCCGCCGCGATCACATCGTCGGGCAGGATGACGGCAAACGGCTCGTCCCCGATTAAGCGGCGCGCACACCAAACGGCATGTCCAAGACCAAGCGCCTTGTGCTGGCGGATATAGGCAATTGCCCCACTGTCCATATTGGTGCTTTTCAAAGCGGACAGCAGATCTTTCTTCTTCTTCTTTTTAAGAGAGGTCTCGAGCTCTGGCGCATGGTCGAAATAGTCTTCAAGCGCACCCTTGCCCCGAGACGTGACAAAAATGAACTCCTTGATCCCAGCCGCGCGGGCCTCGTCAATTGCATATTGAATCAGTGGCCTGTCGACCAATGTCATAATTTCTTTTGGAATAGACTTTGTTGCAGGCAGAAATCTGGTTCCGAGACCGGCAACAGGAAATACAGCTTTGGTCACGCGACGCTTCATCATAACCCTCGATTTTTTAAGTTCGGTTCTCAGTCTACGACAAACGATGCAACGGCAACATAAACTTAGAGTATATGCACTGTGCCCATCTCGCGAAGACCTGTTGACCTGAACCTCTGTGGTAGAACATTGGCTTTATTATGGCCTAGTTACAGAGAGAGCTACAGCCTCTCTTTGAACGCGTTCGGCAAGTGTCTGCCATTTAAATAGCGGATCTTTGCGATCAGATTTTCCGTAGATCCCGCCAGACTGAACCCAAAAGCCATCCTCATGAAAAAAACGCCTGTGAAACAGCGATGTAGGCGACATCGACATCACCGTCACGACAGTGTTCTGACGGGCCAGATCCCTGGCGCGTTGATAAAGATCTTGCCGGTTCCAAACATAGCCGGGAACCACTTTGAGGTTGTTGGGTTTTAGCTTTTCAGAGTAGCGCAGGAAGGGTGCTTGAGCAGGTTCGAGCCTATGCTCAATTCTGGTGCGGGACTGACCAATTTTGAACCCTTCCGCGAATCCCTCGGCCAACTGACGGGCGGATTTCGGTTCCAGATCGCCGCGTACGAGTCGCGGGTCGATCGAGTCGCGCCAGAGCTTTTTTGCAATCGCGTAGAACTCGTCTAAGGACCGGTCATACTTCTTGGACCACCAGCCAAAGCTTGCCCCGTGCTCAATCATTGAAGTCGGCACCTGAGCGGTACTTCGTGTTTCGTTTGGTCCGGAAATGTGCTGGACCTGCGCCAGCGGAACCAAGATCGTCGCGCCTTCAAGTTCAGCAAGCCTCATACTCAAGTCAGCGTCATCCAGACCATAGTGAAAGTTCGGATCGTAACCGCCAACCTTACTCAAGGCCGACGCGCGAAAAGCGCAGTTCATCCCGATGGCCATCAAGACCGGATCTGCACCGTGAACATAACGCTCCGGGGCCGCCGGATTTCGCGGCACCACATCGCCATTGGGTTGGATGTATTCGCCGGTCCACCTGTAGCTTATGCCGTTCCGACCACGCGCATATCCGGTTGTGCCGAGTACGGTCTGATCTTCAAAAGGCGCAATCAATCTGATGAGCCACGTCGGCTCCGCTATCGCGTCATCATCAATAAACGCCACGATGTCGGCGGCGGCACGCTCCAATCCAGTGTTCCGCGCCCTGCTGATATTCGGCTCATCAAATGGGATAAGTTTGACCCGTCCAGAAAAGGTGCTGTCTTTGATCGCGGCACATCCGCTGGGATCGGAGACGACGACGACCTCAAAATTGCGGTGATGCTGAAATTCGAGCGCTTTGAGGCATTTCAGAAGGTCGCGCGGTCGATGGCGGCTTGCGATAATCACGCTCGCGGCCGTCTCGGTCATGCGATGCCCATCTCCGCCATCATTTTCTCGAGGCGCGGGACGTCTTCAGGATTGTTCAGTTCCCAGAACTGGCGTCCCCTCGCTTCAACCTCGACGCACAAAATGCGGTTGCCGTTCTCAAGAAACCGCAACTGCTCCAACCCTTCCAGTCTTTCCAGTGGACCCACCGGCCAGTTGGGATAGGCGTCGAGCGCTGAGGGGCGGAAAGCATAGACACCCACATGGTGGAATACGGGCGTCTCGTCTGCATCCTCGTAATGCTTCGTGGTGAACGGAATGACTTCCTTTGAAAAATAGAGGCCGTGTTTGTTCGCATCAAAGACAGCCGTCGTCCCACCAACCCGACCTGCCTTGCGATCATCGAGAAACCCGTTGAGCGCGGCCCCGTCACATCGCAACACCGGCGTCGCGACATCAGCTTTGGGATCATCCCGAAGGCCAGCGACCAGATCTTCGATGAACCAAGCGGGCGTAAGCGGGGCGTCGCCCTGAAGATTGACGACGATATCTGCAGATTCCGTTAGATGCGCCATCGCCTCTGCGCAGCGCTCGGTCCCGTTCTGACAATCGGGCGACGTCATGATCACCCGCGCGCCGAACTCTATGCAGGCCCTTTCGATCCGCGGATCATCTGTGGCGACAGCCACCTCGGATATTCCAGACACAGACGTTGCCGCGCGCCATGATCGTTCGATCAAGCTAGCGCGTTCACCTGTTGCGCCCGTCAACTCGACCAGCGGTTTTCCGGGATAGCGGCTCGATGCAAACCGGGCCGGAATTATGATTGCAGCACTCACTCTGGATGCTTCAGGTCAACACCAGGGGCATAGGCAATGAAGAACGGATTTTCGAAGATCGGTTTCCCATATGTCAGTGGCTCATGCGTATCGAACCGGACCACCTGCCCACCAGCGCCAGCCAGAACAGCATGACCCGCTGCGGTGTCCCATTCCATTGTCCGACCAAGGCGAGGATAGATGTCCGCTTCGCCCGCCGCGACGAGACAGAACTTCAACGAAGACCCAGCGCTGGTCATGTCTTTAACCGCGTACTTACCGATGTAGTCATCCGTTGCCTGATCCCGGTGAGATTTCGAAGCCACGACAACCAGACTATCATTATCTGGCTGCGTGACCTTCATCGCGCGCGTCTGGCCAACGGTTTGCGTATCAAACGGACCGTCTTCTTCAACTGAGTTTCCCGCCGCATCTGTGTAGAACATCCGGTTTTTTGCTGGCGCATAAACAACGCCGCGAGTGGGCACACCGTTTTCAACGAGCGCAATGTTCACAGTAAACTCACCGCGCCGCTTGATGAACTCCTTGGTTCCATCCAGGGGATCAACGATCAGAAAAGTCGATACGTCCTGCGTGTGGCTGTCACTCTGCTCTTCAGTCACAAGCGCAACATCCGGAAAGGCCTTTCGAAGTCCGGCAGAGATGTGTTTGTCTGCGGCTTCGTCGGCAGCCGTCACAGGGCTACTGTCATCCTTGGATCTGACGTCGATCTCCCCGGCTTCGTAAATCTCCATAATCAATGCGCCAGCTTCCAGCGCGAGCGTCCTGAAAACCGTTGCCAAGTTGTTATAGTCCACTGGGGCCATCTCCGGGATTTGTTGATCGAAACAGTTGATCCCCTTATGGTGCGTCGCTAACGGAACGGCAAGTTCTCCGGTATTAGAGACGTCGTGGCGACCACCTCAAGGCATCCACTTCTTATGTTTGACGCACAGGACAGAAATTCGCATTTTCGATCCGCGCTCGGATTGCTTGAGCTGATCTATGTCAGCACTGTGCGAAGTATGAGAAAAGGCAACCGGAACGCCATACTGGGCCTTGCCTCCAATATGATGCAGACGGTCGTGTTTCTCGCGGCGTTCTACTTGATGTTTTATGTCCTCGGGATGCGTGGCAGCGCAATTCGGGGCGACTTTATTCTCTACCTGCTGTCAGGGATATTCCTGTTTCTCACACATACCAAGGCCGTGGGTGCGATTGTTGGGTCAGAAGGGCCCACCTCAGCAATGATGCAGCACGCGCCGATGAACACTGCAATCGCCATATCGGCAGCGGCTCTCTCAACACTCTATATGCAGACCCTGTCTGTCCTATTGATCTTATTCATCGTTCATGTTGCATGGCGCCCAATCGTTATCGACGACCCTATCGGCAGCGCGGGCATGTTCCTGCTTGCATGGTTCTCGGGTGTCGCCGTTGGGATGGTATTTCTGGCTTTGAAGCCTTGGTTTCCGGGTTTTGCAAGCCTGTGCGCCATGGTCTATAGCCGAGCCAATATGATCGCGTCTGGCAAGATGTTCCTTGCCAACACGATGCCCAGCTTCATGCTCGCCTTCTTCGACTGGAATCCGCTGTTCCATTGTATTGATCAAGCGCGCGGTTTTGCATTCATCAACTACAACCCGCATTTCAGTTCTATCTCTTATCCAGTTTACGTCTCGCTGGCATTGATCATGATCGGTCTTATGGGTGAATTTTACACCCGCAAACACGCATCTGTCAGTTGGGGCGCGGGCCGCTGATCCATCCGAATTTGAAACATCACCCTATAGCTTAAGACATAAGAGGCCAAAAATACTCTTTTTCATTGAATTTCCGCAGATCTCGCGCCTTGCAGCGCTGATTTGAGGGACCTATATACCACCAGAAATCCGATGGGGGTTCGCCCCCGGTCAATTGGGATCGGACAGCAGGGGCCTAAAAGGACCTGTTATCCACAACATCGCCTTAAAGAGAGGACCAGAGCATATGGCTAAAGTCATCGGTATCGACCTTGGAACCACCAACTCCTGTGTTGCGATCATGGACGGATCGCAACCCCGCGTTATCGAAAATGCGGAAGGTGCACGCACCACACCTTCGATCGTCGCCTTCACCGACAGCGAACGCCTCGTCGGCCAAGCCGCAAAACGGCAAGCTGTCACCAACCCCAGCAACACCATTTTTGCCGTGAAACGTTTGATCGGCCGTCGGTTTGACGACGCAGATCTTGCGAAAGACAAAAAGAACATGCCGTTCGACGTGATCGACGGCGGTAACGGCGATGCATGGGTTGAAGCGAGCGGCGAGAAATATTCACCGTCTCAGATTTCCGCGTTCATCCTGCAGAAGATGAAAGAAACCGCTGAAAGCTATCTGGGTGAAGACGTCACGCAAGCGGTTATCACAGTTCCAGCTTACTTCAACGACGCCCAACGTCAGGCGACGAAAGATGCCGGTAAGATCGCTGGCCTTGAAGTTTTGCGGATCATCAACGAGCCGACAGCCGCTGCGCTGGCCTATGGTCTCGACAAGAAAGAAACAAAAACCATCGCGGTCTATGATCTTGGTGGCGGTACGTTCGACATCACAATCCTTGAGATTGATGACGGCCTCTTTGAAGTGAAATCCACCAATGGTGATACGTTTCTTGGTGGTGAAGACTTTGACATGCGGATCGTCAACTATCTTGCCGACGAGTTCAAAAAAGAGAACGGCGTCGATCTGACCAAAGACAAAATGGCCTTACAGCGTCTGAAGGAAGCCGCCGAAAAGGCGAAGATCGAGCTTTCGTCTTCCCAGCAGACCGAGATCAACCAACCGTTCATCTCAATGGATCCAAACGGCGGCCAGCCGCTTCACATGGTGATGAAGCTGACACGCGCCAAACTGGAAACACTGGTCAACGATCTGATCAAGAACTCAATCAAACCTTGTAAAGAAGCGCTGAAAGACGCGGGCCTCAGCACCAGCGATATTGACGAGGTTGTCCTCGTCGGTGGTATGACGCGGATGCCCAAAGTCGTTGAGGAGGTCTCGAAGTTCTTCGGGAAAGAGCCAAACAAAGGCGTGAACCCGGACGAAGTTGTCGCGATGGGTGCTGCCGTTCAGGCCGGCGTTCTGCAGGGTGATGTTAAAGACGTTGTTCTTCTGGATGTAACGCCATTGTCGCTGGGTATCGAGACGCTGGGTGGTGTGTTCACACGTTTGATTGACCGGAACACAACAATCCCGACGAAGAAATCGCAGATCTTCTCGACTGCCGAGGACAATCAGAACGCCGTAACCATCCGGGTGTTCCAAGGTGAGCGTGAAATGGCGTCCGATAACAAGATGCTCGGTCAGTTCAATCTGGAAGAAATTCCACCCGCACCGCGCGGTCTTCCGCAAATTGAGGTGACGTTTGACATCGATGCCAATGGTATCGTTTCGGTCGGTGCAAAAGACAAAGGCACCGGCAAAGAACAGGCGATCACCATTCAAGCTTCCGGTGGTCTGTCTGATGATGAGATCGATCAAATGGTGAAGGACGCCGAGGCAAATGCCGAGGCCGACGCAGAACGTCGCGAGCTGGTCGAAGCGAAGAACCAAGCCGAAAGCTTGATACACGGGACCAAGAAATCCCTCGAAGATCACGGCGACAAAGTCGATGGGTCTACAGTCGAAGCCATTGAGCTGGCCATGAAAGCGCTGGAAGAAACGCTGGAGACGGAAGACGCCGGCAAGATCAAAGGCGGGGTCCAGAACCTGACAGACGCAGCCATGAAACTTGGCGAGGCGATCTACAAGTCTCAGCAGGATGAAGCCGCATCGGCAGAGCCTTCGGAAGATGGCGAGGAAGACAATCCACGCAGCGTAGACGAGGATATCGTTGACGCCGACTTCGAAGATCTGGACGACGACAAACGCGCTTAAATGAGGCGCACCACCTGAGTAAGCGAGGCCGGCCGGAGACAAACGGCCGGCCTCCGCAGTTCAGGGAAAGGCTTATCTGACTATGGCAAAACGTGACTATTACGACATTCTTGGCGTTTCAAAGGGGGCTTCGGCGGATGAGCTGAAGAAAGCTTACCGCCAGAAAGCGAAAGAGCTTCACCCAGACCGGAACTCAGACAACCCAGACGCCGAGGCGCAGTTCAAGGAAGCGAACGAAGCCTACGAAGTTCTCAAAGATGCAGACAAGAAAGCTGCATATGACCGCTATGGTCATGCGGCCTTCGAAGGCGGCATGGGCGGGGCGCGCCCCGGAGGCGGGCAAGGTGATTTTGCCAGTGCGTTCTCGGATGTCTTCGAAGATTTGTTCGGTGACTTCATGGGTGGCGGTGGGCAACGTGGTGGGCGCCAGCGGGCCATGCGCGGATCGGATCTACGCTATAACCTGCGGGTCACGCTGGAAGACGCCTATACCGGAATCCAAAAGGCGATAACTGTGCCGACTTCTGTCGCGTGTTCCGCCTGTGAGGGCACCGGAACCGAAGGCGGTGCAGAGCCGCAGACATGTCCAACTTGTTCCGGCATGGGCAAAGTGCGCGCACAGCAAGGGTTTTTCACGGTCGAGCGGACCTGCCCAACTTGTTCAGGCGCCGGTCAGATCATCAAGAACCCCTGCAAAGCCTGCGGCGGCGCGCGACGTGAGCAAAAGGATCGCTCTTTGAACGTCAACATCCCGGCCGGTGTTGAAACCGGGACCCGCATTCGCCTAGCGGGCGAAGGTGAAGCCGGAATGATGGGCGGACCATCCGGTGATCTCTACATTTTCATCGAAGTTGCGGAACATGAGCTGTTTGAGCGGGATGGCGTCGATCTTTATTGCCGCGTTCCGGTTTCGATGACGACCGCTGCGTTGGGTGGCGATGTCGAAGTGCCGACGATTGACGGAGGCCGGAGCCGCGTCAAAGTTCCCAATGGCAGCCAATCGGGTCGTCAAATGCGGTTGCGGGGCAAAGGCATTCCTGCGCTACGTGGTGGCGGATCCGGCGATATGTTCATCGAACTGGCCGTTGAAACACCAGTGAACCTCACAAGCCGCCAAAAAGAACTTCTGGAAGAGTTTGAGAAGCTAAGTGAGGAAAACAATCCTCAGCTCCTCAAATTCTTTTCAAAGGTCAAAGGTTTCTGGGACAGCATGAAAAGCTGACCCAGACCGCTACCGCCCGACTTTACAGGCAGCCATGACCGCCATGTTCAGGATGTCGTTAGAACGGGATGTGGTCGAGCACAGTTGAACTGGTTCATCGAGACCGCTGAGAAGTGGTCCGATGATCGTAGCGCCCCCCATTTGCTGCATCAGTTTCACCGAGATTGACGCGGAATGGCGCGCTGGAACCACCAGAACATTCGCGGGGCCTGTCAGTTTACAAAATGGATATTCCGCCATGACGTCAGCACTCAGGGCGACGTCAACATTCATCTCGCCATCGTACTCAAAATCAACGCCGCGCGCGTCCAAGACCTTGGGAGCCATCGACATCTTCTGGGCCCGCTCACTGACCGGGTAACCGAAAGTCGAAAAACTTACGAAGGCAACGCGCGGCTCAAGACCAAGGGATCTCGCGGTGCCAGCGGCACGTTCAGCAATTGTGGCCAACTGTTCCTCGTCCGGCCATTCATGAACCAACGTATCCGCAATCAGGACGATCCGTCCGTTGCGAAGAACAGCTGTCACACCCACGGCGCCATCCTCTTCTGACACATCGAGAACGTGGTTAAGCAGATCCAGCACATGGGCCGATTTCCGTGTCGCACCCGTTATCATCGCGTCACCATGCCGGTGAGCAAGCATCAGCGCTGCAAAGACATGGCGGTCGCGCGCGGCAAGTCTGTGCACGTCCTGAGCGTCATAGCCTTTGCGTTGAAGGCGGTTGTAAAGAAACTCTTTATACGTCGCCAAATGTTCGGAATTCGCCGCATTAGAAATTGTGAGCTCGCGCACCGCTTCACCCAGACCGACCCCGTCCAGCTTTTCACGCACATCCTCTTCTCGACCGACGACGATCGCCTGACCCAATCCAGCCCGCTGATATCCGATTGCAGCTTTCAGGACACGAACATCATCACCCTCTGCAAAAATCATGCGGGCCTGCGCCGTGCGCGCCCGGTTGTGCAGACCATCGAGCATTGAGGCCGTCGGATCCATCCGCGCACGCAGGTCCGCCTCATAGGTATCAAAATCAACAATTGGCTTGCGGGAAACGCCAGTATCGATCCCCGCTCGCGCAACAGCAGGCGGGATCTTGTGGATCAGTCGAGGATCGAACGGCGCCGGAATAATGTAATCGCGTCCGAAAGACAGCTTGCGACCATAGGCGATAGCAACCTCATCGGGAACATCCTCGCGCGCAAGTTCAGCAAGAGCCCGGGCGCAAGCAATCTTCATCTCGTCGTTGATGGTCATTGCACGAATGTCCAGCGCACCCCGGAAGAGGTAGGGAAAGCACAAGACATTGTTGATCTGGTTGGGATAGTCCGACCGCCCCGTCGCTACAATAGCATCCTGCCGGACGTCATGTGCATCTTCCGGCGTGATTTCCGGGTCCGGGTTTGCCATGGCGAAGATCACGGGATTGTCTGCCATCGACTGAACCATGTCCTGCGTCACTGCACCCTTAGCCGAAACACCGAGAAAAACGTCAGCGCCTTTCATCGCATCTTCCAGCGTGCGGTCATTCGTCTTAGCGGCGTGGGCTGACTTCCATTGGTTCATGCCCTCGGTGCGCCCTTGGAAAATCACCCCTTTTGTGTCGCACACGATGCAGTTGTCGTGCGCAGCCCCCATGGTTTTGATCAGCTCGATACAAGCAATCCCAGCGGCGCCCGCCCCGTTCAGCACGATCTTGCAGTCTTCGATCTTTTTCCCTGTCAAATGCAATGCGTTCAACAATCCCGCCGCGCAGATCACTGCAGTGCCATGTTGGTCATCATGGAACACGGGAATGTCCATTTCCTCACGCAGGCGCTGTTCAATGACAAAACATTCCGGGGCCTTGATATCTTCGAGATTGATCCCCCCAAAGCTGGGGCCCATCAAACGCACCGCATTAATGAACTCTTCCGGGTCTTCCGTATCCAGCTCGAGATCGATTGAGTTTACGTCCGCGAACCGTTTGAACAGGACCGATTTCCCCTCCATCACCGGTTTGGAAGCCAAAGCGCCCAAATTTCCCAGCCCAAGAATCGCCGTTCCATTGGATATGACAGCGACCATGTTACCCTTGGTTGTGTAATCATAGGCAGTTGCGGGATCTTCAGCGATCGCTTCGACTGGAACGGCGACGCCCGGAGAGTACGCGAGGCTCAAATCCCGCTGCGTCGTCATGGGCGTTGAGGCCGAGATTTCGAGTTTTCCGGGTTTCGGCTCTAAATGATAAGCAAGGGCTTCTTCACGCGTAACGCGGTTATTCTTCGACAAGGCGATCAACTCCGGATGATGTGTCTGAGCACTTAACCTGCCAAAATCCGGTCTGTCAGGCTACATGGAAAACTGCCGGGTCTCGCCATCCCACCGCAGACCGGTTTCATCAGCGATCCGCTGAAAGCCGCTGTCCAGCTTTTTCGCGTTGAGCTTAGGCAGCCAGTACCGCATCGGAATGAGCGTCGTGTCGCCAAATCCGTCAATCAGAAGAAACCGCGGATCCCCTCTGTTCACGCCCCAAACGACATTCTTTGCATTAAGGTCCCGCGCGACGACCTGAAGTGTATAAATGTCGTCTTTGAACTCGTTCAGCGCGGCAAGCTTCGCTTTGTCAAAATCACCAGACGTCACCACGTTCAGTAGTGTAGGACCCAACTGGCCGTCCGGCCCAACGATCTTTTCAAGACACTGCGCAATCCCACGATCCGTATGAATCAATGGGCCCATATGCGCGATGGGAAGTGTGCGACCCAAGCGTTCAGCCCTCAAAACGGCGGTGAGATAAGCCTTGTATTCCCGTTTTAGATATCCGTAAGGCCCTTCAAGACGCGCGCGGCGCAGCCAACCGTGAAGGCCTGTTTTTCGATGGAACGACGACAACGTTTCTTTCCGCAAAACCTTGATGATCTGATCGGGAAATCCGGGGCGTTCGTAGACCTCTCGCACGGAACCACGAGCCAGACGCGGCAGCTGTTCCACCCTCAAATCAGGCCCGTTTGTGAGGTCTTTTGGCATCCTGAGATTCTAGCGCGCACAACGGGAATGTAAAAGTTATATGTCCGTCGCACCACAGCGCCATCATGCCTTTAACTCCCGAAACAGGGGCCATACGTTTGGGCTGGCAAAGGGGGATCGCCGTGACACCAATGATGGCCCAGTTTCTTGAGATCAAAGCGCAGTACAAGGACGCGCTGTTGTTCTATCGAATGGGCGACTTCTATGAGATGTTCTTCGAGGATGCTGTCGCCGCGGCGGAGGCGCTTGATATCGCGCTGACCAAACGTGGCAAGCATCAGGGTGAAGACATCCCGATGTGTGGCGTTCCAGTCCATGCAGCCGAAAACTATCTTCTGACTTTGATCCGCAAAGGGTTCCGCGTTGCCGTTTGCGAGCAACTGGAAAGCCCGGCTGAAGCAAAGAAGCGGGGATACAAGTCCGTCGTAAAGCGAGACGTTGTGCGACTGGTGACGCCGGGAACCTTGACAGAAGAAACGCTGCTGGAGGCGCGGAAACATAACTACCTAGTCGCCTATTCAAACATCCGCGACGACGGCGCTTTAGCTTGGGTTGATATTTCAACTGGCGAGCTGCATGTCACGCCCTGTCCACAGGTCAAGATATCGCCAGAACTTGCGCGCTTGGCACCCCGCGAAGTTTTAGTCTCTGATAATAATCTCAATGCCCTAGAAGGCATCGCGGCAGAGGTCGGCGCAAGCGTGACCGCACTCGCACCCGGCAGCTTTGACAGTGCGTCAGCCAGCGCCCGGCTTACCAAGTTCTTCAGTGTGAAGTCGACAGATGCGTTCGGCCAGTTTTCGCGGCCCGAGATTTCGGCGCTCGGCGCCCTCTTGGATTATCTGGAGTTGACCCAAAAAGGTCAGTTGCCATCGATCCGACCGCCCGTGCGCGAAGATCATCGAAGCATCATGCAGATCGACCCTGCAACGCGGCGCAATCTCGAGATCACCCAAACGATACAGGGCGAGCGCAAGGGATCACTTCTGTCTGTGATTGATCGGACAATGACTGCGGGCGGTGCGCGTCTGTTGTTCAAGCGGCTGTCTGCACCGTTGGTCACGGTCGATCCTCTTCATCAGCGCCTCGCTTGTGTGACGTATTTCGTGGATCAGCCCTATGCCATAGAACCGGTCCGGGACACGCTTCGGAAAATTCCGGATATCGATCGAGCCTTGTCCCGTCTTTCTGTGGAGCGTGGGGGACCTAGAGATCTGGCGGCCATTCGCGATGGACTAGACCATGCAAGTAGGATGTCGGATCTGTTCCCATCGACTGAAACACCGGAGATCTTGACCAATGCGCTCGCGTCTACCGTTGGTCATGATGATATTGTGAGCCATCTTTCAGAGGCCCTTGTTGCCGAGCCACCTCTGTTGGCGCGGGATGGAGGATTTGTTTCAGCCGGCTATGATCCCGATTTGGACGAGGCACGTAAACTACGAGATGACGGCCGCAAGGTGATCGCGGAATTGCAGGCAACCTATTCTGGTGACACCGGCATCAGTGCCTTGAAGATCAAACATAACAATGTCTTAGGCTATTTCATCGAAACGCCGGCGGGGCACGCGTCAAAGATGATGTCTGAGCCCCTTTCCACACAGTTCATTCACAGGCAGACGACAGCGAATGCCGTTCGTTTCACAACAAACGACCTATCTGAGCTGGAAACCAAAATACTAAACGCCGGTGAGCGCGCCCTGAGTATTGAGGCTCGGGTATTCGCTGAGTTGCAACAACGTGTGGTTGAGGCCGCAAACCAGATCGGTGCCGTCGCAGATGCGTTGGCTGAGATCGATCTGTACGCAGCGTTTGCGGACCTCGCGATTGAAAAGAATTGGTGTAAACCTTCGGTCGATACTTCGCGAATCTTCGATGTTGTCGATGGCCGTCATCCGGTAGTAGAGGCCGCGCTCCAGGCAGAGAACAGCGGTCCGTTTGTTGCGAACTCGTGTGATCTCACCGCGCGTGAAAATTCCGCCGCAATCTGGCTTTTAACCGGGCCGAACATGGCGGGTAAATCAACGTTTCTCCGCCAAAACGCCCTCATCGCATTGCTGGCACAAATTGGATCATACGTCCCCGCAACGTCAGCTCATATCGGGCTTGTGTCCCAATTGTTCAGCCGTGTCGGTGCATCAGACGATCTCGCCCGCGGGCGGTCGACCTTCATGGTCGAGATGGTAGAAACCGCCGCGATCCTAAACCAAGCGGATGAACGAGCCATGGTGATCTTGGACGAGATTGGTCGCGGCACTGCAACCTATGATGGCTTGTCCATTGCGTGGGCCACTTTAGAACACCTACATTCTGCCAACAGCTGCCGCGCGTTGTTCGCCACCCACTATCATGAGCTCACCGCACTGTCAGAAAGCCTGCCCGGCGTTGAAAACGCGACAGTTACCGTCAAGGACTGGGAAAATGAGATCATCTTCCTGCACGAGGTTCGCAAAGGTGCATCGGACAGATCCTACGGCGTACAAGTCGCAAAGCTCGCCGGGCTTCCGGCAAGCGTCGTGGACCGCGCGCGTGTTGTTCTTGATCAATTGGAAGCGGGCGAACGCGAAGGCGGCGGGAGATCAAAAGAACTGCTAGATGATCTGCCACTCTTTTCAACCGCGCCGGCGCCACAGGTAACCGCTGCGGCATCGTCGCAAGTTGAGGATCGCCTGGAAGATGTCATTCCAGATGACCTGTCCCCACGGGAAGCGCTGCAATTGGTCTATGAACTGAAGGCGTTAGCCCGGCGTTGAAGACACGCCCACCTGGGCAGGACGCAACAACCTGTCATGGATCGTAAATCCTTGGGTCATCACCTGAATGATGTCGCCTGCCTTGGTATCGGGAATGGGTGCCTCAAACATCGCCTGGTGCAGCTGTGGATCAAACTTGTCGCCGATTTCCGGCGAAATGGGTTTAATCCCATGCTTGGAGAAAACATTGACCAGTTCCCGCAAGGTCAGCTCCACACCGTCGAATACGGCTTTCGCTGCTTCACGTTGTGCATCGTCTGCAGACTCGATGGCACGCTGAAGGTTGTCAAAAACGGGCAGCATGTCTTTCGCCAGACGGGAGCCACCGTAGTTCTCTGCCTCACGACGATCGCGATCACCCCGTTTTCGTGCATTTTCTGCATCCGCCAGCGCCCGCAGAAGGCGGTCCTTCAGTTGGTCCCGCTCTTCTTGCAATGCAACGAGATCGTCGTGCGTCTCGGACAGATCGATCTGTTCGTCTGCTAGTGCGTCAAGGTGATCCGTTTGGAAGTCATCCTCTTTATCTGCTGTCATGGTAACCCTTATCCACCGTCAGAAATAATTTTGCCGACCAACTGCGCCGTGTAGTCAACAATCGGAACAATGCGACCGTAGTTAAGCCGCGTTGGACCAATCACACCGACGGCACCGATGATCTTTCGATCAGCGTTCATATAAGGACTCACCACCAGAGAGGAACCCGAAAGTGAAAATAGTTTGTTCTCTGAGCCAATAAAAATGCGGACCCCTTCACCCTCATCGGTAAGTTCCAGAAATTCGGCAATGTCGCGCTTGCGCTCGAGGTCGTCAAAGAGGGTTTTGACCCGGTCGAGGTCTTCCGTGCCGCGTCCTTCGTCGATCAGATTCGACCTGCCACGAACAATCAGCCGTTCCGTCAACTCGCCTTCATTTTCCCAGATCGCGAGACCCGTTTCCACCAAGTCAGCGGCAAGGTCGTCTATTTGACGACGACGCTCATCGATATCGACCGTCATCTTCCGCCGCAGCTCACTGATCGTGCAACCCTCCGCCAACGCATTCAGATAGTTCGCTGCTTCCCGCATCGAAGAAGGCGTTTGACCCACAGGTGGTGTGAAGACGCGGTTTTCCACATGACCATCTGCAAAAACGAGAACCACCAGCGCCCGCTCGGCAGCGAGGCTCACAAATTCGATATGCTTGATCGGGGCTTCGCTTTTCGGCGTCAGGACAAGGCTTGCCCCTTGCGTCATGCCGGACAAGGCAGATCCTACCCGATCCAGCATCTTCGAGACGTCACGCTCATTTGACCCTAATGTTGCTTCGATCTTTTCCCGGTCTTCCGCCTTCAGATCACCGATCTCAAGCAGGCCATCCACGAACATCCTCAGACCACGTTCCGTCGGGAGACGCCCGGCGGAGACATGCGGGCTATCGAGCAAGCCCAGAAATTCCAGATCCTGCATTACATTTCGGATGGTCGCAGCGCTGACTTTTTCGCTGAGGCTGCGTGTCAAAGTTCTGGATCCTACGGGCGCGCCATCCTTCAGATAGGCCTCTACCACACTCCGAAACACCTCGCGGCTGCGGTCGTCCAAGTCATGAAGCAGGTCGGGTTCCGGCAACATTACGCGCCCTTTCAGCTGTCGACACTCTATCTCATTGACGGACGCCGATGTCGCTTGCAAGTCCGCCCTGCACGACGGTAACTGACATCAGATCAGCATTGAAAGGAAATGCGATGCGCCCTTCAGGACGAGACTTAGACACGATGCGGCCGGTTACAATAGAAACCGGGATCACCAAACATGCGGAAGGGTCTTGTCTTATCAAATGCGGGGACACTCATGTGCTGTGCACAGCGTCGATTGATGAAAAAGTGCCGCCATTCCTGCGCAACACTGGGCTTGGTTGGGTGACAGCGGAGTACGGGATGCTTCCCCGCGCCACACACACGCGTATGCGGCGAGAGGCGAAGAACGGCCAAAGTGGTCGAACGCAGGAGATTCAACGGCTGATTGGCAGAGCCCTCCGGGCCGGTGTAGATCGAAATGCGTTGGGTGAACGGCAGATCGTGGTTGATTGCGATGTCATTCAGGCGGATGGCGGAACACGGTGCGCTTCCATTACAGGCGGCTGGGTGGCACTGAAGCTGGCGGTGAACGCATTGATGAAATCTGGCGATCTTGTCGTGAACCCGATCACCGAGAACGTCGCGGCGGTTAGTTGCGGAATATATGCGGGACAGTCCGTGCTGGACCTTGATTACGTGGAAGACAGCGATGCGGGCACAGATGCGAACTTCATCATGACATCATCCGGCGCGTTGGTGGAGCTTCAGGGATCAGCTGAAGGTGCGACGTTTTCTCGAGCACAGTTCAATGAACTGATGGATCTGGCTGAAAAGGGTGTTGCAGAGTTGGTGACGGCTCAAAACGTGGCGGTGGGCGCTTAGACATGCGTCGGTTCGACGGGGATACGCTTCTGGTCGCGACACACAACACTGGTAAGCTTGAAGAAATGGCACGTCTTCTTGCCCCCTACGGCATCACAGCAAAGGGCGCGGCAGAATTTGGTCTGCCGGAACCAGAAGAAACCGAAGATACATTTGTCGGGAACGCCCGGATAAAGGCCCATGCCGCTGCCAAGGCGACGGGCTTACCAAGTTTGTCGGACGACAGCGGCATCGAAATCGATGCGTTGGACGGCGCGCCCGGTGTTTACACAGCCGACTGGGCGGAAACCGGAAATGGCCGGGACTTCGCGATGGCGATGACGAAAACCCATGAGAAGTTAGAGGACATGAACGCGCCTCACCCAAGAACAGCAAGGTTCCGCTGCACATTGGTGATGGCCTGGCCTGACGGAACGGACGAAGTGTTCGAGGGCAGGATCGAAGGTCAGGTGGTCTGGCCCATGCGGGGCGCGGAAGGCCATGGCTACGATCCCATTTTCCAGCCAGATGGGTATGACATCACCTTGGGAGAGATGAACCGGTGGAAGAAAAATGAAATCAGCCATCGCGCTGACGCTTTCAAAAAACTTGTGAAGATCTTTGGCACTTGAAAACTGGCAACTCGGCGGATTTGGTCTTTATATTCATTGGCCATTTTGTCAGGCGAAATGCCCCTACTGTGATTTCAACAGCCATGTCACAGCATCAATCAATCAAGATCGCTGGGCCGACGCATATCTAAATGAGCTAGAGCGCGTCGCTGGTGATACATCAGATCGGGTTCTCTCGACTGTGTTTTTTGGCGGCGGAACGCCCAGCCTTATGCCAGCCAAGACGGTCGACGCCATTTTGACAAAAGTCTCAGATCTCTGGACAACTTCAAACGATTTTGAAGTCACGCTGGAAGCAAACCCAACCTCCACAGAGGCAAGCAGGTTTCGAGATTTCAGGACAGCCGGCGTAAATCGGGTGTCGGTTGGCGTTCAAGCTTTGAACGATAAGGATTTGAAGGCTTTGGGTCGTCTACACACGACGACAGAAGCCCTTCGGGTATACGAAACGGCGCGCTCAATATTTCAACGGACAAGCCTTGATTTGATTTACGCCCGGCAGCACCAGTCATTGTCGGATTGGGAAGCCGAATTGGATCGGGCTCTCGCTTTCGCACCTGACCACCTGTCGCTCTATCAGCTGACAATTGAGCCAGACACCGCATTTGGCCGTCTCTGGGATATGGGAACCCTTAAAGGCGTGCCAGATGACAATCTTGCGGCTGATATGTATGAACTGACGACCGACATGACCGCAGATACGCTTCCGGCATATGAGACGTCGAACTACGCGAATTCTGGATCCGAGAGCCGCCACAATCTAATCTATTGGCGCGGAGGTGACTACCTTGCGATCGGGCCGGGGGCCCATGGTCGAACTACCTTTGCGGGGAAAAGAACCGGGACGGTTGCGTGGCGAAACCCCGGAATGTGGCTAGAAGCGGTCGAGAAGCAAAAGACCGGCGATATGACTATAGAGGATATCTCGCAAACTGATCGTGAGACCGAATACCTTCTCATGGCACTTCGATTGCGCGAAGGCGCAGACCTGTCGAGACTGTCCGACACCGCACGGATGGGTCTTGAAGCGAAAATCGAGGAACTAAATGAGGAAGGACTGTTGCTGCGGTCTGGGGACATCATCAACGTCGTGCCGGAAAAGCAAATTGTCCTGAATGCAATCCTTGTACGGCTGCTTGCCTAATCCTGATCTGTTTGCGTCAATCGACGGCAAAGATCATCAAGCTGGGCAAAATCACTATAATGCACCTTTACGATGCCTCGCTCCGTCCCTGGTTTATTTTCGATCTCGACTTTGATGCCCAACGTAGCTGACAAATCACCTTCCAGTGCGCGGGTATCTGCATCTTTTTCAGGTGCGGCGTTCCGTGAACTTGGCTTACGTTGAGCGGGTGACGCCAGAGTTTTGATCAGCTTCTCCGTGTCTCGCACGCTCAACTGTTGAGATATGACAGAGGCCGCAACGGCAGACGGATCCTCCGCCATCAAGACAGCACGTGCGTGACCTGCACTCAGCTTTCCTTCTCGAAGCCACTGCAGAACGTCGCCAGGCAACTTCAGCAGTCGCAACAAGTTCGCAATATGACTTCGGCTTTTGCCGAGCGCCTCTGACAGTTGTTCCTGAGTGTGGCCAAACTTATCCTGCAACTGCTGAAACGCGAGAGCTTCTTCAACGGGATTTAGATCAGCACGCTGGATGTTCTCGATAATGGCAACCTCAAGAACCTCTTGATCGTTTAGATCTCGGACAACGACCGGCACCTCATGAAGCTTTGCCATCTGCGCTGCACGCCAACGCCGCTCCCCAGCGATAATCTCGTAACCTATTGAATTTGCTTTACTTTCTCGAACAATAAGCGGTTGGATTATACCATTTTTCTCGATAGAGCGGGAGAGCTCGGCTAATTCTTCAGGCCCAAAGTCCTTCCTCGGTTGATCCGGGTTGGGCTGAACCTGCTCAATCGGAACCATCCGCTCACCTGCTTTTGGCGTATTGCTATTGGTATCCTCGACCGAAACATCTGCCATAAGGGCAGAGAGTCCTCGACCTAAGCCTTTCTTTTCAAAAGATTTTCCTGCCATTTAAGTTGCCCCCGGATCAGCCAATAAGCTCTACAGCGAGCGATTTATATGCCACGGCACCGCGCGAAAATGGATCGTATGTCAGGACAGGTCGCCCAAATGACGGCGCCTCGCTGACCCGAACATTGCGTGGAATGACCGTATCAAACACCAAATCCTGAAGGTTCTCCCGCGCATCTAGCTCAACCTGACGACAAAGGTTATTGCGCTTGTCGAACATGGTCAGAACGATCCCTTCCAACCGCAATCTTGTATTTGCGGTTTGCCGAATTTCGCGGACGGACAGCATGAGTTGAGACAGCCCCTCCAAGGCAAAAAACTCAGCCTGAAGCGGGACAAGCACTGAATCTGACGCGACCATTGCATTTAGTGTAAGAAGGTTAAGCGACGGCGGGCAATCAACGAGAATATAATCCAGATCCAGATTTTCGATCGATTGCTGGCGGAATGCGTCGGCGAGCATAAAGGTACGCCGCTCTGTTGCCATAAGCTGAAGATCGGCCGAACTTAGATCGGTGTTGGACGGCGCTAGCCAGAGACGCGGAACATCTGTCTGCCATAAGATATCGCCCAAGCCTTGATCACTGAGCAACAGATCATACGTCGTCGCCTTCCGCTCGCTCTTTTCAAGCCCAAGGCCGGTGGACGCATTACCCTGCGGATCCAGATCAATCAGCGCGACGGTCTTTCCCTTAAAAGCCAGTGCAGCACCAAGATTTATAGCAGTCGTCGTCTTACCGACGCCGCCTTTCTGATTTGATATGGATATGATCTTAGGTCGCTTTTGCATCCATATCTCATTTTGCTTTGATGTTTGTGATCTCAAGAATTGCACTGCCGGAAACCGACAAGCTTTCGACCGGGCGAGCTTCAAATTGCCAAGTCCGGCGTGCTTTGTCTAGCTCATCATGGTACTGATTACCCTTCATGAACAGAGCTTTTCCGTCTTTTTCAAGCAAAGGACTGCTATAGTGCAAAAGCTTATCGAGGGACGCCAAAGCTCTTGCAGTCACGATCGGATATTGGGCCTCATCGCCCTCCTCAATCCGTCTATTTTGAACTGTGGCTTTGAGATCAAAGGTCGAAACACAGGTGCGAAGAAACGCACATTTACGGCTGTCAGATTCCACCATCGTAATCTGGAAGTCAGGATTCAAATATTTAGAGATGACGGCAACGACGATCGCCGGAAAGCCGCCACCTGACCCAAGATCAACCATCCTGGTGGTGCCGTCCGGTATAAGTTTCACAATTTGCGCACTGTCGAGAATATGACGCGACCATATCTCATCAACAGACTTGGACGATACGAGATTGATGTGCTTCGTCCATTTGATGGCGAGCTGTTCGAACTCTTTCAGGTCTTCCAGTGTTTCACGTGAAACATTTAAATCGCCCATAATGTCCGTGGATGTCATGACGCTTGTCGTACCGACTTGTTCTTTGCGTTTTTGATAGCGTTCAAGATCAGCAAAAGCCCCGCAGGTGACATTCCATCGATCCGGGAGGCCTGCGCCAGTGTTGCTGGCCTGGCGCGCTTTAGTTTCTCACGAAGTTCAAACGACAGACTATTTATGCTGTCAAATGATAGTTCCGCTGGAATAACCGCTTCTTCTTGCGCCTTCAGCTTTTCAATATCGTCAGCTTGGCGTTCGAGATACGTCGCATAAAGCGCGTCTCGCTCTAGCTGCTGCTGAATTTCTGGATCAACATCTGATAATTCAGGCCAAAATGGCACAACATCCGCAAATGTCACTGTTGGAAGAGAAAGCAGCTGATATCCGTTCCGACGCTGTCCATCCTTTTTCACCTCAATTCCGATCGCTGAGGCGTCTTGTGGGCTCAGAGTCTTGGACTCAAGGGCAGACCGCGTTTCATCCAAGCGCTCAGCTTTCGTTGTATAAGCGAGCTTTCGGTGCTCAGAAATACATCCAAGGTCAATCGCAAGAGGCGTCAGGCGTTGGTCCGCATTGTCCGCGCGAAGGCTCAACCGGAATTCTGCGCGGGAGGTGAACATTCGATAAGGTTCGATAACGCCATTCGTCGTCAAATCATCGATCATAACCCCAATGTAGGATGTCGTTCTGCTGAAGTGGACAGCTTCCCGACCCTTCGCCGCAAGACCAGCATTCAATCCAGCAACAAGCCCTTGCGCCCCAGCTTCTTCGTACCCCGTTGTCCCATTGATCTGCCCTGCAAGATAAAGTCCGCGCACATCTTGGAGCTCAAGTGTGTGAGACAAACAGCGCGGATCGACATAGTCGTACTCTATCGCGTAGCCAGGCTGCTCAATAACCACATTTTCAAGACCGGCGATCGAGCGGACATAGCTTTCCTGAATCTCGACAGGAAGGGAGGTCGAAATTCCGTTGGGATAAATTGTATGTGTGTCCAACCCTTCCGGTTCAAGAAAGACTTGATGGGATGGTTTATCTTCAAACCGAACCACTTTATCTTCGATCGACGGGCAATACCGTGGCCCTACCCCATCGATGTGGCCACCATACATCGCTGACTTCTCAAGGTTTTTACGAATGATGTCATGCGTTTGCTCATTGGTATGGGTCACGCCACAACTTATCTGTCTTAAACTCACGGATTTTGAGAGAAATGAAAACAAAACAGGATCTTCGTCCCCGTCCTGTGCATCCAATCCATCCCAATTTATCGTCCGGCCATCCAACCGTGGTGGAGTTCCAGTCTTCAACCGGCCAAGCGTAAGCCCAAACTCGTCTATCCGTCGCGCCAAAGCGATCGACGGTGGATCACCAATTCGACCACCCTCAGATTTATCCGTCCCAATATGAATCACGCCACGAAGGAACGTGCCCGTGGTCAGGACAACACCCGAAGCAGCTATTTGGCTGCCGTCAGATAAAACCACGCCACAAACTGAGTTGCTTTCGACGATAAGATCGCTGACCTCCGCGCTTAGGACCTCCAAATTCGATGTGGAGCCAAGCAGGGTTTGGACTGCGTTCTTGTAATGTGTCCGGTCAGTTTGCGCTCTTGGCCCTTGAACGGCGGGGCCCTTCCTGCGGTTCAAGAGACGAAATTGAATTCCAGCCTTATCCGCCGCCCGTCCCATAACGCCATCAAGTGCATCGATTTCCCGCACCAGATGCCCTTTTCCAAGACCACCAATCGCTGGATTGCAGGACATCATCCCGATTTTCGATGCATCATGAGTAATCAGTAGCGTTCTCGCGCCAAGTCGTGCAGAAGCGGCAGCGGCCTCTGTACCTGCATGACCACCACCAACAACGATGACATCGAAATCAGAATGTTTCACGTGAAACGCTTTCTATTTGCCCAGACAAAATCCTGCGAATACTTCATCAAGCACTGCCTCAACGTCAACGCGCCCAATCATACATTCCAGTGCATGTAAGGCTGATCTGAGCTCTTCAAAGACAAGCTCTACGATTTGAGATTCGCTATTTAGAAGTATGATACACTGTCTTAGCGAAACCGCAGCGTCCGTCAACGCTTCCCTATGACGACGCCGTGTTGCAAGGGAAGCTCCGGTGCTGCGGTTTTGAAGAATGTTTTCAATACGTCGAACTAAATTACCAACACCGTCCCCGGTTAAGCCAGACACACCATTTTCATGCTTCGACCCAAGATCCATCTTTCCTGTCAAGACGATGTCATCCTCCTGCAGCAACTCAGACGAAAACTTTTGAGTGTCCTCAGTCAGGAAAACCCGCAAATCAGCCTTCGCAGCCCGCGACCTCGCCCTTTCGATTCCGATTTTCTCAACGTCATCGCTGGCGTTGCGAAGTCCCGCTGTATCCAAAAGTGTCACCGGCAAACCGCCGAGATCCATGCGGACTTCAATGATGTCGCGTGTCGTTCCAGCATGGGGCGACGTGATTGCTGCATCCCTGCCAGCAAGACTGTTAAGCAAGGTTGACTTACCAATATTTGGGGGTCCCAGAATGGCAACTTCAAACCCGCTTCGGATCCGCTCTGAAATTCCGATACCAGCTAGTTGCTCATCGATCTCTTCCAAAACCTTAGTAATCAAAAGACCGACCTCTGCCGAGGTGTCATCGGGGACGTCCTCGTCGGCAAAATCAATTGTAACTTGGAGCAACGCAGCTG
This sequence comes from Litoreibacter roseus, assembly GCF_009811795.1. Taxonomy (GTDB): domain Bacteria; phylum Pseudomonadota; class Alphaproteobacteria; order Rhodobacterales; family Rhodobacteraceae; genus Litoreibacter; species Litoreibacter roseus. The sequence goes on along the minus strand of NZ_BLJE01000002.1, from coordinate 211,209 downwards.
CCCGAACGAGATAATCCCGCCAACCTGCGACCAAGTCCTGAAGGCGACCATCGAAGACACGCATGGCCTGTCGCCTCTGCGCCTCTGTTTCAGCGTCGATCAGATCCGCAAGACCTTCCACTTCCGTCAGAGAGAGACGGTCGTTCTCTAACGCCCGTCGGGTGAATTCGCCAGGCTCAGCAAATCGCACGCCGTCAATTTCAGACAAGAGACCGAGAACACGCTCAACAATTGCGGTTCCGCCATGAAGCTGGAATTCCACGACCTCTTCACCAGTAAAGCTGTGCCCCTCAGGAAATCTGAGAACCAGACATCTATCCACTGGTACGCCATCACGATCTCGAAGCGATGCAAGAACTGGAACCCGAGCTTCAGGAGATCTGCCTAACAGATCACTGCAAATTCGACCGACCGCCGGACCTGACACACGAATAACCGCAACACCAGCCTTGCCGCGTGCTGTAGCAAGGCCATATATCGTATCCATACCTTAACCCATTGTTTATTATGGATAAATATGACTATGTGTTCATAGAATCGAAGAAATCAGAATTTGTTTTCGTCTGTTTCAGCTTACCGATCAGGAATTCAATCGCGTCGGTCGTTCCCATGGGATTAAGAATACGCCGCAGAACAAATGTCTTCTGAAGATCGTTTTTATCGACCAGAAGTTCTTCTTTCCGCGTACCGGATTTGAGAATATCCATGGCGGGGAATACTCGCTTATCTGCAACCTTCCGGTCGAGAACAATCTCGGAGTTGCCCGTACCCTTGAACTCCTCAAAGATGACCTCGTCCATCCGAGAGCCTGTATCGATCAACGCAGTTGCAATAATTGTAAGCGACCCGCCTTCTTCGATGTTTCGAGCTGCACCGAAAAAGCGTTTGGGTCGTTGAAGCGCATTCGCGTCCACACCACCCGTCAAAACTTTACCGGAGGATGGGACCACCGTGTTGAACGCTCTGCCAAGGCGGGTGATCGAGTCCAGCAAAATGACAACATCACGTTTATGTTCAACAAGACGCTTCGCTTTTTCAATGACCATCTCAGATACACCAACGTGGCGGGTGGCAGGTTCGTCGAAAGTCGAACTGATCACTTCGCCCTTCACGGACCGCTGCATATCGGTCACCTCTTCCGGACGTTCGTCGATCAAGAGGACAATCAGATAGCACTCAGGGTGGTTCTGCTCGATGGAGGTCGCAATGTTCTGCAGCAATACTGTTTTACCGGTCCGCGGCGGCGCTACGATCAGCGATCGTTGTCCCTTACCAATTGGAGCCACCAGATCAATGATCCGGGCAGATCTGTCCTTCAACGTAGGATCATCCATCTCCATCGTTAGACGCTCGTCGGGATATAGCGGCGTAAGGTTGTCGAAACTAACCTTATGACGCGCCTTCTCCGGGTCTTCGAAATTGATGCGCGTAACGCGTGTGATTGCAAAGTAGCGCTCGCTTTCACGTGGCGCCTGCATCACACCTTCTACAGTATCTCCAGTCCTGAGGGAGAATTGCCGGATCATATCCGGTGATACGTAGATGTCGTCGGGACCCGGCAAGTAATTCGCCTCTGGCGAGCGCAAAAACCCGAACCCGTCCTGCAGGACCTCAAGAACACCGTCGCCCGAGATTTCCCATCCCTCTTCCGCGCGCTCTTTTAGGATCGAGAACATCATCTCGCCCTTACGCATAGTTGATGCGTTTTCGATCTCAAGCTCTTCGGCCATTGCGACGAGGTCAGCAGGGCTTTGCTTTTTCAGATCCGCTAGATTCAGGCTTTCATCAGACATAACAATTCCAAATGAAAAACGGGCCACATTAAAGGCCGGTCTATAGTGTATGATCAGAAGTCAACTCGCTTCAGGACAAAGCGATGAGAGCTTCATCTAGGCGTTGATCCTCTTCGGGTCAATGATTCTAGAATGGTCTGGCGATTACGGACACAACGATCACAATCAAAAGGACCGTCGGAACCTCGTTCATGATCCGGTAGCCCCGCCCTGACATCGTATCCGTACCAGCCGCCAGCGCTTTTCGACGCGCACCCAGCCACATGTGGAACCACGTCATTCCGACCACCGCCGCAACCTTCGTCCAAGGCCAGACCTCGGACCAGTCGATGAGACCAGGAAGTCCAACAAGAATAAGTCCGAAGATCCAACTGGAAATCATTGCTGGATTCATGATCGCTTTCAGCAATCGATATTCCATCGTTTCAAACAATTTCAATGTATCAGGTCCAAGGTTTGCTTGTTCTACATGGTACACAAACAATCTCGGCAAATAGAAAAGCCCTGCCATCCATGCAATGACGGAGATCACATGCAGCGATTTGATCCATGGGTAGAGAAGCCAGAGCGTGTCCTGCATGCGCGTTCCTTTTATTCCTTAATAAATAAATAAGATAAGAAAAAAAGATGATGATGTTTGTTGTACAGTGGATAACGGGGATCAAATTTAAATACACAGCGTCCAGCGTTCTAAGTTAGAGTTTATACACCTGTTGAGAAGATAAAAATACTTATTATTATCAAAGCACTAGAGGTTTAATGCTCAACGGGATAACTTACGTTTTGATGTCGAACATCTACTTCCCTCCACAGGTGTGAGTTTAGTTGGTCACACGGGATAAGTTTTTGCTCGTTTTCGCATAGACATGGACAGTTCTTTCAAAACTCCGATAGGACGGGATAAATTCGACTTATCAACGTTGCTGCGCCTCATCACTCCACAGGGTTCTTAACATGTCCGCTGACATAGTCCTCGCATCTGGTTCGGAAATCAGGGCGACCCTGTTGCAAAATGCGGGTGTTCCTGTCCGGGTCATTCCTGCGCGTATCGATGAAGACAGTGTCATGCAGAGCCTTCTTGCCGAGGGTTCGTCGCCTCGTGACGTTGCGGATGTTCTGGCCGAACACAAAGCCCGAAAGATCTCGACCTCCCATCCTGAAGACTTGGTGCTTGGTTGCGATCAGGTTCTGGCATTTCAAAATCGGTTATTTTTAAAGCCTGAGACCGAAGACATGGCAGTCGAGCAACTTATGGAACTGCAGGGCCTGACCCACAGACTTTTGTCCGCCGCGGTTGTCTATCGCAATGGCATGCCGGTTTGGCGAAGCATTGGTGAAGCTGATCTGACGATGCATGATATGAGTAAAACTCAGATCCAGCGCTACGTCTCGGAGAACTGGACGGACATCAAAAGCTGCGTCGGTGCCTATCAAGTTGAAGCGGCCGGTGTGCGTCTGTTTTCGGAAATCAAAGGTGACTACTTCAGTGTTCTCGGCCTGCCTTTGCTTCAAATCTTGGGATATCTCAGAACAATCGGATGGTTTGAACCATGAGCACCCACCTTATTCCTCTGGCCGGCGTCATCGGCCAGCCGGTCGCTCAAAGTAAATCGCCAAGGCTTCATGGGTACTGGCTGCGAAAGTACGGTCTTTTGGGTCACTACATTCCGATGCCAGTCAGCAGCGGTGATCTGTCCCACGTTCTGAGTACACTACCAAGAATGGGCTTTGTCGGGGTGAATGTGACAATCCCCCATAAAGAAGCTGTCTTGGAAATCGCGGATGTAATTTCTGATCGAGCTGCCCTCATCGGATCTGCGAACACGTTGACCTTTCAGGCCGATGGCAAGCTGCATGCTGATAATACTGATGGGTTCGGTTTTATCTCGAACCTGAAACAAACCGCCGCAAATTGGTCAGCGGCATCCGGGCCGGCATTGGTTTTAGGGGGCGGTGGCGCAGCGCGGGCAGTAGTGTCCGCGCTTTTGTCAGACAGAGCACCTGAGGTGATGATTGCCAACAGGACCCGCGCCCGTGCCGATGCTTTGAAAGCGCATTTTGGAGCGAAGATCAAAGTCATAGAATGGACCCAGGCTGCGCAACATTTGGGTGAGGTTGCGACTTTGGTAAACACGACCTCGCTTGGCATGACAGGTAAAGAAGATCTGAAGTTATCCTTAGACAATCTTGGTCGGGAAACACTGGTTACGGATATAGTCTATACTCCTTTACGCACGAAATTGTTGGCCGCCGCCGAAGAGCGGGGATGTCAGACGGTAGATGGTCTTGGCATGCTCTTGCATCAGGCTGTTCCCGGTTTTGAACGATGGTTTGGAAAGCGACCAGACGTGGATGAAGCTTTGCGGAACGCGCTTCTTGTATGATTAATCGTCCCTACAAGTTGGGGCTGACCGGCTCTATCGGAATGGGAAAGTCCACGACAGCCAATCTCTTTCGCGAGCTTGGCATACCTGTCTGGGATGCCGATGCTGCAGTTGCCGCACTTTATGAAAAAGAGGGTGCCGCCGTTCCTCTTATATCTGCTGTTTTGCCGGATGCTATAAGAGATGGCGCTGTAGATCGTGCGGCTTTGAAAAATAAAATTGCCGTCGATCCTGAAGTTCTCAGAACACTGGAAAAAATTGTCCATCCTCTCGTGCAGGCGGATCGAAAAGCGTTCGCCAAGGTGAATTCAACTGCCCCAATTTTGATTTTTGATATTCCACTGTTGTTTGAAACCAACGGCGATGCGGAGATGGACGGTGTTCTTGTTGTCACGACGTCCCCTGATGAGCAACGGCGCCGAGTTTTGGACCGAGGCCAAATGACGGAAGCGGAGTTTGAAATAATCTTGTCACGACAGCTTCCAGATCTCGAAAAACGCGCACGGGCAGATTATGTTTTGGAGACAAACTCGATTGATCAAACCCGCGCCGATGTCGTCGCACTGATCAAGAAGCTTGAGGCCAAAAATGCGTGAGATCGTTCTGGATACCGAAACCACCGGGTTTGAACCATTTGAAGGTGACCGGATTGTCGAGATCGGTGCAGTCGAACTGCACAATCACATGCCCACGGGCCGAACCTATCATCAATACATCAATCCTCAGCGCGCCATGCCGAAGGAGGCATTTGAAGTGCACGGCCTTGGAGATGACTTTCTCCGGGATAAACCTTTGTTCAAGGACATAGCGCGTGCATTTCTCGATTTTGTTCAGGATGCAAAGCTTGTGATTCACAATGCGTCCTTTGACATGAAATTTTTGAATGCTGAGCTGGGTTGGTGCGATCTGCCACAACTTCCGATGTCGCAAGCGCTGGATACTCTCGCAATCGCCCGCAAACGGTTTCCGGGATCGCCCGCGTCTTTGGATGCCTTATGTCGTCGCTTCAATATCGACAACTCCGCCCGCGAGAAGCATGGGGCGTTGCTCGACAGCGAAATATTGGCAGAGGTCTATCTAGAGCTTGCAGGCGGAAGGCAGCCCGATCTGGTTTTGTCCAGCAATCAGTCTCAGCAGAAAATAGAAACAACCACTGAGTGGCGACCTACTGCGCGGCCCTCTCCGCTGAAGCCTCGTCTTACAGATGAAGAACGCGCGGCCCATGCTGAGTTCATCGGCAAGCTGGGCAGCGCGAATTTGTGGGGCTGATCTTCAGGCGTCAGCCGGTTTTTCGGATTTTGCACGCCGCGCGAGTTCGTTGCGGTAAAGAGCAAGGAAATCGATGTTTTCCAAGTTCAGCGGTGGGAAGCCACCATCTCGTGTCACGTCACTGACAATACGCCGAACGAATGGAAACAACATCCGTGGGCATTCAATCATCAGATAAGGATGAAGCTGCTCTTCCGGGACATTTTCGACCAGAAAGACGCCTGTGTATTCCAGCTCAAGCAAGAAGATCGGGTTTCCTGCTTCTTTTGTTTTTGCAGCAACTTCAAGCTTCGTGGAAACGTCATACTGATTGTCAGTGCTGCGTTTCTTGGCATCAAGGTTCACCTGAACTTGAATATCCGGTGTCGAGTCCCCTTCGCCCACGCCTTTTTGCGCCGCGATATTCTCGAAAGACATGTCTTTGATAAACTGCGCCAGCACCTGCATGCGCGGTTGAACCGGGGCGGCTGCCTGTTGATCGGCGCCGTTTTCTTCAGCCATTCAGTGGACTCCTTGGCAAATGGTCAAAATATGCGCGCTACGCTTATCAGGTCGCAGGTCGCGCCTCAATGGCGAGTCCAGCCCGATGGCGTATCCGCTTTGTCAGACCTTCCATCATCAGCAACTTCTTCAAATTCGCCGTCGATAATGTCTCGATTTGCTGGGCGGCGGGATTGTTGTCTTGCGTGGGCCTGTTCGAATGTAGCCACCTTTACCCGGGCTTTCAGCCAGTGAAATAGGGCCAGTCTGACCGGCGGCACGAGTAGCGCGAAGCCTACGGCGTCGGTAAAAAACCCTGGCGTGAGCAACAACAGACCTGATGCGAGGATGAATGCGCCATGCGCGAGTGATTCTGTTGGATCACGAAATTCATTCAGGTTCGATTTGATTTGTCCAATTGCAGCCAGGCCCTGTGCCCGCACAAGGACGGTTCCGAGAAAAGCCGTCATTACAACGATTGCAAGTGTCGGCCACAAACCGATAAATCCGCCTACTCGGATGAACAATGCGATCTCGACAATCGGAATTGTCACGAACAGCAAGAAAAGCCACATCTCTCAATCCCTGTCTTTGCCTTTGGGTCAGGTGGACTTGTGATACCCAAGCCCCTACATAAGAGTTCAAACGCTGAGTTTCTATGAGCGTAGGTTTCTAGAGGGTTCGATGAGCAACGATATGATCCAGCTTCTTGTTCTGGCAGGCATTGCCGTTTTTCTTATCCTGCGTCTCAAAAGTGTTTTGGGAACGCGGGAAGGATTCGAGCGGCCAACATTGCCCCTACCGGAAAAAACAGACCGTGCAGCGCGCAATCGGCAGAATTTCGAAGTGATTGAAGGTGGCGCAGACCAAGACATCACCGATCATTTCGATGAGAACTCTGACGAGGCCGACGCGCTGGCCGCTATGAAGAAGTCCGATCCCGAATTCAACGTTGGTGAGTTCCTCGGTGGCGCGCGCGGTGCCTATGAAATGATCCTGATGGCTTTTGAAAACGGCGAAATCGATGAAATCCGTCCGTTTCTGTCTGATGATGTGGCCGAAGCATTTATGGGTGTCATCAACGACCGAAAAGAAAAAGGTCTTTCCGTTGAAGCAAACTTTATTGGCGTACGCGAAGTCCAGCTAATGGATGCGCGCTTTGATGAGAGCAACAGCGAAGGTGAGCTGAAGGTTAAATTCGTGGGCGAAATGACCTCTGTCGTCCGGGATGAGGCGGGCGATATCGTCGAAGGAAGTCTTAAAGAGATCAAGAAATCGAAAGATATCTGGACCTTTGCTCGGATCATGGATTCCGAAGATCCTAACTGGCAGTTGGTTGCCACCGGCGAATGACGCCGTCTGCCTTTGGTACAGTTCTCTGTGCGCTGGTATTGAGTATGACGTCCGTTTCCGCAAAATCGCGACTGTTGGAGTTTTCAGACCTCCGCAGTTGGGAAGCCGACGATCACAGCGCCGCTTTGGACGTTTTCCAAAATACTTGCGTCGACCTGAAGGATCCGGAGTGGGCTAAGCTCTGCGCGCTCGCAACATCTCTACCCGACCCCAAAGCGTTCTTTGAACTGTTCTTTAAGCCGGTTTTAATCTCCGACGGTTCGCCCGCTCTTTTCACTGGATACTATGAGCCAGAGCTTCAAGGCTCGCTGACCAGAGCAGGCCCGTATCGCTACCCGTTGTATCGTAAGCCGCCTGAAGTTGAAGAAGATACGATCTGGTTCTCGCGCCAGGAAATTGAGGACAAGAACCTTCTTACAAACCGCGGCCTTGCAATTGCCTACGTCACAGATCCGGTGGATGTGTTTTTCCTGCAGATCCAAGGGTCCGGGCGGGTGAGGTTGCCGGATGGCGAAGTCATCCGTGTCGGATATGGCGGTCGGAACGGCCATGAATATAAGTCAATCGGCAAAGAATTGATCCGCCGCGGTATCTTGAATGAGACCAATGCGTCAGCGCAAAGCATTCGATCTTGGGTTCGGAAGAACCCCATCGACGGACGCGTTTTGCTTCAGCACAACCCGTCTTATGTATTTTTCCGTGAGGTCTCAGAGGTTCCGGCGGAAAAAGGTCCATTGGGCGCGATGAACAGGTCCATCACCGATATGCGGACCATTGCTGTGGATCCCGACTACACCCCCCTTGGCGCCCCGGTCTGGATTGAAAAGCAGGGTGCAGATCCAATAAATCGGCTCATGGTCGCGCAAGACACAGGTTCTGCGATCAAAGGCAAGCAGCGGGCCGATATTTTCTACGGAACGGGTGAAGAGGCTGGGCGCGCCGCGGGCAGGATCAAGGATCCGGGTCGAATGGTGGTTCTTTTGCCGTTACAGTTGGCCTATGACGTCGTTCCGGAAAACTAAACGATGGTGCCGAAAAAGCCGCGTGGGTTGAATGCTGAAGAAAAACATTTATGGTCCCGTGTCGCGGAGACAGCCATTCCGCTTAGCCCCAAGCAGCGTGACAAGAATTCTGGTACCAAGCTCGTTGAGCGAAAAGTGCCTGAGCAGACGTTTGATCCCCCTAGGTTTTCTGTTGGCGAAAGATCAAAGTCAAACCAGACAAGACCCTTCGTTCGATCCGATCCACCATCGGTGCAGATGGACAAGAAGGTTTTCAAGAAAATGTCTGCGGGCCGATTGTCGCCCGAAGCGCGCATTGATTTGCATGGTATGACTCTGGATCGTGCACATTCCGCGCTGACAGGATTCATTATGCGGGCCAACGCTGAGGGACAGCGGCTTGTTTTGGTGATCACCGGAAAGGGGAAGCGCCGCGATGAAGGTGGTCCGATCCCGGTTCGAACGGGCGTTTTGCGCCAGCAAGTGCCGATGTGGCTATCTCAAGCCCCGTTGTCGCCCCTTATCCTGCAAGTCAGCCAGGCAAGTCAAAAACACGGCGGACTAGGGGCGTATTACGTCTATCTGCGCCGAAACCGGTAGCCGCGCCTTTACGCGAGACACACCGATCCCCGCCATGATCACGCCAAACACTAGATATCCTGAAATCCAAAGCATCTGTGTTTCGAACCCGAACCCGTGGTTCAGTCCCCATCCCGTCAGACCGGGTCCGATTGCCGAACCAAATACCATGATTGCGGTGGCCATCGCTTTGATAGATCCCAGATGCCGTGTCCCGAAAAACTGGGCCCAAAACGCTGCAGGCAGTGTTGCTTGGATCCCCGTCGTGATTGCGAAAAATAGAATTCCAATCAAGCCAGCGAATAATGTCTCGGCGTACGCGAACAGAATAAAGCCAATTGCGGACGGCGCTGTATAGACCACCATGAGGCCTGCCGTTCCAAAGCGATCAATGGCTAAACCCGAAAGCATCATAGAGATGACCGCAAATGCGGTATAGGCGGGAAAAAGCGAAACCAGTTCGAGGTGCGACCAGCCTTTTATCTCTGCGAGATGCACCTGAAGAAAGAAGAATGCTGTCCCAAATGCCGGTGGGCCAAGCAGTGCTGGAAGGATAAACCAGAATAATGGAAACCTTAAAACCTGAAGGCGTGACCAATGAATACCGTCAAGTCCGAGGCTGTGAACAACTGTATTGTCGGTTCGTGGATTGCGCTCTTCCTTTAAGAGAACCAACAGAAGCGGGGCCAATACAATAAGGATTGCGGCGGACACGCCCCAGGACGCACGCCAGCCAATCCATGCCATCAGCGCAACGAATACGATAGGCAGGATCGCCTCCCCCACAGCAAATCCGAACGATGCAACTGCCAAGGCGCGGCCCCGGGTTTTCGTAAACCATCGGGCCATTGCGACCGATGCGGTATGCCCTGACATGCCTTGGCCAAACAATCGGAGCGCGAAGACGACAAAGGGCAACATCCAGATCTCGGAGGTTACGGTCATCATTCCGCATGACATCGCGAGACAGACCACAGTTGCGAAACCGAGGTATCTGACCCGGATGCGGTCGGTCAGCCCGCCTGCCCAGATCATCACTACGGCGGATGCCAACGTCCCCATCATGTAGATGCCGCCCCAAGCCCCGTGGCTTAGGCCGAGATCGGCGCGGATCTGTCCCGCGAAGATTGAGATAAAGAATGTCTGGCCGAACGATGATGCGAAGGTCAGCAGGAATCCTGCTGCCAGCCATCTCAGATTTTGACGAAGGAATGAAACGAAGCTCAAAATCTTAGCGCACGTTGGGCGTCAGGACGAGCCGCGTCGCGTTTTGGACGGTCAGTGCGGTCCCGGGTAACAACCCAGGTCGTGCTGCCGGATCTCTGGTCAGGGCGCGATCATATTCCTGCGCTTGGTTCAGGATTTCCAGCAGCGCAGGCGATGTGGCCGGTGAAAAATGCTGAGTGTCCGCGTCATCAAAGGCTGTGACGTCAATGAAGGTAATCTTGAATTCTGACAGCCTGTCTATGTTGTCGAGCGTGCCGACCCGACCGCCCTGTCCAGTCAATCGACCTGCAAGGCGCAGCACCCTATCCCGCTGGGATCCTAAGACAACGAACGGGTCGGGAAGATCGCCAATGGCGCGGGCCTGCGACCGGAACACGTCCACGTCGATATCAGGTGAAATCATCACAACAGACATCTGGTCGATGGCACGGTCCCGCTTGCGACCCCTCATCTGCCGCAGCGTTTCCATCGCGACAAGGCTGCCCATGGAATGTGTGACAAGGACGATCCCGCTTGCTTCGGTTTGGGTGAGTACTTCGATCACGTCTTCCAGACCGTCGCGTGCGATCAACGCACTGTCGCGGCTGTAGGCATATCCCAGAGGATTTTCACCTGACGGCCATGAATAGATAACCGGAACAGAAGATGTTCCGAGGTCATGGGACAGTTGCGCCATACGGTAGACGCTCTCTGCAAAGGTGGTGTTGAACCCATGAATGAAGAGAGTGATCTCGCGATCATCTGCAGGTCGCTGTCTCAGCTGGCTGTTCAGTTGGGCGACCAAGTCGGTCCCCCGCGGATATCTGTCAGTTGCAACGGTCAGGAAATGCTTGTCAGGATCAGGACGTTCCCGGCGGGGCCATTCAATCCGTCCGCTTCTATGGGCCTCCGGTATAGAGACGCTGATCAGTCCAAACTGAGTGGTTTCTGATCGTTCGTCGCCGTAGAAGTTCGCCGCTGCATCCCGCGTCGTGGCGTAGTAGATATCCTGTGTGGTCGTACTTCTAGATGGCGGTGTCTGAGCGAAATCAATTTTACCACGCGGCGTGCAACTTGCGAGTGCGACCAGCACCAGGAGTGCTGTCGCTAGTCGCATGCTAGAGAACATAACGGCTGACATCTGCGGACTTTGTAAGCTCGCCCAGATGCTGATCGACGAATGCGGCGTCCACCAAGATTTTCTCACCGCCGCGATCAGGTGCGTTGAAGCTGAGATCTTCAAACACCCGTTCCAGCACCGTATATAAACGCCTTGCGCCGATGTTTTCGATCGCCTGGTTCACGTCTGCGGCAATCTTGGCAAGCGCTGCGATCCCGTCTTCTGCAAACTCAACTTCAACCGCTTCTGTTTTCATCAAAGCAGTATACTGGCGGGTCAGCGCGTTGTCTGTTTCGGTCAGTATGCGAATGAAATCTTCTTCAGTGAGCGCACGAAGCTCCACCCGGATCGGCAGCCGTCCCTGAAGTTCCGGCAAAAGGTCGGACGGCTTTGCGATGTGAAACGCGCCCGATGCAATGAAAAGAATATGGTCCGTTTTCACAGGTCCATGCTTTGTGGAAACTGTTGTTCCCTCGATCAGCGGCAGCAGATCCCGCTGCACACCTTCGCGGCTGACATCTGCGCCTCGCGCGTCCGCGCGCGCGCAGACCTTGTCGATCTCATCTAGAAAAACGATTCCGTTTTGCTCGACCGCCTCAATGGCGGCATTTGTTACAGTTTCCTGATCCAAGAGTTTGTCCGCTTCGTCCGAGATCAGAATATCGTAGCTTTGAGATACCGTCATTTTTCGACGGACGGTTCGACCACCCATGGCTTTGCCGAAGATGTCACCAAGGTTCATCATCCCGGGTCCGCCTTGGCCAGGCTGACCGGGGATCTCGAAGGCCTGAAAGGGGTTGGAGGTATCCGGAACGTCCAACTCGATTTCTTTGTCATCCAGCTCGCCGCTGCGCAGCTTTTTGCGAAACATTTCACGCGTGCCTTCGCGTGCGTCACTGCCCGCCAGCGCTTCAATCACCCGTTCTTCGGCTGCTTCGTGAGCTTTCGTTTTTACGTCCTCGCGCATGTGCTCGCGTGTCATCAGAATGGCCGCATCCACCAGATCTCGCACGATTTGTTCAACGTCACGTCCAACGTAGCCAACCTCGGTGAACTTCGTTGCCTCGATTTTCAGAAAAGGTGCTTTCGCCAACTTGGCCAGCCTGCGTGAGATCTCGGTTTTGCCAACACCTGTGGGCCCAATCATCAAAATGTTCTTTGGATAAACCTCGTCCCGCAGATCATCGCCCAGTTGCTTCCGACGCCACCGGTTGCGTAAAGCAACTGCAACGGCACGTTTTGCGTCTTTCTGAGCAATGATGAAACGGTCAAGCTCTGAAACGATTTCGCGGGGGGTCAGATCGGTCAATCAAATGGTCCTTCGAATTGGCGTCGCCTAGACATATGCCCTGCACCCTGAAACGCAAGCCTCCCTGTAACGGTCGGCCACGTTCGCGTGAGCCCCATATGCGGATTGAAATTTTTCTGACACGTTCCCGAAGTCAACCAACTAAAAGGATTGAGAAGATGCTCAACCGTCGTTCTTTTTTGAAAACCGCCACTCTGTCTGCTGCGGCTTCCGTTATCGCCCCTTACGCGTTAGCAGGTGGTCATGGTCGGCTTGGGACATTCACCGGCGCCAGCAATCACGTCACAACTGGTACGGCTGAGCTTGTTAAGTCAGGGAATGGCGGATCGGTCGAGCTTCTTGATGACTTCACATTCGATGGTGCGCCTGATCCGAAAGTTGCTCTGGGGAAGGACGGCTATGATCCGTCAACGCTGATGGGGCCGCTCACATCGAACAACGGTGCGTCCAGCTATCAGATTCCCGCTGGCATCAATCCTGATGACTACAATGAGGTCTGGATCTGGTGTGAGCGTTTTAATGTGCCGCTCGGCGTTGCCAAGCTTGGGTAGGCTCTAGGATTTTGTAAGCGTTTCCACAGTCAGATTGCCGTTGGTGTAAACACATATATCAGCGGCAATCGCCATAGCTTCACGCGCTACATCTTCCGCGTCTTTGTCCGTGAGCATTAGGGCGCGCGCTGCGGCCAAAGCATAGTTCCCGCCCGATCCGATGGCCGCGACGTCATTTTCCGGTTCAAGCACATCGCCCACGCCGGTTATCACGAATAGGTCCGCGCCATCCGAGACGATCAGCATTGCCTCGAGGTTCTTGAGGTATTTGTCCGTCCGCCAGTCCTTTGCCAACTCGACAGCCGCACGGGCCAGTTGTCCCGGCGTTGCTTCCAGTTTGGTTTCAAGCCTTTCAAGCAGGGTGAAGGCGTCCGCAGTTGATCCTGCAAACCCGGCGATGACGTCCATGCCTCCGGGTGTGAGCCGGCGCACCTTGCGCGCCGTGCCCTTGATCACAGTCTGGCCCAAGCTGACCTGACCATCCCCGGCAATCACCACCTTGCCGTTCTTGCGAACGCCAATGATCGTGGTGCCGTGCCAGCTGGGAAAATCAGTGTCTGTCATTGTGATCAGTCGAGGTTGCGTTCGACTTCTTCGCGCTCGAAGATTTCGATCACATCGCCGGGGCGAATGTCGTCATAAGCTTCAAACGCCATACCACATTCCTGACCGGATTGAACTTCGGGGACCTCATCCTTGAAGCGCTTAAGCGTTTTCAGCGTGCCCTCGTGGATCACGACGTTGTCGCGCAGAAGCCGAACACCGGCTGACCGCCGTGCCACACCTTCGGTGACCAGACACCCGGCAACTTTGCCGACACCGGTGACCTTGAAGACCTCCCGGATCTCGGCATAACCGATGAAGTTCTCTTTGATCTCTGCGCTGAGCAGGCCGGAGGCCGCCTGTTTCACATCATCGACCAGATCATAGATGACCGAGTAATACCGGATCTCGATGCCCTTCTGGTTCGCACTGTTCCGAGCAGGCGCGTTGGCCCGCACGTTGAACCCGAACACAGGTGCACCAGATGCTTCGGCCAGACCAATGTCGCTTTCCGTGATTGCGCCAACACCGGAGTGCAGGACACGAACACGCACCTCGTCGTTGCCGATCTTTTCCATCGCTTGCACGATCGCTTCGGCAGAGCCTTGAACGTCCGCTTTGACAACGATCGGCATCTCGTTGACGCTTTCGTCCGCTTTCGCGTTCGCCATCAACTGTTCCAGCGTGGTCGCCGCGCCGGCTGCCGCACGTTTATCTTTCGCGGCCTTTTCGCGGTATTCGGCGATTTCACGGGCTTGCGCTTCGGTGTCGACCACGTTCAGCACGTCACCTGCTTCGGGCGTGCCGTTCAGACCAAGAACTTCGACCGGAACCGAGGGGCCAGCTTCTTTGACGCGCTCGCCCTGGTCGTTTTCCATTGCCCGGACTTTACCCCACTGCTCGCCAACAACGAAAATATCGCCTTGGCGCAACGTACCGTTCTGAACCAGAACTGTAGCGACGGGACCGCGGCCGACATCAAGTTGAGCTTCGATCACGGCGCCAGAGGCCGCACGATCCGGGTTTGATTTCAATTCAAGGAGTTCGGACTGCAACGAAATCGCTTCAAGCAGCTCCTCCAGACCGGTTCCGTTCACCGCGGAAACCTCGACATCCTGAACTTCGCCAGACATCTTTTCGACGATAACCTCATGCTGAAGCAAATCGGTCCGCACCTTGTCTGGGTTTGCCTCTGGTCGGTCGATCTTGTTGATCGCGACGATCATCGGCACTTCCGCAGCCTTGGCGTGATTGATGGCCTCAATGGTCTGAGGCATCACGGCATCATCTGCTGCAACGACAAGAATAACGATATCTGTGACCTGTGCGCCCCGCGCCCGCATTGACGTAAACGCCGCGTGGCCTGGCGTATCGAGGAATGTCAGAGGATTGCCGTTTTGCTCAACCTGATAAGCGCCGATGTGCTGCGTAATACCGCCAGCCTCGCCAGCCGTCACACGTGCGTTTCGGATCGCATCCAGAAGCGATGTTTTACCGTGGTCCACATGGCCCATAACCGTGATGACAGGCGGGCGTGACTTCAGATCTTTTTCATCATCTTCGACGTGTGCGATCACGTCTTCCACGTCCGAGTCCGAGACGCGCACAACCTTGTGGCCGAATTCTTCGATGATCAACTCGGCGGTGTCCGCATCAATGGTCTGCGTCTGCGTTGCCATGATGCCGTTTGTCATCAGGGACTTCACGACGTCAGCCACACGTTCGGCCATCCGGTTCGCAAGTTCGCTGACCATGATCGCTTCGGGCAGTTGGACCTCGCGCACGACCTTTTCGCGCTCGACGTTTCCGCCCATCGCCTTCTGGCGCGCACGCTCTTGCTTCCGCTTCATGGCGGCCAAGGACTTTTGACGTCCACCTTCGCCACCACGTAGGGCCTGATTCAGAGTCAGCTTGCCGGAGCGCCGACCATCATCGCCGCGAGCCTTGCCTTTGTTGCGGTCTCGGTCATCGCGGTCTTTGCGTGCAGGTGTCGAAGATGGCTTCGGGGCACCGCCGCGTGGACCACCGGCATCAACCGGGGCGGACGGCTGCGCTTCTGCTGCTGCCGGCGCTGCTGCGCGTGCCTTGGCTTCCGCTGCTTCGCGTTTTTTGCGTTCGTCGTCTTCGGCTTTCTGCCGTGCGCGTTCTTCGCGCTCTTTTTCTTCGCGTTCCTTGGCTTCCGCCTCGGCGCGACGCCGCTCGCGATCTTTCGCGCGCTCTTCTTCCTCTGCCTTGCGGCGGGCTTCATCCGCGACTTCCTGTTCTTTCGCGGCCTGAAGCGCCTTCATCCGGCGATCCATTTCCGCATCGGAGATGCCGGCAGGCCGCTTGGATGGGTCGCTTACGCGTGGCGCAGCCCCGGCGGCGCCGGATTTCGCGGCACCTGGCTTTGGAACGACAACGCGCTTGCGCTTCGTTTCCACCACCACATTCTTGGTGCGTCCGTGGCTAAAGCTTTGCTTTACATTGCCCGGGCGGCCCCCGCCGCGAAGACCAAGAGGTTTTTTGCCGTCAGTATCGCTCATGCGTCGTCTTTTCCTTTCGGGTGGATGTCCCACCACTTTTCCCGCGGACACCCTTTAGACGTTTGGCTTCAGCAATCACTTGTTTGCTGAGTCCCCCCGCCGTTAAGGCGCCATGTATCACACTTTCTCTGCCGAATGCCAAACCCAATTCCTGAGCCGTCAAACTGCCGATAAATACGTCTTTTCCGGGCGGTGAGCGGAGGCGTGATTTGCCCCGCTCGGACCCGTCGCTGGCCTGTATCAGAACGCGCGCGCGATCCGTTTCCAAAAGCCCTTTAACCTTCTCGTATCCCGTCACGGCCTGCCCGGCTTTCCGGGCAAGAGAGATCAGATCAACGAGGCGCTTGGCCAACAGCGTTTCGGTCATCTCGAACAAGTCATCCGGCACACTGACCTGCGTCTTGGCAGATCTCGAAAAGGCCTTCTTATTCATCGCTGTCCGAAGCGCGTCGCTGTCAGCTGTCACCCACATGCCGCGGCCGGGCAGTTTGCCAGTGATGTCTGGCACGGCCTGACCCTCTGGCCCCACGACAAACCGGATCATCATGTCCGGGTCACCGACCTCACCCGTCGCGATGCAGCGGCGTTCGGGTCCGTCTTGTTCTTTGTCTCGACCGCCGCGGCTCATAGCCCGGAACCTTCGAGGCCTGGATCAGGCCTCGACCTCCTCGGTTGCGTCTTCTTCTGTCTCTTCCTCTTCAGATACCAGATCAGCCGGATCAACCCAGCCCAATTGAATACGCGCCGTCATCACAAGTGTTTGAGCTTCTTCGAGGCTGACGTCGAACTTTTCCAGAACACCGTCGTCTTTGACTCGCTCGCCATCGACCGTGGTCCAGCCGCCTGCCAATTCCCAATCTGCACACGTGGCGAAATCTTCGAGTGTTTTCACATCGTCTTCTGCCAGCGCTTCTACCATCTGGGGTGTTAGCCCTTCGAAATCAATAAGGCTGTTCTCTGCACCAAGCTCGCGCGCATGCTCGAGGGCCTTCTTGTTTTGCGCTTCAAGGAAATCGCGGGCCCGGGCCTGCAACTCGCTGGCTGTGTCCTCGTCCACGCCGTCGATGACAAGAAGTTCGTCAACTTCCACATAGGCGACTTCCTCCAGAGAAGTGAAGCCTTCGGAGACCAGAAGCTGTGCAAAGAACTCGTCCAGATCGAGCGTGTCCATGAAGAGTTTCGTACGCTCTTCAAACTCGGCCTGACGACGCGCGCTTTCTTCTTCCTCGGTCATGATGTCGATGTCGAGGCCGGTCAGTTGCGAGGCGAGCCGTACGTTCTGGCCACGCCGCCCGATGGCCAGCGACAGCTGTTCTTCGGGAACGACAACTTCAATTCGCTCGGCTTCTTCGTCCAGAACAACTTTGCTGACTTCCGCAGGCTGAAGCGCGTTCACGAGGAAGGTCGGTTGATCCTCGTTCCACGGGATGATGTCGATTTTTTCCCCTTGAAGCTCATTCACAACCGCCTGAACGCGGGAGCCACGCATACCAACGCAGGCACCAACGGGGTCGATGGAGTTGTCATATGAAATCACGGCGATCTTCGCGCGGGATCCGGGGTCGCGAGCCACTGCCTTGATGTCAATGATGCCGTCATAAATTTCGGGCACTTCCATCTTGAACAGTTCGGCCATGAACTCCGGCGCGGTTCGGCTCAGGAAGATCTGAGGACCGCGGGGTTCGCGGCGCACGTCCTTGATGTAAACGCGGATGCGGTCGTTCGGGCGGTACGCTTCGCGACCGATCTTTTCGTTACGGCGTAGGATGGCTTCACCCCGACCGATATCGACAATGACATTGCCGTACTCTTCGCGCTTGACCAGACCATTAATGATCGTGCCTGCACGGTCCTTGAATTCCTCGTACTGGCGATCCCGTTCGGCTTCGCGCACCTTCTGCAGGATGACCTGCTTGGCCGATTGCGCGGCGATCCGACCCATTTCTACGGGGGGGACTTCGTCAATCAACTCGTCGCCGACCGCGGGATCGTCCTTGTAATCCTTGGCTTGCTCGACCGTCAGCTCCGCGCGGTCATTCTCGACCATGTCGTCTTCCACCACAGTCCGCACGCGGGTGAAGGTCGCCTTGCCAGTCTTGCGGTCGATGGACACGCGGATGTCCAGCTCGGCCCCATAACGGGATTTCGCGGCGCGGGCGAGGCTTTCTTCCATTGCTTCAACGACCAGTTCTGGGTCGATCATCTTCTCGCGGGCGACGGCCTCTGCGGTTTGCAACAGTTCCAGCTGGTTGGCGGATGTGATTGCCATGTCTTACTTTTCCTCCTCACCGTCGACGATTTCCTGTACTTCGTCGAACTGGGTTTCATCTATAGCGCCCGCGTCCTTGCGGGACTTCAAAACATCTCGGATCAACTCATCCGTCAGAACCAGCTTGGCCTCTGACAACCACTCGAACTTCAATCCGACCGTGCCTTCTTCGATATTGATCAGAACCTCATCGCCGTCCGTTCCGGCAAGCTCGCCTTTGAAGCGGCGACGTCCGTCGATCATCTCGTCGGTTTCCAGCTTCACCTCGTAGCCTTCCCAGACGTCGAAATCCTTGAGCCGCGTCAAAGGGCGGTCGATGCCGGGGGATGACACCTCCAGCGTATAGTTGTCCGCGATCGGATCTTCCACATCCAGCACCGCGCTGACCTCGGTCGAGATCTTGGCGCAATCGTCTACCTCGATCCCGCCTTCAGGCTTTTCGGCCATGATTTGCAGGATCGCCTCTTTGCCGGTCATCAGCCGGATCCGCACCAACTCGTATCCCAGACCTTCGATGGCGGGCTGGACGATCTCGGCGAGACGGCGGTCGATGGCAGCTTTGGCGATCAGATCGGACATGTGTTCCAACAACAAAAAAACGGGCGCGCGGCCCGTTGATGTTTCCCGGTGGGCGCTGAGTGTGGACCCCAGCGCGCCGCTGTTAAGACGGATATACGCACCCACCCCTGAGTCTGCAAGGGGCCAAAAATCCATCATCGGAAAAGTATCGGACTTCCGTCGGACTTTTATCGGACTGCCGTCCGGGAATTGGCCTCAGCTGGGATTGATCGTTGGGCCGGCGCGTGTCTGTCGGGAGCCCAGAGTTATCCGGGTCGCGTTGCCTGCAAACGTCTTTATCCGGAAGTCTTTAGCCGTGCCTCCAAGGATGCGTATCGTTATTAATTGAATCGGATTTCTGCTCATCAGGAGTTCACGCGTTCAATTTTCAATTCTGACCGCCCCCATATGAGACATTTCTCCAGTCCATCGCACTCTTCGGGTCGTTTTCCCTGATAGGTTTTTCTAACCACTTTCGATTGGCTAAACGAAACTTGGAAGACCCCAAAGGAATTCCGCATAGTACCTTGGCGCAAGCTTGATACTTTTTCACTCTGAAATAGCTCAACTCTTTCTCCAGTAGAATTCATGAGGTCTTCCAATGCGCTTTCCACGAGTTCCGGATCAGACAATTCTGCATCAACATGGCAGATATGAATTTGATCGGCACCGCCCTCGCCATCAGGGCCATGCCACCAAAGTATCGACCGACCGGAAATAGCTGATAAGTCTCCTTCACCATTTGAGAGCCGCCAAAAATCATGCTCAAAATCGTCTAGTGGTTCTTCTACGATTGAGAAGCCTGAACTCTGGAAAGCGGCAACAATTGCTTCATCGTTTGGAAAGTGCGACAGGCACGCCTCATTAAAGACTGAAACAAGACGCGCCGCCTCGACGCTCCCCGTGGGAGGCATTACGGCCATGGTTTCTTTGTCCGCCACTTGCTGGTCTGCACATGAGGCAAGACCAAAAAGCAACACAGCTGAAGATAGAAAGCGAACCATTGCAGCTCCTTGCTGATGTCACTTCGGTTGAACAACGCTCGACAGCATTTACTACTGGAAGCTTCCCATAAATGTCGCACAGATTCAGCTACGAAGTTTTGAAATCCGCCTT
This sequence comes from Litoreibacter roseus, assembly GCF_009811795.1. GTDB lineage: Bacteria > Pseudomonadota > Alphaproteobacteria > Rhodobacterales > Rhodobacteraceae > Litoreibacter > Litoreibacter roseus. Next base: position 191,153 of record NZ_BLJE01000002.1, on the reverse strand, counting down.
CTGCGGTACCAAGCTCCAAATCCGCCATTGGGGCGAACGCAGTGAATGCCTCCTTTGTCCCGCTTTGGCGTCCATGAATACCTTGCAGCTGACGTCTGGAGCGAGCCCTACTTGCAAGAAAGCTGCACTGCCGCCAATGTCTGTTTTGACGTTCGAATGAGCGCGCCGATGGGCTGCGTTGGAAGGAGGCGCTGATGCACCATGAGTGGCAAAGGGCCGCTGCATACGTCGTCGCTTTCGATTTGCAACGCCGGGTTTTACTCACGCGATTTCAGAAGTTCGGTCATCCAAAATCGGGTGACTGGACATTGCCGGGCGGTGGCATGAAATGGGGTGAGCAGGCACATGAAACTGCGATGCGTGAACTAAAGGAAGAAACTGGTCTCGACGCGGATATCGGGCCCTTGTTGGGTGCACAGTCCGAGTGGTTTGAAGCGGGTGCGTCCGAATTCGGACAACCCGGTCTCGCACTACGTTTGATTTTTGAGGCGCGCAATTGCTCCGGAGACCTCAAGCGAGATTTCAGTGACGATGATACTACCGTGGACGCTGCTTGGTTTTTACCGGAAGACGTCCAACATCTGAACAGAGTTGAAGTCGTCGACTTTGGCATTGGCCTAATGTCTGTCAGAGAAATTACAGACTGAACTTTAGCAAAATTTGGCCAGAAAGCGGGCGTCCACCAGATATCAATGAAAGCCAGCCTGATCCGTAAGGCCGGTATAGCGGCGTGGGTCGCGCCTCAAAAGAAAGCGTTAGATGCCCTCTTCGAGCTATTTTTACCGGACGCTGCCCTGTGTACGAACGTCTGTTCAAGATGATGGTATTGCCTCTGTAGAGCTTCTAATCTGAAATCATGGACAAGATAATCTACGCTGTTGGCGACGTTCACGGTCGGGACGACTTGCTTCGCGACTTGCACGAGCACATCTGCGACTACCACCAACTAATGCACGCGGGCCGGGATGCCGAATTGATCCACGTAGGTGACTACGTAGATGGTGGCGCACATAGTCGCGAAGTCATTGATCGGCTTATGTCGGGCGTAGGCGACTTTCAGTTGACATGCCTTCTAGGAAATCATGAAGCGATGTTGCTAGAATGTCTTGCGACGGACAATCGACAAGCTTGGTACACTTGGCTTTCCAACGGAGGTGAGGAAACACTTGCGTCTTTTGGCATGTCTCTTCGTTTTGGCGGTTATGATCCCGACGAGCTTCGCGCATGCTTGGGTGAAGAAAGAGTTGCTTGGCTGAAATCGCGACCGCTCTACAGAACCATCGAACCTTACTTCTTTGTTCATGCCGGGATCGCTCCGGGCGTGCCAATTGATGAACAGCAACCCAAAGATATGCTTTGGATCAGATCGCGCTTCCTAGATAGCGAAGAGAACCACGGATACGTAGTCGTACACGGTCATACGCCCGGCGACGAACCTGTGATAAAGGCCAATCGGATCTGCATCGACACAGGTGCAACTTCGAACGGGCTGCTGACCGCCGCTGTTTTGGATGGAAACACTGCTCCGGTTTTCTTGCGCGCAGTCGGTCGGCCCGGAAAAACTGGCTAGACTACCGAAAGCCGCCATTGGCGCAGTCGTACCGAAAGAGGGCCCCGGTCCCGCATAGCTGCAGTCTGGCGCATCTCTGAGTTCGGCCAAAGCATTCTGATAACTCGCGTAAGTTCACTATACGGCCCGAGATCAATGTTGGCTTTGAGAAAGTATTGAATGTTGACGGCGACAGATCGCTCTTGCGGAAGCGACCATGCATTGGATTGCTCGTAAGGTTAGTTGCTGCCCACTTGTATCGACGTGCGCGCAGCAATTACCCTTTGCATGTGGCCCAATCTAACCCAAACCTATCAAGGTATTTGCGCAGTCGATCAGCATCATTGCGGCTGGTTTTGTTCGCCCGCGACGCTGCAAAAAGCCGTCGTCCAGCGGCACTGACGCTTGCGCTTTGCTGGCAAACACGGATGACGGCTGCCAATTGGACGCGGTCGAATTCATCAATATGTGTAGCATCGGATCCAAGATGCGTGGTCAGCAACTGCATGTCAGTGTCTTGGCTCGCCTCGGCCCAAGTGCTTTTGATGGTTGCTATTTCTGCCTCAACCATAGCGAGCGTGATCCGCCCCCGCGGCGCAAGGGTGCACATTCGTTGAACGGATGCACTCAGATCGCGAAAGTTTCCAGGCCACAATGTGCCGGGGTCGGTCGCAAACTTGTGATAGGTCGCTTGTGCATCTGCATTGAAGGTGACACGGGTGCCCAGCAGTTTTTCGACGCGCGAGAGTTCAAACGCGATATTGGGGGTGATGTCCTCTGGGCGGTCACGCAGAGCAGGCAGATTGAAAGTCCAAAGGTTCAGACGTGCAAAAAGGTCAGCGCGGAATTTTCCTGCGGCAACCAGCTCTGCCAGGTTACGGCCCGCTCCAGCGATCAGATGAAACCGGCTCGTGACTTCAAAGTCGGACCCGAGCGGGAAATACTTTCCCGTCTCAATCGCGTGTAGGATCATTGCCTGCTCATCAAGGCCCAGCTCGTCGATCTCATCGAGGAATAAAACACCGCCATCCGCCTCCCGCAGCAAGCCCTGCCGGTCCGCAGCGGCCCCCGGTATGGCCTGCCTGCGATGCCCAAACAGTGTGGACATTGCCCTTTCGCCCTTAAGGGTAGAACAATTTACATGGACCAGTCGCCCTTTGATCCGGCGGCGTTGGAGTTTGAGTTCATAAAGACGCGTGGCAAGATCCGACTTGCCCGCACCTGTTGGGCCTACCAACAACAAAGGCGCGTCAGAATTTGACGTCACGACCTCCATTCTGTCGATCATGGTGTTGAAGGCCGCGTTTCGCGTATCAATCCCGCCTTTCAGCAGAGTGTTGTATTCCTTGGTGATCAGATCAAAGCGTTGTTGCAGGGCATTGTACTTCGACAGGTCCAGATCGACGATCTGCAAGGTGCCCGGGCCGGTGTCCTCACCGCGGGGCGGCCCAGTCTGAACCAGCTTGGCCGGGAGATGACGGGCCTCGGTCAGCAGGAACCAGCAAATCTGGGCAACATGTGTGCCTGTGGTCAGATGAACATGATAATCCTCCCGTTCGTCATCAAACCCATAGTCGCGGGCGAAATCGAACATCGCGCCGTACATTTCTTCAAAATCCCAAGGATTTCGGATGGCGATCTGATGCAACAGCACTTCGGTTTCGGGGTGCCGGCCAGTTACCGCGGCCTTGATTTTGGTACCGAGCCCGGCCCAGCGGGGGTCATGGATCAGCTCCAGTCGGGCAATGGGAAAATCGGGATGATCATTTATTTGGACAGAAGGACGCCAACGTCGGCGCTTGCCCGCATCGAGATTCGTACCCAAAAAGCCAATCACAACATTCTTTTTCATCTGGCTATCTATATGGATAAATTACGATATGTAAATCTCTGTATTTTACCATAAAATTTCATCCTTTCGAAAATTATATAATAAAAACAATATTTTATCCCAAAAATATTTTTCCTTCTTACATCGGATGAATTCACTGAAAATAGCCTCACTGAAACGCAAGAAGGACGAAAACAATGGCAAACAAATCCGTGTTTGCATCGATGAAAGGCCGGTTGCTTCCGGCAGCCACTGCAAAAAACGCTGCAGGGGCACCGGCCTACGCATACTCTGATGCACATGCCTTGGCCCAGGTCGCCATGACCGGGACATTCGGGCAAACATATTACCAGGACCCGATGCGGGAACTGGCGCGCACGTTGGAGTTGGCTGGCAAAGTCGATCCGTCCTTCCTTGCGAAGGCCGCAATCTACACACGCCGGTCTGGACATATGAAGGATATGCCAGCCCTGCTTTTGGCGGTGCTCGCCGGGCGTGACCCGATCCTATTCCAAGCCGCATTCCCGCGTGTCATCGACAACGGAAAAATGCTGCGGACCTTCGTGCAGATCATGCGGTCTGGACAAACGGGGCGGAAATCGCTGGGCTCCGCGCCAAAGCGGATGGTCGCCAACTGGCTGACGGATGCGTCCGACCGGGCGCTGTTGCTTGCGAACGTTGGGAACGATCCGTCGTTGGCGGACGTGATCAAGATGGCGCACCCAAAACCGGGAAACAAAGCCCGCGAAGCTTTGTTTGCTTGGATCATCGGGAAACCATGTGAGTTGGCGCTGTTGCCGGAAAATGTGCAGGATTACCTGCGGTTCAGAAAGACGGGACATGGCCATGTGCCTGACGTACCGTTCCAGATGCTGACACAGCTTGAGCTGTCCACGAAACAATGGGCAGGGATCGCTGAAAACGCATCATGGCAGATGACCCGCATGAATCTGAACACATTCCTGCGGCACGGGGTTCTGGCTCTGCCGACGATGCGCAAATTGATTGCGGATCGTTTGCGGAACCCAGATTTGATCGCAAAGGCACGGGTCTTCCCGTATCAGCTGATGACGGCTTACCAAGCGATGTCAGCGGATATGCCATCCGACATCCGGGATGCGCTGCATGACGCTATGGAGCTTGCGGTACAAAACGTACCAAAGCTCCGCGGGCAGGTTGTTGTCGCCCCTGATGTGTCCGGGTCCATGTCCGGCGCTGTGACCGGCTACCGAAAAGGGGCCACAACGGCGACGCGGTTTGTGGATGTCGCGGGCCTTGTCTCGGCGGCTGTGCTGCGGCGAAACCCGTCTGCAACGGTGCTGCCGTTCGAGGTGAAGGTCCGCGATATGCGACTGGAACCGCGTGACACGATCCTGACGAACGCAGCGCGTTTGGCGGATCAGTGGGGCGGCGGGACCAACTGTGCGGCACCGCTGGAATGGCTGCTTAAGAAGGGGCGTGCCGCTGATCTGGTAATCATCGTTTCGGACAACGAGTCCTGGGCGCATAACCGATACGGCAACGCCGGGACGGCGATGATGCAAGTGTGGGAGAAGCTGAAAAAGCGGAACCCAAAGGCCAAACTGGTCTGCATCGACATCGCCCCATATGGGACGACGCAAGCCAAGGAACGCGATGATGTTCTGAACATCGGCGGGTTCTCGGACATGGTTTTCGACCAGATCGCCGCCTTTGCAAGCGGTGAGATGGGACCAGATCACTGGGTCGGCCAGATCGCGGCAGTCGAGGTCTAAACATGTGGGTCAGGCGGTGATCGCCTGACCCAACCAAAGGAATAGAAACTCTCGGAGATGCGTGGGTCACGTCACGCCTTGTCGTCCAAATGATCGTAGGACGCCGATTCAATTAGAAGGGAATGAAACCCGGCGAATGCTGGTTGGAACTACATTCATAATGTCGAGGTCGTGGGTTCGAGTCCCACTCCTGCAACCATGTGGCAGGATAGCTCAGTTGGCAGAGCGCGTAACGTTTCACCCTTCCCTTGTCGCCGGGGACCAAATGTACAGGGATTAGCTCAGACCGGCAGAGCGCCGCACTTGGACTGCGGAGGTCGGAGGTTCAAATCCTCCATCCCTGACCAACGAAACAGGAGGAATGCCTGTGGGACTACATCGGTTGAAAGCGTGTTCGAGCCACGCCGAACCAGATGCTAACTCATCTGGGGGAAACGTCTCACATCATCTTGTCCTCCCCCATTCGGCTGTAGCTCAGTGGTAGAGCGCCTGACTGTTAATCAGGATGTCGCTGGTTCGACCCCAGCCAGTCGAGCCAATATTGGAAGGTGGTTTGTTCACAGCCCAGGGTCATTCGATAGCCGTTGATCTGGGGGGCGATGCGGTAACACCTCCTGTCGAACTCTATCACGGTACGGCAGAGGCGACCTTGCCAGCGATCATGGCGCACCGGTCATTCTGATGATTGATGCGGGCAAGATGCACAAAGCAGGGCATGCATTTTATCAGTCGGACAACGGCGTTTGGCTGACTGACCGTGTGCCGACTGAATATTTGAAAATTGAAGAGAAAGCTGCTGGAGAAAAAACAATGGCGCAGACAGAGATCACTGGCGAAACGCTCAAGGCTTGGGGACATATCCCTGGCAAGGAGTTCGGCCGCCTCCTGGAAATCGCTCAGGCGGGTCAGGCCGCTGGCTATGGCGAGGATCAGATCCGCGCCAAGCTGGAGGGTATGAAACCACCGCCCCACGTACCACTGCAAAACGCAGGCGATGTCCCGTTTCACTTCAATATCGAAGCCTCTGAAGACGAAGATGAAGTCAAAAACCTTGCCAAAGTGCGCGAGACGATGACTGCCGTCATCCGGACGCCAACGGTTGTTTCGGCTGCTGTGATGCCAGATGCATGCCCTGCTGGCCCCCTTGGCACGATCCCTGTGGGCGGTGTTGTCGCGGCTAAAAATGCGATCCATCCGGGTATGCACTCGGCTGATATCTGTTGCTCTGTCATGATGACGGACTTGGGCGAGGCTGACCCAAAGACGGTGTTGGATGCTGCCGAAAAGGTTACGCATTTCGGCCCCGGTGGGCGACAGAACGGCAGGCGCTTTACCTTGTCGCAAAACCTGATGGACGCGTTTCGGGAAAACCGTTTCCTGAACAATCCCAAGATATTGCGTATGGCGGTCGAACATCTGGGTACCCAAGGCGACGGCAACCATTTCCTGTTTGTGGGTAAATCCCGAAATACCGGACGGACGGCCATTGTCACCCATCATGGTTCCCGCGGACCAGGGGCGATTCTTTACAAGCTTGGGATGGAAGTGGCGGAGAGATATCGCCGCAAGTTGTCACCTAAGACGCTCAAGCAAAATGCATGGATCCCGGCGGATACCGAAGACGGTCAGGACTACTGGGCGGCTTTGCAACTTATCCGCAAATGGACCAAGGCTAACCACAACGCCATCCATCAAGCGACGGTCGAAGGGTCCAAGGCGGAGCCGGGTGATCGGTTCTGGAACGAACATAACTTCGTCTTCAAAAGGGGCGACCTTTACTATCACGGCAAAGGGGCGACACCCGCATGGAGCGACTATGCTGCTGACGCCACCGGGTTGACGTTGATCCCACTGAACATGTCAGAGCCTGTTTTGGTTGTGCGCGGCAAGGATGCTGATCACGCATTGGGATTCTCACCTCACGGGGCCGGGCGGAACTTCTCGCGCTCTGAGCATAAGCGTCGGATGGGTAAAATGACAGCAGAGCAGGCTTTGGCGGCAGAGACAGAAGGGCTTGATATCCGGTTTCCGGCTGGCGGGATTGATGCCTCCGAATTGCCGTCGTCTTACAAGAATGCCGGATCGGTTGTGCGTCAGATCGACAGCTTTGGCCTGGCCGAGGTGGTTGACTACATCGATCCCTACGGTTGCATGATGGCAGGCGATGTGCCGCCGTTCTGGCTAAACAAGAAAAAGAAGGGCAGGCGCGCTTAGTGCGGGCCTGCAACAAAGAGAAAGGATCTGTAACCTGGACGAAATCGTTGTCCCAGCTGAAAACAAAGTAGCCTTCTTGTAGGGGCCTTGTTCTTTTCGTTCATGGTCAAATTACTGACCGGGAGGCTGAAAAAAACCACGGAGGAGGACGATCTGGCCATCTTCGTTAAAGGTGAAATGGTTGATCCCATCAAACGTGACTTCCGTGCCATCAGGTGTCACGCCCCTGCCTTGCCATTTCGCGACAGCCTCGAGACCAACGACATGCACGAAACTCTCGTAAAGCCCGATGCTCTCGAACGCGCCGACAAAGCCTTCGCCCGTGGCAAGAATGGCTTCGGATGTGTCCTTGACCGGAAAGCCGACCGGATCGTCCAGCACCGCATCGGGTGCAAAGGCTGAGGCCCATTGACCAGCATCCATGCTACGGGTGCCTTCAAAATAGGTCGAAACCCAACCGTGAACGGTCGCAGGCTCGACGCTGTCCTCGATCTGGATCTGTGTCTGCATGATATCCTCTGCCTGTGCTGCTGTTGTGGATGTGAGTGCGGCGAATGAGGTCGCGAGAAGGAGATTGCGCAACATGTGATGTTCCTTTTGTAGATAGCGTTTAGAATTTTTCGGCGTGCCCGCTTTCCATGATCGCGCCATCCCGGATGCTGTGGAGGCAAGACGCGTTTTCATTTGTTGGCCTCCTGTTTTGATGTGGTCTGCGTCTCGATTGAGACAAAGATGATATCTCCCAATGTGTATTTGAAATTGATGATTTGTATAATAACTATAGTCTAAATGAATATATCTCGCTCTGACCTTCCCTTGCTGGTGTCTTTGGATACGTTGCTCGCAACACGTAATGTGAGCCGCGCAGCGGAAAAACTCGGCATCAGCCAGCCTGCGCTTTCAACTCAGCTCGCGCGGTTGCGCGATCTGTTTGATGATCCGCTGCTCGTGCAATCGGGGCGGCGTATGGTCCCGACACCGCGCGCGGAGGCGCTGCAAAACCCTTTACATCAGCTGCTGTCTGACCTTGGCGCTTTGATCCGTGATGGAATTGGCTTTGACGCTGCAACGTCTGATCGTGACTTTCGGATTGCGGCCCCGGACTTCCTGCACGCTGCGATTACAACCAAAATCATGGACCGGGTCGCGACGACCGCACCTAACGTGCGCATCGCGATGATCCCCGGCGCGGACGTGTGGACAGGAATGGAAAACGACCGGATTGATCTGCTGATCACTTCGGTGGGAACGACCCCACCTGAGGCAATCGCCCAGAAGCTGTTCGATGAACGCTTTGTTGCCGTTCAGCGTAAGGATCATCCGAGAGGGACAGGGCCGCTCGACCTCGATACGTTTTGCAGTCTAACGCATGTTTTGATCGCGCTGAATGAGGCGGCCTTTCGCGGACCTGTAGATGAGCAACTTGCGAAAATGGGTCGATCTCGGCAGGTTGTGGTTTCAGCGGCTGGCTTTTTGATGGCACCCGAGGTTATCGCGCGCTCGAACCACATTGCCGTCATCCCCGAGACTGTCGCAATGCTGTTTGACCATCTGCTGGACAGAACTGCGCCACCCTTCGATCAACCCGGCTTCGCTGTTATGATGAGCCATCATCCACGCCGAAAAGGAGACATGGGACTGGATTGGTTGAAGCAACAGGTTAAAGACGCGCTGAAGCCTGACTGAAAAATTTCGCCTTGCGCAAGATGCAGCTGAAGTCTGCACAGAGCGCAAGACGTCGCGTAATCGATCAGCCCAAGCCAAGCCGCCGTTCCTCAGACTCCGTCAAGTGCTGCCAAGACGATGTCTCTGGCCTCCTCAAGACCCTGAGGGCCCGCGATGCGACAAACAGGTGTTGACTGGTCATCCAGCCATTTCTCATGTGCGGCGAGATTGCGTCCGTGAAAACCGGGGGCATTGTATCCCTTTGCCCATGCGATGAAGTCTTTGTGGATTTCAAACATGTCCCCCCCTTCATCGATCCGATTGCCGAAACGGGCTTTTTCACGCGCGCGCAGGCGCTCTATCCGTATGGGGGTCGGCTGAGTCATAAACACAATCAAGGAAGCTTGGTCGATCAGGTTTTTGCCCCATCCATGGCAAGCACCGGAAAGGACCCAACCTTCATCCCCTAGGGCCTTTGACATTGAGGCGATCCGATCCTGAAGCGCCCTTTTTGCAGAAAAAGGCGGCTCCACCGGTGCCCAATAATGGTCATCGCTGTCGATATGCGGCAATGACAATTCAGACGCAACGCTCGCACCGAGGGTCGTTGTCCCGGTGCCTGATGCTCCAAAAATATACACTCTAACTTGGGATAACCGGGACATGGGACTTAGCGCATCCTTAGGTTTCCAAGGCTCAACGAACCAAGCCTAACGGGTTGCAGATGGCACATTTTAGGGTCTCTTCGCGATGCGGTTGCAAGGCGATCCATATCGCGACACCCATTTGTCAAATGGACGCGCGCGCCTGAAATCATGGCGTTTTGCTCGTTGCAGTGTTGATCCACTCGGCAATCGTTTGGATCACTCCGTCTTGGTATGCTTTACGCCCGGCCAAGGCGAACCTGATCTGTGCCATCAAAGACCATTGGTCCGGAAGTTGGTAGTTGTAGTGTTGGGCATCCAGCAGCGAATGGGTTGCCTGGGGGATCAATTGAATTGCATTGCGCGGATGGTCCCCACCAATAAGGTCACGATATACAGAAACCGTCTCTTGCGGATCCACGTTCAGGTCCTCTGCACCCATAAGAACAAGGAGCGGCAGCGTCAGCAGGTCAATGTCCGCGCGCGCGTCTTCGGCGCGGTTTTGGCGGATGAAATGGAACCGGTCTTTCGAAGGGATATCCGCCGCACGGCGTCCTGCAGCCCGCTCTGCGCGTACAAAATCCTGATATGATCCGCCGCCACCGAACCAGTGCTGGTTGTCGACGGCCTGTCGATCCAGCTCTGCCGCGATGCTCTCAGCGGGCTTCCCTTCCAATGATAGTCGCACGGATGTGAAATAGCGCTCCTGATCCTGCCAGTTTATAGCTGCCCCAATAAGGATCATGAAGTCCGCGCCGTCGGTCATGGACGGCACGCGTCGCAGTACCCAACCGGCCTGCGAAAAACCAAGAAGCCCAACTGATCTATCCTGTGCACCGGGTAGATTGCGGATCGCGGCAAGTGCTGCGCTGACTTCTGCTGCACGGTCCTGCATCGTCTGGTGCAGCCAGTTTCCTGTAGAGGTGCCGGTACCGGGTTTGTCCCAGCTAAACACCGAAAGTCCTGCCTCAACGAGCGCGTTGACCAACGGCAGGGCGTACCCGTCCGACCAACGGTCCTGCGCGCCGTCACCATGCACGATCAGCACAATGGGACCGCTTTCGGAGCCAGCAACAAACGTCCCGTGCAGATCGGTGTCGCCGTTCTTGAAAGAGATGTCGCGCTTCGGGGCAGATGGCACGTCAAAGTCGCCAACACCCGATATAATGAGCGTCGCGCCGACAACGAACACGAAGACCAAAGCGACTGCGCCAAGCATCCGGAAAATACGCCGCATCATCGCGCAAGATCATCGGAGAGGGCACGATTGATGAAGGAGAGCAGCATGTCCCTTTCCCGCTTGCCGGGCCGTTTGCCACCAAGGCCCAGTCTTACGGCGAATGCCTCAATGGTATCGATGACCATTCCGGCCATCTCATGATGCCGTTTTGCGTCCGCATGGCTCGGTTTGGGCTCGCCCAAAGCTATCGCATCCGTCAGACAACTTACGAGCATGTCGCGGGTGCCGCTGAACAGCCCGCCGATGGCAGGATTGCGCAGCGCCTCTGATGTGATTTCGATGGTCAGGACGGCCGAGATAGGCTCCGCGCAATAGGTGAAATACGCCGTCACGAAGGTTTCGACCGCGCGCCGGCGGTGCGTGCAGGCGGCGACCGCCTCGATTATTTCGGTCACTCCTTCCTTTTCCATCTTCGCGATTTCCGCGATAAGATCGTCGCGACCGGGAAAGTGATTGTAGAGATTGCCGATGCTGACCCCGGCCTGGGCCGCGATGTCACGCATGCTGGTCCGCGCGATCCCTTTTTCGGCGAAGCATTTGATAGCGGCATCCATCAGCAATTTCTGGCGAGCTTCCGATGCCAGCTCCCGCCTGCCTTTCTTCGCATCGGCGTCATCCATGTTGACCTCCCATCAAATCAACAAATAATGAACGAACGTTCGTTCATTGATTCGTAACATAGCCCGATAGGAGAGGAAAGCCTGTATGACCATTGAAACCTTGAGTGGGTTGTTCGAGATGTCTCAGTTCATGACCGTCGTCGGCCTGATATTTGTCATCAATATGGGGCTGACACTGGCTGAGGTGATCCTCGACCTGACGACCCGCAAAGAACGCCGCTGGAAAGATACGGCGGCCAACTGCGCCATCTTCGTGGTGGCGCAGATTCTGGAAGCGACCGCAATCGCCACAATCGGGTTTTTTGGATTGCTTCCGTTCTACTGGCTTACGCCATGGGAAATGCCCATGACATGGTGGTCTTGGGCGCTCGCCTTCTTGGCCGCTGACTTCACATATTATTGGATGCACCGGATCGAGCACGAGCGGCGCGTCCTTTGGGCCAGCCACAGTGTCCACCACTCATCTCAGGACTATAACCTTACCGTCGGTTTCAGGCTGAGTTGGGTTGAAGGATTTTTCGAATGGATGTTCCTCATCCCGATGATACTGATCGGGTTCAACCCTTTTCAGGCCATCATCAGCATCGTGCTTATCGCGCAGTACCAGCACTGGATCCACACGGAACACGTCTCCAAGCTGGGTTGGCTCGATGAAGTGTTCAACACACCCTCGGTGCATCGCGTCCATCACGGATCGAACGGCAAATACCTCGACAAGAACTTTGGCGGTGTCCTTATGCTTTGGGACAAGCTGTTTGGTACGTTTCAGCGCGAAGAAAACGCGGTCATCTACGGTCTGACAGAGAATATCGAAAGCAACAATCCGGTCACAATCAACTTCAATGAATATCGTAATATCGCTTGCGACATGACCCGCTGCCGGACTTGGCAGGACAGGTTCTGGATCTGTTTCGGGCGGCTCTCTTGGAGGCCTGACTATTTCAAGAACCCGACGACGCTAAACACGAAGCAGGATGGTCCAACTCACGAATGCCGCGACCGTTGAAGCAATGACGGCTATCCCAGTCCTCGTCAAATCTCTGGCGGCTTCAAGCCGCAAGCAGGACGTAATCCCGGTGATCAGAACAGTGCGGAAAGGTTTCCATTCGAGGTTTCTTTATACGATCTTCGTTCTAATTAGACCGAGCATCGTATTAATAAAGGAGCCTTTATGCCACTCGTCTCAGGTTTCGCGCCACAGAACGCCCCGTCTCAAGTCAATCTGATGTTTCAAATCGGGCGCATCGTGCTTGTGTCGCTCTTTGTCCTCGGCGGTGTGGACAAGCTGCTTGATCCAAATCCGGCCCTGGCCCAGATGCGGGACGTTGGCCTGCCTATGGCAGAAATTCTCATTTGGCCCACCATCGCGGTCGAACTGGGTCTGGGGCTCCTTGTCGCCGCAGGTGGTTGGCTCGCAGGGGGGCGGTTCGTCGCCATCGCAGCACTCGCGCTCATCGCACACACCGCTGCAGTGAACGTACTGTTCCACGATTTCTGGACGATGGAGGGCGCGCAGGCGCGGCTTGAACTGTCACTGTTCTTCAAAAATGTTGCGGTCGCGGGTGCGTTGGCGATGGTGGCCGGCCTGTACCTTGCGCGAAGGAATGGAGCGTGACACATGGGACAGACGCAGGCGAAGCGCGTGATAACACGGTCGACCAACGGTCGGATGCTGAGTGCCTTGCGGCGGCGATCCGTATTCTGCTCCATGCGTTGACGATACGCTCCCAAGATACGCAAGGCGATGGCCGCATCGCCTTCTCGGGAACTGAACTGGCCAGGCTCGGCCACCGTCTTGATCATCCCGGCTTGATGAGCCGCGATATCGCGGCGTTTTTCGGTCTCACCCCCACGACCGTCCAGTCATTGCTTGATCGCCTGGTTCGGCGCGACTTGGTCAAATGCGGCAAACATGCTGACTTTGGCCGTGCTGTCGCGCTGTCCCTTACGGCGAAGGGTAAACAACTTGTCCAAGCGATCCGCAAACAAGATGTCGTCAATTGCGCGGGAGTTCGATCGCTGAATACATCACGGCATTCAGCCGAACCTTTTTGACAGGCGACGCCCATCGGGGAGAGCAAGCACACAGAGGCGACGAATGAATGGCGGTCTCGTCCCGTGAAGTTGCAGCCCAGCGTATCCCTGAACCTCGTCAAAGTGGTGTGATACTTTGAATAGGTTCGACGCTCGATCAAAGATCGACGTTTGGCTCAGTAAAACATTGAAAGTCGACGGGGATAAGGCGCCGCTGCTTGCATTGCGTTATCCCAGAAAGCAGTCTTCCGGAGGGAGGGGTCCAGAATGATTGATCACATCAGCTTTGGCGTTACAGATTTTGCCCGGTCCACGGCCTTCTACGATCAGGCCTTTGCGCCTCTGGGTGTGCGGCGCCTATTTGATGTCCCCGAAGAGCAGTCTGACGGCGTGAAGGTGACCGGTTACGGCGATGATCGTCCCTGGTTCTGGCTGGCGGAAGAGAACGCCACCACTGGACTGATGCACATTGCGCTGCAGGCAAAAACCAACGCGGCGGTGGATGCATTTCATGCAGCAGCCCTTCGTGCGGGCGGGACGGACAATGGCGCGCCAGGGCTTCGTCCACATTATCATCCCGGGTACTACGCGGCCTTCGTGCTTGATCCGGACGGGCACAATATCGAAGCGGTGTGCCACACGGCACCCCCGTGATCCGCCGGGATTTGCCTTGCCTCGCAAACTCGGGCTTAACCGTCGCAGAGGAACCATGATAGGGACCATGTGTTCACATGTGACGCGCGGCTTTTTGTATCGGAGCACCCATGAGCGGATTACTGGCCCTTCTGGACGATGTCGCAGGCATCGCGAAAATCGCAGCTGCGTCGGTTGATGATGTGGTCGGTCAGGCCGCGAAGGCCGGGGCCAAGGCCGCCGGGGCCGTTATTGATGATGCAGCGGTCACGCCAAAATACGTCACGGGCTTCAAACCCGCCCGTGAGCTTCCGATTGTCTGGCGGATCGCGCGTGGCTCGCTCAAGAACAAACTGCTCTTTCTGTTGCCCATCGGACTGCTGCTGGCGAATTTTGCGCCGTGGGTGATCACGCCGCTTTTGATGCTGGGCGGGGCGTATTTGTGTTTCGAGGGGGCCGAGAAGGTCTATCACCTTTTCGCGCCGCACCATCACGATGCGGACGAGCCGGAAGGGCTGGAGAGGGACCCGGCCCATCTGGAGGAGCAGAAGGTCGCGGGCGCGATCAAGACCGATTTCATCCTGTCCGCCGAGATCATGACCATTGCCCTTTCGGAAATTCCAGAAAGCAACATCTGGATGGAAGCGGCCACCCTTGCTGCCGTCGCCATCGGGATCACTGTGATGGTCTATGGCTCTGTCGCGCTGATCGTGAAGGCGGACGACTTCGGGCTGTTTTTGTCCGCAAAAGGCCGGCTGGAAGCAACCCGCGCGTTCGGGCGCGGTATCGTCAAGGCCATGCCCGGTTTCCTGAAGGTGCTCATGACCGTCGGAACGGCGGCAATGCTGTGGGTTGGCGGATCTATCGTGATCCACGGGATGGAGGTTTTGGGCGCGACCTGGCTCTATGACACGATCCACGACGCGGCTTACGCAGTGGCCCACGGGATCGGTCAAGCGGAAGGGTTCTTTAAATGGGCCGTGACAGCCACGCTTGACGGTATCTTCGGGCTCTTGCTTGGGTTGGCTTTGATCCCGTTTGTTGGAAAGGTGATCCTGCCGGTCTGGGGCATGTTTCGCAAAGACAAGGGCACAGCTGGCAGCCATTGATGCCGCCATGTCGGCACATTCCTGACAGAAAGCAGACGCAGAACCGCCGGATTTAGTTAACAAAGTGTGAACATTGGCGACAGGCATGGGCCGACCGCCCTAGTTTTTTTGATCGGTCGGCGTGACATGAACTGGATTCAAGGGCTCACCTGGCAGGTCGAATTTCTCATGGCGCTGATCGCGACCTGGGCCCTCTATCTGTTCTTCAAGAAGCGGGACGAGCTGGGCAAGCATTCCGCCCAGAACACGGCGGCCACGCTGACCGTCGCTTTCGGAAACATGCTTGCCGCGTTGTATTTTGTCCGCGACATCAACGCATTCATGCAAGAGATCTATGCTGCGCTGGGCATCCCGACACTTCCAAGCGATACGTGGGAGGGGGTTCCATTTTTGCTGACTTGCCTGATCGGGATCGCGGCGAAGGACTTTGCGGACTACTGGAGCCATAGGATCATGCACACGCGCTGGGGTTGGCCGACCCACGCGGCACACCATTCCGACACCCATGTGAATGCTTTCAGCGTTTACCGGATCCACTTCCTTGAAATAATCGTCATGGCGCTGTCCTACATCATTCTTCTGACGTGGCTGCAGATGCCGGGGACGCTGCCGGTCGTCATCATATTCTATACGTTTATGGGCTTTTACACTCATATGGATCTGGATTTCGACCATGGGCCGTTCAGATACGTGCTGGCCTCGCCCGTATTTCACCGCTGGCACCATGCGGATGTACCGGAGGCTTACGGTAAGAACCTGGCGAACGTTCTGCCGATCTACGATGTAATTTTCGGGACTTACTACCATCCCGGTCCCTGCAAGGATGTGCCCATGGGCGCGTTGAAGACCGGTGTTCCCGACAAAAACCCCTTCCTGATCTACATCTACCCGTTCCAGGAATGGGCGCGACTGATCCGTGAGGATGGGTCGAAGCTTGTTGGTGCCTTGAGAGGTCGACCGGCGAACCCGAAGGAGGTTGTTCAAGCCTCCAAGGCTGAACAGCCCTCGGTTTCACCAGCGGAATAGGCTCAGCGGTGTTCCGCAACCGGTAACTGACAGATTGATTACCGCCAGAAGCGGCACTTTCCCTATCAATCCTGAGCCCGTAGACAGAGCCGAAAAATCATTTTGGATATGTCCGTGGCTGAAATTCCGATCAGGTCTTTCCTTGCATCGCTGGTCGCTGTTCGAAAAACTGAGACCCAGCACGAAGTTCTGCTTCTCAAGCGAACGCAGACTTTAATCGGCGAATGGTGTCAGGTCGTTGGATCTATTGAAGAAGGTGAGACCGCCTGGCAAACAGCGTTGCGTGAACTGTATGAAGAGACCGGACTGAAGCCGGATGTGTTTTATTCGGCTGATATTTGTGAGCAATTCTACGAAGCGGAACGCGATGCGGTGACCGTTGCACCCGTCTTCGTCGCGTTCATCGAAAACGCCGCCGAAGTCACACTCAATCATGAGCACAGCGCGTTTCGGTGGGTGAGCTTCAAAGAAGCTGCTGACCTTGTCGCATTTGGCGGACAGAGACGTTTACTTCGATGGATTGAAGAAGAATTCGTTGCACGAACACCGAGCAAACATCTCCTGATCGACTTCGATTGAGGTTGGCGACCTCTGTGCGTTTTCACCGCAGACAGACTTGATCAAAAAAAACCCCCGCATAACGCGGGGCTTTTCGTTTTATGGCGGTGGCGTTTACGCGAACCACCAGCGTTCGGCGAGGCGGGAGCTGTCCAACTGGAAGACATTTCCGATCTCGCCTGTGTTGGTCAGCTTCGTCGAATGCGCGTCGACATAGTTGGCGTACATCGGGATCACCGTGCCGCCCTCGGTCGACATGATCATCTGCATTTCGGTGTACATCTCGCGCCGTTTCGCGCTGTCGAGTTCCGCGCGGGCGGACAGCAGCAACTCCTGGAAGCGGGCCTGCTCCCAACCGGTGTCGTTCCATGGTACGCCGGTTTCATAGGCGGTTGAGAACATCCAGTCTTCGGTCGCGCGACCCGACCAGTAGCAGGCGCACCATGGCTTTTTCAGCCAGACATTGGACCAGTAGCCGTCGTCGGGTTCCTGCACCACATTGATGTTGATGCCGGCTCCGGCGGCGGAGGCCTGATAGAGCTGTGCCGCATCGATGGCGCCCGCAAAGGCTGCGTTGGCGGCCGAGAGGTTCACATCAAGGCTCGTGAGACCGGCTTCTTTCAAATAGAATTTTACCTTGTCGAGATCGTAGCTGTTCTGCTCCAGATCGCCAGCAAAGTACTGGTTGGCCGGGCCGATCGGATGGTCATTGGCGACGCGGCCGTGACCTTGCAGGATCTTCTGAACCAGCTCGTCGCGGTTGATCGCGTGTTTCAGGGCGCGGCGGACATTCATGTCGTTGAAGGGCTCTACCGCTACCTGCATCGGGAAGGTGTAGTGTTGGTTGCCGGTGACCTCGAAGATGTTGACCATCGGGTTGGCCTTCATCAGCGCTTCCGTCTTGAAATCAACGCGATTCACGACATCGACCTGGTTGGTCATCAGGGCATTCATCCGGGCGGATGCATCGTTGATCGCGATGAATTCGACCTCGTCAAACCAACCGGCGCTGCCATCCTTGTAGTGGCTGTCGACGCGCTTTCCGACGAATCGGACGCCCGGGTCAAAGGACTCGACGCTGTAGAGACCCGTGCCGATGCCCTTGGCGATGGCCTCTTCTATCTGACCAGCGGGATACATCAGAATATGGTAGTCCGACAGCAGGAACGGGAAGTCCGCATTACCTGCGGCCAGTGTAAACTGAACCTCGTGCTCGCCCAACTTCTTCATCTCGGTGATCGCGGACACAATGGGCTGGGCTGCGGATTTCGCGCCCTCTTCGGTGTGCATGTTGAGCGATTCCATGACGTCATCAGCGCCGAAGGCCTTGCCGTTGTGGAAGGTCACGCCCTGACGCAGCTTGAAGGTCCAGGTCTTGGCGTCTGCGGTGGCTTCCCAGCTTTCGGCCAATTCGCCTTTCAGGGTGCCATCGGCGGCGACCTCGGTTAGGCAGTCGAAAACGCAGCCATGGGCGCCAGCGATCATGAACGTATCGGAGTGGGTGCGTCCATCCCAACTGTCAGACGTGTTGGCCCCTGCCAGACCCAATCTGAGCCGACCGCCCCGTTTTGCTTGTGCCCGAACGGGCAGGCCGGTGGCTGCCAGAACACCGGCGGCGACACCGGTTTTCAGCAGATTACGTCTGGAAAATTGCGACATTTGGATAGTCTCCCTGATTATTTCTGAATTCGTGTTACGCGGTAGGCGGGGCGATTCGCTTTACATCTTATCAACTGCGGCATCCCCGATGTTATCAACTCCCCGTTCGGCCAAGAGGTTGGTCAGCCAGTCCGGGTCCATTTCCGGCACCGAACTGAGCAGTAAATCCGTGTAGGGGTGGTGTGGTGGCGTGAACATATCGGCTTTGGGACCGTGTTCGACCACCTCGCCGTCCTTCATCACGACCACCTCGTCGGCGATGGCCTTCACCGTCGCCAGATCGTGGGTGATGAACATGTAGGTCAGTTTCAACTCATCCTGCAGCTTCGCCAGAAGTTTCAAAATACCCTCGGCCACCAGCTGGTCGAGGGCCGATGTGACCTCGTCACAGATGATGAATTTTGGCTCTGCGGCCAAGGCGCGGGCGATGCCGATGCGCTGCTTCTGACCACCGGACAGTTCAGATGGCAGGCGGTCGATGAATTGTGAGGGCTCCAGTTCGATCTCGGCCAGAAGATCCTCGATCCGGCGGCGTAATTCCGTGCCGGACAGCCCCATGTAGAATTGCACCGGGCGTCCGATGATTTCGCCGATGGTCTTGCGCGGGTTCAGAGCGGTGTCGGCCATCTGGTAGATCATCTGAACCTGGCGCAATTGCATCTTGTCGCGGGTCTTGTAGCTGGGGGCCAAACGCGCACCGTCCAGAAGGATTTGACCGGACAGTGGTGGCAATAGCCCCGTGATGCAGCGGGCCGCCGTAGATTTGCCGGAGCCGGACTCGCCCACCACTGCGACGGTACGCCCTTCGTGCATATCGAAGCTGACATCGTGCAAGACTTTGACGTCGCCATAGGCCGCGGTGACGTGATCGACGCGAATGACTGGCGTGGCGCTTGTCTGAACGGCTGGCTTTGCGGGGCGTTCAAACCCGCGCACGGCCCAGAGGGATTTCGTATACTCTTCCTTCGGGTGGGACAGCATTTGGTGGGTCTCGGCCTCTTCCACCTCGTTGCCCTTGAGCAGCACTTTAATCTTGTCGGCCATCTGGGCGACGACGGCCAGGTCATGGGTGATGTAGATTGCCGCCGTGCCGAAATCGTCCACGATCTTGCGGATGGCGGCGAGAACCTCGATCTGGGTGGTCACATCAAGGGCAGTTGTCGGCTCGTCGAAGATAATGAGATCGGGGCGGCAGGACATAGCCATCGCCGTCATGGCGCGCTGAAGCTGCCCGCCCGAGACCTGATGGGGGTAGCGAAAGCCGATTTGGTCCGGATCGGGTAGACGCAGACGGCGGTACAGGTCGATCCCGTCCTCTATGCTGTCCTTACGGTTTTGGACGTTGTGCTGGGTGGGTGCTTCGATATGTTGATCGATCAGCTTGTGGGCCGGGTTAAAGCTGGCAGCGGCAGACTGGGCGACATAGGCAATTCGCTTTCCCAGAAGCGCGCGCTTTTGACTGGCGGACGCTTTGACCAGATCGGTGCCGTCAAATTCCACGGTACCGTTCGAGATGCGGATGCCGTCGCGCACAAAGCCCATTGCGGCCAGTCCAATCGTTGACTTGCCTGCGCCGGATTCCCCGATGAGGCCCAGCACCTGCCCCCGGTCGAGATCCAGATCGACGCCGTTGATGATGGGCACCCATGTCTCGTCGGATCGGCCTTCGATCTTGAGATCGCGTATCCTGAGCAGCTGGCTCATTCCTTCAGGCCCGATGATCTGTGCAGCATCCAGTCGACCACAAAATTGACGGCCACGGTCAGAAGAGCGATTGCGCCCGCCGCCAAAAGTGGTGTGACGGCGACGTTTGGGGCGAAGGCGGCAAAGTTGATGAATTGCGACAGGTCCCGCACCATGGTGCCCCAGTCGGCGAAAGGGGGTTGAATGCCCACGCCCAGAAAGCTGAGCGACGCGATGGTCAGGAAGACAAAGCAGAAGCGCAGGCCGAACTCGGCCAACAGTGGCGCGTAGGCGTTGGGCAACATCTCGCGAAACACGAGGTATCCCAGACCTTCGCCGCGCAGGCGGGCGGCCTCGATGTAGTCCATGACGACGATGCTTTGCCCAACCGCGCGAGACAGGCGGAACACACGGGTGGAGTCGATCACGGCGATGATCAGGATCATATAGAGTGTGACTTGCGTCCGTTCGCCTTGGGCGTAGGCCGTCGCGATGGTCATCAGCAACAGCGCGAAGATCAGCGCGGGAATGGCCATGAGCGCATCGACAATGCGGCTGAGCAATTGGTCAAGCCATCCGCCCAAGGTCGCGGCCAGAAACCCGAGCGAGCCGCCGAGGAAGAACGCCAGACAGGTCGTCACAAACGCGATGCCCACGGTGTTTTGCGCGCCGAAGATCAATCGGCTGAGGATATCCCGCCCGATCTGATCGGTTCCAAGAGGATAGGCTGGGTCGCCCCCCGTTGCGGGATTGCCGCCGGGGACAATGTTTGCATTGGCCAGCACCTGTTCTTGTCCGTAGGGCGCGATGGCTGCGGCGAAGATTGCAACAAAGGCATAGATCAGGATGATCAGGATGCCGAAGGCTGCAGTCAGGGGCATCCCGCGGAACAGCTTGCGGCTGCCGGTGGTGCCTACGCCCCGGCCCAGAAGCCGGAATAGAAAGGCCGCGATAGCGAAGACGATCAGCAATTGTATGGCCCAGCGGAAGAACGGGTTTTCCACAATGAAGAAGAGGTGTGCCGTTGCGCCCAAGGCCCACACGGCGAAGGCGAACCCATAGGCGACACCGAAGGTCATGTCGCGAAAATAGGGTCTATTCTTGCTCAAAACCTGTCCAATCTTCCGGAACATCCACCCGGCGACGCCGATGGCGGCCAAAGCGATCAAGGCGCGGATCCAGAACGGCTGCGCTGCATAGACGGCGGGCACCAGAAGGCCAAGACCCGAAAAAATCGCCGTGACCACCGCATCAAGTGCTGCGTTTATCGCCCCGAACACCGTGCTCATTTCGGATGCCTCAACCGGGGGTTGGACAGGATAGACAGAATATCAGCGGTGAGGTTCAAAAGAATATAGACCGCCGCAAAGATCAGGCAGCAGGCTTGGACAACGGGAATGTCACGGGTCTTCACGCTGTCCACGAACAGTTGTCCGATGCCGGGATAGACGAACACCACCTCGACAACCACAACGCCTGTCACAAGATAGGCGAGGTTCAGGGCGACGACGGTGATGATGGGGGCCATGGCGTTGGGAAGCGCGTGTTTCACGATCACCCGCATGGGGCTGAGACCTTTCAGGCGGGCCATTTCGATGTAAGGCGCGGCCAGAAGGTTGATCAGCGCGGCGCGCGTCATGCGCATCATCTGAGCGGTTACGGCGAGGGTCAGCGTCAGCGCTGGCAGCATGGTCTTGTTCAGGCGTTCGCTGAACTCCATCCCCGGAAAGATATTGCTGAGCGACGGGAAGATCGGGTTCAGCACAGCAAGAAACAGGATCAGGATATAGGCCAGAAAGAACTCGGGGCTGGAAATCGCGGACAGGGTCGAGATGTTCATGGCCTTGTCGAAGGCCGTGTTGCGATAGAGTGCGGTCAGAACACCCAGCGTGATCGAAAGCGGCACAGCGATCGCGGCGCTGACCCCGGCCAGAAAGAGTGTGTTGCTGAGGCGCGGACCGATTTGTTCCGCCACGGTAATCACATTGCCGCCGGTTGAAGCACCGGAAAAGCTTTGCATCATGGCTTGGCTGAGCGGGACACCCAGATCGCCCTGCAGCACACCGGACAGCCATTGAAAATAG
This sequence comes from Litoreibacter roseus, assembly GCF_009811795.1. Classification (GTDB taxonomy): domain Bacteria; phylum Pseudomonadota; class Alphaproteobacteria; order Rhodobacterales; family Rhodobacteraceae; genus Litoreibacter; species Litoreibacter roseus. The sequence continues at coordinate 168,850 of NZ_BLJE01000002.1, read as the reverse complement.
CGTGTGACGGGGCTTTGGTTGAGGCCCAGCTGTTCACGAATCCCGGCGATCGCCTCTTCCGTGGCGCCCTGCCCCAGAATTGCTTGCGCGAAATCACCGGGCAGAAGGTTTACGGCAGTGAAGATGATGATCGAGACGACGACAAGGGTGACAAGGCCAAGGAGAAGGCGTTGCAAAATGATCCTTAAGAGCAATAGCACGTGTGAAGTTGGTCCCCGTCGTTGGTGGAGATCGTACGGGGTTGGTATGGCAAGTAAAGTGTTTCCGACACGCCGATGTCGGTTTTGGATGCTATAGCCCGTAATCCGCGGGGTTTTGGCGCAGCATGTTGGTGATGCGGATCAGTTCTGCCGTGATCCCCGGCTCTGACAGGGCGTGACCTGCGGCCTTGATCATATGCAGCCGCGCCTTGGACCACCCTTGAACCAGATTATAGGCCGAAACCGGTGGGCAGATAATGTCGTAGCGGCCCTGCACGATGCTGGCCGGGATATGGGCGATGGCGTCGCGGTTGGCTATGATCTGGCCGTCGCGTTCCAGAAAGCCCTTGTTCGTGAAGTAGTGGTTCTCGAGCCGGGCGAAGGCGCGCGCGTAATCTGCCGGGCTGTCGCCTGCGGGACCGTCGGAATGAAGTGCCGCCAGCGCATTCTCCCACCCGGCCCATGCGCGGGCATAGCGGGTCTCGAGTGGCAGATCGCCGGAAAAAAGCCTGCGGTGGTAGGCCGCAATCATGTCGTCGCGCTCGTCCTCGGGGATCAGATCGGTGAAGGCCTTCCAGCGTTCCGGGAAAAACCGCCCGGCGCCACCGCCATAAAACCAGTCCAGCTCGGTCTGGGTCATCAGGAACACGCCACGCAGCATCAGATAGGCCGCCCTGTCCGGATGGCTTTGCGCATAGAGCAGCGCAAGCGTCGCGCCCCAACTGCCGCCGAAGACCGCCCAGCGATCAATGCCGAAGGTTTCGCGGATATGTTCGATGTCTCGGATCAGGTGCCACGTGGTGTTGTCGCTGACGCTGGCGTGGGGTTTGGACCGTCCACATCCCCGCTGATCAAACAAAACGACGCGGTATTCGGCCGGGTCGAAATACCGGCGCATGGCAGGGCTGCATCCGCCGCCCGGACCGCCATGCAGCACGACCACGGGGATGCCATCGGGATTGCCGCATTGTTCAACATAGATGCGGTGACCGTCGCCTACATCGAGCATCCGCTGATCGAACGGGTCGATGGAGGGGTAGAGATGCGCCGCTGCGCGGTTTTGTACTGCCGATCTGTCCATGCAGTCCTATATAACTCGAGGACGCGCGCGCACCATGCCGAAAACGAAATCTACCGAAAGGTTAAGCCCGATGACCACCACAGTCGATACCGCCGAGATAGCAAAGTTTGAGGCGATGGCCGCAGAATGGTGGGATCCCAACGGTAAGTTCAAGCCTTTGCATATGCTCAACCCATGCCGGCTGGATTACATCACCCGTCAGATCGCGGCGGAGTTCGACCGGGATCTGGATGCGCCCAAACCTTTTGATGGCTTGCGCATCCTCGATATCGGGTGCGGCGGTGGTTTGCTGTCGGAACCGATGGCGCGGCTGGGGGCGGACGTGGTGGGCGCGGACGCCGCGGAGCGCAACATTCCTGTGGCGCAGGTGCATGCGGATCAATCGGGGCTCCAGATTGACTATCGCCACACAACAGCGGAGGCGCTTGCCGCGGCGGGTGAGCAGTTCGATGCGGTTCTGAATATGGAAGTGGTCGAGCACGTGGCCGATCCGCTGGCCTATCTGACGGCGTGCGCCGATCTGCTGAAGCCCGGTGGGTTGATGACGTGCTCCACCATCAATCGAAATCCCAAAAGCTTCGTCGTGGCCATTCTGGGCGCGGAATACGTGATGCGCTGGTTGCCCAAAGGGACACACGAATGGTCCAAGTTCATCACGCCCGATGAGCTGTTCGATCTGCTGTCCAAGGCGGGGTTAGAGCCTGTTGATCGCAAGGGGTTTGTCTTCAACCCTGTTGCGTGGAGTTGGTCTTTGTCCGACCGGGATCTGACGGTGAACTACGTGACGACCAGTTTGAAGCCTGCTTAGTCCTCTTGCGCCAGACGCAGGCGCAATTCGCGGAGAACAGGTAGGCTGGCGCGGACTTTGTCCTGTCCGATAGTGGTCACGATCTCGGAAATTACCGGTGCAATCGCAGCGACGGCGGCGTCCCGTGCAGATCGCCCGGCCGGGCTGATCGTCACCTGCTTGCGCCGTGCGTCGTTCCAATCGGGCGTCACATGGATGTGGCCCGCCCATTCCAGACGGCTGAGCGTGTTGGTCATAGCGCCCTTCGTCAGACTGAAGGTCTGCGCCAGCTGTGCAGGGGTTTTCGGGTCCTGCAAGCTGGCCAGATGGTTCAGAACCGAGAAATGCGACAGCTCCATCCCTTTGGGTAAAACCTTGCTCAGTCGGTTCCGTGCCAGTTGGTCGGCCATGAAGATCTCGCTGAAGAGCGAGACGGCCAATGTGTCGGAGCCTGCGGCTTTGGTGTCTGTCATAATGGCGCAGTATAACCGCGATCATGCGTAAGTGAGGGGACTTTCTGTCGCGCGGCCTCAACTTGGCTCAAATCAAGCGTCGCGTAGAGGATTTCGGGGCCGTTTTCAGCCTGTGAGAGCACGTCGCCCCATGGGGCGATGACCATGCTGTGGCCATAGGTTTTCCGGGGCTTGCCGCGCGTTGCGCTGTGCGTTCCGGTTTGCGCAGGGGCCAGAATGAAGCAACCGGTTTCGATGGCACGAGCGCGTAGGAGCGGTTCCCAATGGGCGGCGCCGGTTACGGGGGAAAAAGCGGAGGGGACAGTTATGATCTGGGCCCCGGCTTGAGCCAGATCACGGTAGAGATGGGGAAACCTGAGGTCGTAACAGATGGTTAGACCGATGGTGCCGATGTCCGTACGGGCGAGCGTGGCGGAGGTGCCGGGTCGGTAGCCTTTCGATTCGTGATAAGCCTCGGTTTCCGAGATGTTCACGTCGAACATATGGATCTTGTCGTAGTGGGCTGTGATCCTGCCGGACGGATCAATCAGAAAGCTACGGTTTGCAAAGCGCCCGTCCGGGTCATCTGTTTTCAACGCGAGGGACCCGATCAGAAGCCAGATGCCGTGGCGGGCCGCTTCGGCCTGCAACGCCTTGAGCGTTGGATCGTCCGCCTGAGGGCGCAGCACCTGCATCTGATGGGTGCGGCTGGTCGAGACGCAGTTGGTGACTTCAGGCGTCAGAATGAAGGTCGCGCCCGCCTTTGCGGCCTGGTCGATTTGCCCCGTGACCATGCCTAGGTTTTCAGCCGGGTCGTCGGAGGAACAGATCTGAAGCAGAGCGACTTTCAAGGACTATGCTGCCAGCATCGGGTCCAGCTTGCCCGCGCGGTCTAGCTCATAGAGGTCATCACAGCCGCCCACGTGTTCGCCGTTGATAAAGATCTGCGGCACGGTGCGCCCGCCATTGGCGCGCTGGATCATCTCGGCCTTCTTATCGGGCTGGCGAGAGACGTCGGTTTCCGTGAACGATACGTCTTTCTGGATCAGCAGCCGTTTGGCCGCATGGCAAAAGCCGCATAGGGGGGATGTGTAGATTTCGATCTGAGCCATCTGGACTTCCAAACTTGTGACGGGTTGATGCTTTATCTAGGCGTCCTTGCCCACCCGCGCCAGTGTCACGATATCAACGTTGCGTGCGCCGGCCTCTTTACACGCCTCGGCGCAGGCGGCCAGTGTCGCACCAGATGTCATCACGTCATCGACAAGCAGGATGGATTTGCCAGCAAGCGGATCGGGCAGCTTCGGATTGGTCGTGATCACGCCACTTAGGATCTGAAAACGATCATCCTTGGTTTTCCCGTCCAGCGTCTCGGTCGCCGTTTTCCGGTTGAGCGCGTTTGGTAGGCAGTCGAACCCCGTCAAATCTGCAAGGCGCTGGGCCAGAAGGGTCGACTGATTGTAGCGCCGCCTGAGATAGCGCAGCCAGTGCAGCGGCACCGGAACGATCAGCGTGTCATCGGCCAGCTGTGGCAGACGGGCGGCCATCCATGCGGCGGCGGGCCGGGCCAGTTCCGTGCGGTCGCCATGTTTGAGTGACAGGACCAGCTTGCGCCCGTTGCCTGTGTAGTTGAGCGCCGACCATCCGCGGGACCAGGATCGCGCGATCTGCATGCAATCGTCGCAGGTCAGATCGGGCGCGGCTTCGCTTCCAGGCAGGGACGCGCCACACGTGCAGCAGGTGGCCCCGCTGATGAAGGACGTGTCGCGCCAGCAGGGGCCGCACAGGGCGAAATCCTCCTCCACCAAGGCGTTGCATGTGATGCAATGGGCCGGGTAGATCAGCCGGAGCGCAGTTTGAAATCTCACGAAACACTCCTAAATTGCGTGGTCTTGAAGCATCCCGGGCAGAACATGGCAGAACAGCAGGCTCTCTTTGATCGTCAGGCCGTCCAACGGGGGCGTGCCAGAGCCGTAAAACAGGGGCCCGCGTTGTTTCTGCACGAGGATGCGCTTTTCGAAGTTCAGGAAAGACTGATCGACGTTAACAGGGCGTTTACGAAGATCGCGATTGTGACGGGTTTTCCCGGTTTCTGGGCGGATGCGTTCCCGACCGCCACCGTTGTCCCCGACGCGGACGTTTTGAATCTCGACGCTGCGGCCCATGATCTGGTGATCCATGCCATGTGCCTGCACAGTGCCAATGATCCGGTGGGCCAGCTTGTGCAATGTCGCCGCGCCTTGATGGCCGATGGGCTGTGTCTTGTGGCGATGCTGGGCGGGCAAACCCTTGTGGAGTTGCGCCAGGCGCTGGGTGCCGCCGAGATTGCGGTGACGGACGGGCTGTCGCCCCGTGTGGCACCCATGGCCGAGATCCGCGATCTTGGCGCTTTGTTGCAGCGGGCGGGCTTTGCTCTGCCGGTTGCCGACAGCACGCCGCGTACGGTGTCCTACCGCTCTGTCCTGCATCTGATGCGGGATCTCAGGGCGATGGGCGAGGCCAATCCGCTGGACGCCCGGCAGAAAAACTTTTCCAAACGCGATCTGTTTGCAGAGGCCGCGCGTATCTATGAGGACATATTCACATTGCCCGATGGCACAGTGCGCGCGACATTTGAGATGATCTTTCTGACCGGATGGGCGCCCGATGCCAGCCAGCAGAAACCACTTCGCCCCGGATCGGCCTTGACCCGACTGGCGGATGTATTGAACACGACCGAGTTGGGCGCGGACGCAAAACCGGTTAGAGGGACTGAGGACCAGAGAAGATGAACATGATGTCGATGACCCAGCCCGCCCACGCGCCCGCCGATCACCCGAAAGTCAAATTCGGCAAGGTTGGTGTGCTTCTCGCCAATCTTGGTACGCCGGATGACTACACCTATTGGCCCATGCGGCGCTATCTGGGGGAGTTTCTGTCCGACAAACGGGTCGTTGATTACAGCCCGTGGATCTGGCAGCCGCTTCTCCAGTTGATCATCCTGACCAAGCGTCCGTTTTCCAGCGGTGCGGCGTATAAGAGCATCTGGAACGAGGATCAGGGCGAAAGCCCTTTGCTGACAATCACCAAGGATCAGACGGCGAAGATCACTGCGCGGATGAAGGAAAAATACGGCGAGCGGATCGAGGTCGATTTTTGCATGCGCTACGGCAATCCGTCGACCAAGTCCAAGGTGCGCCAGATGGTCGAACGGGGCTGTGACCGGATCGTGTTTTTCCCGCTCTATCCGCATTATGCCGGGGCCACGTCCGCAACGGCCAATGACCAGTTGTTCCGGGCGTTGATGGAAGAAAAGTGGCAGCCATCGGTGCGAACCGTTCCTGCGTATTTCGAAAACGCCGGTTATATTGATGCTTTGGCTCAGTCGATCGAGACGGCTTATGCCAAGATCGAGGATCGTCCGGACATTCTGGTGTGTTCCTACCATGGCGTGCCGAAGCGCTACCTGATGGAAGGGGATCCCTACCATTGTCAGTGTCAGAAGACGACGCGGCTTTTGAAGGAGCGTCTGGGTTGGGCGGACACCGAGATCACCACGACGTTCCAGTCGCGGTTTGGGCCTGAAGAATGGCTGAAGCCCTACACGGTCGAAGAGGTCGCGCGTCTGGCCGAAGAGGGTAAAAAGAAGATCGCTGTCTGCGCGCCCGCGTTTTCCGCCGATTGCATCGAAACGCTAGAAGAGATCAACGAAGAGATCAAAGAGAGCTTCGAGGAAGCGGGAGGGGAGCAGTTCACCTACATCCCCTGCCTGAACGATGACGACGCGCACATAAGCGCATTATCGCTTATTATTGATGATAATCTGAAAGGTTGGCTTGACTAAATGCTGTCAAGCCGCCCTTCAGCTTACTGGAACTCCGTCGAAAAACTTCTGATCGACGCGAACGCGGATGCGCCCATTTTCGAGTGATTTAACAAAAATACCTTGAATCAGAACACAACTTCCCAACATCACAGTCCGTAACATTGCATCTGCCTCCCAACTAGATACGGAGCAGTTTACAAATGTTTCACACAACAGCTAGCGGTTTTTCGCTCTTGCCTGCTATTTGAGCGAGATGCCCGAATTAAAGCAGATCCCTCAGAATCGGGATCAGCGGCACATCCGCGGGCGGCATGGGGTAATCGCGTAAATCGCGGGCATATGCCCATTTCAGGACCTGCCCTTCGCGGGGTTGGGGGGTGCCCTCCCACTTTCGACACACAAAAAGCGGCATCAGCAGATGAAACTCATCGTAGCTGTGACTGGCGAAAGTCAGAGGGGACAGGCAGCTTTCCCACGTGTCGATGCCCAATTCTTCCTGTAATTCGCGAATCAGGGCGTGTTCGGGTGTCTCGCCCGGTTCAATCTTTCCGCCGGGAAATTCCCACAGTCCTGCCATGGATTTTCCCTCGGGCCGCTGGGCCAGAAGAATGCGCCCGTCCGGATCAACAAGGGCCACAGCTGCGACAAGGACGGTTTTCACGACCGGTAATCCGCGTTGATCGAGATGTAGCCATGGGTGAGGTCGCAGGTCCAGATTGTTGCAGAACCGCCACTGAGGCCCAAGTCGACGCGGATCGTGATGTTCGTGTTTTTCATGTAGTCGGCCGCGGCGGCCTCGCTGTATTCGGGGGATACCCAGCCCTGCTCGGCGACCAGAAGGTCACCGAACCGGATGGACAGACGGTCGCGGTCGGCCTCGGCCCCAGATTTTCCGACGGCCATGACGACCCGCCCCCAATTCGGGTCTTCCCCCGCAATAGCGGTTTTCACCAGCGGCGAGTTTGCGACGGATTTGGCGACCTTGTGGGCGTCCTGATCTGAGGCGGCACCGGTTACCTGGACGGTTACGAATTTCGATGCGCCCTCCCCGTCGCGGACGACCTGGTGTGCAAGATCGGTCATGACGGTGCGCAGGCCCTCGCAAAACTGCGCGGCGGCCTCGCTATCTAAGTCCGTTATCTTGGCCATCTCCGCCTTGCCGGTCGCGGCCATTAACAGGGTATCCGAGGTAGAGGTGTCGCTGTCGACTGTGATGCAGTTGAATGTCGTCTCGTTCAAGCGCGACAGACTGGCCTGAAGAACTTGCTGGCTGATTTTTGCATCAGTGAAGATATAGACCAGCATCGTGGCCATATCAGGCTCTATCATGCCCGAACCCTTGGCGATGCCCGCGATTGATACGGTCGCGCCGCCGACGGTGATCTGGGCGGAAGAGCCCTTGGCGAAAGTGTCCGTGGTCCGGATCGCCTCTGCCGCGTCTGCAATGCGATCTTCTGATAGACCGCTTTTCAACGCATCAAGGGATGCTGTGAACAAATCAGTTGGCAGTGGTTCCCCGATGACCCCGGTTGAGGCGGAATAAACATGGGTTTGGGGGATGCCCAACAGGTCGCCCACGGCGCTGGTGATCCGGTTGACTGCTTCGGTCCCGTGTTTGCCGGTGAAGGCGTTGGCATTCCCGGCGTTGACGAGAAACGCAAAGCCCGCCTTCGGATCGTCAACCCGTCCCAGCTTGTCCTGACAATCCAGAACTGGCGCGGCGCGGGTGGCAGATTTCGTGAACACGCCTGCCACCGTCGCCCCGGCACAGATATCGGCCAGCATGACGTCCGTGCGACCTTGGTACTTCAACCCTGCCGCAACAGCAGAGAACCGGATACCCTCAATCGCGGGCATATCAGGAAAGCCGCCAGCCGGAGCCAGCGGCGACACGTGTTCTATCTTTGCCAAGGGGTGACCTTCCGCGCAGAGTTAGTTTTCGATCAGATCTTCGTTCTGGATCGTGGCCGGATCAATCTCAACCTCGGCGCGGGTCACCTCGGCGCTTTCAGTGATATCCGTGATCGCCTGTTCAACCGCTTCGGACCGCAACGTGCGCTCAATCTCGTCTCGGACGGCTTCCAGTTCCGGCGCATTTGTCGGTCTGCTTTCGTTTAGCTTGACCAGATGCCAACCGAACTGGGTCTGAACCGGGTCCGAGATCTGACCTTCCTCCAAAGCGATGACGGCCGCCTCGAATTCAGGGACCATCTGGCCTTTACCGAACCACCCCAGGCTGCCGCCTTCAGGTCCGCTGGGTCCGCTCGATTTTTCTTTTGCGACTTCCGCGAAATCAGCGCCGCCCTCGATCTCTTCCTTCAGGGCCGCAGCCTCTTCTTCTGTCTCAACCAGAATGTGAGAGGCGTTGAACTCGGGCTCCGGCTCGAAATTTTCGAACTGTTTGTCATAGGCCGCTTGGATCTCTTCCTCGGAGATATCGGCGGTGCCGACCTTTGCCAGCATTTCACCGGCCATAAAGGCGCGCATTTCATTTTCGCGGGCCAGTTCAATGGATCTGGTCGTGTCTTTCTCGATTTCTTGTGCCAGCGCGGTCTGCTGGATCAATTGCTCCAGAATACCTTCGAACAGCACACTGTCCTCAAGCTGTTGGTACTGGTCCGGCAGGCGCTTTTTAAGCGCGATCATGTGGCCCAGTGTAATGTCTGTGCCGTTGACGGTTGCCATGACGGTATCGGATTCTTGCGCCTTGACTGGCATCGCCACCGTGACGGCCAGACCAGTTGCACGCAGAAGTGTTGAAAATTTGCCCATAATAACCTGTCTCCTAAGGGGCTGCACAGGCGCGCAGCGTTGACACTATTCGAGCCGCCCCTTACATCGCCAAGGTCTGGGACGCCACTCGTCTTGGTCACCGAAATATGACGCGGTGACAGGGGGAGCAAGGCGAACCTTCACACATTGCTGTCAGAGTACGATCGGTCGGAGAAAACATGCTGGGTCTTGGAACCATCAAACGTAAGGTTTTCGGTACACCGAACGACCGCAAGGTAAAATCGGTGCTCCCATTGGTCGCTCAGATCAATGAGTTGGAACCAGAGTTTGAAAAGCTCTCTGACACAGAAATCAAAGACCGTACCGAAGCGCTGGCGATGCGCGCGCAGAACGGTGAGGACCTGGACGATCTGCTGCCCGAAGCGTTTGCAAACGTGCGCGAGGCGGCCAAACGGGCGCTGGGTCTGCGCGCGTTCGACACCCAGTTGATGGGCGGCATCTTCCTGCATCAGGGCAACATCGCAGAGATGAAGACCGGTGAGGGCAAGACCCTTGTGGCGACCTTCCCGGCGTATCTGAATGCGTTGGCGGGCAAGGGCGTGCATATCGTCACGGTCAATGACTACCTCGCCAAGCGGGATGCGGAATGGATGGGCAAGGTCTACTCCGCGCTGGGTCTGACAACGGGCGTTGTCTATCCGCAGCAGCCGGATTCCGAGAAGAAGGATGCCTACGGTGCGGATATCACCTATGCGACCAACAACGAGCTTGGGTTTGACTATCTGCGCGACAACATGCGCGCGTCGCTAAAGGAAATGGGGCAGCGTGGACATTTCTTTGCGATTGTCGATGAGGTTGACTCGATCCTGATTGACGAGGCGCGGACACCTCTAATCATTTCGGGCCCGTCGCAGGACCGGTCCGAGCTGTACGTGCAGATCGACAAGTTGATCCCCGAGATTTCAGAGGATCATTATACGCTGGACGAAAAGACCCGCGGTGTGACCTTTACCGATGACGGCAACGATTTTGTCGAAGAACGGCTGCATCAACTGGGTCTGATGCCCGAGGATCAGACGTTGTACGATCCTGAAAGCACGACGCTGGTGCACCACATCACGCAGGCCCTGAAGGCCCATAAGGTCTTCCTGAAAGATAAGGACTATATGGTGCGCAACAACGAGGTTGTGCTGGTCGATGAATTTACGGGCCGTATGATGGCCGGGCGTCGTCTGTCCGACGGCTTGCATCAGGCGATCGAGGCGAAGGAAGGCTGTGATATTCAGCCCGAAAACGTCACGCTGGCCTCTGTGACGTTCCAGAACTATTTCCGTCTCTATTCCAAGCTGGCCGGCATGACGGGTACGGCCCTGACGGAAGCTGAGGAATTCTCCGAGATCTACGGGCTTGGCGTGGTCGAGGTGCCGACCAACAAACCGATTGCACGGATCGATGATGACGATGCGATTTACCGTACGGCGCGCGAGAAGTTCGAGGCGATCGTCGAGACCGCAGGGGAGTGCCACAAAAAGGGTCAGCCTGTCTTGGTCGGGACCACCTCCATCGAAAAGTCAGAAATGCTGTCGGAGATGCTGAAAGCGGCCGACATTCCGCACAATGTCTTGAACGCCCGACAGCACGAACAGGAAGCGCAGATCATTGCGGACGCCGGTAAATTGGGCGCGGTGACGATTGCCACCAACATGGCGGGTCGCGGGACCGATATTCAACTGGGCGGCAATGTTGAGATGCGTGTGCAGCAGCAACTAACCGAAACGCCGGATGCTGACCCTGAAGAGGTCCGCACGCGGATCGAAGCCGAGGTCGCGGACGAGAAGGAAAAGGTGAAAGCTGCGGGTGGGCTATACGTGCTGGCCACCGAGCGCCACGAAAGCCGCCGGATCGACAACCAGTTGCGCGGCCGGTCGGGCCGCCAAGGTGACCCGGGCCATTCGTCCTTCTTCCTGTCGCTCGAAGATGATTTGATGCGGATCTTTGGCTCGGACAAGCTCGACAAGATGCTGAGCACGCTTGGGATGAAAGAGGGTGAGGCGATTGCCCACCCGTGGGTCAACAAATCGCTCGAAAAAGCTCAGGCGAAGGTCGAGGGTCGCAACTTCGATATCCGGAAGCAGCTGCTGAAGTTTGACGACGTGATGAACGATCAGCGAAAGGCGATCTTTGGCCAACGGATGGAGATCATGGAGGCCGATGAGGTCAACGAGATCACTCAGGACATGCGCCATCAGGTGATCGATGATCTGGTTGATCAATACATGCCGCCCAAAACCTACGCCGATCAGTGGGACACCCAAGGGCTTTACGTGGCCGTTATGGAAAAGCTGGGCATAGACGTGCCTGTTATCGAATGGGCCGACGAAGAAGGTGTTGATGACGAAGAAATCATTGAGCGTCTGACCAAAGCCTCCGACGAGTTCATGGCGCAGAAGGCGGTGGCATTCGGGCCCGACAACATGCGTACTGTGGAAAAACAGATTCTTCTGCAGACGATCGACGGCAAATGGCGCGACCATCTTCTGACGCTGGAGCATTTGCGGTCGGTCGTTGGCTTCAGGGGATACGCCCAGCGCGATCCGCTGAACGAGTACAAAACCGAAAGCTTCCAGCTGTTCGAAGGCATGCTCGACGGTCTACGTGAAGACGTGTCACAGAAGCTGGCGCAAATTCGCCCGATCAGTGAAGAAGAACAGAAACAGCTAATGGCGCAACTGATTGAACAACAGCGTGCGACGCAGCGGGTCATCGATCCGGACGTGGCGCAGGCCGAACATGCCGAGGCACCAAGTGCCGCCGCCGTGGCCGAAGGGTTCGACGAAAACGATCCCACCACATGGGGCAATCCCGGTCGCAATTCGGAATGTCCCTGCGGGTCCGGTAAGAAGTTCAAGCACTGCCACGGCAAAGTCTGATCCACGAGCGGTTGAACTGACGCGCGTTTTCGGAACAATGGTTCCCATGTCGGGCACCCGGGCGCATCTTCTGGCTTTAGTATTGACCATCGCTTCGGCGGGTTGGGTGTGGGCTGAAGACGTTCTTTTAACCTCCAAGGACGGCGCATTTCGGCTGGACGGCACGATCCTGAGTTTTGATCGTGAGGTTATTCGCATTGATACGGTCTACGGGCCGCTGACCGTCAACCGCGAGGGCGTAGAGTGCACCGGAATAGGATGTCCCGCTCCGGATGCGATCCCCTTGACCGTGATATCGGGTGCGTCGCGGGTCGGTGATGTGCTGATGCCTGCCTTGATCCGGGCCTTTGCGGCGTCGCGTGGACTATCCGTAGATCTGATACGTCTTGATCCCCGCACGGAGCGGTTCGTTCTCAGCCGTGACGATGCGGCTGTGTCTCACTTTGATCTCAGGCAAACGACGACCCGTGAGGGGTTCGCTGATCTCATCGCTGCGGAAGCGGATATCGTCATGGCATTGCGAGAGCCGACGCAGACAGAGCAGGAATTGGCCGCGGAGGCTGAAATGGGCGACCTGACCGATCCACGCCATATCCGCGTGATCGCCTTGGATGGATTGGTACCAACGGATCCTGTAGGGAAAATAGACTCTGTTTCTGCGGAAAAGCTGAGCTTTGCCTACCTTCGGGGCAGTCCATCTGGCGCGTATGCCAGAGGCTACGCGGAATGGCTTGCCGTTTGGCGCGATGGCGTATCGGCCTTGGATCAGGTGGCGGCGCTGGGCCAATCCGACCTTGGATCGGAGACATCCGGGATCGGTGTTGCACCCTTTTCGTCGGTCGATTTGGGGGCGGTGCTGCCAATCACCGGAACCTGCGGCATCACCCATCGTGCCACCCAGGCATCTTTGCGGACGGAAGACTATCCCCTGACCATGCCAATCATGCTCTACACTCCAGCGCGGAAATTGCCGCAACACGCGCGGGCATTTTTGAGCTATCTGCAGGGGGATCGTGCAAACCGGATCGTCCGGCGATCCGGCTTTGTCGATCTGGCTTTACAGCGGTTTGATCTGGCGGGGCAAGGTCTGCGGCTGGCCCGCGGCATCTCGAACGCGCGGGATCGTCAGACTTGGCGCGAACTGCAGAGGTTCGTTGAGGATGTGCGCGGGTTTGATCGGATTTCCATGACGTTCCGTTTTCGCGACGGGACCGCGCGGCTAGATGCACAATCCGAGGAAAATCTGTCTCGTTTCGCACAGCTTCTCGAGCGTGGCCGGTTTGACGGCAGGCAAATCAAGCTGATCGGGTTCAGCGACGGTGTCGGACCAGCGGAAGACAACCGAGACCTGTCGGAAGACCGCGCAGCGTCTGTGTTGGACTCGGTAACACGGCGGCTGGATGCGTCTTCGGTCAAGCTCAGCGCTGCCGGATTCGGAGAGATCCTTCCCGTGGCCTGCGATGACACGCCGTGGGGCCGTGCGCTTAACCGACGGGTCGAGATTTGGGTGGATTAGAGTCTATATCAACCCGTGGGATCTAAACGAATAATGCGTTGATTTGCCGATCACCAGATGATCATGCAGTTGGAGCCCGAGGAATTCTGCGCCGGTTTGGATCGATTGGGTCATCTCTATATCCGCGTCCGACGGGTTCGGATCGCCGGAGGGGTGGTTGTGCACAAGGATCAGCGCGGAGGCGTTCAGTTCAAGGCCGCGTTTGATGACCTCGCGGGGGTAGACAGGCACATGATCAACGGTTCCCATCTGCTGGGCCTCGTCAGCGATCAGGATGTTCTTACGGTCGAGATAGAGCACGCGAAACTGCTCAGTCTCTAAATGAGCCATGCGGGTCTGGCAGTAGCTGAGAAGCGCGTCCCACGAGGATAGGACGTCTTTGCGGATCACGCGGGCTTGCGCCATCCGGTGGGCAGCGGCTTCTACGATCTTCAGCTCGCGCGTGGCGGCAGTCCCCAGACCCGGAATTTCCGTTAAACGGGTGATGGGCGCGGTGATCACACTGTTGAAATCGGCAAATGTCCGGAGCAGCGCATCGGCCAAGGGTTTCACATCGTGATCAGGCATTGCGCGCGTCAAGATCAGGCACAGCAGATCGAAATCTGACATGGTGTCCGTGGCGATGCGTTCAAACCGTTCCCCGAAACGATCCGGGGTGGCTTTGTTCTGGGCAATCAGATCGGACATCCAACGGGGTAGATCATCGCGCAGGGCGAAGTCAGACACCGGCTTTTCCGTGAACTCGTTAAGGGCATTTTCCATACCCTCAATCCAAACGATTCTACTTAAATTGCAGTTAAGTCAGTCGTAGGTCGGATGAAATCTGCCCGCCGGTGATGGTGTAAAGATCTCAACCCCGTCCGAAGTTACCCCGACAGAATGCTCAAATTGTGCTGACAGCGACTTGTCGCGGGTCACGGCTGTCCAGTCATCGGCCAGAACCTTGGTCTCGGGCCTGCCAAGATTGACCATCGGTTCAATCGTGAAAATCATGCCCTCTTCCAGAACTGCGCCGGTTCCGGGTCGGCCATAGTGCAGGACGTTTGGCGGGGCGTGAAACACCCGACCCAGACCGTGCCCGCAGAAATCGCGAACGACGGACATGCGGTTGGCCTCCACATATTTCTGTATCGCGTAACCGATGTCTCCAAAGGTGTTTCCGGGTTTCACGACCTCGATGCCTTTCATCAGCGCATCATGGGTTACCTGGATCAATCGTTCTGCCTTGCGGCCCAGTTTTCCGGCCACATACATGCGGCTTGTGTCGCCAAACCATCCGTCGACGATTACCGTCACATCGACATTGAGAATATCGCCGTCCTTCAGAACTTTCGGCCCTGGGATGCCGTGACAGACCACGTGATTGACGCTGATGCACGACGCGTGCTGGTAGCCCTTGTAGCCGATCGTCGCGGACTTCGCGCCAGCCTCGTCCACCTTGTCGGTGATCACCTGATTAATCGCGGCTGTCGTGACCCCCGGCTGGATCATATCGGCAATTTCATCGAGTATCCGCGCCGCAAGCTGTCCTGCAACACGCATGCCTTCGAAGTCCGCTACATCATAGATGCGGATGCCTTCTTTGGTCAGTCTGCTTTTTGTCGCTTCGTCCAACACCAAACCTCTCACGTCAGGACGGACTTTATCGTATCCAATTGTATTCCAAAAGTATCAGGAAAGTGACTGAGGGCCAGCCTCTACAGGCAGAGCGCGGCGGAGAGTCACGCCTTCGGGCGATACTTCGGTATCGTAGCACAGCATTTCAACCCCTGCGGCCCGTGCGGCATCGAAGGCCACTGCGTAGGCCGGGTCCAGATCAGGTGCCAACCGGAACCGGGCGCAGTCTGTGCGCTGAACCAGATACAGCATGTACGACCTGTGGCCTTGGGCGACCATATCGCTGAGTTCTCGCAGATGTTTTGCCCCACGGGTGGTGACGCTGTCGGGAAATTCGGCCCAATCCCCGTCGCGTCTGAGATGCACGTTCTTGACCTCGACATAGGCGTCTGGCTTGCCTTCGCCCGTCAGAAGATAGTCGATGCGGCTGTTCTGGCCGTATTTCACCTCGGGCCGCGCATTTTCATAGGCCACAAGCTCTGTGATCTGACCCGCGGCCAGCGCTTCGCCCACAACGCGATTCGGCACGCTGGTATCTATACCGGCATAATGGCCATCGGGCAGTTCGACCACACGCCAGCCGTAGTTCAACTTTTTGCGCGGGTCGTCATTGGGCTCGACCCAGATGCGCAGACCTTCGTCTTTCAAGCCCATCATCGCACCCGGATTGGGGCAATGGGCCGTTACTTCTTGCCCGTCCTCCAGCCGGATATCGGCCAGAAATCGGTTGTACCGCCGCAGCAGCGTGGCGGGGAGAAGCGGGGTTTGAAAGCGCATAGCGGCGGCCTATACCCAAGACAGATGCCACGCAAGGAGCCGTCCGATGTCCAACCCCACCGCAGCCATGGTCGTGATCGGCGATGAGATCCTATCCGGACGGACGCGTGACGCGAACATGCACTATCTTGCGGGCCAATTGACCGAGGCGGGGATATCGCTGGAGGAGGTACGCGTCGTATCGGATGTGCATGAGCGGATCGTGGCGGCGGTCAGAGAGATGAGCGACACCTACGATCATGTGTTCACATCGGGCGGGATCGGGCCGACCCATGACGATATCACGGCCGATGCCATTGGGGCGGCCTTTGGGAAGAACGTCGATATCCGCGCGGACGCGCGGGACCTTTTGAGCGCACATTACGCAAGAACAGGGTCGGAGTTGAACGAGGCCCGGCTGCGGATGGCACGTATTCCCGACGATGCCGTTCTGATTGACAACCCTGTGTCCGTGGCCCCCGGCTTTCGATTGAATAATGTCTATGTGATGGCGGGCGTGCCGTCGGTTTTTCAAGCAATGGTGGCCTCGGTCTTGCCAACGCTGACCGGGGGGGCTCCACTTTTGTCCAAGACGCTGCGGATTGATCGGGGCGAAGGGGACATCGCTGGTCCACTTGGCCTTGTCGCGCAGGAACACCCACATCTCAGCATAGGCTCTTACCCGTTTCAGAAGGATGGACGGTTCGGGTCCAATATCGTTATTCGCGGCACTGATGCTGCGGAGCTGGAGGCGGTCGGCTCTGATCTTGTCGCCCGGCTCGACGCTGTGACGTCATGACCACCGACCCATTCGCTGTCCTTGAGGCGACGTGGCCATCAGTATCCGTGAAAGCGGTCGACGGCTGGCTGGTTCGTGATGGTGGTGGCGGTGGAAAGCGGGTGTCTGCGGCAACATGGGACAGCGCTGGTGTCCCACCCGCCTTGCCTCATGATCTGGTCATGGTACGAGAGGGGCAAGATAAATTAGACTCTGTTCTGGCGGAAACTGGGTTTGAGACCGTGGATCCAACGCTGATTTTTGAGGGCTCGGTGGCGTCCAACCCTATCCCACCGGTCACTGCTTTCTCGGTCTGGCCGCCCCTCCGCATTCTTCTGGATATCTGGGAGGTGGGCGGAATTGGCCCGGCGCGGGTCGGTGTGATGGAGCGTGTCGAAGGACCGAAAACTGCAATTCTGGGCCGGATCAATGATCGTGCGGCGGGGGCGCTGTTTGCTGCAATCCACAAAAACTGCGTCATGTTGCACGCAATCGAGGTGCTAGCGGCCCATCGCAGGCAAGGGCTGGCGCGGTATATGATGCAGGCGGCGCACAATTGGGCGGCGGAGCATGGCGCAACGCAGGTTTCGCTGGCGGTGACGTCGGCAAATGAACCGGCAACGCGCCTTTATAAATCTATGGGAATGGGGGTCGTGGGCCGCTATCACTATCGTCAAAGACCGTGAAAGGCTGATCCCATGCACAACCTCAATGTCACCGCACTTGATCTTCCGCCCGCCGATCCGATGCCGGAGGCCACGCAGAAGTATTTCGATATCTGTGTCGAGAAGCTGGGGATGGTGCCAAACGTGCTTACGGCCTACGCCTTTGATGTTGAAAAACTGAATGCGTTTACGGGGATGTATAATGACCTGATGCTGGGTGACAGCGCACTCTCCAAGCTGGAGCGTGAGATGATCGCGGTCGCGGTATCCTCGGTGAACAGGTGTTTTTACTGCCTTGTGGCCCATGGGTCGGCCGTTCGTCAGCTTTCTGGCGATCCGAAATTGGGCGAAGCTTTGGTCCTGAACTACCGCATAGCCGACCTGGATGAACGCCAGCGGGCCATGCTGGATTTCGCGGTTTTGATGACAGAGACCAGCTATAAGATCGAGGAGAGTGACCGCCAGACTCTGCGGGATGTCGGATTTTCGGATCGCGACATCTGGGACATCGCGGCGGTCGCGAGTTTTTTCAATATGACCAACCGTATGGCATCCGCCATCAATATGCAGCCCAATGACGACTATCACGCCGCTCATCGATGACGCGCGCAGCCCTCCTTTTTCTTCTGTTCTCCTGTGGGTCGGCCTTTGCACAGATGACGTTGACGTTCCCGGCGTCCACGACCCAACTGCATTCCAACACGGAAGATTTCACGAACTACCCTCTGCCCGTCGGTCCATACTCGGACGGCTCGATCCCGACGGTCGTGGCCGAAGGTCAGATGACCGAAGCGACGTGGCGTTTGAATGCGCCGGGTACCGCGACCCTCGATGTGATGGACGATCTCAGGCAGCAGTTGGAAAGCACCGGGTTTGAATTGCTGTTCGAGTGCGAGACGCAGACCTGCGGTGGCTTTGATTTTCGGTTTTCGACCGCCGTTCTACCAGAGCCGCTGATGCATATCGATCTTGGCGATTTCCGGTTTTTGTCCGCGCAGCGTCTTGGGGAGGCGATCCCGGAATATGTCAGTCTGTTTGTAAGCCGCAGCAACGAGTTTGCCTTTGTGCAAATGATCCGCGTCGGTGCTGCCGATACGCCGCCGGTTGTGTCAGAGGCCAGTCCGCCCGCATCGACGGTCGAGAGGCCTTCGCTGAATACAGAGACGCTGATTGATGTGCTTGAACAGAGCGGTGCCGTCGTCCTTGAGGATCTGGAATTTGAAACCGGCTCGTCGAACCTTGGTACCGGGCCGTTCGCATCGCTGGATACCATCGCGGGTTATTTGAACGACGCGGCTGAGCGCACGATTGCTTTTGTGGGCCATACCGACGCGGTTGGACTGCTGCAGCCCAACATCGAATTGTCCCGGCGCCGCGCGCAATCTGTGGTGGATCGTTTGATCAGCGACCACGGCGTATCCGAAAATCAGATCCGCGCGAATGGCGTCGGATATTTGGCACCCCGCGCGACCAATCTGACGGATGAGGGCCGCGCAAAAAATAGAAGGGTCGAGGCTATATTAACCTCGACCCAGTAAGGTGCGACCGCCTTGGTCGCACCGGGGGGAAAACTCAGGTCTCGCGGTCTACCAGCATTCAGGTCCCTTTTCCTTGAATGCTTCTACGAGGAAATCGATGAACGTCCGTACCTTCGGCTGAGTGTAACGGCCCGGGGGGTAAACGGCGAATATGCCTTGTTTTTCGAGCGGCAGTTCCGGCATCGCGTCTTCGACCAGACCCTGTTCCAGCGCTTCCGCATAGAGAAAGCTGGGCAGGTAGGCGATGCCAAGACCGGACACGCATGCGTTTAGCAGCGATTGCCCGTCATTCACGGTCAACCAGCCTTGGGTGCGGATCTGACGCTTTTCACCGGACGGGGCGGTCAGCTTCCAGACATTGCCTGCGGACTGGTTCGAGTAATGCAGCAGCTTGTGTTCGTTAAGATCGTCAATTTTGCCCGGGCGCCCGAATTGTTCGAAGTATTTCGGCGAGGCAATGAGACGTTTCGTGGTTTCCGTCAGCTTGCGGGCGCGCAAACTGCTGTCTTCCATCTCGCCAATGCGGATCGCGAGGTCGAACCCCTCACTGATCAATTCGACGTAACGGTTGTTCAACACCATGTTCACGGTGATGTCCGGATAATCGACGAGGAAATTCCCCAGGATCGGCGACATGTGATTGACGCCGAAATCCGTCGCGACAGAAATGCGCAGCAGACCGGACGGCGCGGATTGCATGGAGGAGACCAAGGCATCCGCCTCGCCTGCATCGTTCAGCACGCGGCGCGCGCGATCATAGTAGGCCAACCCGATCTCTGTCGGGCTGACCCGACGGGTTGTTCTGTTCAGCAGTCGTGCGCCAAGACGTGTTTCAAGCGAGGACACATGTTTGGACACAGCGGACTTCGAGATCCCCATCTTGCGGGCAGCATCAGTGAAACCGCCTTGATCCACAACAGTGGCAAACGCTTCCATCTCGGTTAGACGATCCATTCGGAACCCCAGTTCAACTCTTTATTGTTGGGTTCGGGTATTCTCGACAAATGGGGCAGGAATGCGAAATTGGCGGGACGATTCGAGGATTATCCCCAATACCGTTCTCGCGCGCGAAACATTCGGCATGATTTCGCCAGCTTATATTAACACCAGATGAACGACGGAAAGAGATTCGATCACTTTCTTTCGATCAATCAGAGGGACATCGCCAACCGTGTTCCCTGATCGATAGCGCGCTTGGCGTCGAGTTCCGCCGCGACATCTGCGCCGCCGATCACATGGCAGGCTACGCCTGAGCTCTCCAGCGCATCGGCAAGGCTGCGCTCGGACACTTGTCCTGCACACAGAACGATCGTATCCACTTCAATACATTGAGGGTTTTCTCGCCCTTCGCCCTTGCTGACATGCAGCCCGTTTGCATCAATCCGCTCGTAGTTCACACCACCGATCATCTTGACGCCTCGCATGTTGAGGCCCGCGCGATGGATCCATCCGGTCGTCTTGCCAAGCCGTTTTCCAAGCTTTTCGGCCTTGCGTTGAAGCAGATAGACCTGCCGTGCGGGCGCGTCTGGTTGCGGACCTTCCGATCTGAGACCACCGCGTTCGGCTTCGGGGTCTGCTACGCCCCATTCTTCGAGCCAAGCGTCCAGATCTTCTGTTGGGCTGTCGTCGGTGACGAGAAATTCCGCAACGTCGAATCCAATCCCGCCTGCGCCGATGATCGCGACGCGCTGACCAACCGGGACTTTTCCCCGGAGAACGTCGATATAGGAAAGGACGTTTTCGCCATCTTGCCCGGGAATCTCGGGATCACGTGGCAGTACACCGGTTCCAAGGATCACCTCATCGAATCCGGTCAGATCATCTTTCGTGACCACCGTGTCGAGTTTCACCGTAATGTCCGATGCGGCGACCATCGTGCGATACCAATCCACAAGGCCGAAGAATTCCTCTTTCCCGGGGACTTGCTTGGCCATATTCAACTGGCCTCCGATCTCGGCGGCCTTGTCGAATAGCGTGACGGAATGGCCGCGCGACGCTGCGGTCAGCGCTGCAGAAAGGCCTGCCGGACCCGCGCCGACAACCGCGATGGTTTTCGGGTTATCGGCCTTTGTGACGGGCAGTTCTGTTTCGTGGCAGGCCCTTGGGTTCACGAGGCAGGAGCTGATCTTGCCTCCGAAAGTGTGATCCAAGCAGGCCTGGTTGCACGCGATACAGGGGGCGATCTGATCCGCCTGCCCTGCTTTCGCCTTTGCCACGAAATCAGGGTCCGCCAGAAACGGACGAGCCATAGAGACCATATCGGCGCAGCCGTCCGCCAAAACGGTCTCGGCTACGTCAGGCATGTTGATGCGGTTTGAGGTGATCACCGGGATCGAAACCTCACCCATCAGTTTTTTGGTAACCCATGTGAAGGCCCGGCGAGGGACCGAGGTTGCGATGGTCGGGATCCGTGCCTCGTGCCAACCGATGCCCGTGTTGATGATGGTGGCACCCGCCTCTTCGATGCGTTTGGCGAGCATCACGACCTCGTCCCATGTGGATCCCTCCGGGATTAGATCGATCATGCTGAGGCGGTAGATTACGATGAAGTCCTGACCGACGGCTTCCCGCACGCGGCGCACCACTTCAATTGGCAGCCGCATCCGGTTTTCGTAGGAGCCGCCCCATTGATCCGTGCGCTTGTTGGTGTGGGTCACAAGGAACTGGTTGAGGAAGTAGCCCTCGGATCCCATCACTTCGACCCCGTCATAGCCCGCCTTTTTGGCGCGTTCAGCGGCTGTTGCGATATCGGCGATCTGCTTTTCGATGCCGTCTTCATCCAACTCTTTTGGTGGAAAGGGCGAGATCGGGGATTTGATCGGCGATGGGGCGACGCAGTTGGGTGAGTAGGCATAGCGGCCCGCGTGCAGGATTTGCATCGCGATCTTGCCGCCCGCATCGTGAACGCGATCTGTCACGATTTTGTGGTTGGTGATGTCCTCATCCGAAAACAATCCGGCAGCTCCGGGGAACACACCGCCCTCAGCGTTCGGGGACATGCCACCTGTGACCATCAGGGCAACATCGCCCCGCGCGCGTTCGGCGTAAAATTCCGCGACCCGGTTCCAGTCTTTCGTTTCCTCAAGACCGGTGTGCATCGACCCCATCAGCACGCGATTCTTCAGCGTCGTGAAGCCCAGATCAAGTGGGGCCAGAAGATGGGGGTATTGGGTCATAAAAGATGCCTCCTTGTGGTCCGTTTTACTCTACGCAAGCGGTCGACCACGTCACGCAAAACCCAGCGTAACGCCGTCAGGTGGTCTCGCGACAATGGCGTTGAAATGCGCGCTTCACGATATCGAGCTCTGCCCGCAACAGCGCAATCTCTGCTGTCAAATCTCCGGCGACGGGTTCGCCCATCGCGATGGTAAAACTGTCAAGCGTCTGGTCGGTGTCTTTATCGCTGATGACGATTGTTTGGACCCCTTCGCTCATCAGGTCGGCAGGCAAGTTTATGCGAACGGACCATGTATTGTCGTCATTTGAGCTGAGCGTGACGTCAGCCAGATCGCCACCCCCATACATGGCGGTGATTTCGGGTGCGTCGGGACCGGTCCCCTGCAAAACACCCTCGTATACGCCTGCATGAATGCGGGTGCGTGTCAGATGCATAGCCTCGGTCAAAATGTGGCCCGCGGTCTGCGGCTGGCGGTCAGATCACGGATCGTAACAGCGCTCATGGCGGGTTGGTCAAATATCAGATCGAGCCACACATGCTCAATCCGTTTTTCATGGAGCCGGGTGGGACCGAGATCGTAATCGACTGCATGCTGTCCTGATCCTTGAGGGATTTGTTGCGACAGCTTCTCGATATTGGGGCCATTCTTGATATTCAGCCGCGCGAAGACAGGACGGTCCACATCCCCCTCCAGACTGATTTCAATGCGCATTATGTGATCTCGTGTCAGATCTGTTGTGACATCCTTTGGCAGATCAATGGCAAAACTCAGAAACGTGCCGGTGAAGCCGAACACATCCATATGAAGACCAAACGGCGCCAGATCCTCGGCGCGGGTGTTTTGCACTTGCCGCAGAACGATCTCTGAGGCGGTACAATCGTGGTGCAGTTTGATTTGCGATCCGACGCTGGCCTTGTTCTGTGCACTTGCTATTCCTGACGGGGCAATGGGGCCACGCCAAACCTCGGGTCTGTGCGCCCAATCGGCTTGGGCGGGTTTCGGAATGCGTTCCCCCGATATGTGCGGAATGGCGAGGCGAGCACTTGCGATATGGTTGATCCGGTCGAGCCTGCGGCGCACTTGCCGAACATCCGTACGCATCTGGCGTAGTCTTGGCAGATCCACTGTTTCTGCCACGTCGGCGGCCTGTTCCCAAAGACGCAGGTTGCGACGGTGTAGGCGGCGAAACAACATATCCTGAAGGCGATCCATCATAAGATGTCAGGCTAGCGTCTGAACCCTGATCGGCAAAGATGTCATTTATCTTGCCGGGGTTGCTGCGGCGAGGCCGCGGGTCCGCGTGATGAAATCTTCAAGTGCTTCAAAACCTTCTTCCCGCTCCAAAGGGGTCTGATCGAACCCGATGAGGGAGAAGGCTACAATGGAATTGTTCACGTCAAGATAACCGCGCCAGAACATGTCAGTTGCACCTTGGATGCCAAGGGGGCTTTGATCTTGGGCGCGGACAAAGACCACCCCGTCGCTGACAAAACTGTCCAGAACATCGACCGTCGCCGGATCATTGACCCGGCTGAGCGCGCGCTGACCATCTTCGGTTTCGAAATAGGCCGCGATGTCGTCGGCGGCGCTTTCAATCAGCATCGGCCTTGCGTCAGCGCTGGCGACGGTGGCCGTCACAATAGCGGCCACGTCAGGTTGCGGGGCGTCCTGACTGCCGGAGATAGCGGCGCAGTTCCCGAAGACGACAAACGCCTGCCCGCGTCCGGCCTGTGTCGTGCGTGGGTCGATGCAGAACCCCTCACCACCCACCAGCTGCACTCTGTCATCCGTCACAGTGATTTGGTTTTTCGCCTCGCCCCCCGGTAAGACGGAGCAGGCCGAAAGTCCAAGCACTGACAGGATTAGGGGGGCAGTTTTCATCGGTCTCAGAGGTCCATATAGATGTGGCGCTCTTTTGTGGCGCCCGGATGGGTCACTGCGCCGTGCTTGGTTGCGCCGACAAGTTGGGCGTATTTCCAGAGCGCGCCAGAGGCATAGATCGTCTCGCGCGGGCCAGACCAAGCTTCTTTTCGGGTCGCAAGTTCTTCGTCGGACAGATCGATGGAGATTTCGCCTTTCACCGCATCCAGCGTGATGACATCGCCGTTTTTAACCAGTGCGATTGGGCCGCCATGGGCCGCTTCCGGGCCGACGTGACCGACGCAAAACCCGCGCGTCGCGCCGGAAAAGCGGCCGTCTGTGATCAGAGCGACCTTTTTGCCCATGCCTTGACCGGACAGCGCCGCAGTCGTCGCCAGCATTTCGCGCATGCCGGGACCACCTGCGGGTCCTTCGTTACGGATCACGATCACTTCGCCTTCTTCGTAGGCGCGGTTTTGCACAGCCTCGAACGCGTCTTCCTCGCACTCGAACACACGCGCGGGACCAGTGAAAACCTGATGTTGTGTAGCCATACCGGCGACTTTCACAATAGCACCGTCCGGTGCCAGATTGCCTTTGAGGCCGACAACGCCACCGGTTTTGCTGATCGGCGCATCGACGGGGTAGATTACCTTTCCGTCGGCCTCCAATGTGACCTTGTCGATTTCTTCGCCGATGGTGTGGCCCGTTGCGGTCATGCAATCTTCGTGGATCAGACCCGCCTTGCGCAGCTCTTTCATCACTACAGGCACACCACCTACCTCGTAGAGATCCTTGGCGACAAACTGGCCGCCGGGCTTGAGATCGACGAAATAGGGCGTGTCGCGGAAAATATCGCAGACGTCTTCAAGGCCGAAGTCGATGCCAGCTTCATGGGCGATGGCGGGCAGGTGCAAGCCAGCGTTGGTTGATCCGCCGGTACAGGCCACAACACGCGCCGCGTTCTCAAGCGACTTCCGGGTCACCACGTCGCGGGCACGGATATTTTTTTCAAGCAGGCGCATCACCGCTTCGCCCGACGCGATGGCGTAATGATCACGGCTC
Organism: Litoreibacter roseus; assembly: GCF_009811795.1. Taxonomy (GTDB): domain Bacteria; phylum Pseudomonadota; class Alphaproteobacteria; order Rhodobacterales; family Rhodobacteraceae; genus Litoreibacter; species Litoreibacter roseus. The sequence continues at coordinate 143,888 of NZ_BLJE01000002.1, read as the reverse complement.
TCATAGGGGGCGGGTGCACCGGACGAATTGGGCAGCGCCAGACCGATTGCCTCGGACACGCAGGCCATGGTGTTGGCCGTGAACTGACCGCCACAGGCACCGGCAGATGGGCAGGCCACGCGTTCCAGAGTGCGCAGCGCTTCGTCGCTGAGATTTCCGGCTTGGTGTTCGCCGACCGCTTCGAACACATCTTGAACCGTGACATCCTTGCCATTCAACCGGCCGGGCAGGATTGACCCCCCATAGATGAAAACCGAAGGCGTGTTCAGGCGCACCATTGCCATCATCATGCCCGGCAAGGACTTGTCACAGCCCGCAAGACCCACAATGGCGTCATAACAGTGGCCGCGCATGGTCAATTCAACCGTGTCGGCGATGGCCTCGCGCGACGCGAGGGATGACCGCATGCCTTCGTGCCCCATGGCGATCCCGTCGGTCACGGTGATCGTGGTAAATTCACGTGGTGTCCCGTTGCCCTGCTTGACGCCCAGCTTCACAGCCTGTGCCTGACGGTTCAGCGCGATGTTACACGGTGCGGCCTCATTCCAGCATGTCGCAACACCGACAAAAGGCTGATGGATATCCTCATCGCCCAGGCCCATTGCGTAGAAGTAGGACCGATGGGGCGCGCGGGACGGACCCTCGGTCACATGGCGGCTGGGCAGATTTGTTTTGTCGGTGGGTTTCTTGAGCATGCGGGCCTCCCTGAAAACTGCCCATTGGCATACTGCCGTGCCGGGTGCGGCACAAGCGAGATTGCACCTTCCCGCGCCCGTCTTTAGCCTGAAAACCAACCATAAACCAAAGAGCAGCCCCATGATCCGCACCCCCGCCTTCGAGAGCTTCATTGCGCCCGCGCAGCGTTACCCGCAAATCTGGCGCATCATTTTGGGGGTGATCAGTGCGCTGGTTGTGTACATCGTCTTCGCTTTCGTGATCGTCTACGGCGTCGGTGCCGCTGTCGGATTGGAAGATCCGATGATGATCTTCTTTCAACTGGTCGAGCCTGACAGCCCATTCGCCATGGCCACGCTGTTGCTGACGTTCTTTGCCATGGCGTTCGGCGCATTTGCGGCGGTCGCGTGGCATTGGCGCTCGCCCTTCTCGCTTTTGGGACGTGGGATGTCGCGCCCCTTTTTCCTGATGATCGGCCTGACCCTGTTCGTTCTGCTGCTTGGCGGTTTCATCGTGGGGTTCATTATACCAACGAGCACGACGCCGGCCCGCGATTTCACGCCTTGGTTGATTTCGATGGCGTGGGCGATCCCGCTCCTGTTTGTGCAGATCACAGCAGAAGAGCTTGTTTTTCGGGGATATCTGCAGCAGCAACTGGCGGCCCGCTTCCGGTCCTCCATTATCTGGCTGCTCATTCCGTCCTTGCTGTTTGGGTCGGCGCATTTCAATCCGGAACTGGGACAAAGCACTGCGCTTCTGATCGTCTTGGCGACAACAGTTTTCGGCCTGATCGCGGCGGATCTTACGAGGATCACAGGTAACCTTGGCGCCGCGATGGGGCTGCATCTGGCGAATAATTTCATCGCGCTTTTCATCGTTGCGATCCCGGGCGAGTTGTCGGGTCTTGCGCTAAGAGAGGCCGACTTCACGATGGCCGATGCCCATATCGTGCATCCGCTGGTCTTCATTGACATTGGACTTCTTATTATCATCTGGCTGGCGGCCCGGCGGATATTGCGTTGATTGCAAATCTTCTGGCCGGGGATTATCTGAGAGCAAACGGGTAAGAGGCACACATGAACTGGATTTCCAACTATGTCCGGCCGCGGATCAATTCGATCTTTTCGCGCCGCGAGGTGCCTGAGAACCTTTGGACCAAATGTCCCGAATGTGGGACCATGCTGTTTCACCGGGAACTGAGCGACAATTTTAACGTGTGCTCGAACTGCGATCACCATATGGCGATGAGCCCGCGGGAACGCTTCGGCGCCCTGTTTGACGGCGGTGTCTTCAGCGAAGTTCAGGTGCCCGAACCGATTGCCGACCCGCTGCATTTTCGTGATCAGAAACGCTATCCCGATCGCATGAGGGAAGCCCGCCGCACGACGGGTGAAAAAGAAGCGATGCTTGTGGCCGAAGGTGAGATGATGCGGACGCCCGTCGTGGCAGCGTGTCAGGATTTTAGCTTCATGGCCGGATCTATGGGCATGTATGTGGGCAACGCGATAATCGCCGCAGCAGAGCGTGCTGTTCAGATGAGGCGACCGCTTGTGTTGTTTTCCGCAGCAGGTGGCGCGCGGATGCAGGAAGGCATTTTGAGCCTGATGCAGATGCCGCGCACGACTGTCGCCGTAGAAATGCTGAAAGAGGCGGGCCTGCCCTACATTGTGGTACTGACCCACCCGACCACCGGCGGTGTCACGGCATCCTACGCCATGCTGGGGGATTTGCACATCGCCGAGCCAAACGCCCTGATCTGTTTTGCCGGCCCCCGTGTGATCGAACAGACGATCCGGGAAAAACTGCCCGAGGGCTTCCAGCGCGCCGAATACCTTTTGGACCATGGCATGCTGGACCGGGTGACCCACCGCAAGGATATGAAGGAAGAACTGGTCACCGTCATCCGGATGATGATGAACATGCCGCCGGCGATCAAGGGCGACTTGCCCGCACCGGAGGTTGAACCGGAACAGCCTGAACCCGCCGAGACCTCGTGACCGAGCCCGCCAGCGACGCCATTCTCGAACGGATGATGGCGCTGCATCCCAAAATCATAGACCTGACATTGGATCGGGTCTGGCGGCTGTTGGCTGCATTGGACCATCCTGAGCGTAAATTGCCACCGGTCATTCATATCGCCGGGACAAATGGAAAGGGCTCCACACTAGCGATGATCCGGGCGGGTCTGGAAGGATCCGGACACATAGTTCACGCCTATACATCGCCCCATCTGGCCCGGTTTCACGAACGTATCTATTGCGCGGGACAGCTGATTTCAGAATCTGATCTGACCACCGTTCTAGAGGACTGCTACGATGCCAACGCAGGCAACCCAATCACCTATTTCGAGATCACGACGGTTGCCGCACTGTTGGCATTCTCACGCGTTCCTGCCGATTACTGTCTGCTTGAGGTCGGGCTTGGCGGCAGGCTTGATGCAACAAACGTGGTCGATGTGCCCGAGGTTACGGTTATCACCCCCGTTTCCATCGACCACCAGCAATTCCTTGGTGAAACGCTTCCCGAGATCGCAGGCGAAAAGGCAGGTATTCTGAAGCGCCAGCGCCCTTGCATCGTTGGCCCGCAGAACGAAGATGCATTGGACGTGATCGAGGCCAGAGCGGCAAAGGTGTCTGCACCGTTACAGGTCTATGGCCAGCACTGGCATGTGGGAACTGAGCATGGTCGCCTCGTCTTTCAGGACGAAACGGGCCTGCTGGACTTGCCGATGCCGAAATTGCTCGGCGCGCATCAGGTTCAGAACGCTGGGGCCGCACTGGCCGTGTTGCGCCAATTGGGTCTGGGCGAAGACGCGTGCGAAGCTGCGGTGACGAAGGCCAAGTGGAAAGCCCGGATGCAACGGCTGACGCGCGGCCCGCTGGTCGATGCGGCCGGTAACGCAGAGCTTTGGCTGGACGGGGGACATAACGCCGCTGCCGGGGTTGCGTTGGCGCAGGTGCTGCAGGGTCTACCGCCCAAACCGACCTACCTGATTTGCGGAATGTTGAAGACAAAGGATGTCCGGGGGTACATGGCCCCTTTGGCGGACCATGTGACGGAGCTATTTGCGGTTTCGATCCCAGGTGAGACTGCAACGCTTGACGCATCGGAAACGGCCGAGGCCGCGCGGCAGTCCGGCGTCGCGTCAGAGGCTTCCCCCGATATTTTGTCCGCAGTTGAAACGATCACGAAAGTGGATCCAGGCGCGCGTATTCTGATCTGCGGATCGCTCTATCTGGCAGGTCATGTGTTGCGGCAGAACGGATAACCGGATCAGTCGAGCGCCTCGCCCCATCCATCCGCCTGCATTTCCCTGAGCCGGGACGCTGTGCGCTCAAACTCGAACGCGCCTTCGCCCTCGAGATACAAACGCTCGGGCACATCGGCGGCCGAACAGATCAGGCGCACCCGCGCCTCATACAGCGCGTCGATCAGGGTGACGAACCGTTTGGCGGGATTGAAGTTGGACCGAGACAGCGCGGGAATGTTCTCAAGAACCAATACCTTAACTGCCGCGGCAAGCGCGAGGTAGTCGGCGGGACCAAGGGGTTTGCCGCACAGATCAAAGAACGTCGCGCGCGCGGCCCCATTGTGGAAGGCTGGAATTTCGACCACCCGGCCTTTTACGTTCAGATGCAGCGGTTGCGATGTCCCGCCGGTCAGACTGTCCCAAAGTGCGTCGATCTTACCCCGCGCCTCAGCATTTGCCGGAGTGAAATACACCTGTTCTCCAGCCAGCCGGTCCTGGCGATAATCCACATGGCTTGCGAGTTCGTGGACCACCAGATGGTCTTCCAAAAGCGAGATGAACGGGAGGAACAGATCCCGGTTCAACCCGTCCTTATAAAGGTCCTCTGGGACCCGGTTGGACGTCGTGACAACCGCAACACCGGCCTTGAACAATTGTTCGAAAAGTCTGCCCACGATCATTGCATCGGTGATGTCGGTAATCTGCATTTCGTCGAAACACAGAAGTCTGAGATCGCTTGCGATGTCTTTTGCCACTGGTTGAATGGCATCATCGGTGCCGGTCTTGCGCGCCTCGTGAAGCGCGTTGTGAACCTCCTGCATGAAGGCGTGGAAATGAACGCGGCGTTTGGCGGTTATGTCCGCATGGTCGAAAAACAGATCCATCAGCATTGATTTTCCACGCCCGACCCCGCCCCAAAGATAGAGGCCTTTCACCGGTTCAGGCTTCGCACCAAATCGTCCCAGAAAGCCGCTTTTCTTCGGTGCCTCCGCCAGTTGCGCACGCACATCTTCGAGCAGAGGCAATGCCTCACGCTGGGCGACGTCCGCCGTCAGTTGGCCGTCCGCGACCATCTGCTCGTATATCTCGCTCAATGTCATCGCTCGAAGCATTAGAAAAGCTGATGTGAAATCACAATATTCCTGAATTGACCGGGTCCGTTTTTTCCCAGACGGTTCCCGAATGACCCAATCACGAACCTCGCTCTTTACGCCCGTACTCATCGGCGGCTGTATCATCATGATGCTGGGCTTTGCCATTCGGGCGAGTTTCGGGGTTTTTCAGATCCCGATCAGTGAACAGTTCGGCTGGCCACGCGCGGAGTTCAGTCTGGCGATTGCGATCCAGAACCTTGCATGGGGGATCGGACAACCGTTCTTTGGGGCGATCGCTGAGAAACTGGGTGACCGTAAAGCCATCGTTCTGGGCGCTTTGATGTATGCGGCGGGTTTGATTCTGTCATCCTTTGCGGTGACGCCGGGCGCACATCAGTTTCTGGAAATTCTCGTTGGGTTCGGTATCGCAGGTACGGGCTTCGGCGTCATTCTTGCGATGGTCGGGCGTGCCGCATCGGATGAAAACCGGTCGATGGCGCTTGGGATTGCGACAGCTGCAGGGTCTGCTGGTCAGGTGTTTGGTGCACCTGCGGCGGAGTTCTTGCTGAGTTACTTCGACTGGCCAACCGTTTTCATCATCTTTGCAGGGGTCATGTTGGCCTCTTTGATGGCGCTACCGATGATGCGGGCGCCCGTGACCGCAACAAAGGCTGAGCTGGAAGAAAGCCTTGGTACGGTTCTAGTTCGCGCGTTCAAGGACCCGTCCTATACGATGATATTCCTTGGCTTCTTTTCCTGCGGCTACCAACTGGCATTCATCACGGCGCACTTCCCTGCATTTGTAACGGAGGCCTGTGGCCCCATCGCCGCTGGCGGCGTGTTGTCAAATCTCGGGATCACCACGACGTCGGCGCTTGGGGCTTTTTCCATCGCGTTGATTGGATTGGCCAATATCGGTGGCACGATCTTGGCCGGGTATCTGGGCAAGCGCTACACGAAGAAGTATCTGCTTGCCGCCATTTATACTGGCCGAACCATCGTCGCGGCCTTTTTCATTCTGCTGCCGATGACACCCACCACCGTGATCCTGTTCAGCCTCGCTATGGGATCGCTGTGGTTGGCGACGGTCCCGCTGACCAGCGGTTTGGTCGCGCATATCTACGGCTTGCGTTATATGGGCACGCTTTACGGGATCGTTTTCTTCTCTCACCAGCTGGGCTCGTTTCTTGGCGTCTGGCTGGGTGGGCACCTTTACGACATTGTCGGCAACTACACGTTGGTCTGGTGGGTCGGCGTTGGTGTGGGCGCATTCAGCGCCATCGTTCACCTGCCCGTCCGGGAAAAACCGTGGAGCGCCGCCGCCACTGCGGCCTGATTATCGGTTGTTCCACGCCTCGAGAATGTAGCGCGACGTCATCAGGTCCAGATGCGCCCCGCCCCCGTTTTTGCAGATTGTGATCTCATCGTCCGATGTGCGGCGGAACTGTGCGAGGTCATAGAAATCTGCGCGTATGTCCGCCCTGCTGATGGCCCCGCCCTCAAGCGGTATTTTGAGTTCACCGATATGGTCCAGCGTTGTGGCGAAGCTGTCCACGTAAACGGTGGCGCGTGCTAAGGCGGTATCATCGACCTCTCGCATATCGGGACGGTAGGCGCCGATCAGATCAAGGTGTTGTCCCGGTCGTAGCCAATGACCATCGATCAGGGGATCTGTACTCATCGTGGCGGTACAGATGATGTCTGCTGCGCCAACGGCATGTTCCAGATCTGGGTCAAATTGTGCGCCAAGTGCATCGGCAAACGCCGCACCCCTCTCGGCGTTTCTGCCCCAGATCGTAAAGACCGCGCCGGGAAACGCGGTGTTGTAGGCCGAGATCATCGAGGTTGCGACCGTTCCCGCGCCGACGATCAGGATATTTCGGCTATCGGCCCGCGCAAGACGGATCGCGGCCAAAAGACTGTCACCCGCCGTTTTCCACTTGGTGACCAAATGGAAATCGATCATCGCCTCCAACTGACCCGTGCTGTCGGAAAATAGACTGACTGCGCCATTGATCGTTGGCACATCAGTGTTGTCCGGAAAGATCGTCGCGGTTTTGACGGCCTGCCCCAAGCCATCGATCCAAGCTGCACGGGTCAGCAGCGTATCGCCACCCCGCCTCAGAAGAATATCATCTATCTCGGCCTTTGGTCGGTCGTGACCTATGGCCAGGGCTTTGGTCAGACCCTCCCATGTCAGCAGCGCTTCACCTTCATCAAATCCGATGACGGGAACGGTCATGGACGGGCCTCCGCTTCGCTCAGCAGCCCTTCGCGCACCAGTCTGTCCGCCCAACCTTTCGGATGTTCAAACAGATGGGTTTGCCAGCCGCGTTCATTCGCAACGGCAATGTTGTCGGATCGGTCGTCTGCAAACAGAAGATTGGCGGGGGCAACGCCGCAATCCTGTTCCACCCTTTCGTAGATCGTGACATCCGGCTTCACGACTTCCATATGACCCGAGACATAGCGGCGGTCGAACTCCGCCAGAAACGGATACTGTGTCTCGGCATAGGCAAAGCTTTCCACACCAAAATTGGTCAGTGCAAAGACCGGGATGGCCTTGGCGCGCAACGTTCTGAGCAGGTGTACCGAATGATCAATCGCGGGGGACGCCATTTTAATCCACTCATCATGCCACAGCCTGATTTCGTCGCGCCACGCAGGATAGGCTTCTGCCGTCTGATAGATGGTCTCCTTAAAGGGATGGCCCAGGTCGACCCGATTGTTCATCTCGTGCAGATCAACTTCTGCAAACATGGCACGGCGTCTGTCCTGACCGATCACGCTGTCATAGTGCCGTTCCGGCTGCCATTCGATCAGCACGTTTCCAATGTCGAAAATAACGGCCTCGATGCTCATGCGGTCACCCCATACAGCGCGTCTGCGTGAAATGCGACGTGATCTTCCATGAACGTGGAGATGAAGAAATAGGAGTGATCGTAGCCCGGTTGCAGCCGAAAGGTGCCGTTCTGTTTGCGGGCGACCATCGCGGTGGCAAGGCCTTCGGGTTTGAGGAGATCGTAAAACTGATCTTGGGTGCCCGTATCGACCAGGACCGGACCGTTAAAACCGCTTCCTGCCATCAAATGTGTCGCGTCGTGCTTGACCCATTCGCTTTCGTCAGCCCCAAGATAGGCCGTGAATTGCTTGCGGCCCCAGTCGCTTTGCACCGGATTACAGATCGGTGAAAAGGCTGACATGCTTGCAAAGCGTCCAGGTGTTTTCATTGCGAGGGTGAGCGCGCCATGGCCACCCATCGAATGCCCGCAGATCGATTGACGTTGTTCGTCTAGCGGAAAATTCTCGAAGAGCAGCTCGGAAAGTTCGTGGAGCACATAGCTTTGCATCTGAAAATGGGTGGCCCAGGGGGATTGCGTGGCGTCGATATAGAACCCGGCACTTTGGCCCAGATCATAGGCCTCGTCATTTGCCACGTCATCGCCGCGGGGCGATGTGTCTGGGAAAACCAAAGCGATGCCATGTTCCGCGGCCCAAAGCTGCGCACCGGCTTTTGTCATGGCGTTCTCATGTGTGCAGGTCAGGCCGGATAGAAACCAGAGAACCGGGACCGGACCATCTTTGGCTTCAACCGGCATAAACAGGCCGAAAGTCATATCGCAGGCGCATGCGGTCGAGGTATGGTTGTAGACACCTTGAACGCCTCCAAAACAGTTATTTTCCGAGACGGTTTGCATCTGAACGCTCCATAAACCCTTTGAGAAACCGCTAAAGGAGGCCGCATCGAAGGACAAGTGCCCCCGCGGAAGGCATTTCAGTCTTTTGTTGATGAAACTAAACCGTTGGGTTTAAGTTGATGTTCTATATGGCGGGAGGGAGTGGATTTGGATTGTAGTGCCCCCCAAATCAAGCGCGGTCGCAAATATGACCAAGTGGTGAGCGGCGCCCGTTCGGTTTTTCTGGCCGAGGGCTTCGAAGGCGCCAGTGTCGATTTGATCGCGAGAGAGGCGGGTGTCTCGAAGGCCACGCTCTACAGTTACTTCCCCGACAAACGTGTGCTCTTCATAGAAGTGACCAAGCAGGAATGCGCCCTTCAGGCAGATCGCGCCCTACAGGTCGAGACGGAGGACGTGCCCGTTCGACAGATGCTGACGGGCGTTGCGCAGAGCATGATGAGCTTCCTGACCTCAGAATTCGCGCATAGAATTTTCCGGATCTGCGTGGCCGAGTCAGATCGGTTCCCCGAATTGGGTCGGGAGTTCTACGTTTCGGGTCCCAAGCTTCTGGAGGATCGGCTGATCATGTATTTCGACCACGCCTGCGCCCGCGGCGAGTTGGAAATTCCCGACGTGCAGCTCGCGGCCAGTCAGTTTCAGGAACTGATGAAAGCGGATGTCTTCATCAAGATGGTGTTCAATGTCCTAGAAGAGCCCGACCAAGAGGAATTGGATCGGGTCATAGACGGGGCTGTGGATATGTTTCTTGCACGCTATGGCGCGCCTGCAGCAACTTCCTAGTCCGCGCGCCGCACCATCCACTGACTGCCTTCTTTGCGGCTTTCCAGTCGCTTCAGCTTCATGACAAGATCGCTGAGCTTCTTTTCGCCGTAGCTACGGGTATCGAAATCCGGGTTATCCGCGTTGATCGTCTGACCCAGCTTTCCGAGCGAGATCCAGTCATCCCCGTCATCGGCCTTGTCCATTGCCTTTAGGATCAAGGGCAATGCTTTCTCGGGCGCCTCTTTTGGCGGGGCTTTCGCATCTTTCTGATTTGCAGGAGCTTCGTCGATCAGGTTTTCGATGAAGACGAACCGGTTGCAGACGTTACGCAGGGACTCGGGTGCTTTTCTTTCCCCGATCCCGATGACATCAACACCCTCTTCCCGGATCCGGCTGGCCAGTCGTGTGAAATCGCTGTCCGACGACACCAGAACGAACCCGTCAAACCGGCGTGTGTGGAGAATATCCATGGCGTCGATCACCAGACCTATATCGGATGCGTTCTTGCCCTTGGTGTTCGCCGTTTCCTGATGGGCCAGAAGGCCAAGGTCCAAAATTTGATCTGCCCATTTCTTCAACCGGCCGCTCGACCAGTCGCCATAGACGCGGCGCAGTGCGGGTTCGCCAAAGCTCGTTACCTCTTTAAGGACCGCGCGGGCGTGGTCTGCGGGGATGTTGTCGGCATCAATCAGAACTGCATAGAGTGGACGGGTGCGCGGGGCCATCAGTACAGCACAACCGAGCGGATGGATTTGCCCTCATGCATCAGATCGAAGCCTTTGTTGATGTCATCAAGCCCCATTGTGTGTGTGATCATGGGGTCAATCTCGATCTTCCCGTCCATATACCAGTCTACGATCTTGGGGACGTCGGTCCGCCCACGTGCGCCGCCAAAGGCAGAGCCGCGCCAACTGCGGCCCGTGACCAGCTGGAAGGGGCGCGTTGAAATCTCGGCGCCCGCCGGGGCCACGCCGATTATGACGCTTTCGCCCCAGCCTTTATGGGCGCATTCTAGCGCTTGACGCATGGTGGTGACATTGCCGATGCACTCGAACGAGTAGTCCGCGCCGCCTTTGGTCAGATCCACGAGATAGGGAACCAGATCGCCCTCGACCTCTTTGGGATTTACGAAATGGGTCATGCCGAAACGTTCGCCCATTTCCTTGCGCGCGGGGTTGAGATCGACCCCAACGATCATGTCAGCGCCCGCCAAGCGAAGTCCCTGTAGCACGTTCAGCCCGATCCCGCCCAGACCGAAGACAACACAGTTTGATCCGGGTTCCACCTTGGCGGTGTTGATCACCGCGCCCACGCCTGTTGTGACACCGCAGCCGATGTAGCAGATCTTCTCAAACGGCGCGTCTTCGCGCACTTTTGCCAGCGCTATTTCGGGCAGGACCGTGTGGTTGGCGAAGGTCGAACAGCCCATGTAATGTAGGATCGGATCTCCATCGAGCGTCGAAAAGCGAGAGGTGCCGTCGGGCATCAGACCCTGCCCTTGGGTCGAGCGGATGGACTGGCATAGGTTGGTCTTCGGGTTCAGGCAGTATTCGCATTCCCGACACTCGGGGGTGTACAGCGGGATGACGTGGTCACCCTTCTTCACCGATGTCACACCCGGCCCTGTGTCGACCACCACGCCAGCCCCCTCATGGCCCAGAATGGTGGGAAACAGACCTTCCGGATCTGCGCCGGACAGGGTGAATTCGTCCGTGTGGCAAATGCCGGTCGCTTTGATCTCTACCAGAACCTCGCCTTCGCGTGGGCCTTCAAGATTGACCTCCATCACCTCAAGCGGTTTTCCTGCGGCGGTTGCAACGGCTGCTCTGGTGCGCATGGTCGGTATCCTTCTGGTGTTGTTGTCCTCGACCCTGTGGTAATTCGTCAGCCAATTCAATCGGAACTGTCACGCTCACGTTGCCCGTTCAAGTTTTGCCAAGGAAAGTCGCCATGCGTCATACAATCCTGTTCTGTCTTCTCCTAACCGCCTGTAGTCCGCAATTCTCTGACCCCGATGATTATAACGGCGTGCCCACCTGCGGCGCGGCGGATTTGCAGTATCTTCTGGGCCGACCGGAGGCAGCCCTGGCTGAGATTGATTTGCCGGCGCCGAGTCGGGTTTTGCGGCCCGGCGATATCATAACCCTAGAGTTCAGCCCGGACCGTCTGACCATCGACATCGACGAGGCGGGGCGGATCAGCAGCGTAACCTGTCGATAGGCCAATTGGGTGCTTGGCGCAGCCACAGCGCTTGGTTTAAGAGAGCGCCGTGGCACGCGCAGTGAAAAAAAGAAAAAAGCAAAAAGCAAAATCCCCGATCTGGTGGATCGGTGCCTTGCCGCGCTTTGTCCTGCGCTGGACCTTCAGGGGGCTGCTTGCGAGCGTGGCGCTGCTGGCATTTGTCTTGTGTCTTTACCGATTCATGCCGCCGCCCACGACGCCTTTCATCATATCGGAGGGTCTGCGTTTGGGGGATGTGCGCCGGACGTGGCGGGACTTCGATAGCATCTCGTCACATATGCCCCATGCCATCGTGGCCGCGGAGGATGCGAATTTCTGCAATCACTGGGGGTTCGATATGGCCGCCATTCGCGACGCGCTGGAGGATGGTACCGGTCGGGGGGCTTCGACGATTTCCCAGCAAACGGTAAAGAACGTGATCTTGTGGCACGGTCGGGCTTGGTCTCGCAAAGCGTTGGAGGCGGCAATCACGCCAATGGCGGAAATGGTGTGGCCGAAGAAGCGTATTCTTGAGCTTTACATGAACGTGGCCGAGTTTGACGAAGGTGTCTTCGGCGTTCACGAGGCGGCACGCTGGTACTTCGGCGTTGATGCCGCTGATCTGACCCCGCTTCAGGCCGCGCGGCTGGCGGCGATCCTTCCCGCGCCCAAGTCCCGGTCGGCCAAAACGCCCTCGACTTTTGTGGAACGCCGGGCGCGCAGCATCGCGTCCGGGGCCGCTACCATCCGCAGAGACGGGCGTAACCGGTGTTTCAACAGTTGAAAAAGGCGCACGGGCTTGCGAAGACGGAGCGTACCGCCTCAGCGTAGGATATCTTCATGAACCGACTTTACCACGCACCCCTTTCCCCCTTTTGCCGCAAGGTCCGATTGGTTCTTGCCGAGAAGAAGATCGAGGTTGAGCTGGTCGAGGAACGGTACTGGGAACAATCCGCCGAATTTATGCGCCGCAATCCCGCAGGTAAGGTGCCGATCCTGAAGATCGACAGCCAGACGTTGAATGAAAGTCAGGCCATCTGCGAGTATCTGGAAGAAGTTATCCCGGACCCTGCCCTGCTGCCGCGCAAGCCGGAAGACCGTGCCGAGGTGCGCAGACTTGTGTTTTGGTTCGACGACAAGTTCCATCAAGAGGTGACGTCGAAACTGCTCTACGAGCGGGTGAACAAGAAGATCATGGGTCAGGGCTATCCGGAAAGTCGGAATGTCAAACTGGGCGCGCAGAAGATTAAGTATCACATTGATTACATGGGGTGGCTTCTGGATCAGCGGCGCTGGCTGGCTGGCGATGTCATGACATTGGCCGACTTCACCGCTGCCGCGCACTTGTCCTGCCTTGACTACATCCGGGACGTGGATTGGAACCGCAACGCAAATGTCAAAGACTGGTACGCCAAGATAAAATCCCGTCCCGCGTTTCGGTCTATTCTTGCAGATCAGGTGCCGGGCTTCCCGCAGCCATCCCACTACGCGGATCTTGATTTTTGACCCTCAAGGCGCGGCTTATCACACAGGCCCGCGCGGAGGGGTTCGCCCAAGTTGGAATTTGCAAGCCCGGTGCCATTCCCGATGCAGCCGGGCGGTTGGCGACATTCGTAGCAAAGGGGCGCCATGGTCAGATGGCGTGGATGGCCGACCGCATGGCATGGCGTGGAGATCCAGAGGCCCTGTGGTCTGACGCGAAATCCGTTATCATGCTGGCCGAGCCCTACACGCCGAACCATCATCCATTGGAACGGCTACAGCACCGGGACGAGGGCAACATCTCAGTCTATGCCCAAAACAAAGATTACCATGACATCGTTAAGAAGCGGCTCAAGCGGGTCGGTCGCTGGCTTCTGGAACAGGTGCCGGACCAGCAGATCAAGGTCTTTGTCGATACGGCGCCGGTGATGGAAAAACCGCTGGCCGCGGCCGCCGGGTTGGGATGGCAGGGGAAGCACACCAACCTTTTGTCTCGCGACCTTGGGAACTGGTTTTTCCTCGGGGCTATTTTCACGACCACAGCGCTTGAGCCCGACACGCCTGCGGCCGAACGCTGCGGATCCTGCCGCGCGTGCCTCGATATTTGCCCGACCGATGCGTTCCCAGCCCCGTTTCAATTGGATGCACGGTTGTGCATTTCTTATCTGACCATCGAGCATAAGGGCCCGGTAGATGAACCCCTTCGCGCCAAGTTGGGAAACCGGATCTACGGGTGCGATGATTGTCTGGCCATCTGTCCTTGGAACAAGTTTGCATCTCAGACGAAAGACATCCGCTATGCCGCCCGCGACGACCTGAAGACACCGAAATTGGCAGATCTGGCGGCGCTGGACGATGCCGGCTTCCGGGAGAAATTCAGCGGATCGCCGATCAAACGCATTGGGCGGGACCGGTTTGTAAGGAACGTGCTTTACGCCGTCGGGAACTCAGGCCAGGAGAACCTGAAGTCTACCGCACAGAACCTGACGGATGATCCTGATATCGCGGTATCTGACGCAGCGCGTTGGGCGGTCGGAGAATTGGAGCGCCGCTCATGAGCCGAACCCTTTTCAGCTTTGGGCACGGCTACTCCGCCCAAGCGCTTTCCGCTAAGCTAATCCCGGATGGCTGGACCGTGTTTGGGACGACCCGCCAGGCGGAAAAGGCACAGCAATTCAAGGCGGACGGCGTCGTTCCACATCTGTTGCCCGACGACGATATCATGGAAGATCTGCGGTCAGCTTCGCATCTTTTGATCTCTGCGGGGCCTGATGCGGATGGGGACCCGATGATCGGGATGCTCGGCGATCAGCTTGTAAGGATGGAGTTTGAGTGGATCGGCTATCTGTCCACCACTGGCGTTTACGGGGATCATAACGGGGGTTGGGTTGATGAGACCACGCCGCTCGAGCCAACAACGACCCGGGGCAAGCATCGCGTTCTGGCCGAACAGCAATGGACCGATTTGGCTGAACGCTTCGGCTTTACACTACACATATTCAGGCTTGCGGGCATTTACGGTCCGGGTCGTGGACCGTTCTCAAAAGTCCGAAGTGGCACGGCGCGGCGGATCATCAAAGAAAATCAGGTGTTCAGCCGTATCCATGTGGAGGATATTGCGCGCGTCCTGAGCGGCTCAATCAGGCATCCAAATCCAGGCGCGATCTACAACGTTTGTGACGATCTGGCGGCACCGCCTCAGGATGTCATCGCGTATGCGGCCGAGCTCCTGGGGATGCCTGTCCCACCCGCCGAAGCCTTCGAAAACGCTGAGATGAGCCCTATGGCCCGCAGCTTCTATGCCGAATCCAAGCGCGTTCGAAATGATCGCATAAAGGAAGAGCTTGGGATCACCCTCGCCTATCCTGATTACAAATCAGGTCTCTCAGATCTGCTGCTGCGCATGGGCCAAGACGCCTCACCCTGAGTTTTTCTTGCCCTGTGGCACATAAACACGATTCCCAGATCGGCTGATTTTCGCTAGTCACCGTATAAAACGGGCTACGGACAGTATTTTGAAATGACGGGTTTTCTCACGCGGCTGCTTTTTTTGTGCAGTATTTTCTTTCTAGTCGGATGCGGCGACCCAAAGTTCATCACCTATGATGGTCCCGAAGTGACTCGTGTTGCTGTCTACAAAGAGGCCCGCGTGATGCTGCTTTATAGCGGTGACGAGATCATCAAGGGGCACCGGATTGACCTTGGGTTTGGTCCTCGTGGTCACAAACAATTCGAAGGCGATGGGCGTACCCCTGAAGGGCGCTATGAAATTGATCGCCGCAATCCGGAAAGCTCCTTCTACCTGTCTTTGGGAATTTCCTATCCCAATGCAGAAGATATCGCTTTCGCACGCGCGGCTGGCAAAGAGCCAGGTGGCGACATCTTTATCCATGGACAGGCCAATCGCTTTGGCAAGCGAGGGCCCGATTGGACAGCCGGATGTATCGCAGTCACCAACGACGAGATGCGGCAGATCTATGCCATGGTAAAAGATGGAACGGTCGTCGACATTTACCCGTAAAATTAGTGGGTTAGCTGCCGGTCACCATAGTCCACCAGATCTTTCCATTGGGCTCCTGAAACCACGAAAACCCCATCTTCCGAGCATCTTTGGCCAGAACAACATTCCGCGTGTCCGGCTTTTGCATCCAGGCAGAGATCGTTTCGACTTCGTTCTCGTAGGTTTCCGAAATGTTTTCGCCAACCAGCTGGCCCTGATAGCCAGCGCGCTCGACCCGGTCCAACGGAGAGGATCCGTCTGATCCAAAGTGCCACGGTCGGTTTTGTACCGACATATCACGCGAATGAGTCGCCGCTGCCGCCGTAAGGTTTGGGTCAAGGGTCAGACGCTGTGCGCCTGAGGCCTTACGCAGAGCGTTGACCGAGTCCAGCGCCCTAAATTGTACCTTGGCTTCGTCACTGTTGCGAATGCGGTAGACCGCGCCGTTGCCGCCGTCCGTGGATGAAGTTGGAGCGCATGCGCTCAACACGACTGTCAGCGCGGCAATTAGAATTCCGAATCTGGCCATTACAGCGTCCGTCCTTTCAAATTTTGTGAATTGCTTAGACCGATTGAAACTTTCGTTCAAACCGACAGTTTCAAAAGTGCCACACACACCATAGTTTGATTTGCGATAGCGACATTCCGGCCATAAAACACGCTTGAAACACCATGAGGACGTCATGACCAAAGATACATTTTCCAAACTGTCCCGCAGGGGATTTATCGCTGGTACAGCTGCCGCAGCAGGTGCTGTCGCGACGCCCGGATTTGCACAAACTGCCGTCGGTTCCCGGGATCCGAACGACATTGTGAAGCGGAACATCTCCAGTTTCCGGTCTTTGGACTGGCAGCCATATTTCAGCAATTTGAAGAATGGCGCCATCCTCGTGGATATCGACAGCCGTGCGCTTCACATGTGGACGCAGGAAGGCAATTACAAACTGTATCCGTCCAGCGTTCCGCTGTCGGAGGACCTGACACGTCGTGGTCGGACATCCGTTATTCGTAAGGTTGAAGGCCCTTCCTGGGCGCCAACACCAGCGATGCGAAAACGAAATCCGGAATGGCCGGAATTCGTAGGCCCCGGACCGGATAATCCGCTTGGGTCACACGCGTTGTATCTGACTTGGACCTATTACCGGATCCACGGAACTCACGACACGCGCAAGATCGGGCGTAAGTCGTCCAACGGCTGTATTGGCCTCTATAACGAACACATCGCCGAGGTCTTTGAGAAGTCGAAAATCGGCACACAGGTGTTGCTGATTTAACGCCTTATTACTGCCTTAGTTTATCTTGGTCTTGCCTACACTTCGGTATGATGCAAATAGACTCGTGACGGGGTACTGTATCCTGTTTCTAATCCCATGCGAAAAACGATTTGGGTTAGGAGCACATCTTGGAAGGAATTGAGAAATGAAAAAGATCGCACTTGCCACAGCATTCACACTGGCTGCATCCACTGCATTTGCAGGCGGTTTCGACGATCCAGTTGTTGAGCCTGTTGTTGTAGAAGAAGAGGCGACGACGTCCGCTGGCGGCATCCTGATCCCACTTCTTTTTGTCGCTTTGGTTGCTCTCGCAGCGTCCTAAGTTTGACTTAAACTTCAGTGATTTGAAAAAGGCGGATGCTTCGGCGCCGCCTTTTTTTCTGCCTAAGCCTCAGACAATCCCGCTTCAGATGCAATTTCTTTGCGGCTCTTGCGCGCCCGCTCGGTTGCAGACTTAAGCTGACCGCATGCGGCCATAATGTCTTCGCCCCGTGGCGTCCGGATCGGCGATGCATAGCCCGCTTTATAGATAATATCCGCGAAAGCTTTGATCCGTTTCCAGTCCGACCGTTGATAAGGCGCGCCGGGCCATTCGTTAAAGGGGATCAGGTTGATTTTGGCCGGAATGCCCTTGATCAGTTTGACCAGACGCCGAGCATCTTCATCGCTGTCATTGACGTCCTTCAGCATCACATATTCGAAGGTGATACGCTCGCTGTTGGACAGCTTCGGATAGGCGCGCAGCGCGCCGAGAAGCTCTTCAATATTCCAGCGTTTGTTGATCGGAACCAGCCGGTTCCGAACATCATCGGTGGTCGCATGGAACGAGACAGCAAGAAGACATCCGATCTCCTCCGCTGTGCGCGCGATCTCCGGCACAACGCCGGATGTCGACAGCGTGATACGGCGTCGGCTGAGGCTGATACCTTCAGGATCCATCGCGATTTTCATCGCGTCGCGGACGTTCTCAAAATTATAAAGCGGCTCGCCCATTCCCATAAGTACGATGTTCGACAGCAACCGCGTTTCGTCCTTGGGATTCCTGCCCGGTTCTGGCCACTCACCAAGATCATCGCGTGCCAGCATGACCTGCCCGATGATTTCACCGGAAGTCAGATTTCGAACCAGCTTTTGCGTGCCGGTATGACAGAAGGAACAGGTAAGCGTGCACCCGACTTGCGATGAGATACACAAAGTGCCGCGTCCCTCTTCGGGGATATAGACGACCTCGACCTCATGCCCGCCGGCAATGCGCACCAGATATTTGCGCGTGCCATCATCGCTGACCTGTTTGCTGACAACTTCAGGCAAGGAGATTGTAAATCTTTCAGACAGAAGCGCGCGGTAGTCCTTCGCCAGATTTGTCATCTGATCAAAGTCGCGCACGCCCTTCTGATAGATCCACTGCCAGATCTGGCCGACCCGCATCTTGGCCTGCTTGTCCGGCGTTCCTGCCTCGATCAACGTCTCGCGCAGCTGGTCCCGTGTCAGCCCGACAAGATTGCGCGGGCCGTCCGTCGGATTTTTGCGCGGGATCGTTAGAACATCCTGTGTGATAGGAGCCGTCGTCATGAAAACCTCTTTCAGCGAAACTTGGCCTTACACCAAAACGCCAGCGAAGGAAAACATGACGGAACGGCGCAGAGGCTGCCGACGCTCAGCGGCCCGTCAGGTTCCGCATTGATTTTCGGCCTCTTCAATTGCGGCGGTGAACCCGAGAAGCGAGAAGGTATCTTTCGTCGTCGTGCCTTTGGCCGATATACCTGTCAGGACAGCCTCAGATCCCCGCTTCATGGCGGAGATGATCCTGCTGTCATCCGCTGGAAGCGCCCATGCCATTTCCCCAGTCGTGAACATCTCAAAGCTGCCAGACCCGATTTGAAGGGAAACGGTTGTGCCATCGCCAAACGGATAGCCGCCGGTGAACGAAACTTCGCCCATTTTGTTTTCGCTTGGCCAGTAGCTGACAAAAACCTGAATATCGCCACGGTTCACGGCGACCACACGGCCTTCTCTGGTGTTCACGGTTTCGGTCGGTGCGCTGACAACCCAACACTGCTTTGTCGGGCTTTCCTCAACAAACACGTTCCAATCCGTTTTTTTGGCCACCCGGTTTGTCGATTCCTGAGCGACTGCGGATCCGACCGCCAGAACCGCCCCACACAAAAGGCCAACGATTTTCAAAGATGTCTTCATTTTTATTGCAGCTCCAGCTGTCCTTGCCTCGGTGCGTCATCCTAAGTCCCTTTACGGGATCGGTTGCGAATGCCGCACGCTAAAATCTCGATTGCAAAATTCTATCGCAAAAGCCATGCGTTGGGAAAGGCCCGTTAGCGGATTTTCGCATCTAGGAGATTGGAATGACACAACCCGCTCGAATGCTGGAAATCTGGCGTGGTGACCTGCTTGAATCGCTACATCTTGGTCATGCTGTGGTCTGCAACACCGCGGGCGAGGTGGTCGAAGCGTGGGGCGATGCCGAGGTTGTGATCTATCCCAGGTCGTCCTGCAAGATGGTGCAGGCGTTACCGCTGATCGAAAGTGGTGCGGCGGATCGGTTCGGTTTGACGTCTGAGCATCTGGCCCTTGCTTGCGCCTCCCACGAAGGGGCTGCAATGCATGCCGATAGGGTGGGGGCATGGCTTGGTAATCTCGAACTTTCTGAAGGTGATTTGCGCTGTGGTGTGCAGGCGCCGTCGGATAAAGACATGGCGGAGCAGTTGATCCGTGCGCAGGATAAACCTTGCCAATTGCATAACAATTGCTCCGGAAAACACGCCGGATTTTTGACGCTAGGCAGGCATCTGAATGCGAGGCCGGAATATCTTGAGATCGATCATCCGGTTCAACTGGCCGTCCGGGATGCGTTCGAAAACATGACCGGGTTGGTTTCCCCCACATATGGGATTGATGGCTGCTCCGCCCCGAATTTCGCAACGACGTTGACCGGTCTTGCCCGCGCCGCAGCCCAAATGGTGTCAAAAACATCCGATGCACGTGGCGTGGCGGCAAAGCGGCTTGTTGAGGCGATGATCGCACATCCCGATTTGGTCGCGGGAAAGGGCAGGGCGTGCACGGAACTTATGGGCGCGGCGAATGGGCAGGCGGCCATCAAGACCGGGGCCGAAGGCGTGTTCATCGCGATCTTACCGGGTAAGCAACTTGGGATTGCGCTTAAAATTGTCGATGGCGCAACCCGCGCGTCTGAGGCATCCATAGCCGCCCTTTTAGTGCGCTACGGCGTGCTGGATCCAGATGATCCACTGGTCCAGAAGCGGACTGTTGGTCCAATCACGAATTGGCGGGGTCTGGTGACGGGCCGAATGCAGGTTGATCCGGCTCTGACGGCGAAATAGTCGCGGCGACGCCATTTATGTGCTCTTCGATCAGATGCTTTTTAAGCGGCTTCGTCATGTAATGCGTAAGACCACAATTTTTTATCCGCTCTTCATCCCCGGACAAAGCATGCGCCGTCATCGCGACGATTGGAACGGGTGAAATGTCCTTCGCGGCTTCATATTCACGGATCAGTTGTGTGGCCTCCATCCCGTCCATTTCTGGCATCGAGATGTCCATGAATACGAGGTCCGGAGTATCCTTCTTGAATGCCTCGACGGCCTCTTTTCCGTTTTCCACGAGGCGGAGGTCTACGTTCAGCCGTTTGATCATCTTTTTGAAGACAAGCTGGTTCGTCTTGTTATCCTCCGCTGCGAGCACGCGGCACAACGGCAACTGTGGCTCGTCTTCGGTTGAGTCAATGGTCTTGAATTGCGGCAGTTCCGCCAGTTTGTCGAAGAGGTTGGTTTTCAGGATCGGTTTGCGGAGGAAGGGGATCCTGTCCAGACGCAAGCTCTGATGCTTGGCATTGCCGACCAGAATGACCGGGGACGTGGACGCTATCCGCAAGCAGATTGATCGTGTTTGCTCGATGTCCTCGTTCGCGACAATGAATGTCACGTCCGGTGGGCTTTCATTGTCAGGGTCGCCATCGCAAAGCGCGCCTTGCCGCGTGTTTAGTCCAGCTTGTTCCAGACGGCGGCTCAAAACGGCTCGATCCGTGTCATCGTCCGATAGGACCAGTGCTGATTTTAGCCCATCGGGCAGGGGGGGTGTTGCGATTTCAGGTGTATCGGCCAATTGGATCGGGAGGGAGAACCCAAAACAAGTGCCTTCGCCCTTTTCACTCTCGACCCAGATCTCACCATCCATCTGTTCGATCAATCCTCGCGTGATGGCGAGGCCCAGACCTGTCCCTTCGTATTTCCTGTTGGCCTCGTCTTCTATCTGATTGAACTCGCCGAAGATGTGATCGATCTTCTCGTTGTCGATTCCGATGCCGGAATCCTCCACCGTAAAGGTCAGCTTGAACATGCCCTCGTCTTCCATGGGCATCCCTGTAACGCGGATCAGAACAAAACCTTTTTCCGTAAATTTGATCGCATTTCCCACAAGGTTCGTAAGAATCTGACGTAGTCGTCCGGGATCGCCGATGTACTCTATGGGCAAGAACTGGTCGAAATCCACGGTGAAGGTGAAGCTTTTCTCGTGAACAACTGGTTCGACAATCAGCGCAACATCCTGAACGATGCGTTCTAGGTTGAAGGCTTCCGGCTTCAGTTCCAGCTTGTCCGCTTCCATTTTAGAGAAGTCGAGCACGTCGTTGATGATGCCCAGAAGCGCGTCGCCCGAGTTGCGAATGGTAGAGGCATAGAGAACCTCTTCCTCATCTAGATCCCCCTCCAACAGCAAATCGGCCATTCCAACCACACCATTCATTGGCGTGCGCAACTCGTGGCTCATTTTTGCGAGGAACGCAGATTTTGCACGGTCCGCAGCCTGAGCGGTATCTCTGGCGTCGCGCAATTCCTCTTCCCTGAGAATGGCATCCGTTATGTTGAGCGCCAGCGAAACGATCCCGCCGTCACTTGTGCGCCGATCCGCCATTTTTATGTAGGAACCGTCCCAAAGGCGCAGGGTAATGGGGCTTATGGCCTGACCTTGCCAACGCCCCAGCATGAAATCGAACCACTCGTCTTCGGGCATGCCCTGCAGATCAACGATGCCTTCCTCGATACACAGGTCGAGAATTTTGGCGTAGGTGTTCCCGGGTCCGATAGAGCCCGCGTCAAGCGCGCGCAGATACGGCTGGTTCGCGATGATCAGTCGGAAGTCAGCATCAAAAAGGGCAAATCCATCCTGAATGGTTTCGAGCGCGTCCCACAGGAGACGTTCCACCATCATCACCTTGCTATTTGCCATCTCGAGGTCGTGCACGACCTTTGTGTTTTGACCTTCCAATTGGCTCACGACGCGCCGCTGGTCGATGATCTGCGTGGACAGCGACAGCGCGTGGTTGGACAGCTTGCGGTTTGCATCGATCAGCTCCGCTTGCTTCAATTCCAGCCGACGTTCGACGGCAAGGCGCGCGCGGCGCTCCTGCTGAAGTTCGTCTTCATGCGTAAAATCTTTCATCGCTACATCACAGCCGTAGAATCGGAATTTGACCTACAGTGTGACAACGCCGCGTGAAAACGCCCTTAACGGAAGTTACTTTCGAAGATTACGAAGCAGACGGCGCGCTAAACTCGTTCGATTGCCAGTGCGATACCTTGTCCGCCACCGATGCACATCGTGATCAATGCTTTGCTACCGCCTGTACGCTCTAGCTCGTACAGGGCTTTGACCGTAATGATCGCGCCGGTCGCCCCAACGGGATGGCCCAACGCGATCGCACCTCCATTTGGATTGACGCGTGCCGGATCCATTTTGAGTGTTTTGCTGACGGCAAGAGCTTGCGCCGCGAAGGCCTCGTTGGACTCGATGACATCGAAGTCATCAATCGCCAGACCGGTTTTCTTCAGGAGGTTTTCAACCGCCGGAATTGGTCCAACACCCATAACCTCGGGCCGGACGCCTGCATGGGCGTATCCCAATACGCGCGCTCGGGGGGGCAAGCCGTCGCGCTTGGCCGCATCGCTATTGGCAAAAACCAGCGCGCCTGCACCGTCATTGATCCCTGAAGCATTGCCCGCCGTGACCTTGCCGTCTTTCTTGAAGACCGCGCGCAGACCGGACAGCGCTTCGAGGGAGGTGGCTTTGGGATGCTCGTCGGTGTCAAAGGCAACAATATCGCGTTTTACGCGCACCTCTACTGGGACGATCTGATCTTTGAAATAACCTTGCTCAATCGCGTTTGCTGCGCGGGTTTGGCTTTCCATGGCGAAGGCGTCCTGAGCCGCGCGAGAGATTTCCCACTCTTCTGATACGTTCTCGGCGGTGACGCCCATATGGCCGGTGCCGAATGGGCAATTTAATGCGCCCAGCATCATATCCTGAGCGCCAGCATCACCCATCTTCTGACCCCAGCGTGCTTGCGGTAAAATGTAGGGCGAGCGGCTCATGTTTTCCGCGCCACCCGCAACCCCATACTCCGCATCGCCAAGCATGAGAGATTGCACGACCGAAACGATCGCCTGCACGCCGGAGCCGCAAAGTCGGTTGACGTTCATCGCTGGCGTGGTGTCCGGGATACCTGCCTGCATTGCTCCGACGCGGGACAAATACATATCGCGGGGTTCGGTGTTGATGACATGACCAAAGGCTACATGACCGATTTGGCCGCCCTCGACACCCGCACGCTCCAGCGCGGCTTTTGTCACGACCGTTGCTAGATCAATGGGCGCCGTGCTCGCCAAGGATCCGCCGAAGGTCCCGATCGCTGTGCGCGCGCCTGATAGAATAACGATGTCTGTCATGATGTTCCTCCCAGATATTCAGCAACGATAGCGAAGCGCGGGGTCGATCAAAATGTCAAATCAGCAAGGCGAACGCAACGTCTTGTCAGGTGATGGCAAGGCGGATTCCGTAAGCCACGACTGCAAGCACGCCGACGCTTGCGATCCAGATGCCCACGAACCAAGCGAGCTTTTTCATCAGTGGTACCCTTCGCTTGGATCGACCTTCCCGCGGAATACCCAGTACGCGTAGGCCGTGTAGCCCAAGATCATGGGGACAAGGATCACGGTTCCGACAAGAGCAAATTGAAGGCTCGAATCCGGTGCTGCGGCCTCCCAGATCGAAAGCGATGGCGGTACGATGTTGGGATAAAAACTGATGCCGATCCCGATGAAGCACAGCAGAAACAGCGCGAGCGCCGCGAAGAACGGTTGGACATCCTTGTCGTCCCACAGTCCGCGGAACAAAAGGAAAGCCGCCACAAGAACAAGCGCTGGCATCGCGACGCTGACAAAGACACCCGGGAAGGCAAACCAGCGTTCAAAGTAAACCGGGTCCTGAAACGGAGTCAGCAGGCTGGCAAGGCCAATGAAGCCAAGCGTGATAACCGCCAATCTGACAGAGTAGCGGCGCATCCGACTGTTCAGATCGTCGCTGGTCTTCATCACCAACCACGTGGAGCCCAAAAGCGCATATCCAAATACAACGGCGAGCCCGGTAATCAGTGAAAAATAGGTGAGCCAATCCCACCAGCCGCCTCCATAAGCGCGGTCGGACATTTCGATACCCTGCACCAAGGCACCCAGAGCAATGCCTTGCATGAACGCTGCCATCACGGAACCGCCGAAAAACGCGATGTCCCACACACCCTTCCAGCGCTTGGTGCGCCACCGATACTCAAACGCTACGCCACGGAAGACCAGCGCCAGAAGCATCAGGATGATCGGCATGTAAAGCGCCGGCATCACCACCGCGTAGGCCAGCGGGAAGACGGCGAACAATCCGCCCCCCCCCAGAACCAGCCATGTTTCATTGCCGTCCCAAACAGGTGCAACCGAGTTCATCATCACGTCCCGGTCGATATCTTTCTTCACGAATGGAAACAGAATTCCCACGCCCAGATCAAAGCCGTCCAGGATGACGTAAACCAAAACGGCAAATGCGATGATACCGGCCCAGATAAACGGAAGATCCAAAATCATATTTGACGTCTCCTATTGGCCGGGCTGCGTTTGCAGATCGTTGCATTGCTGCGCAGGTGTGATGCCCGCAGTTCGAATGGGCCCATCCCGCAAACCAAGTTTCTTGGTGTCGGCTCGCATGTTCATCATCCGCAGGATGTAGAATGTCCCCGCCCCGAATACGAAGAAGTAGACGATGATGAATGCAGTCAGAGACGCCGCCACCGCAGGCGCCGCCACCGGTGCGAGAGATTCACTGGTGCGCATTACACCGTATACTGTGAACGGCTGGCGCCCGACCTCTGTCGTGATCCAACCTGCCAGCACAGCGACGAAGCCACTTGGCCCCATCAAAAGAACCGCGCGCTGCAGCCACTTGTCTTCGTAAAGCTTGCCTCGGACCCGCCGCCACAAGCTCCACGCGCCGATCACAAGCATACCCATGCCAATGGCGATCATGATCCGAAAGCTCCAGAACACGATCCCTACCGGTGGCTCATCTTCGTCTGGAATGGTGTCCAGACCGTCGAGCGGTGCGTTTAGATCGTGCTTCAGGATCAGACTGGACAGTTTCGGGATCTCGATCGCGTAGTCAATCCGCTTTTCTTCCGCATTCGGAATGCCAAACAAAATCAACGGCGCACCGTCGGGATAGCTGTCATAGTGACCTTCCATCGCCATGACCTTGGCGGGCTGATATTCCAGCGTGTTCAGACCGTGCAAATCGCCTGCGACAATTTGGATTGGTGCGACGACAACTGCCATCCACATGGCCATCGAAAACATGCGCCGCGCTTCCTTATCCGAGCGATCCCGCAGCAAATGAAGTGCGCCGACCGCACCGACCACAAAGGCGGTCGTCAGATAGGCAGCCAAAGTCATGTGGACCAGCCGATACGGGAAGGAGGGATTGAAGACGATCTCCCACCAGTTCTCAGGAATAAATTGACCCACGTCGTTAACGGCGTAGCCTGCAGGCGTCTGCATCCAGGAGTTTACGGAAAGAATCCATGTGGCGGACATCAACGTGCCGAAAGCGACCATGGCGGTTGCAAACATATGCAGCTTGTCACCCACTCGCTCCCGCCCAAACAGCATGATGCCGAGAAAACCTGCCTCCAGGAAGAAGGCGGATAAAACTTCGTAGGCCATAAGCGGCCCGAGGATCGGTCCGGTTTTATCTGAGAAAACACTCCAGTTCGTGCCAAACTGGTAGGACATGACAATGCCCGACACGACGCCCATGCCGAATGCCACGGCAAAGATCTTTTTCCAGTACGTGAAAAGTTTCAGATAGGTCTCGTCTCGCGTTTTCAGCCATAGGGCGTTCAACACAGCCAGATAACTTGCCAACCCAATGGAGAAGGCAGGAAAAATGATGTGAAACGATACGGTGAACGCAAATTGAACGCGTGCAAGTGTCTCGGCCGAAAAACCGTCCAACATGTCTAACCTCGTGTTTTGCTAGGACGCGGCGGCGCGGCGGACCGGGTCGCCTTTGCAGTAAATATAAGCGTCAGCATTTGGGGATACATGATGCAAATTGACCGAAAGCAAAGCCGATTGTCGCACCTTTTTCGCAGCGAAGCGCCGATCACAGGGAACTTGATTGGCGGTTTCTGATTTGATGTATATTGTCGGTCCGTGCTCTTCTGATTGTGGGAAACATAGTCCTCTTGCGACACTCCGTAGCCCTCAGCTTCTGCACTGCTTTTCTTTTGTTGTCATCTATACCTGTGCAGGCTTTCGACCTTGTCATTCAATCTACTTCGGAAAATGAAGATCTGAATGCGGCACTGAAGCAGTCACTGCTTCTGGATCAGTTGGATGATGAAGCGACGCCTCAAGATATTTTAGCAGCATCACAAGCAGACTATGAACGGTTGATCGGCGCGCTCTACAGCGAAGGCTACTTTGGTCCTGGGATCACGATCCAAATTGACGGGCGCGAGGCCGCGTCCATTCCGCCTATTTCCCCACCCACGGCCATTCGCACTGTGGTGGTCCGGGTCACGGCTGGCCCACGCTATCGGTTTGGGGCCGCGTCCATTGCGCCTGTTGCTCGGGGGACGGAACTGCCCGACGGTTTTGCAACCAACGAAGTCGCGCGAACGCCCGTGCTGCGGGATACGGTTGACGTGGCCATCGAACGGTGGCGTGAGTTGGGGCGCGCAAAGGCCGAGGTCGCAGGACAAGAGATCACCGCGCGTCACCCCGATCGCCGGCTTGACGCGCGGATCACGCTAGACACAGGACCAAAGCTGGACTTTGGCGACCTGGTGATCAGCGGCAACGAGGATGTGCGCACGTCGCGTATCCGCGATATCGCCGGGTTGCCGACGGGCGAGACCTTTTCTCCTGAAGAATTGGACAGGGTCACCACGCGCCTGCGTCGTACGGGAACATTCCGGGTGGTTGCGCTAAGCGAAGCGGACGAGATAGGGCCGGGCAACACCCTCGACATAAATGCGCAGATAATCGAGGAAAAGCCCCGGCGGCTTGAGTTTGGCGCCGAGATTTCGACACAGGAAGGGATTTCCGTTTCGAGCGCGTGGATGCATCGCAATCTTCTGGGCGGCGCCGAGCGACTTCGGTTTGAATTTGAGATCGAAGGTATCGGCGGCGACACCGGCGGCGAAGACTTCCGGTTCCTCACGCGCTTTGACCGCCCGGCGACTTTCAACGAAGACACAGATTTTTACGCCCTGACCGAGCTGGAGCGTCTGGATGAGGTGAACTTTAATTCACGCCAAGCCTCGGTCGAAATGGGCATTAGGCGCTACGCGAGCGCGCGGCGGGAATATACGCTTGGTGTTGGTATCACGACCGCTGAGACCGAAGATGCGTTTGGCAATCAGAGCTATACCATCTTCACCGTTCCCATGAGCGCCACCTTCGACTATCGCGACAACAGGCTCAGCGCGACCGAAGGTTACTACGCGCAGGCAAATCTGACACCTTTTCTTAGCATTGATGGCACGGATGATGGTCTACGCGCCTATCTTGACGGTCGGGCTTACACAAGCACCGGACCTGATGACCGCTTGACCTTTGCAGTGCGCGCGCAGCTTGGCGCCTTGTCCGGACCGACGGTCGAAAACGCCCCATCTGATTTCCTGTTCTACTCTGGCGGTGGTGGTACTGTGCGGGGGCAGGACTACCAATCGCTCGGGATTGAATTGCCAGACGACGAGTTAATCGGCGGCAGATCATTTCTAGGTCTTTCTGGTGAGATCCGGGCCAGAACCGGGGACAATCTCAGCGTGGTCGGTTTCTACGATGCGGGCTATGTGGGTCCGGAAAACTTTCCCGATGGAAGCTCGGGTGAATGGCACAGCGGCGCGGGGATCGGTCTGAGATATGACACCGGGATTGGGCCAGTACGGCTTGATGTCGGCGTGCCGGTCAGTGGGCCGGATGACAACACCGGTTTCGAGATCTACATCGGCATAGGGCAGGCGTTCTGATGACCGGGCTCCTCAGAATCTTTCTCTGCCTGTTATGCTTCGCAACACCTGTGTTCGCGCAGCAGGAAGCCTCGGATGAAGATCGGGGATTTTTGACTGAGCTTCTAGAAAACTCTTTGGGTGGTGAAGGTCGCGATGTGCGTATCACCGGATTTCGCGGTGCGCTCAGTTCAGAAGCGTCTATTGACCGGATCAGCATCGCGGACGAACAGGGCATTTGGCTGGTACTTGAAACACTGAGGCTGAACTGGAACCGGTCCGCTTTGCTGCGCGGCCGGTTGGAGGTTCAGGAACTGTCTGCAGAGACAATTCTTCTGTCGCGGCTTCCGCAGCCGGCACCCGGCGAGCCACCTGCAGCTGAAGCAAGCGAGTTTTCCCTTCCCGATCTGCCGGTTTCCATTCAAGTGGACAGCCTGTCCGCCAATCGGATCGTGCTCGGCGCCCCGGTAATTGGCGAGGCGGTTGAGCTCACGCTTGAGGCCAGCGCTCGGCTCAGCGGTGGATCGGGTGCCCTTCAGATGACGGCAGAACGAGTGGATGGCCGGACCGGGCGCTTTATCATCGACGCCAGCTACGCCGCGGACACGCAAGCGACTGGTATCATGATCGATCTGTCGGAAGGGCCTGGCGGCATCGTTTCGCGGCTTCTCGCATTGCCGGGTCAACCGGATGTGGCGCTGCAGATTGCCGGCGAAGGTCCGCTTGATGACTTTGAGGCCACGATTTCCGTTGCGACGGACGGGCAGGATCGCCTGTCTGGAACAGTGACGCTTGCCGGAGACGGTGCACAGCCGGGGTCAGAGGCCGCCCGCCGGTTCACCGCCAACTTGGGCGGCGATGTCACGGCGCTTTTCGCGCCAGAGTATCGGACGTTCTTTGGCGAAGATGTCTCCCTTGTTGTCGCTGGGAGGCGAACAGCAGAGGGTGCGTTAGATCTGTCCGAGATTGCTCTGGAAACGGATGCATTGCAGCTTTCGGGCGAGGTGGCTTTAAACCGGGACAATTGGCCGACGTTGATTAATTTGACGGGTCGGATCGCGCCAGAAGACGATACTACGGTTCTTTTGCCCATAGGCGGGGCGCCGACGCGGGTCGGCAGCGTTGATCTTTCAGTTCAGTATGACCGAGATGCTGGCGACACATGGTCTGCGCGCGCGAGTGTTCTTGACCTGATCCGTGGTGAGATGGAAGTGGCCCGCATTGCACTGGATGGCCGCGGCATTCTGCAAGGCAATGTGAATGCGGTCGGCCAGGTCACCGCCGATATGAACATTGCTGCGGACGGGATCGCCTTCGGCGATGAGGCGCTTCAACAAGCCGTCGGGCCGGAGATCGAGGGGTCGTTTGCTGTTGAATATGTAGAAGACCAGCCTCTGCGTCTCACTGATCTTAACTTAGGCGGGGAGGATTACGCACTGACCGGTGATGTAGATGTGAACGCATTGGGGGAAGGATTGCGGACTGCGTTTGATCTAAGCATTGCGGCGCAGTCCATTGAACGCTTCTCAGGTCTTGCGGGCCGGTCACTGGGCGGACAAGCGACGCTTGATATCGCGGGCTCCACTGCTTTGGGGGGCGCTTTTGATGTGGTTATCGCCGGTAATGCAACTGATCTTCGTCTGGATCAATCACAGGCAGACACCGTTTTGGCCGGGACGACACGACTGGATATTGCCGCCCGTCGCACTCTGGATGGGACGGTTCTGGAGCGAGCAAACGTCTCAAACGATCAGATCTCAGTTGAGGCCTCAGGCCGGTTTGCTACCGATGATGCCTTCGCGGAATACGACATCCGGTTGAACGATTCAGGCTTGGTTATCCCAGATACTACCGGCCCTTTGCTCCTAGATGGTACTGCAACGCAAACGCCGGAGGGATGGTCCGTTCTGACGATGGCAGAAGGCCCGTTTGACACAACAGCACAGATCGCAGGTCGTCTTGCGGGCGAGACCCCCGAGGTGGCATTTCAGTTGAACCTGCCCGACGTCCAGCCGCTGGTGCCACAGTACAGCGGCGCGTTGTCCGTAGACGGCATTGCCACGCAAAGGGTCGACGGCTGGCAGGTCGTTGCGGATTTGGCGGGCCCCTATGATCTGTCGGCGCGTGTGGATGCCATGGCGACCGGACCAAACCCGAATGTGAAATATGAAGTAAGATTGCCCGACATCCGCCCACTGGTTCCGCAGTTTACCGGTGCCGTTGAGTTGGACGGCACCGCCGAGCAAACAGTCGAGGGATGGCAGATCCAGACAGATGTCGCAGGGCCCTATGGATTGACCGCGTCAGTCGCCGGGCGTGCCACTGGGGCCTCGCCCTCGATCCAATATGACGTGCGGTTACCGGATGTGAATCCGCTTGCCCCCCAATACCGCGGGGCTGCGACCATAACGGGGACGGCAGAACAGCCTGACGACGACTGGATCGTGAATGCGGATTTGACGGGTCCTTATCAATCCACGGCTCGCTTGCGTGGCGTCGTTACAGGGCCGGTGCGGTCGTTGTCCTATACCGTGCGCGTCCCAGATATCAGTCCTTTGGTCACTGACGTGAACGGATCTGTTGTCCTAGATGGCACAGCGCGAGAAAGTGGTGATAGGTGGCAGGTGGCAACTGTTCTGGACGGACCCGCGGGTGCTAGAGCGCAGATCGCCGGAACGGTTTCCAACGAAGGCCAATTGAATGTGAGCGCGCAAGGCACCGCACCACTAGGTCTTGCCAATCCGTTTATCACGCCCCGGCGGATTTCAGGAAACACCCGGTTCGCGCTGCAAATAGATGGCCCTGCGTCTTTGAACGCTGTGTCGGGTGATATCACAATATCCGGTGGCCGGTTTGCCGATCCGAACCTTCGACTGGCGTTCGAAGACATTGGCGGAACGATCAACCTTCAGGGAAGCCGTGCGGCACTTGATCTTACCGCTCAGTCAACGACCAGTGGCCGGGTTACGGTGTCTGGAACCATAGGGCTTGCCGCGCCAAATCCCGCAGACCTTCGTGTCCAACTGATCCGGTTGGGGCTCGTGGATCCGTCGCTATATGAAACCGAAGTCGATGGGCAGGTCACCCTTGCGGGCAATCTACAGGGCGGTGCCCGGATCGCCGGCGATCTGGAGCTTGGTCGAACGACGATCACTGTGCCGTCGTCCGGTGTTGGCGGCTTCGGGATCGTTCCAGAGGTCGTGCATGTAAACCCGTCCCCCCGTATCGCGCAAACGCTCGCCCGGGCAGGGCTGGAACAGGTTCCTGAAGAACAGACTGGCGCGGACCGTCCCGGCTATGCCTTGGATCTTGCTATCCGGGCGCCGTCTCAGATCTTTGTTCGGGGTCGTGGGATCGACGCGGAACTGGGCGGCGGCCTGCGTTTGTCTGGCACAACAAACAACATCGTCTCCGCCGGTCGGTTTGAGTTGATACGCGGGCGACTGGATATTCTCGAACAGAGGTTCACGCTGGATGAGGGTACCATCCAATTGCAGGGGGATTTCAATCCGTTCCTGCGTTTCGTTGCGGTGACGGACACTGCGACAGGAACGGCGAGCGTTGTCATCGAAGGGTCGGCCTCTTCCCCAGAAGTGCGATTTGAGTCAACACCAGCCGCACCCCAAGACGAGGTTCTGGCCCAGCTGTTCTTTGGACGCGACGTCAGTCAGCTATCCGCGTTTCAGGCTCTGCAGCTCGCAAACGCAGTCGCTACACTCGCGGGGCGCGGAGGAAACAGCATCGTGTCGCAGCTCAGGCGCGGATTTGACCTGGATGATCTCGACGTAACGACCAACTCGGACGGCGGAACAGCGGTTAGGGCGGGCAAATACCTTTCGGACAACGTCTACACTGACGTGACGGTCGGGGCTTCAACGGACAGCTCCGTATCGTTGAACATCGATCTGACATCTTCCATCACAGCGAAAGGCACGCTGGGCGCCGATGGCAACACCTCTCTCGGTGTTTTTTTCAAGCGGGATTACTAAGACCTGTTCATACGTCCGAAGACGGGCATAGCGAAAGAGAATCTCTTGTTCAGGGTCGCGCGACTCGGGGTGATTTACACTTCGTTTACATTCACGCGACCGCCCAGCCGCTGCCACATTTTCCG
Organism: Litoreibacter roseus; assembly: GCF_009811795.1. GTDB lineage: Bacteria > Pseudomonadota > Alphaproteobacteria > Rhodobacterales > Rhodobacteraceae > Litoreibacter > Litoreibacter roseus. Next base: position 111,457 of record NZ_BLJE01000002.1, on the reverse strand, counting down.
GCGATCCTTGAGAAGCCTTTGTATTTAATGGGCTTTTAAAGGTTTCAGGCGGCTTTGTGACTACAAATGGGCCAATTGGCTTCATGATTTGAACAAATTGTTTGGGATAGTTAGCAGGACAGAGGGGCTTTGTCGCCATTTTGGGAATAGTCCCCGACAGAGCGACTTAGTGGGTGAAAGATGAGTACCGCAGCTGAGAAGAAAACAGAGAGTGACGCGTCGTCGAGCTTCTCCGATGAGTTGAAGCCGGGCACTGTGCTTATGCATGGCCAGTACACCATTGAGAGCTTTCTCAACAGTGGTGGATTCGGCATTACATATCTCGCGCGGGACAGTCTCGACCGGAAGGTTGTGATCAAGGAATGCTTCCCGGGATCTTTCTGCCGCCGCAGTCACAATATCGTTGCGGCGCGGTCGCGCGCGCATCAGGCTGAATACAAGTCGATCGTAAAGCTCTTCGTCAAAGAAGCTTTCAACTTGTCGAAACTGAATCACCCGAACATCGTGGGCGTGCATCACGTTTTCGAAGACAACGACACCGCCTACATGGCGCTTGATTTTGTCGAAGGCTACGACTTGCTTGAGACGCTTGAGGAGGGGGGGCAGATGATCCCGCCCGAGCAGGTCCAGCCGATCCTTGAGAAGCTGCTTGACGCCATCGGGTTCATCCATGGCAAGGACATGCTGCATCGGGATATCTCGCCCGATAACATTCTCTTGGATGCGAAAACACGCAATCCGGTTCTGATCGACTTTGGCGCTGCTCGTGAAGAAGCAACGAAGAAGAGCCGTGTTTTGTCCGCAATGCGTGTCGTCAAAGACGGCTACTCCCCGCAGGAATTCTATATCCAAGGCAGCAAGCAGGGGCCTTACAGTGACCTCTATGCTTTGGGTGCGACGTTCTATCACCTGACCGCAGGTGAAACGCCACCAAACAGTCAAGCACGCCTAGCAGCGATCGCGGCAAGTGAGCCAGATCCCTATGTCCCGCTTTCCGAGAAGGCAGGCAAAGGTCTTGATCCTAAGTTTTTGGCGGCTGTGGACCGTTCCCTTGCCGTGTTCCCAAAGGACCGCCTTCAATCAGCCGCAGAGTGGCTTGCAATGCTGAAGGGCGAAGAGTTTGATCCAGTTCTGCCCAAACAGGGTGCGGCCTCGACGCAAGACGATGCTGTCATCAGCGCGACCGTCGCTAAGCTTGTTTCCACGAGCGCCGTGGTCGAGGAGAAACCTGCTCTGAAGGAAATTCCCGTCCCGGCAGAAGAGGTTGTGGTTGAAGAACCTGAAGATGACAAGGCAGAGACAGAAATCACTGCGGCTGAAGATTTGGCCGATAAAGAAGAAAGTGCAGAGGTCTCAGACGACCTTGACGATGTGAACGAGTTCCCCGCGTCCAGCTATAAGATTATTGATACGGACAAGAGTGACGATCCAGTTGTTGAAGAAGACATCGAGGAAGATGATGCAGAAGGCGATATTGCTACTGCGTCGGACTCTGACGATCAGACGGACATCATCGCGCAAGACACTATCGAGCACACAGAAGATGACAGCGCTGCTGAGGAGGTCGCCGAGGTTCCGGTTGCTCCGCACGCTGCAAAATCGCGTGGGATGTTGTTCCTTGGGGCTGCGGCGGCGATTGCGATTGTCGCAGCCCTCGGGGTCGTCGGATCAGGCCTGTTATCGACAGATGATGAGACCGCAGGGCAATCAGACGCGGCCGAGGGTGCGACATCCGCAATTCCTGTTCAACGGTCTAACGAATTGACTAATTCGTTCGCAGAAGCAGACATCGCGGTCATTCCGGACGGACCCGCAGAACCCGCCGTTGACAGCAGTTCGCGCGCCAGTTCCGCAATCGTTTTTGTACCGCGCGATGGCGCAGTTATTCCTGACGTGCTCGAACCGGTCTCGGCACAGTCGCGCCTCGTGGTCACCGGTCTTTCGGTCGATCTGCCGTTTACCACCACTCAGGGCTCTGATGTTGTGATCAAGGATCTCGACCCAACCGCTGCGGACTGGATGCGTGAAGGTCAGGCTGTGGTCGAGGTGAATGGCACCGAAATCAGCGACTCGTCTGATCTTGGCCCTCTTTTACAGGCTGCTGCGGCATCAAGCGACGTTCCGTTGGTTCAGATTCAGTTTGGCTTGAAGGATAGCGGGGCAACAGAGATTACGCGCAATGACATCGCGTTACCAGTTGTCCAGGAAGTTGCCCTGCTCAACGGAATCGAATTTCAGAGCAAGTTCGCAGGCGAAGAATGGCAAACTGTTGTCACATCAGTGCCTGAAAATAATGAAAACGATCTACAAGTTGGGGATATTATTGTAGCTTATATCCCAACAAGCGAACGGGTCGGACTAGATATCACCATGGCGGAGATCATGACGCGCGAAGTTGCAAACGAAATTGAGTTCTTCAATTTTGCTGTGTCACGGGACAACTTCATGTGGGTCGCATCATTTAACTACAGCACGGAAGAGCAATGATGGATCGGTGTGCATCAGTTTCCTGGGGGAACATCACCATCCGCGTTGAGAGATCGGATCAGAAAGAGGCAGGACAATGAAGTTTATTCGCGAAATGATCGCTAAAAAATCCGCCGATAAAGGCGGCGCGTCGGAAGAAGACGAACGGCTTGTCCTCGAAGACACGCTGAATGAGGACGTCGGTCTCGACCCCCTGAAAGCGGCAGGCGAAAGTCTTTTTGCAGAACCTCAGATGGACGATCTTCCATTGGCGGACCTGGCTGCTGAATTGAGCACATCGCCTGAAGATCTGGACGCTCCCGCGTCACTTGATCTGGGCGGTGTCATTGCAAGAAGCGATGTGACGATACAGAAGCCGGACGAGCCGGAAGCGGCAAAACCTGCCATGAACGTCTGGGATATCGACACAGCTGAACCTGCAGCACCGCAAGAAGCTGATCCTTTTGCCGGCGTTGTCCCTGAGCCGACACCGGAGCCTGCTGCAGACGCTTCCGCACCCGTGCCAATCGCAAAGCCTTCCGGTCGACCCGGACGGCGTGCTGCGCGGACCAAGACACGATTGCTGGGCTTTGACCCCACAGAAAGCCCCGTCGTCGATCTCTTCGACGAGAAGGCGCGTCAGGTCGCAAATGGCCGTGCAAAGTTTCCGGTTGGCTGGATCATCGTCGCAGATGGGCCCGGTCGCGGTGAAAGCTATGCGCTGCTTGCAGGCATGTCACAGATCGGACGGGGTGAAGATCAGGCAGTCCAACTTGATTTTGGCGACACGAGTATCTCCCGCACAAACCACGCGGCGATTGCCTACGATCCTATGGACCACAAGTTCCACCTGGGACACGGTGGAAAGTCAAACTTGGTGCGTTTGAACGGTAAACCCCTTCTCAGCACTGAAGAGCTGTCGAATGGCGATGAGATCGTAATCGGCGAAACAACACTTCGGCTGGTCGCGCTGTGTGGCCCTGACTTCAACTGGGAAACCGACAAAACGGAGGGCGACGACGATGTGGCGATCGCATGAACCACGCTTCGACGTCGCACTTGGCATAAGCCAAGGCACGCGAGATTATCAGGAGGACGCCGTGACGGCGGACTTCCCGATGGGAACAAATTCCGGCTTTGCCGTCCTTGCGGATGGTATGGGTGGACACGCAGCAGGCGATGTTGCCAGCAAGATCATTCTTACGGAAGTATTCAGCGAGCTGAAGTTCCAATGCGCCAACATCGATAACTTCGAAGCGCATGCCGAGGAGATTTTGCGTCACGCAGCTGATGCCGCGAACGCATGTGTGCGGGACCACGTGGAAGACCATCCTGACACCCGTGGCATGGGGGCGACGCTTGTCGCACCCGTTCTTGTCGAAAATCGCTTGCACTGGATCTCTATCGGTGACTCTCCGCTTTATATGCTGCGCGGCGGTAAGCTGAAACAGTTGAACGAAGATCACTCCATGGCGCCGCAGATCGATTTCATGGTCAAAAGCGGTTTGATGGAACCGGAGGTCGGCGCGAACCACCCGGATCGGAACTGCCTGACATCTGTTCTGATCGGTGATCGGATCCCGAAGGTGGATTGCCCGGCGAAACCGACGACCCTGAAGGCCGGTGATATGGTTGTGGTCGCTTCCGATGGGCTACAATACTTGTCTGAGAAACAAATCGAACGCCTTCTCCATCGGAACCGGAAGAAACGCAGCGCTGAGATTGCTGATATTCTTTTGGCTGCCATAGAGCGCCTTGGCGACCCGGATCAGGACAATATCTCAATTTGTGTAATCCGCGTCAACGACGTGTCTACCACCGCAAGAGCCAAGACAACACCGCTTGCGAACGGGGCGCAAGCCCTCAGCGCCCGCGGAAATGTGCGAAATGTCGACAATATGCCTGTCGCGGCAGACGAAGCCCTTGACGACGACCTCGTTCGAGAGCCTATCGTGACCACACCGACGACGTTTATTCGCGAACCGAAAGTGGCAGGCCAAGCTAAATGACCGAACCCCTGTCGCCTGAGGCGGCAACGAAACGGCTGGAGCGAGCACTCGCTTCAGCAAACTTGCCGTCCAAGGCTATCGAAAATGGCGCGCGTCTGCTGACGCGCCTAAGTCAGCCCGTGCGGGTGACCGTGTTTGGGACGGCAGGGGCCGGGAAATCCAGTTTGGTAAACTTGCTTGTTGGTCAGCAGATTATACCCGCTGGCTTGCGCCTGCCCACGCTGGAACTGCGCTATGGCGCCGAGGCAAAGACCATTTGCACGCTTGGCGACGGCTCTACGGCGACCTTGGACGGTATCGCGCTGCAGGAAGCGGCAAACATGGCCCCCGTTTTGGTCGCGGTTGAAGCGGATTTGCCTGCACTGCGCAAAATCAGCCTGCTCGAAGTCGCCGCTGGTGGAGATGAGCGCGACCATATGAAGGCCGTGGCGTGGGCATGCCGCAGAACGGACATCGCGATCTGGTGCACGCAAGCTTTCGCCCCAAACGAGAGAAAGATCTGGCATAGCGTACCAGACGCGCTCAGAGACCATGGTTTCCTGGTTGTCACAAAAGCAGATATCGCGTCCGAAAAGGGCGTTTTGAAAAGCCACCTTCAAGCACTCGAAGGTGTCGCCGCAGATTGGTTTCTGAAGATATTGCCGCTTGCGACTTTGGAAGCTTTGGCCGCAAACGCACCGGATGGTCAACTGAACCGTGATATGTTCAAGGCCAGCGGTGCGCCTGCGCTGATCTCAGGTGTGAAGAAGCAGGTCGATGCGGGCCAGCGCGCCAGTCTCGACCAGGTTGAACTTTTCTTGGCCCGACATGTTCCAGACGATTTCGAGGATGAGCCGGAGGTTGATGCCCCTAATGCGGCGTCCGTGGCGCCTGAGCCCGTTGTTGCAAAGCTGGCTGATCCGATTTTCGCGACGGACGAGCCGGTGGATTTTGCTGAACCTGAAATCGAACCCGAAGAAGGGCTGACATTCGAAGAGGTCGATGCTGAGCTTGCTGATATCCCGCCTGCGGAAGAGCCTTCTCCAGAGATAGAGGAAGTGCCTGAAGACAGTGCACCTCTTGATTTGCTGCCGCCCGTGGATGTCGTAGATGAGATGACTGCCGACGAGCCGGTCGAGAGCGAGACTGATGAAGAGGCCGTTGAACTCCCGGTGGAGGAGGTCGCGTCAGAACGTGTCGAGGAACTCGAAGAAGAGACAACCGTAGACTTCGTGGGGGCGCCGCCGGTAGACGCTGAGTCGCCGGAGGACGTCGCCGCGGAAGCGCCTGAACCACAGTCCGTCGAGGATGATTCTGGTTTGGAGACGTTCGGGGTTGAGAGTGCGCGAGAAATTTTGGCGAGTGCGGCGACCGCTATCCAAGGTGATTCTGATAGATCGGCTGATCCGGACAGTGAACTCATCATTGAGCGTTGTCAGGCCGCGCTTGAGACGCTGAGCGCGAATCTCGAACAGTCTGAAGACCCCTCAGCGACCGCACTTCAGGAAGATGTGACGGATGCATTGGACATTCTTGTCCTGTTGCAGATGGAAGACGCAGGCGTTGCTGCGCTCGACGCTGTTACGCTTTTGCTGCAACTTCGCCGTGATTTGGACCTTCTTAACGCTGCATAAGCCTTTGTGGGGCTTACTGTATCTGTTCGCCTAACAATGCCGAATTGCCGCCATATTCGGGTCACGATCTCGCTATTAAAAGCGGATTAACAATGGCTTTTGCAGGGCGAGATGGCATAAATTTGCTCATCCCGCTGTAATGGGATGTGATCGGTACTATGGGACAGATAAGTCAGATGAATATGGATGACGTTATCGAAGAAGATTACACCGCCGTAGACCCCGCCCTGAGAAATGTCTTCAAGCGCGGTCTTGAGGGCATGGCTGCGTTTGCCGCAAAGCTGTCCGATTTCGAAGATGCGCTCGAGAACCTGTCGGTTCTGGCAGATGAGGAGACGCAGAAGAAGCTCTCCAAACTTCAACTGCAGATGGAAGCTGTCCAGCCAAGCGTTACGGTCATCGGCCAGATCAAGGCTGGCAAAACCTCCCTCGTGAATGCAATGATCGGTTCGCCCGATTTGCTGCCCGCCGATGTGAACCCTTGGACGTCGGTCGTGACATCCCTCCATATCAACACGCCCGATCCCGATCCGGCATCGCGTGCGAAGTTCAAATTCTTCGACGAGACCGAGTGGGACCGTCTTGTCGAAGACGGCGGTCGCATTGGCGAGCTGGCCGCGCGCGCGGGCGCTGATGATGAACTGGAAAAGGTGCGCGCCCAGATCGCTCAGATGCGCGACAAAACCCGCGCACGTCTTGGGCGGAAGTTTGAATTGCTGTTGGGACAGGAACACAAATACGGCTATATCGATGACGATCTAATCCAGCGCTACGTATGCTTGGGCGACGATCCGATCGAAGGGGAAGAAACGGACAACCAGGGTCAGTTCGCCGACATCACCAAGTCCGCAGATCTCTATATCGAACGCCCCGACATGCCATTGCCATTGTGTATTCGCGACACGCCCGGTGTGAATGACACCTTCATGATGCGCGAACAGATCACTATCAACGCGATCCGTGACAGTCGCATCTGCGTTGTCGTACTTTCGGCACACCAAGCGTTGACCTCAATGGATATGGCTTTAATCCGGCTGATCTCCAATGTGAAGTCACGCGAGATCATCGTTTTCGTGAACCGCATCGATGAGTTGCCGGATCCCGCGACGCAAGTTCCCGAAATTCGCGATAGCATCATTCAGACGTTGAAAAAGAACAACGGTCCCGCCGACTCCGAAATAATCTTCGGCAGTGCATATTGGGCGAATATGGCCATGCTTGGCACGTTAGAGGCAATGCACGGCGAGAGCGCCAAGTCGCTCGACAATTGGTCGGCGACGCTTGAGGACGTTAATCACGACAGGCTAACCCCGGAAGAGCTTGCTTGGGAGGCTTCGGGAATACCGGCGTTCTATCGTGCGCTGGCCGAACGGGTTGATGAGGGTGCAGGTCAAGACGCGATCCAGAAAGCAGCGCGTAAGGCGATGAACATCGCGACAGGTCTTCGGGCAACGAACCAAGTTACGCTGATGCGAAGCGATAGAAATGGCGATGCCGGGCTTCAAAAAGATCAGGTCGTCACTGCAATCGACGAGATCGAACAAAAGTTCACGCAGCAACTGTCTCAGGATTTGTCCAAGGCAATTGGGGAATTCAACACGCGCGTTGACCAATCCCATGGTCGCTTCCTTGAGCGCGCAACCGCGTCGTTGATTGATCATCTGGAAAAGAAGGGCGCGGATGAAATCTGGCAATATAGCCCGATGGGCCTGCGGCTCTTGCTGCGGTCAAGCTATCAGGTGATCTCAAAGAAGGCGAGCATTGCGGGTGAGACCGCCTACCAAGGCGCGGCTGAGGCACTCACTGAAATCTACGCGACGATGTTCAACGTCTCGGTTGACGGCTTCACCGTTAAACCCGCGCTTGTTCCGCATATCGCGCCACCGGTGAGCCTTGGCCAGACCATCGCGCTGGATTTGCAAACAGGCTGGTGGAAAGGCTGGTGGCGCCGCCGCCGTGGTTACAAAGCCTTCGCCGAAGACTTTTATAAATTGATAGAGGCTGAAACGAATCCGATTGTTGAGGATTTGAAAGGTCCACATGCCGCGAAAATCCGGACGGATTGCGTGGCTACGCTGTCAGAGTTCTTTGTTGAGCAGCGCGCAATCCTTATGGATGTGCTAGAAAAGAGCAATATCAGCGACGAAGACCTTGATGAGCTGTTCGGCGTGAAAGCGCAGGAAGAACAAGCGCTCTGCCTTGACGTGACAATGGACGAACTTGCTGCCTTCGCAGCATAGTTGGTCAAAGGAGTTTGAAATGACGATTGAACGCAAACCACGCATTGCCCTCATGGGTGAATTTAGCGCCGGGAAAAGTACATTGTCCAATCTGTTGTTGGGCTCCCGTCCTTTGCCCGAAAAGGTAACCGCGACACAGCTTCCACCTGTCTGGATTTCCTACGGGGATGAACCTGCGCATCGTGTCGACCTTTCCGGCGAAATTCATGCTGTGGACTTGGAACGGCTTGAGGATGTGCCACTCGAAGAGACGACAATGGTCCGGATTTTCGATGATTCTGACATTCTGACTGTCTGCGATCTGATCGACATGCCGGGAATTTCCGATCCGAACATGTCGTCTGAAGTGTGGCAGCGCGTTGTGCATCATGCGGATGCGGTTCTGTGGTGCACCCACGCGACGCAGGCCTGGCGTCAAAGTGAGGCTGCTGTTTGGGAAACCATGCCGGAAAGTCTGAAGCAGAAGAGCATTCTGCTGATCACACGGATCGACAAAATTCACTCTGAAAAGGACCGGCTTCGCATCATCCGGCGCGTTGCTTCTGAAACGCGTGATCAATTCTGTGGGCTTTACCCAATCTCTCTGACCGAAGCGATGGCGGCTGGTGAAGATCGAGAAAAATGGGTTGCCAGCGGTGGAGATGCGTTTGCAGACGCGTTGATCGATCTGACACAGCGGCTTACCAGAGAGGTGGTCGATAATGATGGTGCACTGCCGGAAGTTGCCAGCCGACCGGATCCCGTCGTAGATACTCTGATTGCGACGGCTGCCGCAGAACCCGGTGAAGCGCCTATGCCCATCGACAAAGTCTCAGCAGCGGCAGACGAAGCACCTGCGACCGTGGTCTTGCCACGCCGTGTACGCACGCAGACCAACGGCGCTACGGCTCGACCGGCACGTGATGCGGCTGGTGCGCCTGCAGAGGCAAAGCGGCAAGTGGCGGAGCATAAGCCCGTTGAGCTGTCGAGCCTGCGGTCCGCACTTGCTGGCGACAAGAAAGCATCAGCCTGATACACATCGTCTGTGCTATTGAGGCTGACACATGAAAATCGTAGAAATACTTGATCAGATCGAAACTGCTTTTCCGACGTGCCACACGATCGCGTTCGCAGATTTGTCCACGAAGATGGTCTTATGCACGAGTTCATCCACTGATGTTCGGCAAGAAGATTTGGACAAGTTGTGTACGACCATGACAACAGCTTTGGACGGCAAAATCGCAAGCCTCGCGAGCGCTGAGCCGACCGTCGAGGCGATGGTATTCGGGACTGAAAACGTGACGGTCTATCTCAGAGACGGCGACGAGTTGGCCGACGGGTTGTGCTGCGTCTGTTCAACAGATGTTGATTTTGGCGCCCTGATGTCATCCGCACGCGAAGCGCTTTCACAAATAGCAGCACAACCATAATCGCTTGGGGGAGATCGTTATGACAAAACATGCTCGTTTTTGGAACGCTCTGGATCTTCTGGCTGACGCCGCACCAGCGAACATGCCCCGTGTGGTAATGACGGGATCAGAAGACGATCTCCGCACAGGGCTGCTTCAGGAGATTGATCAGACGATCCTGACCCGCATCTTGTCCTTCAGCACCAACACCGGAACAGCGCTCGAAGTGACGGTCTCAAGCCGCCGTATAATTGAGGGTGCATCTGGCAAGGATGGCTTTGAGACCCTCGTGAGCGAAATCGGATACCTTGTCGAAGGTGCCGACACCCTTTTTGTGGTGGCACATCGGACGGCCCATGCGGCGGATCCGACGGAGCCTGGGGTTGCCGTTTCGCGCCTTGCGGAGCATATGTCGATTGATCTGTCGGACCCCATTCGCGCTAAAAAACTCAGCCCTATGGATCATTTCGTCGCAAGCGCGCAGCCCACTTTGTTGGCTTGGCTTGTGTTCTGTGATGGCGACCTCAGCCACAAATACGGAGAAACCGATCCGCTTGCCAAATTGGAAGAGGTATTTGGCGCATCTAGCGATGACATCATCGAGGAATTAACGCAGATTCTGCAAGGTTCAACGGAACCAGCGTGTTTGATTTTGGACGCTTCTCCCGTTGCTGATTCTAAGGTGCTGGTCTCAAAAATTGAAAATGAGTTACTGATTGCATTTGTTGGAGCTGACCACGCGACTTCGATTGCATCGCACTGGTACGCGCTGCAAAATTAGTTTGCCATTCTGAGAAACATTCCAGAATATCAGTGTACTTCAACTCTTTGATTTGAAGTAACATTTCATCAGCTATTTTGAAGTAAAATCCAGAACTGTTTCTGGTTGATGACCAATCCGATATTTGCCGTAGCTTTGCCGCAAATTTTGCACAAAATCGGAGCAGCGTAGAGATGCTGGCTCTGAATGTGACCTTATTGAGCCGGCAAAGATAATGCGGTGTGGTAAATAGTGTTGGATGTGAAGGTCCCAAAACTGCATCGCCTCAAACTGTTTCGTATTGAGGAGGACGACAGTGAGAAACGTTCTAAATTTTTCATCTAAACCGACATTGAGTGTGTCTGCACTCTTGGGTGCTGCGCTCATTACACTTTCTGCCAACGCGGGCGAAGTTGCCCTGAAATCTGCGGATGGTACGGTGAACTTGGTAGGCGAGTTCATTGACTTCAAAGATGACAACTACATTATTCGAACCGCCTTGGGCGACCTTCGGATCAGTGCCAGCCGGGTGAGGTGCGAAGGCGCCGACTGCCCTAAGTTTGAAACTGAAACTGCAGACGTAAGAATCGCAGGCTCTGATACGGTGGGCTTGGGTCTGATGCCGCTTCTGATGAGCGGGTATGCGTCATATCTTGATGCAGAAGCCAGCATCTCCAACACGGCGCAAGAGGGCGTTATGCTCGCTAATTTTGTTGGCGACGGTGGGTTTGGCGACGAGCTTGGTAGCTTCCTCGTCACGTCCACATCGTCCGGTGATGCATTCAAAACGCTCATGGGGGGCACGGCCTCTATCGGGATGGCATCCCGCCGGATCCGCCCAGCTGAAGCCCGCGAACTGCGCGACGCAGGCGCAGGCAATATGGTCAGCATTGACCAAGAGCACATCGTCGCGGTGGACAGCCTTGTCATGGTCGTTCACCCGAACAATCCGGTGGATACGATCAGCATCGAACAGCTTCAGCAGATCTATTCCGGACAGATGACAAACTGGTCTGAACTGGGCGGACCTGACCTGCCGATCAAGGCGATCAGTCGGCAATCGAACTCCGGTACTCTTTCTGTATTTAAGAACCGCGTCTTTACTGAAGATGGCCCACAATACGTTGACAATCACACTGTTGCGGAGACAAACAATGACGTTGCAGCCATCGTCAATGATGATCCATCTGCCATCGGGTTTGTTGGTTATGCATTCCAGCGAGGTGCGAAACCACTCAACCTGGTGAATGAATGCGGTCTTGAAAGCCAGCCTGATCCGTTTGCCTCAAAGACGGAAGAATACGCGCTTCAGCGCCGGCTGTATCTCTACAACAGGGGTGATCAGCTCGATGAGCAGGCGCAAAAATTCCTTGAGTTCGCTCTGTCGGAAAACGCTGACGGCGTTGTAACGAAATCCGGTTTCATCAACTTGGGCATCAAGCGTCAGAGTCAATCGATGGACAGCGGTCGTGCCAAGAACCTGATTAAGGCGCAGGCCGACAATTACGAAGCTGGTGTGATCCGTGAGATGCTGGCGCAAATGCTTGAGCATGATCGCCTGTCGACCACCTTCCGGTTCCGGACTGGATCGTCCAAGCTGGATGAACGCGGGTTGTTGGATATGCAGCGGCTGATCTCCTACCTTGAGGGCAAGCCTGAAGGAACTGAGATAACGTTGGTTGGCTTTACTGACGATGTGGGTGCCTTCGATGCGAACCGCGATCTGTCTAAAGTGCGTGCGCAACAGGTTGCAGCTGACCTCGCGGCTTTCGCAAACGGCAAGATTGACCATGTCAAAATCAATGTCGATGGGTTTGGCGAAGTGGCTCCGGCTGGCTGCAACACGTCCGAAATCGGTCGGGGTGTGAACCGCCGGGTCGAGGTCTGGGTCAGCAAGGACGTTCAGGGCTAAGCCTGCACAGTCTACGCAAAGAAACATCAACAACTCTGTAGGGCGCGCTCTCCCGTAAAGAGCCGCCCTACCGCATCGATCAGCTGTTCTATGGCTGATCAGGGATGGAGGTTTGGAATGAAGAAGATACCTAAATGCAGCTTGGCCTTTCCCGCCGCTATCGTGGCGCTTGGGCTTCACGGTGCAATCGCGCAGGCCGCGATGCAAAGTCAGGTTGAGCCCGCCGGACTCGTAATCGAAGACGTTGGCGCAGGCGAGCGCATAAATTTCGCTGGGAAACTTCGTATGCTGTCGCAACGGATCTCGGCATCCGCTTGCTATTACGTCAATGGGGTAGGTGGCGACGGCAGCCGCTCTGCGTTGACCACGAGTACGGCGGAATTCGAGAAGATCGTGAAAGCGCTTCAATACGGTGACGAGAGCATTGGCATCATCGGCCCGGAGGAGCGTCGGAAGACCCTTGTCCAGATCGAGAAGCTGCAGGCGGTCTGGGGCCCAATCAAAACTGCGTCAGAGGCCATTCTTGAGGGTGATGATCATCAGGCGAACATCCTGCATATCGCCGAAAATAATATGCCGCTCTTAGATGAAGCAAAACTGTTGGTCAGTGAGATCGTCGGGCAATACTCAAACCCTGCCGAGATGTTGCAGTCCGATGCAATGCTGATCGATATTTCCGGGCGTCAGCGCATGCTGACCCAGAAGATGTCGAAAGAAAGCTGCGGGATCTCTACGAAAATTAACGCGATGGGAAGTGCGGATGCGCTGACCGGGACAATGAACATGTTCGAGACATCGTTGATCGCGTTGAAAGACGGTTTCCCGAATGCAGGCATCAATCCACCGCCGACAGATGAGATACAAGCTGGTCTCGATGTAGTTTATGAAGACTGGACCACGGCAAAAGCAAAGCTGGAAACGGTAGTTGCAGGAGGTCAGCTTTCTGTCGATCAGATGAATGCGATTTTCGATGGTCTGAACGTCACGCTGAAAGACATGAACGATGTGGTGATGCTTTACACGGCAGCCGCGAAGTCTGCTATCTAGACCACATCAATATATACTTGTACGGGGCCGCTGTTCGCAGCGGCCTCATGCGTTTAGGCCCCGAATATGATCAGCGACCTCGGATCCCATGCAACGGTAGCCTTCGTATTTGGCTCCAAAATAGGTCGGCCAGCCCGATTCTTCATAGATATGGTTACGGGCGCGGTTCCCGGTGTGATGACGACATCGTAATAGGTCATATCGCCGTAATATGCGCGATCTGTGATCGTGCCTTCAAAGCTGTGATCCGGAACGTCTGAGCCGTCGAATAGAATACTCAGTGTTTCAGGGCGCAGACCTGCCACGCAGTCGGTGCCCGCGCCGTTCATGACTTGACTCCGGTCGATGAAAGCTTTTCCCAGACCCGCCACATCGAACATCTCATCGCCGACACGCGCGGCAGGCAAGAAGTTCATAACGCCAATAAATTCCGCGACACGCCGTGTGCTGGGGCGGCGATACAATGTTTGTGGCGCATCCATTTGGGCGATCTGACCATCGAACATGACGGCAATCCGATCCGACATGATCAAGGCCTCCTCCTGATCGTGGGTGACCAGAACGAACGTGATGCCAATCTGCCGCTGCAGCCGCCGCAACTCCGCCTGCATCTGCTCGCGCATTTTCTTGTCGAGCGCCGAGAGGGGTTCGTCCAGCAAAAGAACCTTAGGCTTCAATATGAGGGCGCGGGCCAAGGCCACACGCTGTCGTTGACCGCCAGACAGGGCATGGGCCCGCCTGCTGCCATAACCGGAAAGGCCCACCATATCCAACGCCTCGTCAACCATGCGTTGTCGCGCATCCCGGTTGATATCCTTCCGCTTGCGCAGTCCAAAGCCAACATTTTCGGCGACACTCAGATGAGGAAATATCGCGTAGCTTTGAAAGACCATATTGGTGGGGCGTCTATGTGGGGCGATACGCGACATGTCCTGCCCATCAATGGTCAGCGACCCGCCCGAGAGATGTTCAAATCCGGCAATCGCGCGCAGTAAGGTCGTCTTCCCGCACCCGGATGGACCAAGGAGGGAGAAGAATTCTCCCTCCGGTATGTTGGCCGTGATGCCGCGCAGTGCGTGGTAGTCGCCGTAGTACTTCTCTACATTGGTCAGCCCAATCACAGAAATCCCCCGCTGTCTTTCCCACCGGTCCGCGCGATGCCACGGCGGCGGGCGTATTCGGCTATGCTCAGAATGATAAGGGAGGCCAGCAGCAATAACGTTCCCAGCGCCATGACCGCTGGGATGCGGGTCGGAAAGCGCAGCTGACTCCAAAGGTAAACCGGCAGCGTCGGCTCTGCACCTGTCAGAAAAAAAGCGATGATGAACTCATCCAGAGATATCGTGAAGGCAATGAGAAACGCCGAAATGATGCCCGGCGCCACAAGCGGTAACGTAATGGTTCTGAATGCGCCCCAACGGGTTTCTCCCAGATCAATGGCGGCTTCCTCGACGGAGGCGTCCAAGCCTTGGAAGGATGAACTAAGGATGGCAATGGCAAAAGGTGTGCAGATCAGTGTGTGTCCGGCGATGACCGTCCATGAGGTGAGGCCGATACCAAGCTGAAGCAGTACGACCAGTAAAGCCACGGCCACGATGATTTCCGGCAGGACGAGGGGCAGCATGATCGCGCCCATGATTGGCGCCTTTCCGGGAAATTTATAGCGCGTGGACGCCCGCGCCGCCCCAATCGCCAGCAACGTACTCAGCGTCGCTGTGACAAGTGCGATGAAGAGTGAGTTCCATAGTGCGGAATGGAGCGCTTGGATCGCTGCGAGTTCCAGAAACCATTTCGCCGTGAATCCTTGCAGCGGAAAGGCGATAATGGTGCCATCGTTGAATGCAAAAATCGGCAAGAGAGCGACGGGCAGATATAAGAAGATCAAATAAACGATCGCGTATATGCGTAGCCAGCCACCCTTCATGATGTTTTTAAATATCGGCGGTTCAGCATAAGGAACACCAGCGAAACAAGGGTCACCGCGCACATGGAAAGAACAGCAAGCGTCGCTCCCATCGGTGCATTGTTGAGTTTTAGAAACTGTGTCTGGATCATATTCGCAATCATTAGCCCATCAGGACCACCCACGAGGCGAGGCGTGACGTAGTCGCCAATGGTTGGAATAAACACGATCAAAACGGCTGCGATCACACCCGGCATGGCAAGCGGCAGCGTCACACGAAAGAAGGTCGAAACCCGTGTTTCCCCAAGGTCCTGCGCGGCTTCCAAGAGTGACCGATCCACTCTTTCGAGGGCCACATAGATCGGCAATATCGTAAAGGGTGCGAATGCGTGCGCCAGAGTGATGACGACTGCATTGGCGTTGTAGAGGATTAGAGTAATGGGCTCATCGATCAGACCGACCCCAATCAGTGAGGAATTGAGGACGCCATTAAACCCAAGGATGACCTTCCACAGAAAGACGCGCAGAAGATAGCTGGTCCAAAACGGTATGGTGATCAGAAAAATCCAAAGCGCCTTCCTCTCAGGTGCGACGTGAAAAGACACGAAGTAAGCGATGGGAAAGGCCAATATGACTGTAACAGTCGTCACTGCGCCTGCGATGAGAAGGGATCGACCCAAGAGCGTCCGGTAGATGGGGTCGCTGAAGGCTTCCTGATAGTTCTTCAGTGTCACCGTGTAGTCGATGCTGAGGAAATCCTGCGTCCAGAAGCTGAATGCAAAAACCGTCGCCAGTGGGGCTGCGAGCAAGAGCAGGACATAGACGAATGTGGGGCTGACCAGCAGAAGGCCTCGTCTTGCAGTCGCATCAAATGCGGCCATAGCCCGCCCTTCTCAGTCCATCACATCCTGACAATGACGTCATTCGAACGCTCAGGCAAGGCAGCTACGGTAAAGCCAAACAATTGGTGGATAGTTCCAGATTTGGCCGCTACCCTCTGCCCACTTGAATGGCAAAATGGATGGAATAACGGCTATGGGCCCTACAACAATCGGTGGCTTTATCGTTTTCGTGCTCGATATCTGGGCGCTTGTTTCGATCTTTGGGTCAAATGCATCAACCGGCCAGAAAGTATTCTGGATCGCGCTCGTTCTCATTCTGCCTTTGATCGGCTTCCTGATCTGGTTTTTCGCAGGCCCGCGCGCAGGCGCAAAGACTTAATCAACACATCACGACTGATGCACTCATCGCTTGGCTCATGGCGGACAGGATCTCATCCTCGCCATAGGGCTTTTCCAAAACGAACGCAGGTTCAGCGCCTTCACCCGTCAGCAAAAGATCGGGCCGGCCAGTTAGAAAAATTGCCGGGATGTGGCCTTGTGCTTTGACGATGTCATCCACCGCCGTCAAACCAGATGAGCGATCTGCAAGGGCGATGTCCGATATGATCAGATCAGGTCTGGTTTCGTAGGCCAGACCAACCGCCCCTGCATGGGTCATCGCCACACCGGTCACCTTGTGGCCCTGCTCTTCGAGAAAGCAGCTTAGATCCATCGCGATCATCGCTTCGTCTTCGATCAGCAGAATGTGGAGCGATCGCAGGCGCAGCATTTCGGCGCGGGCGGCATTGAAAAGAGCCAAAACATCAATGGGGTTTTGCCCCAGTGTCTTGCCAATCTCCGCTATGGAAAACTTTTCAATCGTCCGTAGCAGAAAGACGATTTGGGCAATGTCATGGCTGGTCTCTTCGAAATGCTCCGCGTAAAGCCTGTGAAACGTTCGGAACAATGCTAGCTTAAATGGCAGGCGATCGGTGTCATCCTGCAGACGCAGCAGCGCGCTCGCCTTTTCCGCCAACCGGTCACCAACCACCTGATTGCGGGTCAATGCGCGGGCATGTCGTCGCAGATAGCGCAGCGCCGCGGACGCCGGAATGTCGTAATTTGGAACTTTGTCTAGCACAGGACTGTACCTCACTTAAGCGATGCTGGCTTGGGAGCGCAAAGCTAAGTGAGAGGCGTAAACAACCGCAAAATCGGGCGTTCGGTGCTATTTGGGTCGAACTGTATCCCCCGGCGCGAAGATAGGCGAAATCTCGATGCGCTGCGGTGATGCGTCTTTCGGCGTCGTCTCGGCCGCGGCAATCAGTTCAGCCGCCCGCGCGCCAATTTCCGCCCGGCAGCTATCGAGTGTCGCAAGCCTCCGGGGAAGGCCGTCAATCAGGTCAACACCATTGAATCCAGCAAGCCCAAGTTGCCCGGGGACATCTATGCCAATTTCGAGACAGTAGAGCAGACCGCCCGCGCCGATCATATCATTCGAGAAGTACAGGAAATCCAAATCCGGCGCCTTTGCGAGAATAGCTTGAGTCATCTCACGGCCCTTCGCCAAAGCAGAGCCGCCAGAGTAGTATTCTTCCGCAACGATGCTCAAGCCTTCGTCCTTCAGAACACTTGAAAATCCCTCGAAACGTTTTCGCGCGCGGTGGTCCAGCGGCATCTTTGTCCCCAAAAACCCAATCTTGCGGTAACCGCGGGCCAGTATCTCGCGCGCGGTTTCCCGGCCGGCTCGCTCATGCGAGATTCCGACACATGCATCAACGGGTTCGCCGTCAACATCCATGATTTCCACGATTGGGACGCCCGCGTTCCGCATCATCGCCTTCGCCGCATCCGTGTGTTCAAGCCCTGCAACGATTAAACCGGAGGGCCGCCAGGATAGCATTTCGAAAATGACCTGCTCTTCCTTTTCAGGCTCATACCCAGTCACACCAACGACCGGTTGCAAGGGTGTTTCATCTAGCACCCGTGAGATACCCATCAGCACTTCAGGGAAGACCATGTTGGATAAAGACGGAATGATCACGCCAACAAGATTGACCCGGTTTGAGGCCAGCGCACCCGCAATCTTATTCGGCACGTAGCCAAGGGTACGCGCGACCTCCAGCACTTTCGCACGCGTCTTTTCTGACACGTCACCGCTGTTGCGAAGAACACGGCTCACGGTCATTTCACTGACCCCAGATGCTTCTGAGACGTCGCGCAGTGTTAGTTTATGCCTGTAGTCCGGCCCGGATCTTTGCGCCAACGCTGTTACCTTCCTGAAGGCCCCCGATGAATGTCTTACCTCGAAACGGCTAGGCTGTCCAAGCATGAGCGAAGCCCAACGCCTCTCTAAAACGGAATTTCTGTTGCGTTGCCAAACATTTCGACGGAAAACGAGGGTCGAGTGGCCCCGTGGCTCAACTGGATAGAGCAGCCCCCTCCTAAGGGGCAGGTTGCAGGTTCGAATCCTGCCGGGGTCGCCAAAAACACCTCAACAATATGGATTATTCACAGGGCTTTGTGTGGAAGCGTGCGGAAACGCCCGTTTGAAATTCCGTCGAACTTTCGGAAAACGGCCGAAATCTCGTATAAAACCTATACAAAATTCGCACGTCCGCGCGACTTTTGGGACGATCTGATGAACTGGCGGGTGGCGAGACGATCTGCAAGAGTGCGGGCATCCCGTACCTTCCGGCGCACCCAGCAGGGCGGCACGGGTTCTTCGCTGAATTAGTCGTAGGTCAAGGCGTCGATCCGGTTGCCGCAGCAAAGGCTGGCCGCTGTTCAGACCCTAATCTGCCCATGCACATCACGCCTACGTTGGTAGGGAGATTGATCACATTGGATTGTCTCGCACCGTTGGTCAGCTTCTAGATTATGATGGTACTTTTCTGATCGATGAGGAAAACCCCGAAAACTCTAATATCACAATTACGATCAACGCCAGTTCGCTCGACCGCAATCATCCGGAGCGGAACGATGATCTGGGAAATACTGACACTGGACTTCAAGATGGTGCGGGACCGAACCTACCCGGACTTCGTTCCAAACCATGAAGAGGTGCGGGTAGGGAGGGGTGAGGCCAGCGCAGAGATCATGCGGCTTGACCATGGCATGGGTTTTATCGCGTTCATCGATAGTCCTGTCCGTGAAGGCCGATATTCACTTCGACCTCGTTGACCGTACGGATGTTCCGGCAACGAACATCCCGTGTACCTGCGGCCGTTGAGGTTATTTGGCGCACGGATCTCATATCGTACGGTAGTACAAGGCTAGAAGTCGAGGTTTTCGACACTTAGCGCATTGGATTGAATGAACTCGCGGCGCGGCTCAACCACGTCACCCATAAGCTTCGTGAAGATATCGTCGGCCTCGGCCATATCCTCGACCTTAACCTGCAGAAGTGTGCGTGCATCGGGATCGAGAGTGGTCTCCCAAAGTTGATCCGGATTCATCTCGCCCAGGCCTTTGTACCGCTGGAGCGACAAGCCCTTTTCGCCTTCTTCCAGTATGGATTGCAGCAGGTCAATCGGCCCGAATACAGGCTGTTCCCGGTCCTTGCGTACGAGCTTCGCGGGCTTGGAGTAGACTTCCTGTAGCCCTTCGGTCATCTGACCTAACCTCAGCGCTTCGCCGGAGCGTAGGACGCCGCCATCAAGGATGCGGACTTCATCAACGCCGCGAAGGACGCGCCATAGCCGAATGCCCTTGTCCTGTGTGGGCCGCCCTTGCCAGCCGCGTTCGTACTCCAAGGCAATCAGGTCAAGTCGTTCTGCGACCCGATCCGCAACGCCCTGTAGGTCTGCATCCACACGGCCCGTTTCGAAAGCACCTGCAATTGCCGATTGTTCCAAGATATGCTGCGGATAATGTGTTGGGAACGCTTGAAGGATGCGGCGCACCTTTCTGGCGTCGTCAACGACTCGTTGAAGGTCTTGGCCGATGATCTCTTCACCTGTTTCCAGCTTCAGTGTGGCACCTTCGACCCCTTGTTGAATCAGATAGTCCTCAAGCGATGCCTGATCCTTCAGATAGACCTCAGATTTCCCGCGAGAGACTTTGTATAGCGGTGGCTGCGCGATATAGAGGTGACCTTGTTCAATCAGTTCAGGCATCTGACGATAGAAGAACGTTAGCAAAAGCGTTCTGATATGCGCGCCGTCCACATCAGCATCCGTCATGATGACGATCTTGTGGTAGCGCAGCTTGGAGACATCGAACTCATCGCGCCCGATCCCGGTCCCGAGTGCCATAACCAGATTGCCGATTTCCTGCGACCCGAGCATACGATCGAAACGCGCGCGCTCGACATTCAGAATTTTACCGCGAAGGGGCAGCACAGCCTGCGTCCTGCGATCTCGACCCGTTTGCGCGGAACCTCCGGCACTGTCCCCTTCGACCAGAAACACCTCTGTCTTCGATGGATCCTTTTCGGAACAATCTTTCAACTTACCCGCGAGAAAGTTCACATCCAGCGCCGTCTTGCGCCGGGTCAGTTCACGAGCCTTGCGCGCAGCCTCCCTGGCTTGAGCGGCTTCGATGATCTTCGTGACGACAACTCGCGCGACAGCGGGGTTCTCTTCGAACCATTCTGACAGCTTCTCATTCATCAGACCTTCAACCGCTGGCCGAACCTCTGATGAAACAAGCTTATCTTTTGTCTGAGAGCTGAACTTCGGATCAGGCACCTTGACGCTGAGAACGCAGGTTAACCCCTCACGTGCATCGTCGCCGGTGAACTGAACCTTTTCGCGCTTCGCAATCCCTGAGGATTGGGCGTAGTTGTTGATTGTTCTCGTCAGCGCACCTCGGAAGCCTGCCATATGCGTGCCGCCATCCCGTTGCGGAATGTTGTTTGTAAAAGGCAGAACGGTCTCGTGGTAGCTGTCATTCCACCACATCGCGACCTCTACACCGATGTCATCGCGTTCTCCGTGAACGTAGATCGGTTCTGGCATCATCGGTGATTTGTGTCGGTCGATGTACTTCACGAACTCTTTCACGCCACCCTCATAGAAGAGTTCCGTCCGCAGGGGTTCGGCAGGGCGTTCATCCTCGAGAATGATCCGCACGCCGGAATTCAGAAACGCCAGTTCACGTAGCCGCTTTTCGAGGGTTTCGAAAGAATACTCTAGATTGGAAAACGTATCAGTCGATGCGAGGAAGCGAACCTCAGTACCAGTCCTGTCCGTATCGCCAAGAACCTTCAGATGCTCGACCGTGAAGCCACCTTCAAATCGCGCTACATGTTCTTTTCCGTCGCGCCAGACACGCAACTCCAACCAGTCGGAGAGGGCGTTCACAACGGAAACACCCACACCATGCAGGCCGCCCGAGACCTTATATGAATTGCTGTCGAACTTACCGCCTGCGTGAAGCTGGGTCATAATCACCTCAGCTGCGGACACCCCTTCTTCTTCGTGAATTCCGACCGGAATGCCGCGACCGTTGTCACTGACCGAAACACTGCTGTCCGCATGGATCTTGACGTTCACAGCGTCCGCATGACCCGCGAGCGCCTCGTCAATTCCGTTGTCCACAACCTCGTAGACCATGTGGTGCAAGCCTGATCCATCGTCAGTATCGCCGATATACATGCCGGGGCGCTTTCTCACAGCCTCTAAGCCTTTGAGAACCTTGATAGAATCCGCGCCATATTCTTCTGGAAGCTTGTCGTCTTCGGACATGTAAATGCCTTCTTGTTCTGTCATACGAAATATACGCTTTTCCACATGGTTTGTCACGTGAATGACACAAGATTTTGTGTTTGGCTCCCGCGATGACGGTGTCAGATTAAATGCTTCAATTCGCGCAACTCCGCGGCGAACATCGGCAAACCTTTTGCTGTCAGATCCATGATGAATTCCGACGCGGAATAAGGTGGATTGTCGTACTTCCTTCGGATTTTTGCGGCCACCGGAAGTGCGTCATATGGGTAAAGACGGAAGGTTTGGGTCAGGAACTCATCGGCACTGATCGCTTCAATGTCAAAATCAGACAAAATATCTCCAGGAAAGTCCTTGAGATTGTCCGTCACAATGATCTGTGCCCCGCAGCGAATTGCGGACGCCAGAACGTGGCGGTCTTTTTCATCAGGTAAATCGAGCGAGGGGATTAGTGGCTCGTACCCAGTGACCAAGGCCTCAGGAAAAGCGGCTGCCATTTGCCGCTCTTGCCGTCTAATGCTTGCTTCAAGCTCGGGTCTTAGGCGCAGAAGGTTTTCCGTCCATTCGCCCAAAATTCTCGCGGTCCAGCGCCCCCGGAAAAAGCCCGCTTGATAGAATGACAGCAGGACATCCCGCTTCCGGTTCGGAAACAGGACATTTGCATCAAGTATGGCGACAAAGCGATCTGCTATATGGCTCAAGTGGCATCGAACTCCTGACCGAGCTTGAACAAATCGTCCAAGGCATCGTCCCGTTTTGCATCACGCTGTTTTTTATAGCTGAGAAGGTCGGCAAATCTGACGCGGCGATGCGATCCGACAGGCACATGTGGAATCCTGCCCTCTTTCAGGAGTTTGCTGAGAAAAGGGCGGGAGACATTAAGAATGTCAGCCGCCTGCTGCGTCGTCAGCATCGTCTCAGTCGCACCGATGGTTACCATATTTCCCCGTGAGACGTGCCCCAGTACGTCCGTAATCAAACTGCAAAGTGCAGGTGTGAGAACAACCATGTCGTCATTTGCATCGAGAAACCGCAACGCCCCGCCGTTTCGGGCGCACGCGCTTGCAATCGCCGATGCCGCCTCTGCCGCACTTGCAATCTCGTCATCTGTCGGAAAACGCTTTGTCAGATCTATGACATCCGCTGTATTCGCCATTTGAAGTCCCCAGACTTGATACTTTTACTATATGCCGCCGCCATCTGATGTGGTGTGGATAACTTCTACCCTAAGTGTCATAAGTGAAACAAGTGAAATAAACGTAATGAACGTCAAGTTACTGCAATCAGTGCACCAACTGTGATAAGCAGGGTACCCGAGATCAGGTTTAGCCGTCTGACAGCACCCGGCGATTTCAAGAACCTTCGAGCACGGTCCACAAAGGCCGCCAGTATCAGATTGCCAAGAAGTGGAACCAAAAGACTGAGAAAACAGATTGCAGCAATGTCCCAGGCGGTGACTTTTGTCAGATCGAAGAAACCCGGCAGGACGCCCATATAGAAAAGAATGGCCTTGGGGTTCCCAAGGATCACCACGACCCCTGCGATAAAGCCCGCCCACATCCCCGGTCTCGTCAGGCGAGTGTCCGAGCGGAGTTGCCCGTCAGCTTTACGGATCAACGCAAGGCCCATTGCCAGAAACATCACGACGGCAACCCACCGGAGCATATCCATGAACCACGCAAACTCGCTCACCAGCCACGTGATGCCAAGAATAGCGACGAGCGGCCAGATAACGTCACCCACCACGACGCCAAGCGCCAATGGCCAGGCCGCATTGAAGCCGCCCGACAGTGCACGGGCGAGAAGGGCGACCCAAACCGGCCCAGGTGTGAGGAATAAAATAAACAAAGCGCCTGCGTAGAGCAGGAGGTCGAATGCCGTTACCGTCATGCGCCGCGACCTACAGTAGATATGCCATCTTCGCTTGTAACCTCGATGTGATGCGCACGGTCGCCGAGATCCTCAAAAAGCTCAGGCCCTGTCCCAGTCATCCAAGCTTGCGCCTTCAAACCACAGATTTCTTCATAAAGTGCGCGCCTGCGATCCGCGTCGAGATGGGCGGCGACCTCATCCAGCAGCATGATTGGCGGCGCGTCAAAGTCTTCAGCCAGCGCGCGGGCGTTTGCGAGGATCAATGAAAGTAGAAGCGCTTTCTGCTCCCCGGTCGAACACTGCTTTGCCTCGATATCTTTCGCTCGATATATGGCTGACAAATCTACGCGATGAGGTCCGACCAGTGTCCGACCTGCCCGCAAATCCATATGCCGTGACGCTTCGAGTGCTTGGCGCAGGCTGTCTTGGTCGTTGATAAGCGTGGTATCATCTGGGCCATCAATCGATAAATCTGCCGCGGGAAACGCCGAGCTTGCATCGTCCTGCGCCGCCTGCAGGCGCTTTAACGTGTAAGTTCGATTTGCAATGATCTCTGCACCGGCTTCGGCCATCTGTTTTTCAAGGGCCAAATACCAGTGAGCGTCACGCACCATATCTTTTAACAGTCTGTTGCGTTCACGCATGGCGCGCTCATACGTCATCGAGACATCGGCGTGGCGCGGTTCAAAGCTGAGTGTCAGGCGATCCAGAAACCGTCTGCGCCCTTCCGCCCCTTCCAACCACAGACGGTCCATTGCCGGTATGAGCCAGACCATGCGGCTGACCCGCCCCAAAGCGGATTGCGGACTAGATTTGCCATCTATGGTGACGGTTCTGTTGCCGCCCGCCTCAGCCTTGGTTTCAACTTCATAGGTCTGGCCGGATGTCTGCAGTATGCCGCTGATCTTCCATCCAATCGCCTCGGGTTTCCGCGCGATTTCATCAGCCTTCGCGCGTCGCAGACCTCGGCCCGGAGACAATAACGAAACGGCTTCAAGTATATTGGTTTTGCCTGCCCCGTTTGGTCCGAAAATCGCAAGTGGCCGGCCATCCAGTTCAAGCTCTGCGCGTCGGTGGGATCTGAAATGCGACAGCGTCAGGTTTGACAACCATAGCTGCGACATGGCGGTGTCAGACACGCATCGGCATCACAACGTAGACAGCTGACTGATCATTGCCTTCGCGCATCAGCGTCGGATCCTGTGCCGAGTTGAACATGAAAACCGCGTTCTCACGATCAACTTGGCCTGCAATCTCAAGGAGGTATTTCGCGTTGAAGCCAATTTCGAGCCGCTCGTCGCTATAGGCGACCGCGAGCTCTTCCTCAGCCGCGCCGCTGTCCGGCGCATTGACTGAAAGCACAAGCCGATCTTCATCAAGCGCAAGTTTGACGGCTCGTGAGCGTTCAGACGAAACTGTAGCGACCCGATCAACGGCCTTTGCAAACTCGGAGGCGTCAACCTCCAGCTTGCGGCTGTTTCCCTGTGGAATGACCCGAGTGTAATCTGGAAATGTGCCGTCGATGACCTTGGAGGTCAGCGTGATTTCTGGCGTGGCAAAGCGCACTTTTGTTTCTGAAACGGACACTGCGATTTGCATCTCATCGTCGTCGAGCAGTTTGCGCAATTCGGCGACGGCTTTTCGGGGCACGATTACCCCTGGCAGGTTTTCGGCATTCTGTGGAAGATCCGCATCAATCCGGGCCAGTCTATGGCCGTCTGTTGCAACGCAACGCAGAACCGTGGCACCTTCGCTTTCCGCAACATGCATATAAACACCGTTCAGATAGTAGCGGGTTTCCTCGGTCGAGATGGCGAACTTCGATTTGTCGAACAGCCGACGTAAAACTGGCGCGGCGGCTGTGAAGTTCGACTCGTACTCTGACGACGCCATGACTGGAAAGTCTTCTTTCGGTAGCGTGGCCAGCGAAAAGTTTGATCGGCCTGCCTCGACCGTCAGGCGACCTGCGGTACCGTCATCGGCGAGCGTTACAAGGGCGCCATCAGGAAGTTTCCGAACAATCTCATGAAGCGTTGTTGCTGAAACGGTCGTCGCACCAGGGCGCTCGACCTGAGCTGCCGCCTTGTCTACGACTTCAATGTCCAGATCAGTCGCGCGAAAGCTGACGGTATCGCCTTCTGCTTCGATCAGCACGTTCGCGAGAATTGGTATCGTGTTTCGCCGCTCGACAACCGATTGGGCCTGACCGACGGCCTTGAGCAGAACGCCGCGTTCGACACTGATTTTCATGATCCAATCCCTCTGAGACACCCGGGGCGGAGAAGTTACCCTCTCCGCCCGGCAATGCAATCATATATTGGTGAATGTCCGTTGTTCGGACGGGGGCGTCAAGACCTCAAGCTTCCAGCATCCGCCGCAAAAGCTCGGCGTCCTCAGCAACCTGGCTGTCTTGCGCTTTCAGTTCTTCGATTTTCCGAACAGCATGAATGACTGTCGTATGGTCGCGGTTCCCGAACCGCTTGCCAATTTCGGGGTAAGAGCGCTGTGTGAGGTGCTTGGCCAGGTACATTGCCATCTGGCGTGGACGGGCGATGTTCCGGCTGCGCTTTGGTGAAATCAGATCTGACATCCGGACATTGTAGTAATCACAGGTCTTCCGCATAATTTCATCGACGGTGACCTTCTTATCCGACGCACGAAGGATATCGGCCAGACTGTCATGGACCATCTCAAGCGTGATTTCGCGCCCGATCAACGCAGCCAAGGCGGCAAGCCTGTTCAGCGCGCCTTCCAAGACGCGGACATTGCTGGAGATGCGATGGGCGAGGAACTCCAGAACCTGATTGGAAATCTCAAGGTTAGGATAATGCTCGCGGTATTGCTCCACCTTCTGGTGAAGGATGCCGAGGCGCAATTCGTAGTCTGTCGGATGTAGGTCGACGACCAGACCCCACTGCAAACGCGATTTGATCCGCTCCTCCAAACCATCAATCTCGCCGGGTGCCCGATCTGCAGAAATGATGATTTGCTTTCCCTGATCAACCAGCGCGTTGAACGTATGGAAGAACTCATCCTGCGTGCTGTCCTTGCCCGAAATAAACTGGACGTCATCCACCATCAGAACATCGACCGAGCGAAACAACTGTTTGAAGTCGATCATCTGTCGGTCACGCAGCGCCTGAATGAAGCGATACATGAATTGTTCAGCGCTCAGGTAAAGCACACGCAATTCCGGGGACCGCTCACTGAGCTCCCATGCAATTGCATGCATCAAATGCGTTTTACCAAGCCCCACGCCCCCATAGAGAAAAAGCGGATTGAACGAGACTGGGCCGCCTTCCGCGACACGGCGTGCAGCAGCATGAGCCAGTTCATTTGGTTTGCCTACGACAAACCGATCAAACGTGAAGCGACGATCCAGCGGTGCACCGGGAAGCTCATCCTTCGTGTCGGGAGAGAACCTTTTGATTTCCGCAGTTTCCACCTTCTTCGCAGGTTTCGACACCTGTGGTCTCGGCATCGCGTCCTTTGCCAACGAGAAGTTGAGCCGTGTGACTTCGGCCCCTTGGTTGCAAATTTCTTGTTTGATCTGGTCGCCGAAATTGCGCTTGACCCAGTCACCCTGAAAAAGGGTTTTTACATGAAACTCCGCGACACCATCGTCGTAAGACACAAATTCCAGGGGCTCTATCCAAGTCGTAAAATTGTTCTTTCCAATAGAGCTTCGCAATGCAGCACGCGCGCGTCCCCAAGTTTCTTCCGTCATCTTCCACCCGTTCAATGTTCAGGATTGCTTCCACGGCAATCCCCGGGCCTTCCATCCGTTGAGGCCCCCCCGATGCTTCTTCGCGTTCAAATCGCCTTCAAAACCCTCGGCCACATTTACGCACCGGCTTTGAACGCCCTTTTCCCCTAAGGCATTTTCCACCGCGACAGCTGCGCTTTTGGACCTGGCACCGGAACGGCAGATGAAGAAAATCTGAGATGGTGTTTGACCATCCAGAGCCTCCATCACCTCTTCCACGAACCGCGGATTTGGGATCATATCAGGAAACTTGGCCCATTCGATGCAGTGCATCGAACACCCAAGCTCAGATAAATCAGGACATCCCACAAAGCTCCATTCAGAAGCTGTCCTGACATCAACAAGCACAGCAGTTTCATCTGCCTTTAAGCGGTCCCACGCTTCAGTAGGCATAGCTTCTGAAACGCGCGGATCGCTATCCGTGCCCATCCCGTGTCCCCCGTAGACAAAGTGAATCGCTCACAGAACCTAGCTATTGGGGTGGGTCTCTATCAACCGATCTTCACGCTTGACTCAAACTTAGTCGGTCATCGAATCTCACAGCCCTGTGAAGCAGGTCTTGTAAGTGGTTGAACATAAAAAAAACGCGCCCATCGGGGCGCGCTAGAAACGGTCTGTTTTCGGTGGCGGTTAAGCGCTAAGTGCTTTGACCCGCGACGACAGACGCGACATTTTCCGAGATGCGGTGTTCTTGTGCATCACACCTTTTGTGACGCCGCGCATCAATTCTGGTTGCGCAGTTTTCAGCGCATCTTTCGCGGCAGCCTGATCACCGGATGCGATGGCTTCTTCGACTTTGCGCAAGAACGTCCGGATGCGCGACCGACGCGCTTTGTTCACAGCGAAGCGGCGCTCGTTTTGGCGCGCGCGTTTTTTGGCTTGAGGCGAATTTGCCATGCGTAAGGACCCCGATTTACGGTGTTTGAAACTCAGACCGCGCTTCTAGGACCGAGTCGCCAGCAAGTCAACGGGATATTCGATCTTACTTGTCGCGAAATTGAGGTTCGCGCTTCTCGATAAATGCATCCATGCCCTCGGTCTGATCGTGGGTCGCAAAAAGAGAGTGAAATAGACGTCGCTCAAACAGCAAACCTTCGTTTAACGTTGTTTCGTAGCTGCGGTTTACCGACTCTTTCACAGCCATCGTCGCGATCGCCGACTTCTCAGCGATTTTTGCGGCTGTGGCCATCGCATCAGACTTCAGTTTTTTGGCGGGTACAATCCGGCTCACGAGGCCGGACCGATCCGCTTCTTCTGCGTTCATGAACCGGCCCGTCAGATGCATGTCCATGGATTTCGACTTACCGACAAACCGGGTCAGACGTTGGGATCCACCAAGACCGGCCATCACGCCGAGATTGATTTCTGGCTGTCCGAATTTTGCAGTGTCGGAAGCAATGATGAAATCGCACATCATGGCCAGCTCACATCCACCGCCCAAAGCGTATCCCGAGACAGCGGCGATGATCGGCTTTCGGAACTTGAGCATGTTGTCGGAGAATTCGGCGAAAAGATTTGTGCTGAACACATCGACGAAAGACTTCTTCGCCATCTCAGTGATATCTGCTCCGGCTGCA
The DNA here is from genome assembly GCF_009811795.1 of Litoreibacter roseus. Classification (GTDB taxonomy): domain Bacteria; phylum Pseudomonadota; class Alphaproteobacteria; order Rhodobacterales; family Rhodobacteraceae; genus Litoreibacter; species Litoreibacter roseus. Next base: position 82,414 of record NZ_BLJE01000002.1, on the reverse strand, counting down.
AATGCCTTTTCAGATCCGGTCAAGACAACGCAGCGGACCTTTTCATTCTGTTCGGCCTCTGACAGCGCGGTGGAGATTTCTTCCAGCATCTCGGCATTCAGTGCGTTGAGCGCGTCTGGCCGATTGAGCTGAATGAGCGTTACATGTTCTTCTTGCTCAACGATGATGGTTTTGAACGCCATGAGGTCACCTGTCAGTGGTTTCAAGTAGCAAGGCTTAGCACCCTGATGGGCGGTATCAACTTATCTTTGACAAGTTGCGCAGTAAAAACTGGACCGTCCAGACTGAACGATACGCTTGATCGTACCGCCACATTCAGGTTTGGGGCAGGGTTTGTCTGCGCGATCATAGACCGCGAATTTATGCTGGAAGTAGCCAAGCTCACCGTCGGCCTGCCTGTAGTCGCGCAGGGAGGATCCGCCCGCCTCGATGGCCTCGGACAATACATCACGTATCGCAGGTAGAAGGGTTTCGATCTTGTGCCGTGATATGTTCTTGGCCTTTCTGCGCGGCGAAATTCCTGTTCGATGCAAGACTTCGCAGACATAGATGTTTCCAAGCCCAGCCACGACGCGCTGATCCAGAAGGGCGGCCTTTATCGGAGTGTTGCGGGCCTTAAGCGCGTCGGCAAGATAGGCGCTGTCGAAGCGGTTGCCGAGCGGCTCAGGCCCCAATTTCTCAATCAGCCAGTGGCCGTTTAGGCCTTCCGTCGGCGCCAAATCCATTGCGCCAAACCGTCTGGCATCGTTGAAAGTGATACAAGCAGGCGCCGACGTTTGCAAAATGACATGATCATGCTTTCCCGCCGGCGTATGGTCCGAATGGAAATTGGCCGTACCTCTTCCCTCGATCAACATCCGGCCGGACATCCCTAGATGGATGATCAGGGTTTCCCCCGATGATAGATCGGCCAGGATATACTTGGATCGCCTTCGCAAGCGCAGGACGGTCTGTCCCTGAAGCCGAGCCGCCATATTTTCTGGAAAGGGCCAGCGCAGATCAGCACGGCGAACCTCTGCCTTGGTGATTTGCTGGCCTTCCATCACGGGTGCCAATCCGCGCATGACGGTTTCCACTTCTGGCAATTCGGGCATGGTCTCGGCCTCTCCGGACAAGTGGTGTGTCAATGACAGTGCGACGCAATCACATTTTGTGTCCCACCGCAAAGCTCTATATCGAGCGGGTGATGGTCACAGCGAGGGCGCCGAAAATGAGCGATTCCGACAACAACACCACTCATTTCGGGTATCGCGACGTGCGTGAAGACGAAAAGGCCGGGCTGGTGCACGGCGTATTTTCCAATGTTGCGTCTAAGTACGATATTATGAACGACGCAATGTCTGGCGGAGTCCACCGTTTGTGGAAGGACGCCATGATGGACTGGCTTGCGCCCCGTGCTGGGCAACGGCTGCTTGATGTCGCGGGCGGCACTGGTGACATTGCATTCCGTTTCTTAAAGCGCGCCAAGGAGGCTGAAGCAGTCGTGCTTGATATGACCGAGTCGATGCTGGTGGAGGGGCGCAAACGAGCCGAGGCATCACAAAGAGCGGATCAGCTTGACTGGATCGTAGGCGATGCAATGGCGCTGCCCTTTGAAGACAGCGCGTTCGATGTTTACACGATCAGCTTCGGCATTCGGAATGTCACTCGGATCGAGGACGCGTTGTCCGAGGCCTACCGTGTTCTTAAGCCGGGCGGGCGTCTTATGGTTCTGGAGTTTTCGCAATTGCCGAACCCCCTGATGCAGCAGGCCTATGATTTGTACTCCTTCAACGTGATCCCGCGTTTGGGTCAGCTGATCGCAGGCGACCGGGATAGCTATCAGTATCTTGTGGAATCAATCCGTAAGTTTCCGGATCAAGAGGCGTTTGCCGCACTTATCCGCGCTGCCGGGTTTGAAAATGTGAGCTACCGCAACATGACCTTCGGCGTTGCCGCTTTGCATTCCGGCTGGAAAATCTGAAATGCGCGGACCTCACAATATCTGGCGCCTCATACGAACCGGCGCCACGTTTGAACGCACGGGTGCCATGGACCTCGTCCTTGATGCATTCAGCACGCCGCCTGCGCTACGCGTTGTGGCGAAGATATTGGCAAAGCCATTCGCCTGGCTTGGGCTTCGGGGCGACCCCGAAATGCCACCTGCGACCCGTGCCCTAACTGCACTGGGACCCGCCTACATCAAGTTTGGCCAAGTCCTGTCGACCCGCCCTGATGTCGTCGGTGACGAATTGGCGATCCAACTGCGCGTACTTCAGGACAAGCTGCCGCCGTTTTCAAAGGAAATAGCCAAGCAAACTGTCGAGGACGAGCTTGGCGCGCCCGCTGACTCGATCTTCTCCGAATTCTCGGAGCCAGTTGCCGCGGCCTCCATCGCGCAGGTCCATCGCGCGCGTCTCATAAAGACAGGGGAAGAGGTCGCCGTGAAGGTTCTGCGGCCGGGTATCGAGCGGGCGTTTCGCACGGATGTCGACGCATTTTACTTTGCCGCATTGCTGGTCGAGCTTTTTTCCCCATCTTCACGCCGCTTGCGTCCAACGGACGTGATCAAGCACTTCGACGGTGTGGTCAAAGGTGAGCTGGATCTGAGGTTAGAGGCCGCAGCTGCCGGGGAATACGCTGCGAAAACAACCGATGATGCGGGCTTTGTTGTGCCTCGCGCGCATTTCTTCTTCTCGGAGCAGCGCGTAATGACGATGGAATGGGCCGAGGGTATTCCGTTTGGCGACGTCGAGGCGATTGATGCCGCTGGACACGATCGAAAGGCTATCGGGGAGCGCGTGCTACAGCTATTTTTGCGGCAAGCGCTTAATGATGGGTATTTTCACGCGGATATGCACCAAGGCAATCTGAAGGTTAGCGCAGCGGGCGACATCATTGCCTATGATTTCGGGATCATGGGTCGGATCGATGAATATACGCGCCGTGTGTATGCAGAAATTCTGTTTGGGTTCATCCGCAAGGATTACCGTCGCGTGGCAGAGGTGCATTTTGAAGCTGGCTACGTTCCGGCGGATCGGGACATTGACGAATTTGCCCAAGCTCTCAGAGCTGTCGGAGAGCCGATATTTGGTATGGATGCGACGCAGATTTCGATGGGCCGCCTGCTCAGTTACCTCTTCGAGGTGACAGAGCGGTTTGGCATGGAAACACGCACCGAGTTGATCCTTTTGCAGCGGACAATGGTGGTGGTAGAGGGCGTCGCCCGGACGATGTATCCGCAGATCAATATCTGGAAAGTCGCGCGGCCGGTGGTTGAGGATTACATTAAGCAGAATGTAGGTCCGCGTGCGCTTGTGAGGGATCTGGTTGCGACGGCGCAAGTCTTGGGGCGGTTCGGTCCTCAGCTGCCAAAACTCGTCGAAGATACGCTATCCGCAAAGTCGCGTCAAAACCAGAAGGCGGCCAAGTCGCGCACCTCTTCGCTCGCTCCGATTGCTTATTTCGCGGCTGGACTTGGCGTTTCCGGTGTGATCGCTCTTCTGGTGAGCGTACTTTAAGTTTCGCGAAGGCCGGTCACTTCGCCAGCGGGAAGCTTAATGTCCCCGCTAAGCACGACAATTTGCTGGCCGTTTTCGTTTCTGACCTCTGTTACACGCGCGTAGATATCCGGCGTTTCTTCTTCGATCACTTCCCCATTAGAGTATGCCTCAACCGAGAACGCGTATCGACCACTTGCAAATGGTTGGCCGTTGTCTTGCACGCCTGCCCATTCCAACGTCTCCCCGCTCAAATCGATTGGGCTGCGCTGAACGACCTCACCCGCGGCATTCTTGACAACAAGTTGGGCACTATCAGCGAAGGTTGGCGGATCGGGAACAATCTCGATTGGAGTTCCGTCAAAATATCCATCAGCACTGACACGAGCGCTCATTCCAACCCAGCCCGCCATTTCACCAAGACCTGAACTCATAACCTGCGTGTTCAGAGACTCGAGCAGATCATTAGTCTTCACCTGCTGCTCAACGCCGGAAAAGGTCGCCAGCTGGGTGGCAAAATCCTGAGACTCGACCGGGTTCAGCGGATCCTGATTTTCCAACTGCGCTGTAAGCAGCGTCAGAAACGTTTCAAAATCCGATGTAACAACGTCTGTGTCTGTTTCGGCCTTCGTTTGAGCGGCAGGCGTGGTTGCAGGTGTTTGCGTAATTTCCATTTCTTCGTTCCTCAGAGCTTCAGGTCTAAGCCGTTGGTAATCTGATACGTCGTTATTTCAGATCGTTCGGGTACAGTATTGGAGTCGTCGGTGGCACTATCCTGACCGCTTGAAGATCCAGTTGTGTCTTCTGACGAGTTTTGATTCTCGCGGTGTTCAAAGCTGAATTCGGTATTTTCGAAACCGGCTTGATGCAGGTCAGCGGAAAGTTCACTTGCATTGCGACGCATTATGTCCAAAGTCTCTGGCCGTTCAGCAATGATCTGGACAGACATTCCGTTTTCACGCTGGCTCAAGACTAAGCGTACCTTACCAAGTTCTTCGGGGTCGAGCCGAACCTCGATTTCGCGCGCGTCTGCGGTCTTTATGGCTTGGGTAATTTGAAGCGATACCTGCTCGGTCTTGACCGCTACTTCCGTGTTCGTTGCCGTGACTATAGTCCGCGCGCCTCCGACCTCAGTTGCTACCCGGGTCGTCGCTTGTTGTAAGGGTGAATTGTTTTGTTCAAAAATCTCAAGCTTTGGGCCTAGATCAATTTTAGAATCAACCACCTTTGGCGCCGTCTCTACTGGCACAGAATCAGGAGTAGATTTTACGCGAGGTGGGTCCGCTTTCCGAGGTTCGCCGGAGTTGGCCCTTTCTGGGCTTTTAAGAAAATCCTCCGACGCCGGAGCGTCTTGGGCTTGGACTTTTGCTGCGGTCTTCGATCCGCTCAGATCATCGGTCGATACTTGCGATGAAGAATTCGCTTTGCGTGCATGCGCTATACTGTCTGCATCATTCCCCGGTGCAGTACGCATAGCAGCTGCTGGTACAGCTTGTTCTTTTTCCTCAGCTTTATCGTAGCTGGGTTCTGAAGTCCGGTGTGGTTTTGGCGTATCGCTCTGGTTTTGACCATAAGATGTTGCTTCAGTGTGCAGAACTGGTGAAGCTCCGCTACCCACGTGCGCCATCGGGTTTTCGTACGCCGTCCTCTCAACCGGGTCGGTGGTTTGGATTTCTCTGAAATCAGGTTTTTCAGAAACCGGATTGGCCTCGGTTATCGTCTTGTCTGCAATTTCTACTTGATGATTGTGTGCAATGCCCACCGAATTCTTTGGCGGAGCATCCGTATCCAATGGAATTTCGTTTTCTTCGGATCCGAAAATGGAGTTATCTAACTGCTCCTCTAGTAGAGGATTGGAAAGTAATGACCGCTCATCTCGAGAGATGTTCGATGAACGACCTTGGATATTTACTTCAAGTTGGTTTGGGTTTGCAGTAATTTCAACTTTCGTAGCGGCAACTGTTGAAGGACTGCTGTTAGGGAGTTCTTCGACCTGTTCGAATAAGTCCGCGACGATATCTAGACTGAAAGCTGGAACTTCTTGATCTACGTCGGCGACTGCTTGTGCCACCGAATTCATACTGTCGCCAGTGTTTGCGAGTTGAGATAAAAGCATTTGAATCATTGCATGACTTTCTGTCGCGTTCGAGTTGCTTATGACCTTTACTGGTTACCGCTTCTTTACCTTCCGGAGGGTATCTTCAGAGAAATTCATTAGAATTCGAAGGAAACCCAATGGTTGATCCGATTTCACCAGCCACGCCGGCACCGCTCAGCCCTGACAAAACAGAACAACTCCGAGAGATTGCCAAAGATCTGGAGGCCTCTTTCTTATCTGAGATGCTAAAATCTGCGGGCCTTGGTGAAGCGCGTGACAGTTTTGGGGGCGGCATTGGCGAAGAGCAGTTCTCGTCTTTCCTGAGAGAGCAACACGCGCAAATGTTAGTCGAAACGGGTGGCATCGGATTGGCCGAAACACTTTTTAACGCATTAAAGGAGCGTAGCAGTGAAACATAATGTCAAAGACCTTGAGCGTAGGTTAATTACCTTAATGGAGCGCGAAAAGACTGTACTGCTTTCTGGTGATCTGAGAGCTCTACAGGACTTTGAGGCGGAAAAGCAGTCTCTTGCAGATGAGCTCGAAAGTCAGAAGTCAAAGCTTGATAAATCCGCACGAGATCGCCTACTCGCATTTGCAACAGAAAACGAGCGCCTCTACTCTTCTGCACTTCAGGGTCTCAGGTCAGTTATTAATCGCTTATCCGAGATCAAGAGTGTTAGCGAGGAGCTCAAGGCTTACGAGGCGAACGGTAAAATGGCCAGCCATAAGGCGCCGATATCTTCAATGGAGAAACGTGCTTAACGGTCAAATTTTACTCAAGTCCTTTGGACGTCCATATCGGCGGTTAGGCCCCCGTTAAGAAACTCTATGCCTAGTGCAGGGGCATCTCAAAAACGGGGTGGCGCAAGATCGTAAAGCGATCGCGCAAGTGTCAGAACGACGCCTAGTACCACGAAAGTGGATGTCAAACGGTGCAAAATGCATCAGAAAACAAAGGAAACTTGAATGTCTAGTATTCTGACAAATAACAGCGCAATGGTTGCGCTCAACACCCTCAAGAGTATCAACAACGACCTGCAGAAAACCCAATCGGAAATCTCCACAGGTAAATCTGTTGCATCTGCTAAAGATAATTCGGCGGTCTGGGCGATCTCTAAAGTTATGGAGTCCGACGTAAAGGGGTTTGAAGCGATCTCCGATAGCTTGGCATTGGGTGAGTCAACTGTCGCTGTTGCCCGAAATGGCTCGGAAACAGTTGCTGACCTTCTGACTGAAATCAAAGGTAAGATCACTGCTGCGCAGGAAGAGAACGTCAGCCGTGAAAAGATCCAAACAGACATCAATGCACTGACCGACCAGATTAAATCTGTTGTTGGTGCCGCCCAATTCAATGGGTTGAACCTGCTTAGCGGAACAGAAGATATCAATGTTCTGTCGTCTTTGGATCGTATTGGCGATGGCGATGTACGCGCTAGCGATATCACGGTTGCCCGCCAGGACCTCAGCACTGACGCTGGTAAGATCGGTAGCGGAGCATCGTTGAATGCCAACGGCGAGATTGGCGGCTCGACGGCGGCAACAACAGTCGTATCGGCTGCGAACACTGCTGAACTAACCTTTACAAATGGCGCAGACGGTGTCAGTGAGACTATTACAGTTGCTGGTGTGGAGTTGTCCTATACTGGTACAACTGGCGCGTTGGATGCGACAGATTTCGCGGCGTCTTTTGCTGGTCAAATTAATGCACTAGGGCTTGAAGGTGTTACGGCTTCTAACACCGCTGGTGTGCTTGAAATCAGTTCGACCCGCGCGTTTGAAGGGCTTGAGGTTACAGCGCCTGTGACTGCTGGCGGTGGTACAGTTAACATCACGGCCGTAAATGGCGCAGCACCAAGCGGTGATAACACGGCTACCGCTAGTACGATTGACCAACGTGCCGAGCAGATTGACTTCAGCACTGCTGCTGCTGTCGAAGAAGGCGACGGCTACGTTGTAACAATCGGCGCATCTTCCGTTCAATATATCGCTGGTAAGGGTGAAACCTTTGAGGATGTTGCACGTGGCTTGAAGACCGCAATCGACTCTGCTGGTTTTAAAGGTATCACAAGTGAGGTTGTAATCGATGATGAGACTGGTCAAGCCAGCCTGAAAGTCGATAACGACGGTACCCTTGGGGCGTCTCTGGCGTTTGATGTGAACGGAAATAAAGGCGGTGAAGCGTCAGGCGGTCTGTTCGGTTTGGATAAGATTGATGTCACATCGACAGCCGGTGCAAATGCTGCACTGGACAACATCGAGACGCTGATCAACAATGCCATTGATGCCTCTGCTTCCTTTGGTTCGGCGGAAGGTCGTATCGAGACTCAAGCGAACTTCATCAGCCAACTGACTGACTCCCTGAAGTCCGGTATCGGCGCACTTGTTGATGCGGATATGGAGGAAGCTTCTGCGCGTCTCCAAGCTCTGCAGGTACAACAGCAGCTTGGTGTGCAAGCACTTTCGATTGCGAACCAGGCTCCGCAGTCGATCCTGTCATTGTTCCGTTAAGCCTCCAAGATGGGGCGCCCATAGTGGCGCCCCGATTTCCCCCAATTTGATCCTCCGGAGGTTTCCCCATGAATATGTCGCCACAAACTCAAAGTAATTTCGCTCAGACAGGCTATGGTCAGAACTCGGTCCCGCTTCGTACAGATCGGGCAGTCGAGTATGATGCATTTGTCCGCGTAACCCGCGATTTACGCAGCGCTTGGGCAAACAAGGACAAGAACTTCCCAGCATTTGTTTCGGCTATTCACAATAATCGAAAGCTCTGGGTACTTCTTGCAACAAGCGTTGCGGATCATTCCAATCAGCTCTCTGCACCGTTGCGCGCCCAGATTTTCTATCTTGCTGAGTTCACTGAACAAAAGTCCCGAGCTATTCTACGGGACAAGGAAACTCCCGAAGTACTTATAGATCTCAATATGGCGATCATGCGCGGTCTTTCTGCAAAGGTTTCAAGCTGATGGGTGGTCTTGTTTTAAAGCTAAATCCGAAAGAGCGTGTCTTGGTGAATGGTGCCGTTATCGAAAATGGTGATCGCCGTGCCAAGCTGAACATCGTCACGCCGAATGCGAATATTCTTCGGCTTCGTGATGCCCTGCATCCAGAAGAGATCAACACACCAGTTCGTCGGGTTTGCTATATCATGCAGCTGATCCTCTCAGGTGACGTTATGCCGGAGGATGCAAATAATCAAGTTTTGCGAGGCTTGGAGCAGTTGAGCCAAGTTTTCAAGGACGCCGATAGCCGGTCATTATTGGCAGCGGCAACAGCACAAGCTCTTGAGGCGAATTACTATCCTGCTCTGAAGTCCTTGCGTGCGCTCCTCCCGCGGGAGGAACGCTTAATCGCGGCGGCACCTCAATGACCTTTCAGCCAGTAGTTCCTTTAGGTGGTCTTAACGGATGGATTTTCCTGCAAAGAACTGCCGAAGTACAGCAGGAGACTTACTCGAACAGTGGGTTGATCGCTCGGGAGACCGAAGATTTCAGAAGCCGGATTGGTGAAGTTCAAACCGCCGAGGCGCTTGTCGCCGACAGAATCTTATTGAAAGTGGCGCTTGGTGCTTTTGGCCTTAGCGAAGACATCGATAACAAGTTCTTTATTCAAACCGTCCTCTCGGAGGGTGCTACAGATGATGGCTCTCTCGCAAATAAACTTGCAGACAAACGATATCTTGAATTTGCGAAAGCATTTGGCTTCGGAGAAGAGCGTGCACCCCTCACAAGCGAGCCGGGATTTGCTGATACAATTGTGAATGCGTATGAAACTCGGAGCTTCGAAGAGGCAGTCGGAGAACAGGATGAAAATATGCGTTTGGCCTTGGGGCTAGAGCGCGAGCTTGGTACTATCGCAGAGCGCTCTGTATCAAATGATACGAAATGGTTCTCAATCATGGGGAATCCACCGCTACGTGCTGTATTCGAAACAACTTTCTCATTGCCCTCGTCTTTTGGAACACTACCGATTGATCAGCAACTTGAAACGCTTAAAGATCGGGCTCAGTCAATTCTTGGAAGTGACGATGTCAGTAATTTTTCCAACGAAGAGGCTTTAGATGATCTAACAAATAAATTCTTACTGAATGCGCAGGTTCAAGCTTTTCAAGCAGCTCAAGGTGGATCGGCTGCGTTGACACTTCTACAAAATATCCCACGCTTAAATCTCGTTTAGGCCTTCGCGGCGAGCGTTATTAGCGATTAGTCTTTGAAAAATGGAGCTCCAATGGAGGCCTTATTTTGCTATTGTGTGAGAATTGATCATGCTAGCTGCTCTACACATGATCTAAGGATGTCTAACTTAGACTAGCTAGGTCTTCGCTATCCGGAATGCACAAGTTTAAGCGTTCAAAGCAGGTGGATATAAGTTCTCCTTGATTTTGGATCAGAAAAGTTTCCAGCTTAGGTCTGGCCACGATTGCATCATCTATTGCTGGATCAGATCCGGCCGCGTAGAGGCCAGCTTGTATCATGACCTCCGCCTCTGCGAAGTCACCCATAAGCTTACGCGCAGACAAAAGAAGCCGGTTCTCATCATCGCTCGCAGCGCCGGGTAAGCTTCTTGAAACAGATCTCAGAACATCGATGGCCGGAAACCGTCCACGCTCGGCTATGCGACGATCTAGAACAATATGACCGTCCAATACACCGCGGATAATGTCAGCGACTGGTTCCTCCATATCAGAGCCGGCGACAAGAACGGAAAAGACGCCCGTAATGTATCCTGCTCCGACACAACCTGGTCCCGCTCGTTCGCAAAGCTCTGTTATTGCTTGGGTTGTTGATGGCGGGAAGCCACGGAGCGATGCAGCCTCTCCTGCAGATGCGGCGATCTCTCGATGGGCTTCCGCAAAACGGGTGACAGAGTCCGCAAGAAATAGTACATGATGCCCTTCGTCGCGAAAGTGTTCTGCAACCGCCATCGCGGTCCAGGCAACCCGCCGCCGCATCATCGCTGACTGATCCGATGTTGCGGCAACGACTACTGCACGTGACAGTCCTTCAGAGCCGAGGGTGTCCTCAATAAATTCCCGTAGTTCCCGGCCACGCTCCCCGATGAGGGCCAGCACCACAACATCGGCTTCAACGCCTTTGGCTAGGTTCGACAATAGAGTTGATTTGCCTACCCCTGATCCGGCGAAGAGGCCTAATCGTTGACCCTTGACGATTGGAAAAAACGTGTTGAATGCAGCAATACCCGTTTCTAACCGGCGCCCCAGTCGTGCGCGGTCTGCAGCTGCTGGTGGTTTTCCCCGAACAGAAGTCGATTTCCCACCCGGCAGCAACGGGCGATGATCAAGTGGCCTTGCAAATGGATCGATAACTCGACCGAGCCATGAGTGGTCAGGAGCGATTTGAGCGCCGCCAACAAGTGAGACCTCATCACCTATTGCAAAGCCTGATGTCCCGTCTTCAGCGAGAACCCGGATACCATCTGGTGCAAGCTCGATAACCTCTCCCATCATCTCTTTTGTATCGGACTGTTTGAGGCAAACCATATCGCCCAATCGTGCGAAGGGGCCTAATCCACTGATTTTCATAGAGTTTGAGTCACTCTCCAGAACTTTTCCAAATCTTATCGCACGTTTTTCAGCCTGTAAGCGCGTCATTAAGGGTGCGAAGTTGGTTATCGGCATCGGAACAATCCTTTTTAGTTCAATTACGGTTTTTAAAGGAATCAACCTTAAGGCTTGGTTGAAACCAATCGAGGGAGAAGCCCCGATGCTGAAATCGCTAGAGATATTCAAAACTGCGTCGGCAATGGCCCGGCATGCTGCCGGGCGTCAGGCAGTTGTTGCGCGCAACTTGGCGAACTCCGATACTCCTGGATATCAGGCGCAAGACGTCAAACCATTTAAAGAGATCGTTGGCTCCGGCGGCCCCCATCAAATGCGCGCAACGCGGGTCGGCCATATCGGTCATGACACGAACGTCGCTGCATCACAGGCGTTCACCGATACCACCTCTCAAACCTCGCCAAGTGGAAATTCGGTTTCCATCGAAAGCGAGATGCTCAAGTCCATCGAGGCAGAGCGCCAGCACTCTCGTGCGATCACTATTTATCAGACTTCACTTTCCATCCTGAAGACCAGCGTCGGTCGCGGTCGCTAGAGGTTTCCATGTCAGATTTGAGCCAATCCCTCGCACTTTCCGCCAGCGGCTTGAGAGCCCAGTCGGAGCGTCTTCGTGTCGTATCCGAAAACATGGCGAATACCGATACGCCAGGCTATCGCCGGAAGACTGTCTCCTTTGAACAGGTGATAAGTCCGACTGACGAAAATGGTCAAGTGAAGCCGGGCGACGTCCACCTTGATCGCACCGACTTGCCCAAACTTTACGATCCGTCCCATCCGATGGCTGACGAAACAGGCCACTATCTAGGGTCAAATGTCGACCTCATTATTGAGATCGCTGACGCGCGTGAAGCGCAACGCAGCTACGAAGCCAATCTCAAGATGTTCGAGCAGGCACGCAAGATGTCTTCTTCCCTTCTCGACCTTCTTCGCCGTTAAAATAGGAGTTCCAGAATGGACACCACATCAACTCTCGCCCTGCGCGCATATGATTCCTCAAAGCCCGCGACCCAACCGGATGCGATGACCGGTGAAGCCCAGATTGGTCGCGCCGCCGACGATTTTGCGAAGGTTCTACAAGAAGGTGAGGACACGGCCAAAGCTGCGATGGTCGGCGGCGCTGATCCGCATGCTTTGGTTGAAGCCCTTGCGCAAAGCGAGCTTGCAATCGAAACGGCCGTTAGTGTCCGGGACAAAGTTGTGCAGGCTTACCAGGAAATTCTGCGGATGCCAGTCTGATGCTTACAGAGGCTCAGTTCTTCGATGTGCTCCGTCAGGGGCTTTGGGTGTCGGTGATCATATCGGCCCCGGTCCTTGCGATTGCGTTGATCGTGGGCCTCACGATTGGGCTGTTTCAAGCGCTTACCTCCATTCAGGAGATGACACTTACCTTCGTTCCCAAAGTCGCGGCGATGTTGGGAGTTTTCTGGGTGTCCATGACATTCATGAGCCGGACGCTCACCAATTTCTGGGTTGAAGGCATCATTCCCTTGGTGGTCGGAGGATAAAGCATGGCCAATAGCGTATACGTCGCACTTACACGACAATCTGGTCTGATGAAGGAAATGCAGGTCGTGGCCAACAACGTCGCGAATGCTGCCACAACGGGATATCGCAGCGAAGGTGTCATATTCGCCGAGCACGTGAAAAGCGCGGGGCGGGATCAAGCGTCGATTTCTATGGCGTCTGCGGAAGGACATCGTACGGAGATGACGCAAGGTAAGCTGTCGCAAACAGGTGGCAAGTTTGATCTTGCGATCGAAGGCGAGGGGTTTTTCCAGATACAAACCCCTGCCGGAGTGCGTCTCACCCGTGCCGGCGCCTTTATCCCCACGCCGGAAGGCGATTTAGCGACCCCCGACGGATACCGGCTTCTGGATCAAGGCGGCGCGCCACTCTTCGTTCCGGCAGACGCAGGCGACATCGCGATTTCGTCCGACGGAACACTCAGCGCTGATGGCGCTGCGATTGCGCAAATCGGTTTGGTGCGTCCTGAAGACCCGACCGATCTGATCCGGGAAGACGGCGTGAGATTTCGAACCGAAGGGGAATTGATCCCCGTTGAAGACACCAGAATATTGCAAGGCTTTCTAGAAGGTTCGAACGTCGATCCAGTCGGGGAAATTGCGAGAATGATACAGGTTCAGCGGGCTTACGAAATGGGCCAGGCGTTCCTCGAGCGCGAAGATGAACGCCTGCGTTCCGTCGCCAGCCTAATTACCAAATAACAAGGAGATCGAGTAATGAGAGCGCTTCAAATCGCAGCGACCGGGATGTCAGCCCAGCAAACGCGGGTGGAGGTCATTTCCAACAACCTCGCGAACATGTCGACGACCGGTTACAACACCCGCCGGGCTGAATTTGCCGATCTTCATTATCAGCAGAAAACCCGCGCAGGATCAATCAACGCATCTGATGGCACCGTCGTGCCCGCAGGCGTGCAACTTGGGCTTGGCGTTCGGCCAACTGCGGTCACTGTCAATGTAGCGCAAGGCGCGTTGTCCCAAACCGGCGGCGATCTTGACGTCGCTATTGAAGGGCGCGGATACCTAGAGGTCACCTTGCCGTCTGGCATTTCAGCCTACACCCGCGACGGCGGTCTGAAACGAACGGGAGACGGACAAGTCGTTACGTCAGATGGCTATCCCATCGTTCCAGATATTACGATTGCGGAAGACGTACGATCCATCTCAATCAACGCCGACGGAGAAGTTTATGGCTACTTCGCAGATCGGGTTGAGCCAGAACTCTTAGGTCAATTGACGCTTGCCGGGTTTTCGAATGAAAAAGGCCTGGAGGCGATCGGCAGCAACCTGTTTGTAGAAACCGGCGCGTCAGGCGCTGCACTTGTTGCAGAACCGGGCACAAACGGTCTCGGCGTCTTCCGTCATGGATATCTTGAGGATTCCTCGGTTGATGCCGTACGCGAGATTACAGAGCTGATTGAGGCTCAGCGCGGATATGAACTGAATGCGAAGGTCATCACCGCCGCTGATCAGATGCTTGGCGCGACGACTCAGATCCGATGATCATAATGCGTGTGATCCTCTTGCTGACTGCGGTCGTCGCATCCTTCTGGGGCGCCGCTACGTTGGCCGACACTGTCGTGCCCACGCGAACGATCCGCGCGAACACAGTTATTACGGCAGCCGATCTAAAGCTGATCCCGGAAACCATATTGGGTATGGTGGAAGACATTGGTGTTGTGGCCGGAAGCGAAGCACGCACGAACCTTTATGTCGGTCGGCCAATCCGTCCCTCGGATATCGGTCCACCGGCGATCGTCGAGCGGAATCAAGTCATTACAATCATCTATCTCAAAGGCGGTTTAAGCATCGCTACGGAAGGTCGGGCCCTTGACCGCGGCGGCGTCGGGGATCGCCTCAAGGTGATGAACCTCGCCTCCAGAAATACCGTTTTTGGGCGTGTTGATCAGAGCGGCGCCGTGCGCGTCGGAAACTGAAGGAAAGATCATGGATAAACGAGTTTTCTGGAGCGGCCTTCTCGCGCTTTCGCTTTCGACTGGTGGTTGCGCGCGCCTTGCGGACGTCGGAAAGGCGCCCGACTTCAAGCCCACTGCGAACGGAGATGAACGATTTGCCATGATGCGGACACCTGTGCCGAACGCCGCGGACGTCCCTGAGCCGACAGCCGAAGCATCGCTTTGGCGGGCTGGGCGTTATTCGCTTCTTGGCAATCAAAGGGCGCAGCAGGTTGGTGATATCCTAACTGTCGTCATCGAGATCGACGAACGGGCCGAGATTTCCAACAGTACTTCGCGGTCCCGTAGCGGTTCGGAAAGCTTGGGCATTCCGTCGTTCTTCGGCATTCCTCAGCGGGTAAATGAGCGCCTGCCGGAAGGCGCAACACTTGGCGATGCGGTATCGGCGGATTCTTCCAGCTCGTCATCGGGTGACGGATCGGTTCGCCGGAAGGAGAAATTTTCCATGCGGATTGCAGCGACAGTCACCGATGTCTTGCAAAATGGCGTTCTGACGATCCAAGGATCGCAGGAGGTACGTGTAAACTATGAACTCAGGGAACTATTGGTCGCCGGCTATGTGCGGCCAGCCGATATTTCCCGGCAGAACGAAATTACGTACGACAAAATCGCAGCGGCGCGGATTTCCTATGGCGGACGTGGGCAAATCTCCGACGTTCAGCAGCCGCGCATTGGTCAGCAGGTCGCTGATATACTGCTCCCATTTTAGGTGAACCCGTGAAAAAGCTTCTCATTCCAATATTCATTTTCCTTGGTCTCGGTGCAGGTGTTGGTGGCGGCATGGTGCTTCGCCCGCCGCCGTCCCCGGATGAAGTGGCGAAGAAAGAAGAAATGGCAAAAGCGGCGGCCGAAGAGGCCGCAAAAGCTGATATCGCTTTTGTCAAAATGAACAACCAATTCATCGTCCCGATCGTCAGAGGAGAGAGAGTCAGCTCTCTTGTCGTTCTCTCCCTTAGTCTGCAAACGAACGCGAATTCGACCGAGGCGCTTTACAAGAAAGAACCGAAGCTGCGTGATGCATTTCTGAGGGTGCTGTTCGATCACTCTTATAGTGGTGGTTTCAATGGCGCGTTCGCATCCAGCCCTTCTCTGGATACACTTCGCAGATCTCTTCTTGAGGCCGCTCACACTGTGGCAGACGAGATGATTACGGATATCCTGATTACAGATTTTGTACGACAGGACGCATAAAGGCTGTCTACTTCGTCATCTTCTGTGCGACGACGCGACTAAATGCATGATGGCGGCCGAATGATGTCTTTAGCTCGGCCTCGACCATCCCGCGGTCTGCCATCGCTGCCGCAAGAGTGATCATCAGCTTCGCCTTCTTACCATCCACCCATTTTCGATGTTTTGCAGCTTGCCCCTGGGAAAACGGGTCTGACGGATCAATCACGACTCGCGCGATTTCTAGTTCAAGGGTCGCCAG
Source organism: Litoreibacter roseus (assembly GCF_009811795.1). Lineage (GTDB taxonomy): Bacteria > Pseudomonadota > Alphaproteobacteria > Rhodobacterales > Rhodobacteraceae > Litoreibacter > Litoreibacter roseus. The sequence goes on along the minus strand of NZ_BLJE01000002.1, from coordinate 66,328 downwards.
TTCTTCTTTTATGCGCTCTACCTTTGCGTTGGCTTTTGCGAGTGCGCTTTGATCTTTCAGCATCACGGCTTCCAGAACGGTCTTAAGCTTGTCAGCACGCGCATACTTCATCAGCGATTTCTCCGTGCTTTGGCGCGAATACCCTCGGCAAATCTGATGGCTGCAGCCACTGCTTGATAGTGATCCGGTTCAATCGCGCGCCCCAGATCAAGCGTTGCATGAAGGGCCCGGGCGGTCGGTGGGTCACTGAAAATCGGAACCTCGGCATCGTTTGCAACCTCCCTGATCCGCGCAGCAATTTCATCAACACCTTTCGCGACGCAAATAGGCGCGTTGCCCGACATCTTGTCCCACTTAAGTGCGACAGCATAATGTGTCGGGTTCACGATGATGACGTCGGCTGTCGGGACATCTGACAGCATCTTGTTCATGGCAATGTCGTAGGCTCGCTGGCGCCGTTGTTGTTTGAACTGCGGATCGCCGTCAGATTCCTTTGCCTCGTCTTTCATATCCTTCATTGACATGCGGTTTTTGCGGATATGCTGTGCGTGCTGCCAAAGATAGTCGATGCCGCCGATCGCCAGCGTCATGACGAAGACGATCATCAAGAACTCGACAAGTATTGATCCCATGGCCAGAACGATTTGCCCGGCTGTCTTTGCTGTCGAAGTCACGAGCTGGTCGAGCTTGCCCAAGAGAAAAAATACCAAAAGAGCGCAGGCCAAAACCAGCTTCGTTGCCGATTTGCCAAATTCAAATATGCCTTTTGCGCCGAACTTGTTCTTCGCGCCTTCAATCGGTGAAATCCTGTTCAGTTTCGGTGCCAGCTTGTCCGGCGCGAAAATTATAGCGCGCTGTCCGAAAAGGGCGATGATAACCAAGAGTGCCGGAAGCCCAAAGAGCGGAAGCGTCACCCCGGCCATCGTCCAGACCAGGCCACCCATCAGCCACGGCCCGCCGCTTTGTAAGGTTTGTTCGGCAACATCGTCTGCGTTGGCAAGCAATTCCGCCAAGGCGCCTGAGAACGTCATAACCCCTTCTAGTCCGAGCAGCATCAAAGCGGCAACGAAACCGAACAAGGATGCAGCCGCATTCAGGTCAATGGATTTCGGAACCTCGCCACGCTTTCGCGCATCTTCAAGCTTTTTGGGCGTCGGGTCGTGGGTCTTCTCTGTGTCGTCATCACTTGTCATCAGAAGGCTGTTCCCATCAGATCCGAGCCTTCGACAAAGGCCCTAAGCCAGACAGTCAAAAGAAACGGCGACGAAATCAGCAGCATTACAAGGCTGCCGAAGCTGATCGCGGGCGCGCCGACGAAAGACACCATGAGCTGCGGCATCGCGCGGTTAAGCACACCCAGAGTCAAATTGTAGATTACTGAGATCAGGATAAAGGGTCCGGCAAGTGTGAAGCCGAGCGAGAAGGCGTAGGCCGCTTTGCCAACGCCCCATTCCGATAGATCCGTGCTTGGGATCGCCCGCCCGACCGGAAAGACATCGTAAGACAAGATAATCGCTTCGACGACGCGAAGATGCAGATCAGCCATTACAGCGAGGCAGAGCCCTGAAATGACCAATAATGTGCTAAAGGCCGGTTGAGGCTCGGCCCCCATACCAGCGCCAAAAATTTGCGACAGGGACGTCGATTGTCCAGCGACAGATCCTGCGATTTGCAGGGTAATCACGAAAAACCGAAACAGAAGGCCAAGGGCAAGTCCGGCGATCACTTCGGGCCACAGAAGACTTAGCCATAGCTCCGGATCAAACACAGCCTGATATTTGGACCAGACGACGGGCGCCACGATAATACTGAACGCCATTGTTGCACCCAGCTTGATACGGGCAGGAACGGCCTGCTCACCAAATGCTGGCAAAAGGGCCATGATCGCGCCGATGCGCATCACGATCAGTGCAAAGATCCAGATGGTCTCGTTCGCCTGCCCCGATAATTGGCTAAGCAGGCCCATCATGCAGCGACAAGGCCTACAACCGCCGGTTTTGCATCGCGCGCGATCTCTTCGAAGGACAAGACCGGGGCTGCGATACCTTTAGATGACAGAACTGCATGCAAAAAACGTCTGCGCCGGGTAGAGGTGATAATGGCCGGGAAGACGCCGTTCTCGCCAGCCTTAGAGATTTTTTCAGAAATGCTCCGTGTCAGGCGGTTAAAATCTTCCGGGGGTAAGGCCACGTCGGCGCCTTGCATGTCCCCGTCGAGCTGGTACTTCACAAAAAGCTCTTCCCAGTCCGGGGACAGCTGTATCAGAGGCAGGGAACCGTCCGCCCGACGATACTCAGCGACCAATTGGAACCCCAAACGCTGCCGCACATGCTCGCAGATGCCTTCTGCTGTTCCGTAGGTATTGCGACCCTCCGCCGTGGCCTCAATAATCAGCGCGATGTTTCTGATGGAGACTTGTTCATCCAGGAGCAGACGCAGCACTTGCAGCAGCGTATCCATCGAGACCTTTTCCGGGATCATCTCATCCAGAAGGCGCTTGTTGGCATCGCCGCGTTTCTTGTCGGACAGATTCACAAATTCATCGAGTAGCCGCCGGAGAGCCCGCATTGTTAGCAGGCGCGACATGTTGTTTTTGATGATCTCAAGCAAATGCGTTGCTAGAATTTCCGCCGGGGTGACGACTGTGCACCCTTCCATCGCCGCGTTTTCCTGAGCGGATGGATTGATCCATTTTGCAGGCGCGCCGTACACAGGTTCTTCGACGCGATCCCCTTCGATCTGGATATCTGTTCCCGCCGGCAAAAGCGCCAAGATGGCGTCCGGCTTCAACTGGGCTTCGACCTGATCCACGCCGTGAATGCGAATGCGATACATCCCATGCCCCAAGGTTGCGTCGTCAGTCAGTCGGACTTCGGGTAAGACAAGCCCAAAGCTGGTCGCGACGTGGTTTCGCATATTTGTGATGCGGGCTTCTAGACCCGTCGCGGGATCCAAAGCCATTGGAACAAGGTCCGGCGCGAATTGCACATGAATCTCATCCAGATCCAAAATGTCGCCCATCGATTTTTGGGGTATCGCAGGCAGTTGCTCCGCTTCTTCCTCGATCTCAGGTTCCGCAGGTGCTTTCCGCGACACATGCCAAGCGCAGGCCAGCAATGCGATCGCTCCGACGACAAATGGCAGGAACGGGAGACCAGGGACGAGCGCGAAGAAGAACATCAAAACGCCGACGGTCGCCAAAGCGGCCGGATAACGTCCCAGTTGCGCGGAAAGGGCGTTGTCCGTTGTGCCGGTCGCACCGCCGCGGGCAAGCAAAAGTGCAGATGCGATTGAGATGATGACGGCCGGGATTTGCGTAACAAGTCCGTCACCCACCGTCAGGATCGCATAGGTCTCGAACGCGCGCCCGATCGGCATACCATGCAGCGCAACCCCTATCACCAGACCCATCACAAGATTCAGAAGGGTGATCAGAAGGCCCGCGACTGCGTCGCCCTTCACGAATTTCGACGCACCGTCCAATGATCCAAAAAATGTGGTCTCGGCTTGTTCGCGTTCGCGCCGAGCCTTGGCTTCTGCGTGGTCGATTGCTCCCGCTGACATATCACTGTCGATTGCCAATTGTTTTCCGGGCATCGCGTCAAGAGCGAAGCGCGCGCCGACCTCGGCCATTCTCGCCGCGCCTTTGTTGATGACGATGAAATTGACGATAAGCAGAACCGAAAACACGACGAGGCCCAAAAAGACACTGCCGCCCATGATGAACATCGCGAAGCCTTCGATCACGTCACCGGCTGCGGAGGTGCCAGTATGTCCTTCTCCGATGATCAATTTTGTTGAAGAGACGTTCAGGGACAGGCGTAACATGAGCGACGCCAGAAGGATGGTCGGAAACGCCGAAAAGTCGAGCGGCCTGTCAAGAAACAAAGTGATCGTAAAGATGAGGATGGCCAATCCAAAGGATGCGGCCAGCCCGATATCCAGTATCCACGCAGGCATGGGCAGGATCATCATGACTATGATCGACATCAAAGCGAGGGCAAGCAGAACCGTGGGCTGAAAGATATTTCTGATCGAGAGGTTCTTCATCGATCTTGCCCCCACAGACTGGCTGCTCCGGCCTGGTGCTTCCGGCGATTTGATGACTGGAACAGAGAGCTAGTTGTTCCGATTTGCGTGGCCAACGATTGTGGGGTCGTGTTTGATCTTTCGCCGCCTAGTCTTTTCAGGACCTTTGCAACCTTGGCACGGTAGAGTTTTGCGTGGCGTTCAGTTTGAGAATGGTACCTGCCTGCCGCGAGCAACCAGTTGCCTGTTTCTGCATGCAGCTCCTTTAGAAACCTCGCAGCATAATCAGCGTTTGCATTTGGCAAAAACATCTGGCCGACAGACGCAAAGTGCTGCCCATGCCACCGATAATTTATCTGAAAGCAGCCGATATCGACCGAATCTTTGCCACCCCTAACCAGTGCTTCGACGAATGTCCTGGCGCTGTGGCCGCTCTCAAAGCGAAATCCTTGGTCGGCTACGTTTACCGCCCAAGGATCCGGCCGATCTTGGCGCGCTGTCTCGACCCGTGTGATTGCGCGCATGAGGTTCAGCGGGACGCCGTGCTGTGTCGATGCTACTTCAGCCGCGGCGTCGCATGTTGGTGTGGTGGCATTCGCCGTATGGAAAGGAGTGAGTCCCCCAATCAAAACGCAAATGTATGCGAACCATAATTTAACCGGCACTAGGGGCCATTTCATATCTTCACCAGCAATTCTTGCTTCATGAGAAGTGCTAAGGTGAAGATGTTGAAAAAGTATGAGCGCGGGCAGGCTTAGCTACCATCCGGCGCCAAGAGTTCTTGCAAAGCTGCGCGGTCTTCGCGACTGGTATCGATCATGTTTCGCGCCTGTTTTAAAGGGGCTTCACCATCGGTGTCTGTTCTAGCGGTGCTGATAATGCGCCCTGCAATATCTGCTCTGATGTCTTCACCAAGTACCTGTCCCCATTGTGCCGTCCGCCATGCCAATTCGGCGCGTTCTTCGGCGGTATCGACGTCTGGTGCGTTTTCCAGCCAAGCCTCTTGTGTACGACCCAACTGAATTTGGACATTGGCACGAAGCCGCCGCGCTTCGGCGATTGCCAGACCCTCCACTGCGCGCAGAGCGTCCTCCCGCTGTTTCTGAATTTTCAAGGCCTTTGCACGTAACAGTTTAGATGCATCGCTATCTGATGTTGTAGCCAATACAAGCGTTGCCGTATCCGGCAAGCCGCGGGTCAAAAGCCGCTCGGCCCAGCGGATCTTTATCTCGTCATCGAGGCGGGGCAAAATGCTCGCTTGGTCGAACTGCAATGCCGTGCGTACAAGATCTTCGCTCTCTGCAGATGCCACGACGTCCTGTGCCAGACTTGCTGCAATCAAGTCGTTTTGGAAGGCCGCCGTGTCTTTTGAGAAGATCGCGTAGGCTGCAGAAAAATCACTATTCTGCGACAAGGCCCTGATTTGCAGGTTCCGCAATGTATCGGCAGTCGGCGTGCCGTGCAATTCGTGAACAAAAGATGCAGCTAGGTCAATAAAACGAATTTCGACGGGTGTCCCGGCGGCCAATGCATCGTCCAGGTAATCGATCAAAGCATCAGGCGAAGAAGGATCATTTGCGGCAACCATTGCGAGGGCGTTCACTTTCGGATCGTTGCTTTCCAGCGGGTCTTTTAAAGACCGCGCGCGGTCGACGGTGTTCTGAATGATCTCTGCGGTGAGAATTTCGTTTGCTTCCTTGAGGGCACTGATCAGCGCTGGCCCGATCAACACGCGAAGATGTGTAGGAAGACGAACGAACTCCCCTACAGCATTCTGTGTCTGATCGACGGTTAGGGTGGAGTTGTCAGACACCAGAAGGCTCCACAGCCCGACGGGGCCGGCGCAATCCTGCATTTGCATGAGGGGATGTGTAGCAGCTAATTCATCGCTTTGTTGTATGCTGGAAAGTGCCCTTATGGCGTCGATTTTTGGGGAGGACAGCCCAAATGCGCGTGCCGTACCCATCGCCTCCAGTGTCATTCCATAATAAAGGTACGTCCGCGCCAGCTGAACCACTGCGGTTTCATCAACACGGTCAAATTCCCCCATCACGGTGCGCCTGAAGCTTGCGAGCTCCACACTTAATCCATTCCCCTCAGTCCACGCTGCGATGTCGTAATCATCGGTGTCGTAGCACGCAATTTCACGTGATTGGGTCAGTTCAGAGATACGTTCAACGGCTCTCTCAATCGCGTTTGTGACCCGCAGACGTTTTTTCTTTATGGTCGGAGCGGTAACTGGCTCCGTCTTTGGCGGCAAAGTTGGCGATGAGATCTCGGGTGTATCAGGGATTAGACTTTCCAAAGGCTCCTTAACGTCTAGAAGTTGCCGAGATGCCGCGACACTTAGATTCTCAAGCAGACCCTTTCGAAAGTTTTCCAGGGTTTCTGCCTTCGTTGGAGAAATTTGGGTTGGCTGGATCGCCGGTGACTCCTGCTGAATGCGCGGTTTATCCAAAACGGACCGGGCATCGGCTGCCGCTTGGCGTGTGATTGGCGTTTCTGGTGTCTTCGCCTGCTTCGGCTTTCCGTCCCGTACGTCCAGTATGAGATGCCCTGTTGTCAGCATTTCGCTTTCCACATCGCAATCACAGGCCAGATCCAAGACAAGATCACCGTCATCGACCTTTGCACCCGTGATGCGCGTCTTTGGAATGAAGGTGAAGACATTCGAAATATCAAAGCCATCAACACCCCGTCCAGGATCGATCCGAACCTCACGCCCATTTGTGTTTACGGTCCACGGATCCGTAGCGCGCAGATAGAGGACGATGCGGCTGAAATTAGCATGCTCGCCCGACTTGATGGTAACTGGCGCTGCCTGTACTGCGCCGATGGAGGCGATTGTCGACAGAGCTACTGCTGCAAACCGTTTCATGCGGCGGCCTGCTTTGCTTCCTTGAGCGCGTTTTCGAGTTCCGAGAATGATGGCCTCAGATGACCGGGTGTGTTTTGGCGACCGACCTCGATGCAGATATTGATCGAATGCTCATGAAGATTTGCGACCAGCACCTCGCGGATCAGCCCGTGAAAATGGGCTTCGTCTTCCACCACGGATTTCACTTTGACCGCAAATGGCCCAACAAACCCATAGGCAAGAAACACACCAAGAAATGTACCAACCAAGGCGCCACCGATCAATTTCCCAAGAATCTCAGGGGGTTGATCGATAGATCCCATCGTCTTAATCACGCCGAGCACGGCGGCGACGATACCAAGCGCGGGAAGACCGTCCGCGATCGTCTGAAGCGCATGACTGGAATGCAGCGCGTGATGAACGTTCGCTTCCATTCTTTTTTCCAAGACATCTTCGACCTGATGCGGATCGTCATAGTTCATGGATGCGGACCTGAGGGTATCGCAAATTAAATCGACCGTTTCCTGATCCGCCTGTATCTTGGGGTACCGACCGAATACTGGAGAGTCCGCCGGTGCTTCGATATGGACTTCAAGATCGACCGGATTGCGGCGGGCGATCCGAATGAGCTCGAAGAGAAGGCAGAGCAAATCCTGATAGTCGCTCGATTGCCATTTCGGTCCCTTAAATACCTTTCCGATGTCTTTTAGCGTATGTTTCACGCCGCCAATATCGTTGCTTATTATGAAGGCACCGGTGGCTGCACCACCAATCATGGTGAGCTCGAACGGAAGAGATTTCAGGATAATCCCCATCTTTCCGCCTGCCGCCAGATATCCGCCAAATACCATGACGAAAACGATAACCATACCTACAATGCCGATCATGAGGTTTACTCTCCGGTTAAAGTGCTTTGACGCTAGTTCTTGGGTGCATTTGCGTTGCGGCCAGCCAAGACGACGCTGATCGCATAGGCGTGCTCGGATGAGAGCCCAGCCATGATCCCGGCGGCCGCATCAGGTCGCATTTGCCCGAGAAAACCAGCAGCAAAATCTGGTGTCATTTGTTCAAATAGAGGCGCAGCTGTCTTCGGCTTCATCGTCTCATAGACACGCGTCAACTGATCGATATCTCCCGATGATGCGCCTTCGACTTGCGCGACAGTCGCGCTCAGCTTCTGTTCTGCCTGCTCAAGGCGCGCCAGATTCTGATCGATGAGCTGCTTGGCCGCCGCAAGCTTTTGCTCTTTTTCCTGGAGTTGCTTTTCGATTTCGTCGAGTTGCTTCGTGCGGTTTTCGACCAGATCGAACATCTCTGCCAAGTGGCCGTCATCGTTGCAGGTCGAGGATCCAGTATCCGCTGAGGCGACGGGTTGCGGCTGATCTCGCGCAATTGCTGCGCCGATTGTGCCAAGCCTTATGAAGCCGGATGCCAAGAGCAATCCAATGATTGTCAGAAGTACAGTTCGGGGGGCGGCGTGTGTCGTCATGGCCATCACCGCCCGCCTGCGCCGCGCAGCGGATTACGAAGAAATACTGTGACGTCTTCAGATTCCGGCGTCGTATCTTCGACGTCCTCGTCGTTCTCATCCGCGTCAACCACCTCTTCGGCGATCTGACCGGCGTCTTCCTCGTCCGACAAATCATGGAGTGCTGAAATCAAAACCTCGAGCTTTCCTGCCACGCTTTCGGCGCGTTGAGTCATCGTTTCTAGGTTTGAAGACGACGAAGAGGCTGTGTTTTGGGCCTCGCCAAGAACCTTTGTCATCTGATCGACCTGCTGTGACATCACTGCGATAGCGCCGCCAAGATCCTGATCCAGTGCCTTCAGCTTGGACAGCTTTCGCGACAGAATGAGGCAGTAAAACGCCGCTGCCAGCGCGCCCGCCCCCAAGAAGATATCTGCGAAAAAATCCATTTATGTGTTCCTCAGCTGAAGACGAATTCGGTGATTAGAAGATCGCGGACATATCCTTCGCCGGTCACGAGCTGGACCCGACGCAGCATCTGAGCCCGAAGGCGGATCAAGGCGGCGGGGTCTTCCAGTTCGGTAATATCCACCGCGCGTAGGTAGCCATTCAGAATGTCCAGAATGCGGGGCATCAGATGAGACACGTCGGCGGTATATGCCGGATCAACTTCAAGCTGTGCATTGAAACGAAGCTGTTGGCGGTTTCCGGTACCAAGAGAGATGATCATCGGATCAATGGGCACAAATGAAACGACAGGGCTTTCGTTCTTTACTGGCGCATGATCAGCCACGTCCGTTTTTGGGCCTAGGATCATCCCAGAATAGGTTGCATAAAATGCACCGGATCCCAGTCCAAAGGCCAGGATTAGCCCTATAAGAAAGCCTTTTTTGCCGCCCTTCGGAACCTCTGGGCTCTGGTCTGTTTCTTCGTCGGACATTCGAATCTCTCACAAAGTTCACTTTTTGTGCTATACCCGCCAAGGCACTAACCGATTGTTAAGGCTGATCCCCCAGATTGCAGAAAGCGGAGTCAGAACGACACTGCGTTCAGCAAGAGGTTTGGCGTGCAAAAAGTTGCTCATGTGTGGAATGGTCTGGATCTGAGCCGTCAGATTATCGCAGGTCTTTCAGCAATAATCGTTATTTTGGGCGTTTTTTCCTTAATCAAAATGGCCGCTCAGCCGAACATGCGGCTGCTTTATAGCGGTCTGTCGCCATCTGCTGCAGGCGAGGTCGTCGCCGCACTCGATTCGCAGGCGGTTGCCTATGATGTCCGCGGCGATGCGATTTTTGTAGATGGAAGTATGCGCGATCAACTTCGATTGACGCTCGCCAGCGAAGGGCTGCCAGCAAATAGCGTCGAAGGTTACGAGCTTCTGGATAACCTTTCCGGTTTCGGAACAACGTCGCAAATGTTCGATGCGGCCTATCTGCGCGCAAAAGAGGGCGAATTGGCCCGGACAATTCTTGCGAACCCACAGATCACTGCAGCCCGCGTGCATATAGCCCAAGCTGATCAAAGCCCGTTCCGCCGTAGTAGTGGCTCGACCGCGTCTGTTTCTGTTCGCGGCACTGGGCGAGACATTTCAACGTCAACCGCGAATGGCATCCGCTTCCTTATTGCTTCTGCTGTATCAGGTTTGGATCCAGAGAATGTCTCGGTTATCAACGCAGATCGTGGCGTCGTGATTACCGATGGGGATACGGAGACGCCGAGTACACTGGCGGCTGGCCGCGCGGAACAACTCAAGCAAAATGTAGAGCGGCTGATTTCTGCACGTGTCGGCGCAGGCCGCGCCGTCGTCGAGGTGAATGTCGATACATTGACTGAGGATGAGACCCTGCGTGAGCGCATTATCAATCCGGACGATCGTGTCGCAATCAGCTCTGACACGACCGAAAGTTCATCAAGATCGAACAATCAGGAAGGCGGTGACGTCACTGTGGCCAGCAACCTTCCTGACGGTGCGGGCGGTGGCAGCGATCAATCCTCCAGTGAGCAAAACGACACGCGTGAGATTGTGAACTACGAAGTCTCTGAAACAACGCGCGAGACGCGTCGCATTGCCGGTGGGATCAAGCGTGTGACTGTTGCGGTGCTTGTAGACGGAAATGCGGTCGAACAAGAAGACGGCGCGCAAGTTTTCGAACCGCGGTCCGCCGAAGAACTCAAGGTTCTGGAGGATCTTGTGAAGTCGGTTGTTGGTTTCGATGCAGAGCGGGGCGATGAAGTGACCATCCGGTCCATGCAGTTGGAAGACCCGCCCGTTCTGGTAACCGAGGAGGGGCCCGGTTGGGTAAGCAGTCAGCCCCTTGATGTCATGAGTATTGCGCGGCTTGGCACAACAGCCCTTGTTGTTCTGGCGCTTGGTATTTTTGTGCTGCGTCCCATTCTCAGCTCAGCAAAACAACTTCAAGCGCCAGCCGAACCGAACCTGATTGGCGGATCCGGGGGTGCGCTTCCGACACCGGCACTGACCGGCGAAGTGACCAATGCCTCCGGCACAGGATCGCAGGCGCCGGCTGATCTACCCGGATTGCCAGACCTTCCGGAACTGGGATCACCTTCGTCATTTGAAGACGACCCGGTGGAACGTCTGAAGGCGCTCATCGACGAAAAGCAAGACGAGACCGTTGAGGTCTTGAAGAACTGGATTGAAACACCACAGGAGCCGGCAGAATGAGTAAGATCGCGTTTTTCGAGGACTTTGCTAACCCGGCAACGTCAGAGTTTTCACCGACATCGCAATCGGCGGCCCCCGACCCAGAAGCTCTGAGGGACGCCCACGATAACGGTTATCGAATTGGCTACCAAGACGGCGCGCAGTCGACGCAAAGTGAGCAAGATAAGCTTCGCTCCGACATCTCCACCGCGCTGCAAGAAACGAGCTTCACCTATTTCGAGGCGCGCCAGCATGTCTTGAAATCCATGCGCCCGCTGCTTGAGGTGATGGTCGGAATGGTCCTACCGGAAATCGCCAAACCCCACGTGGCGAACCGCGTCGTCGAAGAGATCATAGCAATTGCGGGCAAGATTGAAGCTCCTCTCAAACTGCTTTGCGCACCCGATGCGGAGGATGAGTTGAGATCAGCTATCGAAAAAAGTGTCTCCTTCCCGGTTGAGCTTATCGCTGAGGAAACGCTGGATGCGTCACAGGTCATCGTCAAATACGATGGCGGCGAAACGGTTGTTGATACTGATGCATTGCTTGCTCAGGTGTCTGCATCTCTGTCCGAGTTCTTCGTTGCAGCGGATGAGGAGGACCGGCTCCATGCCTGATCAAGCAACCGGTAAAGATGACGTTCTTCAAGGCGTTAACGTTGAACTGAAGGTTAGTGTCGGGACCGCACGACCAACTGTGAAAGATTTGTTGTCATTGCAGGCTGATGCGGTATTGCCGCTCGACAAGACACTCGAAGATCCGGTTGAATTGTTTATCGGAGACAGATTGATCGGTCGCGGGCACCTTGAGGAAGCAGAGGGTGATGTCGAAGGGCGGCTTGCGGTTCGCATAACTGCGCTTGGCGATCCCGTCTGAGCAACTCTGTTGAGACATCTCAATGTCATAGTCCTGGCGCTCGTGCTGTGTGCCACGTTCACCGTGTCTGGCGCAGCTCAAGACCTGTCGCTTGACCTGGGAACAGATCAAAGTCTGAGCAGCCGCGCGCTTCAGCTGATCGCCTTGATCACCGTACTCAGTCTTGCGCCTGGGCTCGCGATCATGATCACCTGTTTTCCGTTCATCGTGACAGTGCTGTCGATCTTGCGGCAAGCGATCGGCCTACAGCAATCCCCGCCCAATATGCTGATCGTGAGCCTCGCGCTTTTCCTGACCTATTTCGTTATGGACCCGGTATTCCAAGAGGCTTGGCGTCAAGGCGCGCAACCGCTGTCCCAAGGAAGCTTGACGGTCGAGGAAGCATTCCCCCGTGTAATTGCCCCGTTTCGTGAGTTCATGGCGCTGCGCCTTGATCTCGATACGTTCCAGACGTTGCTGGACTTGCGGCCAAATGAGACGCCGGCAGCGCCAGCCGACGCCTCTCTTTCCATTCTGATCCCATCTTTCATGCTGAGCGAAGTTGCACGGGCTTTTCAGATAGGCTTTCTGATCTTTCTTCCGTTTCTCATCATCGATTTGGTTGTTGCGGCAATCTTGATGTCCATGGGCATGATGATGGTGCCACCGGCCATCGTATCTTTGCCATTTAAGCTGGCGTTCTTTGTTGTGGCCGATGGCTGGAACCTGATCGCGGGTGCCCTTGTAAGGAGTTACTTCTAATGGAAAAGCAGGTCTCTGCGTTTTCAACGACACGGCGCAAGTCAGTCCCGGCGGAGTTTTCTTCGGCGCGAAACTCGGCGTTGCTTGTTTCTATGGTCGGTTCAAACTTTTCTAAGTCGGGCAAAGGTTTGTTTGCAGAAACGGATCCGGTGCAGCCCGCCGCAAGCACTGTAAGCACGCCCGAAGCGAGCGCTTCCCTCAGGTCTTTGGCAAAGGCGCTTGTCAGTGATATGGCGAAGGCCGCGCCTGACACTCGCGTACCGCTTGAACACAAAATTCCAGCCAAAGCGATCCGACCCAAGGGTACTTCCGCAAAACCCAAAAGCGATGCGGTCAAGCGGAAGATACGAAAGCGCCCATTGAACGAGTTTGAACGTGAGCATCCTGCAATCATCGCGCGGCAAATCGTTGAACGCGATCATGCAGGGCGAACCAAGATCCTCAGCAAACTGTCAGGTCCTCGTGCGCGCCTTGTGATCCTTTATGCAAAGGAAATGGAAAAACGCGATGGCGTTGCCTCAACTTCGGATCTGAGCACGCGTGCCCAGGTGAAATCTGCATCAGCTGGTTGATGATTTCGCCGACGTTTGGCTCAGTTTTCTTTTTTATCGTCTACAATGTTCATTTGGATCATACAGCTTTCGCCAAGATCAACTGCCGCGAACGGTCCACCATGACGGGTGTCCGAAAGACCCTTGATATCGGCAGGCTGCGCCTGCTTCAGGATGCGTTCCGCGAACTGCTCGGCGTTGTCTTTGGGTCTATAGCCCAAGAAACTCGCTTTGCTGTTGTCCACCGGCGCGCGATCGTTGTTCGAGACGCCGTAGACAATGCTGAAACCGGTGGTGGGGGTATCGACAGCTCGGGTGACCAGTTGAATCAAATCGTCATAGCTCAACCATGTCCCGAGCGCCCGCGTATTCGTGACCCGTGCGCAGGACAGAATGCGCAGGCAGACGGCCTCAAGTTGTCGCTTTTCCCAGTACATCCGGCCCAAATCCTCGGCGAAACACTTCGCAAGGCCATAGAAGGTATCGGGTCTATGGGGCGCATCAGTTCCGATAAAATCGCTCCTGAGATACATGCCAACCGCGTGAATTGAGCTGGCGTAGACAACCCGTTTCAGACCCCTTTGATAGGCAGCTTCCCAAACGTTGTAGGCGCCCAGGAAATTGGGGCCCAGCATCTCTTCAAACGGAACCTCATCGACCAGAGCGCCAAAATGTACCACTACGTCCGCGCCATCCAGAAGATCGAACATTTGATCATACTGCGCGATATCCGCCTTTTGATAACGCTCGCCCGGGTAAAGCTGGCCCAGGTCCTCGGCGATATCGGATGAAACAAGCTCATCCGACATTCGTGACAGAGGCTCTCGCAGATATGACCCAAGGCGGCCTGCGGCCCCGGTAAGAACCAGCTTCTTCATCTCAGATCTCCCCAAAATACCATCTGGTGGCGGTGTGCTCGATCAAATCACTGCCTTTTCGACGAAGGGTCGGTTCTCGGCAATCCGGTCAAAGTGGAAGGGCGAAAGATCAAGTGTACGATAGGCGCCATATGTCAAAAACTCGGCGGTCCCACGTCCCATGGCAGGGGATTGTTGAAGCCCATGCCCTGAAAAGCCATTGAGAAAAATGAAGTTTTCCACTTGAGTGTGCGGCCCCATGATCGCGTTGTGATCAAAAGTGTTGTACGCATAGTGACCGGCCCATTCGCTGATCACCTTTATCGCCTCAAACTGGGGAATGCGCGTTGCTATGGCGGGCCAGATATGATCCTGCCACAGATCATGATCCATTACGAAATCGTCGTAATCCACAGCGGGGTCGGGATCTGAGTGACCGCCGGCCATGTAGGTGTATCGACCGTCTTGCCTCAAATGAACGCCGGAAGGATCAATCGTCAGCGGAAGTTCCCGATCCAGCGGCTGTTCAGCGGAAAAAACGTATGTGTAACGCTTGCGTGGCTCGACCGGTATTTCGATGCCAGCCATCCGCGAAGTCAGAACCGCGCGAGGGCCCGACGCGTTGACGATTTGCCCGCACGAGATTGTCTCACCTGACGTCAAAGTAATGCTGTCGATCCGGTTCCCCGCAGGCCTCTTGGTCATCGCGATCACTTCGTTGGCGATGTACTCAACACCCCGTTCGCGGGCCGACCTGCGCCACCCGTCGAAAACCGCGACGCAGTCCCAGTAGCCTTCGTCCCTACGGTTGTGACTGCCCAGAACGATGTCGTCCAAATTGTAGAACGGATAATCGCGTTCGATTTCTTCGGGTGTCATCAGTTTCGTGCCGGCGCCCTCGGCCACCTGAACAGCATGACTGTTTCGGAGGACGTCTGCGAACCCCTCGCTGTCGGCGAGATACATATATCCGTAATTCTGGATCGACAGTTCTGGATATCTCTCATCGCCGCCCATCCGTTGGCGAAAGGTTTTGACGAATTCTGCGGCGAATTGCGAGATCTTCACATTCAGTGCGTTGCTGAACTGCTGCCGCATGCAGGAATTTGTATGAGACGTTGAGGCGGTGCGATAGCTTGGGTCGCGCTCCACCACCAAGACAGATCCGTTAAAATCGGCATTGTCTGACAGGAACCAAGCGGTCGAGGCGCCAAACATCGCGCCGCCCACGATGACAACATCGTAGGTGTTGTGCTTCGGCTTGGTAGCAAGACCTACAGTCTTCATCAGAACGCCTTTTAGAACCAGAAGCCGACAGCCAGAGCTTTCGGTTGTTTAATCTGTCGACCAACATGGTCGGCGGCGTCAAGGCGTATCGCTGTCGCCCGTGGTGCGGCGGGTCAGAGCACCGTTGAACAAGATGTCGATGTGCGTATCCCGAAAAGTGGCGATGTCCAGCGCATCGATATCTGCGAATACCATTTCCCAGACGGCGGCCATAAAGGTCGGCCCGATCAGTACACGCGGGTCCCCATCCGCAATCTCGGGCCGCAAGTCCCCACGTGCGACACCGCGGGCTACGATCTTGTCAAGAATGCGTAATCCTTGATCAAGAGCGCGAGACTTATAGAGCTTCACCAGGTCGGGGAACCGCCGCCCTTCCCCAATGAGGATACGCATAATGGTCATTGCGTCTGTGCCGACAAGGCGCGCATAGGTTGACGTTACCAGATACTTCAGCAGTTCCTCCGTCGGGCCATCGAAGGTTGATGTCATCTCCTCAATTTCGGTCAAGACCGGCACGATGGTTGTCAAAACAGCGGCCTCGAAAAGCGCGGTTTTATTCTCGAAATACAAATAAATCGTGGCTTTTGAGACGCCGGCGCGTGCAGCAACGTCGGTCAAGCGCGTCGCGGCGAACCCATTTTCCGCGAACTCTGCCAAGCCAGCCGCAGTAATCTCGGCGGGACGTTGCGCCTTTCGGCGGGCATAGGTTTTTTTGTCGCTCATTCTCATCCTTTGGCTTGCAATACCTGTGAGGATATCTAATTGCTGACTCAAAAGTCAGCAGCAGACGAAGCCGACGCCCAGAACGAGAATATCACCATGGATGACAAGACCACGCCAGACCTTCCGTTGAGCGATCCCGGCCTTGGCACATCGAAGGAACAGACAACGTCAAAGAAATCGGGATGGTTCAAGCTGTATCGAATACCGCTGGTTATGGTCTTCATATTTGTGGGCGCTGTCATCGGGCTCTATTTTCAACCGCCCGGCGTTCAGGCTTTCTTTGGTTTGACAGGTTTGCAGCCGGGTGGTGGAACGGACACGCCCATTGCGGTCGCTGTTCAACAAGTCACGACGCAAGAAGAGGTCTCCGTTGTCAGTGAGGGGGACGTGGTCGCCCTTGGTCGTCTAATCCCACGGGGTGATATCGTGACAGTGGCCCCGCCATTTGGCGCAAGCGATGCGCGGATCTCTGAGATATGCGTGGCTGTCGGGGATAAAGTCGCGCGTGGTGATACGCTCGCAGTTTTGGACAATCTTGCGCAGCTTGAAAGCGACGTGGCGACCGCGCAGGCTGATGTTCAGGTGCGCGACGCAACGTTGCAGCAGACCAAGCTGAACACTCGCGCCAGTCTGGAAGAAGCGCGGGCCGCTCTGCAACGGGCCGAAGCCACCGCAGCCGTCACCCAGACCGAGCTTGATCGGACAACGTCTCTATTGGAGCGGGGCGTCACTACGCGGGCGGTGTTCGATGATGCTCAGGCGCGTGCCACCGAGGCTATACGTGACGTAGAGAAATCGCGTGCGACCCTGTCCCGCTATCAAGCATCCGAAGGGGTTTTGCAGGCCGACATCGCTGTTGCCGAGGCAAATCTAGAGGCAGCGCGTGCCAGTCTGGCCCGCAGTCAATTGGATCTGAGCAAAGCCTATGTGCGCGCACCCTCCGATGGAACCGTTCTGGATATCCATGTGCGACCCGGTGAAAAACCCGGTAGCGATGGCGTTCTAAATTTGGGCAACACCAACGAAATGACGGTCGAGGTCGAGGTGTACCAGACCCTGATCGGTCGTGTCGCATTGGGCGATCCGGTCACCATATTCGCCGATGCGCTGGCATCCGACCTGTTGGGCAGCGTCAGTGCCATCGGACTTGAGATCGGGCGACAGACCGTGACATCCGATGATCCGGCCGCCAACACCGACGCCCGTGTTGTCGATGTGATCGTTACGCTTGATAAAGCGTCTTCCGATATCGCCTCGCGTTTCACGAACCTCGAAGTTGTCGCCCGTATCGACGCTGGTCGCATAGAATGACGCGACTGCTGACGCGGCTGTTTGGTCGCATGCCGATTGGGTGGCTTCAACTGTCCCACAGTCGCGCGCGACTGTTTGCTGCGCTGGCAGGTGTAGCCTTCGCCAATATTCTGGTTTTTGTCCAACTGGGTATTCTGGGCGCCCTCAACTCTTCGACGGTCGCGCCGTACGCTCTGTTTGATGCAGATATCATGATCTCGTCCGTCGATGCGAATACGTTGACCGACGGCAGCAATGTCGCGCGGCAACGGATGTTTCAAGCGCTCGGAATTGCAGGCGTTGCAAGCGCGACGCCATTGATGATCGGCGCGCTGGATTGGGAGGATGACAAAAGTTCGTCATCACTTCAGACCTTTGGGGTCGATCCGAACGCGCAGAGATTTGTCGCGCCTACACTTCGAAGTGAGCTGAGCATCCTGCAATTGGCGGACACCGGCCTCATCGACAGACTTACGCGCGGTGTTCCGCCAGAGGTGTTTGAAGGCATAACCCGCGACACCCCTCTTTCGATTGAAGCCAATGGGAGAACGGTCAACGTCACCGGGACATTGGCCGTCGGCGCCGGGTTTTCCGAGGACGGCACCTTATTTGTGTCCGATCAGACGTTCCTAAGGCTCTTTGGCGCACGCTCGCTTGGTGCCCCCAATCATATTCTGGTCAAAGTGGAGGACGGGGTTTCACCAGACGTCGTCGTTGATCGTCTGCGTGCTGTTTTTCCCAACGATGTCGTGAAGGTTAACACGTTCGAAGACGCAGCCAGCGCGGACAGGCGATATCAGACTACGGAACGTCCGACAGGTATCATTTTCGGGTTTGGGGTTCTGATTGGCGTGCTCGTCGGCGTGGTCATCGTTTACCAGGTGCTCGCGACGGATGTCGCTGATCACTTGAAGGAATATGCGACATTCAAGGCAATGGGATATGATCAGCCGTTCTTTCTTGGCATCGTGTTTGAAGAGGCCATCGTGCTTGCCGTGTTTGGCTTCATACCGGGGCTTTTGTGTTCAATTGCGATCTATCTTGGTCTCAGTGCCGCAACTGGACTACCCGTAGAGATGAGTGTGGCGCAGGCTATCTCGGTGTTTTTTGGTACATTGGCGGCCTGCAGCCTGTCCGGTGCAATCGCCACCCGCCGCTTGGCCGGTGCGGACCCAGCGGACCTGTTCTGATGCGCAATGTTCCGGCAATCACCGCTGAGGGTCTCAATCACTGGTTTGGAACGGGTGAGGCGCGCAAACAGGCGGTGTTTGACGTAAATCTAGAAATCGAGCGCGGCAGCCTGACAATTCTGATGGGTCCGTCCGGGTCAGGAAAGACAACTGTTCTTACGCTGCTTGGCTGTCTGCGGGATGTTCAGGAAGGCAGTGTTGAGCTTCTCGACACGGAATTGAATGGTGCGCCAGAACCGCTGTTGGTCGCCACTCGACGACGGCTTGGGTTTATCTTTCAAGCTCACAACCTGCACGAAAGCCTGAGCGCCGAGCAAAACGTGCTGATGGGCTTGCAGGTCCACGGGAAAGGCGACGCGCATAAGCAGCTTGAGGCCAGTCGTCATGTTTTGGGGCTTGTCGGTTTGGGCGACCGGATGAATTATCTTCCTGCGAACCTGTCCGGGGGGCAAAAACAGCGCGTGGCGGTGGCGCGGGCGCTGGTCTCCAATCCTGAGGTCGTGTTTGCCGATGAACCGACGGCAGCGCTTGATAAGGAGTCCGGGATGACTGTCGTTCAGATGCTCAAGGCACTCGGCAAGACGCGCGGGACGACCACGGTGATGGTCACTCATGACAATCGGATTCTCGACATGGCGGACCGGATTATCGTGCTGGAGGAAGGGCGGATCGTGTCCGATACGCGGAAATAGGGCGCCTCCCCCTCGACAGTTCTTAGAAGCCATGCACTATCATAGAGCACGTTGCAGGGAGGATGAGAAATGGACGTTTCAAGCAGAATGCCTATTGGTGATGTCTCCCACGTCATTGGCGAAGTGGACCAGCCACTTGTTGAAAAAACAATTCCGCAGGTTCTCTACGACACGGCGAAGCGGTTTCCAAACCGGGATGCTGCAGTGTTTTCGATGCAGGGTATTCGGCGGACGTATCAGGAGTTTTCTGACGATGTCGATCGACTCGCTGCGGGTCTGATCACGCTCGGGTTCCAAAAAAACGACCGGATCGGGATATGGTCGCCCAATCGCTATGAATGGCTTCTGACGCAGTTTGCAACGGCGCGGATCGGGGTGATCCTTGTGAACATCAATCCGGCCTACCGCACTCATGAGCTTGAATATGCACTAAACAAAGTCGGCTGCACCGGCCTGATCACGGCGCCCGCATTCAAGACGTCAGACTATGCAGGAATGCTGGTGGACCTCGCGCCTGAGCTCAAGACATCAGAGCCGGGAGAATTGAAATCCCAGAGGTTTCCGCATCTCAGCACGGTTATCTGTTTAGGTGATGATACACCGGCAGGTATGATCCCTTTTGCCTCAGTTACGGGTGATCCTGCAGCATTGCCGCCGCTGGACGCGCTGGACCGCAATGATCCGATCAACATACAGTTTACGTCGGGCACAACGGGTCAGCCGAAAGGCGCGACGCTGACACACCGCAATATTGTCAACAACGCGTGGTTCGTTGGGGACGCATTGGTGCTGTCCGAGCAGGATAGGCTCTGCATCCCGGTGCCGTTCTATCATTGTTTT
Organism: Litoreibacter roseus; assembly: GCF_009811795.1. Taxonomy (GTDB): domain Bacteria; phylum Pseudomonadota; class Alphaproteobacteria; order Rhodobacterales; family Rhodobacteraceae; genus Litoreibacter; species Litoreibacter roseus. Next base: position 46,262 of record NZ_BLJE01000002.1, on the reverse strand, counting down.
GGTATGGTCATGGGCACCCTCGGGTCCGTACTGCGAGGGACCGCGATGATCGTTCCCGGTGAGGGGTTCGAAGCAGCCGCGACTCTGAAAACGGTGTCTGACGAGAAATGCACTGCACTCTATGGCGTGCCAACGATGTTCGTGAACATGTTGGAGCATCCGAACTTTGCGTCCTTCGATTTGTCTACACTCCGCACCGGAATCATGGCGGGTGCACCGTGCCCAATCGAAGTGATGCGCGCGGTGCAAACCAAGATGAACATGACCGAGGTCACGATTGCCTATGGCATGACAGAAACCAGCCCTGTGTCTTTTCAAAGTAATGTGGACGATCCAACCGAAAAACGCGTCACCTCCGTCGGGCGGATTCATCCTCATGTTGAGGTCAAGATCGTCGACGAGAATGGCGTTCCTGTTCCGGTTGGCAGCCAAGGCGAACTTTGGACGAAAGGTTATAGCGTCATGAAAGGATATTGGGCCGATGACGAGAAAACAGCCGATGCGCTTGACGCGGAAGGGTGGATGCACACCGGTGATCTGGCCCGCATGGACGAAGAGGGTTACGTCAACATCACGGGGCGTGTGAAAGACATGATCGTCCGGGGTGGAGAAAACATCTATCCACGGGAGGTCGAGGAGTTCCTTTATACGCACCCGGCCGTGTCACAGGTGCAGGTTTTCGGGGTGCCGGACCAGAAATTCGGGGAGATCTCCTGCGCTTGGATCCTGAAAAAGCCCGGTGCGACGGTGGACGAGGCCGAGATCAGGGCCTTTTGCAAAGAGCATATCGCATACTATAAAGTGCCTGCACATGTTAGGTTCGTGGATGAAATACCCATGACAGTAACCGGCAAACCCCAGAAGTTTGTGATGCGTGACACGATGATGGAAGATCTTGGTCTGAAAGAACTTGTGACCGCTTGAGCGCCCGCAGGGAGGAGATGTTGATATGAACAAGCAAAACGATCCCGCAAAACTGAGTGCCGTGAGCGCCCGCGCCGGGACGGATCGCTACATGCCGGGGTTTGGTAATGACTTCGAGACCGAAGCTTTGCCGGATGCCTTACCGCAGGGCCAAAACTCCCCCCAGAAATGCAACTACGGTCTCTATGCCGAACAGTTGTCCGGCACGCCCTTTACGGCGCCACGGGGTCAGAACGAGCGCACGTGGTGCTACCGCATCCGGCCTTCGGTCAAGCATGTCTCTCGGTTTGAAAAAATTGAGGTTCCCTACTGGAAATCAGCGCCACATGTCGATCCTGACGTCATATCGCTTGGTCAATACAGGTGGGATCCGGTGCCGCACACTGAAGAGGATCCTACGTTCCTGACAGGAATGCGGACGGTGACCACGGCGGGCGATGTGAACACACAGGTCGGGATGGCGTCCCATGTCTATCTGATCACAGCCTCAATGGTAGATGAGTATTTCTATAGTGCCGACAGCGAGCTTTTGGTCGTGCCGCAGGAAGGGCGCCTGCGCTTTGCGACGGAACTGGGCATCATCGATCTGGAACCGCAGGAGATCGCGGTGCTTCCGCGGGGAATGGTCTTCCGGGTCGAAGTGCTGGACGGCCCCGCGCGTGGCTTTGTCTGTGAGAACTACGGGGCGAAATTCGATCTGCCGTCCCGCGGCCCAATCGGTGCCAATTGTCTGGCCAATCCGCGTGATTTCAAGACACCGGTCGCCGCATTCGAGGACGTCGAACGCCCCTCGACCGTAACAATCAAATGGTGTGGGCAGTTTCATGCAACACAGATTGGTCATTCACCGTTGGACGTGGTGGCATGGCACGGAAACTACGCGCCGTGCAAATACGATCTGAAGACGTTCTCGCCCGTGGGCGCGATCCTGTTCGACCATCCGGACCCGTCGATCTTTACCGTGCTGACCGCGCCATCGGGCGTAGAAGGAACAGCCAATATCGATTTTGTGCTGTTTCGCGATCGTTGGAACGTGGCGGAAAACACCTTCAGACCGCCTTGGTACCATAAGAACATTATGTCCGAGTTGATGGGCAACATTCACGGGATCTATGATGCCAAGCCCAAGGGCTTCGTTCCCGGCGGGATGAGTCTGCACAACATGATGCTGCCCCATGGCCCGGATCAGCCAGCTTTTGAGGGTGCATCAAACGTCGATCTTCAGCCGCAGAAACTTGAGAACACCATGAGTTTTATGTTCGAAACGCGCTTCCCGCAGCATCTGACGGAATTCGCCGCGAAGGAAGCGCCGTTGCAGGATGACTATGTCGAGTGCTGGGACGGTCTTGAGAAGAAGTTCGACGGAACCCCGGGGGAAAAGTAGGGCAATGGGCGACAAGAGGCGGGCTGGCATATGAGGCTGGCGACCCTGAAATCTGCCAACCCGGACGGCGGGTTGGTCGAGGTGAGCGACGATCTGAGCACCTGTCGTCCGCTGAAGGCGGGAACGTTTCAGGCCGCGTTGGATACAGGGAATTTTGGTGCAGATGCGGACTGGCACAACTTTGATGCATCCGATTGTGTGTCACCTTTGCCGCGGGCGTATCAGTTCCTCGACGGATCGGCCTATGTGAACCACGTCGAACTGGTGCGAAAAGCGCGTGGGGCTGCGATGCCCGAGAGCTTTTGGTCCGACCCTCTCATGTACCAAGGCGGCTCGGACGGGTTCCTTGCGCCAGGCGACGACATAGTGGGTGACCCAGCTTGGGGGATCGATTTCGAGGCTGAGATCGCCGTGATCACCGGCCCGGTCCCGATGGGCGCATCGCTGGAAGAGGCCGCGAGTGCAATCCGGTTCGTGATGCTTTGCAACGATGTTTCGCTGCGGAACCTCATCCCGGGCGAACTGGGGAAAGGCTTTGGCTTCGTTCAATCTAAACCCGCCTGTGCTTTCTCGCCTGTTGCTGTTTCGCCCGACGAATTGCCGGGGTGGGGTAATGGAAGGATGTCAGGGACAGTATATGTCGACTTCAACGGAAAGCCGTTTGGCCGGACCGATGCGGGCATCGACATGACATTCGATTTTCCCAGACTGATCGCCCACGCGGCCAAAACGCGACATCTGGCGGCCGGTACAATCATTGGGTCTGGAACAGTGTCAAACAAGCTGGACGGCGGTCCCGGAAAACCTGTGAGTGAAGGCGGCGCGGGGTATTCCTGTATCGCCGAGCAACGGATGATCGAGACCTTTGAGACAGGTGCAGCCGTCACCGAATTCATGCAGCCTGGGGACAACGTAAAAATCTGGATGGAAGACGCCTCCGGCCGCTCGATCTTTGGAACAATTGACCAATCGGCGCGCGCGCTGTGAGCTTATCCTGCTGCCTGCCATTCCCGGATGATATCCAGCGGATAAAGAAGCATGATCACGTTCAGCGCCAAGCCATCGCGAATAAAGTACATCACCACGACTTCTGCGATGATGACGATGGCGACGCTGGCCCAGACCGGCAATCGAAGGGCAAGCCAGAACCCCAGAAGCATCGCCAGAATGTCGAAAACAGAATTCAGGACGCTGTCGCCGTAGTAATCCAGCGCGATGGTCACTTCGCGGTATCGATTGATAACGGCATCCGTATTTTCAGCAATCTCCCATGCGGCTTCGACCAGTGTCGCGATGACCAGACGCCAGCCTACAGTGATGCGTTGCGCGACGGCCCACAGGATCGCGTAGAATATGAAGCCGTGCAGCAGATGGCTGGGGGTGTACCAGTCGGCAATGTGCTGGGAATTCTCGGAACTCATTGTTTCCAGATGCAGCAACTTGATGTAGCCGCATTTGCACATCGGAATACGTCCCATCCACAACAAGATGGCGGCGGTGGCGACGATCACACCGAAGGTGATCCAATAGGGCAGGGCTTTTCTAGTCATGCTGGCGTCTCAAACACATAAGTGGCAGTTTTGTAAAACCGAAAAGGGGTCAAGAATATGTCCAAGGCTTTCGCAAGCGCGGGCGACATGGCGGAAAAAACCACGAGTTTCACCGAGGTGGGAGACGGGCTTTACGCGTTTACTGCCGAAGGCGACCCGAATTCCGGCGTGATCATCGGTGATGACAGCGTAATGATCGTCGAGGCGCAGGCGACGCCGCGTTTGGCCAACAAGGTAATCGAATGTGTGCGGGGCGTCACGGACAAGCCGATCTCTCACCTTGCGCTGACGCATTACCACGCCGTGCGTGTCTTGGGCGCCTCCGCCTACAACGCCGATCAGATCATCATGTCCGACACCGCGCGGGCCATGGTCGTCGAGCGTGGGCAAGAGGATTGGGACAGCGAATTTGAACGGTTCCCGCGCCTCTTTGAGGGGCATGAAAGCATTCCGGGTCTGACTTGGCCTACGACGACGTTCTCGGATGCGATGACGGTCTATCTGGGCAATCGTCGCGTCGATATCATGCATCTGGGCCGCGCGCACACAGCCGGGGATGCCGTGATCTGGGTGCCCGATCAGGAGGTGATGTTTACGGGTGATATCGTCGAATACCACTCCGCTTGCTATTGTGGTGACGGGCATTTCAGCGACTGGCAGCACACGCTTGACGCCGTCGCGTCGTTTGAGCCCAAGTCGATTGCGCCCGGTCGCGGCGATGCACTGGTGGGTGAAGAGATGGTCGCCGCTGCGATTTCGTCGACCAGAGATTTTCTCGAGAGCACATACCGCCCCGCCGCGAAAGTTGCAGCGCGCGGCGGAAGTTTGAAAGATGCGTGGGATGCTGTCCGGGCGGAATGCGACCCGAAGTTCTCGGACTACGCGATTTATGAGCATTGCCTGCCGTTCAACGTCGCGCGGGCATATGATGAAGCGCGGGGTATCGATACGCCCCGCATCTGGACCGCCGCGCGAGACAAGGAAATGTGGGACGCATTGCAGGGATGAATCAGTTTGGACCGCCACGCGGGGAGATCATCTTCAGACTCTGCTTCAGTCTGATCGGCCTGGGCCTCATGATCTTCGCGGTGCTGTACCGAGGCATTGGCGGCATCGCGGCCGTAGAGATCGTAGGCATCGCCGGTGCTTTCTTTGGCGGCACGGCGATCTGGAGCATCTGGCAATTGAGAAGGATGAAGTAGCGATGGCTTATGACTATCAACCTTTCGAATTTACACCGCCTCCGGGTCTAACGGCAAATGAGCCACGTCATAAGGTTGTTATCGTCGGCGCAGGTCCCATCGGCCTTGCGGCGGCGCTCGAACTGGCGCGCCACGATGTCCCGAGCGTTGTGGTGGACGATAACAACGTTGTGTCGATCGGATCACGGGCCATTTGCTGGTCCAAACGGTCACTCGAAATCTTTGATCGCCTTGGCATCGCAGAGCGGATGTTGGCGAAAGGTGTGACATGGAAAGTCGGGCGCACCTATCATGGGGCCGAGGAAGTATTCAACTTTGACCTGTTGCCGGAAGACGGCCACAAGATGCCGGCCTTCATCAATCTGCAGCAGTACTATGTCGAGCAGTACCTTGTCGAAGCTGCGCAACAGAGCCCACTGATCGATCTGCGGTTCAAGAATAAGGTGACGGATCTCTCCCAGACGGCAGATAGCGCACAGGTCGAGATCGAAACGCCAGACGGTGCCTATACACTTGCGGCGGACTACCTTTTGGCCTGCGACGGTGCGGGCTCCCCCATTCGGAAGATGATGGGATTGGAGTTCGACGGGGAACTGTTCGAAGACCGCTTCCTGATTGCCGATATCGAGATGGAGGCAGATTTCCCGTCAGAGCGCCGGTTCTGGTTCGAGCCGGAGTTCCACGAAGGGCAGTCCGCGCTGCTGCACCGACAACCCGACAACATCTACCGGATCGACCTGCAGCTTGGGTGGGACGCGGATCCCGACCACGAAAAGAAACCGGAGGTCGTGATCCCTCGCATCGAAAGGGTTGTCGGCCACAGCGATTTCCGGCTGGATTGGGTCAGCGTCTACACATTCCAGTGCCGTAGGCTGGAGCGTTTCGTGCACGATCGCGTGATTTTCGTGGGTGACAGTGCTCATGTTGTTTCACCCTTCGGTGCGCGGGGCGGCAATGGCGGGATGCAGGACGTCGACAACTTGGGCTGGAAGCTGGCCGCGGTCGTGCGGGGCGGCGACACCGGGTTGCTTGAGACCTATGACAGCGAGCGTCAAATCGCGACCGATGAGAATATTGCGAACTCGACCCGCGCGACGAAGTTCATGACCCCCGATGACGGAATAGAGCGCTTGTTTCGTGATCAGACACTGACATTGGCGAAAACGGCGGGTTTTGCACGCGGCTGGGTCAATTCCGGCCGCTTGTCACGGCCGTGCGCGTACCCGAATGTTGCGCCCGATGACGGACGTTTGCCCGAAATCTCGCACCCCGGTCTGGTCGCGCCGGACGCCCCCCAAGGGGATGGCTGGCTCATGGATCATTTTCGGGATGTCACGGTGATGGCCATAGGCTGCGCGCCGGAGGGGGCATTTGTACCTGAATTGAATGAACATATGCAGCGGCGCTACTTGGGTGAAGCGGATAGCTGTATCTATCTGGTCCGGCCGGATCAGGTCATTGCGGCCCGCTGGGTGTCGGCGGACAGCCAAACGATCGCCGCCGCCAAAGACGCGCTGATGCGGGGTCAGCTATGACGTTGGTGACCGAGCCAAATTTACAGGATCACGACGGGTTCTATGCTGACCTTCTTTCGGTGCACAAAGGATTGAGCGAGGCGGAAAGCCATGCACTCAACGCACGTTTGATCCTGATACTTGCGAACCACATTGGTGACCTTGCTGTTCTGAAAAAGGCCTTGGAGCTTGCGCGAAAATCTTGAGCGTGCCACGCCTTAGGCATGAGTGGTCTTAGCGATTTCGAGCCATTTTCCGTCGCCGAACAGCGATTGATCGATGAGGCGGAGGGGGAAAACCGTACCAGTATTGGCGACGGTGATCTGCCTCAGAGTGCGCAAGATGACCGCATTGTCCGAGCTGATCTTATCCGTTTCATTCTGCTGGATCACTGCAACGATATTCGGCTTCATGATAAGGGCATCCGCCTGCGGGGTGCGTGGATTTCCGGCTCTCTCGATCTGCAGGGGTGCGATTGCAGCCGCGATATCTCGTTTTCCAACTGTAAGCTGGCCGGACCGCTGAATCTAGTGAACGCAAAGGTGCGCGGCCTCTATCTTTCGGGTTGCACGGCCACGGACATCTCGGCGGACAACACCTCTTTTGCGGGATCGGTTTTCATTCGATCCGGCAGCTATGTAGCGGGCGAGATTAGCCTCGCGGGTGCGCGAGTGTCCGGTGACCTGCAAATTTGCGATGCCACGCTCGTCAGTTCGGGGCAGGACGCCATTTTTGCACCGTCATTGCGGGTCGAGGGCTCGGTTTTCTTAGGCAACTACCCGTATTCGGACACTGTCACCACTTTAACAGCGCAGGGGCTTTTGTTCTTTTCGTCTGCTCGGATTGATCATGACTTCTTCGTCTCCAACACCGCTATCACCCTGCCGGATGAGGTGATCGGCACACCGATCTTCGGCGCCACCGAAGAGCATGGCCGCGATATGGCGCTTAGCCTTGCCCGCGCACGGATCGGTGGCATCCTCTATTTGCAGGACAACCAGATCACGAAGGGCATCGTAAACCTGGCGGGTGCCGAAGTCGCGCGGCTGAAGGATGAGCCTGAGGGACCGGGTGCCGCCTATCCAATTCGTTTAGACGGGTTCAAGTATGGCGACTTTTCTCGACATGCGGACACCAATATTCGATCTCGGCTGGATTGGCTTGCGCGGCGTCCTGCGGATATGCCTTTCGTGGCACAGCCCTATGAGCAATTGGCGAATGTGCTGATCACATTGGGGCACCGCGACGATGCCCGCATGGTGCTGATGACCAAGGAAACGCTTTTGCAGGCGGAAAGTCGACGGATGCTGGCGGTGCGCGGTGTCTCACCCCTTTGGCGTGGGATTGCTTGGCTGGTCGATGCATTACTGCGCTGGACCATCGGGTATGGCTACAGGCCAGGGCGGTCGCTGGTCGTTGCAATCGCTCTGATTGTCGCCCTGGGCCTGTTCTTCCAAAAGACGTGGAACGCGGGTGACATGGCCCCTAACTCAGCCCCGATCCTTGTTTCGCAAGGCTGGATTGAGGCAACAGAGACCTACCCTCAGAATCCCGGTGCCTATTGGGCGTCGCCGGGACAGGCCGGTCAGGATTGGGAGACATTCAACAGTTTTGCCTATGCGGCTGATCTAGTGATTCCACTGGTTTCATTAGGGCAGGAGAATGCATGGTCCCCCTCCACGTCCCGCTCGCCGTTAGGGCAGATTGGATGGTGGCTGAGATGGGTTGCCATGGCGATTGGTTGGATCGTCACGGCTTTGGGCGCCGCCGCGATTACAGGAGTTATCCGCAAGGATTGAGGGCAAGGCGGCCCGGTTCCGTCAGAAGCCAGCAGTCCCGTCCTTCGAACACAGCCGGGATGAGCGGTCGCCCATATCCCGCCCCGCCGTCCAGATTGACCCGGTTACCGTAGTTGACCGGATGATCCAGTGCCGTATGGCCGTGGATGATCAGGGTGCCATGATCGCGGTCGTCCTCAATAAATTCCTTGCGGATCCAGACAAGGTCATCCTCATCCTGATCCGTCAAGGGGATCCCTGGTCTGATACCAGCATGAACGAATGTGAGATCGCCGTGCTGGTGTACAAGCGGGCGCGTGTCGAGGAACTGGATATGGCTTTCCGGTACGCTGTTCCGCGCTTTTGAGACCAGCTCCTGCATCGAGTGCGGGGTGCCGTCGATTGTGACAGACGACAGCTTCTCAACCTTCTGCCTGTCCTTCAGAAACGCAGCGCCTGTCCCGTCCCCGACCCCATAGGACGCAAGGGTCATCAGGCCACCCATGCGCGGATTGAGCCAGCTTAGACCTGAAGAGATACGGTCATCATTTTCCCAGCCCTGGGTCAGAAATCGGACGAACATGCGGTCATGATTGCCCTTTATAAAAGTCCACGGACGACCTTCGGCCTGACCATCGATAAGCCTCTCGAGGACGCCGTTGCTGTCAGGTCCGCGATCCGTGTAGTCGCCGAGAAATACGATGGGGGCATCGGGGCCGCCATCGGCTTCGATCAGGCCAAGCGCGTTGTCGAGCTGCGCCGCCTGACCGTGGATGTCGCCGATGGCGTAGATCATCAGGCGACGTCGAACTGAAGCGTGCGGATCTGTTGGAACATGCCGGTGTCGCCCAGCTTCTTCAGAACCGGCTCTGGCACTCTATCATCGACATACAGCAGCGCGATGGCCTCTTGCCCCGCACCGGACCGGCCGAGGGTAAAGTTCGCGATGTTTACGCCGTTCTCGCCCATGGTTTGGCCCAACGTCCCGATGATACCGGGCACGTCCTTGTTGGTGGTGTAGACCATATGCGCCCCGATCTCTGCGTCGATGTTGATGCCTTTGATCTGGATGAAGCGCGGTTTCCCGTCGGAAAAGACCGTGCCTGCGATGGACCGCTCGCGGTCTGTCGTGATGACGTTGATCTTGATGTAGCCTTCGAACACGCCGGACTTGTCTTGGGTCGTTGTGCTGATTTTCACGCCACGCTCTTTTGCGATCACGGGGGCTGACACCATGTTTACGTCCGGGTTCGTGGCCTTCATGATGCCCGCGACACCTGCACAATTGAGCGCTTCGAGGTTCATCTTGGAAACGGAGCCGTTGTAGGTCACCTGAATTTCCTTGATCGTCTCGTCCGTCATTTGCCCGATAAATGCACCCAGATGCTCGGCCAGCTTGACCCATGGGCCCATCACGGCAGCCTCTTCGGCGGTCACCGATGGCATGTTGAGCGCATTGCTGACGGCGCCTGTCAAAAGGTAGTCTGACATCTGTTCCGCTACCTGCAGGGCCACGTTTTCCTGCGCCTCTGTCGTCGCCGCGCCAAGATGCGGGGTGACCACGACATTGGGCAGGTTGAAGAGGGGGCTCTCGGTTGCAGGTTCCACTTCGAATACGTCAAAGGCGGCGCCAGCGACGTGGCCCGACTTCAATGCCTCGGCTAGCGCGCTTTCATCCACCAGACCGCCGCGGGCACAGTTCACGATACGCACGCCCTTCTTCATCTTGGCGATGGCTTCGACGGAGATCATGCCGCGCGTTTTGTCGGTTGCGGGGACGTGCAGCGTAATGAAGTCAGAGCGTGTCAGCAGCTCGTCCAGTTCCACCTTCGTCACACCCAGTTTGGCTGCGCGCTCTTCGCTGAGGAACGGATCATAGGCGATCACTTTCATTTTCAGGCCAACGCCGCGTTCACATACGATGCCACCGATGTTGCCTGCACCGATCACGCCCAGCGTCTTGCCGGTCAATTCGACACCCATGAAACGGGATTTTTCCCATTTTCCAGCGTGGGTTGAGGTGCTTGCCTCCGGGATCTGACGGGCTACGGCGAACATCATTGCGATGGCGTGTTCGGCGGTGGTGATCATGTTGCCGAAGGGGGTGTTCATCACGATGATCCCCTTCTTTGAAGCGGCAGGAATGTCGACGTTGTCGACACCAATCCCGGCGCGACCGATGACCTTAAGATTATCCGCTGCGGCGATCAGTTTTTCGGTCGCTTTGGTGGCCGAGCGGATGGCCAAACCATCATACTGCCCGATGATTTCCAGCAGTCTTTCCTTGTCCTTTCCGAGATCGGGTTGGAAGTCGACATCGATCCCCCGGTCGCGGAAAATCTGGACGGCGGTTTCGGACAGCTTGTCGGAGACGAGAACTTTTGGGGCCATCTCAGGGCTCCTTTTTTCATGAGAATTTGGGTTCGGAAATCTATCGGACTTCCGTCGGACTTTTATCGGACCTCAGGCGGCCTGGGACTGTGCGGCGATCTCTGCCTCAAAGGCCCAAGTAATCCATGGCAACAGCGCCTCAATGTCAGCGGTCTCGACCGTGGCACCGCACCAGACCCGCAGACCGGGGGGGGCATCGCGATACGCGCCGATGTCATAGGCCACGCCTTCCGTCTCAAGCCGCTTGGCGACGGCCTTTGCAAAGGTCGCGCCGTCGGTGATCCGGCTGTCATTGAATTTCAGGCAGACGGATGTGTTGGAACGGGTTGCCGGATCTTCAGCCAGAAAGTCGAGCCACGGGGTCGCGTCGACGAACGCGGTTATGGCGTCCGCATTTGCGTCCGCACGCGCGATTAGTCCTTTCAGACCGCCGACACTTTCGGCCCAATCAAGCGCGAAGAGGTAATCCTCGACACACAGCATGGAGGGGGTGTTGATCGTGGCGCCCTCGAAAATGCCGTCGATCAGTTTGCCGCCTTTGGTCAGGCGGAAAATCTTGGGCAGGGGCCACGCGGGCGTGTAGCTTTCCAGCCGGGCCACAGCGCGGGGGCTGAGGATCAAAACGCCGTGCGCCGCCTCGCCGCCGAGCACTTTTTGCCAGCTGAAGGTCGTGGCATCCAGACGGTCCCACGGCAGGTCCATTGCAAAGGCCGCGGATGTCGCATCACACAGCGTCAAACCCGCCCGTTCCGCCGGAATAGAGTCTTTTGACGGCACCCGAACGCCCGAGGTCGTGCCGTTCCATGTGAAGCAGACATCGTGGTCAAAATTCACGTTGGCAAAATCAACGATCTGGCCGTACTCGGCAGTTGTGACCTTCGCGTCCAGCTTCAGTTGCTTCATCGCGTCAGTGACCCAGCCGGATCCGAAGCTTTCCCATGCCAGCATCTCGACTGGCCGCTCGCCAAGCAGCGACCACATGGCCATCTCATAGGCCCCGGTATCGGAGGCGGGAACGATGCCGATCTTGTAATCCGCAGGCACGCCCAGGATCTCACGGGTGCGCTCGATCGCATTCTTCAGCTTGGATTTGCCGATTGCCGCCCGGTGAGAGCGGCCCAAGGCGGCGTCCGCCAGCTTGTCGAGCGAAAATGTGGGGGGTTTGGCGCAAGGGCCCGAAGAAAAACGCGGATTTGCCGGCCGCGTCGCCGGAGTGGTCTCAACCATTTTAGTATCCTTACAGATATATGCCCTTCGTTGGGGAAGGGTGTCCCACCGCCGGACATACGGAACCCCAGTAAAAACAGCAACAGGCAAAGGTACTTGCCATGCAGGTAAATGTAGACTTTTGCAGAACGATGCAGGAACGCATGTTTCCTATTGGCACAAATCTGACACAAGCGGATCGCGCTTTGTTCTGCCATGGCTGATCCGGGAATCAGCTCATTCACTTTGTCGGAAACGGCGATGTAGGGACATCGGACAAAGAAAAGCCGTTGAGAGAGCTGGCACTCACCTCAACGGCCAATTCGAAAAGTCTTCTTCTCGTTCAATATACTCATGCCGCTCATTTCTGGCAAGGCAGGTGGCATCATGAGTGGCATGGCATTGATCTGGGCCGCGAACGTTAAAGGCTTGAAGCCAGCCGCGAAGATTGTGCTGATCCAACTTGCAGATTTTCACAACAAGGAAACTGGCCAATGCAATCCGAGCGCCCAGAGGTTGGCGGACGAATGCGAGATGGGCCGAGCAACTTTGTTTCGGCACCTGACCACTTTGGAGGACTGCGGCCTCGTCACTCGCCATGCTCGCGGTGACGGTGATGGCGGGCGCGGGTCCAATCAGTATGAGCTGCATCTCGATATTACCTTGGGGCCAAGCGCACGCCCAAAGGGTGGAGGCAGCGATCAGAATGCGGTTTCGTCTCAAAATGAGACGGGGGGAAAGGTCTCAAAAAGGCGTAGGAAGCGTCTCAAGGATGAGACGGGGGTAGTCTCAAATCGAGACACGAACCTTACCATTGAACCTATGAAAGAACCTCCTTCGCGCAGGCGCGAGGCGGTGGAGACTGAGAAGATCTTGGTGGCATATCCTCCGGATCGTATTCGTGGCAAAGCGGCCTGCCTTGCTCAGATCGAAGAAGCCATGACGAAAGGGATCAAGCCGGAGGACTTGCTGCAAGCTGTGCAAGCCTATGCCAACGAAAGCGCAGAGTTCACCCGTTCCAAGGTTTGCTTTTCGGACAACTGGTTTCGGATGCGACGCTGGCAGGCCTATGTCGAGAAGGCGGTGGAAGACCGCAAGAAGGCGCGGGCGTTAGAGGCCGATCATCATGTGCGGTTGGCCTGTTGGATCAAGGACCGCAGCCCAATGTGTATACACATTACGGCATCTCAGGTCACGGCATTGCTTGCCTCTGAGATAGTGACGAAAGCGGAAATTCAGGCGGCGGGTCTCAGATCATGAGCACAATCGACTGCAATAAAAAGCAACCGACAAAACAACCCAGCTCTAGGTCTATGACTTTTAAGTCGGAATCTTGCGAGCTGGGTCAATCTCGATCTCCAACGGCAAAATCTAGCTGTGGGATTGGACCAACTATATGAAATATATAGGTAATATCGGATTCTATTCTCGCCACACGTGCCTTCTTGTGGCAAGATTATCGCGACGACAGCGCGTAGCCCCGCACTGCCGCCGCTGACCACAAAAGCTGAAAGGAGCTTTCAATGGCTGAAACAAGACATGACGATTTCAATCTGATCCGCCAACCCCAAACCCCGTTCGAGCGTGCAGAGCATTACCAGCGTGAGAACGGAACAGCGATGTTCTGGACTGTTTTTGTGGAGCGCGATGGTCGCGCAGAAGCAGCCGGAACAGCCTTTGAGCTGAGTTCTGGCGAGATCATTCTGCCAGCGATTGCTACCAACGGCCGTGTGCTGCTGAAACACGATTTTCGGAGAGCCTAAGCGATGGAATTCGATGAGCTTTTTGTTCCTCCAGATATCGGCAATGATTTCTCAGCCGACATTCTCACACGCCTCTTCGGCGGCATCATTCCCCGCCTACATGGCGACGGCGACGACACCATCGTCGTCGCCAACTGGCTTGAAACCATCTTCACCGTCTTCAACGCGTTCTGCCTTCTCGCGATGCTGGCGGTGCTGACGTTTACCATCTACTCAATGATTTTTGACACGGCGGCGGACGGGAAGACTTTCGGCCAATCCGCCGATACGAAGTACACTGTTTTACGCACTGTCTTCGGGGTGGCTGGCTTCGTCCCCATCGTCGGAGGCTTCTCCCTGATCCAAGTTGCTCTTTTGTGGCTGGTGCTGCAAGGCAGCGCTTTCGCTGACGTGACATGGCGCAACGTCGCGGACGACATGCTCAGCGGAACACCTCTGACGTCCGGCTCTTTCGCACGGATACCGCCTGACTCCGACCGGCTGGTGCAGCAGTTTGGCGGCGCTTTCGATGCGCTGGTTACGGGGCATATCTGCGCGATCAACGCCAACCGCATCGAGAGGGTCATCAACGGTGATGGGGATGTCACCCTTGATGAGGTCAGCGCGACCGGCACCACAGGCGCGATCCGGCTCCGCCAGTCGCCGCTGGTACTGGAAGACACATCCGGGTTCTGGGATGGTGTCGGTGGTCGTCAGGTCGTCGGCATGAGCTACCAGATGTTCTTCGCCGAAGAGGCCGGCGGCGCAGCGTTCAGCGGTCGCAGCAATTATTGCGGGTCCGTTGGTGCGACCGACAGCTATTCAGCTATCGAGGACGGGGGCGGTCTCGAAGTCGGCCTGATGGCGGGTCGGGCGCAACAACAGTTCGCGCATCTGGCCGAAGAAGTGTTGCCAGAGCTGTCTGATGCAGCTCAGGCATTAGCCTTCGCGGTCTATAACGGCGAGCGCGATAGTGAAGCCCTGCTGGCACCATCTCGCGCCGCCGTCTATGCAGCGGTTGCATCATACCTTAGCGGACCTGCGATCTCCACGTCGATCTCGTCTGATGTGGTCGAGGACGTACATGACGGGCTGCTCAATATGGTCACTACCGAAGGCTGGATGGTGGCACCGGTCTGGCAGCGAGGTGTGGCCTCGACCGTCACCTCCATCGAGTTTCCCGGTGACACGCTGGCCATGCAAGCAGCCCGCAACAATCAAATTTCGGATTTCTTGCGCGGCGAAGGCTACAGCCGGGGCGAGCGCAACAACAGCGTCGTTCGAGAAATGGTCGCGAAGGCGGATGCGGACCAAGACACATGGGATGAGATCGCCTCGAACGTGGTGAACCTACCGCTCCCCGATGTGGAAACCCCGATGAATGCGGCCATGGGCGAGGTGCCCCAGAGTGCCATCGACCAAAGAGCCATCAACGGCCTCTATCGCGGCATCCTGAACGTCTTCAGCCCGGTTGCGACGAACACGGCCGAAGGTAATTTCGGATTCGTTGATCCCATGCTGCAAGTACAACGCCAGGGCACAATCCTTGCCGGGGCAGGGGGAACGGCGCTGACGGCGGGTGTCGGCCTTGAGGTCGCAAACCAGAGCATCCTCGGGCGCGGTGCCGACTTCATATTCGGGAGTGGCGAGGTTGTGGGCATGGCGTCATCCGGCCTGACAGGCATTGGCATCACGCTACTCGTTGTCGGGTTGGTGATGATGATCGTCCTGCCGTTGGTTCCAATGGTCTATTTCTTTACCGCTATCATGAGCTGGCTGCTTCAGATCCTCGAAATGATGTTCGCGTGGCCGCTCATGCTGCTGCGGATGTTTACGCCCTCGCGGGAAGCGAACCTATTCGGATCAGATTTATCGAAGGCGCTGCTGGCTACTTTGGGCCTCTTCCTGCGTCCATTCTTCATCGTGGTCGGACTGGTGATCTCGATGATGATGATCTCGGTCATGCTCTACATCCTCCACACCTTCTTTGGGCGGCTGATGTTCTTTGACGGGATTTCTGGCGCAGATACAGTGCCTGATCTGGCCGGGTTCGCGGCGACAGCCGTGAACAGCACCATCGGTATCGTGGTGATGGTGTTGTTGCTGATCGTCTACGTTCTGCTTGCCTTCCTGACGGTGCTTTACGGCTCCCAGATCATTAGCGAATTCGGAGAGACCGCCATGAACATGATTGGTGCCGGTCTGGGGCGCTTCACACAGCCCGGAGCCATCGCGGACAAAACAGTAATGGCAGGCGGCCTTGGCTACATGGGTGCCAGAGGCGTTGGGGCGCGTGTTGGCAGCTCTCACAGTCAACTGGGTAAGCTGCGCAGGCAAGGACAGGATAGCAGTAGTCGCAATCTACCGAGGCCGACGCAATGAGCGGTCTATGGAATGCTCTGATGGCACCCGGCCGCGCGATGCATCGACGCGCGGAGCGGATGAAGGAGCAGCAACAACAGTTCGATACGGCGCTAAAGAACCTTGATCTGGATCGCATCGTAGAGGGTTACGAGCCTAGACTTACGCAGAAATCGCTCAATTCTGCGGACTGGAAAACACCTTGGCCTACGGTCGAGCTGATCGAACACGAACGCGCGAGAATAGCCCAATACCTCCAAAGACATTGGAACAAGGCAGGTTTCCCTGAGAGACCAGTCTTCTTGGTCCGTGCAGGAATGGAGAAGGTGTGGGCAAAATTACAAGGCCGCATCCACCAGTCCGTCTTCGGCCGGTTAGAGCTGCCGCCGTTTTTCGATCTTTCGCGTGATCCAAACGGCCTAATCTTGTTTGAGATGACCCGACACGACACAGATCAATATGGCAACGAAGAGTGGATCGGCGTGAAATCCCGCTGGATCTACGGTCGCAAACCGCCGCATTTCGGTGACCCATTAGCGTACAGAAAATCATGATCGTGCCCAAGACCAGACACTATGGCGCACTTTTTTGGCCAAGAATCCATGCAGCAAGCTGTTTTGAAAGCCAACAGGCTTGCGAAAAAGCTTTCCGAAAGGCTTGCGTGAAGGATTGCGAAGCAGCTTGCAAAAACGCTTTCCGTGCGAACCAGAAGGAGGCAGAGCAATTATGAACTGGTACACAGCCGACACTCATTTCGGTCACGAAAGCAGTATCAAGCACAGCGCTCGGCCATTCAAAACAGTGATGCAAATGGACGCTGTGCTGATCGAAAACCTCAGCTCAAGGCTCGGTCTCGAAGATGCTCTTTGGATCGTCGGCGACTTCGTGTTCGGTCCGAAGGCAAAGGACCGCGATTGGCTGAACAAATTGTTCGGTCGGTTCCCCGGCACAGAGAGGCATGTGGTCATCGGCAATCATGATGGCGAAGCAACACAACGGCTACCGTGGGCTTCAGTAACAGATCTTGCGGAAGTGGCCGATAGCTCCGGCCTCAATTCGGTGCTGTGCCACTATCCGATGAATACATGGCATCGTGCCAGAAAGGGCGAACCGCATCTGTGCGGCCATGTTCACGAGCAATGGATGGGCAGGCGAAATGCGGTCAACGTGGGAGTGGACGTCTGGGGCTATGAGCCGGTCGCACTGCGAGAAGCTCAGCAACGCGCAGCAACGTTGCCGACTAACGCAGACTGGTCAGATGTTGAACGCAATGCCCAGATCTGATGGTCGCTCACGCAGTTGCGGTTTGGCAACCGCAATTGAACAACCCAGACCGACCTCCGATATTGGAGGTCTCCGGTCGGTCTGGGTTGCAGCAAACCATCCTTCGCAGCGCCACCATATGGCTGGCGGAGAAGGAAGGTTTGCAGCCACCAACGGTGGCTTTGCAAGGCGCGGCCCGCAGGGTTGCAAGCCGCGCAGGCCGATGGCCGAAGTAGCCCCTGGCAAGGCGAGGAAGGTGATTTTGGGGTGGTGCGCAGCAGCGGGGTCCCAAAGTCTCCTTATGAGCAAGGAGACTTTCAGTCTGCTTGGCCCCGGGGCGAGGGGTGCCAGATGAGATCTAAACTTGTCTACAACATTGAACCTGCATCGCCGAGTATGATTGCGTCGTTGGATCGTCATTGCTTGAATCGTGTGCCTGATGGTTCGTCCAATATTGTAGTTGCTCGTTCTTACCTAAATGAGGTTCTAGTTGGCGATGATCGCGGCCTGCTCCAGTCTTTGAAAAACCTATATGCTAGCGGGGTGCAGCGGCCCGCTAAGCAAGCTGAGAAGCCGTATCTGCGGATCGTAGTCAGCGCTTCCCCAGAGTTTTTCCGGCCCGATGACCCAAAGGCTATTGGTACTTGGGACGACGACCGGTTGACCGAATGGCGGAAGACGACGATAGACCACTTACTTGCTGAGTTTGGCTCTGATCTAGTGTTTGCCGAGCTACATCTTGATGAAGACACGCCCCACATTCACGCTGTTGTCGCCCCCACCTATTCCAAGAAAGCACGCAAGCCGGGCCGCAAGAAACGTAATGAAACGGAGGAGGAATTCGAAGCTCGTAAAGCCAAAGCTATCGCCGCGAATGGCGTTCGAACCGTTGGACGTGCCTCGCATGATAGCCTGTCGAAGAAGGGCAGCTTTCAACGGCTTCGCGAGCGCATGGCACTTGCCGTCCATCATTTGGGCATCGACTACGGTGAAGACCGTTCCGTGAATGCACCTGCGGGCCAGAGCACCCGTGAATGGGTGAAGGAGCAGTTTGCGGAGGTTCGGAAGGAAAAGGGACAGGTTGCGTCAGATCAGGAAGAGCTGGCACAACAGAAAGCGGAACTCGGGAACCTCAACATGCAGATTTCTCAGTTGGCCAACGAACTGGCTCAAAAAAAAACGACTGTGCAGCGCTTGATCGACAAGCGAAACAACTTGAGGTCGAGATTGCCGACTTAGAACGGACCATCAAAGCGGCTGACTACGAGCCATCAGAAGCGGACTTTATACGTGCGGCCGAGATCGTCCGTGCAGGCGTCGAGCTGGAAGACTCTCACCTCGACATTCGCGCTGCTGCCATCAAGGTTTTCATGGAAGATTACGAAGGCTTGGATTTCGCAAGTTGGTCCCGCCGGATCATACGAGAACAAAGCGGCAGAGACCCGTCGGACGATTTCCGCGAGGTTGAGCAACTGGTACGCGAAACTGATGGGCTGTCGATGAAGCTCAGCGGCGGGTTTAGTCACTCTGACGCGCAGGAGGCACACCAAGAGACGAAGTATGCCCTCCAAGAGCTCCGGGACGTAGCGCGACGAGGGTGGGCAACCTCCAAGGAGGCTATTCTTGAAAGTTCAGTTGGACAAGCGGTGGTAACCGCCGTCGAAAAGCTAGCGCGCTTTTTGAAACGTGAACGGGTAGCCAACGAGAAATCTATGCGCACCGCGAACGATGTAGTGGTGAAATCTGATACGTACGCGCAAAATGAACCAAAGAAAAAAGCCTCAAATATGAATGTCCCAGCAGTTCCTTTGAGCAAGTTTCAACCTTAGCAGCGAACCTACGACTTGCCGGGTGCGTCGCGTTTTAGTAGCCGATCACGCACAATGAAAAGGGCATCACTATTCTTGAGTGCCCATACAGAGCTTCAGCGACCGACACTGTATGCTCATAATCTTTGCTGCGGACAGTTTTTCCGCCTGATTTGTACTTGTATGCCAACGGTACGGCGAGGAACAAGTATTCGAGCTCAACCATCACCAACGCTTGGATCAAATCGCGGTAAATGGCATTCCCCATTTTGGCGCGCCCTGCTTCTACTTCTAGTCCCACACGCCACTGTGGATGCCAAGCGTCCACCTCATATTGCAAGGAGGGAACAGCATTCTCGCCAAAGAAGACCGGCCGTTGAAGCTTTTGCGGCCTTGTCTTGCCGGACTCGACCAGAAAACCCAGTGAAACCAGATCAGGCCGCACGATCTCAAGAACTTGGTCGCTGGTCAGCCCCTTGTCGAGATTTTCAGTTGCGATATGACCGTCGTGGGCGTGAAAGGCATTGTATACATCGGAGACGAAGCTGGGAGGGGCTTCTGTTCGCGGAAATGTAGAGAATACCGTGTTCATTTATTCGCCATCGATGTGTTGGATGTGTTGTTGAAGGGTCGGTTATTGAGTTCGCATTTTGTGAATCCACTCTCTCAGCGTTTCGCGATCTGCGTCGGCAACAGGGTAACCACGCGCATTGCGCATTAGTGCAGCACCCGGCGACAAACTGGAAGTGGTAACAATCAAACCAGACTCAGCTTTTTCGTGCAGTACATCCGCATACACTGATTTTACCAGCGCTTTATCTATCTTGGCTTTCTGTCTTTTGCATTGAACGATGATGAGTGCAGGATCGTTCTTGGTTGGCTCGTCGCGATAAATTCTCAAGTCGATACCATCATCATTGCGACCTGGTCCAACGTCCACTTGAAAGCCTTCTCTTTCAAAGTACTCGCCCGTCAGACCTTCAAATTTGCGCCAGTGGATGTCTCCTATTTCACCAAAATTCTGATGCAGATAGTCGATAAACCTTTGATCGAAGAAGCTTCCATAGCTGGCTTCCAGTGCCTCACTTTGGAACAACGATTTCAGCTCGACCGTATCGACCCAATCTACATTTCGGATTTGCCCCCATGGTGAGCGATGCATATCGCTATTTACACCATAAATCATTTCCAACGCCATTTCCCCGCCGGTAGAACCGTGCTTGTCGAACGCCCGCTTGATGAAGTCTGATGGGTCTAATTTACCTGACTTCGGTGGTGATTTTCGCGCTTGGGTTGTCGCGCTATTTAGGAATTCGACAAATAATTCTGATACCGACATGAAGCAGGCGAAAGCTACCTCGTCACCTTTGTATTTGTGGTGCAGAGCGATATGCGAGTTCATAGTGCTGGGCGTCGCCGTGTTCCCTACGCGGTGGAGCAGGAACGCTGTCACCTCTTCGACCTCAGTCGAATGTAGGCGCGCTCCCTTATCTCCATCAGGCTCCAAGCGAGCACGAAAATCGCCAATCTCATCAAGCAGCCTAAAAAGCTGCGACTGACTAAGCAAAATTCCTGTCTTGTAGCCAACGATTTCAATGAAACTATCGACAAAATACTGTCTATGACCTGAAATTCCGCCCAATAATTTGCTCCTGAGTACCGTCGGTATATATGCACCTTGTCATCCCTACGCGCGCGAGGAAAGAGGCGCAAAGCGTCCCAATAGCCAACCCTTAGCAGGTGTTTGATGCTGCCAACGCTCATGACGTCGACCAACACGTGTGCGTGCCGCAGCGAATTTGCTTGACAGCTATATTGCCGGACACGCCTAAACTGGGTACTGGTAGCAACCAGACAATGACCGGCGGCCCAAATTGCAAGACCTAAAAGCGATCAACATCCGGGATTTCCCTCACAGGCACACTCAGAATGCTGTGTCACCGTTTCGGTATCCCGGTGGCAAAGGCTTTCTAAGTGGCTTCCTTGCCGATCACCTTGCGAAGTGTTTCGACGACAGTCGCATAACTTTTCTCGAGCCGTTTTGCGGTGGAGCAGGCGCTGCAGTAAACCTCCTTGCAGACGGTTACGTTGACTGTCTTCATCTTAACGATGCCGATGTCCGTATTTACTCCGCTTGGCGCGCAATGCTATCCGAAAACGAGCGGTTCATCGAGAGAATACAGTCTGTACCTTTGACTATGGATGAATGGCACGTACAGAGTAGGATCTCGACCGACAAGACCAGCTCGAACTACGACTTTGATCTGGGGTTTGCCTCCTTTTATCTAAATCGGACGACCCGTTCAGGCATTGTTTCAAAGGCTGGACCTATCGGCGGCTATGATCAGACGGGGAAATGGAAAATCGACGCTCGCTTTAATAGAGAAGGTCTTAGTCAGCGAGTCAGGTGGATTGGCGAAAACAGCGACCGTATCAAAATTTCGAATCTTGATGTTTTGCCTTTTCTCGACAGGTCGAGACGAACGCTGGACCCAAATTCATCGTTTTACTTCATTGACCCCCCGTACGTCAAAGCTGGTGATCGCCTCTATCTCAACGCCATGGGAGAAGACAAGCATGTAGCACTTAGTGATATGCTTACGTCAGGTAGGATGACAAAATGGGTGCTCAGCTACGATGATCATCCTCTTATCCGTCAAGTCTATTCAGATCAGAATATGCGGTCTATTGCTGTTAACTACAGCCTTCAAAAGAAGCGAAAAGAAGCGGAAATTCTAATCACGCCCTCGTCTTCCCGCTATGAAAGCGCTTCGGTCCGATAATCAGCTACCCATTGCAATACTGTCGGGAGGTTTTCCGCTTCGTCAACCATCACACCATCAGCTGCCAACTGCATCCCACTGTACGCGAGAGTTGGCAGCATGGTTCGATCAACAATTGATCCGTGGTCTGCATGTTCGCGCTTCCACAGGGGCTCGTCTGCAATTCTAAGTGGGGTCAGTGTTGTGTAGTCTTCATTGCCAAGCGGACCCAATTCTATGAATTTTGCTTTGAACGATTTTGCTTTGTTCGCTGCAGACTTACCCTTCCAGTCGGCACCGCTTGCAACTTGTCCAAAATACAAATTCAATGGTGGTGGACGATAGGCTGAACGCCAAGAAATGACGTCCATTCCACCATCTTTGTCATGAGGGTTCGCCACTTCTGGATGCGCCGCAGCTCTAGCGTTGAATCCAGCGTGCCCTGCTGATGCACGGCGAAGGACTTCAAGTATCGTTTCATCGCTGTTGCGTGGCCATCCAATGCTAACGGAAGGACCCAGCGATACCCCTGCCATTGCTAACGTCGAAACAATTTGGAAAACTTCGTTCCGAAGCCTCGTTATCATGCCTGTACTAATGTCAAATGTTACAAACGGTGAGTTCACCAGATGAGATGACAACAGACATACGAAATAAAATACTGCTCTTTGGTCTTCCCAGCTTCTGACTAGATGAAGCTCTTCCGCGTCGTCGGAGAGGAGAAAAGGATATTCTTCTCCAAGTGCTTGGGATCTATAGTCAAACTCATTCTCAAGCTCGGCCACTATAGCCTCTTTTTGACGATCCTCTTCGCCGAAATCCTCTGTTTGCTCCTCTTCCTGTTGGTCCAGCGCCGAGACCAGAACATCCAATCGGGCAACACCGCTGGATGATAAGAAGGCCGTGAATTCCAGCCAGTCAAGCTTTTCGGACGACGAAGTCGCGAGTGAAGGCGTCAACAATGGTTCTAGTGGCATCTTTTTATTCAACCACGCCGTTAATGTCTTCAATTGCGGCTCGGACTGAGCTTCGAATGCTAATTGCTCGCTTAGCGGCAGATTCTACAATCTCTTCAAGTTCAGACTGACTTTCCGGATCAAACCCATCTAGGGTATTGAGGGCTTTCAGCAGTTCATTGTTTGCGGCCAAAATATGCCGTGAAAAACGAACGTCTTTGGGTGTTGCCGTGACTAGTGCGTCCGCAAGACTGACACGCTCTTCTAGTTCACGCGTGGCGGCTTTTGATTTTAAGACCTCTCTCAATAAGCCCAAATCTGGATTTTGGCTCTTGATTAACGGTTGCAGCTCCTCTTTTTGAGAGCCGTAGAGCCAGTGTAGCAAGTTTTTAAGGTTATCAATGTGGCTGTGAGGAACTGGATTGGTGGAGGGGTCTTCTGCCCTTTGTGGACGAGGCATTCCTAGGTAATCAGTAAACTCTACGTATGACAATCCAGTGTAGAGATGCGAAAAACTGAATGCTTTCTTGGCGCGGTCATCTACGCTGAATACTTCTTCAGTTTCTGCCTGATCGAGCACATAGTAGGCAGTGACCATGCGAAAGATTGTTGCATGCTTGTCCCCCATCCTATTCGCTATGTCGTTGAGGCTTAGAGACTCTTTTCCATCGGCCGATAGTTGCTTTTCATCATCCAGCCATTTGGTCGCAAATTTTGCTTTAGCATAGGCGTCCCAAGACTGAGGGCCATTTATGTGTTTGAAACCGATTAGATCTCGCGCGTCCTCCTCGCGCTCTACACGGTACACCAAAATCATATCGGTGGATGCCAGCACTTTCGCTTTTTCAAACTCCGGGAGACTGACACCAGCAGATCTGGCAAACTCTGGATCTCTCAAACACATGATCGCAGCCAGTCTACGGTTGCCCTCAAGAACTCGAAGACAGTCTGAACTTGCCACGACGATCAAAGGTTCAATGTTTATGTATCCACTGGTCGCAATGGATTGCACCAGCTCGGCCAAATCGGCTGAGCTTGCCAATTTCCGAACTATTGCAAGATTTGTTCCATCCTCAGGGCGCTTGTCCGGTGTGAACCGGGGATTGCTGGTATCGAAGCAAAGCAAGTCTGCCTTCACCAGCGTTGAATCAGCTACCCCAACTACACTATCCCAGTTCATTCTCTTAGACCTTTCACCGACATGGGAGGATCATCGTTTTCCTTGATCAATACCCAGTAGGCATGCTTCTATCAGATTTTTTCCAAACCACCACTCAACACCCTTTGAATGTTCATTTTATGAAGATTGCACCTCACACGCAGAAATTTTGAAGTCACTTGTGCCGAACGGCCGAGACAAGCGATGGGACGTTCAGCACCTGAGAGCATCCTGCGAGTAGCAACCGGCCTATCATGTCATAGTCAATCTTTCTGGCAGGAGGCACATCTAAGAAAGAAGATATGCTGTCGGTTCGACGTTATGGAGCAGTCGACTGGTAAGCTATGCTGCGCCGTTATCTCTTGCGCAATTTTGCACAGCCCCATAAGCAGTGCGGCTGTCCGGTCCTCGGCACAGCAGTGCAGATCGAAAACAACAAAACTGGAGAACGCCATGTAGTCACGAACCTGTATGAAAGGCCAAATCATGGCCCACTACAAACGAAAACGGTCGCGCCTTAAGGGCCGAAACAAGGGCTATTCAGCCAAAGGGCTTGAGCGCCGCCTCAAGGTCAAAGCTGAAGATTTGCGCTGGCTTCAAAATTACCCCCGTTGGCACGACAAGCTTCACCATATACGCCCTTCACGACGTGCGGAAAGAAAGAGGGAACGTGAACTGCTGAAAGGCATTGACCCGGACAACCTGGCATGGCCTGTGAGCCGGAAGCCGCACCATTACTTTTGGTAGGCTCGGCTGAACTGACGCCAGTTAACTGAGTTCGGCTCGTTCACGTGTTCCTGCGCTCCGCTAACCGTATTCGAAGCCTCGACTAGCCGCGATCCGTTAGTTTTTCGACGATGTCGGCGATAATATGAAGAGCCTTAGTTTTCTCTGGAGAGTTAGCGCGCTTCTGAACTTCGACATTCAGGTATTGGTACTTCTGCGAGCAGTATACTTGAGCGCCACACGCCTGAGCCAACGTTTCAATCGCCGACGCCATCTCATCCCATCCGTCAAATTTTGGCCAGCGCATATCGGTTGAAACCTTTTTCCCAATGTCTTCTTCGACTATGCCTTCCCACTCTGCCATTGCTTCTTCGTACAGATCTTGCCGCTCGTCAAAATCCTCCCGGCATGGTGGGGCATGCAGTTCTTCGGGGTGGAAGCGATATCGGGTTATGACTTTGACGGCCTCTCGGATGTTTTCCGGGTGCATCCGCACCGTATTTTGCCAATCACTTTTGACCACAAAGCACGCAACCTCCAGTCGGGTCGCTAGATCCATCTTCGGATAAGCTGCATGAAGGAATTCAATAGTCGCATTCAGATCATCAACTGATTTTCGGATTGATTGCTGGTTCGATGGTGCGGGGCGACCAAGCAATATTTCATTGAGGTCGCATCGGGTCAGCGCAGCAAGTTTCACAAGGGCTGTTGAAGGGATTGCACGTTTGCCTTCTTCATAGGCGTAGTAAGTGCGCGGAGTGATCTCCATGATTTGCGCCAAATCTTGTTTCTTGTATCCGTTGCGAATTCGAAACTGTTTCAGATTTGCATGAACCGACCCAGCCGGGCCGAAACGCATCTGCTCAGCTTCTTGCTCTCGATCCGCTTCCAACTCTGCCTCGGCGGCGGCTAGGTCTGACTTAGATCGCTTCATGAATTTGTAATTTGACATATGGAACCTCGGATTTGGAACGAATGTTCCGATTATGCAACATTTTTCGGAAACATATAGACACGCTACTCGAAGTGCGGGTTTATTGGCAAGAGATTACGACTTAGCCGAGGTGCCAATGCCTGACTTACTATCAGATGGACAGACCCCCGAAGCATGGAGCGAGGAACTGCAAGGCTTTGGGGTCTATGTGTCGCCCCGGCTGATACGTTCCAAAGCACATAAAACCGGTCAATTTTACAAGCTCGGTCGGCTCATGCTGTTAACGCGAAAGCAGATCGTTAGCTTGATTGAGTGCCCGGCCGATAGCGCTCGTTCACGAGAGAGCCAGATACTGCGAGGTTAAGTTAGATGATGCAGGTAGTACCAAAGCACACGACACCCAAAGCGCTGGCGCAAGAGCTTGGCGCATCGCCTCGATTTGTTTCCGATACCGTTCGGTCGCTCGGATGCTTTTGCAAAATTGGGCAGAAAGTCATTATGCTAGACCATCACGTGGTCGCGTTTATGGAGGCGATGGAATGCCGCTCAAGATCTACAAGCGCAACAAAATCTGGCACTACCGTGGCACCGTCTCCGGCAGGCGACTACGAGGCTCTACGGAAGCAACGGACAAAGAAATCGCTGAAAGGATCGCGTCCGATATCCAAGACAAGGCGTGGCGAAGTCATCTCGATGGACCGGGTGCAGCGCTGACGTTTGCTCAGGCTGCGATAGCCTATCGGCAAGACGAACGAGACGAGAGATTTTTGGTGCCTATTGAGGATTACTGGAAAGACACCCTCGTTCCGAAGATCACTGGTGAAGCGATCCGTCAAATGGCACGAAAGCTCTATCCAAAAGCATCAAACGCAACCCTGAACCGTCAAGGAATCGTGCCAGCGCAAGCGATTATCAACTATGCGGCGGCACTCGAATGGTGTGCACCGATCAAAGTGCGGCGGTTCAAGGTCAAAGCTAAGAGAAAAACTCCAGTCACTAGGGACTGGGTAAACGCTTTCGCCGCGCAAGCAGTAGACGATAATCTGTTTCACCTTGCTGCACTGTGCCTATTCATGTTTGGAACAGGCGCTCGTCGAGGCGAGGCCTGTTCCTTGAAATGGGGTGCAGTTGAACTGTTCCAAAAGACTGCAATTATCAACCAGACGAAGGTGGACAGCGAGCGTGTCGCGCACCTTTCTCCGCCAGTCATAGCGGCGCTGGCAAACATTCCATCAAACCGAAACCCTGATGATCTGGTCTTTCAGTATGCCTCTGGCGAAAGTGTAGGGCAGGTTTGGAACAACGTTATCGAACGGGCTGGCCTTGCAAAGCTGTCACCGCATTGTTGCCGCCATGGTTTCGCTACGACGATGTTACAAGCTGGGATAGACCCTAAGACAGTCGCCGACCGAGGGGGGTGGAAAGACGTTGCAACGGTTATGAAATACTATGCTCATGCAATGGACGATCCAACTGTCACAGATGTCCTCTTTGGCACAAAATAGACACAAGGCAAAAACGTAAACCGATCAAGTAACTGTAAATAAAAGGAAATATATCAATGACTTGGGCCCTTCGTTGGGGAAGGGTGTCCCACTGACGCTCTTACGGAGCAGCGAGAGGTTTCACAACAGCAAAAACGTCGCTATAGCGCCGCTCGGGCGTCCATTTGCGACGCGTGTGTGCATGATAGGAAACTGCCGATGTTTGCTGTGACGCTTCTGACCAGCCCCCAAACACCCGTTCTGGAGCCTGCCTTGGCCGAGGCGTTGCGCAATGCGTGGGGCGGTGGCGATGTCCATTGGCTGATGCCTGACGTTGCAGCCGAGTTCGAGATCGCCGTTCGGCCGGACAATCTGGACGAGGTCTGGACGCAGCTTCAGGACAGCCGCGTTGATCTGGTGATCCAGCCCGTGGCTGGCCGCAAAAAGGCGGTTCTGCTGGCTGATATGGACAGCACGATGATCCAGCAGGAATGCATTGACGAGCTTGCTGCCGAGGCGGGTGTGGGTGAGCATGTCGCCCAAATCACGGCCCGCGCGATGAACGGCGAGCTGGAGTTTGACGCCGCCTTGCGCGAACGAGTGGCGACGTTGAAAGGGCTGGATTGCGGTGTAATAGACTCTGTTTTGGCCACGCGGATCAGTCTTATGCCGGGGGGTGATGTTCTCGTCGCCACCATGCGGGCACAGGGGGGCTACGCCGCGCTGGTCTCGGGCGGGTTTACTGCGTTCACACAGGCCGTTGCCGCAAAGCTAGGATTTGATGAAAACCGTGCGAACACACTTGAAGTCGCAGAGGGCAAGCTGACGGGCGCTGTCGTTCCCCCAATCCTGGGGCGGGAGGCGAAGGTTCAGGCGCTGGATGAGATCACCGAGCAGCGCGGCCTGACGGCGGCAGATGTCCTGGCTGTGGGCGACGGGGCAAATGACCTCGGCATGCTGACGCGTGCCGGTACGGGCGTTGCGCTGCATGCCAAGCCATCGGTGCAGGCGCAGGCGGATATCCGGGTCAATCACGGGGATCTCACGGCGCTTTTGTTCCTGCAGGGTTACAGCGTGACCGAGTTTGCGCGTCCTACATAGGTCAGAAATATTGCGGCTTGCACTTGGCCGCGCAGGCGTGACAGTTACGCCATGGAGCACCCCCCTTTGAAGCCCTGGTCCGATGTTGCCGCCACGCTGATTGATGTGGCTGCCGGACGTCTGCCTGCCGACACCGTGATCCGTGGCGGACAGGTCGTGAATGTCCATACGCGTGAAATCCTTGAGGGATGGGACGTCGCCATCGCCGAAGGTCGCTTCGCCTATGTGGGTCCCGATGCCAGCCACTGTGTGGGCCCCGAAACGCAGGTGATCGAGGCCAAGGGCAGGTTTGTGATCCCCGGTCTGTGCGACGCACATATGCATATCGAAAGCGGGATGCTGACGCCTGCGGAATTTGCCGCTGCCGTCATTCCCCATGGCACGACGACCATGTTCACGGACCCCCACGAGATCGCCAATGTGCTGGGTCTCGAAGGGGTGCGGTTGATGCATGATGAGGCTCTGATCCAGCCTATTTCCATCTTTACGCAGATGCCAAGCTGCGCGCCGTCGGCGCCTGGGCTGGAGACAACCGGCTTCGAGATCACGCCCGCGGACGTCACGAAGGCCATGTCGTGGCCCGGAATCATCGGTCTGGGCGAGATGATGAACTTTCCCGGCGTGATCGGGGGCGATGCCAAGATGCTGGCTGAGATCGCAGCGACCCAGCGGGCGGGCAAGACCGTGGGCGGTCACTATGCCTCGCCTGATCTGGGACCTGCTTTTCACGCCTATGCGGCGGGCGGTCCGGCCGATGATCACGAAGGCACGTGCGAGGCGGATGCGATTGCGCGGGTGCGGCAGGGTATGCGCTCGATGATGCGGCTGGGCAGCGCGTGGTACGACGTGGAACGTCAGATCACGGCGATCACGGAGAAGGGTCTGGATCCGCGCAACTTTATTCTGTGTACGGATGATTGCCACTCAGGGACGCTGGTCAATGACGGGCACATGAACCGGGTGGTGCGCCATGCGATTGCCTGCGGGTGTGATCCCGTGGTGGCGTTGCAGATGGCCACGATAAACACCGCGACCCATTTCGGTCTGGAGCGTGAGTTAGGTTCGATCACGCCGGGCCGGCGTGGGGACGTGATCCTCACATCTGATTTGAAAGAGCTGCCGGTGGAGCTGGTTTTGGCGCGTGGTATCGTGGTCGCAGAGGCTGGCAGGCTGACCTGCAAATGCCCGCATCTTTATTGGCCGGACGCGGTGACGCAGACGGTTCGTCTGGGCAAAGTGCTAGAGGCCAGGAATTTCGAGATCAAGGCCCCGGATGGTGCCAATGCCGTAGAGGCCAAGGTGATCGGTGTGGTCGAAAATCAGGCACCGACGCAGGCGCTGAAACGGCGGATCGGGGTGAAACAGGGTCTGTTGGAACCCGAAGGCGCGGTCTGTCAGATCGCGTTGGTGGAGCGGCACAGAAAAACCGGTCGCGTGGTGAACGCATTGGTCGAAGGGTTCGGATATCAGGGCAAGATGGCCATGGCCTCCACCGTGGCCCATGACAGCCACCATATGATCGTGGTGGGCACGGATCGCGAAATGATGGCCGCGGCTGCCAACCGTTTGGGCAAGATCGGGGGCGGGGTGACCGTCTGGAAAGATGGTCAGGAGATCGCGTTGGTGCATCTGCCCATCGCCGGTCTGATGTCCGACGCGCCCGCCCATGAGGTCGCCGCGGCGGCGGATCAGATGGTTGAGGCAATGGCTCAATGTGGGTGCACGATGAACAACGCCTATATGCAGCATTCGCTGTTGGGGCTGGTTGTGATACCTGAACTGCGTATTTCCGATCTGGGGCTGGTGGACGTGACCAAGTTTGAACTGACCGAGTTGATTGAGGGCTGAGACATGTTTCCATCTGACGCAAACCTGCCGATTGAAACACCGGATCACCCCGAGGCGGAGCTATTCCACGACCCGGCCAAGGCTGTCGCGCGGCTGATTGAGATCTACCAGACCGCGACCGCGTTTCTGTCCGAGAAGTTCTCGCGCTCAATCGATCTGGATGTGCCAAGCGTCAGGTATCGTGCGTTCTATCCTGAGATCCGGATCACCACGACGACCTTCGCACAGGTGGACAGCCGTCTGAGCTTCGGCCACGTTGCGGGGCCCGGGACTTACACCGCGACCATCACGCGGCCGGATCTGTTTCGGAACTACCTAAAACAGCAAATCGCGCTGCTGTTGGACAACCATGACACGGGCGTTTGGATCGGCGCCTCTGACACGCCGATGCCTGTGCATTTTGCGGTGGCGGGCGATGATGATGTGACGGTGCCGCAGGACGGTGCGCTGTCCTTTAGTTTGCGCGACGTGTTCGATGTGCCGGACCTGAGCACAACGAATGACGACATCGTCAACGGCGCTGCCGGGGTGAATGCGGATGGGTCGGAGCATTTGGCGCCCTTTACCGCGCAGCGCATTGATTATTCCCTCGCGCGGCTGGCGCATTACACTGCGACACGGCCCGAGTTTTTCCAGAACCTCGTCCTGTTCACGAACTACCAGTTCTATGTTGAGGAGTTCGAAGCCTACGCCCGCAAGGCGCTGGGCGATCCGGACAGTGGCTATACCAGCTTCGTAACACCGGGCAATTACGTGCTGACCGATCCGGAGGGCGTCGTGCCTGCCGTGGGCAAGATGCCCCAGATGCCGACCTACCATCTGACGCGGGAAGATGGCGACGGGATTACTCTGGTCAATATTGGGGTCGGTCCGTCCAATGCGAAAACGGCTACGGACCACATTGCAGTGCTGCGCCCCCATGCCTGGTTGATGGTGGGGCACTGCGCTGGGCTGCGAAACTCTCAAAGTCTGGGCGATTTCGTTCTGGCCCACGCCTATTTGCGTGAAGATCACGTTCTGGATGACGATCTGCCGGTCTGGGTGCCAATTCCGGCACTGGCCGAGGTGCAGATCGCGCTGGAACAGGGCGTGGCAGAGGTGACCGAGTTGGAAGGCTACGACCTGAAGCGGATCATGCGGACCGGAACGGTTGCCACGATCGACAATCGCAACTGGGAGTTGCGCGATCATTCCGGCCCTGTGCATCGGTTGAGCCAAAGCCGGGCGATTGCCCTCGATATGGAAAGCGCCACGATTGCGGCCAATGGATTTCGCTTCCGCGTGCCGTATGGAACACTGCTGTGTGTGTCAGACAAGCCGCTTCACGGGGAGCTGAAATTGCCGGGAATGGCGTCCGATTTCTATAAAACACAGGTCTCACGCCATCTTTTGATCGGTATTAGGGCCATGGAACGCCTGCGGGAGATGCCGCTTGAGCGTCTACATTCGCGGAAATTGCGTAGTTTTGACGAGACAGCGTTCCTCTGACCCCACGTAAAGTCGGAAAAAAAGCAGAAAAATAGGGGTTTTTGCACACTAATTGTTGTGTGGCCCCTCTATATTCAGGTAGATTCGCGCAATAACACCCCAATTGAGGGGGCACACGAGGGAGATTGAGCTCATGGCATCTAAACCAATGACCAAGACACAACTGGTTGCAGCACTCGCCGAAGAAGGCGACATGGACAAAAAAGCCGCAGGTGCCGCGCTGGAAGGTCTGATCAGCATTATCACGCGGGAAGTGTCCGGCGGCGGTGCTGTTACTTTGCCCGGCGTTGGCAAAATCTACTGCCGCGAGCGGCCCGCACGTACGGTGCGTAACCCGGCCACTGGCGAACAAATTCAGAAAGATGCGGACAAGGTCGTGAAAATGACCATTGCCAAGGCGCTCAAAGATAGCGTCAACGGCTGATCTGCACGGCGTCCCGTCTCGGGACCTGCAGCAACTTTAAGGGTCGCCTTCGGGTGGCCCTTTTTCGTGACCGGGGGCGAATAATGGACCTGAAGGCACTGGCGATGGGCGTGGCGTTCGCGTTCATGTGGTCGAGCGCGTTTACCTCGGCCCGGATCATCGTGGCCGACGCACCGCCCCTGACTGCGTTGGCCCTGCGCTTTGCGATTTCGGGGCTGATCGGCGTCGTGGTTGCGCGAATGATGGGCCAAAGCTGGAACCTGACGCCCGCCCAATGGCGCGCGACGCTTGTGTTCGGGCTGTGTCAGAATGCGCTGTACCTCGGTCTGAACTTCGTGGCCATGCAAAGCATTGAGGCCTCATTGGCGGCCATCATCGCGTCGACCATGCCGCTGCTTATGGCGCTGGCGGGCTGGCTTCTCTTCAGGGAACGTCTGCCGGTGCTGGGCATCATTGGGTTGTTCGCTGGGATCGCCGGGGTGGCGATGATCATGGGCACACGGCTGGGGTCTGGCGTCGATGTGACAGGCGTGATCCTGTGCGGCATCGGCGTTCTAGCCCTAACCTTCGCCACACTATCGGTGCGCGGCGCGTCCTCGGGCGGAAATGTCCTGATGGTGGTGGGCTTGCAAATGCTGGTGGGGAGCGCGGTGCTGACCTGTGCTGCGCTTTTGACTGAGCGCGGCGCGTCCGTGACATGGTCCACGCCGATGCTGCTGGCCTTTGCCTATACGACCCTGATCCCCGGATTGGCCGCGACTTGGGTCTGGTTCGTTTTGGTGGGCCGGATCGGTGCGGTGCGGGCCTCCACCTTTCACTTCCTCAACCCGTTTTTGGGGGTGGCTATCGCCGCAGTTTTGCTGGGCGAACGGTTGGGCGCGTTCGATATTCTGGGCGTTGCGGTGATCGCGGGCGGTATTCTGGCGGTGCAGTTGGCGCGTCAGAAGGTACCCGCCGGCTAGCCGATGGTGCCGCGGTTCTCGCCCACCTGGCCACGGTGGAGCAGCACGTGATCCAGAAGGACGCAGGCCATCATGGCTTCCCCCACCGGGACAGCGCGGATGCCCACGCAAGGGTCATGGCGGCCCTTGGTGATGATCTCGGTGTCCTCGCCGGATTTTGTGATCGTCTTGCGGGGCGTCAGGATGGAAGACGTGGGTTTGACGGCGAACCTCACCACGATGTCCTGCCCGGTCGAAATCCCGCCCAACACGCCGCCGGAATGGTTTGAGCTGTAGATGGGGCCGTCTGGACCCATGGAAATCTCGTCGGCATTGGCCTCGCCCGTCAGCATTGCTGCCTCCATGCCGGCGCCGATCTCGACGCCCTTCACGGCATTGATGGACATCATTGCGGCGGCCAGATCTGTGTCGAGCTTGCCATAGACCGGTGCGCCTAGGCCCGCCGGAGCGCCTTGGGCGATAACCTCGATCATGGCACCCACGGAACTGCCAGATTTGCGCAGGCCGTCCAGATAGGTGGCCCATGTCTCCGCGGCCTTGGCATCGGGGACCCAGAACGGGTTCTCGCTGACCTGCGCCAGATCAAGTGCTGCCCGGTCGATCTTATGTTCGCCCATTTGGACCATGTAGCCCGTGATCGTCAGATCGGGGATCAGCGCGGCCAGAGCGGCGCGGGCGATCCCACCGGCCGCGACGCGCGCGGCTGTTTCGCGTGCAGATGATCTGCCGCCGCCGCGGTGGTCGCGGATCCCGTATTTCTGCCAATAGGTGATGTCGGCGTGGCCGGGGCGGAATTTCTCGGCGATGTCGCCATAATCCTTGGAGCGTTGATCGGTGTTCTCGATCATCAACTGGATCGGCGTTCCGGTGGTCTGCCCTTCGAACACGCCGGACAGGATGCGGACCGCGTCAGCCTCGCGCCGCTGGGTAGTGTATTTGTTCTGACCGGGTTTGCGCTTGTCGAGCCAGTGCTGCAGCATCTCCTCGTCCACGGGGACGCCGGGCGGGCAGCCGTCAACCGTCGCCCCAAGGGCCGGTCCGTGGCTTTCCCCCCAGGTTGTCACACGGAAAAGATGGCCAAAACTGTTGATCGACATACACACGTCCCCTTTCACGCTGGTCTAGCGACGCGCCAAGGGTGTCTCAAGTGCTTTCGGGTTGTGAATATGTCGCGGGGAACCTAATCTCAGGATCACCTCGGGGTGTCCTTCAAGGGCTGAGATGCGATCTGCGAACCCGTTGAACCTGAACCGGTTAAGACCGGCGGAGGGAAGGTTTGAGATGATCTCATCCCACAACTCCGTCCGGCGTTTGGAGATGAAGATGAAGACTGCTTTTCTGAGCGTGGGACTGATCACACTGGCGGGTGCGGCTTATGCCGAGACGCCTGAACTGACGATCTATGCCCCCGATTACTTTACGTCCGAATGGGGCCCCGGTCCCAAGATCGAAGCGGCGTTCGAGGCCCAATGCGATTGCGATGTGAAATATCTGGCGGGCGATCTGTTGCCGCGTCTTCTGCTAGAGGGTGAGCGGACGAAGGCTGATATTGTGATCGGTCTGAACACGGATGTGACCAAGAAGGCGCGCGAAACGGGGTTGTTCGTGCCGCACGGTCAGGACACCAGCGCGCTGACCCTGCCGATTGCGTGGGAGGATGAGGTGTTCCTTCCCTTCAACTGGGGACACACAGCGTTTGTTTATGACAACACCCGGTTGACTGATGTGCCGGCCAGTTTCGATGCGTTCCTGAACGGGTCTGATGATGTGAAGGTGGTCCTTCAGGATCCGCGCTCGTCCATCTCCGGACTTGCCCTTATGTTGTGGATGCGCGCGGTCTATGGCGACGAGGTGGAACAGGCGTTCGAAAAGCTGGCGCCCAAGGTTCTGACGGTCACCGGTGGCTGGTCCGAGAGCTACGGCATGTTCACAAGCGGCGAGGCGGATATGGTGCTGAGTTACACCACGTCGCCCGCTTACCACATCATTGCTGAGGACGACCGGACCAAATCTGCGGCCATCTTCGAAGAAGGCCACTATTTCATGACGGAACTGGTGGGCCGCGTCGGCAGCTCTGACCAGCCGGAGCTTGCAGCGCAGTTCATGGATTTCGTTTTGTCCGAGACCTTTCAAGGCATGATCGCCACGGCGAACTGGTCCTTCCCGGCCAAGTTGGAGCGGGACAAGCTGCCCGACGGGTTCAAGGAACTGGCCCTGCCGGATACGGTGCTGTTCTACAACGAAGATGAGGCCGCGGCCTTGCGGGACGATACGCTGGACGCATGGCTGCGCGCATTCAGCAAGTAAATCCCTTCGCCTTGATGGGCTGGCTGGTCGGCGCGGGGCTGCTCTTTCTGACGCTGGGCACCATCGGGGCTGTGGCGTGGCGGGCCGAGGATATCTCGGCCCTCGGCGCACGGGACTGGGCGGCGGTCCGGTTTACGCTGTTGCAGGCGGTCCTGTCGGCTGTGCTGAGCGTCGTCTTCGCCATTCCCGTGGCCCGCGCATTGGCCCGGCGGCGGTTCCGGGGACGGCGGGTGCTGATCACACTTTTGGGCGCGCCATTCATCCTGCCGGTGATCGTTGCGGTGCTTGGCCTGTTGGCGGTGTTTGGGCGCGCGGGCATCCTGAACACCGCATTGGGTTGGCTCGGGTTGGGGCCTGTGTCGATCTACGGGATGCAAGGCGTTTTGCTGGCCCACGTATTCTTCAACTTGCCACTGGCCGTTCGATTGATCTTGCAGGCCTTGCAGGAGGTCCCGGCGGAACGGTGGCGCTTGGCCGCGTCGCTGGGCATGGGATCGGGGCAAATCTTTCGCCATATCGAGCTGCGGGTTCTTCTGAACGTTGTGCCTGGGGCGTTGATGGTGATCTTCCTCATTTGTACCACCAGTTTTGCCGTGGCGCTGGCCTTGGGGGGCGGGCCGGGTGCGACGACGATTGAACTGGCAATCTATCAGGCGTTTCGGTTCGATTTCGATCTGTCGAAGGCGGCTTTGCTGGGGCTGATCCAGTTTGCAATCTGTGCGGGGGCGGGCCTGTTTGCTCTGTGGATCAGCGCGCCATCGGGTCTGGGCGGTGGGCTGGACCGCGATGTGCCGCGTTGGGATGGGATGGCCGGTCTGGACGCGCTTTGGATCATTGCGGCGGCTCTTTTTCTGCTGGTGCCCCTTGGTCTGATCGTCGGGCTGGGACTGCCGAAGGTCACGACGATGGGTGCCAATGTCTGGTTTGCTGCGGGCAGATCGCTTTGGGTGGCCGTTGGCTCTGCCGTTCTGACGCTTGTGCTTGCGCTGCCCTTGGTGATCGCGGCGCAACGTAGCGCGCGATATGGTCCTGCACTCGAGAGTGCGGGCTATCTGAGCATCGCGGCGTCACCCTTGGTAATCGGAACAGGGTTGTTCATCCTGGTCTACCGCTGGGCTGATCCAGTGGCGTTGGCGTTGCCCATTACGATGCTGGTCAACGCCGCGATGAGTTTGCCCTTTGCGGTGCGTGCGCTGTCCCCTGCACTGGGGCAGGTCGAGACCACCTACGGTCGGCTTGCGGACACGCTGGGCATGACCGGGTGGGCGCGGATCAGGCTGTTGATCCTGCCGCGTCTGCGTCGGCCCATCGGGTTTGCCATGGGGCTGGCTGCGGCGCTGTCGATGGGGGATCTGGGCGTCATCGCCTTGTTCTCGGACCCGGAAACCACAACCCTGCCGCTGGAGATGTACCGGCTGATGGCAGCTTACCGGATGGACGACGCCTACGCGGCGGCTTTGCTGCTGTTGACGATGAGCCTTGCGCTGTTCTGGGCATTTGACCAAGGGGGGCGTGTGGGTGATTGACCTGAACGATGTGCTGATCCGGCAGGGCGCATTCTCGCTGGCCGCCGCTTTCGCGCTTTCGAGGGGAACTGTCACGGCCGTCATGGGGCCGTCCGGCTCGGGCAAATCGACTTTGTTGAATGCGGTTGCGGGGTTCCTGCCGATCGCGCAGGGGCGTTTGGTTCTCAATGGTGTTGATGTGACGAATGCACCGCCCGGCCCGCGTCCGGTGTCGATGATCTTTCAGGATCAGAACCTGTTTCCTCATCTGACTGCTGCGCAGAACGTGGGGCTGGGACGCCATCCCGGCCTGAAACTGACGCAGGTCGACAGATTGGCCGTCGCAGATGCGCTGGACCGCGTCGGACTGGGCGGGTTACAGGACCGCAAGCCCGCCGCGTTGTCCGGGGGGCAGCAAAGCCGGGTGGCCCTGGCGCGCGTGTTGCTGCAGCGGCGTCCGATCCTGCTGCTGGACGAGCCCTTTGCGGCGCTGGGACCTGCCCTGCGGGTCGAGATGCTGGAACTGGTGCGCGATATTGCGTCGGATCAGGATCTGACCGTTTTGATGGTGACACATGACCCCAAGGATGCGGCTGAGATCGCGCCGCAGATGGTTGTCGTGTCAGATGGCGTGGCGCACCTGCCCCAAGGGACCGCCGCCCTGCTGGCCGATCCGCCGCCCGCGTTGAAACAGTATCTTGGATAAAAAAAGCGCGCCGCAGGCGGGCGCGCTTTGATTGTCTGAACTGGCGGGTGGCCTAGTCCTTGTTTTTCACATTCGCCCAAATGCGTTTGTTCGTCAGATAGAGCAGAACCGACAGCACCGAGAGGAAAAAGACGGCGAGGAAACCCACTTGCTTGCGATCCACAAGTTTTGGTTCCGCTGTCCACATCAGGAAGGCTGCGACGTCCTTGGCTTGTTGCTCGATGGTTGCGGGCGTGCCGTCGGCATACTCGATCCCATCGTCGTATAGCTGCTGCGCCATCGCCAGATAACCGCCATAGGCCGTATTCTCGTACAGGAATACGCCTGCTTCCTCTTTCTCTCCGCCGGTGTAGCCAGTGTTGAGGGATGCGATGTATTCCGCGCCGCCCATACCTTTGAAGAGTTGATTCAAGCCTGTGCCATAAGGGCCGTGGAAGCCTGCGCGCGCCTTGGCCATCAGGGACAGGTCAGGTGCGTTTTCCAACTGGCTCATCGGGAAATGATCCGTTGGCGCTGCTTCGCGGAAGTCTTCTTCGATCTCATCGTAGACTTCGAACTGGGCAGCGTAGGCCCGGACCTGTTCTTCCGAGTAACCCAAGTCGGTCAGTGTCCGGAAGGGGACATAGCGCAACCCGTGGCAGGCAGAGCAAACCTCGGTGTAGACCTGAAGACCACGCTGAAGCTGGGCTTCGTCAAAGGTGCCAAACGGACCTTCGAAGGAGAAGTCATAGTTGGTGACCTCTCCCGCACCACCGGCGGCATGTGCGCCGGTGACGAGACCTGTAGTCATCGCGACTGCGAGTGAGAGTTTCTTAAGCATTGATCGGTGTCCTCTTACTCAGCAGGGTTCGCGGCGGCGCCGGGTACTGTACCGGCGGTGCCACTTTTTGGCGGGTGGCTCGCGGCGAAGTCGGCTTCGATTGTTTCCGGCCGCTCCGTCGGTTTTTCCAAGACGCCCAAAAGCGGCAGGATCACGAGGAAGTAAGCGAACCAATAGGTCGAGGCGATCAGAGCAATCACCGGGTAGATGCCTTCCGCCGGCATCGCGCCTACCCACATCAGAACGATGAAGTCGACAACCAACAGGGCGAACCACCACTTGAACATTGGACGATACCGACCGGACCGAACGGTGGATGTGTCGAGCCAGGGCGCCAGCGCCATCACTGCGATCGCACCGAACATTGCTAACACACCGAAGAACTTGGCGTCGATGATGCCGCCGGTGATGAAGGTTGTCAGTTGCACGATCCAGACCGTGTTATCGAAGGCCCGCAGGATCGCGTAGAATGGCAGGAAGTACCATTCGGGCACGATGTGCGCGGGTGTCGCCAGCGCATTGGCTTCGATGTAGTTGTCCGGGTGTCCCAGATAGTTCGGCATGAAGCCCACGACCGCGAAGAACACGACCATAATGAGCGCCAGTGCGAACAGGTCTTTGATCACAAAGTAGGGCCAGAAGGACAGTGTGTCTTTCTCGGCTTCTTCCTTGGATGTCCGGCGGACCTCGACCCCGGTGGGGTTGTTGTTGCCGGTTGTGTGGAAGGCCCAGATGTGAAGGATCACAAGACCCGCGATCACAAATGGCAGCAGGTAGTGCAGCGAGAAGAAGCGCGTCAGGGTAGCGTTGTCCACCGATGGTCCGCCCAAAAGCCATGTCTGGATGGATTCACCAATGCCCGGGATCGCGCCAAAGAGGCCGGTGATCACGGTCGCGCCCCAGAAGGACATCTGACCCCAAGGCAGAACGTAGCCCATGAAAGCTGTGCCCATCATGGCCAGATAGATGATCATGCCGATGATCCACGTGACCTCGCGCGGCGCCTTGTAGGAGCCGTAGTACAGGCCGCGGAAGATGTGCAGATAGACCGCAAGGAAGAACAGCGACGCGCCGTTCGAATGCAGATACCGCAGCATGTAGCCGCCATTCACGTTGCGCATGATGTGCTCAACGGATGCGAACGCTTCGTTGACATGCGGCGTGTAGTGCATCGCCAGAACGATGCCCGTGACGATCTGCAATGCAAGGCAGAAGGTCAGTACGATGCCCCAGATCCACATCCAGTTGAGGTTCTTGGGCGTCGGGATCATCAATGTGTCATAGAGCAAGCCCACGATCGGAAGGCGCTTGTGCAGCCATTTCTCGCCTGAGCTTTTTGGTTCGTAATGGTCGTGTGGGATACCAGCCATAATATAGTCTCTCCCTTAACCTAGACGGATTGTTGAATCGTCGATGAATTCAGCCTGTGGAACAGGCAGGTTGGTCGGTGCAGGACCTCTGCGAATACGCCCTGCGGTATCGTAGTGAGACCCGTGGCACGGGCAGAACCAGCCACCGAAATCGCCAGCGTCGCCCAGAGGCACACAGCCCAGATGCGTACAAACACCCATCATCACCAACCACTCACCGGTTTCGTCCAGCGCACGGTTTTCGTCGGTCGCGTCAGGCTCGCCTTCGAGGTTGACGTTACGTGCGACCGGATCGGGAAGGTCCGACATCTCGACGGCGCGGGCCTCTTCGATCTCGGCCTCGGTCCGGCGGCGGATAAACACGGGCTTGCCTAGCCACAGCGCGGTGATCTGTGTGCCGGGCGACACGCCAGACACGTCCACGGTGATCGAAGCAAGCGCCTGCACATCTGCCGACGGGTTCATTTGGTTTACGAGCGGCCAGATGGCCGCGCCTGCGGTAACGGCACCGGCACCAGCTGTCGCATAGTAAAGAAAGTCGCGGCGGGTGTTGCCACTGTGGTCGTCTGCGTGGGACACGGAACTCTCCCTTGTCTGGCCGCCATCGCGACCGATAGTCGTGGGGGGCCTGCACAAACACAGGCCTGATCGGCGTAGATATAGCTGAGACGGCCCGGTCGTAAAGTCAGTAAACATGTGAAGGACATGCCAATTGTCGCACCTTTTGCATCTTGCAGCCTATGAACCGGACTTTGCGGCCAATCTTGGGGCGCTTGCGCGCATCGGGGTCTGCTTCGGGGTTCCCTTGCATGTGATTGAGCCGTGTGGATTCCCGTTCTCATTGAAATTGCTCCGAAAACGCGGGTTGGATTACACGGACGATGTGGATTTACACCATCACGATGATTGGGCGGCGTTCGAAGCCGCGCCGATGGGACGCCGCGTTCTGATGACGACAAAGGGCGCGGCAGATTTGTGGGATTTCAGTTTTCAGCCCGGTGATTGCCTTGTTCTCGGTCGCGAGAGTGCGGGGGTGCCGGACAGTGTACATCAGGCGGCCGACGCCCATGTAAAGATCCCGATGCCGGGTGGGGCGCGCAGTCTGAATGTCGCCGTAGCCGGTGGGATCGCCGTCGCCGAGGCGCTACGCCAGCTCCGTTAGCTCTGCCGTCATGTCCCGGTGCGCGATGCCCGCGTCGTCATATTCGGGGCCGTAGGCTTCAAACCCCAACCGTTCGTAGAAGCCGATGGCGTAGGTCTGCGCGCCAAGAACGGCGGTGTTGAACCCGTCTTTTCTGCACTGCTCCATGACATAGCGCATAAGCTGTGCGCCCGTGCCGCCGCCGCGGTGGCTTTTCATCACTGCGACGCGCTGGATCTTTGCGGTGTTGCCCATGGGCAGGACGCGGGCCGTGGCGATGGGCGTCTCGCCGTCCCACATCAGGTAGTGACTGCAGTCACCGTCGCGGTCATCCATCTCTTCCGCCTCGCTGACGTTTTGTTCCTCAATGAACACCACACGGCGAATGTGATGGCAGTGGGCCAGGTCCTCGGCGGTCTCGACACGGCTGAAGGTCATACGTGGGGCTCTGTCGCCTTCAGGCTGTCGCGTTTCGAGACCTCTTCGAACCATGCCGCCAGGTTCGGGCGTCCGCCGCGCCAGTTGCGGTCATCATGGCGGAAATCAAGATAACCCAACGCGCAGGCCAGCGCGATGTGTCCCAGATCAAACCCGGCGGGTACGCTACCTTCGATGCTGTCCAGCCCGCGTATGACCTTGGTCCATTGCCCTTCGACCCAATCGGCGGAGCGTTCATGCTCCGGGCGGCAGCGCACCTCGTAGACCATCAGGACGGCGGCATCCATGATCCCGTCGGCCAGCGCCTCCCGCGCGAGAACGGGATAGGGCGTGTCGGCGGGTACCATCGCAGGGCTGCCATGATCCGCCAAATAGCGGGTGATGACGCGGCTGTCATAGAGCGCGGTGCCGTCGTCCAAAATCAGCGCGGGGATCTTGCCCAACGGGTTTTGTGCCGTGGGCATCTTATCCGGCGCGGTGGGGGAACCTACGGCATACGCCAGTTCGATCTGGTCCATCTGGCCGGTTTCACGGGCCAAAACCTGTACCTTGCGGCAGAACGGCGAGGCGGGGTTGTCGTGCAAAATCATAGTCTATCCCTGCGGAACTGTGGCGATCATGCTGTCGCGCTGCGAGAAGGTGTCGTAGAACTTGGCCAAGTCATCTCGTCCCTTGCGCCAATTGCGGTCCTCGAACCGTAGGTCGAGATAGCCAAGCGCGCACCCGATGGCGATCTGCCCGATGTTGAGCTTGCCTGAAAGGTGGCTCATCCAGCGGCGTTCCAAAGTATCGAGCGCGGTTTCGACCTTGCGCCACTGGCCGTCGATCCATGGTTGGAACTGTTTGTCTTCAGGTCTGAGACGGCGCTCGTAAACCATAAGGATCACGGCGTCTAAAATGCCGTCTGCGGTGGCCTCCAGTGTCAAAAGCTCCCACTGGCGGGCGCCGGTTGCATAAAGCCCCGCCTGGACGCGGTCGTCCAGAAAGCGGCAGATGACTCGGCTGTCATAGATCGTGGCGCCGTTGTCCCTTTCCAGTGTTGGGATCTTGCCCAGAGGATTGAGCGCGACGGGATTGGTGCCGGAGTCCAGAGGCGTGCCGCCGCTTGGTGCCATCTCGACATCGTCCCATTGTTCTGTTTCGCGCAGGACCACATGAACCTTGCGCACGTAGGGCGATGTCGGGCTGGAATAGAGTCTCATTTTGCATTCTCCGATGATGCGCCCTGCATGAGCGCGGCGAGCATTTTCGTGTCTGTCCCAAGCCCAAACGCCGCCATGTGTTCAGCGGCGGAGACACGCGCAGCGTCCGGCTTGTTCTGGCCCAGCTTCCACGTGGCATCAATCTGCGTGACCTTGATGGTCAGCGGGACGATCATGCGCATCATCCGTTCCATGACGCCATCGCTCATCTTGGTGGTGAGCCAGGGCGGTTTTGGCAGAAGCTGGTCCTCGAAATGGGCGGACAGACGATCAAGGGTGCCGTGCAAGGTTTCCTGTGGTGCCAACTCAAGCTGCCCTGTTATGCGCACCGCGACATAGTTCCACGTCGGCACCTGATCCGGCACGCCGTACCAGTCGGGTGAAATATAGCCATCCGGCCCAAGGATCGTAAGCGCGGCGGGGCTGCCGGATTTCGCGACCCGGACGATTGGATTGGAGCGGACCAGATGCAGCTCCGCCTGCGCGCCGTTCTCTGACAGCAGAAACGGGACATGAGCGGTCAGCGGCGCGTCCGGCCCGTTGACCGCGAGCGTTCCGAACGCGCGTTCGCGCGCGAAGCCGATGTTGCGGTCTTCAGGTTCGGTTCGAAAGGCGGGGTTCGGGTGCATGGACGTATCCTCCGGCGACAAGTGGTAGACCCCGCGGCAGAATTATCCAAGGGGGTCAGACGTAAAGCGAGCTTCCGTCTGCGGCCCGGATCTGGGCCTCTACAATTGCGCCTTCGACCTGTGGTGTGTCAAAGCGGACCTCGGCGAATTGGGCGGTGCGCCCCATCGTCGGGTTTTCCATCAGGATGCGGTGGGGGGTGCCGATTTGCTGTT
Organism: Litoreibacter roseus; assembly: GCF_009811795.1. GTDB lineage: Bacteria > Pseudomonadota > Alphaproteobacteria > Rhodobacterales > Rhodobacteraceae > Litoreibacter > Litoreibacter roseus. Next base: position 2,964 of record NZ_BLJE01000002.1, on the reverse strand, counting down.
GCAGATGGGCGGCCACACGTTCGCGGCCCCGTTGCCGCAGACGGGCCGCGCGATCCTTAATCCGGGCGCCATTGACCTGTGGCATCCGCGCGGCTGGTGTGCCTTGCCGGGGGGAGTAGGGAAAGACGTGCAGCCATGTCAGGTCGCACTCATCAACCAGCCTCAAGGAGTTTTCGAACATCGCTTCGGTTTCGGTCGGAAAGCCTGCGATGATATCAGCGCCGAAGGTCATGTCTGGTCGCAGGCGTTGCGCGTCCTCGCAAAACCGGATTGCGTCATCCCGCAAATGGCGCCGCTTCATACGTTTCAGGATCATGTCATCGCCGGCCTGAAGCGACAGATGCAGATGCGGCATGAGCCGGGGCTCGGTCGCAATTGCCTCCATCAAAGCGTCGTCCACCTCAATCGAGTCGATGGAGCTGATGCGGAGCCGGGGCAGGTCGGGCACCAGCTTCAGGATGCGCCGGACAAGATCGCCCAAGCGGGGCGTGCCCGGCAGATCCGCGCCCCAGCTTGTCATGTCGACGCCGGTCAGCACGACCTCGTTGAAACCGCGATCCACCAGCCGCTTGATCTGATCCACAACAACACCCGCCGGAACGGACCGCGAATTGCCGCGACCGAAGGGAATGATGCAGAAGGTGCAGCGGTGATCGCAGCCGTTTTGCACTTGGACATAGGCACGGCTGCGGGTGCCAAACCCGTCAATCAGGTGGCTGGCCGTTTCGGTGACGGACATGATGTCGTCGACCAGTACCTTTTCGGTCTCGCCAATGAAGCCGGTGCCAAGCTCTGTCCACGTGGCGGATTTCATCTTCTCGGAGTTGCCGATGACCTGATCGACCTCGTCCATCCGGGCGAAGGTTTCTGGTTCGGTCTGCGCCGCGCAACCGGTCACGACCAGCCTGGCGTTCGGGTTATCGCGCCGCAGTTTGCGAATTTCCTGCCGGGCTTTCCGAACGGCCTCAGCGGTGACGGCGCATGTGTTCACGACGACCATGTCATCAACGCCCGCGTCGTTGGCGAGTGTGCGCATTGCCTCGGTCTCGTAAGCATTGAGGCGGCAACCCATCGTCGCGAATATCGGTGCTTTGCGGTCCATACCTAGCCCCGCCACACGCCGTCGAACACGTAGGAGGTCGGGCCGCTCATCCAGACGCCATCGTCGCGCCAGTCGACATCAAGCCGCCCGCCGTCCAGATCGATCCGGACCGTGCGCCCGGTCAAACCGCGTCGTGCGGCGGCAACAGCGACCGCGCAGGAAGAGGAGCCGGAGGCCAGTGTAATGCCCACGCCCCGTTCCCATACGCGCATGCGCAAGTGGTTCTCGCCCGTGACCGTGACGACCTGCACATTGGTGCGCTCGGGGAACAGCGGATGGTGCTCATGGGCCGCGCCGAAGCTGGGCAGGTCGATCGCTTCCAGATCATCCACAAAAAACGTCATGTGGGGATTGCCCATGCCCGTGGCCGTCGGCGCACCGTCGATGGGCAGTTCCAGCGTTGGCATCTCGCGAGCCAGCGGAATGTCCGCCCAGTCGGTGAAGGGTTCACCCATGTTAACCGCTGTCAGCCCCTGGCCCAGATCGCGCGCTTCAAGATCGCCACGCTCGGTCCGGATTTTCAGGGCGCGCGCGCCGCTGCGGTCCATCTCGTAGCGTGCAATGCAGCGGGTCGCGTTTCCGCAGGCCGCCGCGGTGGAGCCATCGGCGTTGTAAAAGGTCAGTGCCATGTCCGCGTGAATCGCGTCCTGAATGACCGCCAATTGGTCAAACCCGACGCCCCGATGCCTGTCGCCTATGGCACGGGCAAGATCTGCCGTTATTTCAGCCGAATGGGCGCGCTGGTCAACGACGACGAAGTCATTGCCCAGCCCGTGCATTTTCATGAAGGGCAGCCCGTTGTCAGAAATCTGATCCCGCATGCAGCGCGATATAGACTGAGTCTGTGAGCTTTGAAAGACATCTGCGCGCATGTGGTTTTGGGGGTTGACCCGATAGGGTGAGCTTTCTAGATAGGCGCTTCAGTGGGCCCTTAGCTCAGTTGGTAGAGCAACTGACTTTTAATCAGTGGGTCACAGGTTCGAATCCTGTAGGGCTCACCAATGAAATCAAAGTGTCATTTACTCATAAGAGTGCAGATTTACACATAAGTGTGCAGATTTGGCGCTTCGGCCACTATCGCTGAAGATGGCGTTGTGACCGGATTGGCCGATGTTGCAGCCTGCGTATGGCCAGCTATCCTACCAAAAAATCAGGGAAACTCGGATAGCAACCATGGCTCACTGGTATACTGCTGATACGCATTTCGGTCATGAGAACGTTATGAAGTTCTGTGATCGCCCCTTTTCTTCGGTGGAGGAGATGGACGCCGTCTTGATCGCGAACATGTGCGAGAGGGTTCACGAGGAAGATGATCTCTGGATCATTGGTGACTTCGCTTTTGGCCCAAGGTCAAAGGATGCTGGCTATCTTAAAGAGATTTTCGATCAGCTGCCGGGCGCTCGAAAGCACTTGATCATTGGGAACCACGATCGCGAACCGACTTTGACACTGCCGTGGGATACTGTGTCTCCACTTGTCGAGCTACGTGACGGCCCACTCAAGCAGTCCAACACGCTTTGCCACTATCCAATGATTACATGGAACCATGCCCGACGTAGCGCTATTCAAATGTTCGGTCATGTTCACAACAACTGGCTTGGCTCGAGAAATTCTGTGAACCTCGGGGTCGATGTTTGGGATTTTTCGCCTGTGCAATTCGATGACGTTGCTGCTAGAGCCTTGGAGTTGCCTGAGAACTTGCACTGGAAAGACGTTGAGCCACGGTGAACGTGGGAGGACGAAGCCGCTTGCGCGGCAATGGCGCGTGTGTCTGACGTTATAAGGCGATCCTGACGGTGCGTATTTTGCGATCTGTCTGCCCTGTCTGACGATTGAGGTTTCTCAATCTGATGACAGGAGGC
>NZ_BLJE01000001.1 GCF_009811795.1 Litoreibacter roseus | reverse complement strand
CGCTCGCTCATCATCACCCATCCCATGTCCGCTCACCCTCACATCGTTTTGCGAGGAGAGTGACACTTCTGAATTGCTCATAGGTGACATTATCGCTTTGCGACTTCAATGAATTTTCCAATAATCAGTATTATGTAAATAAAGTACACGCCAGACACAGCGCGTCAGAATGACACCTGACTTCTCCACGTATGCCGCTAAATCACCTTTCATCTCATGTTATATGGATGATTTAATCTTGGCTGATGGTACGCGAAACAACCTGGCGATCTACGACGATGTGGCAGCTGACTGGTGGTCGGACGATATCAGATGGGTGCGTACGCTCAAGAATATGGTTCCTGCGCGCCTGAAATACTTCGAGAAAACAGTCTCTTGGGCCGACAAAGACATTTTGGATGTCGGTTGTGCCGGTGGGTTTGTTGCCGAGGAACTTTCAAAGCGCGGTGGTCGGGTCATCGGCATTGATCCCGCGGCAGATGCGATCGAAGCGGCAAAGCAGCATGCAGCACAGAATGCATTAGAGATCAGCTACGATGTCGGAATTGGCGAGGAATTACCCTATGAGAACAATAGCTTCGACCACGTTGTTTGTGTAGACGTTTTAGAGCATGTGCAAAGTGTTCCGCAGGTTTTGGCCGAAATTGCACGTGTCTTGCGGCCCGATGGATATTTTCTATTCGACACGATAAACCGAAATCCTATTGCCCGGTTTGCAACCATCACCATCGCAGAGGATGTTTTGGGTCTGCTGCCCAAAGGCACGCATGACCCAGCGATGTTTATCAAGCCAGACGAACTGCGCGGAAAGCTTGTGGCGGCTGGCTTCAGCCCTGATCCATTCAAAGGGCTTGGCCTTGTAGGACTTAACAAACGTGGTGATTTCGTTTTTGGGCAGGTTCCCCTGAAGGCAGTCATCTACATGGGCGTCGCGCAGTTGACGAACACACATGATTGATGCCCTGTCTCTGCTCTTTATCGCCACTTTGTTTGGGGGAATGGTGCTCTATTCTTTCGGGTTTGCGGCTTTCTTGTTCAAACATCTTCCGGCGACCGAAGCGGGTGCCCTACTCCGCCAAGCATTCCCTTGGTACTATGTCTTCGTCATCGGTATCGCGATACTTGCCGGTATATTTTTACTGATATCCGGTCGTGTTTTGTTAAGCGCGTGCATCGCATTTGTACTTTTGTCGGCTGCGTATGCGCGGCAGGATCTGATGGTAAAGATAAACGATGCCAGTGACGCACGGGCTGCAGGCATGGACGGCGCGAAAGGACGCTTTAATCTTTTGCACACCTGGTCCGTCATTCTCAATTTTGTTCAGCTTGCGGCTGTCGGTTACGTGCTGGTTGCCGTCGCATAAAGCATAACAAAAAATATATTTTGTTGCTGATTATGTAACGTATTGTTGCGAGATCCGTAAACCTGTGGTATCCATTTCTTCTACCAGCAGTGAAGGACGTTATGACTGCCTATATTCTTGATGCCGTCAGAACTCCGATCGGTCGCTACGGTGGCTCTTTATCGTCGGTGCGTGCAGATGATTTGGCTGCTCTGCCTCTGACCGCGTTGTTGCAGCGAAACCCGGATATCGACTGGTCCGCACTTGATGATGTCATATTGGGTGATGCCAATCAGGCCGGAGAAGACAACCGGAATGTGGCGCGCATGGCCGCGCTTCTTTCGGGATTGCCCGTTGATGTGCCGGGTGTAACACTCAACCGGCTGTGTGCGTCTGGTATGGATGCGGTTGGCCTTGCAGCGCGCGGAATCAAGGCGGGCGACTATCGACTGGCCATTGCCGGTGGCGTAGAAAGTATGAGCCGCGCGCCCTTTGTGATGCCGAAGGCGCCAGCGGCGTTTTCAAGATCGGCAGAGGTCTATGATACAACCATTGGCTGGCGCTTCGTGAACCCGAAGATAAAGGCAGATCATGATACGCATTCCATGCCGGAAACCGCTGATAACGTTGCAGAAGACTATCAAATATCACGGGCAGATCAGGATGCATTTGCCACCCGGTCCCAACAGCGGTGGCAGGCGGCAAACCAGCGCGGTCTCTTTGCCGACGAAATTATCCCGGTCACCCTGCCCCAACGCAAAGGCGAGCCGATTGTTTTTGACATCGATGAGCATCCAAGGCCCGGCACGAGCGCTGAGAAACTTGGCAGTCTGAAACCCATCAACGGCGCGGGTTTAACAGTGACTGCCGGCAATGCGTCGGGCGTCAACGACGGCGCCGCTGCGCTTCTGCTCGGCAACGAGGAGGCTGCGAAGAACGGCGCACCGCTGGCGCGTGTCGTTGCGATGGCTGCCGCCGGTGTGCCGCCGCGCATCATGGGCATTGGTCCGGTGCCCGCCACACGCAAGGCTCTGAACCTCGCTGGTTTGAGCATTGATCAGATGGATGTCATTGAGCTGAACGAGGCGTTTGCCGCGCAGGCGTTGGCATCACTACGTGAACTTGGGATCGCGGATGACGCACCTTATGTTAATCCCAACGGTGGTGCGATTGCGATGGGACATCCTTTGGGGATGTCCGGTGCGCGCTTGGTGATGACCGCCGCTTATCAATTGAAGCGCACGGGCGGGCGATACGCGCTTTGCACCATGTGCGTTGGCGTCGGCCAGGGCGTTGCAATGATCCTTGAAGCCGCTTGAGGAAAGGTCTGTAAGATGTATGCACAGATGATAAAATCTACGGGAAGCTCGGTAAAATCTCTGAATGAGATGGACCCGCAAGAGCGCGCCTTTCAGGAACGGATCGACGCGGGTGAGAAGATCGAACCGAAGGAATGGATGCCTGACGGTTACCGGAAGAACCTCATCAGGCAGATTGGGCAGCACGCGCATTCGGAGATTGTCGGTCAGCTTCCCGAGGGCAACTGGATCACGCGGGCCCCCACCCTCGAGCGCAAAGCTATTCTTTTGGCGAAGGTTCAGGACGAGGCGGGGCATGGTCTCTATTTGTATTGCGCGGCCGAAACGCTCGGGGTCAGCCGCGATGAGTTGTTCGAGATGCTGCACGAAGGGAAGATGAAGTATTCCTCCATCTTTAACTATCCGACACTCACATGGGCGGATATGGGGGCCGTCGGCTGGCTTGTCGATGGCGCGGCGATTATGAACCAAGTGCCGTTGCAGAGAACATCCTACGGTCCCTATGCCCGTGCGATGATCCGGATCTGTAAGGAGGAAAGTTTTCACCAGCGCCAGGGCTTCGACATCATGATGAAGATGGCAAATGGCACCGCGGCGCAAAAGCGGATGGCCCAGGATGCACTGGATCGGTTCTGGTACCCGGCCCTGATGATGTTTGGACCATCGGATAAAGACAGCGTGCACTCCGCACAGTCTATGGCGTGGAAAATCAAGATGAACACCAATGACGAGCTTCGGCAGAAGTTTGTTGACCAGACTGTCCCGCAGGCGGAATATCTTGGTTTGACTGTGCCGGACAACGACCTGAAAAAGAATGAAGAAACGGGTCACTATGACTTCACGCAGCCAGACTGGGCGGAATTCTTTGACGTATTGAAAGGCAACGGTCCGTGCAATGCTGACCGCATGGCCGCACGGAAAGAAGCGTGGGATGGTGGCGCGTGGGTGCGAGAGGCTATGGCGGCACATGCTGCGAAAAAGAAAGCGGCAAAGTTGGCAGCCGAATAATGCAGTTGGCCGAGATCAATGTCGCCCGCCTTAAGCATGATCAGGACGATCCTCGGGTCGCTGATTTCATGAACAATTTGGATCGGATCAATGGGATTGCCGAACGCAGCGAGGGCTTTGTTTGGCGTCATATCGACGAAACGGGAAACGCAACGGCCACCCGTACTGATCCGGACCCACGGCTGATCTCCAACGTGTCCACTTGGAAAACCGTGCCTGACTTCGAACGGTTTGTGTGGGGCACGATCCACAAACAATTTTACCAACGCCGCGAGGAATGGTTCGACGCACTCGACAGTATGCATTTTGCCATGTGGTGGTTGCAGGACGGGCATCGACCGTCGATGGCAGAAGCGACAGATCGTCTGGCAGATTTGAATAAGAACGGCCCGAGCGAGCGCGTCTTTGGCTGGGCGGAATTACCTGAAGCAACGCTTTGGCGCACCGCTCAATGCGGTGAGGTCGCGGCCGAGTGAACCAAAGGCATCGGCATATCCCACCGTGGACAACAACTGAGGCAACATATGACAGCGACAGCAGAAGAATGGCCCCTTTGGGAAGTCTTTATCCGCGGTCAGCATGGGATGAGCCATCGTCATGTGGGCTCTCTGCATGCGGCCGACGAGGACGCAGCGATGAACAATGCGCGGGATGTGTACACCCGTCGCGGAGAAGGCGTTTCGATCTGGGTGGTGGAAAGTCGTCACATCACAGCCTCTTCCCCGGACGCAAAAGGACCGATGTACGAACCTGCAGATAGCAAAGTGTATCGCCACCCCACCTTCTTCGATATTCCAGACGATGTCGGGGCGATGTGATGGATCCACTGTTCGAATTCCTCCTTCGTCAGGGCGACAATACGCTCGTTCTGGGGCATCGAATCTCGGAATGGTGCGGCAAAGCTCCCGTCCTGGAAGAGGACATTGCGTTGGCGAACACCGCGCTCGATCTGATCGGTCAAACACAGATGTGGCTGGGATATGCAGCCGAGGTTGAAGGTGCCGGGCGGACCGCTGACGACCTTGCCTTCCTGCGGGATGCTTGGGATTTCCGAAACCTTTTGCTGCTGGAGCGTCCCAACGGTGATTTTGGTCACACCATGATGCGCCAATTTCTGTTCGACGCCTATCAGATCCAGAATTTGAAAGCCCTCGAGGCGTCAAGCGATCCGCGCATCGCAGAGATCGCGGTGAAGTCGGGGAAAGAAGCGACCTATCATCTGGACCGTTCCCGCGACACCGTTATCGCGCTTGGTGACGGAACATCCGAGAGCAATGCGCGGATGCAATCGGCGCTGGACGCTCTATGGCCCTATGCGGGTGAGATGTTTTTGGCGGATGAAATAGATCAGGCAATGGCTGCGGACCATATCGCACCCCTGCCACTGGAATATCGTGCGCCCTGGGAGGCCGCCGTCCTCCCTGCCCTTGCCGCTGCCGCGCTCAAAGTTCCTCAGGATGATTTCGCACATCAAGGCGGTAAAACAGGCAGGCGCCATTCTGAACATCTTGGACACATGCTGGCCACGATGCAGGTGCTTCAGCGATCTTATCCCGGTGCCACATGGTAACGCTGATCAGGCCCGATCCTGCGCAGATCAAAGCGTGGCTGCAGGACGTACCGGACCCCGAGATCCCGGTGATCTCTGTGATGGATCTGGGTATCGTTCGCGATGTCAGCTGGCGCGGGGACGTATTGGAAATCGCGGTGACGCCAACATATTCCGGCTGTCCGGCGACCTCGGTCATCGCGATGGATATCGAAACAGCCTTGAAGCAGCGCGGCATCGACGCGGTCAACATCAGGACGCAGTTGTCGCCCGCATGGACCACCGACTGGCTGACAGACGGGGCCAAAGCAAAGTTAGAGGCGTATGGCATCGCCCCACCACGACCCGCAGGTGGTCCGGCGCATTGCCCCCATTGCAAATCGAAAGATGTCGAAAAGGTCAGTCAGTTCGGCTCAACGCCTTGCAAGGCGCAGTGGCGGTGCCAGGCCTGTCTCGAACCCTTTGATTATTTCAAGTGCATCTGATCCATGGCTCAATTTCATACCCTGACAGTTACTGACCTGAAGAAGACCATCCGCGACGCGACGGTCGTAACGCTTGAGCCTGACGACCCTGAAGCGTTCGCTTTTACCCAAGGCCAGTATCTGACGTTCAAACGGGACTTCGATGGGGTAGAGCTGCGGCGGTCTTACTCGATTTGCGCTGGTCTCGATGACGGTGTCTTGCAGGTCGGAATAAAGCGTGTCGACGGCGGCGCGTTTTCCACTTGGGTTAACGAAGATTTGGCAGTGGGAGACAGCGTTCAGGCCATGCCGCCAATGGGGCGGTTCCATACCGAACTGGCACCTTGTGTTCGGAAGCACTACCTCGCCTTCGCGGGCGGGTCGGGCATAACGCCGATCCTGTCTATCCTGCGGACTGTCCTTGCGCGTGAGCCTCTCGCACGGTTCACGCTTGTCTACGCGAACCGCGCGCCCCATACGATCATGTTTCGAGAAGAACTGGAGGATCTGAAGAACCGCTACATGACCCGGTTCAACGTCGTGCATGTATTGGAGGACAACGCCCTCGATATTGACCTGTTTGCGGGGCGGATCGACGGCGAGAAATGCAGCGCCCTATTTCGTCATTGGATCAACCCCGCTGCAATCGATACCGCCTTTATTTGCGGGCCAGAGCCGATGATGTTGGCCATTCGCGATGCGCTTATGGACCATGGCCTGCGGAAGGATCAAATCAAGTACGAACTCTTTGCCAGCGGGCAGCCCGGTCGAGCAAGAAAGAAGGCTGTGAGCTCGGCTGCGGGTGGGCAGGATGCAACGGCGAAGGTCACACTTGACGGCACGACACGCAAGATTGAAATTCCAAAAGATATCAGCTTATTGGAAGCCGCACTTCAATCGAATGTCGATGCACCCCATGCGTGCAAGGCTGGTGTATGTTCCACATGTCGGGCGAAGGTCACGCAGGGCGAAGTTGAGATGGTCGCCAACCACGCGCTTGAAGACTATGAGGTGGCGCAGGGCTACGTCCTGACCTGCCAGTGTTATCCGCTGACCGAAGAAGTGGCGTTTGACTACGATCAATAGACCTTCAAAGCCCGCTTAACCCATCCAGTGTGAGGGTGGTTACAGTTTCCGCATAGGCCGTCCGGTCTGCTGCGCTTGGCCCGCCCCACATGAAGTACCAGTTCAGCATTCCGAAAACGGCCATTGCTGTGCGGCGCTGTGCGCTTGGGTCTTCCATCAGCCGATGTGAGAGATCAGCAATTGTACGTGCCATACGCTGTACAATGTCTTTTTGCAGATTCTTCAGCTCGATCTGACGGTGCGTCGGCAGCACTTCAAAGCTGCCCATCTGTAGCCTGTGGGCGTCATCTGCGCCCTCATAAGCCGTCAGGATTTCTGAAATGATGTTGGAAAGCCGGACGCGCGGTTGGCTGGCCTCCGGCAGATTGTCCAAGCGGTCTCTTAAGCCTCGCAGGTGGGTATCGAGAATGTCGAAAAGCAGATCTTCCTTGCTCGCGTGGTAATGATAAATGGCCGCTTTTGATATGCCGCACGCCTTGGCCACCTGCGCCATACTGGCCCGATCATAGCCGTCTTTCGCAAACACCCGAGCGGCCTGCGACAGAATGCGATCCCGCTTTTCCCCGTGATCTCGCGCGATGGGGCGTGGCATCTATTGCTGTCTGCGGTTGTCGATGACCCGCTTTGCCTTACCCTCTGAACGGGCAGCTGTCCCGGGATCGCCGACATGAACATCGGCGCTTATCCCAATGATATCTTTTATCCTCTTAGACATCGTTGCGCCTGCCGTCGCCTTGGCTTCGGTGGTCGCTGCGCGCGGATCAGCTTCGACATGGACGCGCATCTGATCCATTGGACCATCTTTCCACAATTCGATCTGAAAGTATGGTGCGAGACCTTCGGTCGCCAAAAGTTGCTCTTCGATCTGCGTCGGAAACACATTGACCCCGCGGAGAATTATCATGTCATCTGCACGCCCCGTGATCTTTTCCATCCGGCGCATTGAACGGGCGGTCCCCGGCATCAATCGCGTCAGATCACGCGTTCGGTACCGGATCATAGGAAGCCCCTCTTTTGTCAATGTCGTGAACACCAACTCCCCGGTTTGGCCGTCTGGCACAGGCTCGCCGGTTTCGGGATCCACGATCTCGGGGTAAAAATGATCTTCCCAGATATGGAGACCGTCTTTGGTTTCCACGCACTCGTTGGCCACACCCGGTCCCAGAATTTCTGAAAGCCCGTAGATATCAACGGCGTGCATGTCGAACGCGTCTTCGACCTGTTTGCGCATGGCGTTTGTCCATGGCTCGGCCCCGAAAATTCCGACATTGAGTGAGCTTTCCTGCGGATCCAGTCCTTGCTTTTGAAACTCTTCCAGAATGTTCAGCATATAGGACGGCGTGACCATGATCGAGTCGGGTTTGAAGTCGTTGATCAAGGTTACCTGTCGTGGTGTCATTCCGCCGGACACTGGAACCACAGTAGCGCCAAGCCGTTCGATCCCGACATGTGCCCCGAGGCCGCCCGTAAATAGGCCGTAGCCGTACGCATTATGTACCATCTCGCCGGGACGCACCCCGGCAGCCCGCAAGGACCGTGCCACCATGTCCGCGAAGAGGTCGCAATCGCGGGCGGTGTAGCCAACGACCGTTGCTTTGCCGGTTGTCCCGGACGAGGCGTGGATGCGCTGGATCTGATCGCGCGGCACGGCAAATAGGCCAAACGGATAGTTCTTTCGGAGGTCATCCTTAACCGTGAACGGGAACTTCGAAAGATCCGACAACGCGCGCAAATCGTCCGGATGCACCCCGACTTCGTCAAAGCGTGCCTTGTACATCGGGACGTTTTCGTAAGCATGGCGGATGGACCATTGCATCCGCTTCAGCTGCAGGGCTTCGATCTCGTCGCGGGTGGCGCGTTCTATCGGCTCCAACTCGTCGGGTTTTGCGCCCAGGTCTTTCATATGCCCTCCTCAAAGACGTGGCCCTTTACGGCACGTGAAGCCCCGCGAAAAACTGCAATCGCGCGGCCATCTTCTGTTTTGACAGACACATCCGTGATCCCGCTGCGCCCCGACAAACCGACCTCTGTCGCCGTCGCGATCAGAGTGTCCCCTAGCCTTGCTGGGGCCAAATAACTGATCGTATTGTGTTGCGCGACCGTCGCCTGATTTCGGCTGTTGCATGCGAATGCAAAGGCGCTGTCCGCGAGGCTGAAGATGATCCCGCCGTGGCACATGCCGTGCCCGTTAAGGTGGTCTGATGCGACCGTGAGATGCAGAACTGCCCTGCCCTCATCAACCTCGACAATCTTCATGCCCAAAGCTTTCGATGCGGCGTCTTCCGCCCACATCGCATCGGCAGTGCGCATGGCCCGCGTCTTTGCGTCGATCTGTTCCATCTGCAAAACGCTTGCATAAACCGTCCAGTCGGTCAATTAATTATCCGACCCAGAGGGAGAGCTGTCATGACCATCCAATCTGTCCAGTCATTTGCCGCAGGACAATGGTTGGCGCCGGACAGCGGCGCGCGGCCGATCGAAAGCGCGCTGACGGGCCGTGTGATTGCCGAGGCGGGACGCTCTCACCTCGATGCTGGCGTGCTTCTTGAGCACGCAAAGACCGCGGGCGGTCCGACATTACGGGACATGACGTTTCATGACCGCGCGCGAATGGTGAAGGCGTTGGCGACCTATCTCAGTCAGCACAAACAGGCGCTTTATGATCTGTCTTATCACACGGGCGGGACGCTCAGTGACCACAAGATCGATATCGACGGTGGAATTTCGACCATGTTTGTCATTGCCTCCAAGGGGCGTCGAGAAATGCCGGATGCACGGGTCTATATTGATGGTGATGTTGAGTATCTTAGCCGAGATGGCAGCTTCCTTGGGCAGCACATTTGCACGCCACTGCAAGGGGTTGCCGTGCATATCAATGCGTTTAATTTTCCTGTCTGGGGCATGTTGGAGAAGCTCGCCCCGACCCTTTTGGCGGGTGTGCCCGCCATCGTGAAGCCTGCAACGGCGACCTGCTACGTGACGGAGGCCTGCGTACGGCTGATGCTTGAAAGCGGCCTTCTGCCACAGGGGGCATTGCAGTTCGTGGCGGGCGGTTTGGGCGACATGCTGGATTTACTGGGACCGCAGGATATTGTCAGTTTCACCGGTTCAGCGGAAACCGCGCTTAAGCTGCGTGGGCGGGCGAACATACTGGAAAACTCTGTTCGGTTTGTGGCGGAACAAGACAGTCTGAATGCATCCGTGCTGGGACCTGATGCCAAACCGGAAACGCCAGAGTTCTCTATTTTCATCAAGGAAGTGTGTCAGGAAATCACCGTGAAGGCCGGACAGAAATGTACCGCGGTGCGCCGCGTCTTTGTGCCTGACAGTCTTCTTGATGCCGTCGTCCACGCGTTGAAGCAGCGACTGAGCGAGGTCGTGATTGGTGATCCAAATCTGCACACCACGGGTATGGGGGCGCTGGTTTCTGCAAGCCAGAAGCACGATGTTCTGGACAAGGTGTCACAGATCAGCGCCGAGGCGGAGCGCGTCTTCGGGGACCCAAACGGTTTTGAGATCTCCGGCGACGACGTGCAGGACGGCGCATTTCTGCCGCCAATGTTGTTTCACTGTGCTGACCCTGATGCGGCGCGCAATGTGCATGACGTCGAAGCATTCGGACCGGTTTCGACTATAATGGGATACCGTGATCTGGATCATGCGATTGCACTTCTCAACCGCGGCAAGGGCAGCCTTGTTGCATCAGTCATAACCCGCGATACAGACGTTGCGCGCCAGCTCGCTCTTGGGTCTGCCGCGTGGCATGGTCGGCTCTACTTCAACAATCGCGACAGCAAAGACGCGGCCACGGGACATGGATCACCCCTACCCCACATGGTGCATGGTGGGCCGGGTCGTGCGGGCGGCGGCGAAGAACTGGGTGGCGTCCGAGGCGTCCTTCACTACATGCAACGCACCGCAATTCAGGGCAGCCCGGATATCGTTTCGGCCATCGCCGGGACATGGACAGACGGCAGTCGCGAAATCACCGAGGACACCCATCCGTTCACACGCACGTTCGAAGTCCTCAAGGTCGGCGAAACGCTTCACAGCGACAGCAGAACCGTCACATTGGACGACATCGAGACCTTCGCAAGATTTACCGGGGATACCTTCTATGCGCACATGGATGAGGACGCTGCCGCTGCCAATCCATTCTTTCCCGGCCGCGTGGCGCATGGCTACCTGTTGCTGTCTTTTGCGGCAGGTCTTTTCGTACAGCCCGACCCCGGACCGGTGCTTGCGAACACCGGGCTCGACAGGTTGCGGTTCATGAAACCTGTCGTACCGGGGGATAGCATCCAGGTCAGACTGACGGTCAAGCAGAAGACCAAACGTAATGATGAATATGGTGAGGTCCGCTGGGACGTCCGGCTCAGCAATCAGGACAATGAGACCGTCGCGACCTACGACCTTTTGACTATGAATGCGTATGCAGCTTCAAGCTGACGCCAGAACGACCGCCTCGTAGGGTAATAGAATGATTTTTACGGACTTGCCTGCGTTCTCCAGCTTGCCGCCGCTCAAGGTGTGGTCGGTGCTCGTGACTGCCTTCGGTGATCTCGCGATTGATGACGGCGCCACGCTGAGCGGGCCTGTCCTCAGCGCCCTGCTGGCGCCGCTTGGTATAAAGCAGGAGGCTGTGCGCACCGCTTTGCATCGCCTGAAGAAAGACAACTGGATCGTGTCCCGAAAAGAAGGCCGCGTTAGCCACTACAGCCTGACGGATCACGCTCGCGCGCAGGTTCGGCTGTTTCAGACACATGTCTACGCCCCGTCTGCAGCAAGTGAGGACGCCAAGTGGTACCTGATCGTCACCGAACCCGGCGCTGCGGATATCATCACAGGCGCCGTTCGGATCGGGCGCCGGATGTGGTTGCATACACAGATGCACACTGAGCAAATGGACGCTCTGGTTACACCCGTCGATGCGCAGGCTTTGCCTGGGTGGGTAACGGATGCCGCTTTGCAGCGTTTGGGCGCCGGGCATCAGACATTGTCCATTGCGCTCGACGCATTGGCTGAAGACTTTCCGGATCCAGGTGCACTGCCACCGTTTCAGGCTGCGTCACTTCGATTGCTGATCTTACACCAATGGCGACGGATCGCCCTGCGCTATCCGGTCGAGATCGAAACCCTGTTTTCCAGCGATTGGGCGGGGGCGCAATGCCGTCAAAAAGTCGTCTCATGGCTCTCGAAGTTGCCCCCGCCGGACCCCGAAACTTTCAGCATCCCGCGCCGTGCGACCTGACGTAGCGTGAAGATTTAACCTTTCGTTCGTTTTCCTTAACAAACCTGTTACACCTCCAAAATAGCCCTGTGCCGGGCTGCGTGGGGGCGTGTCTGGTGCTGTGATTTATACACAGCTGATGTCCCTACCTGCATATTATAACAAGAGGGTGGGACATCCATGAGACGAGATATATTTGCGAGTGATTTCAACGATTTTCTTGGTAATGGGTTCGGTGCGGAACCTGCGGTGGGTCAGCTAGACAGCGATCTTTGGTCAGTGGCTGGTTTCAATAGCGCGGCTGATCTTGCACGGGGTGCGACGACTGGCGGCGAGACGACAGGCGGTATCTACGCGCTCGAGCGCGAGGGCGATAATGCGCTCTGGATTCAACCCGGAGGCAGTGATTTCACCCCTGGAGCGTTGACCCTGACACTCGACACAGGCGAGACCGATCTGAGCGATGTCACGATCTCCTATGACCTCTTGTCTCTGAACAATACGGAGCGTGCGAATGCGCTCAATCTGTCCGTCTCAATCAACGGTGGCGCATTCATGGACATGGCGTCCTTTGTGACGCCTGAAGCCTCAAGTGATGCAGGTATCGAGATTGAAGCCTTCAGCGTGACGCTGCCTGGCACCCTGCCCGCTGGATCGACGCTGGTGCTCCAGTTCGAGGGCAACGATGTGTCCGGCTCGGGATCCCGCGATGAGTATGGTATCGACAACCTGGTGGTCGATGGTGAGATAGGCGGCGATGGCGGCGGCGGAAGCTCCGAGCTTTTTGTTGAGAGCTTCGAAGGCGAACCGGGGGTGACCTATACCCTGTCGGGTGCGTTCGATGATGGTGGCTTTGATTTCTTTGGTCGGTTCGCAGCCCCTGATCCGGCCAATGGTGCCCGTGATGATTTCAATCAGTTTGACGGAAATTTTGCGATCTACGCGCAAGACAATGACGGCGATGGCGGACCTGCTACCCAATCTATCGAAATTCCGAACGTTGATCTGACGGGCTACGCAGCGCCCACAGTCACGATGGCATTGGGTGCGCTAGATAGCAGTTCTTTTGACAACTACGAGGCCGGCGACGGAATTCGTGTCTTTGCCACGCTTGACGGTGGCGATCGGGTGCTTATCGGGCAGTTCCTGAACGACGGGACGCCCGGAAACCTGTTGCAGGACACAGACCTGTCCGGTTTTGGTGACGGCACGGTTTTGACTACATCGCTTCAGGATTTCACCTTTGATCTGCCTGAGGGTGACGTGCTCAGCCTTGAGATCGAACTGACCTCGAACGATGGGTTTGAACCGCTCGTGGTTGATAACGTGCGCATCGGCGATGACAGCGACGGTGGCGGTTCCGGCGGCGGGGATGGATCCATCGATGATGATCCGACCTTGATAAGTGCTGTACAGGGCGATGGTGATGACAGCCCGCTTGTCGGTGAGACAGTTGTCATCGAAGGCATCGTGACCGGTGATTTTCAGAACGGCGATGCGGATGAATTCCGCAATCTGGGCGGTTTCTTCGTAATGGAGGAGGTCGAAGACCGTGACGAAAACGATCTGACCTCTGAGGGTGTGTTTGCATTCGAGGACGGTGATTTCACAACCGATGTTTCTGCTGGTGACAAGGTGCGTGTCCTCGGCACGGTGGTCGAACGCTTTGGCAAGACGACCATAGAAGTCACAGAGGTCCGGATCGAAGAAGCCGCCGCGGCTGATCCGCTGTCGCTGGCTGTCAGCGTCGCGCTGCCGGACACCGACGTCCGGGAGGCTCTGGAGGGGATGCTGGTCACCATAGATGAGCCGCTGACATTCACAGAAACGTTCAACTACGAAGACTTCGGCGAGGCGACTCTGTCCACAGACGGACCTATCTATCAGTACTCCCAACTCAACACCCCGGATGCGGTTGGCAACGCGGCTTATCAAGAGGAAGTCGCGAACCGTTCGATCCTCATTGATGACGGTACGAACGGACGACGCGCTGATTTCTCCCCTATTACGGAGCCTGATGGCGATCTTTTCGATAATCCTGACGGACCTCGTATGGGCCAGGAATTGGAGCCGATTACCGCAATCTTCGACTACGATTTCAGCAACTATCGCCTGCGGCTTCCCGATGCCGCCGCTTTCGAAGTCCGCGAAGAAACCAACCCGTTCGAACCCGAGCCGTTGAGTGTCGGCAGCGACTATAAAGTGGCGTCGTTGAATGTGCTCAACTACTTCACCACGATTGACGGCACCACAGACAACGGCAGCAACCCGCGCGGTGCGGATTCCGCTGAAGAACTTGCCCGTCAGACCGACAAGCTGGTGACCACCATTCTCGGAATGGACGCGGATGTGATCGGCCTGATCGAGATGGAGAACGATTTCGAAGGCGAGGATGCGGCGATTGTACAGCTAGTCGCCGAGATCAACGCACGACTTGGGTCCGAGACGTGGGCCTATGTCGATCCGGGTCAGGAATTCGTAGGCGATGACGCCATTGCTGTCGCATTCATCTATGACACCTCCACGACCGCGTTGGTTGGCAGCATGTCGATCCTCGACACCCCCGAGTTTCTGGATCCTCTGGGTGACGAAACGTCCGGGGATGGGTTCAACCGCGCCGCTATCGCGCAGACGTTCGAAGAGATTGAAACCGGCGGCGAGTTCACTGCGTCCGTCAACCATTTCAAATCAAAAGGATCTCTCACCGGGGCGGCGGCAGACGAGGATCAGGGGGACGGCGCGGGCCGCAACAACGCGACGCGAACCGAAGCCGCGCGCGAACTGTCCGAGTGGCTCGCCACGGACCCGACCAATTCCGGCGATGATGATGTGATCATCTTGGGTGATCTCAACTCTTATGCGCGGGAGACGCCGATCACCACGCTTGAGGACGCGGGCTACACGGATCTGGCCCGGGCGTTTGAGGGTGACGACGTCTACTCCTACCGGTTCTCTGGCCAGATCGGCACGCTTGACTATGCGCTGGCCAATGAAAGCCTTCTTGATCAAGTCACAGGTGCAACGACTTGGAACATCAATTCCGATGCACCCGTTTTCTTCGACTACAATCTGGACGGCACGTTCGTAGATCCGCTGCGGCCGACGGATCAGGGTCTGTTTGACGGCAGTAGCCCGTCACGGGGATCTGATCACGACCCAGTGATCATTGGCCTCGACCTAGAAAGTGATGATCCAATCGTCCTGACAGGCACGACCGGCAATGACCGGATCAATGGGACTGACGCCGATGAGATCATTCAGGGTCTCGGCGGTCGTTTGGACAAAGTGCTTGGCGGCGGTGGCGCGGATACGTTCGTGTTCGGTGACATCGACGGTCGCCGCGACAGCTTGCGGATCCTCGATTTCAATGTCGACGAGGATATTCTCGACCTGAACGGGGCCGAGATTGCAGGCAGCCGCAGCCTTGGCAGCACGCTGCGCATAGCGCTCGAAGAGGATCGCGATGTGATCTATCTGAGTGGCGTAAGCGATATAGACCTGATCACCTTTGCAGACGACATTTTCACATCATGATCTGGGACTTGGGCGCGTCACCTATCGGCGCGCCCTGCCCTTCTTACCAGTGTATCAAAGGACCTACCCATGACTATTCTTAAACCCATCCTCGTCGCGGCGTCTTTTTTGCTGCCTACGGCCGCCACGGCGGCGCCCGTCACGATCTTTGAAAGCCTCAACGAGTTTGTATTTCTTGACGGCGGCTTCGCAGATTTCGTGGACTCCGATACAGATGGCGATGGCATAACAATTTCCGCGTCCGGTGGCACAGACCTCGATGGCACAACGTTTGCGGAACTCTTCGTATCGAGTGACGAGAGCGATGATCCTTTGCTTGAAAGCTTCACACTTCTGGATGTGACATTCGATTTTGTTGAAGGCGGTGAAGACACCCTGACCGCTATTTATGGAGACTTAAGCGGAACGGCGGCGGATCTTTTCGGACCAACGGCCACAGCGATCTTCAGTTTCTTCGAGGAGGATGCAGAGGACGGTTTCTTCACAGCCTCCGCGCGAATTGTTGCGGATGAGGTCAATGTCATTCCCGTGCCTGCGAGTCTTCCTTTGCTTCTTGTCGGTGTGGCAGGATTGGCTGCACTTCGCCGTCGCACCTGAAAATTTTGGCAAAGCGCGGGGCGGCCCAGTTGGGGCGCCCTAAAGCTGCCGATTCTTGCCAAAATCGACGACAGGGAATGCGACGTTTACGTCAGTTGACCTTACGGCAACTTTTCGCCATTTTTCGGTGCGTCAAATGGAAGATTTGCGCTGTACTGGGTCTCGACAAAGGCTGCTCATAGGGCTACGCAGAATCTGGTGAAAAGGAAACTTCATGCCATCTCTGCTTATTCTGAACGGCCCGAACCTTAATTTATTGGGGTTACGGCAACCTGAAGTATACGGAAGCGTCACGCTTTCGGATATCGAAGAGGTGTGTCAAGCACGCGCTTCGGCCCTTGGTTTTGACATGACGTTTTTTCAGTCAAATCACGAAGGCTTGCTGGTTGATGCCATCCACGATGCCCGCGGCACCCATGACGGGATTGCTTTGAACGCAGGTGCGTTCACGCATACCTCGATTGCTTTGATGGATGCGATCACGTCGGTTGAATTGCCCTGCGTCGAAGTCCATCTGTCCAATATCCACGCACGCGAAGAATTTCGCCATCGCTCTTACATAGCGCCAGTTGCATTGGGTCAGATCTGCGGTTTTGGGGCGCAGAGCTACCTTCTGGCGATTGACGCGTTGGCAAGTCATTTGGGACAGCTATGACGATCACGGAACTTATGTCGAAACTGGCGGAAGCCGACGCGATCGAAGACGCATGGGCCATGCACACCGAAAAGATGGACGAGTATGGCTTTGATCGGCTTATCTACGGCTATACGCGGTTTCGGACAGGTGCGACGCTCGGTGATTTGCAGGATGCGTTGATCCTGACCAATCACGATCCGGAATATGTCGACATCTTCGTTGGCGAAGGCATGTATTTCAAAGGTCCTATGGTTGCTTGGGCTGCAGAAAACGTAGGTGCATGCAGCTGGCGCGTTATTTTGGAACAGATGCAGTCCGGAAAGCTTGGCACGGACGAGATGGAGGCGATGGCCGTAAATGCCCGCATGGAGGTCACGGCAGGATACACCATCAGCTTCCACGATGTATCATTGCGGGCCAAGGGGGCAATTGGGATGACCGCACGCCGGGGCCTGACGCAAGCCGACGTTGACGCCATCTGGGCCGAGCATGGGGCCGATATTGAGCTGGTAAACAAGGTGATGCACCTGAAGGTCACGCAACTGCCTCACACGACAGGTCAACGCCGCAAACTGACCAAGCGCCAGCGTGAAGTTCTGGAATGGGTGGCGGACGGCAAAACCATTCAAGACACTGCAACGATCATGGGCCTGAACCCCGCCACGGTGGAAAAGCATCTGCGCCTTGCACGGGAGTCTCTCGACGTCGACACGACAGCGCAGGCAATTTTGAAGGCATCATCTCAGAACCAGTTCTTCCTGATCGAAAGATAAACTGGGAAGTTTAGGCAGTTGCCATTTCCGTTAAGGGTATGGAAACGCTTACTTTGAAATTTCTGTGAGCTACGGCATCGTTAAACCGTTCCGTGAGTGGTGGCATTTGCCATGGGACTTCAACCGGGGGCGTGCACTTGCAATTTCAAGTCGTGTGTCTTTCGGGCCGGTTTATCCGGATTGTTGGTTTCTGTGATTATAGTCCCACAGATGACCAACTTACATTTCGCTTGCCCGTCATCCCCAGCGCGGGTCTGGAATGGAAACGGTGCAGAGGTCGCTCTCTGCACCGTTTTTTCTTGCGAAGAAGATCGGTATCTTTGGCGTTACTCAGATGGGCGTCTTGCGATCAGATCGATCTCAACTAGGGCACCGACTGCCAGGCCTGTCACACCAATACAGGTTCGTGCAGGCAATTTCTCGGGCTGAAAATAGGTCTGATAGGTCGCATTCATCGCTGCGTAGTCCCGCTCAAACTCTGTGATATAGACGCGGACTTGCAGCGCATTCTCCAGCGTCAGTCCGATAGCGTCCAAGACGATGATAAGATTGTCCATCACCCGCCGTGTCTGTGCCTCAATCCCTTTGGGCAACGGTTTTTCTGGATCGTCGGGCCACGTGGGCATCTGTCCCGTGACAAAGACCCATCCGTCGATCTCTGTGGCGTGAGAGAACGGTGCGACCTTTTGTGGTGCCGCGTCCAAGGTGTGGTAGATTTGGTCCGACATGCTCAGTTCCTTGTCCGGTTCGAACACAGGATGTCTGTGGGCGATCTGGGGTCAATCAAAAAGACTAAACCGTCCCGCCGAGCGAACCTTCCAATGCGACAAGTTCCTGACCGCCGGCCATCATGTCTTGCAGTTCTTCGGGCGTGATTTCGCCGCGCTTGGCGGTCCCAAGTGTCTTGCCCCGGTTGAGCACCGTAAAGCGGTCGCCCACTGCCATCGCATGGCGCACATTATGCGTGATGAAGACCACTGCGACGCCGGTCTTGCGCACCTTGTCGATTGTAGACAGCACATTGGCAGTCTGCCTGACCCCAAGTGCCGAGGTCGGCTCGTCCAGAATAAGAACCTTCGCCCCGAAATGAACCGCTCTGGCGATCGCCACGGTCTGCCGTTCGCCCCCAGACAAGGTTCCTACGGCCTGATCTGGCCCGCGTAGGTTGATCCCCATTTTTTTCATTTCTTCCATCGTCACACGGTTCGCGAACTCATGGTCAAAGAGCTTCAAGGGACCGACCCGCTTCAAAGGCTCGTTGCCCATGAAAAAATTACGGCTGACGGACATCAGCGGGATCATTGCCAGATCTTGATAGACCGTCGCGATGCCAGCGGTGATTGCATCCCGCGGGTCGTCGAACTGCATCTCTGCCCCTTCAAACAGGATCTCGCCCCGTGTCGGTTTGTGCACACCTGACATCGTCTTGATGAACGTCGACTTCCCCGCCCCGTTATCACCCAGAAGGCAGTGGCACTCGCCCGGGTGGACGTCAACAGACACGCCTGCCAGCGCAATGACGCTGCCGAAATGCTTTTCAATGCCTTTCATCTGCACAATGGGCGTTTGTGTCTCGGCCACCTAGCGCTCCCCCGTGATGAGGCGACGGATATAAGTGTTCAGGATCACCGCCAGCAGCAAAATAACGCCCAGAAAAACACGAAAGAGCGAGCTTTCCACACCTGCAAAAAACAGCCCTTGCTGCACTACCCCGAAGATCAGTGCACCAAGTGCGGCCCCGATCACGGAGCCGTAGCCACCGGTCAGAAGAGCGCCACCAATGACCACAGCAATGATCGCTTCGAACTCCTTCAGCATTCCCCTGTCCGAGGCGGCCGATCCGAATTCGGTCACCTGGCAAACGGCAAACACCGTGGCGCAGAAGGCGGTGAACATGAACAACAGGATCTTTACCCGATTGACTGGCACACCCACATAGCGCGCGGCTTGGGCGTCCCCGCCAGCCGCAAAAATCCAGTTGCCGAACCGGGTGCGGGTCAAAAGGATATGCCCAAAAATGATGATGCCGAGCGCCCAGACCATGAGCATTGGAATGCCTTCGACCACGGGCTTGCCCTGAAGGTTGCCACGCGTGAATGTGCCGATAATCCCCTGATCGCCAAGCCACTGAAAAATGGGCTGGCCGATCTTGGCGCCAAAGAGCGATGCCAGCCAATCCCCCTCCGCGGCCTCTTTGATCCCACCGATATTGGTTTTCCGCTCAACAGTCTGTGGAATAAAAATCGAAAACCCACGCAGGATGAAGAGCGTGGCAAGCGTGACGATGAAGCTGGGTAGTCCCGTCCGGACGACGATGAGGCCATTGATTGCGCCCAAAGTCATGCAGATCACGAAAGTCAGCAATATGGCGATCCACATGGGCCAGCCCAACGTGACCCCGAAGATTGCAACCATCATGCCAGCGAACCCGATCATGGATCCGACGGACAGATCAAACTCACCCGCGATCATCAGCAGGCACGCACCCACCGCGATGATCATGAACTGCGCCGACACCGTGGCCCAATTCATGACGCCCTGAGCCGCAAACATTCCGCTGTTGCCTGCGAGCAGCAGAAAAAACGTGAACACCGCGACTGTGCCGACAATGCCACCAAGTTCGGGTCGGATCAGGGCGCGACGCAGTGGCGAGATATCCCGGACGCGTTCGTCGCTGTCTGTAGTTGCAGACATGTCAGGGTGTTCCTTGAATGCTGTAGGAATACGCGGCCCGACGAAGCCGGACCGCTATCGTCCGTGTCGCCTAGCGGTATTCGCCAGCGAATTCCTCAACCTTGCCCAGAGCATCCTTGGTCACAAATCCGGGGCCTGAGTTGATGTTGTTGCCCGGCAGAACGCCGTAGCGGTCATAATTCGTCAGGACCACAACAGGCAGATAAGCCTGCAGGAACGGCTGTTGGTCGATACCCCAATTGATCGTGCCTGACTTGATCGCCTTCACAATCTCGGTGCCCAGATCGAAGGTGCCGAAGTAGATATCACCGGCAATGCCCATCTCCTCGACCGCAAGAATGGTGGGGTCGGCGGATGTCGGGCCCAATGTGAGGATCGCATCGGTTTCCGGATTGGCTGTCAGATAGGCGATGACGCGGTTCTTGATCTCAGCCGGGTCCTGGCCGCTGTCGATCATGCTGCTGCCCAGATCGACGCCCAGACCGTCCGCAAAGCCGCGGCATCTTTCCGCCACGACGGTGTTGGAGATCACGTGGTTCACGCAGACAAAGCTTTCGACACCGTCGCGCTTGGCCCGCTGACCCGCGGCAAGGCCCGCGTCGTATTCCGGCTGGCCCACAAACATCAACGCACCCACTTCGGCAACCTGTTCTGGCGTGCCAGAATTCATGATGATGACGTTGATCCCTTGATCGACAGCGGATTTGATCGGGCCACTCAGAACATCGTAGTCCGCAAGCGTCGTAATAATTCCGTTCGGCCCTGAGGCGGCGGCCTGTTCGATGATCCGCGCCATGTCCGCCAGATCGCCGGTCGGTGGGTTGCGATACTCGACCTCAACATTCATTTGCTCGCCCGCAAGCGCGATGCCGTTCTTGATGGTGTTCCACCAGCTGTCGCTGTCCGGTGCATGGCTTACAAGGACATAGCGCTCACCTTCGGCCGCAGCGGTGGTGGCCGTCAGAACAGGCGCAGCGAGAGCGACCGCGGAAAGTGCGATCGTTTTGAGCAGTGATTTCATGATTTCCTCCCATGGACTTCATCAGAGCGGCCCTTCTGCCGGGTGTTGCCCGCCCCTTACCGCATCGTATGCACGAATCGTAGTTTTTTGCAACCGGTTGCAAATCTCTGGGTAATTGCTCATGGTTGTTGATGACAAAAATCGATATGTGCATGCCGGGAACGAAATGAAGGATACGCATTGCAATGACTGTAACGCTTAAAGAGGTTGCCCTTCGGGCGGGCGTGTCGCGATCTGCGGTGTCGCGCACCTTCACAGCAGGGGCATCGGTTTCGGAAAAGACACGGCGGAAGGTTGAGAAAGCGGCGGGCGAGCTTGGATACACGCCAAGCGCTCTTGCATCAGCGCTCAGCACTGGACGTACAAAGCTGATCGGGCTGGTGTCTAACAACTTCCACAACCCGATTTTCCTCGAAGTGTTTGATCTGTTCACGCGCGGCTTGCAGGATCGCGGTCTGCGCCCTCTTCTTGTGAACCTTTCTGATGAGACCGATCCGCAGACCTCCGTCCGGATGCTGCGTCAGTATTCAGTTGACGGCGTGATCGTCGCCTCTTCGACTCTGCCGCCAAGTTTCGCAAAGGCGTTCAAGGACGCGGGCGTCCCCGTAGTGCATTCCTTCGGGCGGTCCTCGACCGCGCCTGAGGTCCATGTAGTCGGTATCGACAACGTACAATGTGGTCGAATGGCCGCACAAACTTTGCAAGCGCGTGGCTACTCGGACGTTGCTTTTCTTGGTGGGCCAGAGGCCGCGACCTCGACACAGGACCGTCTTGCGGGCTTTTCAGACGAAATGTCAAAGCGGCCTGATATAAATCTGAGTATAAGCTTTGCGACTGCCTATTCATTTGACGCTGGCCGGGCCGAGATGCAGCGGCTCCTGCGCGATCACCACAAAGCACAGGCCTACTTCTGTGGCGACGATGTCTTATCGATTGGGGCTTTGAGCGCGGTTGCTGACGCTGGGCTTACCGTGCCGGATGATATCGGCCTGATCGGCCTCAACGATATGGAGATGGCCGGATGGGAAAACATCAACCTGACGACCATCCGTCAACCGATTGCAGAGATTATAAACTCTTCCATCGAACTGGTTGTTGCGACAGTTGACAAGCCGGATCGCTACCCCGAAGCTCGGCTGTTTCCCTGTCATATCATTGAGCGTGGCACACTTAAGGCAATCGCGTCCTAGCGAAACATCGGCGGGCGCGCGTCGACCCATTGACCTTCAGATTGACCTGACTGTGCAACCGCAAAGACCGCAGCCATAGACCGCAGCCCATCTTCTGCCCGTGGATACAGGTCCGCCGCCGGGTCGATGTCCCGCCCGTTTTTCCGCGCGTGGATCGCTTCGGCCAGATCCTTGTAGATGTTAGCAAAAGCAAGCGGCATCCCTTCGGCATGTCCAACGGTGACGCGGCTCGTGCGGTCGGCTTCCGGGGACAACCCCCCTTCCCCGCGTTCTATTACCTGAAGCCGCTTCCCAATTGGCATGTGATAAAGCTGGTTCGGCTGTTCCTGAGACCATCTCAAACCACCCTTTTCCCCGAAAACCTGCAGGGTCAGCCCATGTTGGCGTCCAATGGCGATCGAAGATGTCCAAAGACGCCCGACAGTGCCGCCTGACATGCGGAAATTGACCATCGCATCGTCTTCCAGCACGCGGCTTTTTATGCAGGACACAGTGTCTGCCGACAGTCTCTCAATGTCCTGTCCTACGACAAAACTTGCCATATGCATCGCGTGGATACCGCAATCGGCAAACTGCGCAGAGACGCCAGCCTGAGCCGGATCGTACCGCCAGCGAACCCTTGGATTGTCCGCATCTGTCGCATCCGCATGATGGCCGTGGGCAAACTCGGCAACCACGACCCGGACATGCCCCAGATCACCACGCGAAACCATGGCCCGCATGTGACGCACCAGCGAATATCCCGTGTATCCGTAGTTCACCGCGCAGATCTTTCCGGTGGACTGGCTGAGCTTCACGATCTCCTCACCTTCTTCCACGGTCATTGTCATGGGCTTTTCACAGAGCACGTGAAATCCGCCCTCAAGAAAGGCTTTCGTGATTTCAAAATGCGTCGCATTCGGTGTGGCAACGGTCACAAGATCAACTGCATCCGCGCGACCGCGTTCACCCTCAAGCATCTCGCGCCAGTCACCGTATGACCGGTCAGGTGTCAGGCCCAAAGTCTGCCCATAGGCCCGTCCGGCGGACGGTCTGTGATCCAGCGCACCAGCGGCAAAGATGAAGGCACCGTCAAGGCCAGCGCCCAGCCTGTGTGCCGGGCCGATCTGGCTGCCTTCACCGCCGCCGATCATGCCCCAATTCAGTCGCTCCATAGTTGATGTCCTTGATCAAAAGCCGATGGATTGCAGATAGGCGCGGTTTGCCTTTGCGTCGGCCATGGGATTGACGTCGAGCGTTGGATCGCAGTCCTGCTCGACCGTGCACCAGCCGTTAAATCCGGCATCTCGCAGAACGTCGCGGATAGCAGGAAAATCGACGTCACCTTGCCCCAGATTGCAAAAAATGCCCTGTCCACATGCGTCGTAGAATCCGGTGCGATTGGCAATCGCCTGTGCCTTTACCCGCGGGTCGATGTCCTTGAAATGCATGTAGCTGATCCGGTCCATATGCCGCGTCATTAAAGCAACTGGATCGAAACCCGCGTAGGAGTGATGGCCCGTATCAAAACATATCTTCAGGATGCTCTCATCGACCTCTGACAGGAGCCGCTCTAGCTCCGGCTCGAAATCAATAAAGCCAGCCGCGTGGGCATGGATCCCGACGGTCAGCCCGTATTCTTCGGCTCCAATCGTCGCGATCGCCGCAATGCGATCTCGAAACGCCGACCACTCTGTTTTGCTCATCTGTTCGGCCTCTTCGGCGCGCCCGGCTGTCGGCGCACGGCGGGGGGAGATCGAGTCGATCAAAACCAGATGCTGCGCCCCGTGGGCTGCCAATGCCTTGCAGGTGCGCACTGCGCCATCCATCACGTCATCCCACAGAGCGGGATCGTGAAAGGCCCTAAAGACAACCCCGCCTATCAGGGTCAGATCATATTCCGAAAGCGCGTCAGACAGGACGGCCGGGTCCTCGGGCATGAACCCCACCGGACCCAGCTCAATGCCCTTGTAACCGGCCGCAGCGCAGTCTTTCAGAACATCTCGCCAGTTGGGATTGCGGGCGTCATTCGCAAATTCAACACCCCACGAACAGGGCGCGTTGCCAATCTTGATGGTCATAAGATCCTGTCCTTTCAAACGGCGGAGACGTTCAGCCAGCCCTGTTTTTTTGAAGACTCAAAAGCCGCGGCGATCACTTGATTGACCTCCATACCGTCGCGGAATGTGGGCCAGACTGGCTTGCCTGTTTCGATGGCCTTGAGGAAATCCCGCGCTTCAATGGTAATCTGGTCCTGATACCCTGTGCCGTGGCCCGGTCCCTGACAGAAGGCCGCATAATCCGGATGCTCCGGACCGGTTAAAATCTTGGTGAACCCCCGTCTTTCCGCCGGACTGCTAGCGTCGTAGAGCCAGAGGGCATTCTGATCCTCTTGGTCAAATCGAAGTGCGCCCTTGGTTCCGTGGATCTCGTAGGCGTAGCCCATCTTTCGACCTGTCGCGATGCGGCTGAAGTAGAGATGTCCCATTGCCCCGCTTTCAAACCGACACATCACCTGGCCATGGTCATCATTCGTCACGTCCACCGCGCCCTGATCCCCGGGACGGCTCTTGTGTACGGTCTCAACCTCTGCGCAGAGGCTCTTGATCGGGCCGATCAGGGCCAGCGCCGCATTGATCATATGCGGCGCCAGATCGCCCATGGTGCCGTTTGACACGCCCTTTGTGCGCCATGTGGCGGGCTCCGCTGGATCCGCCAAGAAGTCTTCCGTATGTTCCCCGCGAAACCACGTGATTTGGCCGAGTGCGCCGCCTCTGATCAACTCCCGTGCGTATTGGGTTGCAGGCGTTCGGACGTAGTTGAACCCGACCATATTTGCGACACCCGCCTGGTCTGCTGCCGCGACCATCGCACGGCTGTCGTCCAACGTGGCGCCAAGCGGCTTTTCGCAGAAGACCGGTTTCCCGGCGGCAAAAGCAGCCTCCGCGATCTCGCGATGAGTTTCTTGGGGGGACGCGACGACGATCGCTTCGATAGCAGCATCCCGGACGAGCTTGCGCCAATCATCGGTCGCGCGCGCAAAACCATAAGCCGCACGGTATGTTTCAGCGGACGTCGCGGTGCTTGCGCAGATCATTTCAAGATGAGGTCGAAAATTGGTGTCAAAAAGCGCGCCGACAGCCGAGAACGCAACCGCGTGGGCTTTGCCCATATAGCCGCCGCCGACAATTCCGATGCCGATCTGCGGCATGGCGCTCTCCCAATCCGAAATACGGTTTGCAACCGGTTGCAAATCTTGTATCGTCGGATTCGACCATTCGCAACCTGCAATTGACTTTTACGCTGTTGATCGAGAGGGCATCGGGGGAGCAGATGAGCGCGAACCAGACAACACTTCGCCTGACAACTGCGCAGGCCATCGTCCGTTTTCTGGCGAACCAGTTTATCGAGATTGATGGCGCTGAAATTCGCGTGTGTGGTGGTGGGTTTGGTATCTTTGGTCATGGCAATGTGCCGTGCCTTGGTGAAGCGCTCTACGATGTGCAAGACATCCTACCGCTCTATCGTGGCCAGAACGAACAAAGCATGGGCTTTGCCGCGGCGGCCTACAGCAAGTATCACCTGCGCCGCCGTTTCATGTTTTGCACGGCATCGGCAGGTCCAGGCACAGCCAACTTGCTGACCGCTGCAGCCTTGGCCCATGCCAACCGCTTGCCCATGCTCATGCTGTGTGGGGATACTTTCTTGACCCGCCTGCCCGACCCCGTGCTGCAGCAGCTTGAGCATTTTGGTAACCCGACGTTGGGTCTGAATGACGCCTTCAAAGCAGTGACGCGATACTGGGACCGGATCACCCATCCGGCCCAGATTATCCAGTCGCTACCTGCCGCGCTGGCAACGATGCTTGATCCCGCGGACTGCGGGCCAGCCTTTCTGGGGCTGCCACAGGACGTTCAGGGCTGGGCTTGCGAGTACCCTGAGGTCTTTTTCGAAAAGCGGGTCCATCGCATTCGCAGGATCACGCCTGACGCCGCCGAGATCGCAGATGCCGTGAGCCTGCTTAAGTGTGCGCAACGCCCGATGATTATTGCCGGTGGCGGCGTACAGTACTCTGACGCGGTGGCTGACCTGACCGCTTTCGCCGAAACGCACCAGATCCCCGTGGTCGAGACAATTGCAGGTCGCGCCAATTTACTCAGCACCCATCCACTCAACATCGGTCCGCTTGGTGTTACAGGCTCGAACAGCGCAAACGCAATCGCTGAGACAGCCGACGTCATCTTGGCCGTGGGAACACGATTGCAGGACTTCACCACAGGTTCGTGGACGGCATTCGCGGCAGACGCAAAATTCATCGCCCTGAATGCGGCACGCCATGACGCGGGCAAACATATGGCTTCTCCCGTGGTCGGGGACGCTAAGCTGGGGTTGACCGAATTGGCAAAGGCGCTTGAGGGCTATGCCGCGCCGCAGGAATGGACCACCAAAGCCCGTGCGCAGCGGGCGGATTGGGATGCGTATGTCGCCAAGAATGTCAGCAGCGGGAACCGGCCAAATTCCTATGCGCAGGCCATTGGTGTTGTGAATGATCTTTGCGACCCGCGAGACAGGATCGTTACCGCTGCCGGAGGCTTGCCTGCCGAGGTAACTGCAAACTGGCGAACGCTTGATATCGGAACTGTGGATGTTGAGTTTGGATTTTCGTGCATGGGGTACGAGATTGCAGGCGGTTGGGGTGCACGGATTGCGCAATCTGAGAAAGAGCCGGAACAGGACACGATCGTGTTTGTGGGGGACGGCTCGTATCTTCTCATGAACTCGGACATTTATTCTGCGGCGCTCACGGGCAAGAAGTTGATCATTCTGGTGCTCGACAATGGTGGCTTTGCGGTCATCAACAAGCTGCAAAACAACACTGGGGCCGAAAGCTTCAACAACCTGATTACGGATTCCCCCACCGTTCCCGAGCCTTTTGCCGTCGATTTTGAGGCGCATGCGGCGGCGATGGGCGCGGTCGCCCAGACAGTCTCCAACCCGTTAGAGCTTGGGGAAGCGTTCAAAAAAGCCAAGGCAAGCGACAAAACCCATGTGATCGTGATGCAGGTCGACCCATACGAGGGCTGGACAGCCGAGGGTCACACATGGTGGGAGGTCGGCACACCGGAAGTCTCTGACAAACCTGCCGTGCGCGCGGCCCATGAGGACTGGGAAGCCACGCGCTCAAAGCAGCGGAAGGGTGTCTGATGGCCGACTTGTCCCGCCTCGAGTCTAACACCTTTCTGATCATCGGGCGTGCGGGCATGGACATTTATCCGGATCCGCCCGGCACCCGGACGGAGGACGCGACACATTTCTTCACTTGCCTTGGTGGATCATCGGCAAATATCGGCGTGGCAATTGTAAAGCAGGGCGGCAAAGCGGCCCTCGTCACCTGCGTTGCCGATGATGCGATTGGACGGTTTTGCATCAACCAACTGGATCTCTACGGGATTGACCGGGCTCATGTTCGGTCTGTTGGCGGTGAGGCGCGCAACTCACTGGCTGTCGTTGAAAGCCGCATCGAAGATCATCAGTCTGTCATTTATCGAAATGGCGCGGCTGACTTTGAAATGACCGTCGCCGATGTTGAGGCCGTGGATTACACAAAATTCTCCGCACTCATCACAACCGGCACGGTTTTCGCGGCGGAGCCGTCCCGTTCTGCCGCTTTTCGTGCGTTCGAGCTTGCGCGCGGGGCAGGCTTGCCGTTGATCTTTGATATCGATTACCGCCCCTACAGTTGGCCGTCGGCAGAGGTCGCGGCGGATGTATATTCCCGCGCCGGTAGCCTGTGTGACATCATTATCGGCAACGACGTCGAGTTCGGGTTTATGGCAGGTGCATATGAGAAGGGGTTGGATAAGGCCCGCGCCCTTGTCGCCAATGGCGCGCAGATCGCTATCTACAAGATGGGCGAAGACGGCTCGGTTACGATCACGCCGGATCGCGAGTTCCGCTCCGGGATCTACGCAACCGATGCGCTCAAGCCTACGGGCGCAGGCGACAGCTTTATGGGTGGTTTCGTTGCGGCCCTGGCCTGCGGGCGGTCACTTGAAGAGGCCATTAATCGCGGCTCGGCGTCAGCCGCCATGGTTGTTGCCCGCGTTGGCTGTGCCCCTGCGATGCCCACCACTGCCGAACTGGACGACTTCCTGCAAACCCACGCCGGACCAAGCGCGGCCTGAGAGGACACGACCATGCATATCCCCCCCTTTGACAATCAAAACCAGCCCATTGTGGATCTCGGTCACGATCTTGTTCCGCTCAACTACTTCAACATCGTTAAGCTGACGGAAGGGCAAAGCTTCGACTACCGGACGCCCGGCTATGAGACATGTATCGTTCCAGCAACCGGAACCGTGACGGTCGAAACGGGGGGAGAGGTGTTCGAGGACATTGGCAACAGAACCGTCGATGTCTGGGGTGGCGAACCCGAGGGCGTCTACGTTCCGACAGACACCGGCGCGCGCTTCACCTGCCACACGGAAACAGCTGAGGTCTTCATCGCGGGCGCGAAGTATGATGAGGTTCTAAAACCCTTTGCTGTGCGCAGCGATGAGCTTGATCTGGTGCAATACGGCTCCGACGACACGAAAACCCATCGCAAGATCAAACATATCCTCGGTGCAAATTATCACGACCGGGTTGGTCGGCTCTTGGTCAGCGAACTCTTCACAGTTGGCCAGGGTGGTTGGTCCGGATTTCCGAGCCATAAGCATGACACAGACCGGTTGCCCGATGAGACCCGGCATGACGAGACCTATAATTTCCGGTTCCGTCCTAATCACGGCTCGGGCGTCCAGATGCTGCAACGCGCCGACAACGAACCGGGCGACGCGTATCACATTATGGATGGCTCCACGATCCTGATCGACAAGGGCTACCATCCGTGCGCGGTTTTGCCCGGATACGAGATGTATTATTTTACCATTCTGGGTGGTCTCAGCCAACGCAGTCTGAAACAGTATTTCCAGCCAACTCACGCGGATCAGCTTCACACGATCCCGGGCATCATGGATATGGTCGCGAAG
Organism: Litoreibacter roseus; assembly: GCF_009811795.1. Lineage (GTDB taxonomy): Bacteria > Pseudomonadota > Alphaproteobacteria > Rhodobacterales > Rhodobacteraceae > Litoreibacter > Litoreibacter roseus. The sequence goes on along the minus strand of NZ_BLJE01000001.1, from coordinate 1,393,722 downwards.
TTCAAATGACGCTCGTGACATTGGCCAAAGTTCTGCAGCCCGCGCTCAAACACAACTACGCGGTGGCCGGGCTTGTCTGCCTTGGATGGGAAGACATGCGAGCCTACGCGCACGCGGCTCAGGCCGAAGGTGCCCCGGTCATTTTGCAGGCAGGCCCAAGCTGCAGAGAGCATACCCCCCTGCCCGTTCTGGCCGCGATGTTTCGCAACTTGGCGGACAGCGTTGACGTTCCGGTCGTGGCGCATCTGGATCACGGCTACACCCCGGAAGAGTGCCGGATCGCCATCGAGGTTGGGTTCAGTTCGGTCATGTTCGATGGCTCGAAACTACCACTCCAACAGAATATCGATGAGACGGCAGCTGTTTGCGAGATGGCCCATGATGCAGGGATCAGCTGCGAAGGTGAAATCGGGTTTGTCGGGTATTCCGGTGGTGCGGCCTCTGTGGGAACAGATCCGGAAGAGGCCGCCCGGTTTGTAACTGAAACAGGTGTAGATGCAGTGGCGATCTCGGTCGGCAACGCACATTTGCAGGAAAACAAGGAAGGCGGGTTAGACGAGGCCCGCATCCGTCAGATAGAGGCAATGACGGAGGTTCCGTTGGTCATTCATGGTGGATCCGGCGTACCTATTGCCCAGCGGACGGCGTTCGCGCATACCTCGCATATCTGCAAGTTCAATATTGGGACGGAGTTGCGTATGGCCTTTGGTGCGGCCCTTCGGCAAGCCGTGAGCGCCGACCCGGATCGCTTTGACCGCGTCCAGATACTAAAAGAAACGCATGATCCGATGGTGGGCGCTGCGCGGCAGGTCATTCGCGCGCTTGGCCCCCCTGATTAAGTTGGAAAGGTCTGAGGCATGCTTGGAATTGGGATCCTTGGGTGTGGGCGGATCGGCCAAGTGCACGCAAAAAGCATCCGCACCCTTGAAACGGCTCGGATAATTGCCGTGGCGGATGCTGTCCCAGAAGCAGCGGCGCGGCTCGCCACGCACTGTCAGGCACGGGTTGAAACGGCACACGATCTGATCGCGGCGAAGGATGTCGATGCAGTTGTGATCTGCACGCCGACCGATACGCATTTCGAGCTTATCCATTCGGCCGCAAAGGCAGGCAAGGCGATTTTCTGTGAGAAACCCGTCGATTTGTCGACGGACCGGATCAAGGATTGTATCAAAGTTGTCGAGTCCGCGGGGGTCCCATTCATGACCGGCTTCAACCGCAGGTTCGATCCGAACTTCGCCGCGTTGCGGGCGCGGCTCACAGCCGGTGAAATCGCCGATGTCGAGCTGGTTATGATCCTATCGCGTGATCCCGCCCCGCCGCCCGTGTCCTACATCAAGAGCTCCGGCGGCCTGTTTCGGGATATGATGATCCACGATTTTGACATGGCGCGCTTTCTTCTCGGCGAAGAGATCGAGACGGTCCACGCCGTCGGCTCGGCTTTGGTTGATCCGGAAATTGGTCTTGCTGGTGACGTTGATACAGCCGCCGTGATGCTGACGACCGGTTCTGGTAAGATTTGCCAGATCTCAAACTCGCGCCGCGCGACCTACGGGTATGACCAGCGGATCGAAGTACACGGCGCCAGAGGGATGCTGAGGGCTGAAAATCAGCTGGAACACACGCTCGAAATTGCCACCGAAACTGGTTTTAGACGGGCGCCTGCACAGCATTTCTTTCTTGAACGGTACGCTGGCGCCTATCTGGCGGAGATGTCAGCCTTTGTATCCGCGGTTGAAAACGGCTCGGCGCCAAAGCCCAGCATTCAGGATGGGCTGCACGCCCAAATCCTCGCGGACGCGGCAACGGTTGCTCATACAGACAAGCGGATCGTGAAAATATAAGTGATAAGAACATGTTGAGGTGCACGCCTGTCATCAGTTATACGCGCCTCTTCGCTCAGAAGGCAGCTTTTCTCTTTACGGTTTGGGTTGATCAGGTTCAATATGTTTCAGCCCGATACGGGTAAACATGTCTGGCTGAACCAGACGCCTGGGAGGATAGATAATGAAGAAACTTCTTGCCGGAACTGCTCTGGCTCTGACCGCCATGAGCGGCGCTGCATTCGCTGATGGTCACGCGATATCGGCCTGTCTGATCACGAAAACCGACACCAACCCATTCTTTGTCAAAATGCGCGAAGGGGCGAAGGAGAAAGCTGACGAGCTGGGTATCAACCTGTTAACTTTTGCGGGTAAAGTGGACGGCGACCATGAAACTCAGGTGGCCGCGATCGAGACCTGTATTGCAGATGGCGCCAAAGGAATTCTCTTAACTGCGTCCGACACCTCTTCCATTGTCCCGGCCGTTCAACAGGCGCGGGACGCGGGTCTTCTGGTGATCGCTCTGGACACACCGTTGAACCCGATTGATGCGGCAGACGCCACCTTCGCCACTGATAACTTTCTGGCTGGTGAGTTGATCGGTGCGTGGGCTGCGGCCTCGCTTGGGGAAGCGGCAGCAGATGCCAAGATCGCGATGCTTGATCTGGCTGTGAGCCAGCCGACCGTGGGTGTTCTGCGGGATCAGGGCTTTTTGCAGGGTTTTGGGATCGAACTTGGCGACCCGAACAAATGGGGTGACGAGGATGATCCGCGGATCGTCGGCAACGACGTTACCCAAGGCAACGAGGAAGGCGGGCGCCGCGCGATGGAGAACCTGCTGGCGCAGGATCCGATGATCAATGTGGTTTACACCATCAACGAACCGGCGGCTGCGGGTGCCTATGAAGCCTTGAAATCCATCGGACGTGAGAACGACGTATTGATCGTAAGCGTCGATGGGGGCTGCCCCGGTGTTCAGAATGTCGCTGATGGCGTGATCGGCGCGACATCACAGCAGTATCCCTTGTTGATGGCATCGAAGGGCATCGAAGCGATTTCGACCTGGGCTAAAGATGGCGCCAAGCCAGAACCGACACCGGGGAAGGATTTCTTTGACACGGGCGTTGCCCTCGTCACGGATCAGGCCGTGGACGGGGTCGAGTCTATTTCGGTCGAAGAAGGCAAAAACCTCTGCTGGGGATAAGAGGCCTATCGTAACTCTCAGAGATGGCGGAGCTTTCGCCATCTCCCACATCTTGCAAAACAGGCGGAGCGGCCATGTCAGCCTCTGACAATTACGAAGCGGCCAGCGCAGGCGCATCAGACCGCGTGGCAGAGTTCGAGGATACTCGGCGCGGTCCGGTTCAAAAATTCCATCACGCATTACACCAGACGCCATCCCTCGTGCCGCTTATCGTACTGGTCCTGTCAATCGCTGTGTTCGGCGTTCTGCTTGGGTCGAAATTCTTCTCGCCCTTCGCCCTGACCCTCATCTTGCAGCAGGTTCAGATCGTTGGCATCGTTGGCGCGGCGCAGAGCCTTGTGATCCTGACGGCGGGCATTGATCTGAGTGTGGGCGCCATCATGGTGCTCAGTTCCGTCGTGATGGGGCAGTTCACGTTTCGCTACGGCCTACCGCCTGAGGTCGCAATAGCAGCCGGGTTGATGTGCGGTACCCTGATGGGCTTTATCAACGGGTTCCTTGTCGCCCGCATGAAGTTACCGCCGTTTATTGTAACCCTCGGCATGTGGCAGATCGTTCTGGCCACAAATTTTCTTTACTCTGCCAACGAGACGATACGCTCTCAGGAAATCGCGACAAGCGCTCCATTGCTGCAACTCTTCGGTACGAAGTTTAACATAGCCGGGGCTGTCTTCACCGTTGGTGTTATCTTTATGGTCCTGCTCGTTCTGATCTTGGCCTACGTTCTGCGACATACGGCGTGGGGGCGCCATGTGTATGCTGTTGGCGACGATCCGGAAGCTGCCGAACTCTCTGGGGTCAACGTCACGCGCACGCTTATCACGGTCTATATGCTGTCCGGCCTGATCTGTGCATTTGCAGGATGGGCCCTGATCGGACGGATTGGATCCGTTTCCCCCACGTCCGGCCAGCTTGCCAATATCGAAAGCATCACTGCCGTGGTCATCGGTGGGATATCTCTGTTCGGCGGACGCGGGTCCATTCTTGGCATGCTGTTCGGTGCTTTGATCGTCGGCGTGTTTTCCTTAGGTCTGCGCCTGTTGGGAGCCGATGCGCAGTGGACCTATCTTTTGATTGGCGTTCTGATCATTCTGGCGGTTGCGGTGGACCAATGGATCAGAAAGGTGGCGGCATGACCCCCATTCTCGAAGGCAAAGGGCTGGTCAAACGGTACGGTCGCGTCACTGCACTGGATAACTGTGATTTCGATCTGATGCCCGGTGAAATTCTGGCGGTCATCGGGGATAACGGTGCCGGAAAATCCACATTAATCAAGGCAGTATCCGGTGCCGTTGCACCTGATGCCGGCGAGGTTTTTCTCGAGGGTGCCCCTGTGCGCTTTCATTCCCCAATTGACGCTCGCAACGCCGGGATCGAGACCGTTTATCAGACGCTGGCCATGTCACCGGCGCTGTCCATCGCCGACAACATGTTCATGGGACGCGAACTTCGCAAGCCGGGGTTTCGGGGAAGCATCCTGCGCCAATTAGACCGCAGCACTATGGAGCGGATCGCGCGGGAAAAGCTCTCTGAGCTTGGACTGATGACCATCCAGAATATCAATCAAGCGGTCGAAACCCTTTCGGGCGGTCAGCGCCAAGGTGTCGCGGTGGCACGGGCTGCGGCGTTTGGCTCCAAGGTCATCATACTTGATGAGCCGACAGCCGCTTTGGGCGTGAAGGAAAGCCGACGCGTTCTGGACCTGATTCAGGACGTGCGCGCACGCGGAATCCCGATCATTTTGATCAGTCACAATATGCCCCATGTCTTCGAAGTCGCAGATCGAATTCACGTGCATCGCCTGGGTAAGCGTATCTGTGTCGTTGACCCCAAGGCCTGCACAATGTCGGATGCGGTCGCCTTGATGACCGGCGCGATGGAGCCGAACGAGATCGCTGCGTGAGCAAGAAAATTACCGTCGATGGGCTGGTTGAAAAAATCGCGACGTTGGCAGGCACTGGGCGAAAGTTGATCGCCGTGGCCGGGCCACCCGCCAGCGGCAAGTCAACTCTCGCAGAGGATTTGGTATCCCGCCTGACGGATGGTGGCTGTGCTGCGGCGTTGGTCCCCATGGATGGGTTTCATCTCGACAATCGCGTTCTGGAGCCGTTGGGGCTTTTGCTGCGGAAAGGCGCCCCAGACAGCTTTGACGCGGCTGGATTTCTGCATCTTGTCAAACGCCTCCAGAACGACAGTGAAGTTGTGTACCCGGTCTTTGACAGACCGTCGGATTGCGCCATTGCGGGCGCCGCGGTTCTGAAGGCAGAGGTCGATATCGTAGTGATCGAGGGCAACTACCTGCTGTTCGATGCCCCGGTCTGGCGCGATCTGAAAACCATTTGGGATGTCAGTGTCTGGCTGGACATTCCCGAGGATGTCCTACGTGATCGGCTTATACAGCGGTGGTTGGATCACGGCATGACACCACATGAGGCCAACACCCGTGCAGAAGGAAATGATCTGCGAAATGCCAGACAGATCGCAGAGAAGAAACTGTCAGCAGATTATGTGATTGACGGTTAAAAGCGGTCTTTGCGCGCACGCAGTTCCGCGAAGACCTCGGCGTCGCTGGCGGTCTCGAGCCCCAGAGTGGCACGGATCGCGGGATCGCTTGGCCTGAGAAATGGGTTTGTGTCCAGTTCTGCGCTCAATCTGGTGGGAACGGTCGGTTTCCCATCGTCGCGCAAAGATTTCATGGCGGCTGCGCGGGACTTGAGTTTCGGGTTATCGCCATCGACCGACAGGGCGAACTCTATATTCGCAAGAGTGTATTCATGGGCGCAATGGATTGTTGTGTCTGCAGCCAATGCCATGATTTTCTGCAGACTGTCCCACATCATGTCAGGCGTCCCCTCCATGATCCGCCCGCAGCCCATCACAAATAGCGTGTCACCCGCAAAGAACAGGGCCTCGGAAGGGAGGTGAAAGTTGAGCATATCGGTGGTGTGCCCGGGCGTGTGAACGACGCTAACGCCACGACTGGCGAAGGCAAAGCTGTCCCCTTCCCCCAAAACCTGATCAATGCCGTCGATATTTGGAGGTCCATAGACCGTCGCACCAGTTGCGCTCTTGAGTTCTTGCAGGCCGTTTACATGATCGCCATGGTGATGCGTCACCCAAATCTGGGACAGGGGCCAGCCGGTTTTCTTCAACTCCTGCAACACGATATCGGCCTCGCCTGCATCAACACAGGCGGTCTGTTTCGTGTCTGGATCATGGATGAGGGCGATGTAGTTGTTGAGTGGCCCATGGGGCAGTTGGCGTACTTCAAGCATCGCGATCTCTCCGTCTGTTTGAGGGAACTATAGAGCGATGGTTCGGCACCCGCCAGCGGACGGATGCCGAAGATTGCTTGCGCTACGCGGCGGATGGACGTCCGATCCCGGAAAAGGTGGGGCGCGGTTCAAATGCTTCGGCGACATCGGCCGCAACAATTTGGGCGGTCGCTGCGCTCAAGGTCCAACCCAGATGACCATGGCCGGTGTTGTAGAAGACGCGTGGGTTCTTGCCCCGACCCAAGCGCGGCATCATGTTCGGCATCATCGGTCGCAAACCGGCCCACGGTACGGAGTTGTCCGTTGGGACATCCGGGAAGTGATGCTGGCACCAAGAGAGCAGCGGCTTGATCCGATCCGCGCGAATATCGTAATTCGCCCCGCTGAATTCCGCAGTTCCCGCGATCCGCAGGCGATCCTTGCCAAGGCGAGACGTCACGATCTTGGCTTTTTCGTCCAGCAAGCTGACCCAAGGTGCGGCGTCTTGCGCGGATTCATCTGGCATGTTCACAGTGATCGAATAGCCTTTCACCGGATAAACGTTCACGCGATCCCCGAGCTGCGCAGCCAGATCTCGCGATCCAACGCCGGCAGACACGACAACACCGTCAAACGACATCTGCTGTGCGGTCCCGTTTTGAGACGCCGTGATATCGACGCCGGTCAGGGTCGCGGACGCCCGTGTGACGGAGGTATTCATCAAGAACTTGACACCTTGCGCTTCAAGATATCTCGCCAACCCCTTGGTAAACTTGTGAATGTCGCCTGTGAAATCGCTTTCCGTAAAGAAGCCGCCCACGACATCGGCCGTGATCGTAGGCTCGATCGCGCGCACCCCGTCCGCAGTAAGTTCTTTCCGATCAAGTCCAGCCTTGCGCAGCAAGTCGGTCGAGCGTCGGCCCGCCTCGAATTCCCGGGCGTCCTCGTAGAAATGAAGGATACCACGGGTTTCAATATCAAAGGCCACACCTGCCTTGGACGCCATGTCCATCAGGTGGCCGCGCGCCATTTGCGCCAGCCGGGCCGTTTCAACCGTATTCGCATCATGTCTGGGGATTGCCGCAAGAAACTCGGCGATCCAGCTGTATTTATGCCAGCTCGGTGCGAGGTTCATGCTGAGCGGTGCGTCCTTTTTCAGCATCCACTTCAGGCCCTTGATCACTGTGCCAATGCTGTTCCAGACCTCCGCATTGCTGGCGGACAACTGGCCGCCATTTGCGTAGCTCGTCTCCATGGCCGGATAGCGCTGACGGTCGATGACGGTCACCTGAAATCCGCGGTCCAACAGCTTGGAAGCCATCGTAATTCCCGTAATCCCGGCGCCCAGGATGGCGATATGAGTGTCTTTGCGAAGCGCGTGATGTGGCATGTGATCTCCTCCGGGCGAAACGCCCATCCACATGCCCCGTCCGTCAAAAGCCTGAGAGCTTCACGACACCTGCATCATGCAAGCACCGCTTTCTCCGTCGGCGGGCCGCATGAGGCGACCACTCTCCGGACTGTAAAACCCACCGCGGTTCATTTGCCTGAGAGTTTCCGGGGCGGTTGCTCCTTCGGCGCCACATGTGTGACCTCTCCCGCGACAGGAGGTGATTTGCATTTAGGCTCGTTGGTGAGTCGGCGCAAATCAAATTCACATCCGACGGAATATATTCTGATGGCGGGTAACTCTGCCTGAAAAATCGGTTGAACCGGCGCTATCGTTCGCCCAAAGTCCCTGCGGATAAAATCGAGACGATAAAAATCGCACTGGGAGGACTCTATGAAAAGATTTTTGACGGGCACAGCCTGCACGGTACTTAGCTTTGCCTTTGTCGGCGAAGCGATCGCGACCGAATGGAATGTCTCTGTATGGGGCAAGCGTCGCGCCTTCACCGAGCACGTGGAAAAGCTTGCAGAGCTGGTGTCTGAAAAGACAAACGGCGAGTTCACGATGAATGTCAGCTATGGTGGCTTGTCAAAAAACCGGGAAAACCTTGATGGCATTTCCATCGGTGCGTTTGAGATGGCTCAGTTCTGTGCAGGTTATCACCGAGACAAGAACCCAACCATCACTGTGCTTGAATTGCCGTTCCTCGGGGTCTCCAACCTGGAAGAAGAAGTTGCGGTCAGTCACGCGGTCTACGATCACCCCGCTGTTCAAGCGGATTTGGGACGTTGGAACGCAAAGTTGCTGATGACTAGCCCGATGCCGCAATACAACATTGTCGGCACCGGTGATCCTCGCGATGAACTGAGCGAGTTCAGCGGGATGCGGGTCCGTGCAACAGGCGGTCTGGGTCAGGCGTTTGAGGCCGTGGGCGGCGTCCCGACATCGGTGACGGCAACGGAAGCCTACAACGCGATGGAATCCGGCGTGGTCGACACGGTTGCCTTCGCCCAGCATGCGCACCTGAGCTTTCGGACGATAGATATCGCTGATTGGTGGACCGAGAACCTAAACCCCGGCACGGTCAATTGCCCAGTCGTCGTGAACACCGATGCCTACGATAGCCTCAGCGACGAGCATCGCGCGGCGTTGGACGAAAGCGTGCCGGAAGCCATCGACCATTATCTGGCGAACTACGCGGAGCTGATCGAAAAGTGGGAAAGCATTCTGGACGAGAAAAACGTGGAGCGTGTGACTGTTTCTGACGAGACAATCAGCGAATTCCGCAGTGTCGCCGCTGATCCGATCCGCGAACAATGGATCAAGGATATGGATGCGCAGGGCATTCCGGGTCAGGAGCTTTATGACCTTGTTCAGGACACCCTGAAGAAAACCCGCGGCGAAAGCTGATCCGAATAAAGAACGCCCCGCCCAGCCGGTGGGGCGTTTCTTTTTGATCAAAAGGTTAGCGGCATGTCCTCATCCCCTGTTCTGGCCGACGATACGCTCCTGTCCCGAATGGACCGCGGCTTTCTGAAGCTTGAAGGTGCAATGAATCTGCTTGCGGGGATTGTGATATTCCTGCTTGTCTGCCTCGCCGTCTACAACGTGTTCGGCCGCTACATCTTCAATGCACCTGTGCCGGGTTACGTCGATTGGACGGAGCAGTTCATGGCGACGTTCGCCTTCCTTGGTCTTGCGTATTGCCAGCGCGAAGGCGGTCACATCCGCATGGATATTCTGGTCGGTGCACTTCGGGGACGTGTCCTGTGGTTCGCGGAGTTCCTTTCGGTTCTGTTCATGCTGCTGCTGACAACAGCGTTGATTTACGGCACCTGGTTTCACTTCAGCCGGTCCTTCGATTTCAATGCCCCATTATGGAGCCGGGACAGCTCCATCGACATCGCCCTGCCCCTCTGGCCCGCGAAACTGCTGGTTCCCGCCTCTCTGGCTGTCCTCTGGGTCCGGCTGTGCCTCCAGCTGTGGGCCTTCGGCCGCGCGCTTAGAACCGGCGCAGAACGTCCCGTCGCGGTCCCGCTGGTCGAAGATGCTGCCGCACAGGCCAGCCGCGAAGCGGAAACGGTGGATGGATAACGGCGTGGCTCTCTCGCTCAGAAAGAAAAGCAGCACATGGACAGTCTGATTGATATGAAAGCTCTGATGGAGGGCGTGGATATCTTCACGCTGTCTCTCTGGCTGTCCGGCTTGCTCGTACTGCTGGTGATCATCGGAGTACGCGTCGCCTTTGCGACAGCGTTTATTGGGTTTCTCGGCCTGTGTCTGTTTTTCATGCAGAAGCAGGGCTTCGACAAAGGCCTGATCACGGCGATGAAGCTATCAGGTCAGGTTCCTCATTCGAAATCCACAACTTATGCGCTGTCTCTCATACCAACATTCATTCTGATCGGTTATCTGGCTTACTATGCCGGTTTGACCGGGTATCTGTTTGAGGCTGCAAAACGCTGGGTGGGATGGCTGCCCGGCGGACTGGGCGTTGCAACGGTCTTTGCGACGGCGGGCTTTGCGGCGGTATCCGGCGCGTCCGTCGCAACCTCGGCCGTGTTTGCCCGCATCGCGATCCCGGAGATGCTTAAGCTGGGATATGACAAACGTTTTGCGGCCGGTGTTGTGGCGGCGGGTGGTACGTTGGCCTCCCTCATTCCACCTTCCGCGATCCTCGTGATCTATGCGATCATCGTCGAGCAAAGCGTCGGCAAACTGCTCTTGGCAGGGTTCGTGCCTGGCTTCGTCTCCGCCCTGATCTATGGCGGCCTTGTCGTCGGACTTGCGAAGTACCGGAAGGATCTTGGTCCGCCCGTCGGTGGTTTCAGCTGGAAAGAGCGGTTTGAAAGTCTGCCCGGTGCCGCGCCAATCTTGATCGTCGTGCTGATTATCGTATTTTCGATTTATTTCGGACTTGCGACGCCCACGGAGGCGGGCGCATTGGGCGCTGCAGTCGTCCTGACCATGGCGCTGTGGCAAGGTATGAAATGGGCGCAACTGTCGAGCGCGCTGATGGAGGCGGCGAAGCTCACGGTTATGATCTTCACCATGATCTGGGGTGTTCTGATCTACGTGCGCTTTTTGGGCTTTGCTCAACTGCCTGACGCGTTTGCGGGCTGGATCGGTAGCCTGGATCAACCAGCCTATCTGACGCTTCTTTTGATCCTCGGGGCCTACGTCATCCTCGGGATGTTCATGGACGCCATCGGCATGCTGATCCTGACGCTTCCAGTGACATTTCCCGCTGTGATTGCCTTGAACGGGGCAACAGGAACCGAGATCGGCGCGCTTGGCATGACCAGCGAGGAATGTGCTATTTGGTTCGGGATCATCGTCGTCAAGATGGCAGAGCTTTGTCTGATCACCCCGCCCATCGGGCTGAACTGCTTTGTTGTCGCCGGTGTTGCGCAGGACAGCAAGTTGCCGATCTCGGTTCAGGACGTATTCCGCGGCGCATCACCGTTCTTCGTCGCTGATGTCGCCACGGTTGCCGTGTTGATCGCATTTCCTGGAATCGTGCTCTGGCTGCCTAGTCTGCTTTAGGGCGTAATCCGGTAAAGCCCGCCGCTCATCACCGATAGGAACCAGATCCCACCATCCGGCCCTTCGACCACATCACGCACACGGGCGGTTTCGTCAGATCTGATCTGCTCTGCCTCTTCGCTTAGGTTTGTCCCGGACACCCTTGAAATATAGTTGAATTTCAAGGATCCCACAAAGGCATCCCCTTCCCATTCCGGCCACAGCTTGCCTGAGTAGATCATCATACCGGACGGTGCGATTGATGGATCCCAATAATGCGTTGGCTGTTCCATGCCGTCTTTCGATGTACCTTCACCGATCTTCGCGCCGGAGTAATGCCTACCATAGCTGATCACAGGCCAACCATAGTTTGCCCCTGCCCTGACGCGGTTGATCTCATCGCCCCCTTGGGCCCCATGTTCTGCCACCCAAAGATTGCCGTCCAGATCAAGCGCGGCCCCTTGCGGATTGCGGTGACCGTAGGACCAGATTTCTGGCCGGGCGCCCTCGGTCTGGACAAAGGGGTTATCGGCCGGAACAGTTCCGTCCCGTGTGACCCGAACGACCGTTCCGTTGTGATTGGCGATGTTCTGGGCGGAGGGTCTATCCCCGCGCTCTCCGATTGTCAGAAACAGCGTGCCATCTGCACCTTCAACGATCCGCGATCCGAAATGCCGCCCGCTGGAATAGCCCTCGGCCTGCTCGAATATGACCTCCAACCCTTCCAACGCATCGCCCGCTTCGCTCAACCGTGCTTTGGCCAATGCGGTACCTGACCCTTTTGGCTGCGGCTTTGAGTAGCTGAGAAATACTTCTCTGGACTGAGCAAAGTCGCTGGCAACCATAATATCCAGAAGACCGCCCTGCCCTTGACCAACCACCTCCGGCACACCCGACACGTCAATCCGGCTGCCATCCGATTGCAGATGGATCAATTGTCCGCCTCGTTCTGTAATCAAGATGCCGCCATCGGGGATGAAGTCGACGCCCCAAGGCTGATCGAACCCACTGGCGATTTCGGTGACTGTCACAGTGCCTTGGCTGGTCTCAAGTGCCCACAAAGGGGTCGCGAGCGTGGACAGCAATAGGGCGACATGTATGGATCGGTGCATCATAATAATCCTCAATCAGCTTGATCTCTCACATAAACCTAAGCTGCCGGAGGTCCATAAAGATCACTGTGCTGTGAGTGCCCTGACCTTGGGGCAGCGAAAAACGTCGCTCTTTTCTTTTGAGACGGCCTTGCATAGTCTTTTTTCACAAACCACCACAGCAAGACTTGATCAGGGAGATCACACTCATGAAACAGATGCTTCTTGCCACGACTGCAAGTGCGCTGATGGCCAGTGCTGCTTTTGCGGACGGGCACGCAACGGATGTTAAACTCGGCATCATCCTCGGTTTCACTGGCCCGCTGGAATCGCTGACACAGCAGATGGCAGGTGGCGCAGAAATCGCGATTGCTGAGGTTTCAGAGTCGGGCAAGCTTCTCGACGGAGCAAAGGTCTCGGGCGTCCGCGCGGATTCCACATGTATCGACTCTGCTGCGGCAACCTCCGCCGCCGAGCGGCTTGTAACGGCTGAAAATGTTGACGGCATTGTTGGCGCAGACTGTTCCGGTGTCACAGGTGCAATCTTGTCGAACGTTGCGGTCGCAAACGGCATTGTAATGGTCTCGCCATCCGCAACCTCGCCCGGTCTGTCGACGGCTGAAGACAACGGCCTGTTCTTCCGCACTGCCCCGTCTGACGCACGCCAAGGTGTCGTCATGACCGAAGTTCTGATGGAAGAGGGCATCAACGAAGTCGCGCTGACTTATACCAACAACGACTACGGCAAAGGTCTGGCGGACAGCTTCCAAGCTGCGTTTGAGGCGGCTGGCGGTACGGTCACGATCTCTGCCGCGCATGAAGACGGCAAAGCGGACTACTCGGCCGAGGTCGGGGCCCTTGCTTCCGCAGGCGGTGATCGTCTGGTTGTCGCAGGATATGTAGACCAAGGCGGCTCTGGCATCGTGCGCTCGGCGCTTGATACAGGCGCGTTTGATACGTTCCACTTCCCCGACGGTATGATCAGTGCAAAGCTGGAAGAGAACTTCGGCGATGAAATCGACGGCTCTTCGGGTCAACACCCCGGCACCGACAGTCCGGGCGTCGCGAAATTCGCGGAGATGGTGGGCGATGCGTTCGATGCAACCTCGCCCTTTGCACCAGAATCCTATGACGCTGCCGCACTGATCCTGCTGGCTATGCAGGCTGCAAACTCGAAAGATCCGTCGGCCTACAAGGATCACATCATGGATGTGGCGAACGAGCCGGGTGAGAAGATCTACCCTGGTGAGCTGGGCAAGGCGCTCGATCTGATCAAGGCAGGCACGGATATCGACTATGTCGGCGCAACCGCCGTTGAGTTGATCGGACCGGGTGAGTCTGCTGGAAACTATCGTCAGATCACTTTTGATGGTGGCAAAATCGAAACGGTGAAGTACCGCTAAAGCGGACCAAAAAACGGGGGCAGTCCGGTGGGGGCCGGGCTGTCTCGTTGGGGACAGGGCATGATACAGGTCGAAAACCTGCGGAAGAGCTTCGGCGGCTTCCATGCGGTGGATGGCGCTAATCTTCGAATAGAAGAGGGCACGATCACCGCTTTGATCGGACCAAATGGCGCGGGAAAAACCACACTTTTCAATGTGATTGCTGGCGTTCTTAAGCCAAGCTCAGGCCGTGTTTACATGGATGGCGAGGACATCACCGGTCTCCCCCCGCACACGCTGTTTGGCAAAGGGTTGCTCCGGACATTCCAGATTGCGCATGAATTCTCGTCCATGACAGTGCGGGAGAACCTGATGATGGTCCCGGGCGGTCAGACTGGCGAAACCTTGTGGCGCACATGGATCGATCGCCGCCGGATTGCCAGCGAAGAGCGCGCATTGGCGAGAAAAGCTGACGAAGTGCTCGAATTTTTGACAATTGACCATCTCGCTGACGAACGAGCAGGCAATCTGTCCGGCGGGCAGAAAAAATTGCTCGAACTTGGTCGTACGATGATGGTCGACGCCCGTATCGTGTTTCTGGACGAGGTTGGCGCCGGTGTGAACCGCACCCTTCTCAATACCATTGGGGATGCCATTATCCGTCTGAATAAAGAACGTGGTTACACTTTTTGTGTAATCGAGCACGACATGGATTTCATCGCTCGGCTTTGCGATCCGGTGATCGTGATGGCCGAAGGACACGTGCTGGCAGAAGGCACGATTGAGGAGATCAAGAAGAACGAGCAGGTGATTGAGGCCTATTTAGGGACAGGGCTCAAGAACAAGAAAACAGCCTAAAAACAGGAGAGGCACATGAGCAAAGGGGCACTTTTAGCAGTCATACTATCCGCAGCAGGATGGGTCGGGGGCGCGCACGCCGCCTGTGTCCCACTGCACGAACAGATAGAGTTTTGCGACGATGGAGCGACATGGCAACGCTTCGAAATGGTCGCAAACGAGACACTCGCGATGTTTCGGTTCGAGGATAAGTCCATCGGCAAGCTGATCGTCGAAAAAGCAGCACCAGGCCAACGCATCACGGCCAAAATGGTCGAAGACGCGATCATCGAAAAAGTTGGCAAGCAAAGCGCCGAAACAGGTGTTGCGCCAATTGACGTTCAAACCCGGGAAGGCGGCCGCATCGGCGAGCATGTTATCGGAACAGTCCAGTATGAGATGGACATGGCCGACATGGGCATCGTGCAATTTCACCATTCCTATCTTGTCGGCGATGCGCTTGTGGTGCAATTCGTGACGCTCAGCAATGTGTTGGAGCACGACATGGCCAAAACCGTCCATCAACGCTTTATCGAGCGCTTTGAAATATCAAAGCCCGAGACGCTTTTGTGACAGACCCCTTTCTGATTGGGGATCAAATGTCAGGGGGATACGGGTCAGGGCCTGATATCCTCCATGACTGCACGATAGCTGTCGATGAGGGAGAGATCGCCGTAATTGTCGGCCCAAACGGGGCGGGCAAATCGACGGCGATGAAAGCCGTCTTTGGTATGCTGAACGTGCGCCAAGGTGCGGTGCGGCTTTTTGGCGAGGATATCACATCGCTCAGCCCACAGGACCGGGTTGCCAAGGGCATGGCCTTTGTGCCGCAAACCTCGAACATCTTCACTTCAATGACAGTCGAAGAAAATCTTGAGATGGGTGCGTTTCTGCGCCGAGACGACATTACAGGCACCATGGACCAGGTCTATGATCTGTTTCCCATCCTGCACGACAAACGTCGCCAGCCCGCAGGCGAGCTTTCGGGTGGTCAGCGTCAGCAGGTGGCTGTCGGGCGCGCTTTGATGACTCAGCCCAAGGTACTGATGCTCGACGAGCCTACCGCGGGCGTGTCGCCAATCGTCATGGATGAGCTATTCGACCGGATAATCGAGGTTGCCCGCACCGGGATCAGTATTCTCATGGTTGAGCAGAATGCGCGGCAAGCCCTTGAGATTGCCGATAAAGGCTACGTTCTGGTTCAGGGGCGCAACCGCTACACGGATACCGGCAAGGCCCTTCTGGCGGATCCGGACGTGCGCAAATCATTTCTTGGTGGATAGAATGACGCCCTTTCTTGTATCTTTGCGCCGCGTCCCGCGCGGGGTACCCATGATGGGGTATCCGGCGTGCGATGGTAAGGTGGGAACGTAATGGACTACATCAACGCGCTGGTCGCATTTACGAATTTTGTGCTGGTGCCTGGAACGGCGTATGGGGCGCAACTGGCGCTTGGAGCACTAGGTGTTACGCTGATCTACGGCATTCTGCGGTTCTCGAACTTCGCGCATGGGGACACGATGGCGTTTGGCACGATGTTTGTCATCCTCATCACATGGGCTTTTCAGGGTGCGGGCATCAGTGCGGGGCCGGTTCCGACAGCCCTTTTGGCCCTGCCCTTCGGGATCGCGTTAACGGGATTATTTTTGATCGGCACGGACCGTGTCGTATACCGCTTCTATCGAAAACAGCGTGTGAAACCGGTCGTCATGGTTATGGTATCGCTCGGGGTCATGTTCATCATGAACGGCCTGACGCGTTTTATCATCGGACCGGATGACCAACGGTTTGCAGACGGTGAGCGTTTCCTCATAACCGCCCGTAATTTCAGGGAAATGACGGGGCTGCGAGAGGGTCTTGCGATAAAGACAACCCAAGGGATCACGGTCATCACAGCGGTAATTGTTGTGGTGCTGCTTTTCTGGTTTCTCAATCGCACGCGGACAGGGAAATCCATGCGAGCGTTCTCGGACAATGAGGATCTGGCGCTGCTCTCTGGGATCAATCCGGAGCGGGTCGTGCTGTATACTTGGTTAATCGTTGCTGCTTTGGCGACGGTTGCAGGGACGCTTTACGGTCTCGACAAGTCTTTCAAACCCTTCACGTATTTCCAACTTCTTCTGCCGATCTTTGCTGCGGCAATCGTCGGCGGTCTGGGCAACCCAGTGGGCGCTATTGCGGGCGGCTTTGTTATCGCCTTCAGCGAAGTGACGATCACTTATGCGTTCAAGAAGGTCGCGACATACGTTCTGCCAGAAGCCTTGGCCCCGGACGGTTTGGCGCAGCTTCTGAGCACGGACTACAAATTCGCGGTCTCATTCGCGCTGCTGATCGTCGTGTTGATGTTCAAGCCCACCGGGCTTTTCAAAGGACAATCCGTATGATGCAACTTCCGGTCATTCTGTGCGGATTGGGCGTTCTTATTTGCATTGCGGTCGTCGTTCTGGCGGAACGACGCAAGCAAATCGTCCTGCGGGATAGCGCGATGTTTGTTATCGTGGCGTGTCTAATTTTGGGTACCGGGTTTCAGGAATCTTGGAATTCTGCGCTGTTCATCCTCAATTTCGGTTTGATCTCGGCGATCATGGCCTTGGGTGTGAACTTGCAATGGGGGTTTGCCGGGCTCTTCAACGTCGGCATCATGGGCTTTGTCGCCTTGGGGGGACTGGCGGCGGTTTTGATTTCCGCCGAACCGACACCGGGGGCGTGGGCTGCTGGTGGCTTTCAGGTGTTGGGCGCCTTGGCTTTGGGCGCTGCGACAACCACCCTTGCGGTTATCTTGTGGAAGCGCATGAAGCCGGGTCGCGTGCGGCTTGGCGTTCTGCTGACCGTCCTGATTGGGGGCTTCTTCCTCTTTCGCGGGATTTTCGACCCGGCCGTCAGTGCGATAGAGGCAATCAATCCGGCCCAGACAGGGTATTTAGGTGGCCTGAACGTCTTCGCCAATGAAGCGACGCGAGCGGGCTGGATGACTGTCGTTGCGTGGCCAGTCGGTGGACTGCTCGCTGCGGGCGCCGCGTGGATCGTCGGCAAAACTGCCTTGGGATTGCGGAGCGACTATCTTGCGATTGCAACCTTGGGGATCGCGGAGATCATCATCGCAGTCATGAAAAATGAAGACTGGTTGGCGCGGGGTGTTAAGAATGTTTCTGGCTTGCCAAGACCCGTGCCCTACGAGATTGACCTGCAAAACAATTCCGACTTCGTCGAACGTGCGGCAACCATTGGCCTGGATCCAACTACGGCTTCGACGCTTTTCGTCAAAGTGGCTTACGGTCTTCTGTTTGCCGTCGTCTTGGTCATTTTTCTGCTTTTGGCCCAATGGGCGCTGAAGTCGCCATGGGGCCGGATGATGCGGGCCATTCGCGACAACGAGGTGGCGGCAGAGGCGATGGGCAAGGACGTCACAGCACGCCATCTTCAGGTCTTCGTTCTGGGATCGGCGATCTGTGGTGTCGCGGGTGCGATGATGACAACGCTCGACGGTCAATTAACCCCCGGCAGCTACCAACCGTTGCGGTTTACGTTCCTGATCTGGGTTATGGTCATCGTCGGCGGCTCCGGCAACAATCTGGGCGCCGTTCTGGGTGGGTTCATCGTCTGGTTCCTTTGGGTGCAGGTCGAACCGTTCGGGCAATTCGTCATGAGTGTTGTCACCGCCGGTATGGCAGACGGCTCACCCATACGTGAACACCTTCTTGAAAGCGCTGCGCATATGCGGCTTCTGACAATGGGCGTCCTCATGCTTCTTGTGCTTCGGTTCAGGCCGCGTGGCCTTATCCCGGAGCGGTAGCTAGCCGCGCAGGCGCTGCCCTGTCGGATCGAACGGTGGGGCATCCAGAATCCTTCCGCGATGGGGCCGCCCAAGGATCATTATATCAACCTCGGTGCCCGCCGGTGTGTCTCTGACGAAGCCCAGAGCAAGTGATTTCTCGACCGTGTAGCCGTAGGCGCCTGAGGTCACACGACCGACCGGTGTACCATCGGGCAGAAAGATCGGCTCCCCACCCGAGGCGTCTGCATCCGTGACCTCCAACACTTCGAGTATTGCCAAGCGCTCACGTGGGGCGTTTTCCTTGACGGCGGCATAGGCCCCTTTGTTGAGAAAGGACTTGTCCATTTTGATCAGTCGGTCGAGCCCGACCTCTTGGGGCCAGTACTCCAGTGAGTATTCCCGTGACCATGAGCCGTAGCCTTTTTCAATCCGCAAACTGGTCAGCGCACGGCTGCCAACCGGTCCACCGCCGACAGCGCGTACGGCCTTGAGCAGAGCCGCGTAAAGCGCCGCCTGATCTTCAACGTCGCAGTAAAGCTCCCACCCCAGATCGCCCGTGAAGCTGACCCGGAGCGCGGTCACGGGAATGCCCGCAATCTCCAGCGCTGCGGACCGCATGAAGCGGAAATCATCTGGCGCCAAAGATGCTTCCGTGAGGCTTTGCAGAACGTCCCGCGATTTGGGCCCCGCGACGCTAAACCCACAGACGGCATCGGTTCTGCTTTCAAAGGTCGTGCCAGCGGGCAGCGGCACCATCTGGAAAAACCGGGCATGGTAGCGTTCGGCCATGCCTGACCCGACAATCCAGAATTCGTCCTCAGCGCGCCGCGTCACGGTGAAATCCCCGGCGATCCCACCGCGTTTTCCAATCAATGGTGTCAGGCAGGACTGCCCCAGGGTTTGGGGCATTCGGTTGGCGAAGACAGCATTCAACCAAGCCTCAGCGTCAGGCCCACGCACAGTATATTTCCCAAAGTTCGAGATATCGATGACGCCCGCCGCCCCTCGCAGCATCCTGCATTCCGCGCCGACGGGCTCAAACCAGTTCTGGCGTGTGAACCCGTTGGTGTCAGCGGCGTCCGGCCTGTCCGCAAACCAAAGAGGATGTTCCCATCCATAGTTGAGCCCGAACACCGCACCGTTCGCACGTTGCAACGCGTAAGCCGGTCGCATGCGGGCGGGACGCCCTGCGCAACGCTCTTCGTTGGGGAAGTGTATGGAGAACCGGTTGGCGTATTGATCGCCCACGCGGGCCTTGGTGAATTTGCGGTCTGCCCACGCACCGAAACGCGACAGGTCCCATGGGAACATATCGAGATGCGGCTCACCGGTGACGATCCATTCCGCCGTCAATTCGCCCAGTCCGCCTGATTGGGAAAACCCGGGTATGATCCCGTTGCAACAAAAATAGCCTTTCAACTCTGGTACCGGGCCAAACAGCGCGTTTGCATCCGGCGACCAGATCATCGGGCCATTAATCACCCTTTTGATCCCCGCTATGCCGACCGCTGGAACCCGGTCGATAGCCCGCATCATGTTGTCCTCGATCCGCCCCAGATCATCGGGAAAGAGCTCATGGCCGAACCCTTGTGGCGTGCCGTTTTCAGCCCAGAACCTAACATCTTTCTCATACGCGCCGACAAGAAGCCCCTGCCCTTCCTGCCGGAGATAGTACTCGCCATCCCGGTCCGCGACGGATGGCAAGCGGCGGTCCAATGCTTCGATGTCCGGAATGCTTTCGGTGACGAAATATTGATGCTCCGTCGGCAGAAGTGGCAGATCCAAACCTGCCAAAGCAGCCACCTCCCGCGCCCATAGCCCTGCAGCGTTTACCACGACATCTGTCCTGATGTCCCCCTTTGGCGTTCGGACAATCCAAGTTCCATCACTTTGCTGCTCGGTCCCTGTCACTGGGGTAAAACGGTGGATCTCGGCGCCCGCATTGCGCGCCCCGGTGGCATAGGCATTGGTGACGCCCGATGGATCGACGTTGCCACCGTCGGGTTCGTACATGATGCAGCGGATGCCATCATAGTTGACGAGCGGATGAAGCCGTTCCGCCTCCGCGCGGTCGACTGCATGAAAGTTCAGATCGTAGTACTTCGCCTTGGCGGCCTGAAGGCGCAGTTGATGTTCCCGCGCTTCGGTCTGTGCCAGATAAAGGGAACCGGGCTGAAACACGCCACACCCCTGACCGGTTACGGCTTCAAGCTCCTTATAGAGGTTCATGGTGTAATGCTGGATGCGCGTGATGTTGTTGTTATCATGCAGACCGTGGATGTTGGCGGCTGCGTGCCATGTCGATCCGCTGGTCAGCTCGTCCCGCTCGAGCAGTACCACATCCGTCCAGCCGAACTTGGTCAGATGATAGAGGATCGAGCAGCCAATGACGCCGCCCCCTATGACCACCGCCTGCGCGTGGGTTCTCATCAGATACCTCCCGAGCGATCCCTTTCGGTCAGGTTGCTGCAGAAGGTATGTTGCCGAATGACCAGCACCGACACTTTCGGACGTTTTTGGCAATCCTGATCAGGCTGCCTGAACCTCAGCTGGCGTGCGTGCGCTCAAGCGCTTGATGTCATTCTCATCGATCATCTGGGACTTCGCGCGTTTGAATGCCAGAACGGCAGCTTCCTTCGCCGCTTTGGCAAGCGTTTCATCGGGGTGATCCGCCAACGCGGCCAGTGCCTTTTGCAAGGCAAGCTGGACCTCGACAATTTTGCCGCCATCGCGGGCCAAAGGTGCAAACCCGTCTTCGATCAGATCGCCAGCGGCCAACGGAGGCACCCAGAGCCGGGGATGCATGATATTGCTGTCACCTTCCTCCATTTCTTGACTGTAGCTTTCAAGAATACGCGACATGCGTCCGATGACATCAATGGCAGTTCCCGGATCGTTGATGCCGGGCGACAGGGCTTTGGATCCGATCTCGCCCAGTACAACCAAACCGAAGCGGGGATCCTGTTCAAAGGTTCGAACGTCGCCGATCATCGTGTTCAGCCGCACGCAGTCCTTCATCTCGTCCGCATCGCCTGTGACATAGGCAAGGGTCATACCGCGGTGGATGAAACGACCCACGGGGGCCGTGAGGTACACATCGCAGTCGAGTTCTTCGGCCTTCTCAGAAATCGCACCCTCGTAGATATGCTGGATGTAACCGGTATCTTCCGCAACCACTGCGACCGCGTCGTCCGGTACATCATCCAGGTTTTTCAGTGGATTGGCCCCAAGACACGGTCTTTTCATCCGAACTCCGAAAACCCGCTCGGCCTCTGTTTCGATCCGGCGCGTGGTCTCGATAAGGCTGCCAAGATTCTGCAGATGAAGGATCCAGCGGACGATGGCCAAGATGATAAGGATCAGGATCAGGATGGTGAATCCAAAAAGAACAACGACTTGATCCTCGCCAAAGAGTTGGGTTTCCAGCAAGATGATGGAAGACAGGGCATAGATGTAGGCCCCTATGAAGGTGGCCAATGTGTTCTGTGTGGTCTTGTCATCCAGCATCAGCCGATGGGATCGAGGGGTCCATTGCGATGAGGCGGCGCGAAAAACAGAGACCATGACCGTTAGAGAGAATGTCGTCACCGCCAGCATCGAATTGGCAATGATTTCCAGCAGACGCCCAACAGATCCAGCGCCTAAAACCTCTTGAATCCCGTTGGGCAGCAGCGGGTCCAGCAGTCGCGCAACACCGATGGCGACGAGGGAAAGAATCGCAATGAGGGTGATCCGGACCCAGAGCTTGTCCAGATAATGGATAAGCTTGCGCTTCAACGTGTCATACATCGGCGTCCTCCTTGGCGTGTCGACAAACGCGGTCGCGCCGTCCCGGTTCAACAGGTGCTTCAAACTGGCCTATCTGCGACGGGACATGTCGCGGTTTGTCTAGCCGTCTGACTGACACGGCCCTTTGATGAACGCAAATGTACAGAGAGGACGCGCCATGAAAACCACCACACGGGTCGCAGTGATCGGGGGCGGCGTCGTCGGGTGCTCGGTATTGTATCACCTCACCAAGCTGGGCTGGTCGGACGTGATGCTTATTGAGCGGTCAGAATTGACAAGCGGCTCGACATGGCATGCCGCAGGTGGGTTCCACACAATCAATGGCGACACCAACATGTGTGCATTGCAAGGCTACACCATTGGTCTCTACCGCGAACTGGAAGCACTGACCGGTATGTCCTGTGGGCTGCACCATGTGGGCGGCGTGACGCTTGCAGAAAGCCAGGAACGCTTTGACATGATGGTCGCTGAACGGGCGAAGCACAAACATATGGGGCTGGACACGCGGATTGTCGGTCCGGAGGAGATCAAGGAGATCGCCCCAATCACCAATCTGGATGGCATCATTGGCGGGCTCTACGATCCATTGGACGGACATCTGGACCCGTCCGGAACCACCCATGCCTATGCGAAGGCCGCCAGACTGGGCGGGGCAACCATAGAACAGCATTGCAAGGTAGAGGAGCTGAACCAGCGGCCCGACGGCACGTGGGATGTGGTAACCGAAAAAGGAACAATCCACGCCGAGCATATCGTCAACGCGGCGGGGCTGTGGGCGCGGGAAGTTGGCCAGATGGCCGGCGTCTATCATCCATTGCACCCGATGGAGCATCAGTACATCGTCACAGATGACATCCCCGAGATTTATGCCCGGGACAACGAGCATCCCCATGTGATGGACCCCGCAGGTGAAAGCTATCTGCGCCAGGAAGGACGCGGCCTGTGTATTGGGTTCTACGAGCAGAAATGTCGCCCATGGGCTGTTGACGGAACGCCTTGGAGTTTCGGGCATGAGCTTCTGGCAGATGATTTCGACAAGATCGAGGACTCGATTGCATTTGCGTACAAGCGCTTCCCGATCCTCGAAACCGCAGGCGTGAAATCGGTGATCCACGGGCCGTTCACATTTGCGCCGGATGGCAATCCGCTGGTGGGACCCGTGCAGGGACTGTCCAATTATTGGTCTGCCTGCGCAGTGATGGCCGGGTTCAGTCAAGGTGGTGGTGTGGGCCTGATGCTTGCGCAATGGCTGGTCGAAGGTGAATGCGAACGGGACACCTCCGCCATGGATGTTTCGCGCTACGGCAATTGGGTGACCGAGGACTTCACCCGCCCAAAGGTGATCGAGAACTACCAGACGCGGTTTTCTGTGGTTTATCCCAACGAAGAACTGCCCGCCGCCCGCCCCTTCCGGACGACCTCAATGTACGACATCTTTGACGGCATGAACGCAGTTTGGGGTCAGCAATACGGGTTGGAGGTGGTCAACTACTTCGCCGCAGAGGGCGAACCGCGATACGAAACACCGTCCTTCCGTCGCTCAAACGCGTTCGATGCCACAGCGCGGGAGGTCGCCGCAGTTCGGAGCGGTGTCGGCATCAACGAACTTCAGAATTTCGGAAAATATGAGGTGACGGGCGAGAACGCCCGCGCATGGCTGGACCGCGTTATGGCCGGACGAATTCCGCAACCCGGACGTCTCAGTCTAACCCCTATGCTCTCGGACCGCGGACGATTGATTGGAGACTTCACCGTCAGTTGCCTGTCAGACCACCATTTCCAGCTCACGGCATCTTACGGGGCGCAAGCCTATCATCTTCGTTGGTTTGAGCAACAAGCGTCACCGGGCGTTACAGTGCGCAATGTCTCAGACGATCGGACCGGGTTCCAGATCGCGGGGCCGAATGCCGCCAAGCTTTTGCAGGATTGCACCCGAACGGATGTCAGCAAAATCAGATTCCTAGACGTGGTGCACATGAATGTCGGCATGGCACCCTGCCTCGTTCAACGGGTTAGTTATACCGGCGATCTGGGGTTCGAGATTTACACCAGCCCGATGACGCAGCGCCACCTTTGGCACACGCTTTGGGAGGCCGGACAGTCTCATGACATCACACCCTTCGGGATGCGGGCGATGATGTCCTTGCGGTTGGACAAGTTCTTCGGATCGTGGATGAGCGAGTTTTCACCCGACTATACAGCCGCCGAAACCGGGCTGGATCGATTTATCAGTTTCAAAAAAAATGCTGATTTCATAGGTCGGGACGCGGCCGAGCGGGAGCGTTCCACCCCTCCGCCCCGCATTCTCAGCGCGTTCGAGGTAGACGCGGTCGATGCCGATGTTGTCGGGTATGAACCTATTTTCCTTGACGGTCAGGTGTCGGGGTTTTGCACATCGGGCGGATTTTCCCATTATGCGCAGAAGTCCATCGCATTGGGTTTTGTTCCACGGGATCAGGCCCAGCCGGGCCTCCAGGCTGAGATTGAAATCCTGGGCGACATGAGAGCCGCAACACTGATCACTAAGCCGCTATTCGACGCGGATGGCGCGCGGATGCGCGGGACCTAATCCAGTTCTTCCACGATCACCAAATCGCGTTCGGCCGCATCTTTTGCGTGCGTCAAAGCGGCCTGATAGGAGTCTGAAAAATAACAGTCTTTGGCGTCCTGAAGGCTTGGGAAACGGGCAACAACATTGCGTGCGCGATCTGTCCCCTCCAGCTGCTCGTAGCGGCCGCTTCTTGCAAGAAACACGCCGCCATGGGCCGCAATCGCATCCGTGGCGAGCTTAGCGTATTTTCCATAATTGTCGGCGTCCGTCACTGTCACATGCGCAATCCAGAGGGCTGTAGCCATTCTTCTATCCTATCACTTTTTCAGCGGCGGCAATTGCGGCGTCTGCTTTGGACGGATCTGCGCCGCCCCCTTGCGCCATGTCAGGGCGGCCGCCACCGCCCTTGCCGCCAAGTTCTGCTACCGCAGCCTTGACCAGATCGACCGCCGAGACGGTTTTGACAAGATCAGAGGTCACGCCGGCAGCCACGGCTGCTTTCTCGCCTGTATCGGCGATGAGCAACACAGCCCCTGATCCCATGCGCGCCTTATGCTCGTCAATCAGTGCAGGCAGATCCTTGCCGCTGACACCGCTCAGCGTCTGGGCAAAAAAGGGCGTCCCACCGATATCCTTGTCCGCTACCTGCTGCCCTGAGCCACCCATAGCCAAGTCGCGCCGCAGCTGCGCAATTTCATTCAAAAGAGATTTCCGCTCGTCGAGCAGCGCGGACACACGGGACGGGACGTCTTCCGCCCGTGTCTTTAAGGCTGATGCCGCTTGAGATAAGCGTGTGTCCTGTTCTCGTAGATAGTCGAGCGCCGCTTGCCCTGTCAGCGCCTCAATTCGACGAACGCCAGCACTGGAGGCGCTGTCACCAAGCGTGACAAACGCGCCTATATCGCCAGTCTGTCGCACATGGGTGCCGCCGCACAGTTCGATCGAGTAGGTCTTGCCATCAAGACCCTTACCTGTGTTGGCGCGCCCCATTGAAACGACCCGAACCTCATCGCCATATTTTTCGCCGAACAGCGCCTGCGCCCCAATGCCGCGCGCGTCTTCCGGTGTCATGATCCGGGTTTCGACGGCGGAGTTCTGACGAATGAACATGTTGACGTCCTGTTCGACCTGAGACAGCTCGTCTTGAGACAGGCCCTTGCCGTGTGAAAAATCGAACCGCAGACGGTCAGATGCGTTTAGTGATCCCCGCTGTGCGACGTGGTCCCCGAGCGCGACCCGCAAAGCTTCGTGCAGCAGGTGGGTCGCCGAATGGTTCGCACGGATGGCTGTCCTGCGACCGTGATCGACATCAAGCGCAACTGCATCACCTACGGAAAACGCGCCATTCTGGGGTGTGACACGATGGGCAAAGACGGCACCGCCGCCCATCTTCTGCACATCGATACACTTCGCGAGCACGTCTTCATTTTCAAGGCGGCGCACATAACCGTGGTCGGCAACTTGCCCGCCGCTCTCGGCGTAAAACGGTGTTTGATTGAGGACAATCCAACCGTCCTGACCGGCTTCGAGGGTCTTGGCGCTTTCGCTGTCCTTGACGATCGCCAAAATTTGACCTTCCGCTGTCTCGGTGTCGTACCCGAGAAAATCAGTCGCGCCATGTTGTTCAGCCAGATCAAACCAGATCGCAGCGTCACCTGTTTCGCCGGACCCTGACCAAGCCGCACGCGCCTTTGCCTTCTGCTCTGCCATCGCACTGTCGAAGCCGTCCGTATCGACAGATCGACCCTTCTCCCGCATTGCATCTTGTGTCAGATCAAGGGGAAACCCGTACGTGTCATAGAGCTTAAACGCAGCTGTGCCGGGCAATTCAGCGCCGTCTGGCAGATCCGATAACTCATCATCAAGCAGTTTAAGGCCGCGGTCCAACGTCTGCTTGAAGCGCGTTTCTTCCAGCCGAAGCGTCTCTTCGATCAAGGCCTGGGCTTGGCCCAACTCTGGATATGCGCTGCCCATTTGTGAAATCAGCGACGGAACCAAACGGTGCATGACCGGATCTTTCGCACCAAGCAGATGGGCATGACGCATCGCACGCCGCATGATCCGGCGCAGAACGTAACCCCGCCCGTCATTGGATGGCATAACGCCATCTGCAATCAGGAAGGACGAGGACCGCAAATGGTCCGCAATGACCCTATGGTGCGTCTTGCCAGCGCCGTCAGGCTCCGTAGAAGTCACATTTGCAGACGTTTCAATCAGCGCACGCATCACGTCGGTCGCATAATTGTCGTGGCTTCCCATCAAGGTCGCACACATCCGTTCCAGACCCATGCCGGTGTCGATGGATTGGCTCTTCAACTCCGTCCGAGAACCGTCTTCGTGCTGCTCATACTGCATGAAGACAAGGTTCCAGATCTCGATGAAACGATCACCGTCCTCTTCCGGGCTGCCGGGTGGGCCGCCCCAGATATGGTCGCCATGATCGAAGAAAATCTCGGAACTTGGACCGCAAGGCCCGGTGGGACCCATGGTCCAGAAATTATCATCAGTGGCGATGCGGATGATACGATCATCGGTGAAACCCGCGACCTTTTTCCAGATATCGGCAGCCTCGTCATCGGTATGGTAGACCGTGACCACCAGACGGTCCTTCGGAATATCGAACCTCTTTGTGATCAACTCCCACGCAAACTGGATCGCATCCGCTTTGAAATAATCACCAAAGCTGAAATTCCCCATCATTTCAAAGAACGTATGGTGGCGCGCGGTGTAGCCGACATTGTCCAGATCGTTGTGCTTTCCGCCCGCGCGGACGCATTTCTGAGCTGTGGTTGCGCGGGTATAGTCGCCGGTTTCCACACCCGTGAAAAGGTTCTTGAACTGCACCATGCCCGAGTTGGCGAACATCAGCGTCGGATCGTTGCGCGGCACGAGGGGGCTGGACGGGACCACTGCATGGCCCTGCGTCTCGAAATAGTTCAAGAAAGTCGACCGGATGTCGTTGAGACTGGGCATGAAAAGGTATCCATTTGCACGGCTATCACATTGAAGCGCAGATGTAGCCGCCTGCCCTCCTGCTGTCCACAGCCTGCGGCGGTTAGCGATCCGCCTTATTCACGAGGGGCGTGTGCAAATGAAAAGGGCGCGCCTTTCCGGCACGCCCTCTGATCGCTTTCAGCGATTGTGACGGTTATCAGGTTTCAACCAACCCGTCATCCTCACCTTCTGGCGAGGCGCCTTCCGGCATATCGAAATCCAGACCGTGGGCGGCCCGAATTTTATCTTCTATCTCATAGGCAATCTTGTTGTTTTCCCGCAGAAAACTCTTGGCATTTTCACGGCCCTGACCAATGCGTTCGTCGCCGTAGCTGAACCAGGCCCCGGATTTTTCAACCACTCCGGCTTTCACGCCAAGATCAAGCAATTCGCCCATCTTGGAAATGCCCTCGCCGTACATGATGTCGAACTCCACCTGCTTGAATGGAGGCGCAACCTTGTTCTTTACGACCTTCACGCGGGTCGCGTTGCCGACAACTTCGTCACGATCCTTGATTGCACCGATCCGGCGAATGTCGAGCCGCACGGAGGAATAGAACTTCAGTGCGTTGCCACCAGTGGTTGTTTCGGGCGAACCGAACATGACGCCAATCTTCATCCGGATCTGATTGATGAACACAACCATACATTTGGAGCGCGAGATGGAGCCGGTCAGTTTACGCATGGCTTGGCTCATAAGGCGCGCATGCACCCCCACGGAGCTATCACCCATATCGCCCTCAAGCTCGGACTTAGGTGTCAGGGCCGCAACGGAGTCGACCACGACCATGCTGACTGCGCCGGACCGCACCAGGGTATCAACAATTTCAAGGGCTTGTTCGCCTGTATCGGGTTGCGAAATCAGCAATTCGTCCAGATCCACGCCAAGCTTCCTGGCGTACTGGGGATCAAGGGCATGTTCTGCATCAACAAACGCGCAGACGCCGCCTTTCTTCTGTTCTTCTGCGACACAATGCAGGGTTAGCGTCGTCTTACCCGAGCTTTCAGGACCATAGATTTCAACGATGCGTCCCTTTGGCAGACCACCGATCCCAAGGGCGATATCCAGCCCGAGGGAGCCCGTGGATGTCGCTTCAATCTCCTGAATCGCATTCTCGTCGCCGAGCTTCATGATTGAGCCCTTACCGAACTGCCGCTCGATTTGGGCCAGCGCGGAATCAAGCGCTTTTTGCTTATTGCTGTCGCTCTTGGATGTCATCTGAAGGAGATCTGCCGTTGCCATGATTTCTTCCCTTATTCCATACCGCTATTTGCGCGGCAATCACTGCTTTGTTCGCCTCTTGTTCTCATATATATGAGACCAAAACGAGAACAATTCAACATAAACTTTTACGAAGGTCAGAATGTAACTGGTGCGGTTAAGGGGACGTTAAACGCGGTCTCGAATCCTTCAAGGAAGATGCAAAACATCTGATAAGCGCCTATTATATAATAGAATTCATGATATTGCCCTATTCGAAAACCGCCTATCTTAGACGTCAATTGTCAGGCAGCGACACTCATCTGGCTTTGAACCGTCGACGTTAGTTCATTCAATGAGAACGGTTTTGGCAGGAATACAGTATTTGGGAGAATCTCTTGGTTCTCACCAAAGTTCCCTTCCGTATAGCCTGACACGAAAACCACTTTCATATCAGGTCGCGCTTCGCGCGCCATTCGAACCCATGTCGGGCCATCCATGCCAGGCATCACAACGTCGGTAACCACCACGTCTACTATCAGATCGCTGTCTTCAAGCATGGAGAGCGCCTCCTCGGCGCAGTCCGCTTCTAAAACACTGTAGCCCCGTAACTTCAACGCGCGCGAAGCGAAGGCCCGCACAGGTGCTTCGTCCTCTACCAAGAGTACCACGCCCTCGGCCGGCACCGGATCCATACGAACCGGAACTTCCTCTTTCGCTACATCTTCTTGCACCGGCAATTGCGACGTCGGGAAGTAGATGGTAAATGCCGTGCCCTTGCCGACCTCGCTGTCGACGAAGATGAATCCACCTGATTGCTTTACAATTCCGTAGGCTGTGGACAAGCCGAGCCCGGTGCCTTTCCCAGTCCGCTTGGTCGTGAAAAACGGCTCAAAGATCTTGTTTAGCTTATCTTGGGGTATCCCGCAGCCGTTATCGGATACCTTAACCAGAACGTACTCACCCGGCGGCACAACGGCCCTGTCACGCGTCAATTCGCTTTGCAGCTTCATGTTACGGGTTTCGATGTTGATCTCGCCACCGCCCTCCATGGCGTCGCGAGCGTTTACGACAAGATTCATGAGGACTTGCTCAAGCTGCCGTCGATCAGCCCGGACAGACATGAGTTGTGGGTCATGGCTCAAGGTCAACTGAATTTGCGCACCAACAAGGCGGTTCAAGAGATGCGTCAAATCCGCAAGAGTGTCGCGCATATCGAGAATCTCGAGCTGCAAATTCTGCTTGCGTGAGAACGCTAGCAACTGCCCCACCAAAGAGGCCGCACGGTTCGCATTTTGATTTATCTGTTCGAGATCGCCGAAGTCTGGGTCGCCTGGGTCATGACGCAGCATCAGCAAATCGCAGTGGCCCGAAATGGCGGTCAGAAGATTGTTGAAGTCATGGGCGACACCACCGGCAAGCTGTCCGATCGCCTGCATCTTTTGACTTTGGACGAATTGGGCCTCGAGGGTCTTGAGTTCGGTCGCATCGCTGATCATGGCCAGCAGAACGACTTCACCGTTCCGGATCATGCGCCCAAGAGTGACCTGAAGATAGATTTCCTCCTCACGATTACGGGCTTTCAGAACCTCTGGCTTGTGGAGTGACCGACCCTCTGCCGCCTCTGATAGCCACTCCGACATCGGGCGCCCCAACCCCTCCAACAAATCGCTGAGGACGCGCTTCTCGCCGGATGCGCCGTTGCTCCCGCCCCATTGGTCCAGTCCCATAAGCGCGCGGGCAAGCTTGTTGGCCTCGAGCAGTGTGCCATGAGAGGAAATTTTGAGAAGCGCAACAGGAAAATCTTCCAGAGATTCAAGCGTTTCTGAACCGTTTCTACCATCTTCCAAAGGCGCAAAGAAGTATTCGGTCCGGCCCGCACCCGCGGAGGTGATTATGACCCGCACTTGTGACGGGCCGTCAATGCCAGCAACAGTCGTTATCTGACCGGAGACCACATCTGGTTCATTCAACAACTTATCAACGGATTTCACCCGCCCACCTGCGAAGCGCCGCATTGCGTCGTTCATGAACAGAATGGATCCCGTACCGCTGACGGTCATCATCGGCAAGCTAATCTTGTCTACACTACGCGCTGTGGTTACCCGCTCGGCCGCGTCATCCACCATCCAGACGAAGCAATCCTCGCCGGCGCGATGCACAGATAAAATCGACCGGCCCTTGGGCGTCGCGACATCTTCGCGTGCGGCGTTTTGTTTATCTGCCTTTGCTTGCAGCCGAAAAACGACAGCATTTGGCTGGGTGCAAACATCTTCGAGAACCTTTTCAAGGCTCTTGCCATCCGTGTTGCCAAACCGCGTGCGCGCCGCCGGATTTTTGTGGAGGATCTCGCCGGATTGGTTTGCGACTAAGGCGGCGCGGTAGTCATGCTCAAGAACCGGGCGTACTGCGGCGATATCATCGCTTGGTGTTGCGGCGCGCCCAAGAAGTCGCGTGAAGAACGCAAGACCGGCGACGGCCCCGCCACCCGCAAGAAACAGGTAAGACACACGACCGTCCGGCACTGTCACACCAATCAACAAGATCAGCGCGGCCGCCCAGACAAGCCAATGGGAATGCGATGACAAAGTGCCCGCCGTATCTTTCACAGTCTCGTTCGAACCGGCGAAAAGAGCCACGTCAATTACTCCAGCAAAATTGACTCAGAGTATCTTTGCAAAAAAAGCATTAACCATAAGTTAAGTTCTTAAATAATGCGGTAAGGTTACGCAGGGCGGTCGCCTCTGGTCAAGCAGGCAACGAAGAAACCATCGCCGTCCGGGCTTGGTAAAAACTGCTTTCTGATGAGTATCCGCCACTCCGGATGTTCAGCGCAAAACCTATCAATCTGATCCGTGTTTTCGGGGCCGATGATAGAGCATGTCGCGTAGGCTAAAATACCTGTTTCCGACACCAATTCAGCAGCTTGTGTGAATATTTTATATTGAAGATCTGAATAGTCGGAAAGCGCATCTTGCGTCAGCTTCCATTTCCCTTCCGGTGATCTGCGCCACGCGCCGCTTCCCGAACATGGGACATCACAAAGGACAAGATCGAAAGGTGCCTGCAACACCGCTTCAGCGGTGGACAGACGCGAAATCTTTACACCCGCCCGTTTTGCGCGATCTGGTATTTCACTCATACGTCCGGGATCTGCGTCATGCGCAAACACGCGAACCTGAGCAATATCCGCAATTGCCAACGCCTTGCCGCCGCCGCCGGCGCAATAGTCGAGAACACGCATATCGGCGTCCAACGGCAGAGCCTCACAAACGGCTTGGGACGCGGCGTCCTGAACCTCGATCAGCCCCGCCGCCCATGCCGCACTCTGCGGAACGCGGCGCTCCCCGACTACAACCTTCAAAGCGAAGGGCGCAGTCAAGCACGGCTGGGTTTCAACGCCATCGTTTGCCAAGCTCTCTTGCGCGCTGGCAAGGGTGGCCGCCTTCCGGTTCACCCTTAGAAAGACCGGCGCGCGGTTCTGGAGCGTGGCCATCACTTCGGCGTAGCGCGTTCCCAAACTATTCTTAAGGTCTGGTTCCAGCCAGGGTGGCGCATCCAGTGCGACATCAGAAGTTAGCTCTATCTCTTTGGCTAGGTGTTCTTTTTCTTCTCCTGAAAGCGGCGCCGGCGCGTGAGTGGCGCCTGTAAACAGCGCCGCGGAGTCTTGCGACTTCATTTTGAGGTATCCAAGCACCAGTCCGCGCCCGGTTTCCGCTCCTCCGGCGCAGGCGTAGGATTTCCGGCATCTCACACATTGAAATACGATATCGCGGACGGCCGCGCGATCCTTTGATCCAGCGAACCGAGATCGACGCGCCCAATTCGTAAGCGCTCTTTCCAAGGCGTCCCCGGCCAAATAACGGTCGAGGATTTCAATCGCTGCAGACAGGCGCGCGGGCGGCGTCACTTAGCCCACCCGGTAGTTCGGACTTTCGCGCGTGATCTGCACGTCGTGAACGTGGCTCTCTTTGAGACCCGCGCCTGTGATCCGCACAAAGTTTGCCCGGGCGTGCATGTCCGCAATCGTTGCAGCCCCGGTGTAACCCATAGCTGCCCGCAGTCCGCCCACAAGTTGGTGGATCACTGCGCCTGCGGACCCCTTATACGGCACCTGTCCTTCGATCCCTTCGGGCACCAGCTTGTCGCTGGCAGCGTCTTTCTGAAAGTACCGGTCTGCTGATCCGCGCGCCATGGCTCCAAGCGAACCCATGCCACGGTAACTTTTAAAGCTACGCCCTTGATATAAAATGACTTCCCCGGGGCTTTCATCCGTTCCCGCGATCATCGAGCCGACCATGGCGCAGGAGGCCCCAGCCGCGATGGCCTTGGCAAAATCGCCCGAAAACTTAATTCCGCCATCCGCGATCACTGGAATACCGCCCGCCGCGTCCGCGCAATCCATGATGGCTGTCAGCTGAGGCACGCCAACGCCTGCGACCATACGTGTTGTGCAGATCGATCCGGGTCCAATGCCTACCTTGACCGCATCTGCGCCGGCGCCGATCAGCGCACGGGTGGCCTCGCCCGTCGCTACGTTTCCGGCAATAATCTGCACCTCGTTGGACAAAGTCTTGGCCCGCTCAACCGCAGCGGCCACCCCCTCAGAATGGCCATGCGCCGTATCGATCACGATTATATCCACACCGGCATCGACCAACGCCTCAGACCGCTCGAACCCGGCATCCCCCACAGTGGTCGCCGCGGCAACGCGTAGGCGACCCAAATCATCCTTGCAGGCCTGTGGGTTCAAGACGGCCTGTTCGATGTCCTTCAGCGTCAGAAGACCGGTCAGCCGCCCGTCCCCATCGACGACCAGAAGCTTTTCGATGCGGCGCGCCTCCATCATACTTTTGGCTTCGGACAGATCAGCGGGCTCACGGAGCATCGCAAGATTTTCGTTTGTCATCATAGCCTTGACGGGTGTTGTGTCATCGCTCGCAAAACGCATGTCGCGGTTGGTCACGATCCCAAGCACGCGCCCCCCTTCACCCACAACCGGAAAACCGGACACGCTATAGCGCTCCTGCAAGGCCTTCGCATCCGCGAGGGTCTGATCGGGCGTGAGGGTGATGGGATTGTAGACGATGCCGCTTTCGAAGCGCTTTACCCGACGGATTTGCTTCGCCTGCTCTTCGATGCTCAGATTGCGATGAACCACACCGATCCCACCCGCCTGCGCCATGGCAATCGCCATACGCGCCTCTGTCACGGTATCCATGGCGGAGCTGAGAAGCGGGATGTTCATGGAGACGGCTTTGGTGACGATCGTACGCGTGTCTGCGGTGGACGGTAGAACGTTGGATGCCCCCGGCACCAATAGAACATCATCGAATGTAAGGGCCTCGCGAATCTCCATGGGATGCTCCTGATGGATCGTTTCGTTTGGCAGTTTCCTATTTCATGATTTTCCCGGTCGTGGAAGGGCGTATTTTGTGGCAGATGTGCGCGGTGATACAAATCTGAGGGGACAATGGTCGAAATCTTGGTCGATGCGGATGCCTGTCCGGTAAAAGAAGAGATCTACAAAGTTGCCTACCGCCTGAAGGTCCCGGTGATTTTGGTGGCCAACAGCTATCTCAGAACGCCCAACCACCCATTGATTACGATGCAGATGGTGGATGACGGCTTTGACGCTGCAGATGACTGGATCGCCGAGCGCGCGGGTCCCTCTTCATTGGTTGTGACTGCGGATATCTTGCTGGCCGGACGCGCGCTGGAAAACGGTGCGACGGTTCTTGCGCCGAACGGAAAGCCGTTCACCAGCGCAAATATTGGCGGGGCGATCGCGAACCGTGCGATTATGGCTGATCTGCGCGGCGGGTTAGAGCAAACAGGCGGCCCACCCCCCTTCAGCGGCAAGGACCGCTCAACTTTCTTGAATGCCCTCGACCGTGAGCTGATCCGCCTGCAAAAAAGCTAGCCGCGGAACCCGGTTGCGACGACGAATTTTTCGGAGCTGTCTGCCCGGCTGGCACCGGGTTTGAAATTGGCGACCTTGTTGAACTTCTGCTTGAGCAGTTTCTGAAGCTCACCCTCCGCGCCGCCCGCCAAGACCTTGGCCACGAAGGTACCGCCCTCGTCTAGAACATCGAACGCAAAGTAGGCAGCCGCTTCACACAGGGCGATGATACGCAGGTGGTCGGTCTGCTTGTGACCCGACGAGGCTGCGGCCATGTCGCTCATCACGACGTCGGCCTTGCCATCCATCCATGTCTTCACCTGAGCATCCGCTTCATCGGCAAGGAAATCGAGAACGTGCAGCTCGGCCCCGGCAATCGGCTCAACCTCTTGCAGATCGATGCCCAGAATCGTGCCTTGGGCCTTTCCGGACCGCTCCCCCAATGCGTTGACGCGTTTGACGGCGACTTGACACCATCCACCGGGCGCGCAGCCCAAATCCACGACGCGGGCGCCCGGGACCAGAAACCGGTACTTGTCGTCTATCTCAGAGATTTTGTAGGCCGCCCTGCCCCGCATGCCTTCGGCACGCGCGCGCTTCACATACGGGTCATTGAGCTGCCGCTCAAGCCAACGGGTGGATGACAGCCGCCGTCCGCGGGCCGTCTTGACCTTGACCTTGAGATCGCGTTGCCCACGCCCGCTTGATCCCTTTGTTGGCTTTTTCGTCATTTCAATTCCGTCGATAGATATGCGGCACCAAAGGCGCCTGCGGCTCCTACCCTGATCTATCCCAGAAAGACCAGCCTAGTAGGGCCCTTCTTCCAGAACGCCATCGGTGCTCATTTGTGCGTAAAGCAGACCTTCGCGCAGTCCTCGGTCCGCGACCGACAAACGGTCGGTCGGCCAGACCCGCAGCAACGCCTGTAAAATCGCGGCACCTGACATGATAAGCGCATGGCGATCCCCACCGATCCGCGGATCGGTTCTGCGCCCTTCCGGTCCCATGTGAAGGTATCCTTGAATAACCCGGTCGATCTGATCCGACGTCATCCTAAGGCCATCGACCTTGTTTCTATCGTACCGCTTGAGGCCCAGATGGGAGGCCGCAACTGTCGTGACTGTTCCAGAGGTTCCCACAATCTGAAACCCTTCGCGCACCTGATCGGCATCATTATAGGGACTGAACTCCGCGAGGTTTTCCTCGAAGAACCAACTCATCAGCGCAAAGCGGGCCGCATCATCGTCCACATCGTTGAACTGATCGCGCAGCGTCGCAACGCCCAGGGGGACCGAAATCCAATCCACGACCTTGGCTGCGGGAAATGCGCTGTCCTTTGCGTCAAAGCCGGTATGAAGTCGCATAATGGCGCGAGGTCTGTCCAACTTGGGGACGCGACTGAGATCGATCCAGACCAACTCTGTAGACCCACCACCAATATCGACCACCAGAAGTTGCTCGGTCTTCACGCTGACAAGCGGCGCGCAGGAGATCACCGCCAGACGCGCTTCTTCTTCCGGTTCGATTATTTCCAGCGCAAGCTTCGTTTCGCGTTCGACCACGCTGATAAACTCGCGAGCGTTGCGGGCTCGCCTGCAGGCCTCAGTCGCCACAAGTCGCATGCGGCGTACGTCGTGGTGCCGCAGCTTCTTCTGACAAATCTTGAGGGCGCCGACCGTGCGAGCCATTGAGGACCGGCTGAGAAGACCTGAGGCTTCTAGTCCGGCCCCCAGTTGCACCGATTTGGAAAAACTGTCGACGACGTGAAACTGGCTGCCTTTGGGTTGTGCGATCAGCATCCGGCACGAATTGGTGCCAAGATCAAGCGCTGCATAAAGATCCGCCGGATCGGGTCGGTCTGCTTTAGCAGAACCCGCGGCCCTGTGGGCCACCGGTTTCAAGCCGGGTTTCTTATACCGGCCTGCTGGGTCTGGCGGTATCTTCGCCATGCCAATGCGGCCTCTTGGTTGTCTATGTTAACGGTAACGTAGGCATGAAATCCTTACCACGCAAGCGAGCTGTCGGTCCGGCTCATAAATATCATGAACAATAAGGCGGTGAACCTCCCTTTGCGCGAAGGCTGCTTGCCGCTATCTGTCGCTCTGATCCTAACAGATGTCGAAAAACGGAACGCGCGTGGATGTCGCCACGTCCACAGTTTCCGAAACACGGTAAGAACGGAAACGCAAAGATGCCCGATGTAACTGTAGTTTACTGGCGCGATATCCCTGCACAGGTGATCGTCGGCAAAGGGCGGCGTGGCGCAAAGGTTCAGCTACCGGAGCGGTTTGAGCAGGCCATCGACCGCTGCGCCATGAAGGTTGGCGCGCGCGATACTGATGCTTATCTGGCAGATTGGCGGAAGGCACCGCCCTATGAGGTCGACGGCGAGCCGCAAGAGGTCGCAAAAGCAGAAGCCGCACGGCTGGAGGCGGAATACGACGAAGCCATGATCAAGACGCTGATTGCCAATGACGGCAAGCGTGCTTGAGCGGGCAAGGAGCAGTCTGATGGCATTGCTGAATTTCAAACGGGCCGACCCCACTCCGGATATCACCGTAAACCCGCAGGTCGAGGCATTCCTTGACGGCTACTCCATCGAGGTCATGCCGCGGACCGCCGAAAAGGTTGACGACTTCAGGGGGCTCTTGCCGGAAGGAACGCGCGTCTACATTGCGCATATCGAGGGTACTCCCATCGGAGATATGATCAGCACCGCCGCGCGCCTCGCGAACGACGGCTTCCGGGTCATGCCCCACTTCCCGGCGCGTATCATCAAGGATAAGGCTGCGCTCGCAGATTGGATCGCCCGGTATCAAGGCGAGGCAAACGTAGATCAAGCGCTGTTGCTGGCTGGCGGTGTCGCTAAGCCCCATGGTGCGTTCGACAGCTCAATGCAGTTACTCGAAACGGGTCTTTTCGACAAAGCCGGGTTCAAGCGCCTGCACGTTGCAGGGCATCCCGAGGGCAATCGCGACATTGATCCGGACGGCTCGACCAAGAACGTTGATGACGCCGTTCGTTGGAAGCAATCGTTTTCTGAGCGTACGGACGCCAAGATGGCGCTTGCCACGCAGTTTGCCTTCGAGGCCAAGCCTGTGATCGCTTGGGCGGACGCCCTGAAGGATGCGGGGATTGACCTGCCGATTCATATTGGCGTTGCTGGTCCTGCCAAGTTACAAACCCTGATAAAGTTCGCGATTGCCTGTGGTGTTGGGCCTTCCTTGAAGGTTTTGCAAAAACGGGCCATGGACGTCACGAAGCTGCTCTTGCCCTACGAGCCGACAGAGTTTGTGGCGGAACTGGCCGCCCACAAGGCCGCACATCCCGACTTTAACATCGAGCAGGTCCATTTCTTCCCGCTGGGCGGCATCAAGACGAATGCAAATTGGGCGATACAGCACGGTGGCAAATCTGCCGTTCCCGCCGATCAAACCTAAATTGAAAGAGACTTTATGACCCGCACGGTTCTGGAATCAAAGACAAAAACGGTCGTGATCGGGTTCGATGAACCGTTTTGCGTGATCGGAGAACGTATCAATCCGACCGGCCGAAAGAAACTGGCGGCCGAACTTGAAGCAGATGACTTTTCAACTGTGGAATCTGACGCACTCGCGCAAGTCGCGGCAGGTGCGTCCGTACTCGATGTCAATGCGGGCGTGGTTTACAACTCAAACCCCAATCCGAACGAAACCGAGCCGCCACTGATGGGCAAAATGATCGAGCTTGTGCAGGGTCTTGTTGATGTGCCGCTCTGCATCGACAGCTCTGTTCCCGGCGCGCTGGAAAAAGGTTTGGAACTGGCCGAAGGTCGACCGCTGCTGAACTCCGTCACCGGTGAAGAAGACCGGCTTGAGGCAATCCTGCCGCTGGTTAAGAAGTACAACGTGCCGGTCGTTGCGATCTCAAACGATGATACGGGGATCAGCGAAGACCCAGATGTTCGGTTCGCCGTAGCGAAGCGGATCGTGGAGCGGGCTGCGGATTTCGGCATTCCTGCACATGACATCGTCGTCGATCCGCTGGTGATGCCCGTTGGTGCGATGGCGACGGCGGGGCTGCAGGTCTTTACGCTCGTGCGGCGCTTGCGCGAGGAACTGGGCGTGAACACGACCTGCGGGGCGTCGAACATCAGCTTCGGTCTGCCAAATCGCCACGGCATCAATAATGCTTTTCTGCCCATGGCGATGGGCGCGGGTATGACAAGCGCGATTATGAATCCGATCGCCCTGCCCGTCGGTCCCAAGAAGCTGGACGAAAAGCGCGCCGAACTGGCAGCTGCGGGGATCATCGTGCCCGACGATATTGATCCGGAGGTGCTGGCGAGCGTGACCGGCCTTGGATCAACAAAACCCCGCGCCGGCAAGGAGATGGAGGCGATCCGCGCTGCAAACTTCCTGACAGACAACGATCCCCACGGCGGGGCTTGGATCCGGTTCAACAAACCACCCGGCGCGGACGGTGCCGAAGGCGGTCGCGGGGGCCGTTCGGGTGGGCGCAGACGGCGCCGCGCATAGACCATGAACGACGCCAATCCGCTTGTCATTTTCACACCGTCTGGAAAGCGTGGGCGGTTCCCTGTCGGAACGCCGGTTCTGACCGCTGCCCGCCAACTGGGTGTAGATCTGGACTCCGTCTGCGGCGGACGCGGGATCTGTTCGAAATGCCAGATCACGCCGTCATTTGGCGATTTTCCGAAGCACGGCGTACATGTGGAAAAAACCGCTCTGTCAGACTGGAATGCCGTTGAGCAGCGCTATGAAGACAAGCGCGGCCTGACACCCGGGCGACGCTTGGGATGCCAGGCGATGGTGCAAAGCGACGTCGTGATTGATGTGCCTGCCGAAAGCCAGATGCACCGGCAGGTTGTCCGGAAGCGGGTCGAGGCGCGCGAGATCGTCATGAATCCCTCGACGCGGCTTTACTATGTCGAGGTAGAGCAACCAGACATGCACGAGCCGTCCGGCGATCTGGAAAGATTGGTAAAAGCGCTGCGGTCAGACTGGGACCTGCCCGATCTGGAAGCAGATATCGGCGTTTTGAAGATGCTCCAGCCTGCGCTTAGGAAGGGCAATTGGACTGTGACCTGCGCCGTCCACCTGGGCGACGCCACATTCAGCCCACGCATCATGCATGTCTGGCCCGGGTTCTACGACGGATCGATCTACGGGCTAGCGGTTGATCTGGGCTCAACCACCATTGCCGCTCATCTCTGCGATCTGCAATCCGGCGAAGTCGTGGCGTCCTCCGGGGTGATGAACCCGCAGATCAGGTTCGGCGAGGATCTGATGAGCCGGGTCAGCTATTCGATGATGAATGCGGGCGGGGCCGATGAAATGACCCGCGCCGTGCGTGAAGGGATGAACGCCCTGTTCGTCCAAGTCGCCACGGAGGCTGCGATTGATCGCAATCTGATCCTGGACGCTGTCTTCGTCTGCAACCCGGTCATGCACCATCTCTTCTTGGGGATCGATCCGTTTGAGTTGGGACAGGCGCCCTTCGCGCTGGCCACATCCGAAGCGATATCTCTGCGCGCGATGGAGTTGGACTTGAACCTACACCCGGCCGCGCGGGTTTACCTGCTGCCATGTATCGCAGGCCATGTGGGTGCGGATGCCGCTGCGGTGGCGCTGTCAGAAGCGCCGGAACAATCGGAAGAGCTTTTGTTGGTCGTTGATGTCGGCACGAACGCGGAAATTCTGCTGGGCAACACCAAAAAGGTTCTTGCCTGTTCGTCGCCCACCGGTCCGGCCTTTGAGGGCGCGCAAATCTCCAGCGGGCAACGCGCCGCACCGGGTGCCATTGAGCGGGTTCAGATTGATCCCGCGACGAAAGCCCCAAGATTCCAGGTGATTGGGTCAGAGCTGTGGTCCGACGACCCCGGGTTTGAGGCTGCCGTTGCCAACACCGGAGTAACAGGCATCTGTGGCTCGGGCATCATAGAGATGGTGGCCGAGATGCGGTTGGCCGGACTTCTCGACGGGTCAGGCTTGATCGGATCACCTGAGCAGACCGGTTCAAGCCATTGTTTTCTTGATGGAAGAACGCATTCTTACCTCTTATGGGATGGCACGGCGTTAGGTGGTCCAAAGATCACTGTCACAAATCGGGATATCCGCGAGATCCAGATGGCCAAGGCGGCACTTTATTCCGGAGCGCGGCTGCTGATGGACAAATTCGGCGTTGATCGTGTCGACCGGGTCGTGCTGGCCGGCGCGTTTGGTGCGCATATCAGCCCGAAGCACGCGATGGTGCTGGGCATGATCCCCGACTGCCCGCTGGATAAAGTCACAAGCGCTGGCAATGCTGCAGGTACGGGCGCGCGGATTGCGCTTCTTAATACGGATGCCCGCCGGGATATCGAGACAACCGTTCACAACATTCATAAGATAGAAACGGCGATTGAACCCCGTTTTCAGGAGCATTTTGTCAACGCCTCCAACATTCCGAATGCCGTCGAGCCCTTCCGCATCCTGCGCACAATTGTCGATCTGCCGGAGGTGAATTTCAACACCGGAGGAAGATCAGATGGCGGCGCCGACGGACCACGACGCAGACGCAGGCGCGGCTAATGGTTTCAGGTTGACGCCTGACAGACACGACCCTATTCCAAGCAACGTTGCGGGTGTAGCTCAATGGTAGAGCAGGAGCTTCCCAAGCTTAAGACGAGGGTTCGATTCCCTTCACCCGCTCCACTCCCTTGTCCAACACGCCCGGCACATTAATTCCTCCGCGAGGAGGATATCTCATGCGGGCACTTACTCTGGCGATATCGTTGGCGACGATATGCACTGTGACAAGTCAGGCGAACGGCGCGGGGTTCGCTGCCCTCAGGTGCAACGAGCGGGCAGATAACGGCGTCTACCAAAGCGGATTGCGTTTGATCTTTCCGGATCGCGAGATGTTCGTATTTTCCGGTGACCGGGGATTGACCGATCAGATCGCCTTTAGTCGCCGGCGCACGCTCGCATGGACTAGGGCGACTTTCCCTGATCTGATCGGTAGTGGGCGGGGCATCTATGACAGAAATTGCGGTCGGGGATCGAACGACGACGATGACGACTGATCTGCGCTACCACCGCCGCTTGGCGTCCGAAACACTTCGCGCGTGGAACATTCCTCCGCCTTGGAATTATGGGGTTGCAGACCGTGTGAGGTTTGGTGAACTGGATGCCTTGGGTCATGTCAGCAACGTGGCTTACCTGCGTTGGTTCGAAGCATTCCGGGTTCATTACCTGCGCGACTACGGGATCACGACCTATGGCGCGGACGGGCCGCGAATGGTGCTCCGTCAGGTACAGGTTGATTATCTGGCCGAGATGCAACTGAGCGAGGATTACATCGTGACAGGTCGCACGGACAGCGTGCGCAGCACAAGTTGTCAAATGCACTATGCGGTCTGGTCGGGCAATCTCCGGGCCACCGGATCTGCCGTGCTGGTCTTTCTGGATCAGAGCGGACAGAAAACGAAGATCCCGCCCGACTTCAGAGAAACCGTACTTGCGCGGGATACCGCGACCGATCTTGCTTCAGCGCCGGCCTAGATGCTCAACCAACATACGGGTGGAGCCATCTTTGCCCTCAGCGGATACCTCGCCGGACAGGATGGGACTAAGCGCGGTTGCGAGTTCCTTGCCCAGTTCAACGCCCCATTGATCGTAGGAGTTGATGCCAAGCATGACCCCTTCGACAAACACGCGATGCTCGTAGAGCGCGATGATCTGCCCGAGGACATAGGGCGTCAACTTGGGGTATGCCAGCGTGGTGGACGGACGGTCGCCGGGGAACACTCTGTGACGGGCCTGCCGCTCTAACTCGTCGCCTTCGAGACCCTTTTTGCGCATGATCTCACGAGCTTCATCAAGTGACCTTCCGACCATCAAAGCCTCTGACTGGGCCAGACAATTGGCGATCAAAAGATCGTGCTGGTGGGTCAGGTCAGGCTCCTGCCCCTCAATGCCTACCATGAACTCACACGGAACCACGCGTGTCCCCTGATGGATCAACTGATAAAATGCATGCTGCCCGTTGGTTCCAGGCTCACCCCATACAATAGGACCCGTGTGAACCGGAACATCTTTGCCGTCCATCGCGACCGACTTGCCGTTGCTCTCCATCTCCAGTTGTTGGAGGTAGGCGGGCAACCTCGCCAGACGCTGTTCGTAGGGAAGGACAGCCCGGGTCGAAAACCCGCAGCCCTGATTGTGCCAGATGCCAATGAGCGCCAGCAGGACGGGCAGGTTTTCTGCAAGTGGTGCGGTTTTGAAATGGCGGTCCATGTCGTGGCCGCCGCGCAGGAAATCGGTGAAATTGTCCGGACCAATCGCGATCATCAGCGACAGACCGATCGGTCCCCACATGGAATAGCGACCACCAACCCAATCCTCGAACCCGAACACACGCTCTGCGCTGATGCCGAAGTCGGCGGTCTTTTCCGTCGATGAAGACAGCGCCGCGAATTGGGCGGCCGGATCTGACACGCTTTCGGCCATCCAATCAAAGGCCGTTTTTGCGTTGGTCATGGTCTCGATCGTCGTGAATGTTTTCGATGCGACAATCACCAGCGTGGTGTCCGCGTTCAGACCATCCAGCGTGTCCGCGATGTCCGCACCGTCGACGTTGGAGACAAAATGCGTCCGCGGTCCGTCATGGTAGGGTGCCAGCGCCAAGACCGCCATGGCAGGACCAAGGTCTGAGCCGCCGATGCCGATGTTTATGACATCGGTGATGCGCCCGCCCTGCCCTTTGAACGATCCGTCACGGACGGCAATTGCAAACTCTGCCATACGTGCACGGGTCTGTTCGATCTCGGCCATGACATCGCTGCCATCCAGAAAAACGCCGTCGCCTGAAAGGTTGCGCAGTGCCGTATGCAGAACCGCCCGCCCCTCTGTTTCATTGATCTTC
This sequence comes from Litoreibacter roseus, assembly GCF_009811795.1. Taxonomy (GTDB): domain Bacteria; phylum Pseudomonadota; class Alphaproteobacteria; order Rhodobacterales; family Rhodobacteraceae; genus Litoreibacter; species Litoreibacter roseus. The sequence continues at coordinate 1,350,097 of NZ_BLJE01000001.1, read as the reverse complement.
TCGCCGGTGAACATCGCGTCACGTTTTCCGCTGACATCCGCGTCTTCTGCCATGGCCAGAAGGGCGTCGCGGTCCGCGTCGGACAGATGGGTCTTGGAGTAATCGAACAGCAGATCGTCCGCTCTCAGCGAAAAAGCAATGGCCCTGTCCGCGTTGGCGTCGAACAACGCGCGGATGGTTGGTCGCGCATCCCCGCGGGCTTTCAACGCGGCCCAGTTCATGGCGCCCAATGGACAGTTGCGTTCGCGAGAACGGCTTTGATCGGAGCCTCTTCCAAGGTGGCCGCAGCCGCCCTGTGCAAAGCTTCGCGCTTCTCATTGCCGGATATCAAGACATGTGTGCTCATCGCGCCCTCTAAAACAGGTCGTGTCAGGGTAAGGCGCGGCTCTGGCGCGCCGGGGGCTGTTATCTTCATGACCGGTGGCGCGCCCTTATCGAGCGCCGCAGTCAGTTCATCCGCACCGGGAAAAAGGGATGCCGTGTGCATATCTGATCCCATACCCAGCAGAAGAACTGAGATCGGCAAATTAGGCGCCAGATCAGTCGCGAGCCCGTCCAAATCTTCGCTTCGTCCTGCAAAGCCTAAAAATCCGGCGTCTGCTGCACGTCCCGTCAGCAACCTTTCGCGGATCAGCTTCTCGTTAGAACGGTCGTGTCCTGCGGGAACCATGCGCTCATCGGTGGGCATCACATGAACCCGCGTCCAGTCCAAAGGCGCGGCACTTAGCGCGTCAAAAACAGGCCCCGGGGTCGTACCGCCGGGCACCGCAAAGGATGCAAACTCGTGGACAAGCAAGCATTCCTCCAACTCACCCGCCAGTTGATTGGCGAGGTCGATCATCATCATGTCCCTGTCGGGATATTCCTCAAGCTTCATGCCTTGATCTCTCTCCAGCGTCGATGCTCGCGGTGCATCATCATCAATGCGTCCTCGGGGCCAGTGGTGCCGGGTTCATAAGGTTTCGGCCTGTCACCCCGCGCTTTCCATGCTGCGATGATCGGGTCGGTCCAGGCCCATGCGGCCTCAACCTCATCGCCGCGCATAAACAGGGTCTGATTCCCGCGTATGACATCCATAATCAAACGTTCATATGCGTCTGGAATGTCTTCGGCTTCGGGACCAAGTGCGTCTGCAAAGGTCATGTCGAGTGGAACATCCACAAGTCGCATGCCCCCCGGACCGGGCTCCTTGATGGTCACCCGGAGGTCAATGCCCTCGTCCGGTTGCAATCGAATGGACAAGACATTCGCATGACTGCCCGCGTCCTCGTCAAAGATGGAATGCGGTGTTTCCTTGAAATGGACCACGATCTCGGACATGCGCGCCTTAAGCCGTTTGCCAGTCCGCAAATAGAACGGGGTCCCGTTCCATCGCCAGTTGGACAATTTGACCTTCATCGCGATGTAGCTTTCGGTAAGGCTGTCCTGATTTTCGGCGTCCTCGACATAGGATGGTCCGTTCTCATCGGCGACATATTGCCCCCGCACGATGTCATCTGCCTCGACCGGGTCAAGCGCCCGGATCACCTTGAGCTTTTCATCGCGTACAGCGTCCGGCTCAAATCGCGCAGGAGGTTCCATCGCGGTGAGGCACAGAAGCTGCATCAGATGATTTTGAACCATATCCCGCATGGCACCGGATTTGTCGTAATACCCGCCCCGTCCGCCAACGCCTACGGTTTCGGCGACGGTGATCTGCACGTGGTCGATGTACTGAGCGTTCCAGAGCGGCTCAAACAAAACGTTGGCAAACCGCACGGCCATAAGGTTCTGAACCGTCTCTTTGCCAAGATAGTGGTCGATCCGGTAGATCTGATGCTCTTCGAAGGACGCGGCCAATGCGCCGTTCAGCTCCTTCGCGCTTGCCAGATCACGGCCAAACGGCTTTTCCACCACGATCCGCGCATTTTCCTGCGCAATCCCATGTTTTTGCAGTCGAGATGCGAGGTCACCGAACAGGCCCGGTCCGACTGAGAAATAGAATGCGCTCACGACGTCCTTGCGGACAAGCTTCGCCAAATTTGACCATCCCGCCTCGCCCCGCGCATCAATCGCTGTATAATGCAGGCGGCTGAGAAACTGCTTAACCGTCTTATCCGTCTTGGACTGACCCGGCATGAATTCAGCGATGGCATCACCCACCATGTCGCGGAAGCCCGCATCATCCAGATCAGAGCGTGCCGCGCCTATGATCCGCGCGTCCTCCGGCATCTGACCTGCAACAAACCGACGATAAAGTCCCGGCAGGATCTTGCGCCGGGCCAAGTCCCCAGTGCCACCAAAGATCACCAGATCAAACGTATCCACGGGGATCGTGCGTGAGACCATGGGCGCTTCCTTCCGCGTTCGTCGTGCGCGTTCTGCGCATCACAAGCCTGTCAGGCCATGTATCGGGACTTTCCTTCGCCCACGCAAGCCGTTAGCCAAGTTTCAAGTAACGGAATTGAGGCCCATGAAAGACACCGTCGAGACCGCGCGCACCGCCAATCTGGGCAAATTCGAAAATCCGTCGACAACTGCCAAAGGCGAACCGCGTGCGACAGTGGCGCTGACCCACCCAGAGACACTTTGGTTCAACACCGGCACGCTGTGTAATATCACCTGCGAGAACTGCTATATTCTGTCCTCACCGACCAATGACGAGCTGGTGTACATCACCGCAGATGAGGTGAGCGACTATCTTGATCAGCTTGAAGCTCGGAACTGGGGTGTGCGTGAAATCGGGTTCACCGGCGGTGAGCCCTTCATGAACCCGGACATCATCGAGATTCTACGGCGCTCGCTGGCTCGCGGCTATGACGTCTTGGTTCTAACCAACGCTATGCGTCCGATGATGCGTAAATCCATGCAGGACGGTATTACTGCCTTGATCGGGAGCTATGGGGATAAGCTGACATTCCGCGTGTCGCTCGATCATTGGTCAGAGGCGCTGCACGACAAGGAGCGTGGCGTTGGCGCCTACGCCAAAACCCTTGAAGGTATGGCTTGGTTGAGCGCGCAGAATGCCCGGATGGCTGTCGCTGGCCGCATCGAATGGGCCGAGAGTGAAGAAGACGCACGGTCCGGGTTCGCACGTCTGTTTGCGGATAGTGGATTTGCTATTGATGCGTCGGATCCAGCCCAGACAGTGCTGTTTCCCGAAATGGATGAGATGGTCGAAGTTCCAGAGGTTACAACGTCTTGCTGGTCAATCCTCAACAAGTCCCCTGATGATGTCATGTGTTCGTCATCGCGGATGGTGGTGAAGCGTAAGGGAGCTGACAAACCGGCCGTTCTGGCCTGCACACTCTTGGCGTATGATCGGGAATTTGAGCTCGGCGAAACCTTGGAAGAGGCAGAGCGAGATGTGGCGTTGAACCATCCCCATTGCGCGAAGTTCTGTGTCTTGGGCGGCGCGAGTTGCTCAGCTTAAGCGCAGTTCTTTACTGCTCCAACTCTGCATCCCAGTAGAGAAAATCGATCCAGCTTTCATGAAGATGATTTGGTGGAAACTTCCGTCCCATATTGCGCAGCTGCTCCGATGCGGGCTGCACTGGCTTTTTACGCAGGTTCATTCCGCATTGAGACAGCGACTTGGACCCTTTGCGCAGATTGCATTTCGAGCATGCCGCAACAACGTTTTCCCAAGACGTAACACCGCCCCGTGCCCGCGGGATCACGTGATCGAAGGTCAGATCGCCCTTCGTGCCGCAGTACTGACAGCAGAACTCATCCCGTAGAAACAGATTGAACCGCGTGAATGCGACCCGCTTTTGGGGTTTGACGTAGTCTTTGAGGACCACGACAGATGGGATTTTAATCTCTGTCGTCGGCGATCTGACGACGTCATCATATTCCGCCAGAATTGTTATCCGGTCCAGAAATGCGGCCTTAACCGCCTCCTGCCATGTCCAGAGGGACAGAGGGTAGTAGCTGAGCGGTCGGTAATCCGCATTCAGCACGAGGGCCGGGTTGTGCCGAAGGCTGCCTGGCTCCCTTACAAATTCTTGCCTGAAATCGCCGTCCATTGGTGACTCGTCTCCCGCCCTGCTCTGTCTGACCGACACCAAGGCGGGGAACCCCGCCCCAGCTATACATCGAAACTATATATTGTCTTTGCGACCTGACAACCCCCGCAAGATGCAGTGTATGTCGCAGATCAGATAGCGCAGCTTTTTGACAGAGATGTGACCGTTATCCACAGGTTGGGTGTCAACCCAGATCAAGCCCAAACTGTTGTCCGATAAACGACAACGCGACGCTCAACCCATCCGGTGCAATTCCATGGCCGGTGCCCTTCATCACATGACCGTACACCTGAAATCCGGCTTCGGTCAGCGCATCCCCTGCCTCTGGCATTGAAATCGGGGGGACGACATCATCTTGATCGCCGTGGATCAACAGGATTGGTGGCTTTGAAACAGCCTCGTCGGCGAGAAGCTCAGGGCTAAGCAGGCGGCCCGAAAAACCGACGACCCCCGCAACCTCGTCCGCCCGGCGCGGGGCCACATGCAATGCCATCATTGTTCCTTGGGAAAACCCGACCAAGACCGTGGCATCAGCGTCAACACCCTCTGCTTCCATTGTGGCATCAATATATGCGTTCAAATCATCAACTGCCCGGAGCATTCCCGCCTCAGCCTCTTCCTCGCTGGACCCGTCGATCCAAGGGATCGGGAACCATTGGAACCCCATCGGATTTCCGATGCATCGCTCAGGCGCGTTGGGTGCGGTGAACACCGTGTCCGGCAGATGATCTGACAGTGGATCCGCAAGGCCCAATAGATCTTTTCCATCTGCACCGTATCCATGGAGGAAGATCACAAGGCTCGTGTCTTCGCCCGATTTGGAGCCGCGGCGGCCCCCGTCCAATGCCCGTGTCATCCTATGCCCTCGCGCCGTTTTATCCGGGCGTAATAGTCCCAGAGCGCCCGGGCGGCAACCGCTCGCCAAGGCGACCAATCCTCGGCCATCACACGCATGTCTTTTTCCTTGGGCCGCTCCGGGAGACCAAACAACATCCGTGCGCCCTCTTGCAAAGCCAGATCGCCATGCGCGAATACATCCGGGTGACCCAATGAAAACATGACATAAATCTCTGCCGTCCAGTGACCAATGCCCGGAATAGCGGTCAATGTCTTGATGATATCAGGGGGTGCCATCGTTCGCAGATTTGGGTAATCGACCCGCGCATTTGCAAGAGCTGATGCGTATCGCATTTTTTGCCGCGATAACCCGCAGGCGCGCAAATCGTCTTCGCTTGCATCTGCGACTTTTGCTTCGTCGGTCAGCCCGGCGTCTTCCAGTCGCGTCCAAATCGCAGCCGCCGACGCGACGCTGACCTGCTGGCCCACGATCGTATGAAGGAGCGACGCAAACCCTTCTTCCCTGCGCCGAAGGGGAAGTTGGTCGCACAGATCCAAAGCGGGAATAAACCGCGGATCGTTTTTGCGCAGCCACGCCACGCCCTCCGCTATGTCCTCATGGGTTTCAATCGAGCGCATGGCGCGCGACCCAATCCATTGCGTCACCAACCGTAGCGACCGTCTCGCATGCAACCGTTTGCGGTCGTTCAATCATCAAAACTGTCAGCCCCATCTGAGCAGCGGCATCAAGTTTCGATCGAGACGCTGTACCTCCGGAATTTTTCACGACGAGGAAATCTATTGCGAGCTTGGTAAACAGATCCACTTCCTCAGGAATAGAAAACGGTGGGCGGCCGACAACATACTCGCCGTTTGGAAAGGGAAAAGGACGGTCAGGCGGATCAATCTGACGGCAGAATAATGTGCAATCGGAGAGGTTCTCGAACTGCCTGAGCGTCTGGCGGCCCGTTGCCAAGAAGACACGAGAACCCGCTGGAAGGTGATTGCGGGCACTTTCAGGCCGGTCGATGAATATCCAGTCGTCTTCGGCACTTGGTGTCCATCCCTCACGCTCTATGCGCAAGAAAGGAATGCCGACCTGCCGACAGATACGAGCGCTCCGTCGTGTCACACGTTCGGCATAGGGATGGGTCGCATCAATCACCAACTGCGGTTCATGTGCAGCGAGCCAAGAGGAAAAGCCCGCATCGCCACCAAATCCGCCTTGCCGTGTTGCGGTCCCAAGAGGAACAGGCGCGCGGGTCGCGCCAGCCAGTGAGGCAATCACTTCCTCGCCGTTTGCGATCAATCGCGCGATGAGGTCACGCGCCTCTGCCGTTCCGGCAAGCACCAGGATCGTCATAGGCCCGCCGTGGCAAGAACCCGCCCCGCCCGATCAATCACGACCGTGCTGGGCTGCACCGCCGCGTCGCCCAACAATTGTGCGACATGCGCGCGCGCGCGCTCCGCCACAATCTCTGCAAGTGCGTCGCCCGCGCGTCCGACCGCTTCAAGTGCTGTGTTTGCGTCTTCGACATTGGGCAAACCGCTTGCGACGGCCCAATTGGACAAGATGCCAAAATCGACTTGGGAACGCTTGGAATGAAGATCCCGGGCGCCTTGCGCCAGCTTGGTCATCTTGCCAATCCCGCCGCCGATGGTGATCCGGTCAATCGGATGTTTCGCGAGATATTTTAACAGGCCTCCTGCGAAATCGCCCATGTCCAGCATCGCGTGGTCGGGCAGATGCATCATCTCTTGAACCACACGCTCGGACGTCGCGCCGGTACACCCCGCAACGTGCGAGAGACCATCTGCACGTGCGACATCAATGCCCCGGTGAATGGACGCGATCCAAGCTGCGCAGGAAAACGGTCGCACGACGCCAGTGGTTCCGAGAATGGATATGCCACCCTCGATGCCAAGACGCGGGTTCCATGTCTTCTTGGCAAGTTCTGCGCCACCGGGAACCGAGATGGTGATTTCAACAGCAGGCGTGCGACCGAACCGCCGGGCACATTCACTGACGATGTTTTCCATCATCTGACGGGGAACAGGGTTGATGGCGGCCTCGCCCACAGCAATGGGAAGACCCGCTTTCGTGACCATGCCGACGCCCTGCCCCGCGTGAAACCGAACACCCTGCGATCCGTTTTCAACCCGCGCGATGATAAGCGCACCGTGGGTGACGTCCGGATCATCGCCTGCATCTTTCTCGACACCTGCTTCCGCCCAAGTGTCGCCACCAGCGGTATGAGCCAGTGGAAACTGCGGTGTCTCACCTTTGGGCAGCGTGATGCTGACAGTCTTCGGGAACCCATCGCCCCATAGATGAAACAGCGCGGCCTTCACGGCGGCGGTGGCGCAGGCACCGGTTGTCCAACCGCGCCGCAACCGGGTTTCGGGCGTTCCATCCATGGGGCGACTATAGGCGCGTCTGGGGCAGGTGCAATTGTGCAGACAGATGGCCGCATAAGACCAAAAGATGTCGTCTTCGGTCTTCCGTGCAGTTCAAGTTGGTCGCATAACGGAGACATGATTGACTCTCTACCTTCTCACCCTTGGCCTGAACTGCAACCGGGATGGGTCTGGCTGTGCGGTGCGGGTCCCGGTGACCCGGGGCTTTTGACACTGCATGCCCTCAACGCGTTGCGGCAGGCAGACGTGATTGTCTACGACGCGTTGGTGCAGGAGGCGATCCTCGACTGGGCCCCGCAGGCTGAACACATTTACGCGGGCAAGCGCGGTGGAAAGCCATCCGCCAAGCAGCGTGACATATCCTTGCGGCTCGTCGATTTGGCGCGTGCTGGGAAGCGCGTGTTGCGTCTTAAAGGGGGCGACCCGTTCGTATTCGGACGTGGCGGCGAAGAGGCGCAGACGCTTGTGCAGCATGACGTGCCAATCCGGATCATTCCCGGTATCAGCGCGGGGATCGGTGGGCTGGCCTATGCAGGCATCCCCGTGACCCATCGGGATGTAAACCAGTCCGTGACCTTCGTGACCGGCCATGATCAATCTGGCAACACCCCCGGATCTCTAGATTGGCGTGCGATTGCAACGGGATCGCAAGTGATCGTGATCTATATGGGCATGAAGCACATCGCGAGAATAGCCGGTGAATTGATCAGTGCTGGCCGCCCGCTGTCGGAGCCTGTCGCCGTCGTGACAACCGCAACAACCGAGGCGCAGCAGGTGCTGGAAACGACACTTGGCACAATCGTCGATGACATCGACGCCGCCGGGTTGGAGCCGCCTGCCATCATTTGCGTTGGCCGGGCAGTTGAGATGCGACAGGTGCTGGATTGGCAGGCAATGGCCGCCGGTGCAGCACCGCGCAACCTCGATCCGCTTGGGCGCGGACGCCCGGCTGAAAGCGCATGAGCGGTCGCGGCCTGCTGATTGCCGCGCCCTCGTCTGGATCAGGAAAAACCACCATCACTCTGGGCCTGCTGCGCGCACTGTCCCGTCGCGGTCTCGTGCGCGGTGCAAAGTCAGGTCCTGATTACATCGACCCAAAGTTCCATGAGGCGGCGTGCGGTCGGCCATGTCTGAACCTAGACGCATGGGCAATGACGCCAGATCGCATGCGGGCTCTGTCCTACGGTTCGGAGACTTTGATTGTCGAAGGCGCGATGGGCCTTTTCGACGGTGCTGGCATGTCTGGTTCTGGGTCTGCCGCTGATGTGGCGCGTCATTTGAATCTGCCGGTGGTTTTGGTGGTCGACTGCAGTCGTATGGCCCATAGTGTAGCCGCTTTGGTGAAGGGTTTTATGGTCCACGACCCGAGCCTTGTGATAACCGGCGTCATTCTAAATAAAGTGGGCAGCGACAAGCACGCGGCAATGATCTCGGCGGCCCTTGCGGATGTCGTACCAGTTTTGGGCGCCGTCCCGAGACGGACGGATCTGATACATCCGTCTCGTCACTTGGGACTGGTTCAGGCAGGCGAGCGGGCGGATCTCGAAACGTGGCTCGAAGACGTTGCCGATCTGATCGAAACGCATGTGGACCTTGACGCGCTGGCACCTGCGCCGCTCTCACGTGGTACTGCGACGGGGCTGCCCCCACCCGCCCAGAGCATTGCGGTGGCGCACGATATCGCGTTTGCTTTTGCCTACCCGCATATTCTGAGGGACTGGCGGGACGCCGGGGCAGAGGTCAGCTTCTTCTCTCCGCTGAACGATGAACCCGTTCCCCAGTGCGATCTCGTGTATCTTCCCGGTGGGTATCCCGAGCTTCATGCGGGGCGGATTGCAGATAATTCGAATTTTTTAAATAGCATCAGATCTGCTGCCGAAGCGGTTGATATCTACGGGGAATGCGGCGGCTATATGATATTGGGCAAAGGTCTGGTTGACGCGAATGGTGTTCGCCATCAAATGGCTGGTCTGCTGAACCTCGAAACAAGTTTTCAAGCTCCAAAGCTTCACTTGGGATATCGCATGTTGAGCGCTTCGAAGGGGCCGATCCAAGGCCACTACCGCGGCCATGAGTTCCACTATGCGACAACCGTGAGCGCTGCGGGCGACCCCCTGTTCGACGCGCATGATGCGGATGGTATCGCATTGGACCCTATGGGGCTGCGGCACGGTCGCGTGGCGGGATCTTTTGCACATATCATAGACCGCATCTTGCCCCCGTCCAGATGACGGGATACCGCTGACCCCATGGACATGACAGACGACAAGCGCGCCCGTCGCAACGTGGCCGTTCTGGTAGCGGCGCAGGCCTTCTTGGGCAGTCAGATCACGATGATTTTCGTCGTGGGTGGCCTTGCCGGTCAAAAGCTTTCCCCCAATCCGTGCCTCGCCACGCTGCCGATCTCGATGATTGTCTTCGGCTCGATGACCACAGCACCGTGGCTGTCGTCCTTCATGCAGCGCTTTGGTCGTCGCGCCGGATTCATCACAGGTGCCCTTGGCGGTGTTTTGGGATCAATTATAGCCGCCATCGCGCTGGTTTTAGGGAATTTCTGGCTCTTTCTTGCCGGAAGTTACCTGACCGGGATATATATGTCCGCGCAGGGTTTTTATCGCTTCGCCGCGACGGACACGGCGTCCGATGCCTTTAAACCCAAGGCGATCAGTTATGTGATGGCGGGCGGGCTTCTGTCCGCGATTATCGGGCCACAAATCGTAGCGTACCTGACGACAAATAATCCCGACGCAACCGTGATGCGCTATTTCGACGTCTACACGGCTGCGATTGCGATCAACGTTATCGGTATCATTCTATTCTTCTTCCTCGACATCCCGAAACCACCGGTTGCCGTCAAAGGCTCCGACCTTGGACGAAGCCGCGGGCAGCTCTTGAAAACACCCACTATTGCCGTGGCCGTCATCTGCGCGATGGTGGCCTACGCGCTTATGAACCTTGTCATGACATCGACGCCTTTGGCAGTTGTCGGTTGTGGCTACACTGAGGTTGCTGCGGCCAATGTCGTTTCGGGCCACGTGCTGGCGATGTTTGCGCCTTCGTTCTTCACTGGTCATCTGATCGCGCGGTTCGGGGCGAAAACGATCATTGCTATCGGTTTGGCCATTCTGGCCGCTGCAGGTATCGTGGCGCTTGAGGGCGTCCAACTGGGCAATTTCTTCCTCGCCCTGATCCTACTGGGTATCGGATGGAACTTCGGCTTTATCGGCGCAACGACGCTTCTGGCGCAATCCCACACGGCAGAGGAGCGTGGTCGCGTTCAGGGCATGAATGACATGCTGGTCTTTGGCTGCGTCACGATTGCCTCAATCGCCTCGGGCGGGCTGATGAACTGTTCTGGCGGCACGCCCGAGCAAGGTTGGACCGCCGTAAACTACGCAATGGTGCCGTTCCTGATCCTTGCGGCCGGCGCGTTGGTTTGGTTGACGATGAAGTCTCGTGTCCGCCGGACGGCCTAGCGCCACCAGCCGAAATAGGACAGCTTGGCGAGCCTTGTATCACGGCGAAACGGGCTCAGTTGTGGAAGCCCCGTCAGCACAGCCTCCGGGTTTCGCCGTGCCGCATCCAACATTGGACGCGCCGTCCAACCGGTCAGCAGCACAGGCTCTGCCGCTGACAACGTCTTGCGCGCGCGGGCAGCGCTGTCGATCCGCCTCAGTCCCTCATCCGCCAAGTCCCTGATTGCGGCTGTGTTACCCTCCAAAAGCGGTTGCCGACCGGACGCCAACAGAGCGGGGATCGCCTGAAGCCAGTTCGATATACCGACACCGAAGGCGAAGTTTCGAACGCCGCTTTCGTCCTCAGCACCAAGCAGGCGCGCTGCTGTCCACATCACATTGCCGCTGGTGGACGCGATAAATTCCTCGAAATGCTCTGCGTTTTCAAACGGGTCCCGGAAGATATCCCACCGTCTTGCCGCAACCGCTTTATCCAGCGCCGCAGCACCACCCGCATCCAGCACCTGCGCGAGTGGAACGGTCACTTCGTGGGCGCGCACGATACCACGGTTTGCGATTTCGTCCAGCGCGTCGCGCCACCATTGCAGGCGCATCTCGGCGATCATCGGTTCCTGCGTGACCCATGGCGCGCGGCTGACCTCAACGTTAAACGCATAGATGGGCAGCAAGATCTGTTGTGCCTCAATCGGTGCCAGCCGTATGGCTGCAAACCTGTCCGGGTCCGCTCGGGCGATGAGGTCGGCGCAGGCCTCAAGGCTCAAGGTTCCGCGCCTTCCTGTACCAGCTTCCAGTTTATCGCGTCGAGCAATGCCTCGAAACTGGCATCAACAATGTTGGGTGATACGCCAACTGTGGACCACCGACGCCCCGCCCCGTCCGCGCTGTCGATGATGACCCGCGTGACGGCCTCGGTCCCGCCTTGGGTGATCCTCACCTTGAAATCCACCAGCCGCATATCCGCAATGGCCTTCTGGTAAGGCCCAAGATCCTTGGCGAGTGCCTTTGCCAACGCGTTGACCGGACCCCGATCAGAACCCAGTTCGTCAAGCGACTCCGACACCGATAACATCTTGGTATCGCCAACTTTTACAACAACGACGGCCTCGGACAGACTAATCATCTTGTTGTATTTGTTCTTCCGCCGTTCGACCGTCACTTTGTAGCGTTTGACCTCGAAGAAACTGGGAAGAAGCCCCAGTTCATCCCGCGCCAACAACTCGAAAGAGGCCTGCGCGGTGTCATAGGAATAGCCCTGATCCTCGCGCTGTTTGATGCGCTCGAGGATCGCGGGCAATGCCGCGCCGTCCACGTCCGTGAGACCCATGTCCGCAAGCCGTGAGCGCAGGTTGGACTGACCGGCCTGATTGGACATCGGAATGATCCGCGCATTGCCAACGCTGGCCGGGTCGACGTGCTCGTAAGTGGTTGGATCTTTGAGGATCGCAGAGGCGTGGAGTCCGGCCTTGTGCGCGAAGGCGGAGGCGCCGACATAGGGGGCGGATTTCTGGGGAACGCGGTTTAGAATATCGTCCAGAGTCCGGCTGACCCGTGTGAGGGAGGTAAGGCTTTCCACATCAATACCGGTCTCTAAGGTGCTGCAATAGGGCTCTTTTAACAGAAGTGTGGGCAGCAAGGAGATGAGGTTGGCATTGCCACAGCGCTCGCCCAGACCGTTCAGGGTGCCTTGGATCTGGCGTGCGCCTGCGTCGACGGCGGCAAGGGTGTTGGCGACTGCGTTTTCGGTATCATTATGGGTGTGGATGCCCAGATGATTGCCGGGGATGCCGCTGGCGATGACGGCTTCGGTCACGGCGTGAACCTGATGGGGCAACGTGCCGCCATTGGTGTCGCACAGCACGATCCAGCGTGCGCCCGCATCACGCGCGGCGTGCAGACAACTGAGCGCGTAATCGGGGTTTGCGGCGTATCCGTCAAAGAAATGTTCGGCATCAAAGAGCGCTTCGCGACCCTGTGAGGTGAGGTGCGCAATGGATCTCGCGATGTTGTCCCGATTGTCCTCCAGTGAGATCCCGAGCGCCTTAACGACATGAAATTCATGCGTTTTTCCGACCAGGCAGACCGCAGGCGTGTTGGCGTTCAGGACCGCGGACAGCACATCATCATTCTCGGCGGAACGTCCCTGCCGCTTGGTCATGCCGAAAGCTGTCATGGTGGCTTTGGTCTTTGGCGCTTGGGCGAAGAACTCGCTGTCTGTTGGGTTTGCGCCGGGCCAGCCGCCTTCGATGTAGTCGATCCCCAAGTTGTCCAGCATGGTCGCGATCTGCAGCTTTTCGGACGTCGAGAACTGCACCCCGTGGGTCTGCTGACCGTCCCGAAGTGTGGTGTCGAAGAGGTAGAGACGGTCGCGGATCATTGGTCCACTCCCCGCTCAACCGGCTTTCGGACTTCCGTCGGACTTTTATCGGACTTCCATCGGACCTTTTGACCGACGAATTGGGACGGCTTGCTATCGTCTGAAGGACGGAAGACCGGGGAGTCCGACTGATGCGAGGCTTCACTCATTGCAGCGCCTTGAGTTTTTCGGGATCGAAGCCCCTTCCGATGAAGAGATAGACATTCTCTTTATCCATCTTGACCTCGACTCCGGCTGCGATCAATGCAGCCTTCATATCGTCGACTGCGGTGTAATTTTTTGTCTGCTTTGCGATGTTACGCAGATTATTCAGTTTCTCCTCATATTGCGTGAAGTGAGTAGCGGAGGTGTCGGCCCAAGCCGGAAGACCTTTCTGATAAAAGCCCAAAATCTCCATATTACGGCGAAGCTCATCTGGGTCACCTGCATTCGCCAATCTATGGCATGCAGTTATTGCACGCGGAGTGTTCAAGTCATCCGCAAGTGCGTTCATTAATTCCGGGTCTAGGCTTCCTTCGTTCCAAAGTATTCCGGCGTTTTCCGCAATCGCAAACCACTTGCGCAAAGTCGCCTCTGCCTCGTCCCGCTTCTTCTCTGTCCAATCCATTGGTTTGCGATAATGCGTCGATAGCATCACGAAGCGGATCACCTCGCCCGGGACGCCTTGGTTCAGCAGATCGCGCACGGTGAAGAAGTTGCCGAGGGATTTCGACATCTTCTTTCCCTCGACCTGCAACATCTCGTTATGCAGCCAGACGTTTGCGAAGCCATGGCCCGCGCATTTGCTTTGAGCGATTTCATTTTCGTGGTGGGGAAATTGAAGGTCGATGCCGCCGCCGTGGATGTCGAAGCTCTCCCCCAACAGCTCGTGCGCCATGGCGGAGCATTCGATGTGCCAGCCCGGACGGCCCCTGCCCCAAGGACTGTCCCAGCCGGGCAAATCATCGGTGGACGGTTTCCAGAGGACGAAGTCCATCGGGTCCTCCTTGAACGGCGCGACCTCGACCCGTGCGCCTGCAATCATGTCATCGACACTGCGACCGGAGAGCTTGCCGTATTCGGTGTAGGAGCGGACACGGAACAGGGCGTGACCGTCCTTGGCGTAGGCGTGGCCTTTGTCGATCAGATCCTCGATCATCGCGATCATCTGGGCGATGAACGCCGTCGCGCGGGGCTCATGGGTCGGGCGCAATGCGCCGAGTGCGTCCATATCGTCGTGATACCAGCGGATCGTCTCGTCGGAGCGCTCTCGGATCAACGCCTCCAATGTGCCGGTGGCGCCTGCGGCCTTGCGTTTTTGCGCCGTCTCGTTGATCCGGTCGTCCACGTCCGTGAAGTTTCGGACGTAAGTCACTGCATTTTCACCATATTCATGGCGCAGAAGGCGATAGAGGATATCGAAGACGAGAACCGGACGCGCGTTGCCCAGATGGGCGCGATCATAAACCGTCGGCCCGCAGACATACATGCGGACGTTCTCCGGATCGATGGGCGTGAACGGCTCTTTTGTCCGCGTCTTCGTGTTGTAGAGCTGGATGGTCATATCGCCTCGCGCGCCTGTCCCGGCGGGGCTTAGCAACTTCAACCTGTAGAGGAAACACCAAAGACCCGCCCGACGAATGTCAGATGGTAATGCAGCAGCCTTGGATGCATGTCTTGGTCATGAAGCGGGCATAGCGCGGCCCCGCCCGCCCCGTCAAGTCAGTCATGGCTCATCAGGTCGAGCCGATGGCATCCGGGGCGTGACACGAGACCGGGCCCTAATCCGCGTTGGAATAGGTCACAAATTGTTACCCATTTGCGATCCGGTTTGACAGGGCGCGGGGGCGGCCTGCAGGCTCCGGTAAAAACGAGGGAGGTTTGGATGACCCTTTCGCGGCGCATATCGCATCTGACTGGGGACGGATCGGATGGCTGGGACCTGTTCTACCGTGCGCGCCGGATGGTGGCGGCGGGTGTTCCGGTGGTGGAGTTGACCATTGGGGAGCATGACATTCGGACTGACCCCGAGATCCTGAGCGCGATGGACCGCGCAGCACGGGGTGGCCATACGGGCTATGCGATGGTGCCGGGAACCGGCGGGTTGCGCGATACAATTGCCGCGCGGATCACGGAGCGGACGGGTGTGGCGACGACGCGGGACAACATCCTGATCACACCGGGCGGACAATCGGCGCTGTTTTCGGCGCATCATGCGGTGTGCGACGAGGGGGATGTCGCGCTCTACTGTGATCCCTACTATGCGACCTATCCCGGCACGCTCCGCGCGGTAGGCGCTGTGCCCCGCGCCATTGTCACCCGCCCCGAGACCGGATTTCAGCCGACCGCGGCGGATCTGGGCCAGATCCCACAGGGTGCGAGATCGCTTCTGATCAACACGCCCAACAATCCCAGTGGCGTGGTCTATTCGAAGCAAACGCTGGAGGCCGTTGCGGCCTGTTGCCGGGACCACGACCTGTGGCTGATCTCGGACGAGGTCTATGACACGCAGGTGTGGGACGGCGCGCATCTCAGCCCGCGGACGCTGCCGGGAATGGCGGAGCGGACGCTTGTGATTGGTTCCATGTCGAAAAGCCACGCTATGACGGGCAGCCGGGTGGGGTGGATTGCGGGGCCGGAGGCTGCGATTGCCAGATTGATTGAACTGGCGACGCACACGACTTACGGCGTGCCCGGCTATATTCAGGATGCGGCTGAGTTCGCGCTGAACGCGGGCCCTGCCCTTGAGGATCGGGTCGCTGCCCCGTTCAAGCGCCGCCGCGATCTGGCGCTGAAGCTCTTGGCCGGGCAAGATGTCGTCCATCCGGTGCCGCCGTCGGGCGCCATGTATCTGATGCTGGACATCCGTGCGACCGGGCTGTCCGGAACTGCGTTTGCCGATGCATTGCTGACCGACCGAAATATCGCGGTGATGCCCGGGGAAAGCTTCGGCACCGCCGCCGCGGGTCATGTGCGCGTGGCAATGACGGTGGATGATGATCTCTTCGCAACCGCACTGAAAACACTTCTGGAATTTGCAAAGGAGCGCAGCATATGACCAGCTTTCGGGATCTACACCAGCCGGGCAATCCGTTCATCCTTGCCAATGCGTGGGACGCAGGTTCGGCCAAGATGCTTGAGGCGCTCGGCGCGCAAGCGATTGGCACCTCGTCCGCCGCGCATGCCTTTACGTTGGGCCTGCCCGATGGCGGGCATGTGACGCGCGATCAGGCGCTGTCCCACGCGCAGGATTTGATCGCCGCCGTCACTGTGCCGGTCTCTGGCGACTTTGAGGATGGGTTCGGGGAGGCCCCCGAGATTTGCGCGGAGACCGTGCGGCTGTCGGCCGAGATCGGTCTGGCGGGTCTGTGTATCGAGGACGTCAAAGGGGCCAGCGATCAGGCTTATGATTTCGATCTGAGTGTCGAGCGGATCAAGGCCGCGGCGAGCGCCGCCCGGGCGGCCAAGGGCGATGTGTTCCTGGTGGCGCGGGCGGACGGTGTGATGACGGGCGCCTATGACATCGAGGAAGGCCTGCGCCGGATCAAGGCGTTCGACACGGCAGGCGCCGACGGACTCTATATCCCCGTGCCGAAGTCGATGGACGACCTGAAGCGTGTGGTGGAAGCCACAGAAAAGCCGGTAAATGTCCTGGCCGCTGGGCCCTATGCAAAAATCAGCCGCGCCACCTATGCGGAGATGGGGTTTGCCCGAATCTCGCTGGGGTCCGCCCTGGCCCGCGTGACCCATAGGGCGATCAATGATGCCGCCGAGGCGATGTTCGGCAACGGGGATTTCTCACCATTGCTTCAAGCCATGCCAGGTAAGAAAGTCGACGCGATGCTGTTGGGCTAGCTGAGCTTCGTCTAAAAACGACACTGTGGCGCGAACAGGCGAGACTGGCCCCAGGCATCCGTTAGCCTTCTGCATAGGGAGGCCAGAATGCAGACGCCATTCTGCTACGAAGTTCTGACGCGCCGCACGATCGGCGCAACGCGGGGGCGTGCAGCCCGCGGCAGACCCGGTCGGTCCGTGAAAGCCTGAATTGACCTGACCCTTCAACCTGCACGGACCCTATGTATGAACACCCAAACGAAACCACCCCGTCGCGCCGGTGGCCGCGCCGCGCGTCATGCCCTGCGCGCTGCCCCTTTGACCGAAGACAAACGGCCGATCCGCCCGGGCCAGCGGGGCGGACGCTACACGCCTCTGACCGAGACCGAAGTCGCGCGTATTCACGAAGCGGCGCTGACAGCGCTGGAGACGATTGGCCTTGCGGATGCGCCGGAGAGCGGCGTTGAAACCATGACCGCCGCGGGCGCGGCGCTTGGTGCAGATGGCAGGCTGCGCTTTCCCCGCGCCTTGGTCGAAGACATGCTTGCCGTCGCCGCAAGGGAGGTCACGCTGTGTGGTCGCGACCCGCGCCATGATCTGGAACTGACCGACACGCGTGTGTATTTCGGTACGGCGGGTGCGGCGGTTCATATGGTCGAAATTGAAGATCGCAGCTATCGCGACACGACCGTGCAAGATCTCTATGATGCCGCCCGGATCGTGGATCGGTTGGACAACATCCACTTCTTGCAGCGGCCTGTGGTTTGTCGTGATATATCAGACAATTACGAGATGGACCTCAATACGGTCTATGCCGCCTGCCGGGGCACCACCAAGCATATCGGCACATCCTTCACCGATCCTGAATACGTCCCAGGCGCGTTCGATCTGTTGCATACCATCGCCGGAGGCGAAGCCGCTTGGCGAGCACGGCCTTTTGTATCGAACAGCAATTGCTTTGTGGTGCCACCGATGAAGTTCGCGACAGAAAGCTGCAAGGTGATGGAAGCGTGCATCGCAGGTGGCATGCCCGTTCTGCTGCTATCCGCCGGTCAGGCCGGTGCGACAGCCCCTGCCCCGATTGCGGGCGCGATCGTTCAGGCGGTGGCTGAATGTCTGGCCGGTGTCGTCTATGTCAATGCGATCTCGCCGGGCTATCCTGCGGTGTTCGGGACATGGCCTTTCGTGTCTGATCTGCGGACGGGCGCCATGTCCGGTGGGTCCGGCGAACAGGCACTGCTGACCGCGGGGTGCGCGCAGATGCATCGGTTCTATGGTCTGCCCGGTGGTGCCGCGGCGGGCATCGCGGACGCCAAGCTGCCGGACATGCAGGCCGGGTGGGAGCAGATGTGCTCCAACGTACTGGCGGGGGTGTCCGGGCTGAATATGGTATATGAAGCAGCGGGCATGCATGCGTCACTTCTGGGGTTCTGCCTTGAAAGTCTGATCCTGGGCGACGATCTTCTCGGGCAGGCCAACCGGTGTGTCCGGGGGATCGAGGTCAATGATGATACGCTGAGCCTTGAGGTGATGCGCACGGCCTGTCTGGGACAGAATGGGGTGCCCGGGACCGGTCATTATCTGGGCAGTGATCAGACCCTGCGACTGATGGAAACTGACTATGTTTATCCGGCCCTTGCGGATCGAACCTCACCCAAGGAGTGGATGGAAAACGAGCGACCTGATCTGTTGAAAAACGCCACCCGGCGGAAGCTGGAAATCCTGGCCTCCGACAGTTTGGCGGCGTTTGCACCGGATCTTGATCAAAAGATCCGCGCGGCCTTCCCAATTCACCTGCCCTAGGGGCTTAGACCGGGGTGTAGAGCGCGCGGCGGTAGAGGTGCCATGTGGCGTGGCCCAGAATTGGCAGCGCGAGGAAGAGGCCCAGAAACAGGGGCAGCATGGACACAAGCAGGCAGATTGCGATCAGCGCCGCCCAGATCAGCAGCACGCGCCGGTTGCGCGCAAAGGTCCGCATGGAGACGAGCATTGCTGTGACAAAGTCGATCTCCCGCTCGAGCAACAGCGGCAGGGACACGACCGTCATCGTGTAGACCAACAGCGCGACCCCTGCCCCCACAAGGATCTGAAAGCCGATCATCAGGTAACCGGAGATGGAATTGAATATCTCCCACGACGTGGTGATGTTGGTCAGGGTCATGGTGCCCAGAAAGAGCGCGAAGGACATGTGGGCGAAGAAGCTCCAGAAGAGGAAGATGATCATCAGGATGGCGCCGACCCACGGGATCTGACGTCCGCGCTGCTGCCAGACCACACCCAGAACGGACGTCCATTTGAGGGGTTCGCCCGCTTCCAGACGGCGACTGACCTCATAAAGACCCACGGCTGCGAAGGGGGCGACCAGCGGGAAACCAAGTGACAGCACCAGCGTCCAGACGAAGGTGTCCGCCCGGATCAGCGCAAGCCCGAAGCCGCAGGCAACGTAGAAGGCGCTGAAAAAGAGACCGAAGAGCGGCGCGCGCCTGAAATCGTCCCAGCCGCATTTGAGGGCGTTGATCAGTTCAACGACCGTCACGTCGCCGATCTGCGGCACAGGCGATGCCGCAGGGGGTGGGATATGACTGTCTTGCGTGGCCATGGGGTGAGCCTAGCACCAAAACCCGTGGCGGTCACGGGCGGCCTTTGGTCAGCGGGACAGGGCTGCGGCGGCACGGGCCAGATCTTCTATGGCCGCCCAGTCGCCTTCGTCCACCTTGTCCTTGGGCGCAACCCAGCTGCCCCCTGCGCAGACGACGTTGGGAAGACTCAGATAGGTCTCGGCGTTGGTCAGGCTGACGCCGCCCGTGGGGCAGAAACTGACTTGCGGAATGGGTGCGCCGATGGCTTTGAGTGCCACCGCACCGCCCGATGCCTCGGCCGGGAAGAACTTCAGCATGGTATAGCCCCGTTCCAGAAGGCGCATGGCCTCGGTCGCCGTGGCTGCACCGGGCAGCAGGGGCAGTTCTGCGTCCTCGCAGGCGTCCAGAAGCCTGTCCGTGGCGCCGGGGGAAACACCGAACAGTGCGCCCGCTTCCTTGGCCGCGACGACGTCCTGGGGTGTCAGAAGCGTGCCTGCGCCAACAACGCCGCCCTCGACCTGCGCCATCTCGGCGATCACGTCGAGCGCGTCGGGGGTGCGCAGGGTCACCTCAAGCGCGGGAAGCCCCCCCGCGACCAGCGCACGCGCCAAGGGTTCGCCGTGGCGGGCGTCGTCGACCACCAGAACCGGAACGATTGGGGCGAGTTGGCAGATTTCCAAGGCCTGTTGGCTGGCGTCTTGCGGTGTCATGGGCGGTCCTTCCCGTGGCGGAGGGTGGAATTGAATATTTTGGCCAGAAAGAAGTGGCCGGGGTTCATCTGGGATATCCGGCGTGAGGCGAGATCAGACGACAACGCCCGCCCCCGCGTCCGACCGCCCGACCGTCTGGCGGAATATGTCGAAAAGCTCACGCCCGACGCCGTGGCCGTTGTCTGACAGATCAGGCTGAGCGGCGGTGCGGTCCGCAATGCCTTCGCCCAGAACCTCAAGGGTTCCGGCCTTGGCGTCGAGGCGGACGATGTCGCCGTCGTTGATCTTGCCGATGAGACCGCCATCCATGGCCTCTGGCGTGACATGGATCGCGGCGGGCACCTTGCCTGATGCCCCGGACATGCGCCCGTCTGTGACCAGCGCCACCTTATGGCCCTTGTCCTGCATGTTGGCCAACACTGGGGTCAGGCCGTGCAATTCGGGCATGCCGTTGGCCTTTGGGCCCTGAAAGCGGACGACAACGACCGTATCCTGATTGAGATCGCCCGCCTTAAAGGCGTCCTTGACGGATTGCTGATCGGAAAAGACTTTTGCCGGGGCTTCGATGATGTGGCGTTCGGGCGCGACGGCGGAGACCTTGATCACGCCGCGTCCCAGATTGCCCGAGAGTTGCTTGAGGCCGCCCTGCGGCGCAAAAGGATCCTTCGCCGGGCGCAGGATGCGGTCGTTCTGGGTTTCGCGCAACTCGTCTTCCCAGACGATCTCACCGTCTTTCAGCTTCGGTTCCTTTGCGTAGAGCGACAGCCCGTCGCCCATCACGGTCTTGGTGTCCGGGTGCAGAAGGCCCGCGTCCAGCAACTCGCCGATCATGTAGCCAAGGCCGCCCGCCGCATGGAAATGGTTCACGTCGGCCAGACCGTTGGGATAAACCCGCGCCATCAGGGGCGTTGCGTCTGAAATCTCGGCCAGATCCTGCAGATCAAGCAAGACCCCGGCGGCGCGGGCCATGGCGATGATGTGGATCACCAGATTGGTGGAGCCACCCGTGGCCATCAGCCCCACCAGACCGTTCACAAAGGTCTTTTCGTCCAGAATATCGCAAACCGGCCGGTAATCATTGCCGAGGGCTGTGATTTCGAGCGCACGCTTGGCCCCGGCCTCGGTCAGCGCATCACGAAGGTCGGTGTCGGGGTTCACGAAAGACGCGCCCGGCAGGTGCAGCCCCATGAACTCCATCAGCATCTGGTTGGAGTTGGCCGTGCCATAGAAAGTGCAGGTGCCGGGGGAATGGTAGGAGGCCATCTCGGCCTCCATCAGTTTGTCGCGGCCGACTTCGCCTTTTGCAAATTGCTGGCGGACCTTCGACTTTTCGTCATTGGGCAGACCCGATGGCATGGGCCCAGCGGGCAGGAACACGCCCGGAATGTAGCCGAAGGTCGCTGCCGCGATGATGAGGCCCGGGACGATCTTGTCACAGACGCCCAAATAGACGGCTGCGTCGAACGTATTGTGACTGAGGCCAACACCGGCGGCCAAGGCTATGACATCACGGGAAAAAAGCGAAAGCTCCATTCCCACTTGACCTTGGGTGACGCCGTCGCACATGGCGGGCACGCCGCCTGCAACCTGCGCGGTGCCGCCGTTTTTCAGGGCCGTGTCCTTGATCAGCGCGGGAAAACGCTCGAACGGCTGGTGCGCCGAGAGCATGTCGTTATAGGCGGTTATGATCCCGATATTGGGCGCGGTTTCACCGACCAGCCGATCTTTGGCGTCGCCCATTGCCGCGTAGGCATGTGCCTGGTTGCCACAGGTCAGATGCGCCCGGCGTGGGCCGTCTTCGGCGGCGCGGCGCATGCGATTGAGATAGAGCGCGCGACTGTCTTTCGAGCGGTCCTGAATGCGGGCGGTGACGTCGGCGATTGTGGCGTTCAGGGTCATGACTGTCTCCATCAGCTTGCCGGACATATAACCTGTTAGCGCTACCAGTCCAGCCCAAAACCGGCACCGCATGCGGACGTAGCTGGTGGGTAAAAACCGCCACAGTTTTGCCAAGCGGATCGCTTAGATTCTGTGAGGGCCAAAGAGGATGATATGGGTATGAAACGCTTTCTGGCAGTGGGCCTTATTATTTTAGCGCCTGCAGCAGCGTCAGCGCAACCGTTCAGCGAGAGCATGGCCGATTGTGCGGCCTTGCATCAGAACGCGGCGCAATGGGCGACGTCGCCAGACGCCGTTGATCGGCTGATCTACGCAGCTAAAAGCTGGGCCGACGCCGCGTTTACACAAGCCACGCAGGAAGGGCGCGGCCTGACGAAGGATAGCTTGTGGGAATTGATCGACAGCAAAACACAAGAATGGGAAGATCGCGGCGGCACGGTCTTCTTTACACAGGATTTTCGCGACTGGACCGCCTATTGCCGGTCCTTCGCCAAGGATCGCGGCATTCAGACGGAAATGTAGACTAGCGGTAGAGCAGTGATTTGCCGTCCGCGAAGAGATGCACCTTTTCGGGCGCTGCCGTCATGTGCATCTCGTTGCCCCGGACATTGGTGTGGATGCCGGGCAGCTTGGCGATGACGGGCTCGTGCTCCGGCTTTGACTTCTTGAAATAGAGTTGCGTTACCTCGCCCAAGGCTTCGCTGATCTCGACAGTGCCGCGATAGGCATAATCGGGACCGCTGGCCAAAACCATGTCTTCGGGACGGATGCCGACATTCACCTTGCGCCCCTTGTCGGCGTCGGTGGTGGGAATATTGGCGGATATTGATCCGGCCCCCTCAGGTAAGGTCACTTGGGTCACCTCGCCTGTGGCGACGATTTCACCCGCCAGAAGGTTCATGGCGGGGGACCCGATGAACTGGGCCACGAACTCGTTTTCCGGGCGCTCGTAAAGCTCCAGCGGGCTGCCGACCTGCGCAATGCCCTTGTTGGCCAAAACCACGATGCGGGAGGCCAGCGTCATGGCCTCGACCTGATCGTGGGTCACGTAGATCATGGTGCTTTCCGGCATCGACTCTTTGAGTTGGGCAATCTCGATCCGGGTGGCGACACGCAAGGCCGCATCCAGGTTTGAGAGCGGTTCGTCAAAAAGATAAACCTTCGGGTCCCGCACGATGGAGCGTCCGATGGCAACCCGTTGCCGCTGGCCGCCGGACAGGGCCTTGGGCAGACGGTCGAGATATTCCGTCAGTTGCAAAATGCGCGCGGCGTTTTCTACCGCGGCGTCGATCTCTTCCTTGGTCTTCTTTGCGATCTTCAGGGCGAAGGCCATATTGTCGCGCACGGTCATGTGCGGATAGAGCGCGTAGCTTTGGAAAACCATTGCGATGCCGCGCTGTGCGGGGGGCACGTTGTTCATCACCTCGCCGTCGATCTCAAGCGTGCCCGCCGTGATTTTTTCCAGCCCTGCAACCATCCGCAGAAGTGTGGACTTGCCACAGCCGGAGGGCCCCACGAAAACAATCAGCTCCCCCGTGGTGATGTCGAGATTGATGTCCTTCAACACCTCGACCGTGCCGCCGTAGGCTTTGCCCACATCCGTCAGTTTCAGGTTTGCCATTTGTTTTTCTCCCCTAGTCCTGTTTTTGAGCGAAAGCCGTGTCCCAAGGCTCCAACGCTATCGTCTTATCTTGTCCGGCAACGGGCCCGCCAAGATCGGTCAGCCCGCTCCAACTGCCTGCGGGCAGTTGTATTTCGGTGGGTTCGTCCGACAGATTGAAGGCACAAAAGATCGTCTCGTCCGTGCTTTGCCGCACGAAGCTAAGCGTGTCGCCGTCGACCTTCAGGTCTTCCTGCAACCCCTTGGTCAGGGCGGAATGCGCTTGGCGGAAGGCGATGGCGCGGCGGTAGTGGTGCAGCATCGCGTCCTCGTCGCTTTCCTGATCCGCCACCGAAACGGTCAGGTGTTCAGCGCCCACGGGCAACCACGGCTTGCCTTCTGAGAAGCCGCCCGTGTCGTTGGACGCCTCCCACACCATGGGCGTGCGACAGCCGTCGCGGCCTTTGTATTCGGGCCAAAACTGGATGCCGTACGGGTCCTGCAGATCCTCGAAAGGCACGTCCGCCTCGCCCAAGCCAAGCTCTTCCCCCTGATAGAGGCAGGCCGAGCCGCGCAGGGTCATCAAAAGCGTGGCGTAGCAGCGCTTGGCCGGTTCGCTCAGGTCCCAGCGGGAGGCGTGGCGTTCCACGTCGTGGTTCGAGAAGGCCCAGCAGGCCCAGCCATCGGCGGCAACGGCGTCCACCTTGTTCATGACTTCGGCGACCCGTTGGGCGGTCAGTGCGTCGCGCGCGAGAAACTCGAAGGCGTAGCACATATGCACGCCGCCGACGCCTTTGGTGTACTGGCCCAAAAGCTCCAGCCCCATCTGCGCATCGCCCACCTCGCCCACGGCGGTGGAGCCGGGATATTCGTCCAGCAGTTCCCGGAACCGTCCGAGGAACCCAAGGTTTTCCGGCTGGTTCTTGGAGTAGAGATGTTCCTGATGATTGTAGGGGTTCACGGACGGCGCGATATTCGCGTTGCGCTTTTCGGGCGGCAACGGAGGATTGTCGCGCAAGTCCTTGTCGGCGAAGTAAAAATTGA
This sequence comes from Litoreibacter roseus, assembly GCF_009811795.1. Classification (GTDB taxonomy): domain Bacteria; phylum Pseudomonadota; class Alphaproteobacteria; order Rhodobacterales; family Rhodobacteraceae; genus Litoreibacter; species Litoreibacter roseus. The sequence goes on along the minus strand of NZ_BLJE01000001.1, from coordinate 1,325,340 downwards.
TGGTATCCAGTCTATAGCCGTCGACACCCCGTTCCAGCCAGAACCGGGTGATGTCCAGAAGCGCGTCCTGGACCTCGGGTTCATGGAAGTTCAGATCGGGCTGGGAGGTCAGGAAGTTGTGCAGGTAGTACTGCTCGCGCCGCGCGTCCCATTGCCACGCAGAGCCGCCAAAGATCGACAGCCAGTTGTTCGGTGGCGTTCCGTCGGGCTTGGGATCGGACCAGACGTACCAATTCGACTTCTGGTTGTCGTGCGACATGCGGCTTTCCTGAAACCACGGGTGATGGTCAGAGGTATGCGACAGAACGAGGTCGATGATGACCTTGAGGCCCAGCGAATGGGCCTTTTCGATCAGCTGGTCGCAATCCTCCAGAGTGCCGAACATCGGATCCACGTCGCGGTAGTCGCTGACGTCATAGCCGAAATCCTTCATGGGCGAGCGGAAGAACGGCGAAATCCATATCGCATCCACACCCAGCGACGCCACGTAGGGCAAACGCGATGTGATGCCGCGCAAATCGCCGATCCCGTCCCCGGTGCTGTCTTGAAAACTGCGGGGATAGATCTGGTAGATGACGGCGCCGCGCCACCAGTCTTCGTCAATTGGTCCTTCGGGCTTGGGCATTGTAAGTGTGTCCATCCGTGTCATGGGAAGAAAACCTGTCCTTCAAAAGGGCTTACTTCACGGAGCCGGCCAAGAGACCGCGCACCAGATAGCGTTGCATTGTGAAAAATACGACAAGCGGAACGGCGATCGAAATGAACGCTGCCGCGGCGAGAATACCCCAGTCACCCCCACGCGAGCCCAAAAGGTCATCGGCGATCTTTACGGTCATGACCCAGCTTTCGCTGTTGGAGGGCAGGAACACCTTGGCGACCAGAAGGTCATTCCACGTCCAGAGAAACTGGAAGATGGCGAAAGAGGCCAAGGCGGGGAAACTGAGGGGCAGAACAATCTTGGTGAAGACCTGAAAATCGGTTGCCCCGTCGACCTTGGCGCTTTCGATGATATCACGCGGAAGACCGACCATGTAGTTTCGCAAGAGATATATGGCGAGCGGAAGACCGAAGCCCGTATGCGCCAGCCAGATGCCGAGGAAGCTTTGACCGATTCCGACCTGATTGTGCAGTTGCAAGAGCGGTACGAGGGCCAGCTGTAAGGGCACAACCAGAAGACCGACCACCATCGCGATCAGGAATCCCCTGCCCCGGAAATCCATCCATGCCAATGCATAGGCCGCGAAGGCTGCGATCAGGATCGGGATGATTGTGGCGGGGATCGTGACCGTCAGGGTGTTGATAAAGGCCCGGTCCATGTTGTCGGAAGCCATGATCGTCTGATAATTCTCGGTCGAGAATTCCGGCGGGGTCGCGGTTGAGAAATAGATACTGGGATCGCGCGTGATCTCTGCCGGGGAGGTGTAGACGTAGTCGCCGTTGGCCTCCAGTTGCAGGGTCCGGTCGCGGGTCAGTTCCGCCCGCTCGCCCGCCCCACTTGCGGTTGGGTTGCTGCGCGCGCCGCCAAAGCGGAGAACTTCGCCCTCTCCATCTTCAAAGACATTGCCTTCAATGACAAAGACACCGTCCCGCTCCACGGCATCGTCGGCCGAGGCGCGGACCTGAAAGTTCTGTTCTACCGCGAAGGGCGACAGCCACCAGCCGGAGGCCGAGATCTGATCCCGGTCCCGGAAAGACGACACCAGAAGACCAATTGTCGGGATCAACCAGATGAGGACCAGCAGCACGACCGAGATATTGACGGCCCAGGAGAGCGAGGATTTTGTTCCAGCGATATTGTCCATAAGTCGTCCTCCCTTAGCGCATTTCTGCGCGCGCTTGGCGGATGTTCCAGATCATCACAGGCAGCACGATGATCATGATCACGAAGGCCACGGCAGTCGCGCGCCCATCGTCGCGGAACATGTAGCTCATCATATAACTTGGCAGGATCTCTGTTCCGAAATTGCCGCCGGTCATGGTGTAGACGATGTCGAAGACCTTCAGCACAAGGATGGTGATCGTGGTCCAGACCACAACAATGGTGCCCATGATTTGCGGCACTTTGATCTTGAAGAAGATCTGAAACGGGTTGGCCCCGTCAATGATAGCGGCCTCCACGGTTTCTTCGGGGATGCCACGCAGGGCCGCCGACAGGATCACCATGGCAAAGCCCGTCTGGATCCAGACCAGAATGAACATCAGGAAGAAGTTGTTCCAGAAGCGCAATTGCAGGACGTCCAGCGGCTCCGACGCGCCGAAAAGATCGCGGATTGCGTTGATCAGGCCGATATCTGCATTGTTGGCGTAGACGAATTTCCAGATCAGCGAGGCCCCCACGAAAGAGATGGCCATGGGCATGAAGATCAGCGATTTCGCGATATTTCCCCAGCTGAGCCGGTCGGTGAGCTGTGCCACGAGCAACCCGAAGAAGGTGGAGGCGGCGGGGACGACCAGCACCCAGAGAAAGTTGTTGAAGAGCGCGGTCTGAAAGCCCGCGTCGCCGAACATCGTGGTGTAGTTGCCAAAGCCGATGAACTCGTCACCTGCGCGATTGTAGAGCGACCGCCAGAACGATCCGATGACCGGGTAGACCAGATAAAGGCCAAGGGCGAAGAGTGCGGGGAAGAGAAACAGCCAAGGACGAACGATGTTGGCGCGGTTGATGTTGCGGCCCGGATCAGTCTTCGTGGGCGGGAAAATCACTTTGTCGAGGATCAGGTTGGACGCGTAGAAGTATCCTACACATCCCCCCACACCGATCAGAATGGTGAGAACACCTTGCAGCAGCGGTGACATCACGAGCCCTCCCAGATTTTTGCGGCGCTTTGCCTTTTTGTTGAACCACGGCGCCTGTGCGCCGCGGTCGGTCTTTTCAGCAGGTCTTAGCCCGCCTTACTGGATCGTATCCCAACGGTCCTGAATGCCTTTGGCGACCTCGGCGGCATCCTTGCCGGTGGTGTAGTCTACCATACCTGTCCAGAACGCGCCTGCCCCAATCTCGCCGGGCATCAGGTCGGATCCGTCAAAGCGGAATGTGGTGGCGTTCAGAAGAACGTCACCGAGCGCTTTGTTGGTCGCGTTCGCATAGAGGTCCGTGTTCACGCCGGAATGAGGTGTCAGGAAGCCTGACAGCGCCATCCATGTTTCATGCGCAATGGGCGTCTGCAGGTATTCCATCAACGCGTTCGCACCATCGGACGGATTGGTGATCGCCCAAAGTGTCCCGGCCCCAAGGACGGGCTTGCCCAGATCCTTGCCCTCGTAGGCGGGGAAATAGAAGAAGTCGAATTCTGCATCTTCGGGGAAGAAGGTCGGGATGAAGGATGCCTGGCGGTGCATGTAGCATTTCGGCGGAATGTCGAAGAGGCCCGTAGGGCTGTCGCGGAAGTCGGTGTTGGCCACGGCGGATGCGCCGCCGTCCACATAGTCGTTGTTGCGGGCGAAGTAGCCATATTCCTCGATGGCGGCGACGACCTTGGGATCATCGAACTTCATCTCGTTGGAGACCCATGCATCGTAATCTTCGGGCGATTGCGTCCGCAGCATCATGTCTTCAACCCAGTCGGTCGCAGGCCAGCCTGTGGCCGCGCCGGAGCCCAGTCCAATGCACCACGGCGTGCCGCCTTCTTCGACGATCTGATCGGTCAGCGCCTTGAGCTCTTCCATAGTCTCCGGGATGTCGTAGCCCGCTTCGTCGAAGGCCTCGGGCGAGTACCAGACGAGGGATTTCACATCGACCTTATAGAAGAAGCCGTAGAGGTCCTCGGTACCATCCTGACCGGGATAGGTGCCCAGATCGACCCAGGACTGACCGGCAGCGTAATTGCTTTGCACCCAGTCGCCCGTGCCTTCTGGCAGCGGCGTCAGCAGCCCCTGGGAGGCAAGGTCGGCCGCAAGGCCCGGCTGTGGGAACACGGCGACGTTCGGTGCGGAGCCCGCGCGGGCGGAAATCACGATGTCCTGCTCAAAGCTGTCGGAGCCCGAGTAGTTCACGGTCGCCCCGGTGGCGCTTTCGAAATAGCTGAGCACTTGCGTGACGTTGTCATTGTCCAACCCGGTCCATGGTCCGGTGATCGTGATGGTCTGACCGCTCAGGTCATACTTCTCGGCAAACGCGTTGTAGCTGTCCCAGTTGAAGTCGCCCTCACCCACCGCGAAAGGCTGATGTCCATCCGCTTGCGCCATACCAGCAACAAGAGCCAGCGCAGCTGCGCCAGCGAAATAACGTCTTTTCATTATGTCCTCCCATTGCAGGATTTCCCGATCCTGCTTCGCTCTCTATGCTGCTTTGGAAAATTATCCAAAGCGATTTGGCTGTTAAACGGTGACCTAACGTCCAGTCCGTGTCAACAATGATCAAGTAAAAAGTGTAACCTGCCACAAAGCGTATGGAAATTGCGAAATCCCCCACCTTTGGATTTCCCCTTTGACGGCACGTCAATTGGTTTCTAAACCAGTGCGCAACTCGAAAGCGCGTCAAGCGCAACAGGGGCAGAATACGCCATGAATCTACGTCAACTTTCCGAAGTTCTTGGTCTGTCCCAGACCACCGTGAGCCGTGCGCTGAACGGCTACCCCGAAGTAAGCGAAAAAACGCGCGTACGCGTGCGTGAAGCCGCCGAGCGTCATAATTACCGTCCAAGTCTGCGCGCGACCAGCCTTGCCACGGGTCGCACCATGATGATCGGCCACGTCATTCCCCTGTCCGCGCGGGAGGAGATGGTAAACATCATCTTCACCGATTTTCTGGCGGGCGCTGGCGAGATTTACGCGCAGAACGGATATGCCATGCGGTTGTCCGTTGTCAGCGACGCGGATGAGGTGGAAATATACGAAGACATGAAGGCCAATGGTGTTGTCGACGGGGTGTTGCTGCATGCACCGTCCGAGAACGATCAGCGCATTCCCCTGCTGGACAGTCTTAAGCTGCCGTTCCTCGTCCATGGCCGCGCGACCGGCACCGAGACCCCCTACAGTTGGCTTGACGTCAACAACCGCCGGGCGATCCAGCGCGCCACGGAACATTTGCTGGAGCTGGGGCATCGCCGCATTGCCCTGCTCAACGGATTGGAAAGCTACGATTTCGCGATCCGGCGTCGGTCGGGCTATCTGGGCGCGCTTGAGGCCGCCTGGATCGCAGCCGATACCAGCTTGATGCGATCCAATGAGATGACAGAGCCGTTCGGCTACAAAGCCGGGGGCGAGATGCTCGATCAACCGAACCCGCCGACAGCCTTTATCGCGTCATCTTTTGTGATGGCGTTGGGCGTCCGGCGCGCCATCGAAGAGCGGGGGTTGATCATGGGCCGCGATGTCTCGGTGGTCTGTTTTGACGATGACATTTCCTATCTGCCGAACGGATCGGACAAGCCAATTTTCACGGCATTGAAATCGTCTGTTCGGGCGGCGGGGCGGCGTTGCGCCGAGCTTTTAATCGCCAAGATCAACGACGAAATGCCCGAGGAGCAGCACGAGCAGTGGGAGGCGGAACTTGTGATTGGACCTTCCACCGGTCCCGCGCCGTCTGAGTCCTGACATGAGCCTTGCCTTTCAACGCGCTGATTTTCCACCTGATTTCCTGTTTTCAGCCGCCACGTCCAGCTATCAGATTGAGGGCCACGGCTTTGGCGGGGCGGGTGCCACCCATTGGGATACGTTCGCCGCAACGCCGGGCAATGTCGTCCGGGCCGAGCGCGGCGCGTTGGCCTGCGATCACTATCACCGGTTTGAAGAGGATCTGGATCTCGCCGCCGCGATGAACCTTGATGCCTATCGGTTTTCCACATCCTGGGCGCGGGTTTTGCCGGAGGGGCGCGGCACGCCGAACGCTGAGGGGCTGGATTTCTACGATCGTCTGGTCGACGCGATGCTGGAACGTGGTCTTAAACCTCAGGCAACGCTCTACCATTGGGAGCTGCCCGTGCCGCTGGCCGATCTGGGCGGGTGGCGCAATCCCGACATCTCTCACTGGTTTGCGGATTTTGCCACTGTGATCATGTCGCGCATCGGGGATCGGGTTTATTCCGCCGCCCCGATCAATGAGCCTTGGTGTGTGGGCTGGCTGTCGCATTTTCTGGGTCATCACGCGCCGGGTGTTCGCGATATCCGTGCCACCGCTCATGCGATGCACCACGTGATGACGGGCCATGGTCGGGCGATTGCCGCGATGCGCGCCTTGGGTGTGAAAAACCTTGGCGCCGTATGCAATTTCGAGTTTGCCCATGCGGCCAACAATACCCGCGAAGCACGAGAGGCCGCGCGGCTTTATGACGGGTATTACAACCGCTTCTTTCTGGGAGGTCTGTTCAAAGGGGCCTACCCCGACGATGTCATGGCGGGCCTTGAGTCGCATATGCCGCGGGGGTGGCAGGATGAGTTCGATGTTATCCAAGCGCCGCTCGACTGGCTTGGGCTGAACTATTACACCTGCAAACGGATTGCGCCGACATCAGGCCCATGGCCCGCTCATGAGGAAGTGCCGGGCCCCCTGCCCACCACGCAGATGGAGTGGGAGATCTACCCGGACGGCCTCTATCATTTTCTGACATGGACGCATGAGACCTACACTAAGGGTCTGCCGCTTTATGTCACTGAATCCGGGATGGCCAATGACGACCGCCCGGGCATCCCAGACACGGCGCGCACAGACTATATCGAGGCCCACGTGGCGGCCGCGAAGCGCGCGATGGAGACGGGCGTGCCACTCAAGGGCTTTACCTTCTGGTCGCTTCTGGACAATTACGAGTGGGCGCTTGGATACGAAAAGCGGTTTGGTCTGATCCATGTCGATTTCGAAACCCTGACGCGCACACCCAAAGCCTCGTACCACGCGCTACAGAAAGCCCTCGCCCGATGAGCCTGCCTGACAACACATACTCCCTCGTGGCCGATATCGGCGGGACGAACACCCGTGTGGCTCTGGCCGACGGTCGCCAATTGTTGACCGAGACCGTGACGCGTTATCGCAATGCCGAATTTCCCGGGCTTGAGACGGTACTGCGCAAGTTTCTCGCCGATCACGACGATGTGGATTGCAAGGGGGCCTGCGTGGCCATTGCAGGCCCCGTGAAGGATGGTCGCGGCGAGTTGACCAACCTCAATTGGGAGATCGACGAGACCACGATCTCGCGCGCCGCCAAGGCCGATAACGTGCGTCTTCTCAACGATTTACAGGCCCAAGGTCATTCTATTGGGCATCTCGCCCATGGGTCTGTCACGCAGCTTCTGGAAGGTCATGACAGCCCGCCTGAGGCAACCAAGCTGGTGATCGGCGTGGGCACGGGCTTCAACATCGCCCCGGTGTTCGAGACACCTGCGGGGCGGCTGGTGACGCCGTCAGAATCCGGTCATGCCAACCTGCCGATCCGGTCCGAAGCGGAGTTGCGGCTCATTCGGTATTTCGAAACGGCCCATGGATTTCCCGCGGTCGAGGACATGCTGTCGGGCCGCGGGCTGGAGCGGGTGTATACTTGGCTTTGCACCGAAGGCGGCGCCCCGGCCGAGAAAAACGCGCAGACGATCGTGGCCGATTTCGAATCCGGAAGTGATCCCCGGGCGGTCGAAGCGGCCCGCATGTTTGTGCGGATGCTAGGCACGGTTGCGGGCAACCTGACGCTGATCCAGTTGCCGTTCGGTGGGGTCTATTTTGCGGGCGGCGTGGCCCGGGCGTTCACGCCGCATTTCGCAAGTCTTGGCTTCGCGGAGGCGTTCCGCGACAAGGGGCGGTTCTCGGGGTTTATGCAGAACTTCTCGGTCCACGTGATCGAGGACGACTACGCCGCCCTCACCGGCTGCGCGACCTGTTTGATGTCGGGAACCTAGCCGGTCCGCGCGGGACAAAGAACGTATCGACGGCGTTTTTAGTAAGCCGCCTGCCACGGATCAGCGACATCCAGGTGTCAGGATCTGCGTGTCTTCGGATGTAGGGACGCGGCTAAGATATGATCGGAATTGTGCACGACGCTTCCTGCGTGATGGACGATCTTCGAATCGAAAGGCGTCGCCACGGTCTCGTCTTTGTCGTCATAATCCAGTTGCGACAGAAAATGCTTCATGCAGTTCAGCCGGGCACGTTTCTTATCGTTGGAGCGGATGACGGTCCATGGGGCATCAGCGGTGTCGGTGTAGAAAAACATCGCCTCCTTGGCCTCGGTGTAGTCGTCCCATTTGCTGAGACTCGCGCGGTCAACCGGCGACAGCTTCCACCGTTTCAAAGGATCCGTTTCGCGAGACTCAAAGCGACGCTTCTGTTCTTCCTGTGTCACCGAAAACCAGTACTTGAACAACTTGATCCCACTGCGCACCAGCATGCGTTCAAATTCCGGCGTTTGCCGCATGAATTCCAGATAGTCCTGAGGCTGGCAAAAGTTCATGACGCGCTCGACGCCCGCGCGATTGTACCAGGATCTGTCATAGAGAACGATCTCGCCCGAGGTCGGCAGATGCTTCACATATCGCTGGAAAAACCACTGGCCGCGCTCTTCGTCGGTTGGCTTGTTCAGGGCCACGACACGCGCACTGCGGGGGTTGAGATGCTCCATGAAGCGCTTGATGGTGCCGCCCTTGCCAGCCGCGTCGCGCCCTTCAAACAAAAGAACGAATTTCTGGCCGGTTTCCTGAACCCAATGCTGCACCTTCAGCAATTCAACCTGAAGCTCAGCCTTTTCCTTCTCGTAAACTTCCCGGCTTACGCGTTCGGCATAGGGGTACTCCCCGCGCTCAAATCCGATGATGGCATCCGTGCGTTTGGGCAATTGCTCTGGCATCTCGATCGTCTTTGTTTTCGACATATCCGCACTCCTGAAGGTTTTCCGAATGCTGTCGGAAAACTTTACGACCCGCTTTGATCTGAGTCATCAACACAATGCCTCGTGGGGCGATGCAATTCTCGCGCGGCATCTCGTTGAAGGACCCGGAATCGCGCCCGGAACTTGTGCAAAATACGCCGGAGACGACGGAACACAGCCGAGGGATACCGACCCAGGTGACCGGTGTTTGCCCGGACGTTGCGAAAAAAAACTCGCCAAATCACCCGATTTTCGGTTAACGTAGCGCCAGTATATTTTTACAAGTTTCATTTTTTCGAGAGTTTTTATGCTTGATGATTTCCCATCCGCATCGTCGGAATCCGGCTACTTTAAATCGTCGGAACTGTCCCCGAAATATGATCCAACTGCCATCGGTCTTGCCTTTTCCGGCGGCGGATATCGGGCCACGCTGTTTCACGCGGGCGCCCTGCTGCGGTTGAATGAGCTTGGTATTCTGGGGCGTGCGCAGCGGATCACGTCTGTGTCCGGCGGGTCCATCGCAACAGGCATCCTTGCGATGAATTGGGACCTGATGAGCTGGGACAGCGGTCGCGCATCTCATGACCAGATGATCGACCATTTCATCAAGCCGGTTCTGGCGGCAACCTCGACCTCTGTCGATATCATGACCACGCTGAAGGGTCTGATCCCTGGCATCTCGGGCGGCAATGCACTGGCCCGCGCCTATGACCGGCATATCTTCCACGATCGCAAACTCAGCACGATCACCAAGAAAACCCGTTTCATTTTTTGTGCCATGAACCTGCAGACCGGCGGGCTGACCCGGTTCAACCACCATTACGTCGCAGATTGGCGGGCGTTTCGGTCGACGACAAAGACCATCAAGCTCAGCACAGCGGTCGCGGCGTCCTCGGCGTTTCCGCCGATATTGGCGCCGGTACGGCTTGATTTGAGTGGGGAGGATGTCAGTTGTCCGGCCGGTGCGCGCTACACAGATCCTGCGCTGCAAACCGCGCCGGTTCTGGTTGACGGCGGAACCTATGACAATATCGGGCTGGAGCCGATCTGGAAGCGGTGCGGGATTCTGATCGCGGCCAATGCGGGGCAGAACATTCCATCACTTCACAAGCAGTTCCAGTGGTGGCCGGGTATGATGATGCGGATCATTAACAGCTTTCTGGATGTGTCGGTCGATTGGCGGGAACGCAGCTTGATCAATCTCTACCGCAATATGCTTCGGGATGGCCTGCCCGAGCGGCGTGGGGCCTATTGGTCCATCGCAACGGATCCCGATGATCTGGAGTGGACCGGCTATAAGGCCTCGGACGCGATGCTGCAGATCGCGCGTGACATGGACACCCGTCTCAAGCGGTTCGAACCCGAGGTCCAGCGCGCGGCCATTCTGGCGGGATACTCCTATGCCGACGGCACCGTAAGAAAATACCTGATGCCCAACGCGCCCGCCCCGAGTGAGCCAGTCTTGCCATGACCGAAGCACCCTATCTGGGAACCAAGCGTCCCCGACGTCTGCGGGTATTTGCGTTTGATCCGACGGCAGGTCGAGATTTCAAGAACCGCGCCGCGCGGTATGTGACGATCTCCCTGCCCCATGATCTGGACCCCGATGACCGGGTCGCGCCAAAACTGGGACCAAGCGGCGAATATCTGGAGGTCATTGATTATGACCCCGCGAGCCGCGTGTTCTACGCACCCATCGACCTGAACGCAGATGCGGTCCAGTTCGATGATGGGCTGCCGCCCTCGCCAGAGAACCCGAAGTTTCACCAGCAGATGGTGTATGCGGTTGCCATGAACACAATCGCGGTGTTCGAAGAGGCGTTGGGACGGCGTTTACACTGGGCGCCGGTGTCGAAGAAATCGGAAGACGGGCTCTGGGAAGAGCAGTTCGTGCAACGGCTGCGGATCTATCCCCATGCCCTGCGCGAGGCAAACGCGTTCTACAACCCGGACAAGAAGGCGCTGCTGTTTGGCTACTTCACGGCGGATGCAGAGAGCGCAGGCGCGCCGCCCGGCACGACCGTGTTTACCTGCCTGAGCCATGACATCGTTGTTCACGAGACAGTCCACGCGATCCTTGATGGGCTTCATCCGCGGTTTGCCGAAAACTCCGGCCCCGACATGCGTGCCTTGCACGAAGCCTTCGCCGATATCATCGCACTGTTTCAGCTCTTCTCCTTTCCCGAGGTGCTGGAGGATCAGATTGCAAAGACCCGTGGCGATCTGGGGAAGCAAAGCATTCTTGGCCAATTGGCGCAGGAGTTCGGGCTGAGCGTGGGGCGGGGCCATGCGCTTCGGGATTTTCTGGGTCAGATGGACCGCGGCGAATGGACTTTGCGCGCGCCCGACAAGCTGGCCCTGGACGGAGCGGAAGGCCCGCATGCACGGGGTGCCGTTCTGGTTGCGGCGGTATTTCGGGCGTTCCTGACGATCTACAAGACGCGGGTCAGCGACCTCTTCCGCATCGCCTCCAACGGCTCGGGCATTCTGCGGTCGGGCGAAATCGACCCCGACCTGAAAAAACGTCTTGCCGCTGAGGCTGCCCAATGCGCCCGCCGGGTCATGAGGATCTGCATCCGGGCGATGGATTACGTGCCGCCGGTGAATGTCAGCTTTGGCGATTACTTTCGCGCGATCATCACCGCCGACCGGGATCTGTTTCCCGAGGACAAGCAAGGCTACCGCGACGCGTTTATCGAGGCGTTCACCGCATGGGGAATTGTCCCGGCGGGAATGCCTATCCTGTCGGAACCTGCGCTGTGCTGGCCGGACATCCAGACCGCAGACCGGGATCGGCAGGCTTCGCGCGCGGATGCAATCCGGTCGGTGGACCTTGACGAGGTGAGCGGCCATATTGGCATGTTGATGAGCAACCCGCGTCTGGTTCTGGAAGAACTGTGCCGCCAGATGCGCGATGACGCCGGTCTGCCCTTCGCGCGCAAGCGTCAGTTGAAACTGTTGTTCCGGCAGACGAACGACGATCTGAAACAGGCCGCGCGGGCGATGCGGACGCGGCTGATGGCGCTCGCCACGCAGCGCAAGGATACGGCCAGCACGGTCGATGCCCTGAGCAAGACGCAGATGTTTCAGACCAACGTTCTGGACATCGGCGCGACCCTGCCGCGCTGCGTGCAGTTTCATGTGATGAACCACTACAAGCGGTTGCTCTGGTTCCTCCTGACGCGGGAGGAATCGACGCCGTTTGCGCAGCTTATCGGCATTGAGTTCGACAAGACGGCGCCGCTCACAGTGCTTAGATCGACCTACACCGACCTTCCATCCCTGCATGTTCACGCGGTACGGATCGCGACGCGGATGGGCCAGCGGGGGCAATTGGATCAGGAATATGTCATCGAACTGATCCAGAGCCGTCATGGCTTTCTGGACCCTGCGGATCAGGCGGCGGCTGATGCCGGTGAACTGCCCTGCGACGGGAGCGATTTCATCTACCGCGCGGGAACGACCTTTCTGATCGACACGCGCACCTACAAGATCAGGCGGTTGATCCGCACGCCGTTCACGATCTCTGATGACCGTGGCGTGGACCGGCAGCGCGCCCATCTCAGGCGGATCGATCAGGCGCACCAGACCGCGTTTTTCGGCGGACATGACGCTGGCTCGGCTCAGGCGTTCACAGATTTGCACCGCCATACCCAAAGCGCGGGCGATGGCACGGGATGGCCCGCATGACCGATCGATTGAGCCCACCCGAAAGCGGCGTCCTGATCCGCATGTATCGGCAAGGGCACGGAGATTGCTTTTTGCTGACCTTCCGGCGGGCGCCTGAAGATGACCGCCCGTTTCATATGCTGCTTGACTGCGGCATGAAGGCCGGATCAGGTATCGCGGACGGTCCGACCATGGACGGGGTTCTGCGCGACATTCACGCGGCAACGGGCGGCGTTCTGGATGTGGTCGTTGTGACCCACGAGCATGAAGACCACGTGAGCGGATTTCCCAAACGGGGCGACGAGGATCATCCGTTCGCGACCTTCACGGTGAAAGAGTTGTGGCTGGCCTGGACAGAAGATCCGGACGATGACGACGCCAATGATCTGCGCGACAGTTTCGGGGATCAGTTACTGACCCTTGCGCTGGCCCATGACAGGTTATCGCATCAAAGCGGGGTCACGCACAGCGCTGATGTGATTGCTGACTTTCTGGAAAGCGAAACCGGCAGTCGCGACGGCGCAGAAATTCTGAAACAGGCTGTGGACGCACCCTCAGACGACGCGATGGAAAATTTCGGTCTCGCTCTGAACGCGCGGCGCAAAATCCGGGGGTTTCGCTACAAGACGCGGCTGCAATATCTGCGCAACATGCCCGGCGTGCGCATCAAGTATCTGTCTCCCGGCGATGGGCCGATCCCGCTGCCCGGCGTCGAGAATGTGCGGCTCTACCCTTTTGGCCCGCCCCGCGATCCGCATCTGTTGACGCGGTTGAATCCGTTCCGGCGGGAGGAGTTTCACACAAGCCCTGCGTTTGCGGCGGGGTCCGACGGCAGTGCGCTGTTCGCGGCTTTCAGCGGGGCGGTCTTGAAGCGTCATGACAGCCCCTTTGCACCGCGGTTTTCCATTGACGAGGCGCAAATTCTCGAAGGTAAGATCGACCGCAACGATCTGGGCGAAGCGTATTTGGCGCGCACCTACCGGACGGACGGCGAGCAAGATCGCAAGATTGACGACATCTCGGCGGACGATGCCGAAAACCTCGCATTACGGTTGAACTCAGAGGTCAACAACACGTCGCTGGTTCTGCTGTTCGAACTCATGGGCAGCGGCCAGACACTTTTGTTTACAGGGGATGCGCAAGCAGGCAGTTGGCGCAGTTGGGCGGATTTGAAATGGCTTGTGGATGGCGTCTCGCAGACGGCGCTCGATCTTTTGGGACGGTGCACCTTCTACAAAGTCGGCCACCACGGATCTCACAATGCCACGCTGAACGGCACGCCGCAAAGTGATCATCCGAACCTGTCTTGGTTGGCCCGTGGCCCCTATGCCAAGCACTTCACAGCCATGATTCCGTCGAACGAGGTGTGGGCCAGCACAGTGCGACCCTTTCCGTGGCGCCATCCGCTGAAAGCCATTGACCGGGCGCTTCGCCACAAGGCGTCAGGCCGGATCATCACGCTGAACGGTATACTGCCCGACGGGCCGCGCGCTGCGCAGGAAGAGGCCACGTTCGATAAATTCCGGCAGCGATGCAGCCCGCCCGAGGAAAAGATGTTCCGGCAGCTTTGGGTGCCCGATAGCCTGGATCATGGCTGAAGAGACAGTGGGTCATGGCCGTAAATCCAGTCCTGCTTGGATTGCAAGACACCGGGTGCAGCCCGCCCTGCGACCCAGAATGGCACCAGCGCCGGACCGCTTTTGTGAAACATCCGCAGGTTTTGCGCCGACCGCGCCTGAATAGCGCTGACCCGGTCGATGCGACGGGCATGGTACGCCTCAAGCGCCGGACGGGTTCGGGTTTTGCGCAAAGACAGGGCAAGACAAGCGGCGTCCTCTAACGCTTGAACAGCACCTTGAGCCATGGATGGCAGCATCGGATGGGCTGCGTCGCCCACCAACGTGACGACACCGTCTGACCATTTCGGTGAAGGTGGGCGGTCGAACAGCGCCCATCGAAACGGCGCATCCGCCGCTTTGATGATCTCTTGCAACGGGGGCGCCCAATTTCCAAAATCTGCTTTTAACACGTCGGGATCGCCGGGGATCGACCATCCCTCTTCCGTCCAATCCTCCTGCTCGACAATGCCCACGAAGTTCACCATCTGGCCACTGCGGATCCGGGTTGTCACAGCGTGCCGCTTGTGCCCCGCCCAGATCGCACCCTCGGGCGGCGGCGGATCGGAGAGCGTATCGACATCGACTGTCAGACGCCATGCAACATTGCCGGTGAACCGCGCAGGATCGGCACCCAGCATCTGATCCCGGATCACCGACCTGACGCCATCGGCCCCGATGACCAGATCGCCGTCAAAGTCCTGCGTGTCCGTGAAAACGACGCCATCCGACCGGTAGCTGCGGACATCCAATCCGGTTTTCAGAGTGACGCCAAGGGACTGCCCGGCCCGGAGCAGCGCGTCATGCAGATCCGCGCGGTGGACCTGCATGAACGGCGCGCCCCACCGCTCGGTTGCTGTGTCTTTCATCGGCAAGCGGAAAAGAACGCGGCCGGTCTTCCCCGATCTCAGCGTGATTGCCTCGGGCTCGAAAAACGCGGGACGCAAACTGTCTGTCACACCAAGCCAGTCAAGAACACGCATACCATTGGGGCTGATCTGCAGCCCCGCGCCCACCTCGCCCAGACTGGGTGCCCTTTCGAGAACATCAACCTGCCAGCCGTCCTGCGCCAGGGCGAGCGCAGCGGCCAGACCGCCGATCCCCGCGCCAACAACAATGGCCTTCATGGCAGGCGGATGCCGCCGTCGATGCGGATCGATGTTCCGTTGAGGTATGGGCTTTCGATGATGAAGCGGACCATCTTGCCAAACTCCTCCGGCCGGCCAAGACGTTTTGGGAACAGCGGTTGGGAGGCCAACGCCTCTTGCGCGGCGTCCGGCAAACCCGCGAGCATCGGTGTCATGAAGAGCCCCGGTGCAATGGCCATGACCCGGATGCCCAGATCCCCCATGTCACGGGCCATGGGCAGCGTCAGGGCCGCGACGCCGCCTTTTGACGCCGCATAGGCAGGCTGCCCCCGCTGACCTTCGAACGCAGCGATGGAGGCGGTGTGGATGATCACGCCCCGCTCGCCCTCATCGTTGGGTGTGTTCGAGGCAATCGCCTCTGCCGCCAAACGGGCCACGTTGAAGCTGCCCACCAGATTGATGTCGATGGTGCGCTGGAACATGCCCAGATCGTGCGCACCGTCCTTGCCGACGGTCTTGGAGGCCAGCGCAATGCCAGCGCAATTCACCACGGCTGTGATCTTGCCGAACTTTGACAGCGCTGCATCCCGCGCCGCGGTGACAGAGGCCTCATCGGTGACGTTGGTTTCGACAAAAATGGCAGCGTCGCCCAGATTTGCCACTGTTTCACGCCCACGGTCCCCATCGAGATCCAGAAGTGCCACCTTTCCGCCGCCTGCGATGATCGCTTCGGCACTTGCCGCCCCCAGCCCCGAGGCCGCACCGGTCACCAAAGCCACTGTGTCATTCAGATCCATACCGCACCTCCCGCTTTCGGGTCAGGTTCTAGCACGTTCCGGGTGGCGCACCAGTGCAGCGTGGTGCAGAATTTGGCCATGGATCTCAGCAACAGACAAGCTCGACATATCTTTCTGGATCGCCACGGGTTGGGACGGACCCGACCGGATGACCTGAAGGGCGTGATCGACCAGATCGGCTTTGTGCAGGTCGACAGCATCAACACCGTTGCCCGTGCCCACCATATGATCCTGCATGCCCGTCAGCAGACGTATCGCGCGTCGCATCTGGCGCGGTTGGCAGAGCGGGACAGGATGTTGTTTGAGCATTGGACCCACGATGCCAGCATTCTGCCGATGGCGCATTTCCCCTATTGGCGGCTAAAGTTTGCGCGGGATGCCGAAAGCCTGAGGTCCCGATGGGCCAAGGATCGCCGCGCGGGGTTCGAAGCGCTCTTTGATACGGTACTGGAGCAAATTGCCAAGACAGGTCCCTGCGGTTCCAGCGATGTCGGTCAGGATGAGGTCAAAGGTTCGGGTGGTTGGTGGGATTGGCATCCGTCCAAGACGGCGCTGGAATATCTCTGGCGCGCAGGAGAACTGACGGTCACGCGGCGCGAAGGATTTCGAAAGATTTATGATCTGACCGAAAACGTGATCCCGCCGGAGTATCTCAACGCCCGACCCCACGAAGAGGAAACGATCGAGTGGGCCTGCGCCGCCGCCTTGGACCGGTTGGGCTTTGCCACATCGGGCGAGATCGCGGCGTTCTGGGATCTTGTCACGCCCGCAGAGGCAAAGGCTTGGTGCGACGCGGCCAAGCGCAGCGGCCAGATCGCAGAAATCGCCGTTGAGACCGCGGACGGCAGCACACGGATGTCCTACGCGACACCGGGTTTGACGCCCGCCGCGCCGCCCTCAGACCGGGTGCGGGTGTTGTCGCCCTTTGATCCCGCACTGCGCGATCGCAAACGGGCGGAGCGGCTGTTTGGCTTTCACTACCGCATTGAGGTGTTCGTCCCCGAAGCCAAGCGCCGCTATGGCTACTATGTCTTTCCTCTGCTTGAAGGGGACAACCTGATCGGACGGATCGATATGAAATGTGACCGCAAATCTGGTACGATGGTAGTCCGTAAATACTGGGCGGAGGCCAAGCGCCCGCTGACGCGAACCCGACGCGCAAAAGTCGTGACCGCGCTTGAGAACACCGCCAGGTTTGCAGGGTCCACGAAGATAGACTTCACGCCCGGCTGGGATGCCGATTAGCCACCCACGCGGCGCCAACGGGTCACACGCGCCTCCCAAGTCTGGACCAGCATGTATTCGATCAGCAGCATGATCGCCACGAAGCTTAGGGCGTAGGCCAGAACATATCCGGTCTCGAACAGCTGGAAATAGAGGTGGATCTGGAAGCCAACACCGTTGCCTCGACCAAGAAATTCCACGACCAGAACAATCTTCCAGATGATGGCGAGGCCGTTGCGGGTGCTGGATGCGATATAGGGCCAAAGCTGGGGTAAGATGATATGGCGCAGCCGGGCCACTGCCGTCATCCTGTAGCTGCGGGCCATGTCGCTGATCGCGCGGTCCATGGCCCAGACGCCCTCCCGAATGGTGACGGCAACCATGGCGGTCTTGTTGACTGCCACCGCGGTGATGGCTGCGACCTCATTCAGTCCGATCCAGAGATAGCAGAGCACGATCACGACCAGTGCGGGGATGTTCAGAAACACGACCACCCATGGGCCGAGCCACCGGTTCGCTGCGGGTGATCGCCCGAGGGCAACGCCCAACGCAAGGCCCAGCCCCATCGCAATGGCGAAAGCCAAAATGACCCGGCTGAGCGTTGCGGAGATGTGGAGCCACAGATCGCCCGATGCCGCCTCACGAACCATGATCTGAAGGACAGCCCACGGGGTGGGCAGAACGCTTGGGTCTGATGTCAGCCACGCGGCACAAATCCACACCAAAACCAGCCCTGCAAGAGAGATCAGGATGGTGAGTCCCGAAAGCCTGTCTGTCGCTGTGTTCCCCATTGCCTGACAATACATCCTGCAAGGCGGTGCGCGAGGCAAAATCCCTTCGACCTTTGTCCAATAGGGTCGGTCTCGTACCATCCCTAACCTCACTCCAATGGGAGGACACTGGATCATTCGCGCACTCGTCGCGCTGTGTTGTTCGGTATGGGCCACGCTCGTCCCGGCCGAGCCGCTTGGGCGTGAGGACCTTGCCCCCCTGATCGTTCCGCCGATGTCCCTTGGGGAGCCTGTAAATGACAAGGGTGTCTGGCAACTTCTGAACTCTGGCGGTGCCGAAGCGGGCTATGTCTTCGAGACCGAACCCATGGCCCCCCTGCCCGGTTTTTCGGGCGCGCCGATCAATATTCTGGTGGTCCTTGACTTGGACGGGCGGTTTCTGGACGTGCAGCTTTTGTCCCATAACGAGCCGATCTTTGTGTCAGGTCTGGGTCAGGCGCCTTTTCATAAGTTCTTCGAGCAGTATCGCGGACATTCGATCAGCGACAGCCTTGTGGTGGGGTCCCCCTATGGCTCGGGCTCAGATGGGTCCGCGCTGGTGTATCTGGATGGCGTGACCAAGGCCACGGCGTCCGTGCGGATCGCCCATGAAAGCTTGCTGGCCGCCGCCCTTCAGGTCGCGCGCGAAAAGATGAACGGAATCTCGACCGGGCCGCCAGCGTTTCCAAACCGCGAGTATGTGGAAGATCTGACATGGGACGAGATCGTGGAGACGGGCCTGGCCAAGAACAAAGTCTTCACGAACGGCGCGGTCGACGCCGAGTTTGAGGGCACTTTGTGGGAAGATGACGACCCCGAGGCGCAGGATGATCCGGATGCACCCTATCTTGATCTCTGGATCATCGACCTGGGCCCATCCTCCATCGCGCGGGCCGTGTTGTCCGAGGACAGCTATGACGAGCTGCAAGAGTTCATGTCGATCTCAACCAGCGATGAGCCGATCCTCGTGATAGATGCCGGGCGGCACGGTCTGGTCTCGGAGGAGTTCGTGCGCAACACCTCGCCTGACTGGTTGAGCGCCGAGCAAGGCGGGTTTCCCGTGGCCCTGCGTGATGCGGATATCTTTGTGGAACTGCACGAGGCTCTGCCCGACGCCCTGCACGATGCGGTCGATTTCGGCGCGGCCATGATCCTGCGCACGGATCGGCGGTTGGGCTTTGATCCGACCGCGGACTGGACGTTAAACGTGAAGGCCATTCGGGAACATGGCGTGTTTCAGCCCGAGATCGGCTCGGTCACACTTGCGGCGACCCATAAGACGGACGAGCGGTTCTTCACCCGCCCCGAGGTGCACACCCCCGTTCCGGCCTGGCTGGAGGCCTTACGCGGACGTGCGCCCGATCTCATCGTCCTGTCGCTCTTCTTGGTGGCGCTGCTTCTCCTTTTGGGCGGGAACCTGAACCGGCTTGCAGGCCACCGGCATTTCACGCCAATCCGTCTGTCGATCCTCGCCTTCATGACCGTTTTCGTGGGTTGGTGGGGTCAGGGGCAATTGTCCATCGTGACGCCGCTGGCCGTGATCCGCACCGCATGGGAGGGCGGCAGCTACGCGTTCCTGCTGTACGATCCATTTTCGCTTCTGGTCTGGGCCGTGACCATCATCGGCTTTGTCGCCTGGGGCCGTGGCCTCTTCTGTGGGTGGCTCTGCCCCTTCGGCGCGTTGCAGGAGTTCGCCCACCATATTGCACGCGTGCTGCGCATCCCTCAGATCGAGCCGTCGGCGGCATGGGATGATCGCCTGAAATGGATCAAGTACGCCGTCCTCGTAGCCTTGATCGCCACGGTGTTCATTGCCCCCGGTAGGGTAGACAAGGCCGTCGAGGTGGAGCCTTTCAAGACCGCGATCACCACGTTCTTCCTTCGCGAATGGTATTACGTCGCCTACGCTGCGGGGCTGCTGCTGCTGTCAATGGTGCTGTTCAAAGGGTTCTGTCGCTATGTCTGTCCCTTGGGGGCCGTGATGGCCGTCGGTGGGCTGGTGCGCGGGCGGGACTGGATCGACCGGCGCGACGCCTGTGGAAGCCCGTGCCAGCTGTGCAAGGTCAAATGCGCCTACGGGGCGATCAAGAAATCCGGACAGATCGACTATTCCGAATGTTTCCAGTGCCTTGACTGCGTGACCATTCATGACGATCCCGACCAATGCGTGCCACTGATCCTAGCCGCGCGCCGCGAAAAACGGAGCATCGCTGCAGAATGACTGTCACCCGTCGCCGCGCCCTGATGATTGCCGCCGCCTTTGCGTCAACGCCACTGGCCGCCCGGACGCCGTCGCGACCGCACACCTGGACCGGGCGCGCGTTTGGCGCCGAAGCCCAGATTACGCTGAGTGGCCCAAGCGAGCGTGTCGAGCGGGCCTTCGCTGAAATTCAGACGCTTCTGGGGGAGGTCGAGGGCGCTTTGTCGCTCTATCAACCCTCGGAATTGACACGTTTGAACGCCACAGGATTGTTGGACGCACCTTCCAGACATATGCGGGCCATCCTCGCCGCCACAGACATCGCCTATCGCCAGACCAATGGCCTGTTCGACCCCACGGTCCAGCCCTTATGGCGCGCCTTGGCCACGGGCGGGGACGCAGATGCTGCGCGCATCTTGGTCGGCTGGGACCGGGTCCGCCACACCGCAGCGCAGGTGAACTTGGATGCAGGACAGGCCCTGACCTTCAATGGCATCGCGCAAGGCTACGCCACGGATGCGGCCACAGCCATTCTGCGCGGTCAGGGGTTCGAAAGCTGTCTGGTAAATATCGGTGAGTATCGCGCGATCGGCGGTCCCTTCCAGCTGGGTTTCAGCGATCCGGCGGCGGGTCATATCGGCACACGGACCGTAACCGACCACGCTATCGCCACCTCCAGCCCGACAGCCCTGCATCTGGGACCGGCGCATCACATCTTGAGTCCAACGGGCTTGGCACCTCACTGGTCCACGGTCACCGTAGAGGCCGACACAGCCACAACCGCCGACGCCCTGTCCACGGCCCTAACCCTTGCGTCTGCCGATATCATCGCGGAGTTGCGAAATGTCAGAGGAATATCGCGGGTAACATTGGTTGGTTTTGATGGGGATGTATCGACGATCTGAGGTAAGAATTGCGTGCATTCGGTCGTCGTTCGCCAAGGTGCCTCTGACCTGTCACAAAACGACCAGATTTTCACGATTCATGAAGATTTCCTATAAAACCGACGGCTCCAACTCTTTCGATTGATCGATGCATTCACAGGCGAAGGGCGCAGCATATTGGATATACACCCCATCATATGGCTCGCGATCGCGCTTCTGATTGTACGAGAAGTCGGGGATAAGTTGAATCGGTGGCGCAAGCGACATCCGCCACGCAAAGTTGATGAGATGGCGCTTAATGCAGGTATTGTTGAAAATACTGCTCCAGATCCAACCCCGGAGCGACTGAAGATCCAAGAAAATGGCTTTGAAAACGGGGTAGAAGTGCGCTGGTACCGCAAGAGCGCCGCGGACGGAGGCTCAACCCATATTCCTGTGGATGAGCTTATTCCCTTTCTCGAGAAACACAGGGACTATGCTCTTTGGTATCAAGTCGTTCGTCACGACTTCGCAGGCGGGGTTCACGAGTGGATTGTCTCACAACCCGATTGCCCCAACGCGGTCGCAGCGGCCTTCATTGACGCGGTCGGCGGCGCAGATCTATATGGACTGACTAGCAGGCCAAGCCATAGCAACCACATCTACCGGGCCGCTGAAATTGTGTCCCGCAGGGATATGGCAGACGGTTTCCCTTCAGATACAATGCGTGACCCGGAGCCGGGGGAGCCCGGCTTCTTTTTCAACTTCGAAAGGCTAGATCGCAAAGCCTTGTTGGAACAATGTGAAGCGGCCGCCCATGCCCAACTGGCCTTGGGGAAGACCCCTATTTACGCGGTTCCCAAAAATCTACTTTCCAAAACGCCAACCGGGCCACGCCTCAGAACTGAATACAGCGTGGATGATACTGGAATAAGCTAGCGAACTCTCAGCCAACGCACAGTAAGCCTTTGTGATGCCGGCAATTTCAAGGATGCAGAAACTATTTCCATAGCCGTCTTAGGCTGAAAACGGCAGCGAGCAGACCAGAAAAAAGCCCCCGCAGATGCAGGGGCTTTCAAAATTCAAAGGTGGGGACATTAGGCCGCAGCAGAGACTGCGCGGCCGGTCATGACCTTTATCAGATGGGCGCGGTAGGCGCCTGTGCCGTGGAGGTCGCTGATCATGCCTTCGCCAGAGACACTCAGGCTGTCGAGCGCTGCGGGGGAGAAGTTGGCGCTCAGCGCCTCTTCAGCCTCGGTCCAGCGGAACACGCCTTCTTCGGACGCGCCCGTGATCGCAACCCGGACGCCGTCTGCGAACTTCGCGACGAAGACACCGACCAAGGCGAAGCGGGACGCTGGTTGAACGAACTTCTGGTAGTTCGCTTTTTCGGGGATCGGGAACTTCACTTCTGTGATGATCTCGCCCTCCTCCAGCGCGGTCGAGAACATACCTTGAAAATAGTCATCCGCCGCGATCTCGCGTGTGTTGGTTGTCACGGTCGCACCAGAGGCCAGAACGGCCGACGGGTAACAGGCTGCCGGGTCATTGTTTGCCAGCGATCCGCCAATCGTGCCACGGTTGCGCACGGCCGGATCCCCGATATGGGAGGCCATCGCACTGAGTGCCGGGTAGCTGCCGTCCGCAGCCACCGCCGCGTGGGTTGTGCCCCCACCGATGCACAGCCGACCTTCGTCGTCCTTACAGATGCCCTTCATCTCATCGACGCCCGAAAGGGCGACAAGGGTTTCGGGGGCGGCAAGCCGTTGTTTCATTGTAGGCAGCAGTGTCTGACCGCCACCAAGCGCCTGGGCCTCGTCGCCCTTGAGGGCAGCGACCGCGTCGGCCACCGTGCCGGGCTTCACAAACTCGAAATTATGCATTCTTCCATTCCTTCTCAGATCCGTGGCGGGGCAACGCCGAAACGTCGCCCCGTTTGGATTTAGCTGTTCATTGCGGCCCAGACGCGATCGGACGACAACGGCATATCGATATGCGTCACATCATGGCCGCCCCGTTGCAAGGCATCAATCACAGCGTTGACCAGCGCCGGGGGCGATCCGATGGCCCCCGCCTCGCCGCAGCCTTTCACCCCCAGCGGATTGTGCGTGCAGGGTGTGACGCTGGAATGATCGACCGTGAACATCGGCAGATCATCCGCGCGGGGCATGGCGTAGTCCATATAGGACCCCGACAGAAGCTGACCCTGATCATCATAGGCGCAGTTCTCGATCATTGCCTGGCCGATACCTTGCGCCAGACCACCATGAACCTGACCCTCAACGATCATCGGATTGACGATGTTGCCGAAGTCATCCGCCGCGGTGAAACCCAAAACAGTGACCTTGCCCGTTTCCGGATCGACCTCAACCTCACACCCATATGCACCGGAAGGATAGGTGAAGTTGGCCGGATCGTAGAAAGCGGTCTCTTCCAGCCCCGGTTCGATGTCCTCGAGAGGATAGTTGTGGGGCACATAAGCCGCGAGTGTCACATCACCCCACGCCACGGATTTGTCGGTGCCCGCAACGGTGAAGGCGCCGTCCTTCAGCTCAATGTCGCCTTCGGCGGCTTCAAGCAGGTGGGCCGCGATCTTCTTGGCCTTATTTATGATCTTCTCGGTTGCTCGCACCATGGCGGAGCCGCCAACTGCCAACGAGCGAGAGCCGTAGGTGCCCATCCCCATCGGAGACTTCGCCGTGTCGCCGTGGACGATATCGATCTGACTTGCGTCAATGCCGATCATCTCACTGACCACTTGAGCAAAAGAGGTTTCATGCCCCTGCCCGTGGCTGTGAGAGCCCGTCATGACGCTGATCGAACCGGTGGCGTTCACCCGTACTGTCGCGCTTTCGTAGAGCCCGGCGCGCGCGCCAAGTTGACCCACAAGGTTTGACGGCGCGATGCCGCAAGCCTCGATGTAGTGCGCGATGCCAAAACCGCGCAGCTTGCCGTTCTTCTTGCTTTCGGCCGCACGGGCGTCAAAACCCGCGTGATCGGACAGCTCCAGCAACTTGTCCATCGTCGCGTGGTAATCGCCGGTATCGTATTCCACGGCGACGGGCGTCGCATAGGGAAACTCGGTGATAAAATTGCGACGGCGCAGTTCCACCGGATCGATCCCCATTTCGCGCGCGGCCTTGTCCACAACGCGTTCCAGCTGGAACGTCGCTTCGGGCCGACCTGCCCCGCGATACGCATCGACGGGTACCGTGTTGGTGAACACGGCCTTCACGTTCACGTAGATCAGCGGTGTCGTGTAATTGCCCGCCATCAATGTACCATGCAGCCATGTGGGGATGGACGGCGCAAACGTAGACAGGTAGGCGCCCATATTTGCGTGGGTGTCTGTGCGAAGCGCCAGGAACTTGCCGTCCTTGTCCATCGCCAGTTCGATCTTGGTCACATGATCGCGTCCATGGGCGTCGGACATAAATGCTTCGGAGCGGGACGAGGTCCATTTGACCGGGCGCTTCAAGGCCTTGGCGGCGAAGGTGCAGAACGCCTCTTCCGCGTAGTGATAGATTTTTGCGCCAAATCCGCCGCCCACGTCGGGGGCTACGACCCGCAGCTTATGCTCCGGGATGCCCAGAACGAATGCGCCCATCAAAAGACGGATCACATGGGGGTTCTGGGACGTGGTGTAGAGCGTGTGTTCATCGTTGGAACTGTCGTAGTCGCCAACGGCCACACGTGGTTCCATCGGGTTGGCCACCAGCCGGTTGTTCGTCAGTTCCAGCGTGGTGACGTGATGCGCGCCTTTGATCGCCTCATCGACCGCCTCGCGATTCTCCTCGACGAAGCCCCAGTCGTAGCAGAGGTTCGAGGTCAGATCGTCGTGAACCTTCGTGGCACCGTCCTTCAGCGCATCCTTCATATTGAGCACCGGCTCAAGCTCTGTGATGTCAATATCGAGCGCCTCGGCGGCGTCGCGGGCCTGTTCCAGCGTATCGGCCACGACCACAGCAATCGGATCGCCCACATGGCGCACCTTGCCCTCGGCCAGAACCGGGTGCTTTGGCTCCTGCATGGCCTCGCCGAAGCGGTCCGTCACCTGCCAGCCGCAGGGTACACCACCGACGCCTTCGAAATCCTTCGCCGTGAAGACCTTTGCGACCCCGGGCATTCCTTCGGCGGCAGAGGCGTCAATCGAATTGATCGTCCCATGGGCCACATCGGAGCGCACAAAGTAGGCGTAGGCTTGTCCGTGAATGTTGATGTCGTCCGTGTACTTTCCGTTTCCGGTCAGAAATCGGATATCTTCGCGTCGCAGTGTCGGCGACCCAATGCCTCCATCTTTTGGCATGTTCGTCCTCCCTTGAATTCGCAGGGGATGTGCCCTGCATCATCGTTTCTCAAATTTCAGCGCGTGTCTCTGGGACGGCGCGTTTCGTTATTCTGCGGCGATGGCAGAGACGTCCTGTCCGGACGCGGCCATGATCGCCTTGACGATGTTGTGGTAGCCCGTGCAGCGGCAGATATTGCCTTCGAGGTAATCGCGCACCTCTGTCTCGCTGGGCTTTGGATTTTCTTTCAGCAATGCAGCGGCCGTCATCACCATGCCCGGTGTGCAAAAGCCGCACTGCAGACCGTGGTGGTCCTGAAACGCCTGCTGGATCACGGAGAGCGAGCCATCGGCATTGGCCATCCCTTCAATCGTTTTCACCTCAGCGCCGTCCGCCTCTGCCGCCAGCATGGTGCAAGCTTTCACCGAAAGCCCATCCACATGCACGACGCACGCGCCGCACTGGGATGTGTCACAGCCCACATGGGTGCCGGTCAACCGCAGGTCGTCGCGCAGAAAGCTCGACAGGAGCGTGCGCCCTTCCACGTTCCCTGAAACGGATTTTCCGTTCACAGTCATCGTTACGTTGGTCATTCTAGTCCTCCCAAAAGTCTCTTGTCTTGCTCAGCTGGATACCATGCGGCGGAACCAGCCTTTTTTCTTTTCCCCGGTTTCCGCACCATCAGCGACCTCGGCGTCTGGCTCTTGTTCGGCCGGACCTTCAAGTGCTTCCTGAAAATTGGTGAAAAACTGATCGGCCATCTTCTTGGCAAAGCCATCAATAATGCGGCTGCCCAACTGAGCCAACTTGCCGCCGACTTTGGCCTCCACATCGTAATGCAGAACCGTCTGGCCGTTGTCGTCTTCCAGACGCACCTTGGCGCCGCCCTTGGCAAAGCCCGCAGCCCCACCCTTGCCGGAGCCCGAGATTGTCAGGCTTTCAGGCTCGTTCATGTCCTCAAGGGTCACGGCGCCTTTGAAGGTCGCTTTGACCGGGCCGACCTTCTGGACGACGACCGCCTCGAACCCCTCTTCGGGGGAGCCGGACATCTCCTGACATCCGGGCACGGCGTTCTTCAGGACATCCTTGTCCAGCAGGGCCTGCCAGACCATCTCGCGCGGGGCGTCGATTGTACGGCTGTCACTCAGTTCCATCGGGTAAATCCCTTTCCTTGGTGGATGCTAAGCCGCAGAGCGCCAAATGGCATATGCGACAAAGGTGTAGTTCATGGCCGCTCAGCGGTCCGGCGCTTCGTAGGTCAGCCCGTAGCTTTCGAAGATTCCCGCGATGCGCCCGTCGTCCAGTGCATAGCGGATCGCGTCGTCCACCGCGTAGGACAATGGCCGATATCTGAAATTGACGGCAACCCCCAAATCCCAGGATGATACAGCGAACCCGGCCAGAGGCGGCGCGTGCACCGACAGGCCATCCGCCAGCCGATGTTCCATCTGCGCGCGCGGGCCCATGGCGGCCTTGGTCTCGCCTGCCGCAAGTGCGTCCATCGCTTTGATCATGTCCGGGTAGCGGCGCATGTTGTCCGCCAATTGCCCGCCAACAAAGCCGCTGAGGTAGAAATCGGAAATCGAGTCGTTCTCCACGGCGACGGTGTCATAGCGAAAATAGGCAGGCACCGGTTTTTCATCGGGGTATTCCGCGTCGGCATAGGCGATCGCGATCCGCTCCTTGGCATACTGGCCGGTAAAGACGACCTGTTCGACCCGGCAGGCAAAAGCTGAATCGTAAGGGACACGCATCATCACGTTGGAAATCCGGCCGCCGATCAAGGCGCCTTTCCAGATGTTGTTGCGCAGATCCGCCTCAAGGTTCTCGGCCGATCCAATGAAGTTGAACCGCGCCTCGACACCCAGATCCTCGGCGATGATCCGAGCGATCTCGATGTCGATACCCTTGGCCGCGCCGCCCTCTTCCCAGGAATACGGAGGATAGTCCTCGTAGACAGCAAAGAGCATGTGCCCCTGCTCGACAATCTGGTCCAACTCCTGACCGACTATATCGCGACCGGCGTTTTGAGGTTTCGGTTGGGGGACAAAATCAGCGCAAGGATCACTGCCCCATGCGGGGACAGCAATCACCATTGCGACGGCAAAGATTGAAAACTTCATGGATGGATTATTGCGCGGCAGACAACCCGATGGTCAATGTCTCGGCTGCTGTTTTGTAGGACGCCTTCGTGCCATCGATGACGTTGGCCGCGCGGAAGGCCACCGAGTCTGCCACTGGCGCGCCTGACAGTGTCTCGATTGCGCCCGCGATCTCGGCCAGTCGCGCTTTGGCGGCTTCGCTGTCGGCACCCGCATCATCTGAGGCCCAGCCGGCCAGTTGATCCCGGATCTCTTTCAGTTCACCAGCGACATCTTCCATGGTGTCCCCGTCTGGTCGGGTTTCGATATAGGTCCGGATCGCCCATGCAGCCTCTTGCCCCAACAAATCACCGAAGGCAGGCATCTTCGTGGTGCCATTCTGGGTGTAGCCTTCCCGGAAGCGCTCGACGTACCACTCGTCGCCGTATTCTTCAGCCTCCAGATACCGCAGATCAGGGGCAAGACCACCCGAAACCCCCTCAAGACCATGGCATCGGGCGCAGTTCTGATTGTAACCGGATGCGCCAATCTCAACAGCCGTCTTCCAGACCTCTTCGCCAACCGCCTCGGCGCGGTAGGGATTTTCCGTCAGCCACTCTTCACCCACTTCGGGAAGGCCGCTCGTGTCGACAGCCTGCGGCGCAACATCACCATGGGCGTTTACGAGGGTGGCCGCCGCACCAAAGGCGAGGCCCGCGATCAAAAGCGTCTTGGTTTTCATGTCGGTTCTCCCATTTCGTTTGGGGATAGCGCAGCAAAAGCGCGCCTTCTATGGGACCAAGGTCGGCGGGTTTGGCGATGTTTTCGCTGAAGCTTCAGACGAAAGTCTTACTACCGCCTGCCAGCCTGCCCGCTACCTTGCTCACGGGGAGGAAGACAGTGCGGGTTATCACGGCTCTTTGGATGATTTTGATCTGCGGTCCCGCCTGGGCCGTCGATCTGTCCGTTCATTACATCCGGGTCGAGACACCTACGCCGCCCACACTGTCAAACCTTGATCCAATCCCTGACGATTTGGGCCTTGCGGGCGCCCAGACCGCGCTTGATGACAACAACACGACCGGCAAGTTTCTGGGCCAAACCTATGCTTTGGACATCACCGAACTGTCGCCGCAGGACGATGTGCTTGGCGCTGCACGCGCGGCCTTGGCCGAGACCCCATTTCTAATCCTCGATGCGCCGTCGGATGTGCAGTTGGCGATAGCTGATCTGCCCGAGGCGCAAGACGCCCTGCTCTTCAATGTATCTGCGGAAACCCCTGATCTGCGCTCCGATGCGTGCCGGGGCAACATGCTGCACACGGCGCCGTCGGTTTCCATGCGGACGGATGCGTTGGCGCAGTTCTTTGTGACCCGCCGCTGGACCGATCTGGCGATGATCTTCGGGACCTATGAGGACGACCGGCTCTTCGCAGATGCCATGCGCGTGTCGCTGCAAAAATTTGGCATCTCAGAGCCTGCTGAGAAGGAATGGGCCTTCGACGCCGACATGCGGCGCAACGCAGCGCAGGAAGTGCCGCTGTTCACGCAGGACCTGGGCGACTACGACGCTTTGATCGTGGCCGATGAGGTTGATGATTTCGGGCGCTACATTCCGTTCAACACATGGCAGGCCCGTCCGGTCGCCGGCACAGAGGGGTTAACTCCCAAGGTTTGGGCGCCGGTTGTTGAGCAATGGGGTGCAGCCCAGTTACAGAGCCGGTTTACCGAAGCTCATGGCCGCGATATGGCGTCCAAAGATTACGCTGCTTGGGCGGCGGTCCGTACGCTGGGCGAGGCCGTCACCCGTACAACCGCTGCGGACGCGCCGACCCTGCGTGCCTTCATCCTGTCTGACGCATTTGAACTTGCGGGTTTCAAAGGACGCCCGCTCACCTATCGCGGCTGGAACGGTCAGTTGCGTCAGCCCATTCCGCTGGTCCACAGCCGCGCCCTTGTCGCGTCGGCTCCGCTGGAAGGGTTTCTGCATCAACGCAACGAGCTTGATACGCTGGGCCTCGACAAGCCCAATTCGAACTGCACTGCATTTGAGGATTGATATGCCATTGCGCCGCTTTGCCTGCCCGCTTCTTCTCTCGATGGCGGTTTTCATCGCGACGGACGTCCAGGCGGGTGAGATCTGGGTGACTAATGAGAAAGACGATACCGTTTCAGTGATCGATGCCGACACGCTGGAGGTGATCGAGACATACGAAACCGGCGAGCGCCCGCGCGGGATCACGTTCTCGAAGGATTTCAGTCGGCTTTACATCTGCGCCTCTGACAGCGACACCGTGCAGGTGATGGATCCCAACACCGGCAGGATCCTTCACGACCTGCCCTCGGGGGAAGACCCCGAGCAATTCGTTCTGCACCCGGACGACAGGCATCTCTATATCGCGAACGAAGATGACGCGATCACGACCGTTGTCGACACCGAGACGCGCCAGGTCGTGGCCCAGATTGATGTGGGGATCGAACCCGAAGGCATGGCGGTTTCGCCAGATGGCAAGATCGCCATCACCACGTCCGAGACAACCAACATGGCCCATTGGATCGACACAGACACGAAGGAACTGTTTGCAAATACTCTGGTCGACAGTCGCCCACGCCACGCGGAATTCGTGAAGGACGGCACCCAGATGTGGGTCAGCTCCGAGATCGGCGGCACGATAACGGTCTTTGACGTGGCAACTCAGGCTGAAATTGCAAAGATTTCCTTTGAGGTCGACGGCGTTCACCCGGACCGCGTGCAACCTGTGGGGTTCGAATTCACAAACGGCGACACACATGCGTTCGTCGCTTTGGGACCATCAAACCACGTGGCCGTCGTCAATGCTGAAACCTTTGAGGTCGAGGAGTACATCCTCGTGGGTCGTCGGGTCTGGCACATGGCCTTCAACGCGGATCGGTCCCGGCTCTTCACAACCAATGGGGTTTCTGGTGATGTTACTGTGATTGACGTCGCAAGCCGCACACCGGAGAAGTCGATCAAGGTTGGTCGGTTCCCTTGGGGCGCTGCATTCCGCCCGAAACCTGAATGATGCGATCCAACAGAAAGGCATCCGCCATGAACATCCTGTCCCCCGTTATATGTCTGACACTGACCTGCGTGTCACCCGCACTGGCCGAAGGGTTCGGTGCCGCCGGTCTTCTGTCTGGAAAAAACAAGGAGGATCTTCCGCCGGTCATCCTCAGCGCAGGCGCGCCGCTTGCAGACGCGCCGTGGGTGCTGAAGTCGGGCACCTATTACGAATTCGAGATACAAGGTGATGGCTCACAGGAGCTTGCCTTGATCGGTCCGGAGTTCTTTCGCGCCATCTGGGTCGATGAGATCGTGGTCGAAGGCCTCGAAATCCGGCCCCTTGGGGTCGACAGTATAGAGTTTGATGAGGCAGGCGAGATGGAAATCGGGTTCATCGCGATTAAGCCCGGCAGCTATTACCTAAAGGTTCCGGGCTCAACCGGTGAGACTCAGCGGCTTGAGATTACGATCGAGTAATGTCCCTTCGCGTCCGGGATCTGTCCTTTTCCTACGGTACGAAACAGGCTCTGCGCCACGTCAGCTTTGAGATAGAAACAGGCGACTTCTGCGCGTTGCTTGGTCCGAATGGTGCGGGTAAATCCACGCTCTTTGGGCTCTTGACACGACTTTTTACAGTTCCTAATGGCGAGATCGAAATCGCGGGCGACAGCCTGCGAGCATCGCCCCTTATAGCATTGAAATCGCTTGGGATTGTCTTTCAGCAGACGACGTTGGATTTGGACCTGAGTGTTCGTCAAAACCTCAGCTACTTCGCGGCACTCCACGGGCTATCCGGCAAACCGGCCCGGACCCGGATAGATGGCGCGCTCGCCCGCCTGAATATGCTCGAACGGGCGGACGAAAAAGTACGCGCGCTGAACGGCGGGCACCGCCGCAGGGCTGAAATTGCCCGGGCGCTGATACACCAGCCGACCGTCTTGCTGCTGGATGAGCCGACCGTCGGTCTGGATGCCGCAGCCCGGGCGTCAATCACCGAACACGTTCATGCCCTATGCACGGAACAAAGTATCACTGTTCTCTGGGCGACCCATCTGACCGATGAAGTGAAACCGGAGGACCGTCTTCTGATCTTGCATGAAGGCGCTGTCCTTGCCGACGGACGAGCCAAGACCATCGCGGGCGACCTGCCCTTGGCCGATCGCTTTCTTGAGATGACGGGCGCGGCGGCGTGACCGCCTATCTCACAGCGTTGGTGGCAATCGTTACGCGTGAAGCCCTGCGGTTTATCCACCAGCGGGAACGGTTCATCGCCGCCCTCGTACGCCCGCTGGTGTGGCTTTTGGTGTTCGCGGCGGGGTTCCGGGCCGCCTTGGGTCTCAGCATCATTCCACCCTACCAGACCTATATCACTTATGAGACCTACATTGTGCCGGGCCTTTGCGGAATGATCCTTCTTTTCAATGGGATGCAGTCCTCTCTTAGTCTTGTTTATGATCGCGAGATGGGGTCCATGAAGCTGCTTCTCACCGCGCCGTTGCCCCGCTGGTGGCTGTTGTTCTGCAAGCTTCTGGGCTCAACTGCGATCTCCATCCTTCAAGTCTATGTCTTTCTGGCCATTGCGGCGGCGTTCGGCGTTGCGATGCCTGCGTTGGGATACGTCACAGTCTTCCCGGCCCTGATCCTCGCCGGACTGATGCTGGGCTGTCTAGGGCTGCTGCTGTCGAGTTTCATCAAGCAGCTTGAGAACTTTGCCGGCGTCATGAACTTCGTGATCTTCCCGATGTTTTTTCTGTCCTCCGCGCTCTATCCGCTTTGGAAAATGGCTGAGTCCTCGGAGCTGCTGCACGACATCTGCGCGCTCAACCCGTTCACCCACGCGGTAGAACTGATCCGCTTCGCGCTCTATGTTCAATGGAACGGCAGCGCGCTGTTCTGGACATTGATCACCACAATCGCGTTCGGTCTCGCTGCGGCGTGGGGCTATGATCCTGGCCGCCGTCAGATACGGAAACGAGCCTGACCTACCCTACGACCATGTCAGCGATGAAACTGATCAGCATTTGATGTATGACGTCTCAAACCGGAGGAGACTGAGAATGCGAGCTGCCCTGTTTACCGCTCTGATATGCGCCCTGCCCCTGGGCGCGTTCGGCCAAGTGACTGTAGAGGACGAAGGCGGCACGCTAAACCCCGACGAGATGACGTGGCAATCTATTCTGGGTCGTGCCGAGAATGGCGAGACGGGCATGGTCATCTGTTCGACAGGCTATGCCTTGACCAAGTCTGGTGATCACGACGCAGCACGCACCCTGTTCGAGAATTGCGCGCGCGACGGCTACACCGGCGCGATGACTTGGATGAGCCAGTTGGATAACAATGGTTTAGGCGGCGACTATGATCCTGATGCAGCCGCAAACTGGGACAGACGCGCGGCCGAGCTGGGCGATCCGGTCGGCAAATTCAACTACGGTATCGATCTGATGCGCGGCCACGGTGTCGCGCGGGATGAGGTTTTGGGCCGACAATACGTAGATGAGGCCGCGGCCGACGGGCTGGCCGTCGCACGCAGGCTTCAGGGGGCAGATTACGATCTGGACGAGGTCACGCCGGATGCGGATGACTGGAAATATGCCCCCTTGTTCTGACGTTCAGCGGTGAGCGTGGCGGGGGACCCGCCCAGCGCGAGTATTCTGTCTGCGAGCCTCTCGGCCTCAGCCTCCACATGGGTGACGAGAACTGTGGCGACGTGATGTGCGTCCCGCAATTGGGCGAACAAGTGCATCATGTCCTCAACAAGCTCGGGATCGAGGGACACGAACGGTTCATCCATTAGCAACAGCGCAGGCCGGACGGCGAACGCACGGGCGATGGACAGGCGTCGTTGCTGACCAAGAGACAGCTGCCCCGGAAAATCCGCACCTCGCCCGGCAAGGCCCACTTGGGACAGCCACCCCTCAGCCTCGTCCTTTGTGATGCGGGTTGTCACGTGCAGGTTCTCACAGACCGTGCGCCATGGCAGAAGGGTCGGTTCCTGGAAGATCAGACCCACCGGTGAAGCCGCGTGGAGCGTGCCGTCAAAGCCGGTCTCTAGCCCGGCCATGATCCGCAGGAGTGTCGTTTTGCCAATGCCGGACGGCCCCACCAGCGCGACAGTCTCCCCGCCGGATATATGAAGCGAGAGCGGCCCGAGGATGGGCGCGCCGTCGTAAGACATCTGAGTGAGATCAAGCCGAAGAACGGAAGGCGACGCTGGTGTCTTGGCGCTTTGCTGTGACACTGCGGCCTAACTGCCGGGTTGCAGAAAAACACCGTCCGGCAGTTCCGTCGCGTTTCCGATAAGGTCTTCGCCCCCAAGCTTCGCCATCAGTTCCAGCATCTTGCCTGCAGCCTCTTCATTCACCGGACCAGGTGCCGGGATGCCCGCGCGAAACCCAGCCTTCAGCGCTTCGAACTGAGCGTCGGTCTTGGCGTTCATGCGGTCGCGCAGCCGGTCCCATTCGCTGTCATTGGTGGCGAGGATGTCCTTTGCCGCCCGCGACGCGGCAGCCAGACCGTGCACAAGGTCGGGATTTTCCTTTAGCATCTCCCCACGCACGACATAGCCCAGCAAAGGCGTTTCCGGATCAAGCCCCAAGGCTGTGGCGGCATCCGCGACGTCGATCAGCTTGCGCATGCCCGACGCCTCCATCTTTGCCATGAAGTGCCAGTAGTTTATGGCGCCGTCCAACTCACCCCCGAGGGCGGTCTTGAAGATCAGAGGCGGTGCACCGAACACCTGCTCGGTCACGGTCTTTATGTCGATGCCATCCGCCTGATCGGCATAGGCCTGAACGATCAGCCACGATTTGTCGAGCGGCCCGCCTGCGATCCCAATTTTGCCGCCCGCTAGATCTGAGAGCGTTTTCGCTGGGCTGTCGGCAGGCACCATCACGCCGCCCACTGCCTTGGAATACGGGATGAACACGAAATCCTTTCCAGCCGCGCGCTGACGCGCGACCCACAACCAATCCGAGACGATGACGTCGGCTTCGCCCCCTTGGAACGCAACCTTGGCGGCCTGCCCGCCTGCCATGCCCATGACCTCTAGCTTGAAGCCTTCGCTCGTATCCAAGCCGTGGTGCTGGATCGTGTCGAGTTCCCAATTCACCGTGCCAAACTTTAAAACGGCTGCCCGGAGTGTCGGCGTGTCCGCAAAGGCAGAGACGGCCGTCAGGCAAAGCGATATCGCGGCTGCGCCCAGAGCTTTGAAAACTGTCATCAGATCCTCCCAAATCTTCCCGCTGAACCGTACCAGCCCGAGCAGCCGCCGAAATACGACCAAAGGCGCGCGTTTTTGCCGGTTCCAAGTTCTTGCAATTTAAGGCCCGGTCCTCTGAACGCAGTCATCGCGCCGCGCCGCACCTGAGCCCGCTGTTGCTTGATACGCCAAACAAAGCTGTCAAGAGGGCTCAGGGTCTTACGACCAATGTTCAATACCTGTGCTTGACCTTTGGGCAAATACTGAAAACGGGTCGGGCAACGCCGGTTTACATGCTGTTTTGCGTCCGTCACGACAGATAAAGTCATTGGGAGGACTTTCATGAACCGTTTCGTATTGGCTGTGTCCGCTGCGCTGATCGCCAGCACGGCTGCCTACGCCGAAGTTACTGAAGAAGATTTGCTGAACGACGCCGCATCAACCGGTGACGTTCTGACCAACGGCATGGGGCGCCACCTGCAGCGCTATTCGCCATTGGACACCTTGAACAAAGAGAATGTGGACAATCTGGTCCCGGCCTGGGCCTTCAGCCTTGGCGGTGAAAAGCAACGTGGTCAGGAAACCCAACCGATTGTTCATGATGGCGTGATGTACATCACCGGATCTTACTCGCGCCTCTATGCGATTGACGTGAAGACCGGCGAGGAAATCTGGCAATATGACGCGCGTCTGCCGGAAGGTATTCTGCCCTGCTGTGACGTGGTGAACCGCGGTGCGGCCATCTATGGCGACAACATCTATTTCGGCACACTCGACGCCCGTATCGTCGCGCTGAACAAGGACACGGGCGATGTGGTCTGGCGCAAGAAGATCGCCGATTACAAAGCGGGCTACAGCTATACGGCGGCGCCGCTGATCGTGAAGGGGCTCGTGATCACCGGCAACTCGGGCGGTGAGTTCGGGATTGTCGGCGAAGTTCAGGCGCGCGACGCCGAGACCGGTGATCTGGTCTGGACCCGTCCTGTGATTGAAGGCCACATGGGCACGCTGAACGGCGAAGAAAGCACCATGACCGGCACGCTCAATGCCACATGGCCGGGCGATATGTGGAAGACCGGCGGCGGCGCAACTTGGCTTGGTGGGTCCTACGATGCGGACACCGACACGCTGGTTTTCGGCACCGGTAACCCCGCGCCCTGGAACAGCCACCTGCGCAACGCGGGCGAACCAACCGAGGGCAATGCAGGTGACAACCTTTATGCCGCATCGCGCATCGGGATCGATCCGGCCAACGGCGAGATCAAGTGGCACTACCAGACCACGCCACGCGAAGGCTGGGACTATGACGGCGTAAACGAAGTCGTGTCCTACACCGACCGCGACGGCAACATGCGATACGCCACAGCGGACCGGAACGGGTTCTTCTACGTGCTCAACCGCGAAGACGGTGCTTTCGTCAGCGCGGTGCCTTTCGTCAAGGACATCACGTGGGCCAGCGGGATTGACGAAACCGGCCGTCCGATTTTCATCGAAGACAATCGTCCCGGTGATCCAGCAGCCTCAGCAGACGGGAAGAAAGGCGAAGTTGTCTTTTCGTCCCCCGGCTTTCTAGGTGGCAAGAACTGGATGCCAATGGCCTTCAGCCAGCGGACCGGCGACTTCTATGTGCCGTCCAACGAATGGGGGATGGATATCTGGAACGAGCCGATCACCTACAAGAAAGGTGCTGCCTATCTTGGGTCGGGCTTCACCATCAAGCCGAACTACGAGGACCATATCGGCAGCCTGAAGGCGATTGATCCCGACACTGGTGAGCTGAAGTGGGAGTACAAGAACGACGCCCCGCTTTGGTCCGGTGTGATGACAACGGCGGGCGGCCTTGTTTTCTTCGGCACACCTGAGGGCAAGTTCCTCGCGCTTGACGACGAGAGCGGTGAAGAGCTTTGGTCCTTCCAGACCGGCTCCGGCATTGTGGGTCAGCCCATCACATGGGAGCAGGACGGTGAGCAATACGTCACGGTCATCTCTGGCTGGGGCGGTGCTGTTCCGCTCTGGGGTGGTGAAGTTGCCAAAAAGGTCAACTACCTGAACCAAGGTGGTATGCTCTGGACATTCCGTCTGCCTGAGCAGCTGGCCGGGCAGTAGTCCGCCTGATCTTGCAACAGCCCTAGAGACATGAGAAACGCGCCTTCGGGCGCGTTTTTTTTTGCGAACCGGCCCGTTTCCAATACCAATCTGTTAACCAACATTATTCGCCGTTCTTCGACTTATTGACAGGTGACGCCCGTCCGCTTGCGATTTACGCTCACCTCATGACAGTTGCACCAACACCCCATGCGTCGCCCTCCACACGTTCTTCATTCGATGGCTGGGCCATGGTGGTGGATGATCACCCGCTCTTCTGTGACGCGTTGGAATTGACGCTCAGATCGGTCGGCGACTTTGCCGATGTCGCAACCGCTGACAGGCTCGAAGCCGCACTTGCGCGGATCGACACCGAAGAAACCACACCATCGCTGATCGTGCTGGATCTCAACCTTCCGGATGTCTCTGGCCTCGATGGTTTGATCCGGCTCAAGACCAAGGCCGGTGACACACCCATCATCGTCGTCTCCTCCATGGCAGAGAACACGATCATAACCGGCGCGCTTAAAGCCGGTGCGATGGGTTTTGTGCCAAAGCATTCCAACAGGTCAGTGTTCAAAGATGCCCTCGCTGTGATTTCCGGCGGCGGTATATATACGCCCGCTGGCTTTGTAGAGACGGACACCTCGTCCCAAACGCCAGATGCCATGGCGCGCCTGGCCACGTTGACGAACCAGCAGGGGCGTATTCTGCAACTGATCTGCGACGGTAAGCTGAACAAGCAAATCGCCTATGACCTCTCCATCGCGGAGACCACCGTGAAGGCCCATGTGACAGCCATTATGCGCAAGCTGGGCGTGCAATCGCGCACCCAAGCCGTTCTGGTCGCACAAGAGGCCAAGTTCGCAAATGTCTTGCCATTCGGCGATTAAGGCCAATATCTTTTAATCAGGGAGAGATTATCAGGATATTTGGCGCGTGGATGGAAGCGAACAGCTGCCTGTACGGGAGTACAGCATCGACTCCGACATACTTCGGGTTGCTCAGGCCGGGCTGGACGAAGCTGAGGCAATTTCTTCTCTTCTCGTTACTCTTGGAGCCGGCCCCTTCGCCCTGATCAAATTGTTTGTGTCGCCCACGGATCGCTTTGCTGATCTGATGCGTGAGGCCAGCGAAGCACTTCCGGACACCCAGATCATCGGGTGCACAACTGCGGGCGAGATCGGACCGACGGGGTATCAAAGTGATCAGGTCGTGGCGATTGGCTATCCGGCCAGTCATTTTGCGGCAGAGACATTGCTGATCCGGGATATCGCTGCCTTCGATGCGCAAAGCCTTCTGGACAAAGTCATTCACCAGCGGCTTGGTCTGGCGGATCGAGCCGCAGATAAGCCGAACTGCTTTGCATTCCTGCTGATCGACGGGCTGTCCCAGAGCGAAGATATTCTAACCGCAGCCTTGTCGCCCGCGTTGGGGGATATGCCGCTCTTTGGCGGATCGGCGGGCGATGGTTATGAGTTCGGAACGACCGAGATTGCGTTGAACGGCGCTGTGTATTCAGAAGCCGCCGTGCTTTCTATGGTCCGCACGACCTGTCAGACACGGGTGTTTTCCCTGGACCATCTGGTGCCCGGCACCGACCGGATGGTCGTAACGGAGGCGGACCCGAGGCGCCGGATCGTCAAAACCATCAACGCCGAACCCGCAGGCCGGGAATACGCACGGATCATGGGGATGGACCCCGACCAACTGGACACATTCACCTTCGCATCGCACCCCGTCGTCGTGCGCATGGGCGACATCCATCACGTACGCGCCATTCGCAACGTGAACGAAAAGGGCGAGCTGGTCTTTTTCTCTGCAATCGACGAAGGCATGGTCCTGACCGTCGCAGACAGGCTTGATCTGGTGGACCATCTGGACCGTGAGCTCAGCCTTCTGTGCGACGACAAGCAGCCGCTGGCTATCGTCGCCTGCGACTGCCTGCTGCGCCGGATTGAGGCGGAACAGATGCAAATCACCCGGCAGGTCTCTGAAACACTGTCGCGTCACAAGGTGGTCGGGTTCTCGACCTATGGCGAGCAGATCGGACCGCTTCACGTAAACCATACCATGACCGGCGTCGTGCTGTTCCCGCCGAAGACAGATCGAGGCGCGCCCCGATGACGTTGTTGAACCCGGCAGATACTCTGGAACGCCAGAACGAGAAGCTGGTACAGATCACCGAAGCGCTGATGCGCCGGGTTGAGCAGAAGACAGAACAGTCGGGTGTGGCCTATGCGCAATTTGAGCGCGCCGCGTTGCTCGAGGCCGAAGTCAGGCAGCGGACACTCGATCTGGAACGCACACTCGACCTTTTGCACGAAGCCAATGCGCAGTTGGGCGTCGCCAACCGTCAGACCGAAACGGCACGGCAAACGCTGACGGATGCTATCGAAACTGTCAGCGAGGGCTTTGCGCTCTTTGATCCGGATGACAAATTGGTGCTGTCCAACAGCCGGTTTTGCAAGGATCTGACCGACATCAAGAACGCGCTGATCCCTGGCCTGAGTTTCTCGGATTACGTCGATCTCATCTCCCACAGCCGGTTTCTGTCCTTGCCAGAGAGCGAAACGTCGGAGCACTGGGCCGAACGGCGCATGCTGCGGCACGGGGATAACCACGTTATCTTCAATGTCAGTCTGATCTGGGACCGATGGTTGCAGGTCAGCGAACATCGCACCTCCCAAGGAGGTACGGTCATTTTGCAGACCGATGTCACCGACATCATTCGTTTGGAACGGCGCGAACGCGACAAGCTGCGCGATCATCAGGCCGAGATGGTCAGCGCTACACTGGAACACCTCAATCAGGGGGTGTGCATTTTCGACGCAAACGAACGTCTGGTCTTCTGGAACCAGCGCATGAGCACCGTGCTGGATCTGCCTATTCAGGACGGTGTCATCGGCGGAACGTTCTCGCGGCTGCTGGACAAGCTGTCCTACGAGGTAACCTTTTCCGATACGTTTGATATGGGCCGCTTGCGAAATTGGGCCGCGAACAGATCGGGACGCAGACCCATTGCGTTCGAGATCAGATCCGGCACGGAAAGTATCCTGAGCGTGTTCGCCCAAGAACTGCCCGACAAGGGCTTTGTGATCAGTTTTACCGATGTAACCTCTGAACGGGAAGCGGCGCGCGCGCTTTTCGAGATGAACGAACGGCTGGAACGCCGCGTTGAAGCGCGTACCTTAGAGCTTGGCGATGCCTTGGCCGAGGCAGAGCGCGCAAACTCGTCCAAATCGCGTTTCGTTGCGGCGGCCAGTCATGACCTTCTGCAGCCGCTTTCCGCCGCGAAGCTCTTCATGTCGTCTCTATCGGAAACCGTATCCGATCCTGCCTCGCTTGACGTGATCGACAAAGCCGAAACGGCACTTGGAAGTGTCGAACATATCATCGAAGCGCTTCTGGACATCTCGCGCCTTGACGCGGGCAAGGCCGTGTTCGACATCCAGCCCGTTGCGCTGAACGCGATACTCACCCCTCTTCGCGACGAACTGAGCCCAGTGGCCGAAGCGAAGGGCCTGAGCCTCAGCATTGTGCCCAGCGGCCTGACCGTGAAAAGCGACGCTGGCTATTTGCGGCGGATTATCCAGAACCTTGTCACAAACGCGATCCGCTATACCGACAGCGGAAAGATCGTTGTTGGTGTCCGGCGCACGGCGCTCACGGCAAGAGTTGAGGTGTGGGACACGGGCCCCGGCATTGCGCCTGAGGATCAGCGGCTTGTCTTTCAGGAATTCAAGCGCGGAGACCCGGCGCGCAGTGCGAATGATGGTTTGGGACTGGGCCTCGCGATTGTGGAACGTGCCTGCAAGACGTTGGACCACCCGCTTGAGCTCTGGTCAGAGCCCGGCGCGGGCAGCTGTTTTTCCGTCAATCTAAAGCTCGCGGACGCCGGATCCGAAAGCGCGGCTGGCCCGGTCAACGGGGAGCCGACCGCAAATGCAGCTGGTCTCATCATCATGTTGGTCGAAAACGACGAACAACTGGGCCGCGCATTGCTGATGATGATCGAAGGCTGGGGCAGTGATGTGCTATGGGCCAGAACCGCCGAGGAAGCACTTGAGTTGATGCGCGAGATCGATCTTGTGCCGGATATGCTACTGATGGATCAGCATTTGGGGCAAGGCATGACCGGGCTGGAGCTGTATAACGAGATATCTCTGCAGGAGGGCTTTGTTCCGGGCTGTATCATTTCGGCTGATCGCAGCAAAGCGCTCCGCAAGGAATGCCGTCGCCATGAGATTGACTTGCTGACAAAACCCATTGACACCATGCGCCTTGCCCGTCTGCTTGAGGATGTGTCAAAACGAACATTCGCCATTTTGAGCGAAACAACATAGATTTAATGCATTGATACCTGACGGGAGCGCGTAGACCATCTAAGGTCAGCGCCATTACAAGAATTTCTCATTGCCCACACACAACAAATTTTAGAATACCAACTTTACTTTACTTTCGCAGGGCCATCCATTTCTCTCACCTGCACTCTTCTAACGGATCGCATATCTTGACAGCCTCTCTTCGACATCGGCTTTACACCGAAACCCGACCTGATCACGACCGCGTTGATGCCCTTTTCGCTGTAATGTCTTTGCAGAACCCTGAAGGGCTCAGACCGTTCTTCCGCGCTCATTACATGGCCTTTTCCGCGATGGCCCTGATGCAGAGAGAGGCAGATGACGCGTCACGGGCGGCGGTATTTTCAGATCTGTCTGACAGGCTCGGCGCGGATCTTGAGATATTAGGCAGCCCCCTGCCCGCGCCGCTTTCCGTGCGATCCGTGGTGCCATTGGCCTCGGACTATGTTCTTCTCGGCTCACGGCTTGGTACAAATGTGCTTCGCAAACAATGGGCCAAGAGTACGGACGACACGGCACGCGCGGCAGCCAATTATTTTTCTGCATCCTTTGATCCACAAGCCTGGCGGGATTTGTGCGAGGTGCTGGATCAACACCCGGCTACCGGGGCGCAAGCAGACGAGATCGTGGACGACACCAAAAAGCTCTTTCAACTCTTCGAGACAGCAGCGCTGTCACAGCAGGCGACACAGACGGAAAATCTGTCCTATGGCACCCACTGACACGGATTTTGACCTGAACACAGACAACATGGATCTGACGAATTGCGACAGGGAACCCATCCACGTTCTAGGCCATGTGCAAAGTTATGGCTGTCTTATCGCGATCACCCACGACTGGATCATTTCCCACGCGTCCGCCAACGTGGGAGACTATATTGATGCCACACCCGACGATCTGATCGGCACAGCATTCTCCGCGCATTTCGCTGCGGATGTTATCCGTATTCTGCGCACAGAGATGCAGACCCTTACCATCGCATCTTCCGTCGCGCGCATCTTTGCTGTGGATTTGTTTCAGAACGGACGGTTGTTTGACGTATCCGTCCACAGTGTGGATCGCAGTGTCATCTTCGAGCTTGAGCCGAAATCGAAGCAATCGCTCCGGGATGACATGGCGATGATCCAGCCCCTCCTGTCGCGGATCCGGCGCCATACAACGACAGTGGATCTGGCCTCTGAGGGCGCGCGAGCCTTCAAGGCGCTGACCGGATTTGACCGGGTGATGATGTACCGCTTTGAACAAGATGACAGCGGGACTGTCATCGCGGAGGCGCTTGAACATGGGATGGAGCCGTTTCTCAACTTGCGCTTTCCGGCAAGCGATATCCCCAAACAGGCACGCGCACTCTACAAGAAAAGCCTGGTGCGCCTGATCGCTGATGTCGATGATCCGACGCATGCGATTGTTCCGCAGTTTAATCCCGAAGGCAAACCGCTGGATCTGTCCCTGTCCATCACCCGGGCGGTGTCCCCAATCCATCTGGAGTATCTGCGCAACATGGGCGTCGCGGCCTCAATGTCCGTGTCGATTATCGTCAAGGGTGAGCTTTGGGGGCTTATTGCGTGCCATCACCAAACGCCTCACCACGTGGATTACGAGCGGCGATCTGCCGTGGAACTTATGGCACAAATGCTTGCCTATGAGTTGATGCAGAAAGAGCAGGACGCGCTGCAAGAGCAGTCTGAACGCGCCGCGCTCATGCAGGAAAAATTGCTATCCCGGTTCTCGACCGATCACGATATCATGGCCAACTTCGATCTGATTGCCGACGAGATTGAAAGCGGGCTGCAATTTGATGGGATCGTCATTTTTTCGGGCGGTATCTACAAAGGAAGAGGCGCGATCCCAACGGAGGAAGAGTTTCTGGGGCTCGCGCGTTTTTTGAACACCGCATCGACGGGAAATATCTTTGCAACGGACGCGCTGGCACAGGTCTATCCGAAGGCACAGAATTTTTCCGACCGGGTCGCCGGTGTGCTGGCGCTTCCGGTGTCGAGAACACCGCGCGACTACATCGTGCTCTTCCGTCGTGAAATCGCGCAATCCGTCAAATGGGCGGGCAACCCGCAGAAGCCCGTCAACGTCGGGCCGAATGGGACACGGCTGACACCGCGGCAAAGCTTCAAGGCATGGCAAGAGATCGTGCACGGTCGCTGCAATCCCTGGACCGCGCGGGAATTCCGGACCGCCGAGAGCATGCGCGTCACCCTGCTTGAGGTCGTGCTCAAGCTGACGGACGAGATGAACTTGGCGCGCAAGCGGGCCAATGAGCAACAGGAACTTCTGATCGCCGAGCTCAATCACCGGGTCCGAAATATCCTGAACCTGATCAGGGGTCTGGTCTCTCAAAGCCGCGCAAACGTCGAGGATATCGAGGAATATACCCGCGTTCTGGGCGGTCGGGTTTTATCGCTTGCGCGCGCCCATGAACAGTTGACCGCAAAAAACTGGACCGCTGCGTCCTTCCGCAGCATCGTCGAGGTCGAGGTTGCGGGATTTCTGGATGACCAGTCAGATCGGATCCACATAACCGGCGAAGACGTCAGACTGAATCCCGAGGCGTATACAACAGTGGCGCTGGTGGTTCATGAGCTGGTCACCAATGCCGTAAAATATGGTGCGCTCAGCATTGCGCAGGGTGAAGTCAGCGTCAGCCTCTTTCGGGAAAACGATGGCATAACGATACAGTGGACCGAGCGAAGTGGCCCACCTGTAAAAGCCCCGGACCGTCGCGGCTTCGGATCAACCATCATTCAGAAATCCATTCCCTTCGAACTCAGGGGAACAGCTGACGTCAGGCATAAGGTGACGGGCCTCGAAGCGACGTTCTGGATACCGTCCTACCACTTGGAAAAGGGATCAGACGACGAAACTGTGATCGCTGATGCCGAGATTAAGGGCCTGACCGACGTCTCTGCGA
Organism: Litoreibacter roseus; assembly: GCF_009811795.1. Taxonomy (GTDB): domain Bacteria; phylum Pseudomonadota; class Alphaproteobacteria; order Rhodobacterales; family Rhodobacteraceae; genus Litoreibacter; species Litoreibacter roseus. The sequence goes on along the minus strand of NZ_BLJE01000001.1, from coordinate 1,281,366 downwards.
TCGAGGGCAACTGCCTGTTGGTCGAAGACAACATGATTATTGGCCTAGATGCTTCCGACATGCTTTCGGAGATGGGCGTAACAGAGACGTTCATGGCCAACACCGTCGCCCGTGCGCTCAAGATGATAGAGACCGAGGACATCCGTTTTGCCCTGCTCGACGTCAATCTTGGGACAGAAACGTCCTTACCCGTGGCCGAAGCCCTGGTGGAGCAAAACATTCCCTTTGTTCTGACAACGGGATACGGCGACGCGTCCTATGTGACAGAAAACTATCCCCCGGTACCGATCTTGAACAAACCCTATGAAGAGGCCGAACTGCAAGCCGGTATACTTCGGGTGTTAAAGACGGGGCAGAGCTGACATCAGATCAAAAATCATGCTCTTTGACGGATTGCATGGATACATGGGTTGATGTGTTTGCGACGTGAGGCAACGCCGAAATCTGCTCGCCCAGAACCGCTCTGTACTGGGTGATGTTCTTGGTTCGCACCTTCAACAGATAGTCAAAGGCGCCCGCAATCATGTGGCATTGCTCGACCTCCGGAATATCGCGAACGGCGCCATTGAAGGCGGACAATGCGCGCTCTGTGGTGTCCATCAACTTAACCTCGACGAACGCGACATGATCGCGGTTTAACTTGGCCGGATCGAGAACCGCTTTAAATCCTAAAATGTATCCAGAAGATTGAAGCCGCTTCAGGCGGACCTGACAGGGGCTCGTAGACAAGCCGACACGCTTCGCAAGTTCCGTCACTGGAAGCCGCCCGTCCTGTGCCAGGATATCAAGAATCTCCGCATCATACCGGTCGATTTGCCCGTTGAGATTATCGTTATCGATCACATTGCCCTTTTCTGATCAAAGATAGAAACAGAAGTCCGGAGATAGCGATCTACTTCAGTCACATCAACTGTCTTTGTGCTGCTATGATGCATTGAACGTCAGGAAAGGTACATCGTTGGACAGTCTGAACACATTGAGAGCCGACATCAGGGACATTGAGCGCGCCGACGAAGATCACGTCTTGTCCATGCTGGAACGTCATGCGCCGTACTCGCCCGAGGAACGGAATGCAGCGTCAAAACGGGCGGCTGAGCTGGTGACCAGCATCCGTGCGGACAAAAACCCCGGCCTGATGGAGGTTTTTCTCGCCGAATATGGCCTGTCAACGGATGAGGGCATCGCGCTCATGTGTCTGGCCGAGGCGTTGCTGCGCGTGCCGGACACCCAAACCATCGATGCATTGATCGAAGACAAGATCGCGCCATCGGCATGGTCCTCGCATCTTGGAAAATCAAGCTCACCTTTGGTCAACGCGTCCACATGGGCCTTGATGCTGACCGGCAATGTCTTGCGGGACGGCGAAGGTGTGGCCTCGACCCTGAAGGCTGCCGTCAAACGCGTCGGGGAGCCCGTGATCCGGGCCGCCGTCAGTCGGGCAATGAAGGAGTTAGGTGGACAATTTGTTCTTGGCCAGACCATCGAAGAGGCCTTGGTGCGCGGCAAGTCGAATGCGGCACGGGGCTACACCTATTCCTACGATATGCTAGGCGAAGCGGCCCTGACCGCGGAGGACGCGCAGGAGTTCTATGCAGCTTACGAGGACGCGATCACCAAGCTGACACCCCACTGCACGTCAGACGAAATCCGGCGCAATCCCAGCATCTCCATCAAGCTGTCGGCGCTGCATCCGCGATATGACGTGCCCAACAGCGCCCGGGTCATGAACGAACTTGTTCCACGCGTGAAAGCGCTCGCAAAGAAGGCCTGCAATGCGCAGATGGGACTTAATATCGATGCCGAGGAAGCGGATAGACTGGACCTTTCGCTGGACGTGATCGAAGCGGTTTTGAGCGATCCGGCACTGGCCGGATGGGACGGGTTCGGTGTCGTCGTCCAAGCTTACGGAAAGCGGGCAGGTCACGTCATCCGCTGGCTTCACGCCTTGGCCGAGCGGCTGGACCGCAAAATCATGGTGCGCCTCGTCAAAGGCGCCTATTGGGACACTGAAATCAAACGGGCGCAGGTCGAGGGTATTGACGGCTTCCCGGTGTTTACGCGCAAGGTCGCCACGGATGCGAGCTTTCTGCGCTGCGCACGTATGCTTCTGGGGATGACTGACCGGATCTACCCGCAGTTTGCAACGCACAACGCGCATTCCGTCGCTGCAATTCTTGAAGTTGCGGACGACCCGACCTCCTTTGAATTTCAACGTCTGCACGGAATGGGCGAGGCGTTGCACAATCGGCTGATCTCTGGAAATCAAGCGGCCTGTCGCATCTACGCGCCTGTGGGGCCGCACCGTGATTTGCTGGCCTACCTCGTCCGTCGTTTGCTGGAGAACGGGGCAAACAGCAGCTTCGTGAACCAGATCGTTGATAAGTCAGTACCAGCCGAGGTTGTCGCGGCGGACCCGTTCGAGGCGCTGGAAACCAATGGCCAAAACATTGCGGTCTGCAGACCAGCCGACATTTACGCACCTGCGCGGGAGAATGCCAAAGGGTGGGACCTTCACGCGCAAACCGATCTCGATCTCATCGATACGCAGCGTGGGAAATTTCGATCCCGTCGCTGGACGGCAGAAGCGCTGATGGTTGCCAAGGCCGAGGGCGGGCAACCAAAAGCAATCAAGAACCCTGCCCTCCCAGAAGATCAGGTTGGGGACGTTGTCTGGGCCACCAGTCGTGACGTGTCGCAAGCCGTATCTGACGCAAAGCCTTGGCAAGCAACTGCTGAGGAACGGGCCCAGATCCTGCGTCGGGCTTCCAACCTCTATGAGGAAAACTTCGGCGAACTTTTTGCTGTTCTCGCGCGCGAAGCAGGGAAAACGCCGCTTGATGGGGTGGCTGAATTGCGCGAAGCGGTGGATTTCCTGCGTTATTATGCGAACCGGGGCTTGGAGCTTGAACGCGAGGCACGCGGCATCTTTGCCTGCATCTCGCCTTGGAATTTCCCATTGGCCATTTTTACCGGGCAGATCGCCGCCGCTTTGGCCGCAGGAAACGCAGTCGTCGCAAAGCCCGCAGAACAAACGCCGCTTACGGCATGTGTGGCGGTCCGTCTGCTTCACGAGGCCGGAGTCCCGACCTCCGCATTGCAACTGTTGCCCGGGCTTGGAAAGACTGTCGGCGCGGCGCTTGTGTCCGACCCCCGCATCAGTGGTGTGTGCTTCACCGGATCGACGGCCACCGCGCTTAGCATCAACAAGGCCATGGCTGACAACGCAGACCCGACAGCCCCGCTCATTGCCGAAACCGGCGGTTTGAATGCGATGATCGTGGACAGCACTGCCCTGCCCGAACAAGCCGTGGCAGACGTGATTGCCTCGGCTTTTCAGTCGGCAGGCCAGCGATGCTCTGCCTTGCGGATGCTATACCTTCAGCGGGACGTAGCAGACACTTTTTTAAAGATGCTCTACGGCGCGATGGACGAATTAACCGTTGGCGACCCGTGGAGGCATGCGACGGATGTGGGACCGGTGATTGATCAAAGCGCGCAATCCCAGATTCTTGACTACATCACTGACGCAGACCGTGCCGGTCGCGTCCTCAAGGACGTCGCAGCCCCAAGTACGGGAACCTATGTCAAGCCAACAGTGATCGAGGTTTCGGGCATCGCGGATCTGACCCGCGAGGTTTTCGGCCCCGTCCTACACATCGCCATGTTCGAGGCAGAAGAGTTGGACGACGTGGTCGCTGACATCAATGCAACCGGTTACGGGCTGACCTTCGGCATACACTCCCGCATCGACGACCGGATCGAAGCCGTGACGCGACAACTGACCGTCGGGAACATCTACGTCAACCGCAACCAGATCGGGGCCGTCGTCGGCTCCCAACCATTCGGGGGGGAAGGCCTGTCCGGCACTGGCCCGAAGGCGGGCGGGCCACGGTATGTCGCGAAATTCACCCGATCTGAAGCTGAACCGGTATCATCGAATTCGTCAGGACAGCGGGTCGCGGCATCTGACGTTCAGGTCGCGATTGATCGCGTTAATGTTTCGCAAGCGCGTCTGTCAGAGACCACCCTGCCCGGTCCCACCGGTGAATCGAACCGCTACGCGACCTATGGCAGAGGAATAGTGCTGTGTCTTGGGCCGAGCGCCGACGCGGCCAAACGTCAAGCCGAGATCGTGCGAGAGCGCGGCTGCCATCCTATTTGCATCGCGCCCGGCCTGTCCGGCGATATGTCTTTTGACGGGATGATAGACCCCTCTGACTTGACGGATCTCGCAGAATTCCACGCTGTGACATTTTGGGCGGACACCCATCAAATGAGAGATGTTCGCAAAGCGCTCGCGGCGCGTGATGGCCCGATCTTGCCGCTGCTTGCCCAAGGTGACTTGGCGGAGGGATGCGTTTTGGAACGGCATGTCTGTGTCGACACCACCGCTGCAGGTGGGAACGTAACACTGCTTGCGGCGTCAAGCGGATAAGGCCGATCTGCTGTCAGGGCGGGAATTTGCTCGCACCCGAAAACGATTTGATGAAAATTTGGGCCTCTGCTTCAAATTCGTAGAACAGCCAAATTTATCTGACAGTTTTGCGTTGTTCGCCTGAACCTCGGCGGCTAGCTTTCTTGGTGACGAAACATTCTTAGCCAGCAACGGCTGCGCATTTCAGCTCTGTTGAGATCACCAAAAATGCAGAGACACGGGGAATGGGCGCTTGTCTTATGCCATAACCGCGCCATTTGGTCACCCGCTGCCAGATTGTCGCAGGCCATGCGCGAGACCGGCACTGGAATTCTTAGATTTGGGACGACGCAAATGAACTTTCCTGCCCTGACATTAAACTCGATCAGCCGTATTGCAGGCCCAATCACGGCCTTGGCCATCGCCGCTTTTGCTGGCGCGGGGCACGCCCAATCTCAGCAGCCGCCGGTCGTGAAAGTAGCCGAGCCTCTGCAAGACACAGTGATGGACTGGGACGTATACACTGGCCGGTTTCAGGCAGAAAACCGCGTTGTGCTTCAGGCTCGCGTCTCAGGGTACCTATCAGCCATTCATTTCGAGGAGGGCGGCATCGTCGAACAGGGTCAGCTGCTCTATGAAATCGATGACCGTCCATTCACGCTTGCCGTTCGGCAAGCGCAGGCCAGCCTTGATTCCGCCCGCGCCGCCGTGGAATTGGCCGAGATCGAATTTGACCGTGCGACTGAGCTTGTGGCCCGAAATGTGGGCGCCCAGAGCGAAGCCGACAGCGCCCGTGCGCAGTTTCGCGAAGCCACCGCGAGCGTTGCAATCGCAGAAGCGCAACTTGCGACCGCCGAACTGGACCTTGAGTTTACGCAGATCACTTCACCCCTGACCGGGCGCATCTCGTCAAACGATGTTGATGTCGGAAACCTTGTAATTGGCGGTCCATCCGGCGCCACGGTCCTGTCAAATATCGTTTCAGTCGATCCGATCGAATTTGTCTTCACCGTGTCTGAGGCCGATTTTCTGAAATACGCGCGGCTGTTCGAAAACGGCGAGCGCCCTTCGTCCCGCAGTTCTGCAAACCAAGTGTACGTCCAGCTTATGGATGAAGACACGTGGAACCGTGGCGGGTCCATGACTTTTGTCGATAACCAGCTTGATCCTAATTCCGGCACGCTTTTGGGCCGCGCGACCTTGGACAACCCGGATGGGTTCCTGCAGCCAGGCGTTTTTGGTCGCCTGCGCCTGCCCGGTTCCGGGGAATACGATGCTTTGCTAATTCCCGATGAGGCCATCGTCGCCGATCAGGCCCGATCCATCGTCTATGTGGTGGGGGCTGATGATATCGTCGAGCAGAAAGGTGTGACCCGCGGACCGATGTGGCGCGGGATGCGGGTTATTCAGACCGGGCTCGAAGCCGGTGACCGTGTGATAATCTCCGGCATCCAGCGTGCGCGCCCCGGTTCTCCGGTAACGCCTGAGCCAGAAGAAATTACGCTCAGCGAAGCGGAGTAAACCGATGAAATTCACGCACTTTTTTGTAGACCGTCCGATCTTCGCGACGGTCATCTCAGTCTTGATCGTTCTCGTCGGTCTGGTTTCTTACTTCCGCCTGCCCGTCGCGGCTTATCCAGATGTCGTGCCACCCACCATTCAGATCACCGCGTCCTACCCCGGTGCGTCGGCAGAAGTGGTCTCTGACACCGTTGCGACCCCCCTGGAGCAAGAGATCAATGGCGTAGAGGGCATGCTTTACATGCTCAGTCAGGCCACGTCCGATGGTCGCCTGACGCTGACAATAACCTTCGAATTGGGCACCGATCTCGACGAAGCGCAGGTGCTTGTTCAAAACCGCGTGGCCATCGCGGAGCCACGACTGCCTGAGGCCGTCAGACGGCTCGGGGTACAGACCCAGCAGAACTCACCAAACTTCCTTATGGTCGTTCACATGATCTCGCCGGATGACAGCCGGGATCAGCTCTATATATCGAACTATGCCCGGACCCAGATTGTCGACCGCTTGTTGCGGATCGACGGGGTTGGTCAGGCGACCGTCTTTGGTGAACGTGCCTACTCCATGCGCATCTGGTTGGACCCTGACAGGGTCGCTGCGCGGGGATTGACCGCCGGTGAGGTCGTCGCAGCCCTGCAGGAAAATAATGTGCAGGTTGCCTCGGGCACAATCAATCAGCTGCCAACGCCAGATCCCGGTGCTTTCCAGCTTAACGTCGAGACACAAGGTCGGCTGGTCGAGCCTGATCAGTTTGAAAATATCGTTATCGGTGCTGACTCCAGCGGACGGAAAATCAGGGTGCGTGACGTGGCGCGCGTCGAGCTGGGCGCGCAGGATTACACCACCAACGGTTATCTCGACGACAAAACGGCGTTGCCGATCGGTGTGTTCCAGCGCCCAGGCAGTAACGCGTTAGAAACTGCCGAACAAATCAAGCATCTGATGGAAGATCTCGAGGGATCCTTCCCGCCTGGCGTCGCCTATGACATCGTCTACAACCCCACGGAATTCATCGAGCAATCGGTGGAGGCGGTCTACGTAACCATCGAGGAAGCCGTTTTGTTGGTGGTTCTCGTTGTTGTGGTCTTTCTTCAATCGCTCCGGGCGTCGATCATTCCCATTCTGGCCATCCCGGTCTCGCTTATCGGGACGTTCTTCGTCATGCAGGCCTTCGGCTTTTCGTTGAACAACCTGTCGCTCTTCGGTCTGGTGCTGGCGATCGGGATCGTGGTCGATGACGCCATTGTCGTGGTCGAGAATGTGGAGCGATATATCGAAGAAGGTATGAGCCCGCGGGAGGCTACGCATAAGACAATGGACGAGGTTGCGGGCGCGCTGGTCTCTATCAGTCTGGTGTTGTGTGCGGTCTTCATCCCGGCGGCGTTTATCGAGGGCATTACCGGACAATTCTTCCGCCAGTTCGCGGTGACAATCGCGGCTGCGACGGTCATTTCGGTTATCGTATCCTTGACACTGTCCCCTGCCCTGTCTGCTGTTCTTCTCAAATCCCAGGCGGATAAGGAGAAAGAGCCGAAAGGCATCGGCAAGGTTGTGCATAAACTGATGTGGCCCTTCCGGAAATTTGCGGACGGGTTCAACTGGGCGTTCGACAAGCTGGCCCGAGGCTACGCGAAACTGATGAAGCTGTTTCTCAGCGCCACGGTCATCGTGCTTGCTGTCTATGCCGGCTTGATGGTTTTGGCGTTCTACCAGTTCAACCGGGCGCCGGCCGGGTTCATTCCCGAACAAGATCAGGGATATCTGATTGCCGTTGTCCAACTGCCTCCGGGTGCTTCGCTGTCCCGAACGGATGCGGTGATACAGAAGGCGACCGACCTGTTGCTCGAGATGGATTCCGTCGAGCACACGGTGGCCTTCGCTGGCCTCGACGGGGCGACCTTCACGCAAGCGCCAAACGCAGGCGCAATCTTTATGGTAACCACACCGTTCGAGGAACGGTTGGCAAAGGGACAAACCAACCAAGCGATTATCGGTGAAGCCTTTGGCCAACTGGGTCAGATCACTGAGGCAAACGCGTTCGTCATCGCACCACCGCCCATTCAGGGGATCGGCAATTCGGGCGGCTGGAAGCTTTATCTTCAGGATGAACGTGGACGTGGCTTGAATGCGCTTGAAGAGACTTTGGGCGAGGTCGTGGCGAATGCAAACCAGACTGAGGGGCTGACCAATGTCTTCACGCTCTTCAACACGTCAACACCCAAGATCTATGCCGACATCGACCGGGTCAAATCTGAAGAGCTTGGCGTGCCACCCGAGCGGGTCTTCGAGACGTTGCAGGTCTACCTCGGCTCGGCCTTTGTGAACGACTTTAACTTCATTGGCCGGACTTACCGTGTGACTGCCCAGGCCGATGGGGAATTCCGCGATGACCCACAGGACGTGCTTGACCTTCGGACACGGTCCACGAATGGCGGGATGGTGCCCATAGGCTCTGTCGCTGAGCTGGAGCAAATTACAGGGCCCTACCGCGTGCCGCGGTATAACCTGTTCCCAGCCGCAGCGGTGCAAGGCGCGACCACACCGGGTCTGTCCACCGGTGAGGCCATCGCCGAGATGGAAGCGATGCTTGATGAGACTTTGCCGGACGGCTTTGGCTACGAATGGACGGAACTGGCCTTGCAGGAAAAGCTGGCGGGCAACACGGCGATCTTCGCGTTCGCCATGGCTGTGGTCTTCGTCTACCTGATGTTGGCCGCCCAGTACGAGAGTTGGTTTATGCCGTTCTCGGTCATTCTGATCGTGCCCATGTGTCTGCTTGCAGGGATATCGGGGGTGCTGTTCCGAGGGATCGATAACAACATTCTGGTGCAGATCGGCTTCGTTGTCCTTGTGGGATTGGCGTCCAAAAACGCCATTCTCATCGTCGAATTTGCAAAACAAGCGGAGGAAAACGGGATGAGCCGCGTCGACGCCGCCATCGAAGCTGCCCGCCTGCGTCTGCGTCCGATTTTGATGACGTCATTTGCCTTCATCCTGGGTGTGATCCCGCTGGTGATTGCCGAAGGACCCGGCGCCGAGATGCGTCAGGCCCTTGGAACCGCCGTGTTCTCGGGCATGCTAGGGGTGACGTTCTTCGGCTTGCTCTTCACGCCGGTTTTTTATGTCGCGTTCCAGTGGCTTGCCAATCTGTTCGGAATGGACCCGACGAAGAAGAAACCAGAACCCTGGACGGGCTAAAACACCACCCGTTCAGAGCGTTTAGGGACGGCGCATCTCGCGCCGTCCTGATCCAGCATTATCGTAAAAAATTCACATTGCCTGACGCCTTACCTGCGCTACTTTATCGCAGGTAAGGCAAGGCGTCCGCTCGCAGATACCCAGCACCCTCATCCCGATTTCAGATCGGTGCGCTTTCCTGAAAAATTTCTCTGAACCTTGCTGCGCATCCTGCGTTGGCGAAGGTGGCTATGCGATAAGGGATACGAAAATGACCATTTCATTGAAAATCAACGGCGAAGACCGAACGCTTGATGTCGATCCGGACACGCCGCTTTTGTGGGTCCTGCGCGACGAATTGCGCCTGACCGGAACGAAATTTGGCTGTGGGATTGCGCAATGCGGCGCATGCACCGTTCTTCTGAACGGCCAGACCCGGAGATCCTGCGTGACGCCCATCGGCGCAATCGACGGCTATGATGTCGAAACAATCGAGGCCGTCGAAGGGCCCGAAGCGGAAGCAGTGCAGGCCGCATGGGTTGATCTGAACGTCCCGCAGTGCGGCTACTGCCAGTCGGGCCAGGTCGTCGCCGCAACTGCGCTGCTGCGCGAAATGCCGAAACCCACCGATGAAGATATCGACAACGCGATGGCTGGCAACTTATGCCGCTGCGCCACGTATACCCGCATACGCAAGGCGATCCGCCAAGCGTCAGACACGCTGGAGGCCTGATCATGACACAGCTTACCCCAACACGTCGTGGCTTCCTGACCGGTGCAGCGGGCCTTGTGATTGCAACTCAACTGCCCCTTGCGGCCCGCGCACAATCCGCTGCGGCAACCGGTAGCTTTACACCAAATGCATTCGTGCGCGTCGGAACCGACAACACGATTACCGTCATCATCAAGCACCTTGAGATGGGCCAAGGCGCCTACACTGGTCTTGCAAGCTGCGTTGCCGAAGAAATGGACGCCGACTGGTCTCAGGTCCGGGCTGAAAACGCACCTGCCGATGCGTCGCTTTATACCAACGCAGCCTTCGGGCTTCAGGGCGTGGGCGGCTCTACCGGATTGGCCAGCAGCTATATCCAGATGCGCCAAGCCGGAGCCGCCGCGCGTGGCATGCTTGTTTCCGCCGCCGCGCGAAACTGGGATGTTCCGGAAAGCGAAATCACCGTTGAAAAAGGCGTCGTGCGTCACGATGCCAGCGGCAACTCTGCCAGTTTTGGCGATTTGGCAGAAGCGGCCACCGAAAGCGCTGTGCCAGTCGAACCTCCTTTGAAAAATGAAGAAGAGTTCACGCTGATCGGCCAGAAGGTCGAGCGCCTTGACTCGATGGCAAAGTCGACAGGGGCCAGCGACTTTACCATTGATATCTACCGCGATGGTATGCTGACGGTGGCCATGCGCCACTCGCCGAAATTTGGCGGTAAGGTTGCCAGCTTTAACCCTGAACCCGCCTTGGCCATTCCCGGCGTCGAGCGGGTCGAGCAAATCTCATCGGGCATAGCAATTTATGGCCAAAACACCTTTGCTGCGCTCAAAGGTCGAGAAGCGGTCGAAATTGAATGGGACGACCGCGGGGCCGAAACCCGCTCCAGCGAGGAAATGGTTCGCGTTTGGACAGAAGCCGCCCGAAAACCCGCCGCAGTGGCAGAGGAAAGCGGTGATCTGGACACAGCGCTCAGCGAAGCCGCGACGACCCTCGAAGCCGAATATGTGTTCCCATTTCTCGCCCATGCGCCACTGGAACCGCTCGACGGTGTAATCGAGCTGCGCGATGGTGAGGCCGAGATCTGGATGGGCTCTCAATTGCAGACCGTCGATCACGGCGTTGCAGCTCAGACCCTTGGTATGGATCAGGGCAATATCAAGCTGAACACAACGCTTGCCGGTGGCAGCTTTGGACGGCGCGCACAGCCCGGGTCAGAATTTATGGCCCAACTTGCAGAGGTCGGCAAAGCGGCGGGCAACGGGGCATACAAACTGCTCTGGACCCGCGAAGATGATATCCATGGTGGTTATTATCGCCCGCTGACGGTGCATCGCCTGCGCGGCGGCCTTGATGCCGACGGCAATATCATCGCTTGGGATGATACGATTGCAAACCAGTCAATTATTGCAGGATCGCCCTTCGAAGAGGCTTTGATGCAAAACGGACTCGATGCGACCGCTTATGAAGGCTCCACCCGGATGCCTTATGCGTGGCCGAACCACCGCGTGTCGTGGGCGCGGATGGAAAGCCCGGTCTCCGTGCTGTGGTGGCGGTCCGTCGGACACACTCATACAGCCTATGCGACGGAAACCTTCCTCGATGAGCTGTTGGAAGCCGGTGGAAAGGATCCTGTCGCAGGTCGCCTTGAGCTGATAAAGGACGCGCCACGCGATCGCGGTGTGCTGGAGCGCGTCGCCGATATGGCTGCATGGTCTGGCGCCGGCACAGGTGACAAGCGCTACGGCGTCGCCCTGCATGAAAGCTTCAACAGCTATGTTGCAATGGTCGCTGAAGTCTCGAATCAAGGTGGCATGCCCCACGTATCAAAAATCTGGTGCGCGGTAGATTGCGGTTACGCAGTCAATCCGGACGTTGTGATCGCTCAGATGGAGGGCGGCATTGGATTTGGTATCGGTACGGCCATGTTCAACGAAATCACACTTGGTGAAGGCGGCCGGGTCCAGCAGTCCAACTATGATACGTATCGGATGCTGCGCCTCAACGAGATGCCGGAGATCGAGGTGTCCATTCTCAACACCGGCAATGAGCCGACAGGCGTTGGTGAACCCGGTGTGCCGCCGGTTGCACCTGCCATTGCAAATGCGTGGCGCAGTTTGACGGGCAGCACGCCCCGTCGCCAGCCTTTCACTGTTGCGCTGTCCTAAGGAGACACACCCAATGACGTTCACTAAATTCAAGCTTGCCACTCTCGTAGTGGCAGGCAGCTTCTTCGCGACAGCGTCCATGGTGCAATCGGACGGCCATTCCGATCTGCAACCCGTCTCCGCATTCGACAGCTATGCCGAGGGCGACGAGCGGGCGGCTGCGATCTTTGAGGAGATGACGAAGGTTTTCGTTCACCCTCGCTGTCTGAATTGCCACCCGGTCGACAATTCACCCCGACAGGGAGAACAGCTTGCAATGCATCAACCACCTGTCGTGCGGGGCGAGGATGATTTCGGCGCAGTGGGCATGCGATGCTCTACCTGCCATGGTGCTGAAAATGTCTCCTACTCAGGTGAAGCGGGGTCTGTTCCCGGGCACGAGCCCTGGCATCTGGCGCCCGTGTCGATGGGTTGGATCGGCAAAACCAGTGGAGAGATTTGCGAGCAGGTCAAAGACCCGGACCGCAACGGCAACCGGACCTTGGCGGAACTGCATGAGCACAATGCCGAGGACGGTCTGGTTGGCTGGGCGTGGGAGCCGGGCGAAGGTCGTGAGCCCGCACCGGGCAGTCAGGCTTTGTTCGGCGAGCTTACACAGGCTTGGATCGACAACGGCGCAGCCTGCCCGACGTCCTGACCATTCGAGCGGCCGCCCCCACGAGCGGGGCGGCTGTTTCAGTTATTCGACGCGATCCAGAAGCTCCAGCACCTTCGGTCCGATATCGGCGACGATTTGAGAAACGCCGTCAGGGTTGGGATGTATCCCGTCCGCCTGCATATATTTCCGCACGGCAGTGACGCGGTCTTCGTTAATCGTAAGTCCAGCCAGAAAATTCTCGTAAAACACCGCGTTATAGCGCGCCGCCAATTCGACGAAGATACCGTCGAACGCGGCCTTGTATTCCGGACCATAGTTGCCCGGCGCTTCGATCCCGGCCAGCAGGACCGGGACACCCTTGCTTTCCGCAGCCTCCAAGATCGCAGTCAGGTTATCCCTCGATACGTCGGGGTCGATTCCCCGCAAAAGATCATTGCCCCCAAGCGCTACGATCAGCGCATCAACATCCTCGGTCAGTGTCCAGTCGATCCGGGATTTGCCGCCCGCGGTGGTGTCGCCAGACACACCTGCGTTCAAAAGATCAACATCACGCCCTTGTGCGTTGAGCCATGCATCTAGTTGAGGGACGAAGCCATCTTCCGCCTTGAGACCGTAACCTTGGGTCAGGCTGTCACCGAGGGCAGCAATAGTGATCTCTTGGGCAATGCTAGGCGTACTCAAAAAGAATACGGCTGCAAGATTGCAGGATGCCAGTGTCAGCCTATTTCTAAACCGAACAGTTCGCCTAAGGAGCCCGATTATGACCGCACCCATAGTGTCCCTGACAGATGTAAACCTGTCGCTGGATGGGAACGCCGGTCGGATCGACATTCTCAAGCACATCGCGCTGGATGTGACCGCGGGCGAAACGGTCGGGCTGATCGGGCCATCGGGGTCGGGCAAATCATCTCTCCTGATGCTTTTGGGCGGTTTGGAGCGCGCCACCGCCGGTCAGGTCCGCGTTTTGGACCACGACCTGACAAAGATGGATGAGGACGCGCTCGCCCGCTTTCGAAGACAGTATATGGGCATCGTTTTCCAATCCTTCCACCTCATTCCGACGATGAGCGCGCTGGAAAATGTGGCCCTGCCTTTGGAACTGTCGGGACAGTCAGACGCCTTTGAGCGCGCCGAGGCCGAATTGGCCGCTGTTGGGCTTGACCACCGAACCGGTCATTACCCATCACAAATGTCAGGTGGGGAACAGCAGCGTGTTGCGTTGGCCCGTGCTGCAGTTGTTCGCCCTGCCTTGCTTCTGGCCGATGAACCGACCGGCAATCTTGATGAGACAACAGGTGCTTTGATCATGGATCTCCTGTTCGATCTCCGGGATCGGCACGGGGCAACACTGGTACTGGTGACGCACGCGCGCAATCTGGCAGAGCGCTGTGACCGGGTTATTCGACTGCGGGATGGCATGATCGCACCAGAGGCTGCGGCAGAGGCTGCCGAATGAGCACGCTGCGTATGGCCGCGAAGATCGCGCGGCGAGAGCTAACCGGGGGCTTGAAAGGCTTTCGGGTCTTTCTGGCCTGTCTGGCTTTGGGCGTGGCGGCAATCGCGGCAATCGGGATCGTCAGGGCCGGGATCGAGGCCGGACTAGAGCGCGAAGGCGCGGCTATTTTAGGGGGCGACGCTGCGGTTCAGCTGACTTATCGCTTCGCGGAACCCGACGAGCGTCAATGGCTGGAAGATACTGCGGTTCAGGTCAGCGAAATCGCTGACTTCCGGTCAATGCTGGTTGTGGATCGCGACGGGCAGACGGAACGTGGATTGACACAGGTGAAAGCCGTCGATGATGCCTACCCCATCTATGGGACCGTGCGCCTGACCCCTGACATGACGCTTCAGGACGCGTTGGCCAACCAAGATGGGATACCGGGTGTTGTGATCGACCCGGTGCTGGTCGACAGACTGGGATTGTCCATCGGCGATGCGGTCAGATTGGGATTGCAGGAATTTGTCTTAACGGCCTTGATCGACAGCGCTCCGGATGAGGCCGCTGGGGGTTTCGGTCTTGGACCCCGCACGATTGTTGCAACGGAGGCGCTGGAGGCTTCGGGACTGCTTGGCGCGGGAACATTGTTCGAAACGGAGTACCGCCTGAAGGTTTCGGAGGATCAGGATTTAACTGCGCTGCGCACCGCCGTTGAGGAGCGGTTCTCGGATGCTGGTATTCGGTGGCGCGACCGGCGCAATGGCGCACCCGGGGTTAGTGAGTTCGTTGACCGGCTCTCTGCTTTTCTGGTGCTTGTCGGCTTGACGGGTCTGGCCGTCGGCGGGGTCGGCGTTGCCGCAGCCGTTCGGTCCTATCTGGACGAAAAAACAACCGTAATTGCCACCCTGCGCAGTCTTGGCGCCGACGCGCGCACAATTTTTCTGACCTACATTCTACAGATTGGCGCGCTTGCCCTTTTTGGGATCGCTATCGGTCTGGTTTTGGGCGCGCTTATTCCGATCCTTTTGACGCCCACCATCGAAGCCCGCCTGCCCGTTCCCGCCGCCATTGCCATCCGCCCAGGCCCGCTGTTAGAGGCCGGTCTCTACGGCCTTCTGGCCGCTGCGATCTTTACGATCTGGCCGCTGGCGCGCACAGAAAATGTCCGACCCTCTGCACTTTTCCGTGACACAACTGGCGGCGCTGACGGAAGTATCAGACCGATTTGGATTTTGACGACTGGTGCTTTGCTGATCGCGCTCGTTGGGCTGGCCGCAATCTTGTCAGGTTTGATTACGCTCACGCTCTGGGCGGCTGGGGCAATCCTTGGCGCGTTCATCGTTTTACTCGTTGCGGCGGATCTGATCCGGCGTCTGTCGAAACGGCTGTCACAAACAAAGACATTGCGCGGCGCACCGACTGTCCGGTCCGCTGTTGGTGCCATTGGCGGTCAGGCGGGTGAGACTAAATCTGTCATTATCTCGCTGGGTCTCGGCCTTTCGGTTCTCGCAGCTGTGGGTCAGATCGACTGGAACCTGCGAAACGCGATTGCGCAGGATCTTCCCGAGGTCGCGCCGTCTTACTTCGTTGTCGACATCCAGAACGATCAGCTTGATGGCATTAGGGGACTTCTGGCCGCGAACCCCGCTGTGACCGATGTCCAAAGTGCACCGATGCTGCGCGGGGTCATTACGATGATCAACGACACCCCGGCAGAAGAGGTCGCAGGCGATCACTGGGTTTTGCAGGGTGACCGCGGGATCACCTATTCCGCGTTGCCCAACGAGAATACGAAGATCACATCAGGGGCATGGTGGGAGGCCGATTACACAGGCCCGCCGCAGATCAGTTTCGCAACCGAAGAGGCGATGGAAATGGGGCTGGCGCTCGGCGATACGTTGACCATCAACGTTTTGGGTCGCGACATCACCGCCGAGATTACCAGCTTCCGCGAAGTTGACTTCTCCACGGCGGGCATTGGCTTCATCCTGTCCATGAACCCCGCCGCATTGCAGGGCGCCCCCCACACCCATATCGCTACGATTTACGCCGACGAAGCGGCAGAGGGTCAGATCCTGCGCGACATCGCGTCAGCCTATCCGAACATCACAGCCATTCGCGTGCGGGACGCCATCGCGCGGGTATCGGAGGTTCTGGCCGGGATCGCAGCGGCGGTAACCTACGGCGCACTGGCAACTTTGATAACCGGCGGCATCGTTCTGATCGGTACCGCCGCCGCGGGGGAGCGTGCCCGAATTTATGAAGGCGCCATCTTGAAAACACTTGGGGCCCCACGTCGCGCCATTCTGATTAATTTCGCGCTGCGTTCTGCATTTCTGGGGCTGACTGCGGGTATCATCGCGATCTTTGCAGGTGTTCTGGCGGGCTGGGCCGTCACGACGTTCGTTATGGACACTGATTTCCGGGTCGAGCCCGTCTCGGCCTTTGGTATTGTGGCAGGCGGGATACTGGTGACGGTGCTGACCGGATTGTTGTTTGCATGGCGGCCGCTGTCAGCACGGCCGGCACAGGTCTTGCGTGCGCGTGAGTGACCTCAATTGCCGTAGATGTAGCGCGGCAGCCACGTGGCAAGCGCGGGGATCATGAAGACAAGGCCAAGGCCGATGAGCTGGATCACCATGAATTGCATCATGCCCAGGTAGATATCCTTGAGGTCCCATTCCGGTACGACGCCCTTTAGGAAATATGCAGACAGCGCCACCGGCGGACTGAGCCACGCGGTCTGTAAGCATACGGCCACCAGAATGGCGAACCATACCATATCGACCTGCAACTCGATGAGAACCGGCTGAAGGATCGGCAGGATGATCAGGACAATCGGCACCCACTCCAAAGGCCACCCCAGCAGGAAGATCAGCGCAAGGATCAAAAGGACGACGGCCCCCGCGGACAAATCCATGCTCAACAGGATTTCCGTGATCATGGTGGGCGTACCCAAACGCGAGAAGACAGCACCGAAAAAGTTCGAGGCGGCAACAAGGAACAGGATCAGGACCGAGATCTCCAGCGTCTTGATCAGCGCATCATAGGTCTTCTTCGTCGAGAATTTGCCGTACATGAGCGTCAGAATGATCGACCCGAATGCCCCCATACCCGCCCCTTCGGTCGGTGTCGCCCAACCGGAAAGGATCGAGCCCAACGCAAACGCAATCAGGATTGTGGGTGGTACGAGACCCAAGAAGAACTCTCGCCAGATGACGGAGCGATCAGTGGGGATCATATCTTCTGGCAGGGGCGGACCGAGGCTTGGATTTATCCAGCAACGTCCGACCGAGTAGACCAGATACAGGACCGCCATCATCACGCCGGGAATGATTGCCGCGGCAAACAGGTCCGTGACCGGGATCTCCAGCACAGGCCCCATAACCACCAGCATGATCGACGGCGGGATCAGGATACCCAGAGTTCCGCCAGCCGTTATCGTTCCGCTGGCCAGCCGCACATCGTAGCCCGACTTGTTCATCGTCTTGGCGGCCATAATGCCCAAGATCGTCACCGACGCCCCAACGATGCCCGTGGCCGCGCCGAAGATCACCGAGACGAAGAGGACCGCAACAAACAGCGAGCCCTTCATGCGTGCCAGCATCAATTGCACCGCGCTGAACAGGCGCTCCATCAGGCCTGCTTGCTCCATCATGAAGCCCATGAAGACGAATAACGGGACAGCCGCAAGGGTCTGCTCCATCATGGATCCGTAGAATTGCAGGGTCATCAGGAAGATGGTCAGCTTGATGCCAAAGCCCCACGCACCAAAGATGATGCCCAGAAAAATCAGGGTGAAGGAAATCGGGAAACCGATGAAGATCGCGAATAACATCGCGCCAATCATCAGAAGACCGATGATCTCGTTAGAAAACTCAAACATCATTTCGGCCACCGCCCCCGTGTGGCGGCGTACCACGACTTCAAGATTTCAGAGATGCCTTGCAGGACAAGAAAAAACACGCCCAAGGCCAAAGCGATTTTTACGGGCCAGACGATCGGGGCCCATGTGCTGTCGCCCGCTGTCTCGTTCTGAAGGTAGGACTTGAGCGCGAACTCGTATCCGGCCCAAAGCAGGAACAACATGCCGGGCATAAAGAGGAAGATGTAAAGCAGAAGGTCGACCCAGCCCTGCAGGCGAACCGGAAAGCTGCGATAGATGAAGTCCGCGCGAATATGCAACCCGCGCATCAGGACGTAGGCGGCCCCCAGCATAAACGACATGCCGTAGAGCATGCGGGAAATGTCGAAGGACCAGAGCGTCGGAGCGATGAAAAACTTTCGCGCGATCACCTCGTAGACCATCGCGAAGATGATCGGCACGACCATCAGACACACGACCTTGCCCTGCCAGTCCGAGAATGTGTCGATGGCGCGGATTGTGCGCTTCGCCAGTGGATGCATGTCATCGGGCAGCGGCGCGTTCGGGCCGCCATGGGCGCCCGCGAGAAGCTCATCACCGATGTCCAGATAGTCGTCTTCGTTGCTCACGGCCGTCCCCTGTGCCTGCTGCATCTGAGTTCGTGATCAGAGTGCAGAGCCGCCTGCAGTCCCCTGCAGGCGGCTCTTTTCGTTTTGACCTTGGCTCATTCGTTCTTCAGCTGATCCGCATAGGCGCGGCCGAGATTGGCATTCGAGGTCTGCGCCCCTGCCCAGAACGGAACCGCGGTTTTCGCGAAGTCTTTTTGCGACTGCCAGACCTTGGCGAAGAACTCGTTTTCTTCCGCGTTCTTCTCAAGCGCCTTGTTGGCTGCATTCATGTACTCGGTGAAATAATCGGCAGGCGTGTCGTGCAGGATAACGCCGTCCTCGTTGACCAGCTTGTCCAGCGCCTTGCCGTTTTCATGAATGCGGTAGGCCATGGATTTCATCAGGGATGCGTTGGCCGCGACCTCAATCGCTTTTTGCTGCAACGGTGTCAGGCCGTTGAACACGTCTTTGTTCAGATAAAGATCCGCGTTAACGACAACCTGATGCAGACCCTGCAGGTAGTAGTGCTTGAGCACCTTCTGAAACCCAAAGACGCTGTCAGGCTTCGGGCAGCACCATTCAGCCGCGTCAATCGTACCCTTTTCCAACGCGGGCAGGATATCACCGCCGCCCATCGCAACGGAGGCCACTCCGATGTCCTTGTAGGTCTGGCCCGGAATGCCCGGAGGTGTCCGGAAGCGGTATTTGCGGAAATCGGCCATGCTTTCGATTGGTTCTTTGAACCACCCAAGTGCCTCTGGACCCACGGGCTGAAGCATGAAGCCCACGACGTTCATGTCCATCTCGTCCCAGAGCTGCTCATAAAGCTCTTTGCCGCCAGCCGACAGGAACCACGACATGAAGGCAATATTGTCCATGCCAACACCGCCACCGGCTACTGGCGAACCAAAGAGCATCGCGGCCGGATGTTTGCCGGACCAGTAATGCGTCCAGGCAAAACCACCTTCGATCAGGCCTGCATCAACCGCATCCAGCGTTTCCTGGACGCCGACAACGCTGCCGGCCGGCAGCACTTCGATGTTCACTTCGCCATCCGTCAGTTCGCGCACATCGTTGGCGAAGTCTTTCAGCATGACAATCTCATCGGCTGTAGCCGGGATCACGGATTGCACGCGTATCGTTGTTTCTGCCATGGCCGCCTGGGCGCACATGGCAAGGCCAACGGCCGTGGACGCGACACCAGCCGCGATGGTTTTCAAGTCAAACATATGGTCCTCCCTAAGGTCCTTGCCTTCTGTTTGTTTCGAGTGCTGCGATGAAGGCAACCGCTGCACCCTTTTCAGATCAACGCGCTAAACGGCCTCCACTTCCCTTTGACGCGTCTGCGATGCCTGCTCTGCATCCTCGAGGATGAGATCAGATGCTTTTTCACCGATCATGATAGACGGCGCATTGGTGTTTCCTGAAACGATGATCGGCATGATCGAAGCGTCGGCGACGCGCAGCCCATCTATTCCGTGTACCTTGAGACGTGGATCAACCACGGCCATCGGATCGACACCCATCTTGCATGTTCCTGTCGGGTGATAGATCGTCGTCGATGTTTCGCGGGCCCAGTTGAGCAACCCGTCGTAATCGTCATTCGCGATCTGTGCACCGGGCTGGTATTCTTCGGTGATCGCGTCGGCCACGGGTTCATGGCGCGCGATGCGCCGGGCGATGCGAATGCCCTCTACAAGCGTATCGCAGTCAGTTTTCGTCGAGAGATAATTCGGGTGGATGATCGGATAATCCCGCATGTCAGAAGAGGTCAGTTCAAGATGCCCCGCGCTTTCGGGTCTGAGCTGCAAGACGCTGGCGGTGAATGCGTCGAAAGTATGCGGCTCCGTCCCCATCTTGTCGGTGCTGAACGGCTGTATGTGGAATTGAATGTCCGGCACAGCCAGATCCTCGCGCGTCTTGAGAAAACCCGTTCCCAGGCTCGCGGCCATCGCCATCGGACCGCCCCGTGTTGTGATATATTGCAGGCCGATCAGCGCTTGCTTGAACAGGTTTGACACTTCGGTATTGATCGTGGACCGCGTGCATTTGAAGACCGGTCGGGCTTGCAGGTGATCCTGAAGATTGCGACCGACGCCCTTGAGTTCGTGACGAACCTCGATCCCATGCGGTTGCAAGGCATCCGCCTCCCCGATGCCTGACACCATCAAAATCTGCGGCGAGGCCAAAGCACCCGCTGACAAGATCACCTCCCGCCGTGCGGTGATGGTCACCTGTTTGCCCTCGTACTGTGCAATCAGCCCGGTGACGCGCTTGCCTTCAATGGTCAGTTTCTTCACCGGGCAATGGGTCAGGACAGTCAGGTTTTGACGGGATTTCGCCGGGTTCAGATAGGCCACGGCCGCCGAACACCGCCGTCCGTTTCGCGTGGTCAGCTGGAACAAGCCGACCCCTTCCTGAACCGCGCCGTTGTAGTCGGGGTTTGCGCGGTAGCCTGCGTTGACGGCTGCCTCTAGCCACTCATCAACGATCGTCCGCGTCACTGTCGAGTCTGAGACAGACAGGGGCCCATTGCGTCCCCTGACCTCATCCTCGCCGGCGTCGTAGCTTTCGGAGCGTTTGAACAAGGGAAGAATATCTTCCCACGACCAGCCGGTATTTCCCAATTGCCGCCAGCCGTCGTAATCCTGCGCCTGTCCCCGAACGTAGAGCAGCCCGTTGATCGAGCTTGATCCCCCCAGCACCTTGCCTCGGGGCCATTTGATCGACCGTCCGTTCAAGCCAGGATCGGGGGCCGTCTCATAGCTCCAGTCGGTCTTCGGATTTCCCATGGTCTTGAAGTACCCGACAGGGATGTGAATCCACGGATAGGTGTCCTTGCCCCCCGCCTCCAGCACAGCAACAGAGTGTTTGCCATTCGCCGACAGGCGGTTTGCCAACACACATCCCGCAGACCCGGCACCAACAATGACGAAATCAAATTCCACTCACTTCCTCCCAAAAGCGCGGAAATAATAAAAAATGAGACTTGTGGTCTCGTTTTTATAGCGCAACATGGAACTCCGAGTCGTACAAGCAGTATTTTCAATTTGATGATCCCGAGCCCATGGCCACCGAAGACCGCATCCCGACAAATCTCAGAACGCTTCTGATCCTTGAAGCCCTTGGCCAGCAGAGCGACCCCATGTCCCCCTCTGACATTGGTCGGCTTATCGGATTGCCAAAGCAGACCGTTCATCGGTTGTGTAATACGCTTGTGGCAGAGGGCTTTCTGGTTCGAGACGAACGCAACACTGGTCTGCGGCCCGGGCGCCGCGCCCGCATGATGTCATCGGGCGTCTTGCATGCATCGACGTCCTACATCGCGCGCCGTCAGGTTCTGATGCAATTGGCCGAGGATATCGGCGAGACGATCAATTTTGTCGTGCCCGAGGACCGCGGCATGGCCTATCACGACCGGGTTGAGACAAACTGGGCTTTCCGGATCCAGTTGCCCGTGGGATCGCATGTGCCGTTCCATTGCACAGCCAGCGGTAAGACATTTCTCGCTTCCCTGCCCAAAGCCGAACGGCGCCGTCTGGTACAAGTGATGGCGCTGGAGCAAGTGACACAGAACACGATCACCGACCCTGATGCGCTGATGTCGGAACTTCAGAGAATCAGCAAACAGGGCCATGCGCTCGACAATGAAGAGTTTGTGGACGGTATGATTGCGCTGGCCGTCCCTGTACTGGATCGAAACGGTCGCTATTGCGCCTCACTGGCCTTTCACGGGCCTCTGCAGAGGGTAAGTGCAGAAGACGCGCTGGCGATGGCACCAAAACTGCGCGCTGCTTCGGAACGGCTCACGGGAACGCTGTTCGACAGTGGCTGATCTGGTCGCCGATTAGCCTGCAAATCCAAATTGGAACACGACGTAGACCCCGTAGCACAAAAGCATGGCGGATCCCTCACGACGGTCCAGCCGCCAACCGGTCCGCAACAAAACCAGCGTGACGAGAGTTGCCAACGCCATCAGCCAGAGGTCCATCTCACGGATTGCTGGCGGCACGAGCACCGGCGTGAACAACGCGACGCCGCCGATAACGCCAAGGATATTGAACAGGTTCGATCCCAAAACATTGCCGAGAATGATCGCGGATTGCTTGCGGCGCACGGCGGCCAAGGTTGCCGCGAGTTCCGGCAGCGATGTCCCCACCGCGACAAGGGTCAGGCCAATTACGCTTTCGGAAACGCCCCATTCGCGCGCCAAAGAAATTGACCCGAGTACCAATAACTCACTGCCGCCAATGAGAGCGGCAGCACTCACCAGCAGAACAAGTGTTAATTTGAGCCCGCTTGCCTCAAGCGCGTCTATGTCTTCGTCATCCTCGCCGTCATCCATGCTGCAATAGATTAGATATCCGGCGAGCAGTCCGACAAAAAGCAGCCCGGTCCAGAACCCGATCAAGCCCGTGCTGGCCGCCGTGACAAAAACCGCAGTGCCCAGCAGCATCGCGAGACCGTCGCGGCCCAACATGCCCTTGGGCGTGTCAATCGGTCGGCAGACGGCAGCAATACCGAGAATCAGCAAAAGATTTGCTATATTCGATCCAACGATGTTGCCCATCCCAATTCCGGGCGCGTCTTCAATCACCGATTCCACGACGACGAAAAACTCCGGCAGTGAGGTGCCGAGTGCAACAACAGTCAGGCCGATGAATAGGGTCGAAACGTTGAACTTTTGCGCAACCGTGACCACGGATTGCACCAGATAATCAGCCCCAAGTGTCAGCGCAATCAGACCACCTGCGACATAGATCAGATCAAGGATCATCGGGCAAATCCGCCAGCAGGAAATTTGTCGGATTTTGTCATTTGGGACGCCCTGCTGATTGCTTCTGATCCGATAGCATTGTGCCGGACACTTGTCGCAAACTGCGGCGTCGTCAATGAAGTTACGTAGATGTCAGCTTCGACCGGGGGCCGGAGACGCCCCCGATCGGACCCCGCCCAGGCCCGTTTTCAGAATGGCGCGGCGAAGGCGACGCCACAGTAGATCAATACGCCAGCCGCAGACAGTCTGACGACGTTCACCATGCGCGGAGACCGCGGCACCAGATCAACACCTAGTGACAACAACATTACGTAAATGCCCAGAAGTGTTGGCAAAAATACCTCAAGAATAGTTGTAGACATAGTTAGACCTTCCCCAGTCGTTATATGCGTCAGGCCGGGAGGCCCGTGCGCGTTCTTAATCTTCTAGTTGACCGAATGTTGTTCGATCATGTTGATCACCTTGGCGCCGCCCTTCGATTTTAAAGACGGCGGATGAGTTTTGTTCTGAGCCGCTCCCTGTATCTTCAAATCACCGATCTCGCCGATGGCATTCGGCACCGCAGCGACCAAGTCACGCTCGATTTGCAGTTCCAAAAGTTCCGATTTGAACGCGGCAAGACGTATGCGCTCGGATGCAATCTCGGATGTAAGCGTGGCGGTATCGGACCCAGCATCCATCGCGGCCAAGGTGCCTTCAAGATCTGCCAGTCGCGCCGATGTTTGGGTCTGCGACGTGAACACACGCGCACGGTCAAGATCGATGGCCTGGATGCTGCGGCGCGCCTCAATCTTGGGTGGCGATGCTTGTATTGATCGCGCAACCTTCAGGCTTTTATGCGCCGGACGCGCAGCCGTCAGATGATGCAGCCTCCGATCAACGCCCTTGGCGAAAAGCGATGCTGCGGGTCGTGCCTCAAAGCCCGGCTGAACGCGGAGCGCGACCTTGACAGATTTTCGCCCACCGAGAACCGCGCTGTCTTGTGGTTGAAGCTCGTCCGCATACCCGATCTGTGCCATCACGAGTGCGCCACCTGTGGTCATTGCGACAAACAGAGCGGCGGACAGGACGTGCGCTTTCAGCAAGCGTTCTACAGCGTATCCCATCTTCACCTCCCTCTCCCTAAACTCTACGTGCTTGAGGGTGCGATCTGTTCCTGACGTTCGACGTCAGCCCTGCGACCGATTCCTCGCCTCATCAGACAAACACATCTGTGTTGAACTGCAGTGAAATGACCCGTTCATCTTGGGTTCATCCGGCTTTTGCTAGGCAGCGGTATGAAACGGTTTACCATCATTGCCAGTCTCGTTCTGTTAGCCACATCCAATTTCAGCCATGCTGGAGACGTGCGTGAGGTGGAACGGGATGAGCTTCGCCAGCTTGTGCAGACGGGCCGAACGATCAGCGTGAAGCGGGTTCTCGATGGCGTTCGAAAAAACCTTAAGGCAAATCCTGTGGATGTCCGGGCGTTCGACGCCGATGGCCTCTATTACCGGGTTCTGGTTGCAAAACCGCATGGCAAAGTGGACGCCGTCGTCATAGATGCGAGATCCGGACGTCTCGTTTCCAGCAGATCCAGCGTATCAAAACAGATTGATCGGGCCGCTAAGGACGGCAAGGTCAAGACGGTGTCAACATCAGGAAAAAAAAGTAGAAATCGCGAAACTGGCGGCGGTAACGGTGGTGGCAACGGCGGCGGCAATGGCGGCGGCAATGGCGGCGGTAACGGCGGCGGCAATGGCGGCGGTAACGGCGGCGGCAATGGCGGCGGTAACGGCGGCGGCAATGGCGGCGGTAACGGCGGCGGCAATGGCGGCGGTAACGGTGGTGGCAACGGCGGCGGCAATGGCGGCGGTAACGGTGGTGGCAACGGAGGCGGAAAGAATAAATAGGCCTTGAAAGGGTCCAAAATGAGCCTGATTTCATGAATAGCTCATTTCTCCATGAGATTACTCCTTGCCGAAGATGAAGTTGTCCTGAGCAATCAGATCGCCCGTAACCTGGCTGCTGAGGGTCGCGTCGTTGATGTTGTCCACGACGGAGAAGAGGCAGCCTTTCGCGGCAGTACTGAACCTTACGATCTTATCATTCTAGACATCGGCCTGCCCACGCGGGACGGTCTGTCTGTTCTCAAGGAATGGCGTGCGGACAAGGTTGAAACCCCCGTCCTGCTTCTGACGGCCCGGGATGGATGGTCCGAGCGGGTCGATGGCCTTGATGCCGGCGCGGATGACTACATCACCAAACCCTTCCATATGCCTGAGCTTTCCGCCCGTGTGCGTGCAATGCTGCGCCGGAAATCCGGCCACGCAAGCCCGGTTTTTGAGAAAGACGGCATTACCTTCGACACACGAAATGCCCGGGTTACGCTGGACGGCGATCATGTGGATCTTACATCGCAAGAAATTGCTGTGCTTTCCTACCTCTTTCACAATTCCGGACGGCTTGTGTCGCGCACCGAATTGTCAGAGCATATCTATCAGTATGACGGTGACAGGGACTCCAACACCATCGCTGTGTTCATCACCCGCCTGCGCAAGAAGTTACGGCCGGACTTCATTCAGACCGTACGCGGACGCGGATATATGATCGACACCGCGTGAAAACATCGCTTCGGCGGCGTGCGATGATCGGTGGCGGCCTTTGGCTGAGCGCCGCTATCGTGACGGCCATCGTCACACTTTCAAGTTTTATCAACACAGTCACGCTGAACCGCTTCGACGAATTGCTGCTTGAACGGCAGTTGCAGATCGTGGTGGCCTTGAACAACACGGGTGGGGATCCTGAGTTGCTGGGCGCCTACCTGACAGATCCCGCATATGAGCGGCCTTATTCCGGGCGGTATTGGCAGGCGGAATCAGATGATGGCGTCCTACTGACCTCGCGATCGCTCTTTGACAGCTTGCTGAAGGACCACACGGCTGACGCCCCCAGCGAGCCAGCATTGCGAACGGGACTTGGGCCCGAAAACGAAAGAATCAGGGCGGTCACACAGAAGATCATATTCGAAGATGACAGTGTCTGGACCGTGATTGTCGCGGAATCGATGACTGATCTGCTCATCGAGCGTGCGAAGATCAGACAAAACGTTCTCATCGCTTTCGGCTTTGTAGGTGTTCTCGGGTTCATCGGTGCGCTTCTTCAGATGTCGATGATCCTGCGGCCACTCAGTGCCTTACGCTATGATGTGGCCCATCGGTGGGACAGCGGCAAGGCACTGGACCCGCAGGAATACCCCGAAGAAGTGGCGCCTTTGGTCGAAGACATAAACGCACTCATGACGCGAAACCGCGACATTATCGAACGATCACGCAGGCAAGCTGCTGATCTGGCACATGCGCTCAAGACCCCTTCCGCCATCGCCCGGAACGAACTGTCTTCCTTAGCGGCTGCAGACATGGATGTCGGGTCTGCCATGGACGCGCTTGATCGGATTGATGCCCAACTGGGCCGGTCGCTCGCGCGGATCCGTGCATCCAACGCCGCGTCGGCACCGACAGCGGCAACGGATATGACACGCACGATTGAGCGGATGGGTAAACTTTTTCGGTCGATGGCCGCCAAACGCGACAAGGAAATTCGGATCAACGTTGCGGACGGTCTACAGGCGAGGATTGACGCGCAAGACATTGAAGAGGTTCTGGGAAATGTCATCGACAACGCCTTGAAATGGTGCGCGACGACCGTAACAGTGGACGCATGGTCAGCGGAAGGCGGCACGTTCATTCGCGTGGATGATGACGGTCCGGGTATTCCTCAGGAAGACCGCCGCACCGCGCTGAGATCCGGCGGACGCCTTGATACGTCGGAACCGGGAACCGGACTTGGCTTGGCGATTGCAACTGACCTTTTGGCGGCCTACGGCGCCTCGTTGTCGCTCGACGCCTCGGACCAGCTAGGCGGACTTACAGTCCTTGTGTCTTTGCCGCATCGATCCGCCCCGCTCCGGCAAGCGCAAATCCCGGAATAGGCCATTCGCCCAAAAAACAGGCACATACCCCCCGCCGAACACGGCGACGCGAGAATTTGCTGTAATTGGGCTTGTTCTGAAAAGTTGATTTGGGTGCCGGTCGACGATCTGCCAGTAGTGGGCCGGGGCTGGTGACAGCGTGGCGATATCCGCCCCCTTAAATGACAAGAGGGCAGATAATGTATTCCAGACAACCCGCGACGTTCACCGGAAATTCATTCTAGATGGCCAAGGGCACAGGCCGACAGGCGCACCATACCAAATCCATAAATCTTGCGTTGCAAGGCGGCGGCGCACACGGCGCGTTCACATGGGGCGTTCTCGACCGGATGTTCGAGGAAGATCCTCTGTGGGTCGAAGCCATTTCCGGAACAAGCGCCGGCGCGATGAACGCCGTCGTCGCGGCGCAAGGCATGTATGACAATGGTGCCGCTGGCGCGCGCGAAGCGTTGGCCGAGTTCTGGCATCAGGTTTCCGTCGCAGGTCGCATGAGCCCGATCCGCCGGACACCATTAGACAAGGTGATGGGGAATTGGTCACTCGATTTCTCGCCTGGCTACATGATGATGGACATCATGAACCGCCTGACGTCGCCTTATGACATCAACCCTTTCGGATTTAATCCCCTTCGCGATTTGCTGTGCGACTTCATAGACTTCGACAAGGTTGCTGGCGAAACCGATATGGAGATTTTTCTGTCGGCCACAAATGTGGAAACCGGGACCGTGCGCGTGTTTCGCCGCAACGAAATTACGATCGACGTTATTATGGCATCCGCCTGCCTGCCTTTTATGTTTAAGGCAGTTGAAATCGACGGAACGCCTTATTGGGATGGCGGCTATATGGGCAATCCGGTGCTCTATCCGTTCATCGACCACAGCCCCGCAAGTGATATCCTGATCGTGCAGATCAACCCGATGGAACGGAAGGGCACGCCGCGCTCGGCCCAGGATATTCTAAACCGTGTCAACGAGATCACCTTCAACAGCTCCTTGCTCAAGGAGTTGCGGTCCATTGACCTGATTGATCGCCTCTTATGTCAGGGCAAAGTTTCAACCGATGACTTTCGAAAAATGTACGTTCATATGATCGAAGGAGGAAACGAGATGAGCGACCTCGGCGCGTCTTCCAAGCTGAACTCCGAGTGGGAGTTTCTGGTCCATCTCCGCGATATCGGCCGGAACGCTGCGGACCGATGGCTCAAGACGCATTTCGATGACATCGAAAATCGATCAACGATAGATCTACAGGATATGTTCCGAGATGTAGGCGTCCAGCACATGGCCGGAACCCCCCCCATAAACAGCATGTTGAACGACTAAGCTTACCTAAATCAGTCAGGCATCCGGGATCGGCAAGATGACGGCCAGCGACACTCAAATCGATATGCTTGATCCGCTCAATGCCAACGGTATGGGGCCGGAGCTTGCAGGTCTGCCGGAGGAAAAGCAAAACCGCAGTTCTCAGGCGCAGCGCCCTCATCGCGATCATTGCATTTCTGACCTTGGTTGACCTGTTCGGCAGTCAGGCATTGCTGCCGACCTTGACGGAGGTCTATAGCGTTAGCGCGTCAGTGATGGGCTTTGCGGTCAACGCCAGCACCATCGGCATGGCCGCAGCCAGCCTGTTGGTCGCCGCATTTGCGAACCGGATCAAGCGGGCGGCGGGCATCTGGATCAGCCTCGCGCTGTTGTCCATCCCCACAGCCCTGCTCGGCGTCACGCAGGACCTGACCACCTTCACGATCCTGCGGGTTCTCCAAGGGGTCTTTATGTCCACGGCCTTTACCTTGACTCTGACCCACTTGTCCGAGCGCTGCACATTGACCGCCATCGGCGGGGCCATGGCCGCCTATATCACGGGCAACGTCGCCTCGAACCTCTTTGGACGGCTCTTGGCCTCAGGACTGGCGGACAATTTCGGATTGGCAGAGAGCTTTTACGCCTTCTCGGTGCTGAATCTCGCAGGTGCGCTGATCGCTTTTTTGTATTTCAAGGATGGCCCGCCGCTGTCCTCCAGCACACCTGCGGCTTCGTCCGTCTTTGCTGCGTGGCGCACCCATCTGGGCAACCCTCGCCTCCGTGCCGCATTCGGGATCGGTTTCATCATGCTTTTCGTCTTTGTGGGGGTCTTCAGCTACGTCAACTTCGTCATTGCGGAACCGCCCTTCGCGCTGCCGCAAATGTATATAGGCTTGGTCTATCTGGTCTTTGTTCCAGCTATCCTGACAACCCCTGTGGCGTCAGCCGTTACAAGACGCCATGGTGCGCGCCCGACCTTTCTGGCAACGATGGCGGTGACATTGGTCGGGTTGATGTTATTGGCCACATCCAGTCTGGCATTGATGCTATTAGGGCTCACTTTGGTCGGTGCGGCGCTTTTCTTTGGCCAATCCGTCGCGACGGCGTTCGTCGGACGCAGCGCGCAGCACGATCACGCAGCGGCGAACGGGCTCTATTTGGCCAGCTACTACATCGGCGGGATTGCCGGTGCTTTGATATTGGGTCAGATCTTTGTCGCGTTTGGATGGACTGCAGCGGTCGCCGTTCTCTCGGGTTTGATCGTGATAGCGGCGCTGCTTGGCCTCAAATTCCATGAAGACGCGCCCGAATGAGCGCGCATTTGCGCTCTTATACCCCATAACAAGTGATCGAGACTTGCTTTGACGCCAGGTCATGGAGAATGCTGCTGACTCAACGGACGCACGAATGAGGGACAATAGCATGGCGGCAATGATACTGCTCACAGGACAGATCTATCTCGCCGTGGGTGCGTTGGTTGCATTGCCTTTTCTCGTTGTGGGGCTTGGGCGGATTGACGAGAACGCGCAGAACACATGGGTGTTTCGACCAATGTTGATCCCCGGTGTCCTGTTGATCTGGCCGCTGGTGTTGTGGCGATGGATCGTGCTGGAAACGGGCCGCGCAGATGAGCCCGCGCGTCACAGACCGCCGCTGACATGGCAGCCCCGCCTGACTCTCACGCTGGCCGTTCTGCTGCCGTTTTTGATTTTTGCTGCTCTGGTTATTCGGCAAGATGGCCCGTTCGAGCGTCCGGCCGTTCAGTTGGAGGACGGCTTATGAGCGTCAAATATGTCCCCGTTCAATGGAACATGAACAAATGGCTGTATGATGCTGTTCTGATTGCATTCGTTGTTATATACATCATCGTTTTTCTCAGGCTCGGCGCCCCACAGGCGGACTTCACGCGACCGACGGACGGTCAGATTGTGCGAATGCGGGCGTTTGGATCCTGCGCATTCCTGATGCTGACAGTGATCCTGTGCATCGGTCCGCTGGCGCGGCTTGATCGCCGGTTCCTGCCGCTCCTGTACAACAGGCGCCATTTCGGTGTTTTGACGACAATTGTTGCCTTTACCCACGCGACATATGTCTACGGCTGGTACTACAATTTCACGCCAATGGCACGCTACGAGGCGATGATCGCGTCCAACACAAGCTTCGGGCAAATCTTGGGCTTTCCCATTGAACCTTTCGGTATTTTCGCGCTTTTCGTTCTTGCCGTTCTCGCCGCAACCAGCCACGATTTCTGGCTATCGTTCCTGACGGCGCCCGTATGGAAGCGCCTTCATTTGCTGATCTATCCCGCCTACATTGCCTTGGTGCTGCATGTGGCGCTTGGGTACTTGCAGGACACCAAGAACCCGACCTTCGCCATTCTGTTTGCAAGTGGCGCTCTGCTGGTTGCAATCCTTCACGTTGCGGCTTGGCGACAGGATCGATTGCGATCCGCTGACAGCGAATGGATCGATCTTGGCCCGCCGTCGGAAATTCCGGAAAATCGCGCACGCATCATACAATTACGCGGTAATGAGCGTGCCGCCATCTTTCGATATGATGGCAAGCTGTCCGCAGTCTCGAACGCCTGTGCGCATCAAAACGGACCGTTGGGCGAAGGGCGCATCATCGACGGTTGCATCACTTGTCCGTGGCACGGGTTCCAGTATCGTATGGCTGATGGGCGTTCGCCCGAGCCGTTTACCGAAACGATCCCCACCTACGCGCTGCGCTGGAACGGTGATCGGGTCGAGTTGAACCGGAATGCCAATCTTCCAGGCACTTATGTCGATCCGCTTAGACTGTCGGAGGGGTCGCAATGAACCAGAGCCAAGACGAGCCGTTTTTCATAGGATGGGCCGCCCCGCCCGATTTACTGCGCCCGTTCCTGGCGGGTGTCGCGTTGGGCTTGTTGCTGCTGGCAGGTGTGTTCGCTTATCTTGTATCTGCCACGCAGGATGATCCCGGCGATGGCGCGTTCATGGGCCGCGCAGTCGCCCATGGTGTGCTGCAAACGGATCCCTACCCGGTACTGCATGTGGTCGAGAGCGAGCGTTATGAGCCCGGCACACCGCTGATCCTGTCGGGCAACGGCAAGATCGGCGTTCGCGACCGGGCATCCAAAGTCGACGGCCAATATGTGCGCGCTGCAGGCACCAAATTGGAACGGGGCGACCTGAGCGGATTGCAACTTGCGAACGGTATGAACGGTCTGCGTCCCGCGGACGGTGCCATACCCCAGATAGAAACCGACGATCTTGGCCGCTGGCGTCTGACCGGCGAGATTTGTGACGGCAAGTGCCTGATCGGCGCGATGCGTCCCGGGCGCGGCTTGGCCCATAAGGCCTGCGCCAATCTATGCCTCGCGGGTGATGTTCCCCCGGTATTTGTCGCAACAGATAAGGTCGACGGATCGGAATTTTTTCTACTTGCAAACGCGGACGGTCAATCCCTTGGTGACACGATGATGGATTACACGGCGATCTTCATCGAAGCGGAAGGCCGCGTCGAAAAACGTGGAAATTTGAATATTTTCTTCATCGAGGAAGATACCGTGAAGGTGATACGTTGATGTCGCGCATTCTATCGATCATCTGCATGCTGGCCGCCTCGGGCGCCGCATGGTTCGCCTATGACCAGATTAGCATTTTAAGAAGAACTTGGCTTTGGGAGTTGCGCTTTGTCGTCTTGCTGGTCGCGGGTTTTCTGCTCCTGACATTCGCCGAGTGGATTTTTGCGAAGATAACGGGTCTCATCTCAAAACCGGAAGAGCCCGAGACGCACTAAGCCGTATCAGTTCAAAGCGCCATCAAGTGCGTCCAGCAATTCTTTGTTCTGAAATGGTTTAATCAAGACCGCGTCCGCGCCCGATGCATCCGCCAAAGCGATCGCGTCTTCCAGAGAGCGACCCGGTCCGCCACCCGACATCATCACAATGGGTAAGTCTGATCCATTGGATCGAAGCTCTCTCAGAAAAGCAACGCCGCCCTCTTCGGGCAACCAGATGTCCAAAAGTATCGCGGACACCGCGTGCGCCTCATCCGACAGCATATCTTTGGCCACACCGGTCGTCTCGGCCTCGGATACGGTATATCCGTTCTCATCCAAAACTGCGCGCAATGCAGCGCGAACGTGAGTATCGTCGTCGACGACAAGAACATGGGCCATCACACCCTCCCCTTTGTGGTGTCCAGCTCATCAAAGAGATGGAAAAGCACTCTCGAGAACGCCTCCCGATCCGTGTCGTCCGCCGCGCCAAGGGCTGAGGCGAAACGTTTCAAAGGATCCTTCGCCAGTTGCGCACGACCCTGCTCCGTCAATTCAAAAATAAGACCGCGCCTGTCCTTTGGGTTCGGACTTGGGGAGATCAGGCCGCGCCGCTCCAGCGCGGCGGCAGCCCTGCTTGCGGGCCCTAGCGTCACACCGAGATATTTTGACAACGCAGTCACCGTCCGGGCCTCGCCCCCGGCGCGCTCA
Organism: Litoreibacter roseus; assembly: GCF_009811795.1. Taxonomy (GTDB): domain Bacteria; phylum Pseudomonadota; class Alphaproteobacteria; order Rhodobacterales; family Rhodobacteraceae; genus Litoreibacter; species Litoreibacter roseus. Next base: position 1,248,346 of record NZ_BLJE01000001.1, on the reverse strand, counting down.
AAGAACCTCAGGGCGGACCATTGGCCCGGCTGCAAAACCTTCGGCCCCCGCTCTTCATAGATGGCACGGGCAACGCGCTCATGCAGCGCTGCGAGTCCCAAAAGGTGTCGCTCTGAACGTCGGGCCATTGATTTCCCACAACTTTGATGCTGAGAGCAATAAACCGCCAAGGCAAGTTGACGCAAGCGTCAACCTTGAGGATCAGAGGAACCTTGCCTGTTGTTGGCTAGATGGTTTCAGGTCATTCTTTGGCTTTCTGTAAGCTCTGGGGTGCATATGGCGATAAAGTCCGACCTGCGTGATATCGTTGATGCGCTGCCCGGTTTTGCCGTGGCTATCCACCTTGAGCATGGAGAGTTCGTAGGAAATCAGCAGTTTCAAAATACCTTAGTGTCCAGCGGCAAACTTCCAGAGCAGTTTGTTGAAGATTTTGCAGAGCGCACAGGATCTGCATTCACCCACGAGCTGATTGACGGACAAACCTCGATAGAGTTCCGGGTCGGCCGTCCCTTGGCAGCCTATCCAGACTGGGTCCTTGTGATCGGGACAGAGCTTACACCTGAAAAAGCAGCGGTCAGCCCGATGGAAATGGACCTGTTTGCCCAAGGTCAAAGGCTGGCGCGCATCGGTTATGCGATCGAAGATATGATCAATGACGTCTTTGAAGCTTCCGACATGATATGGACCATGATTGGCCTGCCAAAGCCGGAGCAACCGGTGTCATACGACATAATTGCCGCGAAGGTGCTCAGCCCCCGCGCACATGCCGCAAGCACAGCCAGACGCGCAGAGGCCATCCAGACCGGCGAGAGCTATAGCGCCCGCCTTCCCATCCTCAGGGCAGATACCGGCGAACGACGGGTGTTTCTGTTCGAAAACCACCCTCAGCGGACTGCTAATGGAAAGGTCGGCGCCATGTTCAGCGTGATTGCAGACGTCACCGAACAAGACCGCTTGGAACGCGATCTGACAACCGAGCGTGGCCTTCTTGAACGCGCCCAACTTGTGGGACGCATTGGCTACTATGCGTTGGATGTCGAAACAAAGGACGTCACGCTGTCGACGGGTCTTGCAAGGCTGATCGGATTGCCAAAGGGCCAGACAGCACCGCTCGAAAGTCTGCTCGAGAAGATCTACACGCCCTCCGATGCCGATGCGGCCCTCAAACGCATTTCCCAAGCGATCAATACTGGCCAGTCGATCAAGCAGACCATTACAGCCAAGCGGCTGGATACGGGCGAGCGTCGGTGTTTTCGGGGCGAGATCATTCCAGATAAGGATGAACATGGCGTCGTCACGCGCCTTTTCGGCGTCGCGCAGGATGTCACGGAATATGAGGATGCACTGCGCGCGGTGATCGACAGCGAGCGGGAATTCAAGCGGGCGGAACGGATCGGCCGCATGGGCCATTTCAGACATGATCATGTCAATCAGGAAAGTGATTATTCCGACATGATTTATGAACTCCTGGGCATTGAAAAACCAACGAAAAAATGGTTTGGCGTTGCGCATTGGGCAGACCTGTTTCTCGAAGGGGAATTTGAGCGCTACGAGATCCAACGTGCAGAGGTCATCGCGCGTCAGGGTCGCCTTCTGACGGACACCTTCTGGCTCCGCCGAAGATCCGACGATGAGGTGCGCGGCCTCTTCAGCGAACGCATTTTCGAGTATGATCAGAACGGTAACGTCAAACTTGAATACGGGATCGCGCAGGACATCACGGAAAGCGAGAATGCGCGTATAGAGGCTGCCGAACGCGAAGCGCTTTTTCAGCGCGCGCAACAAGTGGGCGAGTTCGGGCACTTTCGCCACGATTATCTGATGCGGGAAAGCTTCTGGTCCGATGAGGTCTACGAGATCTTCGGTGTACCTTCCTCAAGCTCGCCCTGGTTCGGAATGGAGCACTGGAAAGACAGCTATGATGCAGATGACTTTGCGGTCTACCAACGGCGGAAGACCGACTCGATTTTGGAAACCGCCGCTGAATTGATTCACACCACTGAGATAATCCGCCGCGCTGACGGCACGCGCCGAACTATTCGCAGTCATCATATATTCGACTACCGATCTGACGGGCGATTGATGTCTGAATTCGGAATCATTCAGGACATCACGCGGCAGCAAGCACAGCAGCGCGCCGACGATGCGCGGAACCTGCAGCTTAATCGAGCGCAGCGCATGGGAAATCTTGGATATTTCTACAACGACTATATCTCGCGCCGTCTGGACTGGTCGGATCAAATGTACGAGATCTTTGGCATTGACGACCCCTCCCTTGACAAGCTGGGAACGGATCGCGCCGCACCTGCCCTGCCCCCGGCAGATCTGGAACGGTTTGAAACCAGTGCACGGGCGGCTGTTGCCTCCAACGCGCCAGGCTTTGCTTGTGTCCTGAACGTCGTCCGACCGACCGATGGTGCTGCCCGCACCGTCTCCATCGATGCGTCTATCGAATATGGCGACGATGGGCGTCTCGCCGCGATTTTTGGTATCGCACAGGATGTGACCGATAGGGAAACCGCCGAGAGGGACCGGCGCACGATGTCCCGCGCACTTGAAGAAGCTCAGCGAACGGAAGCTCTGAATTACTTCGCGAGCGGTATGGCCCATGAATTGTCCAACATGCTGCAGCCAGCTTTGTCCTTTGGCGCCTTGGCGAAAACCATGATCGAACGTGGTGAAACGAAAAAAGCCGATGATACGCTCGATAAGGCATTAGAGGCCATCAATCGCGCCAGAGACATCACCCACAGCGCGCTGGCGTATGTCAGGCAAACTGACGATGCGGCCAAGCCTGTGGCATTTGACGAAGCGATTGCCCAGGTTCGAAACGTCATTGACGCGGCGACACCAAACGCAATCGAATGGGACATCGCCGAAAGTGTCTGCAACCCGCTTCTTCATTGCGATGTGACCGGGTTGCTTCAGGTTCTGCTCAATCTTGTGCGGAACGCGTTTGAGGCCGGCGGTCAGGACGCCCGGGTGACCATCGGCATCCAACAGGAAAGCTTGGCACTTCTGATTGATGTGACCGATGACGGCCCCGGTATTTCACCGGATATCCAAGACAAGATCTTCGACCCGCTTTATACGACACGTGCGAAGCAACAGGGCACCGGTCTTGGCCTAGCTGTGGCACGTGGTGTCGTCGAACGGTGGGGTGGGCGTCTGCACTTCGTGTCGTCAGAGGTCCAAGGACGTGGTGCACGTTTCAGGTTTGCGATTCCCCTCGCTACACTAGGAGAAATCACGAGACCCTAGCCCGAGCCCTTATTTGTAAGCCTTTGACCTCATGTCGAAATCTCCGGACACCTGCGGCGAAACCGGAGTTTATGCTAAATTTTATTGCTAGCAGCAACTTCCTTCGTTAATATATGTGAAAAATTGATGACGATTCATAAGCCGTCGAACTTAAAATTGGTTTCGCATAACGGATCACGGAAGCGTCCACATTATGGGCAGGAGAATATCAATGGGCACAGTCGTCGCGCTGAAAAATCACTTGTATGAAGAACAAGGGACAACATTGCGCCAAAAGCTGAGCCGCCGGGAAACCGAGGTTCTTTTGTGGATCGCGCGCGGTAAAAGCAATCAGGACATCAGCACGATCCTCTCAATCTCTCCCCACACTGTTGATACGTTCTGTCGTCGCTTGATGCAGAAATTTGATGCAACCAGCCGGACAACTGCGGCCGTACGCGCGGCACAATGGGGCCTGCTCCCCGCGGTTTAGGTGACCACGGTCACTTCCGATGCGCGTCGTCTCAAAATCCCGCGGATCAATGCGGCCAAGGCCATATATTCGTCTTCCCGCGCGGTTCCTTTGCGCCAGACCATTCCAATCGTGCGAGACGGCTCTTTGCCTCTGAACCGTCTTGCAACAACGATGTCCTGATGAGCCACTTCTGATTTGACGTAAAGCGCTGGCAAGAGGGATAAGCCCATCCCCATTGCAACCATCTGTCGGAGCGTATCGAGGCTGGTTCCCTCATAATCCCGCGACAGCCTCGCACCGAAATCATCACACAGCGCGCGAACCTGCTCGTAGAGCTTATGCCCGGGCTCCAAAGTCAGGATATTTTCATCTTTCATAAGAGCGGGGTCGAACCTGTCCATCTTCGCCACCGGATGATCGTGAGGTGCCACCACCAAGAGCGGTTCGCGAAAGACCGGAATGCTGGACAGGTCAGCCCGACCCAGCGGCAATGGGAAGAAAAGAAGGTCGAGCGCCCCCTCCTCTAGCCCCCGGAGCAGCATGTCGGGCAGCCCTTCACGCATGTAAAGCCTCAGCTTGGGATGGCTTTTGTGCAGATCCGGCACAATCAACGGCAGAAAGTAGGATCCTAGCGATTGCACTACACCGATCTTGATCATGTCTTCCAACATGGCTTCGCTGGTCTTTGCCAGTGCTTCAATCTCGGCGATGTTCCGCAACACATCTCGGGCCTTGTCGATCACGCGCCGCCCCAAAGGCGTGATGACGACCCGGGATCTGCTGCGTTCGACCAGTTGGACACCCAGCTCGCCCTCAAGCTCTTTTAACTGCGCACTCAGGGTCGGTTGAGTCACTTTGCACGCTTCCGCGGCCCGCCGAAAATGAAGGTGATCGGCGACGGCCACGAGATATTTCAGTTGCTGCAATGTCGGCATTGGCCAGCTCTAATAGTTAAATTCTATCAAATATCACCTTATTTTAGAGTTGAGCGATTAGAAAGCCTTCCCATATCGGGTGTCTCACATCGAAAAATCAGCGGGTCTCAATGAAGCGTTTCAAGAATATTCTGATGGTATGCGGCGATCTCAGTGCAACTGAGGACGCGTTTGAACGGGTGCGCTGGTTGGCGAAAGCAAATGGCGCCATGGTCACGTTGATGGATATCGTTGACGCGGAACCCGGAACGCTGGCGCGGATGTTTGCGGCGCTTCCCGGCGCACGCGTGCATGAGATCGAAGATCAGGTTCTTGAAGTTCACCGGGCGCGCTTGGAACGTTTGGCAGAGCCCCTGCGCGCCGACGGCATTGTCGTGCGAAAGACTGTGCAGCAAGGCATTCCTTTTGTTCAGGTTATCCGTCGCGTGCTGCGTGAAAACCATGATTTGGTAATCAAGGGTGCCCAGCTCGATGCCGACGGATTGTTATTCAAGGGGGCAGACATGCATCTTCTGCGCAAATGCCCCTGCCCCGTGTGGATCGTCAAATCACAGGAGACGCCCCGGTCAAAACATATCCTCGCGGCCGTCGACCCGAACCCGGATGAAACACAGCGCCATCGTCTGAGCCAGATGGTGATGGAACTGGCGACATCGCTTGCCCGCGAGGATGACGCAAAGGTCACGGTCATAAACACATGGCGCGTTCAGGAAGAAAGCACCCTGCGCCACGGTTTGATCAAGATGCAGGAAAGCGAGATCACCTCAATCATCGAACGCGAGAAGGAAGACAGCGCGGAAAAGCTATCGCAGCTTATGTCCGGCTTCGCGGATGAGGGCATCGACATTCGGGTCCTCCACCTGAAAGGTATTGCTGGGGAGATAATCCCGGAGTTTGTGCGCGGCAAAAACATCGATACCGTCGTCATGGGCACGGTTGGCAGAACAGGCGTTGCAGGGGTGTTCATTGGCAATACAGCAGAGACGATTCTGAACAGAGTGGCCTGCTCTGTGGTTGCGGTGAAGCCCCCGAACTTTACCTCGCCCGTAGAATAACATGCCATTGTGCAGGTCTGAGGAACGTGAGATTGCAGAAACACTGCCGATAGACTGGAAACCCAGAAAAGCGCTCTAAAACAATAGGTACATGTGTGATGATATTTGACAGGTCTTTTCGACCTCTCAGGATCTCGTTGTGTAAAAAATGCGACCCTCAACAGGGCAAAGGGACAAGATGACCAACGACGAACCATCACGCCGCTCCGGAAACGGGTTTGCAGGCGTGGTGCCCGTTTTGATCTCGGGCGCGATCTTCGTTTTTTTCCTCACCCTCGTGCCTCAAATCTCAGCGGGCGATGTGCTGCGGTGGTCCTATGACTGGGTGCCATCGCTGGGCATCAAGCTGTCCTTTCTTGTTGACGGTCTCAGCCTGACCTTCTCACTTTTGATCAGCGGCATCGGCACGTTGGTCCTTCTCTACTCGAACACATATCTGGCCGGTCACGTTCAATACGCGCGGTTCGCGTTGTTCCTGACATCCTTTATGCTGGCAATGTTGGGTCTTGTGCTTGCCGACAACCTGATCGGGCTGTTCGTGTTCTGGGAACTCACGACAATCACGTCCTATCTGCTGATCGGTTTTGGGCATGAGACCACGAAAGGCCGCCGCTCCGCCCTACAGGCGCTCTTTGTGACCGGCGCCGGTGCCTTGGCCCTTCTGGCCGGGCTCATTTTGCTGGGTATATCCGCGGGCACCTTCGAGATATCCGAGATTCTTGCCAAAGGTGACGAGATCCGGGCCCATGAAATGTACCTACCAATCCTGATCCTTCTTCTGGCAGGTGCATTCACCAAATCCGCACAGTTTCCGTTTCATTTCTGGCTGCCAAATGCGATGGCGGCGCCCACGCCGGTCAGCGCGTTCCTTCATTCTGCGACGATGGTCAAAGCGGGCGTTTATCTTCTGGCCCGTATGCATCCCGCGTTTTCCGGCACAGATGTGTGGCTTTGGACGCTGACAATCTTTGGTGCTGTGACCGCCGTCTTCGCAAGCTTTCTGGCCTTGCGTCAAACCGATCTGAAACAAGCGCTGGCCTATACAACGCTGATGGCGCTTGGCACGCTTACTCTCTTCCTGGGCCAAACCTCGAGCTACGCGATCACCGCATTTGTGACTTTCTTGATCGTCCATTCGCTTTACAAAGCGGCGCTGTTCCTTGTCGTGGGGTGTATCGACCATGCAACCGGCACGCGAGAGGCCGAGATTCTGGGTGGTCTGGGGCGGGTCATGCCGGTCACAGCCATCGCAGCAGCCATCGCAGCTTTGTCGATGGCAGGCTTTCCGCCGTTTCTGGGCTTCATCGGCAAAGAACTGAAATACGCAGGAGCTCTTGCCGTCGCATCAGAGCCGGTTTTCGTGGCGGGCGCAGTCCTTCTTGCCAACGCTCTGATGCTGGCGGTCGCGGGCGTCGTGGCATTTCGTCCCTTCTGGCGCAAAACCGACAGCGAGCTGCCACGCACACCACGCGAAGCGCCCTGGCAAATGCTGGCCGGTCCTGTTCTTCTGGCCGCTGCCGGGGCGATCTTCGGCATCAACCCTGATTTGCTACAGGTTCCACTGGTAAATCCGACGGTTGCGACCTTCCTGGGGGATCCGACAGATGCCAAGGAGCTAAAACTTTGGGCAGGCGTGAACCTTCCGCTCTTCCTCAGCATCGCGACGTTCGTTTTGGGTCTTCTGATCTATGTAATTCACCGCCCGTTAAGAAACCTCCTGATCCGCGCCGACAACGCGGCCCCGAATTTCGACCGGGGGTGGGACGCATTTCTTTCCGGGCTTAAAGCCTTTGCGTGGTGGCAGACGAAATATCTGCAATCGGGGGTCCTGCGTCAGTATATCTTCATCACCTTTGCCACTGTGCTGGTTGGTCTGGGCGGCACGATGCTGGTCCGTGGCATAGGGAACGTCCTGCCTGATCTCACAGGGATTGCCTTGCGCAACTGGGCTGTTGTGGCACTGATCACGGTTGGCACCCTGATCGCCGCCACCACCAGATCGCGCATCGCGGCTGTTGCGGCCCTTGGCGTGGTTGGAATTGGCGTGGCGCTGATCTTCATCATTTTCAGCGCACCGGATGTCGCTATCACCCAGTTGCTTGTGGAGACGCTTATCGTTGTGCTGGTCGCCGTTGCCATGCTGCGGCTGCCGTTCTTGGATGCCCAAGGAGAAAGCGACCACAGGCCATGGGACGCTGTCCTTGCCATAGGTGTGGGTGGTGTTGTGACGCTGACTTTGCTTGCTGTTCTGGCAACACCACTTGATCTACGCCTCACCGAGTATTTCGAAGTCACAAGCTGGCCGGAGGCTTTCGGGCGCAACATTGTAAATGTTATCCTCGTGGACTTCCGGGCACTCGACACCTTTGGCGAGATCGCGGTGGTCGTCATCGCCTCACTCTCGGCCTACGCGCTGCTGCGGACGACCGCGAAGGAGAAATCCGAATGAACTCCATTATCCTGCGGATCGGCAGTCGCTATGTTGTTGGCATCCTGCTGCTATTTTCCATCTATATGCTTCTACGCGGTCACAACGAGCCGGGGGGCGGCTTTATCGGCGGTCTGATCGGCGCAACCGGCTTTGTGCTTTATGCGATCGGATGTGGCACGGCAGATGCGCGCGCGGCCCTTCGGATCATGCCACAAACCATCGCAATGGCCGGTCTGGGCATCGCACTTGTTGCGGGCCTTGCCGCGGCGGCCTTCGGTGATGCGCTGTTCACGGGCCAATGGCTCTTCATCGGTGCTGAAGGCGATGACAAGGGCCTGCCTCTGTCGACGGTGCTGGTCTTTGACATCGGGGTCTACCTGGTTGTCTTCGGGGCAATCCTGACCCTCGTGTTTGCCATGGAAGAGGAAATCTAAGGTGGAAGCTCTACTTGCGATCGCCATCGGCGCGCTTGTTGCCGCCGCCGTCTACTTGATGCTGGCGCGAAACGTGCTGCGTTTCATCTTTGGGCTGGTTCTGATCTCTAACGCCGCCAACCTAATCATCTTTACCGGGGGCCGCTTGACTGAGGGCGTTCCTCCCCTGATCCCAGAAGGCGCCAACCTACCAGCAGCCGACGCGGCAAATGCCCTACCTCAAGCGCTGGTGCTGACGGCAATTGTGATTGGCTTCGGTCTTTTTGCATTCGCGCTCGTTTTGATCTTCCGCGCCTACACAACTCTCGGCACCCTAAATTCCGAAGAGATGCGCGTCGCAGAACCGAAAGGGGATCCGCTGCTGTGAGCTGGACCTTAACGCTTCCACTTGTTCTGCCTTTCCTGACGGCTGTCGCCGCGTTTTTGTTGCGCGCCAACCCAGCGGGACGGTGGGTCAGTGTCGTCGGCTCAGCGCTCCTGCTGATTGCGGCAGGCTCGTTGATGCTGGAGACATTGCGCGCAGGCGTCGTCGTCGGACAGATGGGAAACTGGCCTGCGCCCTTTGGGATCACATTAGTGGCCGACCTGCTCAGCGCGATCATGGTCGTTATCACAGCAATCACCGCGCTTGCGGTATCGGTCTATGCGCTCGCAGATATTGACCGCCGGATGGAGATGTTGGGCTATCACGCGCTGTTCAATGTCCTGATCGCTGGGGTCGTCGGCGCGTTCCTGACCGGTGACCTGTTCAATCTTTATGTCTGGTTCGAGGTCATGCTGATCTCGTCCTTTGGTCTGTTGATCCTTGGCGGGCGGAAGGAGCAAATCGACGGGGGCATCAAATACGTCACCCTCAATCTTGTCTCGACCATCCTGTTTCTCAGCGGGATTGGATTGCTTTACGGGATGACGGGGACGCTCAACCTGGCCGATCTTTCACTCGCCGTCGAAGAGGTTGAGAACAAGGGGTTGCTGACCGTTGTGGCGGTCATGTTCATGATCGCATTTGGCGTGAAGGCGGCGCTGTTCCCCTTGTTCTTCTGGCTGCCTGCGGCCTACCACACCCCGGCGTTTTCGGTATCCGCAGTCTTTGCTGGTTTGCTGACAAAAGTTGGCGTCTACGCCTTGATCCGCATGTTCACGCTGGTCTTTGATCATGACATCGGTTTCACCCATGAGATCCTGCTTTGGGTTGCGGCCCTCACCATGATCACAGGTGTCTTGGGCGCGGCGGCTCAAAGTGATTTCCGCAAGATCCTATCGTTCCACATCGTGAGCCAAATCGGCTACATGATCCTTGGCCTCGCGCTCTATACCCCGCTCGCACTGGTCGGTGCTGTGTTCTATCTGGTTCACCACATCGTCGTGAAAGCCAACCTCTTCCTGATCGCGGGCATCGCCCAAAGGCTCACGGGGTCAACCGAGTTGTCCCGCATAGGTGGACTTTATAAATCCGCGCCGCTGCTGGCGGTTCTGTTTTTGATCCCGGCCTTCTCACTCGCGGGCTTCCCGCCCCTGTCGGGGTTCTGGGCGAAATACGTTCTGGTGCAAGCGACGCTTGAGGTTGAAGCGTGGATCCTTGCTGGCGTTGCGTTGGCTGTGGGCCTGCTTACGATCTATTCGATGACGAAAATCTGGGCAGAGGCGTTCTGGAAGAAACATCCAGAGGGCATCGATCCGACACCGGACAAGCTGGACGGGCCCACGCGCGCAGCGCTCTTGCTGCCCGTTGGATTTCTTGCGACGCTGACGATCATCATCGGGTTCTTCCCGCAACCGTTCGTTGCGCTTGCCGAGGCCTCGGCGGCTCAGCTTCTCGATCCCACCGCCTACGTCACCGCCGTTTTGGGAGGGTCCGAATGAACACGTTCACGACCAATATCCTCTTGGCCGCCTGCTGGGCCGCATTGGCGGGTAGTCTCAGCCTATTCACGCTCTTCACTGGCTTCGTGTTGGGCTACGTCATCCTATGGGTTCTGCAGCCGCTGATCGGCGGAACAGATCGTTATTTCTTACGGGTCTATTATTGGGTGCGGCTGGTTGTAATGTTTCATTACGAACTTGTCGTCTCGAGCGTTCAGGTGATCTGGGACGTGCTAACGCCCCGCCATCTGGCGACACCGATGCTGATCGACGTACCGCTTGATGTGAAGACCGATGCGGGCATCCTGCTGGTCACCAACCTGATCTCGCTGACACCAGGAACGCTCAGCATTGACGTGTCAGACGATAAGAAAACGTTGCTTGTCCATGCAATGTTTGCCGATGACCCTGACGAGATCCGTCAGCAGTTGAAGAACGGAATGGAACGCTGGGTGCGGGAGGCAATAGAGGACTGATGACAGGCACCGAATTTTTGACACTCGCCGTCGATCTCAGCTTCGGAATGGTGATCCTTGCGGTCGCCCTCGCGTTTATCCGGTTGGCGCGCGGACCAAGTCTGCCAGACCGCGTGGTGGCTTTGGACATGATGACCGTCGCGATTATCGCGTTCTGCGGGCTGGCGGCGATCAAATCAAACGACAAGGCCTTTCTGGACGTCGCATTGGTTCTGGCGCTTGTGGGCTTTCTTGCGACGGCCGCACTGGCCCGGTTTGCTGAGCGCCGCAAGAAGCGGCTGTCGGCGAAAGAGGAAGCGTCATGATAGACGTCATTGTTGGCCTCTTCCTTCTTCTCGGCGGACTCTTCGCGATCATTGCATCAGTCGGTCTTTTGCGGTTACCGGACATCCTGATCCGTATGCATGCCTCCACAAAGGTCGGTACGTTGAGCACGGGATTGATCATGTTGGGCGTCGCGATTCATTTCGCTGAAGGTCCCATCATTCTGCGCGTCGTGGCAATCGTCGTTTTTCTTCTTCTGACAGCCCCCATTGCAGGCCATATGATCGGACGTGCAGCCTTGCGCACTGGCGTACCCATGTGGCGTCGGCCCGACGACATGGTGGCAGAGCCTGAAACGGTGAGATCCACCCCGCAAGAGGCCACAAGCAAAGACGGTCATGACATTTCGTGACAAGGTAGACCAGTGGCTTGATACGCCGTTTGTCACCCGGTTTATTCTGGGTGTAATCCTGTTCAATTCGATCATTTTGGGGATGGAGACATCTGCAACCCTGATGGATCAGTTCGGCAGTCTCCTGATTTTACTAGACAATCTCTGCCTCGCGATCTTTGTGGCAGAGATCGGTCTGAAGCTGTTTGCGCGTGGCACACGGTTCTTCAGAAATGGCTGGAACCTCTTCGATTTTACGATCGTCGCGATTGCGCTGCTGCCAACCGGTCAGGGTCTCTCGGTGCTACGAGCGCTGCGCATCTTGCGTCTGCTGCGGGTTATCTCGGTGTCTCCGAGCTTGCGGAAAGTGGTGGAAGGTCTCGTCTCTGCCTTACCGGGCATGGGATCAGTCGTCATCCTGATGAGCATCATTTTCTACGTGGCCTCGGTCATCGCAACGAAGCTCTTCGGGGGCTCCCATCCAGAGTTCTTCGGCTCGCTTGGAGCATCGGCCTATTCGTTGTTTCAGATCATGACGCTGGAAAGCTGGTCCATGGGCATTGTACGTCCGGTCATGGAGGTCCATCCGCAAGCCTGGATGTTCTTCGTCCCTTTTATCCTGGTTACGACGTTCTCGATCGTGAACTTGCTTGTCGGTCTGATCGTCAATTCGATGCAAGAGGTCGGCGGCCGTGAGGCGGTGGACGAAACCGCCCATCACCGGACCGAACTTTTGTCCCGGCTGGACCGCATAGAAACCCAGTTGGCAGGCCTTTCTAGGGACGGCGCTGAGCCAAGCGCCGCCAAGCGTCAGGACGCTTTGGAATAGTTTACCCCATAGGGCGTGTAGGCGTCATAGCAATGAGCGATCATGCGCACCAACGGACGACCTTGCGGCGCGATTGCCAACACAGGTTCGCGTAAGCTGACCAAGCCTGGAAACTTTCGCAAGACGGCGTCATGGATCGGACCGAGGATCGAGACCATTGCGCCAAACTCCTCTTCGAGGATGTCCAGATCAATGTGAAACTCGCACATCAGCATCTCAATCGCGCGACCGCGCAACCGGTCCTCGGCGGTGTGGAAATGTCCACGGTGGCCGGCCAGTTGCCCTGCGTCAATCCGCTTGAGATACGCAGCTGTCGCGGATGCATTCTGGACATACCCTTGCCTGAAGCGTGAGATCGAAGAGGCCCCAAGACCCAAAAGCGTCGGGCACGTGTCGTCCGTATAGCCTTGGAAATTACGCTTGAGTTTCTTGGCCCGCTTGGCAACGGACAAGCTGTCGTCAGGTCGTGCAAAATGGTCAATGCCGATCTGCTCAAACCCGACTTTGCGTAACCGAAGGGCCGCAAAATTCGCCAAATGAAACCGTGCTTCGTCGTCAGGCAGTGCGGTTTCATCCACCAGCGTCTGGCGTTTTGCCATCGTTGGCACATGCGCATAGCCAAAAAGCGCGATCCGGTCAGCATTCAGCGCCAGCACCTGTTCAATGGTTTCGGCGAGCCTTTCTTCGGTCTGATGCGGAAGGCCGTAAACCAGATCCGTGTTGAGTGAGGTAATCCCGGCATCGCGCAGCATATCAACACAGCGCTGCGTGGCTTCAAAAGACTGCTCCCTGCCAATGGCTCCTTGGACTTCTGGCGCGAAATCCTGAATGCCTATGCTCGCACGTGTCATTCCCTCCGCCGTCAGCGCAGCGATCTTTGCGGCATCCACAGCGGTCGGATCGATCTCGACAGAAAACTCGAACGGCGCCGCCGCTGGCAACGCCGCCCTGAGTGCCGCACCGAGCTTATGGATCATCGCGGGCGTCATAATCGTGGGCGTGCCACCCCCCCAATGCAGCCGCCCCATTCGCAGATCCTCCGGCAGCGCATCGCGCCACAAGTCGAGTTCGGCGATCGACGCATCCACATACCGCTCAACCGGTGCAAGCGATGTCGTCCCCTGCGTGCGACATGCGCAAAACCAGCAGAGCCTTTCGCAAAACGGGATATGAACATAGACGGAAACGGGTTCTGACGGATCCAGCCGTTCCATGCATTTCGTTTGGAAAGAGGCACCTGTTGCGGTCGAGAACACGGGTGCGGTGGGATAGCTCGTGTAGCGCGGCACGCGCGCGCTAAAAAGGCCAAGCTTGCGGAGGTGGGTGAGTGTGTCCATGCCCCATTTTAACAGATCCCCGGAGGCATCCGATTTGAGCCAAGACAAACTGACAGAACTCTTTTTCCTGACGCGCAGATCTTTGCTGATGTTATGTGTCCTAAAGACAGGCCAGCAAAAGCTCTCGCGTGTTTGTCTCGGTCATCTCAATTGGATTGCCGCCGCAACTTGGATCCCGCAGGGCTGAGGCCACCAGCGCTTCAACGTCGGGATCCCGGACGCCAAGACCGGTCAACGTCTTCGGAATGCCGAGTTCCGCAATTAAATCGCCGACATAGGTATAAAACCCGTCAAACCCGCCCTCGATCCCAAGATAATGCGCAGCCTGTTCGATCCGCGCGTCAATGGCAGGCCTGTTGAAGGACAACACATTTTGCATAACGACCGCGTTGGTCGTGCCGTGGTGCGTGTGATGGACAGCGCCAACAGGATGGGACAACGCGTGGATCGCGCCCAGACCCTTTTGAAACGCGGTCGCACCCATCGCAGCCGCTGACATCATATGCCCGCGCGCCTCGAGGTTGCCGCCCTCGTGATACGCCACAAGAAGGTTTTCTTTCACGAGCCGCATCCCCTCCAACGCAATGCCTTGGGACATGGGATGATAGTGCGGCGAGCAATACGCCTCCAGACAATGGGCGAAAGCGTCCATGCCCGTGCCTGCCGTAATCATCTTGGGCATTCCGACGGTCAGTTCGGGATCGCAAATCACAACGCTCGGCAAAAATTTGGGATGGAAGATGATCTTCTTCTCGTGAGTTTGGCTGTTGGTGATAACACTGGCCCGCCCGACCTCGGACCCGGTGCCAGCCGTAGTGGGAACAGCCACGATGGGCGCAATGGCGTCCGCATCCGCGCGGGTCCACCAATCGCCAATATCCTCAAAATCCCAAATCGGCCGCGTTTGGCCCGCCATGAACGCAACCAGCTTGCCCAGATCAAGCCCGGAGCCCCCGCCGAATGCTATCACTCCGTCGTGGACGCCATCCTTGAAAGCGCCGATCCCGGCGTCAGCGTTGAGCTCGGTTGGATTGGGATCAACATCAGAGAACATCGCGCGGCCCAGTCCTGCCGCCTCCATCAGATCCAAAGTCTGCCGGGTGATTGCCATGTCGGCCAACCCCTTATCGGTCACCAGCAATGGCTTCTTCATCCCGGCAGTCGCGCACGCGTCGGCGATCTCCGATATCCGCCCTGCCCCAAAGCGAATGGCGGTTGGGTAAGACCAGTTAGCAATCAGGGACATGGGCTCAGGCTTTCTTCAGGTGGTAGGATTTCGGGCGTGTCAGGGTGTGGTAACCGATCATGGACAACCCACCGCCGCGGCCCGTGTCCTTGCAACCGGTCCAGCACAGGCCCGGATCAAGGTAATCCGCGCGGTTCATGAAGACGGTCCCCGTCTCGATCTGATCTGCAATCCGCTCCGCCCGCGCGACGTCCTTTGTCCAAAGGGATGCGGTCAGGCCGTAGCTACTGTCGTTCATCAGCTGAACTGCCTCAGCGTCGCCCTTGACGGGCATTACCCCCACGACCGGTCCAAAACTTTCTTCCTGCATAACACGCATGGAGTGATCCACATTTGTCAGGATCTGCGGCATCAGGTACGCACCTCCGTCCTGCGGGAACAGCGTGGTGTCGATATGAGCCGTCGCCCCCGCCGCAATGGCCTCGGCCGTTTGTGCGCGAACATGGTCGGCAAAGCGCGCCTGTGCCATAGGACCAAGGGTTGTTTCGGGGTCGAGTGGGTTGCCCAGCTTATACGTATTGACCAGCGCGACGGCCTTCTCAACGAACGCATCAAACAGGCTCTCAACCACATAGATGCGCTCGATGCCGCAGCAGCATTGGCCCGAGTTGAACATGGCCCCGTCTATGAGCGTATCGACCGCGACATCCAGATCCGCGTCATCCATAACGTAGCCTGGATCTTTTCCGCCGAGCTCCAACCCCATGCTCGCAAACGTGCCAGCTGCGGCCTGTTCCATCGCTTTGCCGCCCTCAACAGACCCGGTAAAATTGACAAAGTCGAATGATCTGCGCGCGATCAGATCCGAAGTGGTCTGGTGATCCAGAAAAACGTTCTGGAAAACTTCTTCAGGTATACCCGCGTCATGAAACGCCTGCGCCATCCGTTCGCCCACCAGCGGGGTTTGGGAGGCGTGCTTGAGCATCACAGCATTCCCCGCAATCAGCGCGGGGGCCACCGTATTGATGGCCGTCATGTAGGGATAGTTCCAAGGGGCCACGACCAGAACAATCCCATGCGGGACCCGCTTGATAATCCGGCGAAACGCAGCGCTGTTCTCGATCTGAATAGGCGCCAGTGCTTCGGCGGCGATATCGGCCATATGGGTGGCGCGCTCCTCGAAGCCGCCAAACTCGCCGCCGTATCGGATCGGACGTCCCATCTGCCACGCCAGTTCCTCCACGATCTCGTCGTTCATCGCGCCAACATTCGCGACGCCTTCCCGGACACGGGCAATACGGTCCGCGAGGGACTGCGCCGCCCATTCGGATTGCGCCGCGCGCGCGCGGGTCACGGCAGATTGCGCGTCACCGAAAGACAACGTTTCACGCTCCGCATAAACGGAGCCGTCAATTGGCGAGATACAACGGATCATGGCTCAAGCCCTCTCAAAGCCGCGTGCGATTTCCCAATCGGTCACGGCGCGGTCGTATTCTTCCTGTTCCCACTCTGCTGCACGGGTGTAGTGGTCGATCACGTCATCCCCCATCGCCGCCCGCAACATCGCAGAGCCTTGCAGTGTTTCCGTTGCCGCACGCAGGGTGCGCGGAATTTCCTGTGCGTCGGCATCCTCATACACGTCCCCCTTGGTTGCGGGCGCCAATTCCATCTTGTCTTCAATGCCTTTTATACCCGCAGCCAGCATCCCAGCCTGCGCAAGGTAGGGATTCAGGTCGGATCCACCGATCCTGCATTCTACCCGCACGCCCTTGGTTCCCACACCGCACAGCCGGAACCCCGCGGTGCGATTGTCCACGGACCAGACGGTTTTAGTGGGTGCAAATGTCCCTTTGGCGAAGCGCTTGTAGCTGTTCACATAGGGAGCCAGGAAAACCATGTACTCCGGCGCATAGGCGATCAGCCCTGCCATATAGTGCTTCATCAAATCAGACATCCCCAAAGGATCCTCGCTGTCCTGAAACAGCGCGATTTTGTCCTTCCAAAGCGACTGATGGACATGGCTGGAACTGCCGACCCGGTCGGCGGACCACTTTGGCAGGAACGTTGCTGCATGCCCAGCCTGCCAAGCGATCTCCTTAACAGCGTGTTTCGCAATTGTATGATGGTCGGCGCAATCCAGCGCCGGGGCGTAGCGGATGTTCAACTCTTCCTGCCCGGCTTCGGCCTCGCCCTTCGTATTTTCGACGGGCAGGCCAGCGGCGTAGAGGTGATTGCGCAACGGGCGCATCACGACCTCTTCCTTAGTGGTCTGGAGAATGTGGTAATCTTCGTTGTATCCGCTGATCGGATCAAGGTTTCGGTAGCCGTCTTTGCGCAAGGCATCAAAGCTGCGCTCAAACAGGAAAAACTCCAGCTCAGTCGCCATCATGGCGGTGAACCCAAGAGCCTCCAGCCGAGCGATCTGCTTTTTAAGAACCGCCCGAGGCGCATGCGGCACCGGGTCATGCGTGTGATGGTCCAAGACATCACAGAGGACCATCGCCGTGCCTTCAAGCCACGGCACGGGTCGGATCGTTTCCCGATCAGGCTTCATCACGTAGTCGCCATAGCCCGATTGCCAGCTGGTCGAGGCGTAGCCATCCGGCGTAGCCATCTCCAGATCCGTGGCCAGCAGATAATTGCAGCAATGGGTTTCATCGTAAGAGATTTCGATGAAATTCGCGGCGTGGAACCGCTTGCCCATCAGCCGCCCCTGCATGTCCACCAGACAAACAAGCACCGTGTCGATGCTGCCATCAGAGACACGGGATTTTAGATCGTCAAAGCTCAGAGTGCCGGGCATGTCAGAGGTCTTTCACTTTGGGTGGATCGAGGGCCGCAGAAACAGCCCCCGATCAAAAGTATCTTAGCTGTAGCGGTAGGGCCGCCCCGCCTTTTCCATTGTCGCATTGTACTGCTTCAGGATGTCCACGACCCGCCGTTTCACATCGCTTTCGGCAGCGATCTCTTCCCAGAACTCAAGCGCTGCGGTCTCGACGGTCGCCCATTCATCATCGGGAATGGTGGTCAGTTCCATCTTCGTACCTTCCACCCGCAAGCTTGCCTCGCCGCCCCAATACCACCACTGGCGATAGTAGTGCGACTGATCCATGCACATGCGCAGAAGTTCCTGCAGGTTCTCGGGCAGTTCGTTCCAGCGTTCCATGTTCGCAAAGAACGACCCGGCCCATGCGCCTGAAATATTGTTGGTCAGGAAGTAGTTTGTCACATCTGCCCAGCCGACGGTGTAGTCCTCGGTGATCCCGGACCACGCGATGCCGTCCAACTCGCCGGTCTGAACCGCGACCTCGATATCCTCCCAAGGCAGGTTGACCGGGACGACACCGAACTGGCTCATGAAGCGACCCGCCGTTGGGAAGGTGAAGACCCGTTTGCCTTCCAGATCAGCCAAGCTGCGAATGGGATCTTTTGTCGCAAAATGGCACGGATCCCAAGCGCCCGCGCTGATGTGCTTTACACCGAGGGCTGAGTACTGCTCGTCCCAGATCTCGTTCAGTCCGTATTGGTTGAACAACACCGGCACATCCAGCGAATAGCGGGAAGCGAACGGAAAGTAGCCGCCGAACACTGTTACATCCGTGGGCGATGCCATGCTGTCATCGTCGGATTGAACGGCGTCAATCGTGCCGCGCTGCATGGCCTGAAACAACTCGCCCGTGGGGACAAGCTGGTCGGCAAAGTAGAGCTCGATCTGCATCTGATCGCCCGCGATCTTGTTGAAGCTGTCAATCGCAGGCTTGATTACATGTTCGGCCAACGCCGCACCGGCATAGGTCTGAAGGCGCCAGGTGATGGTGCCCTGCGCGAGGGCTGGCGCGGCAAGTCCCGCGGCGGGCGCAACGGCCGCCCCCTGAATAAACTTACGTCTTGTGGTCATCTTTACGCTCCTTATGTTGGATGAGGTTCGGCCCGTCTGCTCGGGCTCTCTTTCTTGTTAAGTTCCATAGACATACCCCGGCAGCCATGTGGCGATGCCCGGAAAGATCATCACCAAGGCAAGGGCCAGAACCATCACCAGAACAAACGGCGTGATGGAAGAATAAATGTCGCGCAACGTGATCTCGGGCGGTGCCATAGCCCGCATGAGAAAAAGGTTATAGCCAAAGGGCGGCGTCATGTAGGCGATCTGCGTGGTGATCGTGTAGAGGATCCCGTACCAGATCAGATCAAACCCCAACTCACCCACCAATGGCACGTAAAGCGGTGCGACGATCACCAGCATCGCGGTGTCGTCCAGAAACGTCCCCATCAGGATGAAGCTGAGTTGCATCAGGATCAGGATGGCCCATGGGCTGAGGTTCAGTTGCTCGGTGAATAGGCTTTCGATGGCCTTAACGGCGCCGAGACCGTCAAAGACTGCGCCGAACGCCAAGGCGGCAAGAATGATCCACATGAACATACAGGTGATCCCCAGCGTCTTGCGCACTGAATTCTCAAAGACGCCCCGCGTCATCCGTCCCTTCAGGATGGCGGCCAGAAACGCCGCCAGCGCCCCAATGGCAGAGCTTTCGACCAGCGACGTCCAGCCGTTCACAAATGGCACCATCATCGTCGCAAAGATCGCCACGGGCAGGATCCCTGCTCGCAAGAGTCGCAATTTTTCTGACATCGGAATGTTACGCTCTTGCTCTGACAGAACCGGTCCCAACGCGGCGTTGGCGCGGCATCGGATCACGATATAGGCAATGAACATCGCTGCCATCATCAGCCCCGGCACGACCCCTGCGAGCCACAGCTGACCGACGGGCTGGCGTGCGATCATCGCGTAAAGGACCAGAACAACGGAGGGCGGCACAAGAATGCCCAGCGAAGACCCCGCTTGCACGACGCCGGTGACCATCCGCTTGTCATAACCGCGCTTCAGCAACTCAGGCAGCGCGATGGTCGAACCAATGGCCATGCCGGCCACGCTCAAACCATTCATCGCAGAGATCAGAACCATCAGCCCGATCGTTCCAATGGCCAGACCGCCACGCAGGCCGCCCATCCAGACATGGAACATCCTATAGAGATCGTCGGCAATTTTGCTTTCAGACAGCACGTACCCCATGAAAATGAACATCGGCAGCGTCAGCAGTGGATACCATTTCATCAGCTTCATGGCCGCCGCGAAGCCAAGATCGTAGCCACCCCGATCGCCCCAAAGCAGAAGTGCCGCAACCACAGCGACAAAGCCAATCGCCCCAAACACCCGCTGCCCGGTCAGCAGCATCAGCATCATGGATGCGAACATCAGCGTGGCGATCATCTCATAGGGCATCAGACCGTTTCGCCCTTTAATCGCAACACATCTTTCAGAAGCTCGGACAGGCACTGCAGGAGCATCAAGAAAATGCCTGTGATCATGATTGCCTTGATCGGCCAAAGGTAGGGTCGCCACGCGGAGGAACTTTGTTCCATTCGGCCGACCTCTTCAGCGCCGGTGAGAAGCCCCGCGAAAAACGATAAGGGTGCGCCGCCCCAATAGCCGAGGGAGTAGGCGGTGGAACTGAGCGCGCCGAACAAGAGAACCGCCAGATAGAACATCAGGAACAGCACCGTCAGCAGGTCAAACCACGCCTTCCGCAGCAACGACCAGCCGCCATAGAGCAGATCCATCCGCACATTCGACCCCATCTGGATCGAATATGGTCCGCCGAGGATGTAATAAGCGACCATGGCGAACTGGGCCATTTCGAGCGTCCAGAGAGACGGCAGGAAGAAGGTCTTCGACACGGAAGACCACAAGAGAATGCCCATCAAAACGAAGATGCCGTACATTACGATCCGTCCGATCCGATAGTTGATCGCGTCGATGACGGCGATGAACCCCCTTACGATGCTCAGCATTTGGCCTCCGCATGGGCGTTGATGGATCCAACAGCGTCCTTCAACCAGCCCCCAAGCATATCGGCAACGGAAGCCTGCATATCAGACGTTTCGATAAGATCGCTTCTGATCTCGATCATCACGTTCAGGCGTCCGGTTGGCAGAGCGTCCACTTGCAATGTGTGGGTTACGCCGTCTTCCGGCCCGTAGGGCGCATTGCGCTTCACCGTCAGTTTTGTATGCGCTGTACATCGGTCCAGCATTGCGTCCGCAAGACGTGCGTCAGCGTCATGTAACACCCCGATCTCGACTGCGCGCGGCTGCCCGCGGTAGATCGGCGTAAAGCTGTGGATCGTGACCAAGACATCCCGACTGGCTGCCTTGAAGGCTTCTGCCACAACGGTCCGGAATGGCGCGTAGATGGCAGCGACGCGCACAGCCTTGTCTGTGTCGGGAAGGTCAATGTTGCCCGGAACGTCAAACATTTCGCTCCGCGCGGGCATGGCATCGGGCGCTTCCGGCGGGCGGTTGCAATCGTAGACAAGCCGAGAGATGCCACCCGCAACGAGCACGGCATCCAACTGATGGGACAGCAGAACCGCGACCTCGAACGCGCCGGGATCCCACGCGATATGGCTTTGGCGGGCGTTTTCCGGCAGACCAAGCCCGTCATAAGCATCAGGAATGAAGTGGGAGGCATGCTCACAGACCAAGACAATTGGACCGGACGCGGATGGGTTCACAACGAAACCCGGCAGGCCGTCCATCATATGATCCGCTGGTGTTGTCCGCGCCGTCATCAGGTCCCCTTCCTGAACAAACGTCTTGCGCGAAATACATTCTGTCAACAAAATACTGTAAAATTTCATTCAGACATATTTTATCTGAAAGAAAATAACCAAAAATAAGGCAACCACGCTTGTGCCCGATAACGCGCTGACCATCGCAGATCGCATTCAGAACCAGTTGGATCAACTGACCCGCGCCGAGCGGCAGCTCGCTCACTCGATCCTTGAGAACTACCCGGCCTCCGGATTGGGCTCTCTTTCGGTCCTTGCCAAAGACGCGGATGTGTCCGCTCCAACCGTCGCACGGATGGTGCAGAAGCTGGGGTTCAAGGGTTATCCTGACTTCCAGACAGCACTGCGGGAAGAATTAAAGGCGAAGGGCAAAACGCCCATGGCGCGCCATGACACATGGGCCGAAGGCGCGCCGTCCGGCCATGTCTTGAACCGCTTCACCGAGGCTGTGATCGACAACATAAGGCACTCTCTTGCTCAAATTGAACCAGCCGAGTTCGACGCCGCCTGTGCATTACTGGGCGACACAGACAGGCGGCTTCACATCGTGGGCGGACGGATCACGCACACTATGGCCGAATACCTGTTCCTGCACATGCAGGTCATCCGGCAAGACGTAAGCTACATTCAGTCGACCACCAATACATGGCCCCACTATCTTCTCGACGTGAAGGCAGAGGATGTCTTCGTGATCTTCGACGTCCGGCGATACGAGAGCAACACGCTGAAACTGGCGGAAATGGCCCGCGAGAAAGGCGCGAAAATCATTTTGTTCACCGATCAGTGGCGCTCCCCCGTTCATGCTTACGCGGATATTTGCTTTAGTACGCGGATTGTCGTGCCGTCCGCGTGGGACTCTGCCGCGACCACGCTGCTGTTGATCGAGACCGTGATTGCCGCGGTTCAGGATATCAACTGGGACAGCACCCTCGACCGCATGGAGCGCTTGGAAGATATGTTCGATCAGACAAAGCTGTTCCGAAAATTCACCTGATCAAAGACCGTTAAGCGGAACCTTCAGAACAGGGTTCCCCTGGTCATCGCGCGGCACCTCGCCCGCCCGCATGTTTACCTGCAAGGACGGGATGATCAGCTTGGGCACCGCAAGCTGCGCATCACGCTCGGTGCGGAATTTCACGAACTCTTCCCGAGTCTTACCGCCGCCCACATGGATATTGTTAGATTTCTCTTCTGCCACCGTGGTTTGCCACATGATATCACGTCCACCGGGCCCGTAATCGTGACAGATGAAGAGACGCATCTCGTCGGGCAGGGACAGAACCTTCTGAATGGAATCGTAAAGTTCGCCCGCGTCGCCGCCCGGGAAATCGGCACGGGCAGACCCTCCATCCGGCATAAACAGCGTATCTCCGACAAAGGCCGCATCCCCGATGACATGAACCATGCAGGCCGGTGTGTGTCCCGGTGTGTGCATTGCAAATGCCGTCATCTTGCCGATCTGATACGTGTCGCCGTCGTCAAAGAGCGCGTCGAATTGACTGCCGTCACGCTGAAACTCAGTGCCCTCGTTGAATATCTTGCCGAACACATCTTGAATCACCGTGATCTTGCGACCGATGCCGATCTTGCCGCCCAGCTTTTCCTGAATGTAAGGCGCGGCGGACAGGTGATCCGCGTGGACATGGGTTTCGATCAGCCATTCCAACGTCAGGTTGTTGTTCTGAATATGCGCGATCATTGCGTTCGCGTGGTCGTAAGTGATGCGACCGGCTGCGTAGTCAATGTCCATAACGCTATCAATGACGGCGCAGGCCTTCGTCTCAGGATCGGCTACGATATAGCTGATCGTGTTGGTCGCTTCGTCGAAGAAGGCCTTCACCTCGGGCGATACACTCATATCAACCGGATACTGCGTCATCATCTTCTCCCGTCCAATCGCGCATTTTCGAACTTCTGTGCGCCCATCACACAATAGCATGATCGCGATCTCAAGTCTGATCGATTGCAACATATCGCCGCTTGACGGTCATGAATTTTCACCATCCCGTTACGGCTGTGACACACGGGTTGTTTGCGCGCCGTCAGATGAGCATGGTGTGCATCACATTATAGAAAGGCCTGCACTATGGGCATGGAACGACTGACGTTTACGGGACATTCGGGCGAAGCACTGGCGGCCCGGCTTGATCTGCCGGACGGCCCGCATTTGGCCACAGCGCTCTTTGCCCATTGTTTCACGTGCTCAAAGGACATCCCGGCAGCCAAGCGCATCTCGGCCAGACTGGCAGGCATGGGGATTGCGGTCCTGCGTTTCGATTTTACGGGATTGGGTCATTCCGGCGGAGAGTTTGAGAACACGACCTTCACCTCGAATGTCGAGGATCTTGTTCTGGCGGCAAAACATTTGGCGGATGCAGGGAAAGCGCCGACCCTTTTGATCGGTCACTCCCTTGGGGGTGCCGCGATTTTGAAGGCCGCACGGCAGATCCCATCGGCGAAGGCGGTTGTAACGATTGGCGCTCCGTTCGACCCCGGTCATGTCACCCATAATTTCGCGGATGCCCTTCCGGAAATCACCAGGAGAGGCGTGGGTGAGGTGATGCTGGGCGGACGTCCCATGCGGATCGGCAAAGGGTTTGTCGAGGACGTCGCGGCAGAACAGCTTGAAGGCGAAATCGCGGGGCTGAAGCGAGCCCTTCTTGTGCTCCATGCCCCCAAGGATGAAACCGTCGGCATCGAAAATGCGACCCAGATTTTTCTGCATGCCAAACATCCCAAGAGCTTCGTGACACTTTGCGACGCCGATCATCTGGTGACACGCCCCGAAGATGCGGAATACGCCGCTGATGTCATCAGTGCGTGGGCCTCAAAGTATCTGGACCTGCGTCAGCCTGCACCGCCCATCGGCGCACCCGAAGGTGTTGTACGTGTCTCAGAGGCGGATCCCGACGGGTATCTGCAGGACGTCAATGCAGGGCCAAAACATCATATCTACGCCGATGAACCACTCGCCTATGGCGGCACCAACAAAGGCATGACGCCCTATGGTTTGCTGGCTGCCGGTCTCGGCGCGTGCACGTCGATGACGATCCGCATGTATGCGCGGCGTAAAAAATGGCCACTGGCCTCCGTTCATGTGGACGTGACCCATAACGCAATGCACGCGCAAGATGCGGGCGGGCCATCAAAGATCGACGAGTTCCATCGCGAAATTCATTTGACCGGTGATCTGGACGCAGAGCAGCGGGCCAGACTGCTGGAGATTGCCGACAGGTGCCCGGTCCACAAGACGCTGGAAAGCGGGGCGGAAATTAAGACAACGCTGGCTGACTAAGTCTAGCTGGCAGGTCTGCTCCAGGCAAACTGGATATCGGGCAGGCCCTCTTCATTATCGCCCGAAGTCCTTGCGCATTCGCGGAATCCTTCGCGCGCGTAGAACTCCTGTGCGGCGGTGTTGGCAGCGAACGTCCAGAGCTTCAGTAGATCCCGCCCTAACTTGGCATGGCTGAGAAGCGCCCGACCGATGCCTTGTCGTCGATTGTTCTGGGCGACATACAGTGCAGCGATCACATCACCATCCAGCAGCAGAACGCCAATGGTGTGATCACGGACTGCGACGATGCCGTAGGCTTCGTTAATGCGATTGCGCCAGAAGTTCTCTGTACTTTCCAACGTGTGGAGGTTCGGCATCCACGGCGTCTCTGAGGTCCAGCCGTGAATGATCCGCGCGAAATCCGCCGCGTCTTTCGCCCGGGCTCGTCGGATCGTGCAAGTCACGTTAAGGATTTGTACATGACAAAGGCATCGACATCGCCCTGATTGGGGTGCGCAAATGCCTTAGGAAGGGTTCCAACGGTCTCAAACCCCAAACGGTACCAGAGACGAACGGCACCCTCATTCGTAGCGACCACAAGATTGAACTGCATCGCGCGAAATCCGAGGTCCGTTGCCTCGCTCAGCGAATGTTCGCACATATGCCGGGCAATCCCGCGACCACGCGCCTGTGGGTCCGTCACATACCCGCAATTGCAGACATGGCTGCCGCCGCCCATGTGATTGCGTGTAAGAAAATATGTGCCAAGAATGCGGTTTGTGTCCTCCGCTACGAACACATGGTCCTTCGAGCCGCACCAATACGAAAGCGCGTCCTCTTCGGCCATATTGCGAGGCAAAGCGTAGGTTTCGCCCGCCCGGATCACTGGTTCAAGAATGGCCCATATGGCCGCGCGATCCGCGTCGCGCGCGGGTCTGATCTGCACTTCGCTCACCTTAGATCACTCGGCGGCGAGCTTCTTTTTCGGCACCAGCATCTCCTTGAGGTAATGGCCTGTGTGCGATGCTTCGACCGTCGCCACCTTTTCCGGCGTGCCTTGGGCGACAATCTGACCACCTCCATCACCACCCTCGGGACCGATGTCGATGATGTGGTCTGCGGTTTTGACGACGTCGAGATTATGTTCAATCACGACGACAGAATTGCCCTGATCGACCAATTCATGCAGTACTTCCAAAAGCTTACGAACATCCTCAAAATGAAGTCCCGTCGTCGGCTCGTCCAATATATATAGTGTACGCCCAGTAGAGCGCTTCGCCAGCTCCTTCGATAATTTCACCCGCTGCGCTTCGCCGCCAGACAAAGTTGTCGCCTGCTGACCCACCTTGATGTAGCCCAAACCGACGCGCACTAGCGCATCCATTTTTTCACGGATGCTCGGAACCGCCTTGAAAAACGTCTGCGCATCCTCGACTGTCATGTCGAGCACATCAGCGATGCTTTTGCCCTTGAATTTGATCTCTAGCGTTTCGCGATTGTACCGCGCGCCGTTGCAGGTTTCGCAGGTCACATAGACATCCGGCAGGAAGTGCATCTCGATCTTGATGACACCATCACCTTGGCACGCCTCGCACCGACCGCCCTTCACGTTAAAGCTGAACCGGCCCGGCTTGTAGCCGCGCGCCTTGGATTCCGGCAGCCCCGCAAACCAGTCGCGGATCGGCGTGAAAGCCCCGGTATAGGTGGCGGGGTTTGATCGCGGCGTCCGCCCGATCGGGCGCTGGTCGATATCAATCACCTTGTCGAGATGTTCCAGACCTTTGATCGTCTCACAAGGCGCAGGGGTCTGTCGTGCCCCGTTCAAGCGCATGGAAGCTGTCTTGAACAGCGTTTCGATGGTCAATGTCGACTTACCTCCGCCCGATACGCCGGTCACGCACACGAACTTGCCCAAGGGGAAATCCACCGTCACGTTCTGAAGGTTATTGCCAGTGGCTTTCTTGACTGTGACTTTCTTCTTGTTGCCTTTGCGGCGGCTGGTCGGCACGGCAATTTCGCGCACCCCGGTCAGATACTGCCCCGTGATCGATCTTTCATTGGCGGCAATTTCCGCGGGTGTTCCGTGGGCCACAACCTGGCCGCCGTGGACGCCGGCCCCCGGACCAATGTCGAACACGTAATCTGCTTCGCGAATGGCTTCTTCGTCATGTTCGACGACGATCACTGTGTTTCCTTGATCCCGAAGGTTTTTCAACGTTGTCAGCAGGCGATCATTGTCCCGCTGATGAAGACCGATAGAAGGTTCATCAAGCACGTAGAGCACCCCCGTCAGACCCGAACCGATCTGGGACGCCAGCCTAATCCGCTGGCTTTCCCCACCCGACAGCGTTCCTGCGTTACGGCTAAGGGTGAGATATTCAAGCCCGACATTGTTCAGGAACCCAAGACGCTCTCGTATCTCCTTCAGAATGGCCCGCGCGATCTCGTTTTTCTGCTTGGTCAGATGCTCCGGCACCGTTTCACACCATGCGAAGGCTTCGCGGATCGACATCTCAACCACCTGGCCCACGTGAAGCCCCGCCATTTTCACCGCCAATGCTTCGGGCTTCAAACGATAGCCCTCACACACGCCACATGGTCGATTGTTCTGGTAGCGCTCAAACTCTTCACGGATCCAGTTTGAGTCCGTTTCGCGATACCGCCGCTCCATATTCGGAATGACGCCTTCAAAGCTGCGCGTCACCTGATAAACGCGACCGCCCTCGTCATATCGAAACGGGATTTCATCGTCGCCTGAGCCATAGAGGAACACTTGCTTTACATGGGCGTCGAGATCCTTCCAAGGCGTGTTCTTATCGAACTCGTAGTGCTTGGCAATGGCCTCAATGGTTTGCAGGAAATATGGCGATTTTCCCTTGCGCCATGGCGCCAGCGCGCCGTCATATAGCTTCAATGCTGCGTCCGGGACGACCAATCGTTCGTCAAAAAACAGCTCAACACCAAGGCCATCACATTGCGGACATGCACCGAACGGGGCGTTGAACGAGAAGAGCCGCGGTTCAATCTCGGGGATCGTGAAACCGGATACAGGACAAGCAAACTTCTCGGAAAAGGTGAACCGTTCTGGATCACCCTCGGACGGCGCAGTTTCCAGAATTGCGATGCCATCGGCCAAATCAAGGGCCGTGCGCAAACTGTCTGCGAGACGGGTTTCCAGACCTTCACGGACGACGATCCTGTCGACGACCACATCGATGTCGTGGCGGAATTTCTTGTCCAGCGTCGGGGGACTCTCGAGCTCGTAGAATTCCCCGTTCACCTTGACCCGCTGGAATCCCTGCTTGGCCAGCTCAGCAAACTCTTTGCGGTACTCGCCCTTCCGGTCCCGAATGATCGGGGCCAGAAGGTAGCCGCGCGTCCCCTCCTCCATCGCCATGATCCGGTCGACCATGTCCTGAACCTGCTGAGCCTCGATGGGCTTGCCAGTGGCTGGGCTGAACGGGGTGCCGACCCGCGCAAACAGAAGACGCATATAGTCGTAGATCTCTGTGACCGTGCCGACCGTGGAGCGCGGGTTTTTGGAGGTCGTCTTCTGCTCAATGGAAATGGCAGGGCTGAGGCCGGAGATGTGATCCACGTCCGGTTTTTCCATCATATCGAGGAACTGCCGCGCGTAGGCGCTGAGCGACTCGACATAGCGGCGTTGGCCTTCAGCATAGATCGTGTCAAAGGCAAGCGACGACTTGCCCGATCCGGACAACCCCGTGATCACAACCAACTCGTCGCGTGGAATATCCACATCAATCGACTTCAGATTGTGTTCGCGCGCGCCGCGCACTTCGATCTTTTTCAGCTCTGCCATCATCCACCCCAAAAACGGATGCTCACAACATAAGACAGCACGGCCGGTGTTCCAATCGAAAACTGGAACATTAAGCGAACATTAATAGTTTTCTTTTCAAACGCTCAAGATGCGCGCGCGTATGTGGACCAGACATGCAATCCCGGCGACGGACAGAACTATGACAAGTCCAAAAATCCCGTTCAAACCGAACTGCGCCGCAACCATTACAAAAATCGGTGTGCCAAGTGTGGTCCCGACGTTTCCGAGCTGCGCAAGACCGCCCGTGGCGCGCGCCCGATCCTTCAACGCGGCGTTGAAATGCGGGATGGAGGCAAAACTGGCACCTGGGATGACCCCCATCACAACCATCATTGCGATGGCCAGCCAGATATTACCGCCACTGACCCAGACCAGCGCCATCGCAACGATGGTCGCGACAAAACCTGCGATGGCGATACTGTCCGGCTGAAACCGTCGGGCCAGAATTCCTGCGCCAAACGTTCCGACGAGACTGCCGATTGGAAGCAGTGCAAGCTGTAGAACAGAGGCAGCAATGACGCCCGGCAAAACCGCAAGAAGCGCGATATACATCATCGTGTACCACACAAACCCCAACCCGCTGATCAGCAGACTGGGTGTGGTGTAGATGGTTCGATGTTCCTCGATGAAATTGACTGATTGCCCCTCGGTCGGCGGCACAGGGGTCACCCGCCACCACACGGCGAGCGCGACAAGAAAGAGCCCGGCGCCATGCAACAAAAACACCAGAGGCACACCGCCCAGCCCTAGAACAAACGGCAGCGCCAGCCCTGTCAGCGCAAAGCTGACACCGAAGAACATCGCCCAGATCGCCATTACAACCGGCCGATCCCGATCAGAGCTTTCGCTCGCCATGATCGTCGGGAGCGCGACCACCATAACGAGATGACAGAACCCCCCTGCGATCCGAAGTCCAAGCATGACGGACAACGGCAGCAAAAGCGCCTGAACGCCAGCCAACAGCGCACCCACAACCAGCGCAAGAAGCAACATACGGCTCATGCCCAGTTTTGCGACCAAAGCGCCTGCCACAGCCCCGAAAATCACCCCAACGGTTCCTACGATAGACACAAGGAACGGCACCAGTGCCGGGCTGTCCGGATAGATCAGTGCCAATTCGCGTAAGGTGAGAGAATATTTGCCAAATTGCGCCGCCGCAAACAATCCGGCGACAAAAAGCAATGCAATGAGCGGCCAGTCGGTCCTACCGCCAGAGCCATTTGGGGAATGTGCAGAAGATGTCATCAATGACCCCCGTGCAGGGGAAGCGCGCGGGGGTCAAGTGATCATTAAAAATCTACGCCTTGCGACGCATCAAACCAAGCAGCACCAGACCACCGGCCAGCAAGGGAAACCCGGCGGGCAGCGGGATTGGGGCCATATCCGGCGTGTCAGCCAACTCAAGTTCGGGTGAGGCAAAGCCGAACAGTGCGCCGGATAAATCTGGCGCGTCGAAAACGGCCGTCAGCGTGGAGGCCAAGGTCTCGGTCGCAAAGATCTCGATCCCGCGATCATCCTCTGCCGAGCCGAGATTGAAGAGCGGTACGAACGTTTCGCCACCATTGACGGTGCCGCTGACCAGGGCGGCGGCCGTATCAATCAGAAAGTCCCCAACAGACGCGGAGATATCGCCCGCGGTCAGGGTCAAGCCGCTGCCGTTGTGGGCAATCATTGCCGCACTGCTATCAAGGTCCACGCTTCCGCCTGTGATGGCAAAGCTGAAAACCGGGGTCTCATCTATGATCTCAACACTCGACGCGCCGAAATTCGTCGCACTCAGGCCAAGGTCTCCCAATGGGGCCGTAACTGTGATCGAGGTCTCTACCCCAGTGATGCCGACGGTCGCAGCGACAGATGCGACCGCACCTGCCCCAAGCAGTGCAGCCCCCAAGGCAGTTCTTAGAATTAGGTTCTTCATAACGTCCTCCTGAATGAAGTGTGTATTTTTTACACATTCAAAAACTAGGACGATTCATCGCGAGGCAAAGCCTGTCGCGATTTTCTGCACAGCGCCTGATATGGTTGGCCCAACGATTGCCCCGCGAAAAAGCGGGACAATCCGTGTCAGAGCTTCAAGCCTTGCGGCGACGCGCCAGCCCCAAGAGGGCTAAGCCACCAGCCAAAAGCGGCAAACTTGCAGGTACAGGAATTGGGGAAACCCCTGTCTCGGAGATCGCAATGCTGTCGAGCGCGCCACCGAATGCACCGCTTATTCCGCTGGAGAACACAAGAAGCGCCTCGGTGCTGTCCGCAACGAAAGAGAACGTCATCTCTTCCCAGTTCATGTTCGACCGGGAGTTCCCTGTTACGTCGTATGTAAACGTTTCCCCCGAGAACCCAACGGAGACGTCGATCTGCTTTTCAGCCGGCCCACCGGCCGGATTGCCGGACATCCAGAAGGTCAGATCGTAAGCAGTCCCCACGATCATATCTGTGATTGTCTGAGAAATCGTGCCAGCGTTCCCGGCATTCAGGTCAATGCTGTAGTCGTCCGCTTGGGGTGTCCAATAGGTGTTGATCAGATCAATGCCCGATCCGCCAATCGTCCAGCCCGACAAACCTGTCGAACCGGCCCCAAGTGTTTGAAAGCCACCGTTGAACGTGCCGGGTTGATCGAAATCACCATTGGCGATCGTCGCGGCGCCTGCGCTGCCAGCGACACACATAAGCGCAGCCGCAATCACATACTTCATCAGATTTCTCTCTCAAATAATTTTAATTAATGAGAGATTACTAACGGCATTCGACAAAAATGTGAAAGCGCTAAGGCGCCTTTCCGCCCAGATTAGAAGTGAATTGCACGATCGTAAGCGTCAAGAACGCTTTCATGCATCATTTCGCTGAGTGTGGGATGCGGGAAGACGGTGTTCATCAGGTCTTCTTCAGTGGTCTCCAGCGTGCGACCCACGACGTAGCCTTGGATCAGCTCCGTTACTTCTGCGCCAATCATATGTGCGCCCAGAAGCTCCCCGGTCTTTTCGTCGAAGATGGTTTTGACCAAGCCCTCGGGTTCGCCCAGAGCAATGGCTTTGCCGTTGCCAATAAACGGGAAGCGACCGACCTTGATCTTGTAGCCCGCCTCTTTCGCCTTGGCTTCCGTGAAACCGACACTTGCCACCTGAGGGTGGCAATAGGTGCAGCCTGCAATGCTTTCGGGACGCACGGGATGCACGGTGTTTTTCCCCGCGATCAGTTCCGCCACCATAACGCCCTCGTGGCTGGCCTTATGCGCGAGCCATGGCGCGCCCGCGATGTCACCGATGGCATAGATGCCTTCCACGCCCGTCCGCGCGTATTCATCGACAACCACATGGGTTCGGTCGATCTTCACGCCCAAATCTTCGAGGCCAAGACCCTCCGTATTTCCGACGATTCCAACAGCAGAGATGACGGTGTCAAATTCCTGTTTTTCAACTTTACCACCGACCTCAATATGAGCGGTCACTTTGCCCTTGCCGCGGTCAAGCTGCTTGACCATGGCCTTTTCCATTATCTTCATACCCTGCTTTTCGAACTGCTTCTTCGCAAAGCCCGAAATTTCAGCGTCTTCAACAGGCAGGATCCGATCCATTACCTCGACCACTGTAGTCTCACACCCCAAGGTGTTGTAAAAGCTTGCGAATTCGATGCCGATGGCGCCGGAGCCGATCACTAGTAGCTTCTTAGGCATCTTCTTGGGCGTCAGGGCATGTTTGTAGGTCCAGACCAGATCGCCGTCCGCCTCGAGCCCCGGCAACTCACGCGCACGTGCACCTGTGGCGAGGATGATGTTCTTTCCGGCAAGCTCCTCGGTACCTTTGTCGGTTTTGACGGTCACCTTGCCCTTGGCGGGAATTGTTGCCTCGCCCATGATCGTCGTTACCTTGTTCTTCTTCAAAAGGTGCCCAACGCCCGAATTCAGCTGGCCCGCCACGTTGCGGGACCGTTTCACAACAGCGTCCAGATCGTAGTCGATGCCGGTCGCCTTTAGGCCGAAATCCTTCGCGCGGTGCATAAGGTGGAACACTTCGGACGAGCGCAGCATGGCCTTCGTTGGAATGCAGCCCCAGTTTAGACAGATGCCGCCCAAATGCTCCCGCTCGACCACCGCGACGCTGAGACCCAACTGAGCACCGCGAATTGCGGCAACGTAGCCACCGGGTCCGGCCCCGATTACGATCATATCATAGGATTTCGACGCCATGCTGCAGCCCTCCAGATCAAATTTGGTTTAACGTTAAACCAATTCCAAAAGTGCCGCAACGCCACCGCATTGCAAATGAACCGGCCTCTGACAGAATGCAGAAAGAGCGGGTCAGGTTCCGGTCAGGCGCGCAACGCCTCGACGGTGGCGCCGTAGCCACCCTCATTCAGGAACTCAGCTTCAGGGACCGTGTGCCGCCGAGCGAGCGCCTCGTTGCGGTGCGGGAACCGGCCGAACTTTCGGATAACCTCGCGGTGGGCCTTGGCGTGTAGCAGATTATCGTCTCCGGTCTCTGGCATTCGCGTCAGAAGCAATCGTACGCAGCGCTCTTGGTCACTGACACATTCGGAATGCATCAGCGGCAGATAAAAGAATTGCCGCGCCGGTTCATCTATACGCAGATCCCAGTCTTTTTTTATCGCACTTTTCGCCACGGTCAGCGCGATTTTATCTGTGGAAAACGCCTTATCGGTTCCGCGAAACATGTTACGCGGAAACTGATCGGTCAGGATGAGATAAGCCAAAGCACCGCTTGGATAGGTCATCCAGAGGGAGTAAGCCCCCTCGGCCGCGTTTTCCCATGTTTTCAGAAACCTCTTTCGGATCTTTTCGTCCAGATCATCATCACCGGAATACCATCCCGATGGTCCGATTTCGTCCAGCCAGAACCCCAGCACATCTTCAGGCGTCGACATGGGTTACCCTCCTTGTCGCAATGCCCCCAAGTGTTATCAAATCGTTACAACGGTTCTCCGGGGAAGCAAGCGTTTTCAGCCTTAACGGCGCTCACGGAAGGTTACGTATGATTACGATGTACCGGACATATTTTGCGGCTTGTCTTCTTCCTCTGCCATTTCTTCTGCGGCATCGACATAATATTCCTGCGCTGCCTCGACCGCGACAAGCGTCGAAGCCGGGCTGATCGTAGCATAGGGCACGGCATCGTAATCATCTTCATCCGCATATGCAGAAGGCCGACGGGTCATCCGATAAGCCGCATAGGCCGCCATCATCAGCATCAAAAGGGAGATGAAAAGCCAGAAGCCCGATCCACCATACGTCGTCATCAACCACCCGGTGATCACAGGGCCGCCGATGGCACCCAAGCCGTTCACGAAAATCAGGCCACCGGACGCAGCTGCCATATCCTCTACGTCCAGATAATCGTTGGTGTACGCGATCAACAGGGAATAGAGCGGGTTCGTCATGCCCCCAAGGACGAACCCCGAGGCGAGAAGCACATAGAAGTTGGGCCCAAACATCCAGGCCAGAAGACTGGCGGCGCCGCCAATTGAAGCGACCCAAAAGATCAGAACCCGGCGGTCCATCCTGTCCGACAACCAACCGATCGGATACTGCAGCACCATGGCGCCAACGAAGATCAAAGAAATGAAGAGTGAGATTTGCGGGAGGCTGAGCCCGATCTGGGTCGCGTAGACTGACGACATACCAAACTGCGCCGCAAAGACCCCGCCCAGCACCAGCATCCCCGTAAATCCCAGCGGCGAATGTGTGTAGAGTTGCTTCAGACTCATCGAGCGGGTGCTGTCGAAGGCCGGCGTTGGTACAACCGACAGCAGGATTGGCGCGAAGGAGATCGAAACCAGCACTGACGGGATGATGAACAGAATGAATCCTGCCGGATCCGCAACGTTGAGCAGCATCTGAGAAATCACGATCCCGGCCATCTGCATGATCATGTAAAGCGACAGCGTTTGACCCCGCGTGTCGTTCGAGGCCGCATTGTTCAACCAGCTTTCCGCGGTCACATACACACCGGAGAAGCAGAAGCCGATAAGTACGCGCAAGGCGATCCACGCCCATGGATAGGTCAAGGCGGGGTACAGGATGAGGGCCGCAGAGATGAATGATGCAAGGGCCGCAAAGACCCGCACATGCCCGACGCGCCGGATAAAGCCCGGCGTCAGCTGAGAGCCGCCGAGAAAACCAAGGAAATAGGCAGAGGTCACGACAGACAACTCAAACGTCGAGAACCCTTCGATGCTGCCGCGCACCCCCATCAAGGTGCCTTGCAACCCGTTGCCAATCATCAACAACAAAATGCCCAGCAAGAGCGCCCAAGAGCTGAGAAACACCTTCAACATTGTCCGACCTTGCGCAAATCATTCCCTGACCCCGCTTTGTCAGAGCGGGATTAAGAAAACCAGCACATGAACGACAAAACGAAGTTCAGAAGCGAAGGCTGCCCCAAGGTTTCAGGGGACCAGAAGCGAGGCATCTCCGTATGAGAAAAAACGGTATCTCTCGGCGATGGCGTGCGCATAGGCTCGCCTCATTCGATCCTGCCCCATCAGCGCCGAGACAAGCATCATCAGTGTTGATTTTGGCAGATGAAAATTCGTCATAAGCGCGTCGGTCAGCTGAAATGTGTAGCCGGGGTAGATGAATATATCCGTGTCGCCCTGCCACGGTGCGATCTTGCCGGGGCCGGTCGCGGCGGTCTCGATCAGCCTGAGCGCGGTTGTGCCGACAGGAATGACCCGTCCACCCGCCGCCTTCGTACGCTCTATCGCGTCGACGGCATCATCGCCAACGCGCCCCCATTCCGCGTGCATCTTGTGGGTTTTGACGTCATCCACTTTTACCGGCAAAAACGTCCCTGCACCCACGTGCAATGTGACCTCCGTCCGCGTGACGCCGCGCGCGTCCAATTGCGCCAAGAGCGCGTCGTCGAAATGCAAAGATGCCGTCGGCGCCGCAACGGCCCCTGTCTCTTTCGCGAAGACAGTTTGATAATCTGTCTTGTCCCGCGCATCCGCCGCTCGTTTCGCGGCAATGTAGGGGGGCAGCGGCATTTGCCCTGCAAGGTGCAGCGCTTCGTCAAAGGCGGTCCCTTCCAGATTGAACCTGAGCCGGGCCTGGCCATCGGCGCGTCCTTCGCAAACCGCGTTCAATTCGCCGGAGAACTCCACCTGCTCCCCATCCTTTAGCTTCCGTAATGGTTTGACGAGCGCCGTCCAGCCGCCATCCGGTGTGGGCGACAGAAGCGTCACTTCCATCTTTGCGACATTGCCGTCCCGGGTCCGCGTGCCAAACAGTCGCGCCGGAATGACTTTGGTGTTGTTGAGCACGAGAAGGTCGCCCGGTCGCAGAATATCCGGCAGATCCGTGACCATCCGGTCTGAGATCTGATCCTGCTCGACCACCATCAGACGTGCCGCGCTGCGCGGGCTCACCGGGCGGGTCGCGATCAACTGCTCCGGCAGATCGAAGTCGAAATCTTCAAGTTTCATGGAGGGTCTTGCGTCAGTTGCTAAGCTTGGGCGGTGGCTGCCGGAAAATCTCGCGAAAGATGCCCGGTGTAAACACCGATAATGGATTGACGCCGACCCGCGGGCTGTCCGCACCCCCTTTGAGGGTGTAGTTGAAGCCGAACAGCCCCTCTCCCTTTCGGGGTGAGAACATAGCACCGATGATTCCGTTCACCAGATAGATCGGGGAGATCACGCCGCGCATGTCCATGCGTCTGGTCTGCGTGTTGTAAATCCCATCCATTGAGATGCCCATCGACGGGCCAACCGCTGACGAACTGCGCAGCGTCACACCTTGGGGCGACAGTCTGAAATTCGCTTCAACATTTGAGAAAAGAATACCGTCACCGCTCAACTGCTCCAGCAAACCGACCACACTCAGGGCCGACAGCAAGTCTGCCAGCGCAGGTGCCTTCTTGATCCGCGTGTCTTCTATCTTGAGCGATCCGTCAAACTGTCCGGGCTTGCCGTTGGGCCTAAGCGTCAGTTCCATCGCGCCGCCGCGCGCATTGCGAATAATCCCGCTTGAGGCCAGCACCGCGCCCCCGTCAGCCGCGTTGATCCGCGCGGCGATCCCATTGGCGGTCGGGACCAGAATGCCCGCGACCTTGGCCTTTC
This sequence comes from Litoreibacter roseus, assembly GCF_009811795.1. Classification (GTDB taxonomy): domain Bacteria; phylum Pseudomonadota; class Alphaproteobacteria; order Rhodobacterales; family Rhodobacteraceae; genus Litoreibacter; species Litoreibacter roseus. The sequence goes on along the minus strand of NZ_BLJE01000001.1, from coordinate 1,211,610 downwards.
CATTAACCTTGGCCGTAAAGTCGCCCTCTATGCCGCGGTCATTTTTGAACTTCCCCCGAAAGTCATCAAGGGCGATGGCGTCGGTGATGACCAGCCTGTCCAGCGCAAGATCCAGCGGTGGTCCGGCCCGGCGTGCGCCGCCTTGACCGCCAACACCGAAATTGCGGATATCAACGGTTCCGCCGCGCACACGAAGCTGCGCAGGCCGACCCCGCCCGCGACCGATGACCTCGACCCGCGAGTTCAGGCGTCCGGCAATGCGAAACGAATTGAAAACCGCACGGTCCAGCCCACCGCCCGGCGCCGGGATGACTTCGCCAACAGCATCTAGCCCGGCACCACTGATTGCGATCCGATCAACCTTCGGTGTGGCTCCGAGCGTCACGTCGGCCTCCAGCGATCCGGACTGCCTGACGGGCTTCGACCACCCAAGTGCGTCAATGGACAGACCGACGCCTTCAAGCGTGGAGGTCAGCTTCAGCTGGGGGGGCTTGTCTTTTTCCAGTACGACACGGATCTGTCCTGTCCCCTGCCCCGTCACGGACCCGGGCGGCAGGTCAATCTGGAGCGCAGACAAGGTTTGCGGCGAGATTTCAACCGTTCCTTCAACGACGGATGTGTTCAAGCTGTCCGGGCCGCGGGACCAGACCGCATTGATGGGAACCCCATTCAACGTCCCCGCGCCGCCAATTTCCAACTCTTTGGGCCGCGCGGTCAGCGTCAACGCATCAGAGCGTATGGTTCGACCCGGGATCAACTTGTCAGACGAGACGGCGCCCAGATCAGCGGTCACTTCATAGGTGATGTCCCCCGGTTCCTGTTTCTTCAGCGGGATGCGCAGCTTGGCCTGTGCCGAAACTGTGCCTGTCGCAACATCTTGCGGCAAGCCTGCCTTCGACAGGATTCTCAGCGGCTCTTCATCGAGAACTGAAAGTGCCGCATCAGCGGAGCCGGTGATCTGTAAATCCACGTCCGCAATGGCGGGTTTAGAGCGCAGATTTGCGATTTGCATATGAGACGCGTCCAGATCCAGAAGCTCGCCATTGGCCGCGCGCACTTGTCCATCGTGCACCTTGAGATCAAAAACTGTTCCAAGGATGGAAATGTAACCCGTCGCATTCTCGATGGGCGGCATGGTTTTCACATAGCGAACCGTTGCGTCGTTGAAATCGAGCGTCACCGCTGACGCAGCCCTTTGTCCTGGCTGGAACCGCAATGCGGCTGCTGCGCCCGTGATGTCACCGGTCAGGATATTTTCGGTCAACCACTTCCGGGTGCGCGGCGCTGCTGTTTTGGGCCAGAGGCGCACAAGTTCTTCGGCTGTCATCTGATCTACAGTCGCATCAAGCCCGCCAACCCAACCTTCGGCGCCTGCAGAAATTTCACCGCGTGCGACGATCCGCGTATCGCTCTGCTCCAAAACCAGTTGACCGATTTCCAACCCGAAATTGGTCGGATTGTACCGCACATCCACCACGCCAGTGTCAAAGCGAACCGGCGCTTCGAAAATACCTGCAGGGTCAAGACGGATGTTGTCCAGACGCAATTGGGTAAGCAACGTCTGCGGCAGCCCAGCCTCGAAATCCTTGAGATCGGCATGGCCCGCACCACTGACGCGAAGCGACGGCGCATCAAGGGTGATCTGATCAAGCTGAAGACGCTTGTCCTCATCCTTGTAGCGAACGTAGACCTGCGCGGCATTGAGCGGCAGCGGCTTCGCTTCCCCGCCGGGGCGCACCTGCCCCGCCCCGATGTCGAGTGTTCCGGCCAGGTCGTCGATCAACCCGTCCGCATTCACCTCTGTCGTCAACGCGCCAGACACAGGCGCGTCCAGCGCGCCCAACCAAGACAATGCCGCGACTTGCCCAGCAATGGCGATCGTCGGTACCTGCTCAAACCGCGTTTTGAAACTGACGGCATTCCGTCCCTTGATCTTGCTCACACCAAAGACAAGCGAGGTGCGGTCTTCCTCCTCAGGATCTTGCAACGCGACTTGCGTTATCTCTTCGTCAGCAACACTGACACCGAAACGAATGTTTGCGGCAATCTCTGTTTCCGTATTTGTCAGGTCAAACGCGCCGTTCTCCACGACAATCTGCTGTCCAGTTCGACCATCCCGAAGATCCAGCGTCAGCCCCTCGGCACTAATGGTCTCAAGCTCCCGCAAAAGCGGACCTTCGAAGAGCACATCAATGCCTTCGATGATCTGTGAAATGGATCGCCCAGCGGTCGACGCGCCTTTGAGGCCATCGGCAAAAGCCAGTTCCAAGCGGCCATTTTCGTCTCGCGACAAGTTCAGCTTGGCCTCACTCAAATCAAGCGTCTCCAGTGCAATGCGGCCTTGCAGCAGTTCAGTCGTGTCGAACCGGGTCCTGAGCTTTGACAATTCGAGCAACGTGGTCCCGTCGATGTCACGAACCGCCACGCCGGTCATATCCACTGTTGGCCGGTAGCCACGATCGCGAAATCCGACGGCGACGCTCTCCAAACTCACGCTGTCCTCGCCGAGCTGTGCAGCCAGTTGCCGTTCAATATCAGTGACCGCCCAAGATGGAAGCGGATAGCTGCGCCCGCTGATCGCCACCGCCACCAAGACAAGCAGAACGACGGTAAAGCCAAAGATCCCGGCCCAAAGTGCCTTCGCCAAGTGCAGCGCGCCACGCCGTTTGCGCCCCCTTACGCGCGCGGGTTTGGCAGGCGGCACATCCTCACGCACGCCCGGCTCTTTGACCTCTGATTTCTGGTCCGGTTCGGCCATCGATCCCCTGACTTCATCTGCCGACAAACTGTCGGCCCGGCGGCGCGTTAAGCGCTGCCTTTAACTCTACTTAGACCGCACTAGGCTTCTTCACACAATTCACGTCTTCAAAGGAACGAACACATGATCGACATTGGCGATACGGCGCCCGATTTCTCACTGCCGCGGGATGGCGGCGATACGATATCTTTGTCCTCGATAAGACCCGGCAAAGCAGTCGTTTACTTCTATCCCAAAGATGACACATCGGGCTGCACCAAGGAGGCAATAGCCTTTACGGATCACCTGGAGGCGTTCAAAGCGGCTGGCGTAACGATCATCGGAATTTCGAAAGACAGTGTGAAAAAGCACGATAAATTCCGGGACAAACACAACCTAGGGGTCATCCTCGCGTCCGACGAAGAAGATGATGTGTGTGAGCGCTACGGCGTCTGGAAAGAAAAGAGCATGTATGGCAAGACATACATGGGTATCGAACGGTCAACCTTTCTGATCGACGGTGAAGGCAAGGTTCTCAAGGCTTGGCACAAGGTGCGGGTGCCCGGTCATGTCGAAGACGTATTGGAGGCGGCGCAAAACGCGTAGTCTTTCAAAATAGGCAGATTCCCGCCGAAACAAGCAGAAACTGGCGTAGCCGCTACGTCAGTTTTTCAAAGTCATTGCAGTGCCTTGCGATGCTGTTTAGCACAAATTAACGCGTCAAGGTTAATGGGGGCTCGACGCGCTGGGGACATATGACAGCGAGGCACTGTTTTGCGGACACGGGTATTGGACTATTTCAACGCGACTTTGGCGAAAACGTTCCCTGAACAACGCCTCTTCCTGAAATCTGATGCTGGCACGCGTTTCATTCGCCTGAAACCAAGTGGGATCGCTGCAGGCCTTGGCGGTGCCGCATTGGTCATGAGCTGGACCATTGGCGTTACTGCCATCTTCCTCATGGACACGATCGGCAGCGGCAACCAACGGGAGCAATCGCAGCGGGAACGCGCGATCTACGAAGACCGCCTCAATGCATTGAGCCGCGAACGGGACGAGCGTGCAGCCGAAGCCGTTGCTGCACAGGAACGGTTCAATATCGCACTGTCCCAAGTCTCGAAGATGCAGTCGGCTCTGCTTGCATCTGAGGACGGACGCGCTGAACTCGAAAAAGGCATCGAGGTCATTCAGAACACATTGCGCAAGACGATGCAGGAACGCGACGGGGCCCGCCGCCAGCAATCCGAACTGTTGGCAGAACTTGAAAATTCCGAAGCTGAGATCGGCCCAACCGTTGCGCGTGCCAAGGCGATGGACGGATCGGTCGAGTTCCTTGCCAATGCGTTGGAAGAAACCGCAGCCGAACGCGACGAGATGGAAGCCTTTGCCGCAGAAGAGAAAGCAGCGGCAGACGATCTGCGCCTGACCCTTGAAATCAACGAGGATCGCAACGAGCAGATCTTCAGCCGTCTAGAAGAAGCCGTCACAGTCTCACTGGAGCCACTGGACAAAATGTTCCGAGCTGCGGGGATGCCCACGGACCGTATCCTTGAAGAGGTGCGCCGTGGTTATTCCGGTCAGGGTGGACCGCTTCTGCCGGTTACGATGTCGACAAGTGGCGGGCAGGCTAGGGTCGATCCAACAAGCGAACGCGCCAACGACCTGCTAAAGGAGTTGGACCGCATCAATCTTTTCAGGATCGCGGCGGACAAAATGCCCGTCGCCATGCCGGTGAAATCCGCGTTCCGGTTCACAAGCCCCTTTGGCTACCGCAATGATCCTAAAGGCGCAGGCCGCCGGATGCATGCTGGTGTCGATTTCGCTGGTGCGCGCGGAACACCCATTTATGCAGCCGCAGACGGTGAAGTAATTTTCGCAGGGTGGCAATCCGGTTACGGTAAATTGGTCAAAATTCGCCACGCTTTTGGAGTTGAGACAAGATACGCGCACAATTCGGCAATTCGTGTCAAAGTCGGCCAAAGGGTCTCGCGCGGAGACCGGATCGGTGATATGGGAGCGACTGGCCGGGTAACTGGCACCCATCTTCACTACGAGGTTCGGGTGAACGGCAATCCCGTCAACCCAATGACCTACATCAAGGCAGGACGCGATGTTTTCTAAAAGCAAGATCAACGATCCCGACGCAAAAACAGGCGGTGACGCCGACAAGGGCGGTAAGTCCAGCGCAGGATCTTCAACACCATCCAAGAACGATTTCGCCAGTTCGGCACCTAAGCCAAAATCTCCCCCCTCTCAGCTGTCAGCTGATCTGACGATTACGGGCAACTTGAAAACTGCCGGCGATATTCAGATTGAAGGCACAGTTGAAGGTGATGTTCGGGCGCATCTTCTGACCGTTGGCGAAACCGCCGTGGTCAAGGGTGAGATCATTGCAGATGATGTGGTCGTCAACGGCCGGATCGTTGGTTGTGTACGCGGACTTAAGGTTCGCCTTACCTCGACCGCCCGTGTGGAGGGTGATATCATACATAAAACGATTGCTATTGAGTCAGGCGCTCATTTCGAGGGTTCGGTTCAACGGCAGGATGATCCGCTGAATTCGGGAAAGGCCGGTTCGGCGCCGACCCATAAACCGGAACCAGCAAAAAGCTAATATTACATGAGAGCTATTTCGGTCCCGCCACACTCAGTTTCGGCGGGACCATCCAATTTATGCGCGCCTGAGGCGCGCAAATTTATTCTTGCTGCCGCTATTTTAGCATCCTCGCTTGGGTTTATTGATGGCTCGATGGTGGCGATAGCGCTTCCGGCCATGCGTGCCTCACTCGATGGCTCTTTGGTTCAGGCCCAGTGGATCTCCAATGCTTATATGCTCGGCCTCTCTGCCCTTATCCTTGTTGGGGGTGCGGCCGGGGATCGCTTCGGGCTGGCGCGCGTTTTTTCCTACGGCATCATGCTGTTCGTTATCGCGTCTATTGCATGCGCATTGGCGCCAACCGCCGAAATACTCATCGTCGCGCGGGGCATCCAAGGCGTTGGTGCCGCATTCATGGTCCCTGGCTCGCTGGCCCTGATAAGCCGAGCCTACCCAAAGGCCGAGCGAGGGCGCGCCATTGGTATCTGGGCGTCCGCAGCGGCGGTGACTTCTGCCCTTGGGCCCATCATTGGCGGGCTTGCAATGACGAGCGGCGGCCCGGAAACGTGGCGCTGGATCTTTGGCATCAACCTACCCCTTGGTGCGATTGCCCTCTACCTTTTGTGGACCCGCGTGGCGCGTGATCAGGCGCAATCGCAGCGCGGGATCGACGTTGCTGGCGGCTTGCTTGCCACAATCGGATTGGGACTGTTCGCCCTTGCTTTGACGGGGGCCGAGCACGGCCAGGCGGTCGACGGACAAGCATTGACGCTTGGTCTGATCGCAATAGCCGCATGTGCGCTATTTCTGCTGGTCGAGGCGCGCAGCGCTCATCCGATGATGCCACTAGGGCTTTTCCGAAACTCAGGGTTTTCGGCTGCAAACGGGGTCAGCTTCCTCATCTACTTTGCCTTCTCTGCCATTCTGTTTTACCTGCCCATGACCGTGATCGGCGGGTGGGGTGTGACAGAGATAGAAACCGCTGCCGCCTTCGCCCCATTATCCGTTTTCATAGCTGCGCTGTCCGGAGCAGCCGGTCGGTGGGCCGACAAATTTGGACCGGGACCACTTCTGGCCGGTGGCTCACTTGTCCTTTCGATCGGCTACGGGGCACTTGCGCTTGTCATTCCATCGCAGAATTTCTGGGGCGCGGTAATGCCCGCTATGTGTTTTCAGGGCATCGGTATGGGGCTTGTGGTGGCCCCGCTTTCGACGGCAATCATGGGTGCGGTTGAAAGTGAGGCAACAGGGATCGCCTCCGGCATCAACAATGCGGTGACGCGTATGGCGGGTCTGATCGCGGTCGCCGCTATGGGCAGTGTTGTTGCAATCACTTACACGGCAGCCAATGGACCAGACAGCTTCGGGGCCATGGTCGCTGATCCCGCGCATGCGATAGCGACAAACGCTGCCTTCAGCCAAGTGGCTTGGATTGCTTGCGTTCTTTGCATCCTGTCGGCGATCGCATCGGCACTTTGGGTGCCAAGAAGATCAAGATCGGCCTAGTCTGCCTGTGCCTCAGCCCGGCTCTTGCCGGACACATCCATGGCAAGCGTGGCCCCCATGAACCCGTCAAGATCACCGTCTAGTACGCCTTTGGTGTCCGAGGTTTCGTGGTTCGTCCTCAGGTCTTTCACCATCTGATAGGGTTGCAGAACATAGGACCTGATCTGGTTCCCCCACCCTGCATCGCCCTTGTTATCATGAGCTTCACTAATCGCCGCGTTTCGCTTGTCCAGTTCCATTTGATAGAGCCGGGACTTCAAGGCCTTCATCGCGATATCGCGGTTCTGGTGCTGTGACTTCTCTGAACTCGTCACCACAATGCCTGTCGGTGCGTGGGTAATCCGAACGGCGGAATCCGTAGTGTTAACGTGCTGTCCACCCGCCCCGGAGGATCGGTAGGTATCGATCCGGATATCCGCCGGATTCACCTCGATTTCGATATTATCGTCTACCACTGGATAGACCCAGACAGAGCAGAAGGAGGTGTGCCGTTTTGCAGCGGAATCAAAAGGCGATATCCGCACCAGACGATGAACGCCCGACTCCGATTTCAACCAACCGTAAGCATTATGACCGCTGATCTTATAGGCTGCCGATTTGATGCCAGCCTCTTCCCCGGGGCTCTCTGACTGAAGCTCGACCTTGTATCCGTGCTTCTCAGCCCAGCGGACGTACATCCGGGCCAGCATCGACGCCCAGTCACAGCTTTCCGTGCCGCCCGCGCCCGAGTTGATCTCAAGGAAGGTGTCGTTGGCATCCGCTTCGCCGTCCAACAACGCCTCAAGTTCCTTCTGCGCCGCCTTCTCGACAAGTGCTTTCAAGGCCGCTTCTGCCTCGTCCACCACATCCGTGTCATCTTCCATTTCGCCAAGCTCGATCAATTCGACATTGTCGTCGAGCTCTTGCTTCATGGAAGTGTAGTTTTCCATCGCGTCCACGAGCGATTGGCGGTCGCGCATGAGCTTCTGGGCCTTTTCGGGATCGTTCCAAAGGTCCGGATCTTCGACCCGGGCATTAAACTCCTCCAAGCGATGCGGCGCCGTTTCCCAATCCATGCGCTGACGCAAGAGCGCCAAGGATTTTTCAATAGCGTCAACTGCGTTTTGAGCCTCTGCCCGCATCGGTATGCCGTCCTGTTTCGGAGTGTTTTTCCATAGATACGGGTGCACCCAATCGGGCGCAAGCCACGCATCGCACGATACATATGGATGCTAGTAGAGCCCGCCCGCGCTGAGCGTTCCAAAATTGGAATTCTTCGGCACGTAGGCGCGTCTTCCCGTCGAGGTCGTGACCTCTTTCACGGACGTCAAATCGCTTTCGCCGCGTGAGAAGAGGTTGAGATTCGATCCCATCGCGAACCCCCCGTCCAGAATTGCCCCAAGCCCATAGGCAGGCTCTTCGCCTTCGCGGAAGTATTCGGACACTACGTGGTCGCCGGATGCCTCATAGGGCAGAACCGCGCCAGTATGGCGGTCGATTTTTACGAAATAGCCGCCGGGTGGCACGCGGAACTCACCGCCACCGTACTTCGCCGTGGCTTTTTTCATGAAGCGATCGAAGACGGGGCCACACATTCCTCCGCCACCAGCCTTCTCCCCGAGGGAGCGGGGGCGGTCATAGCCAATATAGCAACCCGCAACGATGTTGGAGGTAAAGCCCACGAACCAGACATCCTTTGCCTCGTTCGTCGTCCCCGTTTTGCCAGCCGTTGGCACAGAAAGATTAACCGTACGCGCCGCAGTGCCCCGCTCCACGACGCCCTTCATCATAGACGTCAGCTGATAGGCTGTGATCGCGTCCATCACACGTTCCCTGTTCACGACGATGGTCGGCGACAGGTTCGGATCAAGCGATGCTGTGCGACAGTCTTCACAGGTCCTTTGGTCATGACGATAAATCGTGCGCCCCCAGCGGTCCTGAACCCGGTCTACGAGGGTCGGCTCCACGCGCTCGCCGCCATTGGCAAACATCGCGTAGGCGGCCACCATCTTGAAGAGTGTCGTCTCCTGGGCGCCAAGCGCGTTGGACAGGAACGGCGTCATCCGATCGTAGACACCGAAGCGCTCGGCATACTGAGCGACGGTGTCCATACCGATCTCTTGCGCAAGACGGATCGTCATCAGGTTCCGCGACCGTACGATACCAGTGCGCACAGGAGCCGGGCCATAGAATTTATTGGACGAGTTTTTCGGGCGCCACAGCCCTTGCGGCGTATTCACCTCAATCGGGGCGTCGACGATTACTGTGTTTGGGGAAAACCCACTGTCCAGCGCTGCGGCGTAAACAAACGGTTTGAATGAAGACCCCGGCTGACGGTCGGCCTGTGTCGCACGATTAAAGACGGAGGATTGGTACGAGAACCCGCCTTGCATCGCAAGAACACGGCCGGTGTTCACGTCCATTGCCATAAACCCGCCCTGAACTTCCGGCACCTGACGCAAAGACCACCCGCCCTCATCGGTGCTGGCCACATGGATCAGGTCACCGACGTTCAGAACATTGTCCGCGTTGGCTTCTTTGCTTCCGAGCTTGCCGTCCGATTGTCGGGGACGTGCCCAAGCGACATCGCTGCCCGGCAGAATTTGGACGCCGTCGACATCTTCCACACCGATCCGCGCATCGTCGCCTTCAAAACCAAGCACAACCGCAACATTCCACCCGGCGATGTCCCGCGGGAAGACCGTGTTGTCCAGTACCTCGCGCCACGTGTCGTCGCTGAGTTTTTCCGCATCGACCGTTGTTCTAACGCGGTGGAAAACACCCCGACCCCGGTCGTAGCTTTCAAGCGCCTCGCGCAGGCTGTCGGCAGCCGCCTCTTGCAGTTCAGGGTCAACGGTTGCTCGGATCGCAAGACCGCCGCCGAAGAATTCATCCTGACCAAAATCGCGTGACAACTGGCGGCGGATCTCATCTGTGAAATAATCTCTGTCCGGCACCTGACCTTTGAATGGCTCATAGTGACCGCTTTGCACGGTCTGCAATTCGGCCTGCCGAGCGCGCTGGTATTCTTCGTTTTCGATGTAGCCGTTCTCGTACATCTCGCGCAGCACGAAATTCCTGCGATCTATGGCCCGTTCCATGTGACGGACGGGATGATAGTTCGACGGCGCCTTTGGGAGGACAGCGAGGTAAGCCGCTTCTTCGACAGTCAGATCGGCCAAGGTCTTGTTGAAATAAGTCTGCGCAGCAGCCGCGACACCGTAGCTGTTCTGCCCCAAGAAAATCTCGTTGAGGTAAAGCTCAAGAATCTTTTCTTTGCTAAGCGTCGTCTCGATACGTGATGCAAGGATCAGCTCCTTGATCTTCCGCTCGGCAGACCGGTCGCCGGACAGAAGGAAGTTCTTCATGACCTGCTGCGTGATTGTCGATGCACCGCGCACGCGACCCCCTTGGGCCGCATCGATGCCGGCCTTCAGAATGCCGACGGGGTCATAGCCCTTGTGCGTGTAGAAGTTCTTGTCTTCGGCAGAAATGAAGGCCTGCTTGACCAGATCGGGAATGTCATCGGCAGGCGCGAACAAGCGGCGTTCCTGAGCGAATTCGTCGATCAGATCACCTTGTCCGGAATAGATCCGGCTGATCGTCGGCGGAGAGTATTGCGCAAGCTGGTCAGTGTTCGGAAGATCTCGCCCGTACATGATGAAAATCGCACCGATTAGCACAGCCACACCAAACACACCGATACACAGCGTGCTGAAGATCGACCCGAAGAGAGAGAGTATAGGACGCAGGATCATTTTATATCTCTTTACAGCTCAAGGTCGTTATATGGCCACCGGGCTCTCACGTCAAAAGGGCTGACGCGTCATAGGGCCGCTGTGTGATCACTTTTTGCGGCTTTCCATGAAGGCCGTCAGTCGCTTCAACCCTTCGCGAATGTCGTCAGTTCCGCGCGCATAGGAAAAGCGCATGGTCTGATGCCCGCGTATAGGGTCGAAATCCAGCCCAGGTGTCACCGCAACACCCGCTTTTTCCAGAATTTCAGCGGCGAAGGCGCGGCTGTCATCGGTGAGTGCTGCCACATCGGCATAGATGTAGAAGGCCCCATCCGGCGGTGCGATCTGATCAAAGCCTGCCTTCGGCAACTCTTCGAGCATCAGACGGCGATTTTCCGCATAAACTTTGCGCAGGGATTCTGTTTCATCTCGCGCAGTCAACGCACCAAGACCTGCGACCTGAGCTGCATGGGGGGCACAGATAAACATGTTTTGCGCAAGTCGTTCGATGCGTCGTACGTGATCGGGGGGCACAACCATCCAGCCAAGGCGCCATCCCGTCATGGAAAAATACTTTGAGAAAGAATTGATGACATAAACGTCATCGGTCAATTCCAAGGCCGAGACCGCGCGCGCCTCGTAGTGTACACCGTGGTAAATCTCATCCGAGATAAAGGCGGTCCCTTGGGCGTGACAGATGTCTATCAACTGGCCCAGATCCTCGCGCGACAGCATCGTCCCCGTTGGGTTTGCTGGCGATGCCACAATTAATCCATCCAGGTTTTCTGAAGATATATCAGGGACATGACGCGCATCTGCGTGGGTCGGAATACCAATCGGATCAAGGCTCAATGCATGGAGGATCTGGCGATAGGACGGATATCCCGGCTCCGTCACGCCAACGCGTTCGCCAGCATCAAACAGCGCGGTGAACGCCAGAAGAAAGGCCGAGGAGGATCCGGCCGTCACAACGACACGCCCGGGATCAAGGTCAACATCGTACCAATCCTGATAAAGCGTCGCGATGCCCTCACGCAACTCCGGCAGACCAAGGGCAACCGTATAGCCAAGTGCGCCATCCGCCATTGCGCGGCTCAGTGCATCGCGGGCGGCCTGCGGCGCGGGGGTGCCAGGCTGCCCCACTTCCATGTGGATAATACTCCGCCCGCCCGCCTCCGCCCTACGGGCGGCCTCCATCACGTCCATCACGATGAAGGGATCGACCGCACCACGGGTTGAACTTCGCATGACTTCCTCGCAAAACTTGTGCCAAGACCTTGCTTGAACCAGTCCGCGTCCGCTGCGTCAACGGCAGGCGCCCGACCCCCGGGGCACCCTTGATGCTGAAACGGCTTACGCTCTCTCTTTTCCTGATGCTCTTTTGCGCAGTGCCCGCCTATGCGGCGTCGCTGATCCGTGATGCGGAGATTGAATACGCGCTGCGCAAGATCGCGCAACCTATCCTTCAGGCTGCTGGAATGGGATCGAACCGAATCCGTATCCTGGTAATCAATGATCCGTCGCTCAATGCATTTGTCGCCGACAGCAGGCATGTCTTCGTGCATTCCGGTCTAATCATGAAATTGAGCCGTCCTGAGGCCCTGCAGGCAGTGCTGGCCCACGAATTTGCCCATATCGCAAACGGTCACCTGACGTTACGGGCGAGCAATCTGAGAGCGGCGAGCACGCAAGGCGCAATTGGTCTTGCGCTCGCGGCCGCAGCGGCCTTGGCTGGCGAAGGTCAGGCGGCCGGTGGACTTGCTGCAGGCACAGCAAGCACGGCGCAGCGGGTATTCTTTTCCCACACCCGTGCAGAGGAGGCCTCAGCGGATCAGTCGGCGCTCAGGTATATGGCACGCGCAGGTCTAGATCCGGATGCCATGTCCGATGTTCTGAACCTTTTTCGAGGGCAGGAAGCACTGCGGCCCGGACGGCAGGATCCGTATGCTCTAACTCATCCGCTCAGCCGTGATCGGTTACGGGCTGTGAAAGGCTTTGCGGCAAGCCAGGGAAGCGCCGGGGGCGAAGCAAGCGCCGAGACAGTTTACTGGTTCAACCGAATGGACGCGAAACTGAAAGGTTTTCTGCGCAATGCCAATTATGTGCTGCGCCGCAAGGAATCGAAAGGTAACTCCGAGACCGCGATCCTGCGGCGCGCAATTGCCTATCACAGAACGCCGAAGCCCAAAAAGGCGTTGTCGGAACTGGAGCGCCTTTTGGCAATGCGGCCTAGGGATCCATTTTACCATGAGTTACGGGGACAGGTATTGCTGGAAAGCGGGAACGTCGGTGCAGCCGTCCAGTCCTATCGCAACGCTTTGGCCCTCGCTCCGAATGAAGCGCTGATCATGCGCGGGCTGGGCCGTGCATACCTAGCCGCAGACAGCGCGGATGCAAACCGCGCGGCCCTATCAACGTTGGAAAAAGCCCGAACCCGCGACTCCGGCGACCCGGGCATGTTGCGCGACCTTGCCGTGGCGCACGCACGGGTCGGCCAAAACGGGTTGGCATCGGTCGCGACCGCAGAGCGCTACGCCATCATCGGTCGCTACAAGGACGCCGAGCTTCATGCCAAGCGGGCGTCCGGTGCCCTGCCCCGTGGGTCGTCGGGTTGGTTGAGGGCACAAGATGTTCTGATCGCCGCCAAGTCCGCAAAAACCAGACGGCGCTGAATACGCAAACGCCGGGCAATTTGCCCGGCGTTTCTATTTAAGAGATAGACAAGATCAGCCTCGCCCGAGGGACCACCATCCGCGCCGTTTCGGCTTTCCAGCCTCTTCGGGCGCTGCAGGTTCCGCCCCGACAGCCTCGGGTTCCTTTGCGGGCGCTTCAGCCGCGGTTTCCTCGGCAGGCTCTTTGACCGCTTCCTTCTTCTTTCTAGGTGCGCGCTTAGGCTTTTCCGTTGGTTCGGCATCCGCTTCGGGCGCGTCTTCTTCAACTGCCTTCTTCGAGACGCGTGTCCGGCGGCGCTTGGGCTTTGGCGCGTCCTCAGCCTCTGGCGCGGCTTCTGTCACTTCGGCGGCCTCCGCAACCACGTCCACAGCGGCGTCTGCTTTCGGTTTGGCGCGTGACCGGCGTTTGCGGGGCGCTTTGGCAGGCGCGTCCTCGGCAGGCGTTTCTGGCACTACTTCCTGAGCATCGTCAGATTGAGCGTCAGCGGTTTGAGCGACCTCCGCCTGCTCTTCCGGTGCTACGTCTACATCGGCTTTTGGCTTCCGCGTCCGGGTACGCGATCTGCTGCGCTTGGGCTTCTCTGCTTCAGCATCCGTTGCTTCTGTCTCGGGCGCATCAGGTGCCTCTTGGGCAACTGCATCAGCGGGCTGCTCTGCGCTGCCCTCACCATCCGCATTTTGATTGGCGTCTGGGTTTCCTTCGCCATTTCTGGACCGTCCCCGCCCGCCACGACGGCGCCGACGCTTCCGCTTGCGCGGTTGGTCGTCAGCCTCGGCTTCCTCGGCTGGCGCTTCATCCTCGGCCACGTCCTCTTCAACCTCGTCCTCGAAGTCGGACATATCGATGCTATCCATCGACACGACCTCTGCACTAGGTACAGGCAGAATACGGGTGGCGGTCTTGAACTTCTCGATTTCGAAGTCAGGGCTGACCTTATGAGGGTCCGCCTCCAACCGGACGGACAAACCGTAGCGCTGTTCGATTTGCGCAATATGCTCGCGCTTCGAATTCATCAGGTAGTTGATGACAGCGACAGGTGCTTTAAGCAGCACTTCCTTGGACCGCTTGCGCGTGCCTTCTTCTTCCAACTGACGCAAAATGGTCAGGGCAAGACTGTCATCAGACCGGATAAGCCCTGTGCCATGGCAGGACGGGCAAGGCTGAGTGCTGGCTTCCAACATGCCGGGACGCAGACGTTGGCGCGACATTTCCAGCAGACCGAAGCCGGAAATGCGGCCCACCTGAATGCGGGCGCGGTCGGTTTTCAGCTTGTCCTTGAGGCGTTTTTCCACCGCGTTGTTGTTACGCCGCTCTTCCATGTCGATGAAATCGATCACGATAAGCCCGGCCAAGTCGCGCAGACGCATCTGGCGTGCAACTTCTTCCGCGGCCTCAAGGTTCGTGTTCAGTGCTGTCTGCTCAATAGAGCCTTCTTTTGTGGCCCGGCCCGAGTTCACGTCCACCGCCACGAGCGCCTCGGTAATTCCGATCACGATATAACCGCCGGACTTCAGTTGAACCGTCGGATTGAACATGCCGGACAGGTAGCTTTCGACCTGAAAGCGTGCGAACAGCGGCATAGGGTCAGCGTAGTGCTTCACCTTCTTGGCGTGGGACGGCATGATCATTTTCATGAAGTCTTTAGCAACGCGGTAGCCAGCTTCGCCCTCGATCAGCACCTCGTCGATCTCGCGATTGTAGAGATCCCGGATCGACCGCTTGACCAGATCGCCTTCCTCATAGATCGGCGCAGGCGCGATGGATTTCAGGGTCAGTTCGCGGACCTGTTCCCACTGGCGCTGGAGATATTCGTAATCACGCTTGATCTCCGATTTGGTGCGCCGTGCGCCAGCGGTGCGCACAATCAGCCCCGCTCCTTGCGGCACATCAATCTCGTTGGCGATTTCCTTGAGCTTCTTGCGGTCCGCCGCGTTGGTGATCTTGCGGGAAATCCCGCCGCCGCGCGCTGTGTTGGGCATCAGAACGCAATACCGTCCGGCCAGCGACAGATAGGTAGTGAGAGCCGCACCCTTGTTGCCACGCTCTTCTTTGACGACCTGAACCAGAAGGATCTGACGAACCTTGATGACTTCTTGTATCTTGTACCGCTTTGGACGCGGCTTCCGGGTCGTACGGATCTCCTCGCTGACGTCTTCCTGAGCAACGGACTCGATACCGCTGTCCTGCTCCGCCACATCATCGCGCGAGCCTTCTTCAGCCTCAGAGGTATCATCGTCAGACGTGTCATCGCTTGATGCATCATCATCGTCAGCAGGCTGGTTATTCTGTTCGGCGTCCTCTGAAGTCGCCTCGGACTCTGGCTTGTCTTCAGATGTCTCATCATCCGTCGCCGAGGGCGCTGACACAACAGCCGCGGCGCTGTCGGCGAAGGCTGCTTCGTTTTCGGCGCCTGTTACTTCCAGATCGACCACGTCCATTCCGGGGATCGCGTCGATGACAGCGGCCGTGCGCATCTTTGCGTCGGCGTCCTCTGCGGACAGTTCCTCGGTGACGACGGCGTCATCTGACTTGGTTTCAGCCGCCTTAGACCGCGACCTCGACCGACGGCGTGGTTTTTTCGGTTGTTCGTCTTCCTCATCCTGCTGCCGTGCATATTCAAGCTCTTCGGCGATCAGGGCTTCCCGATCCGCGACGGGAATCTGGTAGTAGTCCGGATGAATTTCGGAATAGGCCAGAAACCCGTGCCGGTTTCCGCCATAGTCCACAAACGCCGCCTGAAGCGACGGCTCAACCCGTGTTACTTTTGCGAGGTAGATGTTGCCAGCAAGCTGGCGTTTGTTCTCGGACTCAAAGTCGAACTCCTCAACCTTGTTTCCGTCTGCCACAACAACGCGGGTCTCTTCCGCGTGGGTGGCGTCGATAAGCATTTTCTTAGCCATGTAATCCGTTTGCACCGGGCACGCTTCATGACCCCAGGGGGGCCAATCGATCGTGGAAGGTGACTTGTTTGGGCGAGCTCGGACGCGCAGATGGCCGTTAGGTGTGTCGGAACATTCGCCCCGATCCACACACTGCCTGTATCTGCCTCGCGTCTCATCGCGTTCTTGTCTCCGGTCGATGATGCCCCAAACCGTAGGGCTCCGACCAATTCAGAAATGTCACGGCGCGACATGCGCCGAGCGGGTGACCGCCGCTTGGGATAATCCCATAGCTTTGGCCGATAATCCTGCGATCAAACGGCCCGTTTTGTCCTTCGGGCAGGATCGCAGTGAAACTGTCACCATGCCGTGTCGCGTCGAACACGACGGCATGTCATGCTTTAATGAGACCTTTTGCGCGCGAACACAAGGTCAATGGTCGCCGCGCTGCAGCAACGGCAATCGTGCGCACCCCGATCGTGCGTTAACTTACGGGGAATGGTCAATTTTTGTCCGTATTGCAGCGAGCGCCAGCGCGCCCCAAACGATCACGCCCAAGGCCACGTACCAGCCCAACACGCTTTGGATTTCGTTGTGCTCCATCGCGCCGCTGTCTGATGCAGAACGGGAGGCCCAGAACAGGCTTCCGGCAAAAACCACACGACCGCAGAGGCTTTGAAGTGACATGTAAGTGGCGCGGCTGTTGCTTGCCAGAAGTGGTTGGATACGTGCGAGGATAAAGGGTCGCGACAGCGAATCCGGGACCATCCGCACGAGAAGGAAGGCAATGACAATCGCCTGACTGCTAAGCGCAAGGACTGCAGATAATCCGATCTGAAGCCCGAACGCCAAAAGCAGGATGGCGGGCAATCCCATACGCTCCCGCAGCTTCAACGCAAACAGAGACGTGGTGACTGACAACAACATCATCAACGCCGTGACGACGCCACTGACCGACGGCGCCTGCGCTTCGATCCCGGTGTCCTTCAAAGCCTCAAGGATATAGGGCTGCCCAAACACAAACGGGACGTGGCTGAACACATACATCACCACACTGAGGGCAAAGAGCCAGACAAGCGCCGGTTTCGTCAGCGCGACCTTCAGCGACTTCAAAGCAGCGGAAGCCGTATGAGCGTCAGAGCCGTCGCT
Organism: Litoreibacter roseus; assembly: GCF_009811795.1. GTDB lineage: Bacteria > Pseudomonadota > Alphaproteobacteria > Rhodobacterales > Rhodobacteraceae > Litoreibacter > Litoreibacter roseus. Next base: position 1,194,354 of record NZ_BLJE01000001.1, on the reverse strand, counting down.
TACAGGTGGCGGCTCTCGGAAGGCAAGCGTGACCACAAGAACGCCAACGAACGAAAAAGTGCCCGCGATAAAGGGAAGCGTATAGCTGTGCAGCGCCATAAGGCCACCGGTCACGGCGGAGATTGCAAGCGCCGTGAAAGAGAAACGCCACGCTTTCAATTCCTGACGTTCAATTTCATCATCCCGTCCAACGGCCTTCAGGGACTCGTACAGCATGGCACTGTCAGTTCCGGACGCGAAAGCCGCGGCTGTCCCAACCAGAATTTGTGCGAGCGCAAAGACAGCAAAACTGTCCCCGGCGGCGAAAAGCGCTGTTCCGGCCGTTCCAGCAATCGCTGCCGATATCAGAGTAAACCGACGCCCGAGCCTGTCCGACATGTAGCCCGACGGAACCTCAAGCAGCGTGGTTCCCACGTCATAAATTGCGTAGAGCATCACCGCCTCGGCGGCAGAAAGTTCATTTTGGAAGTAGAGAAACCAGATCGCCTGCCAGAAAACCAAGCTCTGGAAAAAGCGAAACCATGGGTAGAGCACCACATTGCGGGCCGCACCGGACTCGTCCGCTTCGCCAGTCACACTTTAAGATCCGCAAGAGAAAACTGGTAAATCGCACCCACTCCTTGGTCAAACTGCATGACCTCCGGGGGCATGCCGAGCCTCAAGGCTAGAGAATGGGGTGGTCGATATCCAGTCAGAATTCCGGAAATGTGGCGGCGCGATCTGGCTACCGAAAGCAAAACCGCCGCACCGGTGAAGTGGCGCGGCGGTGGGTATAGCTGTAGCGGGCTTTAGAGGTATTCGGACCGCTGTAGGCCGTACTTCGCCATCTTTTCGTTCAGCGTACGACGCGGCAGGCACAGCTCTTCCATCACGCTGGCGATGGAGCCTTTGTGACGACGCATGGTGTTGTCGATCAGCATCCGCTCGAAGGCTTCCACATACTCCTTGAGCGGCTTGCCCTCTGTCGTAATGACCGGCCCCATCTCGTCGTTATCTGCCATGAGGAGGGACGCAATGGACCCCGAACCGCGACGGTTCTGAAGAACCGCCCGTTCCGCCACGTTGATCAGTTGGCGCACGTTTCCGGGCCACGGGGCTTGCAGCAATTGCGCCGCCTCTTGGGCCGACACCTCGGGCGCGTCGGAGCCGTACTCTTCGCCGTATTGCTCGGCAAACCGAGTGAACAGCGTCAAGATATCCTCGCCCCGCTGGCGCAGGGGTGGAAGGGTGATTTTCATCGCAGCCAGACGATAGTAGAGATCGGCGCGGATCAGATCCTCGCAGGTCTTGCCTTGGGCCTGCGTATTGCAGATTGCGATGATCCGCGTCTCAGCGGGAACACCCTGGTCATTGATGAACTGAAGCAGCCGCGCCTGAAGGTTCTCGGGCAGCGCTTCTATGTCTTCCAGAACCAACGTTCCCCCGCGCGCCTCTTCCACCAAAGGAAGGGTATCCCCCTCTTCGATCGGCTCAAAGAGACGGGATGCAAGGGAGTCTGCGTCATAGGCCGCGCAGCTGAGCGTGACGAACTTCTTTCCGGCGCGAGGTCCCACGGCATGCAGCGCATGGGCGGTCAGGGTTTTACCTGTTCCGGTTTCACCATCGATCAGCACATGGCCGTCCGCCTGCCCCAGATCCAGAATGTCCTCGCGCAACCGTTCCATCACAGGGCTGGAGCCGATGAGCTTTTTCATCAACGCCGCCCCATCGGACAATTCACGCCGCAGCGCCCTGTTGTCCAATGTCAAACGACGCGAAACGGAGGCCTTCTTGGCCAGTTCCGTCATCCGGTCCGGGTTGAACGGCTTCTCGAGGAAATCAAACGCACCAACGCGCATCGCCTCAACTGCCATGGGGACATCCCCGTGGCCTGTTATCATGATAACAGGCAGCGAACTGTCCTGGCTCATCAAACGCTTAAGAAACTGCATCCCATCCATTCCCGGCATGCGAATGTCACTTACGACGATGCCCGGATAGTCATTGCCAATGCCTTTCAAGGCATCCTCGGCGCTTGCGAATGTTTCGGTGTCATACCCCGACAGCGCAAGCCATTGCGAAATTGACTGACGCATGTCTTGCTCGTCATCAATGATCGCTATTTTCAAAGCGTGTCCCATGATCTCATATCCCTTTGCATGGTGCCTACTCGGCGGCTTCCACAAGTGTGTCTCTCTCTTTTAAAAGCGGAAGCTGCATCTCGAAGACAGCTCCACTTCCCTGACCATTGCGGGCGGTCAGGCGCCCCCCCAAATCCGTGATAATCCCCGAGCTGATCGCCAGGCCCAGTCCGACCCCCTCACCCGGCTGTTTCGTTGTGTAGAACGGCTCAAACAAGTGATCGAGATTTTCGATTCCCTCGCCATTGTCGCGCATTGTCAGGACCGCAGTATCTCCTGCGTTCAGCATGATCTCGATCTGCGGCTCGCTGACGCCTTTCGTTGCATCAAGCGCGTTGCGGAAGAGGTTGATGATAACCTGTTCCAAACGCAATTGGTCCCCAAGGACAACGACGGGTTCAGGCGTGAGCGTCGAAATGATCCGCACATTCCCGCGTTTCAGCTGTGGCTCCATCATCGAGAGCGATGATTTCACGGCGTCGCGCAAATCCACCGGCGCCAGATCGTCGCCGCCTTTGCGGGCATAGCTTTTCAACTGCTTAGTGATCGCGCCCATCCGGTCGATAAGGTCGTCAATCCTTTGGAACGAACTTTGCGCTTCGTCCAGCCGCTTCCGCTGGAACAGCAAACGCGCGCCCGCCAGATATGTTTTCATGGCGGCCAGCGGCTGGTTCAACTCATGGCTGACCGCGGCAGACATCTCACCCAAAGCGGCCAGCTTTTGGGACTGCGCCAAAGACTGTTCAGCCACCTCAAGGTTTTTCTCGACCTTCTTACGCTCTGCGATCTCGCGACTGAGGCGTTGGTTCAAACCGCGCAACTCTTCGCTTTCCCGTCGGAAGAACCCGGCCTGAGACTGGGCTTTTCGGGACAAGAGGTAGAACGACATCGCCAAAAGAATCGCAAATCCCATGATCTCCAGCGCCAAGACGCCGTTAACACGCTCGCGCACACTTTCGTATGTGGAGAATGATGTGAGGCGCCATCCCCTGAACGGGATGCGTCCCTCAAGCTGCATGACGGCCTCACCGCGCAGATAGGCGTCCGCCGGGGCCAGATCGAAATACCCGCCCGTTGCCTCAAATGCCCGACGAAACGCGCTCGATGTCGGGGATTGAGCCAGAGCCTCTTCAACGGTCTTGCCGCGCCAGCGCGGGTCTGTCGCAATCACGATCACCCCTTCGGAGTTCGTGACCATGACCGCCTCAGACGGGGAGCGCCAACGGGTTTCAAACCGGCGCAGGTCAACATCCACAACGATCACACCGATACCCTGCTTCTCGAACTCGATCCGACGGGCATAGGTGAAGTTATATGCGCCGGTATCCGCCTGGGTCGCGTGGAAAACCGTACCTTCGCTGCGAAGCGCATCTATAAAGTAGGGCTCCTGTCGATAAACTGTGCCCAGTTCCTGACGGTCAGCCGACGCCACGACGCGGCCCTCTCCGTCGAGAAGTCGGAGGCCTGCGGCCCCGATCTCTTCCGCGAACGAAATGAGGCGACGGGAGGTCGCCGTAAAATCATCAGAATTGAGCGCGGAAATCATAACCGGGTCGCGGGACAGCAAAAGGGGTACGACCTGATTTCGCTGCAACTCGCTGGTGATCGCGTTCGAATAAAGCGCGATACGAATCTCGCCACGGTTGCGCGTCGTTTCTGTGAACCGTGCGGTCAGCAAAGAGTTGGAGACCCAGACGATCGAAACAGCAATCGCGATAAGCGCCAATACGATCAAACGCACGCGCAGTTTAGCACGTCGCGCATCGTCGTCACGATGTTCTATAAATTCGCCCGGTCCCATTGGGCCAGATTAAGCGGTCCTGTGCCCACGCTCAAGCGCACCCTTCGGCGGAATCACGCCAGCGTCATTATACGCGTCAGGGATGCAAAGAGTTTCGCACCATCTGTTCCACCCTGGGGATCTTCAACGGCGCGCTCTGGATGGGGCATCATGCCGAGAACCCGGCGATTTTCGGAAAGAACACCCGCGATATCACCCATAGATCCGTTTGGATTGTCGATATAACGGAACGCAATTCGATCTTGGTCCTGAAGTTGTTTCATCTCCTCATCGGCCACTGAGTAGTTGCCATCATGATGTGCAATCGGGATCGTGATCTCTGCCCCCTGAGCGAATTCCTGCGTAAATGGGCTCTGCTGCGTTTCGACGCGTAGCACCTGCTGGCGGCACACGAATTTCAGACCGGCATTGCGCATCAGCACTCCGGGCAAGAGACCGGTTTCACACAAAACCTGAAACCCATTGCAGATGCCCAAGACATGACCACCCTTCTGAGCAAACGCCACAACGGCCTGAGAAATAGGTGACCGCGCCGCGATCGCACCACAGCGCAGATAATCCCCGAACGAGAAGCCACCCGGCACGCCCACGATGTCGATACCCTCAGGCAGATCGGTGTCCTTGTGCCAGACCATGTTGACGTCTGCGCCAGCTTTTCGAAACCCCTCCGCAAGATCTCGGTCGCAATTGGACCCCGGAAATACGATGACCGCTGCTTTCATGACAAAGCCCCTAATTCAGAAAATCGGTGATAACGGCAACGCCCGGTGGCGTCGGCCCATTGAATGCGGCCAGCTCCCGCCCGGCTTCGCTCAACTTGATCTCGCGCGCGATCAAGGGCGACATGTCGACCTGCCCCGTCTCGATAAGCGAAAGCAGGCTCGGATATTTCCACGATGGCATCCCGCGCGTTCCATAGAGTGCAAGGTTTCCCAGATAGACAGCGCTCATGTTAATCTCCATCCGCGCCGTATGACCGACCGGCATTCCAACCTGAACATGACGCCCGAGCGGCCTGAGGCATTCAATCGAGGCATTCGTGGTCTCGGGAATGCCAAGCGCCTCGACCGATACGTGCGCTCCGCCCCCGGTCAGTTCTTTTATCCGGCCCGCGGTATCTCCGCCCGCCGCGTTTACAGCAGCCTCAGCACCCAACGCCTTGGCGTGGGCCAGTTTTTCCTCGACGATATCCACAACAATGACCCGCGCACCCATGGCACGCCCCAAAAGCAATGTAGACAACCCGATGCCACCAGTACCGTGAACAGCCAGCCATTCGCTGGGTTGCAGTGCCGCGCGGCCCGTAAGCGCGTGCCAAGCCGTCGTCACCCGACAGCCTAATCCTGCAGCAAGCGTTGGCGACAGGCTATCCGGCAAGTGTGCCAGATTGTGATCGAAGGGAACCGCCAGATATTCAGCAAAAGCACCCGGCTCGACAAATCCCGGCAACCGCTGGTTTGGACATGTGTTTTGATGGCCAGATTGGCAGGACGGGCATGTTCCGCATGCCAGAATGAAGGGCGCGATCAAACGGTCACCGACCTTGTAGGTGGCACCGGCACCCGCTTCGACAACCTCACCGCAATATTCGTGACCGCCGATTTGCCCCGGCTTGACACGCGGATGCTCCCCGACCCAGCCATGCCAATCAGACCGGCACACACCGCACGCCAGAACCTTCAGCACAACGCCGTCCTCTGGGCACTCGGGCATTGGCCGTTCTTCGATGCTCAGGTCTTCGTTATAGGCCCGAAGCACCGCCGCGCGCATCAGCCGACCTCCACCGCGTAACTTTCGATAACCGTGTTCGCCAGTAGCTTCTCACACATCTGTTCGACGGTCTCGCGAGACGTGCCATCTGCAAGGTCCAATTCGATCACCTTGCCTTGCCGCACGCCGTCTACACCGTCAAATCCAAGCGCACCAAGTGCATGGCGGATCGCCTCCCCCTGAGGATCCAGCACACCGTCTTTTAACATCACATGAACCCGTGCTTTCATGACTCTGCCCTTCGTGTCTTCTTTCTGGTAAAAATACTCAAATCCGTCGGCCTCAATTGATGAGCGTCGGCTTGCCCAAAGGTGCGCTGTTGGTGGGCATCACCCCCAGCCTGCGCGCCACTTCCGTGTAGGCGTCCGCCAGATTGCCAAGATCCCGGCGAAACACGTCCTTGTCGAGCCGCTCATTGGTTTCCAGGTCCCACAGCCGGCAACTGTCCGGACTGATTTCATCGGCAACGATCAGGCGCTGGAAATCACCCTCGTAGAGCCGCCCGATCTCGATCTTGAAGTCCACCAGCTTGATGCCGACGGCATACATAACGCCGGACAGGAAGTCATTCACCCGCAATGCAAGGGCGACCATGTCATCGAGATCCTGCTGTGACGCCCACCCGAAAGAAATAATGTATTCCTCGGGCACCAGAGGATCGCCCAGATCATCGTTCTTGTACGAAAACTCAACCATCGGACGGGGCAGCGGCGTACCCTCTTCCATTCCCAACCGCTTGGCCATGGAGCCTGCCGCGTAGTTGCGCACGATCACCTCAAGCGGGATGATTTCCACCGCCCGGATCAGCTGTTCACGCATGTTAATGCGCTTCAGAAAATGGGTCGGCACACCAATTTGCTGCAGCCCCGTCATGAAATATTCAGACAGGCGATTGTTCAACACGCCCTTGCCCTCGATCACGTCGCGCTTTTCCGCGTTGAAGGCCGTTGCATCGTCCTTGAAATACTGCACCAGTGTTCCCGGCTCGGGACCCTCATAAAGAGTTTTTGCCTTGCCTTCGTAGATCTTCTTGCGACGTGCCATCTGGACTCCTTTGTGAGGGCCAACCGCCCTCGGGCCGGGACTCACCCCGACCTTGCGCCTTGCCTGCATAGGACACGTCACCTGCGCAGACAAGCAGCAGCACCAAAAGCCGATGAGGTCTTGCATGGTCTTCGAGCGATAGGCATATCAGGATCAAAGGACCTGACAGGAGCCAATCCAATGACAACATTCGACAGCCGCGAAGACGCATTCGAAAACAAATTTGCCCATGACGCGGAGATGCAATTCAAAGCCGAAGCACGGCGTAACAAGTTGCTGGGTCTTTGGGCTGCCGATCTCATGGGCAAATCCGGCGAGGACGCTGCAGATTACGCCAAAGAGGTTGTGAAGGCTGACTTTGAAGAAGCAGGCGACGAAGATGTCTATCGCAAAGTCGCGGGCGATTTGGGCGACAAAGCGGACGAGGCAACCATTCGCACGAAGATGCTGGAACTAATGGCCGAGGCCAAAGGCCAGATTATGAGCGAAGTGAAATAGCACAAACGCTCTCTGTCGACTTTATGTCTGGCCAATTTTAATCGTTAATCAGGCCGCAAGGCAGATGATCTAAGCGGGCATGGTGCAACCGAAGGGCCACCATGTCGGATCAGTCAACTCGCGCCTGCGGTGCGGTCCCCTCTTCTCTCCAGGGGCTCAGAAGCGCTTTCAAAATTGCGGGACAGATTGCTGTGTCCGCGCTTGCGTGCGCCGGTCTTTTTTATCTACTGCGGGACCGGATCGATCTTCTGGATCCAGACGCCATTCGCTCAATTCTCTCCGAGTTCACGCTGTTTGAATGGGGCGCCGCGTCGGTCCTGACAGCAATAAGCTTCTGGGCGATCGGGCAGTACGATGCGGCGATGTCTGCCCATCTTTCACTGTCTGTGCGAAGGCAGGACGCTGAGTCTGCCGGTTGGCGGGCAACCGCGATCTCGCAGACGCTCGGATTTGGCCTCATCACCGGTGCGCTTGTCCGCTGGCACGTTCTTGGCCGAAAAGCTGGTTTAACTCTATGGGACGCGTCTCGTCTAACGGCGGCGGTCAGCATCATGTTCCTTGTAGGATGGGTTGTTGTTATAAGCGGTACGGCTTTGGTGACCGTGGCTATTCCTGCGCCCTACAAATTCGCAGCAGCTCTGGCTATTCTTTGCTTCTGCGGAATTCTAGCCCTTTCGATCTGGGCGCTGCCGCCATGGTCAAGCCGACTGCCATCTGTCCGTGTCTTGCTCAAATCTGTCGGTCTTACGGTGCTCGACACAGCACCCGCCGCCCTCATTATCTTTCTTTTTCTCCCGGACGGATACGCGCCCTTCACAGTCATCTATCTTGCGTTTCTCGCAGCCTATGTCGCGGGCGTGATGTCGGGCATACCCGGCGGCGCGGGTGCGTTTGAACTTTGTGTTCTAGCGCTCGTGCCCCATTCCAACGGCGATGCGCTTATCGCCTCACTTCTTGGATATCGGCTGACCTACTACCTCGGTCCTGCCGCGATCGCCGGAACGTCCCTTGTGTTTGTCCGCCCCGCCAGACGGCGAGCCGCGCAGTCAGTGACCTTGCATAAGGCCGCCTGCCTGCCGCCCGAGGCGACACTTACACAGCTTAATATGTTCAAGGTTCATCAACCGCGCGGAAGTCAGTTGCATGTCCTCCGGCACATCACCACGAATTCCCACATCGTTCTGGGCGATCCATTTGGTAAAAGGACGGACGCCGACCGAAGACAGGAAACTTTGGCACATCTCCAGCGTGACGCATCCCATGCCGGGCGGGGTCTTTGTCTTTACAAATGTTCGGCAGGTGTCGCGCAATCCGCTCGTGAACTTGGGCTGGCAGTTCACCAGATTGGGCAGGACGCGGTCGTGAGCCCGGCAGATTTCGCGGTGGACGGCTCTGATCGTAGAACGTTACGTCGAAAGCTCAAAAAGGCCCAGAAGTCAGGCGTTGCGGTACGTGCATTGCACTTCGATGATTGGGTCGATCTGAAACGGATCGACGCCCAATGGCAGCACCGGAACGGAGCCGCAATGGGGTTCTCCATGGGAACGTTCGAGCGGACACTTGTGAGAAGACAAGCCGTCTTCACAGCGTCCCACAACGGACGGATCTGCGGATTTATCACCTTCCACACTTCTGGAAATCGATGGGTTCTCGATCTGATGCGCAGCGACGCGACCTGCCCAGATGGCACGATGCATGCGCTCATATACGACGCATTGAAGGTCGCAAGAGAGGAGGATGTTGGTTCCGTCTCTTTGTCGACCGTGCCACTTTCGGGTATAATCGCACCGTGCACTTTGACGGAACACCTGCTTTCCCGGCGCTTTGATAGCAGCCGCTACGCCCAGGGGCTCTTTCAATTCAAACGCAGCTTTTCTCCAAATTGGGAGCCTGTTTACGTTGTGGGATCGTCTTACACTTCTCTTGCCATATCGGCGATCGAGATTTCCCGCCGGGTCAAACATCCGATTAGGGCGAAGACCAATCTACTTCATGAACATTATGGATATTATGAATTTGCTGCATAGCCTAATTTCTGGCATGAGCGCCAAACATAAGGAAAGTAATTATCATGGCCCGAACCTCAAAACTTGAAGAGCTTCTCCAGCAACGGGATTGGCTTCTTGCCGATGGTGCGACGGGAACAGAGCTTTTCAATATGGGTCTTGCCTCAGGCGATGCGCCTGAACTGTGGAACGAAGATCATCCGGATCGTATCCACACCCTTTACAAGGGGGCCGTTGATGCCGGAAGTGATATCTTTCTGACCAACAGTTTTGGTGCAAATGCAGCCCGTCTTAAATTGCATGACGCACAAGATCGAGCATTTGACTTGTCCCGCATGGCAGCTGAGATTGGCCGGGATGTCGCAGACGCGGCAGGCCGTCCGGTGGTTGTCGCAGGCTCCATGGGCCCCACAGGCGAAATCATGGCGCCTATGGGCACGCTGACACATGAGAACGCCGTAGAAATCTTTCACCAACAAGCTGAAGGTCTGAAAGCCGGGGGTGCCGATGTCCTCTGGGTCGAAACGATTTCGGCCGCAGAAGAACTGAAAGCAGCGGCGGAGGCTGCGGCTCTGGCCGATATGCCTTGGTGCGGCACAATGAGTTTTGATACCGCAGGCCGCACCATGATGGGGCTAACTGCGCCTGCTCTGGTGGCATTGGTGGACCGGCTGAAGCACAAACCCGTCGCGTTCGGCGCGAATTGCGGTGTTGGCGCGTCCGACCTGCTCCGCACTGTTTTGGGTTTTGCCGACGCAAGCCGTCCGATCATTGCAAAGGGCAATGCGGGCATTCCGAAGTATCATGATGGGCATATTCATTACGACGGCACGCCAGACCTGATGGCGGATTACGCCGTTCTGGCGCGTGATGCAGGCGCACGCATCATTGGTGGATGCTGCGGAACCACCCCGGTTCATTTGGAATCCATGAGAGCGGCTTTGGAGACGCGGCCGAAGGGCGGCGTGCCCGAGCTTGACGCAATCTCGTCCGCACTGGGCGGGTTCTCGTCAGCCAGCGATGGCACTGATCCAAGCACGACCCCCGCGCCACGCCGGACACGCAGGCGTGCCCGCGCCTGACGCCGACCATCTCGACCAAAGCAAACTCTTCTCTTCAACAAGGGCTTCGATCCGTGATTTTCCATGTCCCGGCGTCATACATACGTTCGACCGATCAGGAAAACTCTGCGGGTCCGGGCCAGGAAGTGAAGTCGACCAGTGACATTTTGAGAAACGATCGGAGCATCCGATCCACATGTGACATCGGACGTCCTGTTGAAACTAGCGCGTCCGTCGCCAATCCGGCGGCAAAATGCTATCCGCAGAAGCGCTCAGAACAAACTGAGTTGATCGCCCGTCTTAGGGGGCACCGAAAACAGATCCGTACGCAAGCTGATGGCACCGGTTCGAAGACCCAAAGACTGCGTTGCGCGGTAAAAACGGTCGCGAAGCAACTTCGCATAGACGCCCGTTCCCGTCATGCGCGTCCCAAAATTCGCGTCATAGGGTTTTCCGCCGTGCATTTCGCGCACCCGCGCCATAACACGCGCAGCGCGATCCGGGATATGTTCCGCCAACCAGTCCTGAAACAGATCCGAAACCTCCCTCGGGAGGCGCAAGGCGATGGATGTCGCACTGCTGGCACCGACATCGCGCGCACGGGCCAGGATCGCCTCAAGCTCATGATCGGTCAGGCCAGGGATCATCGGGGACGCGCTTACGCGCACCGGAACGCCCGCCGAAACCAGCCGCTCGATCGTCTTCAAACGCCGCTCAGGACTGGGAACACGCGGCTCCATCTTGCGGGCAAGGTCGCGGTCCAGTGTCGTGACGGAAATCGAGACATGGGCAAGGCCTTTCGCAGCCATCGGCGCCAGTATGTCGATATCGCGTTCGATCAGGTTTCCCTTGGTGACCAGACCGACGGGATGATTGAAATCCGACAGAACCTGCAGAACACCGCGAATGATCTGATGGCGTTTTTCGATCGGCTGGTAGGCATCGGTGTAGGTGCCGATCGCCAAGACATCAGGCTTGTAATTTTTCGCAGACAACTCCTTTCTCAGAACGTCAGCGGCACCCGCTTTGGCGATCAGTCGCGTCTCAAAATCAAGGCCCGGCGACATGCCAAGATAGGCATGGCCTGGTCGGGCGAAGCAATAAATGCAGCCATGTTCACACCCGCGATAGGGGTTGAGCGAGCGATCGAACCCAATGTCGGGCGACGTGTTGCGTGCAATAACGCTGCGTGGTCGCTCGGTGCTAACCTCTGTGCGCAGAACTGGCCACTCTTCCTCCCGCCCCCAGCCATCATCCACGCCGACGGATTTCAAGCGCTCAAACCGGTTCGTCACATTGCTGGAGGCTGCGCGTCCTTTGCGCTGACCATGCCGGATGTTGGGGTCACTTTCCATTCCGTCAAATTAGAACAAAATAAGAACATCTTCAAGCGCCGGTCGGTTGTGGCATGGGCGATGTCGCAAATTAATGCGCATTCCCTGCGGCAAAACGTCAAGGCTGAGCCAACATGACGAAAAAGGATCACGGACATGTCCGATGAAGAAGAAGACATCATCCTGAGCGAGCTGAACGACGAAGAGCTTGTCCAGCAAATGTTCGACGACCTCTACGATGGCCTCAAAGAGGAAATCGAGGAAGGCGTGAACATCTTGCTTGAACGGGGATGGGCGCCGTATCGGATCCTGACCGAAGCCCTTGTTGGGGGGATGACCATAGTTGGCCATGACTTCCGTGACGGGATCCTGTTTGTGCCTGAAGTTCTTCTGGCAGCCAATGCAATGAAGGGCGGGATGTTCATCCTCAAGCCGCTGCTGGCAGAGACCGGTGCACCCCGTGTCGGCAAAATGGTTATCGGCACCGTAAAGGGTGACATCCACGACATTGGCAAGAATCTTGTCTCCATGATGATGGAAGGTGCCGGTTTCGAGGTCGTCGACCTGGGCATCAACAACGCGGTAGAGGCGTATCTTGAAGCGCTTGAGACGGAGCAACCCGATATTCTGGGTATGTCTGCGCTGCTGACAACGACGATGCCTTACATGAAGGTCGTCATTGATACGATGGTCGAGAAAGGCATCCGGGAGGATTACACAGTGCTCGTAGGCGGCGCGCCGTTAAACGAGGAATTTGGCAAGGCCATCGGCGCGGATGCCTACTGCCGGGATGCCGCGGTGGCTGTGGAAACAGCGAAGGACTTCATGGCGCGTAAACACAATCAACTGGCTGCGGGCTAACCGCCCTTTTCTTGTGGTGGCATGCACCCCATATTGTAATCATGCCGCCAAAAATGTTCGCAGTTCTTTTCGTCGTTGTGCTCGCTACTGCGGGTCTCACACTGCTCATTGCGTCCCAAATCGGTCCGTTGACGGGTCCGGAAGGGATGCTGGTATTGAGTGGCCTTATGATTGCCGCCCTTATTGTGCGATGGATGGCGCAGTCGAGCCGAAAGTAGCGGCGAGATGATCCCAGACGACCAAACGCTGACAGAGCAAGGCGCGCCGCCGACAGGATCAGGCCGAGTGCTTCTTTTGGCCTGTGGCGCGTTGGCCCGCGAAGTGCTTGCGGTCAAATCGCAGCATGGGCTCGGTCACATGGACCTGACCTGCCTTCCCGCCATTTTGCACAATCACCCGGACCGCATCCCCGCCGCTGTTGAAACCGCTGTTAAAGAGCACAGGGGCAACTACAGCGATATTTTTGTGCTTTATGCAGATTGCGGAACCGGTGGATTGCTGAGGGCCACATGTGACCGTCTTGGCGTTGAAATGCTCGACGGCCCCCATTGTTACAGCTTCTTTGACGGCAACGTGGCTTTCGCCGCACGAGATGAGATGGCGGCATTCTACCTGACCGATTTTCTGGTCCGCCAGTTCGATACCTTTGTAACGAAACCGTTGGGGCTCGACCGGCACCCTGACCTGCGCGACATGTATTTCGGGAACTACGACCGGCTCATATATCTGGCCCAGACAGACACACCTGAGCTTCAGAATACGGCGAAGGCCTGTGCAGACCGGTTGGGTTTGAAATACGAGTATCGCTTCACGGGCTACGGCGATCTTGCCCGCGCCCTGACATCTGCCTAAGCGGCGGCTGCGACAGCAACGGAATTGATCCGATCCACCATGGCGCGCAGTCCGTTGGACCGCTGAGCCGAGAGGTGATCATTCAACCCGAGCCGACCCAATTCCACCGGCGCGTTGATTTTGGGGATATCCGACACGGAAACACCGGAATAGAGCGCTTTCAGGACCGCGATCAGACCTCGAACGATCATCGCGTCGCTTTCTCCTTCGAAGGTAAACGTCGCCGATGGCCCCTCGCCCTCTATGGTCGGATGAAGCCAGACCTGCGATGCGCAACCGTCGACTTTTGTGGCAGGGACCTTCAACGCGTCATCCAGAGGATCCATCGCTTTACCCATGTCGATCACATGCCGGTAGCGATCTTCCCAGTCTTCGAGAAACTCGAATGTCTCGACAATCTCTTCAAAGGCAGCTTGCGCCATCATCCACGTCCTTTTCTGCTTGGTGGTGAGATAAGCTGCACTGCCGGGCACGTCCAGAGCACACAAGGACGCGCAGGCTTTTCAAGGCGCGATGTATGCGCTACCCAATCGACACGAGACGAAGGCGGGGACCTCTATGACACGATCACTTTTGGCGGCACTGAGCCTTGTGCTTGTCCTGACCGCATGCGGCGGAGTTCGCGAGTCGGGCCTTAACCCATTCAACTGGTTCGGCAGGGATCGCAGCGAGCCCGTTGCCGCGTCAGATGTGCAAGCGCCGCAAAACCGTCGCCCACTTGTATCGTCAATCGTCGGACTTCAGGTCGATCCAACGCCCGAAGGTGCCATTATACGCGCCATCGGATTGCCGCCCACTCAGGGCTACTGGGATGCAGGTTTGGTGCGCGTGCCAAGCAGCGACCCAAGCGTTCTGGCCTTCGACTTCAGGGCTTTGCCGCCTGTAAACGCGCAGCCGCAAGGCACGGAACGCTCCCGGGAAATCCTTGCAGGTCGGGCCGTTTCATCTGACGATCTTGAGGGCATTCGCACCATCGTCGTAAATGGAAACACCAACCGGCGAAGTGTCCGGCGCTAGGCTTGCGTCAATTCGACGATCTTGACGCTTGCGCCATCGGCGGACAGGGCGACTTCCCCCCGACACAGACGCAGGGCGTCCTCGCCGAAAACTTCCGCGCGCCACCCCATCAAGGCAAGGCCGTCCCGGTCCCCCAAGGCGATGTCATCAAGCTCTGACGCGGTTGCAATCAGTTTTTGCGCGACACCCGCCTTTTCGGCCTTGGCCTTTAACAGGACGCGCAGCAGGTCGGCCAAGGCCGCGTTGATTTGCCCTTTGTCCCGTTGAGGCGCTGCGCGCGGCAGGTCGGCATCGGGGCAGACAAGGCCCGCTTCGACAGCGGCGATGATGCCATCTGCGATGTCTCCTTTGCGGGCTTCTCGTAACAGCAAACGAGACTTCCCAAGGTCATTCGCGTTTTTAGGTTTGGTCGAAGCCAGTTCCAGCAACGCATCATCCTTGAAAACGCGGCTGCGCGGTACATTGCGAGTTTGCGCATAAGTTTCGCGAAACCGGGCCAGTTCGCGCACAATTGCCAGAAAGCGCGGCGCAGTTGATCGGACTTTTACGCGCTTCCATGCGTCATCGGGATCGATCACATAAGTCTCGGGACGCCTGAGAACGTCCATTTCCTCTTCAACCCAAGCGCGGCGTTTCGTGCGATCCAGACGTGCCGAAAGATATTCGTAGATCTCCCGCAGGTGCGTCACGTCAGCCAGAGCATAGTTTTTCTGGGCATCGCTCAATGGGCGCCTGGACCAGTCTGTAAACCGCGAAGACTTGTCGACAGAGCCCTTGGTGATCTTCCTCACCAAAGTCTCATACCCCACTTGTTCGCCAAAATCGCAGACCATTGCGGCCACTTGCGTATCGAACAGAGGCGCCGGGATGACATTGCCCTCGACATAAAAAATCTCAAGATCCTGTCGCGCCGCGTGAAATACTTTGACGACGTTCGGATCCCGGAAAAGATCATAAAGCGGCTCAAGCGACATGTCTGATCCAACAATCGGATCAACAAGGACCGCGTCGTCCTCACCTTCGCCCGCGACAGCAAGTTGGATCAGACACAGTTTCGCGTAATAGCTGCGTTCTCTCAAAAATTCCGTATCGACGGTGACATAATCAAATTCCCTGGCGTGCTCACAAAAGGCAGCCAAGTCTTCGGTCGTCGTTAATGTCTTCATGCAGTGGGCGTCTTTTTGTTGTTGTTCTTTGGTGCTCCCCCGCTTTCCGGTCTAAGCCAAAAGACCCGGCTTGGGAAGTCCCGCGGCGTTAACCTAAACTGGTCGCAAACGCACGCAGCACTTCGGGATAAAGCCGGTGCTCCTCGACCAAAACTTTTGCGGCCAGGCTATCGGGCACATCCTCTGGCACGATGGCCACCTTCGCTTGGCCAAGGATTGGACCGTCGTCCAACTCAGCGGTGACCAGATGGACAGTGCAGCCGGCCTCGGTATCGCCCGCCTCAATCGCACGGCTATGCGTGTTCAGCCCCTTATATTTGGGCAGAAGCGACGGGTGAATATTGAGAATGCGCCCTTCATACCGGCTGACAAAATCGGCGCTAAGTACCCGCATAAACCCGGCAAGACAAATAATATCCGGGTCGGCTGCTTCGAGATGTCTCAAGAGTTCCGCCTCAAAGGCGGCCCGGTCTTTGCCAAATGCCCGATGATCAACCGCTGCGGTCGCGATGCCCATTGCGCTGGCCTTGGTAAGCCCCGCCGCCGCCGGATCGTTGGACAACACCAAAACAGGGCGAGCCGGATGATCGCCTGTCATATCTTCGCAAAGGCGTACCATGTTGGAGCCGCCACCAGAAATCAGAATGGCCGTTCGTTTCACAAAAGCTGGCCCTGATACCCAATGTCGCCGCGCGTCGTGACGGTACCGATCTGGAAAACCGTCTCGCCCATATCAGTCAATTGCAGGCTGATAGCCTCTGCGGCCTGTGGTGCAACCACCAGTACCATGCCGATCCCCGCATTGAACGTCTTGAGCAAGTCGGCCTCTGGTGTGCCACCTGTCTCAGCCAACCAGCGAAAAACAGGCGGCAGATCCCAGGCGGTCAGATCAATCTCTGCGCCCAAACCTTCGGGCAGAACACGCGGCAGATTTTCGGTCAGGCCACCACCTGTGATATGGGCCAAGGCGTGCACACCCCCGGCCCGGATTGCAGCCAGACATGGCGTCACATAAAGGCGTGTTGGGGCCAAAAGCGCGTCGCCCAAGGACACGCCAGACGCGAACGGCGCGTCTGCATCCCAGTCGAGGCCGGACACCTCGACGACCTTGCGCACCAGTGAATAACCGTTTGAATGCACCCCGTCCGAGCCTAGCCCGAGCAGCACATCGCCCTCATTCACATCTGACGGCAACGCCCTGCCCCGCTCCATCGCGCCAACGGCAAAGCCCGCGAGGTCGAAATCCTCGCCATGATACATGCCCGGCATCTCTGCCGTTTCGCCGCCGATCAACGCGCAGTTCGATTTGACGCAGCCTTCCGCGATACCCTCAACGATGGTCGCAGCAGCCTCGATCTCCAGCTTTCCGGTCGCGAAATAGTCGAGGAAGAAAAGCGGCTCGGCCCCTTGGCAAACAAGGTCGTTCACGCACATGGCGACCAGATCAATGCCAATCGTATCATATCGCCCCGTGTCAATAGCGATCCGCAGTTTCGTCCCGACGCCATCCGTGGCCGCCACCAGAACCGGATCCTCATAGCCTGCAGCCTTGAGATCAAAGAGCGCGCCGAAGCCGCCCAATCCTGCCATAACCCCGGGTCTGTCGGTGCGCTTGGCCGCCGGTTTGATCCTGTCCACCAAGGCGTTGCCCGCGTCGATATCCACGCCCGCATCCGCGTAGGTCAGCCCGTTTTTCGTCTCGCTCATAACGCCCCCAATCTGGTGCGCCCGCGATAGCGCATGGGTGCCGGGGGGGCAATATGCTTGACCGTTCCGGCGGTTCTGATAGGCACTGTTTCACGCCAATCGGGGGCCTGTAGCTCAATTGGTTAGAGCAGAGCGCTCATAACGCTTTGGTTGGGGGTTCAAGTCCCTCCGGGCCTACCAACTTCCGCCTTTGCGACGAAGCCTGACCTGCTTAGGCGTTGAATCTGGGCCGGAAAAAGTTGATCGCCGCGCGGACTTTCTTCGGCAGATAGCTGCGGCTTCGAAAATCAGGCAACGCAAACCACAGGCAATTGCGCCCCTCCATGTCTTCAAGTGCAGACACTATTCGAGACACGGAGGATGGATCAAGATCCAGCACACGGGCGGCCGCAGCAAAACTACCGTGCCGCGCCAAAAGCAACATTGTTTTCAGGTTTTCAATATCCATTCGCGGAAATTATGGATGGATGACAGGAGCGAGCAGCCCATCTGCCGTGGAAAGCGCAACCCTCAGTTCTTGCGGGAAGACTGCGACAGGTCCAGATCCTCAATACGGCGGGCCAGTGCGTCTTGATCCAACACACCGATGGCACCCTTGCTGATGTCTATGATGTTCATGTCCCGCAGCGTTCCAAGCTCCCGGTTCACAGTCTGTCGAGAGCACCCTACGACATTTGCCAGATAGGACTGGCTTTGGGTGAACTTCGAATTTCGGGACGACATGTCATGAAGATATACGCAGATCTTCTGTTCTACCGAGTAGAACTGGTCCACCGATTTGAACATGTTATCTCGGGTCATCATGTCGTGGAAGATCACCGCCAGATTGCGGATCATGACGGGCGACTTCAGCTGCTCAAACAAAAGCGGCGTAGCGCAAAAGAGAACGGTGGTGTTTGGGAAGGCCACACAGGTTGCCGCACAGGGGCGGTCCGCAATGGCTTCGATTGCGCCCAAAGCATCACCTTCGCCCGCATGATAGATGATCGACTTATGGCCATCTTCGCTCATGTAACTGACCTCTATCGTCCCATGAGCCACCATGAACATGCCCGACGTGCTTTCGCCCTGTGCCAAGACGACCTCTTGTTTGGGAAACGAACGGACAGAGCAGAGATCGATCAATTCGACCTTCTTGTCGTCCGGCAAATCATTGAGCAGGCTTGCTTTAAGAAGATGCGGGAACCTCAGGGAATTGTTCATTTTCTGTAGGCCTCCAACGGGGTCACGTTGCACATTTCATGGTCCGGATGGTCGCAGCAAAACTTGATCTCAGCAAGGGAACTGCCGTGGAACGTCTGCCATGCCGGGCGGGTCAGTCCATGGAGCGGCGGCATCGCATGCGACATGGGAAATTCCCGCGCTGCTATGTCGGCACCTTCCGGTGTTTCCAATCCGGTCATCCAGTCCGTGAGCTCTCCGCACGTGCGCGCGACGCCGATACGATGGCATCCAAGACATGTGTTGTCGCGCGGCTCCATGGTTTCGGTAGGCCATTCACCAAACCCAAACTCGGACCCGACATGAAAGTACGGACCCAGCGGGTTAGCGGGAATCTCATGCCACACCTGCCCCATGAACGGGGAATACATGAAGGGATCGTTGTCATGACAGATCCCGCATCCGTCCTTTGCGACCTCTTCGGGTGATACCCAGAACCCGCCGTCATCCCTATCCGTTGGTGAGGCAACTAACGCGCCATCCAGCGGGTTTTCGCGATCATGGGAGATTGCCTGAAACCAGCAGGTCGCGCCGGTCGCGGGGTTGTGCGCAATCACGTCAATTTCATCATAGAGAAGAATGTCTTCCGCGCGATTGTGTTTCTGCCTGCACATGACAGATATCTGTGCGGTGTCCGTCGACAGATCCAAGATACGGGAATTCGGAACACACTGACCGTCTGTCCCTGCCCCGTTGCTCAACAACCCCGGTCGGTCACAGTCCATATTCCTTTCGAACGTTTCCGACGTGATGAGCGTTCCGTCTACCGTGATCGGAACAGTGACCCCATCGGCACAGGAAAAGGCGGGCACCGGTCCGACCTGTTCGATGCATTGCTCGGCGTAGGACTGCGCATTCGCGCCTAGGGGCGCCAGAAGAAAGCCCGCGACGACGAGGGCTCTGGCCCGCCCGATCACAGCGCACCCTCCTTTGCGGCAAGTACATCCTGCGCCGTTTTTCTCAAAGCTTCATAGTAGCGGACATATCCTGTGCACCGGCAGATATGGTCGCCAATCGCGTTTTGGATCGCATCGTCCAATTCGTCTTCGGTGACAGGCGCAGTGGCCAGCCAGTCGAGGAAAATTTTCGAGGCCATGACAAAACCGGGCGTGCAGTAGCCGCATTGAAACGCAAAATTTTCCAGAAACGCTGTCTGGATCGGGTGCAGATCGTCACCTGATGCAACGCCCTCCACTGTGGTAATGTCGGTGCCGTTCAACGTCGCAAGGGCGGTTGAACAACTAATGACGGGAACAGCGTTGGGGTTCGGAGCCTTCACGACGGAAACCGTACACGCGCGGCAAATCCCCATGCCACAGCAGAACTTGGTGCCAGTCATATTCATGTCTTCATGAAGGTAGTCGAGCAGCATCTCGTCCCCTCGCTCCGCACCTACGGTCTGCACCACGCCGTTTACGCTGAATGAAATGCTCATGCGCGCAACCCTTCCAGTATCTTCTCGGGTGTGATGGGAAGCGACGTATAGCGTTTGCCGACCGCATCCCTCAGCGCGTTCGAGATCGCAGGCGGGATAGAACACATCACCGCTTCCGCAATGCCACGCCCCTGCCCCTTGTCCGCAGGTGTCTCGTCAAGGATATGCAATTCCTGCGCCCGGGCACCCGGTCGATATTCGACACCCAAGGGCACGTCCTGCATCCGCGCGACGTGATACTGATCCAAGTTCCACGTGCCGTTTGCAGGGCCGCCCATACCCGGGGGCAGGTCCTCGTGCAACGTATAGCTTATTGCCATCGCGACACCGCCTTGGCTTTGCCCCGAGACAAGATCATGAACATGGATACGACCGGCATTCAAAATGCTGACCACGTTTTCGATCTGCACGCGCCCGGTTGTGCGATGCACGGTCAAGGACACGATGTTTACGCAAGGCGCCCAGACATATCGTGAGTACCGCTTTGACGCGCTGTCAGGGCCAAATCCGTTCTGGCGAACCACGCGGCGCGGCAAGCTCTGTTCACCTTCGTAAAGAGAGACGCCATCGAGGGCCAAGTGAGTTAACGCGCCCTCCCGCAGATCGAAATCGGCCTCCGCCCAAGTATTTTGGAAATAGGCGTGCCCCAACGCACCCCGAGGCAGGCCCATCTCGGCCGCTGCGGTTGCAAGTGACGGCAACGATATAGGATCGGTGGCCCCGTCCACGAGGCTCAAGGCGCCATTGCGCCATGTCACATCAGATCGCACCAAATCAGGTTGCCCCCAGATCTGGCGCGCGGCGGGCAAAAGCGTGGCCTCGAACAATGCGTGCGCTGTCTGCTGAACCACGTGCACCTGATGAAGCCCGGTGAGACACGCCGACGAAGACCCAACGCCCTTGGCTGTCCAATCCGGATTGGCCCAACGGGTACCCGTGGTGTCCTTTGTTGTGAGACCCGTCTGACCGAACAGGGTATAGCAGCCCATATCGACGTGGTCCGCATTGGCCCCCAGAATATCCCCGATCACAACGCCAAGCGTGGTCGCCGAGCCATTGCCCATGTCAACGGCGTCGGACTGGACAGTCAGCTTGCCCTCGGGCGTTATCAAAACAGCCGCGACCGTGCCGTCGCCTGAGGTGCCGTAGGCTTGCAAGGACATGGCAATCCCGGTGCCATAGTTGACCTCGCGCGTATCATAATCCTGTTTCAAGGCGGCCCGGTTGGCCCAAAGCGGATGCGCCTCGGCCATGTCCAGCATCTCGGTCAGGCGCAGCTCCTGCTCGACAGGTCCGCCGACAACCGTTGTATCGTTCTGCGAGATTGCATTTATGCGCCGCAAGTCCACCGGGTCCCAACCCTTCGCCGCAGCCACGTCGTCAAGTGCGGTCTCAATGGCGAAAAATGCCTGCGGTCCGCCAAATCCCCGCTGGGACCCACCAGAGATATTCTCGGAATGGATCGCGTCGGCGTAGATATTGGCCATCGGGGTCTTGTAGCTGCCCCCGGCGCAGAGTGCGGCGAGGCTGGCGACATAGGGGCTGAGGTTCTTCCGCCCACCCCCGTCGAACTGCAGTGTCATCTCGATGTTCTGGATCGTTTTGTCCGGCGCGATGGCCAACTGACCACTCAACGTGGCCGCGTGTCGTTTGAGGCCGACGCGGAACTGCTCAAACCGATCATAGATCAGCTTCACAGGTCTGCCATCTGTGAAGGCTGCGGCCAGCGCCAGCATCAGCGAAAAGGGTGACTTGTCACGTCCCCCGAAACCACCGCCCGGATAACAGCTTGTCAGGGTCACTTCGTCAAGCGGCGTAGGTGCATCGCCTTCCTTATACATGGAGACAATGTCGCGGACGTCACCATCAGGCGATTGCGTACCCAGAACGAGCCTGAGGATCTTCTTCTCTGGGTCCAGCCAAGCAAGACCTGCTTCTGGCTCCATGAACATCGGATCCATTGCCCGCATGTCAGACTGGATATCCTGCCGGATCAGACCGGGGATCGACGCTAAACGCGCTTCGATTTTCCCGCGGTAGGTATCCGCCTCATGTGGATAGGCATAGGGGTTGGCCGTTGCGTAATCGAAGGCCTCACCGTCGACATCATACTTGACGTAAGTCGTCTTCGGATCGAACGGCTGATCTTTCGGCGGCAAAGGGCCATCCGGCGGAGCATAGATCTGGAACTGGTCATCCTGAAACTGCATGGCCTGAAGGGCCGCGCGGTATCCTTTGAAATCGTCAAAGATCAACAATGCAACAGCCTGCCCCAGATAATCTGGGACATTTCCAGGCTGGACAATCAGGTCGTACACCACGGCACTGGGCCGATCAAACCCTTCCGGGCTGGGGTCAAAAAGCGCTTCCTTGATTTGCTGATTGACGAACCGCGTTTCTTTGATCTGCTGATCCATCACCAGGTCCCGCCGGAACGAAACCTGAGGAGATCTTTGTGCTTTGGTCAGCTGGTTGCCCAATACGATACGCGCGCTCTGCGCCACTTTCGGCAAAGCACTGGTCCGAAGACCAATAAACCGCTCCTTCGTTGTCAGCGCCCGCAGAAACATCGCGTAGGTCTGTGTTTTCGGCCACGGCTCTGGCATGTCGCGGGCGTCGAAATCCCGCGCGTATACCTTTTGTCCTGTGACCTTCGCCACGCCATCAATCCGCTGCGCCGCCACGCCCGGTGTACCAGCCGGCGAGGTTCCGATTTGTGCTTGCTGCGAAGAATTCGCGACTGCGGGCAGTCCGAGCAATGAAACTGCTACAGTGCCGGATGATGTCTGCAAAAACCTACGGCGACTGAGCCCCCCCGATACGGGGTTCGCTGAAGCAAAAACCATAAACTGATCCAGAAAAAAATTTCGAGGCAAAATAGCACTCGTTACGTACTGATCCACCCTAGGATCCATTTTTTCTGCACATTGTCGCCTTGGCGACAGATGCATCCGATTTCCGGAAATTATTTTCCGATGAAAATTTTTTGCTCCCGTTTCAACACTGGCGGGTCATCTGGGCAGCACAATTTCAGCACTTAGCCCTCCAAGCGCTTCACTTTCGCCAAGTCTGAGCGTGCCCCCATGGGACCGAGTAATGTCGGCCGCGATTGCAAGGCCCAACCCGACACCACTTCCCGCGTTCTGATTACGTGCCGCATCAAGTCGTGCAAACGGCTTGAGTGCTTCGTCCCGGTTTTCAGCGGGAATACCCGGCCCGTCATCCTCGACCCTGATCCGAAGCGCCGTTGTCAGCAAATCTACGGAAACCGCCGCCTTCGTCCCATAGCGAACGGCGTTCCCGACAAGGTTGTCCACCGCCCGTGCAATGGCCAGCGGCCGCAGCGTCAGAGTTGCAGGCTCGTGCGGAAGATCTTTCAGAACCACATTCCGGCCCGCCCGCTGCGCCTTATCGACAACCGCCCGGACCACAGCGACAGGGTCACTTGGTTCAAGGTCTTCAATCGCGTCGGAGCGAGCAAAATCCAGAAAGGCCGCGATCAGCGCTTCCATCTCGTCTACGTCGGCGATCAGCGCCCGTGTGTCTTCCGTATCCGGCTGCATCGACAGCCCCAACTTGAGGCGCGTCAGTGGTGTGCGCAGATCATGGCTGACCCCGGACAGCATCAATGTCCGTTGCTCGATCTGCCGTTCGATCCGTGACCGCATATTCAAAAACGCATTGCCGGCCGAGCGCACCTCCACAGCACCGCTGGGGTGATAGGTTTCACTTTGCCCCTTCCCGAAAGCCTCGGCAGCTCGCGCCAACCGCCGGATCGGCCTGAGCTGGTTGCGCAAAAACTGATAGGCCACGAATGTCATCAAGCCACCCGTCAGCACCATCCAGACCAGCAATTGGTGCGGGTTGGTTGCGGTCACGCGACGCCGGGGAAAACTGATCTCGACCAAACCCTCGCCAGTCTCGATTCCCAGCAACACCCGCTTGCGATCATCGACCAGATCAACACCTGTCAGCGCTGGAAAGCTTTCGGTCAACTGCCGCTCGATCACGCGACCGGACAGGTCGAAAAATCGCCTTTCAAACCCGACGGGTCCACCGGGATACGTCAGCTCCATCTGAAGCGCGTCGGCGGCGTCCTGCATTGCGTCCGGCCCACCCGTTCGGAATTCCGAAAGCAGATAGCGGATGCCCACAGAAAGATTGTCCGTCATCTGCTCGGTTACATCTTCGTACAGTCGCTGGATGAAGGCGAAGGACACCACCAGCTGAATCGTAATCACCGGTACCAACAAAATCAAAGCCGCCCGTCCGTAGAGGCTGCGTGGAAGGTAGCGTTTGATCGAGAAGCGTGCCATATGCGATCAATCGTAAGCCGCGCTGATTGAAAGGAAAAGAGGCATGCCAAAGCCCGCTCAATTCAACCCAAAGCCCGGTGTCGCAGAGATGATAGCTCCGGGACTGCGGCGAATACTTGCGCCCAATCCCTCCCCCATGACGTTTCGCGGAACGAACACCTATCTTCTGGGCACGCGCGAGATCGCCGTGATTGACCCCGGCCCACCCGATCAGGCGCATTTGACGGCCATTCTCGATGCGCTGGAGGCGCACCAGCGGATCAGCCACATCTTTGTCACCCACAGCCATATTGATCATTCCCCGCTGGCAATGGTCTTGGCCCAACTGACAGACACAAAAGTTCATGGGTTTGGCCCGTCAAAGGCTGGCCGCAGTCCCGTGATGCAAAGCTTGAGCGATCTTGGCGGCGGGGAAGGTATTGACGAGACCTTTATGCCCGATGTCACGCTTGTCCACGGCATGACTGTCCACGGCGCGGGGTGGAGCCTCAAGGCGCTTCACACCCCCGGTCATATGGGCAATCACCTCTGCTATGCATGGCCGGAAAGCAGCGCACTCTTTTCAGGGGATCTGGTCATGGGTTGGGCAACCTCGATGGTGTCCCCCCCGGACGGGGATCTGACGGCGTTCATGGCGTCCCTCGATTTACTCGCCAGCCGCTCCGAGGATCAGGTCTACTATCCGGGACATGGCGCGCCGATCAAGGACCCGGCTCACCGCGTCGGGGAACTCGCTGCGCACCGTAAATCGCGGGAGGGGCAGATTCTAGATGCGCTTCAGAAGCACCCGGGCTACGTGCCTGACCTGACAGCGGCGATCTACACGGATGTTGATCCGGCGCTACTGCCCGCCGCCGAGCGAAACGTGTTGGCCCATTTGATAGATCTGGCGGCCCGAAACGTCGTGAAGGCAGATGGAAACGTCGCCCGGGACGCTCGCTTTTCTCTGGCCTGAAAATTCCAAGCGATCCTAGCCAAATCCCTCTTTACGACCGGAATCCCGCTTGCTATACGCGCCCTCACCGTTCCGGCGTAGCTCAGCGGTAGAGCAGTTGACTGTTAATCAATTGGTCGTAGGTTCGATCCCTACCGCCGGAGCCAATTCCCCAATCTTAAGAACCGACTGCAGGTCGTTTTGCGGTTTTCGGTATGAGCAGCTCATAAATTACAGCTGAAGATAGGTTCGTGTCAGATCCAGTAGACCTGAGGGCTGTTAAGCCTTCGGTGCCATAGCGCGCCTTCTGCCTCATCTTGGGTTAGTCCGAACTGTCCGAGAGCTGTCGTGTCCGCCATAAACTTGACGGCATTTGCTACGTTCTGCTCAGCGGCGCGGCGGATGTAGTCGATACCGGTAGCTTCGTTCCGATCACGGGCCGTTCCGGAGATCAGATCCAGCCCGTGACACCACATCGCAGCAGGCAAACCGGCTTCCGCCGCCTCTTGGCACAGGGTAGCGGCGCGACTTGTTTCACCTTGATCGAAAAGAAAGAGAGAGAGCTTGAACTTGGCTTCGATCACGCCCGCAGCCGCTGACGCGTTCAAATGGTCTAAATGGCGCGCTTCGACTTCTGCAGGTGTACCTGTATAATCTGTTGATAGTTCGCCGCTGAGCCACGTGGCCTCGGCGTCACCTTCCATAACGTCTGCTTCAATCAGCTTCCGGGCCCATGCAAGCATGTCTTCCGCGAGTAGATTTGACGAGACGAAAGCGGATGCATCAAGCAGCTTGCGCGCTTCAGTGAGCCGATCCTGGCGCGATTGGTCGGACATCGTAATACCTTACCTCTTGAACCCACGCCGGACCCGATAGGCGGTTCCGGAATCGACGTATAGCTGCCCCGAAAACAACGCTGTCGTCAGATGCGGGATAGACACATCAATCGATTTCCAATTCGGCGATCAGGACCGCCCATCCCGCGCCGTGCATGTCACGGTCTTCGCGGATGCCTTGAACCGCTGGACGGGGCGCACTGAACTTCAGCACGTGTAAATCTGGAAGCTCAAATCGCTTCAGCGCGCCGGATTCCAACCCAAGCAGGGAAGCGATCTTTTCATCTGAAAGTCCCCGCGTGATCCGCTCGAACGCCGGCGCCGAGCCGCAAAAGAGATCAAGTGTCACCCAGAACGGCCCCGCGTTCTTGGACCTGACCTTCTGGACGATATCCGATACGCGATCAGTCAAGACCAAGCTCCAGCACCTGCAGATCGAACCCGTCCATTGGGTCCTGCAGGGTCAAAACATGATTGAGGCAAAATTCCCAAAGCGGCCCGCGATCAATTTCCGGGGGCGAGAACGGAAACGCGAAGCTTGGCTGCTCTTCGCCCGATGTGAGGGGATGGTGCAGCAGGTACGGGTTTAACAGCTTCCCTATCTCGACGGCGATGTCTTGAGTGTCAGCTGTGATGATTGCAAGAATGCCCAGTTCAACCGGATCACCGATCGCGGTCTCCAAGGCACCAAGCGTCGCATTCTTACCGATCTGACGCAGCTCAATATGAAATGCGTCGGGCGCCAGAGCCAAACGGTCAGAAACTTTCTGGCTGCATTTCTCAGAAACATCCGCACACCAATGATCAGACGCCGCCACGTAACGTGGGTCGCGGATCAGTGCCATCAGGATGGTCTGATACCCCGCGATACGTGCCCCTTCGAGCTTTACGGTATAGCGGTCTGATGGCACCCACCTTGAGCCCTCGACCCGCACACGTCGTTCATCCAGCGCCGTGTACCGGGCATCGGTCACATCCAGATGCCCGCCAGGTTCATACAGAAGGAACGGATCGCTGTTTTCATAAAGCATGTGGGCCGACACGGTATGTGGCGAGGCGTAGGCTCCGTCCGCAAGCGGGGTCACAGTAAACCCCTCGGCGTCGAACTCCAGCATGATGACCCCGGACTGGGGATTGGTCGCGCAAAGCGCGCCGCATTCACCAATCTTGGCGCCGTGCCATGCCGCGCCCGCATGGCATCCTCTGGCAAGTGGAAGCGCTGCGATAATAGCCGTGTCCGTCGTCCGGCCCGCGATGACGATGTCCGCGCCAGTGTCCAAGGCGGCGTTGATCTGCTCCGCCCCTGCAAGCGCCACGATATTGCTGCAGGCGTCCAGCAGAGCCTCAGAGATATCCGGCGCTGGCTGCAACGGTGTGATGTGACCCTGTGCAAGAGACGCTTTTAAATGGCGCGCACTCTGATCAGATTTCAGCACAGCGACCCGCGCCGAGGTCCCCGTCTCGCGCAGAATTTCGTCTGTGATGTCCACCAGCCAATCGACAGCGCGTCCCGCGCCGCACGTCCCGGCCGTTCCAATCACAAGCGGGACGCCAGCCGCCTGTCGCGCGACAATCAGACCGGCCCATTCCTTCTTGGTCGAGGCCCGCGCATATTTCGACACCCCTTCGCCCAAATAGAACGGCCCGCTGTCCGTCGATCCGCCGTCAATCGCAATAAGATCGGGGTTTGCCGCGATCCCACGCTTTAGTGCGACCGGATCGTAGCCCAGTCCCAAAGCGCCCGACGGAACAAGAACCTTGACCATCAATCACTCACAGCAGCGGGTTTTCTGAGATACCGCCGCACGAAGATCGGCGCGAAGAAGCCAAGCACGGCAGCGATCCACAGCGTGATGGCGATGCCAGAGGAAAATAGGTACGAGGCGTCTCCGTCTGACAGCACCATGGCCCGGCGCAACGCGTCCTCCATATGCTTGCCCAGAAGGATGCCCAAAATGATCGGCACCGTCGGCACATCCAGCTTGCGGAATACGTAGCCGATCACCCCGAACCCCACCATAAGCAGCAGGTCGAAATAGCTGCCGGTGAGGGAATAGATCCCGACAAAGGAGATCATCGTGACGCCAGGCAGCAAAATTGCGGGCGGCACCGACAGGACCCGAACAAAGACTTTCACCATCGGGACGTTCATTGCGAGCAACACGAAATTCGCGATAAGCAGGGAGGCAATCAGCCCCCAGACAACATCCGGCCTGTCTGTAAAGAGCGTTGGCCCCGGCGTGATGTTCAGGGTCATCAAAAGGGCGAGCAGCACCGCCGTGGTGCCAGAACCCGGCACGCCCAAGGTCAACATCGGTACAAGGGCGCCCCCTGCAGCTGCGTTATTGCCAGCCTCTGGTGCGGCCACACCACGCGGCACGCCGGTCCCAAAACCGCCCTTCGGCCCGGCCAGTGATTTCTCGGACATATAGGCAAGGAACGATCCAAGGGATGCCCCCGCCCCCGGAAGCACGCCCGCCACAAAGCCGACACCGCTTGCGCGGATCATTGTCCAGAACGAGTTCTTAATATCGCGGAACGGGATCCGGACTTTCTCCAGCTTCACGCCTATGGAAGATCCCTTCCCGTGACTTTCGATGAAAATGAAGACTTCCGCCACCGCGAACAGGCCGACAATTGCGACAAGGAAGTCGACGCCATCCATCAAGTGCAGATTGCCGAAGGTGAACCGCGGCATGCCGGTATTGTTGTCCAGCCCGATCATCGCAATCGCCAGGCCAATACATGACGCAAGCGCGGCTTTGGCCTGATTGTTGGATGCAATGCCACCCAACGTGGAAAAGGCCAGAAGATAGAGGGCGAAATACTCCGCAGGACCAAAGAGATAGGCAACCTGCGCCAGAACGGGGGCGAGCAGCATCAAACCGATCGTCGCCAGGAACGCACCGACAAACGACGCCACGCCGGATAGAACTAAGGCATCCCCCGCCCTGCCCTGCTTGGCCATCGGATACCCATCCAGCGTGGTCATCAGCGCAGGCTCGTCGCCCGGAATGTTCAGCAGGATGGACGAGATACGCCCGCCATACATCGCGCCGTAGTAGACTGATGTCATCAGAACAAGAGCCGCAGTCGCGTCGAAGCCCAGCGAAAAAGTCAGCGGGATCAGAATAGCGACGCCGTTGGAGGGTCCGAGCCCCGGAAGGGAGCCGATGATCGTTCCCAGAAAACAACCGATGACCGCGAGAAACAGTGTCGTCGGCGACAGCGCGATACTAAAGCCAAGGGCGAGATTGGACAGAAGCTCCATCTGTTCAGCCCGCGCTCATCTTGGGAAACGGTACGAGCCCAAGGTCCAGCGCGTATTTGAACAGAAGGAAAAGACCAACAGATAAACCTACGCCCGTCAGAATTGCAAAAACCGGGCGCGGTGAGATTTGGTAGCTGAGGATCGCCGCCGTCACCGCGGTCGGGATAAGAAAGCCCAAGGGTTTCAGGCTATAGGCGTAGACGACCATCACGATGACCGAAAGCACCAGAGAGAGTAAGGTTCGCAGGGCTGGCCAATGGGCGTCTTCACCGGGGCGGAAGACCATAGTCCCACCGCAAATCGCAGCGACAGCCCCCACTAGCATCGGGAAGGTCTTGGACCCGACAGGGTCGGACATGAAACTTGTCTGGATTTGAAGGGCGCTCGCGATGTATGCGAGCGCCACAAGAATTACGACCAGTCCGAAGACGCGGTCAGAGTGCAGCATTGTCGTGCCCTATTGGATCACACCGATTTCGCGGCTGAGTGCCTCTACGGATGCCACGACGGTATTAACCCAATTCTGGAACTGATCGCCAACCATAGTGAAGGGCGCCAGGCCGTTTGCCTCCATTGCGGCCTTCCATTCGCTGCTGTTTGCCACGTTCAGAAGTTTGTCCGCCCATGCGTTGAATGCCTCGTCCGAGATGTCTTTGGGCACGTAAAGACCACGCCAGTTCACGGCGACGACATCGAAACCTTGTTCCTTGGCCGTTGGGACATCTTCAAAACCAGGCACCCGGTCTTGGGTCAAGACAGCAAGGGCACGCACTTCGCCAGCTTTCAGGAAGCCCACGATCTCGGACATATCGCCGGTCATTGCTTGGGTGAACCCGCCGACGGTCTGTGTGATTGCGTCCGCACCGCCATCGACGCCGATATATTTGATCTTGCGAATGTCATCGAAGCCCGCCTCTTTCAGGACCTGAAGGACCTTGAGATGATCAAACCCACCGGCCGCGGAACCGCCTGCGAACGCGACCGAGCCGGGATCGGCCTTGATCGCATCAACCAATTCGTTGAGGGACTGATACGGGCTATCGTCGGCCACGACGATCACACCCGGATCCGCACCAATGGCGCCGACAAAGCGAACCTGATCAGCTGTCAGGCCGCCGAATGCGTTCTGCGCAAGCCGTGTTGCCGTTGCCGAAGACGCCGCCACGATGAGGTCCTCGTCCGTGTTGCGCTCATTCACGACGTGGCCAAAGGCAAGGCCGCCGCCGCCGCCAGCCATGTTGGTCACCTGAACAGGGCTATCAACTTCGCCCAGTGTATACAAAATTTTGCCGATTTGGCGGCATGTGAAGTCCCATCCGCCCCCTGGGTTCGCTGGCGCGATGCACTCGGCAGCACTGACGGCGCCTGCACTGAGGGTGAGAAACGCGCTCAGACCGAGCGCGCGAATGGATATGTTCATGAGGAACCTCCGGATGGAACATTTTCAATATGATGCGCCGCAGATGGCGCAGGGTCAAATATGACAGATTGTCGAGCGCAGGACTGGCATATCTCGCGCCAAATTGTCCAGACTTATGAAGGGTTCGGGTCATCCGCTTTATAGGTCCAACGGTAGCCCGGGGGCGTTGGTCCCTTGTTGCGCCCGCCTTGCTGGCTCTGCTCCCACGCATGGGCCAGAATGCCCACAGACCGCGATAGGCAGAAGATGCCTCGGGCCAGTTCAGGGGCGAACCCCAGCTCGGCGAAAATAACGGCGGTGGCACCATCGATGTTCATCGGGATGGGGCGACCTGCGTCCTCTGCCAGCTGGCGTTCCAATCGTATGGCGATCTGCGCGAACCGGCCATCGCAAACACCTGCCGTCACCGCCTCTCCGACCAGCGCCAGAAGGCGCGGCGCGCGCGGGTCGGTTGGTTTATGAAACCTGTGGCCGAAGCCCGGAATGTATTTGCCATGCGCGAAACGCCATGAAGCGAGAGTTGCGTCCAGATCACCATCTTGATCTATCTGCCGAAACATGTGCACCGCCTGTTCCCCCGCACCGCCATGGACGTCACCCAGCATGTTTACCGCACTCGCCATCGCATTGTTGAGATCAAGCCCGCAGGTCACGGCCATCCGCGCCGCGGCGATCGAAGGGGCCTGTGGTCCGTGATCGACGGCGGCGACCAATGCCGCTTCCAGCAACTGCGCTTGTCCTTTGGACGGCAGATCACCCCTGAGCATCAGCCAAATCATCTGCGCGAAACTGACCTCGCCGATCAATTCCTGAATGGGCCGACCGCGGATATCTATCCGCCCAGGTTCCATATCGATGATGCCCGTCGTCCACCAGTCGCTGACGTCACTCATATTACCCCTCCGGCCTTCAGGTCTTTCAGGTCTGCCTCTGACACTCCGATGGCGCCAAGGATACGTGCCGTATCCGCCCCCAAAGCTGGCGGCGCATCGGCGACGTGAGGTGCAGCATCGTTCATCTTGATCCCGGTCCGCACGGCCCGGATTGGCATGTCCAGGCTATCGGACTGATAGGTGGCCAGAAACCCGCGCTCCGTTATTTGGGAATGACTGAGAATGTCAGGTACGGTCATGATTGCCCCTGCGGGGACGCCCACGTCGTTCAGTTCCCGCGCCCAGTCGGCCGCAGGTCTGGTGACCAGAACGGTCTCTAGCTCGGCCCGCAGAACCAGGCGATTGCGCTTGCGATCTTCACGGGTGGCGAAATCGGGACGGATCAGCAAATCGTCGCGACCCAGATGCTGCGCAAGCGCCGTCCACTGCTGATCCTTGTTCGCTGCAATGTTGAGAAACCCGTCCGCCGCTCGGAACGCACCGGACGGGGCGGAGGTCGGATTCTCATTGCCGAATTGCTGAGGAGCAACCCCCGCTATGAGAAAGTTTGAGATTGCCCACGCCATCGTGGAAAGCGTGGCTTCCAACATTGAGACGTCAATAACGCAGCCCCGCTTGGGTGCATTCAGTGCTGCGGTGATTGCGAATGCTGCTGTCAAACCGCCCACGGTGTCGGCGATTGGAAAGCCCACGCGTAATGGATCACCGTCCGGCGCTCCGGTAACCGACATCACCCCCGCCAGACCCTGAACGATCTGGTCATAAGCCGGTCGATCTTTCCACGGACCATCCTGACCGAAGCCGGAAATCGCGCAATAGATCAATTGCGGGTTTACAGCGCGCAACGTCTCCGCACCGACACCAAGCCGCTCCATAACGCCGGGGCGGTAGTTTTCCACGAGCACATCGGCCTCGGCTGCCAACCGTTTAAGCAGCTCCACACCGCGCGCATCTTTCAGGTTCAGGCAAACGGACGCCTTACCAGCGTTCTGCGCCAGAAAAGATACGCCCATATTCTTGGCATTGAGATCTGGATCAGCACCAAGCTGTCTGGCCAGATCACCGCTGCCGGGTCGTTCGATCTTGATCACATCCGCGCCAAGATGTGCCAGTTGATGGCACGCGAACGGACCCGATAGAACATTCGTCAGGTCGAGAACTCGGATACCGCTAAGCGGTTTGGACGGGTCAAAATCGGCGGGGTTTGGGTCGTCAGGTATCATCACATCTGGGCATAACGAATATGCACGCGACAGTCACCCAACAGTTGCAGGTTCTACGCGGTCCACAGCGCCGTCTTCGCCGAGCGCTTCAATTTCCGACGTATCGTACCCGAGATCACGCAAAATTGCGACAGTGTCCGCGCCCAAGGCGGGGGACGGTCCGGCTGCGATCTCGCGAGTGCCATCTATCTCAAACGGCAGAGCCGCGCCGGTGGTGTCGGGAGCGTCCGAAAGATAACCGCGTTGGTGGACCGGCGGCAAATCGAGCGCCTCTGGCAAACTACGCAGCCGAGCCGCGGGTACGCCATGGTGGCTGAGCCGTGGCTCCCACTCCTCCGCGTCGCGGGTCACCAAAACCGCTGCGATCTCATCCCCAAGCGCTGCTGCATTCTCGTCGCGCGCCACTCTTTCGGCGAACCGGGGATCGCGCAGCCAATTGGCCTGACCCAAAGCCTCGGCCAGCGCAACAAACTGACGCTCTTCATTCACTCCGAGGCTTATGTGGCCGGTTCGGCACGCAAACGTCCCGGCTGCCGGAGATCTGCTGTTGGCTGCATTTCCACGCGGCTTCGGAACAGTACCGGTCAAACGAAAATCGGTGACGGTGGAACTCATCAACGTCAACGCG
The DNA here is from genome assembly GCF_009811795.1 of Litoreibacter roseus. GTDB lineage: Bacteria > Pseudomonadota > Alphaproteobacteria > Rhodobacterales > Rhodobacteraceae > Litoreibacter > Litoreibacter roseus. Next base: position 1,160,940 of record NZ_BLJE01000001.1, on the reverse strand, counting down.
GTCTCCAGCATGGATACGTCAACGAAGGCGCCTTCGCCCGTCTGCGCGCGTTGATACAACGCAGCGGTCACTGCAAACGCCCCCGACAGGGCCGTAGCGTAATCGATTATGGGCGCGCCTGTCCTGATCGGGCCAGTATCTGCAGTTCCGGTCAAATCCATCAAACCGCAGATTGCCTGAATGTTGATATCGTAGGCAGGGACATCAGCCATATCGTTTGCCCGCCCATACCCTGTCATCGCGCAATGAATAAGCTGCGGATTGATCGCACGGGTTTGCGCCTCCGACAGGTTCAACCGGTCCAGCGTCGAAGGCCGGTGATTTTCGACCAGAACATCCGCCGATTTCAAAAGTCGTTCAAACACCTCGCGCCCGCGTGGCCGCCCCAGATCCACGGCGATGGACGTCTTACCGGCCCCCTGGGTCAGATAGGCTGTGCTCATCCCTTGCGCAGCGCGCGCCTTGTCGGTGCCGCCCCGGTGGCGCATCGCGTCACCATGGCCTGGATGTTCGATCTTGATGACCTCGGCCCCGAGTTGTCCCAGAAAATAGGAACAGGCCGGCCCCGCCAACACGTGGGTCCAGTCAATCACACGGATACTCTTTAACGGACCACTCATTTTAGGCATCCCTCAGCGCATTTGCGCGCGCCTGACGATTCAGGCTTCGCACCCGCACGGCCAGCGCAGCAAATCCCAGCAGCAGGAACAAAAGCGCGATCGGTCGGGTCACGAAAATCAGAACGCCGTTGTCCGACAGCAGAAGTGCTTGGCGAAATGTCTCCTCCGCCCCGCCAGCGAGAACGAAAGAAATGACAAATGCCGCAGGATTGAAGTCGAGCTTGCGCATACCCCAGCCCAAAAAGCCCGCAGCCACCATCACGTAGACATCAAAGAGGTTTCCGCGGGACGTATAGGCGGCGATGAAAGATGTCAGAAAGATAATTGGATAGAGAACTTGGGTCGGGATACGGGTGATAAACCGCCCCACATAAGCCGCACCATAATAGCCGATAACGCCGTACATGACGATGCCGATAAGACCGCACGCGAAGAGCGCATAGATCAGATCGCGGGAGGTCAGAAACAGGGTTGGCCCGATCTGGATTCCGTGGATCAGGAAGACCCCAATCAAGATCGCGCCGATGGTTGATCCGGGGATGCCCAAGGTTAAAAGGGGCGCCATGGATGGACCGCTGACCGCGTTGTTTGCAGATTCCGGTGCGGCAATGCCCTCCAGCGCGCCCTTGCCCCACTCCTCCGGGTTCTTTGCGCGCCGTTTACCTTCGCCATATGCCACAAAGGCCGCGATGGCGGAGCCCAGTCCCGGCAGCATGCCGATGAAGGAGCCGATGAAGGAAGACCGGATCACATGGGGCATACAGGGTTTGTACTCAGCCCATGTCAGACCGTTTCGCGCGGCGTCGTCCCCATCCGGCACCATCTCTGCGGTCTTTCCTCGCTCTTCGATCTGCGCGAAAACCTCACCCAAGACGAAAATCCCGATCATCAGAGGCACAAGGCCGATCCCGTTTGTCAGATCAAAACTTCCGAAGGTGAACCGCTCGGTGGAGCTGATTGGATCAAGTCCAATCATATTAATCAGAACACCCAACGCTGCCGAGGCCAGCCCGCGCGTCACGGATTTCCCAATCACGGATCCGATCACGATGAAGGCCGCAAAATATACGGTAAACAGCTCCGGCGGGCCAAGTTTCAGGGCAATCGCCGCGATCCACGCAACGCCCACAATCAAAAGGATTTCCCCAACAAAATCCCCGATGACCGATGAGATGGTTGCAACCTTCATCGCCTTTCCCGCCTTGCCCTGACGGGCCAGCGGATAACCGTCGATCTGTGTCGCTGCAGATGCGGCGGTGCCGGGTGTATTGAAGAGGATCGCGGCGATTGAACCGCCGTACCTGCCCGACTTGCCGATGACATAAAGAAACGCCAAGGCGGGCAGAGGCTCCATGTAGAACGTGAGTGGCAGGAGCATTGCAATTGCAGCGGATGCCGTTAGCCCCGGAATGGCCCCGACGACCATGCCCACAACAGCGGCGGCAAAAACCCATCCCATCAGAATGGGGTCAGTGAGAACTGTTGCGAGGCCGACAAAAATTTCCATTGCCTCAGTAGCCCCCGATTACATCGAGCAGGTCAAACCAAAGCCCAAGCGGTGGGAACACACCAAGAAGTTTGAAAAAGATCAGATGATAAAGAGCCGGACAAAGGAGTGCGGCAATCAACAGGCCAACCGGATGCCGCACACCAAAAATCCACATGGCGATCGGCGCGGCGACCCCAGTGCTCAGCAGATAACCGAAATGCGCGATGGCCCAGACATAGCCGATGGCCAGTGCCAGCAATGCAAAAATCGCCGGCAAATGACGGGTGTCCGTGGGCTCTTTAGAGATATTCCGCGCTGAAAGCAGCTCAATCCCGCCCAGAAGCAGCAGGGATAAGGAACCGGCCAACGGAAAGATGCGTGCGCCCCACCGCCCGTACTGATCCAACGGAATAGACAGACTGGTCGCTGTGGCACCAATCCCCAGAAGGACCAGTGCCAAACCGACAGCCTGCGGGGCGGGAGAGGAGCCCACGCTCAAGGATCAGCCCTGCTCTTTCAGCGCATCAATCACCGGCTGGGTTTCTTCTTGCATTGCACGCAGACGGGCTTCGGTCTCTTCCCCTGTCAAGAAAGCCGGGACATTGCCACGCTCGCGCATCAGATCCGAAAATTGCTGCGTTTCCGTGATCTCCTTCAGCGCAGTTTCCATGCCCGACACGATCTCGGGGTCGGTGCCTTTCGGTGCGAACAGGACGATGGGTGAAGATACGGCAACGTAGTCAAAGCCCAGTTCGGGAATGGTCGGTACGTCATCCCGGATCGGGTCACGTTCCGGCGCGGCCAATGCGAGCACACGAAGCTCGTTTTCAAAGCCAGCCGCCTGTTGAATGCCGACAAACGCAAAATCAACCTGCTCGCCGATGACAGCCGCCCGTGTTGGCCCGCCACCTTTGAAAGGCACATCCTGCGCCTGAAGGTCGTTTCTGTTCAGGAAGCTCTGTCCCGCAACTTGGTGGAACCCGCCGCGGCCGTTATGGGCCCACCGCAGCCCACCGGGATTTGCCTTTGCCGCGTCCACCAGATCCTGCAGGGTCTGGAAAGGGCTGCCGGCAGGAACGATGACGGCTGGGGTCAAATTGCCGATCTGGGCCACGATTTCAAAGCTGTCAAACGGGTTAACATCAGTCTCCCGCAGCATTGATGTCAGCAAAAACGATCCAGACGACGTGAGCATCATCGTGTTGCCATCAGGGCGCGCAGCTGCGGCCTCTGTCGCACCCGTGATCCCTGAGGAGCCGGGCTTGTTCACGATAATCAGCGGAACGGGCAGAATGCCTTCAGCCGACGCAGCCGCAGCGCGACCCAAAGCGTCTGTTCCACCGCCTGCCGCGTATGGCAAAATCGTAACGATCGGACGGCGCGGGTTCCATTCTGCAAATGCGGGCACGCCCGCAAGGCCAAGCGCAGTTGCGGCCATACCTGTCTTGATAAGTTCGCGACGTTTCATTCGTAGTCCTCCCAAGTGGAACGGCACCTTCCTGGTGCCTTTGTCTAGCGCTGGACATTAGCGGCATTGATAACGTAGAAAAAACGCAATTATTCAATTCATATATCGGAAAATTAGAACAATGAACTTGCGAAGTCTGAAGGTGTTTTCGCTGGTTATGGAAGAAGGCACGCTGGGGCGAGCCGCAGATCGTATGCACCTGAGCCAGTCAGCGGCAAGCCGGTTGCTGCAAATTCTAGAAGAGGAGTTCGCGGTTCAGCTTTTTCGTCGCGACAAGAAGCGGCTGATCCCCACCGAGGAAGGCGAACGGTTCTATCCCGAGGCCCTCCGCATCCTGTCCCAAATCGAGGATATTCCCAGCTTCTTCTCGCAAGTGCGTTCGGGCAAATCCGAGCCTTTGCGCGTTATCTGCCATTCGCGTATTGTAAACGGCCTAGTGATCCCGGCCATCGCCGAGATGGCGAAGCGCCGCGAGGAGCTTCCGATCAAGCTGGAGATTCACCCGCGCCGGGATTTGGGCCGCCAGATCATGAACGGGCGGTATGACATCGGCATTTCGGTTCTGCCCCTGCCCGTTGATACGTTGAAACCGATCCAGCTTGGCAAAACGGACCTGCGGATCGCGATCGCGCGGGGGCATCCCTTGGCAGACAGACAATCGCTCGGGCCGGATGACGTGAAGCATCTTCCCTACATCGCGCTTGATGAGACCACCGCGATTCGACGTATCGTTGATCGGGAATGCGAGCGGGCGGGCATTTCCCTGAAGATCCAGCATGAGGTGTCGGCCGGGTCCGCAGCCTACAGGCTTGTCTACTTGGGGTTGGGCTATACGTTCGCGGATCCTGTTGCCGTGGATCCCGAGATATCAGACGGTATCCGCCTCATTCCGTGGAAGCCTGCCATGCAGGTTGAATTTGGATGTTTCGTCACGCCGAACCGCAAGGATCGCTCTGATATTGAGCAGTTCAGCGCGGTCTTGCGTGAGATCATCGAGCCGCGCCTGAAGGCCTAAACACCGGGCCAATCACGGCAGGTCATTCAGTTGCATCGGATAGAGCAGATTTTCTGCCTGCGCGCCCGTTCCCAGATAGTCGACCCACTGATCCGTCGCCTCGTTGTATCGCCGATAACGTTCCAGCTTTTCGTACAACTCATTGGTCACGGTGATTTGCTCGGAAAAGGACATCTTGATCCAGTCTTCCTCGGTGATGCTCATAATCCTTGACTGATACGGAAGCCCCTCAAGATATTCACTGATCGACACGGCTTCGGCGAGACTGAGATCGCTTCTGCGGGACACCTCGTCAGGACGGCGGCTCATGTCAGCCGCTGCGCCAAGAACCTGGGAAAAGAACTCGGTTGGGTTCAGGATGTTCTCTTCCTGTTGCTCAATGATGATCTTCAGCGCCTCATCCAGATCGCTCAGTTCCGACTTGGTGAGCAGAAGCCGGATTGAAAGCGGCTTCAATCCGGTTCGGTCAAAATCTCTGTCCGCAACATAGGCCTCGAACACATCGGGCGCTTCGGTGCCCTGCTCGCGACCCAGATAGGCCAGTTGCATCGTACGCCCCGCCGAACTGAGCGCCCGGGCAAATTCGGAATTCGGCGCGCTCTTCGGAAAGTCCTCAGGCTCCGTCCCTTTGCGGAAACTGACCACCTGATCGACGATCAATTGCCCCAAGTTCTGAGCTACCCGCTTGTATTCAGCCGGATCGCTATTCTCGACGCCGAAGTAAAGCGAGGCCTGATTGGGTTCGCGGGACAGATCGCGATAGGCCTGCTCGGCCCGGTCATGATCCTGCGCACCCTTGTCAGTTCGCAAGTGCAGAACCGCAATCGCGGCCCCTATACGTTCCTTCACAACAGTGTTGAGCCCGGCGGCGCTGAGCTTGGTCGAGGACAGTTCGTCCCCGGCCTCGCGCGGTCCGGCATCTGTCACAAGCACGATCAGCTTGCTGCCGAACCCGGACCAATCCAGTGCACGGATGGCGTGTTCGACCCCGGCATAACTGTCTTCCCGGAAATTACGCGACGAGCTTTTCGCCTCGGTCATCTGGTCGATGCCGTTGAGGAAAGATTGCAGGTCGCTGCCGTCCTGCAGCGTCACGAATGTCCGTACGTCGTATTCCAGACCTGGCGCCGCCGTCAGACTGTCGCGATAGCCGATGAGACCGAACGAGACCACATCCCCCGCCGCGCTTTGCGCGACGTTCTGATAGATCTCCTGCAAGGCCGCGCGGGTGCCCCGGATGTAGGGTTCCATCGAAATGGTGGTGTCCACGACGAAGACGATCCCTGCCTTGAAGTTTTCCCGGAACCGATCCGGGGCGCCGATCGGGGCGTCCACCTTCGGGGTCGCTTGACGGTCCCCTGTATTGGCACGTGCCACGGCAACCTTCAGCAGGTTGACCAATGCACCGTTCTCGAAAATGGCCTCTTCAGCCTCCAGAATGGGCATTACGTACAGGTTTTGGCGCTGATCAACCTGTTCCCGTGGACCGAGCGCCACAATCGTCTCAGAGGCGGGCCCACCACTTTCGGCGGCTTTCGCGGCCTCTCTCAACGCGGCAGCGCCCGGGCCAGGGTCTTCTGCCTCGACCACGTCATAGAGACCGTCCAGATCTGAAAAGAACAAAACGCGGTCTACATTTGAAGATGCTTCGAATGTCACCACGATGTTCTGGTTCCAACTCACCACGGCGTCGGAGGGCAACCAGAACTGACCGCCCCCCTCGTCACGCGGTGCGACATGAACCCAGTCCCCGTCACGCGCATAGACATAGAGCGGCTTGAGGGGGGCAACCTCTTCCCCCGGAGCGCCGTTCGGCCCGTCACGGGCGGGTACGCGATCCCGAACGAGCACACGTTCATAAAGCTGCGATTTTCCGTCCATCAACAGTGGTCGGTCCTGCCCGACAGCGGGCGCCGCACAAGCCATCAAAAGCGCAAAGCAAACCGATCTTATCATGGGACTACTCCCCCAACCGGGTGAGCGCGTTCTGCGCTTCAGCGGACCCAAGCTCTGCCGCTTGCTGATAGAGCCTGCGGGCCGCGGCCGCGTTGGCCTGTGGGAAGGGCGAGCGCGCTGCATCATATGTATCTGGGTCGTACATGCGCGCGACTTCCACCAACGCGCGTTCCCGCGTTTCTGCGGGTGTCTCCTTGTCGGTGCCAAGCTTCATCAGCGCGCCCAAGGCGACCTCAAGGTTTTCGGTGCCGCCTTTGTTGATCAAGGCAACAGCTTCCGCGACCGGATCGGCCTGATCAGTTACCTCGATTGCCCGATCCACCGTGCGCAAGCTTGCGTCCTCTGGCACAGCCCCCGACCCCAAAAACAGATAGGCGCTACCACCCACGGCAATCACCAACGCCACCAGCGCACCGCCTATGAACAGCGCAGGCGACCTGGAGGACTTCTTGTTGTCATGGGGCATCGTCACCGGCGTCGACACCGGACCGCGCTTCCTGCCTGGCTCACTCTTTTCCTCGGCGGCAATTGCCTGCCGGATCAGCCCAAGCAGATCGCTTGGCCGCTTCGTCGGATCAGCCCGCAGCATCATTTCCAGCACCTTGGTCAAGGGCTGGGACAGACCGGCCCCCTTCAATCGAATATCCTTACTTCTGATCTCCAGCGCGGCCGCCCCCATGCCCGCGCCCGGAACCGCTTGGCCCGCAACCTGAAGCAGGACCAGCCCGAGCGCGTAGATATCAGTGGCAGCCGTCGCTTTGCCCCCAAAGAGACCAAGCTGTTCCGGCGCCATATAGCTGAATTTGCCAGCAACGCTGTCGCCGATGATCGACTTTTCGGTCCCAACCGTGTTCGACGCCAAGCCGAAATCAATCAGCTTGGCATTCAGGATGTCATCCTCGGGCACGAGAATATTGTCGGGCGCCACGTCCCGATGGACGATGTTCAGCTTGTGGATCGCGTCCAAGCCACCCGCCAGTTGCAGCCCCAGTTTCAGCACATCGCGTGAGGTCAGCCGCGCGCCCTTCTTGACGTAATACGCCAAAGGCTTGCCATTGACGTACTCCATTATGAGAAACAGCCGGTTTTGGGCGTCCTGCAAGGTGGTTTCATAGCGGATAACGGCATCACTTTGAACAGTGCGCAGCAGCGAGGATTCCCGTCGAAACAAATCCAACGCCTTGTCGTTGCGCGCAAATTCCGGCGTCATCACCTTGATTGCGACCTCGTGGCCCGTAGCAACGTTGCGCCCTTTGAAGGTTGCGCCCATCCCCCCCTCGCCGAGCAATGAGAGGATTTCATAGGTGTTCTGAATCACGTCGCCGGGCTTTAGCCCTACCGCCTGTTCTGCCATCTGGTTCTACCCCCTAAAACCCTTGAACTTCATTTCTGCAACCGCTTGATGCCCATCGCCATGTGCTTGGTGAAATTGCGAATATCCATGACCTGAAAGCACAGGCCAGCAAAGACGAACGATGTCGTCACGCCGAAAATGATCGTGAGAAAACCGCCAATGATCGCCCAGGTCTCGGATCCTGGGATAAGACCGCCATAGCGGATGATCATCGCACCGGAATAGCAGGAAATCAGAACCAGAAAGCCGGTCGAAATCCAGATCAGGATCTCAAGAGACTTGTTTAGTGTGTCGCGCATGGTCCGGCCCCAAAAGCGGTTTGAAAGCGTATTCCATTCATTGCGCGTCCGCCTCGTTCAACGCAATGCCCTGAAAGTCTAATGACATAAGCTCGGTATCCGAAAACCCGGCCGCCTTTCGGGTCACCAGATGATTGCGCAAAGACGTCAGGCAACTGGCGCGGCGTGTGCCGCGTCCGGCCACATCTTCCTGAATGAACGTCGCCTGCCGCGTCAGCAGATCTTGCGAATAATCATCGGCCAAACCTTCAACGAGGTTCGCATATTCGATCACTTCGGCGGCGATCCGTTTTTCCAGTTTGGCAAGGTTTTCGGTGGCTTCAGCCATCGCGTCGCGCACTTCCGCCAGAAGATCCGCGTCGCCGGTCGCAAGCGCTTCTGCTTCGTAGTCCTGATAGGTCGGCAACACGGACTGGATCGCCAGCGCATTGAGATAGCGCTGCACCGCCTGGTCACAGATCAGCGTGCCGGAGCCGAGGATCAGGCGGATAGACTTGTCCCGTTGCGCATTTCGCTCTGCCCGTCCCCGTTGAACCGTGTCACGGATCACGGCAAGTTGTGATTTGGCCCGCGGGGAAGCGACCTGATCGGTCAATTGATCAATAATCGCCAGAACTTCTTCTTCGCTCTGCGCTGTAGAGAGTTGTGCATCCAGCGCCGCAAGACGCTCGAGCGCTGCTGCAAGGTCGGTCGCTTGATCCGACGATGTGATCGCAAGTCCGGCAATCGCAAGCCGTGTACCGGTAAAGCGATCCGTGGTCACCGTGCCTGCACGCACGTCAAACGGCGCGACCTCGAAGCGCGTGGCACTGTTGATCGAGCCCAAGGGCGTGCGTGCGTCGCCGCCCCGCTTGACGTAGCCCCCCGCCTGGCCATGAAGACGGCCGTGGCGCACAAGGGAAAATGGGGTCGAGACGATCTCCGCCACATTGCCCAGCATATCGTGCAGCCCCAACGGGTTCGGCCCCAGCGTTCCGATCACCTGTATTTTGCCACCAGCGCTTTCAGTTCCTCCGTGAGCGATAAATTCCGAATGATCCTGCCCCTCTTCCAGCGGTGGCAGCGGCGCCCGAAACAGCGCCTCCTCAACGGAGAGGCCCCCGCGAGCGGCGAATTCCCACTCTTCTTCCGTTGGCAAGCGAAGGTAGCCTTTGGTGTCACCCACGCGCGGCAGACTGTTGTTGGCGTTGCCCATCAGCCAAAGCGTGTAGGCCTCGGCAAAGCGCTCAAACTCCAGCTTGCTGGTGTCAACTTTCGGCCGGAACGCCCGTTTGCGCGGCGCCTTGTCCGGGCATTCCCCCATGACCACATCAAACTGGATCTCTGACAGTTCGTATTTGGCGAGGAAGAAATACCCTTTGTCCCGACCGCCTTCGTTATCGGTGAACGGACCAGAGACATAGGACCGCCTGAGCCCGTTCAGATAAGGTTGATCCTTGCCTTCCTGCCCCAGGGTGACAGCCACATCCCCGATCGCGCCATCGGAGTTTGGCGTTGCGACCTTGCGAAACACCATCGCCCCGCCGCAGGGCATCGGTAAGACCAGATCACCGTTCGCGGGTTGCGGATTGTAATAGCTGTCTTTCCACGTGATCTCGGCCAGACCGGCAGATGGCAGCAAGGTCGCCATAAGGAACGAGAATGCAAGAGTAAGAGCCTTACGCATGGCGCAGTACCTCTTCTGAATGGATGTTGCCGATTGCAGCGACCGCCCAGATGGAAGCGGTCAGAGCAGTGATCAGGCCAAGCGTCAACGTTGCCGCGATGTCGAGCATCGACAGGCGCGCAATGAACTGCCCCGGCGCTGTCGCGAAGCCCAGGTTGATCAGTGCAATCGCCGGTAAAACCAGCACCAGTGTCGCCGCGACCCCGAGGATCACAAGAGTTGTGCTCTGCAAAATCGGGATAAGGCGACGCTGCGCCTCGGGCAGGCCTAAAAGCGTCAGTAGGCTGAAGGCGATCCGCTGGCGCTCCACCATACCGCGCAGATTGGCGGCCATGGCGGCCCAGAACCCAAGTGCTGCAATCACCGCCACCGCGGCGTATAGGATGTTGAGATTTTTGCGGAACAGCAGCAACAGCGTTGCATTCTCGGCGCGTGGCCGAACCTGAACGCCCTGTTCTTCAAGATATATCTGCAGCGGTCGCAGGTCATCGAGGCTTTTCGCATAAATACGAAAACTCGCATAGCGGTCAAACGGTGCGGGGTTGCGCCATGTCTCCGGCGTCACGGACGCATCATCGCGGAACCGCTCCACCGCCAGAAGATCGGGCAGTGAGATAAACAGCGCCGCCCGGCCATAGAGGTCCGGTGGAACGAACCCGGTGACCGTCAGATCGGCGCGGGCAGTCTGCGACTGGCTGTCCAACTCGCGCCCGATGACCATTTCGACGGTACTGCCTATCTCCAGTGACAACTGCTCCCGCAGCGTATCCGACGCAACAGCCTGCCCCTCCGTAAGGGGAATATCTGGCAGCAGCGGATCACCGGGGCCGGTCGGGATCAGCGGAACCGCGCGCTCCAACGCGCGGGGGTTGCGATTTCTAAGCGCGTTGGCGACCGTGTTGATGGATCTGGTCGCAGGCACAATGAAGGCCACATCATCTCGCGCCCGCATCTCGTCAAAGAACGCTGGCGTATGCGACCCTGCGCCCACCGCGATAAGTTGGCGGTTGTTCGGATCATCAATCAGCCGCCCGACCATCGTGCCAATAATACCATTCTTCAGCGCGAGAATGATCAGAAGTGGCGCGAGAACCCCCACGAGTGCGGCGACGAAACACAGCGCACTTTGCCAGTCGTGACGCATGTCTTTCAGCGCAAGGGTAAGGGACAGCGCCATCAGACCGTTTCCATGGCGAAGATCGAATGTGTCACACCGTCCCTCTGTTCCACCCGGTGATGGGCGCGACGCGCGCCCGCAAAAGCCCCCCGCGCCGCCTGATGGCTGGCAAGAATGACGGCACTCTTTGCATCTTCCGCGAGCACCTCGATCAAAGCCTCGACTTGCCCCACATTGCCGGGGTCCAACGCCGAGACAGGCTCATCCAGCAGCAGCAGATCAGGCCGCCCCAGAAGCGCCCGTGCGATGGCCACACGTTGACGCTGGCCCACCGAAATCTCGGTGGGCTTCCGATACTCCAGCCCGCTCAGCCCCAAGGCCCCCAGAAGATGCGTAAGCCAAGCGGTATCAAGCGTCTGGCCGGCGATCTCGACAGGAAGACGAATGTTTTCAAGGGCTGTGAGGTAAGGCAGCAGGATATTGGTCTGAAGCACGAACCCGATGCGATCCGGACTGCCGTAGTCCAACCGCGGTGCGTGTGGTGTAATCTCTGTGTTGGAAAGGCAATGTACCGTGCCATCGAAGGCGGAGGCCGGAATGGCCCCGGCAATCAAACCAAGGGCCGTGCTTTTGCCCGCGCCGCTTTCTGCATCCAGCACAACCACATCACCGGCGGACATATCCATCGCCTCGACAATCACGGCAAGCTCCGGTCCGAGCCGTACACCGAGATTTCGGATATGAACGACCTGGCCCCCCACTGATTCATCCGACCTTGCTAATTTTCAAACGCACATTGCCAAGCTCGATCCGGCTCTTGGAATTGATTTGAACTGACTTGTCTGCCGTCAGCGCCTTGCCATCGACCGAACCACCATTGGTCGAACCCATGTCCTGAAGGGTCAGTTTGCGGTCTTTCAGGGCCAATTTGGCATGCTCCCGACTGAGCTTGGGGCTGTCGATTGTGATACCCGCACTGTCGGCCCGGCCGATTGTTACGCCCTGCCGCAGTTGCTCTGTGCTCACTGCGAAAGATTTTGTCCCGCCGTCGGGCAGCTTCACTGCGAGTTCCAAGGCAGGTTTTCCCATTGACGCTGCGGCCCCGGCAACACCGCCCGACAGCATCGAAGTGTCATCATAGGTGGGCGCCAGCGGAGCGCTCGCGCCGCTGCGCGTCACGTAAACCGCGACCCCGCCAAGCGCAGCGACGCCGCCCAAAGCAATGAGCGCGATACCCCATGCAGGCAAGCCGCCAGGCGCATCTGAGTTGTTCGATGCGACCTCATCGCCGGGATCGACCTGCTGCGGTCGGGCCGGCGTGGCATCCGGATTGCAGGACTGCACGACCTGTTGGAATGGAATGTCGGTAGAGCGTAGAAATCCGGCCAACACCTCGGCGGAGGATGACAGGTTCACACTGGACAGCCCCTTGCGAACGGCTGTGTTCACCCCCACAACGTTACCGCAGTAATCAATCAGTGGCCCACCGGAGTTGCCCCGATTGATCGCCGCGGTGTGCTGGATGATCTCAAGATCACGAATCTGCTTGCTCCAACGGCCCGTAGACAGCTTGCTGACGATCCCCGGTGTCAGCGTAGTCTCGAACGCATCGGCACTCATCTTCCGGCTCACGGTCGCGTCAGTGGTGCCCGGGAACCCCAAGGCAAAAACTTCATCACCCTTCTCCAGAGTGGCCGTGCCGATGGGAATGGCGGGCGGGCGGTAAGATGCCTTGGACATATCCAGTCTCAACACCGCCAGATCAAGCTCGGTCGATGCTGCGAAGACCTTGCCGTCAAACCGATGCACGACATCGCCCACGCCAAAACCCACAAACCACTGCTTGCCGCCCTGTACGACGTGAAAATTGGTAACAAAGAGCAGATCGTTGCTGCCCGCATGCGTTCCGACCACAAAGCCGGATCCCGTGCCCACTCCCTTTTCCTTGATCGTGAAAACCCGCCCCGTCGAAACATCAGCTTTCTGGATCATATCCTTGGGCGGCTTGGCCCAAGCCGGAAACGCCAGCGTGAGAAAGAGCACAATGCGTAGTGCAAATCGCAGCATTAAAAATCCTCCAGAGAGGGCTGGCCGATCCAGCCATAGATCGCGGCACCAACGGCCAGCAAAAAAATGAGCCCCAGCATCCGAACAACGCCTTTGCGCTTCGAGGTGTCCTTTTGCGGGGATGAGACAGGTGCGTCCTGAGGTTCTGTGCGTTGATCCCGGGGGGGCTTGCGACTGGTGATCTTGGTCGCCGCACCGCGCATGAATGTGCCGACCTTTTCGGCCATGCCAAACTGTTCATGCTGGGTAAGCGACGCGTCCTGCGGCGCCAGCTTCTCGGTGTAGATCCGACAATATGCAGTGGCGTTTGCGGGTCGGTTTTCAGGAAGCAGCGCACATCCGAAATCTATCATTTCCAGAAGGCGGTCGGAATACTTGTCCCGTGTCTTATTGCGCTGCAACATCGCGGCGACCGGCACGTAAGGGTCCTTCTTGCCCTGCTGCACTGCCTCCATCCGGGTCATCGCGTCCGGGGGGACGCGTCGCGCAACCATCTCGTAGAGCATCACCGAAAGCGAATAGAGATCGCTCCAAGGCCCCTCGCGCAGCCGTCTGCGCAGGCGGAGTCCTTCGCTGGGAAACTGCTCAATCGCGGCGTATTTGCGCGTGAACATCAGCGCGTCACCGGCAGCCTTGCCGTATGGCCGCGCGGCGCCGAAGTCGATCAGCACCGGTTGGCCGTCGCGACGGATCATGACGTTGCCTGGTTTCACATCCCGGTGGATCAGCTTCTTGCTGTGAACCGCAGACAGGGCCTGTGTGATCGACACCACGAACTGCTCGATCAAACCTTCGGGCACAGAGCCGTACTGCTGCACCACCCGCGGGATCATTTTATCCATCGGATCGCCTTCGATGTATTCCATCACACAATAAGCCGTTTCCATCTTGGCAAACGCGCCCCGCACCCGAACAAGCCCCGGCTGGCGCGGCAACGTCTTCAGGATATTTGCCTCGCTCAGAAATGCATCCAATCCCATGTCAAAGAGCTTACGCCACTCTGGTTTTGCGACGACGCGCATATCGCTGGTACGGTCGGCGAACTCGGCCGGGAAGTATTCCTTGAGCGCCAGCTTCTGCTTCGTCTTGTTGTCGCGCGCCAGATAAGTGATCCCGAAGCCGCCATTGCCCAGCGGTGCGCCAAGTGTCATGCCGCCGATGACAAAACCTTTGGGCAGGGCTGTGCTCATGGATCGATCACCCCTTACCTATCCGCTCTGCGCGCCATCGGCTGGGGCGGCCGGGGACGTCTCAGGCGCAGGGGTTACCTCTTCCTCGGTCTGCTCGCCTGCACCCGTGTCGGTGCCGCCATCATCTGCCGCGCCATCCGTCGGATCATCTGTCTGAGGCGGATCGGCATCCCCCGGTGCGGGGGCAGGTTCAATGGGCTCGGCCTCTTCGATCTGGCTTTCCTGCGTTTCGTCCCTGTCTGCGTTATCCGCGTCCGGATCAGGCGCGTCTTCCGGCGTTTGGGTATCCTGCCCCTCTTCTATCGGGCTTTCCTCAATGGGCGCCGGCGTCGGCGCTTCGGGGACGATTGCGTCGCCTTCGGGTACGGTCTCTTGCGCATCAGGGTCCGGCGTAATCTGAGGCAAAGGCGCACGCTCTGCATCCTCTTCAACGATCATCCGGTCCTCGGTCGCCGGTGCGGTCTCGACCGGGTCTTCCTCGGTGACCAGCGGCGGCTCGTCGGGCGACAGCATGTAGACGCCAAGCCCAATGCCCCCTGCAACAACCGCGCCGACAACAAATCCAAGGGCAACACCAAGACCGCCATTGCCTGTCTTGCCACCAAGCTTCCAAAGGCTGTCATCGTAGACGCCGCTCGCACCAGCGCCCTCGTGCTGGTAGATCAAAACCGTCGTATTGTCTTGGGTGGCCTTGCCAACCTTTTCGACCGCACTCAAAAGCTCCCGCACCTTGACCGGCACGTCGGAGCGTTTTGCATGGCGCAAGACCTCAGCGATCTCCTGTTCGGACAGGGTATCAAGACCATCGCTTGCCAAAAGAACGAGATCGCCCGGCTCCAACGCGATAGAGTTCACATCGACCAGCGATATCGGCTCGCCGGTGATCGCGGACCGCAGCGCGTTT
This sequence comes from Litoreibacter roseus, assembly GCF_009811795.1. Taxonomy (GTDB): domain Bacteria; phylum Pseudomonadota; class Alphaproteobacteria; order Rhodobacterales; family Rhodobacteraceae; genus Litoreibacter; species Litoreibacter roseus. The sequence goes on along the minus strand of NZ_BLJE01000001.1, from coordinate 1,145,795 downwards.
TTGCGAGGATGAGCTGACGCTTCCGCTTTGGTCATCTTCCCTTGCGCGACAAGTTCCATCAGTTCGCCGTAGATCGAATGGTCCGCATTCAGGCGCTTCAGCACGCCGCCCCGAAACAGATACAGAAGACTGTCGCCGACGCTCGACCAGATCAGCCGGTCGTTCAGCTTGAGCGCACCGAGAAGTGTGCATCCCATGCCCTTGAGCGTGTGATCCTTCGAGATCCTGACGCCAAGCGCTTCGTTTGCCCGCAATGTGGCATCCCGCAAGCGGTCGCCGGGGCGCGGCGCGGTAGAGCCGGACACAAAATGCGTCTCGAACGCATCAATGGCCAGCGCGCTGGCGACCTCCCCGCCCACATGTCCGCCCATGCCGTCGGAGACGATCAGAAGAATATCAGATTTGGGGTCCTGCTCGCTTTGCAGAACGATCTTGAACGCATCTTCCTGATTTTCGCGCTGACCGAGAATGCGGTTGCCGGCGACCTGAACCATTATGCCCCGTCGGCGTCTGTCACATCCGCCCAGTCGAAGTCTTCAGAGCAGAAAGCAACGAAGCGCAAATGCGTAGCTTTGGTCAGCTCCACGGTTGCGCCATTTTCAAGCGGCAACGTATTGGCGACCATCTGACCGTTTACCTTCGTGATGTTCTTTCCAGACCCGTGGGCAATGAAAAATGCGCGGCTGTCATCGTCATATATGATCCGCGCGTGATCTTCCGAGGACATGAGGCGATCTCCAAAGGGAAAAGCGACGCGCTGGCTGGGACTGCGCCCGACCGTGTTCATGCCCGCCCCTAAGGCAACGGCCTGCCCCATACCGGGTCCTTTTACGACCACGAGCCATCCAACAACCGGGTCAGACATCCCGGCGGTGTCAGGGTCTTCCTCGGGATCGAAGGCGTCACCCACCGCAATCGTCGTCTTTTCCGACTGGGGAACCATCTTCGTCGTTTCATCATCGTCGGGCGTGACGGTAAATTCGTCATGACCCTGCGTGTTTCCAATCGTTTCGGTGAAGTCGACACTGCTGTCCGAGGACAGGTCATCATTGTCGTCAAAAATCCACTTTGTCTTATCATTGCCCATAACGGCAGCTCCTATAAGTGTGGGATCAGCCCCCCTGATCCCTCTCTCGTTAACGGCGCAAACGGTGTGTTCGCGCGACTTTCCCCGTGTGCGGCCCCGACGCGGGACCGGCTTCAGGGCAAGACCAGCTTCGTGCTGATCTCACCGAACTTCAGCGTATCCCCCGCACGAACCGGTAATGTGCCCCGCACCTGACGCCCGTTGATGAACGTGCCATTGAGGCTATCCATATCCGTGACCGAGTACCCGCCATCCCTGTTGCGATGCAGTTCCGCATGGACGCGGCTGATGCTCACATCGTTGAGGATCACAGCGTTGGCCGAGCCTCGCCCGATGGAAATCCGCTGACCCACGAGCGGCATTCTTGCATTGTCAGGCTCGCGCACCAGAAACGCCGAAGGCGTTTTGTCCGGCACGGTGCCGCCCACTATCTGTGTTGCATCATCGGGATCGGCGGCAAAATCAGCATCGCTTTCGCTGCCGAAATCAATGTCAATGTCGTCGTCAACAGTTCCTGTGTCCGAGGCATGGCTGCGACGTTTCATCAACAACACAACCAGCGCGAGCAAAATCAACAGTCCTGCTACAATATAAGCCCAAAGGATCGGTACACCAAACAATGTAGCTTCGGGGACTTGTGCAGGTTCAGACGGTGTCTGGGTTTCGGGGGCAGCCTCACCTGCGACCGGGACAAATCGCACACGCACCTCGTTGGTTTGGTATTCGCCCTCTACACCGGGTTCAGGTTCCCGCAGTTCGAGAATAATATCGGCGGCCTGCGCCTCGCCGTCTGGCACGATCAAACCGGACCCGCGGCGGGAGGCGGACACATCTTCGGCGAAATTCGTAACCGCAGTTGTGGCTTCGGCCGGACGGCGCAAAATGACCATCTGGGTTGCACCAAGTCCATCCGTCAGGCGGCGCAGAAAGTTTTCGTCCCGACCGACCTGCGCGTCGCCGAAGCCTCGCCATGCCATGCCGAGGGCGGAAATCCCGACCTCCGCCTCAATCGCGGCTGCGGAGATTTCAGCGATGGAATCCAAACCCTCATCCTGACCGTCGGTGACGAGAATAACATTTTTCAGCAGAACGTCAGATTTGCGGTCCAGAATGTCGATCGCCTGCTTCGTGTGTTCTGCGATCAGTGTGTTGCGCCCAGTCAAGGCAAGCGCGTCGATCTCAACCAAAACGTCATTGTGATCGGTGGTAAAATCAACGACCCGCAGAAGATCTTCCTTGAAGGTGTAAAGCGCGATGGACTCGCCTTCCGGCAATCCCTCGACAAAGCTCCGCAACAGGGCTTTCTCGTTCGCGAAGGTCGCGCGGCGGGCACTGTTGAGACCCGGTGTTACGTCAACCAGCAGAAGGGTAGCCGAAAGGGCAATGTCTTCGGGAAACTGTTCAGCCCCCGGCCGGGCAAATGTAAACGATGCCTCTTCACTGGCCCGTAGACCGTTGCGCAAGGTCTTCGGTGGCAGCCGGACGAGGCAGCTGTCGTCAGGCGCGGGGGCACCGGGGTCGCAATCAAGGATCGCAATGCCCGTCTCGGGGTAACGCTGCGGCGTTCCGGCCTGCGCTTGCGTCGGCTCAGCCGTACCGCTGTCCTGCGCGAAGGACGGCGCACCGACCATCAAAAGTGAGCAGAGCATTGCCGCCCCAATCGCCCCTAACCCTGCCTGCATATGTCGCCTACCCTCCTCACGTTTCTTGGTTCTGCGGTCGCTTCTTCCCTAGCTCGACAATGCGCGCACGGCACTGCGGATGCGACCCAATTCTGCGCGTACAATTCCGGCACTGGCCCCGTTGTTGGCGTCGGACCGCACCTCAACAAGCTGGTTTTCCAGCTGATTGATCTGCGCCAGCTTGCCCGCATCCGATCCCGCATCCGCCCTGAGAGACGAGAGTTGCGATTGCAGAGCGGCGATTTCCCGACGCAAAGATGAAATCGTTGAGGCGTTGGACGCCTTCTGTCGGTTCAGCGAATTGATGGAGCTTTGGCGGGCCTGGTTTTCGCGCGTAATCCGGGCAGCCTCGGCCTCGTTCTGGGCGATCTGGCGATCATATTCACCGGTGTTGATGTTGCGGATATTGTCGAACAGCCCGGCTTCTGACGGATCAGTAGATCCGGTACACCCGGCAAGCCCTGCGGCGGCCACACAAAAGGTCAAAATCGAAACAGGTTTCATCTGAGAACTCCAAACACGTCTACAAGGATTGAGATCCGGCGGCGGACCATAGACTTCGGCAGGACCGTCAGCCCGACACAAGCGCCACGGATTTACGCAAACTCGACAGACGACGCTGGGTACTGGACGCCGCTTTCTTGGAGGACGTTAGCGGACGACCGCCTTCTTTTTCCAATTTTACGAGTTCGGTGCGGGATTTGGCGACGTTCTGCTCAGCCGTCCCAAGACCGTTGCGGACCGCCTTGCGATTGTCGTTGATCGCATTCACGCGTTTTGCGTAATCGGAACTGGACAATTGATTGTTGGCGCGCTGTCGCCGCAAGGACCGTATTTCCGCATTCTGGCTTGCCACGACGCGCTTGAGATTACCCTCGACCGACGTCAGACGCTTGTTCACGCCGTTCAAATTCGCGATGATCTCACGCTGTTTGACCAGTTCTTTATTCACGTTGGCGGCCTTGCGCCCAACCTGATTGCCCCCAATCCCGCCAATCACCGCACCTGCTGCCGCGCCGCGTGCGCAATCGCCGCTGTCACCGATCAATGCGCCGACAAGGCATCCCGCGGCGGCCCCCGCCAGCGCACCCTGGACCGTGTTTCTGACAATGATATCGCGGGTTTGCTGATTGAGGCTTTTAACTTCTTTTTCCAGCGCCTTTTCTGCAGGCGTTTTATTGCCACCCCCGGTGACACTGGCCAGTTGAAGGCTCTCTTCCGTACAGGCTGATAGCAGCATAATAAGCACGGCGAATGCCGAAAAAATAAGCTTTTGCATAAATTTGTCCCCCACGAACACACAAAAAACACGACTCGCAGGTTATCGAAAAGACATACGATCTCAACAGGTTTTAATAAAAAACATAGACAAGGTTGCCGGAGATCAGATTAGGATACAATCAGCGCGTGCGTACTGTGCGTGGTATGATCACCGCCTCCATGCAGTTTTGGGCGGTGTGTCAATAGACAATCGGTTTAACGAATTCTGAGCTGTTCGTGGGGGGCATTTCAGGTGAGTAACAGACACAGCACCGGGTCCCGGTCACGCAAAAAGAGCGTACCAGACGTGGGAGCCATGAACCGCTGGGTGAAAAGCGGCCCGCTGAAACAGTGGGTCGACTTCTCCAACAATGCCATTGATCTGATCAAAGGGCTTGTGTCTGTCGTCACAACGCTACTGGCCGGCCTGGGCATCACGTTGAACGCAGTCGGCAATGGTGGCGGATCGCGATCCGGACCAACTGTCATTGACGCGCTTCAGCAAGCCTCTCTGCCCATTCGTCTGGCGGCTTTCGTGATCATCTGTACCGCTTTGGGCTGGGGCCTCGGGCTGCTGCTGGCTTACATGACCCGCATACGGAAGGACGCGTGGCGGGTTGGATCTTTCTTTGTTGCGGGGATCTGGGGTGTTCTGCTGGTATCCTCGGCGGATATGGTGACCGATCCCGGTTATAGGGGCGCGTTGCCACAGCTTCATTTCCTGACGTTGATCGGGCTCAGCATCATGCTGTATCTCGTCACCTTCGAATTTCGTGCACATGCGCGATACAACACTCCGGACGTGATGGAACAGCGCTCCGCCACGATCCTTACATTCGCCAGTGTGACGCTCGCCATGATCGCTTTGATGGAGTTCGCGTGACGGGCCCGGTTGGCGGACGCCTTGACGGGCGCAGTGCAGCGCGGCTCTTGCTGGCTGCCGCGATCGTTGATTTGGTGCTTGTAGCCTTTCTTGCGAGGCTTCTGCTGCCTGTGCTGCCTATTTCAGCGCGCGGCAATGAGGTCATTCTGGCCTTTCTTGGCGTCTTCATCGCGCTGCTGGCGCTTTATTGGGTGCTATCAGAACTGGTGCTGGGTGGGCGGTCCTTTGGCCGATCCATCCTGCAATTGGATATGCGTACCAATGATGGGGGCAACCTGCCAGCGACGCGCAAAGCCGCCCGGTTCGTGGGCAAGCTGACGTTTCTCGGGCTCACAGGCCTCAACCCGAACGGCGCTGCCCGCTATGATCGCAAAACCGGCGCGTCCTGGTTTTCACCCATGGCACCAAAGCCGATCAAACCCTTCAAGGACTGGGCCTTACAGGTTCGCAGCGGCAACCATGCGGGCAAGCCCCCTGTGAGACTTGAACAGATCCCCGGGTTTCGAAAAACCGGCAACATCAAGATCGGGCGGGACCCGGCATGGGCAGACCTGCCGCTGGTCGGGGATGGTGACGTCTCAGGACAGCACTGCGTTCTGATGCTGCGGGACGGCTCACTTTACATCATGGACTACGGCGGAGCGGGCAAGCCCGGCGCGCGCAACGGTACCTTTCTGGACAACCGGCGCCTGAAACCGGGCAAGGCCGAAAAGGTCGGCCTCGCCCAAAGCTTTCGTCTTGGAAACGTCGTGATACGGATTGATCGCTAATTCACGATCAGTTCCGGCCCCATCACCAGATTGGGAAGGAACGTGGAAATTGCCGGAATATAAGTCACCATGATCAAGAAGACGAACAACACTGCCAAGAACGGCAGAGCCGCCTTCACGACCGCCATCATCGGCATGTTCGCCACACCAGACGTCACGAAGAGGTTCAACCCCACCGGCGGCGTAATCATCCCGATCTCCATGTTCACGACCATGATGATCCCCAGATGGATCGGGTCGATGCCCAGTTCAATCGCAATTGGAAACACCAGCGGTGCAACGATGACCAGAAGGCCAGACGGCTCCATGAACTGACCGCCGATCAGAAGGATGATGTTGACGATCACAAGGAACATCACCGGACCGAAGCCTGCATCCAGCAGCATCTGTGTCAGCTTCTGAGGGATTTGCTCATCGGTCAGGACGTGCTTGAGGATCAGTGCGTTGGCAATCACGAACATGAGCGTCACGGTCAGCTTGCCCGCATCAAAGAGCGTCTGCCGTGTGTCCTTGTGAAAGAACGCTGTGACGATGGCCTTTGGATTTTGATAAAGCGCCAGCCGCTCACCATCCTTCGTGCGCAAGGGCCCCATGTCCCGGTAGATGAAGCAGGCCACGAAGAAGGCGTACATCGACGCAACCGCAGCCGCCTCTGTCGGGGTGAAGATTGCCCCTGTGACGCCCGGAATGCCGTAAATGCCGATCATGATGATCACGATCAGCAGCAGACCCCACGCCGCGTCCCGAAACGCCGCAAAGATTTCACCAAAACCCGCGAATTCACCCGCCGGCATGTCCTTGATCCGCGCCATAACATAGATGGCAATCATCAGCATCAGACCCGCCATCAGACCGGGGATCACCCCTGCGAGGAACATCCGGCCCACCGAAACTTCGACCGCCGCCGCATAGACCACCATCACAATGGATGGCGGGATCAGGATACCAAGAGTGCCTGCGTTACAGATCACGCCCGCGGCAAATTCCTTGGTGTAGCCCGCCTGTTTCATAGCGGCGATCACGATTGTCCCGATGGCCACAACCGTGGCAGGCGACGACCCGGACAGTGCGGCGAACATCATGCAGGCGAATACACCTGCAATCGCAAGACCGCCCCGGAAATGCCCGACGCATGCGATGGAGAACCGGATGATCCGCTGCGCCACCCCCCCTGTCGACATGAACGACGACGCAAGGATGAAGAATGGGATCGCAAGAAGCGTGAAGTGACCTTCGAAGGCTTCGAACAGCGTTTGAGCGATAGAGGCCATCGAGCTGTCGGAGAACCACAGCAGGAACAGAATCGAACTGAGGCCAAGCGACATAGCGATCGGCACACCGATCAGCATCAGGCCAATGACCATCCCGAAAAGAAGTGCGATTTCCATGGATCAGGTGCCTTTCGCTTGCTGTGCAGCTTCTTCGACCGCTTCTTCAGCTTCGTGGCTGACGATCAGCATATCTTTTTCGCCGGTGTAGATTTTCCATGTGACCTGCAATGTCCGGAAGAGCAGCAGTCCCATGGACAATGGCAGAACCATGTAAGGCACGGCACGCGGCATCTTTTCGTATTCGTCCCCGTCGTTCAGGAGACCTTCCAAAAACTTCATGGCTTCGGGTACGGGAATGTCATTCACCTCGTACCAGCCCTTGCCGCGGAAGCTTTCTTCGAACCCCAGCGGAAACCAGCGCCCCTCTGTTTGTGGCAGGTTGGCGAAGTTCGCCCAGTAATCCCACGCCCCTTTGAACATCAAAAATGCGAAGCTTACGCAGGCGAAGGCGGCCATCAGCCCGAGGATGCGCCGCGTTGCGGGCGACACCAGGTTAAGGATCGCGTCCACGCCCAGATGCGCGGTTTTCTTCACGGCGTAGGACGCGCCCAAAAGCACGAGCCACGCAAACATGAATACCGTCAATTCAAGCGCCCAGAGAATGTTGGAGTTGAAAACGTAGCGGGCCACAACGTTTGCAAATGTGAGGATCGTCATCAGTCCCAGTAGAACTGAGATGATTGTTTCCTCTATCGTATCAAAAAAAGACCTGTCCTCGGTCATGTCCCATCCCCCGATGAGGTTCAGCGAAAAAAAAGACGCGACAAGATCACTCCTGCCGCGCCCATGCTAGGCCGTGAGTGGCTTAGTTGACCATCGCGTTGGCTTTTTGAGCCGCTTCGATGTTTTCTTTTCCAACGTCACCTTCAAACTTGGTCCAGACCGGCTTCATCGCGTCGATCCATGCCTGACGCTGTTCGTCGGTCAGCTGGCGAATTTCGCCGCCTGCCGCGATGATGTCAGCCTTCGCTGCTTCGTTGGTCTGGGTCGACTCTGCGTTGCGGACCTGTGTGACCTCATCGAGGATCGTCAGGAATTGATCGCGTACGTCTGCGTCAAGGCTGTCCAACCAGTCAACGGATGTAACGACGAGGTAGTCGATGATGCCGTGGTTGGTTTCGGTGATACCGTCCTGCACTTCGAAGAACTTCTTGCCGAAGATGTTGGACCATGTGTTTTCCTGACCGTCCACAACACCCTGCTGAAGCGCGCCGTATACTTCGGAGAACGCCATTTTCTGCGGGCTGCCGCCGATGGCTTCCATTTGCGCAACCAGAACATCTGATGGCTGAACGCGGAATTTCAGACCGCTTGCGTCCGCTGGTGTGATAAGCGGTTTGCTTGCAGACATCTGCTTCATGCCATTGTGCCAGAACTCAAGCCCTTGAAGGCCGCGCTTTTGCATCGAGTCGAGCATCGCTTGACCCGCGTCGGAGTTCTGGAAGGTATCAACCGCCTCAACGTTTGCGAACATGAACGGCAGGTCAAAGATACGGAACTGTTTGGTGAAGGTTTCGAACTTGGACAGCGATGGCGCTGCAAGCTGAACATCACCTTGAAGCATCGCCTCCAACACTTTGTTGTCATTATACAAAGTCGAGTTCGGGAATACTTCCATGCAAGCCTTGCCGTTCATCTCGGCATTCACGCGCTCTTCAAGCAGCGAGGCGGCAATCCCTTTCGGGTGCTTGTCGGTATTTGTTACGTGGCTGAATTTAATAACCATCTCGCCGTCGTCACACGCGGCGGCGGCAACACTTGGTACAAAAGCAACGGCTGCTACGCAGGCCATTTTAAACAAAGTTTTCATGATTCCCTCCCATCGGAAAATCGAAGCAGTACAGAGCACCCCTTGTACTCTGTCATGTCACAACCATGACGCGAAAAAACCGGGAGGCAAAAGCAAATTGTTAAAAAAAATTTCCAAGTAAATTCAAACAATTGCCACATTTCACATGAGATATCCCCAGGAATTTGTGCGGCGATCCGCACAAAAATCTGTCGTTTTTTCTGATTGAGACCTAAGTCGAGGGTAGTTTTGCAGTCGAATCACTCCGGTGCGAATCGGTCCATTATGAACATTGTCCGCGCACCTTTTTTGCTTGCCTATGCCGGCTTGGTTATCGCTCTGGTTGCGGCTGTCTACACGCTTTCATTGCGCAACAATCTGGCCTTGATGGAGAGAACGGCAAACGTCCGCATCTCCCAAGCCGCCGACCGCCTGATGGGACAGTTGGAAAGCTACCGGGAACTGGCAAATTTTCTAGCACGGCACCCGACCCTGACGGCAGCCGCACTGGATAGACAGCTTGAAACCAGCGAATTTCTGTTGCGACAGGTCCTAATTGCCGGGGCACAGACGATCTATTTTATGGATCGTGACGGGGATGTTGTCGCCTCCTCCAACTTCGAAGAGGCGGAAAATCTGATCAGTCGCAATTTTGGTGCGCGAAAGGACGTGCAACGCGCGGCGAATGGCAGTCTTGGGGTTTATCATGCGGTCAGCGCCGACGATCTGACGCGTAACTTCTATTTCACGCGAAGTGCTATCGGCGATCGGACAAGCTCCTTGGGGTTCGTGACCGTCAAAGTAGACGTGGCCCAGCTGGAGTTCGAATGGCGCATCGACGAGGACGTGGTCGCTTTTGTCGACGAGCACGGCATGATTTTCAGCGCAAATCGCCCCGGTCTTATCCTGCGCCGCCTGACTGCCGACGCGAGCGAGACACAAACCGGCATCTTGACCCGGTATCCCCCGACTGCCGTGCGCGATTTCTTCCCGTATACAACGACGCGGCAAGGGCCTTACGACATATGGCACTTCGGGTCCGGCACGCCGTTGCCACAGAACGCGCTTGTGTTCAGCCGCTTCATTCCGACGCTGGACATGTCCGCGCGGGTTTTCATGGATCTCGCCCCGGCCCAAGCCCGCGCCAAGCTAGAGGCGCTTCTCGCCGCAGCAAGCATGGCCTTGATCGGCTTGGTGCTGCTGACACTGGCCCAGCGACGTCAGGCCCTGTCGGATCAGTTGGAATTGGAAGAGGCTGCCAACGCCCGGCTTGAGGCCCGCGTGGCCGAGCGCACATTACAACTGCGCCAAACGCAAGAAGATCTTGTGCAGGCGTCCAAGCTAACTGCTTTGGGGGAATTGTCCGCTGGCATCAGCCACGAATTGAACCAGCCGCTTGCCGCCATTCAGAACTTCGCCGCCAATGGGACCAAGCTGATTGATCGGGACCGCGTGGGCGAAGCGCGCGAAAACCTGACGTTGATCACCGATCAGATCGGCCGCATTGACCGGATCATTACAAATCTCAGAGCCTTCGCCCGGAAGGAAACGCTAACACTGGACCGCATCGATATTGCACAGGTGATCCGGGACGCACGTGTTCTGGTGGAACCCCGACTGCGAAGCGAAGCCGTTGAACTAAAGTTAGAGCTTCCAAACACCCCTATTGTTGTTCGCGCGGGCGCGGTCCGTCTGCAGCAGGTGTTTCTCAATCTCATGGGCAACGCCATCGACGCACTGGAAGCGCAAGAAGATCGTCGCATCTGGATTACCGTGACAGAAGACAGCGATGATGCGGTCTTCACCATCCGCGACAATGGTCCTGGGCTAGACCATCCCGAGAAAGTGTTCGAGCCGTTCTACACCAGCAAAGAGGTCGGAGCGAGCAAAGGGTTGGGTCTGGGGCTTTCGATCTCCTACGGGATCGTAGGAAGTTTTGGCGGCACATTGATCGCCGCCAACGCCAAGGATGGCGGCGCGATATTCACCATACGTTTGAAACGAGTGCGGGAGGCCTGATGCCGACCTTTAACAAATATGTCTTCCTGATTGAGGACGACGCCGTCTTGCGGCGTTCCCTGACCCAATCCTTGGAACTTGAAAACATCAACGTCACTCAAAGTGGCAGTTTGGTCGCGGCGAAACCACAGATCGCAGACACTTATCCGGGCGTCGTGGTGAGCGACATTCGGATGCCCGGTCGGGACGGGTTCGATGTGCTTGCATGGGTCAAAGAGATTGATCCGGAGCTTCCTGTGATCTTGCTCACTGGCGAAGGCGATGTGCCAATGGCTGTGCGCGCGATGGCCGAAGGCGCTTATGATTTCCTGCAAAAACCGTGCCCGCCCGAAAAATTGCTGGAGGTCCTGAACCGTGCGATTGACCACCGGCAGCTTGTGCTGCGCTCTCGCCATCTGGAGACGAAGTTAAAAAACGGGGACGCTGCCGCACAGAATTTTCCGGGCCCGTCTGCCGTGACCGAAAAACTGCGCGCGGACTTGCGCCAAGCCGCAGAGATGTCGTCCCATGTGTATTTTTGGGGGCAGCCCGGCGTGGGCAAGCGGCTCGCGGCCTTCACGCTTCACAGCCTGATGCCAAGGCCCCGCGCCTTCCGCCCGTATTCCATGCGCGAGCTGAGCGCGACGCAGCTGGCCCATCTGGACGTGCCGGACGGCCCGTTTGATCTGTCGATCAAACATCTGGACCTGGCGACCGCAGATCAACACGACGCGTTGATTTCGCTGATGGACACACACAAACACCTGCGCGTTCTGGCCTCCGCCTGCCCGCCTTTGGACATTCTGCGCAACCAGGGACTGGCCAGCGATCTGTTCTTTGCTTTGGACACGATCCGGATCGAAATACCGACCCTGTCGCGGCGCAAGGAGGACCTGCACGATCTTTTCGAGTCTTTGGTCCGTCAGGCAGCCCGGAACATGAACAAGCATATGCCCAACATCCCGGACGACGTGTTTTCAGACGTTTTGGCGCGAAACTGGCCCGAAAACCTGCCGGAACTTCGCAACCATGCGAACAATTTTGCAATGGGGACAGCAACACCTACAGATGTTCAAAGCGATCATACGCTGGCAGAACAAATGGACGCTTTCGAAAAGCTGGTATTGTCCGAAGCACTGCGCCGCCGGAACGGAAAAGCCTCCGAAACAGCCGAGGCATTGGGCCTTCCGCGAAAGACGTTTTATGACAAATTGGCCCGACATAGTCTCAAACCGAAGGACTTTCGGGGCTCAGCTGGCTGATTGTTTATAAAAAACGCGTCAAATCTGCGACAAACACCTCAATTGTGAAGCGGTTTCTTCAATGAATTGGGACATACTGATGTCACCGATGCAACCATCGGCTGTGTAGTGAAAGGTATGTCCAATGGAAAACGAGACACAACGAGATGAGACGGAGCATAAAGTCGACGCGCAGGACACCAAAGATGTTCGTACCGACTTTACAGGAAAAGACGACGACAAAGATCTGCCCGAAGTGATCTTCCGGGATTGGGCGGCAATTTAAGACGTCGCGCCCTCAGGACGACAGGCTGGTCAAAGGTCGAATGTCTGCTGTATCATGACGCCCATGTCCGAACCGGTGTCATCGATCAAAAATCTTGGTCCTGCCTACGAGGCAGCACTGACGCGCGCGGGCATTACATCCGCCGAGGCGCTTCGCGAACTTGGCGCAGACAAGGCCTATGCCAGGCTACTGGAAACCGGCAGTAAGCCTCATTTCATCGGCTACTATGTACTGGTGATGGCATTGCAGGGCCGCCCATGGAACGACTGCAAAGGTGCCGAGAAAGCAAAACTCCGTAAGCGTTTCGACGCAATAAAGGCCACATCCTTTGACAGCGACCTCAGCGCATTTGAGGCCGAACTTGACGCGATCGGCGTGATCAAGCGCGCATAGACTGAATTTACTGAAGTCCGATAAGAGCCTTCAAGTGTTAGTTCGATGCGATTCAAGAGATTTATCGCAACTGCGGATATCAAAAACCATCATCACGCTGCATCGTGAAACCAGTGCCCAGGTCCACACAGTCTTGCGCACCTCTCACTCGCCGGCTTCGCGCGTGGTCCCGTCAAATTCCGCCTGAAGCGCCATGAAACGGGCCGATAGATGGTCGTGCATCGCTTGGCGCGCCGCATGAGGGTTCCGCGCCGCAATGGCGTTGATAAGAACCTCATGTTCACTGTGCGGCACCGCCATAGACGATCTGCTCCGCGCACGGGCGCGCACCGCCACCCAATCCGGATTGGATCGGATGCGATCCAGCAATGCGAAGGCCGTCAGAAGCGGGCGGTTGCGAGCACATTGCGCAATCAGCCGGTGTAAGGCGCCGTCCCACAGCTCTATCGTCTGCGCATCTGCCGCGACCTGTCGTGTTGCAAGCGTGCGCAGGCGCGTAATCTCATCGTCGGTCATTCGAACGGCGCAGAGGGCCGCCAGTTCAGGTTCGATGCACAAGCGGGCCTCCATCACCTGAATGGGGTCCGTTTCACCCGCGATCCGCGCGGCCAGATCACCGGTCGGATCCTGTGGCTGGCCTGCATACGTGCCGGAGCCCTGCTTGCGCCACACCAACCCCTCGACCTCCAGCTGGTCAAGCGCCTGCCGCACCAACCTGCGTGAGGTGTTGAACCGTTCCGCCAGCGCGCGTTCCGTGGGCAACCGACCGTCAGCGGGCAATTCCGCCTCGATCAGCGCCATGAGGCGGAGTTTAAGTGGCTGTGTCATGGTCGACCGCGTGTGACGAACTGCTTCGCCCTTGCGATACCCGACGCGCTTCCGCTTCGGCAATAGCGGCATCAATATGATCCCGCGTCGGGCTGCCAGAAAAGTTCGCCTCAGTTGGCATGCCGAGCGCAAAGTGGACGTATCGCTCCTGCGCCACCTGCCAAAGTCTGTCGAGTTCGCCCAAGGGATCGGCATGGTCGTCAGCACGCAGCGACAGCCATGGATGCTGCTCGCCACGGTGAATTGTAAGGCCCGCGGCCTGCCGACCCCGTTTGTCACCGCCCGCGGCCTCACCCGCCTGCATTGCTGTGATCATCCGTGTCGCGAGCGGACCGGTCGTGGACAGAAACACCTCGGATGTCACCTCGACCACCTCCGGACCTGCCAGCATGTTCCCGGCAACGGAGTGATCCTTGCCGATAAGATGGCCCGCCCAATCGACGCAATCCGCGCCGGTGTGGGCCGCGAATACGCCGCTTGCGTCCATTATGTGCGCCTGACGGATCGTCTGCCCCTTATCGCGCGCGACGAAATCAGCCAGCACGTCATGAGCATCCTCCGTCTCAAGCCGCGTCTGCCCCTCTGTGCCCCAGACAGGATTACAGAACGCCTGACTTGCGACGGCGGTGCGTGGACCGACATAGGGCACGACCGCGCCGCAAGCGAAGAACTTCGAGGCGACGGTAAGGCCGATCTCATCGCCATCACGTGCGATCAGGCTCCAGGTCATCGGCCAACCGCATAGGCTTGCATAAGACGCGGTGTCGCGGCGGCGCGCAGGACACCGTCCGGATCCCGAAGCGCGGCGGTCAGACGACCTACGGACCACGGTTCTGCAACCTGCACAACGTGACCACGCGCGCGCAAATCATCGATAACCGCATCGCCAAACCCTGGCTCCGCCATCATTTCACCGGGCTTGGTTGCCCTCGGGTAAAAGGAGCCCTGAAAATGCATAGAGTGAAACAGCGGAGCGTCGATACACGCCTGAAGCTCCATGTTCCAATGGACGAAACGCAGGAACCAGATCAATTGCCACTGATCCTGTTGGTCACCACCCGGTGTGCCGAACACCATCCGCCGACCATCTTCGTGCACCGCGAGCGACGGGGTCAACGTCGTCCGGGGTCGGCGTCCCGGGGCAAGTGAATTTGGAAGTCCCTCTTCCAGCCAGAACATCTGCGCGCGTGAATTCAATGGAAATCCCAGCCCCGGCACAACCGGGTTTGATTGCAGCCACCCGCCCGACGGCGTGGCCGCGACCATGTTTCCCCAACGGTCAATGATATCGAGGTGAACCGTGTCGCCGCGCTTCTCCGTCAAATGGGCCATCGTGGGTTCTTGCGGTGCGGCATCGACGGCGCCAAAATCACGGGTCGCGCGGTCTATGTAGGCATCGGCCAGATGCTCAAATCCGGCGATGCGACCGGGGCGGTGTTCTGTGCTGGCCTCTGAACCAATCAGCGCGGCCCGCTCGGCGTTATAGCTGTCTGACAAAAGTTGCTCGATGGGAATGTCGTTGTGACGCGGGTCGCCGTAGTAAGCCTCCCGGTCCGCATAGGCCAGCTTGATGGCCTCGATCACCGTATGGACAAAATCCGCCCCCAACGGATCCATCCCTGCGATGTCATGGTGCTTTAGGATCGCCAAGGCCTGCAAAAGAACCGGCCCTTGAGACCAGGCCTGCGTTTTGTGAACCGTCCACCCTTCGTAGGTGTAGGACAAGGAAGGTTCATAGGCCGCAGACCAGTTCGCCATATCGGCCTTGGTCAAGACCCCCTTGTGCTTCGTGCCGGAGACATCCATCACCTCTGCGTCGTCCACATAGGCATCGATCGCCTCCGCCACGAAGCCCGACGCCCACTCCTTGCGAGCAGTGTCGATCTGCTGGATGCGGTCTGCCCCCGCGGCCTCACCCGCCTCGACCAAGCGCGTATACGTGTGGGCAAGATCCGGGTTCTTGAACAATGTATGGGCATCGGGCGCGACACCATCAGGCATCCAGACGGCCGCGCTGCTGGGCCAGTGCTCAGCGAAATATTCAGCAAGTCCAGCGATGGTGTTGGCCACACGTGGCAGGATCGGATGGCCTTCCCGCGCATAGGAAATCGCTGGATCAAGCACGTCCCGCAGGTCCATGGTGCCGTGGTCACGCAGCATCAGCATCCAGCCGTCGAACGCGCCGGGAATGACAGTCGCCAAATGGCCGGATCCCGGTATCAGGGTCAGACCTTGCGCACGGTAGTGTTCCAAAGTAGCCCCGGCAGGTGCCGGGGCTTGGGCGCAAAGGACCTGCACCGCTTCCCCGGCCTTCTGGAAAATCGCGGGCATATCGCCGGCCGGGCCGTTGAGGTGGGGTTCCACAACCTGCAAGGTGAGGCCGGTCGCAACGGCTGCATCAAACGCATTCCCACCGCGCTCAAGGATCGACATGCCCACGGCCGACGCGATCCAGTGCGTCGATGTGACAACGCCAAACGTGCCGCGTATTTCCGGTCGGGTTGTGAATGCCATAAGGTGCCTCTCAGTGTTCGCGGGGGTCGAGCGCGTCGCGCAGACCATCGCCTAGAAGGTTGAACCCCAGCACCACAAGGAAAATCGCGATACCGGGGTACAGCGCCATCCAAGGCGCTTGGTTGAGGAAGTTCTTGGCCGTGTTCAGCATGGAGCCCCAACTGGGCGCGGGCGGTTGTTGGCCGAGGCCCAGAAACGACAAGGACGCCTCTGCAATGATAGCCGTCGCGATCGTCAGCGTGGCCTGCACAAGGATCGGCGGCAGAACGTTTGGAAAGATGTAGCGCGACAGGATCAAGCGGGTCGGCAACCCGATGGCCCGGGCGGACTCGACGTAGTCTTCGACTTTCACATTGATGACCTGGCCCCGTGTCAGACGGATAAACAGCGGTGTGGCCGAGATCCCGATTGCGATCATCGCATTTGTCAGGCTTGGTCCCAGAAAGGCCGCGAGTGCAATCGCGAGGATCAGAAAGGGCGCCGCCAAAAGCGCCTCGGTGCAGCGGGAAATAACAGCGTCGATCCACCCGCCGAAATAGCCTGCTATGATACCAAGCGGCACGCCGATGATCACGGCGATCCCAACCGAAATAACACCCGCCAACAGCGAGGCCTGCGCGCCCCAGATCATGCGGGACAGAACATCGCGACCGATCTCGTCGGTTCCCATCCAATGCGCCGCCGACGGTGCCTGCCGGACAGCGCCCCAATCGGTTGCAGCCGGATCAGGGATCGGCAGGATCGGCGCAAGCAGTGCGACGGCAAGAAAGAAGGTCACCAAAACACCGCCCAGCATCGCCGAACTGTGGCCGCGAAACTTCTTCCAGACCCGGTTCTCCGGCGCTGGAAGATCGGCGGTGTCTTGATCAACCAGCGCCATTACGCCCCTCTCAGCCGCGGATTGAGCAGGAAATAAGCCATGTCCGCGAGCAGGTTCATTAAGATGAAGCCCACGGCCGTAACCAGAACGATACCCTGAACCACCGCATAGTCGCGGTTGAATACCGCATCGACCACCAGTTTGCCGAAGCCGGGGATCGTAAATATTTGCTCCGTCAGAACCGCGCCCGCGATCAACTCCCCAAACAGAAGCGCGGTGAGGGTTACAATCGGGGTCAACGCGTTGCGGAAGGCATGCTTGAAAACGACCCTTCGTTCGGACAAGCCCTTGGCGCGGGCGGTGCGGATATAGTCCGAGGTCAGCACACCCAGCATCGCGGACCGGGTGTGCCGCATCAGCGTTGCCGCAAGCGCGGTTCCCAAGACGAACGCGGGCATGATCATGGTGCGGATAGACTGCCAGAGATCCTCCCCCGGCGGGACATAGCCCGAAGCGGGAAGCAGCTGCCACTTCACCGACACCAGCAGGATTAGCATGATCCCCAGCCAGAAGTTCGGGATCGACAGCCCCGAAAGCGCCACGACATTGGCCACGTAATCAGTGAGCGTCCCTTTGCGGTAGGCAGACAGGATGCCCGCCGGGATGCCGATCAGGACTGCAAAGATCAGCGACATCACAGCCAGTTGGATCGTGACGGGAAGTTTTTCTGCGATCAGTTCAGTCACCGGCTGGTTGGTGCGGAAAGATGTTCCCAGATCCCCCTGTAGTGCATTCCCGACCCACGCGAGATACTGGATCGGGATCGGGTCATTCAGCCGGTATTTCTCGCGCAGAAATTCGAGGACCTCCGGGTCGCGCTCCTCCCCTGCCAACACCAATAAGGGATCGCCCGGCAAAAGCTTTTGCAACGCAAACACGAAGACCGAGATCAAGAGGATCGTCGGTATCGCGATAGCCAAACGGCGGAGAAAGAACGACAGCATGAAATGCCCCTTGTCGGATGTCCGGCTGCGTTATCTGCAGCCAGACGGTCCAGTCATTCAGAGAGGGTTACACCTTCGAGGCGGATCATCCCGTCAGGATATGGTGTGAACCCTTCGATCCCTGCATCAAGCGCCGTAATCCAGCTTTGGTGATAGAGGTACACCAGCGGCGCTTCGTCGATCAGAATGGCGCGCGCCGCATCGTACTGGGCCTTCCGGGCTGCTGTGTCGGCCTGTGACCGGGCCGCATTCAGCGCCTCATCGACGGCAGGATTCGAGAAACCGCTGTCGTTGATGCCGCCATCCGTGGTCACGAACTGATGAATGTTGCCGTCCGGATCAACCCGACCCGACCAGCCAATCTGGCTGGCTTGATAATCACCTGCAGATTGATCCGCCAGAAGGGTCGCGAACTCCTTCGAGACGATCTCGACCCGGATGCCAGCTTCGGCGGCCATAGCTTGGACAACCTGCATCAATTGAAGCGGAATGGTGGTGTTGGGCACCTGTACCGTCAGATCAACGCCGTTGGGATACCCAGCTTCGTCCAAGAGGCCCTTTGCTTTCTCGACGTCGCGCGCTTCGATCGGGAATTCGCTGTTGTACCAAGGGGATGTGGGCGGGAAGGATTGATTGCCGGACGCATATGCCCCCTCGAACACCACCTGATTTATGGCGTCCCGATCCATCGCATAGCTGAACGCCTGACGCAGACGCTTGTCGGTCCCAAATGGATTGTCCGCCTTGTCGCCATTGCCGACATTGAACGTGATACCCTGATAGCCAAGGGACACAGCCGAGACGACATTGATATCCGGATCCGCTTCAGCTTGTCCCAGATCCGTGGGGGCGAGCCGTTCAAGGATATGAATATCGCCTGATTGCAGGTTGGCCAACCGAACTGTGGTGTCCGGAATAGGCAGGAAGGTGACGCTATCAAAATTGATTGCGTCGACGTTCCAATAGTCCTGGAACTTGTTGAGAACGATACGGTCTTGCGCCACGCGTTCGCCGAAGGTGAAGGGGCCAGAACAGACCGGGGCTAGTCCAAAATCTGCCCCCGCCTCGGCTGCCGCAGCAGGTGACACCATCATGCCCGCCCGGTCTGCCAATTGCGCCATCACGGTGGCATCGGGCCCTGTCAGATTGAGCGTCAGGGTGTAGTCCCCCGTGACGTCCACGGATGCGATAGAAGACAGCTCTGACTTCCGACGGCTTTCCTCAAGTGTCTGGGATCGCTCGATGTTATCCGCCACCGCTTGTGCGTTGAAGGCGGTACCGTCATGGAACACCACGCCCTCCCGCACCGTCATCTCAATGGACAGACCGTCCTCCGCCACTGTCCATTCGGTCGCCAACTGCGGGATGATTTCAAGGTCCGGCGTGATGTCCACGAGCTTGTCACAGAGGGAGGCATAGACAATCCGTCCCACAAACGTACGTGACTGATCGGGGTCCAGGATGTCGGCGTCAGACTGCAATGCAATTCGCAGGTCTTGACCCGTTGCGCCCGTCGCGATCATCGCGATGGCTGCCGTGGTCAGGGCTAGATATTTCATCTCATTTCCTCTCTGTCAGGTTTGGGCTGAGCGATCTGGGTGATCTTCGCCCCCTCGGTCGCTTTTCTGTAAAGATCAAGCCGCGCTTTCGTGGCCGCGCTCCGGTTGAGCGGGAAAGGCTGGCGCGGTGCATCGACGATGTCCCGCCAGTGATGACACGCCGTCATATGACCATCTGAGGTCTCGTCCGGCACTGGTACGACCTTTCTGCAGCGGTCTGTCGCGTGCGCACATCGCGTATGGAATGCACAGCCTGGGGGTGGCGCGGCGGGACTGGGCATCTCCCCATCAATCTGCGGACGGCCCGCCCTGTTCCGATCATCGGGATCCGGGATCGCATCGAGAAGCGCACGGGTGTAGGGATGGCGCGGAGCCTCAAACAGGGCATCCGTTGTCCCCTGCTCGACGATTTTCCCCAGATACATCACCGCTACGCGATCAGACATATGGCGGATCACGGCCAGATCGTGAGCGATCAAGATCAGAGTCAGACCAAGGTCCCTGCCCAGATCACTGAGAAGATTGATCACCTGCGCCTGTACCGAGACGTCCAAGGCAGAAACCGGCTCATCACCAATAATCAGCCGCGGACCAGAAGCGAGCGCGCGCGCGATGCCGATCCGCTGACGCTGACCGCCAGAGAACTCATGCGGATATCTGCCCGCATGTTCCCGTCTCAATCCAACCTGCGCCAAAAGGTCCGCGACTTTGGCGTGCCGATCTTTGGCCGAAAGCTGGGGCGCATGTATTTCCAACGGCTCGCCGATCAGCTTTCCAACGGTCATCCGCGGGTTCAGCGACGAGAACGGATCCTGAAAAATGAACTGCATGTTCCGACGCAAGTCGGCCAGCGTCCTGCCACTGGCATGGGTCACGGCAGTCCCGTCGAAGACAACCTCGCCCTCCGTTGGATCAAGCAGGCGCATCAAGACCCGGGCAAGTGTCGATTTTCCGCAGCCTGACTCGCCGACGATTGCGAAGGTCTCGCCAGATGTGATCGAGAGCGAAACGCCATCGACGGCACGCACCAAAGCGGCCTTACCGAACAGTCCCCCACCTATCCGGAAGTGCTTCTTCACGTCGCGCGCTTCCAAGATCGCAGTCATCCAGCGACCTTAAGCATCTGCTCGAGCGGCGCAAAATGACACGCTACGCTGTGGTCCGGGCCCACCTCCGCCTGCGCCGGTCGCGTGCTGCATGTCTCGGCGGCAAAGGCGCACCGCGTGCGAAAACGACAACCGCTTGGCATCTGCCGGATAGACGGAACAGTACCGTTGATGGTGGTCAAGCGTTGGCGTGGTCCGGACAGGCGCGGCACAGAGGCCATCAACCCAATCGTATAAGGGTGCTGCGGGTTTTCGAAGATCTCGGTCATAGGGCCGCTTTCCACGATATGACCGCCATACATCACGGCCACAGTATCAGCGACATCAGCGACCACACCCAGATCATGAGTGATCATGATGGTGCCCATCCCGGTGTCTCGTTGAAGATCGCGGATCAGGTTCAGAATCTGCGCCTGAATGGTGACATCCAGCGCTGTGGTTGGTTCGTCTGCGATCAGAAGACGGGGGTCATTGGCAAGCGCCATGGCGATCATCACGCGCTGGCGCTGACCACCTGAAAATTGGTGCGGGTACTGATCAAGCAGTCGTTCAGGCGATGGCAACCCAACGCAGCGTAACATTTCCAACGACCGAAGACGCGCATCACCCCGCGAGCATCCGCTGTGTCGCTGGACGGATTCCGCTATTTGCTCTCCCACGCGAAAGACGGGATTGAGTGATGTCATCGGCTCCTGAAAAATCATCGCGATCCGTCCACCACGAAGGTCAGATGGGACACGATCCTTCGTGAGATCAAATGCTTGGCCGTCAAATGTCATGACGCCACCATGAATCTCCGCGGCGCCCGGCGGCAGAAGCCCCATCAGCGCCATGGCTGTGACGCTCTTGCCGCACCCCGACTCGCCAACAACGCATAGGATTTCGCCGGCGGCGACGGACAGGCTGACATCTTCCACCGCGCAAACTGGCTGCCCCTTGAAGCGCAGGCTGAGCTTGCTCAGTGACAGAAGGGGAGATTGATCTGGCACTCTGCCCTCAAAATGAACCAATTATGTATTGGTGCGCTCGAATTTTGGTAGGAGTCAATGAAAACTGGCGGATTACGCGCGAGAGGTCTGCAGCGTTCGCTATTTCAGCCTGAATGCGCGGTTTTGAGGCGCTCTATGAAGAATGGGCCGTTTCGCGGCAGATATCGGCTGTCCGACTGTAGTGCGACAGTGATCGTCGCTCTTAAGAAAAGCCCATGGATATCGCCGGAACATACGACCGCGCCGCGCCGAGATGGGGCAAGCAGGTCGCTCGCCTTGGGTACGGGACAGCTTACGAAGATTTTCTGTCCGGACATACTATCCCGGACGGACCAGTTCTGGATGTCGGCACCGGCGATGGGATCTTTGCACGGTCGTGGATTGCCCAGAATGGAAGCACTGATTTCACGCTGCTCGATCCTTCTGCGGCCATGCTTGAGCATGCAAGAAATCAATTTGCGCGAAGCGGCCTTTGCCCGCGCTTGGTCAACAGCAGCCTAGAAGGTTTCGATCCGGATAATGGGTTTTGCGCCATTCTTGCGGCACATGTCTTCGAGCATTTCGCAGATCCGTGGACAGCACTTTCGATACTTGCGCGAGGTCTGCGCCCAAGTGGAAAACTCTTCCTCGTGATCTCTAAGCCCCACTGGTGCAACTGGCTGATCTGGATCCGGTTTCGCCACCGCTGGTTTGCGCCAGAACAGATTGTTCACATGGCACTGGATGCCGGGCTCACCCATCAAATGACCCATGACTTCAAATGCGGTCCGCCAAGTCGCACAAGTCTCGGCTACATTTTTACCAAACCCTGAGGAAACCCATGCTGATCGCTCATATCACGTTCAAGCTCGCGCCCGAAAACCGAAGCCCCGCCCTCGAAGCGCTCATCGCTGAAGCCGAGGGCGTTTGTGCTATGGCAGGATGCCAGACGTTCATCCCCTTCCTGCATCCGACGGACCATACTTGCGTTGGGATCATCCACGAGTGGGATACACGGGAAAGCTTTTCGGCCTACATCGCCTCACCTGCCTTTGCAGCACTTGGCAATGCATTGCGCCCGCTTATGATCGGGCCCCCCGTGAGCAAGCGCTTTGACGCTACGCTGATCGAAGGCGTAACCTAACCCGATGGAGCCACCCGCCTACTGCTTTCACAAGACGTTCGCCCCGTCCGGTCCATCGGCGTTTCAGATGGAACGGCACTACCTCCTCTACGCGCTTGAAGGCACGTTGCGTCTTGAGGCTCAGGGCCAACGATGGACCTTGCCACCCGCGCGGGCCGCGTTGATCCAGGCGAACGAAGAGGTCACCATCACGATCCTGTCGCAACTCACGTCGGCCTCGGTTCTTTTTGCGCCAAGTTTTATGTCACCCCCGCCCCAAGTGCTTTGCGTTTTTGACCTATCGCCATTGGCACATGAGTTGATCCGCGAATGTCGTGATTTCGGCCCGGACGGTGGGCCACTGCCAGTCTACGCCATGACGCTGTTTACAACGTTGGCAGAGGTCGTCCTGAAACTGGCACAATCCCCCAGCAAATGTGTGTTGCCGTCTCCGTCGTCACCGGCGCTTCTGCGTGCGGTTCAATTGACGGAGGATCAAGCCCATGGCGCACCGACATTCACCGCGATTGCAAAGGCCTCCAACCAGTCGCCCAGAGCGCTGGCGCGGCGGTTCTCCTCGGAGATGGGCATGACATGGCGCGAGGTTTTGCGCCGGATCAGAATTGTTCGCGCCGTGGAGATGTTGGCCATGACCGAAGCATCCGTGACAGAAATCGCGCACCAGGTGGGCTACGGGTCCCTGTCCGGCTTCAACGCGGCATTTCGGGATCACATGGGGCTGTCACCGACGGAATACAGGGCCAGTTTCAAACGCTAGGGATTTGCAATACGCCCGTTCACACACCACGTGAGAGGAATGCAGCCAGATCATTGCTCAGGAACCATCGAACGAGATCTCGCGTTGGATCGCATGGATAGACAGGCTGATATTGAAGCGCTGGAAAAGCTGGCGATGCGCATGGATGCGCTGGTTCGCATTCCGGGCACCAACCTCAGACTTGGGCTTGATACTATATTGGGCATCGTGCCGGGTATCGGCGATACGGCAGCCCTGCTCCCTGCGGGCTACATCATCGGCAAAGCGCACCAACACGGCGCGCCGCGCAGCTTGCTTGTTCGCATGGCCGGAAACGTTGGCATTGACTGGGCGATCGGTACGATCCCCCTGATCGGCGACATCTTCGACTTCGGATGGAAGGCAAACCTGCGCAATGTGGCGCTGCTGAAAGCTCATCTCGCAAAGATCGATGCGACAGAAAAAAGGGCCGCTCTGTCAGAACAGAACGACCCCACAAGACTTCCTGATCTGCCTTAGCCGACCAGTTCGAGACCTGCGAAGAAGTAAGCAATTTCTTCGGCGGCTGTTTCCGGTGCATCCGATCCGTGGACCGAGTTTTCGCCGATGGACAGCGCAAATTCCTTGCGGATGGTTCCGTCAGCTGCCTCAGCGGGGTTTGTCGCACCCATCACTTCACGGTTCTTTGCGATGGCATCTTCGCCTTCGAGAACCTGAACAACGATCGGCTCGGATGACATGAATTCACACAGTTCGTCGTAGAATGGCCGTTCTTTGTGAACGGCATAGAACACACCGGCCTGTGCTTTGGTCAGATGGATGCGCTTGGAGGCGATAACGCGCAGGCCCGCCTCTTCGAACTTGGCGACAATCTTGCCCGTCAGGTTCCGCTTGGTTGCGTCGGGTTTGATGATCGAGAATGTGCGTTGAATGGCCATGACGGGAACTTTCCTCAAGATGATTTCGCGCAGCCTCTAACATGGCAATTCCGCGTTGGAAAGCGACGATAGATGAGAGATTGTAGCCGCCTTCGACCTCGGCAATCTTGTCGCCCCTGACGCTGGCTTGCGGTTCTGCCAGTTGCGCAATGACACCCACCACACCCGCAGGCAGCCCGACGCGACGCGGGATAATCCTGGCCGCATGTGATCGCCGATTGACACCCCTTCTGCGGTAAGCGACACCGCCGCTTATGCTACGCCTTACAGATCTCAGATACTCGGTGGACGGACGCACGCTCTTGGAAGGTGCATCCGCGACGATACCGGCCGGGCACAAGGTCGGTCTGGTTGGGCGCAATGGCACCGGAAAAACGACGCTGTTCCGTCTGATCCGGGGTGAGCTGGTTCTTGAAGGCGGTACGATCAACTTGCCGGAGCGCGCACGAATTGGCGGCGTGGCTCAGGAAGTGCCGTCTAACGAAGTGTCTTTGCGCGATACTGTTCTGGCAGCCGATACAGAGCGGGCGGATCTTTTGTCGGAAGCTGACACCGCCACCGACCCCACCCGCATCGCAGAGATCCAGACGCGCTTGACCGACATTGATGCATGGTCGGCAGAGGCCCGTGCCGCGTCCATTTTGTCCGGTCTTGGCTTTACCGACGCTGAGCAGAAACAGCCCTGCTCGGCCTTTTCGGGTGGATGGCGCATGCGTGTGGCCTTGGCGGCCGTGCTGTTTTCCGCGCCGGATGTGCTGCTGCTTGACGAGCCGACAAACTATCTCGACCTCGAAGGTGCGTTGTGGCTGGAAAGCTATCTGGGCCGCTATCCCCACACAGTCATCGTGATTTCTCACGACCGCGGACTTCTCAACCGCGCTGTGAATGCGATCCTGCATCTCGAAAACAAGACACTCACCTATTATTCCGGGCCCTACGATCAGTTTGCCCGCCAACGCGCGGCCAAACGCGCCGTCCAGGCCGCGCAGGCCAAGAAACAGGAAACGCGGCGTGCCCACTTGCAGAGCTTCGTGGATCGGTTCAAGGCCAAAGCGTCGAAAGCCAAGCAAGCGCAATCCCGGGTGAAGATGCTTGAAAAGATGGAGACGATCACGCCACCCGAAGACGCGGCGCGTGTGGTTTTCACTTTCCCCGAACCGGAAGAACTCTCACCCCCGATCATCAACACTGAAAGCGTCGCAGTGGGCTATGATGGTACGCCGGTTCTGGAAAAGTTGAACCTGCGCATTGATCAAGATGACCGCATCGCGCTTTTGGGCCGCAATGGCGAGGGTAAGTCGACCCTGTCCAAGCTGCTGTCTGATCGGTTGGCGCCGATGGGCGGGCGGATGACGTCATCCTCAAAGCTGAGGATTGGGTTCTTCGCGCAGCACCAAGTGGAAGAGCTGAATGTCGACCAGACACCCCTCGAACACCTGATCAAGGAGCGGGCGAACGAGGGACAGGCCAAGCTGAGGGCACGGCTGGCGTCCTTCGGGCTGGGCGCGGACCAAGCGGATACAAAGGTCGGTCGACTGTCAGGCGGACAAAAAGCGCGACTTTCTCTGCTTCTGGCCACCCTGCCCGCGCCGCATCTTCTTATTCTCGATGAGCCGACGAACCACTTGGATATCGAAAGTCGCGAAGCGCTGGTCGAGGCGTTGACAGCCTATTCCGGCGCGGTGATCCTAGTGAGCCACGACATGCATTTGCTCAGTCTGGTGGCCGACAGGCTTTGGCTGGTGAAAGACGGGCGCGTTGCGCCGTATGAGGGCGATCTCGAAAGCTATCGCAAGCTCTTACTGTCCACGAGCGACAAGCCCACCAAGGAAAAACCGAAGCCTAAGCGCGCGTCGCGCGAAGATATCCTTGAGCTTCGGTCAGAGGTTCGAAAATGCGAGCAACGCGTTGAAAAGCTTGCCGAGATGCAGGATACGCTTGCCAAGCGTCTTGCCGATCCGAAGATCTACGAAGAAGAGAACGCAGCCAAGCGCGAGACCTATCAAAAGAAATACGCAGAGGTGATGGAAGGTATCGACCGGGCAGAGGCCCTTTGGCTTAAAGCGCAAGACCGTCTGGAACGGGCTGAAGGCTGATCAAGATGCGGGCTCCCAGAGGATAACCATGGATCCCGCGTTTTATATCACGGCCTTTGTGACGCTTTTTGTTGTGATCGATCCCATCGGCATGGCACCGATGTTTGTGGCGCTGACCCAAGGCATGGACACCCGCCGCCGGTTGGGCATCGCGCTTAGATCCTGCGTCATCGCCTTCGGCATTCTGACACTGTTCGGCCTTGCAGGCGAAGCCGTGTTGGAATTCATAGGAATTTCGATGGCGGCATTCCGCATATCCGGTGGTATACTGTTGTTCGCAACCGCCCTGGATATGTTGTTTGAACGGCGCACGCAGAGGCGTGAGGATCAGGCGGATGCAAATGAAGACGATCCGTCGGTTTTTCCACTGGCGACGCCCCTGATCGCGGGACCCGGTGCGATGGCCACGATGATATTGCTGACGGGGACGCCGGAATTGGGTGCTCTTGAGATCGCCGGGCTACACGCGGTGATGCTGGCCGTCATAATGGTTGTGTTTTTACTATTTCTTATGGCCGGGGTGATGGAACGTCTCATGGGCGATGTCGGGATCAAGGTGGTCACCCGACTGCTGGGTATGTTATTGGCCGCGCTGTCGGTTCAATTTGTACTCGACGGACTGAGAGATGCAGGAGTTTTGGGCGTATGAGCGGCGACGATATCGCCTCCTTCCTCTACCTCGCGTTGCTGGGCAGCGTGATCGTTGGATACTATCTGGTATCCAACCGTAACAAGATGGGCGAGCTTGCCCGCAATGCCGCACTCTGGGGTCTGATCTTTGTGGGCGCAATTGCCGGTGTCGCCCTTTGGCAAGACAATCGCGACAAGGTCCTGGGCCGACAAATGGTTTCGGTAGAGACCGGCAGCATAGAGGTGCCCCGCGCGCCCGATGGGCATTTCTACCTCACACTGGATGTGGGCGAGGTGCCAATCGAGTTCGTCGTGGATACAGGCGCGACGGAAGTGGTTCTCAGCCTTCAAGACGCGCGCCGTGTCGGCATTGACCCAGACTCATTGATTTTCTCGGGTCAGGCGCAAACGGCGAACGGATCGGTCAGAACGGCCAGCGCAACTCTGGACGATGTGCGCCTCGGACCGTTCGAAGACGGACGTGTGCGGGTGTCGGTCAATGAGGGGGCGATGGATACCTCCCTCTTGGGCATGACATATCTGCGACGGTTTGGGCGGATCGAAATTGCAGGTGACCGTCTGGTCCTCGAGCGATAATTAGTCTGGCTTGTATTCCGACTTCATCTGCCAGTCCCCACTGTCCTGAGACCAGTATTTCGCCGCGATCTTGGCCTCGGTCACCGCTTTCCACTGGGTCCGGGCATGCGCGACCGCATCGGGATCGTTGCCGTCAAAAAGGATCATAGCCCGCGTCACGGCTCTAATATCTTCGGGCGCCAGGTCGGCACCGTCCACAGATACTATGCATTCCGGGGAATTGGCGGCGGAGGCCTCTGTCGTCAGAAGGATCGGTTGCTCCCCATCAAAAGGTCCGCCCGCCTGGGCGTGGGGAAGAAACCCCTCGACCGCCCAGAGCTTTTCGTCCAGCCAAGCCATCCGATCTGCGGACACGCCCCGCACGGCGACACGCCATCCCGCCCCGCGCGCTTTGTTCAAGAGCGTGGGCAGAATGGCATCAAGGGGCTGACGCGTCAGGTGATAAAAGAAGACCTCACTCATCCGTTTCGAAATTATCCGCAATCAACCGGTTGAGCGCCCGAACGCCCCACCCGGTCGCACCCTTGGGGGCAAAGGCGGTTTCTGACTTCACTGAAGCAACACCGGCAATATCAAGGTGGCACCAAGGCGTCTCAGGCTTGATAAAGCGCTGCAGGAATTGCGCCGCGGTGATCGACCCCGCAGGCCTGCCCCCGACATTCTTCATATCCGCGATGCGGGACTTGAGCTGATCATCGTAAGCCTTGCCCATGGGCATCCGCCAAGCGCCCTCTTCCTCGGCATCAGCAGCTTTCAGGAAAGAATTCGCAAGCGCGTCATTGTTCGAGAAAACACCCGCGTTCTCGTGACCCAAACCAATGATAATAGCGCCCGTGAGTGTCGCGAGGTTTATGCAGCCAATCGGATCAAACCGCTCCTGCGTGTACCAGAGGACGTCAGCCAGAACGAGCCGACCTTCCGCATCCGTGTTGATGATCTCGACCGTATCGCCCTTCATTGAGGTAACGACATCGCCGGGCCGGGTCGCATTGCCCGACGGCATGTTCTCCACCAAGCCAACAAGCCCGACGACATTGGCCTTCGATTTGCGCATGGCGAGGGTTTTCATGACGCCAGAGACCACGCCAGCCCCGCCCATATCCATGGTCATATCCTCCATGCCAGCAGCGGGCTTCAGGCTAATACCACCGGTGTCGAACACAACGCCTTTGCCGACAAGCGCGAAGGGCTGGGCATCTTTTTTGCCACCTTCCCACCGCATGACGACAACCTTGGTTGGGCTGTCTGACCCTTGGCCCACACTCAGCAGGGTGCGCATCCCAAGTTTTTCAAGTTCCTTCTCTTCGAGAACTTCGACGATCAGCCCGAGGCTTTCCATTTCTTTCAAGCGATTGGCAAACTCGGTCGTGGTCAGAATGTTCGCAGGCTCATTTGTCAGATCCCGTGTGAAGAAGACCCCTTCGGTAACAGCGCGAACGGCGTCGACCGCGTCCTCTTCCGCGGCAGGCTCATTGACCATGAACACAGCCTCTTCCCGGTCTGTGTTGGTTCCGGTCTTGTGATCCTTGAAATCATATTCGCGCAACGCCAACCCCAAGGCCACATCGGACGCGCGACGCAGGTTGCCACACAGCACCATCATGGGTTTGCCGCCCTTGGTCTTGGCCAATGTCGCGCCCGCTTTCCGGGCCTGTTCTACCGTGGGACGGCGTGCCAGTTTGACCACCACCACCTTCTCGGCGGCCATGTTCACGGGCCACGCCAACGAAACACTTTGACCAACCTCCAGCTTTTCAAAGGCCTCGTCCTCGCACAGGCGGGCAACGGCCCCCCGCAGAAGGCGGTTCACCCTGCGCCCGGTGACATCGAGACTGCCACCTTCTGGCACAAAAATCGCAACGACACCGGGGGCATCCTTGATCTGTTCAATATCGGTTTCGATGAAACGAAGTGCGGTGGGGGTAGTCATCCAAGAGCCTTTCCATGATGCGCGTTGCCCCTTGCTAGCGCGGGGCTGCGCCGATGACCAGAACCCCCTGTTCCCAGCGGACCGCTTGCGCTAGCTTCGGCGCGAAAAAGAGAACGAAGGGGGACATGTGGCACGATTCGACAGATATATGCTGTCGCAGCTTTTGGTCCTGTTCGGATTTTTCTCCCTCATCCTGGTGTCGGTTTACTGGGTCAACCGGGCTCTCAGCCTGTTCGACGACCTAATCAGCGATGGGCAATCCGCCTTCGTTTTCTTGGAATTCACGCTGCTCACGTTGCCCTATGTAATTCTTGTGGTTTTACCGATCTCAGGATTCGTCGCGGCGCTTTACGTGACCAACCGATTGGCGTCAGAAAGCGAGCTGGTTGTGCTCCAGACATCTGGCGCCAGTGCGTTCCGCATCGCCCGGCCGGTGCTTTACTTCGGTCTGGTTGTCGCGGTTCTTGTCGCCGTCTTGGGGCATATCCTCGTGCCAGCTGCCCGAACCGAGCTTGCAGGCCGCAGCGAGGAAGTCAGCCGCGACGTCACTGCACGCTTTTTGAAAGAAGGCCGCTTCATGCATCCGAGCGATGACGTGGCTCTCTACATTCAAAACATCACGGAACGGGGCGAACTCGAAGAGCTGTTTCTGGAAGACAGCCGCGTGCCGGAGGCGGTCACGACCTATACCGCAAAACGGGCACTTATCGTGCGCAGCGATGGCGGCCCCCGCCTAGTGATGTTTGACGGTCTTGCGCAGACATTCCAACCCGAGGTCGGGCGACTTTCCACCGTTGCCTTTACGGATTTCACCTATGACATTGCGGGGCTGGTGTCGGGCGGCGGCAGCAAGCGCCGCGATGTGCGGGAATTGCCGACAGCCGTGCTTCTGAACCCAACCGAAGCAGACCTGTCAGGTACACGCGGAGACCGCGCAACCTTCCGCTATGAGGCCCACGATAGGTTCGCAAAATCTCTACTATCCATTGCGGTTCCCCTGATCGGGTTTTCCACGCTTCTGGTGGGTGGTTTTTCGCGATTTGGTGTTTGGCGACAAGTGATTGCAGCTGTCGTATTGGTTATTTTCACCCAGATCATTGCGAACACATCCGAAGATATCGCACGAGACGACATCGGTTTGTTCTGGCTGGCATACATGGCGCCACTTTTCGGGTTCCTCGTTGCTGTAACGTTGATGTGGTTTTCGGGCCGGGTGCGGCACCGAAAAGCCGAGGCGCAGATGGCATGAAGCTTGATCTCTATTTCGCCCGCCGGTTCACATCGTCCTTTCTCATCGTGTTCAGCGTGTTTTTTGGCATCGTCGTGCTGATCGATATGGTCGAGCAGTTGCGCCGCTTTGACAGTGACGCCGTTGGACTGTTGGAGGCGGCGCAACTCGCGCTTTTAAATTCTCCCGGCACACTCTATCGAATGCTGCCGCTTCTGATCGTGCTCGCTACGATCTCCCTGTTTTTGGGCCTTGCGCGCACGTCCGAGATGGTCGTGACACGGGCATCGGGTCGGTCGGCGTTTAGGTCGCTCTTCGGTCCAATCCTGACCGCGGCGCTTTTCGGCGTTTTCGGAATTGCCGTCTTGAACCCAATCGTTGCTGCAACCGGCAAACAGTTCGAAGTTGTCGCCACGCGTTATTCCGGCGAGGGCAGTGTCAGTTCCGTCTCGGATCAGGGGCTATGGCTACGCCAGGCCAGTTTTGCGGGACAGATCGTGATCCGCGCGGGTGGCGCCAATCTGGATGGAACCAAATTCTTTGATGTCACATTTTACGGCTTCGACAATGAAGGCGCCGCACAGTACCGAATAGAGGCGCAAGAGGCCGTTCTGAACCCCGGGGCGTGGCAGTTGTCACAGGCAAAGCGCTGGACCTTCAATGCGCCGATCAATCCTGAAAGCGGCTCAGTCCAACACGAGAGACTGCGCATTCCATCTGATCTGACCCAAGACCAAATTCGCGACAGTTTTGGCACTCCAAGCGCGATACCGGTGTGGGAACTGCCGCGGTTTATCCGTCAGCTTGACCGAGCCGGCTTCTCGGCCCTGCAGCACCGCGTGTGGTTACAAATGGAATTGGCAAATCCGGTGCTCTTTGCCGCAATGGTTTTGATTGGCGCGGTGTTCACAATGCGTCATACCCGGTTCGGAAAGACGGGATTGATGGTGTTGTTTGCGGTTTTGATGGGGTTCTCGATCTACTTTTTGCGGAATTTTGCGCAGGTTCTAGGTGAAAACGGTCAGATCCCCGTGATTGTCGCAGCCTGGGCACCGCCTCTCGCGGGGATCTTCATGTCTGTGGGTCTCCTCCTCCATACGGAGGATGGCTGATGCGGCGAATTCTCTGCATTTTGGCGTGTGTGCTTTGGTCAGGCGCGGCGGTCGCCCAAAGACAAACGGTCGAGGTGAAGACAGCCACCCTTGTGGCCGACGAAGTGACATTTTCGAGCGAAACGCAGGTTTTGCGGGCCGCTGGAAATGTCGAAGTGCTCAACGATGGCGTGCGTTTGCGGGCGCAGGCCATAAGCTATAACGGGGTCACTGATCAGCTGACGATTGAGGGACCGCTCTATCTTGTCGACACTGACGGCACTGTCATTGTCGCGGATGAGGCGGGCTTGTCGGGCGATCTGCAGGCCGGTGTCTTGAAGAGCGCGCGTCTCGTGTTCTCGGAACAGCTGCAGGTCGCAGCAAATGAAATTGCCCTAACCGACGGCCGGTTCACACAGTTCTACAAGACCGTCGCATCAAGTTGCCACATCTGCGATGAGGACCCTGTGCCTCTTTGGGAAATCAGATCCCGCCGGATTATATACGACAGTGAGACGCGGCAGATCTATTTCAACGATGCCAGCCTGCGGGTATTGGGTGTGCCAGTGCTGTACACGCCCTATCTGCGTCTGCCTGATCCATCCATCCGGCGCGCGAATGGATTTCTAACACCACAGATTCGGTCAAATGGCGATATCGGTGTCGGCGTCCGTACTCCCTACTTCTTCACGTTGGGCGATCACGCAGACCTGACGATTGCACCTTGGGTCACCACAAAAGGCTCCTACACGCTGGATGGCCGGTACCGGCGTAAATTCCGGTACGCGGAGGTCGAAGCCCGGGGAGCCGTGACCCGCGATGACTTGGAAGACGGTGTGCGCAGCTATCTCTTTGCGGATGGCACGTTCGCCGCACCACGCGGATTTCGCGGGAAGTTCGATTTAGAGCTGACATCGGACCCTGCTTATCTTTTGGTCTACGGTTTCTCTGACAAAGACCGGCTCGACAGCGCCGTCAGCGTCGAGCGCGCCACGCGTAAAGAGCTGATCACCGCCGAACTGGTTTACTACAAGTCCTTGCGGGAAGACGAGGACAGCTCCGAAATCCCGACGGTTCTGGGCGACACCAGCATCACACGCCGCTTCAAGCCGATGGGCATCGGCGGCATTGCATCTGTCGAATTGGAAGCAAGTGGCTCTTACCGCAGGTCCGACGAAGACCTGACATTCAGCGGGTTTGCGCGGGACGTGATGCGCGTTTCCGCCATCGCGGACTGGCGGCGCAACTGGCAACTCAGCAATGGCATGATCGTCGCTGGCCAGACAGAACTGCGGACAGACGTCTATGAGATCCGGCAGGAAAACCGTGTCGGTTTTGGCGATACCGTAGAGGTCACACCCTACACCGCGCTTGAGGTGCGCTGGCCCATGCTGAAACAAGGCCGCTTCGCCACCCATCTTCTGGAACCCATCGTTCAGCTTGCATGGTCAGACGACGGCGACCGGGATGTCGCCAATGATGACAGCCTTTTGGTGGAATTTGACGAAGCGAACTTATTTCGCTTCAACCGTTTTCCGGGTGCCGATGCGCAGGAGCAAGGGGCGCGTTTGAACTTGGGGGTAACCTACACACGTGATGATCCTGACGGTTGGTCCCTTGGACTAACGGTGGGTCGTATTCTACGGGATGAAGGACGGGAACAGTTCCGGTCCTCTACTGGTCTGGACGGGCGTGGTAGCGACTGGTTGGTCGCAGCCCAGCTTAAGATTGGCACGCAATTGAACCTTATAAACCGCGCCGTGTTTGACGACGGCATGACGTTTTCCCGAAATGAAATGCGGTTCAGCTGGAATACCGAAGACTTCAACCTGTCTTCCACCTATGCATATCTTGAAGCGGACGAGCAGGAAGGTCGTCCAAGTGATACCTCAGAAATTGCCTTGAGCGGCGGATACAACATCACGCCCTACTGGACGTTCCTGAGCAGCGTGCGGCATGATTTCGTTCAGGGTCAGGCCACCCGGGCAGGCCTTGGACTGCGATTTGAAAACGAATGCACCGCACTTAATCTTTCGGTCTCGCGCCGCTTCACCTCTTCGGATATTGTAACGGCAACGACTGATTTCAGCCTGTCCGTTCAACTCGCGGGCTTCGGACCGAATTCAGCAAGCAAGAAGAGCTTCACGCGTCAATGCCGCGGATAACAAACAAAATGAGCTTCAGGCCCTCCATGACATACAGCCACGCGTCTCGCCCCGTCTTCAATCGCCTTTCAAGCCTCGCACTGATGCTGAGCCTTGCCTTTGCTGCTGCCTGCATTGGCCAGGGTGCCGCTGGACAGGAAAGCCCCTTCGCCACGGCCGTATCTGTGAATGGTCTGTCGATCACAAACTATGAGGTGGATCAGCGGCGCGCGTTGTTGACCCTGTTGCGCGCACCGGGCGATCTGACCGAGTTGGCCCGAGAGCAACTTATCGAAGATCGCCTGCGGGAAAGCGCGACGCGCGCCGCCGGGATCACGGCAACCCCAGAGCAGATCCGCGCCGGTATGGAAGAGTTTGCGGGCCGCGCAAATCTGTCAGCGAACCAATTCATCAGCGAGCTTGCCAATCGCGGCGTCCCGGAAGAAACGTTTCGCGATTTTGTGTCGTCCGGCATCGCATGGCGTCAGCTTGTCCGCGGGCGGTTCGGTCCGCGGGTCGCTGTAAGCGATGCGGAACTTGATCGTGCGCTGTCACTCTCCACCCAAAGCCGTGGCGGTGTGCGTGTTCTGCTGTCGGAAATCATTGTTCCCATCCGCGAAGGGCGAGAGGACGAGGCGCGCGCACTTGTTCAACGCCTGTCTGAGACCATCGAAAGCGAAGCGGCATTTTCGGCCGCCGCGCGCGAATACTCTGCCACCCCGACCCGCGCGCGTGGGGGCCGACTGGATTGGTTGCCCATCGGACGCCTGCCCCCTGCCCTCAGAGGTCAGGTTCTGACACTTGCCCCCGGTGAAGTGACAGAACCGGTCAATCTTGGTCCCGGCATTGCGATTTTCCAACTCCGCGACCTTGAGGAAACGGACGGCACACCATCTGAAACCCTCGCGTTGGAGTATGTCAGTATCCTGATCCCAACCGCTGGTGGCACCGATCTGTCCCAGGCCGGGCGGTACGATGCACTCTACGACACATGCGACGACCTCTACGAACCTGCTCAATCGATGGCAGACGGCCAGTTTACCCGGGATGTCTTGCCCGCGTCAGAGGTGCCTGCGGACATCGCACTGGAACTCGCGCGTCTTGATCCTGATGAAAGCTCCGCCGCGCTGACCCGGCAAAACGGTGCATTTCGTCTCTATCTGAAGCTTTGCGCCCGGACGGTGGATGTCCCTGTAAACGAGGATGGCGAGGCCATTGATCTGCGTGCGCAAACCCGCGAACAGATTTTCCAACGTCGTTTGACCTCTTTCGCGGACAGCTATCTCGAAGAACTGCGCGCAGACGCGATCATCGTCGAGGGATGACAGCCCCCGTTATCGTCAGTTGTGGTGAACCGGCGGGCGTCGGGCCGGAACTTGCGCAAAAGGCGTTTGAAGCGTTGAAGGGCGAGGTTCCATTCGCGCTGATCGCCGACCCTGCGCATATGGACGGCCCGATTGCACAGATAAATGCCCTCTCGGAGGTCGCGCAATCAGATGCGCTGCCGGTTTTGCCTCATCCGTTTGCCGGCACAGCAAAACCCGGCGCGCCAGATCCGACAAACGCGCAAGGTGTGATCGACGTGATCGCGCGTGGCGTTGAACTGACACTTAACGGGGAAGCCTCCGCCCTTTGCACATTACCGATCCACAAAAAGGCACTGAAAGACGGTGCCGACTTCGGTTATCCCGGCCACACGGAATATCTCGCGGCGCTGGCCGACGTGGATCAGGTGGTGATGATGCTGGCATGCCCCGAACTGAGGGTGGTTCCGACCACGATCCACATTGCGCTGGCGGACGTTCCGCGGGCGCTCACACAAGATTTGCTGCGCCGAACAATCCAGATCACCCACGTGGCGCTTCAACGGGATTTCAGTATTCCAGCGCCTCGACTGGCCGTGTCTGGTCTCAACCCCCATGCTGGCGAAGGTGGTGTGATGGGGCGTGAAGAGATTGAAACTATCACACCCGTCATCGAAGAGCTGTCGCGAAACATGGACATCCGTGGGCCCTTGCCTGCGGATACGATGTTTCACGGCCCCGCACGGGCGGGCTACGATGCCGCGATTTGCATGTACCACGATCAGGCGCTCGTCCCGATCAAAACCATTGATTTTGCGAGCGGCGTGAACGTGACCCTTGGACTTCCCTTTATTCGGACATCCCCGGATCATGGCACAGCGTTCGACATCGCCGGTCGCGGCATTGCCGATCCCACCAGCCTGATCGCGGCACTGCGAATGGCTTGGGATATGGCCTGCAAGCGAGGGTGATCCAGTGGCACAGATAGATGCCCTTCCCCCGCTGCGTGAGGTCATTGCGACCCACGGGTTGAGTGCAAAGAAGGCGCTTGGTCAGAACTTTCTGCTGGATCTGAACCTGACGGCCAAAATCGCGCGACAGGCCGGCGATCTGAGCGGTTGCGATGTGCTTGAGATCGGTCCAGGCCCCGGCGGTTTGACGCGCGGGTTGCTGGCCGAAGGCGCCCGAAAAGTGCTGGCGGTGGAGAAGGACGCGAGATGTCTGCCCGCCTTGGCCGAGATAGCGGACGCATATCCAGGCAGACTTGACGTTATCAACGACGACGCGTTAGCGATCAATCCGCTGGCATATCTGACGCCGCCCATCCGCATCGCGGCGAACCTGCCTTACAACATCGGAACGGAGCTTCTGGTTCGCTGGCTGACGCCTGACATCTGGCCTCCGGTGTGGGAAAGCCTAACCCTCATGTTTCAGCGTGAAGTTGCGCAGCGGATCGTGGCGCCCCCCGGATCGAAATCCTACGGCCGCCTGGCCATCTTGGCCCAGTGGCGTTGCGACGCCCGGATTGTCATGGACCTGCCGCCGGAGGCGTTCGTTCCTGCCCCCAAGGTTAAATCAGCAGTCGTTCATCTGACCCGCCTACCGGCTCCGCGGTTCGAAGCTGACGCCGCTGTCCTGTCCCGCGTGGTCGCAGCGGCATTCAATCAGCGTCGAAAAATGCTGAGGTCTTCACTTAAAGGCCTGCATCCGGATATCGAAACACTATTAGTGTCCGCCGGTATCTCACCGACGGAGCGCGCAGAGCAGATCGGACTTGAGCAATTTTGTGCGCTGGCTCGCGCATTTGCCAAGGCCTAGCCGCCGATTATTCGGCGGCAGGCTGTTCTGGTGTATCTGTTGAAGCTTCGGCTTCTTGCGGCTTCGCTTTCGGTTTGCGGGCGCGGCGGGGCTTCTTTTCTGGTGCGGCGGCCTCAACAGTTTCGACCAAACCGCTGTCGCCACTATCGGCATCAGCGCCAAGATCGATCACATCCGGCTGATCACCTTCACCCGCCGGCGCGGGTTGCGCAGGTTCCTGCTGGGTCTCACGGCGGCGGCCGCGTTGGGGCCGACGTGGTTGAGACTGTTCGGACGATGCGTCAGACGCCTCACCGGGCTGCTGGACCTCGGTGGAGGGTGCATCGCCTTGCTGTGGCGACTGGTCGGTTTGCGCCGCGTCGCGCTCTTTCTGGCGTTCGCGTTGCTGGGCCTCCTGCGCTTCGCGCCGGGCCTCCTGCTCGCGCTGCGCTTCGCTGAGAAGTCGCGTGTAGTGTTCTGCGTGCTGGGCGAAGTTCTCAGCCGCCACACGGTCACCGGACAATTGCGCATCCCGATGAAGACCTTGATATTTATCAATGATCTGTTGCGGTGTCCCGCGCACTTTGCCTTCCGGGCCAGAGCTGTCGAACACGCGGTTCATGACGTTGCCCATGGAACGGTTGTTGTTATTGCTGCGGTTCTTACCCCGCGACCGTGACTTCGATGATCTCATGTGTAACTGGTTCCAGCCTTTGACTTGAGGTCTTCTCTTCGATCCTTTCCGCTTCATTCTGCGGCGTCCCAATGACTAGGATCGAGACCTTATTTTTGGCTTAAGTGTAAGGGACGCTAACGCGTCACTGTCTTACGCGACTTACAAAATCAGCAGCGCAGGGGATTTGCAAGCTTATTCTACCCATCGGCGGCGCTTTGCGCATGACTTCTGGTCTGAACGACGCGATCTTTACCCCCAAGGTCCCGATGAACGCTGATATTGCGCAGTCCAGCCGCTTCAAAGATCCCGCTCACGGCGTCGCCTTGGTCATATCCAATCTCCACCAGAACCCGCCCCAGGGGCGACAGATAGGATCCCAGTTGATCTGCGATGATACGATACGGATCCAGCCCATCACCGCCCGGCGTTACGGCGATGCGTGGTTCCCATGTCTGAACCTCCGGCTCCAGCGTAAGGTAGCCGTCTGCTGTCACATAGGGCGGATTGGCGACGATCAGATCAAACGTTCCATCGACACCCGAAAACCAATCGCTTTTTAGAAGAGTGGGCGTGACACCGATCGCCGCAGCGTTGTGACGTGCGACCTCCAGCGCCGCATCGGAGATATCGACGCCGACCCCGCAAGCCCCTGTTTCAGCCATTAGGCTGAGCAGAATGCATCCAGATCCTGTTCCCAGATCCAGAACACGTTCAAACGGGTGATGCAGTGCGAGTTCAACCAAAGTCTCAGTATCCGGGCGGGGGTCGAGCACATCGCGCGTCACGATGAAATCATGGTTCCAGAACGCGCGGGTGCCCTTGATGTGGGACACCGGCTCCCTCCGTTGACGGCGCTGGATCATTTGTTCGTAGAGCCGGGCGGCTTCATCAGAGACGGTATCGGTCGCGGCTGTTCTAGATCTCGCGGCCGCTGTCAAAAGCGCGCTGGCGTCAATTTCGGGCGTTGGCACACCTGCGATCTCCAGACGTCGAGCCGCATCCCGCAATAAGGGCTCTACGGGAACCGGCATCCTCAGAGACCTTGTTCCGCCGACAGTTGCGCTTGCGCGTCGGCAGCGAGCGCGTCGATCACCTCATCCAAGTCGCCTTGCATCACCTGATCCAACTTGTAGAGCGTGAGGTTGATCCGGTGATCCGACATCCTGCCTTGCGGAAAATTATAGGTTCTGATGCGCTCGGACCTGTCGCCGGACCCGACCTGAGATTTCCGATCCGCAGAGCGTGCGTCATCAATCTTTTGGCGCTCCAGATCATAGAGCCTCGCTCGAAGAACTTGCATGGCGATCTCACGGTTTCGGTGCTGGGATTTCTCGGAACTGGTCACGACAATCCCGCTGGGAATATGGGTGATGCGGACCGCGGAGTCGGTCGTATTCACGTGCTGGCCGCCTGCCCCGCTGGCGCGCATCGTATCGATACGTATATCCGTCGCCGGGATGTCGATATCGACCTCCTCGGCCTCGGGCAGAACCGCAACGGTCGCCGCGGAGGTATGGATACGCCCACCACTTTCAGTAACCGGGACCCGTTGAACCCGATGGACGCCGCTCTCGTATTTCAGCCGGGCAAAAACGTTCAGGCCTTTCACATGGGCCGTCACTTCCTTGATCCCGCCCAGATCCGAGGCTTGTTCCTCGATAATATCAAAGGTCCAGCCGTGATTTTCCGCATATCGGCGGTACATGTTCAGCAGGTCGCCGGCGAACAGTGCGGCTTCGTCCCCGCCCGTTCCCGGCCGGATTTCTATCATTGCAGGCCTGGCATCTGCTGCATCCTTCGGCAGAAGCGCCAGTTTGATCGACGCCTCAGCCTCTGGCAACCGGGCTTTAAGAGCCGGAAGTTCTTCTTCGGCTAATACTTTCATCTCGGGATCTGCCAACATCGTCTGCGCGTCTTCGATATCTGCCAACAATTGACGATAGGCCGCGACCTCTTCGGCCACGGGCTTCAACTCCGCGTATTCCCGACTGACTGTCGCGATGTTCTCGACCGCGCCTGAGGCAAGTTGCGCTTCGAGAAATTCAAACCGCTCGGTGATCTGTCGTAGTTTTTCTAAAGGAACCATCACGGCGTGATGCGAACTTGGCGCGCCGGGGTCAAGTGTGCTAGACTAATTCAATGCGTAAATTGGTCTTGATAGCGATTTTTTCCGCAACTCCGCTTGTTGCTGACGTAACCTCACCGTCGGGTCGGACAGTCGAGTGTTATTGCACCGACAAACAAGGCACCCGGGTTGAACTTGGGGAGTTGCGGTGTCTGGCCGTTGGAGGACGGGTTTTTATGGCACGCTGTGAAATGTCATTAAACAACCCGATATGGCGTGAAGTGTCGGGTGGGTGCGTTTCTTCCTGATCTTAGGGATCACCTAGAGCATCAATCCAAGATCTGACACGCGCCTCGTTAACCCCGAAATCCTTTTGGCCATAGACCAGCCGTCCGATTGCGGTGAGCTGCGTTTTGCCATCCTGCTCTTCGAGCCGGATTGTCGTTATATCCGGAAAACCCCAAAGGGCCGATCGTGTCATATACGTTGCCTGCCCATCGGCGAGCGCCCCTTCAACAAGTCTGGTGCGCGGCGTATCGACAATGATTGTTTCAAGTGCGCTGGCAATCTCGGCTGGCGATCTTTCGTAAATCTGCGGCTCCAGATCCCCACCAGGTGCAACAGAGAACTGACCGTCCGCCCCGCTTTGGGCAATGCTGCCCGGATCGACATGGTATGATGCAGTCTCTATCGGCGCAAAGCGCACATAAAGCATTGCAGCGACGAGCAGCAGAACGACGAGAATGAGGACGTATTTTAACATCAGGCCTTTGAAATTCCTGTTTACTCAGCCGCCACGTCGGGCTGATCTTCAATCTCGGAAGCGCGTTTTTCAACAAGCTCGACGATGTGATCTACCATCTGATCATTGCTCATCTTATGGCTCTGCTTTCCCGCCATGTAGACCATGCCGGATCCCGCCCCACCGCCGGTGAACCCGACATCCGTCATCAGCGCCTCGCCGGGACCATTGACCACACATCCGATGATGGACAGGCTCATGGGCGTCTTGATATGGGCCAGCCTATCCTCAAGCGTTGATACCGTCTTGATCACATCAAAACCCTGCCGCGCGCAGGACGGACAACTGATGATGTTCACGCCCCGATGGCGCAAACCCAGAGACTTCAGAATTTCGTAGCCGACCTTCACCTCTTCCACGGGATCTGCGGAGAGGGAAACGCGAATGGTGTCGCCAATGCCCATCCAAAGCAGATTGCCCAGCCCGATGGCGGATTTGATGGTGCCAGAGGTCAGTCCACCCGCTTCTGTAATGCCAAGGTGGATAGGTGCATCCGTCGCTTCCGCCAACCCTTGGTAGGCAGCGGCGGCAAGGAAAACGTCGGACGCTTTGCAACTGATCTTGTAGTTCTGGAAATCGTTGTCCTCGAGGATGCGGATATGATCCAGACCGCTTTCGATCATCGCCTCGGGACACGGCTCGGCGTATTTTTCGAGAAGATGTTTTTCGAGACTGCCAGCGTTCACACCAATGCGGATTGAACAGTTGTGATCCTTGGCCGCCTTGATGACCTCTCGCACACGGCTGGCATCGCCGATGTTACCGGGGTTGATCCGAAGGCACGCCGCCCCGGCTTCGGCGGCTTCAATCGCGCGTTTATAGTGGAAATGAATGTCAGCCACAATTGGAACCGGGCTTTCGGCGACAACGTCCTTCAGCGCTTTCGTCGCTGCCTCGTCCGGTGTGGAAACGCGCACAATATCAGCGCCCGCCTCCGCGCAGGCCTGCACTTGCTCGACCGTGGCCCTCACATCGGAACTGTCGGTATTGGTCATCGTTTGAACAGTGATCGGTGCATCGCCCCCGACAGGAACCGTACCGACCATGATCTGGCGGGATTTACGACGGTCGATCTGACGCCATGGGCGGATTGCATGAAGTGACATGAAGCGCTGACCCGTCTGCTGCTGAACCTGGCTCAGATATAGGTGGAGTGCCGCTGCGCCGCAATCAAACTGTCAGTCTATTGCTGCGTCTCTGTCTCGGTTTCCGTTTCCGCGCCAAGCACTGATGCTTCGGCCATGGCGGTCAGCACGTCCGACAACTCGGGATCAGCTGTCAAATCAGCTTGAGCGTAGTTTTCCGTAATGGCGTCTGCCGCAAGACTGACGTTCTTGGTGACCGTCGTTCCGGATCCTGCAGGTCCATAGGCTTTGCCCTGCACATTGAAATACAACGAGCCAGAATTGCCGGCCCGTAAAATTGGCGCGGTGTCTGTTTGAGGCAGAATGTATTGCTCGCCCGCATCCAGAATTTTTTCGAACAGAATTGTCCCATCGCTTGAAGCGACGCGCACCCATGCGGGGCGCACGGCGAAGATTGCAAGTT
The DNA here is from genome assembly GCF_009811795.1 of Litoreibacter roseus. Classification (GTDB taxonomy): domain Bacteria; phylum Pseudomonadota; class Alphaproteobacteria; order Rhodobacterales; family Rhodobacteraceae; genus Litoreibacter; species Litoreibacter roseus. Next base: position 1,103,550 of record NZ_BLJE01000001.1, on the reverse strand, counting down.
CCGGTCCCTGAGGCTCGACAACCTGCACACGGGATGGGCTCGCGGTCGCGACAACAGTTCGGGATACACGGGGATCAGCAGAAACCGTGTTGATCACAACTTCTGGCACCGCGTCGACCAGCGCACCCGTTGATCTTGGGTCAAGGGTCGCGATGGGTCCATCACGCGCTGTCAGAATTGGTGCCTTCAAGGCTTGAGGGCGATAAAGCCTGTCCAACGCATCGGCAGATGGTTGTGTCACATTCTCGGTGGCGTTGGTTGCCAGAAGAGTCGGATCGCTCATCCCGGACGCACCCGCAAAGTCGGTAACTTGAGAGGTTATCCCGGGCGTCTGATCTACGGGCGCGAATTGCACGCGCTGAATTTCCTGAAGAACCGAGAAACCGCCATACCCAAGCGCGCTGATCAGCCCGATCAAAACCGCGACGGATCCGATTGCCCCTGGCTCGATCCGCGAGAAGATGCTTTCGCTGACGGGAGTGAATGATGTCATTGATCCAAGTACGGGGTCGTCCTTACCAATCCGGCTTTCGGATTTTGGCTGTGGCTTGGCACCGATTGTGCCTTTCGCCATCCCGTCAACACCTTGAAAACCGCTTTCAGCGCAGAATCTCTGATACGCCCAGTCCGGGTCCATCCCAAGATATCGTGCGTAGGATCTGACATAGCCAGCAATAAATCCGGGTGTTTCAAACACAGACGGATCTGCATTCTCAACAGCTGCGATGTATGTCGCTTTGATCTTGAGGTCGCGCTGCACGTCAAGAAGCGATTTGCCGAGCGTCGCCCGCTCGCCGCGCATCATATCGCCCAGTTGAAGTTCGAAATCATCGAACCCACGCAGCGGTTCGCTGTGCAGGTCTTCCGTAAACTCAGATTTCGAGGGTGGTGTACGCCCCAACATCCGTTCTGCCCGTTCTATGTCCCGTTTTATCGTAAGCACGGTCGATTCGCCCCATGAATGCCGCACCTTAGCTACAAAGGTATCACATAAAGATGAATGCGTGCACCCGTTGTTCGGTGCTAACCTGCTTTCTCCGCACGATTAAGGGCGCAGCGTGACCATAAGTCATCCATTGCATCGATCAAAGCGTCGACCATGTCGGGGCCATGGACGGGCGACGGCGTGAACCGCAACCGCTCTGTTCCCCGAGGGACAGTCGGGAAATTGATAGGCTGAACATAGATCCCATGATCCTCCAGCAGTCTATCGGAAATCATTTTGCATTTTACGGGATCGCCCACATGAACAGGTACAATATGGCTGCCGTGGTCGATCAACGGAAGGCCCAGACCTTTGAGGCGCAACTTCAACGTCGCTGCACATTGTTGGTGCAAATCACGCAGCGCTTGATCCGTCTTCAAGTGCGCTACAGACGCCGCAGCACCTGCAGCAACAGCAGGCGGCAGCGATGTCGTAAAGATGAACCCCGGCGCATAAGATCTTATGGCGTCACACATTTTTGCACTAGCGGCGATGTATCCCCCCATAACGCCATAGGACTTCGCAAGCGTTCCGTTGATGATATCAATGCGATCCATCAGGCCGTCCCGCTCGGCTACACCGGCACCGCGCGGGCCGTACATGCCGACCGCGTGAACTTCGTCAATATACGTCAGGGCGCCGTATTCATCCGCCAGATCACAGATCGCTTCAATGGGACCAAAGTCACCATCCATCGAGTAAACTGACTCAAAAGCAATCAGTTTCGGGGTGTTCGCGGGCAGTGACTGCAATTGGACACGCAGGTCATCCAGGTCATTGTGTTTGAAGACCCGCTTCGCACCACCATTGCGCCGAATACCTTCAATCATTGAGGCATGGTTAAGACTGTCACTCAGGATCACCAGTCCGGGAAAAAGTTTCGGCAGGGTCGACAAAGTTGCGTCGTTGGCGATGTAAGCCGAGGTGAAAAGCAGTGCTGCTTCTTTCTGGTGGAGGTCCGCAAGTTCTGCCTCGAGCCGTTTGTGATAGACCGTCGTGCCAGAGATGTTGCGTGTGCCACCGGATCCAGCACCAGTTGCATCAATCGCTTCATGCATCGCGGCCAACACCACCGGATGTTGCCCCATCCCAAGATAATCGTTGCCGCACCAGATGGTCACGTCTTGCGTGCTGCCATCTTCCTTCGTCCATACTGCATTCGGGAAATTGCCGCGTGCCCGTTCGACGTCGATAAACGTCCGATAGCGACCCTCGTCACGCAGGCGTTTCAAGGCTGTGTCGAGCGCGGCGTCGTAGGACATAAAACTAACCTTCGTTATGCGGTTGGCACCGTATATAAACCGTTATGATGATGTGACAGGCTACAATTTGCCGCGACTGGTACAAATTAATGAATTTTTACCGTCGCTTTTACGATACATTCATCTGCCACCACATCAGTCAGCAACCAGAACCGTGCAGTCATCTGCGGATGTCCCAGCCGTCTCGCATGCCGTTAAAGCGGCTTCCGCATCGCCCCTCGCAAAGCCAAAATTTCCGGTACTTCGCGATATCGCGAATGCCTTCGGCGCGCGCAATTTGCGATACTCGGTGCGCAACGCCTCAGCTGCTGGTGCGCTCAGGGTCTGCTCGCCCTGCCCTGCGGCGCGGACCTCAAGAACAACAATGCAGGCGGAAGATCCAGGTTTCTTGCTGGCCTCGCAATGGGCCAAGGCTGCCGATCTCGCAGCGGCCGCGTCATGGTGTTGCGCGGCGGCCTGCAGCCAGTCCACGAACAGTCCTTCATCCTTGTTCAGGGCGATCGCGCCAAAATAGGGAATGTTGGAGACCAACGCGGCCAGAATTTCCTCTTGCTTCTGGTCGAGCCAGTCGACATTCGTAACAATCGCCACCGGCTTCTCCACCCGACCAAACGCTTTCCGGGCCTCTTTGAAAGTCATCGGTTCCGCCGCTGCTACCGCAGGCAAACCGACACAAAGGCAAAGATTTATTGCAAAGCGCATGAACATTTCGAGATTTCCTTTTTCACCGCCGTTCACGTACTCGATTGTGCACCGTCTTTCCAGCCGATCATTTGGGCTGGACAGTCAATTTTGCCTTGCTACGGTCTGTGGATAAATCACGTTTGGGGGACGACATGAGTTTGGAACAGGTTCTTGCACAAGTAGACGAGGCCTTGCCGCAGGCAACTGCGCGTCTGGAAGAGTTGCTGCGCATTCCGTCAATCTCCACCGATCCCGCCCACGCGGATGCCTGTGTCCACGCGGCAGACTGGTTGGTCGCTGATTTGCAGTCTATCGGATTTGACGCTTCCAAGCGGCAAACGCCCGGTCATCCAATGGTCATGGCGCACGGATCGGACACAGGCGGTCCCCATGTCATGTTCTACGGCCACTACGACGTGCAACCCGTTGATCCACTTGACCTTTGGGATCGACCGCCTTTTGAGCCGCAGGTGGAAGATACGCCAAAAGGAAAGGTAATCCGAGGCCGTGGGTCATCCGACGATAAGGGCCAATTGATGACTTTCGTTGAGGCCTGTCGCGCATGGGTCGCGGTACATGGCAGCCTGCCCACTAAGGTTTCGATCTTTTTCGAAGGGGAAGAGGAAAGCGGATCCCCCTCACTCGTCCCGTTCATGACGGACAACGCGGATGAATTGACCGCTGATGTCGCCTTGATTTGCGACACAGGATTGTTCGGTGATGCGACACCTGCAATTGTGACGCGTTTGCGCGGCCTTCTGGGCGAAGAGATCACGATTACAGGGCCCAACAAGGATTTGCATTCGGGGATGTATGGCGGGATTGCCATGAACCCGATCCGAGTGCTGTCGAAGATCATCGCCGGCCTTCATGACGAGACCGGCCGGATTACGGTACCGGGTTTCTACGACGACGTCGCCGAATTGCCGGAGGACATCGCCAAACAGTGGCACGACCTTGGGTTTTCAAATGCGGAGTTTCTGGGCGAGGTCGGTTTGGGCGTGGCCGCAGGCGAGCAGGGACGAACGGGGCTCGAGATGATCTGGTCTCGTCCCACCTGTGAGGTGAACGGTATTTCAGGGGGCTACGAGGGCGAAGGGTTCAAGACGGTTCTACCCTCGAAGGCTTCGGCCAAGATCTCCTTCCGCCTTGTGCCGGGGCAAGATCCCCATGCGCTTCGCAAAAGCTTTCGGGCGCATGTGGAAGCTCAGCTGCCGTCGGACTGCTCGGTCAGCTTCAAGGGGCATGGCGCGTCGCCCGCGTCAGAGATGACAACGACGCATCCGGCATTCGAAGCAGCGCGCGGCGCCTTATCCGACGAATGGCCCAATCCAGCAGCTTACGTTGGATGCGGCGGCTCGATCCCGATTGCGGGCTATTTCAAGGATATCCTTGGCATGGACGCCATGTTGATTGGCTTCGGGAAGGATGACGACCAGATCCACTCCCCAAATGAGAAATATGATTTATCCAGTTTTCACAAAGGGATACGAAGCTGGGTTCGCATACTGGATGCGATCAGCAAAACCTGATGTCATTACGCAGGACTGTTTTGGGGCTGACGGCTATTGGTGCTGCGTTGGTTGGCTGGCAGACTGCGGGGTCCCGGTTGATCGACCTCTGGCCCAGCGGTTTCGACTTTGAGGATATCCCCGGTGCCCCCGGATTTCGCTTTCTAGAAGGTGGGTCGGTCAGTGGCATCTTACGCGATCCCTTCATAGGTTTGGACAGCGGGTCTGCCGCCGCTCTGCCGATCGAAGATGTCAGACCTAATCTATGTGCAAACTTGTTTGGACAGGCCGCGCCCGGCGTCGTTCCAATCGCCTCTTTTTCCGACTACAACTGCCCCTACTGCCGGGTCCTGTCCGACCGGTTAGACAGTCTGGACCACAACCCCGGCATTCAGGTTATATGGCACGAGCTTCCGCTTTTGGGCGATCGATCTGTGTTCGGGGCGAAACTGGCGCTCGCCGCCCGGGCGCAGGACAAATACACCGAAGTGCACGCAAAGCTCATGGGAAGCCGGTTTGCGTTGACCGACACCTACATTCGCGATTTGGCCAACGACATCGGCCTGTCCTCAGACGAATTGATTGCTGATATGAACAGCGAAGCGGTCACCGCGCAGCTCTCGCAAAGCATGGCCCTTGCGGAGATATTGGGCATCATAGGGACACCCGCCCTCGTGGTCGGGCGCACAGTCGTGATGGGCGAAATCGGACCGAGCCGAATGGCCCGCTTAATTGAGTTGGAACGCGCTGAGCCGTCTGTTTGTCGCTAGAGCGGCAAAACCGTTGTGGACTTGATCTCTTCCATCGAAAGCAGCGCGGTTACGTTGAAAATCCGCACCTCCGAGATCAAGGCCTGATAGAACTCATCGTAGGCGCGTGCATTCGTGACGCGCACTTTCAGGATGTAGTCGATATCACCGGCAAGCCTGTGCGCCTCCATCACTTCGGGACGCGCCTTCAGCGTGCTGAGGAACCTTTGCTGCCAATCGGCCTCATGCTCTGACGTGCGAACGAGTACGAAAAAACACGCCTCCAGCCCCAAGGCTTCGGGATCCAAAATAACGGTGTCCTGCTTGATCACCCCGGCGCCGCGCAGTTTTTTGATCCTGTTCCAGACCGGGGTCTTCGATGACCCCACTTTGCGGGCGATTTCCTCCAAAGACTGCGAGGCATCGGCCTGAAGTTCTGAGAGAATATTCCGATCCGTGGCATCAAGGCGGACTGTCATTCCAAATCTCCCTTCATCGTGGAACAAATACGTAAAAGGCATCAATCCCGGAAACAATATTCCTTATCTCGTGCGTCGTATAGCATAAAATTAGGAAATTGTTCTATATTGAGATCAACGAAGCGAGAGATTTCAATGAAACACTTTCCAATCTTTATGGCAGTCGAGGGACGGCGTATTGTTTTGTCTGGCGGCGGTGACGCAGCGCTGGCGAAATTGCGTCTTCTTCTGAAAACCGAAGCAAGACTGACGGTTGTAGCGCAAAACGCGGCGCCAGAAATACACGCATGGGCCGCTGAGGGCGTTCTTACACTGATCCCCCGAGCGATGGAACCGGGCGACGCGATGTGCGCACGTCTGTTTTACGCGGCAAACGAAGACGAGGCGGAGGACGCTCGCGTTGCAAGTCTGGCCCATGCAGACGGCGCACTCGTCAATATCGTGGACAACCTGGGCGATAGCCAATTCATCACGCCTGCAATTGTCGACCGTGATCCCGTAACAGTCGCTATCGGCACGGAAGGCGCGGCCCCCGTGCTGGCCCGTGCCATCAAGAAGGATCTGGAAGAAAAGCTGCCGCCCACATTGGGACTGCTGGCCCGGGTCGGCAAAGCGTTTCGCACACGGGTTGAGGCCCTGCCCTTTGGTGTAAAGCGTCGCGATTTCTGGTCGGATTATTACTTCAAGGCAGGGCCCGCCGTGACGGGTGAAGCCGAAGCACAAACGGCGCTTGAGGATCTTCTCGGTCAACATCTGGCAGCGCCGGAAAAAGAAGGGCGCGTTGACCTTGTTGGCGCTGGTCCTGGCGATCCGGAACTCCTGACACTGAAGGCCCGCAAAGCGCTCGATACAGCGGATGTTATCATCTACGACCGCCTGGTTGCGCCGGAGATTCTGGAGTTGGCCCGCCGGGAGGCCACGCTTCTGTCCGCCGGAAAGGAAGGCTTCGGCCCGTCCGTGACGCAAGATGCGATCAACGAAATGATTGTCAGCCACGCCCGCGGCGGTGCCTATGTTGTTCGGCTCAAATCCGGGGACCCGACAGTGTTCGGGCGGCTGGACGAAGAGATCGAAGCTTGCGAGGCCAGTGGTGTTGCGTGGCGCATTATTCCCGGCATCACATCCGCGTCTGCCGCTGTGGCAATCTTGGGTCAGAGCCTCACCAAGCGCGGTCGCAACTCTGGCGTTCGCTTCATAACAGGTCACGACACGAAGGGGTTTGCGGATCACGATTGGCGCGCTTTGGCCCAACCCGGCGAAGTTGCTGCGATCTACATGGGCAAGAAGTCCGCCCGTTTCCTTCAAGGCCGCCTTTTGATGCATGGCGCAGATCCCGCGACGCCGGTGACAGTGATCGAAAACGCGTCCCGTCCGACGCAGCAGATTCTGTCGACAACGCTGGCAGAGCTGGAGCCTGCCCTGCAAAACGCCGGGTTTGACGGCCCCGCCCTGACATTCCTTGGCCTCGCGCCCAGAGCCGCCCTCGCGGCGGCGGAAGACTTTGAACAGAAGGAGGCTGCCTCATGAGCAAGCCGTTCACCCCTAAAGTCGTAACAGCAAATGCGCTGCTTGAAGGCGATGTGATCTACCTGACGGAAGCCGACACCTGGTCCCGCAAGATTGGCGAGGCGGAAGTGATTGAAGACGCCGCCCACGGCGATTTGCGCCTTTTGCTGGCACAGTCTCAGCCTGACCAAGTGGTCGGCGCCTATTTGGCAGACGTCCAGATCACGGATGATGGACCACAACCGACCCATTTCCGGGAAGAGTTCCGTACGCGCGGCCCGTCCAATTATGCCCACGGCAAGCAAGTGGAGTTGTCCTGAGATGTACCATTATTCAGATTTCGACCGCGATTTCCTGCGCGAGCGCAACGCGCAATTCCGCGCGCAGGTCGAGCGGCGCATTGACGGTTCGCTGACAGAGGACGAGTTCAAACCGCTCCGCCTGATGAACGGGCTCTATTTGCAACTGCACGCCTACATGCTTCGCGTGGCGATCCCCTATGGCACGCTCAACAGCATGCAAATGACGACGCTGGCTGATATCGCTGACAAGTGGGACAAGGGCTACGGACATTTCACCACACGTCAGAATATCCAGTACAACTGGCCCAAGTTGCGCGACGTACCAGACATGCTGGATGCATTGGGTGAGGTCGGGATGCATGCCATTCAAACCTCCGGCAACACGATCCGAAACGTGACGGCGGACCATTTCGCAGGCGCTGCGGCGGATGAGATCGAGGACCCCCGCCCGGTGGCTGAACTTTTGCGCCAGTGGTCAACCGATCATCCAGAATTCCAGTTCCTGCCGCGGAAGTTCAAGATCGCGGTCACCGGCGCCCCTAACGACCGTGCTGTTACCAAAGCCCACGACATCGGCCTGCGTATGGTTACGAAAGACGGTGACGCTGGCTTTGAGGTGATTGTTGGTGGTGGTTTGGGCCGGACGCCGATGGTCGGCAAAACTCTGCGGGAATTTCTGCCGAAGGCGGACTTGCTGCCCTACGTCGAAGCCATCGTCAGCGTCTACAACCTGCTCGGCCGTCGCGACAACAAATACAAGGCCCGGATTAAGATAACCGTTCATGAAAACGGGCTGGAGACGATCCGAGATCTGGTTGAAGACCGCTTTGTCTTGATCCAACCGGAGTTCTCTGGCGTGGATCAGGACTGGCTTGCCAAGATCGAGGCACAGTTCAAAGCGCCGGAATTCATCGAAAGCTCTGTCGCGCAGTTCAAGGCAACTTACCATGAAGACCCAGTGTTTCGGTCATGGGCGGACACCAACCTGACGGCGCATCGCAATCCCGACTACGCGATCGTGTCAATCAGCTTGAAGGCACAGGGGCAGACGCCCGGCGATGCGACCTCCGACCAAATGCGTGAGATGGCGAAGATCGCGCAAGAGTACGGTCATGACGAGTTGCGCATCAGCCACGAGCAGAACGTGATCCTGCCCCATGTGCACAAATCGCACCTGCCCGCGATCCACGCGCGGCTAAAAGAGCATGGGTTGGCAACGGCCAATATTGGGCTGATCTCGGACATTATCGCCTGCCCGGGTATGGATTACTGCGCCCTGGCGACGGCGCGTTCGATCCCGGTTGCGCAACAGATTGCGACCCGCTTCGACGAATTGAAGCTGGAGCATGATATCGGTGCGTTGAAGATCAAGATCTCTGGCTGCATCAATGCCTGCGGACATCACCATGTGGGCCATATCGGTATCCTCGGACTCGACCGCGCCGGTGTCGAAAACTACCAGATCACACTGGGTGGCGACGGAACGGAAACTGCTGCCATTGGCGAGCGGGCGGGACCAGGCTTTGCCTATGACGAGATTGTTCCCGCGATAGAGCGGCTCATCTATGCCTATCTCGATCTGCGTGAGGATCCGGATGAGACCTTTCTTCAAACCTACCGCCGTCTGGGCCTGGCCCCATTCAAGGCGGCGCTTTATCCGGAGGTGAAGGCCAATGCCGCTTGAGGCTCCCCTCGCCCCGATCTCAGAGCGCGCTGCGGAGTTGAACAGCCGCTTTGCGCATCATTCCGGCAGCGATGTGTTGGCCCATGCGGTCCGTGATGCGCTGGTTGGTCAAATCGCAATGGTCAGTTCTTTTGGCGCAGAGTCGGTCGTTCTGCTTCACATGCTGTCGCGTGTGGACCGGACCATTCCCGTGCTCTTTATCGATACCGAGATGCTGTTTCCCGAAACGCTTACCTATCAAAGTGATCTGGCCGCCAAGCTAGGTCTCAACGTCAAGGTGATCCGTCCTGATCGGGGCGAGCTTTTGGAGCAGGACGTCGACAATCTACTGCACCTCTACGATGTCGACGCCTGCTGCGCGCTGCGAAAGACCCGGCCTCTGGACAAGGCACTCGAGGGGTTCGATGCATGGATCACCGGACGCAAACGGTACCAAGGTGGGCAGCGGGCGCAGCTTGAGTTTTTCGAGGCGGGCGCGGATGGTCGGATGAAAGTCAATCCGCTCGCCCATTTCGATACCGATGACATTCGGGAATACATGATAAACAACCGCCTGCCCCGCCATCCGCTTGTCTCGCAGGGGTATCCGTCTGTCGGATGCGTGCCATGCACGACAAAGGCACGGGCAGACGAAGACCCACGGGCCGGGCGCTGGCGCGGACAGGCAAAAGACGAATGCGGCATTCACTTCGTGGACGGCAAAGCTGTGCGCGGACCTGCCCAAGCAAGGACATAAAACATGAGTGTGATTGTCAGTGACGCGGGTTTCAAACCCGATGACTGGGACTACGACTTCATCGCTCTGGAAGATCTGCCCGCAAATCACGCCGGGCCAGTTCTGTCCATCGACCTGCCGAGTGACGCGGATCCAAACACCCTGTCCAATCGGCTGGCTGAAATTGACATGATCCGCATCGACTTTCCGTCGTTTGCGGACGGACGCGGGTTTACCATTGCGCGGCGCCTGCGTCTGATGGGCTTCGAGGGGCGTCTTCGCGCTAAGGGCCATGTCATTGCAGATCAGTACGCGATGGCGCGGCGGTCGGGTTTTGACGATGTGGAGATCGATGAAGATCTCGCACGCCGCCAGCCAGAAAATCAATGGCGCGACCGGGCTGGCTGGCAAACCCATGACTATCAGTCGCGCCTGCGCGGCTAGACATATTTCCCATTTTGACCCATCAGAGGACGGGGCCAAATCAGGCTTCGTAAAAAAGACATGACCGAGCAGACCACAGTGACCACCGCCACAGCCAAACCCGTCCCGACCCTGCCTGACGCCCAGACGGTGACCTCTGTCACGCATTGGACCGACCGCCTGTTTTCCTTTCGGGTAACACGCCCGCAATCCCTGCGCTTCCGTTCCGGCGAGTTTGTCATGATCGGGCTTATGGGTGATCCGGACCCCGCGACTGGGCGCACGAAACCCTTGCTCCGCGCATACTCGATCGCGTCACCTTCCTGGGATGATGAGCTGGAGTTCTATTCGATCAAGGTTCAGGATGGCCCGCTGACGTCGAAGCTGCAGCACATTCAGGTCGGTGACGAAATTATCCTGCGCCCCAAACCCGTGGGCACCCTTGTTCACGACGCACTTCTGCCCGGCAAACGGATTTACTTCTTTTCGACCGGCACAGGCTTCGCCCCGTTCGCGTCGCTGTTGCGGGAGCCGCAGACCTACGAAGACTATGACGAGGTCATCGTAACCCACACCTGCCGCGATGTGGCGGAACTGGAATACGGCCGTCAGTTGGTCGAAGGACTGGAGAACGACCCGCTGATCGGTGAAATGGTTGCCGGAAAACTGAAATATTACCCGACGACGACCCGGGAAGAGAGCACCAAGATGGGCCGTATTACCGAAAAACTGAAGTCTGGGGAGTTGTTCACTGATCTGGGCGTGCCGCCGATTTCACCGGAAACTGACCGCGCTATGGTGTGCGGGTCCATTGGATTGAACAACGACCTGAAGGAAATCCTGGAAGGGTTCGGCCTGCGCGAAGGCGCGAACTCGGAACCGGCGGAATATGTGGTCGAAAAGGCGTTCGTTGGCTAGGCGGACGTGCCGCCTAACCGATTAGAAAACTATGCGACCGGGCCTATTGTCCGGTTGCAGCCCGCACTTGCTCCAACACTTCACGCAGCGCATCCGGGTTGTCGCGGACGGCCTGAAGGCTGTTTTTCAGGGCAGTCTTAGCAACAACGTTCATGTCAGACGCATCGATTTGCTCAACAGCGGCGTCGTAGTCAAACCCTTCAACAGTCAGCGGTCCGGCGTCTGTTTCAGCGGCCGCTGCTTCGTTCTGATCTGCGGCGTCATCTGAAGATCCCGCATCGGAACTGGTATCAGATGCGTCACTCTCCGTAGCTTCCGTTGCAGTATCCTCTGCTGACTCGGCGGCCTCAGCAGCGCTTTCTTCGACGGTGTCCGTTGCATCTGTCGCTGCATCCTCTACGGCATCGGCGCCATCGACCGCACCTTCCGCTGCCTCTTCAACGGCTTGTGCACCTTCAGATGCCGCATCATCGGCAGTGTCCGTGACACTCTCAGCAGCACCTTCAACAGCATTGCCGACCTCTGATGCAGCTTCAGTTCCGCTTTCCACGGCGTCTGCGGCGGCGTCTCCAGCGTCTTCTGCCGCACCTTCAACGGCGTTCAGACCTTCCTGAGCCGTATCGGCTGCACTATCCGCCGCGTCGTTCAGCGTATCGCCAACTGCATCGGCGGCCTCTTCAGCGGTTTCGGCAGCGTTTTCTGTAGCCTCTTCGGTTGCGGCAGCAGCGTCATCCGCAGCACCTTCGGTTGCATTCACCGCATCCTCGGCGGTCTCTTCAACTGCCTCTGCCCCGCCCTCAACTGCCTCTTCCGCCTCGGCTGCAGCATCATCAGCGACTTCAGCCCCACCTTCAACGGCGTCTTCTGTCTCAGCGGCGGCGTCATTCGCGGTCTCGGTCGCCGTATCTGCAGCGTCTTCAGCCTGCTCTTCAAGATCCTCAACTGCATCGGGTGCCGTGACGGCGCTGTCCGCAGGTTCTTGGGCTGGCGGTGCGACCTCTTCCTCTTCCGAAGAAAACCAGCCCATTGCGTAAGCTGAATGTGACGCCCCAACGCCAACGGCCAGAGTCGCTGCCAAACCAATGACAAAATGATATTTCATGAATCTTCCCTCTCGTCTTTTCGGGAGAATGCGTGCATTGACGCCCCCGGTGGCACTGCATCACGTAGTCTCAACCGAAGACCAAGCCGAATGTTCCGCAATCCGATGTGTCGGCGGAAAACCGACTTGAATGACCCGACGACGGCGCTTAGTTTTGCGCAGACCTTTATTTTTAACGACAGAAGGACTTGAGGCCATAGCCCGCAGACCCCACAACGCACCCCCGGTGCGTGAAACCGGACCCCGCGTCAACGACCGCATCCGGTCAGATGAAATCCGATTGATCGGTGCCGACGGCGAAAACGTCGGTGTTGTCACACCAGCCCGCGCCATGGAAATGGCCGCCGAGGCCGGACTTGATCTTGTAGAGATCTCACCCAATGCCAATCCGCCGGTCTGTAAGATCATGGATTTCGGCAAGTACAAATACGAACAGCAAAAGCGCGAATCCGAGGCGCGCAAGAAGCAGAAGACCATCGAGGTGAAAGAGGTCAAGTTTCGACCCAACACCGACACGCATGATTATGACGTGAAGATGCGCAATGTTTTCAAGTTCCTCGAGAACGGCGACAAGGTGAAGGTCACCTTGAGGTTCCGTGGTCGGGAAATGGCGCACCTCAATCTGGGGCGCGAACTTCTGGAACGCGTGGCGGACGACGTCGAAGGATCGGGCAAGGTGGAAAACATGCCTAAGATGGAAGGTCGCCAGATGATCATGATGATTGGCCCGGTTAAGACCTGATTTTCCTTCCATGGAACGAATGAAGCCTCGGCAGTGCCGGGGCTTTTTATGTTTCAGACGAAGATTGCGCACGTCGGGGCTGAGGGCGCGTCGGTATTTCCTTCAGGAGACCGCCGACCCCCATGCCCATGATGTCCGTTGGTGTCACTGGTACCGCGCAAATGATCCGCTCCAGCACCCAGTCGGCCCCATTGAGCGCGGGCGATTTCGCACAGCCCGGAAGACCAATCACTGGCTTGTCTCCTAGCGCGCCCAGAAACAGCAAATTGCCGGGGTCAACGGGCATGCCGAAATGATGAACCGTCCCCCCTGCGCGCCGCACGGCTTCGGGCGCGACATCCAGAAGATCCGAGGTCGCGGACCCCGTCAGGATGCACAGCACCTCGCCTTCCGCTGCAAGCAAGGCCTCCGACAACGGCGCTATGGCGTGCGGCACCACGTGTTTGGGATCAAGGTCGACGGACAACGCTTCCATCCTCTGCGCAATCGCCGCGTGGCCCTTTTCGCCGTCATCCGTACCGACGCGCGTCTGGATCAGAGTAGCTCGTGTCAGCTCCGCGGGCCTAAGCGTCAAGCCCCCCCGCCCCGCGTCGCACGCCCGCCTCAATGCATCCTCAGCTACCCCGTAGGAGATGATTTTGACCGTCGCGACCATCCCGCGCGAGGCCATGCGCTGCCATTCCGGAACCGTCGCCACCGTAATCATCGGATCAATGTTGTTCAGCGCGTTGATCTTTGCGGCATCAACCGCAGCAATTCCGGGTCGCGTTGCTAGAATGTTGACGCGGCCTGTGCCCGGTCGCCCCAGCTCAAGATGGACGGCCGCCGGATCAGGAACCAGCGCCTGTGCCAGTTGCAGGGCCGCCGCGTCTTCGTGAACATCTGCGTCGCCCAGCCTTGCAATGGTCACTTCAGTGACGCCCGCTTCTGTCAGATCCGCGATATGCGCCTCGGTCAGCCATGCGCCCTTGCGCAGCCGTCTTTCGCCAACCTGAACGGAGTGGGCAAGGATCGCACCGCCTGCGTTTTCCGTCGGAACTGATCCGAAGTCCATCAGCCCTGCCGCAGACTTTGAATGATCTGCGCCATGATCGAAACCGCGATTTCTGCCGGCGACTTCGAGCCGATATCCAGCCCGACAGGCGCGTGGATCCGCGCGATATCTTTGGGCGAAAACCCCTGTTCTTCCAGCCGCGCGACCCGCTTCGCATGGGTCCGCGTAGATCCGAGGCAGCCCAGATAAAAACAGTCGGATTTCAGTGCCTGAGTGATTGCGGGATCGTCAATCTTGGGATCATGGGTGAGGGTCACCACAGCACTGCGCGTGTCGAGCCCGAACGCCTCCAGCGCCTCATCGGGCCAATCGTGGACAAGGGGCGTGCCGGGAAACCGCGCCGGGCTGGCGAACGTCTCGCGCGGGTCTATGACGACGGGCGCGAAGCCACAGGCCCGCGCCATATCGACCAAAGGCTGCGCTATATGTGCGCCGCCGATCACGGCCATCCGCAGGGGCGGATTATGAATGCCAACAAAAACCTCCTCGTCAAACCCGGATTTGTCGCTGCGAAATCGCTCTGGATGATCTTCAAGCGACCCTAGATGGCGAGACCAATCCAATGTGTTCACCACATAGGCCACAGGCGCGGCACTACCTCGGCGTGCGACCAAGTCCGCAAGCAAGTCTTCTGGAATTGCCTTGCCCACGGGTTCCACCATCACGCGGATTGTCCCGCCACATGCGAGCCCAACCGCAAAGGCCTCATCGTCGCTGACGCCGTACTCAAGAATGCGGGGCTTGCCGTCATCAAGCGCGTCTATTGCCTCGACCACGACAGCGGCCTCAACGCATCCGCCCGAGACAGACCCCATAATGTCGCCCTCGCCGCTGATCGCCAGTTGGCTGCCCACGGGCCGCGGCGCTGATCCCCAGGTTTCAACAACTGTGGCGATTGCAGCACCCGTGCCCTTCTGGTGCCAGTCCAAGGCGATCGCCGGGATATCGTTGAGGTCAGGTGTCACGGATGATCCTTGTCAGAAAGCAGTTGTTTCGGGCCGATCTCACATCAATGTAGGTGACATCCTCCCGGTCGAAAAGCGTCCGCGCATAATCCGTGATCTCATCCTTTGGTGTGATCCGGCCCGTGCCGTAGAGAATACGGTCATCCGCACTGTACGCCTTAACCAGAAATTCAGGAGACCGGCTAAGAATGTCGGGCGTGCCGTCGTCCGCGTAAGGCATGCACGGCGCCTTGCAGAAAAAAATAGGACCTGTTTCGGCATAGGGATGCAGAGTCCGAAAGGGGCGCGCGGCAAGGATGAGCATGGTATCCCCTTTTGGCACGTTTTTGAGGCAGGACCGGCAGGGTGTGCCAGTGCCGGACGAGATCGCCTCCTCCGCCACCCGCCCATAGGCATCCGGGCCGCCTGCGCGGATGTCATCTACAAAGGTCTGAGCATAGGGTGTGAATTTCATGACCTGGGTCTCCATCGTTTTAAGATGAACAGATCCTACGATACGACGCGGGGGCAGCCGACCCGAAGCTTGCGCAAACACCGTCACAGCTGCGCCATCAACCGCGCCTTCTCGCCCGTGTCATCCGGACGGCTAAGCGCGTCTGCCAGCGCCTCTAACGACGCGATGCTGTGACCCGCTCTAAAACTGTCCACATGAGGCAGCATTGCCGCAATACCCTTGGCCTTTGGGGCGAATTCTTCCCACCTGAGAAGCGGATTGAGCCAAATGACACGCCGTGCACTTAGGTTAAGCCGCTGCATTTCCCGCGCCAGGACATCCGGGTCATCCCGGTCAAGCCCATCAGTAATGAGCAGGACGATCGCCCCCTGCCCCATTACCCGCCGCGACCAATCCCGGTTGAAGTCATGCAAGCAAGATCCGATCCGCGTGCCCCCTTCCCAATCCTGAGCCTCCGCCCCGGCGGCGGCAAGCGCTGCATCGACATCACGTTGACGCAGATGGCGGGTGATATTGGTCAGGCGGGTCCCGAAGGTGAGCGCATGGACCTGCGCCCATCCGGCGCCTTTTTCGTTGCTGACCGCATGCAGAAAATGAAGCACCACACGGGAATAGTGGCTCATCGAGCCTGAGATATCACAAAGGGCCACAAGATTGGGCCAGCGGATGCGCGGTTGCTTGAGCCGAAGCTCCTGCAGATCGCCCCCTGTCCTCATAGAGTGGCGCAATGTGGCCCGCCAATCGATCCGGTTGCCTCTCAGTGCCAGCTTCGTCCGGCGGGACATCAGCGGCCGGACAGGCAGCTTCAGCTTGGCCAGCATACGCCTTGCCTCGGCCATCTCGGCGGTGCTCATCTGCTCGAAGTCCAGCGATCGCAGACGTTCTTCAGATGACATGGTGCGGGACGCATCAATCTCGATCTGCGTGCCGTCTTCCTCGTCATCTGGAATGTCGGGAAGGTCGCGGTTCACCCCGTCCAAAAGCGCCTCTGCCGCGCGTTTTTCGGCGGATTTGGCCTTCTTTTCTTCCTGCACGCCCCGGATCGCGGGCGTCAACGCCGCAATCATATGCTCCAGATACCGGGGGTCGCGCCAATAGAGCCGGAAGATTTGCGCAAACACAGCCCGATGTTCAGGACGGGAGACGAAACAGGCCTGTAGCGTGAAATAGAAATCCTGTTTACGGGAAAACCCCGCCGCTTCGACCGCGCGGACGGCATCAATCACACGCCCCGGACCAACGGGCAATCCCGCTGCGCGCAGAGCACGCGCGAACCATGTAATGTTCGTCGCAAGCTTCCCGTCTTCGGGAATGTCGAGAGGCAGATATTCAGCCATGGATCAGGCCGTGGCCAGTTCCGCCCGAACCTCGTCCAACAAACGCTTGGCCTCGGAGCCCTGAATTTTCTGGATATCGTCCTGATACTTCAAAATAGCGCCCAAAGTATCGGCAATCACCTCGGGGCTCATAGTCATCACATCAAGGGCCAGCAGGCACTTCGCCCAGTCGATCGTCTCGGCCACGCCCGGTTTCTTGAACAGGTCCTCCGTCCGCAACTTTTGAACGAACGCGACGATTTCGCGGCTCAGCGTTTCCTGCGCTTCGGGCGCACGAGCGCGCAGGATCTCCATCTCGCGCTCGAAATTGGGATAGTCTACCCAATGGTAGAGACAGCGGCGCTTGAGGGCGTCGTGCACTTCGCGCGTTCTGTTCGATGTGAGAATAACGATGGGCGGCTCTGGCGCTGTGATCGTGCCAAGTTCCGGGATCGTCACCTGAAAATCGCTGAGCGCTTCCAAAAGGAACGCCTCGAACGGCTCGTCGGTGCGGTCCAACTCATCGATCAAAAGGATCGGTGCACCGCCCTCCTGCGGCTCCATCGCCTGAAGCAGAGGGCGGGAAATCAGGTAATCGCCCGAGAAGAGTTCCCGCTGAAGCGTATCCTTATCGGCGTTTCCCTCGGCCTCAGCCGCGCGGATCGCAACCATTTGTGCGGCGAAATTCCATTCGTAGACTGCGCTTGCGGCATCCAACCCCTCGTAGCATTGAAGCCGGATCAGCTTGCGACCCAGTGCGGCGGCCATGGCCTTTGCGATCTCGGTTTTCCCAACGCCGGCCTCGCCTTCCAGAAACACGGGTCGCCCAAGCTTAAGTGACAGGAACACCACCGTCGCCAAAGCGCGGGAACAGACATAGTTCTGCCCCTCCAAAAGAGAAATCGTCTCATCGATAGATGCGGGCAAACTTGTCATGGCGTCTCCTCAGACGGCCAATGCTGCATCTTGACCCGTCCGCGTCAAGGTGACCCGCCGCATTGCCGAAGCGAAACCAAGACGATAGTCTTAGCGCAACCATTGAAGGAGCTTCCCCATGAACGTAACCACGCCGATCAAAGCCAAAGATGCGCCGGACATGGCCCGGTTCGACTGGGAAGATGCGTTCCGACTTGAGGATCAATTGACGGAAGACGAGCGCATGCTGCGCGACGCCGCGCGCACCTTTGCCAACGAAAAACTGGCGCCGAAGGTCATCGATGCCTACCGCGAAGAAACCAGTGATCCCGGAATATTCAAGGACATGGGTGCCGCGGGCCTTCTGGGGGTCACCGTGCCGGAAGAATATGGTGGGCTTGGTGCCGGATATGTCACCTACGGCCTCGTCGCGCGTGAGATCGAGCGGATCGACAGCGGCTATCGGTCCATGATGTCGGTGCAGTCGTCTCTGGTGATGTACCCGATCTATGCCTACGGCTCGGAAGAGCAGCGCCAGAAGTACCTGCCGGGGCTTGCGTCGGGCGAACTTATCGGGTGTTTCGGTCTGACCGAACCGGACGCGGGATCCGATCCTGCGGGTATGAAAACCACCGCAAAAGAAACCGCCACGGGCTATGTCCTGTCCGGCTCAAAGATGTGGATCTCGAACGCGCCCTTCGCGGATGTTTTTGTGGTCTGGGCCAAATCCGAGGCACATGGTGGCAAGATCCGGGGGTTCGTCCTTGAAAAGGGAATGAAAGGCCTGTCCGCTCCTAAGATTGGCGGAAAGCTGAGCTTGCGGGCCTCCACCACCGGCGAAATCGTGATGGACGGCGTGGAGGTCGGAAAAGACGCTCTCCTACCGAATGTAGAGGGTCTCAAAGGTCCCTTCGGATGTCTCAACCGAGCGCGCTACGGGATCAGTTGGGGCGTCATGGGGGCGGCTGAGTTTTGTTGGCACGCCGCCCGTCAATACGGGCTTGATCGCAAGCAATTCAATAAACCCCTTGCGGGCACGCAGCTGTTTCAGAAAAAGCTGGCAGACATGCAGACAGAGATCTCGTTAGGTCTTCAGGGTTCGTTGCGTGTCGGGCGCCTGATGGAAGAAGGCAATGCCGCGCCCGAGATGATCAGCCTGATGAAGCGCAACAACTGCGGCAAAGCGCTGGAGATCGCCCGGACAGCTCGCGACATGCACGGCGGCAACGGCATTTCGGAAGAGTTCCAGGTGATGCGCCACATGGTGAACCTAGAGACCGTGAACACCTACGAGGGCACCCATGACGTTCACGCCCTGATCCTTGGCCGCGCGCAAACCGGATTACAGGCTTTTTTCTAGGTCGCGAGCCAGTTGGGAGAATGTCAGCGCTGGTGCGGTCAGGCCGGATCGCGCTCAACGGTAAAGAAGAAGCGTTCCGGAAAATCTGATTTGAAAACAACATCGTCCGGGACGCTGCTCGGCCCGGAAATGAAAACGTTGGCCCCAAAATACGGATGCATCCGGGACAGCCGTTTCATGCGCTCGCTGGTGAGTTCTTGGTAGAACGTACCGTAGGTCTCCGCCGCTCGAAGATCATCTATCTTGGATCTATGGGCTACAACGCACGCCGCGTGGGCGGCGCTGATCTCAGGGTCGGAAAGTAGTCGTTCATACTCTTCGACCAGCGCGCTGCGTTTGGTCTGGATTGAGCGATCTTCCTGCCAGTTGTTGTTCATCCGGAACCAATAGTTCAGCCCCTGATCCCGGGCCACGTGATTGACCCGTCCCCGGTCTCGCTTGACCAAAAAACTTTCCGCTGATCGCACGGCATAATGGTTTAGCGTCACGACGTCATAGCCATAGCTGTCAAGCGTGGACCGCCATCCGTTCCGTAACAGCTTCTTCGGCATGGCTCTGCCAGACCCGTTGACCCACTTGATTTGATCCCACAAGTCCGGCTTCAACCCCTTGGGGCGATGCACGCCGAGCTTCTTGTAGATGCCGATGTTGCGAAACAGAGTCTTGAAACCCCACGCCTGATGGGGCTTTCGGGCCAGTTCCGGGGCGCACTGGGTGAATTGATCGATCAGAAAGGCATCTTCGAAGAGGTCCACGTCGCTGTTGCCAAACAGCCGCCATGTCAAAGAAACCATGTTGGCGTCGCCAATGTGATCGAAGAGATCGCCTAGCTGGCCATCGCCGACATGAATATTGATGAACTCATCGACGTCCATTGAGATCGCCCATCCGGCAGTTTGCAGAAGTGTCTCACTCTCGGCCGCTTGCAGCGCGGCGTGCTGAGGTTTGAGACCTGTCTGCCTGAACGGGTTATCACGTCGTTGAACAAGGCCGCGCTTCTGCAAGGCGTCCAGCAATTCGACAGTCCCGTCCGTGCAGTCATTCGTATAGATCAAAAAATCCGTTACGCCGATCGCGCGATGATAGGCCAGCCATTCCAGAATGAACGGGCCTTCGTTTTTCATGCAGGTGATCACACAACAGCGGTTATTGTCCGGAGCCGGCGCCGCATCAACCTTACTGTCTGGTGCGCGGACCGGTTTGTGATCGAAGTTATCCGACATGAATTTCAACACCGCGGCATCTTCCACCAGCGACGTCTTGGGCACGATTTCGGCGATATTGCTGTAGGGGTGGACCAAAGACATGGCGCGCCAGAACAGAGCGCTTTCCCCCTCGGCAGGGACCGCATCGACGACCCGGACCAGCCGCCATGTGTTGTCGGGCCGCAATCGCGCGGGGGCCAGACACCATCTGCGATTGCCCCCGCTTGCATCGAATGGCTTACAGATGTGATCCCCAAAAGACGGCGCATCATCAGACCTGACGCGCCAGGGATAAATGCGGTCCCCGAGCAGTTGGATAACTCCCTGAGTGCTGTCGTGAACTTTTGTAAACGGGTCCGCACCGGGCTGTAGAAGATCCGAAAGTTCAAGGTTCATCACCGCTTTGGCCCGTCCCAGAAACCGCCATCTGGCCCACTCGTAAATGTGCAATTGTCCCAGCGGCGCGGTCCAAGAATTGGCGTCGAGATCGGTCATCCGGTCTTTCCCGGGCGCGTCCGGCGCATTGTAGGGATGGGACGCTTGGGGAAGGTTGGGCCTGCCAAGGGGAACAGGTGACGTAACATGTAACAATCTGGACAGCCCAGACTTGGCCACTAAAGCCTTAAGGTCACCTGCCAGTTGCTTGTTTTCTTTCTGCTTTCCACGGTCAACAAGAATGAGGGCCTGCAAACCGAACGGCAGATGATAACGTATCCACGCCTCGATCTGCGCGATGGGTGTCCCGTTGACTTCAGCGATGCAGACATTGAGCCCATCGAACAGTTCAGGCTCGGGGGTGGAGATCGGCAGTTCAACAGACCCATTGACCATGGCGAACGTTGTCGTATCGGCCAAAGGCGCTTGGCCCGCAAACACTAGACCCCCATTGATAGACCGCGCGTCAGAAAAGCTCGCGCAACCGGCAGGCGCGGTCTTGGCCATACCTTTGAACGCCGATCCTGCGGCCAGGAAGACGCGCAGTCCGAGATCACCGGTGGGCTGTTGCCAGCCGACACAATCCAGACAGGTCACCCCATGTGCTTCCACGACAGGCAATGCGCAGTGATGATAAACGTCATCCCCCATGAGCCGCCCCGTATGCCTCGACCAGTTCCATCGCCTTAGCGGCGTTGGGGGGCGTACTGCCATTTGCCAGAACAAGCCGCCCGTAAAGCTTCAACTCTTCCGGATCTTTCATCAGCGCAGCAAACCGCGCCCGATGCCACGCCTGCCCCGCCTCTACTGCCTCGGTCACACCACTTATGGCCATAAAAGCCTCAAGCTCTGTTTCTGTCCTCGGCCGATGATGTGCGATTGAGGTTTCTTCCACCGCATTGAAATTTCGTTCCACCCAATAGGTGAGATCCAGCGGTTTCTCCCTATGGTTCGGCAATCCCCGATCCCGCTTTATCATGAAATCCGCAGCGGACCGCACCGAGTAATGGTTAAGCTGCACGAGATTACGGGCGATGGGCTGGCGCCAGTGCATGATCTGGCCGTCATTCGCAGCCAAAGCCCCCACGATCGGTTGCCCGCTACCATCGACCCACGTCGGAACACCGTGACGATCCGGATTTTTCTGTTTGGGCCGGTGAACGCCAAACTGGCGAAACGGCCCGTCTTTCCGGAAAAGCGTTTTGAAATAGCTGCCAATGGGCGGAAACGGCATGTTGGCGGGCGCCGCGCGGGTGTAGCGCTCTGTCGTTGGCTGGTCAGAGAAATCCAGATGCCCATCATTTCCAAAGAGCCGCCATCGCAAGACAATCGCATCCGCAGAGACAGCATCAATCAGATCAGGAACGCCTGATAAGGCATTGTCTAAATTTACAAATTCATCGCAATCCAAACAAGAAAGCCAGTCTGCGTTTGCCACAGCAGGATGGTCCCATGCCGCGCGCAAGGCAGCCCATTGGGGGGCACCATCTGCCTCGCTCTGGTCCAAATGATGGACGTCAGGAAGCAAATCCAGCAAGGCGCCGGTGCCGTCTTCGCAGTCATTTGTGTAGATCACGAAATCCGTCACGCCGAGCGCCCGATGATGCGCAATCCATTCCAGCGCGTGGGGCGCCTCGTTGCGCATGGTGGTTACCACTGTGATCTTCATGGGTGGTCTGCCTGCTCCGTGATCCGTCTGTCGCGTGCGAATCACCTTTTCATTGCGTTTTAACCTGTCCTTTGCGAGAATCGAAACAGCATGAGGATAAGGCAGGGTTAATCTGTCGGATCGGGCAAAGGTCGAAAAGGCGGAGCTTTGGCAAAAGAATACCAGATTGCGCAGCTCTGGATCGGCGGCAACCTCTCTTACATGGAACAACTGTGTGCCACATCTTTCCGCGACGCAGGTCATCATGTGAAAATGTACACCTACGGCGATGTCGGCAATATTCCCGACGGCATCGAAATTGCCGATGCCAACGAGATCATGCCGCTTGGCAACGTGATCGCCCACAAACGAACTGGATCCCCCGCGCCACAGGCGGACAAGTGGCGCTACAATATGCTCGCCAAATGCGACCGGACAATCTGGGCTGACACGGATGCTTATTGCGTCAAGGAATTCACGACTTCCAATGGTCATTTCCACGGTTGGGAA
The DNA here is from genome assembly GCF_009811795.1 of Litoreibacter roseus. Lineage (GTDB taxonomy): Bacteria > Pseudomonadota > Alphaproteobacteria > Rhodobacterales > Rhodobacteraceae > Litoreibacter > Litoreibacter roseus. The sequence goes on along the minus strand of NZ_BLJE01000001.1, from coordinate 1,080,626 downwards.
AGCAACCGGCACATCAACAACGGTGTCGTCGGCCTGCCGCAGGACAGCGACGCGCTGGCGGGGCTGATCGATTTTACCTCAGATGAATATGCAATCCCTGACTGGTTCGATGACGCAACCAAAGCGGACATGATCGCCCAGAAAGAGGCCGGCACGCCGGTTCATGTAGGGGAACAAAGCTGGGGGGTTTGGGGACCGCAGGCCCTGACCCATTTTCTCCATAAATCGGGTGAGCACAAATATGCGATGCCGATTGAGGCTCTTTTCCCGATCAGCTTCAAGAAACGCCGTTTGATGTTGAAGCCCAATCTGGATCTCAGCCAATATGTGACGGACAACACTCTCTCGATCCACTTCTGGGGCCGCCGGATGCGCATGCGGATCGTCGAGCGTGAAGGCGGCGAACCACATCCCGAAAGCCTGATCGGACGGCTTCTAACGCTGCATGACATCGTACCGTCTGAAGCGCCCTTGCCGCAGAAGAACCCTCACAAGTCAGATGAGGCGCCACCAGCAAAATCCGCAGCTGCGGTCGATATCGCCCCTGCGCCACGGGCCGCATGGACAGACGAGTTGAAAGCGCTTGGCGATGAGAAGGGCTTTTTTGAGCGGGTCGGCCCCGAACACAGCGCTTTGTTTGTCAAAAGCGGCAAGACCCTTATTGTCACGTTCGAAAACCTCGACCATGTCTATTCCAACAACGAAGGTCGCCTGCCGTGGGGCTTTGATTTTGTGCAGTCGCAGGGATGGTCCATCCTCGGCCTTATGGCCCATGGCTGGACATGGTACCGGGATACGGATGTCACCAAATTTTTCGATCGTTTGAAATCAGAGAAGTTCTTCGATCAGTTCGACACAGTCGTTTTCTATGGCGCCTCTATGGGCGGATATGCAGCCTGCGCGTTTTCCGCGGCCTGCCCCGACGCGACAGTTGTTGCAATCAGCCCCCAAGCAACATTGGACCGGGACGTTGCCCCTTGGGAAAAGCGTTACCAGAAGGCATGGATCCGCGATTTCAATACTTCCTACGGGTATGCACCGGACATGGTGCAAGGCGCAAAAGAGGTCTTTATTCTTTACGACCCTCGGGAAGATGCCGACGCGATGCATGCGGCGCTCTTTCGCGGCCAGAACATCACCAAGCTCAAATGCCGTTTTCAGGGGCATAGGATTGCCAGTGGGCTGATCCAGATGGGGCTCTTGAAGCCCGTCGTGGGGGCCTGCGTGGATGGAACACTCACGCAGACAAAATTTTATCAAATGCTCCGGGCACGCCGGACATTCCGACGTTACCTCAGACAGTTGTTACGGATGATCGACCCTGAGAAACATCCTTACCGGGTCTACCTGCTTGCAGGACATGTGATGGCCAACGGTCCCGGCCCGGTATTTCGACGGGCACTCAACGCTGCCAACAAACGGCTCGCTCAAGCAGCGAAAGCGCGTGAAAAGTCACTTTGACCTGGATAGGCCCCCTTCGCGCTCAAGAAACGCCACGACGTCCGATATGCCGCGACCGTTTTTGACCTCCGCCAGAACGTAAGGCAAATCTCCCCGCGCGGTCTTGGTGTCCTGCTCCAGCATATCCAGATCGACCCCGACATAGGGTGCGAGATCGGTCTTGTTCACGATGAGAAGATCAGACCGCGTCACGCCCGGTCCTCGTTTCCGGGGAATGTCCTGCCCTGCCGCCGTGTCGATGACATAGATCGAAAGGTCCGCAAGCTCGGGACTGAAAGTCGCTGCAAGGTTATCCCCACCGCTTTCGATCAGAATGACATCAAGATCGGGAATTGAAGCCCGCAGATCCGAGACCGCCGCCAGATTGATAGATGCATCCTCGCGGATAGCCGTATGGGGGCAACCACCTGTTTCGACACCGCGAATGCGATCCTGTGGCAGCACTTGCGCGCGCATCAGAAACTCCGCGTCTTCGCGGGTAAAGATATCGTTGGTGATCACGGCAACCGAGTAATCAGGCGTCATCGCCTTACACAGCGCCGCCGTCAGGCTGGTCTTGCCAGCCCCCACTGGTCCGCCAATGCCTACGCGCAGAGGTCCGGTATCACTCATGTCCGAAACACCCGTACATCCATCACCTCATGTTCCATTGCCGCCAGATCTGCGCCGAAGACAGAAGTGCCGATCTGATCGACAGTCGCATGCTCTGCCTCCTCCGCGAGAGTCACAAGCATTGGGTGCAACGTATTCAGAACAGCCTGTCCGGCAGTCTGGCCCAAGGGCACGAACCGCACCGCTGCCGAGACCAGGTTGGACGCAAAGCTATGCAGATAGATCGCGGCGACCTCGGCGCCAGAAAGGGACAAGCATTGCGCGACCAACCCCACCGCGACCGGGAGCGCCGCGGGCGCCCGGGCTTCGCCATAGAGGCTGTTTGTCACCGCCAGAAAGGCGCGTCCCTGATCAATGGTTTCCACCCAGCGTTCCGAGCTGGGACAAAACGCGCGCGCCTCGTCTGCCACGTTGTCTCCGCGCAGCGCGCAACACAGCAAGATCGCATCACTGCGCCCGGCCCCATGGGTTAGGATTGACCTCAGCCAACACGCGAAGCTGTCTGCATCGGATACATCCCCTCGCGCGATGGACTGCTCAAGCCCGTGAGAATATGCATAGCCGCCCACGGGAAACGCCGGCGACAGCCACTGAACAAGACTGAGCCGATCAATCGTGGACATGACTGTGCGCGAAGGTGCGGCCCTCGCCGTAGGCACCGCCCTCGGGGGAGAAGGGCATCATCACTTCGGCGACATCCGCCCCAAGCCCTTCGAGCATCTGGCGCATGACGTGATCGGCCTGAATGAGAAGGTGATCATCGGCAATTTCGCAAGGTGCGTGGCGGTTTCCAATATGCCACGCCAGCCGCGGGAGATGGCCGCGCACCTTCAGCAACGCTTCATCGGCAGCTTGCACAAGGATTTTCGTGCCGTCTTCCAGCACAAAAGCGTCCCCATGGTTCAGACTGATGACTTCGGGCAGATCAACGATAAACGCCCGGCCAGCGTCACTGGTCAGGCGTTTTCGGCGCAGCAATCGCGCGTCATAGGTCAGATTTATCGCGTCTGTGGCATCTCGCGCTTCGCGTTCAATCTTATGGGCTCGGGGCAAATCCGTCATGCGGCGCCCCCGAAAGTCAGATGTACAGGATGTCCTTGAACACGTGACGCACGATATCTTCGCGGCGCAGGCCAAGTTTGGCCAATTCGTCGTCTGTCTTTGCGTTCAGACGATCCATTTGCGCGATCCGCGCGTTGGCAGCTGACGCCATTGTCAGTCCACGGCCAAGGCCACGGAAAAAGGCGCCGATGCCGTCGAAAATGCCTGTGCTGTACTTTTCTATGATGAATGCCATCGCTACTCTCCAGTTCTCTAGGGTTGCCCCCCCTTTGATCTGGTAGATAAGTCAGGCTGGCTGTCATATCGACGGACATCTTCGCATTCCCGCCTTGCGTATTCTGCATGGAACTCATTTTAACGATTTACGACAGGGACTTATCAGCAAACATAAGCCTGACCCGGCAGTTCGTAGACGTCCTGTCCCTCCGGGATGGGATCGAAAACCACTGTGTTGGCTCCGAGGTTGGTCGCAGCTTCAAGGGCAGCGCGCCGCGCGTCTCGCAGGCCGATATCCTTCAGCGGTCCGAAGACTCCCGGCTTGCCAACGACGGTGCCGACCAGTCTGCAATTCACCACTTCGGAGGCTTGCGCCTCACGGACTCCAGGGACGTTGTAAAGCACCGGGCTGCATGCAGCGAGCGCGAGCAAAAAACCGAATTTTTTCATAAGTTTCCTCCGCCGAGCGAGACTAGAACAGAAAGTACCGCTGCGCCATGGGCAGTTCGGTGGCAGGCTCACAGGTCAGAATTTCGCCGTCCGCACGCACCTCGTAGGTTTCAGGGTCGACCTCAACTTTTGGCGTCGCATCGTTCAGCCGCATATCCGACTTGCCGATGCCGCGCGTGTCCGAGACGGCGACCGTGTCCTTGTCGAGATCCAACCCTTCGAATGCGTCACTGACAAACGTGACGGAGCAGTGTTCGACCGAGCGTTCCATCGCGCCAAACATGGGCCTGCTGTAGACAGGCTGCGGCGTTGGAATAGAGGCATTTGGATCGCCCATCTGCGCGCAGGCAATCATGCCCCCGATCAGCGTCATCTCGGGTTTCACTCCAAAAAACGCGGGGTTCCAGAGGCACAGATCGGCACGCTTGCCCTCTTCAATGGACCCGATATGGCTACTTATCCCATGGGCCACCGCCGGGTTGATTGTGTATTTCGCAATGTAGCGGCGAACTCGGAAATTGTCGTTGTCCCCGCTTTCGTCCGCCAGCCGTCCGCGCTGCTTTTTCATCTTGTCGGCAGTTTGCCATGTGCGGATCAAAACCTCGCCCACCCGTCCCATGGCCTGGCTGTCGGACGCAATGATCGAAAACGCGCCCATGTCGTGCAGGATATCTTCGGCGGCTATGGTCTCTTTTCGAATTCGGCTTTCCGCGAAGGCCACATCCTCGGGGATCGATTTGTCGAGATGGTGGCAAACCATCAACATGTCCAGATGCTCTTCCAGCGTGTTGACAGTGTAAGGCATCGTGGGGTTGGTCGAGGACGGGATCACGTTCTGGCTACTGACGACCTTCATGATGTCGGGCGCATGCCCGCCGCCTGCCCCTTCGGTGTGAAACGCGTGGATCGTCCGGTCGCCGATGGCCCCAAGCGTATTCTCGACGAATCCGCTCTCGTTCAGCGTGTCCGTGTGGATCATGACCTGCACGTCCATCTGATCTGCGACTGTAAGGCAGCAATCAATCGCGCCGGGGGTCGTCCCCCAATCCTCATGAAGTTTCAATGCGCAGGCCCCCGCACGCACCATTTCCTCAATGGGTTCTGGCTGTGAAGCATTGCCCTTCCCCGACAGGCCGATATTAACCGGAACGCTGTCTACCGCGCCCAGCATACGCGCAATGTGCCATGGACCCGGCGTGCAGGTTGTCGCCAAAGTGCCGTGGGCTGGCCCAGTGCCGCCGCCCAGCATGGTTGTCACGCCGGAGTGCAGGGCGTCCTCGATCTGCTGCGGGCAAATGAAGTGGATATGCGCGTCCATCGCACCCGCGGTCAGAATGCGGCCTTCCCCTGCAATCGCTTCGGTCCCGGGACCGATGATGATATCTACCCCGGATTGAGTGTCCGGATTGCCCGCCTTGCCGATCTTGTGGATGCGTCCATCCTTCAGGCCGACATCCGCTTTGTAGATGCCAGTGTAATCGACGATCAGCGCGTTGGTGATTACCGTGTCAACCGCGCCGCCTGCCCGGGTCATTTGGGACTGTCCCATCCCATCGCGGATGACCTTACCGCCGCCAAATTTGACCTCTTCCCCGTAGGTTGTCAGGTCTTTTTCAACTTCAATCACAAGGTCCGTGTCAGCAAGACGCACCTTGTCCCCGGTGGTGGGGCCGTACATCGCGGCATAGTCGGCGCGGTCGATCTTAGCAGGCATACGCTATTTCACCTTCAGGCCACGTTTCGCCAACCTGCGGGAGTTGGCGCGCGTCTTCGATCTCAGGGGCTTGACGGCAGCCGACATGACCTGATCGGGTCGCTTGCCGGTCATGATCGCGGTCCCCGCCGCCGTGGCGGATTTGGCAAAGGCAGGCAGCTTTTCACTGACCATCCGGCTGTTTTCCGATGGCGTCACGGACCAGACGCCCGCCATACCCATCATCCGCAAGGTCATCACGGCCTGCGTTTCGGCCACCAGCATGGAAACTTCCATGCCCGTGCGCCATAAATCCAAAGGGGAGGCATATTTTCCCATCACAACGATCCCATCACTTTCTGGTTAAACCCGTAAATCTTGCGCGCGCCGCCGATTGGGACGAGCGTCACCTCCCGTTTTTGCCCGGGCTCGAACCTGACGGCCGTGCCCGCAGCGATATCAAGGCGCATTCCATGCGCCACCTCCCGGTCGAACGCCAAACCTGTATTGGCCTCGGCGAAATGGTAGTGCGACCCAACCTGCACCGGCCGGTCCCCTGTGTTGGACACCTCAAGAACAACAGCTTCGCTGTCCTCATTCAGAACGATCGTTCCTGTGGCGGCCATGATTTCACCGGGGATCACTGGTCACACCATCGCAAAGATGCGCGCAGGACCACCGGTGCCGCGTTTGTGCTTCGGCGCACCGACAATCAGGGTCGCGCCCGCCGCGGGCACCTGCTCCAGACCTGCGATATTTTCGATGCCGTACCGCCCTGCTGGAAGCCAAGCATAATGTGTCGCGAAGTCCCCCGAGATCCCGTGATCCAGCGATAGAGTGTCGACAGCCAAGGCGCTGGCGGACGTCTGCTCCAACAGCATCTGTGTGGCCTCAATATGAAAACCCGGAAAATGCATCGTGCCCGCGTCATCTGCATTTCTGTATTCCGGGCCGTCTACTTTGCCGGCCCACCCGGACATCATCGCGACACAAGCCCTGTCCGGAATATCACCATTGGCAGAAATCCACGCCTCCAAGTCATCAGGCGTCACTTGCGCGTCCGCGTCGGCATCGGCCTTTTCCTGAATGTCGATCACGCAAAGTGGGACAACCAGATCACCGACCTCGATCTCATCGACGGAGCTTCCGTCTTCCGAGAAATGCAGCGGCGCGTCGATATGGGTTCCGGTGTGTTCGTTGATTGACAGCTGGTACAAGTTGAAGCCGTTTTCGGCAAAATTGAACTTCTGCTCATAGCCGATGCCCGGTTCATTGAAGAACGTGGGAAATGTCTCATCGTAGGCGTGTGTCATGTCCCGCACTGACCCATGCCCGTCGGCCAAGGCCGCGGGAACCGCACCAACAGTCGCGACAGCCGCTCCCGCTGCGCCCGCTTTGAACAAATCGCGCCGCGACAGCATTCGCGATTTGACCGCTTCCATCACACAGGCATTGCACATCGCAGCTCTCCTTCTTGGTCGGTTATCGAATAGGATGGTGAACGGTCACAAGCTTCGTCCCATCTGGAAACGTCGCTTCGACCTGTACATCGTGGATCATTTCGGGAATGCCGACCATACACTGATCGGCGCGTACGACATGGGCGCCTGCGTCCATCAGGTCGGCCACACTGCGCCCGTCGCGTGCCCCTTCGACGACAAAATCTGTGATGAGGGCGATGGCCTCCGGGTGGTTCAACTTCACGCCCCGCTCCAGCCGGCCGCGGGCCACCATGGCGGCCAGACTGATCAGCAGCTTGTCTTTTTCTCTTGGTGTCAGGTTCATCTTTTTCTCACATCTGCCACACGCGCGGCATCGGCGCGCCACGCAACATCTCAACACACGCAACCACCGCCCGCCGCAACTGGAACGCGTCTTCGGCCAGAAGTCGGATCATCACCCGTCCATCCCAACCCGACACGCCGGACCGCACCGGGTGATGCGCCAATATCGCCCGCAACGCATCAGTGTGCAGCGGGGCCGCTTCAGCAAAAAACCCGATCAGTCCCAACGCGCGTGCGCCGTCGAGCAAGGCCGGATTGTCGCCGTCTGCCAGAACATCGTCGTGGATACGCTGCGTGTCCCGGTAGATCACCTGGCCGTCCCTGCGGATCACGCGCGCATCCCGCACATTGCTGAAGCGCACCGTTTCGCCCATCGCTTGCCTTCCAAGCACGATCATTTCTGACATCAGAAAGGCCGCAAACGGGGCGAGATCGACCTCGGTTCGGCGGGTAAGGGCTGCGCCGTCGAACACGATCGTTTCCTGCGGGACCCAAGACAGAACACTGCGCGCACCGACCTCCAGCTTCACCGTAACAGAGCCCGTGTCGCCCGTACTCCGGTAGATGCGCTCAGCCGTCTGCGTCGTGGCGAGCGCTTCTGTATCAGGCGCAAGCGCAAGCGCGTAGGACAGGTCATCCCCGCCAGTCACGCCACCTGCTGTGTTCAGAAACACCACCTCCGGCGTGCCCTGCACGCGCGGCAAGAGCGCTTTGGCAGATCCCGACTGGTGAAGGGTTTTCAATCCCTTAGACGACAGCCCAACGGTCGCGCGCCCACGCACGCGCTGAAGGTCAGACCGCACCGGATTGTCAAACATTCACATTACCCCTCGACCTCATAGTTGGCGGTCGCTGACGCCTCTTGCAAACGGCACCACCACCCCAGCACGGGATTTTGCGATTTACCGCCTTACCTGCCTCATTTTTAAGCAGTTCCGCGCCTCCTTCATCTGGCCAAGGTCACTGCCAGGCGCTAAGCCATGGCAACACTGGACCGAGGCACCAATGACCACACTAACGCTCCGCAGACCCGATGACTGGCACCTTCATTTGCGAGACGGCGAGATGCTAAAGGGCGTGTTGCCGGAAACCGCCAGGCACTTTGCCCGGGCCCTGATCATGCCCAATCTGGTGCCACCGGTCGTTACCGCGGCCAATGCCGCTGCATATCGTGATCGCATTTTGGCCGCCAAACCTTTGAACAGCGATTTCCGACCTTTGATGACGCTTTATCTGACGGAAGAAACCGAGGTTAAGGACCTTCGCGCGGCTGCCGAAATCGGATTGATCACGGCTGTCAAGCTCTATCCCGCGGGCGCCACAACCAATTCCGCAGCCGGCGTCCGAGACTTTAGCAAAGTAAAGCGTGTGCTTGAAAACATGGCGCAAATTGGCTTGCCACTTTGTGTCCACGGAGAGGTCACCGACGCCGATGTCGACATCTTTGATCGCGAAGCGGTCTTCATCGACACCGTTCTTGATCCCCTGCGTCGGGATATCCCTGGCTTGCGCGTTGTGATGGAGCATATCACGACCCAACAGGGCGTTGAATATGCGCAGGCCGGGGGGGACGATCTGGCCGCAACGATCACGACGCACCATCTCGTCATCAATCGCAACGACATCTTGGTAGGCGGCATCAAGCCTCACTATTATTGCTTGCCGGTCGCCAAGCGCGAAGAGCATCGTTTGGCGCTGCGCAAGGCCGCGACGTCCGGCGACCAGTCCTTCTTTCTGGGCACCGACAGCGCCCCGCACACGGACAATTTGAAGGAACATGCCTGCGGGTGCGCTGGCTGCTTTACGGCGACCAACACGCTTTCGATCCTCGCCGAAGTGTTCGAGCAGGAGGGTGCTCTGGACAAGCTGGAAGGCTTTGCCTCGCTTCACGGTCCGGCCTTTTACAAACTGCAGCCAAATGACGACACCGTCACGCTGACCAAAGGCGATCCCGTCACCTATCCAGACAAGATCGAGACAGGCGATGGCCCTGTCACGGTCTTCGATCCCGGCATGCCGCTGCATTGGCACGTTCAAATCTGACCGCATTGAATGAGAGAGGCCTCATGATCCCCACCAGCTACCCCCAGAAAGAAGAGATCGCCCGACTGACGGCGCAGATGCTGCTGGAAATCCGCGCTGTTCACTTCAACGCGCGGGAGCCTTTCACGCTGGCCTCGGGACTACCCTCGCCCACATACATCGATTGTCGCAAGCTGATCTCTTTTCCACGGATCAGGTCAACGCTGATGGATTTTTTGACCTGCACGGTAATGCGCAATGCGGGACTGGAAGCGTTCGACAACGTTGCAGGCGGCGAAACCGCAGGCATTCCCTTTGGCGCCTTGGTGGCCGAGCGGATGGCCCTGCCTATGACCTATGTGCGCAAGAAGCCCAAGGGGTATGGTCGCAATGCGCGGATCGAGGGTGTAATGACGGAAGGGCAGCGTGTTTTGCTCGTCGAAGACATGACCACCGATGGCGGCTCAAAACTCAGCTTCGTGGATGCCATCCGGGAAACGGGTGCAATCTGCGGTCATACGGCGGTTATCTTCTATTACGACATCTTTCCCGAAACCATTTCCAAACTGGGCGATCACGGCGTGACGCTGCATCATCTTTGCACGTGGTGGGATGTCCTAGCGGAAGCAAAGATCCAGCAAAGCTTCGACCCCGAGACATTGCAAGAGGTCGAGGCGTTCTTGAAGGATCCACGCGGATGGCAGGAGGCCCACAAATCCTGAGGCGATTCGACCTCATTGGAGTGTCTTGGGACACTCCGGCCGTCAAAACATGTCAACCGGAGCGTGCATCGCATTGAAACCGGCTGACATTCGAAATTGACATTCTCTAGATGTTGACCGAACCGCGCCGTTCATCGCAATATAAAGGCATAATAAGAAAGCATTTATCCACAGGATATCCAGATTGATTAGCGGACCGCCATCCGTCATCACCCTGGTCACTGGGGACAATAAACAGAAAGAGGCGGGTATGAATGACCTGAGCACGATGCCGAATACGGCAGCGCATGTGGATCAGACGCAAGCAGGCACAGGTGCACTTCCCCACAACATCGAGGCAGAACAACAACTGCTGGGTGCAATCCTGACGAACAACGATGTCTTCAGCCGCATCGAACAAATCATCACGCCAGAGCACTTTTTCGACCCGGTCCACCGCCGAATTTTCGAGACCGCAGCCTCCCGCATTCACAAGAATCTGCTTGTTTCGCCGGTTACACTCAAACCTTTCTTTGAAGAGGATGAAGGGCTTAAGGAATTGGGGGGCGCAAGCTATCTGGTGCGCTTGCAGGGCGCGTCGATTTCCGCCTTTGCAGCCCGCGACTATGCACAGATGATCTACGATCTTGCGATCCGCCGCGAACTGATCGAGCTGGGCCAGGAAATCGTGACCAAGGCCGCTACCGTCGAGACGGAGAGCGATCCAAAAAGTCAAATTGTTGACGCCGAACAGCGGCTCTACAAGCTGGGCGAAGATGGAAGATCGGAGACCGGGTTTCAAAGCTTTCTCAAGGCTGTAACCGACGCTGTTAATGTCGCGAACGCTGCGTATCAGCGCGAGGGCGGCCTCGCCGGGATCTCAACAGGTCTGATCGATATGGATAAGAAGTTGGGTGGATTGCACAAATCAGACCTTCTGATCCTTGCAGGTCGTCCGTCCATGGGGAAGACGTCGCTGGCGACGAATATCGCGTTCAACATCGCAAAGGCTCATAAAAAGGGCATGACCCACGAAGGCGTCGAAGGGGCCATCGAAGGCGGTGCTGTCGGATTCTTCTCCCTGGAGATGAGCGCAGAACAGTTGGCCGCCCGGGTGCTGTCCGAGGCCTCCGAAGTGCCGTCCGAACAAATCCGTCGCGGCGACATGACAGAGGGTGAATTTCGCCGCTTTGTCGAGGCCGCGAAATCGCTTGAAAGCTGCCCGCTTTACATCGACGACACGCCCGCCCTGCCGATCAGCCAGCTGGCCGCCCGCGCGCGTCGGCTGAAGCGGACCCACGGGCTGGACGTTCTGATCATCGACTACCTTCAACTGGTTCGTCCGGCCACCGCCAAAGACAGCCGTGTGAATGAGGTGTCTGAAATTACCCAAGGCCTGAAGGCCATCGCCAAAGAACTGGACATCCCGGTGATCGCCCTGTCCCAGCTGTCCAGGCAGGTGGAAAGCCGCGAGGACAAACGCCCACAACTCTCCGACCTACGGGAATCTGGCTCGATCGAGCAGGACGCGGACGTTGTTATGTTCGTGTTCCGGGAGGAATACTACAAAGAGCGTGAGAAACCCGGCGATCATGAATTGGACAAGATGGCGGAATGGCAAAACGCGATGGAAAGTCTACATGGCCGCGCCGAGGTTATCATCGGCAAGCAGCGGCATGGTCCCATCGGCACGGTCGAGTTGAGCTTTGAGGGCCGCTATACCCGCTTCGGCAACCTAGTGAAGCCTTGGCAAGACGGCGGCGCGCAGGAATTCTAGCGAAGCGATTCTCGTTCAGGGGTGCCCCGGCCGCAGTGCCAGGCACTATCTTCCCATCTCATTCCGCGCGTCTTGGACCGAGATGTTTCCGCAATTTACTGGGTCCAGGCTTCTTGCGGCCCTTGAACGGGTTCGCGTCATTCTGAGAGCGCATGAACAGCCGAATGGGTGTACCAGGCATATCAAAATCGTCCCGCAACCCGTTGACAAGATAGCGGGAATAGCTCGCGGGAAGTAATTGTGGGTGAGAGCACATTACAACAAATCCCGGCGGGCGGGACTTGGCCTGCGTCATGTAGCGCAGCTTGATGCGCTTGCCTTGGGGTGCAGGCGGCGGATGTTGTTCCAACATACCAGTCAACCAGCGGTTCAGGGCAGCGGTTGGTATACGTCTGTTCCAAACCTCGTGCGCCTCAAGGATCGCTTCGCGCAACCGCTCCAGCCCACGACCTGTCAGCGCAGAGACGGTGATCAGCGGCGCCCCACGCAATTGTGGCAACAAGCGATTGAACTGCTCTTTCAGGGCGCGCAGCTTGTCCTGCTTTTCGCCCTCGGTGTCCCATTTGTTGACAGCCAAAACGACGGCGCGCCCTTCCCGCTCAGCCAGATCGGCGATCCTCAGATCCTGCTGTTCGAACGGAATATTCACGTCCAAAAGGACCACGACCACTTCGGCAAATTTCACGGCCCGCAAACCGTCAGACACGCTGAGTTTTTCCAGCTTGTCCTGAACTTTCGCCTTCTTCCGCATTCCCGCGGTGTCGAAAATCCGGGTCGGGGTGCCCTGCCAGTCTGTTGTAACAGAAATAGCATCCCGTGTAATTCCTGCCTCCGGACCGGTAAGCAACCTATCTTCGCCAATGATCTTGTTAATAAGCGTCGATTTCCCGGCATTCGGGCGCCCGACGACGGCAATCTGCAAGGGCTTGCCGGAATGGGGCGCGACGTAGTCTGGCACCTCGTCGCCTTCATCCACGTCGATATCGACTTGCGGCTCAACTTCTGGCGCGCTTTCCGTTGCAGCCTCGATGAGAGGCCTCAATTCAGCTGCAAGCTCGCCCATACCTTCGCCGTGCTCTGCACTGAGCCTCAGAGGTTCTCCCAGACCGAGGGCGTAGGCCTCGAGCAAACCGCTTTCCCCGGCCCGCCCTTCGGCCTTGTTCGCAGCAAGAATGACGCGTGCGGACTTTTTGCGCAGAATATCAGCGAATACCTCGTCGGCGGGTAAGACCCCGGACCGCGCATCGACGACGAAAAGGCAGGCATCCGCCATCTCGACGGCGCGCTCGGTCAAGCGGCGCATACGCCCCTGAAGGCTTTCATCAGTCGCCTCTTCCAGCCCCGCGGTGTCGATCACCGTAAAACGCAGATCTCCCAGACGCGCGTCGCCCTCCCGCAGGTCACGGGTCACACCGGGCTGGTCATCGACCAGCGCCAACCGCTTGCCCACCAAACGGTTGAACAGCGTGGACTTGCCCACATTCGGGCGACCGACAATGGCCAGTGTGAAAGACATGAGACGCGCTCCGACGGAAGATCAGGGGCGCGTCTTACAGGCAAATGGCGTCAACGGAAAGCGGCGAGTTGCCCCCGTCCCGTTACGACATAAAGAGTTCGGTCAACAACCGCAGGATTGGCCGATGCGCCGCCATTGACGGACACGCGCCCCACCAAGGCGCCGGTCTCAGGATCGAAGCTGCGGATCTGCCCATCATTGGACGCTACGATTAGGCGTCCGCCAGCAAGAACAGGCCCGTAATGAGCAAACACGGCCTTGCGCCGCTTCAGGCGGGACCGCGTAAAATATGGCAGTTCCGTTCCCCAGATGCGTTCGCCGGTTTCGGCATCGAGGCGTACCAACTCTGCTTGATCAGAAATCAGGAAGAGACTGTCGCCCGCAGGCCAAACAGGCGAATAGGCCCCTTCGCTGGCGGTCCAGATCCGTTCGCCGGACCCCGCATTCAGCGCTACAGTTCGTCCGCTTTGATTGCCCGCATAAAGGCGGCCATTGGCCACCACCGGATCACCTGTGATGTCGGAGAAGCTGGCATAGGCCCGCCCACGCCGCTCGCCCGCGACGGAAGAAGACCAGACGCGGATGCCCGACCGCTTGAGCGTCGCCGACATCTCACCAGAGCTGAAGGGAAACACCACGAGCCGTCCGTTGATCACAGGACCCGCCCCGCCGATCATAGCCGTGTCAGAGGGCGTTCCGGCCAACTGCCAGCGGATCCGTCCGTTCGTGACGTCCAGCGCCCACGCCTGATTGTCGCGGCTGATGACGTAGACCAAACCGTCGCTGACGGTGGGCGACGCCGTAACAGGCGCGTCAAGGCGCTGACGCCAAACGGTGGCTCCGGTCTCTGGGTTGATCGCGAACAACTCTCCGAAGCCGGTGGTGGCAAACAATAAGCCTTCACCGACCGCCAGACCGCCGCCGGTCGCCTCTCGCGCGTCGTCCACGGCCGGGACAAGTCCGCGGGACCACAACGACGCGCCCGACGTGCTCGTTGCACTCACGCGGCTGGAACTGTCGAGCGTGAAAATTCTGTTTCCGGCAACAACCGGGTCAGCCGTGATGCGGCCACGCTTCCGGTCACCATCCCCGATATTGGCAGTCCAGATCAGACGCAGATCCGATCCCAGCGCCGGATGATCAATCTGATGGCGATCCTTACCATTTCGATGGGTCCATGCGGTGTGATTGACCTGAGGAGGTGCTGCGAAGGCACGTGGTGCGTCTGCGTTACCTTGGACCGGCCGTGCCTCACCGGCTTGCGGCAGGTCATCGCGGATATCAAACCTTGGGCCGTCGAGCACCAATTGCTCTTCCCCGCAGGCCACAAGCGCGACCAGAACAATTCCGAATGTCAAAAATCGCAATGTGCCGCTCATGACTGCTCCGCCCCGCTTGATACCCGAATAATCACCACACAGACTTTGTCTAACCTAGCCGCCAAGGTCGCCCCCAAGCGCCACAATCAACTCTGTCGCGCGCTGTTGCAAGCCCGCTGTCACGCCCGCTTCGTCCAACATCTCGCGCAGCAAATCCATCGCCTCTTCGCGACGACCTGCATCAATGAGCACAAGGGCGACCTGTTCGCGGGCCAGAAGGCGGAACGGGCTGTTACTGTCGGCAATTTCCCGGAACGTCGCCAGCCGCTCTTCGGTCGGATTTTCGGGTGACTGTGCGAGGGCCGCTTTGAACTCGGCCAGATCCCGATAGACATCGGGCGCGTCGGAATTGTTTGCCACGCCGTCCAAAAGAGAGCGTCCCGTTTCCGTATCGCCCGACGCAAGCGCGTCCGCACCAGCCATCAGATTGGCCAGCGCCTGTTGCTCTGGATTAGAGGTTGGAATTTCCGACAGGGACACACCCTGATCCTCTGCAGCAATACCGTCCAGCAGCGCATCACCGAAAGCCTCGGCGCTTCGTTGTGCGGTCGCTTTACGGTATTCGTTGAACGCAGCCCCGCCGATGAGAAGCACAACAGCCAAGCCGCCGATCCAACCCCACCGCTTGAGCAGAATGAACAACCGGTCCCGGCGCACCTCTTCGGTGACTTCCTCGATAAAACTGTCGGTATCGCTCATGCCTCGCGCCTCCGCCCGCTTGTTTCTAATGCGCGTTGCGGCCTTCTATCCTGAACGGGCAAACCTTGCCAAGAGCAGACACGATCACGAACATTCCAGACCTTTGTCATGCACTTGCATCAATCCGCCCACGGGATTAATCTAAACTGGTCGGTTCAGCGTAAGTAAGGTATCACCTATCTTGCCAAGTTGGCTGGTCTGATCTTTATACGCGCCCGGTGCGCACTTCAAAACGCCGCGTCGCGGCAGGACGAACACATGCGGTTTTTTTCAATTATTACGGCGATTTTGGTTGCCGGAGCGCTCTATCTTCTGGTTTTTGAGCGGGATCGGGTGTCTGAATTTGCCGGTGCAGCAGATGATGTGGCGGTTGAACCGGCGGCTGCGGCACCCGCAGCAGAAGACGTCCAGCCTGCGACGGAAGACGGCGTCCGCCGCGTTTCGGTGGTCGCCATCAGATCTGAAGCGCAAGAGATTGACAACGCCGTGATGTTGCGTGGGCAGACCGAGGCTGCGCGTCAGGTAGATATCCGCGCTGAAACATCCGGCCTTGTCGAAAGCGAACCTTTGCGCAAGGGCAGTTATGTCGAGCGTGGGCAAGTCATGTGCAAAATTGATCCCGGTACACGCGAAACGGATCTGGCGCTGGCCAATGCCCGCTTGCCCGAGGCGAAGGCAAAATTGCCCGAAGCCGAGGGACGTCTTGCCGAAGCGCAGGCGCTATTGGAAGAAGCGCGCATCAATGACAACGCCGCTCAGAAGCTCAGCCGGGACGGATTTGCGTCTGACACGCGTGTTGCGTCGACACGTGCTTCGGTTCAGTCCGCCTTGGCAGGCGTTGAAACGGCTAAGGCAGCCGTTCAATCAGCGATGGCGGGTGTTCAGTCTGCCGAGGCCGCCATTTCCTCCGCCGAAAAAGAGATCGACCGACTGACGATTAAGGCTCCTTTTTCAGGGCTGCTGGAGACGGATACGGCTGAGCTTGGCGCTTTGCTGCAACCGGGATCGCTTTGCGCGAACATCATTCAGTTGAACCCGATCAAGCTGGTGGCCTTCGTGCCGGAAACAGAGGTGGCAAATGTCGCTGTTGGCGCCTCGGCCGTTGGGCGGACCACTGCAGGCCAGGAACTGCAGGGCCAAGTGACGTTCCTGTCACGGTCATCAGACCCAGAGACACGCACCTTTCGGGTCGAGATCACCGTATCGAATGAGGATCTGGGCCTCCGAGACGGTCAAACCGCTGAAATCATGATCGGCGCGGACGGCAAGGCCGCGCATCTCTTGCCCGCGTCCGCTTTGACACTGGACGACTCGGGCACGCTGGGCGTGCGTGTCGCAGTCGACAACAAAGCCGCTTTCGCCCCGATCACTATATTGCAGGATACCACCGAAGGCGTCTGGGTTTCAGGTCTTGATCAGACCGCTGAAGTGATTGTCGTGGGACAAGAATATGTGACCGATGGCGTTCAGGTCGATGTGACCTACCGCGAGGAGGGCACCTGATGACAGGTATCGTCGATTGGGCCGGGTCACGTGCCCGGATGATCATTGCCTTTGTGATCATGTCGCTCGTGATCGGATGGACCGCCTATCAGGGTCTGCCAAAAGAAGGCGAGCCGGATATTGAAATCCCGGCGCTCTTTGTCTCCGTTCCCTTCCCCGGTATCTCTGCGGAAGACAGCGAAAAGCTTTTGGTCAAACCGATGGAGTCGAAGCTTCAGGACCTTGACGGTCTGAAAACGATGACGGGCACCGCGTCGGAGAACTACGCAGGCGTGGCGCTGGAATTTGAATTCGGGTGGGACAAGACCAAAATTCTCGCAGACGTGCGGGACAAAATGACCCAAGCCGAAGCGGAGTTCCCGGAAGGCGCAGATCAATACACGATCAATGAAATCAACTTCTCGGAATTTCCCATTGTCATTGTAGCCTTGTCCGGCGACCTGCCGGAGCGGACATTGCTGCGGGTGGCGAAAGACCTGCAGGACACGTTGGAAGCACTGCCGCCAATTCTTGAGGCCGGGCTTGCGGGCCACCGGGACGAAATGCTGGAAGTGATCATCGATCCGCTTGCGCTGGAGGCCTACAACGTCACCGCCGGAGAGTTGATCAACACGGTCACAAACAACAACCTGCTGATCGCTGCGGGCGAGGTCGAGACAGAACAAGGCGCGTTTGCGGTCAAGATCCCGTCTTCCTTCGATGAGCCCCGCGATATCTACGACCTGCCCGTCAAGGTGAACGGGGACAGGGTGGTCACACTCGGCGACCTGGCCGAAATTCGTCTGACCTTCGAAGACCGCACCGGGACCGCCCGGTTTAACGGCTCCGAGACGGTTGCGTTGCAGGTCGTGAAACGTAAGGGCTACAACATCATCGACACCTCCCAACTGGTCCGCGACACCGTTGCGGCGGAACGCGAGACATGGTCCGGGGATCTGCAAGACGCGATCCGGGTCGATGTAACGCTGGACCAGTCCAAAACCGTCGCCAACATGGTGCAGCAGTTGGAGGGATCGGTCCTGACCGCCATCGCGCTGGTGATGATCGTTGTACTGGCCACGCTTGGCACGCGGTCGGCATTGCTGGTGGGCTTCGCAATACCGACCTCCTTCCTTCTATGCTTCATTCTGCTAGGGATCATGGGTATCTCGATCTCGAACATCGTGATGTTCGGCCTGATCCTTGCCGTCGGCATGCTTGTAGATGGCGCCATCGTCGTCGTTGAGTACGCCGACAAGCGCATCAGCGAAGGCGTCGGCCCGATGCAGGCATTTGTCGAGGCGGCCAAGCGGATGTTCTGGCCAATCGTGTCCTCCACCGCGACGACGCTTTGCGCTTTCCTTCCGATGCTCTTCTGGCCCGGCGTCCCGGGGGAGTTCATGGGAATGCTGCCGGTCACCCTGATCTTCGTCCTCTCGGCGTCGTTGATCGTGGCGCTGATCTATCTGCCCGTTCTGGGCGGTGTTTCCGGTCGGGTGTCACGGCTGATCGGATATGGCTCCGACGCGCTGCGCCCTTTGCCTTTCGTCGTCCGCCTCGCGATCTGCGCCATTGGGGTCGGGCTTTTGTTCATCGCAGCCATGCAGCTTTTGAATCCCAGCTACATCTTGCCCATCGAGCGCAGTGAAGGCGGTGCGCTTGCCAGCATCTTCGCTGTCGTCTTCTTCACGCTCGCCGCAATGTTTGCTTCAACGGCCATGGGTGCCGTGTCACGTCCAAAACGCGAAACCCGCATCAACGCAGGTTACCGCCGGTCGGCTTTTGGCAAGTTCATCAACTTCCTTGCCGGCAATCCGGTCATGCCATTGGTCGCAATCGGCGCCGTGATCACCTTTGTGATCGTCACCTTCACGACCTTCAGCGCAAACAACAATGGCGTCGAATTCTTTGTGGAGAGCGAGACCGAACAGGCCATTGTCTACGTCCGCGCCCGCGGAAACATGTCGCTCAGCGAAAAAGATCAGGTCGTGCAACAGGTTGAAGACGTCATTGCAACTGTGGACGGCATCGACAGCATCTTCGCCTTCGCTGGCGAAGGAGGTCTCGACACCAACACAGGTGGGGCATCAGGGCCACTTGATACAATCGGCCAGATACAGATCGAACTGGCCGAATGGGGCACACGCCGCGATGACATCGAAATCCTTGACGAGATGCAGGAAAAGATGGACCGGATCCCCGGCATCCGAACCGAAATCCTGTCTCAGGACCGGGGTCCTGCGGACGGTAAGCCAGTCAACCTGCGCCTCAAGGGCGACAATTGGATTGAACTGCAGGAAGCCACACGGATCGCCCGCGCCAAGTTTGACGAGACAGACGGCCTGATCACGATTGAGGACACGCGCCCCCTGCCCGGCATCGACTGGCAGATAGATGTCGATGTGAAAGCCGCAGGCCGCTACGGGGCCGATGTGGCCACGGTTGGCGCGATGGTTCAGCTTGTGACACGCGGGCTGCTGTTGGATGAAATGCGGGTCGACACCTCTGACGAAGAGATCGAGATCAGGGTCCGCCTGCCCGAAGACTCCCGTGTTCTGTCGACGCTCGACACACTGAAGGTGCGTACGCCAGATGGTCTGGTCCCGCTCGCGAACTTCATCAGCCGCAAGCCTGTCAAGAAACTGGGCCAGATCGACCGTATCGATCAGAGCCGCTATTTCGATGTGAAGGCAGACGTCACACCCGGGCTGACCAATGACGACGGCGCCGTTATGAATGCCAACGAGCGTATCGCGTATCTGACCGACTGGATCGAAACCGAGAACCCTTTGCCCAACTCCGTCAGCTACGAATGGGCGGGCGACACGGAAGAACAAGCCGAAAGCCAAGCGTTCCTCAGTTCGGCCTTCGCAGCGGCGCTTGGCCTGATGTTCATCATCCTGCTGGCCCAATTCAACAGCTTCTACAACGCGGTTCTCGTTCTTGTGGCCGTCGTTCTATCCACCACAGGGGTCTTGATCGGCATGCTGGTCATGGATCAACCCTTTTCGATCATCATGACCGGGACAGGCATCGTGGCGCTGGCCGGTATCGTGGTGAATAACAACATTGTCCTGATCGACACCTATCAGGAATATTCCCAATACATGCCCCGGCTGGAGGCGATCACCCGCACTGCAGAGGCGCGCATTCGCCCGGTTCTGCTGACCACCATCACAACGATGGCGGGCCTGGCCCCGATGATGTTCGGACTGTCTCTGGACTTTATCGGCGGCGGATACTCCGTGGACAGTCCCACTGCGCTCTGGTGGAAGCAGCTCGCTACGGCGGTCGTGTTCGGCCTTGGAATTGCAACGGTTCTGACCTTGATCTTCACACCCGCCCTTCTGGCCTTGCGCGTCTGGCTGTCACTGGGGGCCTACGCATCCGTCAAACAATTGCGCGCGCTTGGTGGACGGCGCTCGCAGTCGGCGCGGGATCTTTTGCTGCGCAAACAGGCATCCAAAGTGCGTGACCCGCTATTAATCTGGACGGAGGACGATGCCGTCGTTCCACAGACAACCCCGAAGATCGAGCATGGGTCACAGCCGCTCAAAGCTGCGGAATAGATGGAAACGGGTTGACGTTGGCGGCCCGTCTGCCGACAAGCGAACGCATGGGAACGGGACACCTCCACATTAATCTGGGCGCAATTGTCGAGAACTGGCGCGCACTTGACCGACTGTCTGCGGGCGAGACAGCAGCGGTGGTGAAGGCAGATGGCTACGGCATGGGCAGCGCACGGGTCGCACGCGCTTTGGCAGCAGCAGGTGTCCGCCGGTTTTTCGTCGCCGTCGCCGAAGAAGGTGCAAGCCTGCGCGCAACCCTTGGTCCCGATGTCGAGATAAACGTGTTTTCGGGGCACATGGCAGGCGACACAAGGCGCCTGAGCGATCTGGGCCTGATCCCTATGTTGAACAGTCCTGAGCAGATTGCCCGCCACACAGCCGAGTTGCCGGATCATCCCTTCGGGCTGCAGCTTGATACAGGCATGAACCGCTTGGGGTTGGAGACCTATGATTGGTCAACGGACCTCGCAGCGGGTGCCACTCTGATCCTCAGCCATCTTGCCTGCGCAGATGATCCGGATCATCCGGCCAACGCCGCGCAACTTGCCGCATTTTTGGACATGACCGCTGGGATTCCCATCCCGAGATCTCTTGCGGCCACCGGTGGGACGTTGCTGGGGCCGGATTATCATTTCGACCTGACCCGCCCCGGTGTGGGCCTCTACGGCGGGGCGCCCTTTGCGGACGCGCAGCCTGTCGCTACGCTTGACCTGCCGATCATCCAGACGCGGCGCCTCAGAGCGGGCGAAAGCGTGGGCTATGGTTGCACCTTTACCGCAGAGAAAGACACGGTCATTGCCACGGTATCCGGCGGCTATGCCGATGGTCTGATCCGCGCGATGTCTGGCCGCGGGACTCTCTACGCGGGGGACACGCCCTGCCCCATCGCAGGCCGCGTCTCGATGGATCTGATCAGCGTTGACGTCACCGATCTGGACGCCATCCCGGATCACCTGACCATTCTGGGACCGCATCAAACCGTGGACCAGTTGGCAGACGCCTGCGGGACCATTGGATACGAAATTCTGACCGGGCTTGGGGCCCGCTACGCCCGGACATATTCATGACATACGCGCTCAGTTTTCTTGCAGGCCTTGGGGCCTTGACCTTGTCGCTGCTAGCAGCGCTCGGACGTATCACCTTATTCACGCTCGAAACGATCAGCCATTTTTTCAGACCGCCCTTCTACTTCAAGGAGTTCGGGCACGCTGTTCTGAACATTGGATATTTCTCCCTTCCGGTTGTGGGCCTTACGACAATTTTTACCGGCGGTGCCCTGGCGCTGCAGATTTACGCAGGCGGCGCGCGGTTCAATGCGGAAGCTGTGGTACCTCAGATCGTGGCTATCGGGATCGTGCGGGAACTGGGACCGGTTCTGGTCGGCTTGATGATCGCCGCGCGCGTGACCTCTTCGATTGCCGCCGAAATCGCCACCATGAAGGTGACAGAGCAGATCGACGCACTCGTTACACTCTCGACCAACCCAATGAAATATCTGACGGCCCCGCGCGTTCTGGCAGCGCTGATCGTGGTGCCCTTTCTGGTCGCTGTCGGCGATATCATCGGCATCATGGGCGGTTGGCTTCTGGCGACCCAAACACTTGACTTCAACTCTGCCACCTACCTGCGCAACACCGCTGATTTCCTTGAGGCGTCTGACATCGTCTCCAGTCTCGTCAAAGGATCGGTCTTTGGCGGCATCGCCGCACTCATGGGTTGTTATTTCGGCATGAACTCTGGCAGAGGGGCGCAAGGTGTTGGGCGGGCCACCAAGGGGTCCGTCGAGGCGGCAGCTGTGCTTATATTGGCGGCTAACTTCGTGCTTACAGGGATATTCTTCGCGTCATGATACGGATGGAGCAGGTTAAAAAATCCTTTGGAAGCAACCATGTACTGCAAGGCGTTGACCTGCATATTCCCAAAGCGGAGAGCATGGTCATTATTGGTGGGTCCGGCACCGGCAAGTCCGTCGCGCTGAAATGCATTCTTGGCCTGGTGCGCCCCGACAGCGGGCGGATCATGGTGGATGGGCAGGACGCAAAAACCGCGGAACGGGACGCCTTTCTGGCGCGGTTCGGGATGCTGTTTCAAGGTGCTGCCCTTTTTGACAGCCTCAGCGTCTGGCAGAACGTCGCGTTCCGCCTCCTGCGCGGCTCGCTCAAGCGCCCGAAGGACGAGGCCCGCGAGATTGCCATCGAAAAGCTGCGCCGTGTTGGTCTGAAAGCGGATGTGGCCGACCGTTATCCGGCAGAGCTGTCAGGCGGCATGCAAAAGCGCGTTGGTCTCGCCCGGGCGATCGCTGCTGACCCCGAGATCATCTTCTTTGACGAACCAACCACCGGCCTAGATCCGATCATGGCGGGGGTTATCAACGATCTCATTCGCGAAATCGTGGTCGAGATGGGGGCCACAGCCATGACCATAACCCACGACATGAGCTCAGTCCGGGCCATCGCCGACAAGGTCGCGATGCTGCACGACGGTGTGATCCAGTGGACCGGTCCGGTGGGCGATCTGGATGCCTCGGGCGATCCTTACGTGGCGCAATTTATCAGCGGCTCGCCTGATGGCCCGATCGAGGCTGTACGCTAGTCCAATTCTTGGACTTCGACAGATTGCTGCACCATCTGAATCATCTCGAAGCTGGTTAGGAAGGCCACATCTGCCGCATCCCGTCCAACGCCGATAACCGCCAAGGACGACGCATCGGTCATGTCCGTCGCATCAATGAGTTGCCATGCGCCATCAAGAAATACTTCTGCAACAGCATGAAAGTCCTGCGGCTTTACGCCCGGGCCAAACGCGCTGACAAACCGTGCGGGGATTGCAGCGGCTCGGGTCAACGTCACCATCAGATGCGCAAAATCCCGGCAAACCCCGTGGCGCTGCACGAATGTATCTAGGGCGGTGGTCTGTGCCGTGCTGGCCCCGGGCGAATACGTGATCTTAGATCTAACCCAGTCTTTTACGGCATGTACGAGTGCGCCGCCTTCTAGGCCCGCAAACTCCGCTTTAACCAGCGACTGGAATTCGTCTGACGGGCAATACCGAGAAGACAACAAGTATTTCACCGCGTCACCGGGCAGTAGGTGACATGGCGTGGCGGCAAGACCTGAGAAATCTGGGATCGTTCGGTTTATCTCCACCGCCGTATTCAGCATGCAAGAAAACATCTCTTCCGCTCTGATCCATATGCGCTCGCCTACAGCGTCTTCACCTGGCACACGCGCGAAGTGCGCGGTATCCGATGTGCCGAGGTGAGCGGATGTTACCACCTGCCCCGGGATCGCCGCCGGTTCAATCTGCATCAGCATGTCCGTCGGATGATCCAGCCGATATTTGAGATGCACGTCGATCTGTAGCTTCATGACGTCTTCCTGGTTTTCCTATGGTAAAGCTTGGCGGTGACCCGCGGCGCAAGTTCGACTGGCATCAAGTGCTGTTGCGAACGCCCTGTTGGTGATGGTTGAAACAAACATTACCGGAAAAGCCAAGCGATCTTGTTACAAGATAGGCTCGGGCTCAGCTCACCTGTTGATCTTTGATACTGAGTCCGCGCCCATCTGCTGCGATTACACAAAGGACCAACTTTAGCTGAAGCGCACCTTCGACAAATGTATGGACCAATCAGGCCGAATCTCATCACAGCACGCTTGGTCGACGCAGAAACGCTGGAAAAGATGGGGGCGAGTAAGGTGGGAGACGCGAAATGAGTGAACATGTTTGGGTCAGTACAGCGCCCGGTAGCGTCGCTGCTGAGTTTGGTTTTCACTGGCCGACTGCACAATACGATCTGCCCCAAAGCATCGAAGCCTCTGATGCGCTGATGCTCGACAGTGAGAAAGGAGTTCCCCTTCCTTCTGATCGCTTTCCAAGTGTATTGGAGACGAAACGTACCCCCACAAAGGGAGACCCACACAAGTGGAAACTCCCGAAGAAACTTCCGCATTATGTCAAATGGATATGTCCCGTGGTTTCAAAAGACATTGCCGATGTTATTCGACAGTTTGATATCGGAGAAAGCAATTTCTATCCCGTTGAAATGCGCCGGGCTGACGAAGATAAGCCATATGAGCAGGAGTTCTTCATCATCAATGTCGAAGTGGCAAAAGATACGATCGTTCCGGATCAGTCACCGGCGGCTCAAGAGCGCGGGCCCAAGGCAAAACCCTATTATCGTTTGCGGGCCTTTGAAGACGATCAGATTTCTGTCAAGTCTGGCGTGCTTGGATCTCCCGATATCTGGGTCGATCCAATTGTGAACGGCGGAGAGTTCTTTGTGAGTGACAAACTACACTCTGCGCTCATCGCGACGAAACTCGCTGAACCGCTTCAATTCATGCGTTGCAGTGTTTTTGGCTAAGCTTTTTTATTAGTTGCCTTTGCTAGCAACAAAAACTGCCATTGGGTGCGTTCTGTCAGCAAGCCTACATCAGTCACGACACAGTACATCGGTCGCTTGGGCGCTGTTCGGACACGCACCATCGCATGAGACGGAGTTTCTCTCCGTAAAGTTCAAAAGCTTCCGCATAGAGAAAAATCAAACATAGCCAATATTTTTGCAGCGCACTCGTCGACTTGATCAACATGCGGTTCGCAGGAACAGTTTGACAATTCCGATCTCGCGCGGCACCTCGCGCCTATGTGGTTGAAGTCGCTTAATCTGTCCTTGTTGGTCCTGTTTCCTATCTCGTGGACCGCCCCGCTGCTAAAGGCTGGCCTTCTGCCGTTCTTTGCACTCTCTGAAATATCCGTTTTGACCGGATTGCAGGCTTTATGGGCCAAAGATATTTTTCTGGCCGTGGTCGTTACGCTTTTCGCCTTAGTCGCGCCGTATCTGAAAACGGTTGGCCTGGCGCTGGTTCAATTCGGCCTTGCTTCGCCCAAGCTGCTGCCGACCATCTCGGTCATGGGCAAGCTGGCCATGGCAGATATATTCTTGATCGCGCTCTATATTGTCTTGGCGAAAGGTGTCGGGATCGGCCGGCTGGAAACGGGTTGGGGGCTCTACCTCTTTACCTTCTGCGTTCTGCTGTCCCTCTTCCTGTCACAGATGGAAAAGCGACAATGATCATTCAGGCACTGGCAGGGATTATCCTCGGCTTGGCCGTGTTCGGCGCCTTGATGTGGTCGGGATACCGTGCCGCGTTGACCGAAGGAGCCGTAAGGTATGTGAATGCGGCACTCAGTGTTTCCACGCTTCTCGGCATGGTTGCCGTCACAAACAACTGGCCCGGTCCAGCGCTGATTGTTGGCCTCGGTTGTGCCCTTCTGGGTCTTATAGCAGTGCGCTACGAGGCGGGCTGGTCACGATTGCTGCCATTGATGCAGGCGATTTTCGGTGGCGCGCTGACTATCGGCTTGCCGTGGATGGGCGGTTAGGCCAAACCCGGACCCGATGGCAAAACAACCCTCCTTCACCTGCACCTCTTGCGGCGCCTCCCACACCAAATGGTCGGGACAATGCGACGCCTGCGGAACATGGAATTCCATCGTGGAAGAGGCTCCGCTGTCTGCGGGTCCAAGCAAGAAATCACTTGGCAATGTGCGCGGCAAACAGGTTCCTCTGTCCGACCTGTCCACGAAGGATGATCCCCCTGCTCGAACCGTATCGGGCGTGGCCGAACTGGACCGCGTGCTGGGCGGCGGGCTGGTGGAGGCCTCTGCGATACTTGTGGGCGGCGATCCCGGCATCGGCAAGTCCACCTTGTTGCTGCAGGCTGCTGCGCGCTTTGCGCGGGGCGGGATGGATGTGATCTATGTCACCGGCGAGGAGGCAGCAGAGCAGATCAGACTGCGCGCCGCACGGCTTGGACTTGAAAACAGCCCGGTTCGATTGGCGGCCGAGACCAACCTGCGCGACATCCTGACGACGCTTGATGCGGAACAACCGAAACTGGTGGTAATCGACTCGATCCAGACCATGTGGGCGGACAACGTCGACAGCGCGCCGGGATCGGTCAGTCAGGTCCGCGCCGCATCCCATGAGTTGATCAGCTTTGCCAAACGCCGCGGGACCTCGGTCATTCTCGTGGGGCATGTCACAAAGGAAGGTCAGTTGGCCGGTCCACGCGTGGTCGAGCACATGGTTGATACGGTGCTCTATTTCGAGGGCGAACGCGGACACCAGTTCCGAATTCTGCGTGCGGTCAAGAATCGCTACGGACCGTCAGACGAGATTGGGGTGTTTGAAATGACCGGGCGCGGCCTGGCCGAAGTCACCAATCCATCCGCGCTGTTTCTGGCGGATCGCGACCGTCCAGCGCCCGGTTCGGTCGTTTTTGCGGGCATCGAAGGCACCCGCCCGATGCTGACAGAGATACAAGCGCTGGTGGCGCCATCGCCCCATTCACAGGCGCGACGCACGGTTGTTGGGCTCGACAGCCAGCGTCTTGCCACCATTCTAGCGGTGCTCGAGTCCCGCTGCGGGATCCCTTTTGCAGGCCTTGATGTCTACCTGAACGTCGCCGGTGGAATGCGCGTAAGTGAGCCCGCAGCCGATCTGGCTGTTGCCGCTGCGCTACTTTCCGCCCGCGAAGACACTGCTTTACCCTCGGATACGGTGGTTTTTGGTGAAATCAGCCTTTCAGGTGCGCTAAGGCCTGTAACACAGGCAGAAAACCGGCTGAAAGAGGCCTCAAAGCTCGGCTTTGCGTCCGCCATCGGTCCGGAGCAGAAAAAACAGGCGCGTGTGCCCGGAATGACACTGCGCACAATGACCGATCTGGTGTCATTCGTGCAGGAAATGTTCGGGACCGACTAACGCCCGAAGGAGAGAGAGAAGATGGAAGGTTTCACCATAATCGACGGGGTCGCCGCTGGCGTGATCGTCATTTCGGCGATCCTCGCCTATTCCCGTGGTTTTGTGCGGGAGTGTCTGTCAATCCTCGGCTGGATCATCGCCGCCGTCGTGGCCTTCATGTTTGCCCCGCAAGCTGTTCCACTTGCAAAAGAAATTCCCTATCTCAACACGCTGATCGAAGGGTGCGAGCCTGCAACGATCACCTCATTTGCCTTGGTCTTTGCCGTGGCCTTGGTAGTCGTTTCGATCTTTACTCCGATTTTTGCGGGCGCCGTCCAGCGCTCTGCCCTTGGGGGCATTGATCAGGGCTTGGGGTTCCTGTTTGGCGTCGCACGTGGCCTGCTTTTGGTCATCGTGGCAATCGTGATCTACGAGCGCGTCGTTGCGGATCAGGCCATTGCGATGATCGATGACAGTCGTACAGCACAGGTCGTGGCGCAAATGTCGGAGCCGATTGATGATCTGATCCCGACAGATGCACCGGGCTGGATCGTTGGGACCTACGAGGATCTTATCAGCGATTGCACGGCTGCTGAGCCAGCTGGCACCGGGGCATCCGATACCTGATTTTCGGGCCTAGCTGCCGCGATAGGTAGAGTATCCAAACGGGCTGAGCAGAAGTGGCACGTGGTAGTGATCATCCGTGCTCATCCCGAACCGGATCGGAATTTCATCCAGAAACCGTGGGTCCTCGGGCGGCACACCGACACGGTCGAGATAGGCGCCCGCGTTGAACACAAGCTCGTAAGTGCCTTGCGCGAAGTCACCTTCCGGTAAAATGGCGCTGTCTGTGCGCCCATCTTCGTTGGTGGTCATCGTCACGATCTTCTGACGTGATTGGCTGGTCACCCGATAAAGACGGATCTCAAGACCTGCGGCCGGTCGGCCCAAAGCTGTGTCCAGAACGTGCGTCGTCAGATAGCCCATTTCGTTTCCCCTGAACCGTGAATTGGCAATATGGATGCGCTGCGAGAAAGATGCGATAAAATTCTTGGCATCTTCGCGGATTTCATGGCCAATAGGCGCAAGGAATTGGGGGCCACGTGAACAGATATCCCAGAGACATGCGCGGGCATGGACCGACGCCGCCAGAAGCCGATTGGCCGGGCGGCGCGAAGATCGCGGTTCAGATCGTCCTGAACTACGAAGAAGGTGGCGAAAACAACATCTTGCACGGGGATGACGCGTCGGAGGCATTCCTGTCCGAGATCGTCGGAGCGGCCCCCTGGGCGGGTCAGCGCCACTGGAATATGGAGTCGATCTACGAATACGGCGCACGGGCGGGGTTCTGGCGTTTGCACCGGTTGCTCAAGGATGTCCCCATCACGGTTTACGGCGTGGCCACCGCGCTCGCGCGCTCTCCTGAACAGGTGGCTGCCATGCAGGACGCCAACTGGGAGATCGCGAGCCACGGGCTGAAGTGGATCGAATACCGCGACTACGACGACGAAGACGAACGCGAGGACATGCGCGCCGCCATCAAGCTTCATACGGAAGTGACGGGCGAGCCGCCGCGTGGGTGGTACACGGGCAGATGCTCCGACAACACCGTCAGGCTCGCCACAGAAGAGGGCGGTTTTGCTTATGTGGCAGACAGCTATGCTGATGATCTGCCCTATTACATGAGCTTCGATGGCAAGGATCAGCTGATCGTGCCCTACACGCTTGATTGCAATGACATGCGGTTTGCCACCCCTCAGGGGTTCAACTCCGGTGATCAATTCGAAGCCTATCTGAAAGACAGCTTCGATGCGCTCTATGATGAAGGGAAGGCGGGACATCCGAAGATGCTGTCGATCGGGTTGCATTGCAGGCTTGTCGGCCGTCCGGGGCGGGTGCAAGCCCTAAAACGCTTTCTTGACTATGCGCAAAGTCACGATGACGTCTGGTTCGCGCGGCGGATCGACATCGCCGAGCATTGGCTCAAGAGCCATCCACCGCATGCGGCCAAGCGCCCGTCGGCTATGGATCGACACACATTCATCCAGACCTATGGCGGAATATTTGAGCATTCTCCCTGGGTCGCCGACCGGGCCTGGGATCTTGAGCTAGGCCCCGCCCATGATTGCGCCCATGGATTGCACAATGCGCTCGCGCGGGTTTTCCGGGCAGCAGACGACACGGAACGTCTGGAAGTGCTCGATGCGCATCCCGATCTGGCCGGTCGGCTGGCCGAAGCCAAACGGCTGACCGACGAGAGCACGGCTGAACAAGCAAGCGCGGGCCTTGATGTTTTAAGCGACGAAGAGCGTGGAACGTTCCAGAGCCTGAACCGCGATTACACGCTCAAGCACGGGTTTCCGTTCATCATCGCGGTAAAGGACCACACCAAGGCATCAATACTTGAGGCGTTCAAACGCCGCATAGAACACGACAGTCAAACTGAATTTCGGGAGGCCTGCAAACAAGTGGAGCGGATCGCCTACCTTCGTCTGAAGGAGATCCTCCCGTGAGTTACGCTTTCCCGCCGGGCGGATTGCCCGATCAATTAGTCTCGCCAGAGGGGCGGGCCATTTTTACAGATGCTTATGCCTTTCTGCCCGCCGAGACGATGCGCGACATCGTCACCAGCGCCCTGCCCCATTGGACCCATACGCGAGCGTGGATCATTGCGCGGCCTTTGACCGGATTTGCAGAGACCTTCGCGCAATATGCCGTTGAGGTCGCGCCTGGCGGTGGCAGTGAAATGCCCGAACCTGACGACGAGGCCGAGGGCGTTATCTTCGTGGCGAAGGGCGCTATGACCCTGTGTATCAGGGACAGGCCCCACACGCTCACCACGGGCGGTTACGCCTACCTGCCCCCGGACAGCGGGTGGACCGTGAAGAACGCGGGGGACAGCGTATTGCAGTTTCATTGGATCCGGAAGCGGTACGAGCCTGTCGACGGTATTCCGGAACCCGACGCTTTCGTGACGACCGACGATGAGGGGACAAGGGTCACGATGCCCAACACGGACCTCTGGGCAACGACCCGGTTTGTTGATCCGGCAGATCTGCGACATGACATGCATGTCAACATCGTGACGTTCCAACCCGGCGGACGGATCCCCTTTGCGGAAACCCATGTAATGGAACACGGGCTTTACGTCCTTCAGGGCACCGCGCGCTACCTGCTCAACACAGATTGGGTTGAGGTTGCGCCCGGTGATTTCATGTGGCTGCGCGCCTTCTGTCCTCAGGCCTGTGAGGCGACGGGAACAGAACCGTTTCGCTATCTGCTCTACAAGGATGTGAACCGGCATCCATCGCTTGTACTGCCTTGAAGACTATCCTGATCCAACCCTTGACCGTCGAAGCGTTTGCCCCGTTTGGTGACGTGCTCGATATCACCGGCGCACCGGACAAGCTCATCAATCAGGGCCTATGCGGTCGGTATCATGACCGGGCCACGCTGGACTTCTCAGATGGGCGCGCCGGTATCAGCTTATTTGAGGCCAAACCGCGCGATCTGCCCCTCACGCTGGAGATGGTGGAGCGGCACCCGGACGGCTCTCAAACCTTCGTACCGATGAGTTTCGACCCATTTCTGGTCATCACTGCCGAAAATTTGGGCGACACCCCCGGTCAAGTCCATGCGTTTGAAACACGATCAGGACAGGCCATCAACTTTCACCGCGGGACATGGCATGGGGTTTTAACGCCCCTTCATGCGCCGGGCCTGTTTGCGGTGGTCGACCGCATAGGCCCCGGTGCCAATCTGGAGGAGCACTGGTTCGACACGCCCTATCGTGTCGCGCGGGACGTATAAAAGAAGACGGTCAGCATGGGGGACAGAATGACTGACATCGCCACACCGCAACAATTGCGAGATCCGAACTACATGCCCGGTTTGCACAAGGCCGTGCCGCTGGGCATTCAACACGTGCTCGCCATGTTCGTCTCAAACGTGACCCCGGCCATCATCATTGCGGGTGCGGCAGGCTTCGGCTTCGGCTCTGACGCAGGTGCGCAGGGCTTTCCGGACATGACTTACCTGATCCAGATGTCGATGCTCTTTGCCGGGATCGCCACTCTGTTTCAAACCATTGGTCTGGGGCCTGTGGGCGCCCGTCTTCCCATCGTGCAGGGCACCTCTTTTGCGTTCATCCCGATTATGATCCCGCTTGTCGCCGGACAGGGCGTCGAGGCGCTGCCAGCGCTCTTTGGCGGTGTGCTGGTCGGCGGTCTTTTCCATACGGTGTTGGCGATGTTCATCGGACGCATCCGGTTTGCCCTGCCCCCGTTGGTCACCGGGCTTGTTGTAACCATGATCGGCCTGGCGCTGGTTAAGGTCGGTATTCAGTATGCAGCAGGCGGCGTGCCCGCGATCGATCAACCCGAATATGGCAGCCTCTTGAATTGGTCCGCCGCCTTGGTTGTGATCTTCGTTACGCTTGGCCTGAAGTTCTTCACCCGTGGAATGCTGTCCGTCTCAGCCGTCTTCCTTGGGATCATCGCGGGCTATCTCTACGCGCTGGTGGTCGGCATGGTCAGCATCGACGGCATTCTGACAAGCTGGGATCGCGCCGCTGTGTTCCAAGCGCCTGTACCGTTCAAATACGGATTAGAGTTCAGCTTTGCGGCAATCGTTGGCTTCTGTCTGATGGCGTTTGTTTCTGCCGTGGAAACGGTCGGTGACGTATCAGGAATAACCAAAGGTGGCGCAGGCCGCGAGGCGACGGACAAGGAGATTGAAGGCGCCACTTATGCCGATGGCCTTGGATCAGCCGTTGCCGGTGTGTTTGGCGGGTTTCCCAACACGTCTTTCAGCCAGAATGTCGGGCTGATCGCGATGACTGGCGTGATGAGCCGCCATGTGGTGACCATCGGGGCGCTGTTCTTGATCTTGTGCGGCTTTGTCCCGAAAGTGGGCGCCGTCATCCGCACAGTTCCGATTGAGGTTCTGGGCGGCGGGGTCATCGTCATGTTCGGCATGGTTGTGGCCGCCGGTGTGTCAATGCTGTCAGACGTGAACTGGAACCGGCGTAACATGGTGATCTTCGCTATTTCGCTGTCAATTGGTCTGGGTTTGCAGCTTGATCCAAAGGCCGTTCAGTATCTGCCCGACACATTGCGCATTTTGATGACCAGCGGCTTGCTGCCCGCTGCCGCCTTGGCCATCGGACTGAACCTTCTTCTGCCGGACGATCTGTCAGAGGGCTCCAGCGATCCTATTTCGGGCGGTCTTGCAGGCCATAAGACAAGCCCTGCCGCCGCCGAATAATGGCAGACCGGCGCGGGCTACAGTCCGTGCCGGGTATTTTCTTACATCACGGCGTCTTGGCACTGTCACCGCAACCCTGTAGCCACGCAGGGAAATGACTGTTTGAGGGCACTGCCATGACGAAGCTCACCTGTTTCAAAAGCTATGACGTTCGCGGAAAACTCGGCGATGAGTTAAATGCCGACATAGCCTACCGGATCGGACGCGGGTTCGCCGTGGCCATGTCACCGAAAACCGTCGTAATTGGGTACGACATCCGGCCGACCTCACCTGAGCTGGCGAATGCGCTCAGCGAAGGACTGCGCGATGAAGGGATCGACGTGATCGATATTGGTCTCTGCGGCACTGAAGAGGTCTACTTCGCCACATCCCATTTCGATGCCGATGGCGGTCTGATGGTGACGGCGTCCCACAACCCGATTGACTACAACGGGATAAAAATGGTGCGCAGCGGATCGCGCCCTATTTCGAGCGCTGACGGTCTGGGGGACATCGCCGAACTCGCCGAAGCCGACAAGTTCGGCCCGGCCAAGACACGCGGTGCGAAGGAAGCCCGCGATCCACGCGATGCTTACGCGGATCGGATCGTGTCCTTCACCGATACAAACGTATTGAAACCGATGAAAATCGTTGTGAATGCTGGAAACGGGGTCGCAGGTCCAAGCTTTGACGCCATTGCCGAAAAGCTGGCAGCCAAGGGTGCGCCGCTTACATTTGTTCGCCAGCATCACACACCCGATGGCCGCTTTCCAAACGGCATCCCCAATCCCCTGCTGGAAGAGAACCGCGCGCAAACCGCAAATGTCGTGACCGCCGAGGGGGCCGATCTCGGCGTCGCGTGGGACGGAGATTTTGATAGGTGTTTCTTTTTCGATGAGACGGGCCGCTTCATTGACGGTGAATATGTCGTGGCTCTGCTGGCGGGCGCCTTCCTGCCAAAAAATCCCGGTGCGAAGATCATCCACGACCCTCGAGTGATCTGGGCGCTCCAAGATTTGGTCGCTGGCAGCGATGGCGAGGCTGTCGCGTCAAAATCGGGACATTCCCACATCAAGGCGAAGATGCGCAGCGAGGATGCCGTCTATGGCGGCGAGATGTCTGCGCATCACTACTTTCGTGATTTCATGTATTGCGACAGCGGCATGATCCCATGGCTTTTGGTGGCTGAACACATGAGCGCGACTGGCAAGAAGCTGTCGGAGCTCGTTTCCGACATGCAAAGCCGCTTCCCATCGTCCGGCGAGATCAATTTCAAGCTGGATGACAAGCAACCGGCCATTGATGCATTTGAGGCCACCTACGTGGCGCAAGCTCAGGATGTGGACCGGCTGGACGGCGTGTCCCTCGACATGGGCGACTGGCGTGTGAACCTTCGACAGTCAAACACTGAGCCCGTCCTGCGTCTGAACGTAGAGGCAAAAGGCGACCGCGCCCTTCTGGACCAGAAGGTGGCCGAAATATCAAAACTCATCCGCGAGGCGGAATAGTTTGAAACTGCCGGGTTCACGCTGACACCCTGTTTCTAGCGCGAACCCGAACCAAGCGCCTGAATAAGCGGTTCATCGCTTAATTGCCCGACCGGAGCAAAAAGCGCGCGGATTCGGCGCTGCCTTATCTTTAACGCGCACACGCGGGACACCATTTCAAGTGAACAGAAAACAATCAGCTTGAAAGGACCCTTTTCCATGAAACCGATCCTTCTTTCCATCGCTCTGCTTGTTCCGGCTATGCCTGCCTTTGCAGATGTCATACCGATTAGCGAACTGCAACGCGGGCAACCTGCCACCGTCGCAGGCGTGGTGGAACGGTTTCACGATGAGGATGAAATCAGGCTGCGTGACGAGACCGGCACGGTTCGCGTATACCTTGGACCACAGCCCGTCGCATTAGACCTTGGCCAGCGGATCGAGGTGTCCGGATTTATGGACAATGACCTCATAAGAAATGAGCTCTACGCCCGCGAAATCGTTGCGGAAAATGGTGAGACGATCACGGTCGAACGACGCTACGAGTAACGAAAATACGTCAGAATGTCAGCGCATCCATATCGCAGCCGTGCCCTCGGGCGCGCCCTTGTCCGACTGGACAGGCAGGGCACCGCACATGCGGTTTCCCTTGGCGATGTGGTTGCGCTTCTGCGTCAGCTTGGACCGCTTTATCTGCTGATGGCGGTGGCTTGCGTCGCCGTGAGCCCCTTGTCGGGCATACCATTCGTGACGACGGCCTGCGGGCTCACCATTGCGCTTCTCGCAGGTCAACTGTTGATCGGGCGCAGAACCGCATGGCTGCCCGGCCCTTTGCGCCGCCGCGAAATCAAAATGTCGCATCTTCAGAAAGGTTTGATCCGGGCTGATCGTTTGGCAGGCTTCATCGAACGCCCTCTGCGCCGTCGATGGGTTTGGCTGACCAGCGGCGTCGTACGGTCCGGCCTGCTTGGCACATGTCTTATTCTTGGCCTGTCGATGCCGTTCTTAGAGGTCATCCCGTTCGCCGGATCGACGTTCGCCTTCGTCATTCTGATCATCGCGTTGGCACTCATCGCCCGCGACGGGCTCGCCGCCATCTTCGCCGCGCTCGCGGTTTGCGCGATGATTGCTGCGGGGACAGTGTTTTTTGTTTAAGAACACGGCTTAGAGGTAAAACTAAAAGTCGATTGTAACCAGGCTAGAAAGTCGGACCAGGTTCCAACACGAATTCAGAAACTGCCTAACACTTAAAGGTTCATGCAGTCATCCTGAGCGCCATGTCGATCATTCGGTTGGAAAAGCCCCACTCATTGTCATACCAGCCGAAAACCCGGAGCAGTCCGCCGGACGTGACGTGAGTTTCTGGCAGGGCCATGATGATCGATTCATGACGTGCGCGTAGATCGGACGACACCAGCGGCTCGTCCGTCCAGCCGAAGATGTTCGGCGGTGCGGCGCGCAGCGCCGTGTTGACCTGATCCGCATTCACCACCTCGCGGGTCTGGACGGTCAAATCAATGGCCGAGACACTTGCCGTTGGCACTCTGACCGAAGTCGCGGTAATGCGATCAGCGAGGCTCGGCAGAACCAGCCCGACTTGGGAACCTGCGGATGTGGTCGTTGGCACCATGGAAAGGGCGGCAGCCCGCGACCTGATCAAATCGCCGCGCGGCGTGTCCACCGTCGGCTGAGACGCGGTGTAGCAGTGGATGGTGGTCATATGCCCGGTCACGATGCCAAATGCGTCGTCCAGATAGCGCGCCAAAGGGGCAAGTGCATTGGTCGTACAGGACGCGTTGGAGACTACCTGTTGATCGGCAAGCGCATCGTCGTTTGCACCCATGACAATTGTCTCATCCGCCACAGGACAGGGCCCTGAGACAAGTACGCGCATTGCACCGGCGCGCAGACCCGCCGTCGCAAAGGCCCGGGACTTGGCTTTCCCAGTGCATTCAAGCACCAGATCGACACCCGACAGATCGAGCGTGTCCAGATCAGGTGTCGCGGTCAGCGGAATACGCAGGCCGTTCAGCCTTAGGCCGCTTGCATCATAGGTGATTTCCCCGGGATAGGGCCCGAACGTGCTGTCATGGCGCAACAGATAGGCACACATCTCAGGCGAGGCGATGTCGTTCAGGGCAACGACCTCCAATGGCTCCGCCTGACGGGACGTTGTCAGAAGCCGCAGAATGACCCGGCCGATGCGGCCCAGCCCGTTGATCGCGATACGTGCCATTAGCCCTGTTGGCGAATGCCGTCGACCAGTTCTTTCATCTGGTCCAATTCGATGGCGCCGGGCATAAGGGTTTCACCGAAGACGAAGGCTGGCGTACCGTTCACGCCGAGGGCCTGACTTAGGCGCTGACTGGTCGCAATATGCGCGACAACCTCGGGCGCATCCATATCGACCCGCAACTTTTCAACATCAAGCCCGATGTCAGCGGCGATCTGCAGAACGGACTCTTCCGTGGCTCTGCCCCGGTTTTCCATCAGCGCCACGTGAAACTCTTCGTACTTGCCTTGCGCACGCGAGGCGAGGCTGGCCCGCGCTGCGAACACGCTCTCTTCGCCCAAGATCGGCCATTCCCGCAGAACCACACGCACATTCGGGTCGCTCTCAACAAGATCTTTGACATTGCTGAATACCCGGCGGCAGTATCCGCAATTGTAATCAAAGAACTCGACCACAGTAACGTCGCCATCCGGATTACCGATGACAGGCGCGTTCGCATCATTCTCCAGAAGCTCGCGATTGGCGGCGACGGCCACCTTGGCCTCTTCAGCGCTTTCCGCCTCTTCCCGATCTCTCAATATTTGAAGGGCCTCGGCGACGATTTCCGGATTCTCGCGAATGGTTTCAAGGATCATCTCACGCAGTGCCGCATCGTCTGCGGTTTGCGCTGTGGCGGAGCCCGCCGCCAGACCCAGTGCCAGAACTGCTGAAGCAATCGTTTTCATTTCGCGACCCCATCCTGTTGGGCAAATTGATGGGGGTCGGACGGGGGGAAGTCAAACTCAAACACGCGGTGTTACAGGCGCTCACGGCATACTTATTTGACGATGGCTGTTGCGGCAGCCAAGTAGGTGTCATGACAGAGGCAGCCTCATGATCCAGTTTTTCAAACATGCGCTGATGCCATTGGTGTTGGCTCTGTGTCTGACAGGTGCCGCTCAGGCGGACGCTTCGCTGCCGTTTGAGAGCGAACGTTTGACGGCCCGGCTTGTAACTGCCGAAGATGGAATTGCACCCGATACGCAGGTTTTATCTGCCGGCCTCGAAATCACGTTGGCAGACGGCTGGAAAACCTATTGGATCTCGCCCGGCGAGGTCGGATATGCCCACGAGATCGACTGGACCGGTAGCCACAACCTTGCAGATGTCGAGACGATGTGGCCGACCCCGACACGGTTTGAGGCGTTCGGTATCGAAAATTACGGCTATGCCAACGCCGTCACCTTTCCAATGAAACTGATGCTTGAGGAACCGGGCGCGCCAACGGATCTGACGGCCAACGTCAACATGCTGGTCTGCGCGGATCTTTGTGTGCCGGAGACCTTTACACTAACGTTATCTTTGTTTGAAGGCGGCGGCGTGGACCGTGCAACGGCGGATATTATCGCACACGCAGTACAGACTGTGCCCGGGGATGGCACAGACATCGGGCTGACGCTTGAGAGCGTATATATCGACCAGAACAATGAGACCCTCACCCTGGTCGCAAAATCAAAGAATGCGCTGAAGATAAAAGGCGCGTTCCCCGACATGGGCGATGCGGCGTTCGGCCCACCTCGGTTTGAAACCGGCAGTACAGACCACCGCGTCACGCTACCTGTGCTGAACATGCCCGAAGATCTGCCGCCGTTGAATGTGGTTCTCGCAAGCACTGCCGGTGCGGCAGCATTTTCCCCTGATTTGTCCGCGGCCCCGCCTGAGACCTCTGCCGCCGCGCCGACGCTGTTGTGGGTCGTCGGGATCGCGTTTCTGGGCGGCCTTATCCTGAACGCAATGCCGTGCGTTTTGCCTGTTCTGACGATCAAGCTTACATCCGCCCTAAAGGCCCATGATCAACCGCAAGCGCGGATCAGGCAGGGTTTTCTGATGTCAGCGCTTGGTGTGCTTGCGTTTATGTGGTCGCTTGCGCTTATCCTTCTGGCGATCCGGTTCAGTGGCGGCCAGATCGGCTGGGGGATCCAGTTTCAAAGCCCGCTCTTCCTGTCTGCAATGGCCGGGATTGTCCTTCTGTTCGCTGCGAACATGCTCGGCGCGTTCGAGATCACACTGCCACAGAAATGGGCCACTGGGCTGTCAGGTATCGGAAAAGGTCCCAGCCTTTGGGGCGACTTTGGCACCGGGGCGCTTGCCGCAGTTTTGGCCACCCCCTGCTCTGCCCCGTTTTTGGGGACAGCGGTGGCTTTCGCGCTAGCGGGCTCGGCTGATGTGACGCTGGTCGTCTTCACTGCATTGGGACTTGGCCTCGCGTTACCATACCTGCTGGTCGCCGCGCGCCCTTCGCTGGTGCAGGCGCTGCCGCGACCAGGCCAGTGGATGGTCACAATAAAATGGGTCATGGGCGGACTGCTGGCATTGACAGGTCTTTGGCTGCTTTTCGTGCTCAACTCGGTATCAGGCATCGCATTGCCAGTAATCGTGGCGATTATGATCGGCATTGCGGTTCTGGCGCAGGTGATTGCCCGGAAATTAGCAGCACGCTTTGCAGCGGCAGCGCTTGCGATGGCCGCGATCCTTCTGGCTCCTTTGATGGTCAGCAGTTCTGCGCAGGTTCCGGAAACATCAGACAACTGGGCGGCCTTTGAACGCGCCGCGATTGACCCCGCTATCGCAGATGGTCAGATCGTGTTTGTCGATGTGACAGCTGATTGGTGCCTCAGTTGCAAAACCAACAAGCGCTTCGTTTTGGACAGGGACGATGTGTCCGCTGCGCTGTACCGCGATGGTGTGTTGGCGCTGCGGGCGGATTGGACCCGACCCGACCCAAAAATCCTCGCGTATCTTCAGGAAAATGATCGGTTCGGCATTCCATTCAACGCTGTCTATGGCCCCGGCGCGCCGGAGGGCGTGATGCTGCCCGAGATCCTGACACCCAGTCTGGTTCTGGATGCCTTGGCAAAAGCCGCAGGCTGAGAAAGTGTTAGGGCGAAAGTTCCGAAAGCCCTTGCTCTACAGTCTGGCGCCTCGGATCGTCTTCGGGAAGGTTGGTCGTGAGAAGCGAGGCCGACTGCAGCGCCTCCCGCGCATTGTCCCGCTCACCCAAAACCATGTAGGCCCGCGCGAGTTGTAGCCAGCCCTGAAGGTCGTTTGGCTCATCTTCAAGGCGTGCGGCGAGCCCATCCACCATCGACCGGATAAAAGCCCGCTGTTCCTCGGACGTCATATCCTGCGCCGCGGCAATATCTGCCTGCGATGGTCCGCGCGGCGCATCCGGGAAGTCCGGTAAACCGACGGGCTCAAGACCGAACATCTCGCCCATCCGATTGGCCTCCCGCAGGAAAACCTCCATCCAGGGCTGGGGCTGTGTCTCTGAATTGACCCGGTCCAGCAGCAGCTGACGCGCATCCACCGTCTGCCCCGCTTGATCCAGTGCAACAGCACGATAGTATGTTCCCGCAGGATTGGATGGATCAAGCGCAATCGCCTGCTCAATCGCCCGTTCGGCGGCTTGGGTCACGACACCGCCCTCGGATGCGATCAGGGCTTCGGCGTATTGAGACCATGTACCGGAGGTTGCATCATCCCGCTCAACGATGCGCGACCACGCCTCTGCCGCCTCGGCGTAGCGGCCCATATTCGTATAGGTCGACGCCAAAAGAGTCCAACCGCGAGTCTCGCCGCCCTCAGGATCTTCGCTCAGGCGGTTCGAGAGCCGGGCGGTCAACTCGACCAGTTCCTGCCTGTTCTGCTGTTCGTTCCCTCGATCCGCAAAGGCCAAACTCGGCGTTCCTGGGGCACCCGTCACGGAATAAAGCGCCGCACCGCCAAGGGGCACCAAAGCGGCCGTCGCAATGATGACCCATAACCCGCCCGTTCGTTGAGCTTTGGCGC
The DNA here is from genome assembly GCF_009811795.1 of Litoreibacter roseus. GTDB lineage: Bacteria > Pseudomonadota > Alphaproteobacteria > Rhodobacterales > Rhodobacteraceae > Litoreibacter > Litoreibacter roseus. The sequence goes on along the minus strand of NZ_BLJE01000001.1, from coordinate 1,040,669 downwards.
TGTCTTCGTCGGTTGCCAGCATTCGCCGTTTGATTTCAGTCCGCGCGGCCTTTGCTTCGATGTCCGAGATCAGACCCCGCGCCGCATCACGGTCCACCTCGGCAAGTTGATCCTTGAAGATGGCCATCGCGCTTTCACTACGTGTAACAGCGACCTGATCTGCCCGACGCATGGGCCACAACACGAAAGCAGCGCTGACAGCCGCCATCAGAAGAGCAAGCGTCCAGAACATCACCGCGGTTCATCCTTCAACAATTGAGCGATCCGCGCCTCTTCCTCGGCGGACAGGGTCGTTGTTGCCCTCCTTGTTCGGCGTGACAGGGCGTAGACGACACCGCCGGCACCCACGAAAAGAATGAGAAATGGCGCAATCCAAAGGGCGTAAGTCGAGGGCTTGAAAGGCGGTTTGAACAGGACAAAGTCGCCGTAACGCGCGACGAGGTACTCGTAGACCTGCTGATCCGTATCCCCCGCGACCAACCGTTCCCGGATCAAAAGCCGCAGATCCCGGGCCACGCCCGCGTTGGAGCTGTCGATCGGTTCGTTCTGACACACGACACAACGCACCTGAGCGCTGATCTGACGGGCGCGTTCTTCCAATGCGGGATCGCGCAGGATTTCATCCGGTTCAACCGCGAAGGCTGGCGCGCACAGAATACAGAAAAGCAGGAGCAGACGTTTCATTCGGCTGACTTCGCAGCGTCAAGCGCACGCTGCAAACGCTTCAAACCGTCGCCGACGACAGGCCCAGCCTCGCGGTAAAGAATTGTCCCATCTGCACCCACGATGAACGTCTCCGGAACACCGGAGAGTCCCCACTCGATACCTGCACGACCGGTTTCATCACTTCCGATCCGTACGTAGGGATTTCCCAACTCGTCCAGCCAAGCGGCAGCATCCGCGGGTTTGTCCTTATAGTTCAGACCAACCACCTTGATCCCCTGCCCTTCGGCCATCCGGGTTAAAATGGGATGTTCCGCCCGGCACGGACCACACCAGGACGCGAAAGCGTTCACAAGAACGATCTCACCGGCACCTTTCAGATCCGCTTGAGACAGGCCCGGTGTATCAATGCCCGCGACCGGCGGCAGATCAAACGCGGGCACAGGCTGAGATATCAGAACAGACGGGATCCGCGATGGGTCGCGGTCGCCGGACAGGCCCCAAATAGCGAACCCGCCAATGATCGCAGCGATGGCCAGAGGAAGAAAGAAGACAAGACGTTTCATGCTATTCCGCCGGGGTCGCTGCAAGAGGCACGCGGGCACGCTTCGGCGCACCGACACGCAACCGACGATCGCTCAGAGACAAAAGCCCCCCGATGACAAGCATCACCGAGCCGATCCAAAGGAAATTCACCAATGGCTCGTAGAGCACCCGCACGGTCCATTTCCCAGAAGCACCTGCGGCGGCGGGTTCTGTCATAGACACGTAGAGATCACCGGCCAACGTCTGGCGGATCGCACTTTCGGTCGTGGAAGATCCGGCGATGGGATAAACGCGCCGCTCGGGCTGCAACGTCGTGACGAACTCGCCTATCTGACCATCGTTGTCCTCTCGCACAGTCAGGGTCCCAACCTGCGCCAGATAGTTCGGACCACGCACCCGCTCTACACCCTCGAAGGTCAGGTGGAAGCCAGCAAGGCGCACTTCTGTACCGGGTTCGGCGAACACAACCGCCTCTTGCTTCCAAGCGCTGGAGCCGATTGCGCCCATCATAAGGATCGCAAGCCCGATATGGGCAACCGTCATTCCGTGGGATGAGCGTGGCTGCGTCCGCAAGCGCCGCATGGCGCCCGGCGCAAACGGCTTGATGCGTCGTCCCCACTCCTGAACGGTCGCCAGCAGAAGCCAAAGCGCGATGCCCATGGACAGCACGGCCAGAACCGGTCCGCCTGTCTGAACATACCAGATCACAAGACTGGCCAGAACAACCAGCGCGAAGACCCATTTCAGGCGAGACAAGACGCCGGGCAGATCCGCACGCTTCCAACTCAGGAACGGCCCCACGGCCATCGCGATGATCAGTGGCAAGGTGATGGGGATAAAGCTCGCGTTAAAGAAAGGCGGGCCGACCGATATCTTCTCGCCGGTCACGGCTTCCAAAAACAGCGGATATAGCGTGCCAAAAAGCACCGTCGCGGTCGCCGTGGCCAACAGCAGGTTGTTTATCAGAAGCCCTGCTTCCCGGCTGACCGGCGCGAACAGCCCCCCGCCTTCCAGCGCGGGCGCGCGCCATGCGTACAACGCCAGCGACCCGCCAATAGAAATACCCAGAAGCCCAAGAATGTAGAGCCCGCGTTCCGGATCAACGGCGAATGCGTGGACCGAGGTTAACAGGCCCGACCGCACAATAAACGTGCCAAGCAGCGACAAGGAAAACGTCAGGATCGCCAGCAGGATGGTCCAGCTTTTGAACGTATCCCGTTTTTCGGTCACGATTGCGGAATGCAGAAGCGCTGTCCCCAAAAGCCACGGCATGAAGGACACGTTCTCGACGGGATCCCAGAACCACCAGCCGCCCCAGCCAAGCTCGTAATACGCCCACCACGATCCAAGGGCGATGCCACCTGTCAGGCTGACCCATGCGGCCAATGTCCAAGGCCGGACCCACCGCGCCCACGCGGGATCTACGCGACCCTCGATAAGGGCGGCGACCGCAAAGCTGAACACGATGGAGAAGCCAACATAGCCCACATAGAGAAGCGGCGGATGGATGGCGAGACCGATGTCCTGCAAAAGCGGGTTCAGATCCCGACCATCCGGGGGTGCGGGGAAAATCCGTTCAAACGGGTTGGACGTGAAGATCATGAAGCTGAGGAAGCCGATGGAGATCCAAGCCTGCACGCTGAGTGTCCGCGCCCTGAGCGCCAGCGGAATATTTGCCCCAAACAGCGCAACACCCGCACCGAACAAAGCGAGGATCAGAACCCAAAGCAGCAGCGACCCCTCGTGATTGCCCCATGTGCCAGCGATTTTGTAGATCATCGGCTTCAGCGAGTGCGAATTCTGGACCACGTTCAACACAGTGAAATCGCTGATCATGTAAGAGCGCATCAGCGCCCCGAATGCAAAGATCAGAAGGACTGCCTGCAAAACGGAAGTCGTCTGTGCGGAGCGCATCCAGACCACGTTGCCGCGCGCGGCCCCCAGTATAGGAACAACGCCCTGCGCCACAGCCGTCAGCAAGGCCAGAGCCAGCGCAAATTGTCCGAGTTCAGGGATCATGATGTCCTCGCATGGAATGCTTGCCCTAAATGAAATGCCTGACACCAGAAGGTCAAGGCATTCCCCCCGCGACCGACCGTCTCTGCCCGCTCACATTGCCGTCAGAGCGGCTTTGCCTTGAATACGTATTCATGACTGGTAGAACTAACGTGACAAGCTCAGGGAGGACACGAGATGGCCGTCACTCATCTAAAGAAGGGCAAGCCAGACGCGGAACGCCGCGAGGATGACGCGCAGGTTCGAGAGGTTGTCGAGGCGACCCTAAAGGATATCGAGTTGAACGGTGATGCGGCGCTACGTGCTCTGTCGGAAAAGTTCGACAAATACAGCCCCGACAGCTTCCGTTTGTCTCAAGGCGAAATTGATGCGCTGATGAGCAAGGTCTCTGACCGGGACATGGCCGACATAAGGTTCGCCCAGGAACAGGTGCGTAAGTTCGCCCAAGCCCAACGGGATTCCATGCTAGACATCGAAGTCGAGCCGATGCCCGGCGTCATCCTCGGTCACAAGAACATCCCGGTCCAGAGTGTTGGCTGCTACGTGCCCGGCGGTAAATTTCCCATGGTCGCATCGGCTCACATGTCCGTGGCAACGGCAAGCGTGGCCGGTGTCCCGCGCATTATCGCCTGCACACCGCCTTTCAAGGGCGAGCCGAACCCAGCCGTTATCGCGGCGATGCATCTGGGCGGTGCCCATGAGATTTACGTTCTGGGCGGTATTCAAGGGATCGGCGCGATGGCCATCGGAACCGAGACGATTGATCCGGTTCACATGCTGGTCGGGCCCGGCAACGCCTTTGTGGCGGAGGCCAAGCGGCAACTGTTCGGGCGCGTGGGCATCGATCTGTTTGCGGGACCAACCGAGACGATGGTGATCGCCGACGATACCGTCGATGGCGAGATCTGCGCCACCGACCTTTTGGGACAGGCGGAACACGGCTACAACTCCCCCGCTGTTCTGGTGACCAATTCCCGCAAACTCGCAGACGACACGCTGGCCGAGATCGACCGCATTCTGGATATTCTTCCCACAGCGGATACCGCCCGCAAAAGCTGGGAAGACTACGGTGAGGTCATCTTGTGCGAGACCTATGACGATATGCTGGCGGTCGCGGACGAAATCGCCTCGGAACATGTGCAGATCATGACGGATCGCGACGACTGGTTTCTGGAAAATATGACCTGTTATGGCGCGCTCTTTCTCGGACCCCGCACGAACGTTGCCAATGGGGACAAGGTGATCGGCACGAACCATACCCTGCCGACCAAGAAGGCCGGGCGGTATACCGGCGGGCTCTGGGTTGGCAAGTTTCTCAAGACGCATTCTTACCAGAAAATCACGACCGACGAGGCCGCAGCAGATATCGGTGCTTACTGCTCGCGCCTCTGCCTGCTGGAAGGGTTTGTGGGCCACGCGGAACAAGCGAACTTGCGGGTGCGCCGGTATGGGGGGCTAAATATTCCTTATGGTGAACCAGCCCCGTATAAAGACGCGGCAGAATAGGCGCGGCAAAGAAGGGGAGGTCTCATGGGCGCGAACAAAATCACCGCGATGGATGTGGCCCGCGCGGCAGGTGTCTCCCAGCCCACAGTCAGTCGGGTTTTCAGCGCCGGTGGATCAGTGTCGCCTGCCCTCGCAACCAAGGTTCGGGAGGCGGCCGTTAAACTGGGATACCGGCCAAACACCCTGGCGCGGTCGCTCACAACAGGGCAGTCCAAAACCATCGGTCTGATCGTCGCCTATCTCGACAACCCATTCTACACCGAAGCGCTGGAGCGTCTGAGCCGCAGTCTGAAAGAGATGGGCTATAACATCATGATCTTCATGGCCGCCAACGAAGCGCGGGATGTGGATGAGGTGGTACAAAGCCTGCTGGATCATCAGGTGGACGGTATTCTCATGGCCTCTATCAGCATGTCATCTGAGCTGACCGACCGCTTGGCTGACGAGGGCGTACCAGTGGTGCTGTTCAACCGCGGCCATGCGACCGCGGCGGTTACCTCGGTCACCTCGGCCAACGCCCTCGGTGGCCGCAAGGTGGCAGAATTTCTGCTGGCTGGCGACCACACCCGCATCGCCCATATCAGCGGATGGCAAGGGGCCTCGACGGGACAGGACAGGTTGGCCGGCTTCGTCGATACGCTGGAAGCCGCAGGCCTATCCCCTCACAGCGTAATCGACGGCATGTTCTCACGTGCCGTCGCGGCAGAGGCGACCCGGAAGCTGATGACCTCACGCACGCCACCCGACGCAATTTTCGTCGGCAATGACCACATGGCTTTTGCGGTGCTCGACACGCTCAGGGTCGAATTGGGCGTGCGCGTGCCGGACGACATTTCCGTGGTGGGCTATGACGACGTGGCGATGGCAGGCTGGGCGGCTTACGATCTGACCACCGTACGCCAGCCCGCGAACCGCATGGTGCAGGCCGCGCTGGCAGAACTGATGGCCCAGATCAACGGCGAGGACCACCCGCCCCGCACCATTGAAATTGACGGCCCGCTCATCATACGCGGTAGTGCGCGCCGTCCGGCGGGAGATATCTAATGCGTGGTTTCAGCAACGAGTTTAAAGACCTGCCCGACTACATTCTCAAGATCACGAAAGAGATCTGGGAGGATCGTGGCCTTGCCACCCTGAACCACTACTACGCGCCCGATTTGCCGATGCGGTTTCCGTCCGGCCTTGTCCGCGGCAACCAAGCCGTGATCAACGGCACAATGGCCACCTTGGCCGAATTCCCGGATCGGGAGTTGCTGGGGGAAGATGTGATCTGGTCGGGCGATGAGGACGCCGGTTTCCTGTCTTCCCACAGGTTGCTGACCTCCGGCACCCATCTTGGAGACGGCAGCTTCGGACCAGCAACCGGAAAGCGTTTTCAGATCCGCGCCATCGCGGACTGCGCGGTCAAGGAAAACGTAATTTATGACGAATGGCTGATCCGTGATGTGAGCGGGATTGCCATTCAGCTGGGTATCGATCCAAAGGACATGGCGCGTGTGATGATCGACGCCGAGGGTGGGCCGGACACGTGCGTCAAGCCCTTCACGCCAGAGCAGGATGTCGATGGCGGCTATAACGGACGGGGCAATGACAATGTATGGGGCAGTCATCTGGCGGACATCCTCACACGGATCATGAACAAGGACTTCGCTGTCATTCCGGAACGCTACGACCGAGCCTGCCATATCCATCATCCCGGATCTCGCGATGCAATCAGTTGGGCGGGCGCCGATATGCTGTGGTTGCCATTTCGCTCTGCCTTTCCAGATGCGGCGTTCACCGTAGATCATGTGATCGGTCGAGAAGATCCGATGCTGCCGCCGCGCGCGGCCGTGCGCTGGTCCTTACGGGGGCGCCACTCAGGACATGGCGCATTCGGAACGCCCACCGGCGCAGACGTCTATGTGATGGGCATGACCCACGCGGAATTCGGCCCGTGGGGTCTGCGACACGAATTTACGCTTTATGATGAGGTTGCGATCTGGAAGCAGATCCTGATGCAGACATGATCCGTCCCGTAGCAGAGCGCACGGCATGAATATCTTCAACGCGGCGGAGCGTCTGATGGCGATGGATGATGTAACGTGGCGGCGGCACGCCAATCCGTGGAGTGTCTGGACACGCTTCACCTGCCTTCCCTTGATTGTTCTGGCCCTGTGGTCACGCGCCGTATTCGGGTGGTGGTCGCTTGTCCTGCTCGCACTCAGCCTGATCTGGACTTGGGCCAATCCACGTGCCTTCCCACCGCCGTCTGATTATGGATCTTGGGGTTCCCGCGCAGTGTTGGGCGAGCGCATTTTTCTGGCAAAGGACCGCTACACAATTGCACCTCATCATCTGAAGGCCGCAAACTGGCTGACCATCGCGTCCGCTGTCGGAATGCTGCCTTTGCTCTACGGCATCATCTACCTCGACGCTCTGGCCACGCTCTTCGGCCTTTTTGCCACGGTCGGTCCCAAGGTCTGGTTTTGCGACCGTATGGTGTGGATCCATGCGGACCTGACAGCAACCGAGCCCGGCACGCCTCTTTCCGACCCGACACTTCCGCCTGCCAAAGGAACCACCCATGACACCTGACGACATGAACGCCAACATCGTACGATATGGTGACCTGATCCCCTGTAAAACTGCGTTCATCGACGCACATACGCCCGGCAGCGATCAGAAGGAAAACTTCACGATCATCGGTGGCGGGGTGAGCGAAAGTGCTGACCAGCATGTCCACATCTCAGAGAAGATCGGCTTCAATATAGGTGCAGCCGGGCAGCCGCCCAAATGCCGCAATTCGCTGCATTCCCATCGCACGGCAGAGGTCTTTTTCGTTCTCAAAGGGCGCTGGCGGTTCTTCTGGGGCCGCTGGGGTAACGCAGGCGAAGTCGTGCTGGAGGAGGGAGATATCTTCAATATCCCGACAGGCATTTTCCGCGGTTTCGAAAATATCGGTCAGGACTACGGAATGATCATGGCAATCCTCGGAGGCGACGACGCAGGCGGCGGGGTTATCTGGGCGCCACAGGTGATCGAGGACGCGGCGGACCACGGGCTGGTTCTGGGGGACAACGGCAAGCTCTATGACACCAAAGCGGGCGACCATCTGCCGGATGGCATAGCGCCGATGCCATTGCTGGATGACGCCGCCTTGGCAACCTACCCTGAACCCTCCACAGCAGAGGTCGTCCCGGGCTACGTTGCGCGCTATTGGGATCTGGTGGCGTTGAGTGACACCGCACCTGCGAAAGTGATTGGCGCTGATGCGAAGTTGCGGGACAGGCCCGGTTTTGAGGTTGATCTTATCACGCGGGGGTCTGCCCCCACCGACATGCACCCCCATTCGCACCCCACGGTTCTGATGCCGATGCGGGGTCATTGGAAGCTGGACTACGAGGGCGGGTCATCCGCTACGCTGAACCCCGGTGACACGTGCCTGATCCCCACAGGAGTGTCACACGCCTTGGCACCTTCGATGACGGGTGAAGCATCACTCTATCGTATTGTTCCGACTGAGGATCCGGCTGGCCCAACCGTCAGGTTCTAGGGCGCCCCGGAGGCAATTTTAACTTCCAGAACGAAAACAGGCGGCCCCGAAGGACCGCCTGCCAATGAAAATATAGAGAGTAGATTTAGTCCTTGCGGTGCCGAACAAGAGCCAGGCCGCCAAGACCTGCAATCAAAAGCAGGCCGGATGCTGGTACTGGCACGGCGGATACACCACCGTCACCACCAGTGCCGCTGTCTTCAATCGCAGTAAGCGTCGCCGTCAGGCTGAAGAACTCGGTCCCGCCGCCGGCAGTTCCGCTTGCGAAAAATGCACCGCCCGCGCCGGGTGCAGACAACGCTGCGATCAGCTCACCGACTGTTGTTGGAGCAGATCCTACTTCGCTGCCGAATGTGAGGCCAAGACCTGACGTGAATGTCAGCGCCTCATCACCCTGCCCGATGTCCAGCGTGCCACCTTGGTTCGAAAACGCGAAGCCCTCGGTAAGGTAAGCAGTTTCATCAAGAACAGGGGTTGGCACCTCTGCGTTGGAATAGCTGACGCCTGGAATATCAACGCTCAGGTTGAATACGCTGGACGCTTCATTGTTGCCAGGAAGTGGATCGGCATCATCGCCAAGCACTTCAAGGACTACAGTGCCTTCAGTGCCAAAACCTGGAATTGTGAAGAACTCACTGATTTGGCCTGGCGACATTACCGTTGCATCGAACTTGTACGTCACAGCGGACGCACCTGCACCTACGACGGCTACGCCGACAGCGATGGATGTGTATTTCGCGAAATTCGCAAAAAACGATTTGAACATTGTTACCCCCAAGGGATGAGATTTCCGTTTGAGAGAGAATTATCATTAACGGCGGGAATGAGACAGGAGTTTATTTTTCGTTAAGCGTGGAACCTAAACTGAATGGCAAAAATGTGCCGCCTACATTCATCAATCGATGCAAAATTAGTCGCGTGCATAAAAATTAGTCACCGCTTGAATTCACGCCCGTTGGACGGTTATCCAAACACTGTAAACCGAGGTTTGCCAGCGCGTCGTTGACACCAGCCGCGACAACCACCCCGGCCTATCCGCGCCATGCGCGGTCACCGAAAGACCAACAAATATTGGCATTCAAGCAATTTTTCGAGCTACAGATAAGGTCTGAAACGCAGTCACCCTGAAGATTGGTGGTACAGAAAAAGCAGTGTCCACCAAGACCCTCGCATCTCTTAAGCCCACTGAAAAACATAGTTAATTTTGAGCTTTGGTCACGCAAGACAGTCAACAAATTTCGGTCGAAAAGGCAATTGTTCGCGTATTGGCAACTTAGCAATATTTTTCTTAGTTTTCGATTTTTTTTGACGAGTTGCCCAATTTCGAAGTCACCGGAAAGTTTTTTTCGCAACGAGGCCCGAATCAAGTCGCAATTTCGCCGCCATACCGGTTCGGATCTCCGCTCCAATTGGTAAACCTTATCGGTCAGATGCGCTAAGGCCGCACGCGGTGCGCCCTGTTTGTGCAGATGATACAATTTTCAACTGAAACTCTGTGCGCGATAAGGCTCTGAAGGCTGGCGCACCACCGGGGTCTCAAAAGCCCTGTTAGACGTACAAGTTTGACGCGTTTCGCAGCTCAAAACCTCGAGGCCTTCACATGCGCCTGCTCACGAAAAGCAGGCGCATGCAGCACTTTTAGTTCAGCGCGGCGTCCGTGATTTCGGACGTCCATGCACCCTCAGGCTCTTTCGTGATGACAGGGTCTGATCCGCCCGCCAAAAGCGTCTCAACCGTTCGCTTGAAATCGGCCTCGTCCAGCGCACCGTTCGACCCGGCGGTAAGCTTGGCGATCTCGCCCATCATCCGCTTTTGATGCTGTTCTGTCTGCGCACCGCTCTCGTCATTCTCAAGGACAATTTCCGCAGCTTCGTCCGGGTTCTCTTCGGCATATTTCCAACCCTTCATCGATGCACGCACAAAGCGGACCATCTTGTCCTTGAACTCAGGGTCCTCCAGATTTTCCTCCAGCACATACATACCATCCTCCAGGGTCGCGACGCCCTGATCCTCGTATTTAAATGTGACCAGTTCGTCCTCGCTGACACCCGCATCAATGACCTGCCAGTACTCGTTATAGGTCATGGTCGAAATACAATCGGCTTGTCGTTGCAGCAGCGGATCAACGTTGAAACCTTGCTTGAGGACCGTGATCCCGTCCTCGCCCCCATCGGTCGAAATTCCTTCCTGCGCCATCCAGCTGAGGAACGGATACTCATTTCCGAAGAACCAGACGCCGATTGTGCGCCCCTTGAAGTCTTCGGGTGAGGTAATGCCAGTGTCTTTCCAGCAGGTCAGCATTAGGCCTGACGTCTTGAATGGCTGCGCGATATTGACGACCGGCAGACCTTTTTCCCGCGCGGCCAAAGCCGACGGCATCCAGTTAAGCATCACATCAGCGCCGCCCCCAGCAAGCACTTGCGGTGGCGCAATATCAGGCCCGCCAGCCTGAATGGTGACGTCAAGGTTCTCTTCTTCATAGAACCCCTTGTCCAAGGCCACATAATATCCTGCAAACTGAGCCTGCGTGACCCATTGCAGTTGCAGCGTCACTTCATCCGCTGCATGGGCCGCGCCTGCGAGCGTCAGTGCAGCGACCGTCGTTAGAATTTTATTCATGTTTCCCTCCAAGTTGGTTTCTTTCTAGGCCCTCTGGGATGGATGCCAGAAGGTTACAGCTTTTTCGATCAGCGCCACAGCCCCGTAGAAGAGTGATCCTGCCAAGGCAGCCACAGTGATCTCGGCCCACACCATATCAAGTGCGAGTTGGCCCACCGATGTGGAAATGCGAAATCCCATACCCACGATAGGGGAGCCGAAGAATTCCGCAACAATGGCACCAATCAGGGCCAGAGTTGTGGAAATTTTGAGCCCGTTGAAGATGAAAGGCATCGCAGCTGGCAACCTCAGCTTAAGCAGCGATTGCCAGGGGCTGGCCCCATATGTGTGCATCAAATCGCGCTGCATGGCGGATGTTTCGCGCAGGCCCGTTACCGTGTTGATCAGCATCGGGAAGAAAACCATCACCACAACGACCGCCGCTTTTGACTGCCAGTCGAACCCGAACCACATCACAAGAATAGGCGCGGTGCCGACAATGGGCAGGGCCGCCACAAAGTTCCCCACCGGCAAAAGTCCCTGTCGCAGGAAATCGAACCGGTCCACCAGAAGCGCGGTCAGAAACGCGGCGCCACAACCGATGAAATAACCGCTAAGCGCCCCTTTGATGAAGGTTTGGACGAAGTCGCGCCACAGGATGTCTGTCTGTTCTGCGAATGTGGCGGCGATCTGAGTCGGTGCAGGTAAAATCACTAACGGGACATTGAGACCACGCACGATCAATTCCCACATGATCAACAGCGTCAGACCGAACAGAACGGGCACGGCCAAGCGGATGGTGCGGGTTTCCGCGTGTGGCCCATTGGCCAGCCGAACATTCAGCGCCCATGCCGCGGCCCATAAAAGAAAAGCGAGCGTCACGTAAATCATGAGGCAAGTCCCAGGCGACGTAAGGATATCCGCTCGATCAGTGAGATCAGGAATACAAGCCCCGCTGCCAAAAGTGCGGCCATCACGAGCGCAGACCAGATCTGGATCATCTGGCCATAGTAGCTGCCCGTCAGCATGCGACCGCCAAGCCCCCTGCCCCCGCCTGCCGGAAGCTCGGCCACGATCGTGCCCACAAGGGCTGCGGCGACCGCGATTTTCAGGGACGCAAAGAGAAATGGAAGCGACGCGGGCAACCGAAGTCGCCAGAACGTCTGATTGCGATTTGCGTTATAGGTCCGCAGCAGGTCCATCTGCATCGCGTCAGGCGTTCGAAGCCCCTTCACCATGCCCACGACGACGGGAAAGAAACTGAGATAGGCGCTGATGATGGCCTTTGGGATCAGCCCCTGCACCCCGATAGAGTTCAGTACGACGATAACCATGGGCGCGATTGCAAGGATGGGAATGGTTTGCGAGGCGATGGCCCATGGCATCACGCTCATATCCATGGCGCGGCTGTGGACGATCCCAACCGCCAGAAGGATGCCAGCCGCGGTGCCAATGGCAAACCCCAGCAATGTTGCGCTGAGGGTGACCCACCCGTGAAATACCAGCGAACGTTTAGAGGTGATCTTCTTGTCGATCGTCGTGTCCCAAAGCTCTGCCGCGATCTGATGAGGTGCCGGCAATCTTGGCCGATCAAGCGCATAGGTCGCTGGGATCACGGCTGTGTTGCGGACTGCAAGTCCTATAGCGGACATATCCCGTCGTGCCTGCGCGCCCTCTGGGCTCACCGTTGCACCCGCGCGTTCGGCTTGCGTGATGGCATCTTTGATGTTCATCGGGATGACCGCGACATACCAGATCGCAAAGATCGCCGCGACCACGACCAAAACTGGACCCGCAGTTCTCACGTGCGCCACTCGAATGTGACCTCAGGGATGCCGTCGCTGCCTTGCCACGGCGCGCCAATCGGCTGAAACGCTTCCCGCGCGTAGAACCGGTGCGCGGCTTCGTTGGCGGCGTGGCTGTTGAGCTTTAGGTAGCTGCGCCCGGTTTTGGCGCGGTCCAAGAGCGCCTTGCCAAGCCCCTGCCCGGATCGACCCACATAGAGCCCCCAAATATGATTTTCCGCCGGATCGAGCGACAGGTAGCCTGCGACCGGATCGCCAACCACATATGCTTCGCGCTTCGGCAAGCCCTGACGCAGGCCCGTCTCGATCGCGTCTGGCGACATCGTTCTGGGCATCCAGTCCGTGCCGTCGATCCACGCGTTCAGGATCGCGGCGCAGGCGGGCGCATCGTCGGCTGTTGCGCGGCGGATCGGCTCAGTCATCGGCATGACCTGCCCGCAGACCGTCACGAACCCGGTGCGCAATCTCGATAAACTCTGGGCTGTCACGGATATCAAGCGGGCGCTCTTTCGGAAGCGGGCTGTCGATCACATCCGTGATCCGACCCGGACGCGGGCTCATCACGACAATCTTGGTGCTCAGATAAACAGCCTCCGGGATCGAGTGTGTCACAAAGCCAATGGTTTTCTCAGTCCGCGCCCAAAGCGCCAGAAGCTGTTCATTTAGATGGTCCCTTACAATCTCATCCAATGCCCCGAACGGTTCGTCCATAAGCAGGATATCGGCATCAAAGGCCAGCGCCCGCGCGATGGAAGCGCGCTGCTGCATCCCACCGGACAACTGCCACGGATACTTTCTCTCAAACCCGGACAGTTCCACCAGATCAAGAACCCGCGAAACGCGGTCCTTCTGGTCCGCCTTCGAATACCCCATGATCTCCAGCGGCAGGCTGATATTGCGCCCTATGGTGCGCCACGGGTACAGCCCCGCGGCCTGAAAGACATATCCGTAGGCACGGGCCTGCCGCGCCTCGTCCGGGGTCATGCCATTGACACTAATCGTGCCGCCTGTCGGTTGCTCCAGTCCGGCGACGCAGCGCAGAAACGTGGTTTTGCCGCAGCCGGACGGGCCAATGAAACTGACAAATTCGCCCTTGGCAATCTCGAGATTCACATCTTTCAATGCATGGACCGGGCCGTCCGCTGTTTGAAAGGTCAGATCGAGCGCGTGCGCACGGATAACCGGGGAATTCGCCTCACTCACTCTTTGTCGTGCCCCATGTTCTTCGACCAGATACCGCCCAGTGCGAAAGCTGCGAAGACCAGCATAGCGTCAGCGGCGGGTACGTTGTTGAGCCACACCGCGACGGCAAGTAGAACCACACCAAAGATCAACAGCGCCTTAATCATATGGCCCTCAAACGCCTGCCGGGATGTTCATCGGGTCACGCTCAATCTTGCGGGGGGTGTTCAGCGCCTTCCATTTGCTCAGCGCTTGCGACGCGCTTGCAAAGGCCGGACGCCGGACGAATTTGCCCCGCCCCGGTTGCGGTTGACTGTTCTGACCATGGGCCCAGATCACATCCCCGCGCGACAGGGTGTACCGTGCCTGAGCCGTGACCGTCATGCCTTCGAACACATTGTAATCGATGATGGACTTCTGCGTACTTACGGCGACTTCCTTGGAGATGGACGGATCCCATACCACGATATCCGCGTCGGCACCGGGCACCAACGCGCCTTTCCGCGGGTAGATGTTCAGGATCTTAGCAATGTTGGTCGAGGTAACAGCCACGAATTCCTCGGGCGTCAGGCGACCGGTTTCGACGCCCGTCGTCCACAGCATCGCAAGGCGCTCTTCAAGTCCGCCTGTGCCGTTGGGAATGGTCGTGAAGTTATCGAGCCCCATCCGCTTTTGCTCATCGGTGAAGGCCGCGTGATCGGTCGCGACAACCTGAAGCGAGCCAGAAGACAACCCGGCCCAAAGAGAGGCTTGATGATCTTTGGATCGGAAGGGTGGCGACATGACCCGGCGCGCCGCATACTGCCAGTCCTTGTTGAAATACTCCCCCTCGTCCAGCGTGAGGTGCTGGATCAGCGGCTCCCCATAGACCCGCATCCCCTTTTGCCTTGCGCGCCGGATTGCCTCGTGGGCCTGCTCGCAGGACACATGAACGATATAAAGCGGCGTACCGGCTGCATCGGCGATCATGATTGCGCGATTGGCGGCCTCGCCTTCAACTTCCGGTGGACGGGAATAGGCATGGCCTTCGGGCCCGGTGATGCCCTCTGAAAGATACTTGTTCTGCAGTTCCTGTACGATGTCGCCGTTTTCGGCATGCACCAGTGGCAGCGCGCCCAGTTCAGCACAGCGCTTGAACGAGGCGAACATCTCGTCATCCTCGACCATTAGCGCGCCTTTGTAGGCCATAAAATGCTTGAAGGTGTTGATGCCGCGTTCTTTGACGAC
The DNA here is from genome assembly GCF_009811795.1 of Litoreibacter roseus. Lineage (GTDB taxonomy): Bacteria > Pseudomonadota > Alphaproteobacteria > Rhodobacterales > Rhodobacteraceae > Litoreibacter > Litoreibacter roseus. The sequence goes on along the minus strand of NZ_BLJE01000001.1, from coordinate 1,025,591 downwards.
GGCTTCCATCTCGCTGAAGATCTTTTCGTCCCAGCCGGTAATCGCCATGTGATAAGAGATATCGCAGCAGATCTGATCTTTTGACTTGCGGTCCCAGTCATCAATGGCACTGAGCAAGGAGCCGTCCTCGCCCGGAAGGCAGAAGTCCACCAGCATCGTCGTGCCACCCGCAGCCGCAGCAAATGTACCGGACTCGAACGTCTCGGCGGCAGTGGTGCCCATGAACGGCATTTCCAGATGCGTATGAGGATCGATGCCGCCGGGAATGACATAGGCGCCCTCGGCATCGATCACCTCGTCGCCTTTGAGGTTTTCACCAATCTGGGCGATCTGTTCGCCTTCGATCAGGACATCTGCCGGATATTGGCGATCTGCGGTGACAATTGTCCCGCCTTTGATAACTTTGCTCATGTTATGCCTCCCTCATGTCTTGCGGCGGAAGATGATGGTATCGGTTTTGCCGTCGACGCGCCTGCGGATCACCAGATCCAGAACGACGCCGTTTCGGTCAATGGAATAGGTCCAGATCTCACGCATTCGCTTGGCAAACGCCGGCGCGTCCCGGCTGGTCACCCGCGTCACAGAGCGCCAGACGCCATCCGCCTCTGTCGTTTCCGTTGAAAAGCGCACCTGGCGGCCGTTGGGGATGATCGTGACATGGTCGCACACACCGATCACGGCAAAGCAGTCATGGGGCACAAACCGGCTTGGTCCCGCCAAAAGGTTGGAAGACCGCGTGCGGAAACGGTTATCCGTTCTGACGGTAATCGGTAGGAAGATGTTGCTGCCCTGTGCCCTGACGCCTTCGGTTTTGAAAAGTGTCGAAAGCTGCTGTGTCACTTCTTCCAGATCGCCCACCTCTGGAATACTGAGGATCACCGAGCCTTTGTACTCGTAATCCTTTGCCGATTTCCGACGGGACTTCAAAACGAGCTCAGACGACAAGACGTCGTCGGACTTCTCCATCGCGAACCGGTAGGTCTTGCCAGACGGCGGGCGCAGCGCATCCAAATCGGCCGTTTGCGTCAGACCGGGCCGGATCGAGATCGGCTTTTGCGGCTCTGCACAAGCAGATATGAAAAGCACTGGAAGCAGAAGCGCGAAGATGCGCCTCACGAAACAATCTCCGCAGTCTCAACAACTGCGTGAAAGAGAACGTTCGCCCCGGCGGCCGCCCATTCAGGAGAAATTTCTTCCGCTTCGTTATGGCTGAGGCCATCAACGCAGGGACACATGACCATAGCAGAGGGCGCGACCCGGTTGATCCAGCATGCGTCATGACCAGCACCTGAGATCAGATCCCTGTGACTGTATCCCAGCCGTTCCGCCGCCGCACGCACAGCTGCTATACACCCTTCGTCAAACGCCACCGGATCGAAACCGCCGACTTTCTCAAACTCTATGCTCAGCCCCATATCGTCGCAAATCTTGCGCGCGCCGTCTTTGAGACGTTCTTCCATGTCCTCAATCACCGACAACTCCGGCGACCGGAAATCAACCGTAAAGACGACCTTGCCGGGGATCACGTTTCGCGAATTGGGGTACACATCAATATGACCAGCGGCACCGACCGCATGGGGCGCATGGGACAAGGCGATCTCGTCCACAAGATCCAGCACACGGGCCATGCCGAGGCCCGCATTTTTACGCATGGGCATGGGGGTCGAGCCGGTATGTGCGTCCTTGCCGGTGATCGTCACCTGCGTCCAGCTGAGCCCTTGTCCGTGGGTCACGACACCAATGTCCTTGCGTTCCGCTTCCAGAATAGGGCCCTGTTCGATGTGAAGCTCGAAAAACGCATGCATCTTGCGGGCGCCGACCTCTTCGTCACCACGCCATCCAATGCGCTTCAGCTCATCGCCGAATGTCTTGCCGTCCGCGTCTTCGCGCGCGTAGGCCCAATCCTGCGTGTGAATGCCCGCAAATACCCCCGATGACAGCATCGCGGGCGCATAGCGTGTGCCTTCCTCGTTGGTGAAGTTGGTCACCACAATCGGATGTTTCGTCTTGATCCCCAAATCGTTAAGCGATCGAATGATCTCCAACCCACCCAGAACGCCGAGCACCCCATCGTACTTCCCGCCAGTGGGCTGGGTGTCCAGATGGCTGCCAACATAGACCGGCAGCGCGTCAGGGTCTGATCCCTCACGACGGGCAAACATGTTGCCCATCTGATCAAGTCCCATTGTGCAACCCGCAGCTTCACACCAAGACTGAAACAAGGCACGCCCCTCGGCATCCTCGTCGGTCAATGTCTGGCGATTGTTGCCACCGGCCACACCGGGACCAATCTTGGCCATGTCCATCAGGCTGTCCCACAAACGCTGCCCGTCAATCTTCAGATTTTCGCCGGGAAAGCCCTTTTGGGCGGCGTCGGTCTTGGATGTCATGGGAACCCCTGTTGTTTTCTTTGGACCAGTTTGGCAGATCAGTTTTAACCGACTGGTCAATTCAACGCTAACAGAGCACTATGTGCAGTCAAGGACAACGGATGGGCAAACCTGTGGCGCCGCGCGCTGCCCAAATTTAAGTCAAACCGAACGGAGACTGCATGCCTGACGGACGCCCACAGACCCGCATCCAGAAAAAGAACACCGATGCGATCCGTGAGGCAGCGCTTGACGTGTTCTCCACCCATGGGTTCCGGGGGGCAACTCTGGATCAGATTGCCAAAGCAGCGGGCCTCTCGAAACCCAATCTTTTATACTATTACCCGTCGAAAGAAGCCATTCACGTCTCGCTCTTGTCGGATCTTATGACGACATGGCTGGCACCACTGAAACAGATCGACCCGAACGGTCAACCGATGGAAGAAATTTTAGCGTATGTGCACCGCAAGCTGGAGATGAGCCGGGACTATCCCCGGGAAAGCCGACTGTTTGCCAATGAAATCCTGCAGGGCGCCCCGCGGATAAGGGCGGCTTTGGAAGGGGATCTGAAGCTTCTTGTCGACCGAACCGTCCAGATTATCGAGAACTGGATGGCAGAGGGCAGGATTGCGCGCGTTCATCCCTATCATCTGGTCTTTTCAATCTGGTCCCTGACACAGCATTACGCCGATTTCGACGTCCAGGTCAGGTCCGTGCTGACGGGCGAACCCCCTATGACTCATGCGGGTGACTTTCTGGATCATCTTTACCGCAAGATGCTCACGCCGGCCTAGGGTTTGCGAGCTACCCCACAGGTTCCGGCAAGATGGCGACAAGCGCATCAAAAAGCTCATCGTCCGTGAAAGGTTTTTCAAGAATCGGAATACTCGGATATTCCGCAAGCGCACGGCGCCCAAAACCAGTGGCAAACAGGAACGGTATATCGAGCTCTGTCAGGCGCTGCGCGACCGGAAAGCTGCTTTTTCCGCTTAGATCCACATCCAACAGCGCGAGATCCAATTGTTCGGAAACCGATGAAATACCCTCCAGCGCGGTCGAGACCGATTGGAACGGCCCGACGACGGTCGCACCACAGTCTTCAAGAATGTCCTGAAACGAGAGCGCCAGTAGGAACTGATCCTCGACCAGTAGAATACGCTTTTCGCTGAGTGCGCTCAAATGTCGATCTCCTTGAGGCTTCTGTTCGAAAACTTCATCGAAACCGCAACGCCGTCGGGATCGAAATCGAAGTTCACAATACCACCGAACTCAATCGCGCAAATCCGCGACATCAGGCGAACGCCTGTGCCCTCTTCCTTTGGTTCTGTCACTTCTGGACCGTCTGCTTCCCGCCAAACGAAGGTGATCAACTCCGAGCTTGCATTGCGCTGCCAAAAGGCATGAACCGTTCCCTCCGGCACCGACATCGCGCCATGTCGGATGGAATTGCTGACCAGTTCACGCAGGATCATGGACATCGCAATCGCCTGCTTGCTGTTCATCCGCATTGGATATCCGGAGATCGCCACCTGATCGTTCGACCCACCACACGATGTTACGACGCCACGGATCAAGTCATTGAGAAACACCCCGCGAAAGACGCCGCCCGCCAACAGATCGTGAGTGGACGACAGCGTTTTCAGACGTCCTTGAAAGTCCGAAAGGGCGTTGGTGGCCGCATCGAGCGGGCGAAAACTCTGGTAAGCGATGCCCTGAACGACCGCGAACATGTTCTTGATCCAGTGGTTCTGGTTTTCGATTCTGCGCTCCAAGCCATCCCGGCGGGTGACGTCTTCGGTGATATCGCGCACGATTCCATCGGCGCGCAGCGCGGCGCGCGGCGAGGTGCCGACGTCAAAGAACGTCTTGAGAACCACTTCAATCCACAGGAATTCACCCTCTTCATCTTCGAGGCGAAACTCGATCTGACACTGCCCTACCCCTTCAGGGTCCGATAAGCTGCGCAGCGCCCTGTCGGTTTCAGGGCGGTCATTGGTATAGACGCAGCGCCGCAGAAAATTCTCAAGGCTCAGCTTTGTCTCTGACCCCAAGTTCAGGATCCGAGCCGCTTGGGTTGACACCTCAATCTCGTATGTATCCGCGGCTATGGTCATCAGCCCGATGTGACCCGCATCCAAAGCTGAAGCCGCGATGCCGGTTGGCTGCAATGGCTCGGTCGTTTCAACACGTCCGCGCTCAAGCTCAAATGTTTCGTCCATAATCTTTCGCGTTCGATGTCAAAGGCGTCGAGAGAAAAGCAAAGGTCAATGAAATATCATTCTTGCTTTCTTAGCTTGAGACCCCGCCTTTGACCAACATATTTATAATCCGAACTTTGCAATCATTCCGCCGCAACTGCTCCCGGGTTGTTTGGGTGGGTCGTCCAGTTCGCATATTCTTCTTCGACAACCTTGCCCGTTCGAGGATCAACGGTGCCCGGTGCCATCTCTTCCATCGTGATGCAATTCTCGACGGGACAAACATCCACACACAGGTTGCAAGCCACGCATTCCGCGTCGATCACTTCGAACACACGGTCTGACGACATCGAGATGGCCTGGTGCGAAGTGTCCTCGCAAGCGGCATAGCAGCGACCGCATTTGATGCAGGCGTCCTGATCGATGCGGGCCTTGGTGACGTAGTTGAGGTTGAGATACTGCCAGTCCGTCACGTTTGGCACTGCCTGACCGACAAAGTCCGAGACGTTGGTATGGCCCTTCTCGTCCATCCAGTCGCTGAGGCCCGAGATCATTTCTTGCACCACTTTGAAGCCATAGGTCATCGCCGCGGTACAAACCTGAACATTGCCGCACCCAAGGCTGATGTATTCTGCGGCGTCGCGCCACGTGGTGATGCCCCCGATGCCAGAAATCGGCATACCACGGGTTTCGACATGTCGAGATATCTCACTGACCATCGACAACGCGATGGGTTTGACCGCCGGACCACAATAGCCGCCATGAGAGCCTTTGCCGTCGATCGAAGGTTCAGGGGACATAGTGTCCAGATCGACCGAGGTGATGGAGTTAATCGTGTTGATTAGCGAGACCGCATCAGCCCCGCCATTCTTCGCGGCCATCGCAGGTTTGCGGATGTCGGTGATGTTTGGCGTCAGCTTTACGATCACCGGCTTGGAATAGTTTTCCTTGCACCACCGGGTTACCATTTCAATGTATTCAGGAACTTGCCCGACGGCAGCCCCCATACCGCGTTCGCTCATGCCATGAGGGCAACCAAAGTTGAGTTCGATCCCGTCGGCACCGGTTTCTTCAACCCGAGGTAGGATTGCCTTCCACGCCTCCTCCTCGCAGGGCACCATCAGCGATACGATCATCGCGCGGTCGGGATAATCCGCTTTGACACGCGCGATCTCTTCGAGGTTCGTCTCAAGCGGGCGGTCGGTGATCAGCTCAATATTGTTGAGCCCAAGCAAGCGCCGGTCAGCACCATAAATAGCGCCGTATCGCGGGCCGTTGACGTTGACCACAGGCGGCCCCTCTGAGCCCAGCGTCTTCCACACGACGCCGCCCCACCCGGCCTCAAACGCCCGGCGGACGTTGTATTCCTTGTCCGTTGGTGGCGCGGAGGCCAGCCAGAACGGATTGGGGCTTTTGATCCCAAGAAAATCGGTTGTCAGGTCAGCCATGACTGCCTCCTGTGATTGGGGAAAAACACGCGGCCTGCACCGCTCTTTGGGCCATCATCACGACGTCCCCTGATGGTTTGGACAATAATAAGTCGTGCGACCAGCGACCTTCATGCTCTCGATCTCACCGTCGCAGCGGGTGCACGCCCGGCCGGTTTCGCGCCGATGAATCAGCCACGCATCAGGCAATTCTTTGTAATGCGCGTCCACATCGCACACCCCGTTCAAAATCCGGGTAAATGCTGTGTGGATATCATTAAGATCGTCGTCGCCGAGGGTGTTTACCTTTGCATCCGGCGCGGTGCCGGTCTGGTATAGCGTCTCATCGGCCCAGAGATTGCCGATCCCAGCCAGCTTTGACTGATCCAGCAGAGCGCCCTTGATCGTGCCACGCCCGCCCCCGACCCGGTCCTTGAATGTATCTCGTTCGATTTCCAGCGCGTCCGGCCCTAGATCATGCGCTTCAATTTCAGCGTCCGGTGTTTCGACGACCTTTGCCCAACCAAACTTGCGCGGATCGCGAAAAGCCAGGCGCCGCGTGCCTTCGAAGGCCACCACAAGCCGGGCGTAATCCGGTTGGCCGTCCTCTTCGTCATATATCCTGACCGACCCGGCCATACCCATGTGCAGCGCGAGCCACGGACCACTGCTCGATCCGGCAAAAAGATATTTCCCGTGGCGGCGAGCTTCGCTGAACTGACGCCCTTCAAGACGGGTTCTGGCCTCTGCATCCGGCACCTCTATGTGAGACACGTCATGCCCACGCGCACCTGTTCGATGGTCCGATTGAGCGCACCGGTCTCGATACGTCTGCGCAAGGCCTCAACCTCGGGAAGTTCAGGCATCTCAGCCCGCACTCAGTTTGCGGTGAATATCCTCTGCCGCGTCGCGCCCCTCCGCCACGGCAGTTACCGTCAAATCATCGCCGCCCTCTGCACAATCACCACCGGCCCATACATCATCAAGTGAAGTACGACCCGCAGCGGTGACGGCAATCTTACTGCCGGACAGGGTCAAACCGTCCGGCATGCCGTCAAGCGTCTGACCGATCGCCTTGAACACCTGATCGGCGGGCAAGCGAAAGGTCTCGCCTGTGCCTGTCAGTCCCTGACCGCTGTCGGCGGTGTATTCGAATTCCACTTCCGTCGCAGTCCCGTTTCCGTGGATCGCAACCGGTTGCGCATTGGTTAGGATCCGAACGCCTTTGGAGGTTGCAAGATCCTGTTCATATCGGCTCGCGCTCATACGATCCTGACCACGTCGATACGCTATTGTGACCGTCTCCGCACCCAACAACTTGGATTGAACGGCCGCATCAACAGCTGTCATCCCACCGCCGATGACAACGACGTTCCGACCAACCGGCAAATTGGTCAGGTCTTCGGCCTGCCGCAGATCGGCGATGAAGGATACGGCGTCCTCGACGCCAGCCTTGTCTTCCCCCTTTGCCCGCAACGCATTCACGCCCCCAAGACCAACGCCCAGAAACACTGCATCATGGGTGCTGCGCAAGGTGGCCAGATCAAGGTCAGACCCCAATCTCTGCCCCAGCTTCATCTCGATCCCGCCTATCTGCAGCAGCCAGTCGACTTCGCGCGCGGCAAATTCATCGGTCGATTTGTAGGCAGCGATGCCAAATTCATTCAGCCCGCCCGCCTTTGGGCGCGCATCGTAAAGCACGACATCATGCCCTTTCATTGCCAAACGATGCGCACAAGCCAATCCCGCCGGACCCGCACCGACAACGGCAACGGTCTTGCCCGTGGAAGCCGCACGCGTAAACGGATGAACGCCCTGCGCCATCAATGTATCTGTCGCGTATCGCTGCAGTCGACCAATCTCGACCGGCTTGCCTTCGGCCATTTCCCGAACGCAGGCTTCCTCGCACAAGGTCTCCGTCGGGCAGACCCGTGCGCACATGCCGCCTAGAATGTTCTGCTCAAGAATGGTCTTGGCCGCCGCTTCGGGCGTTCCGGTCTGGATCTGACGGATGAACAGCGGGATATCGATATCGGTCGGACAGGCCGTGATACACGGCGCATCATAGCAGAAATAGCACCGGTCCGACGCCACGGCGGCCTCGTGCGGTTCGAACGGTGCATGGAGATCGTCGAAATTCTGCGCGATCTCGTCCGCGCCAATCCGCCCGGCGGCAATGCCCGGGGTCAGTTGCGTGTTGGCCATTAAATGCTCCGCTGTGGTCAGGTGCCAAAGCTTTGCACAATTTGTTTTTTTATCAAATGGTAAATTTTAGGCGATCTATGAACTGAAGTTCCATGTCTCTGGCCCCCTATCCAGCCGCACAATGTAGTCGGTTTTGTCCTGCGGGAAGTGTGACATGACCAGCGGATCATGACCCGGGATGATCATCTGGGGCGCGGACGCCAACCCTTGCAGCCGGTCAAAGCCTTCGAGCATGTCCTCCAGATCCACAACGATCGGAAACGGCTTTCGTGAGAACACATTTTCATAGAAATGCGCCGCATCCGATGCGAGACAAAGCCAGCCTGCACTTGTCCGGACGCGCACGGCTTGCAAACCACGAGAGTGCCCCCCCAAACAGTGGACCGTTACGCCATCTGCAATCTGGCCGTCGCCGTCGTGAAACACACAGCGACCTGAATAGACCCGCTTGATTGCCTCGCAGACATGGTCTGCCGTGAATGGCATCCGCAGCGTATCACGGCACATGCAGGGTCCAGTGGCGTAGGCCATCTCAGCCGCCTGTAGATGTATCGTCGCGTTGGGGAACAAGTGCAGACCCCCAGCGTGATCGTAGTGAAGATGGGTGACGATCAGCGTAGTGATGTCACCCGGCGCGATCCCCAGCGGCGCCAAAGCCTCGGCAGGGTCAATGCGGATTGGCCTGTCCCGCACAGTGGCTTCGGTCGTGTCATATCCGGTGTCGACCAGAATGATCTCATCGCCCCTTTGCAGCACCCAGATAAAGTAATCCATCGCGTGAGGGGCGTCATGATTGTCATCAAAGATGAAGCTATCTGCCCGCGTCCGTGCGTTGCGATCTGCGTATTTAACAGCATGAACCTGCCAGTCGCTCATCGCTGAACCTCCGAATAGGTCCGCACATGTTTTTCCGCGATCATGTCTCGCGTCTTGGCGTCGAAATCCCTGAAATGCGCAGTTGCGAGATGCAGTTCGAATGCCTTGGCATTGCTGTAAAGTTCATAAAGGAACACGTGATCCGGGCGCGCGGGATCGGAGCACACATCAAACTGAAGACAGTCTGGTTCGGCCCGTACTGACGTCCGGGCGTTGTGTTCCATCAACGGCAAAAACACGTTCATATTTCCGGACTTAAGTGAAAACTCCACAGTCACCGCATACATGGTTGTCCCTCCTTTGACCGTCATGCATGGTTAATCGAAATGCGCTCTGGCGCAATGCATCATGGGGAAGTCACGATGTCCAAGTCATTCGCAGTCGCTGTCTTTGAAGGGGACGGGATCGGGCCAGAGATCATGAAGCCAACGGTCGACCTGCTTGCTAACCTGCGCAGCGATCTGGCGTTTGAAATTGTTCCCGCGGGGGCCGGCCACTATGCCCAAAGCGGGGAAAGTCTGCCTGTGGCGTCCCTGACCACGGCACGCGCCGCTGACGCCATTTTGCTGTCTGCGATGGGACTGCCAGATGTGCGGTACCCGGACGGCACCGAGATTTCTCCCCAGATCGAGTTGCGGAAAGAGTTGGATCTTTTTGCCGGTGTCAGGCCTGTGCGCATTGCGACAGGTCAACCGACCCCCCTGGCACTGGCGGGCGGTCAATCGGTCGATTTCGTTTTGATCCGTGAAAGCACTGAGGGGTTGTTCTATTCTCAAGGCAAAGGCGACCGCAGAGAGAATGAGGCCCGCGAAACTCTGCGGATCACGCGCGAAACCAGCGAGAAACTCTTCCGCTTCACCTTTGATCTCGCCAATCAGCGCAAGGCCGCAGGTCGCGGTCCCGGGCGCGTGACATGTGTCGACAAAGCCAATGTGTTCGCTGCCTTTGCGTTCTTCCGCGAGATATTCGACGCGGAGGCCGCGCGTCACCCTGATCTGGTCGCGGATCATGCGTATGTGGATGCAACCGCACTTTGGATGGTTGAAAAACCCTGGGTGTTCGACGTGCTGGTCACTGAAAACATGTTCGGCGACATTCTCAGTGATTTGGGTGCCGGTCTGATGGGTGGCCTGGGCCTCGCACCGTCTGCAGATATCGGCGAAGCGCACGCGGTCTTTCAGCCCTGCCATGGCTCGGCGCCGGATATCGCGGGTCAAGGCAAGGCCAACCCGTTTGCAATGATCCTGTCCGCCGCGATGATGCTTGACTGGCTAGGGCTGAAACATGACCTCCCGGATATGCGGGCGGATGGCGACCGGCTGCGTCAGGCGGTAGAGAACGCAATTGAGCAGCGCACATGCGTGACGGCCGACTTAGGCGGAACGGCAGGCACTGCGGAAGCAGCCGCCGCAGTCGCAGCATCCCTGTGACTTTACGCGTTGCCTGCCTCGGCGCGGGCTACTTCGCCAAGTTCCACTACGACGCGTGGGATCGGCTTGAGCGCGCGCAGGGCGTCGGGGCCTGTGATCAAGACATCTCGCGCGCGCAAGAGACAGGATGGACAGCCTTTGAGGATCTAAGCAAAATGCTGTCGGACACCAAGCCCGACATCCTCGACATCGTCGTACCGCCTCAAGGCCACCGGACAGCGATAGAAACCGCTCTGTCCCACCCGCTAAAGGCGATTATCTGTCAAAAACCATTTTGCACCACGCTCACCGAGGCGCGGGAAATGTGCGCGATGGCAGAAGAGGCGGATGTCCCGCTCATCATTCACGAGAACTTCCGTTTCCAGCCGTGGTATCGGCACATCAAAAAGACAATCGAAAGTGGTGCGTTAGGGGACGTTCTTCAAGTCACATTCCGACTGAGACCGGGCGACGGACAAGGGCCGGACGCCTATCTTGAGCGCCAGCCGTATTTCCAGACCATGCCGCGCTTGCTGATCCATGAGACCGGCGTGCATTTCATCGACGTATTCCGCTACCTGCTGGGCGAGCCGGTCGCGGCCTATGCCGATCTTCGGCAGGTAAACCCCGTTCTCAAGGGGGAGGATGCCGGACTCTTCACGCTCGACTTCGCATCTGGCGCGCGCGCACTCTTTGACGGGAACAGACTTCTGGATCACGGGGCTGAAAACTGCCGGATTACATTGGGCGAGGCTTTAGTTGAAGGAACCGACGGCACACTGGAACTGCGGGGCGACGGCTCCGTGCAGATCCGTAAGTTCGGCGAGGCCGCTGGGGTTGTGAGCTTTCCCGCTCAGGACTGGCCCGGGTTCGGCGGGGACTGCGTCCACGCGCTTTGCGACCATGTTTTGGACGGGCTACATGACGGCGCACCCTTCGAGAACTTGGCGCGCACCTATCTGTCAATTCTTGAGCTCGAGGAAACGCTCTACCGATCTGCTTCTGAAGGCAGGAAGATAGCGCTGGACTAGGTCAACCTGCCCGCATGGCCTTGCCAGACGGATCAAAGAAATGAAGCGCCGCATCAGGAAAGCTCAACCCCACCGTCTGGCCAAGCGCGACGTCCTCGCCGCGCAACCGGACCGTCAGTTTCCCCAACGCACCACAATCGGCGATCACGAACGTGTCCGCGCCCAGATACTCGATGATATCGACGGTTCCGTCACAGGTGCCCTGCCCGGCTTCGGTCACTTCGATATGCTCTGGTCGAATGCCAAGGCTGTGGTCCCCTGATCCTAATACGAAGTCCCCTGTCCCATCCGTACAGGGCAGGATGTTCATCTTGGGCGAACCGATGAATGTCGCTACAAACAGATTGGCAGGACGTTCATACAACTCGCGCGGCGTGCCAACCTGCGCGATGAAACCAGCATCGAGCACAACGATGCGATCCGCCAGCGTCATGGCTTCGACCTGATCATGTGTCACGTAGATCATCGTGGATTTCAGGCGCTGGTGCAGCTTGGCGATCTCGTAGCGCATATCGACGCGAAGGGACGCGTCGAGGTTCGACAGAGGCTCATCGAAAAGAAAGGCCGTGGGGTCGCGCACGATTGAACGCCCGATGGCAACCCGTTGACGTTGACCGCCGGACAACTCCTTGGGGCGCCGCTCCAAAAGAGGTTCCAGCTTCAGACCGCGGGCTGCGTCCATCACCTTGGCATCAAGCTCATCTTTAGGCGCACCGGCAGTTTTGAGAGAAAACCCCATATTCTCGCGCACAGTCATATGCGGGTACAACGCGTAGCTTTGGAACACCATCGCCAGTCCACGCTTTGACGGGGGCTGATCGGTCGCGTCCATACCATCGATGATGATCTGCCCTCGCGAGACATCCTCAAGCCCGCCGATCATGCGCAAAAGCGTTGATTTTCCACATCCCGACGGGCCAACGAATATGATGAATTCCCCGTCTGCGATGGTCAGATCGACCCCCTTGATGACCTGAACCTCGCTGAACCATTTTTCGACATTCCGAAGCTCTATCGCGCCCATCAGCCAGCCCCCCTGTTGGCCCATCCAAGCCAAACCGCGGCTGTCCAGGTGAAGGACATCCCCCCCGCCGGACTGCCGTCTCGCGGATCGAAATACTCGGCAAACCCGTGTTCCGTGATCAGATCATGGGTCGTCTGTCGCACGCGTCCCGCTTGGGGATGGTTTACATCTTCAAGCCCTAAGCCGATCAGCATATTCATGACGCCCCAGATCGGTCCGCGCCAATACCGCTTTCCGTCAAATTTTGGACTGCTGGGGTCGTGGCTGGGTATGCCGTAAGGCGTCAGGTTTAGGATGCGGTCCAATTGCGCGGACATGCCGTCGAGCCCCGCGTACCAGCACAGAAACGACGCGTTCGAGACACAGCCTGCCCACGCGCCCGATCTGGCATCACGCGCGTCATAGCTTTCCAGCGTCGGATTCCAGAGCGTTTCCGCACCGGCCTCCAGCCGTGCAATCCATTCTTCGATTTCGCCCAGATCTTCCCCAAGTTCGCGACCCATCGCCGCCAGATCGCGATTGGCCCTGAGCAGCGTGAATGTCATAGTCGGATCGGCCACCCGGAACGGGTTTTCCTCAAGCAGCTTGGCCTGATCCCATTCCAGACGGCGCCCCTGCTGCACCAGCCAGACATATCTGTCATAATCATACTTTGTGGGTCGCATCGCGCTGTCTACGTGGGACGTGTCGCGGCGCTGGTATTCGCCAACACCCGCAGGATCGATCCCGGCCATAGCACCATCCCAGTCCGGCGCATTGTCGCGCCCGGCCTCCCAAGGATGGGTGATGCACACCGCATCCCGATCCAGCCGCCAATCCATGAACCACGCGTGCCACCGCTTCAGCTTGGGAAACAGGTTTGCCATCGCAACCTTTCCCGCCGCAAGATCCTTTTCCCAGACCAGGCGCGCCATCGTGGCCGCAATTGGGGGCTGGGTGATACCGGACGATGCGACCGGACCCCGGCCACCCCAGACATCCGGGCCGGGAAAGTATCCAGGATCTGGCCTGTGAAAGAGGATATGCGGGACCATGCCATCATCCCATTGCCCGGAAAAGAGCGTGTGCAATTCCTCCCAAGCGCGCGGCACATCGAATTGGGCAAATCCCATCGCGGCGAATGCACTGTCCCAATTCCACTGGTACGGATAAAGACCTTCGGTTGGCACGGTATATCCACCCCGATCATTGCGGCGCAGGATAGCTTCAGCCTCGGCATTCAGATCGTTCATCCCTTCACACTCCCCGCTGTGAGACCTTTGGTCATGAACCGTTCCAACCCAAGGAAAATCGCCATGATCGGCACAGTGGCGATCACCGCCCCGGCCATTAGATGCTGTCGTGGAATTTCAGAGGAGTTCAGCATCGCCACGCCGCGGGTCAGGGTGAACTTCGAGGGATCATCCAACAGCATGAAAGCGAGCAAAAATTCGTTCCACGCGATCATGAAGACATAGAGCGACACCGACGCCAGTGCAGGCAGCGACAGGGGCAGCGTGATCTTCCAGATCACGGCAAGGCGTGACAAGCCGTCCATGAGCCCCGCTTCCTCCACCTCGGCGGGCAGTCCGCGAAAATAGCCCTGCAGCATGTAAAGGGCGACCGGAATGGTCGTGACCGGGTAGATCAGCACAATGCCCAGGATCGAGTTGCGCAACCCGGTCATCGAAAACACGATGTAGATCGGCAGCGCCAAAACGATCATCGGCACCATGTAGATCAGCAATATGGATCGGGAGAACGCCGCCCGTCCCGAGAACCGCAATCGCGCCACCGCGTAGGCCCCCGGGATCGAAAAAGCCAAGGTGATCAGGACTGTCACCACAGAGATGAAGAACGAGGTCCAAAGGTATGTGCCGAAATTGAAATCCGCAAAGAGCTCAAAATAGCTGCGAAACAACGACCAGCCCCGTCTGAGGTCAATGGAGAAATCCAACGGGTTTTGCAGCAGCGCCTGCTGGGATTTCAGGCTGGTCATGACCATCACATAGAACGGGATCAGAACGATGGCCGTAAAGAAGATATAGCCGAAACCCGTCAAAAACCGGATCACGGCGTCCTCGAACTCGTGCCGGGTCAGCACCCCCACGGGCGTCGCGTCTAGAATGATCCGCAGCGGACCGAACACACATAAGCCCAGCAAAAGGCCAACGGCTCCTTTCCACAGCGACCCAAAGCTCTCCTCCATCATGATCGGCGCGATGGGGCTGAATGTCAGCACCACTGCCAAACCACAGGCAAACGCATAGCCGACGGCCCCAAGACGCAAAACCAGAAGCCCACAGGAGGCGCCCAGGATCAAAGCGCCCCAAAGCGTCGGGCGCAGCCCTGCACCGGTTGCAAAGGACAGCGCGACGGCCAGCGTCGTCGCAATGACAAGCGCCCAGAGCATCCCGATACCGGGACCGGTGACATATCCAAACCTCAGGAGCCTCAAAGCCCCTCCTCCCGACTGATGAAGCGAAAAAAGAAGATGGCAAAACAGATGAGACAGGCGAAGATCACCACGGCGACGGCCGCCCCCGCCCCGATGTTGGAGATTGCAAAGGCCTGCTCATAGACATTCACGGTCAATGTGCGTGTGCCGGCGTTGCCCCCCGTCAGAAGGAAGATGTCGTCGAATTTATTGAAGGTCCAAATGAAGCGCAGCAGGAACAAGACAGACAGGATACCCAGCAATTGCGGTAGGCTCAAATACCAGAATTTCTGAAACGGCGACGCGCCATCCATGTCTGCGGCCTCGTACATGTCGCTGTCGATGGATTGCATCCGGGCAAGGATGAACAGAAAAGAGAGCGGAAAATATCGCCAGATCTCGAAGACAGTGACCATAATAAGGGCCAGTGGGCGTTGGCCGAAGAAATTGATCGCGCTCTCTGTAACTCCCATCTGGATCAGAAGCGCATTGGCAGAGCCCGAAAACGGATCAAAAAGCGTCACCCAACTGAACGCCACCGCAATAACCGGCGCGACATAGGGAAAGAGATACAATCCGCGCAATATTCCCTGCCCCCGAAAGCTTTTGTTCAGAAGCAACGCCGCGAAGAGACCCACCAGCAGTGCCCCGATCGTGCCGAATACGGTGTAAAACATCGTAACCCAAAGGACCTGCACGAACTCGTCGCCATCAAAGACACGACGGAAGTTGTCGAGCGTGAACTCTGAGTTGGTCAGGATGTTGTCCGCGCGTCCTTCGCCGACCGGCTCAGACCCTTCAAACAACGCTTCTGCCGCGTTTTCCGGCAGATCGATGACAACAGGAATGCGCACGCGGTCCCGGAACCCACCCTCTACATCGCCAAAGACACACGTCAGTCGCTGCCCATCAACGCTGCATGGCGCTGGCAGGTCGACGATGCGTGCGCCTTCGGGCAATGTGTCGGAAAAGCTCAATCCGTTGATCGGCTTGTCCTGAGAGGAGTTGCGCACCCGGTATTCAACCTGTGCGTCCCCATCCCGCATCCGAAACCGCTCACTGATCACAGGGGCGGTCGGCCGCAGATCGGCCAGCCCCACGGGTTTGAAGCTGATCCAGAAGATTGCGAGCAAAGGAAGCGCCACGACCAGCGTGACGATCAAAAGTGTGGGCAGCAACAGCCCCCACGCCAGCCGGGACTCGCGCCGGGCCAGCGCGCCTGTGTGTTTTGGCGGATCAGCGGGTGTCATGATGTGCCAATGATCAAAAGACGCGGCGACAGGCCAACGGCCTGACGCCACATTTGGATCACTGTACCTTCGCCAGTTCTTCGTTCATCTCGGCAACGGCGCCCGCCGCATCAATCTCACCATCGACGAACTGCCGGACGACGCGGTTGATAACCTGGCTGTTGACGATCTTCGAGGCGAGGCTCAATTGACCGTCATCGACGCCCCACCGCTTGGCGACGTCCAGTCCACCGACGATTTCATCAATCATGTCCTGAGCATACAGCTCACTGAGCGGTGCCTTGCGGTCAACACCAACGGGCAGTTCCGACCATGCGACCGAAAACTTGGTGGCGTCGTCCGCCGTACCACGGCGCACTGGAAACTTGCCTTCAGGTGCAATCGACAAGGTCTGCGTGTAGCCCTCATCCATAGAGAACTTCACGAAATCCATCGCGACGTCGGTGTCCGCATCCATGGTTATCCCGAAATAGCGGACGTCCCCCCATGCCGCACCCTCGGGATTGGACGGCCCGGCGAAAGTCGTCACAATGCCGGTCGCGGCGGCAAGATCGCGGGTTGTCGGGTCATCATTGATTGTGGGTGGGGCGCTGTCGCGCAATCCGGCCAGCTCGTCCAGAATGAATGGCGACCAGATGATCATCGCGGCCTTGCCGTCGAAATAAAGTTCCCGCGACTGCTTCCAGTACAACTCACCCGGAGGAGACGCCTCTGCTATCGCTTTGTAGAACTCAAGCACCTCGGTCGTCTTCGCTTCGTCCAATGGCGCAAAGCCATCAGCGCCCACCGGCGACACGCCATTTGCCAGGAACACATGTTCCAGAACTTGGCTCATAAAGTTTTCATCGACTTTCGTGGCGGCCACAAACCCGTACATCTCGGGCGGGTTGTGCAAAGCGTCAATTGCAGCACGCACCGTATCAAAAGAGGTCGGCGCGGCCAGTCCGGCTTCCTCAAACTTGTCCTTGCGATAGACAATCATCTGCGTCCATCCATCCACGGGAACGGCCGCGTATCCGTCATCCGTTGTGGCCATCGCCAGCGCACCCGGCGCGAAAGTGTTGTCCCCCAGATCATTGACCACCTCAGTGGCGGCTTCCGCATCAAGAATGCCCGCCTCGACCCATGGCAGCGCGTACTGAAGGGTGTGATAAATCACATCTGGCAAATCCCCTGCCGCAAACGCCGCGGTGGCGCGCGTGCCCAGATCGCTTTCGGTCACTGGGATCACCTCAACCTCGGTTCCTGTCTCTGACGTGAACTGTGCGGCCATCTCTTGTTGCTTGGCCAGACGCTCGGGCTGTTCTTCGGTGGTCCAGAACCGCAGCGTATCTGCTGCTGCAAGACCACTGGTCAGGCTCAACGCCAACGCAGATCCAGCTAAAAGAACCGACTTGAAGTGATATTTCATAGATTGCTCCTCCCAGAATAGACATCCACGGACGTATCTGGCCGGGCAAGACAGCCCACCGACGCCCCTACAGGCGGTCAGGATCAATCAGACACCCCCAGCCACGCAAGAGTTTTCTCGGCAAGGGCCCTCAATCGAGATAGGTGTCGTAGTCCGAAACCAGCAGATGACGCGGGGCTGCGTCCTCTTCGACCGTCGCAAAGCGACCAATTGGGGCTTCAAAGATATTGTCCGTTTTATCGTCGTTTACGGTGGACACCTCACCGATCAGCACGTCCCCCCCTTCGCCCCAGAACGCATGCCAAACGCCTGGTAGCAACGTGACGCTTTCTCCCGGCGCGAGCTTTAAATGCCCCCCCGCGGGCAATGTGCGCAGCACGCCGTCCACAGGCACGGTCACATCCGCCTGGCGGTCAATGCCCCCGTCGGCATCGGGGGCAAACAACTCGATCACCAGCGTTCCGCCGCCCCGGTTGATGATGTCTTCCGCCTTGATAACATGCCGGTGCATCGGGCTTAGCTGATCCTTGCGGGAGATCATGATCTTTTCCGCATAAAGCATCCCGGTGCCGCGCAAGAGGTCGGCCGCATCCCCATTGCGAACGGTGAACAGAAAAAGACCCATCTCGTCGAACGTCTCGCGCCCATAATCGGTGATGTCCCACCCCATGCCGCGCGCCTTGATGCTTCCATGGTCCGCCGCCTGCATCTCAGTTGGCGACCAGTAGGCAAATGGGGGCAGGATGTAGCCAAACGAGCGGATGAACGCATCGCTCTCTTTCAGGATTTCATTGATATGGGATCGTTTCATGGGACCGTCCGTTCTTGCGTTGTCGCCGGATGTTCCTTTGCTGCGTCAGCGCTTCCTTGAATGCAAGTGCGGTCAGAGCTGTTCGAACACTGTGTCGGAGGATTGTTGTGGCGGTTGTCCAGGTGCAGGCTCAGGCTTTTCAGGATCGTATTGCCCTTCGAGATAGGCGTTAGTGGCAGCGCCAACCAGCACCAAAAACGCGCTGATGTAGAACCACATCAAAAGCGCGATGACCGCACCTATAGAGCCATAAACCTCGTTATAATTGCCGAAGCGGGACAAATAGATGGAAAACGCAGCGGACGATAGCACCCATAGGAAGAGGGTCAGCACCGCGCCCGGTGTCAGCCAGTTTGTCCGCACACCTTGCCGGTTCGGCCCATACCGGTAGAGCACACCCAAGGCCGCCATGATCACAAAGATCGCGGCTGCCCAACGTACGCCGTCGATGGCCAGCTCGGTCCACGTTCCGATTGGGAAAATTGCGAGGATGACCGGCATAATCACCACACTTGCCAACGCGACGAACGCCACGGCGATCAACAGCACGGTCAATAGAAGTGCATCGGCATAGTGGCGCATGTTTCCGCGGGCTGGAACTTGATAGATCGCATTCATGGCCCGCATCAATGCACTGACCCCGGCGCGCGCCGACCACAGGGCAAAGAGCAACGAGACGGCGCTCGTCCATCCGAGAGTTTCGTCCCGCGCCAAGATCAGGGCGGAGATTTGCCCGTCGATCAGCTCAAAAGCTTGCTCGGGCACAAGGCTTCTTATCTCGACCAACTGGGCCTGAAGTTCGGACGGATCGGACACCAGCCCCCACAGGGACACCATTGCGGCAATGGCCGGGAAAACAGACAGGAGACCGAAAAACGCGATGCCTGATGCAATGAGGCTCAGGTTCTTTTCGTTGATCGTATCTCCGACGGCGACAGCAACTTTCCAGACCCTGCGCCAGTCAGCCATCATCTGAACCTGCTGCGTCGCTCCTCCAACTGCATTTCATCACGAACCTGCCCCCACGCCATCAGTGCAAAGATCACTGTACCGCCAACGACGTTGCCAAGAAAGACCGGGATGAAGAACCCGAACACAGCTTTGGAAAGTCCTAGGTCGCCTTGTAGCATTAGGAACGCCATTTCGACGGAGCCGGCCACGATATGGGTGAAATCGCCCGCTGCGATAAGCCACGTGAAAAAGAAGATGACGAAGAAGGATGCTTCTTCCGCCTGCGGCAGCATCCAGACGATTGCCGCGACCAGAATGCCGGCCGGCACCGCCCGGAAAAACGCTTCAACCGGCGGAAACGAGGTCGCATGTACGGAAAGCTCTGTGATCGCTGGCAAAAGGTTGGCCGGTATTGCGGGCGTAAATGCATAGAGAGCAGCTACAGCGAAGGCCCCGACCACGTTGGCCGCCAAGACGATGCCCCAAAGGCGCGCGACGCAGCCCAGCATGTCCAGCGTTGGCTTCGCCATCAAGGGCAGGACAGTGGTGATGGTATTTTCCGTGAAAAGCTGCATCCGCCCGATGATCACCAACAGGAAGCCAAGCGAGTAGCCCATGTTTTCGATGAGAAAGCTGGACGGGGCGTCGGGTAGGTAGGTGCGAAAAATGGCCTCCCCCAAGACGGAGAAACTGATCATTATGCCTGCGGCGATACCCGACCAGATCAGCGAGCGGGTGGGGCGGGCCAGTTCTTCTTCACCGTCCTTGGCGATGACTTGATAAATCAGCTTTGGCGTAAGGGAGGCGGCATTCTTGACGCTTTGACGTTCAGCTTCTTCCTGCTCTGCCTCTTCCATCTCCTCACGGTCGTCTTGCTCGATCTGCGCTGCGGATTTCGTCATCATCGTCCCCTTTTCTGACCTGTGTCATTCGACATAGAGTCATGCATACGTCAAAAAACGCAGTAAGGCGGCGTTGGTTCCGACCCGGTTGTCTCAGACGTCAGCCAAACTCAAAATTGCTGACGTTTAAGGAGCTTGCATCCACATCTTCCAAGACAGCGACGGTGCCTTCAAACGCCTCGCCGGTATCGATGTGTTCGCCGGTCGCAGTGATCCGCGTGCCACCGTCCACTTGCTCGACGACGATGCTCAGGGATTGGTACGCAACAGCTTGTGCGCTGCCAGTGTGGCTATATTCGGTCCCGTTGATTTTGATCGTGCTCGCCGCTGATTGAGCAAGCAGGTCGGTCAAATCAATCGTGTCCTGGGCGCCGTCATAGTTAATGACGGTTGTTTCGCTGTCTTCCTCACCAAAGATGAAATTATCGCGCCCCTCCGTTCCAACCATGGCGCCGGAGCCGTCCTCAGTGTCGATCTTGTTGTATCCAATCCCACCGAACCCAAAGCCGAACCCGAACGCATCGTCGCGCAGCTCAAGATCAACAACGACGACCTCGTGCGCACCGAATTCAAATGTGAAGCTGCTGTCCCCCAGCGACGTAGTCTCCGGATCTATCTCGGTGGTCTCGATCGCAGCGTCCGGTTCCATGTAGGCGGGGATATTGGTCTGCCCTTTGAAGGATCCGTCAGCGGTGCTCTCGTCGACGCCGATCTGAAGAACGCCAGTCACCGTGAAAAGGCCAAAGTCATTGCCAAGATCGAGCGTGATGTCCTGTTCTTCGTCAGTCATGGACGACAGAAAGAGCTTGAAACCCGTATCGACCTGAAACCCGTGAAGTGCCGCGGTTGAGGACGCATAGTCGAGATCAAGAACGCGCGAACCAATCAGTTCTCCGGTCATTATCTCGAAGAGTACGCCCGCCGACATCAATTGTCCGTTCGAGAGCGCGAGACTGGTGCCGTGATACTGTGACGACCAGAACTGCATCTGATCTACGCCTTGGCTTATGAAACTCGTAAACATCTCAAGCAGGACGGGGATCTGGGTCAATCCGGTATCTGTTGTCGAGGAATGGAGAACATTCCATTCCGACATCACGAACTCGATATCCGTGTAGCCTGCGTCAACCCACGCCTGCATCAAATCCGTCGTGTAAGCCGTTGCATTTTCGATGTTTTCGAAGTTCTGTTCGTTTAACTTCCCTTCATGGCGCCCTTCCAGATAATAGAAATGGCTCGTGATTGCATCGACCGCAGCCGCTTCTGTCTCGTTGAACTCTGACATGACAACTTCATTGCGGAACACCAACTCATCGATGGACGTCCCGCCCCCGACGCTCAGGCCCCATGCCTGAACGGTAATCTGCGGTTCTTCCCAGCTTGGTCCAGGCTCTTCCCTGTCCATGTAGGCGTCGAGTTCCTGTTGGACGATCTCTGCCATCCAGCTTGCGACGCGCCCGTATTCCCGCGACGTCATATAGCTTTCGTATTCGTTACCGAGTTCAAAGGCGTGGATCCCATTCTCGCCCGCGTAGGCCAGCGTGTTGCGAATGAATGTCCGCAGATCATCTTCCCAATTTTCATCGACCGTCCGGTGACCATCCGAATAGCTGTCGCCCAGCATAACGTTGGTCGGAATGATGATGATCGGCTTTAGGCCAGTCTCGGCCATATAGTCGAGAAAGCCGTCAAGCGGCATGATCTCTTGCGTGCTGCCGTTGGATTTCGTGTAGGAGTCCGCATTGGGGTTGTTGATGTCAAACCATGTCTCCGCCGCCGTTCCGCCCGGATAGCGCACATATTCAACGCCGGTCGATTCCATGACCTCATCAAACTTCTCCCAAGGTTTGTCACCGATACGTTCCCACTGAAACGCATAGTTCGATCCCATATGCTCCGACGTGATTGTCTCACCCTCGGTCGCGAAATCACTCAGTGTAATGTTCGCACTTGCACTCATTAAACCCATCTCCTTCGTGGTGCGGCAGCCCGCGTCTTTGTCAAACGGGGATCCCATGCGCACCGGGCCGGAGTGGTTCGCAATTGTGCACAAGCGGTGGTTCTTCATCGCAAATCGCTGAAAATGTTACGCAAATTTGGTCGGACTACGGGCGCCGGAAAGCGCCGACTCGCCAAAAAGCGCTGATGGATCAACGCTTTGAGGCTACCCGGATATGGGTAAGCAAAAGATCCGTCGCGCTGCGCATCCGCGTCCGATTAACGGGGCTTTCACACTCCGGGCAGAAAAGAGACCGATGCCGCCTGCCCGCACCATGTCCACGCAGGTCAAGTGTGGACTTGAACACAGCGATGAAGTTTGCACCTTATGGTCTGCGCATCGGAAGGAATTCGCCGCGATGGACAAGCCGACACCCGCGTTGCCCAAGACCCAGCGGCTGTTCACAAGCCGGGCCTACCCCATCCACTACCTCGTGATCCCGAAATGCGGCTGTACGTTCGTTAAAAATCTGTTGTGGAGCTTGGAACATGAGAAGCCCTACCCCGATCCGAAACGAATTCACGACGAAGACGCTGGGTTTCTGCGTGCAAGCGCACTGGATCTAACCCCTGCACAGATCGAGATGCGCCCGCACGCTTTCACAGTTATCCGCAATCCGGTGGACCGCTTTCTGTCATTGTATTTCGACAAGGTGATCGGACCCGGACACCAGAATTTCGTGAACCTGCGCGGCGTTTTGGCAGACGATCACGATCTGGATCTGACTGCCGACAGCCCTGATGCTCACCGGCGGAACTGTCATATTCTTATCAAATGGTTAGAGGACAACTTGAATGTCCCCGGCAAGCTTGAGAATGACGCACATTGGACCCCTCAACATTATCGCGGGAATCTGATGAAGACGTTTAACCTCAAGCTGTTGTTGTTAAACGATCTAAACCGCCATCTGACTGTGCTTTTGCAAGATATTCTTCCCGATATCGCAGAACGCCTCAGCGCGCTGGAGCGCAACAAGTCCGGGGGTGACGCGCGCAAACGCGATGTTCTGGACGCACCGCTGCGTAAAAAGATCAACGTGGTCTACGCCCGGGACAGGCGGATCTTCAACCGAACGCGCGATGCGTGGGATGCTATGGGCGACACTCCGGACCCTGCGCGCATTCCGCGGTTTCGCACCATTCTATGACGAACCTGCCCGATCCGGACGGTGGGTCCGCGCCCCGCATTGTCTACCACATCGGCGTTGCAGGACGCCTTGGAAACAAGCTCAACACGGCGTTCACGCGCAATCTTTCAATTCTGGCAGGCCGTGGAATTCATGCGCCAAGCAGGCGGGTGTACCGACCTCTGCTGCGCGATCTTGTGTGGGACGAGCATTTCACGCCGGACGCGCAGCGCGAGACACGCGCGACAATTTCGGGCGACAGCGTATATGACGTGATGGTCCTGTCGAACGACCAGGCACTTGCGGCCAAAGAATATCTGTTTGCCGATGGTGAGTTTCTGAATTGGAGCGAAAAACGCATCAGCCGCTTTTCCGAGCTCTATGCGGACCACGCGATCACATATGTGATCGAAACCGAAAACTTCGCCACGCTCATCCCGCGGATGGTTCAGTATTTTGATCCAGAACAGTTGGCATATATTCAGGAAAGTCCGATCGGCCATCACAGCTGGTACGACCTTGTGGCCGGGCTAAGCCTTGCCAGCCCTGGTGCTGCCTTCGTTATTGTACCAGGTGAGATCGTGGCTGGGCGTCTCCGGGCGATCAAATCTCTGTTCTTCGAACCCCGGCGTCCGAATTTTTTGATCAATCGGTTAGGAAGCGCTGTCAGCGTCGTCACACATCCTATTCTGGGGAAGCCGGCTGATGTTGAGGCGACTGATCTGGAGCCGATCGGCTGGTATCAGGAACACGTCTCGCGTTTGTCCGATGTTTATCTGGATGATCTGGAGCGGTTATGCGGCCTCCCCCATGTGTCCGTGGTCGTCTGAGTGACATCCTCCGGCGACTAACCACTTCGTAACTTCCCTCCGGTACGGCTTGAACATCTTTGACCGGAGACAATGCTATGAGATCTTTTTTCCGCCTGATCGCAGCCGTGATCATCTCAACCTGCCCAATTGGGGCTCTGGCGGATCAAGGCGTTACCGACACGAGCGTCACCTTTGCTCAGATTGCGTCGCTTGACGGTCCTGCGTCCGCCCTTGGTCAAGGTATGCGCCAAGGCATTCTCGCGGCCTTCGCGGAAGCGAACGGGACCGGTGGGGTTCACGGCAGACGGCTGCAGCTTGTTTCAATGGATGACGGGTACGAACCCGGTCGATCCGTTGCCCACCTTCGAGAGGTCATCGACAGCAACGATTACATCGGTCTGATCGGTCTTGTCGGTACACCCACGACGAAAGCCACTCAACCGATTGCCCGGGCGGCCGGGCTGCCATCCATAGGGCCCCTGACAGGCGCCGCATTCCTGCGCGACGAGACCAACGGCAACGTGCTGAACGTCCGCGCGTCATATAGCGCGGAGACGGAGGAATGGATCAGACATCTGGTGGATGTCAAAGGCTACAAGAAGATCGCAATTCTCTATCAAAATGACGATTTCGGGCGCATCGGTCTTCAGGGTGTCCGCGATGCCTTGAACGCGCGAGACCTCGAGCTTGTCGCAGAGGGCAGCTACACGCGCAACACGACCGCCGTTAAAACGGCTCTGCTGTCCATAAGAAAGGCAGAACCGGACGCAGTGGTGACGGTCGGACCGTATCGGCCAATCGCGGAGTTCATAAAGCTCGGCGCAAAGTTGTCGTTCAAACCAGACTATGTTGGCATCTCATTTGTCGGCGCTCAAGCACTAGCCGCGGAACTTGGTGGGCTTCGTGAAGGCGTGATCGTGTCGCAAGTTGTGCCTCTACCGTGGGACACATCTTTGCCAGTCGTCGCGTCTTACCAGGCCGCCTTGACCGAATTGGGCGGCGATCTGAAACCCGGATTTGTTTCGCTCGAGGGGTATTTTGCGGGTCGGCTCGCGATTGAAGCACTCCAATCCGCAGGCAAAAATCTGACCCGGCAAGCTCTTATGGCCGCGATGTCCAACCTGAGAACCGTAGAACTGGGAGGGGCGGCAATGCGATTTGGCGAGGGCGACAACCAAGGTATGGATCAAGTGTTCCTGACGCAAATCACCGCATCTGGTTCTTTTGATCAGGTGTCGGCGACCCAATGATTGAACGTCCGTGTCCCATACCAACAAAGATATGCGTCTTACAGGCATCAGCAATGCTGTCTGGTGATACGCTCAGCTGGGGATGACGCCGGTGATCTATCTGTTCCAGAGTATCGGTGTCAAAATGTTGCTGATCTTCGCCGCGTTGGCGACCACATCAGCGTTCATGTTCTTCGTCGCAACAACGGTTTTTCGGGAAACTGCCGAAAATCTCGAAACGCTGACTTTGGTACGGCTGCCTGAGCTGAAGGCCAGCATAGATCTGGATATTGCAGCCAGCCGCCTCAAAAACGGTATGATCGGTTTGCTGCTTGCCCAAAACTCTGAGGAGCTATTGGACGAGAGGGACAAGAAGGAAAAGATCATTAACGGCCTGCAAACCGCGTACGGTCTACTGGACAGAAGAACAAAAGCGCAAATCGGCCCTTGGATTGTTGATGTTGAACGACAAATGACCGATCTCAGCGATGCCCGTCTCCGCGAATTCGAGAGCCTTGAAAGGATTTCCCAAAGCGTCTCAGCATTATGGGATGCGGCGGAAACCGCGACCGCCGAAATCGAAAAAAAGGTCGATGATGCATATTTCGATCTCGCTATCGGGGGTGAACACACCATCGAAGCCGTCACGCAACAACTCGACGTTTTGGTGAATGATGTCCTGGCACACCTTCATTCGGTTCTGGCAATCCAGTCGAACGTCAATTTGATCTCTGGTGTCGCACTTGCACTGACCCAGACGACTGACCCGGCGCTCGAAGCTATCCTAAGAGATTTGCGCGAAACGGGTCTCAAAGAAGTCGATCGGTTGGTTGCTGACCATCGCAACACCGACCCTATCGAGGGGGAATTTGACGCGCTGAAAAAACATCTCGCGATAATTCGTGACCAGAGTGATTCCAATGTCCTGACCAGACGTCAGCGAACAAAGGAGATCTTAGCTGCAAGACGCGCGCTCGACGCGTTTTTGATACCAATCATCGATGATTTGGCGTTTGAAGTCGCGATCAGCAGTGAGCACGCATCGACCGAAAACGCGGACGCGATCAATGCATTATTGGCAGGCCCGACAGCGGTGCAGCGCGAGGCCAGTATCCTGCAGACGACCCTTTGGACCTTTCTAGCAACAGCATTGGAAACCGCAAATGCGTCCAATCCGGTTGAGCTTGAGATTGCAGGGGAAAAACTTCGCGTTATCTCTCTAAGATTAGACGGTCTATCTCAAAATAGTAATCCGTCTCTCCGAAAAGAGATTGAAACTTTGCTGGCGATCGTTGCTCCGGAAAGCGGGCTATCGATGCTACGCGGTGCCGTTCTGGCCACCCAAGAAGATGCTGTAGAAGCCACAGAGGCTGCCGCAAAAAGCGTGATCGCAATCGGATCGCTAGCTCAAGAATTCGGAAGGGCGTCACAAGAGAAAATTTTCGCGGCCAGCGGCGTTGTACTGGACCATGCCGGCGTAGCCGAAGAGCGCCTTCGACAAATTGCCATGCTTTCAGCTGCGCTTTTTCTCGCAGCTTTCTTCGTCAATTTCACTTGGATCATCAAACCATTGGTCCGACTTACCAAAACAACAGAGAACCTGGCTTCTGGTGACCTGACCCAACCAATCGGTTTCCGATCAAGCGGCGGAGAAATCGGACGAATGGCAAATGCGCTTCGCGTTTTCCGAGACGGACTTGTCGAGAAAAATGCTATTCAGGCCCAAGTGGAACAAGAGCGTGAGGCGCACGAACAAGAGCAACAGGCGGTTGTTGCATCCTTGGCAAAAGGGCTGAACGGTCTCGCGAACAAAGATCTAAACGTTGCTTTGCGGGAAAAATTTCCGGGCAGTTACGACCGGTTGCGCCATGATTTCAACGCGGCAGTCATGACGTTAAAAGATATTATAGATCAGATTGTTACGAGTGGACGCTCAGTTCGAAAATCGACAAGCGCAATCTCAAATGCGTCTACAGACCTGTCCAACAGAAGCGAAAATGCGGCCGGATCCCTACAACAAACCGCAGCCGCGTTAGAGCAGATCACAAGCTCGGTTGCCTCATCATCTCAACAGGCCAACGCCACCCTTGATGTGGTCAAGCGCGCTAGCAAAAGCGCAGAACAAGGCAAGGGCGTGATCGACGCCACGGTGACGGCAATACAGGACATAAAAGGGTCATCCCTGAAGATCTCGGAAATTGTAGACACGATCGATAGCATCGCCTTCCAAACAAATTTGCTTGCTTTGAACGCGGGTGTAGAAGCAGCCCGTGCCAACGAGGCGGGTCGCGGGTTCGCAGTGGTCGCCTCAGAGGTGCAAGCCCTCGCCCAGCGATCCTCTGAAGCAGCCAAGGACATCAAGAAACTGATCGATCTCAGCGCCGTCGATGTCGACCGTGGTGTCGATCTGGTCGCCCTGGCTGAGAACGCATTCGACGATATCGCAACTGCGATCATGCAAGCCTCGGCTCAGACAACCGAGATTGCGAAGGCATCTGAGGATCAGGCACTCGGTATCACCGAGATCAACGGAGCCATTGGGGAATTGGACAAGGTGACCCAGCAGAACGCTGCGATGCTGGAGCAAACCTCCGCCGCACATCTCAGCCTGAAGGAAGAAGCTGAAAGGCTGGGACAGATTGTCGAAGGATTCACGCTGGATGCCCGGGATCAAGATTACAACAGCCTAACTGATATCAAACCTCAAAAGGTGCTGAGAGGTATTGCGTGACCTCGCGTATTCGGTAGATCTCTAGCACCTTCAACCAAACCGCACAGATGCATATTCAAACCAAAATAGAATGATAAAGATAGCATCGCCAGTGCTGCGATCGGCTGTAGGGGACTGATTGAAACTCTTCCCGACCAGCACTTTCAAGAACGCAGCTTGCGTGTTTATGAAAGATGTTTCTCGCCAAAAAAATCAACATCACATTTTGAAGTCAACGCGAACTGTCACGGTGGTTCATTCAGCGGCGTGCCGCAAGATCAAGACACCGCTTGGCTCTTCAGACCTGTCTTCGTCCCGCGTTTGGGTTTTTGAGCCTTTTGACGCGCGATACAGCAGCGCAAACATTGGTGGCGTAAAATAGAACGAGACAACTGAAGACAACAAAACACCTCCGGCAATTGCGACCGCGAAAGGTGGCCAGAACCCGCCCCCCGCAAGGATCAATGGAAGGAATCCGCCAAACGTCGTGATCGTCGTCGACGTGATGTGTCTGCTTGAGTTGGTCACCACCCGTGCGATTGCGTCCGTGTTGCCATTCTTTGCATCCGGATCTGCCTTTAGGCCAGTCAGAATGATAATCGCAGCATTGATGGACACGCCGATTGAGCCAATCACCCCAATGATCGCATTGATCCCAAAGGGGTATTGAAGCACTGCAAGAGACAGGATCGAAAGCCCTGCCGACAACCCGCAGACGACCAATGCCACAGCAGTCAGACGGAACGAATTGAAGGTCAACGCGATCGTTGCAATGGTCAGAGTCACAATTAAACCGATTGACGCCAATAGGTTGCCGACCGTATTTGATCTTGCATCTGAGTCGCCCCCAAGTTCCATCCGGTAACCCGCGGGCAACGCGAACCCGCGGTCATCCAAGGTACCAAGCACGGATTGCAGGGCTTCCTCGGGCAGGACACCTGCCACAAGAAAAGCCTGAACCGTATTGACCCGCTCACCGTTCCGACGCGTGATCACGCTCTCGGCGGGTTCCACGATGGGGTCAGCCAACTCGGAAAGCGGCACCGCGGGAAACGCACCTTGGGCCGAAACCGTGGCGGATCCCGGCAGAAGGATTGGCAGAGACGCAATCGCAGACAGATCCCCACGCAGCCCTTCCCCAAACCGCACGCGAACCGGAAGTTGTTCGGTGCCTTCGACGAGGGACCCGCCGACGACGCCCACCAAACCTGCATCCAACTGTTGAGCGATGTCGGTTACGTTAAGTCCGAGTAGTCGCGCCCTGACCTCATCAATCTCAAACCTAATTTGCGGGGCGCCGCCGGTCACGCCGGCACGGACTTGAGTGGTAAGATCCGCGTCCGCCACAATGGTTCGCAATTCACCACCCAGACGGCGCAGCTCGTCCAGATCAGGCCCCACGAGACGTAGCTCGACCGGCGCGTCTACGGGCGGGCCTTGAACCAACCCGCGTATAATGATGCGCGCCTGCGGAAAAGCCTCGTCCAATCGGGCGCGAAGATCCGGCACCAAGCGACCAGCCGCCTCCGCAGATGCCGCATTGATCATGGCTTGGGCGTATCCCGGTTCGCGACTCCGGCCCCCCGTGATATTATAGTAGAACGCCGGGCCGGACTTGCCGATTGACCAATAGGTCGTGGCAATTTCTTCTTCCGATTGAAGGATGGCGTCAATCTCGCGTGCCACGGCCTCCGTATCTGCAATGGCGCTGCCGGGTGGCATTTCAACCTCGAGGTAAAACTGATCCCGATCCACGCCGGGGAAAAACTGCGCGGTCAACGTCGGAAAGCTCGCGAAGCCGACAACTGGCAAAATCAGAGCGAACGCAATGGACTTGATCGGGTTGCGAGCGGACACAGCAATGGACCGCTCAAAAAGCCGGGCCAGTGTTGGTAGATTGATTCCGCGGCTGAGAAAGGTCCCTTTGCCCTGAACAGGCAAAATCCAACCTGCCAAAGCGGGCGTCACGGTCAGCGCGATGAAGAGCGACCAGACCAGCATCAAAACCACTGCGATCGCGATGGACCCGACAAAGTCACCGGCTGGTCCCGGCAAAAGGATCATCGGCGTAAAAGATAAGGCCGTTGTGACGGTCGAGGCCAGAAGCGGTGCCGCCAACCGGCGCACAGCATCCCCGACGGCCGACAACCGGTCCATGCCTTTCTGCAGACGCTGGCCGACTTCGTCAGACATCACGATGGCTGCGTCTACCAGCAGTCCCAAAGCCACGATCAGCCCTGTGACAGACATCTGATGGATGGGCAACCCGATGAAGTTCATGGTGGCCAGCGTAGCCAAAGACACCACAGGCAGGACCAGCGCCACGATTGCAGCCGCCCGCAGACCCAGTGTCAGGAACAGCACGCCCACAACGAGGCTAACACCAATCGCCATATTCGTGCCGACCTCCGCTAGCCGGTCTGCCGTGTAAACGCTTTGGTCAAACATCAGAGTTTCGGACAGACCAACCGGCACGGCTGCCTGTCCCGCCGCAAGCTCGTCCCGCACAAAACTCATCCAGCGATCAATCTGAACGCCGTCTTGGGCAAGCACACCGATCAAGATCGCGGACTTTCCATTCGCCAGTGCCCGTTCTTCGGCGGGCAGTCGCGCGCCACGGGTTATCGACGCGATATCGCCCAAAACGACGCTGGCATTCGTATCGCTTTCGCGCAGAACGACGCGGCGCAACCGATCAAGGCTTTCGATCTCGCCGGAGATGTTGATCGTCAGGTCAGTGTCAGCACCCTGCACACGACCGGCCTGAACTTTGCCATCTGCCGCGGTGATCCGCGCCGATACATCCTGTGCCGTCAACCCAAGGCTTGCCGCACGCTCTGGGTCGATCACGACCAGAACCTCTTCCTCTGGAACGCCGAACAAATCGACAGCACGGGTCGCGGGGATTGAACGCAAACGATCTGCCAGGGCCTCAGCATGGCGCGAGGGCAGTGTCAGGGGGATATCGTCGCGATCAGCGGTCACCGCGATCACAGCTGAATAGGCCGAGATCCCTTCGGCGTCGAATTCCGGGGCTTGAACGC
This sequence comes from Litoreibacter roseus, assembly GCF_009811795.1. Taxonomy (GTDB): domain Bacteria; phylum Pseudomonadota; class Alphaproteobacteria; order Rhodobacterales; family Rhodobacteraceae; genus Litoreibacter; species Litoreibacter roseus. Next base: position 994,391 of record NZ_BLJE01000001.1, on the reverse strand, counting down.
CCGCCGGAAATTCGGCGCGCGCATCCTCGACCGCGTCGCGGGCCTCAGACCAAACCTGTTCAATCGTGGCCTCATCCAGCGTCTCGATCAGCTCTACGGCAACAACGGATACACCGCTGCGAGACACCGAACTGATCACATCAACCTCAGCGATCTCGCGCAGTTCGTCTTCAATCTCGGCTGTCACAAGGGCTTCGACGCGGGCTGGATCGGCGCCTGGAAAGCTCGTCGTGACCGTCGCAAAGAGGTTGGTGATCGTTGGATCCTCTTGCCGCCCGAGCGACAGGAAGGACGACAAGCCCGCCGAGATCAGCACCAAAAGGATCAGGGCGACAAGGCGAGGCTGTCTGAAGGTGAGGGTCTCCATTTTAGCCGCCTTCTCTGATGCGCACGGACTGGCCCGGGGTTACACGGTGCGCCCCTTCAGCGACAAGGCGGTGATCTTCGGCAAAGGTGCCCTGAACGAAGGCACGCCCATCCGCGATGTGAAGAACCTCAACGGCTGCATTGCGCACGATGCCTTCGGCATCAACGACCAGCACAGTCCAAACGCCGCCTGTTCCCTCTTGCAGGGCATCAAGTTGAACCCAGAGACCTGATTGAGGAATCTCGCTTTGAACCGTCAACGTCGCGGTCTGACCGAACGCGGCCCGTGCGCCGGTATCAACGTCAAAAATCGCTGTGCGGGTCCGGGTTACGGGATCGATGTCCGGGCGAACATGTACAAGGCTTGCATTCACTTCAGCTCCATCCAATCGGATCATCGCATCAGTGAGTTGGTCGGTGTCGACACTCAATGGCAACCCGGCCCGCAGTTGCGGGCGACCGGTTTCCATCAGCGTCACAACGGCCTGCCCCACCGTGAGAGTTTCCCCGCCATCAACCGACCGCTGCCCGATCTGCCCGCTGAAAGGCGCAAAGAGTTCTGATTTCGCGATTTGGATCGCAACAGCATCCCGTGCCGCTTCGGTCTCTGCAATGCGCGCGATCAGCTCATCGCGGTTGGCACGGGCCTGATCCAAGCGCTCTTCGCTCGTGAACCCGCGATCCGTCAGCGAACTGCTGCGCTCAACAGAGCGCTCTGCAAAGACCAGTTGCGCCGCAAGGGCCGCGCGAGATGCCGTGAGGCGCTTCAGATCAGACTCAAGCAAATCCGTATCCAGTCTGGCAAGTACGTCGCCTTGCTCAACAGTGTCGCCTTCTTCAACCAACAATTCGGTCAGACGCCCGGACAATTCAAAGGACAGGACCGCGGTCAGGCGCGGCTCGATTTGGCCTACGAAATGGCGGTCTACCGCATAGCTGTCCTCCATCTGAATCGGGGACACCGGAACCATAATGGACGGCGCTGCCGTGGGCGGCTCAATCGCTTGGGCCCTTTGGGCGATCATATTGCTCGCAACCATGACGACCACGCCGGCAGCGCCAATAGCCCCCAGAGTGAGGGTGAGCGATACGGTCTTCCGCGCCATCCGGCGTAGGATTGATCTGGGTTTAGCTATCGGGTCCACGATGCACCTCTGTAAAAGTTAGCACCTCTTACATATGTAAGTACCTCTAACTTTGACAAGTAAAAATTTCTCTGACACATAGGATGGCATGACAAAATCACCGGAAACTTCGAAAAAAACGAGCTACCACCACGGCGACCTGCGCGCGCAATTGGTGGAGGCAACACGCCAGCTTGTAGAAGAAAAAGGCGCGGACCATTTCTCGGTCTCAGAGGCGTGCCGCCGTGCGGGCGTCTCGACCGCCGCGCCCTATAAGCATTTCAAAGATAAGGAGGAAATGCTGAACCAGGTGATACTGGAAGGCATGCATCGAAAACAGCAGCAGATGCAGGACGAGCTTGCCAAATATCCTGACGGCGGGATCGACCGTATCATAGCGCTTGGTCGCGTGTACGTTCGGTTTGCAGAGCAGGAGCCCGGCGTATTTCGGCTCATGTTCGGTCTGACCGAAGATCACGAAAACGAGGATCAGTTGGTTGCAGAAGGTAAACGAACCTTCGGTGCAGTGCAGGCAGAGGTCGCGCGGTACCGCGGCAGTGAGGTCGTTGAGGATCAAGATATCGACCGGGCTTTCATGCTTTGGAGCTTTGTGCACGGGCTGTCTTTTCTTCAGATAGACGGCAAGGTGTCGACGGTCGATGTAAGCGTCGATATGGAGCACATTCTGCGCGAGATCGCAGAACGGGTGATGGCCTAAGTATCGGATAGGGTCGGCAGACGCGGATAGCGCAAACCATACTTCGCTTTCGTCACCGGATCGTATAGCAATTTCCGAATTCGGATTTTAACGCAGGGCGCTCATGCACCACTATTCCCCGACATCCCGACGCGTATTTCTGGCAGGCGCCACAGCGGCGCTGTCGGTTGGACCTCTTTCCGCGCAGTCCCGTTGGGACAGAGTTGCAGACGCGGCCCGCGCCCTGGATCAGCTTCACGGCATCGTCATATCCCACAAAGGTCAAACGGTTCTTGCAGAGGCCTTTCGCGGACCATCGCTAGAACGCCCTGCCCCGATCAAATCCGTTTCGAAGACGATTGTTGCCGCTTTGTTAGGCGCGGCAGTGGACAACGGAGATGTCGACAGCGTTACAGCGCGGATCAGCGATCTGGCTCCCAATCTGATCCCAGCGGGCGCGGACCCGCGTGTGGCATCCATCACGCTGGAGGATCTTGTGACGCTCAGATCAGGGCTCGAACGGACATCGGGGGCGAATTACGGTGGATGGGTTTCAAGCTCAAACTGGGTCGCGAATGCATTGAGACGCCCGATGATCGCCGATCCCGGTGGTCGGATGCTGTATTCGACGGGCAGCTTTCATGTCCTCGGCGCAGTGCTATCCGAGGTCACGGGGCAGTCGCTGCTTCAACAGGCCCGCACACGCATCGGCATACCGCTTGGTATTGATATTCCAGCTTGGACACGCGATCCGCAAGGACGCTATCTTGGTGGCAACGAGATGGCCCTGTCGCCTTACAGCATGATCCGCTTCGGTGAAATGTACCGGCTGAACGGACAATGGCGTGATCAGCAGGTACTGAGCCAGGGTTGGGTGAACCAATCGCTGGTCGCGCGCACGCAATCGCCGTTTTCCGGTCTGGCCTATGGTTATGGGTGGTTTCTGACCCAGACAGGGGACCCGCGGATCGCGATTGCTCGGGGCTATGGCGGCCAGATTATTGCGGTGGTGCCGGACCGAGAACTAACGATTGCAATCACATCTGATCCCACACGCCCCGCCCGCAGCGGCGGGTATTTCGGGGATCTCATGCGGTTGATCGCGGGCATCATCGTGCCCGCGACCGAAGTCTAGCGTTCAGCTTTTGCGCGTGATGATGCGTGCAGCACCCGAAACCAAAAGCGCCGCGATAACAACCTTCAACGCGTCACCCAGCAGGAAGGGGCTGACCCAGTATGTCCAGATGCTGGATGCGGTTGATCCGACCCATTTGCCCTCGGCGCCAAACGCCTCAGCGACGGCCATCGGCCAAGCGACGCCCGGGATGTAAAGCGCTGCAGCGGCGATCAAACCAAAGCCCAGCATCGCCCAGACACTGCGGCCCGCAGCAAGTCCTGAGATGTAAGCCATCGCGACAAAGCCCAGAAGGAAACCGGCGGTCGGACCGGCCATATACGCAAGGCCAGCACCACCATTGGCAAAGACAGGAAGGCCTGCGGCGCCTTCAACAAGATACGCAATGACCGTCGCGGCACCAAGCCGTGCGCCAAAGGAAAGCCCGACGATGAGGATCGCCAGCCCCTGCATGGTCAGTGGAACGGGCCAGAACGGCACGCTCATCTGGGCCGCAATCGCGATAAACGCAGAGCCCCCCAGCACCAGAAGCGCTTTTTTCAGGAAAGTGTCGTGGCCCAAGGCTGCTTGCGTCAGTGTCATGGCTGTCCCTCATTCATATCAGAATTCCCGCTCGTTTTCCGCAGTGCAGCGCCGGAAGTCAAGATCGCTGCTTGAAACTGCGGCCTATGAATGGGAAACGCTCCGCTGTCTTGAAGGAGAGCCCGATGACCGACACGCCAGAAAAAATTGCGCTTGTAACAGGGGCATCCCGTGGTTTGGGCAGTGCCTGCGCCGAAACGCTGGCGCGTCGCGGGTATCATGTCATAGCCGTTGCCCGCACTGTCGGCGGGTTGGAAGAACTAGATGACCGCATTCAAACCGCCGGAGGCTCCGCGACACTTGCGCCGGTGGATATCACCAACGAAGATGCGCTGCGCCAGATTTGCCGCGGCATCTATGACAGGTGGGGTCGCATCGACCTGCTGGTCCATGCAGCAATCCACGCTCCGCCATTGGCACCGCTGCCCCATATGAGCGAGAAGGATCTGGACAAAACGCTGGCGGTAAACGTCCGCGCCACAGCGAGGCTGATCGCGAATGTCGCGCCTTTGCTGCAAGCGTCCCCGGTCGGTGCCGCGCTCTTTTTCAACGACAAATCCAAGTCGGAACGGTTTCATGGGCCCTACGGACTGTCCAAGGCCGCACAGATGCGCATGGCCCGCAGTTGGCAAGATGAAACCGCCAAGATCGGTCCCGTTGTTCATGTGCTGACCCCTGCCCCGATGCCGACCGCTCTCCGGGCAAGGTTCTATCCGGGTGAGGATCGCAGTGCACTTGCGGATCCTAAAGCTGAAGCAGAGCGGCTTTTGTCTGAGATCTTGTAGGCTGAACGAGCCCTAGATCTGGTACTGCCACAGACCCCGTGAGAAACCGTACAGTATCAATCCGGCACCAAGCATGAGGCAAAGCCAAGCGCTCCGCTTTCTGCTGGTCTTGAGGGATAGAAAGAGGCCGGAGCCCATCAGACCGAGTGCGATCAGATAAAACATGACTGACGCGGCGACAACTGTTGCCCGGTCAAGCCGCTTGTTCCTCTTCTTCTTCCGCAGCTTGGCGGTGCCACATTGAGGCATAGCGACCGTCCCGCGACAGCAACTCCTCATGGGTGCCCCGCTCGGCGATCAGTCCATTCTCCAGAACCACAATCTGATCTGCATCTGCAATTGTCGAAAGCCTGTGTGCGATCACCAGCACAGTCCGCCCTTCGGACATCTCGCGCAGACTGTCCTGTATGTCTCGTTCGGTCTCGGTGTCGAGCGCTGATGTCGCCTCGTCCAAAAGCAGGATTGGCGGATTTTTCAGAAGTGTCCGCGCGATGCCGACACGCTGTTTTTCCCCGCCCGAAAGCTTCAGGCCACGTTCGCCCACCGCCGTCTCGAACCCATCGGGAAGATCCATGATGAAGTCGTAGATCTTCGCAGCCTTTGCGGCAGCTTCAATCTCGCTTCGGCTGGCCTCGGGGCGACCATACGCGATATTATAGAGGATCGTGTCGTTGAAAAGCACCGTGTCCTGAGGGACAACACCGATCTGGGCATGAAGGCTGTCTTGTGTAACATCGCGTACGTCCTGACCATCAAGCTTCAGCGCGCCGCCATTCACATCATAGAATCGGAATAAAAGTCGCCCGATGGTCGATTTTCCGGAACCGGACGGCCCTACAATTGCAACCGTCTCGCCAGCAGAAACACTCAGAGAGACACCTTTCAAAATCGGGCGCGCCGTATCGTAGCCGAAGGTGATGTCGTCCAGCGTCACCGCGCCGCCATCAATCTGCAGTTCCTTTGCATCTTCCTTGTCATTCACTTCGGCGGGCTGACCCAAAAGGTCGAACATCTCCCCCATGTCCACAAGCGCTTGGCGGATCTCGCGATATACCGTGCCCAGAAAGTTCAACGGCATGGTGATCTGGATCATGTAGGCGTTGACCATGACGAAATCGCCGACCGTCAGAACGCCGCGCTGAACGCCCATGGCCGCCATCACCATCACGATAACCAGCCCCGCCGTGATCAAGATGGACTGGCCGAAGTTCAAAAATGCCAAACTGTACGATGTCTTGAGCGCTGCTTTCTCGTAGCCCTCCATTGCAACGTCGTAGCGGTCCGCCTCGCGCTGTTCTGCCCCGAAGTACTTGACCGTTTCAAAGTTGAGCAGACTGTCGATTGCCTTCTGGTTGGCATCCGTGTCCTGATCGTTCATCTCTTTGCGGATCTTAACGCGCCACTCGGTGACGGCAAACGTGAACCAAGTGTAGAGAGCGATCGTGCCGACGACGACGACCAGATACCAGATGTTGAACACGAAGGCCAAAATGACCGCGATCATCAAAAGTTCGAGGATCAGCGGACCTATGGAAAACAACAGAAAGCGTAGCAGAAACTCGACACCCTTAACGCCCCGCTCGATGATCCGGGACAGACCGCCGGTTTTTCGCGTGATGTGATACCGCATCGACAGGCGGTGTATATGGGTGAAGGTCTGAAGCGCCAAAGCCCGCAACGCCCTTTGACCAACCCGCGCAAAGACAACGTCGCGCAACTGCTGGAAACCAACATTCATTGCCCGCGCCACGCCGTAGGCCACGGTCATACCAATTGCGCCCAACCCCAGCATCCAAGCCGCATCTGTGGCTTCGCCCGAAAGACCATCAACTGCTGCCTTGTAGAGAAACGGCGTACCAACGGCGACAAGCTTGGAGATAAAGAGAAACGCCAAAGCCAGAACGACGCGGCGTTTGACCCATGGTTGATCCTCGGGCCAGAGATAGGGTGCCACCCGCTTGATCACCCGTACGCCACTTTCGCGCAGGTCTTGGTTCATGCGGGCATCGGTGACTTCTGTGACCATGTAGTGAGACTTCCGGTTGGCGAGACGCCTATACCTAGTGCGCGCCCGTCCGGATTGCCAGCCGAAGACCAGGTTCTGATGGTCCGGTCATTCCGTGGGTAGCGTGAAAATCTGTCCGGGATAAATCAGGTTCGGATCGCGGATCAGCTCTCGATTGGCCTCATAGACACGGACATACTGAACCCCGTCGCCAAATTGCTCCTGCGCGATGCCCCACAGGGTAAAGCCTGTTTGCACCGTCACTGCGCTGACAGCGCCTTGCGCAATCTCGATTTCTTCGCGCTGGAACGGTGTTTCGACGCGCGAGGTCACCTTCCCGTCAAGCCCGATCTCATCCACCCTCAGACGATAGACACCTGCATCCACGTCAACGAGCGGGGCGTCCCATGTGCCGTCCGCCTGAATTTCAGCCGTTTTAACGGGGCGGTCGTTTAGATAGACCCGGACAAAATCAGCATCACCGCCACGGCCAGACAACGCAACTTCGCCTTCATTGTCATAGCTGATCGTATCAATAACCACATTGGCGACATCACTGACGACGCCATCTTCAACGACCTTGGGCTGCGGCGCGGGGCGAATGACATCTACCCCGTCGCTATCGGCCACAACCACAGCCGGGGCACTTAAGGGTTCGGGCGCCGACGGGGACACTGGCTCGGCTTCATCAGCTCGCGCATCTTCCTGCACCGCATCTGCAAGCTGGGATACGTCCGGCAGTTCCGGCGCCCCCTCAGCTTCTGCAATGTCGACTTGTTCCGGTTCAGTCGGCATGGGCGGCGTGATTTGAGCCATGACCGGCGCCAGAAGAACGGTCGCGTCCGACAGGATTTGTGCGCCGTCCGCGTCAACCGTTGCGATAGAAACGGTGCGGGCCGCTTCGGATGCGGGAATATCGAAGAGCGCCACAAACTTACCAGTCGCGTCTGACTGAACCTCCGCAAATGTCTCGCCGTCTAGAAAGATCACGACGGGGCGGTTTTTTTCAGCCGTCCCAGCAATAACCGCAGCGCCTGCCTGATCCACGCGAACCAGATCGAGGGTGGGCGCGCGCAAAGTCTGTTCGGGGATCTCTGGCGCGGATTCTGGCGCAGGTTGTGACGCCTCTGCCAATTCGCTCTGGTCCGGGGCTGCAGGTGGGTTGACGGATGCGGTCTCACTTGCCGGTGCCTCGACAAGAGCGGTTCCCGATCCTTCCGGCGGCTGGAAGCCGGTCACTTCGCGTTCGGGCGCGGGCAACAGATACACGACGCCAAATCCCAGCAGTACAAGTGCCAGAAAAATGCCCGCGCCGATCCGCGCAGCAGACATCCCCTCTCTGGGTTTGGCTGGTTCTGAATGCATGCCCTGCTGTGCCATTGCGTCGCTGTCCCTTGTCCCACACGCCGGTTTGCGCTTACGCATGTCCCAAGCGCCAACGTGCGGGATACTCTAACAGTGTCCCGCCACCATGGCAAAACCAAGGCTTCGTGAGGATGAGTGATGGCTGGCATTGCCAAATCAGTGTGTGTCTTTTGTGGCTCACGTTTCGGATCAGACCCGGATTACAAGCGCGCCGCAGCGGATGTCGGCGCCCTATTGGCCCGGGAGAACTGGCGCCTCGTCTACGGCGCGGGCGATGTCGGCATGATGGGCGAAGTGTCCCAGACCACCGAGGCGGCGGGCGGCGAAACGCTGGGCGTGATCCCCACACATCTGTTCGAGCGCGAGTTGGGACGACGACCCGCATCGGGCTTCGTGATCACCGAAAACATGCATGAGCGTAAGAAAGTCATGTATATGAACTCCGATGCGATTGTCGTGTTGCCCGGCGGCGCGGGGTCACTGGATGAGTTCTTCGAGGTGCTGACATGGGCGCAGCTGGGGCTGCACTCAAAGCCGATCATCCTACTGAATACGAACGGCTATTGGGCACCTCTGAAAGCGTTGGTTGACCACGTGATCGCGCATGAATTTGCCGACCCATCGCTGGGCGAACTTTACGAAATCGCCGATGATGTTGCCGGTCTTGAGGCCAAATTGCGCGAGCATCTGTCCTAAAAAATCCTGTCTCCTATTCAACTTGTGATGACATAGCGGTAAATATCTCTGCTAGCGTCGCAAAGTGAATCAAGATGGAGGTTGGTCCATGACCTATTTTTTCCGCCCCCTGGCGGTCTTAGCAGCGGCGCTCGCAGCCAGTCCTGCGGCCTTTGCCGCTGAAGGAACCCGTGTGCAGGTCCGAGGCGAGATTATTGACACATGGTGCTATTATTCAGGCGTCATGGGCGGCCCTGAGTCTGTTGTCGGCACCGCGCACCACACCTGCGCGCTATGGTGTTCTGCCGGTGGTATACCGGTGGGTTTGCTTGCCGAAGATGGCACGGTCTACATGGTTCTCAAGATCGAGGGGGACGACGGCAATGCGGGCGGCGACACACAACTGAGCCTGGCCAGCCACGAAATCACCGCTGATGGCATCCATTACGAGCGCGATGGCCTGAACTACCTCGTCGTTGAAGAGGTCGTGACCGATCACGGCATCACCAACGTCAATCATGAAGATTTCGGAGCCATCCCCGGCTTTGCGATCCCTGATCCCAGCAAGTGAGGTTGATCCGATGAAACGGTTTATCACCCTGCTCGCCCTTTTGGCGGCCCCGGCTGCAGCACAGGATTTTTCCGAAGGCTCTGAAGCAAAGACCTGGAACCTGTACGCCGAAGTGCCGGCGCTCTTCGAAGCAACAGTTGTGGACGCGACCTGCGAGATCACCGGCGATTGCCCTGCGAACTGTGGCGACGGCAAGCGGCAGCTTGGCCTGCTGCGCAGCGCCGACAATGTGCTGGTCTATCCCAACAAGAATTCCCAACCGGCCTTCACAGGTGCCGCGGTTGAGTTGCTGCCGTTCTGCGGTCAGACCGTCGAAGTAGATGGGCTTCTGATCGAAGACCCCGACCTGTCCGCGACAAACATTTATCTGGTTCAGAAGGTCCGCACCAAAGGCACTGAGGAATGGACGAAGGCAAACCAATGGACAAAAGTCTGGGCCGAGAACCATCCCGACGCGAAGGGCAAAGGCCCGTGGTTCCGGCGCGACCCACGCGTAAACGCCCGGATCGATACGACCGGCTATCTGGGTATCGGCTTGTCCCATGAAGAGGCTTACGAGGCCGTGCAATGAGCCGTTTGGCTGCATGTGCTTTCAGCGTCTTCGCCGCCGCAGGTATTGCAGGCGCAGAGGGATTGCCGTTTGACGTCGGCGGTCCCTTTACGCTGACGGACCACCGGGGACAGGAGCGCTCTGAAGTTGATCCCGACGGAAATGCTCAACTGGTCTTCTTTGGATATGCGAACTGTCAGCAGGTCTGTTCCGCAGCGCTTCCTATGATGGCAGAGGTTGCCGAAACGCTTGAGGCCGACGGTCTTGAGATCAGCCCGATCATGATCACAGTGGATCCCAAACGGGACACGGTGAGCAAGATCGGTGCACCCCTCAAGCAGCACCACCCGGATTTCATAGGGCTCACCGGCTCAGAGGACGCGCTACAAGTGGCGTATGATGCCTACTCGGTCGAGAAGGAGGAGATCTTCTTCGACCCGGAGTTCGGGCCGGTCTTTTCCCACGGTAGTTTCATCTACCTGCTCGACGCGAAGGGCGAGGTATTGACGCTGTTCCCACCAATCCTCGCACCCGAAGCCGCAGCCGAGATCGTCACGAAATACGTGAAATCCATAGGATAACTATGGCATCGAGATTTACCCGGCGCGCGCTTTTGGGGGGCGGCGTGTTTTTGATTGGCGGGGCTGCTTTTGTTGCAGCGGGCGGCCAGAACGCATTCTATTCCCTCATCACAGAAGACATTCAAGGCGACAGGATTGATGCACCCACAGCGTACGAGCTGGCGAAGTCTGGCGATATCCTTTTGATTGATATTCGCAGACCGGATGAATGGGCCAAAACTGGCTCTGGCGTAGGCGCCGCGCGCCTCGACATGCGTCGCACGGATTTTATCGACGCGCTGGATATCTTGACCGAAGGACGCCGAGATAGGCCAGTCGCGTTGATCTGCGCTCGCGGCGTTCGATCAGCACGGCTGAACAACCTTCTTGTCGAAGCGGGGTTCACCAGAATTATAGATGTGCCCGAAGGCATGCTGGGCTCGGCAGCCGGACCGGGTTGGATCGCCCGCGACCTGCCATTGGACCGATCATGATACGGGGCTTGGCAATCCTCGCCGCGTTTTGTTTGAGCAGCGCCGCGCAGGCGGGATGCAATGACGATGGCGAACCGTGTGAGGTCGACAGCGGGACATATCACATCGCACTGCCCGAAAACGACAGTGCGACCCCGCGTCCGGCTTTGGTATTTCTGCATGGCGCTGGCGGCTCCGGGCGCGGCGCACTTCGCATGCGGACAGCTCTTGAACGCGGCTATGCTGTGATCGGGCCGAACGGGTTGGAGCGAGAAGGAAGCCGCTTCGGGACAGGTTGGTATTTCCACCCGGATCGTCCCAAGAACCGCGACGAACTTGCCTTCGTACGCAGCGTGATTGCCGACGCCGCTGCGCGTTTCAACATCGACCCCTCCGAAGTCCTGCTGTCCGGATTTTCCATTGGCGGATCGACCACCAGCTATCTGGCCTGCGCCGATCCCAGCCTTGCCAAGGCCTACGCCCCAGTGGCGGGCGGATTCTGGCGCCCCCATCCCGAAGAGTGCAACGGTCCGGTCAAGCTGCTGCACACCCACGGATGGCGCGATCAGACAGTTCCGCTGGAGGGTCGCCCCTTGCGTGGCGGACAGATCTATCAGGGCGATATCTTCGTTACGCTTCAGATCTGGCGCGGCGAAAATGGCTGCGATGGCATGCGCGCTGATACATTTGACACCGACGGTTCCTTTTGGCGCCGCAGGTGGGACACGTGCCAAAACGGCGCGCTGGAGTTTGCGCTGCATCAGGGCGGGCACGGGATACCGCCCGGTTGGTCAGACATGGCCTTGGACTGGTTCGAAACGCTGGATTGAATTATTCGGCCGGAAGCGTGGCGGGTGTATCAAGCACATCATGAAGCGCGCGGCGTTCCCGCATGGCCCGCCGGATGATGCGGGGTGCGTTGAAGACCTCGGGCGTGCCAAGCTGGCGGGACAGCCAACTGTTGCGGGTCAACTTCAACCCACTCAGCGCCGACAAGGGCACAGCACCTGCCAAGCTGATCGCAATAGGCAAAAGCCAAAGCGTGACAAGCCCGTAAACCATACCCAACACAAGAACGGCACCGATCACCGTCTCAACTGCATGGAACTTTACGAGTGTCCAAACGCCGTATTGACCGCCGCCGCGCTGTTGAGGCGTCCAGCGCTCCTTGAACCCGATGATGCTGCGCAACACGGCGATGGTCTGCTGGATCATCAGGATCGGTGCATAGGCAATCGAGACCACGATCTCGGTCAAAAAAGACAAGAGAAACTGGCCAAGCCCGCCCAGATCCCGCAGCTTCATGCCCGCGCGGCTCAAGGCTATCGCGCCCAGGCCCTTCGGCGCCAGCAACATGCCGTACATAAAGAGCAATATCGCGATGTTGTTGGCATGGGTCATTTCGGGCCACGCCACCTGTGGGTTCGTGCCATAGAAGTAGCGGATGACGTTGGTCTCTTCCCCTTTCCCGATCAGGGCCCAGACGGTCAGCAGGACGAACCACGCGGGTGACAGCAGGTATCCCATCGCACCGTGAAATAAGTGAAAGCGGGTGACCGAGTGAAAGCCCTTGGAATTTAGGATGTTAAGATGCTGAAGATTTCCCTGACACCACCGCCTGTCGCGGCGCACGTAGTCGATCAGCGTTGCGGGCACTTCCTCGTAGCTGCCGCGAATGCGGGGCATGAAACGGACACCCCACCCGGCCCGCCGTAGAAGACCCGCTTCCACGAAGTCATGGCTCAGGATAAGTGCACCCTTGGAGCGCAAGGTGTTCAGCCGTGGCAGTCCCGCGGAAGATGCGAAAGCCTTTGTGCGGATGATCGCGTTGTGGCCCCAGTAGTTGCCCTCTTGATCGGACCACGTTGCCAAACCCTCGGCAAGCGCGGCGCCGTAAATCGTGTTCGAGAACTGCTGGACCCGGCCGAAAAGCGTCGTTGCCCCGAAAAGTTGCGGGCAGGATTGGATGAGCCCGGCAGACGGGTCAGCGGAAAGCGCGTTCGCAAGATCAAGGATCGCCCGACCGCTCATCAGGCTGTCCGCATCGAGAACCAGCATGGCTTCGTAGCCACCGCCCCAGCGTTCCACCCAGTCGGCCAGATTTCCGACCTTCTTGTCGGTATTTATCGGGCGACGGCGATAGTGGATGGCCGTCCTGTCTGGCAGCTTGGACTGGACGGCCGCAAAAGCGCGAAGCTCTTGCGCAGCGATCTCATCGTCTTGCGTGTCCGAGAGCACGAAGAGCGTGAAGTGATGCGGGTGATCGGCGCGGCTCAGCTCTTCCAGCATAGCGCAGGCGTTGCCAAACACCTCTGCCGGCACCTCGTTATAAACCGGCACCAAAAGGGCGATCTCAAGCGGATCAATGGGCCCGACGGCCACAATGGCAGGACGTCGCCAGAACAGACGGACAAGACCGACGGTGACGGTACTGACCGAGAGAGAAATCCAGAAGAACGTAATTGCAATCAGGCCGATAAGAGCGCCCTCAAAGCCGGTCAGACCGTCCATCGCAAACCAATCGGTAAATGCCGCCAAGAGTGCCAGCGTCGTGACGCAAGCCGGTCCGAACGTCGCCAGCCGCCAGCCCGTCGCCGTCCCTTTTGCGAGCGCTGGCGCATCGTCATCATGATAATCTGCGTGCAGATCTTGAATGGGCCGCTCCATCGGGCAGAGCGGCGGCATGAACGGCTCGTCGGAAAAGCCAGCCATATGCGCGGTCATGCGGTCCACCTGTAAAGCCAAACCTCCGTCAGAGATTGCTCGTCCTTGACCAGTTGCGCGCGCAATTCCACCGCTTGGGCATCCCCCGGATCAATACTGAACGCCAGCCTGACGCCCCCCGTCCCAGGATTGCGCTGCAGGACACCTTCGGTCAGCTGACCTCTGCTTGCGCCGATAAACTTCGTGATGCTGTCCAGATCTTCGCCCGCGAAGGCTGGATGGTCTTCGAAATCAATCGTCACAACATTCTTGATCTGATCGAAACCCTTGCCCATTCGCGTGTTCAGCACCCGTGCCACCGGGCGCGGGCGCGGCGGCTCCGTCCCCCAAGCCATGCTGTAAGTCATCCGGTGCGCGCGGCCTGCGGGAAGTGGCTCTCGGGGCCGCCAATAGGCAACTATGTTATCATAGATCTCGCGATCGGCGGGAATTTCGACGAGCCGAACATTGCCGCGCCCCCAATCCTCACCCGGTGTAATCCAGAGCGATGGACGGTTCTCGTAATGCGCCTCCAGATCGGCGAAGTCATTTGGATTGCGATTGCGTTGCATCAGACCAAACCCACGTGGACCATCATCCACGAAGCTCGACACCTGAAGCGTTGCAGGGTTTGCCAGCGGGCGCCACAAAACCTCGCCCGCCCCATTCCAGATCATCAGACCCTCGCTGTCGTGCACGGCAGGCCGAAAGTCGTCGAACCGATTGCGGTTGGTCTCATCGAACAGAAACATCGACGTCAGCGGCGCAAGACCCACATGATCCAGATCACGACGCGGGAACAAAACGGCCTCGAAATCGACGACTGCGGGCAATCCCGGAGTGATCGTGAACGTGTAGGCCCCAGTAACAGAAGGACCGTCCAGAAGCGCGTGGACGATCATGGTTCTCGCGCCGGCTTCCGGCGCCTCCAGCCAGAACCGGGTGAAGTCCGGAAATTCTTCCCCCTCCGCGTCGCCGGTGTTCAGCGCGAGGCCCCGTGCAGAGAGCCCATAGTTCTGTCCTGTTCCGATCCCGCGGAAGTAGCTGGCGCCCTGAAATACAAGAAACTCTTCAAAAATCTCAGGTTCCTGCAGCTCGGCGCGCAAACGCAAACCTGAATAGCCCATCGTTTCGTCAATGGGCAGATCGGGAAATTGATCGGTCTTATCGAAAAGCGAGATGTCGAACGCCAGCGTCTGCGCGACATCGCCGTCAACGATGTTCACTTCCACAGGCCGGGGAAAATAAAGCCCGGGATGAAAGAAATCGACATGAAACGGCCGCGCCGTATCGGTCCAGAGCCCCTTGTGGGAGTTGAACCAGATGTTGCGGTATTCGTCGTAGCTCAGATCGCGCCATTCCTGCGGCACCTCTGGCATAGGCGTGTAGGCCTGTTTTGACAGACGCTCCGCTTCCCCCTCCAGCCAGTCACGCGAAAACGGCTGCGGCGTTCCCTTGAACATCGGCAAGGCATCTGCCCGCCCCGCAAGGGAGGCCGCACCAAGCATCATCAAAAAAGAGCGGCGCGATAAACTCATACGGGGTTTTTCACTTTCCAAGGCTGCGATTTGATCCACGCCACAAAATAGGCCACGGCTATCAACGCCGCGATGCCCACGAAATTCACGAGTGTTGTCTTCAGAATAGAGCGTTCGATCTGATCCAAAACGAACCCTGAGATGCGCGCAAAAACCATGGAGAACACAAATACGGCCAAGGACTGTTGGCCCACCTTCATGATGACACCGACAACACCGTCCCAGGTCCGCGACAGCACGCCCGCACCTGTCGCAATCAACCGACGACCGCCCTCACCCGCAGCCACCCAACACAGATAGGCCAAGGCCAGAAAATGGACATAGCGCAAGATCCCGAAGTCGGATTTATTGATCCAACCGCGGTTGTCCAAGCGCCATTCCAAGGCCCACCTGAAGCCAAATTCACGAATGCCGATGTTCGACAGCGGAATGTTGGCCACAACGATTGCGGCACAAATACCGATCAGCAGTGGGGTTACGGGCGGTTTCGGCAGCCATCCCCGCATGAACGCAAAGCCGGTGAAGAAGATCAGCTGCCAGCCGAACGGGTTGAAGAACCACTCCCGCTCTGACCAAGGCTCTGCCGGGAAATTTATCGCCAGATCATCGGCGCCCAGTGCCGTCAACAAACGGCCTTGAGCGAAGATCCAGACCGTCGCGATCACCGCGAACATCAGCCAGACATTGATCCGGCTCAGCGCCATAACAAACGGCATCATCACCAGAATGACCATATACATCGGTAGAATGTCGAAATAATTGGGCACGTATGTCAGGGTGAAGAGCCCCACCAGCTGCTGGCCTGTGTCGGAGAAGAACCGGGTCAGGTTGAGCGAGCCGATATAGTTTTTGTCAAACAGGCCGGTCGAGTCCCAGAACGCCATCATCATCGCGATGGTGAAGAACATACCGATATGGGCCCAGTAGACCTGCCATACACGGTAGGCCACCCGGCCCGTGCCCAAAAGCCACCCCGCCCGGTCAAATGTCCGCCCAAACGCAATCGCGGAGGCCATCCCGGAACAGAAAACAAAAATTTCCGTCGCATCTGAAAACCCCCACCGTGCGGGGATCCATGAGGTGAAGAAATTGCCCGGTGTGTGCGCGAACAGGATGATGAACATCGCAATGCCACGAAAGAAGTCCAGACGCGGATCGCGGGCCGTGACCGTCGCGGTACCCTGCACCTGAGCGCGTGCGCCCGGATCTGCGTCGAGAGAAGTGGCCGCGAATGTCATTTTAGTCTCGTCTCAAAACCTTGCGCGTTATTCCGCAGGTACTCGCTCAATACAACCGCTGGCGTCGCGTCCAGCGGAAATCAGCGCCATCCGGGCGGCGGCATAACCGTCCTCGTGACCGTCGCGCTTTGATGTACGGGCCCGCAAGAAGCTTTCGGCCTCGTCCAAGAAGCCCGCCCGAATGCCCGCATCGATGGTCAACCGCTCAAAGACATCGCGTTGCGCATGAGACCCGCCTGCCATCTGCATGGTCTGGCGCGCTTTTGCGAGGTTGAGAAACGCGGTGCGATAATCCGCCTCGCCAAATGCTTCAAGCCCGGCGGCCGCACTCAGCCCAGGCGACGCCATAAGGCGATCCATCTCGCACTGATTGCGACGGGTGTCCTCGTGCATGCGTCCCATAAGCTTCGAGATCGCATCCTCTTTGCCGCCGCCGATCAACGCCAGCAAGTA
Organism: Litoreibacter roseus; assembly: GCF_009811795.1. Classification (GTDB taxonomy): domain Bacteria; phylum Pseudomonadota; class Alphaproteobacteria; order Rhodobacterales; family Rhodobacteraceae; genus Litoreibacter; species Litoreibacter roseus. Next base: position 977,571 of record NZ_BLJE01000001.1, on the reverse strand, counting down.
ATGGAGATCTGCAAAAATGAGACAGCCGTCTTCTGTGCGCGTCGCGGAAATCTCTGCCAGCTCTTCCCAGCGGTCTCCTACGTCCACGCCGTCCAGCTCAAGGCGGGACAGAAGCGATGTCGCGTTGGAAATATCGCGGTAATCGTCCGTTTTGTCACTGCGGATTTCCGTGTCGTAAAGGGACAGCACGACATCTGTTTGCCCAAGATCCAAGTGCATCAGGGCTTTGTGCCACCAAACGTGATAGCGGAAATTGTTGCAGTGCGCCCAAGCGGCCTCGCGTCCCGTCAGCCAGTCGATACCGCCTACAGCATCTGCAGTCATATCATGGACGTGCGCCACCGCGTGCAGTCCCCAAGCATCGTCAGGACTGATCGCCAGTCCCATGCGGCCGACGGTTTTGGCCCGCGCATATTCGCCTGTTTCTTCCAATGCGAATGCATGACAGCCCATCAGGTAGCCACGTCCCACATGATCAGGCCCGTATGCACCCATGACACGCTCGATCGATGCCCGCATTCCGATGCTGTCGCCCAGCACGAACCGGATCGCATGGCACAGCTTCATGGCCAGCGTGTCGGAGGGACTGTTCGCAAGAACCTGTTCAAAGTGATCAATCGCGCCGGACGGCTTACCGTCCATCCAGATCTTCAGCGCGTTGATGAAATGATGCTCGCGTGGCGTCACGGGCGTGTGCATCGCCGAGGCCTCGGCAAGCCCCAAAGCTTCGCGCGCTGTCGCGATCAATTCCGAGCGACCGAGAAGCAGATAGAACATTCCCTTTACGGCCTGGCCCAGCGCGAAATCAGGTTCGGCCTCCAGTGTCGCGCCCAAATGTTGGGGGGTCGCTGCACCATGGGCGAGAAAGGCAAGCTGACAGTCGTTCCAGCTTTGCAGGGCTTCCGGCGTTTGCAATGTGGTGTCCTGGCCGAAAATGTCTGACTGCATGGCTTTTTCCGATTCTAACTACACTTGTTCAATATGGGATACCCGATAAGACCATCCCGTAAACGCTTGCGCGCGTTACATAACGGACATGTGAGAGCATCGTCCCAAACCGTGAAGCGAATGACGCACAGACGGGGAATTTAGGCGAAATCCTGCGAAGATATTACAAAATATCGCTGTTTAATCGCGCGTTTTGAGAGTTTTCGCCACGTCAAGCGCGGATAGGATATCATCCGTATGTTCCCCGAATGTGGGCGGGGCGTGGCGGTAGACAACCGGTGTTTTTGAAAGCTTCAGCGGATTTCCGATCAAACGCACGCCACCATCCGCGACGCCGTCCTTCTGCACCTCTATGGCCATCTCTCGGGCGAGTGCCTGATCACTGCCGAACGCCTTGTCGAGCGTGTTGACGGGCCCCACGGGAACCTTGCGCGCCTCAAGCCCGGTAATGATCTCATCAATCGTCCGCGAGTGCAGTGCGTCTTGCAGCATCGGGATCAGTGCCTCGCGATTGATCAATCGCGCAGGGTTCGTTGCGTAGTCAGGATTGTCCGCCAAATCGGGCCGCCCGATGAAATCGCAAAAGCGGATAAACTGCGTGTCGTTGCCCACGGCAACCAGAACGTGACCGTCCGCCGCCTCAAACGTTTGATAGGGCACGATGGAGGGATGCTGATTGCCGCGGCGCACCGGGATTTTGCCCGTCGTCAGATGGCTGACCCCTTCATTGATCAGCCATGCCATCTGGCTGTCAACGAGTGCCAAGTCGATATGCTGCCCCTCGCCTGTCTGATCCCGGTGACGCAAGGCGGCAAGAATGCCAACAGTGGCGTACATACCGCACATCACATCAGCAATTCCGACGCCGACTTTCATAGGCTCACCCTCAGGCTCGCCGTTCAACGACATGATTCCACCAAACCCTTGCGCCATCAGATCATAGCCGGGCTTGTCGCGATTGGGGCCGGTCTGTCCAAACCCCGATATTGAACAATAAATAAGACCCGGATGTGCGGCCAAAAGTGTATCGTGGTCCAGACCATATTTTGCCAAGCCGCCCGGCTTGAAGTTTTCGATCACAATATCGGCGGTTGCGGCCAATGCCTTGATGATCTCCTGTCCCGATGGATCGGCAATGTCGACCGCCACGGATTTCTTGTTGCGATTGGCCGACATGAAATAGGCCGACAAGTCCGTATCTTTCCCATCCGGAGTCCTTACGAAAGGCGGTCCCCAACTGCGCGTGTCATCACCGCCGGTTTTGGGGTTTTCGATCTTGATCACCGTTGCGCCAAGATCACCCAAAAGCTGCGTACATGTTGGCCCAGCCAAAATCCTGCTGAGATCCAGAACCACCAAACCGTCGAGTGCGCCCGTCATTCAAATCCGCCCGTCGTAGCCGTTGCGATCAATCACGGCCGCAATCACGGTGAACGTGTCCGCTTGCATTGCTGAGGTCAAGGCCGCGCGCAAACCGTCCCGGTCTTGCACAGTATGCCCATATCCCCCAAAGGCTTTGCCGATCGCTGCAAAGTCATGCTTTCCGAAATCGACGCCGGCGTTCTTCAACTGACGTTGGCGCTGCTTCAACTCGATCAATGCCAAGGATGCGTCAACGAAGACAACGAAGATTGTGTTCAGCCCCATCTCTGCGGCCGTGCTCAACTCGCCTGCCACCATCAGCATCCCCGCGTCCCCGGAAAAGCTGACGACAGTCCGATCCGGTGCGGCGTATTTCGCCCCCATGGCCAGAGGAACGGCGCACCCCATCGTGCAAAGGCCGGACGATTGCAAAAGGGTTTTCGGCTGCGCGCAGGTCCACATCTGGGACAGCAAGATGCGGTGCGCCCCGGAGTCCACGGTTGCGATAGCATCGTCAGGCAGAACAGCCCGGCATTCCGCGACGACAGCAGCTGGTCCCCAATCATCATCCTGAGGAAACGCATCAGCAAGCGCGGCCTTCACTTTGGAAGCGTCCCGCCCAGCGCCCGGTGCAGCCTTGGACAGTGCCGCCAAAGTCGCACCGGTATCTGCAACAAAATTCAGGCTGGCCTGGTGCATATAGTGCGTGTTCGGTACCGCAGTTATGTCGATCACGCGGGTCGTGTCCGGGTCCCATATCTCCCGCCAGCCCGGTCGCATTTCTATGGGATCGTAACCCACACAAATGATGAGGTCGGATGCTTCTAGATATGGCAACAGGTGGCTGTCAGCCAGCGGCGACAGGCCAGCGCCCCCCAACGCAAGCGGATGATTTTCGGGAAGCACACCCTTCGCCTTGTAAGTCGTCACCACAGGGATGGAGAACGTCTCGGCAAACTGCTGCAGCGTCTCTACGCTGCCGTCGGCCAGGATATCGAGACCTGCGACGATGACCGGCGCACGTGCTTCGGAAATCCAGAGCTTTGCGGTCGCTAGATCCTCGCCAACTGGCGCAACGGGGCTAGCCGCAGCTCGGCGTCTGAGCATCGGCGCCGCAGGGGCATCGGCAACCGAAATCGGAACATCAACGTGGACCGGCCCTGCACGCCCCTCGGTTGCAATACCCACAGCCTTGTCCGCGATAATGTCCGCGCCATCCGCGGTAAGCGTAAAGGTGGCTTTGGTAATCGGTTCGAATACCGCGCGATGGTCCAGAACCTGATGGGTGTAGGTCAGCGCCTCGTCCGCATCGACACAGCCCGTCAACACGATGAGCGGCACGCGATCCTGCTCTGCGTTGGCAACGACATTGACGCCGTTCATAGCCCCCGGTCCGACTGTCGCGACCATAATTCCCGGCGCGCCTGTCACGTGATGAACGCCTTCAGCCATAAAGCCTGCAGCATTTTCATGCTTGCACAGAACGAACTCTATTCCCGCCTTTTCGAGTGCATCGACGAGCGTCAGAACTTCGCCACCTGGCATGCCAAACGCATGGCGACACCCAGCCTCATAGAGCCGCTCCGCCACCAGATCGGCAGCCCGCTTTGTCTGGGTCATGATCGTCGCTCCGTGATCTTCTGCTGTTCAGATACCGCGTCGCTATCAGCGCACAGCCGCCTCCGCAATCGTCTGGAAGATATCGTCCAGCTTGCGGGCAGTATTGGACAACCCTACGCCCGCCTCGGCCACGTAGGGCGTGAAGATATAGCTTGGGGTCTTGTAAGACAGCGTCGCGGTACCGTCTATATTTTCGGTGACATAGAACCGGATCGGGGCCTCGATCATCGCAGCGGTCGACATCCCCAGAACTTCGACGGCGAACTGGTTGTTGAATACGCCGATAATCCGATTGCCAGGGATCGTGATGCCGCGCGAGGCTGCGGCCTGCGTTGGGCCCGCCTGTGTAACGACGCCCATCTTATTGGCCTTTACCGCTATCTTAAGGTCATCGATCAAACGCTCGTAGGGTTTATCGGTCGGCAGCACCATCCAGCCTTCACGTGGTTCCATATCCGACGCAGTCGCGATGAATGCAAAGCTGGCAAAACACAGAAAACTCAACCAACGGATAACAACCAGACGCATAACAAGGACCCTCTTCTTTCGCTCATATTGGCATAGCGCAATCAATGCCGAGCGGGACAGTCACGTTTCTGACAGACTTTGTGTCAGTTGGTTGGTGTAAGGGTCAGATGCACGATCTCTGGGATCACACCAAAACGCAGGGGAGCCTTGGAACAGCCCAAACCGCCGGACACGATCAGATGTTTATTTCCCTCCACAACGTGGCCGTAAACGTACCGATTTCCAAAATCTGAGGGCACGACCGGCGTGCGACCGAAGAGCCGCACCTGTCCGCCATGGGTATGACCAGACAAAGTAAGTTGGACGCGGGACGGCAACTTGGCGAACACGTCCGGCTCATGGGCCATCAGGATGGTGAATGCACCGTCCGGGATCTGCGCCAGCGTTTTGGTCAGGTCATCTCGTCCGACGTGGGTCTGCCTGCTGTCCCCTCGATACGCTTCCTGATCGCCGAGACCGGCAAGGACAATTCCGCGGCAGGGCTCAGGTAACACAATAACCTCGTTTTCAAGCATTTGAAGACCGGCCGCTGAGAGACTGTCGGCGACACTCGGAAGCTCCTGCGTTCGATTCTGCGTCGCTGGATCATCCCACCAATCATGATTTCCAAGCACGCCGTAGACACCCAAAGGCGCAGACAGCGATCCAAGAACATCTGTGACATCATCAAGCGGCAACGGACGCTGGAAGCGGTTTGCCTCAGCATTCAGATCACCCAAAAATAACGTCACATCACGAGCGAGGGCATTGGTCGTCTCGACAATCCGCCGGATCCGCGAAAGGGGCATGAATGGCAGACCCGCATGCAGATCGCTCACGATTGCGATGGTTATCTCGCGCCGAAGAGAGGGATGATCGAATGACAGATCATACAGCGTGACGGTTTCCTTGATGTAAGGCGCGATCCAATAGTCCGATATGCGAGACATCGCAGCCCCTTACATAGGAAAAAGCCCTGACCGGGGTCAGGGCTTTTTGCTTACGCGGCCAGATCGTTTTTCACAATGTCCTCAATCTCTGGGACTGGGTGATTGGTGAGGGTTTTTGGTATCTCGCCAATGACCTTATCGGTGACCACCTGATGCATCTTCGCGCGCAATTCTCCCAAGATGTTTGGGGACGCCACCAAGACCAGTTTTTCGAATTTGCCGTCATGGGCATATTTATACAGCATTTCGGCCAGGTCATCGGCAAACCGTTCCTTGGCCAATTCATGCCAGTCCGTATCGTCCAGCGCAGATCTCTGTCCCGGACCGTTATCGGCCATTCTCCCCGGACGGTTGGCGGATTGCTCTCCGTCACTGGGATTATCCTGAGACTTTTCGCGCACGACCTCCAGAAACGGATCTTCTCCGTCGGTTTGATTTTCGAGAAACAGCGCCTTTTCTCCGTCGGCGATGAGAACCCACGCACCATTGGTCAGCCGGGTCATTGATCATCCTCCTTTTTCAGTGCCTTGGTCACGCGTGTCGCGCCAGCAGGCCGTTCGGTTGCGCGTTTTAACTCATCTGTCGAGCCAATTTCGCGGGCAAGTCTACCCCCGTCGCGTCCCTGCCCCGCGATACCGGCGGCCTCCTCCATCACTTTGTCGGTGTCTTTGCTGCCGTCCTGAGATCGCTGTCTGTCTGCCATGGCGTTATCGCTCCTCATTTTTTCGGTTTCGTTAGGAAATCAACGGGAATGAGCGGCTTCGGGTTCCTGCCCACCTTAAAAGAAAAAGGCCCCGTCCATACCGGACGAGGCCTATCGATACATATGGTTTTGCGTCCGACTACATACGCGACGCGACGTTTTCCCAGTTCACCAGATTGTCTAGGAAATTCGACAGATAATCCGGACGCTTATTGCGGAAGTCGATGTAGTAGGAATGCTCCCACACATCGCAGCCCAGCAGCGCCGTCTGGCCAAAACAGACAGGGTTTACGCCATTTTCTGTCTTGGTGACTTTCAGGCCGCCATCCGTGTCTTTGACCAGCCACGCCCAGCCCGAGCCGAACTGACCACCACCGGCCGCCTTGAAATCATCTTTGAACTTGTCGACAGAACCGAAGCTTTCGGTGATCGCACTTTCCAGTTCACCGGGCATCTTGCTGTCGCCCGGCCCCATCATTTCCCAAAATTGGTTGTGGTTCCAAAGCTGGCTGATGTTGTTGAAGATGCCGGACTGCGCAACGGCGTTGGCGTCGTAGGTGCCCTTTATGATTTCTTCGAGCGATTTTCCGGCCCATTCCGTGCCTTCAATCGCCTTGTTGCCGTTGGTCACATAGGCGTTGTGGTGCAGGTCGTGGTGGTATTCCAACGTTTCCTTCGACATGCCTTTGTCGGCCAAAGCATCATGGGCGTAGGGAAGATCGGGAAGTTCAAAAGCCATTTCTGGGCCCCCTTCTGGTGCGTCATTTCACATAGTGGTTAACTGAGCGCCGCAAGCCGCAGCGTCAAGCCTCTATGTCAAACGACGCATGACCCGCAGAGTTCCACTGTGGGCACCAAAACCCGGGATACTGGCCTAGCCTTCTAGAAGTAAGAGACCTGTGTATTAGCGCGCGCGGCGTGGGTCAGGATATCGAAAACGTATTGCGTGACCGAGCGGAAACAGATCAGCTCTGCGGTCTGATTGTCTTTCAGCCAGAAGGCCGCGGGCACTTGCCCGAGCCGTGTCCGCCGAAAGGCACTCGGTGGAAAGACGTCCGGGGCAAGATCAACCGGGGCAAGCTTTGCGATAACCTCCCGGACGCCGGCCCCTTCCAATTCGAATATGGTTCGCGCGTCGGAAACATCTGCGGCCAAGTAATGCTGACCTTGCAAAGTCGCTGCGACTTTCGCCATTGCATCGGGGATGGTCGCGTGCGTCACCATCAGCAAAATCTCATCGGGTGCCATCCAAGCGATACCGTTGTCGCCCACACAGTTGCATTCGCGTGGCCCGGGAAAGTCGACCCCCGAAAGCCCCGTTGCCACGTTTTTCAAGGCCGTCGCAGAGAGATCCCCTTTAACGGTAATCATCCCCCGCAAAGGCAACTGGCGAACCGCTACAAACCCATCCGAGCGAAGAAGACCCTGAACCTCAGACATTCTGCTTCTCCCCCTCTGGATCATAGAAGACCGGGTTTACAATCTTGGCTTTGACGATGCTGCCATCCGTCTTTGGGAAATCGATAACCTCCCCGATCCGATCAGGCCCGTTCAAAACCAACCCCATCGCGATGCCACGCCCCAGCGTTGGGGAGTGGTAGGTCGATGTGACCCGACCTTGCGTGTTTCGCTGGCCATTCGCGTTCGTGCCATCCGCGGTTGCGTAAGCGCCGTCAGGAAGGACAGAGCCATCGAGTGTTTCAAGTCCAACCAATTTCCAGCGGTCGGGATCGGCCATATGGCTGCGCTGCTGTGCACGTTTGCCCAAGTAGTCGTTTTTTTTCTTTGAGAGCGCCCAATCGAGGCCGAGGTCTTGCGGGATCACCGTACCATCGGTCTCGTCGCCGATCATGATGAAGCCCTTCTCGGCGCGCATGATATGCAGGGCCTCAGTTCCATAGGGCGTGACCTGCCATTCTGCCCCAGCTTCTAGAAGCGCATCCCAGAATGCACGCCCCTGACTGGCAGGTACTGCTATCTCGTAGCTCAACTCGCCCGAGAAAGAGATACGGTAGGCGCGCACATCGAAGCCGCCGATTTGTCCATCAGCCCACGCCATGAAGGGCAGCGCGTCCGCAGAGACATCCATGCCGCCCAGCTTTTCCAGCAGGTTGCGTGCATTCGGGCCGACCACGGCGATCTGGGCGTACTGCTCCGTCACATTCGCGGTAAAAACCTGCCAATCCCACCACTCCGTCTGAAGCCACTCTTCCATATGGGCATGAATATGGTCCGCGCCGCCTGTGGTCGTATGGCAAAGCCACGTGTCTTCGTCGATCCGCGCGACCACGCCGTCATCCATAAGGAACCCGTTTTCCGAACACATGAGACCGTAGCGGCAACGTCCGGGCTTCAGCGTGCTCATCATGTTGGTGTAAAGCATATCCAGAAACTTACCCGCATCGGGACCTTTGACGATGATCTTTCCAAGCGTCGATGCATCCAACAGGCCGAGGCTGTCACGGGTCGCTTTGACTTCGCGCTGGACGGCGTCCTCAACGCTTTCACCGCTGCGTTGGAAACAATAGGGCCTGCGCCAATGGCCGACCGGTTCCCAATAGGCGCCGTTGCCGGCATGCCAGTCGTGCAGAGGCGTGCGACGCAAAGGCTGAAACCGCTCGCCCGTGGCCTCACCTGCAATCGATCCCATTGAAATAGGCGTGTAAGGCGGACGAAACGTCGTGGTCCCGACCTGTGGAATCTCTTCATTTAAACTGTCCGCAAGAACAGCCAAACCATTTATATTGCTCAACTTTCCTTGATCAGTGGCCATGCCCAGCGTTGTGTAACGCTTAGTGTGCTCGACGCTTTCGAACCCTTCCTGTGCGGCCAATTGAACGTCGCTGACTTTGACGTCGTTCTGATAGTCGAGCCACATCTTGGAACGCAGCTTGATCCCAGCCCCCTGCGGCATTTTCCAGACAGGCGCCAGAGGCGCCATCTCAACATCGTCGGCGTTCGGTGGCGTGGCTTTCTTGGCTTTGCGCCCTATGCGCTTCGAGACATGTCTTGCGGTCTCGTCCGCATTGGCGAGAGCGCCGGAAAAGCTCATCGCCCCGTCTGCGCCGCCTGTGACCGAAACAAACGGCTCACCGTCTGCCCCCGTCGGGGCGCGGTCTGCATCGGGACGAAAATGGGCATGCGCGTCGTCCCAGATCAACTTGCCACCGCAATGGGACCAGAGATGCACGACAGGCGACCAACCGCCGGACATGGCAATCGCGTCGCAGGCGATCTCTTCCAGCACCGCCCCTTCCCCGGCCTGCGCGCAGACCTGAACCCCAGTGACCCGTTTGCCGCCCTTCACGGACGCGATGGCTTTGCCGTTGGCAATCCGAATGCCCAGGGCAGCGGCCTCTTCAGCCAAAGCCCCGCCGCCCGAAGCGCGTGCATCAAGGATCAGCGGCACATCAAGACCCGCCCCCTTCAGCGCAATCGCGGTCCTGTAGGCGTCGTCGTTGTTTGTCACAACCACGGTGCGATCCCCGGCACTGACACCGTAGTTCACGACGTAGTCCCGCACAGCAGAGGCAAGCATGACGCCAGGTATGTCGTTGCCCGCAAAACTGAGCGGACGCTCTATCGCGCCGGTCGCAGTGATGATTTGCTTGGCCCGGATCCGCCAAAGCCTGTGGCGCGGCATATCATCTGACGGGGCGTGGTCCGTCAAACGCTCATGGGCCAGCGCGTATCCATGGTCATAGATGCCTGCCCCCATAAGACGGGATCGAACCTGAACATTTTCCATTTTATCAAGGAGATCGAGTGTATTGTTTATCCAATCATCCGCAGACTTACCGTCAATCACGGCACCGTCCACAGGTGCACGGCCGCCCCAATGCCCGGTCTGTTCGATCAGCAGAACTTTAGCACCAGACGCTCCGGCGGTCTTGGCAGCTTGCAGGCCCGCAATGCCACCACCGACGATCAGCACATCCACAAAGGCGTAGAAATGCTCATACGTGTCTACATCGCGGTCTTTGGGCGCCTTGCCCAGCCCTGCAGATTGCCGGATAAATGGCTCAAACACGTGCTTCCAGGCAGCCCGCGGCTGAATGAACGTCTTGTAGTAGAACCCTGCGGGCAAGAAACGAGCCGCATAGTTGTTCACGACACCTACGTCGAAATCGAGGCTGGGCCAATGGTTCTGAGACGTCGCGGTCAGCCCATCGAACAACTCGGTCGTGGTGACCCGCGCGTTGGGCTCAAACCGACCGCCCTTGCCCAGGTTGACGAGCCCGTTTGGCTCTTCCGCGCCGCTTGCAACGAGCCCGCGCGGTCGGTGGTACTTAAAGGATCGGCCCATGAGCATCTGGTCATTGGCCAGAAGTGCCGAGGCCAATGTGTCCCCGTCAAAGCCGCGCAGATGCTTGCCGTTGAACTCAAACCGCACGGATTTGCCTCGGTTCAAGAGCCGCCCACCGGCCGCCAGACGCGTGCTCATGAGAACATCCTCGCGCTGAAGGTTTTCCAACTCCATCCGGGCCGTTTTCCGGATATCGCGTCGCAGATCTCACGCGGTGGTGCTGTGGTTTGCGCGGAATAGGTTCCGAACACTTCCAGTGTGGTCGTGCATCGGGCCGCGTGAAACCATTTCCCGCAGCCAGAGGCATGCCGCCAGCGTTCAAAGTGAACGCCTTTCGGATTTTCACGCATGAACAGGTAGTCTTCAAACGCCTCGTCATCAGAACCCACGGTTTCGCGAGTCAGATGGGCCTGACCGCCTGCGTGCAATTCTGTTTCTTCGGCGTCGACGCCGCAATAGGGGCAATGAAGGATCAACATGGGCGGGGTCCAGATGTCAGACCCGCACAAAAAACGGCAGCCGCACCAAGGCCGCTGCCGCTCAAGTTGGAGTGGGGTCGAGGGTTAGTCTGCGGGCGCAGCCGGGACGTCAGCGGGCGCAGGCGCTTCCGTTGTGGCTGCAGGCGCTGTTTCTTGTGGCGGGATGGTCCCGGTCTGATTGAGATCAGGGGATCCGCTTCCCAAGAAGACAAGCGCGAAGATAAACAATGCGATGAGGACGAGGGCCACGATAAGGCCCTTGGCGCCGATGCCATCATCATGTGTGGTATAGTCAGCCATGGTATTTCCTCCTTATGAATAAGGAGAGTCAGCCATGGCGCGGCTCGGTCCTCAAGACCACAGTGACGGGATAATGAAGGTCGGCAAAGCACAGCCGAAACGCTTGAATCACGGCGGCAACGTGCTGCCAAATGCGGGCTTCTCAGAAAAAATGCGCCAGCGGACCCGGCGCATTTTGGCAAGATATTGCGGTGAACGCGCAAGTTCAGGTTTACGCAACGCGCGCCCTTGAATTGCTTAGTCGCTGCTGCCGGGCAGATCGATCTGGATCTCTGGTTCATCTCCACCACCTTCGATGAACATGAAGTAACCCATGATTCCGACGACCACCACGAGGGCACCGACGATAAACGGCATGAAGCTACCGGAACTGTTGTTGTCTGCCATGTCTCTTTGTCTCCAGTTTTTTTGACTGAAGAAGAAACACTTAAACCTAGCGCTATGTTCCATGACATAGGAACGGCCCGACGCGACGTCAGAGACTTACAGACCGCCGTCAATGCGCCACACCCGCGGCCACACTTTCGTCGATAAAGCGCCCCTCGCGGAATCGCTCCAACCCGAAGGCGTCGGTCAAAGGCGAGCGACCGTTGGCCATCAGGTCCGCCATGGCCCAGCCAGAGCCGGGGATCGCCTTGAACCCCCCGGTGCCCCAGCCGCAATTTATAAAAATACCGTCGACTGGCGTTTTCGAAAGAATGGGGGATCTGTCGCCGGTGACGTCCACGATCCCACCCCATTGGCGCAGCATCTTCAGGCGTGACAACATCGGAAAGGTCTCGATCAAGGCCCGTACGGTTTCTTCCACGTGGTGGAAGGACCCCCGCTGCGTGTAGTTGTTGTGCCCGTCAGTCCCGCCGCCGATCACCATCTCGCCCTTGTCGGATTGGCTCATGTAGCCATGAACCGTATTGGCCATGATCACAACGTCCATGCACGGTTTGATTGGTTCGGACACCAGCGCCTGAAGCGGCACGCTTTCAATTGGCAGACGGAACCCGGCCATGTCGGCCAGATGTCCGGAATGCCCCGCCACCACAATGCCAAGCTTGTCGCAGTCGATATCGCCTTTCGTGGTCGTCACGCCGACCACTTTGCCGCCATCCCGGCGAATTGCCGTTACCTCGGTTCGCTGCAGAATATCCATGCCCATGTCGGAGCAGGCCCGCGCATAGCCCCAAGCGACAGCGTCATGGCGCGCGGTGCCGCCCCGTGCCTGCCAAAGCGCGCCCAGTACCGGGTAGCGCGGACCGTCTATGCTGATGATCGGGCAAAGCTCTTTCACCTTTTGCGGCCCGATAAACTCGGTCTGAACACCTTGCAGCGCATTGGCATGGGCCGTGCGCTGATAGCCTCGGATTTCGTGTTGGGTCTGGGCAAGCATCATTACGCCACGAGGACTGAACATAACGTTGTAGTTCAGATCCTGGCTCATCGTCTCATACAGACTTCGGGACTTTTCGTAGATCGCAGCAGAGGGATCTTGCAGGTAATTTGAGCGGATAATCGTCGTGTTGCGACCGGTATTGCCACCGCCCAGCCAACCCTTCTCGATGATAGCGACGTTCTTGATGCCATGATTTTTGCCCAGATGGTAAGCGGTGGCCAAACCATGCCCCCCGGCACCAATTATGATCACGTCGTATTTCTTCTGCGGCTCAGGCGCGCGCCACGCCCGCTCCCACCCGGTATGATATCGGGCGGCTTCTCGGGCGATGGCAAAGGCAGAGTAGCGTTTCATGGGACAGGTCCGGTTTGATACGTCTCTTTTGTGCTGCAGGCGCACGGCACCTGTCCGACATGGCGCGACGTTAAACGGCGATGTTGCGACATGCCAGTGTGCGACCTGCGATAAACTGCCCCGCGAAACGGCTTTGTGCGCCGTGGACTTTTGCCGGTCTCCATGACTATCTGCGACAAAAAACAAGGGACGCGTCTTGGGCGAAATTTTCGAGGACATGACTGAATTTTCAGTCGCGCTGGCCCCTATGCAGGCGCTGGTTGGGCTTGATTTGGGAACCGTGACCCTCGGTGTCGCGGTTTCAGACAGTTTTCTATCGGTTGCGACCCCTCTGGAAACCATCAAGCGCAAGAAATTCGGCGTTGATGCGGCGGCTTTGATGGCAATCATTGAAAAGCGGGCCATTGGCGGTATTGTCCTTGGCCTGCCCCGCAATATGGACGGCAGCGAAGGACCCCGCGCACAATCCTCCCGCGCTTTTGCCCGCAACCTGTCGCGGCTAACAGACCTTCCGATCACATTTTGGGACGAACGATTGTCCACCGTGGCCGCGGAACGCGCATTACTGGAGGCGGATACGACTCGCAAACGTCGCGCAGAGGTCATAGATCACGTCGCAGCCGGGTATATTCTACAAGGCGCGTTGGATCGACTGAGACATATAAGGCAGAGCGATGAAGGATGACATCTGGGCGCGGGACGAGGTGCAAAGCCCGTGTGTGAAAATTTGCGTCGTCCATCCTGTCGAACGGATTTGCACAGGCTGCCTGCGCAGTCTGGACGAGATCGGCATGTGGTCGCGGATGTCCAACGACGAAAGAACGCGCGTTCTGGCGGAGCTACCGGATCGCGCAGGCCGCCTTGCGGTCAGACGTGGCGGTCGCAAGGCGCGTGTACCGGATCTTTCGTAGTCTCCGTCAGTTTGGCCAAACGGCGATGTCCGCCAATTCAGGTCTGAAATACGCAATGCTGCGACACGCACCGGCTTCACTTGCCGTATCGCCCCATGGCGCGACGCCATGCAACGTGCATCTGTGGACGACATAGGCCTCACCGGGCCGCGCAATCACTGAACGGCGTGTGCACTGCTCAAAGCAGGATCTCCTCGCGGCATGATAGATCTCGGTGATGTCGTGGTCCGCCCACGCGGACGGCGGAATGCCGTCGAAGGCAGCGCGAAATGCTGACGCAATTATGTGATGGCTGCCTTCCCATACGACCATGGGGCTTTCGCGAGAAAAATTAAGCGGAATACCCAGGACAAAGGCGTGGGGTTCCATCAATTGCCTGCGGCGGTTGGGCCCGACCGGTAGAAGCCCGTCCACATGCGCAGCATCCCGCTTCTGGCGAAACACAAAGGCCGCCGCGCTTTCCGTGTCAGACGACCTTGGGTAGCCGGGGTAGATGACCGATATCTGGGCACGGTCCAGCGGAGCTACGTGGCCATACTTGTGCTTTATGAAATCCATGGCACGGCCTTTGAGCGCCGGTCCGCCGCCCAGTTGTCCATCCGGGTCGTTTGGCAGAAGATTGACCCCGACACACCACGTCCCCCCGCATCTCAACGCCTGTTTCTTGACTTGATCACGGACCAGCTCTTCCGCGATCGGCGCTGCGTGCCGCACCCAGTTGGCGACCATCGGATCATGGCTGAACTTGATCCATCCCTGGGCGTCGAATTCTTCGAGTGCCCTCAAGAGGCTCGCGGCAGAGGTTTAACTGCAACCTGAGCCGCAGCGGCCTCGACAAGGTCGAAACCTGCATCAGACCGTGTAGCGCCCTCTGACAGCATGCGGCGCCACAGACGTGCACCCGGCCTGCCGGTAAAGAGACCCAGCATATGGCGCGTGATCTGATGCAACCGCCCACCCTTTTCCAAATGCGCATCAACGTAGGGTTTCATCTTTCCGATGACGTCATGGGGCGTCTGGCACGGATCCTCGGCACCGAAAACAATGCTGTCCGCCCGCCCCAAAACGGCCCAGGGATCATGGTAGGCGGTTCGCCCGATCATGACCCCATCGAGCCCCCGCTGGAGGTGCCAAGACGCTTGATCCAGTGTCTCGATCCCGCCATTGATCGACATATGAAGCTCTGGAAATTCAGCCTTCATTCTGTGGACCAGATCGTAGTCGAGCGGCGGGATATCCCGATTTTCCTTAGGACTCAGTCCCTTGAGCCACGCTTTGC
Source organism: Litoreibacter roseus (assembly GCF_009811795.1). GTDB lineage: Bacteria > Pseudomonadota > Alphaproteobacteria > Rhodobacterales > Rhodobacteraceae > Litoreibacter > Litoreibacter roseus. The sequence goes on along the minus strand of NZ_BLJE01000001.1, from coordinate 962,465 downwards.
GCGCGTGGATTGTTACTCTGCACACGCCCGCATCCGCAATACGTCGCAAGAAATCCGGCAGCACAGTCTCAGGATCCTGCTGATCCACGCCAATGCGACATTTTACCGTCACTTCAATCGGTTGCGCCTTTTTCATCGCAGCAACGCAGTCGGCGACCAGCGCCGGGCGCTCCATTAAAACGGCCCCGAAACAGCCGGATTGAACGCGATCAGAGGGACAGCCCACGTTGAGATTGATCTCGTCATACCCACGTTCCGCACAAAGTCGCGCCGCCTCGGCCAACTCGTCCGGGTCCGACCCGCCAAGCTGAACCGCGACCGGATGCTCCGTCGGATCATAGTCAAGAAGATGCATAGCCCCGCCCCGCACAAGCGCAGGCGCCGTAACCATTTCCGTATACAGAAGCGCATGGCGCGACATCAGCCGGTGGAAATACCGACAGTGACGGTCCGTCCAGTCCATCATCGGGGCAATAGACATGCGCCAAGGTACGATATTCTGCGATAGTGCTTCCATGCACATAACTTATAGCAAGAAAGGCAGTCGTGCCAGCGCACCATCTCAGTTCGTTTCCCGCTGATCCGAGCCCATTTTCGATTGAGTTACAGCACAGCTAACCGCTCAGTCGACTCCTTGTAGCTCAGACCCGGCTTTCCATATCTCGAAGTAGTTCTCATAATCCGAAGCATTGGCACACGTCGCTGTCGTCTTCCCTGATGTAACCGAACTCACAGAACCGGCCCATCACGGACTTCGGATTGAAAATCAAGTGCTGCAGTTCGGCTTGCCGACTTACTTAACGCTCTCGATCGCGTTCATGCGGGCCTGCCGGTGTCCTAAGGCTGCTGCCCAAGCGCACCCATGACACGGACCCGTTCATCCGCCCTGCAGAACTGGTCCAAATCATGGAGTAAGCCGGTCTGAGCGTTGGCCTGGCCAAGTGGCTCGGCTCGCGCGGTATCGATCGCAAGGGCGATTTCCTGTTCGGTGCGCTGCAATCCAGCGCTATCATTTTAGGCGGGTCGTACCTAAACGACGCGCTCAGGTCAGGCGTGACGGAACCCCGTGATACCAGCAAGACAACAAGGGCGCTTCGGTTTTTGCACCGCTGGGATGAAAAAATAGCATTTGCGATCACCGACGCCGGCGACCATCCTTGGCCGAAACGGGGGACTTATGGCGCAAGACCGCGGGCCGCGAGGCTATCATGACGTCGGTGGAGATCCAGCGGGAGATATCCCGAAGATAGAGTTGCCGTGGCAGCATTGGGAAAAACAGGTCGAGGCTATTCGTGGCCTGTTGGGTGATGGGACGCGACGGATCGTATCGCTGGACGAAGTGCGGCGCGGGTTCGAAAGCTTCGGCATCGAAAAGTACAATACACTATCATTCTACCGCCGCAGGCTAGAGGCGATGACAGATATCCTCATCGAGAAAGGCGTCTTGTCCCGGGAAGAGCTGGATGCCGCCATCGCCGCCGGGCGTGCGCGCTGGCGCGATCCTTCGAACGCCGAATGATGCGATTTGCAGTTGGGGATCACGTGCGTGTGTTGGCGCTTGGCAAGAAGGGTCACGTCCGCATCCCGCATTACATCCGCCACCAGACAGGCCGCGTGGTGAACTATTGCGGCACCTATCTTAACCCCGAAGACCTCGCGATCGGTAAGACCGGCGGAAAGGCCGTGGATCTTTACCGTGTGGCCTTTGCCCAGACTACCCTTTGGCCGGATGCGGATCATGCCCTGCATGACCGGCTTATCATCGAAATCTACGACCACTGGCTCGCCCCTATTGAGGACACTCGACATGCCCCATGATCATCACCACGAAGAGCACGAGGCGCTCGTGATCGAGGATGAGGCCGGAAACATCGAGGCGCAGATCATCGTGGATGCGTTGCAAGAGGTGCTCATCCGCAAAGGCTTGTTGACCGCCCATGAGGTCACTGCGGCAATCGCCAAACTGGAAAGCCCCGGCATTCATCTGGGCGCCAAGATTGTCGCCAAAGCATGGACCGACCCGGCTTACAAACAGCGCTTACTGCAAGACGGACGCGCTGCTGTGCAGGAACTGGAAATACCCGTAACCGAGGCCCGGATCATCGTGGTCGAGAACACGGCGACCCGGCATAACCTGATCACCTGTACACTGTGTTCGTGCTATCCGCGCTCCATTCTGGGGCAACCGCCTTCTTGGTACATATCCAAGGCCTACCGCGCGCGCTCCGTGCGCGAGCCGCGCCGGATTCTGGCCGAATTCGGGCTGGATTTGCCGAGGGACGTCCAGCTCGACGTTCACGACAGCAATGCGGACATGCGCTATCTGGTTCTGCCGGAGCCTCCCGCCGCTTTGCATCTCCGCACGCCGGAAGACCTCGAGGCTATGATCACACGCGACCATCTCATCGGCGTGGCGCGCGACGTGGCGTGACCGGCGCTTTGCAGGCATGGGACAGGCACATACATGCTTTCGTCGCGCTGTCAGAGGTCCCGGCCGGAACAGGCCCGCTGAGCGGCCTCACGGTCGCTGTGAAAGACATCATCGACGTCGCGGGCTTGCCGACACGCAACGGCAGCGAGACCTGTGCAGGCACTCCGCCAGCGACACGTGACGCGTTGGTGGTGCAGCGCCTACGTGCGGCCGGGGCGCGCATTCTAGGCAAGACGACGACGACGGAATACGCCTTCACCGACCCGACACCCTGCCGCAATCCGCATGATTTGACCCGCTCCCCCGGCGGGTCGAGCAGTGGATCGGGCGCGGCGGTCGGCGCGGGCATTGCTGACATAGCACTCGGGACGCAGACCGCCGGTTCGCTGATCCGTCCCGCGGCCTATTGCGGCGCGGTGGGATTCAAACCGACCGCGGGCCTGTTGCCATTGGACGGGGTGACGCCCTTGGCGCGCAGCTTCGACACGGTCGGGATCATCGCGGGGGATGTCAACCTGGCGCTCAGAGCGTTTGAAGTAATGTCGCCCTCCGGTTTGAAGGCCGAACCTAGGGACTTGGTGGCCATTTGCGGGCTGTGGGATACGGATGCTGAGGTGCACCCAGATTGGCAGGAAGCCCTCGCCGGGGCGAAGGAGGCGCTCGCTGGGCTGACGTCGCAGCTTACATGGCGTGAATTGCCAGCCGATGTGGAAACCCTTGTCGCCGCACACCGAACGGTCATGTGTGCGGAGGCCTATGCCAGCCATCGCGCGTTACTGCGGGACGACAAGGCGAGCCTGCTCGGGCCAAAGTTCCTGGCCGGTTTGGAGGCTGGCCGCGCGGTATCTGAGGCTGACCTGTCCGGGGCGCGGCAGGTCCTGGCCGAAGCGCGCCAAGCGTTTTGGAACACCATGAGTGGAACCGAACTGATCCTGACGCTGCCGGTGCCCGACGGTGCGCCGCTGCTCGGCGATACGACCGGGTTTCAGGATTGGCTGACACCGTGGACAGTCTTTGGCGGACCCTTGATTTGCCTGCCATGGGGGCACGATGACCTGGCGAGACCCCAGTCAATCATGCTTGCCGCACATCCGGGCCAAGACCTGTTCCTGCTGTCCGTCGTGGCCCACTTGGAACGCCACGCACCGCCTATACCCGCTCCACGATTGCCCAGTTAACTCTTGAGCCTGACAATGGCATCCACCTCAACCGATGCATTGCCCGGCAGACCACACACCCCCACAGCCGTCCGTGCATGCCAGCCACCCTCGCCGAACAAAGCGATAAACAGTTCGGTTGCACCGTTGATCACGGCAGGGCTTTGCCCAAAGCCCGAGGCGCAGTTTACAAAGCCGCCAAGGCGCAGAATCATATCGACGCGGTCCAAATCCCCCCCGCAGGCGTCGCGCAAACGATAGAGCAGGTTCAGCGCACAAGTCTGTGCCGCCTTATGGGCGGCCTCTATTCCCTCGGGCGTGTCGGACACCGGGCCGGTGTGTGTCACCTCGCCATCCCATTCGCAGATCTGGCCGGAGAGGTAGACAACCGCCCCATCCCGGCGAAATGGCAGGAATTGCCCTCGCGGGGCCCAGTCAGCGGGCAGCTCAAGACCCATCGCCGTCAGGCGCTGCTCGACAGAAGACGTCATGCGGGCACGCTTTGCTGCGCCAGATAGCTCCGCCAATCCCCCAATTCGGTGATATCCCTAGCCCCTGCCAGTCCAGCTGGCTCACAGAGAAAACCTTTGACCGTTGAACCGTCCGACACATCAATTGTCCCGATACCTAAGGGCGCGGGTACGCCTGCCATGAAGGCCCCGAATTCCGTTTTCGGCATAGACCAGATTTCCAGCGCGATGGTGCCTGCGTCCGCATCATTCGACTTTATCAGCCCGGGGCGCGCCGGTGGTCCACCTGCCAAGGCGTAAAACTTATACTCTGCCGTGGTCTGGGCCTTGCGCACAAAGCGCGCCCCCAAATTGGTTAGTTGGCTATTCAAGGGCAAGCCGCTCATATGCGCGCCGCAAACCGCGATTTCGATCGTGTCGGGTGTCGCCACCGGTAAGGGTGCCGGAGCGGGAACCGCATGGTCGGTGGCCCCCATGATACGCGGGCAATTCATCTCGAACCCGCGCGCCACCGCCGCGACAAGCGCGTCCTGACCTGCGCCTGCCAGCAGCGTTACGCTACCGGGCCGCCCGTCGCTGCGCGGCGCGGTGGGCACTGCGATACCGCACATGTCCAGCAGATTGACAAAATTCGTATAGGTCCCAAGATTGGAATTCGGCGTGACGGGATCAGCCTCAAGATCGGCTACGGTGTAAAAGGTCGGTACGGTCGGCACGCAGAGCAGATCGAGCCCCCTCAGTATCGGGTCTGCCGCGCGCTTCAGCTCGGCCAAGCGGTAGATGCCGGTGAAGGCGTCGGCAGCCGACATGCTCTCGGCGTGGGCGATGATCCTTCGAGTGACGGGATGTACGGCGTCGGGGTTGGTCGCCAAGAGATCGGCAATCACGGTGAAACGCTCTGCCACCCATGCGCCCTCGTAAAGCATGCGGGCAATGGCATAGAGCGGTTCGAAATCCAGGGGCTCGATCACAGCACCACGCGCCTCAAGCGCTGCCACGTCCCGCTCGAACGCGGCCTGTTGCACCGTATCGCCGAAAAACGCGATGGAGCCTGCATTCGGAATGCCCAGTCGCAACGGCGTGGCTGGTTCAGTCAGCTCCTCAGGCGTCAACGGTTTGGAATAGGCATCCGTTGCATCATAGCCGCGTGCCACGGCGAAGGCAGCATAGGCGTCATCCACAGTGAGCGCAAAGATCGACACCGTATCGAGGGTGCGACAGGCGGGCACGACGCCGCTGGCCGACAGCGCGCCCAGTGTGGGTTTGAGCCCTACGATGTTGTTCAGCGCCGCAGGCACTCGGCCCGACCCCGCAGTATCGGTCCCAAGCGAAAAAGATACGATGCCGTGCCCCACGATGACCCCCGAACCGCCCGACGAGCCCCCGGGTACAATCGCGGGGTCAACCGCATTCAAAGGCGCACCGTACGGTGTGCGGACCCCGACAAGGCCGGTCGCGAATTGGTCGAGATTGGTTTTGCCGATCATCAGTGCGCCCGCCGCGCGCAGTCGTGACACGACGAATGCATCCCTTTCCGGGGTGTAGGCATAAGCGGGGCAACCCGCAGTCGTCTTGATGCCCGCAACATCGATGTTGTCCTTGGCCGCATAGGGAATGCCCCAAAGCGGCAGTTCTGGGTCATAGGCTCCGAGACCCTGTGCCTCGGCCAAAAGATCGTCGCGGTCGCGCAAGTGGATGAAGATACCAGGATCGCCCACGGCCTCCAGCCGAGCAAAGATCTCGTCAATCACGTCCGCCGGACGAGTGCCGGCGGCATAGGCTTCACGAAGCGCGTTTATCGTGAAGGGCAGTGTACTGAGCATTCTTAATCTCCAGTTGGTCGGCGGGGGTGGCGCGCTCCGGTGGTTTCGGGGCAGCGGCCAGCAGGGATTTGGTGTAGGGTTCTTGCGGGTGAGACATGACCTGATGGGCCCTGCCCTCCTCGACGATCAGACCGTCTTTCATAACGATCACGTAGTCGCAGAGCAGCCGCACCACATGCAGATCGTGACTGACAAAGAGATAGCTGAGGCCGAGCTTTGCGCGCAGGTCCACTAGCAGGTTCAGAACCACCGCCTGGATCGACACATCGAGCGCCGCCGTCGGCTCATCGAGGATCAGAAACTTCGGATCAAGCGCCACCGCACGGGCAATACCCACCCGCGCCTTTTGACCGCCCGAAAGCTGGTGCGGAAAACGGTCAAGCAGAGGCAGGGGCAGGCCAACGAGACCTGCGAGTTCCTCGATGCGGATGCCGAGCGCTGCGCCGCGCATCCGGCGCAGGCGCCGCAGCGGCTCTGCGATGGCCTGACGGGCGGTGTGGCGCGGGTTTAGGCTGTCGGTCGCGTCCTGAAAGACCATCTGAATATCGGCGCGCCGGGGATCGCGGGCAAAGCGGCGCGCAGGTATCGCGGCGATATCGTCCCCGTCGAAGAGGATCTCGCCGGCGGTCGCATCCATCAGCCGCACCAGCATTTCGGAGGTGGTGGACTTGCCGCAGCCGCTTTCGCCTACAAGCCCCACACATTGGCCCCGATGGACAGTAAACGAGATGGCCTTGACCGCCTGCACTGGGCCGGACTTGCCGGCGTAGGTCTTGACCAGATCGCGCACCTCGACCAGCGGCTTGTCCGTTTCCACGATCTTCGGCTCGGGCGCGCGGATCTCGACCGGCAGCAGATCGCGCACCGATGCGCCCGCACGCGGGGTCGCGTCCACCAGCTTGCGGCTGTAGGGGTGTCGCGGCTGGCTGAAGATTTGCAACGGGTCGCCCTGTTCCACGATCAGCCCGTCTTTCATCACGATCAACCGGTCGCAGTATTGCGCCGCTAGGCCAAGATCATGGGTGATGAGGATGCTGCTCATCTCGCGCTCGCGGATGAGATCGCGCACCAGATCCATGACCGCCTTTTGCGTGGTGATGTCGAGCCCGGTGGTCGGCTCATCCGCGATCAGCAGCCGCGGGTCGCAGGCAAGAGCAATGGCGCAGACGATGCGCTGGCACATGCCGCCCGACAACTCGAACGGATAGGCGTCGTAGCGAGCCGCGGCGTCCTTGATCTTGACCGCCTCCATGGCGGCGATCGCCTTGGCGCGGGCGTCTTGCCGGGTGGCGCGGGCGTGCTGGCGCAACACGTCTTCGATCTGGTGGCCGACCTTGCGGATCGGGTTCAGGGCGGCGCGGGGATTCTGAAAGATCATCGAGATCTCCCGGCCCCTGATGTCGCGCATGTCGCGTTCGGCGGCGCGGCGCAGGTCGATGCCAGAATAGGTGGCCTCGCCTGCCTTGATCGTGCCGCCCGCGTCCAAAATACGCATCAGCGCGTAGGAGGTGACGGATTTCCCTGAGCCGCTTTCGCCCACGATGCCGAGGATTTCCCCCTTGGCCACGTCAAAGCTGATGCCGCGCACCGCGTCCACCACGCCGCGTCTTGTCTGAAATATGACGCTCAGATCCCTGACACTCAGCACGCGGTCATGTCCTCTTGCGCGGGTCGACGATATCGCGCAGCCCGTCGCCCAGCAGATTGAAGGTGAAAACCGCGAACATCAGCCAGAGCCCCGGGAACACCGCAAGCCACCATTCGCCCGAGACGATGAAATTGGCCCCTTCCGCCACCATGATGCCCCATTCCGCCGTGGGCGGGCTGACACCAAGCCCGATGAACGACAGCCCCGCTGCGTTCAGTATGGCCCAGCCGAGATTGAGCGAGACCTGCACCATCATCGGCGGCAGCGCGTTGGGAAAGATCTGCGTGGCCAGCACCCGGAGGTCGGAGCTGCCTGCCAGCTTGGCCGCGCGCACGAAGCCCGCGTCGCGGCGGATATTGACCTCGGCACGGACGAGGCGTGCGTAGAACGGCATGTTGATGATCGCTGTGGCGTAGATGATGTTCTCGATCGAGTTACCCAGAGCTGCCACGATTCCCATGGCCAGGACGAACAGTGGGAAGGCCATGATCGTGTCGAGAAACCGGTTCAGGATGACATCGGGCCATCCCCCCCAATAGCCCGCAATGCAGCCAAGGATCGAGCCCACCACAAAGGAGATCGCGACCGCCGCTACCGAGATCGTGAGATCGAGCCGCGTGGCGACGATCACCCGGCTGAACACGTCGCGCCCGATTTGGTCGGTGCCGAACCAATGACTCCAGGATGGCGGTTGCAGGGAATTGCCCGCATTGGTCGCCAGCGGGTCATAAGGCACCAGTGCGGGGCCGAAGAGCGCCGAGAGGATCAGGAAGGCGAACATGCAAAAGGCGATCAACGTGACCGGATTGGCTCGAAGCACATAGATCACATGATCCAGAGTGCCTTGGCGGCGCGTCAGGTCCGTGGCGCTCAGATCGCTCATTGCGCGTCAAATCCGATGCGCGGGTCGATCACCGTGTAGAGCAGGTCGATCAACAGGTTCAGTGTCACGAAAAGTAGCGCCATGACCAGCACGAAGCCTTGCACGGCCGCGTAATCCGAGACCACCAGTGCCTCGACGGCGTAGGATCCGATGCCGGGCCAGGCAAAGACCTTTTCAACCAGAACATTGGCGCCGAGCGCGAAGGAAAACACCATGCCCAGCGTTGTGACCACCGGCAGCAGCGCATTGCGGAAGGCATAGCGATATAGCACCGTACCGCCGGACAGGCCCGCAGCCCGCGCCGTTCGGATGAAGTCGGACGACAACGCCGTCAGCATTGCGGCGCGGGTCATGCGCGCAATGGGCGCGAGTGTGAACAAGGCCAATGTCGCAGCCGGCAGGACCAGCTGTTCGGCCGCGCCGCGCCATGTTTCCCAATCGCCCATCAGCGCAGCGTCGATCAGGTAGAATCCGGTGACGTGATCCGGCGAGAGGTAAATGAAATCAAGCCGCCCCAGTGGCGACGGCGCGATGCCCGCGAGGTAATAGAAGATGTAGATAAGCAGGATGCCGGTGAAGAAGGTCGGCAGCGAGACGCCGGCGGTCACGAGGACGCGGCACAGGTGATCGACCCACGTGCCCGGCCGTGTTGCCGCCAGAACCCCCAAGGGCACGGCAATGACGACGGCGAGAAACAGGGCGGTCAGCGTCAACTCCAGCGAGGCAGGCAGACGGTTCGCAAGATCGGTCGCGACGGGCCGCCCGCTGGAAAGCGATTGGCCCAGATCCCCCTGCAAAAGGTCGCCCACGTAGTGGACGAATTGCACGGGCAAGGGTTTGTCCAGCCCCATTGCCACGCGCGTTTGCTCAATGGAGGCCTCATCCGCCGCAACTCCGGCGAAGTAAACCGCAGGGTCCCCTGGTAGCGCGCGGGTCAGCAGAAAACTGATGACCACAACGCCCGCGACCACCGGAACGGCCTGCGCCAGACGCATGAGGACGGCGCGCAACCGGGGGGCGGCGGCAAGCATGATCAGACGGCTTTCAGCACACGGACATCAAGCTGACGGTGGAACCAGAACTCATAGCCTTCGGCCCCGTTCGTCGCCACGTTTAAGGCCGGCTGATACAGCGGGATGCGCGGCAATTCATCGAGCGCGATCTCGAACATGCGCTTGATTTGTGGCGCATATTCCGGGTCATCCATCGGCATGTGCAGTGTCGCATCCACCAGCGCCTCAATCTCTTCGTTGCGATAGTTGGAGGAATTGAACAGGTGCCCGTCCTTGTAGGCCCAGAAGAAGTAGTAATCGGGCGTGTTCAGCCAGCCGCCAAAATTCTCAAGGTGCAGCGGCAGGCGTTTTTCAACCAGCACGGCAGTGCGCCAGTTGGCGCCCGGGATCTTTTCGATGGTGACGTTGATGCCGATCTTGCCGAGCGCTTCCTGCACCAACAACGCGGTTGGCTCCATCCATGAGGCCAGATCGAGACTGATCGACAAGGGAACGTCGAACCCGTCCGCGTGGCCCGACTTGGCGATATGCTCCTTGGCCTTGTCCAGATCAGTGTAATACTGCGTCTTGCGCGGCCATGCGATGTCGGTGATCTCTTCCGCGCCACCCCAGAGTGGCAGGCCCCTCTCGAAGGCTGCGGCCTTGAAAATGGCCTCATAGGGGATGGCATAAGCGATGGCCTTGCGCACATCGGGATCCTGAAACGGCTCGAACGCGAAGTTCGGGCACAGGCAGTGAATGCAGTTCTCCACAGGGGTCGAGAATACATCCAGAGTGCCCGCCAATTCGGATGCGTCCTTGTCGGGGATGTCAAAGGCGACCTGTACATCGCCGCGCTCGATCAGGGCACGCCGGGTTGCGGGGCTGGGCACTTCGCGGATGACCACGCGCTGGACAGCGGGCAATGAGCCACCGACCCACTCGTCATTGCGCTCGTAGACCAACTGCTCGCCGGGGTTCCATCGTGCGACCTTGTAGGCCCCTGATCCTGCGGGCGTGGTGTGCAGATACTCCAGCGCCCAAGGGTCGTCCTCGGTGGCATTGGCGAGCGCCTCGACCGAATTGATGATGTAGGGCACCGGCACGGCCAGATCGGGAATGGTCAGCTTAGACGGGCGATCCAACTGGATCACGAATGTCTCGTCATCCTCCACGATGAACTGCTCGGGCCGTTCCAGACCGCCAGCTTTCATCTGCACCGTGGGAAAGCCGCCGACGGAAACGGCGCGATCGAACGACCATTTCACATCCGCCGCCGTCACCTTCCGGCCATCCCAGAAGGTGGCATTCGGCTTGAGCCTGAAGGTCAGGGTCATGCCATCGTCAGATTCGGTCCAGCTTTCGGCCAGTTCCGGCTCCACCACCGTGTAATCATAGGACAAACCGTTGCCGGGCACCTCCTTCGCGCCGAAGGTCAGCAGACGGTCATAGCAATTGATCCCCACTTGATAGGACGCGCGGCTGGTGCCAGTGCGATGCAGATCAAGGCTGTTGATAGTGGCTCCCGTTACGACAACAAGAGTGTCACTGCCCTGCGCCGAGGCGGGCATCGCCCTCAGGAACGGCAGTATGGAGGCACCGGCGCCCCCCATCTTCAAGAAACGACGTCGGGAAGTCAGATCAGTCATGTGAACCCCTCACGGTTGGTGAATCGCGTTTTGGGGCATGTTGCGCTGGAACAACGTTCACCTCTAATGCTATAAAAACACACAATCAGTGCAAAAAATGCATCGGTCAGTATAAAGAGTGACAGATGAGGTACCTCCGGACCTTTGAATTGATCGAAGCAGTTGTGCGCGCTGGATCAATTCGCAAGGCAGCAGAAGACACCAACCTGACCGCCTCTGCCCTCAACCGGCGTATTCAGGGGTTCGAGCAGGAATTCGGCTGGCCGATTTTTGAGCGTTTGCCGCGAGGCATGCGGCTCAATCCGGCGGGCGAGTTGCTGATGCATCATATTCGTTTGCAACGCACCGATCTGGCCCGAGTCCAGTCGCAGGTTGCCGATTTGTCCGGCGAGCGGCGCGGCCATATCTCGATTGCCTGCTCGCAAGCCCTGCTGCCCTATTTCCTGCCGGAGCAAATCGCGATCTACAGGGCCGAACATCCCGGCGTGACATTTTCCATTAATGTCCGCGACCGCGCACAGGCAGAACGGGATCTGGCGTCCTACAGCAGCGACCTGGCGTTGGTCTTCGAGCCCGTGCATCTAGTTGACTTCGACTTGCTCTATGCACTGCCACAGCGGGTGCATGCGCTCTATCGCACAGGCAGCCCGCTGGATGACAAACCGGTCTTGCGGCTGCGCGATTGTCTGGACCACCGCCTAGTGCTGCCGACGCAGGCCTATGGGGTGCGCAATCTGCTCGAGGTGGCCGCCACGTCTATCGGACGCACGCTCTCGCCGGCGGTCGAAACGGAATCCTTTGACCTGATCCGACATTACGTCACGCAGGAAGATGTGGTCGGGTTTCAGATCCCCATCGGCCTCAAGCCACCGCACAATGCCGGTTTCGGGCACAGGCCACTCGCCGAACGGGATGTACCGCCCGGTCAGCTCTTGCTGGGACAACTTAAAGGCCGCGCCCTGCCCGTGGCCTCTGCCAAATTTGGACGCCAACTCGTCGTTGCCCTCGAAGCCATCAACGCGCAGTGAGGTTGTACTACGGTGATGCATTTTTTGCATCGCAACGGTGAAATATTAGCAGAAGACAGCATCACGGTTTTTCCGACATCGTCGGATCAACCAAGTCGGATCCCGTGCGCGCCGCGTGCGGCTTGGACCCAAATGCATTAAGGAGCACCTGACCATGCCATTCACCTCCCTTTCGCGTCGTGGCTTTCTCACGGGAACGGTGGCTGCCGCGAGCGCCTCAGCCGTTCCCCAACTTGGCTTTGCCGGTTCTCACAGCCCGTTGACCATCGGATTCATCTACGTCGGGCCGAAAGACGACTTCGGCTACAACCAGGCCCATGCCGAAGGGGCAGCCGCAGTGAAGGCCATGGAGGGCGTCACGGTCATCGAGGAAGAAAACGTGGCCGAGACGATCGACGTGCAGAAATCTATGGAATCGATGATCAATTTCGACGATGCCAAACTGCTTTTCCCGACCTCTTTTGGCTATTTCGACCCGCATGTGCTTGAAACTGCGCCAAAGCACCCCGAAGTCCGCTTCCAGCATGCAGCCGGCCTCTGGTCGGAGGGCATGCCTACGAATGTCGGCTCTTACTTCGGCTACATCGGCATGGGGCAATACCTCAACGGCATCACCGCCGGACACGCTACAACGACCAAAAGGATCGGCTTTGTCGCGGCAAAACCCATTCCGCAGGTGTTACTCAACATCAACTCCTTCCTGCTGGGCGCGCGTCAAGTCGATCCGGAGATCACATGTCAGGTCATTTTTACCGGGGAATGGTCCTTGGCGGTCAAGGAGGCCGAGGCCACGAACGCACTGGCTGACGCGGGCTGCGATGTGATCACCTGCCATGTGGATGGGCCCAAGGTCGTTATGGAAACCGCCGCCGGACGCGATTGCTTCGTCTGCGGCTACCACGCCAACCAGTCGCCGCTCGCCCCGGAGAAATATCTGACGGGGGCCGAATGGAACTGGGCGGGTGTCTATACGAATATGGTCCAGACCGTGCTGGACGGCGGCACCATTGATAACTTCGTACGCGGCGGGCTGGCGGACGGGTTCATCAAGATGTCGCCGCTGGGGCCTGCCGTCTCGGACGCCGCGCGCGCACAATTCGAAGCCACGAAAGCCCAGATCATGGCAGGCGAGTTCTCGGCCATCAAGGGCCCGCTGAAGGACAACACTGGCAACGCGATCGCGGCTGAGGGCGAGGGCTTTGCCGAGGACGACATCGCGCTGGAGAGCATGGATTATCTGGTCGAAGGCGTGATCGGCTCGACGTCCTGATCAGCGCGGGTTTTGGTGTCCCTCCCATCCGAGACAATCGTTCCAGCCAGGCCATCCGTCGGTCTGGCGGCACTGGCGCGCCGGTCCGAGGCCGTTGTGCTGCCCATCGGCGCGCTGCTGGCCGGGTGTGCCGTCTTTAGCCTGTTTTTGCTGCTGCAAGGCAAATCCCCGGCCGAATTCTTCGCTCTGGTCTACCGCGCCGGGTTCGGCACGGCCTTTTCGTGGGAAAACACCTTGTCGCGCGCCGCGCCATTGTTGCTCGCTGCCCTCTGCGTGGCCTTGCCTGCTCGGTTGGGGCTGGTTGTAATCGGGGGCGAGGGCGCGATTGTGCTGGGGGGTGTCGGCGCAGGCTTTGCGGGGGTGCTTCTGTCCGGTGAGCCTGCCGGCGTCGCGCTGCCTGTCATGTTGCTTGCTGCCATGCTGCTCGGCGCGCTCTGGATCGGGGCGATTGGGGCGCTGCGCCACTATCGCGGGGTCAATGAGACCATCGCCAGCCTGCTGATGGCCTATATCGCCATTGCGCTCATGAACCATCTGGTTGAGGGGCCGTTGCGCGATCCGGCGAGCCTGAACAAACCGTCCACTGCACCGCTGAACGAGGCTTTGCGGGTGGGCACCATACCCGGCTGGAACGTGCATTGGGGGCTGGCCTTTGGTGTCGTCGCCTGCGTGCTGGCCTGGGTTCTGATCGACAAGACCACATGGGGGTTCGCCGCGCGCATCGCGGGCGGGAACGTCCGTGCGGCACAAGTGCAGGCCCTGCCGGTGGGCAAGCTGATCCTGAGCTTTACAGCGCTCGGCGGGGCCTTTGCCGGGATGGCAGGCTTCTTCGAGGTCGCGGCGGTACATGGCTCCGCCAATGCCAGCCTTGCGGGCGGCTACGGCTATACCGGCATCCTGATCGCCTTTCTTGCTCGGCATAACCCGCTTGCGATCGTTCCGGTGGCCATCCTGCTGGCGGGGTTCGAAGCGTCGTCGGGCCTCGTGCAACGCCGCATGGACCTGCCGGATGCGACCGTGCTGGTGCTGCAAGGCTTCGTCTTCATGGCGATCCTGATGTCCGAGACGCTTTACGGCCGGTTCAAGGTTTTCGCGCCCGAGCGCTGGAGGACCGTCTGATGGAGACCGATCTGGGCTACTGGATCATCCCGCTCGCGATCATCGGTGGCGCGATCCGGGTGTCGACACCATTCCTGTTCGTCAGCCTTGGCGAGGCACTCACCGAACGGTCCGGGCGGATCAATCTCGGGCTGGAAGGCACGCTGGTCTTTGGAGCAATGTCGGGCTACGCGCTGGCCCATCTTACCGGCTCGCCCTGGCTTGGTGTGTTGGCGGCAGCACTTTCTGGCACGTTGTTTGGGCTGGTCCACGGTGTCATATGCTCCTTGCCAAAGGTGAACGACATCGCCGTGGGCATCGCCATGATGATCCTCGGCATGGGGTTGGCGTTCTATTTCGGCAAGCCGTTCGTGCAGCCTGTGGCCCCCGATCTGCCCGCGATCAGCTTCGGCTGGTGGTCGGAAATCCCGCAGGTTCGCGCGGCGTTGGAGGTCAACGTGCTGTTCCTGATCGGGGCTGCCTTGGCGGTTCTGCTGTGGTGGATGCTGCGCGCGACGAGGGTGGGTTTGACGCTGCGCGTGGTGGGCGACAGTACCGATGCGGCGCGCGCCATGGGTCTGCAGCCGGCCGTGATCCGCACCTGCGCGACGGCGGTCGGCGGCGCCTTTGCCGGGGTCGGGGGCGCGTATTTGTCGCTGTATTACCCCGGAAGCTGGAACGAGGGCATCTCGTCCGGGCAGGGTCTGATGGCCGTCGCATTGGTCATCTTCGCCCGCTGGAACCCACTGGCCTGTTTAGGCGCGGCATTGCTCTTCGGTGGGGCCGGCGCACTTGGTCCGGTGCTTCAATCGGTCGGGGTCTCCGAGGGATACTACCTGTTTTTCGCCGCACCCTACGTGCTCACGCTGGGTGTTCTGATAGCAACCTCCTCGCCCACCCAAGCCATGACCGGCGCGCCGGGCGAGTTGAGCATAACCAAGTAGGGAGACAGCATATGAACGGACTTGGAGGTTTGAACAAATCGCCAAACGGCGTAGTGATCGGCCTGGTGCAATTGAAACTGCCGGTGGTCAAGACCCCCGCCGATCTGGCCGCACAAACCGCCCGTATTGTTGAAATGACCGCCAAGGCGCGGCGCAACATCGGCACGATGGATCTGGTCGTCTTTCCCGAGTATGCGCTGCACGGGCTGTCTATGGACATCGAGCCTGCGATCATGTGCACGATGGACGGCCCCGAGGTCGCGGCGTTCCGGCAGGCCTGCATCGACAATGACATCTGGGGCTGCTTTTCGATCATGGAGGCCAACCCCGGCGGCATGCCCTACAATGTCGGCCTCATCATCGACAACACGGGCGAGTTGCAGCTTTACTATCGCAAGATGCACCCTTGGGTGCCAGTCGAGCCTTGGGAGCCGGGCGACGGCGGCATCCCGGTGATTGACGGGCCGAACGGGTGCAAGCTGGCGCTGATCATCTGCCACGACGGGATGTTTCCCGAAATGGCGCGGGAAGCGGCCTACAAGGGTGCTGAGATCATGCTACGTACTGCGGGCTACACCGCGCCCATCCGCGAATCGTGGCGCTTCACCAACCAGTCCAACGCCTTTTGCAACCTCATGGTCACGGCCAACGTCTGCATGTGCGGCAGCGACGGCACGTTCGACAGTATGGGGGAAGGGATGGTCTGCAACTTCGACGGCTCGATCATCGCGCATGGTACATCGGGCCGGGCGGACGAGATCATTACCGCCGAGGTCCGTCCCGATCTGGTGCGCGAGGCCCGGATCAACTGGGGTGTGGAAAACAACATCTATCAGTTCGGCCATCGCGGCTATGTGGCCGTGCAAGGCGGCGCGCAGGACTGCCCCTATACCTACATGACAGATCTGGCAGCCGGACAGTACCGCTTGCCCTGGGAGGACGACGTCAAAACCACCGACGGCACCGATTTCGGTTTCCCTGCGCCCACACGTTTGTTCACCCCTGCGAAAGAAGCCGCCGAATGACCATCGCTGCCGACCCCTATGCGTGGCCCTATAACGGCGATCTCAGGCCCAAAAATACCGCGCTGATGATCATCGACATGCAGACCGATTTCTGCGGGGAAGGGGGATATGTCGACAAGATGGGCTATGATCTTTCCATGACGCAAGCCCCGATCAAACCAATAAAGACAGTACTCGGGGCCATGCGGGCCAAGGGCTATCACATCATCCACACCCGCGAGGGCCACCGCCCAGATCTGGCCGACCTGCCCGCCAACAAACGCTGGCGTTCACGCCAGATCGGGGCGGGCATCGGTGATCCGGGGCCTTGTGGCAAAATACTTGTGCGTGGTGAGACTGGGTGGGACATCATCCCCGAACTTTACCCGCACGACGGCGAGCCGATCATCGACAAGCCCGGCAAGGGCAGCTTCTACGCCACGGATCTGGAGATGATCCTGCGCACGCGAGGGATCGAGAACATCATCCTGACCGGTATCACCACCGATGTCTGCGTGTCGACCACCATGCGCGAGGGCAATGATCGAGGGTTCGAATGCCTCGTCCTGGCTGATTGTTGCGGGGCAACGGATCGGGGTAATCACGACGCCGCGCTGAAGATGGTCACGATGCAAGGCGGCGTCTTTGGCGCGGTCAGCGACAGCGCAACTTTGCTGGCACAGCTGCCATGAGCACTGTCGCTACGAAAAGGGGGGCCATCGGCGTCGAGACCTTGCACATGACGATGCGGTTCGGGGGGTTCACGGCGCTTGATGACTGTTCGATTAAGATCACCCCGGGCAGCTTTCACGCTCTTCTGGGCGAAAACGGCGCGGGCAAGTCGACGCTGGTGAAATGCATGATGGGGTTCTATCACGCGACCTCGGGCGAGATACTGGTGGACAGGCGCGAGGCCCGCATCACCGATCCACGGGCGGCCCATGCGCTTGGGTTGGGGATGGTCTATCAGCATTTCACGCTGGTCCCGTCGCTGACCGTGGCCGAAAACCTCGTCATCAGCCGTGAAGATGCCCCGCGTATCATCGACTGGCGGGCAGAGCGGGCGGACTTGCAGGCCTTCATGGACCGCATGCCGTTTCAGGTGCCGCTCGACCAATCCGTACGCGCGCTTGCAGCAGGCGAAAAGCAGAAGCTGGAGATCCTCAAGCAGCTTTATCTGGGCCGGCGCTTTTTGATCCTCGATGAGCCCACGTCCGTGCTTACCCCAGATGAGGCGGATGAGGTGCTCAGCCATGTGCGCGGACTCTGCCAGGACGGGGTGATTTCGGTGCTGATGATCACTCACAAATTTCGCGAGGTGACCGCCTACGCCGACCAGGTGTCGGTCCTGCGACGTGGCAAATTGGTGGGGGGCGGTAGGGTTGCGGAACTTGACCACACGGATATGGCTGCGTTGATGATGAGCGACGCGACGCTGGCCCGACCAGCCCCGCGCTCCGGCATGCGCGGCGCGCCAGTGTTGGAACTGGACGGCATCACGGCCCGGGATCGCACAGGGTTGAAAGACATCAGGATCGACAGATTGTGCGTGCATGCAGGCGAGATCGTCGGCGTGGCAGGCATTTCCGGCAACGGCCAGATGGAGTTGATGGAGATCCTGACTGGGCAGCGCCCTTATCGAAGCGGCGAAATCCGCGTCAAAGGCGCGCCCTACACCGCACGCCGCGACGACGCGCAACGCCACAACATCCGCTTCCTGCCCGAGGAACCGCTGCACAACGCCTGTGCGCCGCGCATGTCGGTCAGCGATAACATTGCCTTTCGCAGCTTTGACCGGCACGGCGGTTTCTGGCTGTCGAGCCGAGACATGAGGGCTCGTGCGAGCGATCTGGTTCAGCAATTCAAGGTCAAAACGACCTCCATCGACGTTCCCATCAGCGCCTTGTCCGGCGGCAACGTGCAGCGCACCGTGCTGGCGCGTGAATTGTCCGGAGAGGTCGATCTGCTGATCATCTCGAACCCCTGCTTCGGCCTTGATTTCTCGGCCGTGTCCGAAATCCGCAGCCGCATTATGCAGGCCCGGAACGCCGGCGCTGCAGTCCTGATCCTGTCCGAGGATCTGGATGAAATCATGGAGCTGACTGATCGCGTGCTGGTCATGTCCGGCGGTGCCCTCACCTATAATGCCGCAACTGCGGAGGCCGATATCGCCACCATCGGCTATCACATGGGGGGCCACGCGTGATGGTGGACCTTGAAACGGCCCTGCCCTACCCTTTCGCCTTCGATCCGGCAAAGACAGCCCTTGTCGTCATCGACATGCAACGCGATTTCATAGAAGCGGGTGGCTTTGGCGAAACGCTTGGCAATAATGTTTCACGCCTGCAGGTGATCGTGCCCACGGTTGCGGACCTCATTGCACTGTGCCGCACCAAGGGGATCGACGTAATCCACACCCGCGAATGCCACCTGCCTGATCTGTCCGATCTTCCTGCCGCAAAACGCGACCGGGGCGTACCCAGTCTACGTATCGGCGATGCCGGACCGATGGGGCGCGTTCTCGTAGCAGGAGAAGAAGGGGCCAACATAATCCCGCAACTCGCGCCCACGGCGCAGGAACGGGTAATCGACAAACCCGGCAAGGGGGCGTTTTATGCAACGCGTTTGGGCGATCACCTCGCAGGGAAAGGTATCACGTCGCTCATCATTGCCGGCGTCACCACCGAGGTCTGCGTGCAGACCACCATGCGCGAAGCCAATGATCGCGGCTTTGAGTGCCTGCTGATTGAGGACGCCACCGAGAGCTACTTTCCCGCCTTCAAGGCCGCGACGCTGGAAATGATCCGCGCACAAGGTGCCATCGTCGGCTGGACAGCCCTGTTTTCACAATTGAAGGACGCCTGGCATGACTGAACCTCTGACGATCACAGATTTGCCAAATCGGTTGGCAGATCTGCCCTTCGAGCCGTTCAGAGACGGCGTTGACATTCACTACATGAAACAGGGCTCACCCGAAGTCGCGCTCCTGCGCTACGCCCCCGGCGCGCGGGTGCCAACGCATCGCCATACAGGACTTGAGAGTATCCTGGTGCTGGAAGGCGAGCAAACAGACGAGCGAGGCACCTACCGCGCAGGGACGTTCATTCTCAACTCAGAAGGAAGTTCGCATTCCGTCTGGTCGGAAACGGGCTGTGTCGTCCTTATCCAATGGGAACGACCCGTGGAAATTCTCTGATAAGCCTTGGATACCCAAGCGTGTTGTGGGTCGACGCCAGCCCGATCACCCATTCCTGCCGCCTGTCTTGCCAGAGCGGCGACCTTAGATGCGGCCGGCGCATTGATCGTTCAGGCCTATTAAGTGTCCAATTAGTTAATTGCACACTATCCGACATTAGCGCACCTCCTGCAGGGCAGCCAGACCGGACGGTTACGATCGCAGTGAGCAAAGCGACGGAAGCGCCTGTATCGCGCAACTGGAATGGCTACTATCATAGGCGACACAGCCGGAACAAGTGAAGAACGTCGGGATTCGACGAGCTCAAATTGGCCAATATACTGTTAGGCTACGTGGGCGGCCTCGGTAGTCTCCACCACAGATAGTCTCGAGGGCTGAAATAACTTAAAACGTGCCGCACCATCTTCCACTGTGAGAATGCCCGCGTTCTAGTGGAAGATGGTGCGTTTGCTATATAAAGCCGGAGATTTCCCCGGACACCGGCTGCGAAAGCAATGGTTTCACGGCGCGCCCCAACCCGGGTCGAAAAGACACTTGTTCTTGAGCACTCGGAAGTTAGCCCAAAAACAGATCTATTGACGCTTCAACCTTCGATCGCGTTTCGGGGGCAGCCACGCGACGTTTGTAGATCTCCTCGGTCGTTACGATAGCCGTACCGGCCGTCAGCGACACAAGGTGCAGAAACAGGACCTCCGGATCGGTGTCAGTTCGCCAATCAGATTCCTGCGCTGCCTTGATTTCCTGCCTCTGTCGGTCCGCAAAGGTCGCAAGCAAGGCTGTCAGATCGTCAGAAGCGTGCCGCATTACGTCAGGATTTCTCAGTATGTGGTGGAGTTCGCTGTTTGCGATGGCCCAATCGACGTAGGCCAGAACCATGGCGCGCAAACGTGCAACACCGGATGGGTGGGCATCGACACCTCCTGTCGCCTCAATAAGGGAGCCTACACCTTCCACAGCAATTGCATTTAACAACTCGGCCTTTGTTGCAAAATGACGAAGGGGGGCTGCGTGGCTAACACCGAGATCACGCGCCAGACCCCGCAAGCTAAGGCCTTCCACCCCTTTTTCACTGACTGTTTCTGTCGCGCGGTCAAGTAGCGCCTGACGCAGATTTCCGTGGTGATATGCGGTGTTCATCTTCTTTTCGCTTTCAATGTTGACGATGCCTACATTCTGACCTATGTAGACATTGACAACATCCTAAACTCGAACATCTTTGTCAACGAGGTGTCCGAAGATCCAAGAAAGGAAACACGATGCCCGACGTCTTGATCTCACTTCTCACCGGCCTCCTTGGCCTTGGCACTGGTATCTTTGTGGTGCTGTCACTGATCGAGAAACCAGTCTGGCGCCTGATGTGGGCACCAGACTCGACGCAGGTTGGCGACGACGAGGCGCGCAAAGTGCACGCCATTTTAAAGCGGGTGATCCATCTGTTACCCCCGACCATGATGACGACAATGGGGACCGCGACGCTTCTTGTAATCGTCCTGCTGGTCAAAGCTGGGTTTTCGGCCACCGCGATCGCAGTGGCGACGCTGTTTTTTGTCCAGCTCGGACTGATTGTTGCACGACTGTTCAAGGATATCCGCAACGTTGACACCGTACCCTCCGACGGAGACCTGGTCGCCGTGCGCAACGGCCTCGGCGCGCTCACGCTGCTTCATCACCGCGGACTTTTTATGACACTGAGCACGCTTGTGGCCGTGCTGGTCTTGCAAGCCCTAGCCTAAGCCCTACCACCCCAAAAACAGGAGAAGCCCGATGACCAATACACAGTCGAAGACCTATGGTTACCGTCGATTCACCCCCGAAGAGTACGACTTTACCGTCGACGAAGGCCTTCAGGCTGGCGACACGTTCAAGGATGCAGAACTGCGCGCACTCGGCGGGCAAACGGTCCATCTTTCCGACTACCTGAACGACAGGCCGCTCGTTCTCGAGACCGGCAGCATGACCTGTCCGATGTACGCACAAAGCGTCCCGCCAATGATGAAGCTAATGGAGAAATATCCTCAGCTCGACCACGTGCTGATGTATGTGCGCGAAGCCCATCCTGGCGAGCTTCAGCCGCAACATCGGACAGAAGCAGAAAAGATCGACGCTGCGAAAAAAACCAAACGACGCTACGGCGACGAGCGCACAATCCTTGTCGATGACGTGAACGGATCGGCGCATCGGTTTTATGGCACGATGCCGAACTCAATCTTTGTGATCGCGCCAGACGGGACCATCGTGTTCCGCAGTATCTGGAACAACGCCGATGAGATGGACGCGATTCTCGGTACCTTGGCGGATGGCCAACCCGTTCAGTCACGCGAACTCAAGGCCGTTCCGCCTTTCTCCTTCCGAGCAGTCAGAACTCTTTTCATGGGCGGGATTGTCGCAATTTGGGACTTTGTTTACGGACTGCGACGTCTTGTCGCGAACCACAAGAAGGTCGGCGACATGTAGGTGGCCGCACACTTAGCCGCTCCCGCATCCACATTGATGCTTTATCCGGGGGCGGCGCTGTTTCAACAGCGCTCGTAATCTCCTCACGCCGATCACTAACAAGTCAGGACGAAAAGTCCCGATTTGGGCGGTGCCGATCATGTATATCTCCAGTGTTTCGATGGGTTGTCCTGAAGGCTGACGATTCCAGATCGGTGAAATGCGGGAAGCCGCACTGGTGCGGACCGTAGGCAAAGCGGAGGACATTGTTGTCGCTGCAGCAACTCAGCTTTCTCGTAGTTTCACTCGGCCGGGTTCTTTGCCATGTCCCATCTCAGAAGAAACACATGCATCTAGAAATTGGCGTCGCCATAATGGCGAAGTTATAGATACACCACGTTAGGATCGAATTCACTTTTTGACTTCGGAGAGCAATTCTTCGAATGAGTTGAGCGCCGAACCCGCTAAGCAGTCAGTATGGGTCATCGGTGCTTCAAAATACCAGCTCGGGCGGGAGAAATCGCATCGACATCGAATCCGACTTCTTCAATCGTCCGCTTGAGCACGAGGTCGGCAGCAAGTTTTGCGAGCGCAGGTGCCATCATAATCCCGTAGCCTCCTTGAGCGGCAAGCCAGAGAAAATCCGGAACGTTGTTGTCGAAGCCCACAACCGGAGCCTCGTCTGATACGAAGCTCCGCAGTCCTGCCCAGGAATGCGAAATCCTGCGCACGGGAATCAGTGTTTCGGTTTCGATCCAATGGGCAAGGTGGGCGATATCGAGTTCATCCGGTCGCACATCCTGCGGCTGGGTTGGGGTCGCGTCACCAGGAGAGGCCATCAATGTCCCCGCCTCTGGCTTTATATAGGCGTTTGACCCTGCGAAATCGACAGCGGGGCTAGCGGCAAGATCGAGACCATCGGGCGCGTCGAGAATGATGCCGGTCCGCCGCATTGGCACCAAGCCAATGTGCTGTGCACTGACTATTGCACCAATCTCGTCTGCCCATGCACCAGATGCGTTTACGACAACCTTGGCACGGTAAGTCTCCCGCTTTGCTTGAACGTTCCAAAGGTCATTTTGATGCGTCATGACGGTAACGGCTTCGCCGGTTGCAATTGTGCCGCCGCGTTGTCGGATGCCCTTTAAATACCCTTGGTGCAGGTTTGCGACATCGATATCGGCAACATTCGCTTCGTAGACGGCGCTCGCGACGCGCTCGGGCCTCAGATAAGGTGCGAGCGCGAGCGCTTCTTCCGACGTGATCTCAATCACGTCTTCACCCGGTTCTGAAAGCGCGAGCAAAGCCGGTAGCTTATCCAGATTTTCTTCGTCAGCTACGGTGAGCGCCCCGCGCGGCGTTAAAAGGGGGCTGTCGCAGAAACCTTCAGGTGGCGATGCGAAGAACGACGCACTCGACGCGTTGATTTGGCGCACGACGGGGCCGCCATAGTTTCGGGTAAAAAGCGCAGCTGAGCGGCCTGTGCTGTGATACCCGGGCGAACTTTCCGCCTCGAGCACCAAAACCGTGCCCGCGGCGGCCAGTTCGTAGGCAACCGATGCGCCGGAAATGCCGCCCCCGATCACAAGGAAATCATGGATCATATTGGGTAAGCCTCTTTGGCGCGCCGACCTCTCATTAGGTCAATGTTTTACAAAGCGCAGTTCCAGATCAAAATGCAAGAAAAACTAATGTTATTGACTCCTTGCAAGTTTTCTTTCCTACTGAGTTGAGTTGACCGGGATGCTTTTATGTCGAAACCATTGCGCGATCGCCTGACCGAGGCGCTGCAAACCGCCTCGAAAGCGGATCGTGCGTTGGCGAGCTACATGTTGTCGGATATGGGTGCATTGCCCTTCGAGACGGCGGCGAGTTTGGCTTCCAAGGTTGAAGTGAGCGAGCCGACCGTGGGGCGGTTTTGCCGATCAATCGGCTACGACGGGTTCAAGGATCTCAAGAAGCACCTCAGAAATGATATGGGCGATCAGCCGTGGTTGATCGGTGACCGGCTGCGCGACTTGCAGGAGCGCACCAAGGCCGGGGAAGATCAGTTGACGCGCGGGCTGGAATTGGAAATGGCCGCTCTGGTGGCAGTCTATGAGGCCGCTCACAGCCCTGAATGGCAACGCACCGTGACACGGTTGGCTACGGCAAAACAGATTTTCGCAGCCGGGTTTCAGACCGAACGCGGTATGGCGCAGATATTCGTCCATCAACTTCAGTACATTCGTGACGGGGTGCATTTAATGGACATCGCCAGCGGCAACTTTGCTGAGCTTTTGACATTGCACGACGCCGACGCGGCGCTGGTCATCTTCGAGGCGCGCCGCTATTCGCGCCATGCCCAGATGCTGGCAGAAGACGCCAAGGCAGCGGGCATCCCCGTCACACTCATCACGGACCCCTATTGCGACTGGGGTCATGCCGCATCGGACGAGATGTTCGTCGTGCCCACAGCGGTCAATCTGTTCTGGGAATCGACCGCCCAGATGGCGAGCCTCGCCAATCTTATGGTCAACGCCGTCTTCATGGAACTTGGCCCAGAGGTCGAGAAACGTATGAACAAATTCGCTGAACTCTACGGGCGCTTCACCGGTCATGTCGGCGATGCAGCCACCCCCCGCACGGAGGGCCGCCCCACCTAAGTCTGCCAACAGCCAACATAACAGGAAAATCTGCCATGCGATATTCGACCAAGACCCAGCTTCTGACAGGATCGGCTATCGTAGCGGCCGGATTTTTGTTCTCACCCCACGCGATCGCACAAGATGTGACCGTCGCGTTTTCCGCAAGTGAACTGGGCGCCACCGCTTACAATCCGGTCGCCGCCAGCAACCTGAACACCGCAACGTCTCTCATCTATGACCGGCTGGTGGAACAGGATGCCGACCAATCATACCATCCACACCTCGCCACCGCTTGGGAAGAAACGCCCGATGGAATGGCGTGGACTTTTACGCTGCTTGACGGCGTCACCTTTCATGACGACACGCCATTCAATGCTGCTGCTGTCCAGACTTGGATCGCGAGCTATGCAGGAACCGAGAACGAATATCTGGTCGAAGCCATCGCATCAGTCGACGTCGTCGACGATCTGACTGTGCGGTTCAACATGGAGCGGCCCGAACCAAACCTGCTCTATAACCTTGCGAGCGCCTTCATGGGTGTGCCCTCCCCCACGGCGTACGCAGAACTGGGCGAAGATTTCGGCGTCACGGCGGCTGTCGGCACAGGTCCCTACGAATTGCAAAGCTTTGAGATCGGGTTAGAGACGGTTCTTGTGAGAAACGAGGACTACACTTGGGGGTCCGACCTGTCGGAAAACACCGGCCCCGGCCATATCGAAACCTTCACCTTCCGCGAAATCCCAGATCAATCCACCGCGTTTCTCGAACTGCGGACTGGTGGTATCGATCTGCTTCTAGGCGTACCGACCGATTTCCTCGCGATCCTTGAGGCCGAAGCGAACATCCAGATCATCCAGATGCCCGGCACCGGTATCAGCTACATGCCGATCAATGTGACCGCCCCGCCCTTCGACGACATTCTCGTGCGGCAGGCAACTGGCATGGCGATTGATCAGGATTCAATCGTGGCTGCCGTATACGGCGGTGTCGGCGCCCCGGCCCGGAACTTTCTGATATCCTCCCTGCCTGAGGCAAATGTCAATCCAGACCTGAATGTAAGATATGATCCCGCAAAGGCGGGCGAACTTCTTGACGAAGCCGGCTGGGCGATGGGTGACGACGGCGTACGTGTCAAAGATGGAAAGCAGCTTTCTGTCGATCTCTTCACAGCCAACAGCACCGAGTTCACCCGTCTTACACAGGTGGTACAGGCGCAACTGGCGGAGATCGGTATGGAGGCCACGATCACTGTCTTCGACAGTTCCACCATCCGCGACGAATACCGCCGCAACGCCCACCAACTCGCCGTGCGAGCCTATGATTGGAACAACTCCGACATTCTCGACTGGTTCTTCAGCGGCAACCGCGTGGGCTATCCGAACGTGTCGATGTGGGAGGACGAAGAAGGCCAGCGCCTCAATGACATCGCAATGACCGAGAGTGCCACGGCGGCGGAGAGGGTCGCGAATTTCACCGCTTACCATGAATACGTGCTCAGCCAGCACCTGTTCGTGCCGATCTATCAGCCAACCCAGAATATAGCCTTCAACGGTGAGGCGATCAGCGTCCCCGATCCGGTGCGCGGCTCGCGGTTCCGGGGGCAGTCCTTCATGGACATTCAGGTCACAGAATGAGCCGCCGAACCTTGTAAGAAAGGAGGCAACGGGATGATCCTCAGATACACATTCCAGCGTTTGCTGATGCTGATCCCGGTGTCTTTCTCGATTTCGGTGGTGATCTTTATGATCGTCTACCTGCTACCGGGGGATCCGATTGATAACCTGCTGAGGGTTGGGTCTTCCGCGGAAGATCGTGCCGAGTTGGTTGCGCGTTACGGCCTGGATCGCAGCCTTGTGGTTCAGTACTTCGTCTGGATCGGCAACATGTTTCAGGGCGAGTTTGGTCAAGCCATCGTTCTGCGCCGACCGGTGGCCGATCTGATTGCGCAAAACCTGCCCTACAGCCTGACGCTCGGCGGGCTGGCCTTTCTCTTTTCCTCAACAGTGGGCATGGCGCTTGGTACGGTCTCCGCCATCGTCCGCCACCCGGTACTGGACCGGTTCATGCGTGGCTTCATCCTTCTGGGCTCCACCGTGCCGGGTTTCTGGCTGGCGCTTCTGTTGATCCTGCTGTTTTCCGTCAACCTCGGCTGGTTTCCGGTCTCCGGCGCGGGCGGATGGCAATCGCTGGTGTTACCAGTTCTCACCATAGGGTTCGGCGGCGTGGCGTTGGTCGCGCGGGTTACGCGGGTTGCGCTCCTGGATGCACAGCGGGAGGACTTTGTGACACTCCTGCATGCCAAAGGCCTGTCCTCGGGCACGATCCTGTTCCGCCATCTGATGCCACATGCGCTGCTGCCAGTCGTGACAATCTTGGCCTTACGCATCGGCTGGATTCTCGGCGGCGCTGTCACGGTGGAATTCGTATTCGGTCGTCCCGGCCTCGGATCACTTCTGATCCGGGCGCTCGGGCAGCGCGACTATCCGGTCGTGCAGGCCTGCCTGTTGATGCTGGCGCTCGCCGTCATGCTCGGCACCCTGATCGGCGATGTGGCCCAGGCGTCCATGGACCCCCGAATCCGAGAGAAAAAATCATGAAAGTTTCTTCAATGGCCATCCGCTCGCTAGATGCGTTCGCAAGAATGAGTATCGGGCGCGCCCTTTCATCTGGGATCGGCATGGTGGCCGGTGGTTTCTTGATCCTGCTGGTTCTGGTTGCCGTCTTCGCGCCATTGATTGCCCCGTTCGACTACGCGGATCAAAACCTGATGAACGCGAACGCGGCCCCCGGCTGGCCGCATGTTTTGGGTACGGACGAGTTCGGGCGCGACGTGCTCAGCCGTGTGATCTACGGCGCGCGAACCTCTCTCTCTGTCAGTGCCACGGCCATCGCCATTTCCATGGCCGCTGGCATGACGCTTGGCGCTGCGGCAGGTTATT
This sequence comes from Litoreibacter roseus, assembly GCF_009811795.1. GTDB lineage: Bacteria > Pseudomonadota > Alphaproteobacteria > Rhodobacterales > Rhodobacteraceae > Litoreibacter > Litoreibacter roseus. The sequence continues at coordinate 934,873 of NZ_BLJE01000001.1, read as the reverse complement.
TCGGGGGCTTTTTCGAACGCGCGGTGATGACCGTGGTGGATCTGACATGGTCCTTCCCCGACATTTTAATCGCACTGATCTTCGTCGCCATCATCGGCCCGGGCCTAACATCGACCACTTTTGCCATCGCCATCGCCTATCTTGCACAATTCACGCGCCTGACCCGTGCGCAAATCGTCCGCCTAAAACGCGAAACCTTTATCGAGGCGACAATCAACCTCGGCGCCAAACCTTCGCATATTCTCCTGAAGCACCTCATGCCAAATGCCATGGCCCCGGTGATCGTGGTCGGCATGCTGGCGATAGGCGATGGTATCGTGCTGGAGGCAACGCTCGGATTTTTCGGCCTTGGCGCGCAGCCACCCACACCCAGCTGGGGCGCTATGATGTCGTCCGGCACGGCGCAACTGTTCCTCAGCCCATGGGTTATCATTTTTCCCGGCGTGGCTGTCGCGATCACTGTCATTGCGGTGAACCTCTTTGGCGACGAACTGATCCGGTCGCTGGACATCCGCGACCGGTTGCGGGGAGCATGAGCATGCTCAGCGTTCGCGATCTCGGTGTAGCCTTCGGAATGGTGCAGCCGCTCTCTGGCGTCAGTTTTTCCGTCAACAAAGGAGAGACACTTGGCATCGTTGGCGAAAGCGGGTCGGGCAAATCCCTGACCGCGATGAGCGTCATGGGTCTTTTACCACTCAGCGGTGGCCGCATCACCGGCGGTAGCGTGGAATTCGATGGTCAGGATCTGACAAAACTGCCCGAACGCGCCTATCGAAAGCTGCGCGGCGGCCGGATCGGCTTGATCACACAAAATCCGATGACCTCGCTGGACCCTCTGCAGAAGATCGGGCCGCAGGTTGATGATGTCGCCAAACTGCATCTGGGCCTTGACGGCGCGGAGGCCCGCGCGCGGACCGAAGACATCCTCGGCACCTTGCGCATTCCGGAACCATCGCTGATCTGCGAACGGTATCCGCATCAGATGTCGGGTGGTATGAAGCAGCGGATCGTTATCGCGATGGCGCTGGCCGCCGACCCTGATGTGCTGATCGCAGATGAACCCACGACGGCGCTGGACGTCACTGTACAGGCCCAGATCATTCGCCTGCTTGACGATCTGGTGAAGGAGCGTGATCTCGCACTGGTTCTGATAACCCACGACATGAGCGTCGTGGCCCAAACCTGCGACAAGATCGTCGTCATGTATGCCGGTCGCGCGGTGGAACACGGGCCGGTTGAGGAGATTTTTGACCGTCCACGCCATCCCTATACACAGGCCTTGATTGCATGCATTCCGCGTGGGCTCGATGACGCCACCCGGTTGACCGGCATCGAAGGCACGGTCCCCACCGTCCTGAATTACCCCAAAGGCTGCCCGTTTCACCCGCGATGCCCACGCGCCGAAGCAATCTGCGCGACCGATCCACCGGAGTTTTCCGTGGCGGGCGACAGTGCCGCCGCCTGTCATTTCGCGGAGGTCGCCAATGCCCAACCTGCTTGAAGTCCGCGACCTGTCCAAACGCTTCACATCGGCGGGCAGCGCGTTTCGCAAGGCGCGGTCCATGCACGCGGTCAACGGTGTATCCTTCGATTTGGCGAAGGGCCGCGTTATCGGCGTTGTCGGTGAAAGCGGTTGTGGCAAATCAACACTTGCGCGCCTGATCCTGCGCCTGATCGAACCGTCGGGCGGCGCGGTACATTTCGACGGGGACGACCTACTGGCAAAGTCGCCCGCCCAGATGCGCAGGCTGCGCGCCCGTATGCAGATGGTCTTTCAGGATCCGTATTCCGCCATTGACCCGCGGTATACACTAGCCCGTGCCGTCGCCGAACCCTTCGAGGTGCAAGGTGTCACTCCGGAAAAACCCATGACCGACGAGGTGGCTGGGTTACTGGAGATGGTTGGGCTAAACCCCGGCCTCGCTACCAGCTATCCCCATCAGATATCAGGCGGGCAGAAGCAGCGGGTCGGTATCGCGCGAGCGCTTGCATTGCGGCCATCGCTCTTGGTGCTGGACGAGCCTACAGCATCGCTTGATGTCTCGGTGCAGGCCCAGATCATCGGCCTTCTGGAAGATTTGCGGTCCGACCTTGGCCTGACATACCTCTTCATCTCCCACGATCTCAGTCTCGTGAAATATTTCTGCGACGAAATCCTCGTCATGTATCTGGGTCGCGTGGTCGAGGCCTTGCCCGACACCGCCGCACCCGCCCGACATCCCTATACAAGAACCTTGATGGAAAGCACGTTCGAGCCAGACCCGAAAAAACGCCGTTTGATTGCGCCGCTGGAAGGCGAAGTCCCGAGCCCCTTCGATCTACCCCCCGGCTGTGCCTTCGTGGATCGTTGTCCTAACGCCAGCGCGCTGTGCCGATCTGAAACGCCCGCCCTCTCGACAGAAACCGGCCATGCCGTCGCTTGTCACCACCCGATCTGATCAAGAAGGACCACGACTTGGGGTTTAACGTTCTCTCAGCCGAAATCTCTCACGAAACCAATACATTCAACATCCGCCCCACTGACTTGCAGGCCTTTCGTGACCGCTACCTACTGGACGGTCCTGCGGCAATTGGCGCGAAAGGTGACAAAAACACAGAGCTGGCCGGGTTGCTGGACGTGGGTCGCGCTTATGATTGGACCATGACCCATGCGATCAGCGCTGCCGCCGGTCCAGGCGGACGGGTGACACGCATGGCGTTTGACGCGCTACTTGCACCGGTGCTGGAAGCTGCAGCGCAGGACGGGTGGGACGGCGTATTCCTGATCCTGCATGGTGCGATGGTGACAGAAGATCACGACGACGGGGAGGGCGAAATCTTGCGCCGGCTACGCGCCGTGATCGGTCCTGAACTGCCCATCGCCGTTACGCTTGATCCGCACGCCAATGTCACCAGCGCAATGTGTGCCCTGTCCCAGATCCTCGTCTCGTTCACGACATATCCGCACGTCGATATTCGGGCAACGGGTCGGCGCGCGGCGGAACTTCTGCACAGGAACATGACGGGTGAAATTCAGCCGCGCACCTATCGCGCCCACCGCCCCATGCTGGAAGAGGCCAATGGCGGGCGCACCGATATCGGTCCGATGATTGATCGGCACGCCATGGCGCGCGCTTTTGAGGCCCGTAGGGGTGTTTATGCAATAAGCATCAACGGCGCTTTCCCATGTGCGGACATCGCCGAAATCGGGCCGACAGTTCTGGTGACCGGCGAAGGTGAAACTGCGCGGTTGACCGCGATGGCCAATGAATTGGCCGACGACATCTGGGCCCGTCGTCACGAGGCTTTCAACACCTACCTGGCACCGTCTCAGGCCGCAGCAATCGCACGCGCGTGGCGTCCCGACAGCGGCCCGCTGGTCATTGCGGACTATGCCGACAACCCCGGCTCCGGCGCCTATGGAGACGCCCCTGCGCTGTTGGCAGCACTGCTCGAAGCGGATGTCGGCAATGCCTGCTTCGGGCCGCTGATCGATGCACAGGCGGCGGCTGAGTTGCAAGATGCGCCCATTGGCGGACAAGTGACGCTTCAAATCGGTGGTAAGACCATGCCCGCTTTCGGCGGCGGTCCGCTTGATGTGACGGGCACACTGATGTGGTGTGGCGAGGGGCGCGTTGTGGGCGACGGCCCAATCCTCGGCGGCCAAGAGCGCAGTTTCGGACCGACCGCGGTGTTGCGGGTTGCGGGCATCGACGTGTTGATCGTCTCCATCGCGCACCAGATGCTCGATCTCCAGCAATTCCGCGCATTTGGCATCGAACCTACAGCGAAATCTGTTGTTGTACTTAAATCTATGCAGCATTTTCGCGCGGCCTTTGCCCCTATCGCAGGGCGGATCATCGTCTGTGACACCGGCGCGCTTTGCACGACGCGATACGACCTGTTGCCTTACAAGAACGTGCCACGGCCGATCTTTCCGCTGGATCAGGGCGTGGCAGTCTAAGCGCGGAAATGCGAGTTCACTTGGCGATCTGCGGGTTCATGTCTTTTCGAGTTGCAGCATCAGCGGCGTTGCTGTTCAGCTCTGGATGAAAATCAGCGCCTTTGGTGCATTGAACACAGTGGGGCGCCAAAACGTCTGCGGTCCATTGGACATCTGTATCGTGCTAAACGCCGCCTTTCCGGCATGCGATACGTGAAACGAGCTGTGCACTGTCGGGAAAAAAGTCATTCCGTACGTCGATTACGATCAGCGCTTCACTCACAGCCACTTTCTTTCGTTTGACCGACTTCGCAGTGCGGAAGAATCTTTGTTGACAGCCTCTCTGTTACGGCAATATCATTTGTATGCAAATGAAAATCCGCGGAATGTCTTGTGAGCTACATTAGCCCCACAAAAATCGACGAAGCTTTGGAAGTGCTGTCGCGGGGCTCGGGCAAGATTATTGCAGGTGGCACCGACGTCTACCCGTCAGCGCAGCTGGGTCAACACCCGGATTTCTACATGGATGTCACCCGCATCGATGGCCTGAAACGGATCAGCGTAAGCAAGGATATAGTACATTTCGGCAGTGCGGTGACATGGACCGACATTATCAATGCCGACCTTGGGTCCGCTTTTGACGCTTTGAAAGCCACCGCTCGCGAGGTCGGGAGCGTGCAGATCCAAAATGCCGCCACATTAGCTGGCAATGTCTGCAACGCGTCACCCGCCGCAGATGGCGTTCCGCCCCTGCTGGCACTGGATGCATCCGTTGAACTTGCCAGCCGTGCCCAAGGCTCTCGACTGCTGCCACTCGCTGAGTTCATCACCGGGGTCCGTTCCACGGTGTTGCGAAGAGATGAAATGGTTGTCGGTCTTCAAGTCCCGGTGCCACCCTCGACCATGACGTCTGCCTTTGAAAAGCTTGGCAGCCGACGATACCTTGTCATCTCGATATGCATGACGGCTGTGAACTTGGTCCTTGATCAAGACAACCGGATCACGGACGCCCGCATTGCCGTGGGTGCGTGTTCGGCGGTTGCGCAGCGCCTGCCCGCTTTAGAGGCTAGTGTGATTGGCCAGCGGCCTGCAGATGTGGAAATCAAACCTGAGTTTCTTGCGCCACTCACACCAATCAATGACGTGCGGGGGGCAGCTGCGTACCGCTACGACGTGGTGCAAGAGCAGTGTAGGCGCGCAATCATGCAGGCAGCGTCGAGATGAACAAGCCCTTTTTCTCACAACAGATTGCGTTTGAACTGAATACGCAGCCCGCACGTGCTGATGCGACGCCCGGACAGCGTCTGTCCGAGCTACTGCGCGAAAACCTTGGGGCGCGCGACGTCAAGATCGGCTGTGATGCTGGCGATTGCGGCGCCTGCACTGTCCTGCTTGATGGCCAGCCAGTCTGCGCCTGTCTAACGGCCGCCCACCAGGTCGAAGGGCGCAGCGTGGAAACGCTGGCAGGGCTATACCGGGCAGAAGAAAAGGCGAAGCGGCTCGCCGACAGTTTCCAAAACCATGGCGCCGCGCAATGTGGCATTTGCACGCCCGGAATGATGGTATCTGCCATTGCATTGTTGCGGAATAACGATGCCCCCACCGAGGACGAAGTCAAAGATGCCTTGGGCGGCGTCCTGTGCCGTTGCACCGGTTACCGGAAAATTATTGATGCGGTGGTCGGCGCGCCGGCCATTGCACATGACGGCGACGGCAGTGTTGGTACATCAATCCGGCGACTGGATGGGCAATGCAAGGTCGACGGGACCGAGGCGTTTGGTGATGACGTCGCTCCGGTCGGGTGTCTTGAAATATTCGTTATCCGTTCGCCGTTTGCGAGGGCTTCTTTCACATTCGAGAACCTTGCTTCGTTCGCGGATGCGACCGGTGTTGAGGCTGTCTTGACGGCGGATGATATCGCTGGCCGCAATATCTTTGGTGTCATTCCGCAATTCATGGATCAGCCTGTTTTTGCAGAAGCTGAAACACGCTTCCGCGGTGAGGCCGTCGCCGCCGTTGTCGCAACCTCGGAGTTCATGTCGACATTCGACCCCAGGTCTTTCCCGGTGACGTGGACGGAAATGCCGGCAACGCAGAACATTCATGATGCCCAAAAAGACGGTGCCGTGCAGTTGCACCACGGGCGAGACGGCAACGTCATGTGTGGTGGTTTCGTGACATGCGGTGATGCGCAGGCCGGGCTGTCGGCTGCATCCAAGACGGTCGAGGGACATTTCAAAAGCGGCTTTGTCGAACATGGTTACATCGAGCCTGAAGCGGGTTTTGCGCAGATCGTGAATGGCCGCGTCGAAGTGCATGCATGCACACAGGCGCCCGTCATGGATCTTGACAGTCTTCAGATCATTCTCGGTCTTGACAGATCGCAGATCCGGATCGTCCCCACGGCGGTCGGCGGTGGTTTTGGTTCCAAGCTCGATATCTCGGTCCAGCCTTATCTGGCTCTCGCCGCGTTGAAGACCGGCAAGCCTGTGCGCATTTGCTATTCGCGCACTGAATCGATGCAAAGTTCGACCAAACGACATCCATCCGACATCAGATTGAAAATCGGTGCAGATGCCGAAGGTCGGATCACCGGCTTTGATTTTTACGGCGAATTTGACACCGGCGCCTATGCTAGCTGGGGTCCGACAGTCGCCAATCGTGTGCCGGTTCACGCATCAGGGCCTTACGCGATTTCGAACTACCGGGCGGAGTCTAAGGGCATTCATACGCATAATCCGCCTGCTGGTGCATTTCGCGGTTTCGGCGTGCCGCAATCGGCTATCGCACAAGAAAGCCTCTTCGACGATCTCGCCCGAAAGCTGGGCATTGATCCACTGGAATTCCGGATCATCAATGCACTCGAAGACGGCGTTCCAACAGTATGCGGGCAGGTTTTCGATCAAGGCGTCGGGATCACAGCTTGCCTGAAGGCGCTGCGTCCGGCATGGCAGTCTGAAACTGCTGCGGCAAAGGCATTCAACGAGACCAGCACAACGATCAAACGAGGTGTTGGCATTGCTGCGGGGTGGTATGGCTGCGGGAACACGTCTCTGCCGAACCCGTCAACGATCAAGTCGGGGGTCCGACCCGACGGACGTGTCGTTTTATACCAGGGGGCAATGGATATCGGTCAAGGTGCAAATACGGTCATTACCCAGATTTTTGCAACCGCCCTGGGTGTGCCGGCTGACAGCATCTCACGTATTGGCGCTGATACTGACGTGACGCCTGATGCCGGCAAGACGTCAGCGTCGCGGCAAACCTACGTCTCAGGCAATGCCGCGCGATTGTCGGGCGAGGCCTTACGCCGACTGATCCTCGAAAGAATGAATGTCGCGCGGGACGCTGAATTGACCTTCGGAGATGGCGAGATCGTGGCAACGGACGCCGAGGGCGAACATCGCTTCGACCTCTCCAAACTGGCTTGCGATGATGAGCGGTTGGTCCTTCGAGCCGAAGAAACATACGATCCCCCAACCAGGCCTCTGGATGAGAACGGCCAGGGCGCGCCCTACGCGCAATTCGGTTACGCGGCTCATCTGGTTGTAGTCGACGTGGACACCGCCATGGGGACAGTCAAACCGACGAAGTTCGTAGCAGCACACGATGTCGGGCGGGCAATCAATCCCATGATGGTTGAAGGACAGGTTCATGGCGGTATTGCACAGGGGCTGGGGATGGCATTGATGGAGGAGTACGTTCCGGGGCGCACGGAAAACCTGCACGATTATCTGATCCCCACGATTGGTGATATCCCGCCCATCGAGACGATCATCATTGAAGAACCTGACGCCCATGGACCCTATGGTGCAAAGGGCTTGGGTGAACATGTATTAATTCCGACAGCTCCGGCCATTCTGAACGCCATCAACGCGGCAACCGGCGTTCGGATCACCCGGGTCCCCGCAACACCGTCGCTTGTCAGAACCGAAATTCGAAAGGCCCAGCGATGAAAGATCAGGGCAAGGCTGAGAAGATCCGTTGTGATGCCTGTCCGGTGATGTGCTACATTTCGGAAGGAAAATCAGGCGCTTGTGATCGATATGCCAACCACGACGGCGAACTGGTCCGGTTGGATCCGCTGACAATTATCCAAAGCGGCGATCAAGAGCTGGTGCCGTTCATGCCAAACGCGGCCGATGATGAAGGTTGGGACGGCGATATTATCAAGGGTCAGCGCCCGTTCGTCACAGCGGTCGGCGCTGGCACAACGTATCCAGACTACAAGCCCGCCCCTTTTATCGTCAGTCAGGACATTGACGGCGTTGATATGGTGACAGTCGTGACCGAGGGGATCTTCAGCTATTGCGGCGTGAAGGTCAAAATCGATACTGACCGGCATATCGGCCAAGAGCGTGATATCGTCTATGCAGATGATGAACCGATCGGCCATGTGATGACATCCGAATACGGGTCGAAAATGTTGTCGCTCGGCGGTGTGGAGCATCTGACGGGCGGCAGCAAGAAAGAGGGCCGCGTAACGTGCGATGCTCTGTTGCGGCTCTGCAATCGTGAAGCCGTGACCTTGCATGTCGGCGATGATGAGAGTCGAACCGAGGTGGTGGTTCAGGCTGGTAAAGCGCCCCTGCTGAACGGTGTCGAAGAAAATCTGATGCGGGTCGGTTGCGGGTCTGCCACGATTGGCATGTTTGCCATGCAGTGGATTGGTCATGCCGATGAGGTTGTCGTGGTTGACGACCACATCACCGGGGTCTTGTCTGAACACGAGGCAGGCAAGCAATTGGATGTTCCTCCGAGTGGGATCAAAATGCGAGGCCGGCGCTCAACCCCCGGACGGTATTTTCAGGTCGCGAACCCGGGTACGGGATGGGGCGGAACTGATATCGACGATCCGCTGACCATCCTTGGCCCGTTCAATCCGAAGGTAGCATGGGAAGGTCTTCGCCTGTTCATGGTGTCGACCACGGGTGAGCAACATGCATATTACGAACTGGACGCGGACCTTATTCCACAGCCAAAACCGATAACTGACCCATTGCGGGCGTCCGCGGATCTGATTGCCGAAAACTGTGAGCCATCGGTCTGTTCTGTATTGTTCATGGGCGGTGCCGGGGGCAGCTTGCGTGCGGGTGTGACGGAAAACCCGGTGCGGCTTACCCGGTCGGTCAAGGATTCACTGACCCATGTGTCCTGTGGCGGCGCCGATGCCTACGTCTGGCCCGGTGGCGGCATCACCGTCATGGTTGACGTGCTGGATATGCCGACACAGTCCTTCGGCTATGTTCCGACGCCCGCACTTGTCGCACCTATCGAATTCACTTTGCGTGTCAGCGACTATCAGACCTTGGGCGGACATATGGATCACATTCGGACCGTCGAAGACATTGCAGGCGGTGAGATGCGGCGCATCAGTCACGACGAAAGCGCGCATGACCCGATGGCACATAAAAACTTCCGCTGGGCAAAAAGATAACGGTTATGCCCGGACCGCACGCCTCTTTTTTGCGCGACGGCCAACGCCTGCTTTTGCAGCACGGGCCCATTGATCTGGTTGTCCATGCCGACGGGGACCGTAAAGAGGCTTTTGATGCCGCGATCGAAAGGTTTGCGACCATCCTGACCGAGCTGGTGGACGAGTTGGACGTGCTGCGCTGCCCATTGGCAAAGGGGGCAGCGCGACCTATTGGCGATGTGGCAAGGCGCATGCATGGCGCAGCGTCGTGTCTGCGGTTTGCAGGATATGTGACACCGATGGCAGCCGTTGCGGGTGCAGTTGCCGATGAAATTTTGGGTGCAATGCGCATGACCGCTGAACTGCGCCGCGCTTACGTGAACAACGGCGGCGATATCGCCTTACACCTTCGCGAAGGCGAGACGTTCAGAACCCAGATACATCATCATGACGGACAGCCGCTGGGACAGATTACAATCAACGCCACGGATGGTATTGGCGGTATCGCAACAAGTGGCCGACATGGCCGCAGCATGAGCATGGGGATCGCTGACAGTGTGACCACACTCGCACGTTCGGCAGCATTGGCGGATGTATCCGCGACGCTTATTGCGAACGCCGTTGATCTCCCCGGTCATCCCGCCGTGACGCGCTGTGCCGCACATGAGATCGATGATCAATCTGACCTAGGCGCTGAAAGGATCGTGACTGGGTGCGCACGGTTGACCCCTGCAGACTGCGGGCGCGCTTTGTCCAATGGGATGATGCTTGCAGAAAGATGGCAGCACAGAAATCTGATAAGCGGCACCGCGATATTTTTGCAGGGTCACGCGACTGTCACCAAGGGGCCGATGTTTTCGCTCCAACACAAGGAGCGGCATTATGCCTGATCTGGCCATACGAAAAACGATATTCTCATTCGAAGAGATTTTTCATGAACGAGGCCCGGTGCCGGACAAGAGCCTCCGGCGGGCATCTGCAATGGCTGTGATCAAAAACCCCTTCGCCGGTCGCTATGAACCGGACATTCAATGGTTCATGGACGACCTCAAGCCGTTGGGATTGTCGATTGCCAGACGTTTGGTCGAGATGCTGGGGGGTGCCGAACATGTCGAAGGCTACGGCAAGGGGGCGATCATCGGCGAAGGCGGAGAGCTGGAACATGGCGCCCTGTGGCATGCCCCCGGGGGCTATGCCATGCGACAGCTTTTGGACAACTCAAACGCGATCGTACCATCGACCAAGAAAGTCGCGGGCGTTGGCGGACGGCTTGATGTGCCGATAACGCATATTAACGCCTCTTACGTCCGAAGCCATTTTGACGCGATGGAGGTAGGGCTGAGCGATGCGCCACGCGCAGATGAAATGGCGTTGGTTCTGGTGATGAGTACCGGGGCCCGCATTCATGATCGGGCCGGCGGCCTGAAAGCCGGCGACATTGTCGGAAAGGATGGTTTGAGATGAATGCGAAGATCAGAAAAATCGCAGTGAGTATCGAAGAAACTCATCTTGAGATGGGCAAATCAATCTCGCCACCAACCCGCAAGGCCGTTGCGGTGGCTGTAATTGAAAACCCGTTTTCTGGGATCTACCAAGAGGATCTAGGCGCGTTGATGGACATTGGCGCAGAGCTGGGAGCGCTCTTGGGTGAAAGATGCGTTCAGGCGCTTGGTATCGCGGGCGATGCGGTAGAAAGCTATGGTAAATCGGCAATGGTTGGCGAAGACGGCGAACTGGAACATGCCGCTGCTATCCTTCATCCGAAACTCGGCGCACCGCTTCGCAAAGCCGTTGAAAAAGGCGCCGCCCTTGTGCCGTCCTCAAAAAAGATGGGTAGTCCCGGTCAGGTGCTAGATGTGCCATTAGGTCACAAGGACGCGGCCTATGTGCGCAGTCACTTTGACGGCATCGAAGTCAGCTTAAATGACGCGCCACGACGTGATGAAATCATGGTTGCCGTTGCTGTTGCAGACAGCGGACGGCCTTTGCCGCGTGTTGGTGGCCTGACCCATAAGGAGGCGGAAGGCAAAGACGGACTTCGCTGATTGGTTTGCGATGAGCGCCCTGTTCAATCCAGAATGACAGCGGTATGATCTGGCATGATCAGCCCTTCAGAAGAGCTCCTTGAGCAAAAACAGCAATACAAGCTGAGCAAGCAGATAGGTTATCTGCTGCGGCTCGCCAGCCAGCGCCATGCCGTCATCTTTCAGAAGAACATCTCGGAGGATTTGACACCGACGCAATTCACAACCCTGATCCGCGTCTTTGAAACTGGGCGCGTGTCGCAAAATCATCTGGGCCGCCTGGCCGCGATGGATGTCGCAACAGTCAAAGGTGTTGTCGATCGCCTCAAAGCCAAGGGGCTGGTGATTTCCAGCGCCAATCCTACCGACAAGCGCCGCTCGGACATTTCACTGACTCCCAAGGGTCAGTCTACTGTTCAAACCCTAATGGACGATGGGCTGCGGATCTCGGAAGAGACGCTCAAACCGCTGACACAGGCCGAAAAAAAAACGCTGATGCGGCTTCTGGAGAAAATTACCTAGCTCCGGCATTTGACCCGCCTCAAAAGTTCATAAAATCTCTGCTTTTGCCCGCCGGATAGGCGTCCCACCAAAAGCGACGTCAGCAAGTGGTCCGTCCTGCGAAGAACCCGTGACCGAGCAATAGATCAGCCGGGAAACATCGCGTGCAGGCTATCGTAGGCGAACTGGTATTTTTTCAGACCGCCGACCTGCAAACCGGCCAGAGGGGCGGTCATTTGATATGCTCGGGAAGGCGGTTTGCCGGCGGCGTATTGCGGGATCGTTCAGTCCGAACGATGCCGTCGATGATCGTCATGCCGACACCGGGCAAATTACCGAGCTGAACAGACTCCAGCATCGTCTTACCAGGTGCATGTTGCGCCTGATCCAGCAGAACAAAATCAGCGCTGTAGCCTTTTTCGATCAGACCGACATTCAAGTTTCGTTGTCGCGCAGTGTTTCCGTTGCCAAAGCAGAACGCCTTTTCCGCAGGTACATTTCCAAACGCAGATAGCATCGCGATCATCCGCAGGATACCAAGTGGTTGGACACCCGACCCAGCAGGACCATCTGTCCCCAGAATGACCTGATCGAGTTTTCCCAACTCTCTCGCGGTGTTTAGAGTCAGGACAGCCGCGCGCTCATTGCCGTTGTGTACGATCTCAAAGGCAGCTTTGCAGCTTTCGCACAAGCAGATGATCTGATCATCAGGCAGCGCGGAATGCCCACCATTGATGTGCCCGATCACATCTGCACCCGTTTCTATGACCATGTCTGCATCAATCAGACCAGACCCGGGAATGGATGGACCGCCTGTATGAATGGTACTTTGCATGCCGTATTTGCGTGCCCACCCAACCATCTGTTGCGCGGTTCTGCCGTCCTTGACCGTGCCAAGACCGACTTCGCCCAGAAGCGTCACGCCGGCCTTCGCCATTTCGGCGAAGTCTTCCTCCACCATACCTTTTTCAATGACGGGCGCGCCAGCGTGAACCTTGACGCCAGAAGGTCGGAAATTTTCGTACCAACGCTGCGATGCAATCGCCATCGCCTTAAGCCCGACAATATCCTTTGGCCGACCGGGCATGTGTACCTCGCCAGCCGAGATCAGGGTCGTCACACCGCCATGTAGTGTCGAGTCGATCCAGTGCAGTTGCTGCTGACGCGGCGTGTAGTCGCCGACGACCGGGTGCACATGGCTGTCGATCAGGCCAGGTGCCAGCGTGACGCCATGGGCGTCGACCTCTGTCGTGGCCTGGCTACAATCGAGGTCTTTTTCATCGCCCCATGCGTCGATTTTGCCGTCCATGGCAATCAGACAATTCCCATCGAAAATCGGGCTTTCCAGATCGCCCGACAGGATTTGACCGATGTTTTTAATCACAAGTTTCTGCATGGGCGGCTCCGCTAACTTGTTTGTATACGAATATAATTGACACATTGGCGTCAAGTGCTTTCGCCGCCCATCCTTGGTGGATCGAGCGGCTTGACAGGCTAACAACAACCGCGATATTTGTTAGCATACTAACAAATATGAAATGATCATAAGCTATGTTGTCACCACGGCCTGCATCGATTGTAAGTACGAGAATTGCTTCGAGGTTTGCCCCGTCGACTGCTTCTATGAAGCCGCGAACATGATCGTCATCAACACCGAGGAGTGCATCGACTGTGGTGTCTGTGAACCTGAATGCCCCGTCGATGTCATCAAGCCGGATATGATCGACGTCGCCGGTATGTGGATCGCACTGAACCAGAAGTTTGCAGAACAATGGCTCGACATCTGTCAAAAGGGTGACCCACCCGCCGATGTCGATGAGTTGGGCCAGAAAACCGACAAGCTGGCGCTTTTGGCAGAAGCGCCAGCCTGACAAGAGGAGAGGCCCATGCCTTTGGACACTTCAAAGGGTGACCACGACTACCCCATTCCTGCTGGTGTGTTTGCCGAAACGGTCACATCGGTCGATCACTATACTGACCGGCTGTTCAAGTTCCGGATCACGCGCCCTGCGTCTTTTCGGTTTCGATCCGGCGAGTTTGTCATGATCGGGCTGCCCAATGCCGAAAAGCCGGTTTTTCGCGCTTACTCGATTGCGTCGCCAAGCTGGGACGAGGAACTGGAGTTTTACTCCATCAAAGTACCCGACGGGCCACTGACGGAACACCTGCAGAAGATCAAAGTGGGCGACACGGTACTGATGCGCAAAAAGCCGACAGGTACTTTGGTGAATGATGCCTTGTTGCCGGGCAAACGTTTGTGGATGTTTTCAACCGGGACCGGCATCGCCCCGTTTGCGAGCCTGTTCCGGGATCCCGAAACATACGAGAAATTCGACGAGGTCGTGCTGACACAGACATGCCGCGAAGTCGCCGAACTGCGCTACGGTCAGGATCTTGTCGCCGAGCTAAAAGACGACCCCCTCGTCGGTGAGTTTGCCCATGGCCTGCGCCATTACTGCACGGTGACGCGGGAGGACTATCGGTTTCAAGGTCGGATCACCGATCTGATGTCATCGGGTAAGGTCTTCGATGACCTCGGCCTGCCGCTAATCACGCCCGACACGGACCGGGGCATGATTTGCGGATCAATGGATATGCTTCGCGACACCAAGGCAATGCTGGAACAGTTCGGCCTTATCGAAGGCGCGAACAATCGCCCCGACACATTCGTCGTCGAACGCGCTTTCGTCGACTAGGAGACATATATGCCTAAAGATCTATTACCCCACAGCAAACCCAATCTTGGACCGTTCACTGGGCCGACCCATTCCTGCTGGATGAGCAACTCAGCGAAGACGCGCGTATGATTTAAAGCAGCGCCGGGGCCTATGCTCAGGACAAGATGCTGCCGCAGATCATGGGTGCTTTTGAAAATGAAACCACCAATCCCGCTATCTTCGCCGAAATGGGTGAGATGGGTCGTCGGGCACGACCGTACCCGAAGAATACGGAGGACTGGGTGCAACGCGGTATGAAAACCACCGCACGGAAGACGGATGGCGGTTATGTCCTAAGCGGATCCAAGATGTGGATCTCAAACGCGCCGATCGCAGATGTCTTCGTGGTCTGGGCCAATTCCGATGCCGACGGCGGAAAGATCCTCAAAGCGATCTGCGACGCGCAAAAAACCAGATCTCGTCGTCTGCGGCAAGCAGACCATCAGCACGAACAAAGAAAAAGAAGCGCCGATCTTCAAGGTAGCCGATCATGGTCTGTCTCTGACCTGCCCAAAGTAGTTCCCGCGCTGACCGAAAAGCTGTGAACAGCTGACAGGAAAACATAGACAGCCGGTTCCATCGCGCGGGCCTTTTTCGCTTTCAGACGCCCAAATGCCGCGCGATGATTGATGTATCCTGCTTTAGCGTGGCGGCATCCGTCGTTCTGACATCACGGCCATTTTCAATAAATGTTACGCGGTCGGCAATCGACAGGACGGCATCAACACGTTGTTCGACCAGTATGATAGCGAACCCTTCGTCCCGCATCTTCACGATCACCTGGCGGATCTGTTCGATCATGGATGGTTGCAGGCCTTCGGTCGGTTCGTCCAACAGCAAAACTT
Organism: Litoreibacter roseus; assembly: GCF_009811795.1. Lineage (GTDB taxonomy): Bacteria > Pseudomonadota > Alphaproteobacteria > Rhodobacterales > Rhodobacteraceae > Litoreibacter > Litoreibacter roseus. Next base: position 919,448 of record NZ_BLJE01000001.1, on the reverse strand, counting down.
TCGGCCTGAGACATAGCGCACGCGCTGTGGCCAGCATCTGCTGTTCCCCGCCAGACAGAGTGCCAGCCTGCTGATCAAGTCGTTCCCTGAGACGGGGGAATAAATCTAATACCCAGTCACGAGTATCCCGGCTTTGCTTGCGGGCCATCAGGCCGATTTCAATATTCTCATCAACGGTCAGTTCCCGAAAAAGCCTGCGCCCTTGAGGGATATATCCGATACCGTGTCGCGGCACGTGATGGGCTGGAAGCCGGTGCAGTTCTTGCCCCTGAAGCGTGACGCTCCCCGACATGACAGGCAGCAAGCCCATAATTGCCTTCAGCATGGTTGTTTTACCGGCACCGTTCCTGCCCAGAAGGCACAGAATTTCGGAAGACTGCGCGTTGAGCGACGCACCATAAAGCACTTTGACGGGGCCATATCCGGTATGGATATCGTTGACTTCAAGCATCTACCGTCTTTCCAAGATAGGCCGCTTGCACCGATGCATTTGCGCTTATTTCCGCGGGCGTGCCCTCGGCCAGCATCATTCCCTGGTCTAGCACCGCAATATGGTCGGCCGTCGCCATCACCACTTTCATGTTATGCTCGATCAGAAGGATGGTCGTTCGCCCGGCAAGTGATCTGATCAGCGCGATGAAGTCGTTGATTTCCGTTTCAGCCAGCCCTTGTGTCGGCTCATCGAGAATAAAAAGTCGCGGCTCTTGCGCCAGCCCCATTGCAATTTCCAGAAGGCGCTGATGCCCATAGCTCAGATCGCCTGCGGTCTGATCGGCACGGTCGGCGATGCCCACCTGATTGAGGGTTTGATGCACTTTCGCATTCAGGGTGTTGCCGTCCGCTGATACCGTCCGCGCCGCGGCGAGGGCCACGTTTTCATGTACCGTCAATCCCGTGAAGATCGATGTGATCTGAAACGTATAGGCGAGCCCAAGCTGTATCCGCTTGTGTGCCGGCAGTTGGCTGATATCGCGACCCTCAAAGATGACACGGCCGCTTGTCGCCGCTGTCCGCCCGCTGAGCATGCCGACGAATGTCGATTTGCCAGCGCCATTCGGCCCAATCAGTGCGGTCACAAGCCCCTTTTTCAATATAAAGTCGATATCGGTATTTGCCTGCAGGCCGCCATAGGTCTTTGTCAGACCCTTGGTTTCGAGAAGTGTTACGGCAGCCATGGCGACACCTTTGTCCGCAGAATGCCGGCAATCCCGCGTGGCGCGAACATTGTCAGAACGACAAGTGCGAGGCCCGCGATAAGCATATAGGCGCTAGTGTAAGCGCTTGAAGCGTCGATCAGGTAGAACATAAACGCCACGCCGATTAGGGGCCCGATTGTCGTGCCTGCACCTCCCAGCAAGACCCACAAAAGCGGGAGGATCGAGTACTGTACCGATGCAAAAGTGGCGCCGACATAGCCAAACAGCAGCGCATAAAGTGCGCCAGCCGCGCCCGACACGGTGCCGGAGATAATCACAGCCAGTAGCTTGTAACGCCAGACGTCATAGCCCAGCATGCGGGCGCGTTCCTCGTTTTCGCGGATCGCCACAAGACGCTTGCCGAAAGAAGACTGAACCAGCGCCGAAAAGCCGATCAGGCAGATGGAAAATGCCCCAAACGCAACGAAGTATCGCCCGGCTTCGGTTGTGACGTCGAAGCCTGCCAGCATCCGTTCGGCCTGTTGCAGCACGAAACCTTCGTCACCACGTGTGAATTCACCGAAATACAGAACGACAAGATAGACGGTCTGCGCAAACATAAGTGTCACGATCATGAACGAGACGCCCGCCGTGCGCAGCGCGAGCAGGCCGACCAGAGCGCTCAGCACTGCGGCGCTGAGGATGCCGATGCCGAATGCCAGTACGACCGAAACACCGAGAAACTTGATCGACAAGCCGAGCCCATACATGCCCGCTGCAAAAAACATCGCATGGCCCAGGCTCAGCAGGCCCGTGTAGCCGAACAAGATATTCAGTCCGATGGCGTAGATTGCCAGCACCATAATGCGCGACAGCGCGCCGACATGATATGCTGGCAACGTGAAAAAACAGATCAGAAGGAAAAGCAGAATGCCGAAATGAAGGGCGTTGATCTTACGCGCAACCGTCATGTTTCAGCCTTTCCCATCAATCCCTGCGGTCTGAAAACGAGAATCATCGCGACAAGGAAGGTGGCGATGATCTGTGCCAGCGTTGGCGAGAAAAAGACAGAAATGATCCCATCGCTCATCCCGATCAGAAATGCGGCGATGACGGTACCGGGCAGGCTTCCCAATCCGCCGATGATCACGACGGTGAATGCCATCAGCAAAGGATCTGCACCCATCAAATAATGAGCCTGCTGGATCGGAACGACCAACACAGCGCCCAGCGCAGCAAGTGCAGCACCCAGACCAAAGACACAGGAATAGACGGTGCCGACCGGTACGCCAAAGGCCTTGGCTGTTTCGCTGTCCTGCTGGGTGGCCCGCATGATCAGGCCGATTTTCGTACGCGTCAGAAAAAGCCAGAGCGCAACAAGGACCGTCAGCGCAGCAAAGATCACGAACAGCTTGTAGCTGGTGATGCTCAGCCCCCACGGCCAGATCATTTGAAGCCCACCCTCGCTGAACTCAAACCAAGGCAGCGCCAAACGCTGATTAAAGGGGGCCTCAACCGGGCGTGCTTCGGGGCCAAATGTCATCAGTGTCGTTTGCTGAATGATGAACAGCATCCCGATTGTACCGACGATAGTGCGATCGGGATCATAGTTGATCCGTTTCAGGATCAGCTGGTCTGACACTGCCGCGACCAGCCCGACCGCTAGAGGTGCAACGATGAGTGCAACGGCAAACCCAATCGCGGGATGCCCGCCCAACGCCGTGCTGACATACCACGCCAGCACGGCGCCAAGCATAAAGAATTCTCCATGCGCTACGTTCACGACGCGCATTACGCCAAAAACAATACTCAAACCCATTGCCGTCAGCACAAGAATAGAGGCGATGACCGCACCCTCTAGGGAGGCGAGCATCAGGTGCGGGCCAAATTCCATTTGGACACCTCCTCTTTTTTGGTTGTTTCGGAGCCGGACCGATCAGAACGGTTGCGTAGTGTAGTCGACTTCGTCCTCGTACAATCCTTCTTCGATCGTCGTGACATGTTCGACCGCCAGCTTGCCGTCCACAACTTTGGAAATGAACTGCTGGCCGAACACCTGATGCGTCTTGCCGTTGAACAGCTTCGCACCTTGGGGATGGTCCAAGGATTCCGGCATGTCGGTCATCGCCTCTACTGCCTCGATCAGCTTGGTTCGATCTTGTGGACCCTGATAATCGGCAGCTTCCATACCAGCCTTGATCACATTCAACGTTTCCCAGCAGCCAAACATATGGGCATAGGTCGACACATCAGCCGGATCATCGATTGACGCGCCTCTGTCATCACAACCAACCGCAGCGCGATACGTTTTCTCAACGTCACTTTGATTGCCTTGAACGTGACGCGGCATGCCTTCCCAGAAGTAAGTGCCTTCGAGGAACTCCAACCCTGGGCTATCGATGCCAACAGCTTCAAGGCTATCGATGAAACCGAAAATCTCGGGCCGGCTCGGGCCGAAGAACTCGCCCATTTCCTTCACAAAGGTCAGAACAGCGGGGCCGACCATGACATGGTAGATAACCTCTGTTTCACGCGGAATGCTGGGGAAGTAACGGGTGAATGATGTCTCGGTTGGCGGGATCGCGATTTTCGCAACAACTTCGCCGCCTTGTGCCTCGATGGCCTGTGTAAAGAAATCCCGATGGTCGTGACCGAACGCGAAGTCAGGAAAGATCATCGTAACTTTCTTACCAAGATTGCCGGCGATGAACGGTGCCATCGAAACGACCTGACTTTTCACATCGGTGATCCCAGGTTGCAGCGTATACCGATTGAGCATGCCGCTTGCCACATGATGCCCTTCGGAAACAACAAAGTACGGCAATTTCAGTTCTGCCGCCCGCGGCGCCGAACCAATCACAACATGACTAAACAATGTGCCAAAGGCGACATCGCAGCTATGCTGCTTTTCGAACTTTTCCAACGCTTCGGCACCCCGGCTTGGATCAGTACCATCATCTTCAGTCACGATCTCGACCGGGCGTCCGTTAATGCCGCCACTATCGTTTATACGCTGAACAGCGGCGGTTGTGGTTGCATCGTACCAGCGGCCGTAGGCGGCACCAATGCCGGTGGCATGCTTTTGAAATCCAATTTTGATGGGTGAAGAACTTTGCGCTTGGGCAAATCCCATCGTGCCCGGCATAAGGCCGGTTGTTGCCAAAGCGCTGGCACCAGCGCCCAAGCCCAACAGGGCCTTACGGCGTGATACGGCGTGGTTTGAGGTTTTGATTGTCATCTTTGGTTCCCCTGTCGTTGACGCGATCTTACGCCGCGTACTTCGCTTCAGTATTGTGTGTACACTAACGAGTTGTCTAGATTTTTTTTCCAACTATCCACCCTTTGGGCTCGCAAGCAGCCATAACCCGAAAATTGTATAAAATATCATCAGTATCGAGATACCGACCTGCAACATGATGACATCTCTTGCTGTTTTGCAGTTCTGCTCTGCAATCCGGTGCCCCAAAAGGACGGCCCATACATGTGACAAAACCACGGCACTGGCCTGTGTCAGCCAAATCACTTTCACGGTATCAGGCTGGGCAAGAAACCCCATTGTTACCTTGACGGCGTTCAACCCGAACAGGTTCCACCCCAGTGCAAAGGGGTCTGCCAAGGTTGCCAAAGTGACCCGAATTTGCACTAGAAAAGTGACGTAGTAATGCGCGAAATGATAACCCAGCCCGATCGGTAGCAAAGTAATCGCAAAGCTTCGGAACATGTCAGACACGCTCAACCGGTATTCCGGATGAACAAACCGTACTGTCGCAGTCCCCACCCAGATCGCAAAGGTGTAGATGATCACTAAGATAAGCAGGACCAGATACAGGCCGATCAGGTTTGGCCAGTAGACGGCCGATCGGCCAGGGAATTCCAAGGGGTTTATCCCAAGCTGATCCAACCACCAGAACGTTTCGTTCAGACCGTCGAAGCTGCCTGCGGCAAGAAGCAAAAGACAAAAGACGGCTCGACTTGTATCAAGCGGTGCCTCTGTCACAGCCTGCCATCCCGGCATGCCGACGCGCCCGCACGTGACCGGACGCAGACGCGAAAGGAGGTTGAACATGACCGTGATGCATTCGACCTGATCGAGCCATGGCTTGGGGCCGAACACAATTATGCCAGCAAAGTTGACAGCCCAGTAAATCGAAATGACGTAGGCTAGTCTTGGCGGGTCGTTGGGCGCGACATCTGCGAGCAAGAAGTTTTGAAAGAGTGCAAACAGAATGACCGCTGGCCACGCCGCGCACCATTTTGGCAGACGGGCCAAACTATCACTATCACCAAAAAGATAATGTGCCAGCCCGCGCCATGGGTTGATCCATCGCCAGATATCAAAAAGCGTTCCCTGAATAACGAAGACGACAATCCAGAAGACGGTCCAGAACACGAGTGGCATCAGGTTGCTTTGAGGATCAGTCGGTCCAGCGAACCCAATTGAAATCAGGCCAAACAAGAAGATCATCGCAAAGAGAGATGACAGATAAGTTAGGTCCACCCCAAATGTCGGGATGCGGATCTTGACCGGCCTGCTTTTAAAAAATTTCGCTAGACCGCCGTGTCGTAACGACAGCATTACCAGCATGGATGCGCAAACACTCAGCGTTCCCGCGATCGTATAGGCGGTCGTCGGCAGCAAAAGCACAAAACCCTGCTCCGCCGGATGCGCCAAGGCGGGACTCGCCCACGTCGTCAAAGCCGCCGCTGTGACGACAAGTAACGAGTTGCTGCGCCGCATCATATTGTTAGTATACACATGACGTTCGAACCCGAGGCAAGAGATTTATGAAACGCATCGTTGCAGTCGCTTTACTGGTCGGCGCGGGTCTTGTGACCCTTCTTATGACAGGATTGCCGAAATCCGACATCGTTTTGACCAATGCACGCGCGGTTCAAGTCGAAGGACGCCCCAACATGTTTATGGTGACAATGACGATACAAAATGATGGTGGGCCGGTCGCACTGTCATCAGTCAGTTCGCCACAGGCTGTGTCGGTTTCGGTCATGAACCCTTTTGGTGGCGGTAGTCCGCTTATCGTTCCGGGCAGCGCAACCAGCGAAATTGCGATGGACGGCGCGCATGTCATGCTGATGATTGACGGACAGGGGTTTTCGGAAGGATCGCTATTACCGATGACTGTTACATTCGCAGATTACGGCGATGTATCGACTAAAGTTTTGAATGCCAGCGCCGACACGATGGTGATGGACCATGGGCCAGCCAATGGCGTCTTGGTTTCCGACACTCCAACCATTGCAATTTCAGCGCCAGAAGGCATCACGGCAGATGGTGGGGAATTGCTCATCGAAACCGAAAATTTCGTATTTCGCAAAGCGGAAGACACTGTGCCGCATATTGACAACGAGGGCCATGCGCATGTGTATCTGAATGGTCTGAAGCTCGGGAGGCTTTACGGGTCCACCACTCAGATCGGGTCATTGCAGCCGGGAAAATACACCGTCAGAATCTCTCTACATACCAATGATCACAGACCTTACTTAAATGACGATGGTCCGGCGGCCGCGGCGCTGTCATTCGAGATTCCATAGTGCCAGACGTGCCGTTCCAACGGTGTATGGATTCGATCTCGCCCCCTCGGTGCAACTGATTCAGATGCCAAAAGCGGTTGCCGTCGATCCGATCAAAGTCAGCCGTTTCATCTTTGAGATGGCTCCTCTAAGGACGGCCGGAGAGCGATTTGCGCCCTTCAGGTCAAGCGGATTTTCCAGACCAAACCGAGAGTGCTGTCCAACCCTGCCCCGTAAAGCAGCATACACTACGATTGGCCCCGCTCAAAAGCTCTGACCTCTGACCGTTGTTTCGGTTCGGGAGCTTTGGCTTTAACCTTGGTAAATTCACCCACCGAACATTTCACCGCCAAGAGCCTGAACGTTTCATTTATTTTGCCCCATATCGTTACTGGTTTGGCGGCCGAATTCGACGACGCCAAAGACCGTGATGGATTGCTTGAACATTTCTACAGGAGTTCAGCGAACCCATCTTGATCACCCTGCCTTCGTCAATTCCCGCCGCGATGAGCGCAGCCTCGGTCATTATACACGAGGGGCCTACGCTCAGGATCTGCGGACCCTTCCGCGCTTCACCAAAGCGCACCAGCTCATCGATCCTCTGTCGAAAGACGCCATTCTCGCCCGCCATCTCCATTTGCGAGATGAATTGGAGGCTAAGCCCGCAACCATCGAGCGTCGTTTTGGGACTCTCAAGTCATTCTTCGCTTGCCGCGCAGATCAGAACAGCTCCCCAGCTCCCCATTTGCGGGCGTCAGTATTACGGTAAAGATCTCACGCCGCCTGCCGAGCCCCATTGATCGCGATGCCCTCAAAGCGGTGCTGCAGGCGGATTAAGCACCAAGCGCAGTATGTGCAAAATCGAGTAGAGACGACATCACATCGGCCACGAGAGCGCCGGCCTAACATGATCATCGAACTGCTCATTGTGACCGATCTGCGGATCAGCGAATTAACAAATTAAGGGTTGGGGAAATCTCTGCCGGCGAAGACCGGTTTCTGGTGCACTGCAAAGGCAACAAGGAGGGGGTCGTCTCCGTTTCAAATTATGAACTACAGGAAAAGATCCGCCGGTATTGCCAGACGCAATGCAAAGCCTCCCTAACGTCGAGCGCAGAGGGAACCGGATCTGCTCGAACGCGGCGCCGATGGCTTGAGAAGCCTCCAAGGAGATGTCGTTGGTATCGAGAAGCATCGTATTCGCGACGATGACGCGGGTGAACCGTTCCGGCATGCGCTCAACGACCCGCATCCCGATCATCCCGCCCCAGTCCTGAAAGAGACCGTTCATCGGGTTAAGATCCATCGCTTCGATGAACCGCTGTAGCCATTCAACATGCCCGGGATCGGAATAGTCATCGACGCTCACCGGCTTATCTGATTTCCCGAAACCGATGAGGTCTGGGACCACGACGCGAAAGCCCTCCGCCGTCAGAGGGGCCACCGGTTTTCGGTAAAGATAGCTCCAGGATGGTTGGCCGTGCAGGCACAAGATCACCTCGCCTGACCGCGGACCCTCATCAATATAGTGCATCCGCGGCGCCGTCCCGTCGGATGCACTGACATCGAGATAGCGAGGCTCAAATGGAAAATCGGTGCCCTCAAGGGCAGAATCGGTTGTGCGAACGAACTTCATTCTTCAATTCGTCATGGCCGGATCTCGGAGCCTGCAACTAAGGTCCTCCATCCAAGATCTGATCCGTAGAAGTGCCGCAATCAATTCCCTCGCAAGGAATGGTTCTTTGCCGCTCGTGATGTTAAATCATTACATGGAAACGATTGAGCTTGCCACCAGCTTCGGGCGGATGCTGCGCATATGGCGAACGGAGCGACGGCTTTCGCAGGCCGACCTTGCGAATGCTATCGAGACACCGCCGCGCCATATCAGCTTTCTCGAAACTGGCCGCTCAAACCCGTCGCGGGATATGGTGGCGCGCGTCGCGGCTGCCCTCGATGTTCCTCTTCGCGACCGTAATGCGTTGTTGAGAGCCGCGGGGTTCGCAGATGTCTACCGCGACCACAGCCTGTCCGATGTCGAGATGCGGCAGCTACGGCAGGCGGTGGCTTACATGATCCGGGCGCACAATCCCTACCCGTCCTTCGTAATTGATAGGCGGTGGAATATCCTCGACGCCAACGAGAACGGCAAGCGGATGATGTCGCTGGTGTCCGGGAGCATCCCGTTCGAGCCACCGGGTATGACTGCGAACATGCTCGATGCCGTCTTCAGTTCGGGTGGCTTTCGGTCCTACATATCGAATTGGGAACGGTTCGCGCGTCATTTCATTCAACGCCTGCATCGCGAAAGCGCATCCGACGAAGAGCTCGCGTGCGTCCTGTCACGCCTTCACGATCAATCCGATCTCCCCAACGATTGGTGGAAATTCGACGTTGAGCATGTCGACGCTCCGATGCTTCCTGTCGAGATGAGTATTGGGGGCGCACGCATGGCATTTTTCACCGTCGTCGCGGGAATCGCGCTTCCGACGAGCGTGCTTGCGCAAGATATCAAGGTGGAGACCATGTTTCCGGCCAATCCCGAAACTGAGAGACTCGTGCGGGACCATGAGTTTTTCAGCGAAAGACCTACCGGCTAGTCCCGCAGGCTGACCGGATTTTCTTCCCTCTCTGGGAATTGTTCGGAAACTCTGAGTTGTGCATCTTCATTCGAAATCAAAGATGAGGAAGACAATGGATATTGCACATTACAGGTCTCATTCCTTCCATAAAAAGTGGATGAAGTTCGGCGCGATTGTCGTGATCGGGTTTGGGCCAGCATTCTTGTTGGGATCCTTCCTGCCCACTGCCGAGCCAACGCGCCTTATGATGGATATTCTGGGATGGACATTCTGGGGCGGCCAGAGCTTCGATGCACCTACTACGCGGTTTTTATCCGCGCTGGCTGGCGGTTTTCTCATTGGGTGGGGCGTCCTGATCTGGCAGCTTGCAACACATCTCCACGACTTGGCACCCGAAGTGGTTCGCAAGGCTGTCGTCGTCAGTTTCCTTTGCTGGTTTGTCACCGACAGCCTCGGGTCCATCGCCTCGGGCCATCCGTCGAACGCTGGCTTCAACGCCTTCTTCCTCTTTCTCTGCTTGGGGCCGCTCTGGTGGTCAGCAACATCAAAGCCTGTACAAGGTTAACGGTCCTATCTGTGGCGAAGGGACCGCCTTAGTTGCCTTTGGAGGGGCTTTTCCGAGGCAACGAACCAGAGCGTCGCATTTGGCGCCGCACCGTTCATCAGTCCAGCCTTCATCATGCTGTAGGCAGGGCTGGCAATCAAATCGTGGGCCTTAAGTGTCCGATAGACGGTGGATTCCGAGACAAAGTGGCACTCTTGGTCCATAAATGTGACGGCCAGTTCACGCGGAGACAGTTCCGTCTCCAGCAGTACCAGTTTGACGACCTTGCGCTTCACTTTGTCAGGAACGCGGTTCCAGACGTGCTTTGGCTTGGGAGATCGATCCTTTAGGCCAGCCTCGCCACGCTGCAGGTATCGGTTGTACCAGCGATAGAACGTCGTCCGAGGGATGCCCAGCTTGGCCGGCGTTAAGCGAGCCGACAGATGGCTTTCCTCGACCAGCCGGATGATCTCCAGCTTCTCTGATGTCGCCCTTTCGGCAGATTTGGCTTAGCCAATTCGCCTGCCGGTTGATAGATATCTCATTCGTAGTCGCCCGCATCCACTGCCCGGCAGACGTGCGACTCTTGCTATTATCGACGGCTTGGATGCACTTGCCGATGGGTTTGAACAATGAGCCTGATTTCACGTCGAACACTGATAGCCAGTCTCGCATCCTGCGTAGCAATTCCTGGATTGGGACAAGAGCGGGGGCTCGACTACCGAGAATGGCAACCCAGGACATATGATGACGGTCTTATCCCCAACTTCTCCTTCGAGGTAATCGAGTTATCACTGCTTGGCGATATCGGCGTCTATGCGCTCGACAGCGAGAACGACCGTGCAAGTGGCTGGAGTGAAGACTATCGCCAGCCCTCGAACAGCACCGTCAAATTCCTCATTGCAACGGCTGTTCTGTATCGGGTCGATGCAGGGCAAGAACGTCTGGATCGTGGTATCCATGTTGATGATATGATGCCGCTCTCACACTCCCCGGTTCTCGAAAACGCGCACGGGGACACGATGCCGGTCTCAGCCATTTGCGCGGCCATGATGACGCGAAGCGACAATGCGGCCGCAAACCTATTGCTCGAAAGTCTGGGCGGTCCGCAGAGCCTTACTTTGTGGCTTCGGCAGATGGGCGACCAGGTGACGCGCGTGGATCGCTATCTTCCAGACCTGACGACACCGCCGGAAAGCCCAGACAGCGATAGTACCACGCCTGCTCAGATGGTACGCAATATGCGGACCTTTCTGACAGGTTCAGCTCAATTGGAGGGCAGCCGCCTGCTTCTGAAAAACTGGATGACGGAGAATGCCACCGGTGCGCATCGCCTGCGCGCGGGTGTTCCGCAAGGATGGCAGGTTGCAGACCGAACTGGTACCGGAAGCGACGGTCGGACCTCGACGATTGCCGCCATCTATCCCTTGATCGAGAACCGTTGTTCATGGCCGTCTACATGAACAGCTCGCGACGCGATGCTGAAGGCCAAAGCGAGCATCATGCCGAACTGGCACGCATTGCTACCACAAACCTGCTGCTGCCCCGCTATGATCCGTATCCCAATGACTAGGTGGTCCAGTATGCGGCCAATTCTGGCGATCTTGCTTCTTTCGGCACCAATTCATGTTCAAGCCCAAGACCTCGAAGGGCTGACATGGCCGGAACAAAAATGCGTTCTTTATGATCGTGCAGTTGACGCAGCTATTGCCCATCTTGGCAGCGGTGGTCTGACGGAAGAGTTTCTGACCGACAACCGCGCATTCATCGAAAACGGCTGTCAAACGCCGGGAAACGTCTGCCCCCGAAGAGATGCCGAGTTTGAGCTAGCAAACCTGCTTACCATAATGACCATGAATGAAGGCATGGCCAGCACCTTCGTGCCATTCAGATGCCCATAATATCAGAAAAAGTGGGCACAAGGATCTGACTTTGACTCACGGTCAAAGCGGTCATTAGCTGCATGACACTGAAGGTCGGTTTTGTCCCGCGCCTCGTTTGTAGGTCCCGGTTGCGGCGAAACGGCGGCCTTTAGAAAAACGACTGCAAGCCGGTAATGGATCGCCCGATGATGAGCGCATGAACATCATACGTGCCTTCATAGGTGTTCACTGTTTCTAGATTCACCATGTGGCGCATGATCTGGAATTCTTCTGAAATACCGTTCCCGCCGTGCATGTCGCGCGACACTCGTGCGATATCCAGCGCCTTGCCACAGTTGTTACGTTTGATGATGGAAATCATCTCCGGTGCTGCCTGCGCCTTGTCCATGAGGCGCCCGACGCGCAGGCTTGACTGCAATCCAAGACTGATCTCCGTCAGCATGTTGGCCAGTTTGAACTGGTGCAACTGGGTTTGCGCCAAGGGTTTGCCGAACTGCTTGCGATCAAGACCGTATTGACGCGCCGCCTCCATACAGAATTCAGCCGCGCCAAGGACGCCCCAACTGATCCCGTAGCGCGCCCGGTTCAGACAACCAAACGGACCCTTCAGGCCTTCAACATCGGGCAAGATCGCATCTTCGCCAACCTCGACGCCATCCATGACAATTTCACCAGTAATGCTGGCGCGCAACGAAAGTTTGCCGTCGATTTTGGGCGCCGAGAGTCCTTTCATGTCCTTGTCCAAAATAAAGCCGCGGATCTGTCCGTTATGCGCCTCTGACTTCGCCCAGACGACGAACACATCCGCAATCGGACTGTTAGAAATCCACATCTTGGTGCCGGAAAGTGTGTAGCCGGCGGCGGTCTTTTTGGCCGTGGTTTTCATACCTGCCGGGTCACTCCCGGCATCGGGCTCGGTCAGGCCAAAGCAACCGATCCATTCCCCGCTGGCGAGTTTGGGAAGGTACTTTTTGCGCTGCTCTTCTGATCCATAAGCATAGATCGGATACATTACGAGCGAGCTTTGCACCGACATCATAGAGCGGTAGCCACTGTCCACCCGCTCGATTTCACGCGCGACAAGACCGTAGGACACGTAAGATCCGCCAAGGCCGCCATAGTCTTCGGGGATCGTCACGCCCAGCAATCCCATCTCGCCCATTTCACGAAAAATCGCCACGTCCGTCATTTCATTGCGAAAGGCCTCGATGACGCGCGTCTGCAACTTGTCCTGCGCATAGGCTTTGGCCGCGTCTCGCAGCATGCGTTCCTCTTCCGACAGCTGCGCGTCCAGCAGGAACGGATCTTCATAATTGAAGCGGTTGAGATCGGGGGCGTCTTTAGCTTTCAGCGTCATGTCAGGATCCTCATTCTGTATGCACTGCTAGCAAAGAGCCCGGGGCGTTGATAACGATAGAAAATACAGAGTTGATGAGTTAAAAGAATATTATGGATCATCGCTCCAGATATACTCCTAGCGTTCAAGAGCTGCGCGCACTGGTATTTTGCGGCGATCTCGGCACTGTGTCTCGCGCGGCCGAAGCTCTGAACTTGACACAAAGTGCAGTTAGCCGCGCAATCCGCACCTTGGAGGACAGGCTTGGCGTGAAGCTGTTCCACCGGGTACGGAAACGCTTGCATCTATCCGATGCGGGCCGCGCGATGATCCACGAGTCGCGAGAAATCCTCGCATCGCTTGACCGGACGGCGAGGATGGCCATGGCGTTTAGCGAAGGTGGGGATGTGCTGCGTCTTGCCGTTCTGCCGACCTTTGCCGCGACATGGCTCATTCCACGATTGCCGGAGTTTCTCCAGTCTTATCCCGACGTGTCCATCGATCTGGCCTCAACGCTTCACCCGGTGGACTTTGACGACAGCCCCTTTGACGCAGCGATCCAGCGGGCCGTTATGGCGCGAAATGGCACGCAAATTGCGCCGCTCCTTGATGAAAGGTTGATCATGGTCGCGGCCCCCAGCCTCGTTGCGGTTGGTCAATCGCTGTCGGTTGCGGATCTGGCGCGATTTCCTCTGATCCAACTTGCGACACGTCCCGAGCTTTGGAACGATTGGCTTGCACAGGCAGGTGGCGCGCCAATCGAACGGTTGCAAGGTCCAAGGGTGCAGCATTTTGACATGGTCATCTCGGCGGCCGAAGCCGGGCTTGGACTGGCGCTCTTGCCGGACATATTCACCCAACGGGCCATTGCCACAGGTGCCTTGCACAGAGTGAATTCTCAGACACTGGATGGGCCAACACCATATGCCTTGATCCGCCCAGCGTCGCACGCAAAAAATCCCACCATGGATGCTTTTGAAGCCTGGCTGCAAGCCGCTGCGCAGGCACGATAAGATCGCATGCAACGGCAGCTGGGGCGTTCAATCCTGAAAGCACACGTCTTGTTTCACTTATGCGACACGATCCGCCAGACCGTTGCCAGTCGCCGTGTCAATGGCACTGCGCAATATCTCTATCGCCTCGTCCACCTGCGCCATCGGCGTCGTCAATGGCGGCAAGAGCCGTACCACGTTGCCGCGGGTTCCGCAGGGTAGAATGATCAAACCAAGCGCTTCGGCGTCGGCGACAATCCGCATGGTGAGCGTGGTGTCGGGCTGATCCTTGTCGCCCAGCTCGAACGCAACCATTGCGCCAAGTCCGCGCACGTCCCCGATTTCCGCCACGCGCGACGCGATATCATGAAGCCCGCCTGTCAGACGCGCCCCGATCTCTGTTGCGCGTGTGCAGAGGTCTTCGTCAGCGATGATGTCCAGCATCGCATTCGCAGCGGCGACGGCTAGCGGGTTGCCGGCATATGTCCCGCCAATGCCACCAGGATTGGGCGCATCGACGATCTCTGCGCGGCCAGTGACAGCGGATAGCGGGAAGCCGCCAGCAAGCCCCTTAGCCATCGTGACCAGATCGGCAGCGACACCCGCATGCTCAAATGCAAAAAGGCGGCCCGTGCGTGCCATACCGGCCTGCACCTCGTCCGCGATCAGGACGATGCCGTGTGTATCACAGAGTGCCCGCAGCGCCTTGAGGAATTCGGGCGGCGCAATGTTGAATCCCCCCTCCCCCTGCACCGGCTCCACGATGATCGCGGCCACCCGCGCGGGATCGATGGACGCACGGAACAGCATCTCAAGCGCGTCGAGCGATTGCGCGACTGAGACGCCGTGAAAGGCGTTTGGAAACGGCGCGTGGAAGACCTCGGGTGGCATCGCGCCAAATCCGTGCTTATACCCGGCGGTTTTTCCAGTGAGCGCCATGCCCAACAGGGTGCGCCCGTGAAAAGCGCCCGAAAACGCGATAACACCTGAACGCCCCGTGAAGGCACGCGCCATTTTGATGGCGTTCTCCACCGCTTCGGCCCCCGTGGTGGCGAGCATGGTCTTCTTTGCAAAATCACCGGGTGTTGATGCGTTCAGGCGTTCGGCCAGGCGGATATAGCTCTCGTAGGGAGCTACATGGAAACAGGTATGGGTAAAGGCATCGAGCTGGTCTTTGACGGCTTTGACCAAACGCGGATGTCTGTGCCCCGCATTTGTGACGGCAATGCCACCCGCAAAGTCGATGAAGCGTTGCCCGTCCGCATCCCACAATTCTGCATTCTGCGCACGGACAGCGTAGATATCCCGCGTCCCGACACCGCGCGAGACTGCCTCCTCGCGGCGCATTTTCAAAGATTTATTTGACATATCGATGCTCCGTTTTCAGTTCTGCGTATCAGCGAGCGTGTAGAGGACGACGACCCCGGCCAGCACAAAACCAATCCCAAGATAGGTCCAGGGTCCGGGCCATTGCCCAAATCCAAACGCGCCGATCGCAGTGATGGAAGCGATACCCGCACCCGCCCATATCGCGTAGGCAACCCCCATGGGGACCGTTCGCAGCGCCAGACCCAAAAGCCCGAAGGACAATGCGACACAGCAGATTGCGGCCAGCACATAAGGCATACGGATAAGTCCGTCCGACGCCTTGAGCGCCGAGGTCGCGATGACCTCGGCGGCGATGGCGAAGGCGAGCCAGACCCAGTTCAATTTACCAGCCGCCCTCGGCGCGGCGGTTGTATTTCACGTCGCCCCCCAGATCGAAAACGAGAAGCTTGCGTTCGGTGAAGGTTTCAAGGAACCACTGGCTGAGTTCGCGTCCCACACCCGATTGCCCGGTGCCGCCAAAGGGTGCCAATTGGTCCCAGTAATTCGATGTCTCGTTGACGTTTACGGATCCGTGCGGCAGCGCTTCACCAACACGCCAAGCGGTCGCAAGATCGCGGGTCCACAGCGATGCGATCAGCCCCAGCCCTGAGATATGGGCGATGTCGATGGCCTCCTGCGCGTCCTTGATCTTGTAGATCGGTGCGACCGGGCCGAACGTTTCCTCGCGCATGATATCCATGTCGGTCGTGACATCCGTCAGGATCGTGGCCGGGAAATAAAGCCCTTCCTCCTTACCGATCTGTTCGATATTCGCCCCTTTGGCGCGGGCGTCCTCCACATGCGCCTTCACGCGCTTGAGGGTGTCCGCATTGCACAACGGTCCCATTTCGACATCTTCCTCGGCCGGGTTTCCGATCTTCAGCGCGTGGGCCTTGGCGGTGAATTTCTGGACGAACTCGTCATAAACAGACTCATGCACCAGCAGCCGCTCGGCAGAGGTGCAGACCTGCCCTGTGTAGTAGAAACATCCGTTCATCGCGCCGTCGACAGCGGCGTCGATGTCGGCGTCTTCGAGGATGATGAACGGCCCGTCACCACCGAGTTCAAGCAGATGCGGGCGCAAGGCACATTTCTCGGCGATCTTCCGACCGGTCGCGGTCGAGCCGGTGAAGAAGACACCATCGACATCCTTGTGATCGACCAATGCGGCTCCTGCGTCTCCCTTGCCTTGAACAACATTAATGACCCCGTCGGGAAGGCCCGCCTCCTTAAAGATGTCTGCCAGCATCGCACAGCTGACAGCGGCATATTCGGATGGTTTCCAGATCACGCAGTTGCCCGCCGCCGCGATATGCGCGAGCGCGATCGACGAGATATCCGTCGGAAAGTTGTAGGGTGTGATGCAGGCCACAACACCGAGAGGGCGGTGGTTCATCACCAGTCGCTTGTTCGTCGTCCGCTCCTGCGTCGATGGGAAGGAAAGGCCGCGATGACGCAGGATCTCCTCTGCCGCCTTGCCCCAGCTTGGGGCGGAATACTCAAAGACTTCCTCGCGGCTGTCGGTGATGGTCTTGCCAATCTCGGCGGTGATCATCTGTGCAATCGGTTCCGCGCGTTCCAGAAAAAGCGTATGGATACGGCGCATGATCTGCGCACGTTCGATCACGGATAGGGCGGCCCATCCAGGCTGGGCCGCATGCGCAGACGCAACGGCGGCATCCACATCCGATGCAGTGCATGCGCCCACCTGATGAAGAACTTCGCCGTTGTGCGGGTTGCGTACATCGAAAGTGCCGCCTTGGCCGTCAACCCATGCGCCATCAATCAAAGCAGCGCGGGTTATTCCGGCATCCAGTTTCGCTTGCATGTTCATATCATCTCTCCTTGTTGCGGCGCGTCATCGGGCGCCGGGTTTGTCTCTCATCAAAATGACGGACAGCACGATCAGCACCGCCGAAAAGGCGACGATCAGCGCGCCGACCGCGTTGATTTCAGGGGTCAGGCCGCGTCGCATGGTGGACCAGATGTACATCGGCAGCGTGTTATCGCGGCCCGTGAGGAAAAATGTCACCGGGATTTCATCAAAGCTTAGGGTGAAAGACAAAAGCCCTGCACCGATCACCGCACTGCGGATGTTTGGCAACGTCACGAAAAAGAAGGTCTGCAAGCCGCTGGCACCGAGATCCGCCGAAGCTTCCTCGTAACTGCGGGGCAGACGTTGCAGCCGCGCATAGACCTGCGTGACGACCACCGCTAACAGCGCTGTCGCATGCCCGATAATTACTGTTTCAAGTGACAGTGTGAAACCGACCATCCGGAAAAGGATCAACATGGAGATGCCGGTGATGATCCCGGGAAGTGCTATCGGCAGCAAAACCAGCTTGCGGAACGCGCCCTTGCCGGAAAACGACAGTCGATCCAGCGCCAGCGCAGCAGGTACGCCGATCACTAGGGTCAGGATGGTGGAACAGGTCGCGACGTAGAATGAATTACCCACCGCCTCGATCAGCTGCTCGTTCCCGGCCAGTTTGCGATACCAGTCGAGGGTCAGACCCTCCATCGGCCAGCTCAGCGATCTGGACGTGTTAAAGCTGAACAGAACCAGCACGGCGATCGGCACGTAAAGAAAGGCAAGTATGGCACCGATGGTCACACTCCAGCCCAAGCGCGTGCCCCAGCGGCGGGGTTTGCGGGATACGCTTTGCGTGGATATCACGGCGGCAGATGTTGTTTCCAGCAAGGTCATGATAGCCGCGCCTGTCCCAGTCGCTCAAATCGGTCCGACGCCGTGATAATCCCCAAAACGATGACCAACATCACAAGCGCGAGCGCCGATCCCAGCGGCCAGTTGAGCGCCGCGCCGAACTGTGCAGCGATGACATTCGCAATCATCAGGCCATCCGGGCCACCTACCAGAATGGGCGAGATAAAGTCGCCAAAGGATAGGCAGAACGTCATGGTGAACCCAGCAACGATGCCGGGCATTGCAAGAGGAATAGTGATCTTGGCCAAGGTCGCCAGCGCGCCCTCACCCAGATCGCCCGAGGCCTCGATCAGGCTTGGTGGGATTTTTTCGAGGGCCGCATAGATCGGCATCACCATGAACGGTATGAAGACGTATGTCAGGGTGATGATCATCGCGGTTTGATTGTAGAGAAAGACGGATGACGGCTCAGACAGGATGCCGGTGGACATCAGGAACGAATTCAAAAGTCCTTCGGTGCCGAGGATGGTTTTCCAAGTATAGGCGCGCAGCAGGTAGCTGACCCAAAGGGGTGCAACGACGGCCATATAAAGTGTCAGCCGCAGACCCGGCTTACGCACCTTGAACACCAGAAAATAGGCATACGGGAACGCCAGGAGCAGAGACAAGAGCGAGACGAGACCCGCAATTTTTGCGGTGCGCAACAGAACGTTCAAGTATTGCGGGTCGGTAAATATCTCAATGTAGTTGCCGAATTGAAAATCAGGAACGGCCAGTGGAAATTGCGCGCGCCAGAACGAATAGACCACAAGGATCGCATAGGGGACGAACATGAACAGCACGGTCCACAGCAATGGTGGAGACAGAACCAGAAACTGTCGCAGACGGGCGCGTTTGACTACTCCGGCTGTCACGCCGCCACCTCATCGGCAAGTACCATGATCCGGTCTGGCGAAATGGCGATCTGAACCCGGTCGCCAATCTCGGGCAGCCCTGATCCGTGCCGTGCCCCCGCGATAGTCTGATCTATCGACAACGACACGCCCGAGACATCTACAACGATACGCGCTGAATTCCCGTGATATAGAATGTCGGTGACTGTCGCAGGCAGAGTGCCTTTTGCGGCAGCGTCAAGCGGCAATATCTCGGCCTTTTCAGGCCGGAAGCCGAAAGTTAGCATCGAGCCGTCGGGTGCGAGACCTTTTGGTACCAGCAATTGATGACCAAGCGCGTGCAGCGTTTCGCCACGGACCTGACCCTGAAACAGGTTGGTCGTCCCGATAAACCCGGCAACATAAGAGCTGGATGGACGGTCATAAAGCACATCGGGCGTGCCGTCCTGCATTACCCGGCCCTCGCGCATGACAATCACACGATCCGACAGCGCCAAGGCTTCGGTCTGATCATGTGTGACCATGATGAATGTCAGGCCGACCTTGCGCTGCAGCCGTTTCAGCTCGACCTGCATCGCTTCGCGCAGATTGGCATCAAGAGCGCTCAACGGCTCATCCAGCAACAGGACCTTGGGCTGCCGCACAACTGCGCGAGCCAAGGCAACGCGTTGTCGCTGACCACCGGACAGCTCGTGCGGTTTGGCATCGAAACGGTCGGCAAGGCCCACCAGTTCCAATGCGTCGCTGGCGCGTTCAGCGACCTCCGTGCGGCGCATGCCGCCGACACGTAGACCGTAGCCGACGTTTTTGCCAACGCTCATATGAGGAAACAGCGCGTAGTCCTGAAAGACGATATTTACCGGTCGCTTGTTTGGCGGCAAATGAGTCACATCCTTACCGCTGATGACAACGCCGCCCTGAGTGGGTTCCTCGAAACCGCCGATCATCCGCAACAGTGTTGACTTGCCACACCCAGAAGGCCCAAGCAGCGTCACGAATTCCCCCTGTTCCACGGTGAGTGACACGTTATCGACACCGATCACAGTGCCGAAATGCTTGGAGATATTCTTGAGAGCAACGATCTCAGTCATGGTCGTTTCCTGTCGGCAGTGGGGTTGGCAAGTGCGAATGCCGCTCCCGCCCGTTGACTTACTGTGCTTTCACCGCATTCCACGCGTTGGTGTAATCGCCGAGACGATCACCGAGGTTCTCCCACAGCAACAGACTGTCCAGATATTCGGGATCATCCTGATGCAGGGCGGCAAATTGCTCTTCGCTCATGCACCGACGTGCGGCTTCGGGATTGGCAACCGAATAGCCGTTCACGTTCGCAACACCGCACTGTCCAACTTCGGAGACGGCCATGTTCAGGAACTGATAGGCGCATTCCTCGTTCGGTGTGCCGGACACGATCATGAAACTGTCCATCCAGCCTTCGGCATTTTCCTCGGGGATGAACTCGACAACCTCGATACCTTCTTCGGCCAGCAGGGCGGATTGGTAGCCAGCCCATGTGTTGGAAATCCAGACCTCACCGGATTTGTAGAGATCAACCAGTTCGCCGGCAGAAGACCAGTATTTGCGCACCAGAGGGCGCTGCGCGATCAGCTTCTCCTGAGCCGAGGCGATCTGCTCATCCGTCAGATTGTAGATGTCCATGTCGCCATTGGCCCGCGCGGCCACGTAGAGGGCAGACTTGTCGTCCCACAGGCTGATCCGTCCTTCCAGTGCCGGATCCCACAAGGCATCAAGTGTTGTGGGCGGCGTATCGAACTTGTCCGCGCGGTACATGAAGGCAATCGCACCCCAGGCGTAGGGCACACCGTAGACTTCGCCGTCCTGGTTGATCCCGTCAGACGTCCGAAACTTCTCATAGATGCTGTTCCATTCGTCGATCCGGGCCGTGTCGATCGGTTGTACGAAGCCCGCCGCGATCAGCGGTGCGGTTGAATCGATCGAAGGTGAGACAAGGTCAAAAACACCGCCACCTGCCGCTAGCTTTGGCGCGAAATCGTCGTTGGACCCAACATAGGTTGCAGAAACCGAACAGCCTGTCGCTGCCTCGAACGGTTCAATAAACGACGGGTCGGCATAGCCTTCCCAAGTCAGAATGTTCAGCTCCCCTTCCGCGAAAGATGGAAGCGCGGAGAACATAAGCGCCGCGCAGGCGGTCGTGCCAGCAAGTTTGTCAAAAAGTTTCATATTTTCTCTCCCGTTAGTGTTGGTTGCGACCTTCAGGCCGTCTTGCGAACGATTGTTCCGATATCGACGCCAAGGGCTTTGGCAGCTTGGCGTTTTGATCCGTGAATGCGGATGGCCTTGTCGATCATGGCCCTTTCGAACCGCCGCACTTCTGTCTTCAGATCAAGGGTCGCAGCATCTGGCAGATCCTGGTCGCCGAGGGACGGGTGCGGGCGTATCAGATCGGCAATCAGCTCCTCCATGTCCTCGGCGTCTTCGATGAAAATGGTGGCCTTTTGGATGATGTTGACCAATTCCCGGATGTTGCCGGGGAATGAATAGTCCAGCAACAGATCCCGAAAGCGTTGGGGTAACACGGCAGGTGTGGACCGCCGCATGTTGGCGGTTTGCAGGAAACGATCTGTCAGGTGGCCGATCAATTCTGGCATCCGCCGTAACGCGGGAACCGAAAGCTCCACCACGGAGAGGCGGTAATACAGATCAGCGCGGAACTTGCCCTCTTGCACCAGTTGCAGCAAGTTCGCGCCCGTTGCCCCGATGACCCGGACGGGCGCCAAAGTGGCGGTCCCTTCTGTTGGCCATGGCTGTCGGCCGTCTTCGAGGTAGCCAAGCAGCTGCACCTGAACAGATCGAGGCAGCTCAGCAATCTCATCAAGGAAGAGCGTGCCTCCGGCAGCCGCTGCAGCCAATCCTGGATTTCCATCTTTGCCAAAAAGCGCCGCCGTCAGATCCTCACCAGATGACATGGCGCAATTGCAAGTCACGAAAGGATCGCGACCATCGGCGACAGTGTTATGCAGGAAGAATGCGATCTCTGACTTGCCGACGCCGGACTCCCCAGTGACGAGAACGCGGGCACCCTGCTGGACCGCGCGTTCCCCACGCGACAGGACCCTGTGAAGGGCGGGCGACAGCCGCCGTTGCAATGCAAAGTCGGGACGCGTCCGGTTTGTCGATAAATGACCAGGGGCCACTGTCCTGACGGACCCCAGAGCCCTGTCGCGGAGGTGGTCCAACATATCCAAATCCCGGATATGAAGGTGAAGCTGACCAGCACTGCCTCGACGCAGGGACGCCATCAGGTCCCGACCACGTGGCTGCTTCAGAGAAAAATCGGCACGCTGGCCGTGTGCAACGATGTCGGGCAACCTTCCGTCAAAACCGGTATGATTTTTAATATTTGATCCGACACCGATGTTCAGCATCCGCTCAGCAGCCTGGTTAGCGACCAAAACGGTACCCTCGCTGTCGAGCAGCAACACGCCGTCCTCCAGTTGCGAAACTGTCTCAATCGCAGGCTCAGTCATATGCCACTCCGGTTCTGAGCACGAGAACGCCTGCCAGATCGCGATCAGCTGTAGGGATACGCCGTTCGATCGTCCATTCGATGCGCATCGAGTCCACGACGACCTGTCCTGACGATCCAACGATGCCGTCCTGCAAGGCCAGCACAAGAGACTTCGCGGACATGCCCCATGCGGCATCAATTACCTGACCCACAATCTCGCCAACCAATGCACCGGCAGGTCGGTCAAGCAGGCGGTCGGCGGCGGCGCTGGAGACCAGGATCGCCCCGCTTGCGTCGATCCCGATGACCGGGTCGGGCAAAATTTCGATCAGATGTGTCGCCGTGCTCAACTGTGCAGATAGATCGGCCTCGCGGCGATAGTGCTTGCCGACATCACGGACGATGCCAAACATGCGGATAAGCTGCCCACCATTGATATGTGCACGAACGTCGTTCTCCACGTGTATTTCGACACCATCGTAGCGCCGATCCAGAGCGGGAGCTCCGTTGACCTCGAACCCGTTCGACAGCAAGTTCTGGATAAATTTTTCGTTCTGCGCATTGCGCGGAAAAATCTCGGAAACGGGACGCGCGTTCAGATCTTCATCTGGGCCAAGCAGGTAGAGCTGGGCCATTGCATCATTGCAAAAACGCCAGCGAGGACCGTTCTCAAAAATCTGTCGAACGACCTCACCGTCATTCACAGTGAGATCGACAGGTTCATCAAATTCCATGCACCAGCATGCATCGGTCGAGGCTGCGAGAATGCCAGCGAGGACATCTCGCTCGCTAACGATTGTTGTCTGAGAAGTCAGAGATGATTCATTCATGCATCAATGCTGCGTTTTTGCATCGCAGAGTGCAACTTTTTTTAATTCAATTTTCTCAATGGCTTGCCGTGTTCGCATTACTGCACAACGGTAAATGTCCCTGCATATTGGTTAAGTACAACCTGCCCACCACGCGACGCGAGTGGTGTCTATCATGCGCATCATCGCGGTGATGTTTGTGTCGCCTCCGGTAAGGAGAACGACGGGCGATGCCAGGTTCTGACGACCTCAAAACCAGTCGTCCGCAGCGCTCCGATCTAGCGCACGGCGTGCAGCAAGGCTTCCGCCGCCAGCCCTCCGAAATCATTCGCCGCCTTTCGGCTCGCGCGCGAGATAAGACGGCGGTCAACATGACAGGAGGCGTCGGCCTTCGTATTCACGATTGTCACACCAAAGGCACCAAGCTTCTCGCCAAACTTCCATGGCATGTGACCAGGCATATACCCGATGATTGGCGTTTGCTTGTCGACCGGATCAGGGAAGGCCGCAATTTCGTAGCTGTCATAGATGAACGGCTTTGCATTGTCCGAGGCGATCAACGCGGCAGGAAAATGACAGATCCCAAGCGTGGACCGGTCGCGCGCATACGCCCAATGAAGAAGTCTGGCCAGGTTTTTCGTTTTCCGGCAACCTGGCATGGCCCGCAAATGGGTTCGAATCAAAACCGACCCCCTTTGACTCGATGTAGATCGGCATTTGCCCCCCTTACAAGCGTAGCCCTGCATGCACGTGCGTAATCCGATTTTCGTACATATACGTCTCTGCTGCAGCTCCGCAGCGGCGGAAGATCAATCGCCACGGCCAAAATCTTGGCCGACAAAAGCCGAAATATCTGTCATGTTGAAATCGGGCATCAGGCGGTCAGCTCTCACCTGAAATCTCACTTTGCCCAGAAAATTCCCATCCAAATCTAGTGAAAAACGCGACAAGACTTCCTTCGTCGCATTCGGCACCCAGAAGTAGCTTTCCAAGGCGATCCGACGAGATTTCGCCGAAGCCCGGTCCTTCATTGCGATCAAGAATTTTAAGAAATGGGGGCGCGTCCAGTATGTCTGAACAATGACGCGGTGTGCTTTGCGAGAAAAAAGTCGTCGCGAACAAAAGCATCACCGCCGAAGCTGTTACGAAAAGGTATTGCTTAAGCATAGCGCTCTCCTTCGTCGCAAATCCGACATACAGCCGCGACGAAAGGCTTCCGAAATTCAGTGAGATTTAATTAGCTTAACTGATGTTAACCATGCTTGCATGAATAGTCTAGATTACACACCACGCATTGTCCGGGTCAGCGCGAGACCGTGTGCTCGTGCTGGTTTGACCAGCCCAGAAATTCCTGTGAGAAAGGTTGCTGCCGCGCCTGACAAGATGGTGCGGCGGTTTGGTGTGATTTTTGTCATTTTGCATTCTCCTGAGTTAGATTTAGGGTATTTACAGAGCTCTAAGGGTCAAGAGCTGGCTGATAGTGCATCGGCCAGGGAAAGTGTCGGACGGCCAATAGGAGCCTGCAGTGTGCCGCTCGCGTCCTCCAGCGCCCCATCGGCAGCACACAAATCGGTATCGAATATCCGTATCAAACTGCTCGCTTAAAGCCGCAGCAAAATCATAAAGCGAATATGGAACATCGCCAGCCAACTCAAGAAACTGTCGTGTCGAGACGAAATCTGGATGGACTACAACAGCGGCTGCCGCTGCATAATCCGCGCAACCAGCCGAAGAGAAACGACCATCGGCTGCAGCACCTGCAATGAAACCATCCTTCACGGCTTGTTGGGCTCCGTTGAGATGATTTTCCAGATACCACCCACTGCGAAGCACCACATGATCTATGCTGGAAGCCGTCAACATGTCCTCTGTCTCCCGGTGATCGGTCGCCAAAACCAGCGGAGTTTCCTGAGCAATTAGGATGCTGGTATATGCAATGAACTTCACACCGGACGCCTGTGCGACATCAATCACCTTCTGGTGTTTTGTCCGGCGCGGTTCAAACGAATTGGAAGAGACAAATAGCAGACGTTCGATGCCCGACATCGCCTGCCTCAGTGACGCGGGATCTTCGTAATCTGCTTCTCTCGTTTCGATCCCTAGTTGATCGAGTTTCGACACACGGGCATCGGCCTCTTTTTTTTGTCGCACAAGCGCGGCAATCTGAATTGGAGCCATCCTTTTCAGCAAGGCCGAAATCGCCAGACCACCAAGCTGTCCCGTTGCGCCTGTGATCATCACTTTGGGTGTAGATTTAGAACTGTTCATTCTGGTTCACTCTTTTGAGTTGCGCGAGGCCAACTGCCGAAAACCCAGCACCCCAATGCAGATAGCCCCTCCAGGCTGGCAATTTGCAGCTATCGATAGGTGCTGGTTTATGGATCGCAGCGCGATCCTCCGTGTTGATATCCGATGAGATGTGAGCGATAATTTGAACTTAATGTACTCGGAAGTTCGCAAATATCTCGCCATCGTTCAAAATAGGTGATCTATAGATCCTTTATCCAATATTGTCTCTTTATTGCATCCACATGATTGTGTCGCTGCCGGTTTTAACGCGGGCGGTGACTGGTCAATTCGATTTGAGGCGCATGAGGGTCTGAAATGTAATGCCATCCTCAAAGGAGAATGCTGGATAACCGTTCAGGATTCTGACCCCGTTCATCTTCCGGCTGGCCATTGCGCAATTCTGCCACGGGGTCGGCCCTTTGTCCTGTCATCGAAACCCTCACAAACAGGGATCGATGCGCAAATTCTCTACGAACCGGTACGTCATGGCGGGACGGCGACCTACGGATGTGGTGGCGATTTTTTCATGACCGGCGCAAGGTTCCTCCTTGACGGATTGCCTGCGCGAACACTCATGCGCAATTTGCCGCCTTTAATCGTGATTAGTCCTGGTCCCGAGCAAGAGACCATTCGTTGGACACTTAGTCGAATTGCGGATGAGCTGCGTTTGCCTCGACCGGGAAGTCCATTAACGGTCACACATCTTTCCCACGTCTTGTTGCTTCAAGTCCTGCGCGATCATCTCGCCACAAATTCGCCTGTTGGCAAAGGCTGGCTCGCCGCCTTGGCAGACAAACGTATCGCACCCGCGATCGCAGCGATGCACGATGATCCAGCTAAAGCTTGGAGCGTAGAGGCACTTGCGAAGCTGACTGCAAGCTCACGAACGTCGTTTGCGGTTCGATTTCGTGAGGTGACCGACCAAACGCCAATCGAATATCTCACTGAATGGCGCATGTTGATTGCTGCAGATAGGTTGATGAACTCACAGATGCCCGTGGCGACGATTGCTTCCGATGTTGGCTACACCTCTGAAAGCGCATTTGGTGTTGCCTTCAAGAGGACCATGGGACACGCGCCGCGACAATTTGCAAAAAACTCGCGGCGCGCTTTGATCGTCTCACATTAGCGCATCCAAACGGATTGGGAGGTCGCGCGCGCGCTTGCCGGTTGCGTCGTAAATGGCATTTGAGATCGCTGCTGCTGGGCCACTCATTCCAATCTCGCCAATTCCGCGCGCACCCGTAGGTGCTTGCGGATCAGGAATGTCAGTCCAGCCCACGTCAATATGTGGGACGTCAAGGTGAGTCGGCATGTAATAGGACCCGAAGCTTGGGTTCATCACGCGTCCGTTCCGCTCGTCAAAACTGGCGCCTTCCATCAATGTCATCCCGAGCGCCATGATTATTCCGCCTCGAAACTGACTTTCAGCCAATTTCGAGTTCAGGATTTTTCCGCAATCATAGATGGCTGTGATATGAGGTACGCGTATTTCGCCGGTGACTGAGTTCACGCGCACTTCAGTGAATACAGCCCCGGTCGAATGCATCGACCAGTCCTGCGTCCATTCCGAGATCGGCCCGCCCTGCCCTTCCGCAGATACAGTGCCGCTTTCCGACCATGCCACAAGGTCAATCAGTGGGATCCGTTGGTGAGGATCAGCTAGCGAATAAAGTGCGCCCTCAGCGGTTCCAAGTTCAGCAGCCGGAAGGCCATGCAACGGTGATGTCGCTGGAACTAGGCTCGCAAGCTCGGCAAGCAAAACCTCATGCGCCGCTGTCAGTGAGGCTCCGATTGCCGCGGTTTGCTGGGAGGCCGCTGCAATCAATGCACCAGGTAGCGTGTTGTCGCCGTGCCTGACTTCGATTGCATCGTAGGGAATGCCAAGCCGCTCTGAGGCAACAGCTGCTGTTGCAGTTGTCGTCCCCATGCCCATGTCAGCCGCAGCGGTTTCGATCAATGCACCACCTTCGCGGTCCAACGTGATGCGTGCGGCACCGCCAGGAAACCGCTTATAGGGATAATATGCTGCTGCCATACCGGTCCCGACCTGCCATTCACCTTCACGGTAGCCCTGGCGCTGTCCCGAACGTGGAACCCAGCCAAACCGACGCGCACCTTCACGATATGCATCGACCGATGCACGCTGCGAGTGCTCCCGGCCCGTCGTTGGATTGACATCAGGCTCATTTCGGACCCGCAGTTCAATGGGATCGATCGCAAGGCGTTCGGCAAGTTCGTCCAAGGCAACTTCGAGCGTAAATGTCCCAGTTGCTGCCCCCGGTGCTCGCATAAACGTATTCGCAAGCATATCCATCGTGCCTGCCCGGATCTCAAGGTGCATGTTGTCAGCGCGATACATGTGTTCGCTCTGCTCGAAAAACGGCTCAGTCATCGAGTTGTTTTCAATTTTCATCGTCGTTCCGGTGTGGATCAGCGACGTCAAACGGCCTTTGCGGTCAGAGCCCAACGCCACACGCTGCCGTGTTGGCGCGCGCGCACCACATATGCGAAACACGCCCTCTCGGGTCAGTGACATGCGAACAGGTCTGTCGGCCAATTGTGATGCAGCAGCAGCGAGGATGTGGTATTGCCATACCGTCTTGCCTCCGAAGCCTCCGCCAACGTATTCAGCGGACAAATGCACTTCTGCAGAGGAAATGCCGAACACTTTCGCAATCGTAATTGCGGATAGATCAACCCCTTGCGAGCAATCATGCATGCGAAGGATGCCGTCTTTCCACAAAACAGTGACGGCGTGCGGTTCAATCTGGTTGTGGTTGTGGGCCGGTGTGTTGAACGACAAATCGACAGACACTTCCGCATCGGCTAGCGCGGCTTCTGCATCACCTTCCTCAATGAGCAGATCGCGGCCCGCGTAGAAACTTGTCTGCGCGCTTTCTGCTGCGACATCAAAACTCGTGACAGCATCAGCCTCTTCATAAGCAACATTGATCAAGGTGGCTGCGTGGTCGGCTTCTTCCTGGGTCGACGCCAAAACGACTGCGACAGGTTGCCCGTTCCAAAGCACCTCAGCGTCCTGCATCACAGGTGTCGAGCTGCCCGCCATTCCAGTTGGAGACGAATAGAAGGGTTCAGGTCGTTCAAGCCGTGGCGCGTTTTCATGGGTCATCACAAGAACAACACCAGGGGCTGCCTCTGCCTCAGCTGTTTCCAGAGACGTAATCGTACCCCGCGCAATGGTCGAGTAGACGAGCGCGCCGTAGACCATTCCAGGATAGCTATATTCAGCAGCAAATTTGGCGCCGCCGCGCGCTTTCTCCGCTCCGTCTCGCCGAACATGAGGAACGCCCAAGCTGGCAAAAGCGCCCGAAGCAGCAGGTGCAGCGGTTGTTTGTGCACCAACAGGCAGGCCAAACGCGCCAATAGCAGCGACCGCCGCTGAACCAGCCAGGACCTGACGTCTATTGGGATCCGACTTATGTGACGATGAGTTGGGTTTGATATTTGTCATTGTGCGTCTCCTGCGAGGTCTTGCAGCACGGCGACAATCACACGTTGCGCCAATTCAGTTTTGAAGACATTTCCGGGTTGAGTTGTCGCGTCTGCCAATGCGATTTGAGCCGCATTTCGGAAGGTCTCCTCTGTTGGTGGGGACCCAACAATCGCCGCTTCCGCTTCTATTGCGCGCCAAGGCTTAGGTGCGACGCCGCCGAGTGAAATACCCGCGTCTACAACCAAGCCATCTTTGATGATCAGGCTGCCTGCGACAGAGACAAGTGCGAAAGCGTAGCTCGCGCGATCTCGCACTTTGCGATAGGTTGCACGTCTGTTTGCAGACGGTGCAGGCAGATCGACTGATACGATCAGCTCACCCGGATTAAGCTGATTTTCGATGTCAGGCGTATCTTCGGGAAGAACGTAGAAGTCGTTTATCGGAATGCTTCGGGTCCCCTCGTCACTCTCGACATTGATCACTGCGTCATAGAGCGAAAGAGCGACTGCCATATCCGATGGATGTGTTGCAATGCAGCTGTCTGACACGCCGAGTATGCCGTGGGCACGGTTGAAACCGCCGATAGCATCACAGCCCTCGCCGGGAGAACGCTTGTTACACCGTGATCCAGCCACATCGTAAAAGTACGAGCAGCGTGTCCGCTGCAGAATGTTCCCGCCAACGGTCGCCATATTTCGGATTTGTGCTGATGCTCCTGCAAGGATAGCGCGCGACAATGCTGGATATTGGGCGCGGACCGTTGCGTCTTCGGCGACGGCCGTGTTGCTGACGCCTGCACCAATCCGAAGACCACCGTCAGATTGCTCTTCGATGCTCTGCGCCAATCCCGTAACGTCAATCAAACGTGTCGGGGTCGCAATTCCTTCACGCATCAAATCCACTAAGTTGGTTCCAGCTCCCAGAAACTTGGCGGCGTCACCATCATGTCTTTCGAGAGCGTCAGTGGAGGACGTTGCTTTTTCGTAGGTCAAAGGGTTCATTGCTCTTCACCCCCGACATAGGCCGCCACAGCGTCGATAATTCCGTTGTGAGCCCCACATCGGCACAAATTACCACTCAATCGCTCTTTGATTTCATCGCGGCTCAGACGCGGAGCGACAGTCAGGTCCGAGGAAACATTGCTTGGAGCGCCGCGCTCAAGCTCGGACTTAAGAGCGATCCCGCTCATAATCTGGCCTGGGGTGCAGTAGCCGCATTGCATGCCCTCATGCTCTACAAACAGAGCCTGCAGTGGATGCAGCTCATCACCGTTCGCTACACCTTCAATCGTAGTGACCGAGCGGCCATCATATTGGGCGGCAAGCGCGAGACACGAAAGAATACGTTCTCCATCAACCAACACTGTGCACGCTCCGCATGCGCCTTGGTTGCAGCCTTTCTTACTGCCAAAAAATTCAAGACGTTCTCGCATGAAATCAAGAAGCGAAATGCGGGCATCATCCGGCAAATCGTAGGGCCGGTTGTTTATCTCTATGGTCATCGGTTCGCTCCCTAAGCTAGGCGCTCTAACGCGCAAAATCGCCGTAGCGGTCGGTGACCAGAACACCCAACCAGATCAGATTTCCCACTGACCCAGCTTTCAAACGAGATAAATCTTTGAGAGATTGGTCGCGCCGCACGCAAGTGGCTGGTGAAAGTATATTTCAAAGCCTCGACTGCGACCGTTCCGAGCGTACAGCTTATTGTCGCAGGAGTTCGTATCTATGGTGATCTTGGCACAAGATGCGAAGAAGGGGCTTCGCGCGGCTCAGCAGCGGAATTTCACGGAACGATCCGTAATCGCAATAGGATTACGAGGAAAACAGCGCACGCTTGCGGCAGAGCCTACTTGTCGAGTCTAGGACGGCGCCTGCAACTTTTCTGAAACCCTGTCCATAAATGACGTGAGCTACCCGAATGGACTTTGTGTGCATGTCGGAAGGTCCGGATCAGCAGTGATCACAATCGAAGATCAAGATATCGTACGCCCGCCAGAACCCGCCTTGATTCACCGTCTCACTGACCCTCGTATCTGATCCAATCATATACCCGCTGAAAATGACAATGTCGGTTAGCAAAGCCATTAAGGTTTTCGACACTAATTTAATATTTGGAATTCGCTCACCCCACAGCCGACGCGGAGCCATCGCCACTATTTCCTCACCGACTTGCGCCGCTACTAGTGCGTAAAGCCGCTCCACCTCTGTTAGCTTGGGTTTCCACGTCCACGAGAGAACCGGCGACAGAGGTCGCCGTTAAAAGGGATCGGCGGTAAGGCAACATGCGGCACCTTACAGGAACAATAAAAACAGGCTGGCAAGAAAGCGTGTTATCGGCTCTCCCAGCTGCCTTTCTTGACCATACACACGCAGCGGCGGATCCTGGTCGGGAACTTGGTGTTTCAATACGCGGCCGATATAAGGCGCCAAAAGCCCAAGGATCAAGAGCGACACTGCCCAATAGGCGGATACGGTAACGGCATTCAGCCATGCGATTTCTCGTATGGATGGGACCAGAATGGCAGACCAAATCGCAGCATCACGCCCCGGAGATGGTCGTGATAACGCCGCAGATCGGCATAAGGAGGATATTGGTCAGCAAGCCAAATGCACGACCCTCCCGACCTTCTCCCGCTATACTGGCGCCTGATAGGTCACGCAACCGCAGCCTGGATATCTTGGGCCAGCGTATCGACGAAGCCTTTCATCGAGACTTCGCCCATGTCGACGGCCTTCGCTCCGCCACCAGCAACGATCGTCACGTCGGTGATACCAATCGCTTCGAGAAGCACACGCAGGTATTGTGGCGCAATATCCCGATGGGCAATGGGAGAAGCTTCTGTATAGACACCACCAGAGGCCAGAAGTACTGTTGCCTTCGTGTTGGTCACAAGGCCCTTTCCGTCTATCCCAAGTGTCATGCCTTTGCGCACGATGTGGTCGATCCACGACTTTAAAAGGGCCGGGACGTTGTAATTATAGACAGGTGTGCCGATGACAATCTCATCAGTGTTCAGCACTTCACGAGCCAGAGTATCCGACAGGGCCAATGCCGCTTTGTCGACATCCGTCTGCTCCGGCGGTGGTGTAAAGTATGCTTTCAGCCAAGGTCCCGTCACAAACTCAAGACCGGTTTCGGTAAGATCTCGGCGTTGAATTTCGCCGTCAGGATAAGCTGATTTCCAGTTCGCGACGAAGCGGTCAGTCATTGCCCGGGAAACTGAGGCCGGGCCGCGCGGGCTGCTGTCAATGACAAGAAGTTTAGGCATGATTCTATCCTTTGAATTTGCGGCGCATGTCGCACGGGAAAATATCTATGCACATCAATATTGCTGGTTCTCCTTTCAATAAAAGTGATGCAAATATGATATTCTCTATCTTTTTTGGAGATATTTATGATCTCAGCGCTTTCACTCGAACAATTGCGGGTTTTGGTCGCCGTCGCAGATGAAGGCAGCTTTTCCGCAGCCGGTCGCGCCCTCGGTCGCGTTCAGTCCGCAATCAGCCAAACTGTGGCGAACATCGAGGACGTGCAGCGCGTAACGATCTTCGATCGATCAACCTATCGACCAACGCTGACGAATACTGGTCGCGCGCTGGTAGATCAGGCTCGACATGTTCTGGCGTCCGCTGCCCGTTTTGAACGGATCGCGCGCGGCGCAGCCGAAGGGTTGGAGCCCGAATTGCGGCTGACGGTTGACCCTCTTGTGCCAAGTGCGCCACTTGTGCACGCCTTGCAGGATGTGCGCGACCATTATCCTGATCTTCCAATATCCTTTTCGACAGAAGCGTTGGGCGGACCATTGCGGCGCGTTCGCGACGGCACCGCTGTTCTTGGCGTTTGCACTCTCCTGCCGGCCGTCCCGGAAGATGTGCGGGCCTATGCGCTGATGCGAACGCGAATGCTACCGGTCGTTGCACAATCGCATCCCCTGGCCACCCTTGGCCGACCTGCAAAGACGATGGATCTTGCAGATTATGTCCAGCTCGTTCTGTCCGATCCGGTCGATCCGAGCGGTCCAAATTTCGGCTTGGCCAGCCCGCGGGTCTGGCGGTTTTCCGACCTGCACCGTCGTCTTGATTTCTTGGCAGCGGGGTTTGGCTGGTGCCGTATGCCCGAGCACATCATCCACGCCTATCTTTCCGATGGCCGGCTTGTTCGGATTGAGGCCGAAGAGGACACCGCCACCGAAGACGGTCTTCCAATCTATGCGACCCATTTGCGGCAGCACCCCTGCGGACCAGCTACGCGTCTACTGCTTGACCGGCTGCAAACCCATACCGCGTGATATGTCTTTAGGTCGGCATCATCTCATGCGTCAAGCAAGCCGCTCTTGTCGACCTAAAGGCGATCGAGCTCATCGGCAATTTGCTGGACAAGCGCGCGCGCATCGACACTCGGGCGCTCGGACGAGGCGCGCAGGCCGATCAGATCTGATTGGTAGCGCCGAGCAAGAGATTTTGGGTTGTGTTGTTTCCCGATATCGCCAGCGTCCTGCGCCATCCTAAACAGATCTTCAAATTGCTCCTCCATCCTGTCCAATAGGGCACAGGCAAGGGTCGCCAGCGCATCCTGCCGACCTTATAGTTCCAGCAGAGTCTTTACCAACATACAACTGCTCGCGGGACCGCATGTCTTCTGATCCGCAAAGCTCAAAACATGCGCCTTCAACGCGCCAAAGAGGCCAAATTCATCGGCAAGTTTGGAAAGCCGGGCATGGCCGCCGGCGGCATAGCAATTGAGGGCTTCGTCAGTGGAAACCGCTTTGTATGGCAATGTGCTTCTAGCCACGCTCAGAATCCAGAATGTGCGCCGTTCCGATATAGCCAGCTTTTGCCGGATATGCACCACGGCCTGACGGAGCTGGCCTGTCGCCAAGCCGTCGGTTTCAAATAATTCAGGCTCTCTTTCAAGATTAGCTTGTCCAACTCAAGCTTCGCCCCGATCTTCTTGAGCCAGTCATTCCCTTTCTCCACCGCCGTCAGATCGGCCATCTCCGATCGCCCTCCCCCTCGGCAGATTTGCTTTGCATATCCCCTGCCGGGCAATGCATACTACCAAACAGTCTACGCTATATGTAATAGGTCGCGTCACTGACACTAGGCGCGCTGTACGCTGCTGCAACATCCGTACCGGATGCCAAGCTCAGCTCAATCTCACGCAAAAGCCGCTGAATATCCTCATCCGAATGCTGTTTCCGCGCCATAAATCCCATCTCCAAAACTAAGTTAATTTTCGCACAGTCTTGAGGGGACAGGACAAACCGACTGTTTCGTATCGCGATTGATGCTTCGCGTCGAACAATGCTGAGAACGGCCTCTGAAGACACGAACCGCAGTCTGACATCCGCAGGATCACCGGTGATTTCACGCCAGCGCCTTGCGAGCGCAAGCGATGTCCATGTGCCTGCTGACAATTTGATCAAAGGCTGGCTGTCTTTGTCTGGGTTTCGTGTCGCCTGTGCGATGCTGGCATCGGCTAGGTCATAGCCATGACAAAGACGAAAAAAGTTCTCGGCCCATACGACGTTCAAGCTCTCGCATACGCCTGCCAAGGGTCGGCGCGCTGGAGACAACATCTTTGGCGGCAGCAGCAAGACCGCCCGCCCGTGCAACCGCCAAGAAGGCGGCCAAGTCGTCCCACCGGATAGGATCGGCCACTGGCGCACGGTCGTTCATAATTGAAACGATGCAATCAAATCGGATTGTTTTGCAACTAAAGGTCCCTGACTAGCCTGACGGTGCATGGCCAGATCAATCCTTCTGCCGTTTCTGTTCCTCCTTTTTGTCGGAACCGTCTGCAATTCAATGGCGGTCTCGTTCATGGGCTTCTTCAGTGTCGAAGGCCTTCAAAGAGAACCGTGGAGCATCAGCGTTTACACCGGTTTCTTTGCCTTGGTTGTCATCCTATCGAACCGGGCTTTGGCGAAGAAGATGGACCGAGGCGCGAACCCGTTCCCCATGGTCGGTTTGGCCGCGTTCGGCTATTCTGTTGCGGCATTTGCGCTTTCCGTGTTGCCAGTTTTTCTCACAGTTGCGACCGTTGGCGTGATCGGCTTTGGCATCGGTTCCAGCGCAATGTCGAGAATATTTTCGATTGGCGGTGTCATAGCCGAACGCACGGATATCACACACAGCACATTCAACGCTTACATGCGCGCAACGACGTCGACATCGTGGATGATCGGACCCGCGCTCAGCTTCGGTGTGGCTGATCAGTTCGGGGCTCAGGCGGTCTTTCAGGCTGGCTTTGCGATAAGCCCTGTCTGGCTTGTCTTGTGGTGGTGGACCGCCCCGCCTATGCGACCGCGATGTATTGGAACACCATGATGGTTACACTTGTCATTGCCGGCCCTACAGCGGGCCTCATTGCGCAAATATCGGATTTTCAAACGGTCATATTCGTAGGGTCCGTTTTCGCGATCTCATCCGCTGTCATTCTTGGCTGGGATATGTATCAGCGCCGCGATTTAGGGAAGAGAGGGAACAGATGACACTCAGACGCATAAATGCTGATGATGGGGCGGAGGCTGTCGGTGCGTATGTTCAGGCTCTGGATGTAAGGAACATCAGGCGTCGCCTTCGAGACGAGTGGCAGCGGGACATCGTTAACTCAGCCGCCGCTGCATTTTCGTCAGCGGCGGCGATTGCGACGTTTTACACGTCCGGCGCTTCGGTGCCGTTCCACTCGACGACAATCGGCGGGGCACGCTCGCCACGCACCTCTATGGCATCGAGGGCCCCTGTCAGTTCCGTCAACTCTTCCTCGGAGAAGCTAACGTCCGTGGCCCCCATATTATCACGCAGGTGCGAAAGCTGCGTCGTGCCGGGAATGGGCACGACGGACGGCCCTTGGGCCAGCAGCCAGGCCAGCGCGACCTGCCCCGGCGTGGCCCCTTTTCGCCCTGCCCAATCGCGCGCAAGATCCACCAGCGCGAGATTTCCCTCGCGGTTCTCGGGATCCATGCGGGTGGTGTTTGCGCGGAAGTCGGTCGCGGCAAAACCGGTGGCCATGTCGATTGCACCGGTCATAAAGCCATAGCCCAAGGGCGCGAATGGCACGAAACCTATGCCCAGCTCTTGGCAAAGCGGCAGGATGTCCGCTTCAACCCCGCGATAGAGCATCGAGTATTCGTTCTGAACTGCCGTTACGGGTAGCAACTCATGTGCCCGGCGCAGCGTGTTCGGCCCCATCTCGGACAGGCCCCAATGTAGCACTTTGCCTTCATCCATCAGGTCCGAGACCGTACCAGCCACGTCTTCGATCGGGACATTCGGGTCGACGCGGTGCTGATAGAGTAGATCGACCCGGTCAGTGCCCAAACGTTGCAGCGAGCCGTCGACGGCTTGGCGTATGCGGGCAGGATCGCTGATTACACCGCTGATCGCGCCAGTTGTCGGATCGATGTCGAAGCCGAACTTAGTCGTGATCTGGATTTCGTCGCGAACGTCTGACAACGCCTCGCCAAGGATACGTTCGCATTCGAAGGGACCATAGACTTCGGCGCAGTCAAAGAAGGTAATGCCCTCATCGAAGGCCGTCCGGATCAGCGTGATCATGTCGTCGCGTTCAGGGACAATCGTGTGGAAGGTGCGGTGCATGTTTTGCACGCCCAGACCCAATGCTGAGACCTCCACCCCCCCGAGCATCCGGCGTCCTGGTGCGGCGGCGCCACTCTGTGCCGTTTGCGCAGAGACGCCCGTGATGCCAAGCGCTGCCGCCGAGGCCGTCACAGCGGCACCAGTCAGGACAGTACGGCGAATGGGATCGATATCTCTGTGGTCGTCGGACATGTGGTTTCCTCTCTAGGTTGGTTTATGGATCGGTCGCTTGTCTGAACTGAAGGTGAAGGATCACGGCGAGGTACGTTCCTGTCGGACAAAACTCGCACGGGGTAGCCCACCTTATCGCTGATCGCCCCCAAGTCTCGCCCGTGCAGTTTGCAGCACTACGACCTTTGATACGAAATGCGTTCGGACGTTAACTTTCAGCACAGTCATTGAACCCTCAGCTGTATGGAACCTCGTTGATGTTGAACCTATGCTCCAGAAACGCAGGTGCCATGGGGTTGGGTAAGATTCGCTCATTACGGAGGTTCAAGTGACCAAGTCTTTGATTTTCAGAAAAACTTGGTCTCTGGCGAGCGCGACGTATGGCCGAACGGATCGCATCGGGCGCCGTTCTGTCGAAGGTTTGACATCGGTGCCGTTCGCCTTGGATTTTGCGTTCCGGCCACATGAGCGCACCGTTGTCGAGCGCAATGGCCAGATCGAGGAAAGGCCGATCGAGGCCCTGACGGGCGGCGCAGTCGGGACGGAGCCGGTGCAGTTCCTCGAAACCGACGGGTCGTC
Organism: Litoreibacter roseus; assembly: GCF_009811795.1. Lineage (GTDB taxonomy): Bacteria > Pseudomonadota > Alphaproteobacteria > Rhodobacterales > Rhodobacteraceae > Litoreibacter > Litoreibacter roseus. The sequence continues at coordinate 882,127 of NZ_BLJE01000001.1, read as the reverse complement.
TGAGTTCGTGGAAGTGCGCCCCGCGCCTGATTTGCGTGCAGAGGTTATCGAGGATCTGTGCGCTGACGCCCTGGCCGAGCATGGGCGCGTCTGGAACCGCGCCGATCCTGCTCTGTTCGCGCTTGCCCTGCGGGTGCGCGCCGATGCGCTTGGCGGACACCCTCTAGATAACCTCGAACTTGAGTATTTGACGCGTAACGCGCTGGCGCGCAGCCTCGAAGCATTGGGTGCGCAACCACGACCCAAAGCGCTGCGCGGCATCGACGCCCGGCGACTGGACCGGGTGACAGAGTTCGTAGACGCTCATCTTGACCGCGATTTACGTCTCGCCGCGCTTGCCGATGTAGCTGCTGTCAGCCGCCATCATTTCGCGCGGATGTTCACACTTGCCGTTGGCCTGACGCCCCATGCCTTCGTGACCGCGCGGCGCATGGAACGGGCGGCCGAAGCGCTCCGTGCTGGCACCAGCATCGAGCAGGCGGCCACGCTTGTAGGGTATGCCTCTAGCCATACCTTCCGCGCGACCTTCACCGCTCAGTTCGCTCGCTCGCCCAGCCGCTACGCCCAGATGGTCCGGCCCTAATCCAGCGCCGTCTGCCAAACCCAATTGTGAACGTCCGGATCAGCATGAGCCGCGACTTCCTGTCTGTCGGTATCCTGGCAGCCGCCTATAATTTCAGATCATCCAATCGTTTGTCCCGAAATTATCGGTAAGCCCATTACCAAACCTAGGCTGGGTAACCGCCGTATGAATTGACGGACAAAATCAGAACGTGGGTCATCGCATTGCCCAGCGTTCTGATCGGCCAACAAAACCTCTCATTTAAGAAAACCCGCGTTGGCCGCCAGACGAAGAGATTAGTTTTCCTCTTAATATAAGTCTGCGCGACGTGACCGGCTTTGATCATGAGAGACGCTGGGACAAATATACCGCATTTGCCACATTGTTCTCTTAAATACGCCCAAAAGTGAATTCATAATGCATAATATTAGATGCAAAGACGTCCATAGTCTTGAGAATCCAAAGCCTTCAATCGGGCGAGCGATTAAAACTGAGTCTTGAGAGGCAACACGATGACAAAGAACAGACAGATAAATAGAGGCGCTTTATCAACGCTTGCATTGGTGGCCGCGACCGCGTTTCCCTTGCACACAAACGCCGCCGAAGTGACACTCAAGTCGGCTGACGGTACGGTGGATTTGACCGGCGAATTCGTCGATTTCGACGACAACAGCTACATAATCCGTACCAGTCTAGGAAATTTGCGGGTGTCTGCGAGCCGCGTGAGTTGCGAAGGCGACGCCTGTCCGGTTCTTGAAGTGACTGAAGCGAACGTCAATATTGTCGGGTCCGATACCGTCGGTAATGGTATCATGCAGCTGCTGCTTTCGGGATATGCAGGTGCCCTTGGCGCTGAAGTTACTCAAACCGTCACTGGTGGTAGTGGTCAGATTTTTGCAGAAATGATTGCTGATGAAGGCTTCGGCGATACGATAGGTTCCTATCGCGTCAGTTCTACTGACTCTGCTGATGCTTTTGAAGAACTGCTCAGCAACACCGCCCATATCGGTATGTCTGCCCGGAGAATACAACGCGAGGAAGCGCAGGCGCTGCGGACTGCGGGTGCTGGAAATATGATAAGCCCCACGCAAGAGCATATCATCGCCATCGACAACCTTGTGGTAATCACACATCCCGACAACCCAGTCTCATCGCTGACAACGAAGCAATTACGGGCTATCTACGCCGGTATCATCAGAAATTGGGCCGAGGTTGGAGGGCCAGACGCACCGATACAGATTGTAGATCGGGCTGAAGGAAATGACACCCGGGACGTGTTTCTCAACAGTCTCTTCGACCAAAAGGCACCTCGGCAGCCGAGCACTGTTACTGTTGCGACAGATAACAACGATGTCGCCTCGATTGTGACAAACAACCCCAATGCAATCGGCTACGTCGGCTTTGCATTTCAGCGCGGTGCCAAATCAGTCCCACTGGTGAATGATTGCGGGATCACGATGACCCCCGATGCCTTTTCGGCGCGAACGGAAGAGTATGCGTTGCAGCGGTTTTTGTATCTCTACAATCGCGCAGACGTCGACAATCCGTCGGCTTCAGATCTGATCCGTTTTGCCGTCTCGGATGATGCGAGCAATGTGATTACGAAGGCCGGATTTATCGATCTTGGTATCGAGCGACAAAACCAGTCAGTAGACAGTGATCGGGCGAAGACGCTGTCTGCCGCAGTTGTCGATAACTTCGAAGGCAAGTTCATCGACGATATGCTGACACAGATGCAGGAATATGACCGTCTGTCCACGACGTTCCGGTTCCGGACCGGCTCATCTCAGCTCAATCCGCGTGGGCGGATCAACCTGGAGCAGCTGGCCCGGTATGTGGAAAGTCAACCTGAGGGTGCGAAGCTCATGTTTGTAGGATTTACAGACGATGTGGGTGCGTTTGACAGCAACAGAAAGCTGTCAGTCGGACGCGCCCAGCAAGTCATGGCAGAACTGCAAAGCTATGCTGGTGATCGACTTGACGGCGTTACGATGGACGCCACCGGATATGGCGAAGTTGCTCCGGCGGCCTGTAACACGACTGAAAACGGTCGGCGCATCAACCGCAGAGTCGAGGTTTGGATCCAGTCGTAAGACTGCGTTTCAGACACCCGCTTCACGTCGTGCAACCATTGGATCGGAAGAGAAAAGCCCCGATTTGAACCGGAGATTTGCGCAAAGTGGACGTAAAAACTCAATAGGCTCCGAGGCGGAGGAGACGCTCTTCTCCCTCGGATCTGAAAAAACACGCATGGATGGATAATAGCATCTGCGCTCGGACTGACATGTATATAAATGGAGAGGCTCTGATGCTGTTTTCACATCTGCCCAAATTGGCAACTTACTTGGCGACCTCTGCGGCCATCGCATGCGCCGCAACGCCGGCTGCCGCAAAGACTGCGTTTGACGGCAGCAAGATCCGGGTCAATATGTCCAATACGCTGGTTATGCTGACCCAGCAGATCAGTGCGGCAGGGTGCAGTATCAAGGCTGCCACAAATGTCGAAGCGGCCCGAGAAGATCTCGAAGCTGCACGATATGACTTCCAGCTTATTCTGGATGGATTGGAAAATGGCTCACCCGCGCTCAGCATTCCGTTTGCAGAAAAGGACCCCCGTGTCCTGCGGGCCATCAATGCCGTAAAAAAGGCTTGGTCCGACGTTGATGGATCCTTGGGCGCCGTCCTGACAGAAGGGGACACCTCCGCAACAAGTGAAGTCATTACGATCAGCCAGAAGGCGCTCTATGACGCGACAAGTATCCTCGCGTCCGACATTCTGACCGCCTACAGCAACCCCTTTGAAATGTCTCAGAGCGATGCATTGTCGCTCAGCTTTGCCGGACGGCAGCGGATGTTGGGCTATCAAATGTCCAGTTCACTGTGTGGTATCGCCAGCGGGCTGACAGAAGCTGGTACGCAGGAGACGCTCAAGGAATACTCAACTTTGTATGACCGCTCCCTGTCTGCGCTACAGAACGGATTGCCCGCGGTAGGCATTCAGCCCCCACCGTCAGAACTTGTGGATGGCATGCTCGCTCAGGCCCAATCGGAATGGGTCAAGGTCAAACCTATCGTCGAGGCTGCCGTAGAAACCGGTGCGCCCAGCGAAGATGCTGTGGATGCCATGAACAGCTTCGTCAGGGATACAAAACTTTTGATGGGGAATACTGTCACCCTTTACATGCTCGCTGGTGGTGATGGTGGCGATGTCTATAAGGTCGCGCTCGAGAGCTATGCGGAAAACGAAGTTGTCAAATGGCTTGATGAGCCAATTCTGATTGAGGCGCTGCGCGCACAAAACGCAAAGCACGCATCGCTCGAACAATCCGATATTGACACGCTTGACCTTAAATGGCGCGCTCAGATGAAGGAAGGTGGCGGCGAAATGATCGACGGCCTTCTGGAAAGACCCTTGTCGGATTGGTTCCGAGAGCGTGTTGACGCGACAGCCGGTCTGGTTGTCGAAATCTTCGCGACAGATAACCTTGGTTTGAACGTAGGTCAGAGCGGCGAAACTGGAGACTATTGGCAGGGCGACGAAGCCAAATATATCCACACGATTAAAGACAACCAGGGCACTACGCACTTTTCAGATATGGAGCTGGACGTCGAAAACGGCGTCTATCAGGCGCAAATCTCCGCGCCAGTCAAAGATCCCGAGAGCGGAGAGTGGATCGGTGTAATGATCTTCAGTGTAAACGTGCAATCACTGCTTTGACTTCTGAGCTGATGCTTTAAACAGACTTTTGGACACTCAGCTCTTAATGGCACGAAGTGACCTGCTTCCCGAGAACTGGACCGTTTTGAGCTGGAATTTTCCATTTATGATCCCGAGCGCGGGAGAAGGAGAACTCGATAAAGAAGAGCAAGTTCAAAGAAGCGCAGATCGCGTTTGTGTTGAAGCAGGTAAAAGACGGTACATCAGTTGCCGAGGTCTGCCGAAAGGCCGGAATTGCCGAAGCGACATCTTACAACTGGCGCAAGAAGTATGCGGGTTTGATGCCATCCGAGATGAAGCGGCTAAAGATGCTGGATGAAGAGAACACCAGGCTGAAGCGGCTGGTGGCGGATCTGTCTCTGGACAAGGCCATGTTGCAGGATCTTATCAAACGAAAGCTCTAAGGCCTGCCCGCCGCTGGGAACTGGTGAATGAATTGCGCACGGTTTGGGGTGTCAGCATCCGGCGTGCATGTCGTGTTCTGCATGCTCATCGTTCAACTTATAACTACCGTGGCCACGGCGACGAGCAGGCCGAGCTCAAGAAACGCATCAAGGAGATCGCAGAGACGCGTGTTCACTATGGACACAGGTGCATCCACGTCCTGTTGCGACGGGAGGGCTGGAAAGTGAACGCCGAGAGTATTTACCGACTGTTTTGATTTATAAAATTTTTAATTGAGGTCATTCAGTGCAATGGCTCTGCTGATTTTCAGCCTATCGCAGCTACAGCCTCGCTCTCCATGAAAGGCTCGCAATGATCGCTGGCCTGGACCAGATCTACCGCCCAAATATGCGCCCCGAGAGGGAATTGTTATCGGATAACAACGCTGGAAGCGGTCATTTTCCGCCTCCGCCATTTTCTTGTTATCGCATAGCACAGCAGCAAACGTGCAGGGATACCTCAGGCATACGGTTCGAAGAAAACGATTCTTACGAGATCCGCCTGCCGAAAGAAATGGCGCGCTGAAAGGCGCATCCCGTAACACAGCTGACACAAGGTCGGCTCCTTCTGGAGATCAAACATGAAGCTTATCCTCCCATTTGTCGCGCTGACCGCGCTTCTTTCGGCTTGCGGTCCAGGCGGCGTCATCGACAGCGACTTGGAACGTGGACTTGTTGGTGCAGCACTCGGTTATGGTGCAGCCAAGGCCGTAAACGGAAATGGCGATCGTGGGGCACTGGTCGGTGGCCTCGCAGGAGTCTTCTGCGATGATGCGCGCGTTTGTTCTCGTTCGCGCTGACTCTGATAATCTACTCGGCCGTCTACCGAATGATGGTGGACGGCCTTTTTTCGGCTTCAATAAATCTGAGATCCGTTCTTCGTCAGAATTTTTTGGTGCCAGTTATGGTCTGGGCTGAGAGACGAGATTATTCATCTGGTTAGCTTCGTTACGCATCGCCCGAGGCAGATGTGTCACCTTTGTCTCTGAGCAGCAGGAGCTTTTGAACGGCGGGACCTTCATCGCGTTTCCAAGCCGTTGATGCCGGGTCCAAACCACCCCAAAGTGTCTCTTATTCATAACAAGCGTTTGCGGGATCCGCGCGCCCGCTTCCAGTGCGTTACCCGACTGATACCCAACTTCTCCTACTTATCGATACGATACAGAGTTTCGTCGTTCATGAGAGCCAAGCGCTTTCCCACCTTGCCGTTTGTTATTTTATAAAATAACTAAACTTCGACGATGGAGGTCATTCGATGAGAAAACGTGCGGCGACCCGGCAAGATGATGTCCTGAGCGTATTAAACGCATGCGACAGGCCGATGACGGCCTATCAGATCCTCAAGCAATTGCAGGCAGGTGAGCCCGACATCGCGCCGCCCACCGTGTATCGCACGCTCTCGGCTTTGACCGATCAGGGGCGTGCGCATCGCCTAGAGTCCATCAAAGCCTTTGTGCCCTGCCGCTGCAATCACGTCGAAAGTGTTCCGGTTCTAGCCATCTGTGAAGACTGCGGATCGGTCGAAGAACATGACGGAAGTAAGCTTTTGCCGAAACTCACGGCGCTTACCGACCAAAGCGCCTTTCGAGCGGACCGGCACATCGTTGAAATCCATGGCCAATGCGTGACCTGCGCGGCCTGACCTCCCCCACTCAAATCATACCGGATGCACCATGAAACAAGCACTCTCTCTCATTGCTCTCGTCGCGGCCGTGCCAGCACTTGCCGAAGACACACGCCAGCTTGACGCCCATGAACATGGGGTTGGCGCGCTCAACATTGCGATTGAAGGAACAACCGTCGCGATGGAATTCCATGCGCCGGGTGCCGATATCGTAGGCTTTGAATATGCTGCCGAAAGCGACACCGATCTTGCAGCGATTGATGCGGCCATCACCACATTGAACACGCCGCTGGATCTGTTTGTCATGCCAGACGCGGCGGCCTGCACTGTGACCGAGGCGCAAGCGGAACTGGAAGGCGAGCACGGTCATGAGGACCACGATGAAGAACATCATCATGAGCACGCAGAAGAGGGTCACGATGATCATGCGGAAGACAGCAACCACGAGCATGATGACCACGGGCATGAAGATCACGCAGAGCATTCTGAAGAGGCGGGACACACGGAATTCCACGCTGAATACACTCTGATCTGCGACAACCCCAATGCCTTGACCGAGATAGTCTTCGCCTATTTTGAGACGTTCCCGAATGCGAAAGAAGTTGAGGTGCAGCTTGTCACCGCATCAGGCGCGCAGGCTTTTGAAGTTGAGCGCGACGCACCGGTACTCAATCTGGGACGTTGATGACAGAGGCGGTTCTCACGCTTTCCGACGTCAGCTACCGATGGCCGGGGCGGTCAGCGTTCTCGCTGACCATACCTGCTTTGACCGTAGCTAGAGGTGAAACTGTATTGTTGCTGGGGGAAAGCGGATCGGGTAAATCGACGCTGCTTTCACTCATCTGCGGTACGATTCAGCCAGATCGCGGCTCTGTACAGATCGCGGACACCGAGGTCACGACCTTGTCGGGCAGTGCTCGCGACCGGTTTCGGGCCGAGCAGATCGGTGTGATCTTTCAACAGTTTAATCTCCTGCCATTTGGGACCGTAACCGACAATATCCTGCTTCCGCTCCGCTTTGCGCCAGAGCGACGCAGACGCGTGGGTGATGTTACGAAAGAAGCCGCAAGATTGTGTTCGGCGCTTGGCCTGCCTGAGGGTGTTGGCCGCACCAAGGCCGATGCGTTAAGTGTTGGTCAACAACAGCGGGTTGCAGTTGCACGGGCTCTGATCGGACAGCCGCCTCTGATTATCGCAGACGAGCCCACCTCGGCCCTTGATGCGAACAGCCAAGCCGCCTTTCTCGACCTGTTGTTTGCGCAAACAGCCGAATGTAAGACATCACTTCTGATGGTCAGCCACGATCCGCGACTTGGCGAACGCTTTGACAGGGTCCTGAGGATCGAAGAAATCACCCAGGTTGAAAGGGCTGCTGCGTGACGTTGCGCCTCGCCATCGCCTCGCTTTCTGCGCGGGCCCTGACTGTGGGCATGACAATTCTTGCGATTGCCCTGTCGGTCGCGCTCTTTCTGGGTGTCGAAAAGGTCCGGACCGGAGCCAAGGCTAGTTTTGCCGATACCATTTCGGGCACTGATTTGATCGTCGGAGCGCGCTCCGGGTCAGTACAGCTTTTGCTCTACTCCGTCTTCCGCATCGGCAACGCGACCAATAACGTCACGTGGGCAAGCTATCAGGACATCGCAGCACGACCCGACGTTGACTGGATTGTTCCGATTTCCCTTGGTGACAGCCATCGCCAGTTTAGGGTCATGGGCACGACCCAAGCCTTTTTTGAGCACTACAAGTACCGTCAGGGCAGATCGCTCGAAGTCGCAGAAGGCGTCCTTATGGACGATCTTTTCGATACGGTTATCGGAGCCGATGTCGCGACGACGCTGAACTACAAAGTCGATGATCCGATCATCGTTGCTCACGGCCTGGCGTCTTTCACCGAACACAAAGATCAGCCCTTTCGAATATCGGGTGTTCTAGAAAAGACCGGAACGCCGGTCGACCGCACCGTCATTGTCAGCATGGAAGCTATCGAGGCCATCCATGTTGATTGGCAAAGCGGCGCACAGATACCGGGACGGTCCACGCCCTTAGACGTGATACGCAGCATGGATCTGACACCAAAAGCGGTGACAGCCGCACTTGTCGGGGTCGAAAGCCCGCTCCAGACCTTCGCCCTGCAACGCGCGATCAATCAATACCCCGAAGAACCGCTCCTCGCGATCCTGCCCGGGGTCGCTTTGCAAGAACTTTGGGGTATCGTCGGCATCGCGGAAACCGCGCTTCTGGCTGTCTCAGCCATGGTGGTCGTCACAGCACTTATCGGCATGATGGCTACGATCTTCTCCAGCCTCAACGAGCGCCGCCGTGAAATGGCGATTTTTCGGGCCATGGGCGCGCGACCAACCACCATTCTTGGCATGCTTGTTTTTGAGGCTATGGTGATGGCAGCGATCGGGGCCGTACTTGGACTGGCGCTGTTGTATATTGCGCTGATCATCGCGCAACCTATCGTGGATAATGCATTCGGCCTGTGGCTGCCCATAGGCGCGCCCACCCTGCAGGAGGCTAAGGTTGTTCTCGCCGTGATCTGTGCTGGCGCAATTGTGAGCCTTATACCTGCGTTGCGGGCTTACAGAATGTCTGTGGCTGACGGTATGATGGTAAAAACCTGATGCTGGGAACGAGGTGCTTTAAATGATCAATCGCAGAGCAGCCCTGATGCTTTTGTCCGGTTCGGTTGTCGCACCGAAGATGACCCTTGCGGCAAAACCCAAAGAAGTCATGTGGGATGACCTCATTCCACCCGGCGTGCCTTATTCAGAGATAATCGGAGAAGGCGAATTAGACGAAGTGAACGACCTTTGGAATCCAATCTATGACGCGAACGGGGTCAAACTGAATGAGGAGCTCAACGGCGCGTATATCAAAATGCCCGGCTTCATCATTCCGCTGGAGGTCAGTGCAGAAGGTGTGAAAGACTTCATGCTCGTGCCCTACGTCGGCGCCTGCATTCACGTCCCGCCGCCACCTGCCAACCAGCTCGTCCTGGTGAATGCAGCCCGGCCATGGCCCGGCGACCAGCTTTGGGACGCAGTGTGGGTCACTGGTGTGATGCGCACCCAACTGCAATCCACTGATCTTGGCCAGACAGGCTATTTCATCGCAGCCGACGATATGGAGATCTACGAGTGGTGAGCACCCGAATTCAGCGCCGCACTGTTCTGGCCAGCATCGTGGCCGCGACACTTATGCCCCGAATAGCGCATGCCGAAGCCTTCATCGATCTGGACTGGCAGGATTTGCTTCCTGAAAGCGAAACGATCATCCCCAATGTCCTGCGCGGCTTGATCGAACACGACGACGCCCCGCTCTCAAGTCAGCAACCGGCCTCCAGCGGTGTCAGAACAGATTGGAACGGGCAGATTGTCCGTCTCCCCGGCTTCATTGTGCCGATCGACTACAGAGGCACCGGTGTCACCGCCTTCATTCTCGTGCCCTATGTCGGAGCCTGCGTGCACGTGCCCCCGCCCCCTGCCAACCAATTGGTCTTTGTTACGACAGAAAAGCCCTACGAGAGCGCGGGGCTGTTTGAACCAGTCAACGTGATTGGAATGTTTGGCGTCTCGTCAATCTCCACACATCTGGCAGATATAGGATATGCCTTGTCCGCCGACAAAATTGAACCGTATCGAACGTAATGCCCATGCGAGTTGAGCGTGGAAGAACGACAAGCTAAGAGCATAGGCCGATCTATTCTGCTGGCTCACAGTGCGCCGAAGATCAGTCGCTTAGTTAGAGTTTTGCTCTTGAAAAGGCAGTTCTTTTAGGCGCCTCCTCAATTACATAGGTGATAGAGGCTAGATCCCAGCACCGCACAAACGACCCATTATACTGGGCTCGCTCACTTGCATGGCTCGCAAAGACTGCTGAACCTAAGGCAACTTATATTCATGGATATGCCGGACGCTTTGTCTCTGTTGCGCATCGCCGGTCATCGTCGTCGCAGAGTTCTTGTCACTTGCACGATGGAAGACGAATTTAGCGACACATTGCTGAGCAATGGACACAGATACAAGTTATGTTGAACTGCGATTGCCCACCAAGGACGAAAAACTTGTCTGAAAGCGGAGCGAGCGATGCTTTTAAAAACCTAAGTTCGGATTTCAGTCTCAATGTTGGTTGGCAGTCTGAAGATCACCAACGTACAAAGCGCTGCCGCGAAACAACCCACGCAAATCACAGGGCCAGCGACCGAAAGCCCCGCGTCCGCAAGAGCAGCGACTGCCACAATCCCGCCGAACCTTGCGAGGGTTATGTCCAAACTCACGGATACCGCGCTCATCCCTCTGGGCGCGTGTCGTAAAATCAATTGCGTTGAGGGGGCGTTGCTGCAAGCCAACCCAGAACCGACAAGGATCGCAGAGCCGATAAGCAAGATGGGGTTGTCATTGTATGAAATGAGCACACCGATCGCGATCAGCAGTGGCGCTGCAAGCATGATGGTCTGGACGTGAGCCTGATCGACCTTGTTCCGCAATAGCGCACTTAATACTGAAAATGTGAGCCACAAAGTCGAGATTATGAACCCAGTGCTGGTGGTCCCGATACTCGTTTCAGAAAGCCAAAGCGGAAGCCGGAACAGAAAATACGTAATCGCACCGTAGGTGAGGAATACATAGGCGAGCGTCAACCAGAGATCTCTGGCTCGGAAAATCGTAAGGTAATCCAGTTTTTCGCGTCGCGGCTCGTCCGGTTCCTTTGAGGTCGGCAACCAGAGGAGGATACTCAACGCGATGGCCGCAAGGGCTGCGATCAAGCCAAACGCGACGTTCCAGTTTCCAACGCCAAGGATGCCGCTATAGGCCAGCGGCGCGAGTGCCGCGACATAGCCAGCAAGACTTCCCCATAGTATGAGCATCCGACCGGGCTTTTCAGGCGCGTTTTGTGTAAGGAGAACCGGGACCAGAGGCGAGAAAACTCCGGCTCCAAACCCCTGTAATATGCGTCCGACGATCAGCATCTCGGCGTTAACAGAAGCGGCCAGCACAAGAGAGCCGGTGAGAAACACCAAGACGCCACACCCGAAAACCTTCGTTGTTTTGAAGGTGTCACCGAATAATCCGCCGACGAGAACACCGACCGCGATTGCAACGCTGTAGGAATTGAATACCCAAGCCAATTCGCTGAATGACAGACCGAATTGCGAGCGCATGGATGGCAGCAATAGCGGCACCAATGTCAGTTCCATCACAAAAGCGATGTGCGCCACAACCGGTGCATATATTGCTGCATGAGCCATGACGCCCACGGGATGCGGGACGCTTGGATTTGACCCGTCAGCTCTCATGCATGAATGACCCGTGTCATGCATTCGCCTTCGAATTCAGCTCGGCGATCTGAATGTGGGATGCGGGTCTTGCCCTCTCTCTCAAAGGGCTTTCGTGGCGTCGCAGGCTTTGGGTCGCTTGAGCGAAAGACGCAGCCAAATCCTTGGCGCTCATCCAGATCAGATAGTCTTCGTCCGTTACCTGTTGGTCCGGACCGATCCAACGCCCCGCTTCACAATGTGTGTAGCCGTAGCGAAGATGGGCCCCCTTGGCTGCCAACCGCTTTGGCACAAACGCGAACACAAATGAAGGATCCCAAGCGATTACTGTCATCTCAAGCAGGAGCCGCGACAACAGCGCTGTTGCGCCCTGGCTCCGCGGACCAGCAAGCCCCTTCGCCCGCAGCCAGAAGTCCCCCTGATAGCCCACCTTTCCAGTAATCGCGTTGAGCGCTTCTGGCCCCGAAAAAAAGGTCTGATCTGGGTCAGGTGTTGAATCGGGGGTGATATATTTGTGGCGGTGAAGATTCAAATGGCCGGCGAGAGAAATTCCGGACAGATCGAGAAGACGAACAGCCTGGGTGTGGATCAACTCGCCCTCGGGATCGAACCCACACACCCAAAGGCCGTTGTTGTAGTCAACATAGGAGCTTGCAACATCAAACATTGGATAGATCGGCGCGCGATCAGTCTGTTGGCTGCGGTAGGTGCGGTACTCTAGAAAATCATCGCCGATTTTGATTTGAATTCCCATTTCTTCAAGATCGCGCAGGACGCCCGAAAAACGTGTGATAACTTCAAATAGACGGTTTGGTCGGAGACCCATGTTGGTGGCTTTCTGTGGCAGCTTCGAACAGTTACGCAGTACGGGCTAAATCATTGAATAGTTAACGTAGTGTTACCTCGGCCGCGTCGCCTGCCGCTGGCGCAAAGGACTCTTGGCGCTTGTTCCTCCGGCACCCTCGTATAGGCCACCGAAGATTAGCTCCGGCGGAAGAACAAAGGTATCGATCGGCGGGTCCTATATCAATTAATGTGTCGAATACGCGGAAGGACCCGCCACGACCTACTGGACACTATAAGAGGTTTGCGTTTCGCATGAAAAAGTCGAGACAAGTCACCCGTATTTTTTCAGGAATTACTAGATTCCGAAAAGCGCGGATTGAAAGTCTACCAAACTAGACAAAAATTGGGAGAACACATCGAATTTGAATACAATTTTATTCCGCAGAAATACCTCCAAGTCATTGCTAAAAATACGCTTTAAGGTGATTACATTGAGAATATCCGCGATGATTTCTCGCTATCTGCATCAAACTCCAGCGGAGTTGATGAATTGCGGCGGCGTCAAGGCGCGCGATCAAAAAGCGCCCTACTTTGACCAGGTCGAACCAGAATACTACCTCTAAAGAATGAGGTATGTCATGGGCATCGACCCGATTTTAAATACGCTTGCGAACGTTTCTGTCCCTCCGCTTGGCGCGGTCAACGTTCGTATCGGCGCACCCGTAGAAGGCCCTGGCGGGCGGTGGGTCCCGTGCGCGTCAATCGTTTCTGATGGGGTTTACCTTCCTTGCCTCTACGAAATCGGACCCGGGCGAAGGCAGGTCTGCGGGACCAATGTACCCAGTCCCTCAGAAGACGAAGCGCTGTCCCGTGCTATAGAGCTTGCCGCGACTGCCTCGGCCTGAATGTTATTCATATTTGGTCTAGTGACGTCAAAATAACTGATGCCATCTGCAGACTTGGGCGCGCGATCGATAGGGCGATGTAAGTCGAGGTAGCGCCCCGGATTGCTGGCTTCGCCATCTGACTGTCCGGCCGCTTAGCCAGTGACGTACAGCAACCGATCCGGATCGACTGAAACCGCCTCTGGCCAGAACACACCCCCGTTATCAAAAAGCCGGCTGCAGAGGTCTTCCAAGCTCATGGGCTTGCCGAAATGAAACCCCTGTAGATAGTCGCAACCCATCTCGCTGACGATACGTGCGTGCTCTTTGGTTTCGACACCCTCCGCAACGATGTGCATCCCGAGGCTTTTGCCAATGCCAATGATCGAAGCGACCAGCGGCCGCGTACTCGCATCCTCTACGACAGGCTGGATAAATTGGCGATCGATTTTCAAGATTGACGGGCGGATTTCCAGCAACCCCCGAACGGAGGCGTGCCCGGTGCCAAAATCGTCGAGGGCGATGGTCACGCCCAATTCGTCCAACTCGTCTATCGTCCACCGGACGACTTCACCTATGCGATCCAGATAGACCGACTCGAGGATTTCAATTGTGAGGCGCTCGGGGGCGATCCCGGAGCTTCGAATGTCGTGGACAAATGTGGGATCCGCCAACCGGGCCGCCGACACATTCACAGCCAGCCGGGGAAGATCCACACCAGCTTTGTCGAAACATGACAACGCGTCTTTCAGGCAGGCAAACATAATCTCATCGACTCTCTTGAGGATCCCCATGTTCTGCGCGGTATCCAGGAAAGCCCCAGGTGCGAGAATACCTCTGGTTGGATGCGCCCACCGCACCAGCGTTTCTGCCGAAGCAATCTTTCCAGTTCGCGCGTCCACGAGGGGCTGAAAGTATGGGATAAACTCCTGTCGTTCGCAGGCCAGCAACAAATCCGACGCCAATTGCTTGGTCGCGATAGATTTGGCGTGCATCTCTTCAGTAAAAAAAGACCATCTTCCTTTGCCATGTTCCTTTGCATGATACAGCGCCTCATCGGCGTCAGCGACGACCCTCTCGGGATCCTGCATGTTCGATTTCGCAATCGCGACACCAATACTGGTGCCACAGCCCGTCGATTTTCCCTCGCACATGAAGGGGGCTTGCATCCGCGATACGATCTCGTCGGCAAGACTGCTGATTTCCAAAGCGCTGTTACCCAGAGGGCGCAGGATTGCGAATTCATCGCCCCCCAGACGCGCGACGAGGTCGCCCTCATCCGTGAGTTCGCGCAGCATGTGAGCGACAGAAACGAGTAACCGGTCTCCGACGTCATGGCCAAGCGTGTCATTGACGAATTTGAAGCGGTCCAGATCAATGTACAGGACAGCAAATTCTTTCTGATGCTGTTTTAAACCCTGAATCCAGGTTTTCACCTCAACCTCAAAGTGCCGACGGTTTGAAAGCCCGGTCAGCGCGTCTTCGTTGGCATCCTTGGCTACAGATTTGGCGAGATCGTGGAGACGTGCATTCTCTTTTTCCAGGCGCTGCACCTTATCGAGCGTCTTGGCGTAGCTGTCTATGTCAACGGGATCCACCAGAGGGCGGCTTTCCTTAGCGCGCCCAGATCCGCGGTTTCCCAAGTCTATTATGGAGCATAGCCACCAATGATCCCCTGTCGCGGGGTCGGACAGGTGGGTCCAACTCATTCGCTGCCAGTATGTCTCGCCATTCTTGCGATTATTTGTTGCCTCGGTTGAAAAATTTTCCCATTTCATCAACTTTTCAATAATGTACAGGTGCACGCCTTGCTCAAGGTCTGCGCCGATCAAGATCGTCCCGCGCTGCCCCAATGCTTCAGCGGCGTCATATCCTGTTATTCTAGAAAACGCCTTGTTGCACCAACGCAGTTCCATGACCGCCCCATCATCGGCACTGGCGGATGCAAGAGCGAGACCTTCAGTACACTTGTCATGGATTTGGTTGAAGATCTCTGGCGGTATCATATTTTTCCTGCTTTCCAGTGCAGAAGTCATATGTCTTGTACGACTAGAAACCGTTAAAGCGGCACCATGCGGTATCTTTCTTTATTGAAAAATTGATGTATTCGAACCGTCAGTCGTCCAAGGCGAAATGTTCACCGACCTTGCTAAAGATTGATAACCTCTCCGGGAGGCCACTCTCCAACGGAATACTCGCGAAATAACAGCCATGTTTGTCGGCCGGCGCACGACGAGCAGCGATGAATATTTCTCTCACAATGGGCTGCAAGTCCCAGAAACAAAATAACAGTATTCCGATATCCCTGCCCGTGACGATTGCGATTAAGCGAGCGCATGGCGATCCACTCTTGGTCTGTTGGTGGCCAACATCATCGGTAAGTGCTCGCAGTCGTCGACACAGTCATCATTGTGATCAAGCGGAAGCCGATATTGGCAGCTTTACCAATGGCGTAATACTGAGAAAGCCTAACTTGAAGATGGCTCGACTGATCGCTGATTGTGAGCGTTCCTCCGTGCAGTTGCATGACTTGATCTGCAACGGCGTGCGCCATTGCATTACCAGCCGTTGTCGCGTGTCGGCTCTGCCGAACCGAATGATGATATGTTTTCTACCGGAAATGCCAAACTTTCTCATTTGTCTCTATAGGCTTGACCAAATGTCCCGCCTAAACGGCCAGGCATCGGTCCATCCGGAAGGCAGCCCGTCAACCTCATCAAAAAAGCATGGTCTCGGGATGCGAGACCGGGCAGTTTTCTAGGAATGCCTTCCGGTCCTTTCGGGAAAACTGCGCATCAGGCAACCGTGCCTGTCCCCCGAACAGGTTTGCCGGATTGTATGCTGCGGCTGTCCAAGGATCACCAACGCTGACGTAAGCATGAGTTTTCGCTCATGCCCGCATGCGATCAAAACTTGGGTCGTAGGGACTTGGCCGGATCACGCGGGCCGCGATCGGTTTGCCGATAACGTCGACGCTGAGCCGGGTATGCGGTTCGGCAAAGGAGGGATCGACAAAGGCATAGGCCAGATTGAGTCCCGTTCGATGGCCCCAATCGCCGGACGTCACGGCGCCGACAATTACCCCATCCCCCCTGACCGACGCCCCACCATGAGCTGGCGCATGATCGCAGTCGAGCGCCAATGTAACCATGGTTTTACGCGGCCCCGCTTCGATCCGTTTCCGCAGTGCATCTTTGCCGACAAAGTCGCCCTTTTGCATTTTGACAAAGCGGTCCAAGCCGGTCTCAAAAGGATCAAATTCCGTCAGAATGTCCGCTTTCCAATGTAAAAACCCTTTCTCCAGCCGCATGGACTCGACAGCACGGGATCCGAACAGACTTAGTCCGTATGCCTCGCCCGCCCGACGCAGTGCAGCGTAGGCCGCATGCAGGCTTTCGTTTGGTATATGAAGTTCATACGCGAGCTCCCCGGAGAAGCTGACCCCCAGAACAGTGGCGGGCGCGATACCGATATGCGCCTCTCTTACCGACAGCCACGGGAACGCATCGCGGGACCAGTCCCCGCGCGCTGCAGCTTTCAACACATCGCGCGCTTTAGGGCCGGCGAGCACAAGGATCGTCTGTGCATTCGTGAGCGACCGGACTTGAACATCTTCGTCCGGACGAATGTGATGCAGCAACCAATCCATGTCGTGATATTCCGATGCCGCGGCAGATCCATACCATACCTTGGCCGGGGCGCTGTCCGAGGGGGGAATATTGGCGATGGTGGCCTCGCCCTTCAGCATGCCTTGGTGGTTTAGCAAGTATCCCAGACCCACCCGACCGGGTTTTGAGGGAACAGTCCCGCAGATCATACGATCAAGAAAGTCGGCAACATCAGCGCCCGTCAGTTCAAACCGGTTGAAGCCTGAAACCTCCGTCAAACCAACGCCGGTTGCGACCGCTGCGATCTCGGTACCAATAACCTCGTGCACCTCGTTGAATGTATAGCCAAGCGTTTCCTGAAACTCTGGCGCACGTTTGAAATAGTCGGCCCGCTCCCATCCATTGACCGTCGCAAACGCCGCGCCTTCGGCCGCCAGAACAGCCGTCAGAGGCGTGGTTTTCATGGGCCGTCCGGCAGGCCGGTGCTCGTGTGGAAGATGAAAGCGAAACTCATTCTGGTAGTCTTCAACGGCTTTCAAAGCGGTCAGTTCTACAGTCGCATGGCCGGCGAAGCGCCGCGGATCTATCACCCATGTGTCGTATTCGGCCTCGCCGTGGACGATCTGCTGCGCAAGCAGCCAGCCGTGGCCACCACCCTCGCCCAGCCCCGCACGCAGTCCAATAATACAAAATGCATTGCGTTTGCCTGGGATAGGACCAACCAGAGGCGCGCCGTCAATTGTGTAGGTAATCGGTCCGTTGACGACCTCCCGGATGCCAGTCTCCATCAACACGGGCATGCGCTCAAATGCCCCTTCCAAGACATCAGTGACGCGGTCGAGGTCGTCGGGGCATAGGTCGTTGGAAAACTGCGGGTCGATACCGTCCAGCCCCCACGTGCGACAGTCCTGCTCGTAGAACCCCAGCAACAGTCCGCCCTTTTCCTGACGCGCGTAGTAGTCACTGATCGGACACCGCAGCAGCGGGATTCGGTGGCCCACATCGGCAATGGCAGGGATGTCTTCCGTCAGAAAGTACTGGTGTTCCATGGAGGCCACCGGGTGGCTCACACCCATCATCGCGCCAATCTCATTGCATCGGTAGCCGCCCGCGTTGACGACGATCTCGCACCGCACATCGCCTTTGTCAGTGTGGACGCTCCAGCTATCGTCCGGATGTTGCGTCAGTCCCGTCACGGGGGTGTGGCGGTTCACCTCTGCGCCCGCAAGCCGGGCACGCCTCGCCAATGCCTGACACAGCTGGGCTGGGTCGATATGGCCGTCGGTTGGATCCCAGAGACCCCCCAGCAGGTTGTCGGTGGAGATTAACGGGTGGCGATGGGCGCATTCGGCGGCGTCAATCACCTCGAACTCTATACCCATACCGGCGGCCATTGACGCAAAATGACGATAGCCGTCCATCTGAACGTTGCTATTGGCCAATCGGATGCCGCCATCGCCGTAGTTGTAGCCAACCGGATAGTCGGGATCATCGCGCAACTCTTGATAAAGTCTGATCGAATGGCTCTTTAGACCCACCATGGTTTGGGTCATGCCGAAATTGGTGACCTGTGCCGCGGAATGCCATGTCGTGCCAGAGGTGAGCTCATCCCGCTCGATCAGCATCACATCTGTCCATCCTTCGCGGGTCAGATGATAGAGAGCAGAGCATCCTGCGATCCCACCTCCGATGACAACCACCCTCGCCTGATCCCGCATGCATTTCCGCCCTTGATTGGTCTTTTCATTCGATCAAAACCATCAGACCTCAGAGATGGCATAGGTCAACGGAAAACCCGAAGGTCACAGATCTTCGACACTATGATCTGCGGTTTCGGCACGCGCGCGTGCACGGGCCATCAGAATGTGCGCAGCACCTCCGGCAAGGTACAATGTAGCGACCGCAAGCAGCATACCCCCGTGGCCGCCAACTCCAAGTGTCGCAAGCAGAAGCGGTGTACCCACGAGATTGCCAATGTTGCCTGCCTGGGCCAGCGCCCCGTTCGCCAAAGCGCGGGTTTCATTGGTTGTGTTGAGTTCGGGAACGGCAGCGAAGCTTGCGCCTTGCACCAACCCCAAAACTGCGAATACTCCGATGCTGACGGCCGCCAAAGGAACACTGGCGAAAAACAACAAAACCACCAGGGCCGATGCCAAGAATCCAAAGACCGTGATCGCCACCGCAGAAAACACGGACAATAGCGCCGAGACCGCAACCAGCGCGACGGCGATGCTGACAAGCGGCATAAGGGTTGCAACCGCCGCGCGATCATCCGGCGGGAGCAGGTCAGGCAATACCGCCAAAAGAGCGACAAAAGTCATGGTGTAAAAGAGCCAACCCACAGCAGGCGCGGCCAAATTCGGGGACCTGTAGGCCTCAACATGTTGTCGAAGGACCGACGCAATGCTGGCGGAGACTGTCGGTGTGGACGGCGCTGGCCATCCCATAACCGTCGCCAGAACACCCGCGATGGCCAGCATGAACACTCCATGCGCGATCAGCAATGCGCCTAATCCCGACGACGCAACCAAGGGCAGGCCAAGCCACGCCATCAGCGCAAAAGATACACCGAAAAATGTGCTCCAAAGAGTCATGCTCACACCCCGGTAGCGGTCAGATGCGATCTGCGCGATCAGTGTCGGCGTAGCGACGACGAGCATCAGATGCGACACGCCCTCTATGAGGCGACTTGCGAGCATCATGCTCAAGCTTGGCACCGTCGCCTGCCACAAGGACAGCACACCGCCCAAGATCAACGCCCCGATCACTGCCCGCGCCAGACCCACCCTTGCGACCAGTACGCCGGCGGTCATGCCAAAAACTGCTCCTATTGCACTGATGGTTGTGAGCAGCCAGCCTACCTCGGCACCGGCGGCAGAGTAGGCTTCACGCAGAGCGGCAAATGGCACGGCGAATTTTGCGAATTGAGCCGCAGCGCCAAGCCCTGCGAGCCATAACAGCAAAATCAGAATTCCTGAACCGAAGGGAGCGCGCACCATATCCAATCGGTAAACCTGATCAGATCACGGGACCACGCATAAAAAATGCGGGGGGCTAGGCGCCGGTGACAAGCCGAACCGGCGTGCCATCCGCCAAATACAAGCGCTCCCACAAAATGCCGCCCGCGCTGATCCGGATCAGGTCGTGCTCAGCGCCGGATGTGCAAAACAGTCGTGGCTCCGGCACTTGTGTTGACCACCACCCGGCATCTGCAAGCTTGGCCTCTTCGTTTCGGATTTCATCCGTCGCGAATTGCCAAAGCGAAATCCCCAGCATGGTGCGTTGGGATGTCTTCCAATCCGCTGCCCGGCTTTTAGAATAGGCCAGACAAATATGGCTGACCTCTTCGACCAAGTGCACGCAGTCGATTGAATTCTCGACCAGTCTGCGCAGTGCCGCGTCGTCCTTTCTGGACCGCGCAAGAACATCAAATGCCCGATGCTGAAGCTCCGCATCCGGCGTGTGATGTCCGGCTTCCCATCGCGACACCGAAGTCTGATCAACGCCCAATTGATCAGCAAGGGCCAACTGCTTCAGCCCGAGGGCCCGCCGCTGGCGGCGCAACCGTTGACCGAAGGACGGAAACGGCTTTGCAGGGGGCTGTGTCGCTTTCGAAGCACTGTGCATTGGATCAGAGTAAAGCCATCCACGGTCAATTCAATGCCCCGCACTCCGATCAGGTTGGATGCGGGCGCTCAAGCGCGAAGGTTCCAAAGGTCATCACCAAGATGACCAGCGCGATGCAGGCGAGAACGATCCAACCGAACCCGGCCACAATTGCCCCCGCCGCGAAGGCAAAGACGGTAGAAGCGAGCGCAATCACCGTATCGTTCACGCCCTGAACCATGGATTTCTTATCCGATGTAACAGCGCTTGCAAGCAGCTGCGTTGCCGCGATGAACCCGAAGTTCCACCCCACCCCAAGCAAAATCAGAGATCCGTAGAAATGCACAGATGACAAGCCAGTCGCGGCAGCCATGGCGGAGACGGTCAGAAGAGCCAGACCGGTCAAGGCGATCCGCCGTGTTCCGAAGCGCTTGATTAGAAAACCCGTGAAAAAGCTTGGCGCGAACATCGCGACAACATGCCAGCGGATGACATCACCGGCCATCGCTTCGGAAAATCCGCAGCCGATCATGGCAAGCGGGGTCGGCACCATCAAAAACACCATCACGCCTTGGGATACGGCCGCCAAGAGAACCGCGGAGCGCACGGACTTGCGCCGCAAGACGGCCAATGACGCAAATCGGTTCGTATTCGTGGGGCGCGGGGCGATGTCTGCGGTGGGCATGCGGACGAATGCCAAGGGCACCACGCCGACAATCGACACGCCAGCGACGGCCGCATAAGCACCGGCCAATGGAACCGCACCAAGTGCATCCTTAGTAGCGATGAAGACCTGCGGCCCGGCAAAGGCGGCAATCAGCCCGGAGGTCAGCATGAGAGAAATTGCGACGGGCTGCCACTCTGACGTGACCACCTCGGCCGCCGCAAACCGGAAATACTGGTAACACGACAGCGCTGCGCCAAGTGCAAAATGTGCGGCGCAGAGCAGAAGGAAATTGCCCGACACCAATGCTACCGTCGCTGCCAAACCGCCCAGAGCCGCAAGAACCCCACCCAGAAGAAATCCTGTTCGCCGCCCCAACCGCCCCATCAGCAAGGAAAACGGTCCGGCAGCAAAAAGTCCGGCCATCGTTTGAATTGACGCGGGCAAAGTCGCCAAAGCGGTGGACGGGGCCAGCATCAACCCTGCGAGTCCGCCCAGAATGATCAGCATCGGCATGGCCGAACTGAGGATCGTGTTCGCCGCAAGGAGGCCCAAGAAGTTGGAATTGCGGACAATCGATGACGCAGACATGAAGGCGGCTCCAATGCAGAAGGTTGACATGACGACGTCTAACGGGGTTTAGATATGTCTAAAATGTCAATCTAGCATCAAAAATGGACATTCCACTCAAAATCCGAACGATTGACGTCCTCCTCTTTGATGGGGTGAACCTGCTGGATGTCGCCGGTCCGGTTCAGGCGTTCGAGGCGGCGCATGTGAACGGACGCGAGACATACAGCGTGCGGTTCATATCAACGGATGGGGCGCCAGTACGGGCCTCCTGCGGTTTGAAGCTTGCGGCGGACGGCGCGCTCTCTGCCGCAACACCGAGCGATGATCTTTTGATCCCCGGCGGCACCGGCGTGGATGCGCTGACCGAAGACGAGGCAACTCTGAAAGCGGTAAAAGCGTTCGCAACGCAGGCGCCGAAAGGCCGACTGATTTCCGTCTGCTCAGGCGCGTTGGTCCTTGCGGCTGCAGGCCTTCTGGACGGGCGCCCTGCAACAACCCACTGGTCGCGCGCGAGTGACGCCCGGACCTACAAAAATGTTCTGTGGGATCTTGACCGGATCAGCATCTCAACTGGGCGAATTTATACATCGGCGGGTGTGACGACTGGCATCGACCTTGCCCTTTCTATCATCCGTGAGGATTGCGGCCCTGCAACTGCCCTTGCTGTTGCGCGTGAACTGGTCGTACAACTTCACCGGACCGGCGGTCAAAGCCAGTTCGCGACCCATCTGGATGCGCAATTTGCCGTTGGCAGTACGCTGACACGCCTGATTGAGCAGGTTGTGACCGAGCCCAAAGGGAATTGGTCGCTGGAGAACCTTGCAAACGCAGCGGGTATGAACCCGCGAACCCTCTCGCGGCATTTCAAACGGGATTTGCAGGAAACGCCCGCGCAGTTTGTGGAGCGGGTGCGTGTTGAACATGCGCGGGGCCTCTTGTCTGAAGATCGTCCCCTAAAGCAGGTCGCCATCGACAGCGGATTTGGTGATCTTCAGCGCATGCGACGCGCGTTCCAGCGGCGGTTCGGCATACATGTCAGCGATTACGTCAGCGCCTTCGGTTAGCGTAAAATCCTGACTTTAAAAACTTTACTTCACAAACAAAGCGGCCGCAGAAAATACTGCGGCCGCGATGCACTTGTTACCATACTAGGTCCGTGGTGGTGAAAAACGTCAGTAGCCGGAACCGTAAGAACTGTCGGAGCTGCTACCGTAGAGGTCGCCCGGTTCGCAGGCAGACAACGCCAGCACACCAAGCAAAATCGTTAACATACGCATCATTGGTAAAGTCCTTGATAAGTTGAAAAATTAGTTGCGAACGGCATCCCAAACGCCGCCGACGCCATCACCAGTGACGTCCCCGCGCTTGGCATCGCCTGCCCAAAAATAGAGAGGCTGACCATTCAGCGTCCATTGGCGCGTGCCATCTTTCCGCCCGATGATCCCAAGGGCGCCCTTGGCTTCTGCAGATGCTGCAGCGGTGAACGGAGGCCATGCCTGCGCACAGTCGTTGTAGCAATTTGAGGTGTTCTTTGCGTCCTTGCGGAACGTGTAAAGCGTCATGCCTGTCTTTGCGGAGACGATCACTTTTCCAATCTCGGAATTCACGGCACCCAATGTTTGCGCAGAAACAGCAGCACCAAGAACTGTGGTAGCAGCGATTGCGGCGATAAATGTACGTGTCATGGTCTTAGTCCTCTTTAAGTTTTCAGTTTTTGGTGTGGAGTGTTGTCTCCCACTGCTGACCTCTACGCATCGACCCCACGGGTTATTCACGCGGATCGAAAAAAAATTAGAATTTTTCCGCTGACCCGCGCGTAACCCCCTTGAAACAATTGCTTGGGAATGCGTGATGTCTGCAGCGCTTGCTGAAAGAATGCCATGGGACATGGAATGGACGCCGCTGAGGGGCTACAGGTTACATGTGCACGACACGCAACTCGAGGGCTCAAAGGTAAGAGGGGGCAAGGTGTCTAGTGAATTGAAGAGCGACCTGATCGCCCTTTTGCCACGCTTGCGCCGGTTTGCGCGGTCCTTGACGCGGTCTGTGCCCGAAGCGGATGATCTTGTGCAGGAAGCGTGCTTGCGCGCGCTCAGCCGTTCCGACCAATGGGATCCGGCTCAACCGTTGGATCGGTGGATGTTCCGGATCACACGAAACCTCTGGATCAGCGAAATTCGAAAACGTTCGGTGCGTTTGGGACAGGGTCATGTCCCCGCCGAAGAAACCCATGAGCTTGTCAGCACTGACACAGGCGAAGACGCCGTCGCGGCAACCGAGTTGCACGGACATATCGCGGCACTACCTAAGGAATTATCTGCAATTCTCCTGACGGTCTCGGTCGAAGGCTATAGTTATGCCGAGGCGGCGGAGTTGTTTGA
Source organism: Litoreibacter roseus (assembly GCF_009811795.1). Classification (GTDB taxonomy): domain Bacteria; phylum Pseudomonadota; class Alphaproteobacteria; order Rhodobacterales; family Rhodobacteraceae; genus Litoreibacter; species Litoreibacter roseus. The sequence continues at coordinate 857,997 of NZ_BLJE01000001.1, read as the reverse complement.
TATTCCGATCGGAACGATCATGAGCCGAATTCACCGTGCGAGGAAAACATTGGCGCAGCAGATCGCCCAAGACACAGGGGCCCTCACGTGACGCAGTATGAAGAAAAACTGAGCGCGTTCCTGGACGGTGAACTCTCGGCAGCGGAGACGCAAGAGGTTGAGCGCGCGCTGGAGCGAGACCCGGCGCTTCAAGGCGAGCTTGAGGCGTTGATGGCAGCCGATGTGGCGGCCAGCGAGCAATTCGACGCCATGCTCCATGAGCCGGTGCCCCTGGAACTGGCGGCTGCCATCCGCAACGCGCCTGACGCGACGCCCGCGAATACGCCGCGCCCAAAATCAGCGATGGGCTGGCTGACTGCAGCCGCCGCCGCTGTGGCATTGGCTGTCGGCGGGGTCGGTGGCTACGTCGCTGGAACATCCCAGACCACGCAGGTGGCAGAGATCCCCGGCTGGCTCGCCGATATTGCGGACTACCACCGGGTCTACGCAGGCCAGAAGCGCCATCTTGTGGAAGTGCCCGCCAGCGAGGCGGAACACATCCAAACATGGCTGACGGGAACAGTGGGGACAAAGGTCCGCATCCCAGACCTGACGGAATTTGGATTAACCTTCCAAGGCGCCCGGTTGCTTGTCGCGGCCGGCAAGCCCGTGTCTCAGTTGATGTATACGGACGCGAATGAAAATGTTGTAGCGCTCTGCCAAATCCAATCCGACGCCCCTGGCGACGGGTTTTCAGAACGGACTGTCGACGCCTTCGACATGATCAGTTGGGGGGCCCGAGACGCGAAGTTCGTGATCGTCGGGGACGAAGGCCGGGACAATCTCGGCGCGATCGCACGATCCGCGGCTGATCAGGTTGAGGCCTGATCCACTAGCTTTCCCGGAAACAGAAATAGAGCGGCAGGTACCTGCCGCTCTCACTCGGTCAACTGATTAAAACAATGGATAAGGTGCGCCGGCCCGTTTGATCGGTCCGGCGCGTCTCGTATCAGGCTTTCTTACGGCGACGGCTGCGTGCGACTGCGCCCCCGCCTAGAAGTGCTGACCCGAGAAGAACCGCGCTCGCAGGCACGGGTACCGGTGCGACCTGAGGGATCGGTTCACCAAAGATGAAGTCATCCATCGCGACCGCCTGAGATCCGAAATAGCTGTCATCGATGGAATGAAAGCCCGCAGAGACCGTCGCGGCACCAAGGACAGGCTCTTCAAACAAAACACCAAGGAAGGACAAGCCGCCCGGTCCACTTTCGGGCGCAAAGGCGGTAAACTCAGGCGTATCAGTTGCAACGTCTTGACCCACCTTGAAAAAGTCCACCTTTGCATCGGTGCCGGATTCCGTTTTCTTCACGTTGGTAAACACGATCCCAAGGCCAAGGCTACCGGCAGGCGTGGTTTGATCGGATGGATCGAAGAAGAAGACATCAAACACAGTTCCGCCGATGGGGGCGAACAAACGTTCAGGACTGAAAATCCCCAGCGATTCTTCGAGACCGAACCGGATGGGTTCTCCGGAGGCTTCGGTGCTGCTCAACTGAAACCCTTCCGCACTTTCGCGATCAGGGCCTAGGTCTTCTCTCTCTGTCGGGCGGAACTCGATGCCGCGGGCACGCGGCGCTGAATTGAAGTTGAAAAAATCGCCGGGAAAGGCGTTCGGATCGGAAATAGCATCCGGTGCCGCATCCCAATTGATCTGGCGACGCCCCCCTTCAAAATTTTCGGGCTCATTGGGATTGAGGGCACCAAGCGCGTCGCGGAATTCATCCACTTCAGCCTGAATGCTGGCGGCGTCCGGGCCCGAAGCAGAAAACACCACGGGCGCGGCGGTTGCGAGACACGGCACAAGAACAAGCGTGCCGACCATTGCGGAAAAACGAGTAAAGAACATGTTAACTCCTGATTGCCTAATTAAGACGATATCGCCGGGCGTAACCGCCCGTACGAGCACTGGAATGAGAAAGCGGACAGGCTTGAAACGATCGCTGCCCAGTCGAAACCAAGCCACGGGTTTTGCTGCCGTGTTCCATAGCGATCTATCGCGAAATGGGCGGGTATTGGGGGCTTAGTTGGGATCCCACCTCCGACTTCAAACGACTGTCCGCTTAACTCACAGAAGCGTTACGCCCGACCGCGGCGATTTATTCTCGCGAACCTAAAATTTTCTAATATTTTATGAATTTGGGAAGGCAGCCAGCGAGTGAATAGCCTGTAAGATATTGTAAATATATGGATTTGTGTTTTCATTAAGCGATACATCTAGATCTAAAAAAAAACGCCCGCGCGCTTCGGTTTTTACCTGCGGATGCCCCGTTACCCGCGAAACAGGGATCGCTTTAACCCAGTTCCAAGGTGGTGACCGCAACATAGCTTCCGCTTGGCGTGGCTGACTTGCCACGATACATGCGGCCCGTCTCAAAAACCGGTTCAAGACCCAGGAATCGGCATTGGTCGGAAAGACCTTCGGAGGTCCACGGAACGTCAATACTGATCGGACCTTCAAAGATGCGCGCCGCGTCCCGGATCAGAGCCTCAGCGATGTTCTTATCCGGGGCAACAAGCGGACCGATCTTCGCACCGCTCCGGCATTTGCGCACCGTAGCGAAACCCGAAACCTGACTGCCCTGCCCAAAAACCAGTGTTTTCCGGGATGGCGCGGTCTGAAACCACTCGGACAGATATCGGGGCTTCGACCAGCCGGACGCAATCGCCTCCCGCTTGACCAGACCAGCAATATCTTCGGCGGTGGCATCTCTGATTTCGGGTGAGGCCGCGGGGTCGATCACCCCCGAATATCGGATTGTCTTTCCGACCATATCAAAGCCGAACTTGGCATAATTGCTCTGCTGTTCGGGCACACCATCCAGGCCAATTGTCCGATTGCCTGCATGCGCGATCGCATGACGCCAGAGCGCGAGTCCGATGCCTTTGCCACGATAAGCAGGCTGGCACAGGTAAAGGCCAAGAAAAGAGAACGTGTCGGAATGATTGACGACCGAAATCGCGGCAACGGGCGTCGCCCCCTCTTCAGCCACGAAAAAGCCATTCGGGTCCGCCGCAAGAAACGCGCTTGCATCATCTAGCCCGGGGTTCCAGCCTTCCGCCGCCGCCCAGCTCAACACTACTTCCAGATCGTCGAGCGTCATAACGCGGTGCCGGATCACCGCTTCAACGCCTCGCGCAAAGACGGGGCCTGATCCGGCAATTGCCGCAGATCAAGCTGCGACAGCAAGTCCAGCAGATGCCCCTTCATTAAATCCTCTGCCGCGTCCCCATCCTGACGGCGCAGGGCGTCCAGCAACGCATGATGCGCATGGCTTTCGCAAATCGCACTACGGCGCTGCCAATAAAGCGCAATCACAAGCGACGAGCGGGACACGAGTTGCTTGATAAAGGCTTCTATGGTGGCTTGATTTGCGATCCGCGCGATCTCCGCATGAAATAGCCCCGACAACTTCAAGGCGCGCCCGGTCTCGCCGGCTGCAAGGGCCGCGTGTTCTTGTTCAATGTGCCCTTCAAGAAGAGCCATATCGGTTTCGGTGGTCCGTTCTGCTGCAGCGCGGGCCGTTCGCGGTTCCAACAAGGCGCGTGCCTCAAACACCTCCCGCGCGTCTTTTACCGATGGCTTCGCAACAAACGCGCCTCGGTTGCGTTCGATCCGCAAGAGCCCCTCATGCGCCAACGTCTGCAAGGCTTGCCTGACCACGGTTCGTCCAACGCCGAAGATCTCGCTCACTTCATCTTCCGACACTTTCATGCCGGGAAGTACGCGATGTTCGTGCACTGCTTCCGTCAGCTGGGCAGAGATTTCATCCGCTGACGGCGTTGTGGACGACTGTAGATCAAGGTCTTTCAAAATGCCGATCTCCTCATGAATTTCTTGTCAGAGCAGCGGATCGACGGCAAGCTGAACTGACAGTCGCAACAAATCTGCCTTTAGATTGTATACGATCTGTGTCTATATTTTCGACATCTCGCATTTGACTTGCACAGAAACTCACCATTGCGCCGTCAATGCGGGTGTATCGCAGCGATAGCCCTTCGCCTTGGGCCGTTCTGTGTCTGAGGCTCAAACCAGAATGTTGGGGGTTCTATGCGATCTGATCTCGATCTTGAACTGGTGAGCGTGACGAAGCGCTATGGCGATACGATCGCCGTCGACGCCATCCAACACCTTTTTCACGCCGGGACATATGCCTGCCTACTGGGTCCGTCAGGTTGCGGAAAATCGTCGACCCTTCGCATGATCGCTGGCCATGAGACTGTAACCGAAGGAGCTATCGTGCTGGGGGGACGCGACATCTCCGCGTTGCCACCCGCCCGCCGCGGCACCGCGATGATGTTTCAGAACTACGCCCTGTTTCCGCACCTGAACGTGCGCGACAACGTCGCCTTCAGCCTGCGCATGAAAGGCACGGACTCAGATACGCGCAAACGCCGCGCGCACGAGATGCTGGAGCTTGTTGACATGACAAGCCTATCGGACCGACTGCCCGCCCAGTTGTCCGGGGGTCAACAACAGCGTGTCGCCCTCGCCCGTGCACTGATCACCGAGCCGCAGGTTCTGCTTCTGGACGAACCGCTGTCGGCACTCGATCCGTTTTTGCGCGTCCGGATGCGCGCCGAACTTCGACGACTTCAGAAAGAGCTTGGGATCACCTTTGTTCATGTCACCCATGGGCAGGACGAAGCCTTGGCGTTGGCCGACGAAATCGTTGTCATGAACGACGCACGGATCGAACAGGCGGGGCCCACCCGCGATGTATTCAATGCGCCAGCCACGGCATTTGTCGCGCGGTTTCTGGGCGCCCATAACGTGATCGCACTGCCCGAGGGCAAGATTGCCGTGCGCTCGGATGAGATGCAGCTGAAATCACCGGAAGACGCCCGGATGAGCGGTCGGATCACCGCCGTCGAATATCAAGGCAGCCATGTCGCCCTGACAGCGCGCATCGCGGGGGATCAAGAGGTGACGGCGCTTCTGACAGACAAGGATTTCTTCGGCAACCCGAAGGATTTGGGCGAGGCCGTGGGCCTCGACTGGGACACTCACGCCGCGCATGCGCTGCGAACCTGAGACAACAACTGTTCAAGACTGGGAGACTGACATGACCACCATACCGAAAATCCGCTACTCAAGACGCGCCGTTCTGAAAACAGGTGGGGCAGCCGTCGCGGCCTCCACCCTGTCCGCGCCCATGGTCTGGGGACAGGCCACCAAGGATATCACCCTGCGCCAATTCGGCACCGGCGTGTCCAACCTCAACGAAGTGGCGCAGAAAGTAAAAGAAGATCTAGGCTTCACGCTGGAAATGACTGCGCTCGACTCCGACAGCGTTACCCAGCGGGCAGCGACCCAACCCGACAGTTTCGACATCGCGGATATCGAATACTGGATCTGTAAGAAAGTCTGGCCGACCGGCAACCTGCAGGCGATGGATGTGTCGAAGATCAAGCGCTACGACCAGATCGTGGGCATCTTCAAATCGGGAAAACTGACGCCAGAAAGCGAAATTGCCCAAGGCACCGCGCCCCACAGCGTGGGCTTTGTCCCGGAACCGGGCGCGACCAGTTTCGCGGACGAAGAGACGAACTGGATGACGCTGATCCCCACAATCTACAACGCTGACACGCTGGGTATTCGACCTGACCTGATCGGCCGGCCCATCAACAACTGGTCCGAGCTTCTAAATCCCGAGTTCAGAGGCAAGGCCTCTATCCTCGACATCTCGTCCATCGGGATCATGGATATGGCGATGGTGTGCGAGTCCATGGGTGAGATCCAGTATGCCGACAAGGGCAACATGACCCGCGAGGAGATTGACAAGACCTTCGCGATCTTCACCGAAGCGAAACAGAACGGCCAGTTCCGGGCCTTCTGGAAAACCTTCGACGAAAGCGTGAACCTGATGGCATCGGGCGAGGTTGTGATCCAGTCCATGTGGTCACCCGCGATCACGGCTGTAAAGACCCGCGGCATTCCATGCGTCTACCAGCCTCTGGAGGAAGGATACCGGTCCTGGGGGGGTGGCATCGGGCTGTCGAACTCGCTTTCCGGGCTCGAACTGGATGCGGCCTACGAATACATAAACTGGTATCTGGAAGGCTGGGTCGGCGGCTTCCTGATGCGGCAGGGTTACTACTCCGCCGTCCCCGAAACGTCCAAGGATCACATGTCTGAGAACGAGTGGGGCTACTGGTTCGAGGGCAAAGAAGCTGTGGAAGACATCACCAACCCATTTGGCGACGTAATGGCCGCAGCGGGCGAAACCCGCGATGGCGGGTCCTTCAATGACCGGATGGGGGCGGTTGCCTGCTGGAATGCGGTGATGGATGAAAACCAATACATGGTCCGCAAATGGAACGAGTTCATCGCGGCATGACTCCTCGGCGCGCTCCGGCAACTCCTTTGTTCAGGGCGCGCCATATCCCCCAGACAGGGCCGAAATGACGGATCAACCGCTTTCAAAGATCATCAGCCGCCCGCGCAGCCCGTCCCGCGGGCGCGGCGGCTGGTCAAACCAGGTCTCCGGCTGGCTTCTAGCGGCCCCGCTTGCGGCTGTGCTGCTGGTGTTTTTGGTCCTGCCGATTGTCATGATCGTGATCGTCAGTTTCTGGGGTGCGACTGAGTTCTCGATCTTCCCGGCATTTCAGTTCGACAACTACACCTTTCTGTTCGGCTCCGAGGTGACGTACCGCGTCTTTCTCAATACAATCAAATACGCGCTGATCACATGGATCTTCACCCTTCTGATTGGGTTTACGGTCGCTTACTTTCTCGCCTTCCATGTTCGGACGCTGAACTGGCAGATCGCATTGTTCCTGCTGTGCACTATCCCGTTTTGGACATCGAACATCATCCGAATGATCTCTTGGATCCCGTTTCTGGGACGCAATGGTCTGGCAAATTCAACCTTGCTGTCCTGGGGCGTCATTGACCAGCCGCTCGAATGGCTTTTATTCAGCGACTTCAGCGTGATCCTTGCATTTGTTCATCTTTATACATTGTTCATGGTCGTCCCGATCTTCAACACGATGATGCGGATCGACAAATCGCTGATCGAAGCCGCAGTTGATGCCGGGGCGTCAGGCTGGCAGACGTTGTGGCATGTGATCATTCCGCTGACCAAACCGGGCATCATGATCGGCACCATCTTCGTGGTCACTTTGGTGATGGGAGACTTCATCACGGTCAGGTTCATGAGCGGGTCGCAATCAGCTAATGTCGGGCGCTTGATCTCCAACGATATTGCCCTTCTGCAATACCCATCTGCGTCTGCCACCGCGGTCATCTTGCTGATCACAGTTCTGATGGTCATCGGGATCCTGTTGCGGTTTGTCGACATTCGGAAGGAGCTGTGATGGAGACGCGCCCCCGATCCTTCTACATTCTCGCGGCGTTTTTCACGCTCTTTTTGATCTTCCTGTACGGTCCCACCATCACGATCGCGATCCTCTCGTTCCAAGACCCGCAGGGCGGTCTGACATTCCCGATGCGCGGCACCTCGTTGCATTGGTTCCGAGATCTCTTTGAAGAACAGGCGGTGGGCGATATCTGGGGCTCGTTCCGCAGGTCATTCATTCTCGGGCTCATGGTGATGGTGACAACAGTGATCGTGTCGATCATGGGCGGGCTCGCGTTCCGCAAGCGCTTCGCAGGATCAACACTCCTGTTTTACCTCATCATCACATCACTGGTTATTCCGTCCATTTTGATCTCGCTTGGCGTCGGTCTGATCTTTTCCCAAGCGGGACTGAGTGTGCATTGGTCGACCAGCGGGTTCGGCGCGCAGTTGTCCTGGACCCTGCCCTTCGGCCTCTTGATCATGTTCGCCGTCTTCAATCGCTTCGATAAAAGCTACGAGGAAGCCGCGCGCGATCTGGGCGCGTCACCGTGGCAAACCATCCGACATGTGGTCCTGCCGATCATCGCGCCGTCCCTGATCGGCGTGGCGCTCTTTGGTTTTACGCTCAGCTACGATGAATTTGCACGAACGCTTCTGACCGCTGGCAGCTACAACACGTTGCCGCTAGAGATCTTTGGCATGACAACCAACGTCACCACCCCGGTGATCTTCGCCCTCGGAACCCTGACAACCCTGTTTTCCTTCATCGTGATCGCGGTATTCCTGCTGATCGTTTGGCTCACCGGCAGGCGCCGCGCAAAGCAAGGTTCGGACGCGGGCAAGGGCCTCGTCTGACGCGATGGCCATTGTCATCATCAATCCCAACAGCACAGCGGACATGACGGGCGCAATGCTAGCGGCGGCCCGCAACGCCGCGCCCGAAATCACGTTTGAGGGCTGGACCTCCGACCGAGGCCCGCCCGCGATCGAAGGAACCGATGATGGGAAGGCCGCCAGCACACCACTTCTGCAACTCGTGCGCAAGGCCAGCGACCAAGGCGCGTCCGGAATCATCATTGGATGCTTTGACGACACCGCATTGGAACGTGCAGCGCATATCGCCTCCTGTCCGGTCATCGGCATAGGTCAAGCCGCATTTCACCACTGCGCCCTGCGCCAACGCCGCTTCAGCGTTGTGACCACGCTTCCAGTCTCCGTGCCCGTCATAGAGGACAACCTCACCGCCTACGGCCTGTCAGGGCAAGTCGGTCGGGTCAGGGCCTCCAATGTGCCGGTTCTCGACCTAGAGCATGACATCCACGCCGCGACTGATCTGATCATAGCCGAAAGCCAAGCCGCAGCGCAGGAGGATGGTGTTGATGCACTTGTTCTGGGCTGCGCAGGCATGGTGCATGTCACCAAGAGCGTTCGTACCGCAGTCTCGCTTCCGGTTATCGACCCCGTTGAAGCAGCCGCGACAAGTATGAGGTGGCTGGCGTAGGATTGCGGCTTAGCGTGAAGGGGAAGCAAGGCGTGGAGAAAGATGAGAGATGCCACTTAACGCCTTAAATATTAATTTAAATATGAATTATCAGCCACGCCGACAGTACACCACTTGAATACCCTTTCCATCCCCGGAAGCAGCGGAATGGTTAACCGATTTTAAGGGGAAGGCTGATATCTGCGGGATACATCAACGTGGATTGATCCTTATGCACCTTGCTCTCATCAAACGCACCCTATTGCTGCTTCTCGCAACGTGCTTCTTGCCCCAGATAAGTATCGCTGAGGAAGACACCCGGTTTCGTCTGGCATGGACGGATTTCCCAAGCGCGCGGCCTTTCAGAGATCTGAAAAACTCCGAATTGCTGGGACTTCTGGAAAGCCGCTACGATCTGCGGCTCGACATCCTGAAGGCAAAAGACAAGGCCGAGATAAGCTATCTCTATCGAACCGGTGCAGTCGATCTCATGACCACATCCAATGTCGATCTTTTGACTATGGCGGCGATCCATGATGACATGCCACTCTCGATCGTTTTGTTTCCCACGGATGTCTCGGACGGTGCCGATGCGCTGCTTTTGCGCGATAGCATGTCGATCGACGATCTTCCGGGCGCGCGCATCGGGTTGCGGCTGAATTCTACCTCGCATTACCTGCTGCTCCGGACGCTCGACAGCCTTTATGAACCGGGGATGCGTTGGCCGATCCTGTTCGATCTGGAAGGTCGATCCATGGTTGACGCACTCGAGACGGGCCGGATTGACGCCGTGGTTACCACCGAACCGCTCAGCACCCTTCTAAGGAACGCCCTTAACATGAGCGCCGTTTCAGACAGCGCCGACTTTCCGGGCGAGATTGTCGATCTGGTGGTTATCCGAAAGGACGTCTATCAGGACCGCCCGAAGTTGGCCCAACTCGTAATCGAAGGCTGGTACCATTTGCTGGCCAGACGCACCGAATTTCTGGCACCCGCCGCGGATGATCTGATGGGTGATTACGGCCCAAACGCGCAGTACTCGGTTTCTGGTCTGTCCACGATCAGCAGTCCGGAAGACGGTATTCGCGTATTTGAAAGCGGCCATACGAAGGCGGCCATGCTGCGCGCCAAAGCTTTTGTGGATCAGGTGAACGAGCGGGGTACGTTCGACAGCCCGCTTGGCGGGTTTGGCATTCGGTTCCCCGACGGCACCACCATCGGCGATCCAAACAATGTACGGATCGAGTTCGCGTCGGAGTATTTGCTGAAGTCCCGGGCGCAGGATATGCCCGTCAGACCGTAACGGCGGCCTCTACCGTTCCCGGAACGCCCGGCGGAATGGCCCCAAAACGGGCTCTACAACGTATTCCAAGACAGTGCGCGATCCCGTCACGATTGAAGCATCAACCTCCATCCCGGCCTTAAGTGGACGCGTCTTTGCGCCCTCACCGATAACCTGCCCTTGAAGATCGACACGTACGGTGAAAAATGTTTCGTATTGATCGTTCTCGCTGGAAGTGGCCGAGATTTGAGACACCTCGCCGTTCAGAATGCCGAACCGTTTTGTGTTGAAGGTTGTCAGCCGGATCTCAACGGGGTCACCGATATCCACATGGCCGATATCGCTCGGTTTCAGGCGCAGTTCAGCAATCAGACGCTCCGTTGTGGGTAAAACCTCGGCAACCAGTCCGCCTGGTTCAAGCACCTCATTGGCAGAGGTGATGTAGAGCGTCTGGACGATGCCACTGATGGGCGTGGGCACCACCAATCGTTCGCGCCGCAATCGGTTGTCGACAATGGCGCGCTGGATCAGGGCAAGCTCTTCCTCGCTGGCTTCCAGATCTGACAAAAGCTCGTTGCGCGTCTCCAGATAATGCTCGGTCAACGCGCTGGCGGCATCGGCTCGATTGGTTTCCGCTTCAACGAGGCTGGCGCGCGCGCGCAGGAAGTCGTTCCGAATGTCCTGTGCGCGCAAGGCGAACTGATCCATCACCGTTTCTGATTGCAATCCGGAGGCGACCAGACTGCGCACACGGGCCATTTCCCTAGCGGCGATGGTCTGAGTGATATCGAGATTGTCGAGAATTGCCTGCGCGGTCTCGATCCGTGCCGATGCGGCGTCAATCCGTTCCTGCAGCCGTGCGCGTTTGCCGTCATAATTCTTCAGTTGCGCCGTCGCCCTCGCCCCACCGCTGATCCGTCCTGATTTCTGCGCGGGATCAAACCCGATGGCGTTCAAAATCAACCGGCTGCGAACCACCGCGCTGTTAAGAACGTTTTCCCGAACCCGGAGGCTTTCAAATTCTGCTTGGACATCTTCCTCCGTCAAATGAACCATACGCTGGCCCTGATGGATCTCTTGGCCTTCACGGATATAGATACGCTCGACCACGCCACCATCCAGATGTTCCACCCGCCGCAACGCCCCGGTGGGCTGAATGCTGCCTTGCGCGTAGGCAATCTCTGGCAGATTGGTCGTGCTGGCCCAGAAGAACCCCAGGCCAGCCGTTACCAACAGCGTGCGTATGGTCAGCCGTGCAGTGGACGGGGCCCGCCGCTCGGACTGCGCACGACGAGGATCACCTGCCGCACGGCCATTTCGCCGCCATTGAAAAAGAAAGCCCAGTCCCATCAACCCTGCCCCGTACCCCATAAAAGAACATGCGCTTTTTCGCGCCCACGCTGGCCCTTGTCATTCAATGTGACCCGGCCGCGGTCCAAGACGACAAACCTGTCCCCAAGCTGCATGTCAGCAGGATCGTTCGAGATCACGATGACTGCCCCGTCTTCACGCCGCCGGGCGATCGCCTCGCGCACAGATGCAGCGTGATCTTCTGGCAGAACTGTCGTCGGCTGGTCGAAGATAAAGATCGGCCCGGGTCGGATAAAGGTCATCGCAAGCGACAGCCCTTGTTTTATGGCGTCCGGCAAGCTGAGAAACGCGTCGCGCGACAGATGAGTGTCAAGTCTGTCGTCAAGACCGGTAACGTAGTCCTTGATCCCTGCCTCCTCAAGCGCGGCCCACATCTGATCTAAGTTGGCGAGTGGGCGGGCGAATTGGAGGTTTTGTGCAATAGTGCCATAGAACACCTCCGGCTCCTGCAAGGCGAACGCAACAGATGCGCGCAGCTCATTGCTGGGGATCTGACGGATGTCCGCGCCATCCACCAGAATGCGCCCACCCACCTGCTGGTGTAGACCTGCCAACATCTCGGCAAGCACGGTTTTGCCGGACATGGACTTGCCAGATACCATCAGGATCTCGCCCTCCCAGATTTTCACGCTGACGCCGGCCAACGCCGGGCTGACGCTGTCGGGAAACCGCATGCTGACCTGCTCGAACTGGATCGGAGGTTGAACCGGAGGGGTGATAACCGGGGTAGCGTCGCGGTAAGTCTCTTCAGGCAAGGCCAGAACCGCGCCGATCATCTTCAGGTTTGAAATGATCGAGATCCCCTGTTCCAACGCGATCGACAGCGCCTGAATGGGGGACAACAACCGCCAAACGAGAACCAGAATGGCAATCAAACCGCCTAGGGTGAGATCCCCCTCAATGGTCAGTCGCGCGGCTTGGAACCCACCAGAGATTCCGGCGATAACGATAATAGATTGCAGAGCAAACCCGGTGATCCGTGCAAGACGTTGCGCCGCAAATGTCGCCAACAGCATCTTATCATGACTTTCCAGCACTCTGTCTTCCCAGAGCGCGGCGGTGCCCAGTCTGCGAATGGTCAGCTGATTTTCCACGACCTCGGAGACCAGCTTACGATATTCCGTCTGCGCGCTCGAGGCCTGTGTTTCCCGATGGCGCAGGATCGGCGACATGAGCGCGAACCCCGCCAGATAAAACAGCCCCATGCTGACCGCGATCCAGCCAACGCTGGGGGCGATCGCAAAGATGATGCCGCCAAACACCAGAAGAAAGGGGAAATCGAGAGAGGATTGGACAAGCGGACCCAGCATCGCGTCCCGGATCCCTTCGAACTGCCGCAGACGGGCACGCTGCTGATAGGCGTCAGAGCGCGTCAGAGCGGAAAGCGGAAACGCCATCAGCTTGTTCAGAAGCGTCAGGCCCAACCGGTTTTCAAGCTCGGCGGCCAGATGCACCATCGCCGCGCTGCGAATGCGTCGTGTCGCCAGTTCGGACGCATAGGCCAACAGCAAACCGGCCGCCAAAGCGATCAAGACATCGGTCGAGCGGGACGGGATTGCAGCGTTGTACGTCGCCATGACGAAAAACGGGGTCGCCAGCCCAAGGAAGTTTATCACCAGCGAGGCGAGAAACAGCGGCCAGATCTGAGGCAGGAGAAGTCGAAGAACGGATTTCAGATCCCGCACCGGTGGCTTGAGTTCAGCATCGTCCGAATGTGCCAATGCGACGTGAACCAAAGTATCGCGTGGAATACCAATCCAGACGGGCTTGGTTTTATCACCGGTCCGAACGCGCAGACCAAGATCAGGATCTTCCCCGTCTACGATGATATAGCTGTCATCGGCACGGATGATCAGGCAGGGGAACTCCGCGTTGATGATCTCGGAATAGGTCGTCGGACGCGTCTTGATCGGCAAACGCAAGGTTTGAAACGCATCCAGAAGATCCCAACCATTGAAGTCTGCCCGCCCGTGGAACAAGACATCGGACATCTGTGGCGCGCTGGTCGACCATCCCCATGCGCGAGTAAAGTAGACCAAATCAGCGATGGCATCACCGGCTGACACGCGGGGTGGGAGCTGAACCCCAAGCCGCTTTTTGCTGGCGCCAAACGGTGCGAAATGCTTGCTCATCCCACCTCCGCCTGACGACTGGACGCGGCGTCTTCCAGTTTGTCCCGCTCCCATTCAGCGATGGCCTTGGCGTGGCGATCATGAACCACGACAGCCTCTGCGCCCGGTTTCAGACTCACATAGACATCGCTGATCTCTGCAACTTTTGGATCGGATGTCGCGATCACAATGGCCGTATCGCGCCCCCGATATTTCAGAAGCTGCAGCAATTGGCTTTGGGACTGGGGATCGAGATCGGCAAACGGATCTTCCAAAAGCAACAAGACCGGGTCGGCGGCAAAAGCTGCAATCAGCGCGATCTTCTTATAGAGGCCGGTGCTGCCCGGACCTCGACCTTTGCCTGCAAACCGGCAATGGACCCCGTCCTTCAGTGCGGCAATTTCTTCATCAAGCCTCAACCGCTGGGCAATCTGCATAGCCGCCGGCAGTCTGTCGCGACCACTGAAGGCCAGCAGATTGGCCTCAAGCGTCCCTTCGAACAGGCATGGGCGGCGCGACACCAGAATACGGCCGGGCGCCATTTTGGCAGAGGTTAAATGCCGTGGTGGGATTTCCACGGTTCCAAGATCCCCGTGACTCTCGCCATTTAGTAACCGGAGAAGCCACGCGGCGTCCGCCATTTCATCCCCATCCACCACGACAAGCGCGCCTTTCTCGATATCAAGAGCGGGCAGCCTGAGGTGAGAGCTCTTGTGGGGTGCCGCTTTGACCGACAAGTTGCGGATGCGGGCCGCAAGATTGGCGCGCGGAGGCCTATCCTCGTCCATCGCCTGGCTTGGCAAAGACAAAAGATCCTCCATCCGCTCGGACGTTTTGCGCGCATGGGCAAGCTGGCCGTCGGTGAAAAATGCTTGGACGATAGGTTGCACGCAGCGGCTTGTCAGAAGAATACAGGCAGCGAGATCCGCCAGTCCAATCTGATCTTTCATCACCAGATAGGCGCCGAAAAGGCTGGTCAGGCCGGTCGCCGCCTGCCCCAGCATGGCCGACGTCGTGTGGCTTACATCACCAATCCGGATCAGTGTTTTGTTCGCACTTGCGGAGCTTTTGTGAAGCCCTTCGTAGCGGCGCAGAATCTGCTGCTCACCCCCCAGAAGTTTGACCAACCGGACTTGGCGCAACACCTCAATCAGAAACGCCAGGCGCCGTTGATCATTGTCTTCTCGCTGTTCAACTGCGCGCCTGTGCCGAGTTCGCAACAACCGCGCCAAAACAGCGACACCGCAAATCATTGAAATCGGAACCAGAACCAGCCACTTGGCGAGCGCCCAGATAATGAGAATAAAAACGCCGCTGAACAGCAGATCAATGCGGGAGATGCCGTCTTGTCGCATGTGAAGCTTGCGCAGGCTTTGAACGGACATGATCCGCTCCAGCACAGTCTGCCGCCCCATGCCATTCAACGCATTGTAATCGCTGTGAAACAGTCGGTTTATTGCCGCTTCGGACAAGGCGCGCTCGGCGACCATTGCCCGGGACAGCGCAATTCGGGTGCGCGCAATCTTGAGAACGGTGTCCAGGCCAATGGCCACCAGCAAGATCAGAAACAATCCGTCCAAAGTGGCCAGCGTCCGGTTGGGGATCACTCGATCAAACAGCTGTAGCATGGCAATAGGAACGGCAAGCGCGAGCATGTTGATCATCAACGTGCCAAGCACCGCATCCACATCAAGACGGACTCCGCCCGTCCGACCTGCAGTCGTCTTCCGCGTGAACAGAGAAATCAGCCCAATCCTCTTTCTGGTCTTGAGCCAATCCTTTGGTTAATTGATTAAATAATCGCGAACCGAACGTAGAAAATTCGGTCCATTTCAAAGAGTTTCCTTAAGGCCTGCTTCATCTTTTTGAGATGATCTCTCCCCGTTCAGAGTGTGAGGTTGCCATGGCAAATGAAGATCAGGAAACAGGTGACGGCGTCACCAACGAAACTACCGCATCCCCTACGTCGCAGGATGACTGGATCAACGCGGAAATTCCCCAACCCGCTGCAAGCGCCGATGCGTCAACATTGACAGATGTTGATCCTAGCGTTGGGCAAAATGGCGAACGGCAGTCGCTTTTGCATACGGGCACGGCCGAATACTATGATATCGACAAAGATCGTTGGGTCGAAGAGCTTGTCGATGACGCCGATGCGGACGGCATTGGCCGTAGTTTCACAGGCGCCCGGTCTGGCGAAACCGAGACCCGCGAAGCAATAACCGAAGACGATAACGCACGCAGTATCCGTGAGGCCCGTCTGGACACAGACGACGCCGAGACAGAAGGCGGCGCAGCAGCGACCCCTGCAGGATCGGCAGCGCCGGCGGGCCAGTCTGGTGTGACGTCGGCAGGCCCAATAGATCCTGCAACACAAACATCACAGGCAACGTCAGCACGAGTGCGCGCGGATCAAACCGATGATGCACCGGAAAACGCCGAGGACGTAGAGGCCACCGAGACGGAAGCTGATACCAGTTCGATCACTCCGGCTTTCTCAAATGACGAGGGAGAAGAGGACGCTGCAGATGTCGCGGAACCGGCGATCGCTCCGGCGCCTACGGACGACGTCACCGTCAGCGATCTGAACGAGGCGCCCGTGGATCTGGCGCTCAATGGCGGGACCACCGCAACCGTCGCCGAGAACGCAGACGGCGCCACGCTCGGCACCGTCTCCGCAACAGATCCCGACGGCGATGCCCTCGCCTGGACCGTCGACGATCCCCGCTTCGAGATCGACGGCACAACCCTCAAACTCAAGGACGGCCAAAGCCTCGACCACGAGACCGCCGACACCCTGACCCTCACCCTTACCGCCACAGACCCGGGCGGCGCCGCAACAACACAGACCATCAACGTCACCGTCAGCGATCTGAACGAGGCGCCCGTGGATCTGGCGCTCAATGGCGGGACCACCGCAACCGTCGCCGAGAACGCAGACGGCGCCACGCTCGGCACCGTCTCCGCAACAGATCCCGACGGCGATGCCCTCGCCTGGACCGTCGACGATCCCCGCTTCGAGATCGACGGCACAACCCTCAAACTCAAGGACGGCCAAAGCCTCGACCACGAGACCGCCGACACCCTGACCCTCACCCTTACCGCCACAGACCCGGGCGGCGCCGCAACAACACAGACCATCAACGTCACCGTCACGGATGAAGTGACCGCCCCCCCGGATGTCGATGTCGGCGGCGCCTTTCACGTTCGACAAATCGCCGTTGTCGATGGCGTTACGGATCTTGCAGGTATCGACTGGGGGTCAGAGCCCTTGGGCGAGACCTTCGTCAGCGAGGTCAACTACGGCCGCACCGATGGCGGTTTCCTTGATGGAAGCCCAGTTGACGCTTTTGCTACTTTGGTTACCGGCTATATCGATGCCGCTGAAGCGGGCACATACGACTTCAAGATCTCCACCACAGACACGACAGTTTTGTGGATTGACGGCGCACCTGTCGCCGTAGATGCGCTCCCCAGCGATCTGGGCCTAGGAACTGCCAGCATTACCTTGGATGCTGGCGCCCACGAGATCGTAATCCAGCATCTGGACGTTCTGGGCGACGCGGAATTGACGCTGGAGTGGAAACCGCCGAACGCGACGGAGTACACGCTAACACCCGCCACGACCCAGCACACCGTCGAAGAAGGCGATGTCTTGGGATTGCCCGTCACCTTCGACACAGGTGGGCTGGGCCTGGGTGGCTTAGAATTACAGGATGTACCCACCAACTGGATTGTAAGCGACGGCGATAATACAAGTGCTTCTTCAGGTGACGCACTGGATCTGACCGGATGGAATTTGTCCCAATTGTCTGTGGTGCCCCCATGGGGCGATACCGGTGTCACAACCCTGACGCTGGATGTCACGGCCGTTTCCGCCACTGGCGAGCCCGGCGTCACGAGTGTCCCGATCACCATTGACGTCCTACCCGAAGATGGGCTGACAATCCTTGATCTTGATATCGAGGGCGTGCTGTCCGACGCGCTTGGTCTTCCTGACGCGGACCCGTTGGGCGCCACCCTTGATCCTGAGCCGGACGGTGACCCAAGCGATCCGCTGCTTGACGATCCAATACCCGGCGCCGGTGACACTGATCCGCCGGGGTTCGGCCTAGGTCTTTGAGCACTAGCCAAATAATGGGCGAGCCTGCCGCCAAACAAATCTGACGCGCCCGCGCCCTATATCGCCGGAGGGATCAAAACGCGCGTGACGATCTCAAGGTGAACGGCCTTCGTCTTTGCAATAGGAAACTGTGCGTCAAGATCAGCGAAGCTTGCAAACATGGCGCGGGACAACGCCAAGCTGACCGGCGGACTGCAAAACAGATGGTCAACGCCGGGATCGTTCAGCGGCCTGTAATCCCCGCGCGCGACACCATCTTCCACGCAGCCCCGCAGCAGTTCATCCATTTCTTCAATAAAATTCGCATGGAACGCTTCCGCCACCTGCGGAAACAAGCGCGAGGTCTCCGCAATCATCGGCGCCATCCTGCCTATATTTGACTCGACAATCGACGCGTAGACCACATCAAGCAAGTCCGACAATCGCTGACGCGGATCCAGATCGGGCGTCCCCCGTATGCGCTTCAGGCGCGACAAATGCTCGGCATATCCTGCACTTGTCGTGGAAAGGAACAGATCCTCTTTGCTTGCAAAATGGTGATAAAGCGAGGATTTCACGATGCCCGCAGTGGCCGCAACATCCTTCATTGACGTCGCCGCATAGCCCTTCTTAAGGAACAATTCTGTCGCATGAGCGATGATTTCAGAACGCCTGTCGCGCTGTTCGTTTTTTTGAAGCATCTGCCTTGACTTGATCTCTGAACCGTATAGTTCACTTTCAAACGACCGACCGGTCGGTCGGCTTGCTTGGATAGATAGGGAATTTCCATGACGACACAAGCAACTAAAGTCGGAGCTCTGGCTGTTTTCGCTCTCGCCGCAGCCCTGACGCTGGCCTTCATATCGGAAGGCCGATCTCAAGATGACGTATCTGAAGAAGTCCTGCGCGCGGTCAAAATTGTGTCTCCGGAAGCTGCCGAAGCCTCGCTGACGCGGTCGTTCTTCGGCCAGGTGGTGGCGCTGGAAACCGTGGATCTGTCTTTCGATGTAAGTGGTGAGCTTGTCGTCTTTGATGCGCCAGAAGGACAGTTCGTAAAGAAGGGCGAGGTGCTGGCGCAGCTTGATCTGGCGCCATTCGAGCGCAGTGTCGAGCGGGCAGAACTGGCCCTTGCCCAGTCGGAACGTGAATTGGACCGATCCACCAAGCTGGCCCAAAGCAATGTCGCCTCTCAAGTGCGCGCAGAGGACGCCCAGACCGCCCGTGATCTGGCGGATGTGGAGCTTCGGGACGCAAGGGAAGCGTTGCAGGACGCCACCATCCGCGCGCCGTTCGACGGCCTTATCGCGGAGCGGCTGACCGCGACCTTCACGAACATCGCCGCCGGCACGCCGGTTTTACGGGTCCATGACATGTCGGAACGGCGTATCGAGATTGATGTGCCCGAACAACTGCTCCAGCAGGTGGGTGACCCATCGCGTATCACATTCACCGCCGATCTGCCTGCGCTGCCCGACCCCGTTCCACTGGAACTGGCGGAGTACCAGGCCCAAACACAGGCGGTCGGCCAATCCTTCCTTGTGTCCCTACGCATGCCGGACATCGATCTGCCGCTTCTGATCCCCGGCGCGTCTGCCACCGTGGTGGCAGAAGTCGGATCAGCCAGTGACGCGTTAATGCTGGAGGCAAGCGCTCTCTTGGCGAGCGAAACCCGCACGCCGCAGGTCATGCTGTTCGAAGCACATTCTGATGATCGCGGTGTGGTGCGCCGACACGATGTAGAAGTCATGTCAGAAACTGGAACTGGATTTCTGATCAAGGGCTTACCAAAAGATGCTGAAGTGATTGCTGCGGGCGCTCATCTGCTGCGCGACGGACAGGAAGTGCGCCGCTACACCGGTCTTACGGTAGAGGAATGATCCGATGAAAATCGCCTCCTTCGCGATCCAGAAGCCACTCTTCACATGGCTTTTGATGCTATTCTGCTTTTTTGGGGGCGCGGCGGGCTACATTTCGGTTGGCAAGCTTGAGGATCCGGTTTTCACGCTGAAATCCGCGCTGGTAATCACACCGTATCCCGGCGCGACCGCCTCAGAGGTGGCCAGCGAAATTTCGGAAGTCATCGAGGCCGAAATCCAGCAGATGGACGAGATCGACACGATCACGTCGCGCAACACCCCCGGTGTCTCGGTGATCGAGGTCGAAATTCGTGATACATTTGGCGGCGATGAGCTGCCGCAAGTGTGGGACGACCTGCGTGACCGCGTGTCCGACGCCCAAGCCAGCCTACCGCCCGGTGCGCTGACCCCCACGGTGAACGACGACTTTGGCGATGTCTTCGGCATTTACTACGCAGTGACCTCGGCCGGTTTCAATGATGCCGAGATCTGGGAAATCGCCACCTTCCTGCGTCGCGAAATGCTGACCGTCGATGGCGTTGCGAACGCTGAGCTTCTGGGCCTGCCTGAAGAGGCCATCTACGTAGAGCCATCCACCGAAACGCTGGTGAACCTCGGCGTCGATCCCAACGTGTTGGTCGACGCGGTGGCGAATGCCGATGTGGTGGCCCCCACCGGGACGGCGGACAATGGTAGCCGCGATCTGCGCGTCGATGCGCCCGAGGCGGATGACAGCGTCAGCGACATCAGTGCGCTGAGTTTCGGCGTCAGTGGAGAGGTTCTAAACCTCGCGGATGTCGCCGCCGTCTTCCGGTCCCGCGTCGACGAACCGGGTCACCTGATCCGCCACAATGGCGTCGAAGCCTTCACGATCGGCATTGCAGGTCTGACCTCTCGCAATATCGTAACTGTGGGCCAAGCGGTCGAGGAAAAGCTGGGCGAGTTGGAAAAAGTGCTGCCCGCAGGTGTCGAGTTGAACCCGATTTACGAACAACACCGCGTCGTCGATCAGGCCAATGCGGACTTTCTGACGAGCTTGGCCTTGTCTGTTGGCACAGTGATCGGTGTGCTTGCGCTGTTCATGGGGTGGCGTGCCGCCTTGGTCGTGGGCGTATCACTGCTCCTTACAGTCTCCTTCACCTTCTTTTTCATGAGTATTTTCGACATCAAGGTCGAGCGGATCAGCCTCGGCGCTTTGATCATCGCAATGGGGATGCTGGTCGATAATGCGATCGTGGTGGCGGAAGGCATGCAGGTCGAAATGCGGCGGGGCAAGAAGCCGTTGGAAGCGGCCGAACGCGCCACACGCAAGACCCAGATCCCGCTTTTGGGCGCGACTGTTATCGGGATCATGGCCTTTGCAGGCATTGGCCTCAGCCCCGACAGTTCAGGCGAATTCTTGTTCTCGCTCTTCGCAGTCATAGGCATTTCGCTGATGCTGTCTTGGTTGCTCGCGATCACCGTGACGCCCTTGCTGGCCAGCTATTTCTTCAAGGTAGGCGATCTCAAAGACGGCGAAGACCCGTACGACACCCGGTTTTTCCGGGCCTACGGCGCGCTGTTGCGGGGCGCCCTCAAAGTCAGATGGCTGGTCATCATCGGATTGGTCGGCGCGACAGTTGCTTGTATTGCCGCCTTCGGACTGGTCACGCAGCAATTCTTCCCACCCGCGAACACGCCTATTTTCTATCTGAACTACAAGGCCGCACAGGGCGGATCCATCGCGCAAACCTCAGAGGATTTGGCGACGCTTGAACAATGGCTTCTGGCGCAGGACGAGGTCACCGACGTAACCACGACAATCGGCCAAAGCGTCACCCGATTCCTGCTGACCTATACCCCGGAAGAGCCCGAGCCGTCCTATGGCGAGTTGATTATCCGCGTTGCCAATTACGAGGATATTCCAACCCTTCGCACCCGCCTCGACACCTTTGCGCTTGGCGCGGTTCCATGGGCCGAGATCCAGACCGAACAAATCATCTACGGCCCAGCCACGGGCGCGGACGTGGAAATCCGCTTTTCTGGGCCTGATCCAGACGTTCTGCGCAGGTTGGGCGATGAGGCGCAGATGATCTTTGAAAACGAGACAGACCTGCTTGCCACGGAACGCACCAATTGGCGAGAGCGGGAATTTGTGACCCGCCCGATCCTGGCCACGAAACGCGCGCAAGCCGTAGGCATCGGCCGGAACGAGGTTGCGCAGGGTATTGCCTTGGCCACCGACGGCATTCAAGCGGGCCAATACCGCGAACGCGACCGCCTGATCCCCATCATCCTGCGCACCCCGCGCGAAGAGCTGACAGCAGACGGACAGCTTCTGGATCAGGTGATCTATTCCCCCCCGACACAAACCTTCGTGCCCATGGATCAGGTGACCGACGGGTTTGAGGTCAAGGTGCGCGACACGCTGATCGAACGGCGCAACCGCGTCCCCACCGTATCCGTGCAGGCCTTCACGATCCCGGGCATCATGCCGCCCACGGCCTTTGCAGAGGTTCGCACTCTGATCGAGGCTATCGAGATGCCACCTGGCTACAGCATGGAATGGGGTGGCGAGTTTGAAAGTGCCGGTGAGGCGCAGGAAAGCCTCGGCAAACAGATGCCGCTCAGCTTTGGAACGATGCTGTTGATCACAATCCTGCTCTTCGGGAAATTACGCCAGACCGCCGTGATCTGGACGATTGTACCCATGGCCATAAACGGCGTGTCGCTGGGCCTGCTGTTCACCGGGCTACCCTTCAGCTTTACGGCGCTTCTGGGCCTGCTCAGCCTGTCAGGCATGCTCATCAAAAACGCCATCGTTCTGGTCGAGGAAATCGACAGCCAGAAAGAGGAAGACGGCCTGCCCCAGTCGAAGGCCATCGTCAGCGCCTCGATCAGCCGTCTGCGTCCTGTGATCCTGGCTGCTGCGACGACCATTCTGGGTATGGTGCCGCTGCTGACCGATGCGTTCTTTGCCTCTATGGCCGTGACGATCATGGCGGGCTTGGGCTTCGCATCGATCCTGACCCTGCTCGGCGTGCCCGTACTCTACCACACCTACCTGCGCAAAGAGCGTCTGGCAGAGAAGGCAGACGGGAAAGAACCGGAAAAACCAGGCAAAAAGGCCGCCACCAAACCCGGCAAAATGAAACTGGCGGCCGAGTAACCTTGGCGCAAGCAATCGAACTCAACTGAATTCGAGAACTCGCCCGGCTTTCCTGCTGAAATCATGGCCGGTGGGATAAGCTGATCGACTGAGATGAGCCCCGCAAGTATACGGCGTACAACCAGTTCAGGTGACACGAAGGTCCGAACTGAGCCCAGAGTCGACATTGGTTGGCAAGTCGAGTTTGATTGCCTTGCGTGATTGTCACCACGCATACTGATCTACTTCAGGGCTTTAATCATGTTTCACACAATTAGACCGCCCTTTGCCTTGCCCCGTCGCTTAAGATGGGGTGTATCTTTGGGCGCCTTTGTTGCTCTTGCTAGCAATGGCGTTAATGCATGTCCGCAACACTACCAAAACGGATCAAACGGAAGAGTCTTCGAAATAGTGAATTGCGAAGATGGGTTCGGACTGGAGGAGTATGCAGAAAACGGCGGCGACCTCAATGTTCAGGACAGGAGTGGTTACACCGCGCTTTGGACGGCCATAGTAGGTGGACGTCTAGAGGTCGCTAGCAAGCTTATCCAATTGGGAGCAGATGTAAACGCAGGGGAAGAGGCACCAATTTCTGCCTTGATCGGATCACTCTCAACCCTCCGAGAATCAGCAACCGACATTCAGTTAATTGCACTGATAGACGAATTTGCAGGCTCGGGGGCGAACTTCGACATTAGGGGCGCTACTGGAAACCATCTCTTGATTGAGTTCGTCGCTGGCATGTGTGAGCTTCCCAGCATGGGTTCTTTGAGAGCCAACTACGGGCTCTTAGTACAATTGCGTCCGCACAGAGTTTCATTGAACAGCGATGACAGGTTGGCATTAGATCACCTCAGAACGCTGTCAGCATTGGGACTATATGACGAAACCTGTGTTGCGAAACTGGCGGGTGGAACTATCAGCGACGGTTAGGCATCGCGGGAATGTCCGCTTCGTCCCGCACCGCTGTCATCTATCGTTTTTGGCAGAGTCAGTTCAGCATAGCGACGTTCAGCGCCGCCGCCTCCGTCTGTGATCCGTTCCAAAATACCGGAAGTATCCCCTGAGAACCTCCCTCAGAAGTCAGCCTTGGTGCAAACGGCCAACAACACTCATCCACCGTCGGCTACAAATCCGGCCTTTTCGATGGCTGAGATCGCGCAGGCCTCGTCGTTGTCGGAGTTATCGCCAGTGATACCAACCGCGCCAAGAATAGCGCCGTCCTGCTTTATCAACACGCCGCCCGCCACCGGCACGAGAGAGCCGTCCGACAACGCATTCATCGCCTGAATGAAGAAAGGCTCGACCTTCGCTCTTTCGTAAAGCGCCCGGGATCCGAGTCCCATGGCCACGGCTCCGCGCGCCTTACCTTGGGCAATCTCCGGTCGCAGATTACTGGTACCGTCCTCACGCGCCAGCGCCACAAGCGAACCTGCGCTGTCAATCACAGCCACGGTCAGCGGCTTCAGGCCGTTGTCCTTGCGCCAGTCCAGACAGTCAGTGATGAGGCTTCGCGCCTGATGAAGAGTGAGGGTCATTATAGGTTCCTTTTGTAGGCGTTCGAACTCAAAACATCGTTGATTTGAAAGGTCCGCGCGTGGGCATGCAGTTGGCTTCTCTGCTCACGACGCAATCGCAGCTTTGGCTTGGATGAGCGCCGCAATCTCCGCAGGAGCGTACCCAATCTCGGCCAAGACCTCTCGGGTGTGCTGCCCCAGCAACGGGGCCGCCTGATCAACCTGTGCGGGGGTGCGGCTGAACTTTACTGGATGCCCAATCGTTTTGACGGTGTGCGCCGTCGCGTGGTCGACTTCGGCAATCATACCCCGGGCGTTCGCCTGTGGATCCTCGTGCATCTGCAAGATGTCGTTGACCGGTCCAGCGGGCAGCTGCGCCTCGTCCATGCGGTCCAGCCAATTCTCGGTTGTGTCCTGCACAAGATATTCGTTGAGGATGTCGATCAACGCCGGCAGGTTACGGATGCGCGCCGCATTGGAGGAAAAGCGTGGATCACGGTTCAGTTCGGGCGCCGAAATCACATCCAGAAAACGAAGCCAGTTGCTTTGGTTCGCGGCCCCGACGTTGATCCATCCGTCGCTGGTCTGGAATGCCTGATACGGCGCATTGAGCGGGTGGGCAGACCCCAACGGCTCGGGTTTTTCGCCGGTCGCAAAAGCGATCGCGGACTGCCAGTAGGTCTGAACAATGGCGGCTTCGAACAGAGATGTGTCGACCTTCTGTCCACGCCCGGTCTGCAACATGTTTGCATAGGCGGCGGACACACCCATCGCGCCGAGGATCCCCGCGTTGATATCGGAAATTGGCGCCGCAACTTTGACGGGTGCACGGCCTGGCCCCTCGCCCGTTATCGACATCAACCCCGACATGCCTTGGGCGATCAGGTCGAAGCCGCCCCGCTCTGCATAAGGGCCGGTGCGACCGAAGCCCGAGATTTCGCAATAGATCAGCCGTGGGTTTGCTTCCGCGAGGACCGCATAAGACAGGCCGAGCCTTTCCATCGTCCCCTTGCGGTAGTTCTCTATGACAACGTCAGCCTCCGCCAGAAGCTTACGTAAAACCTCGACGGCACGGGCGTCCTTCAGGTTCAATGAAATCCCGCGCTTGTTGCGGTTCATCATCATGTAGGCCGCAGCTTCACCGCCAATCTCTGGCGGCACGAACCGTCGGCTGTCATCGCCGGTTGGCTTTTCAACCTTGATGACATCGGCACCCATATCCGCCAGCATCAATCCGCAGACTGGTCCGGCCATGATATGCGCAAGCTCAATGACGCGCATCCCGCTCAAAGGGCCGGATTTCGCGCTCACTTGCCTGTCCAGTCCGGCTTTTTTTTGGCGAGGAACGCCTCCATCCCGATGCGGAAGTCCTCGCTCATGTAGCACGACACGATCAGATCCGCGTCGTCCACCTGCACAGCGGCCCGGTTCCGCCGCAGCGCTTCCTTTGTGGCGCGCAGCGTTAACGGAGCCATCGCTCCGACCTTGTCAGCGAGCTCAGCTGCATGCACCATAAGGGCATCTTCGTCGGGTAAGACGTTGCTGACCAAGCCCGTTGCAAGCGCCTCGTCCGCGTCCATCAAACGGGCGGTAAAAATGATCTCCCGAACCCGCCCGGCCCCGATAAGCTCGGACAATCGCGCAAGATTTCCGGCGGCCAGACAATTGCCCAGGGTGCGCGCAATCGGAAAACCGAATTTCAGGCTCGACGCGGCAATTCGAATATCACAGGCCGCAGCGATAGAGCCTCCGCCCCCTGTACACGCGCCATTGATCGCGGCGATCGTTGGAACCGGGCAGCGCTCGACGGCCTCCAGAACGGCATCGATCCTGCGTTCATAATCCAACGCATCCTCCGGTGTGTCAAAGGCACGAAACTGGGTCATGTCCGTGCCCGCCGCAAATGCCTTGCCTCCGGCGCCCGAGATCACGACGGCCCGTGCGGATCCATCAGTTGGCATCTCGGTGCACAGCTGGGAAAGCCGGTCATACATCCGGAAGGTCAGTGCGTTTCGCGCCTGAGGTCGATTGAACGTAATCCACAAGACACCACCGCGCAGCTCGTCGGTAATCTCGCCGGATTGTTCGGTCATCGGTAGAAATACTCCACCAGGAACATAGGCACGGCTGGCACATACGTGCAGAGCATCAGAACAGCCAGCAGAACGCCCACAAACCAGACATTGACCTTGGACACCTCCCAGATGTTGGCACGCGCCACTGAACAGGCCGTTATAAGGACTGATGCCACAGGCGGCGTCTGCTGTCCGATCGCGAGGTTGAGCGTCACAACCAGCCCGAAATGTACCGGATCAATGCCAGCCGCCGTGATAAGCGGGATCACGATTGGGATGACCAGAATGATCGCGGCTGCCGAATGCAAAAAGAAGCCAACGACGAGGAAGAAGAAATTGAGGATCAGCAGGATCGCCCACTGCTGACTGGTAATCGACAAAATGCCTTCCGCCAGTTGCTGAGGGATCTGTGCGCGGGTCAGGAAGCCGCCCATCAGTACGGATGCTGCGACCAGCAACATGACAACCGCGGTCTGAATGCCACCGTCCAACATCGCGCGGCGCAGATGGCTGAAGTCAAGGTTGCCGTACCATGCGGACACGACAAGTGCGGCCAGAACGGCAAGCCCTGCTGCTTCTGTGGCTGTGACATAGCCGCCAAAAATGCCGCCAAGAATGATTACGGGCAAGGTAAAGGCTGGCATCGCGTCGATGAACGTCTCGCGCAGACGTGCAAGTTGAAACGCATCTTCGGTTGGGAAATTGTAGCGCTTTGCAAACAGGTAGGCGACGGTCATCAAGCCACCTGCCCCCAGAAGACCCGGCACAATGCCGGCCACGAATAACTGCTCGACAGATGTGTTGGCTGATGCCGCATAGAGGATCATTGGGATCGAGGGCGGGATGATAATGGCCAATGATGCAGAGGACGACGTGACCGCGGCCGAGAATTCTTTGGTGTAGCCACGCTTTTTCATCTGTGGGATCAGGATTGAGCCCATGGCGGCGACGTCCGCGACGGCAGAGCCCGAGATTTCAGCAAAGAACAGGGAAACCCCAATATTCACCATCGCAAGACCGCCACGGATAAACCCGATGATGGCACCCACGAAATTGATCAGACGGTCGGTGATCCCGCCCGCGTTCATGATCGCCCCCGCCAGTACAAACATGGGGATCGCGATCAGCGAAAATTTGGTGGATCCGTCATACATATCCAGGGCGATTGTCACCAGACTGCCCGGGCCTTCGGTGATCAGCAGCCCAAAGACACCGCACATAGCCAAAGCGACGGCAATGGGGATGTTGATGCAGATCATAATCAGCATCGCTATGAAAATACCGGCCATCAGCATCAGACGCGATCCTTATTCTTTTCGAGTTCCGTTTCGACCTCTTCCTCGATCTCGGCATGCTCAAGCGAGATACCGGCTGCGGTCAGCTTCAGGTATCCCGGCAGGCTGAGAACCTGACAGATCATGAAAAGGATCGCGCCGATGGGTATGACCGATTGCGTAAATTGAATGGGCACCCAGGTGAGTGAGATGAGCGTATCGCCCGCGAGAACCTCAAGTACATGAAACCCTGCCCGCGCCATCAGGAAGAAGAAGACGAGGACGATGATCTCGCCCAGTATCACGGCCGCGATACGGAAGTTTCTCGGGATGGCAAGCAAGACGGTATCAAACCCGATATGGCGCCGATGCAGTGCTGCGAGGGCCGAGCCATAATACGTAATCCACGCAAGCATGATTGCGGCGACTTCATCGTACCAGGAAAAACTTTGCCCCAGGAGGCGGGCAAGAACTGCCGCTGTGACAACCAGCGTCAAGAGGATCATCAGACTGATTGTGATCCACTCTAGGACCCTACTGAGCGCCCGGTTGATCCGTGACAATGTTGGATAGGCTTCATGTTCCATGCCGGGGCTAACTCTTCGGGTGTCGACAACCCCTGCGCAGACGCGTCACACGTCCGCAGGAAGGAGTACTTCAGCGTTTTGGAAAACGTGCGGCAGCACCTCGCCGCCGCACACGGGGTGATTAGCCGGAGGCACCAAGGCCAAGAACGGTATCAATCATCTCTTGACCGCCATCGACCTCATCCGCGAACTGCTTATAGATCGGCGCCGACGCGTCGATGAAGGCTTGCTTGTCGGCAGTGTTCACCTCGACGCCCGCATCCTCGATGACCTTCAGAAGGCTGGCTTCAAGTTCTGCCGCCTTTTCATAGGTAAAGTCCTGCGTCTGGCTCGCGCAATCCGTCAGGCCTGCCTGGACTTCCGCATCCAAGCCATCGAATTTCCGCTTCGACATCAGGATATAGGCAGGCGTGTAAACATGCCCGGTGACAGACAGATACTTCTGCACTTCCTGAAACTTGGCCGACGCGATCTGCGCGTAAGGGTTTTCCTGTCCGTCGATCACGCCGGTCTGCAGCGCGGTGAATACGTCAGAGAATGCCATAGGAGTCGGGTTCGCGCCGTATTCCTGGAACATTTTCAGGCGCCAGACCCCGTTTGGTGTGCGCAGTTTGACGCCCTCAAGGTCTGCGGGCAGATTTATGGGACGCACATTGTTGGTGATATTGCGGAACCCGTTCTCAGCCAATCCAACGATATGATAGCCGTTTTCGTTGGCCGCGTTCTGGAATGTGTCCATCATCGCACCCTGCACCCGGCGCATATGATCGCGGTCGCTGATGATGTAGGGCATCTCGAAGATGCCAAAGGCATCATCTACAGATGACATCACCGAGGACGGGAGAGAAAAATCGACCTGTCCCAGCTTCAGTTTTTGCAACAATTCCTTGTCCTTGCCCAACTGAGATGAGCCGAACGTTTGAACCTCGACCTTGTCGCCCATCGCGCCGTTCACGCACGCAGCGAAGTTGTCGACGGTCGCCTCGAAAAGCGAACCCGGCGCACCGACATGGCCGAATTTCAAGGTCATATCCGCTGCAAAGGCACCGGTCGCCATGCCGAGAGCGGTGGTCGCAGCAAGAAGTTTTGAGATTACTTTCATGAGGTTATCCTCCCTGAGATAATACTGTTGTTTTCTTATTATTCGTAGCGCCGTTTCTTTCGGCGCTTTTTCTCTAGCTGAGCAGGCTCATCGCCTCCTGCACGCCACCTGCTTGGTGCGGAACATCGGCCTGCTTCAGTCCCATTTCGACGCCTGCCAAGGTCGCAACCAGCATCAGATCGTTGAAATCGCCCAGATGGCCTATGCGGAACACCTTGTCGGCCACTTTGGATAGGCCATTGCCCAAAGACATATCGAAATGCTCCAGCGTCGTCGCCCGGAAGGCATCCGCGCTATGGCCCTCCGGCACCTTGACGGCCGTCAAAACACCGCTCTCCTGACCTTGGGTGGCGCACAGCACTTCGAGGCCCCATTTGCGCACCGCGGCCCGTGTCGCCGCGCCATGGCGAGCATGGCGGGCAAACACATTGTCCAGACCTTCCTCGTGTAGCATATCAACGGCCTCGTTCAGGCCGTACAGCAGATTGGTGCCGGGGGTGTACGGGAAATAGCCGGTCTTGTTGGGCCCAACCATATCCTCCCAATCCCAGTAAGAGCGTTGTAGCTTTGCCGTCTTGTTGGCAGCCATAGCCTTGGAACTAGCCGCATTGAACGAAAGACCGGGCGGCAGCATCAAACCCTTTTGTGAGCCGGATACGGTGACATCTACGCCCCATTCATCGTGCTGGTAGTCCAGAGACGCCAGACCCGAAATTGTGTCCACCATGAACAAAGCGGGATGTCCGGCCCTGTCGATGGCCTTGCGCACTTCTGCGATGGGGGACACAGAACCTGTCGACGTTTCGTTATGCACAACGCAGACGGCCTTGATCTCGTGACCCTTGTCCTCGGCGAGATAGGCCTCGATCCGTTCCGGATCAGCGCCGCCCCTCCAGTCTCCTTCGATAAACTCGGCCTTCAAACCCAGCTTTTCGGCCAGTTTCTTCCACAGGGTCGCAAAGTGACCGGTTTCAAACATCAGAACCCGATCACCGGGCGACAGCGTGTTGACCAACGCGGCCTCCCACGCACCTGTGCCGGAGGCTGGATAGATAAAGACATGCTCTTCGGTTTTGAAGATTGACTTCATGCCTTCCAAAGCGCGCAAGCCTACTTTGGCAAAGTCCGGACCACGGTGATCGATGGTCTGCTGCCCTATCGCGCTCAAAATACGATCCGGCACCGCACTTGGTCCGGGGATCTGCAAGAAATGGCGGCCGGCTTTTCTCATATCGATCAGTCTCACAATCAGAGTTTTTGAGAGGAGCGAAGGCTGATACCCTCACACCATGATTCAGCTTTTTCGTTGAAGCAACGTAATTTTGAATTCATAATTAAGTCAATCAAAATTGTGGCGACCTCTCCCGACAAAACTGGATAGAACATGAATCAGCTTTCCGACGCCCTCACAAAACGCGTTCAGGGCGACATCATGTTCGACACGTTTTCACGCGGTCGCTATGCCACCGACGCCTCGCTTTATCAGATGATGCCCGTAGGTGTCCTGTCCCCGAAATCTGAAGACGACATTCGCGCAGCTATCGACATTGCGGGCGAACAAGGGATCCCGCTGCTGGCGCGCGGCGGCGGGACATCGCAGTGCGGTCAAACAGTCAACACCGCGCTTGTTCTCGATAACACCCAGTACTTCAATGATATCCTCGAACTGGACGTAGAGGGTCAGCGCTGCGTTGTGCGCCCTGGGATTGTTCTGGACGAACTGAACCGCGCGCTCAAACCGCACGGGCTTTGGTTCCCTGTCGATGTCTCGACGGCATCACGCGCGACCATCGGAGGCATGGCAGGCAACAATTCCTGCGGCGGCAAATCTCTGCGCTACGGCATGATGCGGGACAACGTTCTGTCCGTCGAGGCGTTTCTTGCGGATGGCAGCAAGCATCACTTCGGACCCGTCGGCGCGAACACAGATCCGCATTACGTGTCACTGACGGAAGACCTGCTCCAATTGGGGCAACGTGAAGCCACGGAAATCAAGGCGCGGTTTCCAAATGTCATGCGGCGCGTCGGTGGCTATAACATTGATGCGCTCGTGCCTCGGAATACCCCTAATAACCTTGCCCATCTTCTGGTGGGCTCGGAAGGAACCCTGGCCTACTCCACCGCAATCGAGTTGAAGCTGTGGCCGCTTCTGTCCGAGAAAGTGCTGGGGGTTTGTCATTTTCCTACGTTCCACCAAGCCATGGATGCGGCACAGCATCTCGTCAAACTCAATCCGCAAGGCGTCGAGCTGGTCGATTCCACCATGATTGCCCTTGCGCGGGACATTCCACTGTTCCGCGAAACCATTGAAGAGTTCGTAACCGGCAAACCCGACGCCCTTCTTCTGGTCGAATTCGCAGAAGAAGACACGAGCTTGCATCCCAAAAAGCTCAGACAACTTGAAGATCTCGTGGGGGACCTTGGGTTTTCCTGGTCGGCCAGCGGTAAGAATTGGGGCGGCGTGACCCCCGTGACCGATCCAAAGGTGCAGGCCCGGATCGCTGATCTGCGAAGTTCGGGTCTGAACATCATGATGTCGATGAAGGCCGACGGCAAACCCGTGTCATTCGTGGAAGACTGTGCCGTCGAATTGCCCGACCTTGCAGACTATACCGCAGGCCTCACGGAGATCTTCGACAAATATGGCACGCGGGGCACGTGGTACGCGCACGCGTCGGTCGGATGTCTGCACGTGCGACCCGTCCTGAATCTCAAGCTGGATCAGGACGTCAAAAAGATGCGCGCGATCGCAGAGGAATGCTTCGATCTTGTCGCACGATACAAGGGCTCGCATTCAGGCGAGCACGGCGACGGGCTGGTCCGGTCAGAATTTCATGAAAAGATGTTTGGCCGGCGCATGGTGGCCAGCTTCGCCGAAGTCAAAAGACGCTTTGACCCCCAAGTGATATTCAACCCCGGCAAGATCGTCGACCCCCCGAAAATGGATGATCGCAAGCTGTTTCGCTACAGTCCCGAGTACCGCGTGCCGGACTTCAAGACGAACCTCGACTGGTCCGACTGGACGGGCAGCGGGGGCGGATTTCAAGGCGCGGTTGAAATGTGCAACAACAACGGGGCCTGCCGCAAACTGAAGGGCGGCGTGATGTGCCCATCCTTCCGCGTGACCCGCAAGGAAAAGGATCTGACGCGCGGGCGTGCGAATGCGCTGCGGCTTGCGATCTCGGGACAGTTGGGACCCGATGCACTGACCTCGGACGAAATGGCCGACACGATGAAGCTGTGTGTGTCATGCAAAGGCTGCAAGCGGGAATGCCCTACGGGCGTTGATATGGCGCGGATGAAGATCGAGGTTCAATCGGCGCGCATCAAAAAGAACGGACTTAGCGTTCATGACCGGCTGGTCGCCTATCTGCCGCGCTATGCCCCGTGGGCCGCGCGGGCGCCGTTTCTGGCAAACCTACGCGACATCGTACCGGGACTTGCCAAACTAACGGAAAGGCTGACCGGCTTCACGGCGACACGCAACTTGCCCAGATGGAGCGCCCGCCCCTTTGCAGACGGCGAAGCCACACAGCAGACCGATCCCAAGGCCGTCCTGTTTTCCGACTGCTTCAACCGTTACTTTGAGCCTGAAAATCTGCGCGCCACGGTCAAGGTGCTTGAGGCCGCCGATGTTCCCTTCCACGTGGCGGCGGCGCCCAAGGGCGAACGACCGTTGTGTTGCGGCCGCACATTCCTGTCGGCAGGTCTGGTTGAACAAGCAAGGCAAGAGGCACAGCGGCTTGTGTCAGCTCTGGTCCCATATGCAGAACAAGGCATTCCGATTATCGGTCTGGAGCCGAGTTGCCTGCTGACCCTGCGTGACGAGATACCTGCGCTCTTGCCCGGCAAGGATACCGAAATACTGTCGCAGCACGCGCGCATGCTGGAGGAATACATCGCAGACCAAGAGGACAATCCCGACTTCCATCTTCCTCTGACGTCCCCCGCGCCCAGAATTCTGCTACACGGTCATTGTCACCAAAAGGCAATGGGCGTTATGTCTTCGATCGAAAAGACACTGTCGCGCCTGCCCGATACGCAGGTCGACGTGGTTGAGACAAGCTGTTGCGGTATGGCCGGTGCATTTGGATATGGTGTTGAAACACATGATGTTTCGCGAAAAATGGCGGAACTTGATCTTGCGCCCGCCGTCAGAGCCGCCAGCGAAGACACATTAATTGTTGCGGATGGGACCTCTTGTCGCCATCAAGTGGCGGATATCACCGCGCGCCAACCCATGCATGTCGCGCGTCTTCTTGAACTTGCCCTTAAGCGTTGAGGTGAAGCGATGACCATGCAAGCGTCCCAGGCGATCACGCGTAAGTCCCTCCATCATGAACTGGTGGATCGCCTTCAGACCTTGATCATCAGCTCTGAACTGGCGCCCGGAACCAAGGTTCCCGAAAAAAGCCTGTGTGACCAGTTCGGCGTGTCACGGACTCCCCTCAGGGAGGCACTGAAAGTGCTGGCATCCGACGGTCTGATCAGGCTGGAGCCAAACCGCGGCGCATGGGTCACGCAGGTCACGGAAGAGGAAGTTGAAGAGGTTTTCCCTGTTCTTGGCGCACTAGAGGCGCTGTCAGGTGAGTTGGCCTGCCGACATATGACGGACGCTGAAATCGAAGAGGTGCGTGTGCTCCACAATCAAATGCTGGAAAGCTACGAGCGCCGCGATCTGGATGCCTATTTCAGCATCAACCAGAAAATCCACCGCGCAATTCTGCTTGCCGCCAGAAACGCAACATTGACCACATCCTGTCAGGCGCTTTCCCTGCGCATGCAACGCGCCCGATATCTGGCGAACATGACCGAAGGACGGTGGTACCAGGCCGTGCAAGAACACGAAAAGATATTGAAATATCTGGTCGCACGGGACGGTCAGAACCTGGCGACAACCCTGCTCAAACACATGGAAGCCAAACGCGTGTCCGTCATACGATGGCTTCAGGATAAAGAGAACGCACCCGGTTCATCATAATACTGTGTCAGCAGATCCGAGGCAGTTGTTCCCCGACCAGAGTATCAACCAGACGCTGCCCGCCGAACAGGGTTTTCATGGTGACGCGGCCCGCATGGCCTGCTTTTGCCCGGCCGATAATCGCGGCCCCCTGCCCTTCAGGTCGGGCGCGCATGGCAGCCAAGGCCGCATCCGCTTCTGCCTCGGGAACGAAGAGCACAAGCGTGCCTTCATTGGCCAGATAAAGGGGATCAAGCCCCAGCACCTCGCACACGCCCTTCACCTCGTCCCGCAACGGAAGGGCTGTCTCGTCGATCTCGATGCTCAGCGCTGAAGCCTCAGCCATTTCGTTCAGGCAAGACGCCAGCCCGCCCCGGGTCGCATCGCGCGCCGCGCGCGCATTGGGGGCAGCCTCCAGAACCGTCTCCATCAACCCGTTCAAGCTTTGGCAATCGGATGTGATGTCCGTGGTCAGTGCCATATCCCCGCGGGCAGCCAGAATGGTGGCGCCGTGATCACCCAGAACTCCGTTCACGATGGCCACGTCTCCGGCTTGAATAGTCTCCGCCGCAAGATCGCGATGGGGCGGGATCACCCCGACGCCCGATGTCGTGACAAACACTTGATCGGCAGACCCGCGTTCCACAACCTTAGTGTCACCTGTCACGATGCGCACACCCGCCTTGTCCGCCTCGGCCTTCATTGATGCCACCACCCTGTGCAGCAGCGCGATTTCGCAGCCCTCCTCGATGATGAACGCCGCTGAAAGCCAGAGCGGTTTCGCCCCGCCCACGGCCAAGTCATTCACCGTTCCGCACACGGCAATTTTGCCGATGTCGCCGCCCGGAAACTCGATTGGGGCAACAACAAAACTGTCGGTGGTGAACGCAAGTTGCGCACCCGGTTCACGCAAAGCATCAGACGTCAGACGCGCCTGATCCTCGGATCCGGGTGGCAGGAACACGTCCGTGAAAACCTCTTCGATCAGATCCCGCATGGCCTTGCCACCACCGCCATGGGCCATGGTCACGCGGTCACCCCGCAGGCGCGACGGTTTGGGAGGAACAGATGTGACCATGTTCATTCCGCAGGCTCCATAAAATCTTCGGTTGCGCCATATTGATAGTAGGCCGCACAGGCTCCTTCGGAACTGACCATGAGCGCCCCAAGCGGCATCTCCGGCGTACAACCGGTCCCGTATTGCGCGCATTGGGTCGGCCTAATCCGCCCCGTCATAACCTGACCGCACGCGCATCCCTCTGGTTCGGACACAAGGCGCGGGCCGGCGCCGTAACCTACCCCGAACTTCTCTTCGGCATCAAACGCGCGGTACCCATGGCGGATACGCAGGCCACTGGCATCGATCTCCCCCAGACCGCGCCATTCAAAGGTGGGCCGCGCCTCATACACGTCGTCAATCGCAGCAATCGAGACGGGATTGCCATGCTCCGGCACGACACGGGCGTACTGGTTTTCAACCTCAGCCCGACCGTCGCGGATCTGGCAGAGAACCATCAGAACTGATTGCAGCAGATCGAGCGGCTCAAACCCCGCCACGACGATAGGCTTACCGTAGTCCCGGGCGATGAAATCATAAGGATGCGTGCCGATCACCATGGACACATGACCGGGCCCCACAAACCCGTCGAGGATCATATGCGGATCGTCCAGCAAGGCCTTGATCGGCGGCGGCACAGTGATGTGGTTGCAAAAGACACTGAAATTGCCCAATCCCTCGCGCGCCGCTTGCTGGATAGACAGGGCGGTCGACGGCGTTGTGGTCTCGAACCCCAACCCGAAGAACACGACCTCGCGGTCAGGATTGCGCCGCGCAAGCTCTAACGCATCAAGCGGTGAGTAGACCATTCGGATATCGGCGCCGTCCGCTTTGGCCTGCAAAAGCGATTTGCGGGTACCCGGAACGCGCATCGCATCGCCGAAGGTGCAAAAGATCACCTCAGGACGCTCAGCCAATTCCACGCATTCATCAATCCGGCTCATGGGCAAGACACAGACCGGGCAGCCGGGACCGTGGATGAACTCGATGCCGGGCGGCGTCAGACGATCCAGTCCGTAGCGAAAGATCGCGTGAGTGTGGCCGCCACAGATCTCCATGATATGGATGGGCTTGTCATGCGTCGCGCCGATTTGAGCCACCACGTCTTCAATTGCGCGCAAGACACCCTTGGCGGCCTCGGGATCGCGGAATTCCTCAACATATCTCATGATGTGACCTCCTGCACGGCACCTGTCAGCGCGGCATCGCCTTGCGCCATCGCCTCGAGCGTTTCCTGCGCCTCGCCCAGACCGCGCAACGCATCAAGCGTCTTGGCGGCCTCATCGGCGTCAATCACGCTCATGGCGAAGCCCACGTGGATCAAGGCCCATTCACCGATCAGATCCTTCAGATCGGGCGTCGCCACACAGGCCACCGACACTTCGCGACGCACGCCGGACACATCCGCCATCGCCATCAGACGGCTCTCGTCCGTGATCTCGACGATTTGTCCTGGAATACCCAGACACATGGCTCAATCCTCCTCGGTTTGATGTTTGGCTGGCTGGGTGACGCCGTAGCGGTCCAGTTTCGAGCGCAGGCCGACGCGGCTGAGCCCAAGCTCTTCGGCGGCGCGGCTCTTGTTCCATTTCAGGCGGGTCAGCGTTTCGCGCAGAATACGCGCCTCGATAAGCTCAATGCGGTCCTTCAGCGTTCCGTCAGACGCCAAAACATCCGTGACGCCCCGTTCCGGCAACGCGCTGACCGATGGGTCGGCCTGTAGGATATGGCGCGAGATCAACTCAGGTCCCAGCCGCACATCCTGCGCGCAGATCAACATGCGGGTCAGTTCGTTTGTCAGTTCAGGCAAATTTCCGGGCCAGTCGTAATTTCCCAGAAATTCGAGCGCCAGATCGGTCAGCCCCTCGACCGGCTTTGAGTGTTCAGCGGCCAGATCAGCCAGCGCGGTTTGCGCCAGGATCGGAAGATCCTCGATCCGGTCGCGCAAGGGCAGTAAAGTCAGCTCAGTCGCAGCAAGGGCGTAATACAAGTCCTTGCGAAACGTTCCGGCCTCCACCGCACGGCCCAGATCGATATGGCCCCCCGTCAGCAGGCGTGCATTGGTTGTCAGCGTCTCTGATCCACCGACGGGTTCGAAACTTCCCTCCGTCGCGAGCCTCAGGAGGACAAGTTGCATTTGCGGGCTGAGGGTATCGACCCCGTTCAGGAACATCGTGCCGCGCGACGCCTTCTGCAGCAGACCGATCTTGTTGTTGGGCGCCCCCGGCAGGACACCCTTTTTCGCCCCCAACAACTCAATCATCAACAGCTCGTCTGACATGCCGGCACAGTTCAGTTCGTAAAACGCATGTTCAGACCGCAGCGAGGCATAGTGCATCGCGCGGGCCATTCCATCCTTGCCCGTCCCGGCCTCGCCCGAGATCAACACCGGGACATCGAAACTGGCATATTGCCGTGCCAATTCCACGGTGGCGTTCATCGGCGAATTGGCGGCGCGGAGAATTTTTTCGAACCCGAACCCCTGACGCAAAGTGCGGCGCCGTGCCTCGACTTTGTTTTCAGCGGTCTTGCCCATGAACCGCATTTCAAGCGACAGCCGGTCGTGATCGCGGCTGAGCTGGAACAACTGGGCTGCATTCTTGGCCGCCATCATCAGCTGATCGGGATGCCATGGCTTTGTCAGGAATTGATAGATGCCCGCATCATTGATTGCAGCGATCATATCGGTTGTTTCGGTGTAGCCAGTGATGATGATCCGCACCGTTTCGGGCCAGCGTTCGCGCACATCGGCCAGAAACTCGACCCCCGTGCGGCCCGGCATCCGGTGATCGCAAAAGATCGCTTGTACGAAGTTCTCTTCCATCAGACGCGTGGCTTCGTCTGCATCCAGCGCGGTCAGGCATTCGAAATCATCCTCCAGTGCCATGCGCATTGCGGCTAGCGAATGCTCCTCGTCATCGACCAGCAGGAGGGTCGGAAGCGGGTTCATTGGGCAGCCTGCGGGGCGGCCTTATCCGCCAAATGCCTGCGCAGCCACGCGACCCAGGTTTCCATTCCCGCGCCGGTCCGGGCTGACACGCGCAGGATCTCAATTCCGGGATTCACGCGCCGCAAGTTCGCCTCGTAGAGGTCCAGATCCACGTCGCAATGGGGGGCCAGATCAATCTTGTTCAGGATCGCCAAACGCGCCGCCGTGAACATGTCGGGGTACTTCAAGGGCTTATCCTCACCCTCGGTGACGGACAGTATGGCGACCTTTCCGTCCTCACCCAGATCGAAGGCGGCTGGACAGACCAGATTACCAACGTTTTCGATGAACAGCATCGCACCGCGCGGCAGGTCCAGATGCTCCATCGCGTGTCCGACCATATGCCCATCCAGATGACAGCCCTTGCCCGTGTTGACCTGCACCGCAGGCGCCCCGGTCGCCCTGATGCGGTCGGCATCGTTCTGGGTTTGCTGATCGCCCTCGATGACGCCAAGGGGCTGATCACCCAAGGCCTCAATCGTCTTGCACAGAAGGGTCGTCTTGCCGGAGCCCGGCGATGACACAAGATTAAGCGCGAAGATCTCGCGGGCGGCAAGCGCAGCGCGATTGGCACGCGCGTAAGCGTCGTTCTTGGACAGGATATCCGTTTCGATCTCGATCAACCGGTCTTGCGACATGCCGGGCACGTCTACCCCGGCGAGACCATGACCGTAGTGATGATGGTGCCCGTGGCCGTGGCTGTGGTCGTGGCTGTGGCCGTGCGAGGGGTGGTCATGCGCCGGGGCATGAACCTTGGTTTCACCTTCACTGCATCCGCATACTGTACACATCTAAGCGACCTCCAAGTCCTTTATCCTCATCTCATCCCCGCCCTGCGGCATCAATTTGCCACCGCCACACGTCGGACAGGGGTCCAGGCGATCTGCGATCTCGACCTCTTTCATGCAATCATAGCAAAGCGCACGCCCCGGCAAATCCACAGTGACCAGCTCGGCCCCCTCCGCCACC
This sequence comes from Litoreibacter roseus, assembly GCF_009811795.1. Taxonomy (GTDB): domain Bacteria; phylum Pseudomonadota; class Alphaproteobacteria; order Rhodobacterales; family Rhodobacteraceae; genus Litoreibacter; species Litoreibacter roseus. Next base: position 818,798 of record NZ_BLJE01000001.1, on the reverse strand, counting down.
GATCCGCGCATCACCACGTCAAAGGCGAAATGCAGCGCCTTGATCTCGACCCCTGCAAAGCGGCCAATCTCGACGCGCACGCGGGTGATTTTCGCGACGTCATGCGCGCGCGCCTGATCTTCGATCACCGTCCGCATCCCTTCGCAAAGCGACATCTCATGCATGAGCAGCCACTCCCTTACCCGTGTGCTCCAGGGCCACTGGAAAACACGGATCGAGAATTGACAAGAGCAGCGGCGCCAGCGCACCGGCGCGATCTGCAGGCAAAGTGGCCAAGCTCTGATCCAACGGACCGCCATCTGCCAGCAGATGGTCGGTCGGCGTGAGGCGTGCGAAGGACGTCACACGGTTGCCTGTCACCCCCGCCCGAATGGCGTAAAATCCACGGGCGGCGGGCACGACGGCGTATCCATGCTTGAACGTCACTGAAAGGGCCGAATGATCGAGACAAGCGGCGATGTCATAGATCACGGCAATGGCGTTCCAGAGCGGACCGCGACCATTGACTGTCTCGATCTGACGCAGGACCGGATGATTTGCATGGCGCGCGGCCACCGAGTTTTCTTGCAGCATCTCGCTGAAAATCGTGTCGGACGTGGTCAGCGGCAAGGCGGATCGGCTCCCCGTGCGTGCGGGAAACAGCATCTTGATCGCCCGCAACACCGGCGCAATCGGCACGTCAGATCCCAAGAAGGCACAGAACGCGGAATAGGTTTGCGGCAAAGGCCAAGCCTCGCCGAACAGTGCGCGGCGCAGCGCATCATCGTCTGTCGCCCAATCCCTTGGCAGCGCGCGCGGAGGCAGGCACAGCAAGCCGGGCCATTTCAGACACAGCTTGACCACGTGCTCCTTCACGATCTCGCGCCGCAGATCGTCCTGCCATCCATCTGACAGTGGTAGACCAAAGGCGGCACGCGCGGCGATGCCTTGCGCCACCCGGCACAGGTTGAACAGTCGCGGAAGAAACGCGGCCGCGGTCTCCGGCGTCTGGCCCAGAACCATATCTGCCACGGGCAACGTCGGCATGGGCCGGGCGCGCACGTGCTGGGATATGGGCTGGACCAGCATCGCTTAGCCCTCGGTCGCCAGACCGCCGGTGAGGACCGCGCGGCGGGACGGCTCATCGGTCAAGGCGACCGGTTCCCTTGCGGGGGGTGCCAGTTCGGCCTCACGTGCAACGCGAATATCGGCGGCCCGGTCGGTCTCGGCCCGGTTTTCACCATCAAACAAAGCGACCATCACCGCGCGCGCGACCTCCTGAGCCTGCATCTGCGACTTGAAATCGCCCATCGGAGAAAACAGGGAACACGCCTTGTAGCCGCCCGTCATGTTACGGGTGTTGTGGATGAACTCATAGTCGCCCGAGGCGAACGCGATCAATTCCTTCGCGCCCGGCGTCAAATCCGACCAATCATCATCTGCGCCGGGCAGTTGGATCAGGTTCATGAACCAAGGCGAGATCAGAACCCCCAACGGACGACCATCAAAGATCTGGAAGCCGACGGCCTCGATCTGCAGCAGCTTGTTAACCATCGGCACATCCCGCATCTTGGCGTGCCAGATCTCTCGGAAATCGGCGACCAGACGATCGGTCGCCTCGGTTAGCAAAGCAGCATCGGCGGCGATGGTCGAACCGGGGTCCTCCAGCACCATGAACTGTTCTTTCGGGGCGCTGCAATTCGGGCAGGACCAGTCATCCGGCAAATCGACAAAAGCGGTGCCGGGTTCAACCTGCCGGTAATCGTCGCCCTCTGCCGGATCATAGGGGGACCAGCAAATCTTGCACTCCATGATTGCCAGCGGGCTGATCTTGTCGGTCGCGCCAAGAAAGCTGCCTTCGAACCGGGCATTCATCGGATCGCCTCCAGCACCTGCACAATGCGATCGCCGCTGTCCGCCAGATCTTCGCGCGCGGCCAAAGCGACCTCGGGCACGGTGGTCACCTCAAACGTGTCGAGGATCAGCGTATCCATCGAGTTGAAGAACTGTACGCGCCAGACATGGGGCAGCGTCGTTGCGGTCACCCGGCAATTGCCATACCCGCGCGACAGGATGGTCACGGCCCCCTCGCCCACCGCCTGATCCAGCCAGACGAGGTCTTCTTCCGTGTGCGGCAAGAGCGACAGGTTGATCACATGCAGCGGCGCTGCAGGATCGAAGGTGGTGGATTTGTCGACCAACTCAACCAGCATCGGCGGCGCGTTGACCACACCTGCAACCAAAGGCGCAGTGTCGCCGAGGCCTGCGCGATGGGCCGTGAAGGGATCGGACAGAACCGCCGACGGAATCTCGGCCACCTCGATGTAATCTGCCGTTGCGCTCTTCAGCATCCAAACGCCTGCAAACACGCTTTCCTGCAAAGCGATCGCAGGGATGTCGCGCACCTTGGCTGCGACTTCGCCGCTGCCCAGTGTCTCGGCAATGAGCTCGCGGTTGACCGCGTCGAGCCCACGCAGATCAAACGTGGCGGTGCCGCCCTGTTTAGCAATTCGGCTGGCCGCCTTGGCCACGTCTGACAACACTTTCAGGGTCGGGGCGATCTTGTTTGCATCCAGATCATCAACCTCGGGCAAAGAGGGCGAATAGGTGCGCATGTCCTGTGGCAGCGGCATGTATTCCAGTTGCTCGTCGCCCTGCTCAAGCGGTTGGGAGCCGGGGCCAAATCCTGTCGGAGGCATCATAAAAGGGTTGGTCATGGGGGCGTTCCTTACTCTGCGGCCACGGGAAGGGCGATGATCTGGGTGATCCGCTCGATGTATTCGGACCAGTCGCGCACCTTGGGAATGCCGCCGATCATCTGGCCATCGCGGAAAAAGATCAGGCTGGGGGTCTTGTAGACTTCCGTGCTCTCGCGCAACTCGGACTCAACCGCGTCGTCGGCCACGGCACAATCAAAGCGACCTTGAAACGCCTGCCGCAGTTCAGGGAGGATAACAGCCACGTCAGGTGTCTCAAGGTTGCGTTTGATGTCCCCGGGCACGAAAATCACGTGCAGGCCGGGACCTTCGGTAAAGGCGGCAACCTCACCCATATTGGTCAGGTTGGGGTAGTCGAATTCGCCGGTCAGGCGGGTGATCAATGGGTGTGTCATGCGGCCCTCCTCAGCCGGTGGTGGCGCCGGCATCCAGCGCGGCTTGCAAATGGGCGGGCAAACGCGGCCCGGTATCTTCAAGGTCAGCAAATGCATCGCCAAGGTCGCCGCCGTTCATCAGTGATTGCAGCCCGGCCAAGGCGGCGCCGATCTTGTGCGCCTCGTCCGCGGTGATGATCTCGCGAGCCGCCCCCAGGAAGGTCAGCAACCAGTCGCCCACCTGCGCATCGGGCGTCAGCGACAGGTCAACCACTTTGACGTGCTGCCCGTTCGTCGTGGTTGCCGCGATGCCGTCGATGGCGGTGATCTGCATGGGGATGCCAACGCACACGGCCGTTACTCCGCCGCCGGGAAAAAGCGATCATCACCGATGCGACATGCGTCTTCCTCGGACGGGCGTCCCGCCTCGTAGGTCTCGTGCATGATCGATGCGTCCGCCAAAAGGTCACTGTGGGTCCGACCGGGTTTTGCAACGACGCCCATCTGGGCCAATTTGGTCAGCGCCACGTGGAGTGCGGGTTCAATCTGGGCGGCCACGACATCGCGCAAACCCCCACCGTAATCTTCAAGCTCTTCGGGTTGGCAGCCGATCAGGATCAGGGTCTCTGGGCAATAACCCATCAACGTCGCGGTTGCGATCACATCCTGAAAGCCGGTCTGGTGCAGCGACATCTTCTTGGCGCCCATGAACTGGGGCACCTCATCGCCTTCGACAATCTTCATCGTGCCGGGGGTCAGACCATAGTCGACGGCATCGAAAACGATCAGAACGTCGGCCTCTTCGAGAAACGGCAGCAGGTAGAGCCCTTGCGTGCCCCCATCCAGAAGCGTCACGTTGTCGGGCAGTTCCCAGTTCCGAGCCAAGTGCTCGACGCATCGGACACCGAAGCCCTCATCCGCCCACAGAACGTTCCCGATCCCAAGGATCAGCACAGTATCTGACATGTCGTCCTCCCTTAGCTGGATTGGCAACTTGCCTTCCAATCTGGCTATGAGAGGACGTTAACTTATCGCCACGCCGATGGACCAAACTTTTTCCAAAATATAATTATATTCTCTAAGTATCTGAAAATAATATACTTATAAGAATATCATCGCATACCGATCATGGGTGAGTGGCATTATATCATCCATCTTACCATAAAATTGGATATTTAGTGATCACAAAGAAAAAGCGGGCGACTCGCGCCCGCTTCCCACATTTCAATGCGCGCGTGTTCTAGGTTGGATCGTCGTCCTTGAACGTCCGCGTACCCGAGATCATCGTTGACACCATGGACTGGCGGGACATGACGTCTTCGCGGATCGCCGCATAGATGTGAATGATCATGAAGATGACGATGGCCCACATACCCAGGTGATGGATCTGGTGCATCATGTGACTGCCCCCAACTATGTCGAGCAACGGCCCAAACAGCGTGTCCAGCCAGCCATCACGCCCCACACCCTCGGAATACAGCGCGAAGCCCGTTAGGATCATGAAAGACATGCCGACGGTCATGAAAAAGAACATGGCAATTTGCGCCAACGGATTATGGCCCACATATTTCTTCGGCTGTTTTTCCAGAAACATGTACCACTTGGCCTCGCCCCACACCTCGGACCACCATTTGGCGTTGAACACCGGAAGTTTGAACATCTGTCGCGCGTGGTGATTGCCCACAAAGGCCCAATAGATGCGGCCAAAGAAGCCGACCGTCATGATCATGCCAGCCGCGAAATGGGCAAAGCGGATATAGCCAAACAGGAACTGATTGGTCGCCTCGCTGATATCGACGGAGGGCAAGGGCGATCCGATGAGATAGCCCGTGACACACAGGACAAGGATCGCGGCGGCGTTGATCCAATGCCAAAGCCGGACGGGCACCTCGTAGACGTAGACCGACGAGTTGCGCGTGATGGTCGCCCGGTCAGCCTCCGTCGCATCACCGGTCAGTGGATTGACGGAATAGAAGTCGATCTCCGTATCCATTTTGGCCGTGGCTTCGGTGACCTCGACCTTCATGAGAGCCACCGCTGATAGAGAATGACACCCCCGGCAATCGCAATGATGACCAACCCCACGAATGGCCCGACATGGGACAAACCGTGCGCTATCTCAGGCACAGGCGCATGACCCCCGTGGGCTAAGGCTGAACCGGGAAGCAGGGCTGCAAGTGCTGTAAGTCTTTTCATGGTATGTCCTCCCTTAGCGAATTTTGACAGTGGTCAGCTCATCGCCGTCGGGCGACATCACATGGGTCGAACAGGCCAGACACGGATCGAAACTGTGCAGCGTGCGCAGAATTTCGACCGGCTCCTCCGGACGCTCCATCTTGGTGTTCATGAGGCTTGCCTCGAACGCGCCGATATTGCCCTGACTGTCACGGGGCGACCCGTTCCACGTGGTTGGAACAACGCATTGGTAATTCTCGATGCGTCCGCTGTCGATTTTGACCCAATGGCCCAAAGCACCGCGCGGCGCTTCGGTCATGCCGACGCCCTTAGCCTCTTTTGGCCATGTGCTTGGATCCCACTTGGCGACATTTGCCGTGCTTTCGTCACCGTTCTTGATGTTGGTGACCAGTTTGTCGAAGAAGTATTTCTGCAAGCGTCCGCAATATTCGGACTCCAGCGCCCGCGCCGCAGTCCGACCCAAGGTCGAGAACAACGCATCGACCGGCAGGTCCATGGTGCGCAAGAGACCGTTGACCTGATCGCTGATATCCTCGTGCCCGTTGGCGTAGCCCACGATGTAGCGTGCAAGCGGGCCCACCTCCATCGCGTGGCCCTTCCAGCGAGGCGCCTTGATCCAGGAATACTTCGCGCCCTCGTCGATCTCCTTGATGTTGGTGCGTGTGCCCTTGAGGTTCGGACCAAGCTCAAACTTGGCCTCGGTCTCACCGTCCCAGGGATGCAGACCCTTGCCCTTCTCCGCGTACTCGTACCAAGAATGATCCACGAATTCCTGGATCTGTTCCGGGTCACGCACATCGACGTCATGCACGGTGCTCAGATCGCCATTCACGATTGCCCCGCGGGGCAGATACAGCTGTTCGGGCGAGAAATCATTGGGGTTTTCGGGGATATCACCGTAGGCGAGGCAGGCCTGCGAAGACAAACCACCACCGTAGAGCCAGTTCTTGTAAAAGCCGCCAATGGCGATCACATCGGGCAGATAAACGTTCTTGTTGAACTCGATACACTTGTCGATGATGGACGAGACAAGGTTCAGGCGCTCCATGTTAATGGCGCCCACGGCCCCGGTCGAATGCACGTTGATCGGGCATGGAACACCGCCCACAAGCCAGTTCGGATGCGGGTTCTTGCCGCCAAAGATCGTGTGAACCTTCACGATCTCTTTCTGCAGATCCAGCGCCTCAAGATAGTGGGTTGTTGCCATCAGGTCCGCCTCGGGCGGCAATTTGTAGGCAGGGTTGTCCCAGTAACCGTTCTTGAACAGCCCCAACTGGCCGCTTTCGACAAACTGCTTCAGCCGGTTCTGGACGTCCCGGAAATAACCGGGCGAGGACAGCGGATGGCTGGGGGAGACGGTTTGTTGCAACTCCGACGTGGCTTTGGGATCCGCGCGTAGCGCATTGACCGGGTTCACCCAATCCAGCGCGTGCAAATGATAGAAATGCACGACATGGTCATGGATCTGCAGATTCAGCTGCATCATGTTACGGATCGAGTTAGCGTTGTCGGGAATGGTGATCCCCAGCGCATCCTCGACCGCGCGCACGGATGTCAGCGCGTGAGTGCCTGTACAGACGCCGCAGATCCGCTCGGTGAAGGCCCAGGCATCGCGCGGATCCCGGCCCTTCAGGATCACCTCAAGCCCCCGCCACATCGTTCCGGTGCTAACCGCGTTGCGAATGATGCCTTCATCATCCACGTTCACCTCGCAGCGCATATGGCCTTCGATCCGGGTCACTGGATCTACGACGATCCGCTTGCCGCTGTCGTCAAGATTGAAGCCGTTTGGCGTTTGAACAACCATGCTCAGGCCTCCTCATTCGTGGGTTCGGTTGGGGTCTTCTGCGCCTTGCTTTGTGCCGCCTTGAGCGCAGTGATCGCGGCATGGGCCGCCACACCGGTTCCGACAGCACCAGCGGCTGCCAGACCGATCTGGTCGGCATTGGCCTCGACGCCGAACTGGGTCAGATCGGTGACACGGTCATAGAACGTGCCCTGATCCCAGAACCCGTCTTCCGAGCAGCCGATGCAGCCGTGACCCGACTGGATGGGGAAACTGACGCCCTCGTTCCAGCGCACGGTCGAACAGGCGTTGTAGGTCGTCGGTCCCTTGCACCCCATTTTGTAAAGGCAATAGCCCTTCCGCGCGCCGTCATCGTCCCATTCCTCAACGAACTGACCCGCATCAAAATGCGGACGGCGGTAGCATTTGTCGTGGATGCGCTGACCGTAGAACATCGCGGGACGTCCTTGCCGATCCAGTTCGGGCATCCGGTCGAACGTCAGCATATATGTGATGACGCCGGTCATGACCTCAGCAATGGGCGGACAACCCGGCACCTTGATAATCGGTTTGTCGGTGATGACCTTGTGCACCGGCGTGGCCTGCGTCGGGTTCGGCTTGGCAGCCTGCACGCAGCCATAGGACGCGCACGCCCCCCAACTGATGATACATTTCGCCCCTTTGGCGGCGTGCTTCAGCTTCTCCACAAACGGCTTGCCGCCCGAGATGCAGAACATACCGTCCTCGTTCAGCGGCGGGTTGCCTTCAACCGCCAGAATGTACTGTCCGTCGTATTTCTGGATCGTCTCTTCGAACGCTGCCTCGGCAGCATGGCCCGCGGCCGCCATCAGCGTGTCGTCGTAATCAAGGCTGATCATCGACAGCACCACATCCTTTGCCAGCGGGTGAGCCGAGCGGATGAAACTCTCAGAGCAGCAGGTACATTCGAGACCATGGACCCAGATCACAGGCGTGCGCGGCTTCGTCTCCATTGCGTGGGCAATCTGGGGGACAAAGGCCGGCCCAAGGCCCAACGCACTCGCCGTAAGCGAGCAGTACTTCATGAAGCTGCGGCGGGTGATCCCCTGACTGCGCATCACGTCATAGAATGTTTCGATATCGGCCAATGCCACACTCCCTTATGATCTTCCAATCCGCCGCGCAGACACCGGGCGGACCTCCTCGATTTCAGTATGCAAAGGGATGCATTGGCGTTTCCATGAATTCGGAAAATTATGGGAAGCGGTATATAATCTATATTTTGGAATATCTTACGAGACAAAATTCAAGTACAATTGCGTGCCGGACTGAGCGCTCTCTAACCAGTGCAAAAGCCAGATGGCCAGCCGCTTACCGGCGCGCGAGCGCCTGAGCCGCCGCGATGACCGCCTGACCCAGCGCCAGCCCGCCGTCATTCGCGGGCACTTTTTCATGCAACAGAAGAGGCACATCACCCAAGGCCAGGACCGTCAGCTCAAGCAGCAGCGCATTCTGGAAACACCCGCCAGACAGGGCCACCGCCTGCGCCTCACCACTTATAACAAGCGCCCGCGCCTTGGCCGCGAAAGCCTGCGCCAAACCGGCGTGAAAGCGCATCGCCATCGCCTCCGGGTGGGTGCCGGTCATCTGATCGCCCAGCCATGCGTCCCACATGGGCGCAGGGTCGAGACCGTCATCGCCATCGGCAAACGGATAGGCATACTCGGCATTCAGCGGCGCGCGTTGAGCCATCGCCTCCAACTTCATCGCGGCCTCACCCTCGAAACTTTGATCGCCCTCGACCCCCAAGGCGGCCGCAAACGCATCGAAAAGCCGTCCCGCAGACGAGGAAAGCGGCGCATTCACCCCCCGTTCGACCGCTTGGCGCAGCAGGGCACGGGGCGCATCATTGAGAATATCATCGGCAACCTCCACCATGCCCGCTTGGTCGAGACGGGCCAGAAGGTTGCGCCACGGCGCGCGATTGGCCGCATCGCCACCCGGCAGCGGCGCAGGGCGCAGCCATGCACGCCGCTCGACCCCGACGTAATCGCCCAGCAGCACCTCGCCGCCCCAAATCGTGCCGTCACTGCCAAGACCCAGCCCATCGAGAACGATCCCAGCGACCCGACCGCCCTTACGCGGCCAGCCAGTCTCGGCCAGACATGCCGCCAGATGCGCATGGTGATGCTGCACTTCAACCACCGCATCACCGCCCCGTTCTGCGGCGTGCTGGGACGACCGGTATCCGGGGTGCAGATCACAGGCAAAGATCTCGGGCTGATGGTCAAAGAGCTGCGCATAATCGGCATCTGCCTTCACGAACTCATCCCATGTCAACGCGTCGTCCAGATCCCCCAAATGATGGGACAGCAGCGCCTGTCCGTCCTTGATAAGGCAGATCGCGGATTTGAGATGCGCGCCATAGGCCACGGTCTGCGGCGCATCCTCGAACCCCGCTGGCAGAGGCAGCGTTTCAGGCACCAGCCCCCGCGCCCGCCGCAGGATCATCGTCCCATGGCGCGTGGTCTGCAAAACGCTGTCATCCAACCGCCGGGCGATGTCCCGGTCATGCATCACAAACCCATCGACGATGTCGGCCAACATTGTGCGCGCCTCGTCATTGTCGATCACCTGTGGCTCGCCAGACAGATTGCCGGATGTCATCACCAGCGGCACGGCAATCTTGTCGAGCAGCAAGTGATGCAAGGCGGTATAGGGCAACATCCATCCCAAGCGGTTCTGCGACGGGGCAATGACGTCAGGGAGCGCGGCCCCCTTGGACATCAGAACGATAGGCGCTGACGGCGCGCGCAGGTGCAGCCAATCCTGTTTCGACGGACGGGCATATCGGGCGATATGCGCCTCGGTTCCCATCAGCGCCAGCGGTTTGGTGGGCCGCCTCTTGCGTGCGCGCAACGCGGCAACGGCGTCCGGGTTGGTCCCGTCACAGCACAGGTGGAACCCGCCCAACCCTTTGATGGCCAGAACAGCGCCCTCTTTAAGTTTTGCCACGGCCAACGAAAGGGCATCGCCGTCGAGCCGCCCTGACCCATCCTCGAACCAAAGCGTCGGGCCGCACACCGAGCATGCGACAGGCTGCGCGTGAAACCGTCGGTCGGCCGGGTCGCCATACTCTGCCGCGCAGTCAGCACACATGGCGAAGGCGGCCATGGTCGTGCGTGCCCGGTCATAGGGCAGTCCGTTCAGTATGGTGAAGCGTGGACCGCAATGTGTACAGTTCGTAAATGCATATCCGCGCCGACGGGGATCATCGCCACGAATGTCATCACAGCACGCGTCGCAGGTTGCAGCGTCAGGGGTGACCCGCGTTTGTGCACCCTGCCCCACGCTTGCGGCGATGACAAAGTCTGCCGGTATGGTGTCAAAGCGATAATCCGCGATCTCGACCGCGTCGACGTGCGCCAGCGGTGGTGCCTCGCAGGAAAGTGCATCTACAAAGGGATCGACAGAGGCACCGTGGGCAAGGATCAGAACGCCTTCGGGATCGTTGAGCACCTCGCCCCGGATATCGAACCGGTGCGCCAACTGCCAGACAAAGGGGCGAAATCCGACCCCTTGGACCTGCCCGCGCACGCGGATACGCAGGCCCGCCGTCAATGGACCGTGCACACCATGCAAGGATCAAAACTGCGCACGATATGCTGCACCGTCAGGGGTGTGTCTTCATCGTCGCCGACCACAGCCCCTTCCAGCGCGGCTTCAACCGGACCGGGTGTTCCGGCAGCGTCGCGGGGGCTGAAGTTCCAGGTCGTCGGTGCAATGATCTGATACCCTGCGATCCTGCCGTCTTCGATCCGGATCCAGTGCCCAAGCGCGCCGCGCGCCGCCTCCACCAGCCCTTCGCCATCCCCTGTTTGAGGCAACGTGACGCTGTCCATGAACCGGGCCTCCGGTGCAATATCCGCAACCCACTGTTCCAAAAGCAGCTGCGTGCGCGCGACCTCCAGCAGGCGTCCCGCCACGCGGTTCAGCGCGTTGCTGCCGCGCCCCGCCAGTTCAACCGCTGCGGGATGTCCGTCCACGACCTGCCGGGCGAAGGCCCCGGTTTCGACTGTGCGCCCCCCAAGCCGCGGCGCCTTGCACCAGCTATAGGCCGGATCGCTCATATCCTCGTCAGGGTCGGTACGGCCGTCCGATGGGTGCGCCGTGGCGCCGTGCATCCAGGCATGGCTGAGATCTTCGCGAATGTCGCGGGTGTCCACCGGCTGCAGATGGCCTGCCTCCCACAAGCCGGACGCAAAGGCGCGGCCGTCTGGCAGCGGATATGCCCCGAACGACATGTATCGACCGGGACCCGCTCCCATTTGTCCCAGCGCCAGATCGGCGGCGATGTCCATGAAGAGACCTGCGTCGCCTTTGTCCCAGCCGACCAGCGCATCGGCAGTGGCAATCTCGGCAAAGGATTCAACGGGTGCGCCAAACACGACTGTTTCCAGATACCGGCGGAAGCTGGCAAGCGTGGATGCCATGCGCACACAGTCGCGGGCGGTGGGCGCACGGGTCACGCCACCGGGCTGGATGGCGAGCGTGTGGGGCCATTTCCCGCCCAGCAGGCCTACGATGTGCAGGATTTGCGCACGCGCCTCGACACAGGCGCGGGCCCCCGACCCCTCCATCGCCGTGAACCGATCGACCGCGCGCGCATGCCATGCGCGTCCGGCATAGGCGGGCCGGGCGAAGTCCGCGCAGAAGAAGAGGTTGAAATGCGTGAGGTGATCACACACGTTTTCGATCGCGTGAAGGATGGCGGCCACCCGCATGCCCTCAGGCGCGGGAGCGACCCCCGCTGCCGCCCCCAAGGCAGCCGAGGCCGCCGCGGACTGGCTGATCGAGCAGATACCACAGATGCGCGGCGTGATCGTGAGCGCGTCTTCCGGTGCCTTGCCCACCATCATCTGCTCGAACCCGCGAAAAAGCGGCGCATTGGCATAGGCTGCAGCCACGCGGCCGTCCTCGACATCCAGCTTGATCTCAAGATCGCCCTCGACCCGATTGAATGGGCCGACAATCAGCTTGCGCGCGTTCATGATTTGCCGGATTTCAAGCTTGGCGCGACCTCCACCCGGTCGGCGACAGCGTTCTCGGCCACACGTTTCGGGGTCGCGGCCTTGGACAGAGAGGCCAGCGCCATGAACCAGGCCTTCGGCATATCCGACGGCAGCCCCACCGGAATGCCCGCGAATTTCGGGGTCTGCGTGAACGGGTGCTGCGGCTCTTCGAACTCGGGCGCGGTGCAATTGATGCAAGGGTAGCCCGCCTTGGTGCACGAGCCCCCGCCATTCCAGCCCCGTATGTTGCAGTCGCCAGAAGCTTGCGTGCCGACGCACCCCAAATGCTCCATCATGCAGCCCATCTGGCTCAGCTTTTCGGCGCTTGCCTTGTACTCGTAGAACTCGTTCTTCGGACAGGCATGGTGGACAAGGTTCTCGGCGTAGAAAAGCGGGCGAGCCAACTGGTCCAGATCACTTTCAGCCAAGCGGCCTGCGGCCAGCAGCATCAGCGTTTCGGTGACCCAATCAGGATGGGTCGGACAGCCCGCAACGTTAATCACGGGCAACCCGCTGCGCGCACGGAACGCGGCAGGTAAAGCGCCGCCCGGGCTGTTGCCGTCGTATTGCACCCCGATGGCGCCCGCGGGGTTCGAACCGGCAGAGGTAACCCCACCATAGGTGGCGCAGGTTCCAACGGCCACCACGTGCGCGGCGCGCGGCGCAAGGCTTTGCACCCAGTCCATCATCGACCGCCCGGTGCCCGACAACATCTGGAAGCGCCCCGTGCCCTTTGGCCCCGTCAGGATCGACCCTTCCACACATAAAATGTCCAGCGGGATGTCACCGCTCTCGACACCACCCAGCAACGCGCGCACGTCGCCGCCGCTTTGTTCCGACAAGGCAGGATGCCAAAGGAAGGACAGCCCCGCCGATCCAAGCAGATCAAAGACATTGGGTGTCTCGGCACAAAGCAGCGACATTGTGCACCCGCCGCAGCCCGCAGATTGCAGCCACAAGATATTCATACCTGTCCCTCCGCCGGTAGGGACAACTCAAAGCAGCTGCCGTCCACGCTCGTAGAGGTCAGCGCAAGGCCGCCCCCATGCTCCTGCGCGATCTTGTAGGAAATCGACAGACCCAGCCCTGTGCCCTGACCGACCGCCTTAGTCGTGAAGAATGGATCGAACACAAGCGCCGCTGCTTCTTCGGGAACACCGGGACCGTTGTCTTCCACCGACAAAACGACAAATTCGTCACGATCAAACACACGCAACACGATTTGGGGCGCATCCGTCTGACCAAGGGCATCAATCGCATTCTGCACCAAATTCATCACGATCTGCTGGACATGGCCGGGATTGCCCATCGCCTGCCGTGATCCATCGTCAACAAACGCCAGCTTGACCGGTGTCTTGGTGCCGCGCACCACCCAATCGGCCGCCGTGCGCGTCGTGGTCATCAGATCGAACCGGACAACCTCGCCCGTGCCTTCGGCACTCAAACGGCGCAAATCCTCGACGATATCGCGGACCCGTTCGGCCCCGTCCTTGGCCCCGTCGATGGCGCCCCGCAGGTTCTTGATCGTCCGGTCCAGGCGCAATTCATCACGCAGCGCCATCTGCTCGTCATGGCTCGCCCCGGCAGACACCGCGTCGAAATAACGCTCGAACCGCGACGCGTATTTTTCCAGCGCATGGGTGTTGGCGTAGACAAAGCTGATCGGGTTGTTCAACTCATGCGCCACGCCTGCGACCAACCGGCCCAGCGACGCCAATTTTTCGTTATGCACCAGCATGCTTTGCGCCGCCTGCAGCGCAAGGTGCGAAGTCTCAAGCTCGGAATACGCGCTGCGCAACTCCCCCACGGGACGCCCGACCAGAACAGCGCCCTGACTGCGACCGCGCTCATCCAACCGCGGGGCCACGCTCAGTTCCAGCGGCGCGGTGCCGTCGTCTGTCAGCACCTCGATCTCGATCACCGTATCTTCGCGCGTGCGCACGACCTGATCGACCACCCGCCGCAAATCATCCCGGGCGTCGTCCGTCAGCAAGGCATCCACGCACACCCCGATCTGGGCCTTGTGACGGTCCCCCAAGACCCGAACAAGAGCGCCGCCCGTCCGTTCGATCATCCGATCCTTGTCGACGACAAGCAGCAAGTCCGAGACCGAGGACAAAACAGACACCATGAACCGGCGCAGGTCCTCAAGCTCCTCGTTCTTGGCCTCAAGCAGTTCCTGGTAGGCAACAAGTTCGGTATAGGTGCGATCAACCGCTTCAATCACACCATTCCACGCGACGTCCGTAAACCCGTTGGCGGGTTCGTCTGTCTGGGAAAGGATGTCGGCACGTTGCATGGCTGGCAGTCTAGCCCCACGGGAATTGACTTGGCAACGCGGCCATAGTGCCGTGCAACGGACCTGAAGGAGGGCACACATGGAAAGCAGGACAGGTCTCGGTGCAATTCGCAGCATGGACTACGTCATCTTGCTCTGCGACGACCTCGATCTGATGAAACGGTTTTACCGGAACATCTTCGGATTTGACATCGAAGACGAAGAGCCCGGGCTATGGGTGGGTTTCAGGGTTGGCACATTGTTTTTGGGCCTGCGCCCACGCGGTCGTGATTATGACGGGCCACCTCCGCCAACCAATTCAGCAGGCGTGCAATTGAGCTTTCGCGTTCCACCCGCCGATGTAGATCTGGCTTATCAGGACCTGCAAGGCAAAGGCGTCGAGATCATCGAAAGGCCGACCAATCAAGACTGGCCTCACAGAACACTGTTTTTCAAGGACCCGGAAAAGAATGTCATTGAGATCTTTGCTGACATTCATCCGCGTGAGACGGCTGCCTCGCCCACGGGCAGACACCGCTTGATCACGCCTTGAGTTGCAAGATCACACCGTAAAGCACTGAGTTGGCCGCCATGCCGGAACCCCATCATCGAAGGGCAGCCTTGACCTATGTAGGCCCTCAGAGCCTTGCGGAAATCCTCACCTCATGCTCGGATACTCTTGCGCGGCGAGGTGAGGGAGATGTCTGCCAAAAGCTGAATTCGGCACAGGCCGGTCCGGCTGACAGTGCCCGTATGATCAAGGCCCCTGCGTAAATTCCAGCAGATCCCCCGGCTGGCAATCAAGCGCGTCGCAAATCGCCTCCAATGTGCTGAACCGCACCCCCCGCGCCTTGCCCGAGCGCAGAACGGACAGGTTCTGCTCCGATAGACCAATCATCGCGGCCAGCTCTTTTGAGGTCATTTTTCGCTGGGCCAAAGCCACGTCCAAGCGGACGACAATCGGCATCTCAGATCACCGCCTTATGGTCTTGCCAAAGGGCCGCGCCGAACACGAATGCGCGCGATGTGAACGTCGCGAGCACGGCCGCCAGAACGGTCGAAATCTGCGCCGACCCGAATGAGATCACCAAGGCGCGCTGGCCGTCCGGGAAGTGCCACGTGGCCACCAGCGCGGCAAGCGTGTTCGCAAGAACACCCCAGATCAGCATGATCCACAGCAACCGTGCCGCCTGAGCCGCCGCCATGCTGGCCGCCTCAACGTCTTCTCTCAACAGCGCAGCAAAGATTTGTTGTCCTCGCCACACCACGGCGATCCAAATGACAATGTGACCGAGCAGGATCGCCCCCAGGGCGACGCTTTGCCAAACTCGCAGCGCGGCGCTGCCGTAGCCGGTCAACTCTGCCAACGACAGACCCGCACGGTCCAGATCAACTGCGATCCACCCCAGCGTCCCCAAGGCCGTGGCGATCAATATTCCAAGGATCAACAGCAATGCCCGACGCATCAGACAAGCGGAACGCAGAAGGGGCTTGGCTTCGAGAGAGATCATGTTTTAGACCTATACATTCATGTTTAACATTAATATCTGATCTTTAAGTTGAAAATTTCAGAAGGGCAAAGGAAATGTTGAAAGCCGCAATCCGGACCTGTTTGTGCATCAGCGTGCTGGCAGGATGCAGTAGCATAACACCCGCTGGCCTTGGCGCGGCCATACGGCTTGATCCAGTGGGAACGCCGCCCGGCGATCTTACCGTTGCCGTCAGTGTGCCGGACGCCCTTGGCCTGCGGGACGGAGATGCGGAATTCCGGCTTGCGTTTGTGCCCGATGATCCCAACGCTGCCGATCCGGTCAATGTGACCGTGCCGCTCAACATACGTGAGGGAACAACCGGCCCGCGCACGGCCGCCGCAGACGAAGCGATCTATGTCCTCGGCTTCTCCGCACAGAACGCGGACCTGATCGCTGCCGCCCAAGACCGGATCAAAGCCTTGAAAGACCAACAGATTGCGGGCAACGGCCAGTTGAGCATCACCGTTGAAGGCGGATGTCTGAAACGGAGCCTTGATGGCCGCCTGCCGGTGTCCACATGGCTGCGAACCGACCCAGAGGCAGGTTTCGTCCCGCTCACCAGACGTGTCGATCTGTTCGATGCCCTTCCGCGCGAGGAAAGGGCGCAGTTGGAGGCAAAGCTGGTGCCATGTTGACTGACCGGACTGGGGCGTCGCACCGATGCTGCAAGCACTCGGATTCAGCGAGCGCATGCAGATCCGAAAGAAGTGGGATATTTACTTCCCGCAGCACTCACACATCACACTGGATGACATCGGAGGGCTTGGATTGTCCAAGGCTGAAAAGTTCACGCATCGTATCGCGAGCAAGCGGACACCTAGTCCAAAGCGCGACGTCAAGCTGTAAGCCTTCAGGCCTGTTCCAGCGCAGCTACCGCGCCATCAGCGCATCGACCTCGGCGCGGGTCGGCATCGACGGGGCCGTGCCTGCCTTTGTCACCGAGAGCCCCGCCGTGGCGCAGCCGATCTTCACTGCATCCAACGGCGTCGCACCACCGGCCAGAGCGGCCGCGAAGCCGCCATTGAACGCATCGCCAGCGCCCGTCGTTTCCACCACCGGGCCCGCGTTGAACGCAGGCACCAGACCGTGGCCGTCCAGATAAACGCCCCGCTCCCCCAATGTGATGATCGGGCAGCCGACGCCCATGTCCCGAAAACGGATACAGGCGGCTTCCGCCTCGTCCACCGTCGTGACGCTGAGCCCCGTCAGCTCTTCGGTCTCGGTCTCATTGGGCGTTACATAATCGCACAGCGCCAGTATCCCGTCCGGCAAATCCGCCGCCGGGGCGGGGTTCAGGATCGTCGTCACGCCCGCCGCTTTCGCGATCTCAAGCGCACGAACGGCGGCCTCCATCGGTTGTTCCAACTGGGTCACGAACACATCGGCACTGCGGATCAGCTCGGCGGCCTTGTCCATATCAGAGGCCGAGATCAACGCAGCGGCGCCCGGCGAAATGATGATTGCATTGTCGCCCGTGCCGTCTTCGATGAAAATATACGCCGCACCCGTATAGCTGTCGGCGACGTGATCCACGTGACCGGTCACATCCGCGCCGTCCCACGTGGCCAGCGCCATCTTGGCAAAATCGTCGTCACCCAGCTTAGTGATGATATGCGTCTCGGCCCCCATCTTGCCGGACGCCACCGCCTGGTTGGAGCCCTTGCCCCCCGGCCCAAGCGCAAAACTTTCGCCCAGAATAGTCTCGCCCATCTTGGGCATCCGCTTGGCGCGGTAGGCCGTGTCGGCCACAAAAACCCCGAGGATGACGACCTTGCCCATGCTGTGACCTTATCCGTTATTCATCTGGGCCGACAACGCCCTTGCGCAATGCAAAGCAGCCATAAAACCGCCGCTCGCCCGTCTGGATCACCGCATAGGCCTGTTTGGCGCGATCGTAAAACGCAAAGCGCTCGATCGACATGGCGGTCGGGCCGCCGGCAGCCGTGACCTCGGCCTGAAACTCTTCCATTACAGGCAGGATCGTATCCGGCTCGTCGACCACTTCCATGCGCGCCACGGCGTCATCCACAAAGGTGTCCATGGGATAGACAGACAGAACCGCGCGCACGACCTCCGCGGCAGGGCGATCAATTCGCAACACCTCGCCCAGCACCGTGTCCCGCGCCACACTGTCCGACGGAAAGTTGGTGTCTGCGATGATCAGATCGTCCCCGTGTCCCATCGCCCGCAGCGCATAAAGCACATCCGCATTTAAAATCGGATCCAGTCCCTTAAGCATCCATAACCTCCTTCTTTGTCTCAAGCCGCGCGCCGCTTTCCGCATCGAACACGTGCAGATGGGCCGGATTCGGCCGCAGATGGATCACTTCGCCGGGCGCAAAGGCATGACGCTCGCGGAAAACCGCCGTCACATCCGCGCCCTCGTAGCGCAGGAACACCAGCGTCTCAGAGCCCGTCGGCTCGACCACCGCAACAGTCATCGGCACGCCCGCGCCCTCGCTGACCAGATCAAGGTGTTCGGGTCGCACGCCCAGACGCACAGCCTGACCATCGGTCATCGCGGCAGAGGTGACGGGAACCTGATGGGTGCCCAGATCAATCACCCCGTCCCGGGCGGTGCCGGTCAAAAGGTTCATGGACGGCGCCCCAATAAAGGTCGCCACAAACTCATTTGCCGGGAAATCATAAAGCTCCAGCGGCGTGCCCATCTGTTCGATCCGACCCGCCTGCATCACGACAATCCGGTCCGCCAGCGTCATCGCCTCGATCTGATCATGGGTCACGAACACCGTGGTTGTCTTGAGACGCTGGTGCAGTTCCTTGATCTCCACCCGCATCTGAATGCGCAGCTTGGCGTCCAGATTGGACAAGGGCTCATCGAACAAGAACACCTGCGGATCGCGCACAATAGCCCGCCCCATAGCCACCCGCTGGCGCTGACCGCCGGACAGATGGCGGGGGTAGCGGTCCAGATAGGGCGTAAGGCTAAGGATATCGGCGGCCTGTTGTACCCGCTGGTCGATCTCGGTCTTAGGGGTGCCGGCGACCTTCAGCGCAAAGCCCATGTTGGCCGCCACGGTCTTGTGCGGGTAAAGCGCATAGGTCTGGAACACCATCGCGATATCGCGCTCGGCGGGGGGCAGATTGTTGACCACTTTATCGTTGATCCGGATCTGCCCACCATTGATCGGCTCAAGCCCTGCGATCATCCGCAACAGGGTGGATTTGCCGCAACCGGACGGACCGACCAGCGCCACGAACTCCCCGTCAGCGATGTCCACATTCAGACCGTGGATCACCTCGACCGCCCCGTAGGACTTTCGGATGTCGCGGATTGTCACATTTGCCATTCCGGCTTGTCTCCCCCTCGGCGGACGCTTGTGCGCGGGCCCCGTCCCGCCGTCCTTCGAGCGATGCTAGACAAACGTCTGCCCCCTGTCCACGGGCTGTTGTTGACTTAGCGTTAATCTAGATCATACTCGCCCCACTGCAGGGGATGAGGCGGACAACCGTCTTGATAATGTGCAATAAAAACCAGTGCGCCTCTCGCAGACAAACAGACGTGTTTCGGGAGGATGCACATGAAGGTTGAACTCTATAACTATATCCGTGCGGCGCAGAAAATGAACCGCCGCCAGATGCTGAAGGGCACCGCAGCGGTCGCCGCCGCGACGGCTTTGCCCAAGGGCGCCAAGGCGGATGCACACGCCAACATACGCGCGGAAATTCTGAAGATACCGGGGGTCGGCGCAGGGTCACCCACGGATCGCCACTGGCAGCAGGTGGGCGAGATGTGCCTGGGCGCCACCAAGGAAAACGTGGCCGAGGGCGAATTTGCGGGCGTCGAGCTGACCTTCATGGGGCTGAACAACCAGAACCTGCACAACTTCCTCTTCCGCGGCTTCCTCAAACCGTGGGAGGCCTACACAGGCGCCACGATCAACTGGATCGATCTGGCGCAGGCGGATTACAACGCCCGGCTCCAGCAATCCATCGCCACCGGCACCGTTGATTTCGACATCATCGAGATGGGCGCACCCTTCGAGGGCGACGTGCTGGGCAAGGGCCTCGCCTCCGAGATGCCCGACTGGGTCAAAGACCAGATCGACATGGACGACTACGTGGACTACCTCAAGGCGCCCGTGGGCACATGGGACGGCAAGACCTACCGCGTGTCCATCGACGGGGACTGCCACACCTTCGCCTACCGCAAGGATTACTACGAGAACGACGACCTCAAAGCCGCGTGGGAGGCCGAAGGCGGCGACGGCGCGTGGGAGGTTCCGACCACATGGGAGCAGGTGCAAGCGCACTCCAAGTTCCTTGCTGGCAAGTCCGATCCGCTCACGGGCCTGGATGCGCATGGCTTCCTCGATCCGCTCAAAGGATGGGGTGGCTTCGGTTTCTACTTCCTCGAAGACCGCGCGACCGCCTATGCCAAGCACCCCGACGATCCCGCTTGGCTCTTCGATCCGGACACCATGAAACCGCGCGTCAACAATCCAGCCTTCGTGCAGGCCATCCAAGACGTCATGGACCTGATCGCCGTCGACAAGGCCTACCCCGCCGACCAGATCAACGCCGATCCCGGCACCACCGCGTTCCAGCAGTTCCTCGCAGGCACCGGGGGAATGCTCACATGGTGGGGCGACGTGGGATCATCCGCGCGCACCTCGGACACATCTGTCGTGGGCGATGTCGTCGGCTTCTCGACGCTGCCTGGCTCCAACCGGGTCTACAACTCTCAGACCGGCGCATGGGAAGACACCCCGAACGAGGCCCCCAACATGGCCTATATCGGCTGGGGCGTGTATGTCATGGCCACGGTCGAGGGCGACGAGGCCAAGAAAAAGGCCGCATGGTCCGCGGCAGCCCATCTGGGCGGCAAGGACCTGTCGCTTTGGGCGTCGGCTTACCCGTCCGGCTTCCAGCCATATCGCCAGTCCCACTTCCAGTACGAAGAATGGGAAGAGGCCGGATACGACCGCGCCTTTGTCGAGGATTATCTGGGCTCCAACGCGGACAGCTACAATCACCCCAACGCCGCCATCGAGCCGCGCATCCCCGGCATCTTCCAGTACTATTCGGTGGCCGAAGATGAGCTGGCGAAAGGCTATGCCGGTCAATATGGCTCGGCTCAGGAAACCGCCGACGCTATCGCCGCGGCATGGGACCGGATCACGGACCAAATCGGCCGCGACAGCCAGATCGCGCTCTACAGGGCGTCCCTCGGTCTGTAAGCGACAACTTCAATGCGAAAAAAGAGAGGCGCCCCAACCGGGGCGTCTTTTTTGTGGGCCCCGCAGAGTGCCGAGAGCACACCGCCGGTTCGGTTTGCCCGTAACGGCGATGTGACATATACTTATTAAATATGTAACAACACCACCCTGCCCGGACATGACCGACTATCTCAAAAACACCGTCGGAGCGTTGCTCTGCCTGATTTTCACGCTCGGCGTGATCACAGCTTTGATCGTGATTTCCACCGGTCTGTCTGTTGAGGCACGCCTCGATCTTTTTGAAGAGGACCGCGCCGTCGAGTGGGCGACGGTCGTCATCTATCTGGCCGCTTTCGGTATCGGCCTTTGGTATTATCTGACCCGCGCACGGGGCGATCTGCTGTTAATAAGCGCCACGATCTTTGCCCTGATCGCCACTCTGGATGAATTGAGTTTTGGCGAACGGATTATCGGTTTTGAGGCCCCGCGGGTGGGCCAGACCAAACTGGACGCGGTCCACGATCTCGCCTCCATCGCAAAACGCCAACTCAAGGCAACAACAGACCACCACTACCTGTTGGGCGGCTTCATCCTGTTGGTTCTGATCCTCATCGGCCTTTGGGTTTGCCGCATTCTTGTGCGCCGGGGCTGGACACTGCGGTTCGGTCCCGAGGCGCTGTTTCTGATCCTGGGCGCGGCGCTGCTTGCCTACGCGCAGGCCATCGACATCAATCTGCGCATCCTGCCCCTCAAAGAGCTTAAGGCGCTCTACGTGGAAGAGGTGTTCGAGCTTGGATCCGGTCTGTGTGTGATGTGCTTTGCAGGACTACGCGGCTTGGCGATGCGAGATGCCAGCCTGACCCCGTCCCCGTTGCCCTCGGCGACAGGGGGGGGCCGCCTGTCGCCGAAGATCTGAGTGGACCACGGGTCTAGGGATCCACGGATCGCTATTCTATTGTCGCAAGGCAACCAACACCAACGACGCCGCTCGGCGCACCCCGCCCGCATCGCAAGTCAGCGTCAGAACGTATCCGTCATTCCAGACCTCCGGCATTATCCGTTCTATGCGGCAGGTATCCCGTTCGATCTGTCCCATCTCCGTGGGCAGCCGATCGATCTCAGCCACATAGACCGCGCTATCGGCGTCATGTTCCAGAACAATCCTGCCCGTGTCAGATCCGGTCACCCGCAGCCCCAAAGTCTGCGGCAGCGCAAAAGGTCCAGCCAACACGAACTCACCGCCCGCAGTTTCGACCACCTCAAACGGGTTCGCCTCGGGCGCATCGCCAACAAGCAAAGCGGTGGCCTCTTCCAGGACAAAGAACGGAAGATCAAAGCCTTGCCGCAGAAACGCACGGAACGGCTCAGCGCCGATCTCAATCTCGTGCCGCGCGATTGGCCACCGCATCTCAGCGGCGCTCTCATCACTGGGGATCGACACCAACGAAACATCTATCTGATGCGATTTTTCCGTCGTAACGATCGCGGCCCGGAGCACGAACAGATGCGTGTCGTTCATCGCAAGCGGCGTTTCGTGCAGCTTCAGTCCCTGCGGATAGAACACATCTAGTCCGATATCACTGCGCTTGAAGATTGTCGCAATCGCGTGGTCGCCATCAGGCGCTTGAGGATCATCTTTGGCACGAAATTCACTGGTCACCAGCAACCACTCCTCGCTCAGTGCCAATCCGCTGCCAAAGACGATGCTTGGGTCCCCTTGGGGGTCCTCAACCGTCTGCACCAACTCACCCCGCCGCAGGTCATAAACAAACACGGCACCCAATTGCGGACCGGTCCCCTCCTGCAACGAATGGGGCGCCCCAATCACCGCGATGTCACCCTCCAGCTCAAGGCTAGCGCCATATCCAAAATCAAAGATATCCGGCCGGGGGTTCGGAACCCTGTGCAGCATTTGACCCGTTTCGGCGTCGAAGGCAAAGACCGCATCCACAGCCCAGTTCACTCCGTATTGCGCTGAAGCTGATACCAAAATCCGCCCCTGATCCAAGGCGACGTTCTGCCCGAACCACTGGAAAGCGTCCCGATCCGGGTTTTCGATCTGCAACAACAGCGCGCCGGTTTGGGCATCAAAAAGGTACACCTGCCCTTCCATCGCCTCTTCGCCGAAGGCCTCGGGCGAACCGACGAGCAGACGCCCGCCATCCAATGCCAGCGACGTTCCGAACCGGCGGGGCAGCGTATCGAGAGGCGGCGCAATTGACCGGATCAGCGCCCCGGTCTCGACATCGAACAGATGAACGAACCCGGATGTGGGCGTGTTCACCCCCCGCGCCTGATTTCCAGGTGCCCCGACCGCGGCCAGGTTATCCGATGCTGCAACGGACACCGCAAAGAGACTGTCCTGCGCGGGCATCGGGTTCTCAAGACGGTGCAGCGCGGCGCCCGTCTCTGTCGAAAAGACATGAACCGCCCCGGGGCCAAACACCGGCCCGCCATCCGCCCGCCATTGTTCTGGCGATGCGATCAGGGCGAACGGTCCCGCCAGCGCTGCACCGGCACCGAAACGGCGGTGCATGGCCGGGGCCGGGTTCTCGAAAACCTGCAACAGGTCTGACGAGGCCGCGTCATAGAGGTACCCGCCCCCCTCGATATGTGGGTCGCGCGCGTTGCCTCGGCGCGCGATCCGCGTGACCAGAAACTCACCCCGACGGAACGCGGCGGCACCGCCGAACTCGTGACGCCGGTTCTCCACCGGAACACTCAGAATTTCGTCAAAGTCGTAGAGATCAAGCTCGGACATGTCGGACCGCACCGCTTCAACCGGTCCACCACCCGCATCCAGGAGCGTTTGCACGATAGGGTCACCCAGACCGTAGTACATGGCCATCAACAGCGGCGTCTGGCCTTGCCCGTTCACAGCATTCACATCCGCGCCCGCCTCAAGCAGCAGATCCACCACGTCGGGCGCGACATTGGCAACCGCACTGTGCAGCGGTGTCTGGCCTGCGTCATCTGTCCGGTTCGGATCGGCTCCTGCGGCCAGGATGACCGCAGCCAAGTCCCGGTCACCGCCGGACAGAAGATGCAACACGGTCTGCCCCAGCCCGTTGACGTGATCCGGCGCAGCCCCCGCATCCAGCAGCGCCTTGACGGCCTCTGCCGACCGCCGCCCGACAGCCAGATGCAAAGGCAGCTCGCCGTAGCCTGCCACAGCGGTCACATCCGCGCCCGCCGCAAGAAACGCTGGCACAAACTGCGGGGCGCGGATCAGCGCCACCCCAAACGGCGTCAATCCGGCGTTATTGGGACGGTTCACATCCGCGCCCGCCGCCAAGACGGCAGGCACCATCTCCCGGTGCACCTCCGAAAGCAGTGCCAGATGCAATGCCGTGTTGCCGTCCTCGTCCTGAACACTCAGATCCGTTTCCGGGATCAGTGCAGCACTCACCGCGTCCCGCCCATAGTCGGATTTGAACGCCCGCTGCAGCGGTGTCCGACCGGTCTGATCAACCGCGTTCGGATCCGCCCCGAGGGATAAAAACGTCGCCACCCCCTTGCCTGTCCCATCGTAATACGCGGCCTCATGAAGCGGGGTCGCACGACGGTCATTGCGCGCCTCCAAGGCCGACCCTGCCTCGATCATCGGGCGGATATATTGAAGATTGGCGCGCCGCAGCGTCGCCTGATGCAGAACGGTCCGCCCGTAGCGCCCATGGCGTGACAGGTTTGCACCGGCAGCGATCAGCATATCGAACACATCCGGATGCATATCGAAGGCCAGCGCCTTATGCATCGCCGTATCCCCGTTCTTATCCCGCTCATTCGGGTCGGCCCCCTTTGCCAACAGCAGCTGGATGACTTGCGGCTTGTGGTTTTCGACACCCAACGCCCGGTGCAGCGCGAAGGGGGGCAAGCCTTCCACCGTCTGAGACAAAAGCGCGATCACCTCGGCCGAGTTCTTTCCGCTGGCCGCGACCTCAAGCGCCGTTACCCCCGACCCATCCGTGCCGTCGGGATCCGTTGTGACCTCGCGCAGCAGCCGCACGATGCCCACGGTGTCGTTGTTGCGTGCGGCTTTCCACAAGGGTTTCGAGCCGGCCGTATTCACCGCGTCCGGATCCGCGCCAAGATCCAACAGCATTTGCACCATCGCCACGCTGTCACCGTATTCAGCCGCCCTGTGCAGGGGCGTGTGACCGGTGCCCATAAGCGCCCGAAGGTCGGCCCCCGCCTCGACCAGAAGTGCTGCGAACTGCGGCACGTCCGAGTACCGCGCCGCGTGGTGCAGAGGCGTTGCACCGCCATAGCCTTTCGCATTCGGATCGGCCCCGCTCGACAGCAACGCCAGCAAGATGTCCGTGATCTCATTTTTCTGCACGACCCGATGCAGGGGCGAGTTGCCGCGCCAGTCCTGTGCCTGAATGTCCGCGCCCAGCGCCAGCAAGGTCTGGACGGTCTGCGCCTTCTTCGCCCGCTGGGCTGCGAAATGCAGCGCAGTAGACTCGAGCATTCCATCGCGCGCATCCACATCACCCGTCGCAGCAACCAATGTCTCAAGCACCGACGATGGCGCATCCATCATGGCCGCCCAATGAAGCGCGAGCCGGTCATATTGACCTTTCTGCAGAGGGTCGGCACCTGCATTCAAAAGTGCCGTGATCACCGCCGGATTGGGATTGAAGAGCGCCATGTTCAGCGTCGTCATATCGCTCTTGTCTTTCCGCCGCCGGTTGGGATCGGCCCCCACTGCAACAAGGCGCGCGATCATCTCGGGGTTCTGGTTGCGCGATGCGGCCCAGTGGATCGGCGTATTACCTGCCCCGTCCACCCGGTTTGGATCGCCGCCCGCAGCAACGACCGCCGCCATTACAGCTGGATCCGGGTGACCTGCGGCCCTGTGGATCAGTGCCTCGTCATCCCTGCCGGTCAGCGCATTTGGATCAGCGCCCAGCGCAAGGCACTGGTCGACCTGCCCCACATCCATCCGCAGAATGGATCGGAACCCCGCCAGATCCGCACAGTCCTGCGCATTGGCAACGCCTGCGGACACAATGCAGGCAGCGGCTAGTATGCTTAAACGGAACATGGGGCTCTCTCTTTAAGATGGCACGTTAACCTTTAGACAGCATGACCCGGCCCTGCTCAAGCCGGGTTGCACTTAACAAAACCCGTGGACTACTGAACTGGGCAGGTATGCCATCAAGAACGCGGAGACGGGAAAGATGACGCAGCGCGCGCAAGGCCGGTCGGATCGAACGGGGCAAGGCATCGTGATCATCTTGGCGTCGGTTCTGACAATGGCCTTCGCGGATGCGGTCATCAAACACGTGAGCACTGATCTAAGTGTCTGGCAAATTTTCGTCTGCCGTTCGCTGATTGCAATTCCCGTTCTCATCGGAGCACTGCGCGTCACCGGGCGCCGGTTCGCGATGCATGCACCGATATGGGTCGTTTTGCGCAGCGGGCTTTTGGTGCTGTCCTGGATCGCCTTCTATACATCGCTCTCGGTTCTCGATTTGTCGGTAGCTGCGGTTGCGATCTACACCAACCCGATCCTCACAGCCCTCATGTCTGCAGAGCTGATCAAAGAACCCGTCGGCGCGCTCAGATGGGCCGGGGTCGCCTTGGGGTTCGTCGGCGTTGTTGCGATCCTGAGACCGGGCACCGAGGCGTTTTCATGGATCACGCTCCTGCCTCTTCTGGCAGCCGCGCTCTATTCCCTCTCGATGGTCCTGACCCGAAGTAAATGTCAGGACGAGACACCGATGGTTCTGGCCCTGTCTCTGCATAGCGCATTTCTGATCACCGGCCTTATCGCGACGCTCGGTCTGATCGTCCTGGGCCTGCCAACCGCAGTTCAAGACATCTTCCCGTTCGTTCTGGGCGGATGGTCCGGAATGACGCCGACGACATGGGGCCTTATGGCTGGCTTGGGGATTCTGTCTGCGCTCTATTTCATGGGCGTCGCGCGGGCCTATCAAATCGCCCCACCCGCCATCATCGGCACCTTCGACTATGCATACCTCATCTCAGCCGCCCTATGGGGCTATCTGTTTTTTTCCGAGACGCCGGGACCGTTGACCATTCTGGGAATGATTCTCATCACTTGCGCAGGACTGCTGGTGGCAGCGCCCTCCCCGAAGCAGTCTGCTAGGACCGCCCAAACAGCACGCTGAAACAGCGCGGGCGCAAAGATCCAAAAAGTCCGACGCAGGTCCGATAGAAGTCCGACGATAATCCGATTGGCGAAATTCGGGGCTTAACAGGTTCGCGAACCGTGGTTAACGTCGCGGAATGAGCACCGAGGGCGATCTTCTCCATACCGTCACATCCGACCACATTTCTGCCAGCCGCAAGCAGGTGGGCCGACTGATGGTCTGGATCTCGGCGGGCCTTTTCGCCGTGCTTGCCTTGTTGCAAGCGGCACACGAAGGGGGGCGGATCGCGCTTGGGTTCGAAACATGGCGCCCTGTCCTTTACGCCTACCTCGTCTGGGCGACCGCACTTTGTGCCGCGCAGGTGATCACACGGGGCGAGGCGGGCAAGCGGACGCTCTTCGTTCTACCGGCCGTGCTGTTCGTCGTCAGCCTCGTCGTATTCCCGCTGCTCTTCGGTCTTTACATCTCATTCACCGACTGGAACCTTGCCTCCCAAGACGGCGCACAGCCCAACGGTTGGGACAATATGCGGCAAATGTGGAACGACAGCTTCTACTGGAACGCCTTGAAAAATATGGTGTATTACGTACTGGCTGTCAGCGTGGAGTACGTCATCGCCTTTGGGCTGGCCCTTTTGCTCAACGCTCAGATCCGCGCACGCAAGTTCTTCCGCGTGGTGTTTCTGCTGCCGCTGATGTTGTCGCCCGTGGCCGTGTCGTGGATGATCGGCAAGTCGATGATGGAGGTCCGGTTCGGTCCGCTCGCCCGGCTTGCGCGGGAGCTTGGCTGGGACAGCCCCAGCTTTTTCGGCACGCCAGAGATGGCGCGTTTCATGATAATGGCGATGGATGCATGGACCTTTATCCCCTTTATGATGATCATGCTGCTGGCCGGTTTGCAGGCCCTACCCAAAGAAGTGATCGAGGCGTCAAAGGTCGATGGCGCAACCGGGTGGCAAAGCTTCAAGGAAGTGATATTCCCCCTGATGCTTCCGGTCTCGGTCACCGCGATTGTGATCCGCATCATCTTCAAACTGAAACTCGCTGATATCATCATCAACGTCACCTCCGGCGGTCCCGGCGGTGCAACGGACAGCGTTACCAGCTTCATCTTCCGAGAGTACCGCGACCGATCCAATGTGGGCTATGGGACCCTTCTTGCCATGGTCTATCTTGTGCTCATCATCCTATTCATCACGGTGCTGTTGAAAGCCGTGTCCCGTTTCATGGAGCGGCCCGCATGACCGCCACGACTGAAATTTTCAAAGACACAGACGCCACCACAGCCCCCCAGTTTAAGTGGTGGAGCAGTCGCATCGCAATTTATGGCGCGCTGATCCTATGGTCCGTCATCTGTATCTTCCCGATTTACTGGACACTCACCACATCGTTCAAACTGGCGCCCGACGTTATGCAGGGCAACATGGTGCCGTGGGTGGACTACACGCCAAAGTGGCGGGGCTGGGAAAGCTTGGGACTGTCCCCCGATCTGATCGGCGAAACTTCGACAGTCCGGGAAGAGTTTCTGAAACGCTTCTGGAACAGCGCCATAGTCGCCATCAGCGCATCCGCGCTTGCGGTTGTTCTGGGCAGCCTTGCCGCCTATGGCCTGTCCCGGTTCAGCTATCGGTTCGGCTTCATGCGGAATTCGGACATCTCGTTCTTTTTCCTCAGCCAGATGATTTTGCCACCCGTTGTCCTCGCCCTGCCCTTTTTGGTACTCTACAAATCGATGGCACTGCTGGACACGCGGATCGGTTTGATTTTGCTCTATACCTTGATGGTCCTGCCGATCGTCATTTGGATCATGCGGGACCAGTTCCAAGGCATCCCGGTCGAGTTGGAGGAAGCCGCACTGGTCGACGGTTTGGGCATCTGGGGTGCGTTCATGCAGATCGTTCTGCCCATTGCTCTGCCCGGCATGGTCGCGGCCTTCATCCTCTCGCTGGTGTTATGCTGGAATGAATACTTCTTCGCGGCGCTCCTGACCTCGACGGACGCCAAGACCTTGCCTGTGATGGTCGCCTCCCAAACCGGTTCGCAAGGGATCAACTGGTGGTCCATGGCCGCCCTGTCTACAGCGGCGATTCTGCCGCTTATCGTGGTGGCCGTTTTTCTTGAGAAGTATATCATCAAGGGCATGGCTGCAGGTGCAGTGAAGTAAGCCTCAGGCCTTCGCCAGCTTTGCAATCCGTGCCGCTTGCAGTTTCGCGAAATCGTCGCCTGCATGATAGCTCGACCGCGTGAGCGGCGTTGCGGACACCATCAGAAAACCTTTGCCGTAAGCTGCTTTCTCATAGCTCGCGAACTCCTCCGGGGTAACGAAGCGATCCACTGCATGGTGTTTTGGCGTAGGCTGCAGGTACTGTCCGATTGTCAGGAAATCGATATCAGCGGCGCGCATGTCTTCCATGACCTGAATGACCGATTGACGGTCTTCGCCCAGCCCAACCATGATGCCGGACTTGGTGAACATCGTTGGGTCAAGTTCCTTGACCCGTTGAAGCAGACGCAGGGAATGGAAGTATCGCGCACCTGGCCGCACCTCGGGATAAAGCCCCGGCACCGTTTCGAGGTTGTGATTGAACACATCCGGTTTTGCAGCAACGACCGCCTCCAGCACCGAAGGGTCCGCTCTGATAAAATCAGGCGTGAGAATTTCGATGGTCGTATTGGGGGATTTCCGGCGGATCGCGCGGATGGTCTGTGCGAAATGCTCCGCCCCGCCGTCTTCGATGTCATCGCGGTCAACGCTGGTGATGACCACGTGGTTCAGGCCAAGCTTTGAAACTGCATCCGCGACGCGCCCGGGCTCGAACACATCCAGCGCTTCGGGTGGCTTGCCCGTCGCGATATTGCAGAAGGTGCAGGCGCGGGTACAAACCTCGCCCATGATCATCATGGTCGCGTGGCCCTGATTCCAGCACTCTCCCACATTCGGACATCCCGCCTCTTCGCAGACGGTCACCAGCTTATGCTCGCGCATGATATCGCGGGTCGCTTTGTAGCCCTCACCGACAGGAGCTTTTACCCGGATCCAATTCGGCTTTTTCGGCTGCGCCTTATCCGGTTTTGCCGCCTTTTCAGGATGGCGCTGGCTTGGAATTTTGAGATCGCGTGGCATGGGACAACATCGCTGTTCAGTTCGCGTTGTCTTTACCTAGGCAGCCTTCGCGCAAAAGTCCAACGGCACGGCGTTACATCCGCGCCGTTGGGATGAATTATGCGGCGAAGTCGAAGAAATCCTGAAAGAAGAAATCCTCAAACGGCACATCGACCGTGTCCGGTAAGTCGCGGTCCAGGTCGGACGAAGAATTCGGCTGCACATCGACGTCCGCAACTAAGTCATCAGGTTCAATAGGCTCAAATACAAAATCGGTTTCGGTGGTCGTGACGGTAAATCCAAGCAGTTCAAGCAAGTCGGCAAAGGTCATGGGTTGGTCGGCGGGCGGATCTTCCTGCTCCGGCGGGGTTTCTACCAAAGGTGGCGAGGCTGGGTCCGCCGCCGGTGGTGTGTCGGCCACAAGCACGGGCGACGCGTCCTCCGATACCGGATCGGTCGCCGTGTCCAAATCAACATCCGCATCCGTCGATCCGAAGTTTTGGGTCACCATCACCGCGTCGTAGCCGTCAAATTCGCCGGTTTCGATGCCAAGTCCGATATAGTCGAAATCGGGGTTCAGGATGTTTTCACGGTGGTCGGGGCTGTCCATGAGGGCCTCGTGCAGATCTTCCACATCATCAGAGATACCTTCCGCGCCGCGCTCGCTTTGCCATGCGATATTCTCGCCCCAGGACCAGCTGCCTGACAATTCGAAGTCGGCTTCTTGGATCCGGTCACCTGCGCTCGATCCTCCCTGGCCGGTGTGGGAAAACACGTCCTCGTCGAGCATCCACTGACTGTGATCCTCGCTCGAGGTGTTCAAATCCCGCTCAAGCTGAAGCGGATCGACACCCGCTTCGGCCCGCTCTTCGTTGATCAACTCGAGCATTTGGCGTTCGTATTCGTCTGCTGTCGACATATTGCCTCTCAGAGGTTTGTGGTATGAAACGTGAGGCGCTGCCTAGAGGACAGGGGATGACCTGCGAACCCCGGTATCTCGGCGAAGCACATGCCAGCAAAAGGATGCGCAATAGCCGGCTTCGGACCGGCAGCATCGCGCGGACCCAAGCCGCAGAAAGCGTTCTCCAGCGTCTACTATGGTTAATGGATGAGTGACTGAGGAATGGCCGAACCTAGGAGGTTCTGGTGTCTAGCGCTACTGAGAGCGTCGCATGACGCTGGCGAGACTTCCCAGAACGTCGTCCGCACCGCATGGTTTGATACACACAGGGATGCCCGGATAAGTATCTTCAAGATCAATCAGCGTGCCGTGGCCTGTGTGAAACACAAATGGAACCCCACGCGCCCGAAGCTTGTCGGCGAGTGGATAGACGTCCCGGCCATTCAGATCGATGTCCAAAATTGCGGCGTCTATCTCTTTCGTCTCAGCCAGTTCCATGGCGACGGAAACGGTCGTGGCCGGCCCCACTGGAATTGCACGGCAATCCACAAGTTCGAGTTCCAGCTCATAGGCAACCAGTGCCTCATCTTCGACAACCAAAACCGACCGACCTGACAGGCGATCACTCAGATCCTCGTCAAACCGTTCGGGATTGTATCGGTGACCATCAATATTGTGTGCGTCAGAAAAACAAACCGGAATCGTTCCATTGCAATTTTCTGAAACGTAGTCTCTCGAAGAGTGGTCTGTCATAATACAAATGATCGCTTTTACGCAGCGACCTCCTCAATTGAAAAGTCGAGCCGAAGTGAAAGTGCGCCGTCGCGCCACTCCCGCTCCAGTCTTCCGTTAAGCTGTGCAACCGAGATTGTCATCAATTTCGTTCCAAATCGGTCAACATTTCCTTGTTCTGCGCGGGCACTGCCGTCGCCTCTTTGCTCTTTCCAAACGAATTCGAGGTGTTGAGGCTCAGTCCCGTTTTCCAACAATTGCCAAGACACATCTGTGCGCCCGTCCTCCTCTGACCAAGCGCCATGCTCTAAAGCGTTGATGGCCAGTTCGTGCAGGATCATCCCTAGTGGCGTGGCTGCGCGTTTGGGAACGGTCACGGTCGGGCCGGACAGCGACAGAGCGGTTTCATGAGGTCTGTGAGGTCTTGTGATGGCGTCGACCATACGGCGCAAATCAAGGTTGGTTTCCGCATCCTTTTCCATGCCGGTCACATGGGAAATGGCAAGCGCTTTGATCCTGTTGCGTATTTTCGCAGCCAGCGCTGGGGCGTCATTTTCGTACTGCGCGCTCATCCGGACGAGGCTTTGGATGACCGAAAAGAGGTTTTTTACACGATGATGCAATTCGCGCGTAAGCTGCCGCTCTTTCATGTCCGCCATGTGACGTGCGGTGATGTCGCGATCAATCTGGAAGAACAGCGTTTCATCAGTTCCGACATGGACCCGATGGATCCGCGTTGAAGTGATAACGAGCCCCCCGTCTTTTGAGATCCGCTGGACATCGCCGACCCACTCCTGCCCCGCCATGACTTGCGCTTGGACAGTGGCCCAGTCTTCGCCGAATTCTGCTTGGGTCAGCTCATTCGGATTGCGCCCAAGCGCCTCGGCCTCTTCGGTCTTGTAGAGTTGAGTGGCGCCGCGGTTCCAGCGCACAACACCCTTTTGCAAGCTCCAGGCTAGAATTGCATCCCCCGACATATCAACCAACTGACTGAGTTGCCGGTCCAACGCGTGGGACCGGGTGTCATGGACGATTGTATGCGCGCCCAGCATACGTTTCGGGACACCGTTTTCCCGCATCGCCTTCCCGCGACATCGGATCGTCACGGTACCGCCGTCACTGGTTTTGTAGCGCACCAACTGATCGTAGGGGTACGAGGGATCAGCGCAGTGACGCTCAAAATTCTTGAGCGCCGCTGCGCCGTCTTCCGGGTAAATCAAATCCTGCCATTCGGAAGCCAGATGTTTCCGTTTCTCAGGATCAAATCCAAGTGCCCGCCAAAACCCCGGGCTCATCCATTCGTGCTCGGGATTTTCAAGGTCCCAGTACCAGAACCCATCCACGGCGCCTTGATCGAGAAACTGAAACGTCTGAGGATCACTCAGCAACGTTTCAAACTCGACCTCCAGGTAATGTCGTTTTGTGTCAGCGGCATCTGGGGCGTCGGCCAAAATTCATCCGATCATTGCGTTTTGCATACCGTGCTTCTCGCGATAATGCCGGTGGAGACGCTGCAGCGCAATACGTAGAACAATCTTGCCCGATCGAGCAGACCATCCCATGCGCTTTTCTGCGGCCTCGAGCCCTTCAAGAAAACAGCAGCAGCGCATGATGATATCGCCAAGACCCGGTCCCAGATCGTCGAGCGCAGACAGAATACGTTCACGTGCGGCGCGCGGGCCCTGCCCCAAACCACCATCAGACGCAAAACCACCCCGATCACCGCTTGTGAGAAAACGATCCCAGTTTTGCGCAACCCGCGGACCCATTTGCGCCAGTTCGAAATCCTCGCGGAACCGCTCGCCCGCTTGAACGAGATCGACATCCAGAAACGGCTTTCCGTCTGATCCCTTGCGGCGCGCCAGCATGGCGAGCGGGCTCTCTGCGATGTTGCATCTAATGCGTTGGCGCTTGCCCTTCTCATCGAGAATGTCACGCTCGCCGAATTCCATATGCTGGGCCGTGAAAACGCCCGGGGCTTCAGCAAAGCCAGCCCGATCACGACGCTTCTTTTCTTCCTCAGCCAGGAAACGTTTCAGGGCCGCGCGTCCAGCCGCTGTAATCTGGTAGCTTGCCACCCGACCCGACCGGGTGCAGCTGATCCAGTCTTTTACAACGAAAGCCTGCGCGACGTCGCGCTCAACGACCGCCGTGCGTGTGGGCGCTGCGTCTGAGTGCGACCGCAGCACAACTGCTTTGTCCATATCCGCTGCCAGCGCCAGCACTGCCCCTGTTTCACTGAGACGACGGAGGATGCGGCGCGCCTCGCGTGCCAGAGCTTCTTCGTCAGATAGGATAGGAGGAAATGTATGCGCATTCATTGAGTCGGATCCTTTGTGGCAATCAATTTGAGAAGAGGGCCAGAACAGCTGTCCAAGGCGCTCAAGTGCGTCGTCAAACAAGGGATCATCCCGCTGGCCTTCGAGCCGGCGGATCTGACGCAAAACCGTCGAGGGGTGGCAACCCTCTTGGCGGGCCACGTCACGCAGTGAGAGCCCCGCCTTGGTGTGTCGCAAATACCGACGCACCACCTCCGGAACCCAATCAGGTAAATCAAACTGGCAAAAATCACTTTGGCAAAAATTCATGTCACACGATCCCCATCGTCTGAAGCAGCCTGCACAACTTGGGGTTGCATTGCTTTCGAGATGGTTAATAACGAAGTATTTTTAGAAAAATTGTTTCTAAAGTATAAACAGTCTCTTAGCTGCCGTTCGGTGACCCAAGGTCCGCGGCAACAGCAAGAATCCACCGATATGTTGATGGTCGAAACTGATGCTGGAGACCTGAAACATGACTGACCTGAACGCCGCGCTGAACACTTTGAAACGCCCTCGCTTGCTTGTCCGCGCGGCCCGTCACGGACTGTCCGACTACAACAGAACCCGTGATCTACGTCGCATCGCAGGCCGTAATGCGGCCCCCGGATCCCGCGCGTTGATCAAGTCCCTTGTTGAAAAGGAAGAAAGCTTCGAGATCACCA
This sequence comes from Litoreibacter roseus, assembly GCF_009811795.1. GTDB lineage: Bacteria > Pseudomonadota > Alphaproteobacteria > Rhodobacterales > Rhodobacteraceae > Litoreibacter > Litoreibacter roseus. Next base: position 783,868 of record NZ_BLJE01000001.1, on the reverse strand, counting down.
GAAAAGACGGCTGCGCGACCTATTCAATCGCCCGCCATATTGAGGTGCTGGTTGCCCTGATGGCAGAGCTTCGCCTTATGTCGGAAGCTCGCCGCAGCGCCTGAGAGGCGCCTCAAGCAAACGCGTCCGGCGCCGCTTCTTTCCGCTGCCGGACGAACGCCTGCAAAGCTTCGTTGATCGCAGGATCAAGGGCAGGTTGCATATAGTCCTGCAGCAACTTCTCGACTCGGGCCGCGGCGATAATCTGCGTGTCGCGCCCGCCCTCGTCAGACCAGGTCTCAAACGGTTTGTAGTCCAAAACATCTGACCGCCAGAACGCATCCTTAAAATTCGCCTGAGTGTGCGCGCATCCCAGATAGTGACCGCCCGGTCCAACTTCCCGAATGGCATCAAGAGCTTGTGCTTCCTCGTCCACGTCGACGCCTCGGGCAAGCTTGTGAAGGACGCCCAATTGATCTGCGTCCATTACAAATTTCTCGAATGACGCGACAAGCCCGCCCTCAAGCCAGCCGCACCCATGAAGCATAAAGTTCACGCCCGCCATGAGCCCCGTGTTCAGTGAGTTGGCGGTTTCGTAGCCTGCCTGTGCATCCGGCAGTTTCGATCCGCAAAATGATCCGGCAGAGCGGTAGGGCAGCCCAAGACGGCGCGCCAGCTGCCCCGCGCCGTAGGTGATATGTGCGGCCTCCGGCGTTCCAAAAGTCGGCGCGCCAGAATTCATGTCAATTGATGTCACAAAAGCGCCGAAGATGACCGGGGCGCCGGGACGGATCAATTGAGAGTACGCGCATCCTGCAAGAACCTCAGCCAGAACCTGAGTCAGTGTACCGGCGACAGAAACCGGCGCCATCGCACCCCCGACAATAAACGGCGAAACAATGCAGGCTTGATTCGCGGCGGCATACACCTCCAGCGCGCCCATCATCGTGGCGTCGAATGTCAACGGGGAGTTAATGTTAATGAGAGACGTCATCACCGTACGGTCTTCAAGACCGCCAAAGAGGATGTCTGACATATCAACCGAGTCTTGCGCGCGAGATGGCTCGGTTACCGATCCCATGTAAGGCTTATCGCTCAGACTCATATGCGCGTAGAGCATATCGAGATGGCGTTTGTTCACTGGAACGTCCGTCGGCTCGCAGACCGTCCCACCGGAATGGTGCAGCCATTTCGACATGTAGCCCAATTTCACGAACTTGTTGAAGTCGTCCATGGTCGCATAGCGGCGGCCACCTTGCACATCCCGTACAAAAGGCGGGCCGTAGACTGGTGCAATCACCAAATTTGGGCCACCAATCTCGACGGACCGGTCTGGGTTACGGGCTTGTTGCGTGAACGATTTAGGCGCGGTTGCGCAAAGTTTCCGCGCCAAACCTTTGGGGATCCGAACCCGTTCGCCTGTGACCTCAGCGCCCGCATCGCGCCAGCGGTCTAACGCAACTGGATTATCGACAAACGCCACGCCGATTTCTTCGAGCACAGTCTCGGCGTTGGCTTCGATTATTTGTAGGGCCTCTTCATTTAGAACCTCGAAATTCGGAATATTGCGCTCAATGTATTTCGCACACTCGATCCGGACCGCGGTGCGTTCTGCGCGCCGCGCAGCACCGCCACCGCCTCGCGCGCGTCGTTTTGGTGCAATCGTGTCGGCCATGTCCCGCCCTCTCCGCTAGGTTTCACTACATTTACGGCCCGAGCGCCCGCCACCCCCAACAAAATCCGTCATCTCGGTCGGGAAAGCGACATTTACTCTGTGAAGAGTGGAAAAATAGGAAAGCTGTGAGACCGATACGCTGAGGGCTCTTGCACGCATCGCAGCTTAGCCCTAATGCGTGGCCATGACAGATCATATCGCGCCCGCCTCTCACGAACGCCTTCTGATTATTGATTTTGGCAGCCAAGTCACCCAGTTGATCGCACGTCGTTTGCGAGAGTTAAATGTCTATTGCGAAATCCATCCGTTCCAGAACGTCACTGACAGCTTTCTGAAGGATTTTGATCCCAAGGCCGTGATTTTTTCCGGGGGTCCGGCGTCAGTTATTGACGAGAACTCCCCCCGGCCGCCAGAAAGCGTGTTTGCCCTCGGCGTTCCGATCCTGGGCATCTGCTATGGTCAGCAAGTCATGATGCAAATGCTGGGCGGAAAGGTAACGCGCGGACATGGAACAGCCGAGTTCGGCCGCGCCTACGTAGAGCCTCAGGACACCACCACAGATCTTCTGGCTGGATGGTTTCTGGACGGGCGCGAACAGGTCTGGATGTCCCACGGAGACCATGTGGCCGAGATTGCGCCGGGTTTTGAGGTCTATGGCACCTCACCCAACGCGCCCTTTGCCATCACCGCCGACCTACCGCGCCGGTTTTTCGCCGTTCAGTTCCATCCGGAAGTACATCACACCCCGAACGGCAAGACTCTCTACGAGAATTTCGTCAAACTCGCGGGCTTTACGGGCGACTGGACAATGGGCGCTTACCGGGAGCAAGCCATTCAAGCGATCCGTGATCAGGTCGGTGACGGCAAGGTCATCTGCGCGCTTTCAGGCGGTGTGGACAGTTCCGTTGCGGCGGTCCTCATTCATGAGGCCATCGGCAATCAGTTGACTTGCGTTTACGTCGATCACGGCCTGATGCGCAAAAACGAATCCGCCGAAGTGGTGGGCATGTTCCGCGAACATTACAATTTGCCGCTTATTCACGCAGACGAGTCAGATCTCTTTCTTGGAAAACTTGACGGGGTCAGTGATCCCGAAACCAAGCGGAAAATCATCGGGGGGCTGTTCATCGAGGTCTTCGAAAAGCACGCGAAGGAAATTGGAGGTGCAGATTTTCTGGCGCAGGGAACGCTCTACCCCGATGTCATCGAATCCGTCAGCTTCTCCGGCGGGCCGTCGGTCACGATCAAGTCCCATCACAATGTAGGCGGCTTGCCAGACCGGATGAACATGCAGCTCGTAGAACCCCTGCGCGAGCTTTTCAAAGACGAGGTGCGTGCTCTGGGGCGCGAACTTGGCCTGCCTGACAGCTTCATCGGACGTCATCCCTTCCCCGGTCCCGGTCTCGCGATCCGCTGTCCTGGCGAGATTACGCGCGCTAAACTCGATATTCTGCGTGAGGCCGATGCGGTCTATATCGATCAGATCCGCAAGCATGGATTGTATGACGAGATCTGGCAGGCATTTGTTGCAATCCTGCCCGTCCGCACAGTGGGCGTCATGGGTGATGGACGGACATATGACTATGCCTGCGCGCTAAGGGCGGTAACGTCCGTTGATGGCATGACTGCTGACTATTTCCCGTTCAGCCATGAGTTTTTGGGGGAGACAGCCACCCGTATCATCAACGAAGTGCCGGGCATCAATCGCGTGACCTACGACATCACCTCAAAGCCGCCCGGCACGATCGAATGGGAATGATATTCAACGCATCGACGTATCTCTTCAACAGAAAGGACGAGTGCCACAGTGTACCCGGCCTTCAGTAACGATGTTCGGCAAGCCTTATAAATGTGACTGCTGGAATTTAGCTTAGCCAGAAAAAGGTTCGCCTACGGGGCCTGAACCTTCGCAGTTAGAATTTTGAAACTTGCGGCTCCAAAACCGATCGCAAAAGCACCCTCGAACCAGCGTCGCAATTTGAAATAGAGACGGGTCATACCTGTTGACGAGAACAGCAAAGCATAGCCGTGGAAGATTGCAAAGCTCTGAAACCCAACTGCAAGAATGACGAGGCCTAGATCCTGAACGCTGGTCCCAGGCGGTAAACCGAGTGAGTACAATGATCCAAAAAACAAGATCGCCTTTGGGTTCGTCAAATGGAGAGTCAAGCCTTTCGCATAGAGTGTGCGCCTGCCGCCGAGCAGCGGCCTAGCTGCCAATTCCTTGTCCGACATCGCTGAACGTGCGGCCTTGTAGGCCAGAAACATTAAGTAAGCAGCCCCGAAGTAGCGGATCACCTCAAAGACCCAGGCGTTCGCAAGCATCAACGCTCCAAGACCAAGTGCCGCCGCGATGGACCATATCAGAGATCCGGTCGTGATACCCGAAGCAAGCGCCAGTCCAGACGTTCGTCCTGATGCCATTGAGGTTCCTGCGAGGGCCAGAGTTGCTGGTCCGGGACTTGCCGACGCGACAAGCGCGGCAAGAAGAATAAGCGGAAGGTTGACGTCTAGAAGCATTGAGAGCTCCATGTGATTTCCTCATCAAGCTTTCGCACCTGCAGAATGTTGTCAATACAGGCTTTGAGGTCGACCTCCGCGGCCGCACAGAAGCCGTTGAAGGATAGGGTGCTGAACCACGTGTTCGACCAATAACCCGCCCCGTATCGTGTCAGTGAGTGGCAAAACATAGCTAGCTAAAAAATATGTTCATGAGAAGTGCCGCATCGACTTGGATACGTCGTTTGTATTGCTGTTTGCCCAGCTGTCCGACATCATGTTTTGCAAATTCATGTCCTAGTCAAAAACGCGCTATGATGTTCTGCGGTTGGTGAAAGGGGAGATGCGATCGTGACTATAACGAGGTTTCCGTATGAAGGTTTGGGACGGTGTGAAGCTGTCGTGTCGAACGGGCTTGTTTACGCTGTCGCAACTGACCCGCAAAATGCCGACGGTATACTTGCACAAACAAAGAATGCGCTCGACGAACTCAGACGGATCCTCGAAAAGGCAGGCAGCGGCAAGCCCGGACTGCTTCAGGCAACAGTCTATCTTAACAACATCACACAGAAGTCGGAAATGGATGCGATCTGGATCGACTGGATCGGCCCAGAAAAGAACTGGCCCCAACGCGCCTGTGTCGGTGTAGATCTGGATAAGGGTTGTCTTATCGAAATCGTCGTCACTGCAAAAGTACTGCGGTCTCTTGGCGAATAATGGTTGTTCTCTTTTTGAAGCGCTCTCATCTCTGACGACTGAGGCCGCCCCATGCCGCCAAACTTCTTACTCCAATAGTATATGTCTTGTCCGAAATCCTTGCCTTGCCGCGCACGATCACGACATCCAAACCATCATGCAAATGCATATCAATCTTGCGCAATAACTTCAGCACATCTTAATCCGAGTACCGCTTCCGAGCCATCAATCACCCGTCCTGCGGCAGATAAATAGTGGCACAGTTTAAAGGGCTAAGACAGCGGGTCCATACGATCAGGGAAAATTGCATGTTTGCCTATGCATCCTGACTCTAAGCGCAGCACGGTAACGCTTTAGGTCAAGGATTTCTTCGTTATCTGGGCCTTAGGATAAGGGCGCTGATGACACACCGGTCGTTGCGCGGATTTATTTAGTGAAGGCCAAGAGATGGGCGGCAATGCTGCAGCGGCCGTTGGTCAAGCACTGGCGGTCGACTTCCGTAACTTCGCCGACATACGTGGCAAAAGGCACATAACGATGTGACGCTTCAAGCAACGTACTTGTTCTCGGATCGGGTCCACTCCGACTTTTGAGAGAGCTACCGAAATCAAGAAACACCGACAAAAAAGGGGCAAAGAGCGCCTAATCACCCTCGGTATGCCTTGAACAGAAGCGCCGCCCCGAACCCGCCAACTGCGCAAACGCTGATTTCATCGGCGGCATATCCGCGTGCATACCAATCAGCTCTTTCGGCGAGACCGATTGAGACCGTAGGTCCGATGCGCAGAGGATCGCGCCCCCAGTGACTGCCGGTGAACGGTTCTTCCTCGAACAGATCCGTCAACGGCGTCCAGGGCAGGTCTGCTTTCGCCGAGAGAAGACCCGCGATGCAATCCACCTGCCGTGCCACAAGGCCGCGCAGTTCCAGCTCCTTTTCCGGGCGTGTCCTAATTTCACGCAACGCAACGTCGGCAATACCGTGTTGAACCTGAACGGCATGGCCAAACAGATGTGCCACACGATAGGTCTGCGCAGCACCTGTGATGTCCCGCGCGAAGATGATGTTCCTGGTCGTGCAATAGGCTGCATGCGGATTTACACGTTCATCTGCACCACACTGCCCCGCAATTTGATCAACCAGAACGACAGATGGCATCTCTGAAAAGGCCGCGTGTGCCGCATCTTCGAGAGACGTTAAACCATCCTCCGCCACCGCAGGTGCGACGGCCAAGGCGATCAGCACAGGACACCATTTCATCCGCATCGCTTGATCTTACCCGGGTTTCGGCTCAAGGACAGAGGACACGCACCGGAAAGTCCCACCATGCCCGCCAGCACGCCTCTGCAAGCCGCTCTTTGGATGCTTGGCGCAATTGTTTCGTTCACTGCGATGGCAATTGCCGGGCGGGCAATTTCGTCTGAACTCGATACGTTTGAGTTGATGCTGTATCGTTCGCTTATCGGGATCTGCATCGTTTTGATCGCAGCACGGCTTTTTGGAACGTTGGGCAGCATCCAGATGCGTGACCTGAAAACTCATGCGCTGCGCAACGTCGCACATTTCACAGGTCAGAACTGTTGGTTCGCGGCAATCACCATGATCCCGCTCGCACAAGTCGTCGCTTTGGAGTTCACGTCGCCTATTTGGGTGGCGTTGCTGGCTCCGTTCGTTCTGAACGAGAAGCTGACACGTCTGAGAATTCTCGTGGCGGTACTGGGCTTCATTGGCATTCTGATCGCAGCGCGGCCTGACATCAGCAATATCGAACCTGGCATTGCGCTGGCGGCATTGGCAGCCGTCGGTTTTGCGGGGTCCGCCCTGTTCACAAAACTGCTGACCCGTAGCCATTCGATAACCAATATCCTCTTCTGGCTCACCGTGATGCAATCGGTCTTCGGTCTGGTCATGGCCGGGTGGGACGGGGACATCTTCTGGCCTTCAGTCGTGATCTGGCCTTGGGTTGTGCTTGTGGCATTCGCCGGCCTGTGTGCTCATTTTTGCCTGACCACTGCATTGACCCTAGCACCTGCTGCCGTCGTCATGCCAATGGATTTCGCCCGGTTGCCGGTGATCGCTGTCATCGGCGCATTGGCTTACTCAGAGGCACTGGACCCTTGGGTCATCCTTGGCGCAGTCATCATTTTCAGCGCGAATTACCTCAACATCGCCGCCGAGACTCGACGGAAATCCCCCGTTCGTTAACAGAATTGTGCGATTTTCGCCACGCATGGGACCTGCAGGCAGAAAATCAAGGTCTGTGGATAACATGACGCTGGGTCACAAATTGACGCAGGTCTATGCTGTTCGGATAAAGCAGTTCGCACTAAGAAAAAAAGCGTTTCGGGAGGGAAACCATGAAATTTTTGACAGGCACAGCTGCTATCCTGGCCGCCACAACGTCGCTCGCATCGGCTGGTGGGTTGGATCGCTCCTCGCAAAATATCAATATTCTGTTTGAACGCGGCAATTACGTCGAGCTTAGCTTCGGCTTCACAGATCCGTCGGTTGATGGCACAGACACATCGCCGTTCAGCTCTGCATTCGGTGAGTCCATCGGCAACACCGGTAGCAACTTCACAACAGCTGGTTTCGGATTGAAGTACCAGTTCACGGACAAAACGTCTTTCGCTCTGATCATTGACGAGCCCTATGGCTCCGACGTGACCTACCCGGGTGACAACACCACAGCACTCGGTGGCACGGAAGCCATCGTTGACAGCTATGCCGTAACTGGTATCGCGCGCTACAAATTCGACGACAATTGGTCGGTCCATGGTGGTCTGCGCTACCAAGAGATTTCGGCGAACGTGACGCTGTCTGGCGCCGCCTATGGTGGTCTCAACGGCTACAATGGTGCATTCGAAAGCGACGGCGCCTTTGGTTATCTGATCGGTGGTGCTTACGAGCGTCCTGACATCGCACTGCGCGTTGCACTGACGTATAACTCCAAGATCACCCATGACCTGCGCACGACGGAGACCATCAACGGTATCGGTGTGAACCTGATCAACCCGACGCTCGCCGCACGCAGTGAAACCGAAGTGGAAGCGCCAGAAAGCATCAACCTGGACTTCCAGTCCGGTATCGCACCAGACACCCTGCTCTTCGGTAACGTGCGCTATGCCAGCTACGAAGACACGGTCGTCTCGCCGATTTTCTTCGACGCCGCGGTTGAGCCAACAATCGAAAACACAAGCCTGACAACAATTGAGGACAGCACGGACGTGTCCCTCGGTGTCGCGCGCCGGTTTAATGAAAACTGGTCCGGTTCGATTGCTGTGGGTTGGTCCAGCAAGGGTGACGATGACCTCGTCTCGCCGCTGGCACCGCGCAATGGCTCTCAGTCGATCACGCTTGGTGCCCGTTACGAACAGGACGCAATGGTGATCAGCGGCGGCATTCGCTATACCGCTCTGGGTGACGCACGGCCAGAAACTGGTACACCTGATGTTGAACGCGCTGTCTTCGAAGACAACAGCGCCGTATCGGTCGGCGTTCGCGTCGGCTTCCGGTTCTAAGTCACTCAACTGAACATGCAGCGAAGCGTCCTGCCCCTTGGGGCGGGGCGTTTTTTTATTGGCATTGCGCACATTTCGGGTCGTGAGGTCCATTGACCTGCGATATGCCCACACGAATGGTAGATCAGAAAACACTCAGCACGCGGGCTTGGGCGGAGCTTCTTCTTCTGTCGGTCATATGGGGCGGCTCCTTCCTGTCAATCCGGTTTGCGTTGGACGAAGTTCCGGTCCTGACGGCCGTTGCGCACAGGGTCTTCTGGGCAATGCTGGTTCTTTGGGCGTATGTCCTGATCCGCAAGATGACCGTTCCAAGAACCGCACGCATCTGGACCGCGTTTCTGGTGATGGGTCTCTTAAACAATGCGATTCCGTTTTCACTGATGGCGTGGGGACAGCTTCATATCGAGACCGGTCTCACTTCTATCCTGAATGCAGCCACTGCGATTTTTGGGGTGATCGTTGCAGCTGCGGTGTTTGCCGACGAACGGATCACCCCGCGCCGAATACTCGGGGTTGTCTTGGGCTTTCTGGGGGTGGCGACGGCAATCGGCCTGGAAAACCTCGCGCAGTTTGACATCCGTTCTACCGCACAACTGGCCGTTCTGGCCGGGACGCTGTCCTATGCTTTCGCCGGCGCATGGGCACGCAAGACCCTCAGCGACCTGGCACCGCAGGTGGCGGCTGCTGGGATGTTGACAGGATCAACGCTTGTTTTGATCCCGCTTTCCGTTTTCATTGACGGCCCGCCGGACTTCTCACTCAGCGTCAAGGCTTGGGGTGCAATCGGGTATTACTCCATCATCGCAACGGCCGTCGCCTACCTCCTCTACTACCGCATACTCTCAGTTGCAGGCAGCGGAAATCTGATGATCTGTACACTTTTGGTCGCCCCTATTGCCATCCTTCTGGGTGCGATCGTATTGGGCGAAGAACTTCAGCCGCAGGCCTATTTCGGTTTCGCATTGCTCGTGGCAGGGCTGATGGTGCTGGATGGTCGCATCTTCCACCTGATGCGTCGACGCCCACTGGCCTGACCTCCAGCTCGCGGCTAAAGATCGGGCCAAAGGACCGTTCTTATGCGCCACACTTCACTGCTCTATCCATCCGCTGACGCCTGGCGCGCTGCTACGGCCAAGCGCGTGCTGTTTTTCGGCATGTCAGGTTTGGGAAAAACCCATATAGCCAACATGCTGCGCGACAGTGGTGAGTGGTTTCACTACTCGGTCGATTACCGGATCGGCACGCGGTACATGGGCGAGCATATCGTGGACAACTTCAAAGCCCATGCGATGCAGGATCCGTTTCTCGCAGAACTTTTGCGCACCGACAGCATTTACATCGCCTCAAACATTACATTCGACAACTTAGCCCCCCTTTCAACGTATCTGGGCAAGCCGGGAGATCCCGATAAAGGTGGCCTCAGCTTTGCGGAGTACCAGCGGCGTCAGGCCCTTCATCACGGGGCAGAGGTGGCCGCCCTGATAGATACAGCGCATTTCATGGACCGCGCCAACAGGCTTTACGGGTACGATCATTTCGTGTGCGACAGCGGCGGATCTATTTGCGAGGTCGTCGATCCTGAGAATCCAGACGACCCCGTTTTGAAGCAACTTGCGGCGACGCATCTGATGGTGTGGATCGAAGGCAGCTCAGACCATACGGCCGAACTGGTCCGGCGCTTCGATAAGGCACCAAAGCCGATGTGCTACGCGCCTGAGTTTTTGGAGACCTCTTGGACGACTTATCTGACAGAAAACAACCTGTCAGAGCGGGAGGTCGATCCCGACAGTTTCATCCGCTGGACCTACGCGCGCGCCTTGGCTCACAGGCAGCCCCGCTACGCCGCCATGGCAAAAAACTGGGGGATTTCGGTGCCCGCCGCAGCTCTTGCTGAAACCCGAAGCGCCGCCGATCTCGACCAGTTGATCGTGCAGGCCCTTGGCAACGGCTGACCGGCTGGCTACCTAGGCCTTTCGCAACAAGGACGAAAGACCATGCCCATCACCCTTCCAGCCTCCCTTCCAGCCTATCAAGTGCTCAAGGATGAAGGCGTTATGGTCATGGATGAAGGTCAGGCTGCTCGTCAGGATATTCGCCCCTTGAAAATCGGGCTTCTCAATCTGATGCCCAAGAAGATCCAGACGGAAAATCAGTTTGCCCGATTGATCGGGGCCACGCCGTTGCAGATTGATTTGCACCTCATCCGTATGTCCGAACATCAGACCAAGAACACCGCTGCCGCCCATATGGCGGAATTTTATCGCCCGTTTCAGGAGGTGAAGACCGAGAAGTTCGACGGACTGATCATCACGGGCGCCCCCATTGAGCATCTGCCCTTTACCGACGTCACCTATTGGGACGAGCTTGTCGAGGTAATGGACTGGACCCAGACGAATGTGCATTCAACCTTCGGCGTGTGTTGGGGCGGAATGGCTATGATCAACCACTTCCACGGCGTCGACAAACATATGCTGGATGCGAAGGCATTCGGCTGTTTCCGCCACGCCAACCTTACGCCAGCCTCGCCTTATCTCAACGGGTTTTCCGATGACTGCGTGATCCCGGTCAGCCGCTGGACAGAGATGCGGCAAGACGAAATTGACGGAGCAGGTCTGACAACCCTTCTGGGCAGCCAAGAGGTCGGGCCATGCCTGGTTGAAGATGCCAAGCGGCGCGCGCTCTATATCTTCAATCATTTCGAATACGAAAGCGGCACGTTGAAAGAAGAGTTCGACCGTGACCATGGGGCTGGTGAGCCGATTAACGTGCCCTTAAATTACTATCCCGATGATGATCCCTCGAAAACACCGCTCAACCGCTGGCGATCGCATGCACATCTTCTATATGGCAACTGGGTCAACCAGATCTATCAAACGACGAATTTCGATATGGATAAGATTGGTCAGTAGAATGGTACGTTCTTACCTCTTGCCAGGTTTTTTGATCACAGCGCTTGCGGCATGCAGTGCGGCTGTCGGGTCTCAGGATACCGCATTTTCCGAAGGTGAGAGAGGTCAGATTTTGGACGTAAATGGTACTCAGGTTCATGCGGTGGTCGAGGGCAGCGGCCCGGACCTGATCCTCTTTCACGGGGCCGGCGGCAGCCATCGCGATTTCACCTTTTCGATGGTCGATAAACTTAAAGACGATTTCCGGGTGGTTGTGTTCGACAGGCCGGGACACGGCCTTACCGAGCGCATTGATGCGCGTGCCGGCGACGGGGAAAGCCTTGCGGAACAGGCGGACCTTCTGCACAGCGCAGCAGAGATGCTGAATGTATCGAATGCAATTGTGGCCGGACAAAGCTTTGGCGGCGCCTTGGCCTTGAACTACACCCTGCGCCATCCGGACGACGTGGCGGGTGTCGTAGCGATCTCGGCCGTATCAAATCCTTGGCCAGGGGAGTTGGACGCATGGTACCGTGTGAATGGGACATGGCTCGGACAAAACGTTCTCATTCCAATCATATCTGTTTTCGCAACCCGCAACCGGGTGGAAGGCACCTTGGAAGGTGTTTTTGAACCCGACCCGGTACCGCCCGGATACATCGACCATATCGGCGTGGATCTCGCGACCCGCCCCACGCAGCTTCGCGCGAATGTCCAGCAAATCAACAGGTTGTTGGGTGATGTGAAAGCGCAAGTTGGTCAGTATGATCAGATTGATGTCCCGCTGGAAATCATTCATGGCACCGCTGACAGCACCGTTCCTTTTGATGTTCACGCTGATCCCTTATCGACGCAGGTCAAAGGCGCGCGACTGACCGTGCTGGAGGGGACAGGGCATATGCCGCATCACGCTGAAGAAGCGCAGGTGGTCGAAGCAATCCGGCGGGCGGCAAAACGCGCTGGTCTGCTCTAGGCAAACGGGCCATAGTGGCGAACACACCCGACGACAGTCTCGTTCGACCACGCCGAAGGATCGCCATATGTCTCTGCCCTTTGACGGCGCAATAACTGATTTCTACAAAACGAAGGCGCCGGATCACATTCGGGAAAGCATTGCAAAGGCCTCCAAGAAAGAGGTCTTATCCGACACCTATCCTTACGACGTTCGGATGAAGCGTGACGCGTATGACAACACGATAGCGCTGCTGCAAATTGAACTGGTCAAACTTCAGCGCTACCTGACAGAAAATGGCAAACGTCTATGCCTCGTGTTCGAAGGCCGCGACGCCGCGGGCAAAGGTGGCACAATCCGCAGGTTGCGCGAAAACCTCGCCCCGCGGGTGGCCCGTACGGTTGCTCTTTCAAAGCCGACCGATCACGAAAAAGGTCAGTGGTACTTCCAGCGCTATACCGCCCATATGCCAAGCTCCGGGCAGATCACGATTTTTGACCGCAGTTGGTACAACCGCGGCGTTGTTGAGAAGGTGTTCGATTTCTGCACGGATGAGGAGCGAACGCTCTTCTTCCGGCAGGCTCCTGAGTATGAACGGATGCTCACGCAGGACGACATCGTGCTAGTCAAGTTCTGGCTCAATGTCGGGCGCGCGGAGCAGTTGCGCCGCATCATGTCGCGGGAGCGTGACCCCCTCAAACAATGGAAACTCAGCTGGATCGACGTGGAAGGTCTGAACCGCTGGGACGCCTACACAGACGCGATCGGCGAAACACTTCACATGACCCATTCGGATCATGCCCCATGGACCATCGTCAGATCAGACGACAAGCGGCGCGCGCGCATCGCCGCAATCCGGCATGTGTTGCAAATGTTCGATTATGACAAGCGCAACGACGATGTCGCCATCGAACCCGATCCGACAATATGCGGGAGCCCTGCGATCTGGGATGCCTAAACGCGGCTATCATCATGGCAATCTCAAACAGGCGCTTGTTGAGTCCGCGCTGAAACTGATTGAAGAAAAAGGACCGACGGGATTCACTGTCGCCGAGGCGGCCAAGCGCGCAGATGTGACACCTGCCGCCGTTTACAGGCATTTTGACGGCCGCGAAGCCCTGATCGCAGAGGCGGCACTTCAAGGGCATCGCATTTTCGGCGATCTGATGGAACACGCCTACGCAGATGGCAAGCCCACTGCATTGGCTGCTTTCGAGGCGACGGGTCGGGCCTATCTGGCCTTCGCACGGAAGTTTCCGGGGCATTACATGGCGATGTTTGAAAGCGGGCTCAGCATGCAGGTCAATCCAGATCTTGCGGCTGCCGCGGCGCGATCTCGGGGCGTGCTCGAAAAGGCTGCGACAGAGCTCAGCATGCACATTCCAGAAGACAAACGCCCGCCTGCCACGATGTTCTCCAGCCATATCTGGGCCATGAGCCACGGTGTCGTGGAGCTGTTTGCGCGGGGTAATCCAGGCGCGCAGGCCCCATTTCCACCAGAGGACTTGTTGGAAACAGGTATTGGTATCTATCTTAGGGGGTTGGGCTTGATCCGTCCCGACAGCTAGTGTGCCAGATCGCCAAGTGTGGCGGCTTCCTGCCCTTTGACCGACAGCCGGGCGGACTGGCCGAAGCTATCGGGCCAGAACCGCAGATCAGGGAACAAGCCGTAGAGCTCTTCACGCTGGTCGGTGTCGAGACCGCCCAACGTCACAGCACCCGGATGGAAGCTCTCACACGCGGCGCATTCGGCATAGATGATCTCATGCTGATCAAACAGAATGTGGAAATACTCGATCTCACCGCCAGACCGTACGTAGACCCTGTCCGATGTCGTCAGATGTTTTGCTGCGACAAGGATTTCTGTCTCACCGAAGAGAAGTTCTGCCTGCCAGCCGCGCAGAAGAATGCGATGCTGAGGGGAGACAACCAGATCCCTTGTATTCTGGAACATCCCCTTGCCGATCACAATTGGCGCATGGTCCCCTTCAGCTGCCACACGTGTTGATCCGACCCACCTGATCGGTTGCGGGCCGCGATCTTGGGTCATTACCTCTTGACCTGCGAACAAAGCCTCAACAGCGACATGCCCGTCTGTCGTTTCAATGAGCGTGCCGCGTGCAAAACAGGCAACCATGGTCGAGTAAGGCTGTGTCGCGACAACACTGAAGTTGGAGATTGAGATTACGTCGCCTTCGCTGACCGGTATCGTCAGGGCATAGCCGACAAAGTCATTCCCACTTGTCCCGCCGACAGTCACATAAAGAAGACGACCGATCTCTCCGGTGGTGTTGTTGATGATACGCGACTCCGCGGCGTTGTAGATCGTCTCCCCCGTCGTACCGAGCGTCGCGCCGTCCACCACCAGATTTTCTGTAAGAAACTGGTTCAGGTTAGGATCCTGCACCTGACCGTTGTTGCTGCGATCGTCGTCAAAGTTTCCCTCGTCATCGCTGACCCGCGCGACAGATGGCTCTCCGGCCCCGACGAGAAAATTTCCGCCGTTAACGGCATTACTCAGGCTGCCTATGCCCAAATCAGAGTTTGACCATATGAAGAAATTCGGCATCGCGCGCCCCCACACTCGAACTGTTTCAGCCCTGTGGGCTTGGTAAACAAAAGCCTGCGAAGATCTTAAGATAAGGTTAAGGACGGCCGCCGGAGGGTCAGAAAAGACGAGACGATCAGCGAAGTCGCGAAAACGAGCCGAACGCCGGATCTTTTCCTGCTAAAACCTGCTGATCTAGATGAATAGCTCACAAAAAAAGGCCGCCCCACGGGGCGACCCACTGAATATCTACGTTGTGGTAGAAATCAACGCTTGGAGAACTGGAAGCTCTTACGTGCTTTGGCCTTACCGTATTTCTTCCGCTCCACAACGCGGCTGTCGCGTGTCAGGAACCCGGCCGCTTTCAGCGCACCGCGCAGGCTGGGGTCATAAAGCTGCAGCGCTTTTGAAATGCCGTGCTTCACTGCACCAGCCTGACCGGAGAGACCACCGCCTTTGACGGTCGCAAACACATCGAACTGGTCTTCTGTGCCAGACACCGTGAACGGCTGGCGCAGGATCATCTGCAAAACGGGACGGGCAAAGTAAACGTTCTGCTCTTTGCCGTTTACCACGACCTTACCAGAGCCGGGCTTGATCCAGACCCGTGCCACTGCATCTTTCCGTTTCCCGGTCGCGTAAGAGCGGCCGAGATCGTCACGCTGTGGTTCGCGGGTGATCGCGTCGGAGACGGATTGCGCGGCAGACGTGTCAGCGGCGACAACGCCTTCAGCGACGGTATTCAACTCGTCGAGGGATTTGATTTCGTCAGCCATTCTTATGCGCTCCGCGTGTTTTTCTTGTTCTTGGATGCGACATCCAGAACTTCGGGGGATTGCGCCTCATGCGGGTGTTCGCCACCGGCATATACGCGAAGGTTTGTCATTTGCTGACGGCTCAATGGACCACCGGGCAGCATGCGCTTGACCGCCTGCATGACTACACGCTCTGGATGCGCGCTTTCCAGAATTTCCTGATTTGTGCGCGACTTGATCCCGCCCGGATGGCCGGTGTGCCAGTAGTTCGGCTTGTTGCGCTTGTTACCGGTCAGCTGGATCTTTTCAGCGTTCACAATAATAACGTTGTCGCCCATATCCATGTGGGGCGTGAAGGATGGCTTGTGCTTGCCGCGCAGGCGCATCGCAACGATAGAGGCAAGACGGCCCAGAACCACGCCCTCGGCGTCGATCAGGATCCATTTCTTGTCAATATCGCCGGGTGTAGCGGTATAGGTTTTCATTTCAGGTCCTCAAAACTTCCGTGGAGCCCCTGCTCCGTGGGATGGACGTGTTCTAAGGATTTTCAAGCGCGGGTCAACACCACTGAACTTCAAAAAATTATTTAAAATCAGAGGGTTGAAAATAAGGTATAATAATACCCCATTTTAAACTTCAATTTCCGAGGGTGGCTTGTCCAAAAGGCCTCTTAACCGACCGATGGCAGCTTCGAAACACTTGATATCGACCTGCCCATTCACGGCAATACGTACAGCGTGGGGCGCGCGGTCTTCCATCAGGGTGAAATCATCAGCGCTGCGGATCAAGACACCGGCCCGCTCAGCAGCGCTGCAAAAGGACCCGGCACGCCATCCGTTTGGAAGAGACAACCAGAGAAATGGAACGTCTGGCCGCCACCGCAGATCGTAGGATCCAAGCCCATTCACCGCGACCTGCACCAAAGCCGCGATCTGATCCTGCATTGCGCGGTTCAGATCGGCGATGTTCGGGCTGGACAGCAATTCGGCCGTCAGTTCGGTCAAGGGCGTTGCGATGCCAAAAAAAGAATATTGCGCCGTCCGCCGCAACTCGGCAGCCCGTGGGGATGGCGCGATCGCATATCCCAGCCGTAAGGACGGGGTCAGCAACTTCGAGATGGAGGACACATACCACGTCTGGCGCGGCAACAAGGCCCGGTAGCTGGGAAGATCGCTGTCGCGCAGCGCATAGCAATCATCCTCCAGTATCTGGACCCCATGATGCTGCGCAACATCCGCAAGTGCTTTGCGCCGCTCAAGGCCCGTCCGGTGCGCCGTCGGGTTGTGCACCTCGGGACTGGTACAGAAAATCTGGGCATCATGGGCACGACAGGCCGCATCCAGTGCACCCGGCCGCACGCCGTACTCGTCCGAGGCCAGCCCGACTATTTTGGCCCGCTGCAGGCGGGCTGCATGTCGAAACCCTGCATAGGTCAAATCTTCCGCCAAAACCACTGGCGCCGCCCCCTTGAGCACGGTTTGCAGGATGAGCGTGATCGCATTCTGGCCACCATAGGTCAGCACTACATCATCGGGCGTAGTGCGGCCCAATAGCTTTCCGGCGCTCCACTCCAACACGGCTTCACGCGCAGGCAAGTCGGTCTTGGCATTCGGATACCCCATCAAGAGCCCGTCCTGCATGTGAGATATCTTGCGCAGCGCGGACCGAACCGCCTCGATCTGACCCACATCCGGCAGTTTCGGGGACTTCAGGCTTACAACCTCGGGCCAGTCCTGCACCTGCGCAACGGCCCGCTGTTTGGCGACGAACGTACCGCGACCCACGGTTGCCTCAAGCACCCCCGCATCGACCAGTTGCGAGAAGGCCCGCGCGACTGTGCCCGGCGTGATACCCAGATGCCAGGCGACCTCGCGCACCGGGGGCAGTTTTTCGCCCTCCTCCAACTGACCATTCGAGATGCCCGAACGGATCGCATCCACAATGATCTGGTACTTCGGCACAGACGTGTTCGTCAGGTCAGGAAACCAAATTGTATTCATAACAATCTTTCGTTGGACCGGTACAATGTAAATTTGTATCACACAAATGTAGTCAATTCGCTACATTGTATCAATACAATTCTGGAGACCAGTCCCATGGCACTGTTATCACTGTCGCATCACGCCCAACTCTCTGCCTTGTCAGCGCGCAATACACTTGCCCTGCTGCCCCGCGCGGCGGTGGCCGTCGCGTATGTGCTGATGAAATGGGATGAGGCCTGCCGAACCCGACATACGCTAAAAGGTCTGACAGATCATGAGCTAAAGGATATCGGCCTTACGCGAGATCAGGCGATGTCCGAGGCCGACAAACCGTTTTGGCGCCTTTGAGCGCAATCCGAAACCTCTTCACTGGCCGGGCACTCTGCCCGGCCTTTTTTATGTAGATTTGTCGGATGGCGGGATCGAGTATGTCAGGGAGGCCCGTGCGACGGGGACGTCCTCCGTCCCTTCCGAGAACAACCGCCCTTCACAAACCGCCAAAACACGACCCAGTTTCAACAGCTGCATCCGGCAGAGCAATCGCCCGGGCCCGGGTTTGCGCATGAAATCAATGGCGCAATTTGTCGTAACGGCCAGTCCAACCGGTCCGATCATCGACAGGATGGCGAAATAGGCGGAAACATCGGCAAGTGCGAACATTGACGGGCCAGAAACCGTCCCGCCCGGACGCAGATGTTTTTCGCTCGCTGACAAGGCCATGACCACTTCTTTTGGCGCGATGGAAACAAATTCGAAATCGCCAGCAACCTGCGGGAAAGCGTCGTCCAGAAAGGCCTGAAGCTCCGCGATATTCATTTTCAGTTCCATGTCTTCCCCCTGCCGGTTCCCCCCGGTACTCTTTGTCAAAGTGGGAGGAAATGACAAGATGACCGACGAACTTCTGATACGCGAGGATGCCGATGGGGTCGCTCATCTGACGATGAATGCGCCCGCCAAGCTGAACGCGCTGTCTAATGCCATGCTTGGCGCGCTTCAAAACAGCTTCGACGCAATCTCACAGGACACATCCGTCAAAGCCGTGATCCTAAGCGGCGCGGGGAAGGCGTTTTGTGCCGGCCACGATCTGAAGGAAATGACTGCCGCGCGGCAATCCGAGGATGGTGGCAAGGCTGCGTTCACATCGCTCTTTGACACATGCGCGAGAATGATGCTGACGATCCAGAAGATGCCGCAACCCGTCATAGCGCAGGTGCATGGCATCGCAACGGCGGCAGGGTGCCAGCTTGTCGCTTCTTGCGATTTGGCAGTCGCAGCAGAGGGCACGCGCTTCGGGGTCAATGGTGTCAATATCGGTCTTTTCTGCTCGACCCCGATGGTCGCGCTCAGCCGCAACATTCCCCGCAAGCAGGCGTTCGAGATGCTGACAACCGGCGAGTTCATCGAAGCAACCCGCGCCCGCGAGATGGGGCTGATCAACCGCATCGCCAAGCCAGACGCCCTGGCGGAGGAAACCCGCGCTTTGGCCGAACACTTGGCGACAAAGTTGGGTGCTGCAGTTCGGATCGGCAAACGCGCGTTTTATGAGCAAGCTGAGATGTCGGTTGAAGAGGCCTACAGCTACGCGAGCGCAGTCATGACGGAAAACATGGGGTTTCGTGACACGGAAGAGGGCATCGCGGCTTTTCTTGAAAAGCGCCCGCCCGATTGGAAAGACTAGCTGCCGAGGATCACTCGCACGTAATTCTTTGTTTCGCGGTAAGGTGGAATGCCCCCATGGCGCTTCACCGCGCCGGGGCCTGCATTATAGGCTGCCAGCGCCAGACGCCAGCTGCCGAACTCGCGGTACATCTGCTTGAGATAACGCGCACCACCTTCGAGGTTTTGCTCGGGATCTGTAGGATCTACGCCAAGATTGCGTGCCGTTGCAGGCATCAGCTGGGCCAGACCGAGTGCCCCTTTGTGAGACCGTGCATTCGGCTTCCACCCGCTTTCCTGCTGAACCAATCGAAGGAACAAATCCTCAGGGATGCCGTATTTCCGCGCCTTCGCTTTGGCCGTCGCAAGGTAGGCCCCGCGGTAGCTGCCCGTGTATCTTGGGACAGACGCAGGCGCACTGCTGTCAAGCTTCGGGCGCAGCTTGCCTGACGCCTTGTATTGCGAGGAAAGACGGCCATCCAAGAGCCGAGCCTGACTTGCGAAGATATTCGCCCGGGAACTGGTGGACCCAGCCCCTTTCAGACCTTCCGTGATACCTGATGTCGGCATCATTAAACCAAGTGCGCTCAGCGCCACACCCAATGCCAAAGACCGCATACCCAAAATCACCCCTGCGCGTTTGGACAGGACTATACTGAATTTGAGACCTATGACCAGAGTTCTGCGTTCCCCCAGACGTGTTTGCCTTCTATTAACCACGGACGCATAACAGCAAAGCAGACAAGAAAAGATTCGGGAGAGTTCAGCCATGGCCGGTTCGGTAAACAAAGTCATCATTATCGGCAATCTGGGGCGCGATCCAGAAGTCCGCACGTTTCAGAACGGTGGTAAGGTCTGCAATCTGCGCATAGCGACATCTGAAAACTGGAAAGACCGCAACACCGGCGAGCGGCGCGAGCGGACAGAATGGCACTCGGTCGCAATCTTCTCCGAACCTTTGGCGCGTGTGGCAGAGCAATACCTGAAGAAGGGGTCCAAGGTGTATATCGAAGGCCAGCTTGAAACCCGCAAATGGCAGGATCAGTCCGGTCAGGATCGCTACTCGACCGAGGTCGTTCTGCGTCCTTACACATCCACACTTACGATGCTTGACGGCCGAGGTGAAGGCGGTGGCGGCATGGGCGGAGGTGGTGGCTACGGCGGCGACGCCGGCGGCTACGACAGCGGTCCGTCAGGTGGCGGCTATGACAGTGGGCCGTCGGGCGGCGGATCTTCCAGCGATATCGACGACGAAATCCCGTTCTAGGACGCAACCAGACCCGTTATGATGAACGGTCCGACAATGCGTCGCTCAGAACCGCTTTTACCACATTTAAATCAACAGCATCGGTGACAAAGGCCTCGCCGATGCCCCGCGCCATGATAAAGCGCAACGTACCATCAACCACTTTTTTGTCCTGCCCCATCAGATCCAGCAGATCCGGCGCCGGGGGCAGCGGCCCGTCAATGTCGCTAAGATCGGTTTTCATACCCATGTCCTTGAGGTGCTGACGCACCCGACTTGGATCTTCCTGGGCACATAGACCCGACCGCGCAGACGTCTCGAAAGCAAGCGCGCACCCGATCGCCACGCCCTCCCCGTGAAGAAGCCTATCGGAATAACCTGTCGCGGCCTCCAATGCGTGACAGAACGTATGACCTAAATTCAGAAGCGCGCGATCCCCCTGCTCGGTCTCATCGCGAGCGACAATATCAGCTTTCATCTGACAGGACTTGCGAATGGCCTCGGTCCGAAGTTGTACATCGCCCGCCGCAAGCGCTAGTCCGTTTTCCTCCAGCCATTCGAAAAATGCGCTGTCGCCCAGAAGGCCGTATTTCACCACTTCGCCGTAGCCCGCCAGAAAATCGCGCGGCGTGAGCGTGGACAGCAAATCAACATCCGCCAGAACAAGGCTGGGCTGGTGAAACGCGCCCACAAGATTTTTCCCATGCCGCGTGTTGATCCCGGTTTTGCCACCGACCGAACTGTCCACCTGCGCCAGAAGCGATGTGGGCATTTGCACAAACCGGATGCCTCGCCGCATGATCGCGGACGCGAACCCGACCAGATCACCGATCACGCCACCACCGAACGCAATTGCGATGTCCCCGCGCTCTATCCGTTGATCGAGCAGCCATTCAGTCACCTTGGTGAGGTTATCCCAGCTTTTCGTACTTTCCCCGGCGGGCAGCACAAGCGACACCATCTCGATCCCGGCAACAGACAGACCGTTTTCCAAAGCCTTGAGATGTAGCGCTGCGACCGTCTCGTCGCTGACAACGGCCACCCGAGGCCGCGACAGAAGCGGCGCGATATAAGACCCAGCGGCGGCCACAAGCCCGGTACCGATTTCTATGGTGTAGGACCGCTCGGCGAGTTTTACGTGAACCTGCTCTGTCATATCGCCTTCTCCGTGACCACACGCGCCTCTTTCAGGCAGTTCAGGACGGCATCCGCCATTTGCTGGATTGAGTAGGAGGCCTGCGCTTCCACCACCAGATCTGCCAGCGCATAGATATCCTGCCGCGCCTCGAAAATCTCTTTCAACGTGCCGTAAGGGTCGTCAGTTTGCAGCAAAGGGCGCGTGGTTTTGTGGCGCACCCGTGACCAGAGCAGCGCCAGGTCAGCCTTCAGCCAAACCGCCGTCCCACGGTCTTGGATCATCTGGCGATTGACCGGGCTGAGCCACGCACCGCCCCCCGTCGACAGAATACAAGGCGCGCCAGACAAAAGGCGGTCCAGCACCTCGCTTTCGCGTTTACGAAAGAACGCCTCCCCGTCGCGGGCGAAAATCTCGGCAATCGACATGTTCGCAGCCGAAACAAGTGCCTCATCGCTGTCAATCAGCTCGACATCAAGCAGCTTGGCCAGCGCCGTGCCGATCGCGGTTTTCCCTGCCCCCATCATGCCGACAAGAACAACAGGCTTCTGCAATGTGTCGGGCGTGGTGGGCATCGTCTCGCTCAGTCAGAAAATTCCTGAAAGCAATGGCGTGAAGTCGCCGAGAATACCATATATAAAATAGATTAAACCCGTTACGGTGGCGGGGAAAAACACGATCAAAAAAACGGGCAGGCAGTATGGTGCGGTTCTTTAAAATTATGGTCTTTCTCCTCGTAACAGGATTTTCAGCAATCGTGGGCTATGCCTACTTTGGTGATCTCGCCCCCAATCAGGTTGAGATAAACCAACCGGTAGAGTTTGATGTTGACTAACACTTCCCGACTGCTGGGCCGAACCTTTGGACTGGCAGCGTTCTTGCTGTCTGGACCAGCTTTTGCTCAAGCAACGGCCGAGGGACCGCCGCTGTCGGCTATCGGCTGGCTGTCGGACACAATTGCAATTCCGGCACGTCTTGGACCGCGCGAGTTGCCGGATCAAACGCGGGCAGTGACGGCAACCTCGGCGACACCCGCCCGGATAAACACGGTTCCTCTTGGACAAACCAATGCAGATGCTGTCGGCCTGCTTCCACGTTCCGTTACGGGTCTGCCGGATGATTTCTGGGGCAATAGCAGTTCAGCGGAACTCGCACGGCTGATCGCGGATCTTCGGGCTGACCTGCCGCCGCCGCTTGCAGATCTCTTACGCCAGATCCTGCTCGCAGAGCTTGCGCCGCCCGTCGACAGCACCCGGGACGCCAAGTTGTTTCTTGCGCGCGTCGACCGTCTGCTTGCAACGGGTGCGCTAAACGAAGCGCGCGCATTGCTCGAACGGGCAGGCCCAACCGACCCGCGTCTGTTCCGGCGTTGGTTTGATGTCAGTCTGCTGTCCGGCCAAGAAGATCAGGCGTGTCGTCAGATGCTGGGAATCCCCGAGATCGCACCAACTATCCCGGCCCGGGTGTTTTGCCTTGCCCGTGGCGGCGATTGGTCTACGGCGGTTGCGACACTGATGGCTGCCGAAACGCTGAAAGTTATCTCGACCTCCGAAGCCGATCTTCTGGCCCGCTTTCTCGACCCCGAATTGGCAGACGGCCAGGCATTCCTGCCCGCACCGGACCGCGTCACGCCGCTCTCGTTCTTTCTGCACAGCGCAATCGGGGAACCTTTGGCGCAGGGCACCCTGCCCCGCGCCTTTGACTTTGCCTCGCTGAGCGAAACCCAAGGCTGGAAAGCAAGGCTTCGGGCCGCCGAACGTCTGAGCCGCCTGGGCGCGATCGCACCGTCTCAGTTGCTGGCCATCTATTCCGAGCGTCGCGCAGCAGCGTCGGGCGGTGTCTGGGACCGCGTCGCTGCGGTACAGGCACTGGACCGTGCCTTGTCATCGGGAACCGACGATGAAATCGTCCAAAGCGTTGCGACAGCTCGTGACATCATGCGCACCGCTGATCTTGAGCCCGCGCTTGCGCGAATGTTTGCGCCAGCGCTGATCCAAGCGCGACTCAAAAACCGCGCGGCGGATGCGGCCTTGCCAATGCTCCTGCTCAGCAATGCCTACGAGAAAACAGCCATCGCGACGCCGCTTCGGCAATCAAACCCGATTTGGTACGGGGTCGCATTGGGCGATGTTCAAACGAACGCCCCCATCGCTGATCCGCTAGAGGCCAGTATCGCGGCCGCGTTCAACACAGACGGGGTCCCGCTTGAGTTCGCAGATCTGGTGGAAGAGGGCAAACTTGGTGAAGCAGTCTTACGGGCCATCGCCATGATGCAGGACGGAACCGGCACTGACCCGAAATCTTTGGAATACGGGATCGGGCTGCTACGCTCTCTTGGGTTTGAAGACACTGCCCGCAAAATGGCGCTTCATGTGCTTCTGACCCGGGACGTCAGCTAAGGCATGTCGGCCCCCGCCCATATGGACCGGTGGGTTTCTGTCTTTCTGGACGCGCAGTCAGCCGAACTTGGCGCCTCTGAAAACACATGCCTTGCCTATGGCCGCGACCTGATCGACTTCTCGGGCTGGCTGTCTAAACGTAAATTGGATTTCACGGCCGTCGATCAGCCCTGCATCGAGCGATACCTCATTCAATGCGAGACGGACGGACTGTCGCGGGCCACCCGCGCGCGGCGCCTGTCGTCGGTCAAGCAACTCTACAGGTTTGCCTACGAAGAAGGGTGGCGCACAGACAATCCTGCGCTTCAGATCAAAGGGCCGGGTCGGGCGAAATCCCTCCCGAAGACGCTAAGCGTCGAGGACGTGGACAAACTGCTTGGTGCAGCCCAGACAACCGGACGCAGCCAGAGTGACCGTGTCCGAAACACCTGTTTGATGGAGTTGCTCTATGCGACGGGCATGCGGGTGAGTGAGTTGGTGACACTGCCCGTTGCTGCCGCGCGAGGTGATCCGCAGATGCTTCTGGTTCGAGGTAAGGGCAATAAAGAGCGGTTGGTGCCGTTGGCCCCTGCGGCGCGGGACGCGCTGGCCGCATGGATCATAATTCGCGACGAAGAGGACAGGATACGTATCTCCAAGGGGGCTAATCCTTCCAAGTTCTTGTTTCCCTCTCGGGGACAGGCCGGGCATCTAACACGGCACCGCTTCTATGCGCTTATCAAGGAACTTGCCATCGCCGGTGGGATCACGCCGAATAATGTCACGCCTCATACATTGCGGCATGCCTTTGCAACGCATTTGCTTGCCAACGGTGCAGACCTGCGCGCGATACAAACCCTGCTGGGCCACGCGGATATTTCAACAACCGAAATCTATACTCATGTTCTGGACGAGCGCTTGAAGGATCTGGTCCACAATCATCATCCGCTGAACGCGCCGTAAACCTACCGCCGCAGTTCCCGCGGCAAGATGTCTTCTGCGGGCCAGTATCCCGAGACAAGCGCCTTTTCGTAGCCCTGCGTGAGGCCCGCGTTGATCAACGCTTGCGCCGCTGCCTCGTAATCGTATGTCAGAGCGTGAAACCGGACCCCGTCGGGCGACAATACTGCATAGCGGGTCTGTGGGCGTCCGTCATGGGGCGGCATACCGATGACACCTGCATTGATCCACAGCCGCGATCCGATTTGACGCTGAAAAGCGAGGCCGGAATGGCCAGCGACGACAGCGTTAATTGGGCCCGTCTCCCGCTCGATGGCGGAGATTTCCCGCTCGAAGACGCCTTCCGCATCTGACGGCCAAATGAATCTGGAAATGTCGTTAAAACCGCCGTGGATTACGACATAGCGTGCGTCCTGGTACATGAAAGTGACCGCATCTGGCAGATCGCGAAAGCTGTCCAGATACCCGTCCAGACGCTGTGACGCATAAGGATACCATCCCCGGGATGCCAGATCACAGGCTGTGCCCTCAGAAAACCCGCAGCCGCAATCGGACGCGCCCTCCGCAATCTGGCGCTCACAGTTTCCGGCGACACAATGAACGCGGTCCACCAGTAGATCACAAACTGACGTCGGGTCCGCGCAATAGGCCACCAGATCACCGGTGCAGATTATGTTCGTTGAACTAATCCCGCGCCGCTCTGCTTCCCCCACCAGCGCCTCGGTTGCCTGAAGGTTCGAATAGGCCCCACCAAAGAGCAACACGTCGCCGTCCAACGTTCCGATATCCTTAATGCGCTTGCTCATCCCATCGCTTTCGCTTGAAGCCAGAGGTGCCGCCCCCCATAACCACTGGGTAACCAATAAAAAGACGGACGAAAAGATGGAGACCGCAGCCCCCGTGCTCGACTATGCGTTTTGGATGACCTCAGCCGCCATCATCGGATTGCTGGTGCTTTCGGCTTTTTTCTCTGGCTCTGAGACGGCATTGACTGCGGCGTCCCGCGGAAAACTCCGGTCGCAGGCCGACAAGGGGTCGCCGGGCGCGGAACGCGCCTTGAAGATCACCGAAGACAACGAGCGGCTAATCGGCTCGGTGCTGTTGGGGAACAATCTGGTCAACATTCTCGCCGCATCGCTGGCCACAGCCATCTTCACGCGGGCCTTCGGAGAAAGCGGCGTCGCGCTCGCCACGCTGGTGATGACACTTCTGGTTCTGATCTTCGCCGAGGTTCTGCCCAAGACCTATGCGATCACCAATTCCGAAACCGCCGCCGCGAAAGTGTCCGGCGTGATCTCGGTTGTTGTTCTGGTTTTTGCCCCGGTGGTGAATGCCGTACGCGTTCTGGTGCGCGGCATCCTGAAGCTTTTCGGGGTTGAGACCGATCCGGACATTCACATCCTGTCCGTTCACGAAGAAATCGCCGGGGCGCTGGCGCTAGGCCATCAGGAAGGGGTCGTTGAAAAGGATCAGCGCGACAGGCTACTGGGTGCGCTCGATCTAGCAGACCGCGACGTGGAAGAAATCATGCTCCACCGCTCGGAGATCGAAATGATCAATGTGGATGACGCTCCGGAAGATATCCTCACGCAATGCCTAGAATCCGCCTACACCCGCCTTCCGGTCTATCGCGGCGAGCAGGAAAACATCGTTGGTATTGCCCATGCAAAAGACCTGCTGCGCGCTGTGGACGAGATGGTGCGTGGTCCGGACGGGATCACCGGTGATTTGTCGAAATTCAATGTCATGGACGTGGTGCGGGAACCTTACTTCGTGCCCGAAACGACAACCCTCGACGATCAGATGAAACAATTCCTGAAACGGCACACCCACTTCGCGCTTGTGGTGGACGAATACGGCGCGCTGCAGGGACTGATCACGCTTGAAGATATTCTTGAGGAAATCGTCGGTGAGATCACGGACGAGTTCGACGATGGGGAAGAGCCAACTCTGAACGCCTCAGAGGACGGAAGCTTCCTCGTCGATGGCGCAATGACGATCCGCGATCTCAACAGACAGGCGGAGTGGTCTCTGCCAGATGAAGAAGCCAACACGGTCGCGGGGCTCGTCATCCATGAAGCACAAAGCATTCCCGATGTGGGTCAGGTTTTCTCATTCCACGGATTCCGGTTCGAGGTGGTCTCAAAGTC
This sequence comes from Litoreibacter roseus, assembly GCF_009811795.1. Lineage (GTDB taxonomy): Bacteria > Pseudomonadota > Alphaproteobacteria > Rhodobacterales > Rhodobacteraceae > Litoreibacter > Litoreibacter roseus. The sequence goes on along the minus strand of NZ_BLJE01000001.1, from coordinate 756,850 downwards.
CCAAAACCGTCTGACAGAGTTGAAGGTACGTCCTTTATGAGTGCACGCAAAATCATTATAGACACGGATCCCGGCCAAGATGATGCGGTCGCGATCCTGCTTGCGTTGGGATCGCCCGAGCTTGAGGTTTTGGGCCTGACGGCAGTTGCCGGCAACGTGCCCCTGCCTTTAACATCGAAGAATGCCTTGATTGTGTGTGAACTGGCAAAGCGCACGGATATCCCTGTTTTCGCGGGCTGTTCCGCCCCTTTGACGCGGAAATTGGTCACGGCGGAGCACGTTCATGGAAAGACAGGTCTGGATGGGCCGCAGCTGCCAGATCCGATTATGCAGCTGCAGGATCGCCATGCTGTCGATTTCATAATCGACACGTTCAGATCAGAAGACACGGGCACGGTCACGCTCTGTCCGCTTGGCCCGCTCACAAACATCGCGACGGCCTTTCAACAGGCGCCCGACATCGTAGACCGTGTGAAGGAGATCGTCTTGATGGGCGGCGCTTACTTTGAGGTCGGCAACATCACACCCGCGGCAGAGTTTAACATCTACGTGGACCCAGATGCCGCGAAGATCGTGTTTGAAGCGGGCGTGCCGCTTGTCGTTTTGCCCCTCGACGTGACCCACAAGGCGCTCACGACCCGCACGCGGGTCGACGCATTTCGGAGCATGGGAACCGAGGTCGGCCGTATGGTCGCGGAGTGGACTGATTTCTTTGAGCGGTTCGACAAGGAAAAATACGGCTCTGAAGGTGCGCCGCTTCATGATCCGTGTGTGATTGCGTATCTGCTGAAGCCGGAGCTCTTTTCAGGCCGTAGGGTGAACGTGGAGATCGAAACAACCTCGGAACTGACCCTGGGAATGACGGTCGCCGACTGGTGGGGCGTCACAGACAAACCCGCCAACGCATTATTCATTGGCGATGTCGATGCGGATGGTTTCTTCACTCTGCTGACCGAGAGGTTGCAAACGCTGTGAGACGCTGCAGATGATAACTCCGGTTTTCGACAACCACTATGTTACCCTGCCAGAGCGTTTTTATACGCGCCTCGACCCGGTCCCTGTCGCAGACCCATCTCTCTTAGCTGTGAACGAGCCGCTTGCCGTCGAGATGGGCCTCGATCCCAATTGGCTGAAATCCGAGGACGGTCTTGCGATGTTAGCGGGAAACCAGATGCCGGCTGGCAGCGCGCCTTTGGCTCAGGTCTACGCCGGTCATCAGTTTGGCGGCTGGTCCTCACGTCTAGGCGATGGACGCGCCAACCTCCTTGGGGAAGTGCGCGGCCCAGACGGAACGCTGTGGGACATCCAACTCAAGGGATCCGGACCGACGCCCTATTCGCGTATGGGCGACGGGCGGGCCTGGCTCGGACCGGTGTTGCGGGAATACGTGATTAGCGAAGCGATGCATGCGCTTGGCGTTCGGACAACCCGCGCGCTTGCCGCCGTTGAAACCGGCGAGACAGTTCTGCGCGAGCGGGCTTTCCCGGGCGCTATCCTGACACGCGTGGCACCGTCCCATATTCGCGTCGGCACCTTCCAATACTTCGCATCGCAGAAGGACGTCGATGGTCTAGCGACGCTTCTGGCATTTGCCAGTCAGCGACACAATCCCGACTTGGCACCCGACGACGCCCTCGGGTTTTTGGCTCATGTCGTCAAGGCCCAGGCGTATCTGGTGGCACGGTGGATGGGCTTGGGCTTCATCCACGGCGTCATGAACACCGACAACACACATGTCGGCGGGATTACAATTGATTACGGCCCATGTGCGTTCATGGACACCTACGATCCGGCCAAGGTGTTCTCTTCCATCGACCAGTTTGGCCGCTACGCCTATCAGGCGCAGCCGGAAATTCTGGTCTGGAACCTCGCGCAACTGGCCTCTTCGCTGCTGCCATTGATGGGGGACGATACAAACAAATCCATCGAAGCGGCGCAGGAGGTGCTGCACGGCTTTGGCCCGGCGTACACGCAATCATGGCTGTCAATATTTCTGCCCAAACTTGGCATCGCAGGCGAGGCGGAAGGCGATATTGAACTGGTCCAAACCTTCCTGCGCTTGATGGCAGAGACCGGCGCGGATTTCACCAACACGTTCCGCGCGCTGGCAGAAGATGTCGTGCCCGCCGGCGAAGGCTTCGCCGCTTGGCGCGCGGCATGGACTGCGCGAAAAGCACCGAATGCCTCGGCCTTGATGAAGGCGGCGAATCCTGCGTTCATCCCGCGCAATCACCAGATTGACGCAATGATCGCGGCCGCTGTTGCCAGTGATCTTGGCCCATTCAAAAGGCTGATGGATGTGCTTTCGCGGCCTTTCGACGATCAGCCAGAACATTCCGATTTAATGCGCCCGCCTGCGCCAGAAGAGGAGGTGCGTCAGACCTTCTGCGGCACCTGACCGCGGGACGGCCTGTTGATCAGGACAAGGCCAGCGACGACAAAAAACAGTGCCAGAACCAGACCCTCGCTGAAGGGCTCGTCCAAAAGCGCCCACCCCAGAAAAACGCCAAACACCGGGGACAGAAATGAGAAGCTGGCCACAGACGAGGCGGGATAGATTGACAGCAGCCATAGCCAGAAAATAAATCCGATGCTGACCACGATTACGATCTGAAACGCGGCGCCCGCATAGTGGATCAGCGTCGGATCTCGTAGAAAAGGGCCAAAGAAAACCGAGACAGCCAACAGGATCGGGGCCGAGACAAGCACCTGCCAGAACAATTGCACCTCCGCCCGCATCTCCTTGAGGGAGGTCGCGCGAGCGCACAGCGCAATCCCCGCCCACGACATCGCTGCCGCAAGGGCGCAGAGATCACCGACGAGGTTTGCCTGCCCGTCGTCGCGGTTCATAAGGGCGATCGCAACACCGAGCATGGCAAGCAGGAGCCCAAGGGATTTAATTGGTGTCAAACGTTCACCGGGCAGCAAGACATGCCCGGCCAAAGCCAGCCACACAGGCATGGAATAGAAGAGGACCGACGATCTGCTGACCGTCGTTAAATCCAGCGCCGTGAACATGAAGATGAACTCGATCGCAAAGATAACCCCGATCAGGAGCGCCGCAGGTAGGGTCCGGCGCGGCACGGACAGCGGTATCTTTCGCCACCGCATCCAGATCAAAAGACAGATCACCGCACCCACAGAGCGCATTCCAGCAAAGAAAACGGGCTGAAAACCCCCATTGGTGACTTTGATGACCACCTGATTGAACGCCAGTAACAGCGAAAACCCGACAAGGGAGATCACGCCGAAGCTGTCGATCTGCTCTTTTCGCCCCATCACACCGCCCTCGCCCGTCCGTAGTTTTTCCGCTGTTAAGCGTCCATGCATCGGGTAATGTCGCGAAAAAGCCAAGGGACAGGCATGACATTTCTACAGATCACATCGCTGCTCATCGTTATGGCAGCGGCCTTCGGGGCACTGAATTACTTCTTTCTCAAACTGCCATCCGCCATTGGCATCCTGATCGTGGCGCTTCTGGCATCCGTGGGTGTCATGGGGCTCGACCTGCTTATGCCGGGGCTTGGCATGGCCGATCAGGTTCGAACGGTGGTCACTGGCATCGATTTTTCTGAAGCACTGTTGGAAGGCATGCTCGGGCTTCTGCTGTTCGCGGGCGCGCTGCATGTGAAGCTGTCGGATCTGAAAGACCAATGGCGGCTGGTCGTTCTGATGGCCACCATGGGTGTCGGTCTGTCGACCGCCATTGCAGGCGTCGGGTTCAGTTGGATCACCGGCACGCCGTTGTTGGTGGCCTTGGTGTTCGGCGCACTCATCTCGCCCACCGACCCCGTCGCCGTTCTGGGGGTTTTGCGTGAGGCGAACCTTAAGAAATCCATGGAAACCAAAATCGCGGGCGAAAGCCTGTTTAACGATGGCGTCGGATATGTGGTCTTTCTCGTGCTGGTCGGCATCGCGTTTCCCAGCGGCGACGATCACGGGTCGGGCCTTAGCGGCGCTGTCACCTTGTTCTTTCAGGAAGCCGTCGGCGGCGCGGCCCTTGGATTGGGGCTTGGCTATCTGACCTTCAAGGTGCTCAAGCGTATCAACGATTATTCGCTCGAGGTGCTGATTACGCTGGCCTTGGCCTTTGGTGGATATGAGTTGGCAGTCTACCTGCATGTCTCCGCCCCGATCATGGCAGTTTGTGCGGGTCTCTTGATTGGCGACATCGGCACCCAGCATGCGATGTCAGACAAAACGCAGGACTATGTCCACGCGTTTTGGACCTTGATCGATGAAATCCTGAACGCGGTCCTTTTCCTGATGATCGGGTTCGAGGTGTTTGCCGTCGCGTTCTCGATCGATGCCGTTATCGCGGGCGTTCTGTCCATCGGTCTGGCGCTGTTGGCCCGGCTGGCCGCCGTTGCCGTACCCGTGCTGCTGCTCAAACCATTCCGCGAATTTTCGGCGGGCGTGATTCCGATCATGACTTGGGGCGGCCTCAAAGGCGGAATTTCTGTCGCTTTGGCCCTGTCTTTGCCCGAAAGCGACTGGAAAGCGGGCATCCTCACCGCCACATATGTCGTGGTGATCTTCTCGATCATTGTACAGGGACTGACCGTTGCGCCGCTGGCCAAGCGGCTCGGGCGTGAACCTGAACTGATGTAGAGAGTTAATGAACCGTATCTGAACCGAGCCTTGGAGAACCTAAATGTCACTTATGAAAATGGTCACGAAAGTTGCTGTCGGTTTTGCCGTCGCTAAAGGATTGCAGAAGGTCCAGCAATCGGGCGGCATCGGCAAAATGATGGACGGCCTGAAAGGTGGGGCGGCGCAGGGTCAAGGCACCGCTCAGGTCGGCAGCGCCCAGTCTGGCGGTTTGGGCGGTCTTTTGGGCCAGCTCAGCAGCGGCTCGGGCGGTGGCGCAGCTGCCGGTGGACTGGGTGGCATTGGCGGTCTGCTCGGTGGCCTTGCCGCAGCAAAGAACGGCCAGCCGGCGGGCTCTTCCCTTGAAGAACTTTTGAGCCAAGACAATCCGCCCGAAGAGCCGCCGCAGGAGGAAACTGCCGGCCTAATGATCCGCGCCATGATCATGGCAGCTCGGTCTGATGGAAAGATCGACGCCAACGAGAAGGAAACGCTCATGGCCACGATTGGCGATGACGCGACCGCAGAGGATATGGAGTTCGTGCGCGCGGCGATGCAAGAGGATGTGGACGCCAACAAAATCGCGTCGGAGACACCGAATGGCATGGAAACCCAAGTGTATTCCATGTCCGTCATGGCGATTGAGCCAGACCATCCGGCGGAGGCAAAATATCTCCACGAGTTGGCCACGGCCCTTGGCATCGGCCAAGCAACGGTCAACGAAATACATGACAGCTTCGGGGTTCAGCGGCTCTATAGCTGAATTTCACGCGACACGTGAAAAACCCCGGTCACTCACAATGACCGGGGCTTTTTCATTATGCAGCTTTTGGACCTTTCCCGCGACCTCGGTTATTCGGCTTGCGGCGTCTACGCTGCCCCTGACCGCCGGATTTCTCGCCCTCTGCTTTCGGTGCGCCACCGAACCTACGGCGCCCACCCCCGCCCCGGTTTCCACCACCCCCGCGCTTCGGTTTCGGCTCTTCTTCCTCAACGGACCATGGGCGGCCACCCGCTACTTGGATGGAGATCTTCATCACCTTCTCGATGGCGCGCAACTCGCCCATCTCATCCGGCGCGCAGAAGGCGACAGCTTCGCCATCCTTGCCTGCACGCGCCGTGCGGCCGATGCGGTGCACATAGTTCTCAGCCACGTTCGGTAGGTCGAAGTTGTAAACATACGCCACGTCGGGGATATCGATGCCCCGGGCGGCCACATCGGTGGCGACCAAGATCCGCAGTTTGCCTTCCTTGAAGGCCGCCAGCGCGCGATCCCTTTGGTTCTGCGATTTGTTGCCGTGGATCGAGCCCGCAGCGAAACCAGCATTCGACAGCTGTTTCATCAACCGCTCAGCCCCGTGTTTTGTGCGGGCGAACACCAGGGCCAACTCGTCACGATGTTTGTCGAGATATTCGATCAGCAACCCGGGCTTCTCTGCTTTGGCGATGAAATGCACCGATTGGGTGATCTTGTCGGCGGCTTTGCCGGGAGGCGAGACCTGTACCTTACGCGGATGATCCAGATAGGTCGCGGCCAATTCTTCCATCAGCTTCGGCATCGTGGCCGAAAATAGCAGCGTCTGGCGTTTTTCCGGCAGCAGTTTCGCGATCTGACGCAGGGCATGAATGAAGCCCATATCCAGCATCTGATCGGCCTCATCCAGCACCAGATACTCGGCGTCGCTCAACGTCAGCGCCTTCTGCTCCAACAGGTCAATCAACCGACCGGGTGTTGCGACAAGAATGTCTGTCCCCCGCTCCAACCGCTTCTTCTGAGCGTGCATCGAAAGCCCACCGACGACCATGTTGATCTTCAGATGGCCACCGCCCTGAAACATCACGAGCGCTTCGCAGATCTGTTTTGCCAACTCTCGGGTCGGCGCAAGGATCAGCGCCCGAACCGTCTTGGGGGCAGGTTTTTCACCGATCTTTATCAGTCGGTGAATGATGGGTAGGCCGAAGGCCGCCGTTTTGCCGGTGCCAGTCTGGGCCAGCCCCATCACATCGCGGCCACTCAAGACGATCGGAATCGCCTCATCTTGAATGGGCGTCGGGTCAACAAGGCCATTCTCGGCCAGCTTGTCGGCCAGTTTCTTGGACAGGCCAAGTGCTTCAAACTTATTCAATTCATGTCCTTTCAAGACATGGGGAGCGGCCCCTCATTTGGGGGTCGGTCGCGTTAACGGGCGCAGAGGCGTATCCCCTGCCGGACCCTTTCGCGTGAAAATCGGGAACGTTCGTGATGGCGGTGCAAAGCCCCAAGCGCAGGCCCACGCGGCACGCCGTGCCATCACTATGGCTGGCAGATGCGCCTCTGCCCCTCACAAGTCAAGGGGTTAGCGTAGATGTAGCGACGAATTTTCGGGTGGAGACAAAGTCGTCAATTGCTTAAACCAACCGCCGGAGGGTCTTGTCATGCCAGAAACGATCATCTCACGTTCCGCCGCAAAGGGTCTGCGTATGACAGGCCAACGACGGGTCATCGCTTCGGTGCTGGAGGCGGCCTCGGACCACCCTGATGTGGAAGAATTGCACGCGCGCGCCAGCGAGATCGATCCTGGCATCTCCATCGCGACGGTCTACCGAACCGTGAAACTGTTCGAGGAAGCAGGCCTGCTGGAACGCCACGAGTTTGGCGACGGCCGCGCGCGCTATGAAGATGCAGAGCGCGATCACCACGATCATCTGATCGACATGCAGACAGGTGAGGTGATCGAGTTCGTCGACCCCGAAATTGAAGCACTGCAGGAAAAGATCGCCCAGCGTTTGGGATATCGCCTCAAAGGCCATCGTCTTGAACTTTATGGCGTAAAGGCCGACTGAAACGCCGTTAGCGCCACCTTGCTTGTCACGTCGTGGCAGGCTGCTATACATCCGCCAATCCTCTGCTTGACCCAGCGAAAGGCACCTGCCCCATGTCCACGATCATCGACGTCCACGCCCGCGAAATTCTTGACAGCCGCGGCAATCCAACAGTCGAGGTCGATGTGATCCTCGAAGACGGCACCATGGGCCGCGCGGCCGTACCCTCGGGCGCGTCAACCGGAGCATATGAAGCCGTCGAAAAGCGCGACGGAGACAAGACCCGCTATATGGGGAAAGGCGTGCTGGAGGCGGTCGCCGCTGTGAACGGCGACATCGCCGAGGGCCTGCTGGGCGAGGACGCTATAGATCAGACCGGCGTAGACGCACTGATGATCGAAATGGACGGTACTGATAACAAAAGCCGCCTTGGTGCGAACGCCATCCTCGGCGTGTCGATGGCCGTGGCAAAAGCTGCGGCTGAGTTCACCACGCAACCGCTTTATCGCTATGTCGGCGGCACATCAGCACGCGTTCTGCCGGTTCCGATGATGAACATCATCAATGGTGGTGAGCACGCGGATAACCCCATCGACATTCAGGAATTCATGATCATGCCGGTTGCGGCTGAGACGATCCGCGACGCCGTGCGCATGGGCTCGGAAGTCTTCCACACTTTGAAGAAAGAGCTTTCGGCGGCTGGTCTGAGCACGGGCATCGGCGACGAAGGTGGCTTCGCACCCAACCTGAGCTCCACCCGGGATGCGCTTGATTTCATTCTGAAATCCATCGAGAAGGCGGGCTACAAGCCGGGGGATGATATTCATCTCGCGCTAGATTGCGCCGCGACTGAGTACTTCAAAGACGGGAACTACGTCTTCGCCGGGGAAGACAAGACACTCAGCCCGGAAGAAAACGTCGCTTATCTTGAGGCGCTGGTCAGCGATTATCCGATCATTTCCATCGAGGATGGATGTTCCGAGGACGATTGGGATGGCTGGGTGGCCTTGACCGCCGCGCTTGGTGAGAAAATTCAATTGGTGGGCGACGACCTCTTTGTGACGAACCCTGTGCGGTTGGCAGAAGGTATCGAAAAGAAGGCGGCGAACTCTCTGCTTGTGAAGGTCAATCAAATCGGAACGCTGACAGAGACCCTGAAGGCCGTAGACATGGCGCACCGCGCGCGGATGACTTGTGTGATGTCCCACCGCTCGGGCGAAACAGAAGATGCCACGATCGCCGATCTCGCTGTCGCGACCAATTGCGGCCAGATCAAAACAGGCTCACTGGCGCGGTCTGACCGGCTGGCGAAGTACAATCAACTGATCCGCATCGAAGAAGGCCTTGGCGAGACGGCTGAATATGCCGGCCGCAGCATTTTGAAGGTCTGACACACCGCACAAAAACACGCCGCAAGACGCGAAAAAAATACGCCTCTGCCACCTGATCCCTCAATGATTTCAGGCTGGCGGAGGGTACTGTTGAAGTTCCTGCAAATCGCCTTGCACCCCCCCGTCGCTCATGATTGCATATGCGCCATGATCCACTCCAACGGGGATATTTTACCATGACAAAAAAACTTGCCGTGCTGGGCACAGTGCTGTTGGCAACAACGGCTCTGTCGGCGTCAGCTGAAACTCTGCGATGGGCGCGTGCGGGCGACAGCCTGACACTCGACCCCCATGCGCAAAACGAAGGTCCAACCCACACGTTGGCCCACCAGATCTACGAACCACTTCTGATCCGCGATATGACCGGAAAGTTCGAAGCAGCGCTTGCGACCGATTGGGCCGTGAAGGAAGGCGACCCGAACGTCTGGGTGTTCAATCTGCGCGAAGGTGTCAAATTCCATGATGGCGCTGATTTTACCGCCGAGGACGTTGTGTTCTCGTTTGAGCGGGCAAAGTCCGAGACCTCTGCGATGAAAGAACTTTTGACCTCCATCGTTGAAGTGCGGGCGGTTGATGACACAACGGTCGAATTCGTCACAGACGGGCCGAACCCGATCCTGCCCAACAACTTCACAAACCTGTTCATGATGGACAAAGGCTGGGCCGAAGCAAACAACGTGGTGAACGTTCAGGACATCAACAACGGCGAAACCACATTTGCGGCGACAAATGCCATGGGCACAGGTCCCTACAAGGTGGTCAGCCGTGAGCCGGATGTGAAGACAGTCCTTGAGCAAAACGCCGACTACTGGGGCGCAGGTGACTTCCCCCTGGATGTGACCCGTATCGAATACACCCCGATCCAGAACGCCTCGACCCGCGTCGCTGCGCTTCTGTCAGGCGAGGTGGACTTCATTCAGGACGTTCCGGTTCAGGATTTGGTGCGCGTTGATGGTACAGACGGTTTGACCGTGAAAACCGCCCCTCAAAACCGGGTGATCTTCTTCGGCATGAACTCCGGTGCCGATGATCTGGAACGTGACAATGTCTCGGGCAAGAACCCTTTGGCTGACGCGAAAGTCCGTCAGGCGATGAACATGGCAATCAACCGGGACGCCATCAAAAAAGTCGTGATGCGTGAGCAGTCCCTGCCCGCTGGCATGATCGCACCACCCTTCGTCAACGGCTGGACCGAAGCCCTCGATACAGTTCCGGAAGGCGACATCGCAGCAGCGAAAGCGCTGATGGAAGAAGCCGGCTACGGCGATGGCTTCTCGATCCAACTGGACTGCCCGAATGATCGCTATGTCAACGATGAAGGCATCTGCCAGGCAGCAGTCGGCATGTTTGGTCAGATCGGCATCACCGTGAACCTCGATGCAAAGCCAAAGGCGCAGCACTTCCCGCTGATCACCAACGGTCAAACGGATTTCTATATGCTGGGCTGGGGCGTCCCGACCTATGACAGCGAATACGTCTTCAATTTCTTGGTCCACACCCGGGGTGAAGAGCGCGGGTCCTGGAACGGCACCGGATTTTCCGATGCCGATATCGATGCGAAGATTGTGAGCCTTGCCTCCGAGACGGACCTCGAGGCGCGGGATGCGACGATCGCAGAGATCTGGGACACTGTGCAGTCGGAAACGCTTTATCTGCCGATCCACCACCAGGTGCTGAACTGGGGTATGACCGACGCAGTTGGCATCGAGGTCAGCCCAGAGGATGATCCGAAGTTCAAGTACTTCGAAATGAACTGATATCGTTTGACAAACGGACTAGAAAACCGGGCCCCGCGCCCGGTTTTTTTTGTGGGAGATTTGCTCAGAAGCTAGTTTCTAAAATGTTTGAAATCAGTGCCTGGGCGCTTCCCACTATTCTCGAATGCGTAAAAAGTTGGTTTACTTTCCCGTGCTAGGCCATCGGCATGATACGCCTCTTCACGGACCCACACGCCAAAAATCCTGCGCGAGATACCTCCGACCGGTTCTCGCTGTGGCCGTGCATCGCCGTTCTGATGCTGTCTTTGTTTGTATCCTGCGCGATGGCATTTTCACCGAAGCAAGGGGAAAGTGTTGGTGTCCTGTTTCCGCCATGGTTTGAGACGTCCGAGATGTATGATCGCGTGTCTCAGGCTGGCGGTGCTGTCGTCGCGTTTGGCGGCATCCGTGGAATGTTCATTGCGATTGGCGAAGATGACGGGTTCATCTCGCGGCTCAGGCGGGAGGGCGCGATCCTTGTTCTCGACGGCTCCCTGAGCGCCGTGTTGTGTCGAACAGAAACATGACCACGGAAAGCGCGGACATCTTATGCAAAAACTGACGCAATTCCGACTGAACGGTCGCCCTTGGCTCGCTGGCCTCATGATACTGAACACACTCGCAGCCCTGTGTGCGAGCATTACGACCGATGGCGAGACGCTCAGGATTGGCATCGTTGCGACAATCTTTGCGGCGGTAGGTCTCTATATCTTGCGCGGAATTGAGAGATCCTCAACGAACAGGGCTATCTTCGGCATTATTGCTCAAGCACAGGTCGCAGTTTTCGTCAGCGCGTTGGCGGGGCACCCCTGGCAGGTCGACGCACATATGCATTTCTTCGCGACAATGGGTATCCTGATCCTACTCGTCGATCCCCGCGCAATTATTGCGGGGGCGGCCACCGTCGCACTTCACCATGTCGTCCTGAATTTTGTCCTACCAGAACTGGTTTATCCGGGCGGCGCGGACATTAGCCGGGCTATCATGCATGCGGTCATCCTCTTCATAAGTACCGCGGCCCTTGGTTTTGCGAGCCTCGTTCTAAGCTCGATCACCCTTGAGGCCGAGGCGAACGCGGCCGCGCGCGAAGACATGGTCGACATGCTCAATTCGTCGCTTGGTCACGTTGTGCGGGCAGGCGTTGCAGGTGACTTCTCGTGCCGGGTTGAAGAAAGTTTTGCTGAAAAGCGACTCCAGCGTATTGCCGACGGGATCAACGAACTCATCCAAACCGTAGATACCGGCATCTCGGAAACCAGTCGTGTCATGTCGAACATATCCCACGGCGACCTGACCACAGCCGTGGCCGGGGACTACAAAGGTGCATTTGCGAGCCTGCAGACCGACGTGAATGCCACAATAACCGAACTCCGCCACATCGTTTCCGAGATTGACGCCGCAAGCACCGAGATTTCAAACGAGTCCGCTGAGATTTCCGCAGGCTCGGAACGACTTTCCAGCCAGACGGCCCAACAAGCTGCATCGGTAGAAGAAACCGCGGCGATGATGGTTGACATGGCTGCGTCCGTAAAAGTGAATGTCACCTCCGCAGGTCGCATGGCCCGTCTGGCCTCTGCCACCTCTCAAAAGGCCCAGGCAAGCCAAGAAATCGTAGAAAATGCGACCGGTGCGATGTCGCGACTGACAGAAAGTGCCGGACAAATCTCTCAGATCGTCGCGGTGATCGATCAGATTTCATCGCAGACCAATCTGCTTGCGCTGAATGCCTCCGTTGAGGCCGCCCGCGCGGGCGAAGCCGGTCTTGGCTTCGCTGTCGTGGCCCAAGAGGTCCGGGCGTTGGCGCAACGATCCACAGAGTCGGCCAAGGACATTCGCGAGCTCATTGACCGCAGCTCCAACGAGGTCGCCGACGGGGTTAAGCTCGTAAACAAGGTTGGGGTCGCATTGACGGATATCGTATCGTCAATCGCCGAGGTCGCGGACATGACCGGGCAAATCGCTAAAACCAGCGAGGAACAATCTGGAAGTGTACAGGGCGCGTCATCCACGGTATCGAGCATCGACCAGATCACGCAACAAACGGCGACGTCTGCAGAAGAGTATTCCCAAAAATCGCGGCGGCTACAAACATGCGCAAACAAGCTGCAGGACGTTTTGCAGATTTTCAGGTCTCAACCACAGCAGGCAACTGATACCAACGATGCATCAGCCAGTGGCAAGCTACGTCGAGCATCCTAGCCAGCAAAAGCAGCGATTGCAGCCTCAGCAGATGTTTCGCTGAAATTTAAGGGAATGGTGGGCGATGAGAGGCTCGAACTCCCGACATCTTCGGTGTAAACGAAGCGCTCTACCAACTGAGCTAATCGCCCTTCCGGCGGCGTTCATACCGGAAGACTAGACCGGTTCGCAAGGGGCCAAGTACGCTATTTCAGTATTTTTTGCGCGCCATCTTTGACATGGTGAACCACCCCCTGCCCGCCCGGTAGATCAGCAACGGCGTTATCCTGTAATCCAAGATGCACCGTGCGCAGCATCCTGGACGTTATACCATGGGTCACGATCACAGCTGGGCGCGCCAAATCGTCCAAAAATGCAGTGCAGCGCGCGCGCAATCTGGCGAACCCCTCACCGTTGGGCGCGTTTTTGTAAAGCTCAACCGGCAAGGACTGTGTCATCGGTTGTGGCTCAACCAGCGGTAGGTCTTTTCGCAAGCACCCCTGCCAGTCGCCCACGTCTATCTCGCACAATCTATCGTCTGTGCGTAGCATCTCGACATGCCCCACAAGCGCAATGGCGGCAGTTTGAAAGGCCCGACCCTGAGGGCTGCACCAGACATCGAACCCCGACCAGTCAAAGCCGGCCAGAAGCCTGCCCTGCCGTCGCGCTTGAGCAATTCCCTTTTCTGTGAGCGGTGAATCCAACCGACCCTGCATCCGGCTTTCCGCGTTCCACTCCGTCTCGCCGTGACGAAGCACGTAGATCTCAGGATAATTGGACATCTGCGCGCACCTTCAACATGTAAAGGCGCCCGCGATCAGGGCGCCCTTGGAAAAAACTGGTGGGTGATAAGAGATTTGAACTCCTGACATCTTCGATGTGAACGAAGCGCTCTACCACTGAGCTAATCACCCGAGAGATCGCGTGTACTGCGCCCACACCTGCAACGCAAGCTGCAGACGGTCAGTCTGCTTTCTTGAGTTTGACACGACAGATTGCCAACCGCCCGTTTTGGGTCTCTTTTTGACGGGTAATCTTTATTTTCCCAAGGGGGGCCGCGTTGATGTCATGGCCCTCGCGCAGAGCAGCGCCCAAGACCGCAAGGCTTGCCTCCAATGCGCGGCGGGCTTCGCCTTTTTTCATCCCGCTCGCCGCCATCATTCGATCGACCAGATCGCCCTTGCGCACCTCAATTCCACTGGAGGCGCGATCTGGCGCATTTTGAACCGAGGCCCCTTCCGCTGAGTGGACCGCAACGTTTTTCGTACTCACGACAGTTTTCTTGACCTCGCGGGGCTTAGCCGCCGCTTCAGGTTTCTTTGCCGTCGCCCGCGTCGTAGATCGACGTGGAGCTGCTTTCGCAGCGGTCTTTTTTGGTGTTTGGGCCATCGGGTGCTCTCCTCCTCAAATTGGAGCACGCTAGCAAAGGCCGTGCAGTCGAGCCAGTTGTTTATCAGCCAGCGATCAAGATACCAACAGGCGCGAATAGCGCAGAAGACCAAAGCGTGTGAGATCGCGGTGCAGCGTAGACCAGAGCGGGCCCCAGCTGACGGTGTCCAACCCAACCGCTTCCCGCAACTGCCCCAGTGTCTTGTGGCCGGTGATGCCTGCAAGGATCGGCGCTGCGGATGCAGGCACGGGAAGAACCGTTCGCGCACCGCTCAACGCTATGGAAAGTGCGCCCTTCGCTGCCACCATTTTTGCGAGGTTGAGGCCGGACGCACCGCGCAGATGTGGTACATCGGCTGCATCAAGCCCCTGCGCAACCCGGCCCTCTGCCAAGCCTGCATGGGTGGCATAAAGCGCATGCGATCTGATTGTACCATCCAATTTCTCCGCCAGCGCCATCGCAGCGACCGGGGATATGTCCTCAAGGTCTTCAGGGAAAAACCGGGCGAGATCGTACAGATGTGCTTGCGGCAATCCCGTCGCGGCCAGTCCCGCTGCCGTCAATGCTTCCATCAGCTGATCCATTGCAAAAGGCTGGTCTGGACCTTTGAGCAACAGATCATAGAAGCCCGCATCCGTGGCAATCTGAGCCCGAAGATGCGGATTACTCAGGACGGCATGGCGTTGAGGAATACGGGCGAAAACCGCCCGCGCGGCGGCAAGACGCTTCACGGGGTCGCCTTGCGGGATAGTCTCGGCGAAGGCCTTCTGAAGGGCTAAAACCCCCTCGCGCCCGAACGGCGCAGCGACCGAAAGTCCAATTCCCCCACCGGATGCCAAAGCCCCTGCGAGGGCGTCTATGCCAGCCTGCGGATCGGCAAGGTGGTGCAAAACGCCGGCGCAATCGATGTAGTCGAAAAGATCGAACCGCGCGGCGTCAAGAAGGGACCCTGTTTCAAACCGGACCCCCGTCAGCCCGCGCGCTGCGGCACGCGCCTCCGCGATCGCGCGGGCGTTGATCGCGGTATCAAGATAGATGATCTCATAGGGTTTTCCCGCCGTTGTAAGCACTTGCGCCATCTGGATCAGTGCGTCCCCGGTGCCGCCACCGGCGACCAAAATGCGGACACCCTGTGACCAGTCCCGGCGCCCTTTAAAGAGGAAGTGGTCAACCTCAAGCGGATGGGACGGCGACGTAACCTGCAAACGCGCGGGTTCATCTGCCGGATCACGGTCCGGGAATGGTAGCGGCTCATGGGCATCTTGGTCAGTCAAGGGGTCATCTCGCCCGCGGGCATCTCAATCGGATGGCGCAAAAGACCGGCGGTCTGGTCAGGGCTAAGGTCCGCCTCCCGCACCAGATATGTATGTATCGAGAACACGACAGCACCGGTTTCCGGCAACCGGAGGATTGTCTGGCGCTCAGACCGAATATAGGTCCCCGCGCTTCGGTCTGTGTCGGAGCCACGCCGAGGATGGTAGAGGTCAGGGTCGCGATACCGCAGCGCATTGGCCCGCATCAAGGGTTGCCCCGCCCGCGCCGCGTGAAACAGTCGCTCAACCCGTCGCGCGATGTTGTCGTCGTATTCCTCAACCGGCGTGTGGATCTCCGTTAGTCCATGTCCGAATTTTTGGTCCAGCGCCCAACTGGCAGGGAAACACAGCAACGCGCCCCGCAGCACGTGACGGTCCCCTTCTTTTTGCAGGATGAGAAAGTCTTCCTGAACCAATTGCGACAGGGTCCAAAGCGGGCGCGCGTTATCGAGTTGGACACTCACACCGTCGGGGCGGAGGACTGACCCATCCCCAACAAACTCAAAACCCAGGCGTGGGATGTGCGTCAGAACCATTCCCAACAGTTCGCAGGCGGCGTCGCGACACGCTGGATCGCAGCGCAACACCTGTTGTCCTTTGCCGGAAACAAGCCGCGCCCGGTATGTCATTTGCGCGGAATACGCATCATCAACCTGAAGCCATTCTTCCAGCGACACGGGCTGAACCCCGGGCAACCGGCGCGACACAGCCTGCATCCACGGCGCGAAAGGTAAGGATTTCTGACAGATGGCGGTATTCATGCTCTTAAATCGACATGCGGAGTGACGTATTTTGCCTAGCATGGGCAGAAACCGGCTTCCATCTTTACCTCAGGGAGGATGACAGCATGAACCTGCATCATCGCGATGACCGAAAGATCGACCCAAATGCGGGCGATCATCTCGGCGACGGAAACCTCAACCGCAATGACCGCATGGAAATCGGGCCCACAATGCTGGCCTACGAGGAATGGGCGGACGCAGGGCTGGAACTGCCCGATCTTTTGCGGATGCGGACCTTTCGCTGGACCCGACTGATAGATCAGATCACGGCGCGGGACTATGGTGGCCTTTTGATGTTCGATCCACTGAACATCCGCTACGCGACCGACAGCACAAATATGCAGCTTTGGAACACACACAACCCATTTCGCGCAGTGCTGTTGTGTGCGGATGGCTACATGGTGATCTGGGACTACAAGAACTCGCCGTTTCTGAGCGAATTCAATCCTTTGGTCCGCGAACAGAGATCCGGCGCCTCGATGTATTACTTCGCGACCGGTGACAAGTCAGAGGCGGCCGCCAGCACCTTCGCGGCCGAGGTTGCCGATGTTCTAAGCGCGCATGCCGGACATAACAGGCGTCTCGCCGTCGACAAGATCATGGTCCATGGCTTGCGAGCACTCGAAAACCTCGGCCTTGAGGTGATGGACGGTGAGGCCGTGACGGAACGCGCACGGTCTGTGAAGGGACCAGATGAGATCCGCGCAATGCGCTGCGCCTCCCACGCGTGCGAAGCGTCTATCTCTGCAATGGAAGACTTCGCGCGAACTCATATGGGCGACGGCGTCACGACCGAAGATGATATCTGGGCGGTGCTCCATGCCGACAATATCAAGCGCGGCGGAGAATGGATCGAAACCCGGTTGCTGACCTCCGGTCCCCGCACCAATCCATGGTTTCAGGAATGTGGTCCACGTATTACGCAAGCGAATGAAATTCTGGCCTTCGATACAGATCTCGTCGGCGCATATGGGATCTGCGTCGATATCTCCCGCACGTGGTGGATCGGCGACCGACCGCCGCGGCCTGATATGATTGAGGCCTATAAGACTGCGGTAGAGCATATTGAGACCAACATGCAGATGCTGCGACCCGGTGTGCGGTTTGAAGATCTCAGTCGAAACACGCATGTCTTGCCGGATAAATATCAAGCTCAGAAGTATGGTTGTCTTATGCACGGCGTCGGTCTGTGTGATGAATGGCCCATAATCGCCTATCCGGATCACATGGTGCCCGGTGCATTTGACACGGTTGCAGAGCCCGGCATGGTACTCTGCGTCGAAGCGTTGGTTGGCGAAGTTGGGGGTGACTTTTCGATCAAGCTGGAAGATCAGGTGTTGATTACTGAAGACGGTTACGAGAACCTGACCCGGTATCCCCATGATTTTCAGCTTACGAAAGATTTCTGATCAGACATTTCATCTACCTGAGCCATCCGGAAGTCGTGATTGATGACGATGTTCCGGCCCCGGATTGGCCGCTATCAGACATGGGCCAGCACCGCATGGTATCGCTGTCCCGGGCCCCCTGGCTGAATTACGTTGGGCATATCTACACCAGCACCGAACGGAAGGCGCAAATGGCCGGCGACATTCTGTGCGAACGGTTGGGCATCGAGTCAACGGCCCGCGCAGACATGGGCGAAAATGATCGCAGCGCCACCGGATTTCTACCCGGCGCTGAGTTCGAGGCAATGGCCGATGCGTTTTTCGCAGAGCCGGATATGTCCGTCAGAGGATGGGAACGGGCAGTGGATGCGCAAGACCGCATCGTTAAAGCTGCCGTAGACGTCATCGCAAAAGCGCCCAAGGGCGACATTCTTTGCATCGGCCATGGCGCGGTCGGAACGCTGCTTTATTGCCATTATGCCGAGCTTCCGATCAGTCGCGTCTACGACCAGAAGCGCGGCGGTTGCATCTGGCAGATGACCCTGCCCGATATGAAAGTCAGACATGGATGGCGCATGGCGGAAGAGATGACAGCGATCAGCACGCTATGAGTGCGGTTCGGGATCAGGCGGGTGCGCTAAGCTCGGCTGCGATATCCTTGGTTTGCTCGTAGAGCTTGCGAAATAGGGCGTATTGCTTGTCGTAAATTGGATAGTGCGCTGCGTGCACGTCTTGGACAGCGGGGTTCCATTGGCTCAGATCCGACCGCTGAACTGCGCCGATGGCCAAAGCCGCAAGAAATGCGTCCCCGTAGCTTGCACCGGTTGTCACTTGGCACACTGTCTGGTCAATCCCGGTGACATCTGAGGTTGATTGGAGCCAAAGCGTGTTCTTCGTCCCGCCACCCACAGCCAGCAGTCGCGTCGCCTGCTGCCCTAGATCAGCAAACGTTTCGGTTACGTGCCGCGTGCCGTAAGCGATACCTTCGATCACCGCCCGGTACATATCCCCGCGCGTATGGGTCAGATTTAGTCCAAAGACTGCGCCTTTGGCATGCGTGTCGTGGATTGGCGTCCGTTCTCCTGAGAAATAGGGGAGGAATAGTAGACCGTTTGCGCCCGGTTTCGAGGCGCCTGCTTCAGCGGCAAGCAGCGGGAACGCCTCTGCCGCATCAAGGTCGCGCGCTATCTGGTCCCGGAACCAGTGGGTCAGCGTCCCACTTGTCGCAAGGCCTGCCATGGCCGCGAATTCTCCCCGAAAGAGCCATGGCGCGGACCAGAGTCGCGCGTCACTCACGTGCTGCGCGGTTCTGAGGATCATGAAAATGGTCGAGCCATACATCATCATCATATCGCCCGGTTGATCGACGCCGACCGACAGCGCCTCTGCCGCCGCATCTATAGTTCCGGCGGTAACAGGCGTTCCTTCGGCGAGACCGGTTGCCTGCGCCGCTTGCGCGGTGATGTGCCCGGCAATTTCATCAGACCACATCAAGTGGGGCAGCTTTTCCAGGTCGATAATGTCGTCAGCAAGATCATCGGTCCAGTTCTGCGCCGCAATATCGTAAAGCGGCGTGAAGTTTGCGGCCGTGTAGTGATCGATGACGTTCTGGTCGGTCAGACGTCGAACCAGAAAGCTGGTTGAGGTAAAGATTTGTGCCGTCTTCCTGTAAATATCTGGCCGCTGCCGCTTGAGCCATAGGATCTTCGGACCGACTGATTGCGATGTCAGGGCGTTGCCGCAGCGCTTCACCAAGACGTCCTCGCCGATCCGATCAGTCAGATCCCGAACCTCGACCTCGGCACGACCGTCGACGCCATAGAGCACGGCGTTCATCAGCGGCGCGCCTTCATCGTCGACGGGCAGCATACATGGTCCGATCGCGCTACATCCGACGGCTTTTATGTTCTGCGGATCGACATCACTTTCGGATAGCAACGCCTTGCAAACGTGGACAAAATCTTCCCACCAATCTTCCTCTGGTCTGTGTTCGGCCCAGCCCGGTTGCGGGACCAGCATCTTATGACCGCGCGCCGCCTGAGCGACAACGCGACCCTCGTGATCGACAAGAACGCCCTTGGTCTCATATGTGCCGATATCAATCCCGAGTGTATAGCTCACGCCTGCCCCTCATCCCTGTTTAGCGAAAAATCCGGGCCAATCCGAGACACGCCTTCACCAAGCAGCATCACAAGCGCGTCCAGATCGCGCAGATCGCACACCTCAAGACTGGAGTGGGAAAACCGCATCGGAAACCCCAGATCAATGCTCGCAACACCGGCGCCAACATGCTGAACATAGGACAGATCCGTCAACACACCCGTTTGCGCGCTGCGTTGAAGCGTCAATCCCTGCGCTTCAGCACTAGCCTCGAAAAGTCGGACCAAGGCAGGATGCGGCAGGACACCGTTCAAAGTGCCGCGCCCATGAAAGGAATAGAGGCTCATCCCCGGCCCTGCCCCAAGGTACATGTCACCCAACTCTTTGCTGTCTGGCGTATCGCTCGCCAACATCAGGTCGATTTGAATAGCGATGTCAGGTTTCAGATCCTGGGCCAAGGGCAACGCGCCTCGCAGGTTGAATTCTTCCTGAACCGTGAACGCCAGATGCACCGTCGGACCACTTTTTCGTGCAGCAAGATCAGCGGCAAGACCAAGCAAAACGGCGCATCCTGCACGATCATCCACGCTGGTGCCTGCAACACGGTGCGGCCCCAATGCAAAGCTCTGAGGGCGATAGACAACCGGGGTCCCGATCTGGATTCCGGCTTCCGCGACCTCCTCTGCGGACGCAAAGCCCGCGTCGACATAGAGTTCTCGGTATGGGACAACATGATACTTCTCGCCCGGCGGGGTCGCGTGATGGCTCTTGTTCGCGATGACCCCCGGCACATCGCGTCCTTGCCCGACGCAAATCAGCACAGCCTGCGATGCAAGCGCCCGTTCCGGAACGCCGCCCAAACGCTCCAACCGCAGAAAACCGTCCGGCTCTACCTTTCGAACGACAAACCCCAGTTGATCCATGTGCGTGAACAGCATCACCGATGGAGCACCCGGATCACCCTCAAAGGTGGCGACCAGGTTGCCAAGCCGATCGCTTCGGCTCTCAACACATAGATCAGCGAGCGTCTTGGAAATTGCCTGTCGCACGCGATCTTCATTTCCGGACAGCCCCGGGATCTGCATCAGCAACATAAGCAGATCGCGCATCATCGCAGCGTCCTCACGCGGTCCATGAACGCCTGCGCACGGTCGGGGTCGACTGCGTTCCACGTATCCCCGTCGACCTTGAGGGCTGAGCCAATGATACAGCCATCTGCGACGGCCAAAACATCCGCAACGCTATCATGGGTAACGCCTGTATTTGCCAGAACCGGCGTGTGCGGCAAGACGGCTTTGACAGCTTCCAAATCGGACAGCGTGGCTGCCTCGCCGGTGATTTGACCCGAGACCAGAACGGCGTCGGGAATAGATGAAAAGACTGTACTGCGTGCCCGATCCGGTAAAGAACGGGCGTCCAACGAATGCGCAAACTCAGCCGATACGTTGTAAAGCATCGCCATATCAGCCCGCCCCAAACGATTGCGATAGCGCATCGCTGCACCCGCATCGGGCGTCCATGCACCCATGTCAGATGCGTACTGCCCGGTGAATATCTCACGCACAAACTGCGCGCCTGTGGTGGCCCCCAGAGCGACAGTGGCCATCGGATCCCACAGAACATTCACTCCGAATGGCACGTCAATCACTGATTTGAGTTGCCCGATCACGTAAGCCATCGCGGCGGTCGAGGCGGTATCCACCTTGAACTGGTACGGGCGGTCATTTTCGTTACCGAACATAACCGCGTCGAAACCTGCGCCCTGCAGTGCGGTGAGATCAGCCCGGGCATCTGCAACAAGCCGCTCCAAACCACCGGCTTGATCATAGAGCGGCGCACCGGGCAATGCACCAAGATGAACCATGCCGATCACAGGTTTAGATGTGCTGAGTATTTCTTTGAACTGGTTGCGCATCAATCCCCCCGATCTGAACCCTAAGACGCCAAACCCTGTTTACGCAAAGGGAAACTCCGTTATCGTGTTTGGGCAGATAAATGGGGGGGGGGGAAATCCATGGGGTTGAAGACACGGACATGGGACCGACGGGGCACCGGCGGGCTGACGTTCACGGAACTTGGGTTCGGTACAGCGCCATTGGGTAACCTCTATAAAGCGATCAGTGATGAAGAGGCTCGCGCGACGCTGGACGCCGCATGGGCGGGGGGCGTTCGATATTATGACACCGCGCCCCTCTACGGTTTGGGATTGGCGGAAACACGGCTGAATTCATTTCTCCGAGATAAGCCGCGCGATGACTACGTTCTGTCCTCGAAGGTCGGTCGACTGATGCAACCTTGCCCCCCTGACGAGCGAAGCGGATTCGGCAAATGGTTTGAGGTGCCGCCCCGCCAGGAAGTGTTCGACTATAGCTATGACGGCGTTATGCGATCGGTCGAGTTTTCACTGGCGAGGCTTGGCGTGCACCGGATCGACATCCTCTACGTTCACGATCTCTGCGTTTTCACACACGGGTCGCAGGGGGCGTCAGATGCAAGAGTCGCCGAGTTCTTCGATAAGGGTGGCTATGACGCGATGATCAAACTGCGCGACGAAGGCACAGTCGCGGGCATAGGCGGTGGCATCAATGAATGGGAGGTTTGCCAGACCTTGGCCGAGCGCGGTGATTTCGACCTCTTCCTTCTGGCCGGGCGTTATACCCTTCTGGAACAAGGCGCGCTGGACAGTTTTTTACCACTCTGCCACGCGCGCGGGATCGGGATTGTCACGGGCGGCCCTTACAATTCGGGTATTCTCGCGACCGGCGCTGTCGAGGGCGCCTATTACAACTACGACCCGGCGCCGCCCGAGATTATGAACCGGGTGGCCCGGATTGAGGCGATTTGTGCAGATCACGATGTCGATATGATCGACGCTGCATTTCAGTTCCCGCTGCTGCATCCGACAACCGTCTCGGTCATTCCGGGCGGTCAGGGCGTTCAGGAGATGGAAAGCAATCTCAAAGCCGCCAACGCAGAAATTCCTGCCGCACTCTGGGATGATCTCAAGACCCAAGGTTTCATGCGGGAGGACGCACCGACATGATCCGGATCGACGCCCATCAGCACTACTGGAACCCGGCACGCGGCGACTATGACTGGATGCCGAAGGAAAATTCGACGCTCAACCGACCCTACGGACCTGACGACCTCGCCCCTGCGCTTGGCAAGCACGGTATTGATGGAACGGTTGTCGTTCAAGCGGCCGCCACCGTGGAGGAAACCGAGTACATGCTGGGCCTTGCGGACGCGACCCCCAGTATTCTGGGCGTTGTGGGCTGGATCGATTTCGAGAACAGAGATCATCGCCGCCATCTGGAACGCCTGTCCCAGCATCCGAAGTTCCTGGGCGTTCGACCGATGATCCAAGACATTCCAGATGTGGACTGGATGCTGCGAGATGATGTCCAATGGGCGTATGATGCCCTGATTGATCTGGACCTCACCTTCGACGCTCTTGGTTTTCCCCGGCACCTCGCGAATTTTCTGACAATTGCCATCCGGTATCCAAAACTGCGCATCGTCTACGACCACTGCATGAAACCGCAAATCAGGGATCAAATGGCTGGGCTGGACGCGATGACGGACTGGGCCGCAGGCATTACCCGCCTTGCGAACGAAACCTCCGGTGTTTGTAAGTTTTCAGCGCTTGTTACCGAGGCGGATGACGGGTGGAGCTCTGAAGACATCCAGCCGTTCGCCGCCCATGTGATCGACGCTTTTGGTGCGGATCGGATCATGTGGGGCTCGGACTGGCCGGTGTGTCGATTGCAGGCCGAATACGATGACTGGCGCGGGATGGCCGAAGATTTCGTGAGCCATCTTTCCGCCGAGGATCAGGCTCAAATCTTTGGTGGCACTGCGGCGCGGTTTTACGGGCTGACCTAAGTCGCAGCGGCCAGCGCGGTCAGTTCTTCGCGGAAGGCTTTTTGGGTTTCACGGTTTTCCTTGGCGTAGATGGTGAACTGTGCCGTTGCGCGCAATCGAACCGGCGGCGGTGGAAGGCCTGCCTCCACATCCGCACGGCGTTGCCGTTTCACCACGCGAGTTATGGAAATCGAGTTTATAATGCAGGTGCCGTGACGGGTTCTGATACTTTCGCAGATTGCCAAGGCCTGATCCATGAAGCCCCGGCGCGCTTCGGCCGAATTTAATGGAAGTTCATCGTCGCTCACGTTCTCACCCAGTCTTGTGCTGGCAGTCACCAGACCACCGCCGGGCATCTTTTCCGGCGTCCCCAAGTCATAGGACGGCGCATATGACAGGCGAGCCGAGATTGTGTATGAGCCGTCACGCGCAGCATTGGCAGACGCCTCGCTAACCGCGCATTTAGTGCCTAGCTTGGCGAGCACGTCCTCGCAATGTCCGATCAAATGCCGCGCGGCGCGCGCCTCCGCGTAGAGTGGCGCAAACGCCGGGTCTGGACTAGCCTCACCGGGTGTCAGCAAGTCTTCCACCGCAACGCTGTCGCTGACATAAACCGAACGCCGCCAGTTCACAGCGGTCTGATCGAATTCTGCACGCACCCGCGCATTGTCGCGGATCCACTGAAAGGGCGATACCGGCATTTTTCCGACAGGTTTCGGGGCTTCCCCTGCCAACGCCGCTTCGTTTGCACGGGTGGCATCTATGGCCCACATGGAGGTCTTGATACCCCAGACGTTGAGCAACAATAGGGGTGAGGCCAGCAAAAGCCCCACAGCAAAAACGGCGAGCTTCCACTTGATCACTGAGACAGAACCTCCATCACCGGGCCTAGGATCTGATCAGGATCGCCGCCTATCGCAGCGTTTATGACCTCGTCATGGATGCGCGTGGTCGCGGCGGCACGTGCATCCGCTGGTCCGAAGAACAAATAGTCGTAAGCCGACATCACGATGTCACGGCTCTGCAGACTTTCATATGTCAGGCGCGTTTCGGGCATCGGGCCAATCAGGATATGGCTCGCTTCCTTCGCGGTGATCAGGTTGTGATCAGCGCTATATCCGATAGCGGACGTCATCCAGCGATCATAGGCTGCGTGGCCTGTGGTGTAGCTGTGGACCTGATTTTCGTAGAGCAGGTTATTTTTGACCGCTTTCTTCACATTGCCCCAATGGGCCTGCGGTTCGCGCCACGGCCGGATCATACACTCCCGATCACGATCATCCGCGCCAAAACTATGGCCCCCAACAAAGTCGCCGACGCGCAGGGCTTCGAAGGTCGTTTTCTCCTGAGCACCTGCAAACCCAGATGCCTCAGCGCCGATCATGGCGACATGGGCCAGAGTGACGCCATCGGCCAGATGCACATTCCAGATCACGCCGGGGCCAATGGTTTGAAAGATCACGTATTGGGGTGCAGACGTGTCTGTGATGAATACATCTACGGCCCGCACCTCCCCTTTGATCTCGGTGTCTGCGTTGTACTCTCGCTGTTTCCGGGTGACGGATTTCAGTCGGTCGCCCAGAACATCTGCCAGCGCCGCTTTGCTGAAGGCCTGCAGTTGAGTCTCCATCCCCGCAGAGGCCAAGCGCACATTGACAACATTTTCACCGGCCCGCGGGCTGCGCAGGGTACACTCCGTATTGAACTCGAAAGGAATCACGTTGCCGGGCTCATGGGCTGGGGTGGTTCTGACAAATCCGCGTGCCAGCTCAATCGCACGGATATCGCGATTATCCCGCGTGGCGACAGCGGGCGATTTTAAGATTGTGCCCTGGTCGGTCTGGACCCGCAAACTGGCAGCGTCCGGCCAAGGCCGCTGAGGTGGTCCGGTTTCGCGCTGTGATTGTGAAAAAAAAGCAGCCTCGCCGTTTAAGACGCCCGAAAAACCACCATCGAGAAGTCCGCGCGCTTCTTCCAACACAAGTTCTGTCAGGCTCATGCCAGCCAGATTTTCCCCCTCGCTGGCACGGCTGATCGCCCGATCGGCAATGACATAGGTGCCGGCACCGCCAATCAGAAGCAGAATGACAAACATAAAAGATAAGACGCCAAACACCCCAAAGCCGCGACGACGCGGCGCACGGCTTGGCAACGGCTCGGGCCTGCGCCCGGATACGACCGGATTCTGTGCCACGCCATATTCTTCATCAAAGCGCGCGCGTGACGCCGCCTGAATACGCTCAAGTCTCGCTTGAAAATCGTCTTGCCTGTTGCCCATCACCCCGGTCCACAATGTAAATTCATTGGAAACTTGAATGATTCTGGCGTTCGAACATGACCGAAATACGGCATAAGTGGTGCGAACGTTGGGAAATGGACCGCGCCGCGACGCCTAGGTTACGTTCTCGTCGCCGCTGATGTCAGACAGGCGTTCCTTGTCCAGAAGGCCACTCTTGCGAAGAGGCGAAACGGGATACTTCGCGTCCTGTGCCATACGTTCCAGCGAAAAGTCAGGCTCAAGCTGCTTCAACTTGCGCGCGACATAAATCGCCTTTTCCATCTGACCTTGGGCCGCGTAGAGCGCCGTAAGATATCGCAGTGGCGGCCTGAAATGAGGCGACAGCGCATGGGACACCTCTGCAAGACGCAACGCCTCCTCGGCCCTGCCCGTCAAAGCGGCAGTGACGCAACGACCCATGTCCCACCAGAAGCTGTGTGGCGAACGCACGCCAAGCTGTTGCGCCTTGAACGCGAGCGCGTGCGCTTTCTCGTGGTCCCCGGCATAAAGCTTGGCGGTCGACAGAATATCCCACGCGAACGGGTTTGATGGGTTTAGTGCAACGCTCTTCGTGGCCAACTCATGGCAGGCCATCACGTTATCGTTCAGAACCAACCGGGATTTGGCGACCGCAGCCAACACCATCGAGTTTGACGGCTCAACCTCAAGTGCTGTGTAGCAATGGTCTTCCGCCTCAGCGATGAGACGATCCGCATCGTCGTCAAAGCGTTCGACATGTTGAATGACGCGTAGCTGGGCGCGCCATGCTGCGAAAATACCCCGCGGGTCGAGCTCGAATGCCGTCTCGAGCAGTTTGTCGGCTTCGTCAAGTTGCTCGGCCTGCATCGAAAAGATCTTCCGCAGCGCCATTCGCCCCATGAGGCTGGCATCCATATAGTCCGGAATGCCCTCCGTCTTGAGCAAGAGCGCATCTGCCAGCGCTTCGATCAACTGATTGGACAGCCGCAAAATGTCTGGATGGTCCACCGGCACTGCGCCAAAATTTGGCACTGTCTCTATCCCTGACCAGATCAGTTGGTGACGCGCGCCGTCCTCAGCACTGACTTTCATACCCGTCTTGTCCGGCCCCGTCAGGAAGCTTTGCACATTGATCTGAATAGCGTCGGGTGGCGTGCTCGGCGTGCGCCCCTGAAACACGTCGACGGACATGGTTTCTGACAGTCCCAACGCGGTGAAACTGACGAATGCCGTTTCCAAAACGTGCAACGGATCGCCTGGCTTCGCGAAAGTTTCGAACACAATCGCGCGGCGCAGAAGTCCGGCTGGAACGCGTCCGGGATAGGCCGGATCAGGGCGGATCAAACCCGATGCAGCCGCCGTTCCGGGAACGTTGGCAAGGCGTGCTGCGCCGCCCGTTGCTTCTACCAGATGGCGGTGGTGTCGTTCTGCCGTCAGCCAGTCGTTGAACGCCGCATCACGAATGTCGATACCTTCGAGAAATTCCTGTCCCGGAGAAAGATCATCCTCGATCCCGCAAAATTCCGTATCAAGGGAGATAACCATACGGTTCTGGATCAGGATTTTCTTGTTATCCCCCAGACCGATACGCAGGTTTCTTAATTCTTGCCGGAGACTTGCTGCTGCCTGCTCACGCGCCCGGTCGCTCCACAGTTTTTCCTGCAGCCAGAGGCGGGTGCGTTCATGACCCGGTGCGCTCGCCAAAAGAGCCAGCAGACCCTGGGCCTTGGCGCTTGTTGGGGTCACGTCAGCCCCGGATGAAAGTTCCAGACGGAACCGACCCCCAAGAATGATGCGTAATATGTCGGTGTCGGCCTGCATGTACATCTCTTTGCAAGCGTTGAACGCTGTTAAAATCGTTAATCAATCGGCGCTGTTCTGCTTACCCGAACATAAATCAGGTCCTCACGCAACAGCGGTTAATGTCAAAAAAACCGGCTGATCATCATAAAAATTGCGCAAAAACCCCGTTTGACGGCGCAAACTCCGTTGACGCAAGGTTAATTTCAACGGCCTCGTAAGGCGTCACGTTAACCAGTCTTTAGAGGGGACACACACATGCCAGCACAAGGTCAGGGACAAGGCCAGGGTCAGGGCCAAGGGCAAGGTCAGGGCCAAGGACAGGGACAAGGGCAAGGTCAGGGACAAGGACAGGGGCAAGGTCAGGGAACGGCCCACGCCGGAGGTGGAGACTCGCCACTGATGAACAGCGCTTTGGTGATGACCCACGACGCAATTGTCGGACCATGGAATCCGCCCTACTCCCCACCGGCACTAACGCCGCCACAGATCGGAACCACTGACACCGACCTGCGCTATTTGCAGGCTGGAACCCGCGCGATCATCTTTGACGCCGAGTTGTCAGCGCCGTTTCGAATTACCGGCTCGAACGGATCAGCGACCCTGCGCGTGGGCACGAAAAGCTTCAAGATCGTTCGCCCAAGCAATGATTTCCTGAAATTCCAACTTCCGTTTTTACGGGCGTATGCCGACTTGCGCAGCGACCGGATCGCAGAAATCAATGTCCAGACCGGGGATCTCTTGTCGTTCTATGGATCTATCGGGTTCCTCAACGCATCGCGCAGACGGAAGACGTTGGAATTGCTGAACGCGGTCCAGCGGCTGGCGATCCGGCTGGAGATGCAGATCAAGCACTACTGCCGTGCGCCCCGCCCCATCGATTTCTCGCCTCAGGTTCAGCCAATGATCCAAACGCCGGATCATTCCACGTTTCCATCGGGCCACGCAACAGAGGCGTTTATTCTGGCGACCGTGATGAACCGTCTGATCTTCGGCACGAGCACGGCGAAGGGCATTGCCGATAAAGCCATGCCCTTCCGGCTTGCGCAGCGGATCGCCGCCAATCGCACGGTTGCAGGTGTTCATTTCCCCGTCGACAGCGCCGCTGGCGCGCAGATGGGCTGCTTCATCGGGAACGTGGTGCTGGCGCTCTGCAATGCATCGCTTGGCAATGATTTCAGCAGCTATACCTTCGAGGTAAATGAGAACCTGCAGACCCACGTGGCGCCTGTAAACGGCCAACAGGTCGATGTTCTGGACCCCGCACAAGCGGGTGACACTGGGATGTATCCGACGGATGACTTCAGTCTCGATTGGATGGCGGACGCGCAATATGCAGATGCCCTGAAAGCATTCGATACGTCATCAAAAGCAGTGCTCAGCCGCCTATGGAAAGAAGCCGCCGCCGAGTGGCCAAGCTAGGACGGGATTTGGATATGGAATGGGAAGAAGATCCTAATGCTGAGCGGTTCACACCCTATCTGTCGTGGTGGTTGTTGAATGAAGGCAAGAACCGTGACCGTGTGGACGGGCTCGCCGTTCAGCGCAAGGTTTTGCCGGACGACGCACGCGACGTTCAAATCGAACAGCGCGCGACCGTGCCTGACACAGTCAAACGTGCGCCGCAGAAGGGTGCCAGTGCACCGGTAAGAAGCGGACGGGCGACGTTGGCCATCATGGGTAATTTCGGCACAGATGAGCAGGATCGGGAAGCAATTCCTGTTCCTGATTTCGCGGACAACCCCGATTTCGACTCAACGACCGGGTGGGCAGACGCTGATGGCATCGACGACGCGCCCCCCAAGGACAGCGTGATCGTGGGCATCATCGACGAAGCGATTGCTCTAGGACATGAACGCTTCATGCAAAAAGACGGGAAAAAAACGCGCATCCTGTCATCTTGGCAGCAAACTGCCCCCTTCAACGGTCAGGTGCATCTACCGTTTGGGGAAGAGTTGCAGCAGACGGCTTTGAACAGCCTTTTGGCACAGCATCGCACTCCGGATGGCTGGCTGGATGAAACCGCGTTTTATCGCGAGGCTCACGTCAGCAACTATGACGACGCGCTTGGTCAACGGGACATCGATCTTCGGGTCAGTCACGGCACACATGTGCTGGACCTCGCCGCGGGCGAGGACATCCACCGCACCGATATCAATGCGGATGACTTGGCAAAACAGCCGATTATCGCGGTGAACCTGCCTGCGCGGGCAACAATCGGATCTTCCGGCAGCTTTCTCGAATACTTTGTTGTCTTCGCCATTCAGCGGATCGTGGATATGGCGGACGCGATCTGGGAAAAAGCCTATGGCTCCACCGAAACTGTGCGCGGCTATCCCGTGGTGATCAATCTTTCCTATGGCCTGCAAGCTGGCCCCAAAGACGGCACCATGATCATAGAGGAATACATCACACGGATCACCAAGCAGCGGGCTGAAGACGCGAAAGCCCCTGTTCGTATTGTTTTGCCTGCGGGTAACGACAACCTGAAAGAAGGGCATGCCGAAGAAACGCTAACAGATGATAGTCCTGTTTTGGAGCTGCCCTGGCGGACATTGCCGGAGGATCAATCTTCCAACTATGTTGAGGTCTGGTCTGATATCATCGAAGATCCATCGGTACTAACCCCCGGTCTCCCGCTCGAGATTGGCCTGACGGCGCCCGACGGGCGCGAACTTCCCATCGGACCGGGTTTTCCCGACAGCTTTCTGCCCTTCTCGGACTATTGCCGCATCTATTGTCGGCTGGAAGGCAACACGCAGCAGCGACCCGGCGGACCCGTTCCGGTTTGGCGAGTCAGATACGTCATCTGCGGGGCACCATCACTCCGCTACACCGGTCCTGCGATAGCGGCTCCTGCGGGACTTTGGACCATCCGGGTGCGCAAGGCGGCTCATTGGCCCGGTGATCAATCGGCTTTCTGTTACGTTCAATCGGATCAATCGCCCCGGCCCAGTTCCACGACCGGGTTATTGTCGAACTTCGATCATCCGCATTACGAACGGATGGAGCACGACGGATCGCTACGCGACACCTATGCGTTTCCAGTGGGCCCCGGCGGGCCCACCGATCTGGAGCCTGCGGGCGCGTTTGGACCAGTCCAACGGAAAGGTACCCTGAACGCGATTGCGACGTTCGAACAGGCCATCGTCGTTGCGGGTCATCGCAAAACTGACGGACGGCCAGCCCCCTATTCCTCGACTGGCAAACCCGGAGCCAACGCGACCAACAGAACTTCGCCCACCGCATCATTCCCTGCGGATGACAGTCCAGCTCATACGGGCCAGATGGCGGCAGGTGCGAGGTCGTCATCGGCGGTCATCATGCAAGGCACCAGCTTTGCGACTGCTTTCGGAACCAGATGGGTCGCGCGGGATCTTGCAACATGGCATGTCCAACGCAACCCGATGTCGACCTTGGGAAGTCAGGCCAACATGCTGGCCGCTGCGGCTGCGGCGGAGGCAACGCCAAACAGGCCGTATGAAGGTGGCGTTGCCCCTTGGAAGTCAGGCGACGGACGCTTTGAGGCGCTGACTGATGACAGATTGAAGCGGGTCGATTACGGCTCTTGAGACACGTCACGAAGACCCTCGGATTCGCAAAAGACCCTCTGAAAAACCCGGCCATCGCGCCGGGTTTTTCATTTCTTGCCCTGACGTCAATTTTTCCTGTCAAATTGGTGTCTTTTTGACGGTAATTTCACGTTAACGATATCGATTTTTTCAACAAATCCGGTATCTTAGTAACTGTAGTAACGAGTTGCCTTGTTTTAGTTTTCTGGCAGCGTTTTTGTAAAGATCACCTTTTGAAGTCCACTTTTGTAGCACGTGATTGTTTTAACGAGAAAGATTTCAGATGTTACTTTTACCTGGTCATGGCACCACAGCCGTCCCCGACGGGGACGCACATACCTACCCCGCAGGCAAGGGAATGTCAGTCTCCTATGCCTGCGGGTACTCCTGCCCCGAAGACTATCCTACCGAACCGGAATTTGGCCGGTTTGCGTACTTCTTTCCGGACGGCGACGGCATCCCTGTCAGCGCAGACACCACCCGGCATCTGGACGACTTGGCAGATGCGATGGTTCAAGCACCTCAGGACGAGATCGAAAACTCTTCGATTCCTCCCGTTTTTACGTATTTCGGTCAGTTCATCGACCATGACATCACGGCGAACACGGATCGCGAGACCGGCTTCTCAATCATCGACACGCAGGTTGTGACACCCGTTGCACGCGGTGAGGTCAGCAAGAAGCTTCAGAATCTGCGGGCTGGCACGCTTAACCTCGACAGCGTTCATGGGGGTGGTCCTGTTCAAGGCCCGCTTGCCAAGAAGCTGGATGAAGCGCTGCGATTTCCTGCGGATCGTTCCAAGTTGTGGGCAGGCAAGGTCAGCCCTGGCCCCATCGGCACAGTTCCTTTTCCGGCGGATCCCGACGATGAAGCGCGCGACCTTCTGCGTGTCAGTCGACTGATCGAGGGCAACGGCTCACCGCTGTCCGAGGCCGATTTGCGCGCCCTGCCCGATGATCTGCGTAAAATGTTCATCAAGGAAGATGACAGTCTCAATTTGCAGCGGGCGATCATCGGCGACATGCGAAACGATGAGAACCTTGCGGTGGCTCAGTTCCACCTTGCCGTCATCCGCCTGCACAACCGGATCATTGATCACGCTCATGAGCATCCCGACGCGCCCAATGGCGACGCCGACGCCCTGTTCAACTGGGGGCGGAAAATGACAAGCTGGCACTACCAATGGCTTGTCGCGAATGCGTATCTTCCGGCGATCTGTGACGCCGATACATTGGTCGATGTGATGGAGGCTGGGCCCCGCGTCTATAATGACTTCCTCGACAAGAACCGGCCCAGTGACCCATCGCTGCTGCCGCTGCCGCTGGAGTTTTCCGTAGCGGGTTTCCGATTTGGTCACACCATGGTGCGCGATGCTTACGACTGGAACAGGTTCTTCGGTCGCCCCCACGGTGATCCCGTCCTTGATCAGGCCGACTTTCCCTTGCTCTTTCAGTTCACGGGCAACGGTGGCATGCGCGGCGCCCCCAGCCTGCCAGATCACTGGCCTATCGAGTGGGACCGGTTTGTCCATCCGCCCACGGCTGACGCGCCTGACAGGTCGGCGCGGCGCATCGATACGAACATCGCCATCCCCCTCGGCGCGATGGTTAACGAAAATCCAGGCATCAATGGCCGCATGGCACATCTCGCCAGCCGCAATTTGCGGCGCGGTCTCAGGCTGAACCTGCCCTCTGCGCAGGCCTGCCTTCAGAAATTGCGTGACACATACAGCATCTCCCTCCCAGAGTTGAGTGAAGCGCAGTTAACCTCCGGCACAACCGGAGATGCGATCCGAACCGGCAACTTCGTAGAGCACACACCCTTGTGGTTCTACATCCTCAAAGAAGCCGAGGAGTTGGGCAAGAATGGTCAGCTTGGCCCGCTCGGCAGTCGGATCGTGGCTGACACATTGATGGGTCTGATAGCCAATGATCCCCAGAGCTATTGGAACGCCACCGCCCGCCCCGGCGACTGGCACCCGAATGACGGCGTCAAACCCGATGGCGTCGTGATCGATAGTGTGGCCAAAATGATGGAAGCCACCCGACTGCTTTGACATTTGGTTGGCGGTTTCCAGCAGGATCCGGGGGTGAAGACCCCCGGATTTTCCTTTTTATGCAGAAGCTTGCGCGGCGAGCGTAATATCGACTTCTGGCAAATCGCCGATACCCGCGACCAGCTTGTCCCCCATTCCGACAGGTCCGACGCCCGATGGTGTTCCCGTCATGATCAGATCGCCCGGCTGTAGGGTCACGAACTTTGACAGGTGAGCCACGCATTCCTCCACACTCCAGATCATCTCGGACAGATCCCCATCCTGCCGCGGCTCGCCATTGACCTCGAGCCAGATCGGCCCGCGATCCAATGTGTCGATTTCCGATAAAGGAACAATCGCGCCCAACGGTGCAGAGTTGTCGAACCCCTTGGCCATATCCCAAGGGTGCCCGGCGGACTTCGCTTCGGTCTGCAAATCGCGGCGCGTCAGGTCGATCCCGACACACGCGCCCCATATCCGCTCCCGGGCTTGCGCCACGTTCAGATTTTCACCGCCTCCTCCGAGGGCCAAAACAAGCTCCACCTCGTGATGCAGATCTTGGGTCTCAGGTGGGTAGGGCAGTGTCGATTCGCTCTCGGCAATCGCGTCATTGGGCTTGGTGAAATAGAACGGCGGATCACGCTCATCATTGCCCATCTCCCGGATATGTGCGGCATAGTTTCGCCCGACACAAAAAATGCGGCGTACGGGAAACCGGGCCACCTGTCCGCGCACTGCAACGCTCGGCTGCACCGGCGGCTCAAAAACATACTGCATATACACCCCCAAGTCCTCGCTCAAAAAACTAGCGCTTCAACTGGCGGAAGTACATTACGTTCCACCAACACATTATTGAGAATAATTCGCAACTAGCTTGACTTGTTGCAAGCCATTCGCATATTGCAACTTAGAACTATTCTATAGCATTCGCTAAAGGACCACTCTCCATGCGCAGCACATTTGTCTTTTGTCTGTTAGTCCTCACACTTGCGATGCCAGCCGCTGCACAGGACCGCTTTAAGGCAGTCACGACGTTCACAGTGATCGCAGATATGGCACGCAACGTGGCAGGCGATGTGGCGGTGGTTGAGAGCATCACCAAGCCGGGCGCCGAGATCCACAATTACGAACCCACGCCCCGCGATATCCTGCGCGCGCAAGATGCCGATTTGGTGCTATGGAACGGTCTCAATTTGGAACTGTGGTTCGAACAGTTTTTTCGCAATCTCCGCGACGTCCCCTCTGCGGTCGTGACCGACGGGGTAGAGCCTATGGGCATCTCGCAGGGACCCTATGAAGGCAAACCCAATCCGCATGCATGGATGTCGCTCGATAGTGCGCTGATTTACGTGGATAATATCGTTGCAGCATTTGCCGAGCATGACCCCGAAAACGCAGCGATTTATCAGTCGAATGGCGAGAACTACAAACAGGAGATCATTGAGACTATCGCGCCGCTTCGCGAAGCGTTGAACACAATTCCGGAAGATCGCCGCTGGCTGGTGACGTCTGAAGGGGCCTTTTCCTACCTGGCCCGAGATTTCAATCTGAAAGAGCTCTACCTCTGGCCCATTAACGCCGACGCACAAGGCACACCAAAGCAGGTGCGCACTGTAATTGACACCGTACGGGCCAACGATATCCCCGTGATCTTTTCCGAAAGCACTGTGTCTGCGGCACCGGCAGAGCAGATCGCACGAGAGACCGGTGCGCGCTACGGCGGCGTGCTCTACGTGGACAGCCTCAGCGGCCCTGATGGCCCGGTGCCGACTTATCTCGACCTGCTTCGGGTGACGAGTGAGACGATCGTGAACGGGTTGAGCGAGTGAGTTTCGATCAGGCCCCCACAGGGATTTCGGCCCGAAACATCACGGTTACCTATCGAAACGGTCACACCGCCTTACGCGATGCAAGCTTCGAACTCCCCACCGGGACGATTGCCGCGTTGGTGGGGGTGAACGGATCCGGAAAATCCACACTTTTCAAAGCCTTGATGGGCTTTATTCCAGCAGCTTCCGGCGATATCAGCATCCTTGGTGGCACTGTCAGGGACGCCCTGCGCGCCAACACGGTCGCCTATGTGCCCCAGGCCGAGGAGGTGGATTGGTCATTCCCGGTTCTGGTCGAAGACGTCGTAATGATGGGCCGCTACGGGCATATGGGCTTCCTGCGCATTCCCCGCGCAGCCGACCACAAGGCGGTCGAATTCGCGCTTAAACGGGTTGGGATGGATCCTTACCGACACCGGCAAATTGGGGAACTGTCCGGCGGACAGAAAAAGCGCGTCTTTCTTGCGCGCGCCTTGGCGCAGGACAGCCGAGTGATCCTTCTGGATGAGCCATTCACCGGTGTCGACGTACAGACGGAGGATGAGATTATCGCCCTGCTTCGCGATATGCGAGACGAAGGCAGGGTGATGCTGGTCTCCACACACAACCTCGGGTCCGTGCCTGAGTTTTGCGACCGCACCATCCTGATTAAAGGCACAGTTCTGGCCTACGGGCCAACCGAAGAAATCTTCACCCGCAAGAACCTCGAACTGGCCTTCGGTGGCGTTCTGCGGCACTTCGTAATGGGCGGGGACGAGTTGCATGACGATGATGATGGACGTGAACTGACAGTCATCTCGGACGATGAACGCCCCTTCGTCATTTATGAGGATAAAGAAAAATGAGCGCCCTATGGGAGCCCTTCACCTACACCTACATGCTCAACGCCATGTGGGTATCGGCGCTAGTCGGGTCGGTCTGCGCGTTTCTATCCTGCTACCTGATGCTGAAGGGCTGGTCCCTGATCGGGGATGCCTTGTCTCATTCCATCGTTCCGGGCGTCGCAGGGGCCTACATGCTGGGCCTGCCTTTTGCGCTTGGCGCTTTTTTTGCAGGCGGGTTGGCCGGGGGCGCGATGCTGTTTCTGAACCAAAGGACCGGGCTGAAAGAGGACGCCATCATCGGTTTGATCTTCACCAGCTTCTTCGGGCTGGGCCTCTTTATGGTCTCGC
Organism: Litoreibacter roseus; assembly: GCF_009811795.1. Taxonomy (GTDB): domain Bacteria; phylum Pseudomonadota; class Alphaproteobacteria; order Rhodobacterales; family Rhodobacteraceae; genus Litoreibacter; species Litoreibacter roseus. The sequence continues at coordinate 720,630 of NZ_BLJE01000001.1, read as the reverse complement.
TGTCACCCACATCGGTGAACATTCAGACGATCATCCTTGGCAATATTTTGGCGATCTCTCCGTCTGACATTCTGCAATTGGCGCTGATCGGGCTGGTGTCTCTCACGATCCTGCTGCTAAAGTGGAAAGATCTGATGGTGACGTTCTTCGATGAAAGCCACGCCCGGTCCATCGGTCTCAGACCTGATCTGCTGAAAATCCTGTTTTTCACATTGCTGAGCGCATCAACCGTCGCGGCCTTACAGACTGTGGGCGCGTTTCTTGTGATCGCGATGGTCGTGACCCCTGGCGCCACGGCATATCTGCTGACCGACCGCTTCCAGCGCCTGCTGGTCATTGCCGTTTTCATCGGTGCCATGACCTCTTTTCTGGGCGCCTATATCAGCTATTTCCTCGACGGTGCGACGGGTGGTGTCATCGTATGTCTCCAGACAAGTGTCTTCCTCACGGCGTTCTTTTTTGCCCCGAAACACGGCATGCGGGCAGCCCGCGCACGTGCCGCGAAGGCGCTTCACCATGGATGAGATGTTTCTGCCATTTCAGTTCCCATTCATGCAAAACGCGTTTCTGATCACCTGCCTGCTCGCGGTCCCCTCGGCGCTTTTGTCGTGCTTTCTGGTGCTCAAAGGGTGGTCGCTGATGGGCGACGCGATCTCCCACGCGGTGCTGCCGGGCGTGGTTCTTGCCTACATCGCCGGGCTGCCGTTGATTTTCGGGGCGTTCTTCGCGGGCATGATCTGCGCGCTGCTCACCGGGTGGATCGACGAGAACACGCGAGTAAAACGCGACACGGTAATGGGTGTCGTGTTCTCCGGCATGTTCGGCTTGGGCATCGTGCTTTACACCAAGATCGAAAGCGATGTGCATCTCGATCATATCCTTTTCGGCAACATGCTGGGCGTTGGTCCTGTCGATCTCTGGACCACGGGGATCATCGCCGTATTGACGGCACTTGGCCTGGTCTTCTTCTGGCGTGACCTGTTGCTTCACGCGTTTGATGAACAGCAAGCGCGCGCCACGGGTTTGAATGTCCGGTGGCTTCATTTCGGGCTTCTGGCTGCGGTGTCATTGACGGTGGTGGCCGCACTGAAAGCGGTCGGCATCATCCTTGCTATCGCTTTTCTGGTCGGACCGGGCGCCATCGCATTCCTGATCACACGACGCTTTGGGATCATGCTGGTGACAGCAGTTGGCGTCACGATTTTTTCTTCCTTTGCAGGAGTTTACGCCAGCTTCTTCATCGATAGCGCCCCCGCCCCAACCATCGTAATGGTGATGACCCTGCTCTTTATTGCGGCCTTCCTGCGGAGTGTTTTGCGCGCGCCGCGTGGCCAGAGCGTCTAGTCCAGCGCCAGCCGCAAAGGCGCGGCAGCTTGGTACCAAGCGCGGATCAGGGCGCGTTCCTCCGGCTCCATATAGCTGAGGTTTGCAGGGGGCATCGCGTGGCTTACCCCCGACTGTAGATAAATCTGCCGCGCAGCGCCCGCGATCTGCGGCGGGGTTTCCAGATGAACCCCCTTTGGTGCCCACCGGATACCCGCCCACACCGGTTCCTTCGCGTGGCACATAGAACACCGGCCAAGCACGATATCCTGGACCTCCGCGAACTGCTCAGCCTCTGCGAAGGCTTGCGCGGCGGGTCCCATTGCCTCTTCATCTTCCGAAAACCCGGCGGTGCTGAGCCATGCGATGCCGATGAACAGGATCACCGTGAGCGCCCATGTCCAGTCCGGACGGCCTTGGCGCGCATGCATGGAATTGAAGTAATGGCGGATCGTAACGCCCATCAGAAAAACGAGCGACGCGATGATCCAGTTATATTCCGTCGCGAACGCCAAAGGGTAGTGGTTTGACAGCATGAGGAAGATCACCGGAAGCGTCAGATAGTTGTTATGCGTCGAGCGTAGCTTGGCGATTTTGCCGTATTTCGGATCAGGCTTGCGCCCTGCTTTCAAGTCGGCGACCACGATCCGCTGGTTTGGCATGATGATGAAGAAGACGTTGGCCGTCATGATCGTCGCGGTAAACGCGCCTAAATGCAGAAGAGCTGCACGGCCCGTGAAGATCTGCGTGTAGCCCCATGACATTGCGATCAAAAGTGCAAAAAGCAACAGCATCAAAACTGTCGGCTGATTGCCCAATGATGACTTGCAGAGTGCATCATAGATCAGCCAGCCAACGGCCAGAGACCCCGCCGAAATCGCAATGGCCTGCCACAGGGACAGGTCTGCCACGTTAGGGTCTATCAGATAGAATTCCGCCCCGGCCCAATAAACTACTGCCAGCATCGCAAAGCCCGAAAGCCAGGTCGAATAGCTCTCCCATTTGAACCACGTCAGGTGCTCTGGCATCTCGGCGGGGGCCACCAGATATTTCTGGATATGGTAGAACCCGCCTCCGTGGACTTGCCATTCTTCCCCGTCGGCAGGGCCGGAGATGTTGCGGTTCAGGCCGAGATCCAGCGCGATGAAATAGAAGGACGAGCCGATCCACGCGATGGCCGTGATGACGTGCAGCCAGCGCACCGCGAAGGCGAACCAATCCCAAAGGATGGCAAGATCGTACATGGGCCTCTCCCGACACTCAGCCGGGGGAGACTAGCGCGCGCGCATCACCGGGAAAACATGAAAAGCGCTGATCAGAAGATGAAGAAATCGTCGGTGGTCAAGATTTCACCGGGATTGGCAAGAATGACGTCGATCCACCAATCGCCAGAACTGAAACCGTTGCCCTCAATCTCGACGCGTGCTCTGCCTGACCCCTCTTGCTGGATCAGTCGAACCTCGTGTCCGCCACCGGGCGTCACCATATCATCCTCCTGAAAGTAGAGCCGGTCGTTTCCGAGGATTGTAATCCTATCGCCCTCTGCGGAAGAGAAATCAGTTATAATCCCAACTTGCCCCCCGTCACCGGACTCAATTAGAATAAATTCAAATTCATCCGCACCTTCACCGCCCGTCATTTCGGCCCGCGCGCCATTGGCGATATAGAGCGTGTCATCACCAGCACCCCCGATCATCGTGTTCGTCCCGCTAAAAGACTGCAGATAATCGTCGCCGTCCCTTCCGTCGATCACATCATCCCCGTCGCCGCTGTAAATGAAATTCGAGCCACTGTCACCGAGCAGAATATCATTGTAGTCCGTGCCCTCGATATTCTCGATCTCACTGACTGTCAGGGTGTCATACGTGTAGTTGGGAATGGTATCCTCAAAATGCCATCCTGGCCCGACCACAATGCTGCCTGATGGACCATAGGTTACATTCTTGATGTGAGATCCGGTCCCGGCCTCCAAATCGACGGTGTAGCCGTAGCCATTCAACACGGAAAGCTGCAGCGTATCCATACCTTCCCCGCCGACAACTTCATCGTCACCGACGCCAGCCGTGATCTTGTCGTCCCCTTTACCGCCATCAAGGTAGTCGTTACCGCTGCCGCCGTTGAGCTCATCGTTTCCAGAACCACCCCACATACGATCATCGCCGGCCTCGCCCCAAAGTGCGTCATCGCCGTCTTCACCAAATAGCGCGTCGTTGCCTTTTCCGCCCATCAATGTGTCGCGCCCGCCACGACCCAAAAGCCGGTCATCACCTGCTAGACCGATTAGAACGTCATCGCCAAAATCGCCTGTCAAAATGTCCTTAAATTCGCCGCCAATCAAAAGCATACTCACAACTCCTTTGTCTCGAGACAGACCTAAGCCGCCCCGACAATCACTGGTTAAAAAACAGTCGCGTCAAATAGATCAGGTCAGGCGTTGACCGGTTGCGACATCAAAAAGGTGGCATATTTCGGCGGGCACGGCAATTGAAACGGGCGCACCAATTTCGGAGCGATACTCTTTATCGGCCTTCACCGCGACCAGCGCGCCACCTGCCTTGACGGTGACCATCGTCGCATCGCCCAGAAGCTCCATGGAATAGACCGGGGCGTCGATTTGGCCCGTGCTGGTGGCAATCGATGCGTCTTCTGCCCGAAAGCCGAGCGTCACAGGGCCGTTCGAACCGGTCAGGCCCGGGATGGTGACGTTCTTACCGGTGAACACACCGTCTTTCAGTTCCCCTTCCATCAGGTTCATGGCGGGATTTCCGATAAAGCTGGCCACAAAGGTGTTGGCCGGGTTGTCGTAGATATCTGTGGGCGTGCCGACCTGTTGCACGATACCTTTTTCCATCACCACAACACGGTCAGCCAGTGTCATAGCTTCGATCTGGTCATGGGTGACGTAGATCGTCGTGACCTTCAACTCATGGCTCAGGTTCTTGATCTGCGCGCGGGTCGACACCCGCAATTTCGCGTCCAGATTGGACAACGGCTCGTCCATGAGAAAGACATTCGGCTCACGAACAATGGCGCGCGCCAAGGCGACGCGCTGACGTTGTCCACCCGACAAGGCCGCCGGTTTGCGGTGCAGGAAATCGTCCAGTTCCACCATGGCGGAGGCGCGCATCACACGTTCCTTGTGCTCGGCCTCAGGCACTTTGCGAACCTTCAATGGAAAGCGGATATTCTCATAGACATTCATGTTCGGGTAGAGCCCGTAGGACTGGAACACCATGGAGATATCGCGGTCTTTTGGATCAACGTTGTTGACCATCCGGTCCCCGATCCAGATCTCGCCTTCGGTGGGGTCCTCCAGCCCTGCGATCATTCGCATCGTGGTCGTCTTGCCGCAACCCGAAGGGCCGAGCAGCACCAGAAACTCCCGATCTGGAATGGTCAGATCGAAGTCCTTCACACCGACAAAATTACCCCAGCGCTTGTTGACGTTTTTGAGTACGATCTCGGCCATTGGATCAGCCTTTCACAGCGCCGGCGGTCAGGCCGCTGACGATTTGACGTTGGAAGAACAGCACCAACACGAAAAGCGGTGCGGTGGCAGACACAACGGCCGCCACGGCGAACATCACATTCCCTTCGACCTGCGTGGTGCCAAGGAAGCTGGCGATCTTTGGGACCATCGTCTGGTTTTCTTTCGACAGCAGCATCGCGGTGACGGCGAAGTCGTTATAGGCTAAAAGAAACGAAAACAAACCAGTTGTGATCACCCCCGGCCACATCACCGGAATGATTACGTACCGAAACGCCTGAAACTGCGTACAGCCATCAACCTTGGCGCTCTCGTCCAGATCCTTCGGGATCTTCATGAAGAACGAATGCAGCATCCACAGGGTGAATGGCTGGTTGATGGCCACCAGCACGATAATTGTGGTCGGTAGTATCCCCCAAAGGTTCCAGGCGAAGAACGGTTGCAGGTAGCCTGAAACCAGAGTGATCGGCGGCATCGCGCGGAAGATCAGTGCGGCGATCAAAAGCCAGAAGGTGTAGCGGTAACCCGACCGAGAGAGCGCGTAGCCCCCAAGCGTGCCGAAGGTCAGCGATGTACACACAACGAAAAAGCACACAATCGATGTGTTGAGAACCGCACGCCAGAACTCTTCTTGGACCCACGCGCCTTCATAGCCGGCACCAGTAAACGGTCTGTCATAGATCGCTTCGGTGCGCGGCCCGGTCAGCGCGTCGGTCCAGTCCGAGATCGAGAAGAAATCAAGCTCAACCTTGAACGACCCCCACAGGGTCCAGAGGAATGGAAACGCCGCAAGGACAAGCCAGATCGCAATGAAACCAGTGGTCAGAATACGTAGGCTTGTGGGCATACGACGGGCGGTTGAGGACATCGCTCAGGCCTTTCCGTTGAAGTCGCGCCACGTGCGCACAAGCACCGGCGACAGCAGGATTGCCACGCCCAAAATGGTCAGCACCGAGGTGGTAGCCGCAGACGACAAAAGCCGGGTCTCACCGCTCAGATCATTGAAAATGATCCAACTGAGCGAGGTGGCGTGCGCCTCAGCATTGAAGCCCACGATGGGCTCAAACACCCTGAAATTGTCCATCAATTGGATCAGCGCCACGAATGTCACTAGCGGCATCAGGTGGGGGATCACCACGTAGCGGGTTTGTTGCCAGCGGCTCGCGCCGTCGATCACGGCGGACTCAAGCGTATCCTGCGGCAAGGTCTGTAACCCCGCATAGAACACGACAAAGGCGAATGGCGCAGAGTGCCAGACGCCATAAACAATCAACGTAATCCATGTCAGCCCGGTGGAGGCTTTGAGGGACAAGGTCGGATCATTCATCATCCACTGGATTGCAGAGCCCACCACCCCGCGACTGTCGATCATCCAGAACAGGATCAAAGAGCCGATCAATGGCGTCACGATCATCGGTAGAAGCGAAAAGAAGATTACGAGACCTTTGATCTTCTTATTCAAGACGTTCACCCCTAACGCGATCATGAAACCCAGAATGATCAGAAGGGGCGTGACCGTGAGCGTGTAGGTCAGCGTGAAAGCCATCGCGCGGTAGAAAGGAAGATTACCGACCCGGTCGAAAAACGCGCCCATGCTGTCGGCATTGCGCCACGCAGCGGCAACCTCGTTGACGGCCAGATGACCTCGATCAAGATAGATCTGAAGGCCCACGAACTTGCCCAAGGGCTGTGCTGCGCGCAGGGCTTCCGTGGCCTCGTTGTCGACGGTGGTTTCTTCCTTGCAGCCAAAGGGCCCACAATTTTCGACCGTGATCAGAACAGCATCATGGGGCGTGTGAACGGATTGGCTGACAACCGAGATGATCGGTAAAAAGATAAAGAGAAACATCGCCAGCCCGCTGGGCAGGAAAAACCAGAAGAACGTGCGGTGCTTCATCGCGATGCATCCAGACTATGGAGAAAAGAAGAAAGGGGGCACCCGCCCCCTTCCCCGTGTCTGCTTACTGCAGGTAGCCCGCTTCCTTTGCCGCAGCGGTGTAGGCCGCTTCGACATCCGCCAGTGCCTGCTCAGCGGTTTCCTTGCCTTGCATGAAGTCCGACAACTCGGCACCCAGCGCCGTGTGAAGAAGACCCTGATAGGGGAGCATCGGATATGGCACGGCATCGGCGGAGGCTGCAGCGAATACGCCTTCAGCCGCTGGTGTTGGCTCGTAGCCTTCAAGCAACCAGACCGCTTGGCGTGACACCTCTTCGTCACTAAGGATCGACGGATCGATCGCTGCCTTCAGCGCTTTGAATGTGGCTTCCGCGTCCGTGTCAGAAATGTTCTTGGCGACGGTCCAGCCGTCCCACCAGAGCGTTGTGGCCGGTACAGAGCCGCCACCAACGGTCAGAGGACCCGCAATCGCTGTGTTCTCGGAAACGTCCGCATTAGACCCTTCCGTCTCGCGCAGCGGTTCCACGCGGCTGCCCCACATATGCATCATCGCAACGTTCCCGGCCTTCCATTCAGCCGATGTCAGGTTGCTGTCATGGGTCAGAAAATCCGGGTTCATGTATTCAGAGAGCGCCTTCATCATCTCAAGCGCGGCGACACCTTGCTCGTTATTGACAGAAACTTCGGCAGAGCCGTCTTTGAAGAACTGGCCACCATAGCCGATATACATGTTGTTGAATTCCTGCGCGAGATTCCAACCGGCTTTGTACGGCCCGCCAATTGGATTTTCGAGGATACCCTGATCGCGGATCATCTTGGCCGCTTCCAGCATCTCTTCGTAGGACGTTGGTGCGTCGACACCGATCTGTTCCAAAATATCGGAGCGATAGACAAGATGCTGTGCATTCGCCATGAACGCGACCGCCATGACCTTGCCGCCGACTGTGACAAGCTGGTTTGGCCGTAAGTCCTGCCCATACTCTGCCACCAGATCATCCAGTGGCCGGATCACATCTTCGTTCATCAGCGCCACGATGGAAGAGTTCGCCACGATCGCCGAAGTATATTCCGCTGGGTTCCCCGTCATGCCCGCAACGTTGATCTTCTGATGGTCTGCGGTGAGATTTGTTTTGATCTCGACGGCGTCGTTCGCACAAGCCTGTGCGCCTTTGCCGATCGTCTGGATCGCAGGGAATTCGTTGCCCACGATGGACACACGGCCCTCGGCGATATCGCATGTGGCATGGGCCTCGGCGAAAGCGGTTGTGCTCAATGTCGCCACAGCCGTGGCCGACAAGAAAGCGGTCCTGAGATGTTTCATTTGATCGTCTCCCTGAGTACTCGGCCAAGCTGACCGGAAAACTATGCGCCTCATTTCAAGGGCGTTTTTGGGGTGTGAATACGTATTCGCAACCGATAAATGAAACTCTCGCAAGGCTGAACCGGCTTTGCAAGGTCTATGTCTTTTTCAGATCGCGGAATTTTTGACGTTCATTTGCCAGCCTTTGAAGCAGGTCTGCGGCATGCCAATGGCTGCCATCTTCCAAGGCAAACCGCTTTATACGCTGGACGACCTCGAACGGGGTAATGCGATCGGCTTGCAGGATCGGCCCACCGCGGGTGCGGGCATACCCCAGACCATGAACAAGTGCGACATCAACATCGGTGGGCTGCGTGACGGCACCGGCACTGATCAGGTAGGCGGCTTCGTTGATCAGCCAGCATTCCAGTCGTTCGCGCACCGCGGCGACGGGCAAGCGCTCATCCTCAAGCGGCGCGGTTGGAACTGTGAAAGCCGCCGCGGGAAGCCCTACATCGCTAAGCGCAGCACTCAGAATGTCACTGCTCGCGACGGGGGCCAGATGTCCCATCAACACCTCCATCCGGGAGACGAGTGTTTCGATCAAGCCTCCTTCTGTCATGTCTACACAGAGCGGAACGCGCCCCATCTGCCGCCCAGTTTGCATCACCTTCGCGACAGTTTCCGGCTGAGTATCCGAATGGGTGGTGATCTCTGCCAGCTTTGCGCCCCGCGCGGGAAATTGCAGGCGCATTGAAAAGATGTTCTCTCGCGCAAGTACATCTGGCAGGTCGCCGTCCAGCTCCCACCAAGGATCAGGGGTGTCGCCGCTCTGATCCAAGACCAGATCACATTCCGCCAACGCGGCAAATTCGGTCATGCAGCTAAGGCGCGAGAGGGCGTTAACGGCCTGAACCTCCGGCATTCCGCTGGCGACGGCCACTTCAAAATGCGCGCCGACATGATCCAGTGCGTCCTCCACCTCGGCACGGTCGGGCGACACCAGCGTGACCGTTAAACCGGAGTTCAGCGCAAGGATTGCAACATCAGCACCGCCTACAAGCCCGAGATGTCGCACGGGCTGCACGTCTTTTGCGACAACCTGTGCTGCAGCTTCCTCTGCAAAGAAAATATGACGCAAGGCAACCGCGACGTCGGACGCCGCGCATTCGGCAAAGGCCTCCGCCTCAAGGGTCAGGCCCGCTTCCATCGGCAAAAGCAGCGCGGCCTCGACGCAATCGACAATCTTGACGGCGACGAAACTACCACTCTTGGCACGGTGTGCTTCCACCGACTGAAGGAAATGCGCGCCATCCTCCATCCGGATGCGCTGGTCGGACGTGCGCCGCACCCCACAGACCGAGGCGTAGTCGATCGCTGCCTGCTCAAGGTCCAGATCAGTAACTTCATCAACAAGGCCCAGCTTGAGTGCTTGCGCGGCATCAATCATCCGCCCGGAGAGCATCAGATCAAGCGCGCCGTCCGCGCCGATCAGGCGAGGGATCCGCTGCGTTCCACCGGCGCAGGGTGGAAGGCCGAGGCTAATTTCAGGGCAACCAAGCTGTGTTCCGACCCGCGCGATCCGGTGGTGTGCTGCAACTGCAAGTTCCAATCCACCGCCCAGAACAGTGCCGTGAAGGGCGACAACCACGGGCTTGGGTGACGCTTCGATGCGCTCGCACAGAAGACGCAAGTCAGGGGGCGAGGCCGGGCGGTCAAGATCGTAGATATCGCGCCCGACGGGAAAGGTCTGCCCGCTCGCCGCAATAACAATCGCCGTAACATCCGCCGCCGCGACGGCTTCGTCGAACGCATCCAGCAGTTCGCGCCGCACCTCTGCGGTCAACGTGTTGACTGGCGGGTTGTCGATGCGCAAGACGGCCTGCGCCCCAATGCGGGTTTGCGTGACTTTGTCTGTCATGCGTTGATCAGGGCCATGGCTTGTCCCGCTAGAATAGGAATGGCGGCGGCATAGGCTTTTGCTGTCTGCGGATTTGAGGCATTGCCGTCATGGGCGCGGCGCACCACACCTTCAAGGATCGCGGCCAACCGGAAATAGCTGAAGGCCAAGTAGAACGGCCAGCCATCCGGACGGGCGATCCCCCGCTCGGCGCAGTAGAGGTCGATATACGTGTCCTCGGTTGGGATGCCGAGCGCAACGCGATCGACGCCCGCCAGCCCCCGCATTCCGCCTTGGTTCGGCAACTGCCACTGCATGCATTGATAGGCCAGATCGGCGAACGGATGACCGAGCGTCGACAGTTCCCAATCAAGCACCGCCAGAACCTCTGCCCTGTCGGATGCGAAGATCATGTTATCCAGTCGGTAGTCGCCATGGACGAGTGTCGCTTGCCCATCATCCGCCGGGATATTGTCCAGCAGCCACGTTGACAGCGCGTCCATTGCAGCGTTTTGGGTAACTCTGGACGCCGCATACTGGCCCGTCCAGCGCTCGGTCTGGCGCTGGAAATAATTTCCCGGTCGACCGTAATCCGCCAGGCCAACTGCCGCCGGGTCGACCTCATGAAGCTTTGCCAAGGTCCTCGCCATCGCAAGATAAATCGCGCTCCGCTCAGCCGTCCTGCAATCCGGAAGCGCCGGATCAAAAAAGATCCGCCCTTCAAGATAACCCATCACGAAGAAGGCCCGCCCGATGGGCGAGGTTTTATCGGTAACTAGGTGGAGCATGTGCGGAACAGGAACGGGCGTATCGGCCAAAGCCGCCATCACGCGGTATTCCCTCTCGACCTGATGGGCGGATTTCAGCAGGATACCGGGCGGCTTGGACCGCAGCACGTAAACACCGTTGCCGCAGGTCAGTTTGTAGGTCGGGTTCGACTGCCCGTCGGAAAACTTTTCAATAGCCTGAAGCGCACCGATCTCGGGCAGGTGCTGCGCAAGATAAGGCCCGATGGTCTCGACCGTGATATCTGAAAAATCCCCCATGGTGCCGGAGTTTAGGCAAGTCACGCCGATTGACAAGAACCCACCGGCACCGGAAGTTCGTTGCAACCATGAAAGAGGAACGCTGCGATGATGGATCTGGGATTGAGCGACAGAGCGGCGGCCTTGCGCGATCAGGTTTCACAGATGGTGCGCGACGACATCGCACCTGTGGAACACGAATACTTTTCCGAGGTATCGAACGGCGATCGATGGCAATTCAGTCCGCGCCAGACAGAGATTTTGGAAATGCTGAAGTCCAAGGCGAGATCACAAGGCCTTTGGAACCTCTGGTTGACCGAAGAATGTGGTCCGGGACTGACAACAGTCGAGTACGCCTATCTGGCCGAGGAAATGGGCAAAGCTCATCTCGCGCCAGAGGTTTTCAACTGCAACGCACCCGACACCGGCAACATGGAGGTGTTCACACGCTACGGCACCGACAAAATGAAATCCAGATGGCTCACCCCATTGATGGAAGGTCAGATCCGCTCGGCCTACCTCATGACTGAACCCGATGTGGCGTCGTCCGATGCGACAAACATTTCGCTCTCGTGTATTCGCGACGGGGACAGCTATGTACTCAATGGCGAGAAGTGGTGGGCCACCGGCGCGGGCGATCCTCGATGCGCGGTCTATATCATCATGGTGCGAACTGCCGAAGACGGGCCACGCCACAGCCAGCATTCGATGATCGTCGTTGATGCAGAGACGCCCGGGATTGAAAAGCTGCGCGCGATGGAGGTTTACGGCGACGACGAAGCCCCCCACGGCCATATGCATATCCAGTTCGCAGATGTGCGCGTGCCCGTAGAAAATATGTTGCTGGGGGAAGGTCGTGGTTTTGAAATTGCTCAGGGCAGACTTGGCCCCGGCCGGATCCACCACTGCATGCGAGCCATCGGCATGGCAGAACGTGCGCTGGAACTGATGTGTAAGCGGTCCTTGCAGCGGACGGCCTTCGGCAAACCGCTGGCCCAACTTGGGGCAAACTATGATTATGTCGCTGACGCGCGGATGCAGATCGAACAGGCGCGGCTGCTCTGCCTGAAGGCTGCTTGGATGATGGATCAGGGTGATCCCCGCGCTGCTGCGCCCTGGATTTCCCAGATCAAGGTGGAAGCGCCGCGTATCGCTCTCGCGATCACCGATCAGGCGGTTCAGATGTTTGGCGCGATGGGTATTTCACAGGACACGCCGCTTGCGCGACAGTGGGCCCATTTACGGACGCTACGGCTTGCAGATGGACCGGACGCCGTGCACCGACGTCAGGTCGCCCGGGCGGAGTTGAGGAAATACACGCAGGAAAAAGTCTAGATTAAAACAGTCTTGGATCGCTTCTAGACGGGCATGTTGTCGAAAAAGTCTTCGTCATCCGACGCGTACTTTGTCGCCTGTTCTTTCTCGCCCTCTTTCTCGGGTGTCCCATACAGGCTTTTGCCTGCCAAGTTGGCCGGGTCCATCATCATCTTCTCAAGAATCTCTGTCAGTTCATGTGCCAAAAGCGATTGTGTCACTCTACTGTCCTCCCAGGCTCTAAGGTCAAAATCAGTGTTACAAAGATGGGAACTCGGAACTTTAATTTAAATCAATTTAACTTCTGAAATATGGGTCTTGGTGTGGGTTACCCCTAAATTGAGCGAAAATCCGCACAACGACCAAAGTATAGACAGTTGGTGAAAACGCAAACAAACAAAGGTTAACGGCCTCGCGTCGGAGAAACCCCGCCGTCAACATGTAATTTTGTGAAACATTTGCGACGCCCAGCAGCTCTCTGGACCCTGCCCGCCAGCCGTCGTATCAGATTTCCATGGATATCCGCCCGCTCAGCCCCGATTTCGCCGTTGCCCCGCAAATCACCGTCGCAGACGTTGCCCTGCTGGCGGACGCTGGCTTCACCCATGTGATCTGCAACAGACCGCCACGAGAGAGCGCGCCCGACGAACGACCCGATGTGATCCGCGATGCGGTCGTGGGCGCAGGCATGGGGTTTACCGACAACCCGGTGTCCATGAACCAGATGACGCTTGATCATATCGAAGTGCAGGGGCAGGCGATGACAGGCAAAGTGCTCGCCTATTGTGCGTCCGGTACGCGGTCCGCGGTGTTATGGGCCTTGGCGCAGGCAGGCAAGCAACCGACGGACGACATCATCAAGGCGTTGACGGACGCGGGCTATCCGCTGGAGCAACTGCGCAGCCAGATTGACACTCTTGCGCAGCGTCAGCCCGCGCCCTAGCGTGGCGCCATGAGCAAAACACCAGATCATCGTTGGCACGATATGGGAGGTGATCCGGCAGGGTCCATTCCGATGGACAGCCATGATTTCGCCCTCTGGGAAAAGCGTGTGGACGCGCTGATGATCCTCGGGGCCGCCCGGGGACATTTTACTGTCGATGGCCTCCGCCGGGCCCTTGAAGATATGGGCGAAGACGCGTTCGAGAAGATGACCTATTACGAGCGCTGGATCGCTGCGATCAACCAGAACCTGATCGAAGCAGGTGTGTATTCACTGGAAGAACTTGGCTCGAAAATGGCCGAGGTCGAAGCGCGGGGCGAAACCTACGGAGCCGCGCAATGAACCTTACACCTGGCACCCGTGTACGCATCCGCGCGTGGTCCCCGCCGGGACATATCAGAACACCAAATTACCTGCGCGGGCGTACCGGCATAATTGAACGCGCACTTGGTCCGTTCGAAAATCCGGAGCAACGGGCATACGCCCTGCCCGCCCCCAAGCGTGAGCTCTACCGCGTGCGTTTCTCAATGGCAGAAATCTGGGGCAGCGACGCTGAACGGCCCGAAGATACGCTCGACGCCGAGGTTTATGCCCATTGGCTTGAGGAGGCCTGAGCCATGCCCCATGATCACCACGACCACCTTTCCCCCTCAGGTCACCCCTATCGCCAAGACAATGACGGTCCGCTCAGCTATTGGCAGACGATGGAAATCGCCGTCCGCGAGCTTATGATCGAAAAAGGAGAGGTCAGCGCCGCTGAAGTGTCCGCACAGATCGACGCAATGGACGCCCGGACCCCGGCCAATGGCGCTAGGGTCGTTGCGCGTGCGTGGAGCGACCCGGAATTCAAGGCACGGCTTCTGGCCAACGGCTCTGACGCTGCCCGTGAGATGGGATTCGACATCGGTCCGATGCATCTTGTCGCGGTGGAAAACACCGAGGACACTCATAACTTGATCGTCTGTACGCTTTGCTCGTGCTATCCGCGCAACCTTCTTGGCCTTCCGCCGGATTGGTACAAAACGCGGGAATATAGATCACGGGCGGTAAAAGAACCCCGCAAAGTTCTGTCGGAGTTCGGCCTTGATCTGCCGGAAAACACAACGCTTCGGGTTCACGACAGTACGGCCGACATGCGCTACATCGTCCTGCCCGCGCGCCCTAAAGGGACGGACAGCATGGACAGCGACGCACTCGCCGCACTTGTGACCCGTGACAGCATGATTGGCGTGGGTCTTCCCAAATCCCCCGCATGAGCCTCTTGCGAGCGAGCAACGCATGATCCAAAGCCCCACGGCCCGCGGGATCGCCATCTTCCTTCTTGCCGGGCTGATGTTCACGGGTATGGATCTGATGGCGAAGCTTTTGGCCAGCCGCGTTCACATCACCCAAACGCTCTGGGCGCGCTACGCAGTTCAAATGGTGATCGTCACCGCCCTGATCACCCCCCGCGCGCGGCAGGTCCTGAAAACGAAGTATCCGCGACTGCAAGCCGTCCGGTCGGTTTTCCTCTTTGCTGCTTCTGTTTTCTTTTTCGCGGCCTACCTGCGATTGGATCTGGCGGAAAGCATCGCAATCTCACAATTGTCCCCGCTCTGGCTTACCTTAGGCGGCGCTATTTTTCTTGGAGAACGGTTTGGCCCGGCTCGATTGATTGCCGTGCTCATCGGTCTGTGTGGCGCACTCATCATCATAAGACCCGGAACCGAAGCCTTTACGCCGTGGTCTTTCCTGCCGCTGATCGGAACACTTTGCTATGCAGGCTACGCCCTCACCACTCGTTTCGTAGGCGCGGATGAGGATGTCTGGACGTCGCTTTTCTACTCAGCGCTTTTTGCGACCGTCGTGCTGACCGTTGCGATGCCGTTCACATGGGTGCCGCTTGAGCGATCCGACATCCCGTTCCTCATTGGCATCGGCGCCTTTGGTGCGGCAGGTCAGCTGTTCCTGATCCGGGCGCTCAGCTTGACCGAAGCCGGGATCCTCGCCCCATTTTTCTACTGCTCGTTTCTTTGGGCCGTCATCTTCCAGATCACGATATTCGGCGATTTGCCGGATACCGCCACGCTCATCGGCGCGCTTGTGATCGTGGCCGCCGGACTTTATGTGTGGCGTCGCGAAACCCGAAAAAGTGCATGACACCACATGGCTCTTGGCAACATCACCTCCGTCCGAAAAGGCCCTGCGGAGTTCGCCTCCAATCTGGTGATCCGCGCGCTCATTGCGGCGGCTTTGGCCCTACCATATCGGTGGCGCATCCCACTCGCAGGCTGGATCGTCTCGCGCATCGTGTCGCCCTTGGCGGGCTATGACAAACGCATTCGTGAAAATCTGGCCCATGTGATGCCCGATCTTCCCAAAGCGGAGGTCGACCGACTTGTGCGCCAAGTCCCCAACAACGCGGGTAGAACCCTGATCGAGATCTATTCGGGCACGGACTTCACGGCACGCTTCTCTGATGCGCCGCTGACCGGTCCGGGCGTCGCAACTCTGGAGACTGCACGGGACGAGGGCCGCCCGGTCCTCCTGGTGACAGCACATTTCGGAAACTACGACGTGCCGCGGGCCGCCCTGATCGCACGCGGCTTTCGCGTTGGCGGTCTCTACCGCGAAATGAACAATCTCTATTTCAATCCGCATTACGTCGCCGCGATGGAGCAGATCGGAACGCCGGTGTTCCCCCGCGGGCGGAAAGGGCTGTCAGGCTTGATCCGGTTTCTAAGGGATGGGGGTATGGTCGGCATCCTGATCGACCAGTACATGCGCGACGGTGTTCCGATGGACTTCTTCGGGCAACCCGCGCCCACTGCGCTTTCGGCCGCCGAACTTGCGCTAAAATACAACGCTTTGGTGGTCCCGATTTACGGAATAAGACAGCCCAACGGATTGGACTTCGAGGTGGTTTGCGAAGCCCCAATCCCGGAGGGAAGCGCAGAGGATATCACTCAAGCACTCACCACCTCACTTGAAAAACAGGTGCGCCGGCACATGGATCAATGGTTCTGGATCCACCGCCGCTGGAAACCGGATCGCAAAATCCGAAAGCGCACTGGCTAAGGCTCAGTCAATCCGGGCCACGGACAGGATCGGACCGGACATGCCTTCCTGAAGGATCACGACCGCGGGGTTGTCGCCGCTGATCTTGACCTCTTCAGTCAAAGGTGCGCTCGGCGTCCACCGCCCAAGCGCCGTCCAGTCAGTGACGACATTGTGGTAGTCAAGCGTTTTGCCCGAGTTCTCGCCCTTGATAATCTTTGTCGTCTTCTTCGGATCATAGCGGACGAGATAAACCATCACGTCGCTGTTGATATCGACCAGCATGTCGGCCTTGATCTTGAGTGTGTCTCCGGTGCGCCCGACCTCAAGCTGAACCCGATCGGGTAGTTCCGCATGACGCTGGATATCTGCGGCCAGCTTCATCGCCTTTGTGCCAACGACGTGATCTCGACCTCCCACGACCATCTGTGGTGTATAGATCATAGTTTTCTCTGCCGCGCGCGCATAAGCGCGCTGGCGCTCCGAAAAAGCCGGCGAGGCAAAGGGGTCTTTCCATCCAAGATAGTCCCAATAGTCCACATGCAGCGACAAGGCGACGACATCATCCCGGTCCGTCAACTGACCCAAAATCTCATCAGCAGGGGGACAGGAAGAGCATCCTTGTGACGTGAACAATTCGACCAATACGGGATCAGCTATGGCTGCACCAACCATCCCAGATCCAATTGAAGTGCCCAGTACGGCAGCTGCCAAAACCCGCTTCATCGCACGCATAACTCATATCCCCGGCATCTCATTGGACGACAGCTAAGCCATCAGCGCAACCGCTTCCAATCAACCCTTTGCGATGAATTGTCATAACCAGCGCCGTGTGCGCTCAAAATAAAGCGTGGCCTCATCCCCAAAAGCCGCACGCAGCGCGGCTTCCTCCGGCAGCACGAACCTTCGGCTGAGAACGCCAAAAAAGAACGGAACAAGGACAAGGTTCAAAGGTTGCCCACGACCAATTACCGCGCCGATTAGAATAATGACAAAGGCAAGATAAATCGGGTTGCGGGAAACCTTGTAGGGTCCCTCGACGATCAGCGCATCCGGTGTGTGGTGTGGCTCAATCGTCGTTTTGCGCCGCCAGAACCACAAGGCCGACCATCCGATAAGCAGAAGACCTATCCCGATCAAACCCCAACTCAATGTATCCAGAAAACGGCTGCCGGGGTTACCGGGGATGGCTTTGGCAATCGCCCAGTTGAGTGCCAAAAACAGCAAAAGCCAAAGCGGCGGGAGGTCAGGAAAACCCTTCATATCACCATCAAACAGCGCTGCGCCCGACTTGTCAAAACGGCCCTTCTTTCTGGCTCAAATACTCTCGCCGAAGGTACACAACAACCTCAACGCAAAGCGCGTTTGCAAGATTTCCCAATCGCAACAAGAGACGGCAATTGCCCGCCCCGACTAGGGGCGGGCTCAAAGCTAGGGCGGCGTCAGCCGCTCAATGTGACAGGATCAAGCCGCCTTGGCGAGGTTGCGCAAAACATAGTGCAGCACACCGCCATTCTCGACATACTCTTTCTCGATCGCCGTATCGATCCGGCATTTCAGCGTGATCTCTTTCACGCTGCCATCCGCCATGGTGATTGTGCAAGGCACTTCGCTCAACGGCTTGAGATCACCCTCCAGCCCGGAGATCGAAACGGTTTCTTCACCGGTCAAACCCAACGACTTGCGGGTATCTCCGCCCGTAAATTCGAACGGGATCACGCCCATGCCCACGAGGTTGGAGCGATGGATACGCTCAAAATTCTCGGCAATTACGGCCTTCACACCCAGAAGCGCTGTGCCTTTCGCCGCCCAGTCTCGTGACGATCCGGCGCCGTATTGCTCGCCCCCGAAGATGACCAGCGGTGTGCTGTCCTTTTGATAAGCCATCGCTGCGTCGAAGATCGACATTTGCGAACCGTCGGGGCCTTTCGTGTAGCCACCTTCGACACCGTCCAGCATCTCGTTGCGGATGCGGATATTGGCGAATGTGCCGCGCATCATCACCTCGTGATTGCCACGCCGCGCCCCGTAGGAGTTGAACTCGCGCGGCGCGACCTGACGCTCTGTCAGATACTTGCCCGCAGGTGTGGACTCCTTGAACGACCCAGCTGGAGAGATGTGGTCCGTCGTGATCATATCGCCGAGAACAGCCAGAACTTTAGCGTCTTTCACGTCCGAGATCGTTCCGGCCTCTTTTCCCATGTCTTGGAAGTAGGGCGGGTTTTGAACGTAGGTCGAGGTTGATGGCCAGTCATAGGTCAGACTGTCTGTGGTCTCCACGCCTTGCCATTTGTCATCGCCCTTGAAGACATCGGCATATTTCGACTGGAAGGCTTCGCGCGTCACGGTCTGCTCGACCAGTTCCGCGATCTCTTTCTGGGAAGGCCAAATGTCTTTCAGGAAGACGTCATTCCCATCCTGATCCTGTCCCAGCGGCTCCTTCGTAATGTCGACATTCATGTCACCTGCCAACGCATAAGCCACAACCAGCGGAGGCGACGCCAAGTAGTTCGCGCGCACGTCGGGGCTGATCCGACCCTCGAAGTTCCGGTTGCCTGACAAAACTGACGTCGCAATCAGATCGCCTTTGTTGATGGCGTCCGAAAGTTCCTTCTGAATCGGGCCAGAGTTCCCAATGCAGGTCGTGCAGCCATACCCCACGAGGTTGAACCCAATAGCATCCAAGTCTTCCTGCAATTCCGCCGCCTCCAGATAGGCGGACACCACTTGCGAGCCGGGTGCGAGCGATGTCTTCACCCATGGCTTGCGGTTGAGCCCTTTTTCGCGGGCTTTCCGTGCAACCAGACCCGCACCGATCATAACGTAGGGATTCGACGTATTCGTGCAGGACGTGATTGACGCAATCACGATGGACCCGTCATGCAGCTTGTAATCTTCACCTTCAACTTCAGCAGCGTTGTGATGACCGATATCACCCGGAATACTGTGTGGTGCGGGCTGACCGCCCTCGCCCGTCCAGTCCTGCTTGGCGTTCGCATTTGCCGAAGGCTCTGGTCGCTGGCCTTTGATATAGGCGTGGAACGTCTCTGCCGCCTTATCGAGCGCGATATAGTCTTGCGGCCGTTTTGGGCCGGAAATCGCAGGCACGATGGTGCCCATATCCAACTCAAGAGTATCCGTGTAGGTCGGCGCATAATCCGCGTCACGCCAGAAACCATTTTCCTTTGCATAGGCTTCGACCAGCGCAATCGTCTCGTGATCGCGACCGGTGGTCGTCAGATAGCGCAGCGTTTCGTCGTCAATGGGGAAGAACCCACACGTCGCACCGTATTCCGGGGCCATGTTGCCGATTGTCGCACGATCCGCGAGCGGCAACGTGTCGAGACCTTCGCCGTAGAACTCTACGAATTTGCCGACAACACCCTTCTCGCGCAGCATTTCGACGACCTTCAGAACCAAATCGGTCCCGGTCGTCCCTTCCATCATCGCGCCGGTCAGTTTGAAGCCGATAACTTCAGGGATCAGCATCGAGATTGGCTGACCCAGCATGGCCGCCTCAGCCTCGATCCCGCCGACACCCCAGCCAAGGACAGCGGCACCATTGACCATCGTCGTATGGCTGTCTGTGCCCACGAGCGTATCAGGATAGGCAACGACCTCGCCATTCTGATCTTCGTCCGACCAAACAGTTTTCGCCAAGTACTCAAGGTTTACCTGGTGACAGATGCCAGTTCCGGGTGGGACCACGCGGAAATTGTTGAAGGCAGACTGACCCCATTTCAGAAAGGTATAGCGCTCCATATTGCGCTCATACTCGCGGTCCACGTTCATCTGGAATGCGCGGGGGTTACCAAACTCGTCAATCATGACTGAGTGGTCGATGACGAGGTCGACCGGGTTCAGTGGGTTGATCTTTTCGGCGTCGCCCCCAAGCGCCACCAGACCGTCACGCATCGCAGCCAGATCGACCACTGCGGGCACGCCGGTAAAGTCCTGCATCAGCACGCGAGCGGGGCGATATGCGATCTCGCGTGGGTTCTTACCGCCGTTCTCCTGCCACTCGGAAAAAGCTTTAATGTCATCGGTTGAGACCGTCTTGCCGTCTTCGAAGCGCAGCATGTTTTCCAGCACGACCTTGAGCGCTGCAGGCAGTTTGGAGAAGTCGCCCAAGCCAGCCTCTTCGGCGGCCTTGATCGAATAGTAGGCGTAACTTTTGTCGCCAACTTTCAGAGATTTGCGGGTTTTTGAGGTGTCTTGTCCGACGACGATTGGCATGAGGGCCCTCCAAATACAGGATATGAATCTCGGCTATTGCAGGCGTCATGCCCCATAGTTCATGGCCGATCAAGGGCCGAAACGCCTTCTGCGACAATAATTGTATGCAATTGCATACTGATTTTGTCATAACTGCGCCTTTTCGGCTCAGGTGCTTTGCGGTAAGCGGGTCAAATGGGGATTTCTGTTTCAAATCTTGCCTGTGAGCGTGGGAGCACGCGCATCCTGGAGGGCGTGGATTTCGATGTTCCAGACGGCCAAGCCCTGATTCTCCGAGGTCCAAACGGGGCCGGAAAGACCACCCTGCTGCGTTGCCTTGCAGGTCTAACACCACCCGCGGGTGGCACCCTGACACATGATACAGATGATGTAGCCTATGCCGCGCACGCGGATGGGCTGAAGGCGCAATTGACCGCGGGCGAAAATCTCCGGTTCTGGGCGCGAGTTTACGGCAGTGGTGACATCGCACCGGCAGCGGACGCGTTTCGTTTGCACGATCTTGTGGACCGCCCTGCCCAGTACCTGTCTGCTGGTCAGAAACGCCGTCTGGCATTGGCCCGGCTTACTTTGACGAACCGCCCGATCTGGTGTCTTGATGAACCGACGGTGTCCCTAGATGCGCAGAACGTCGGCCGGTTTGCGGATGCGGTGCGCGCGCATATGGCGGGCGGTGGTGTGGCGCTGATCGCAACCCATATCGATCTTGGTCTCGACACGGCCCGCGTCTTGGACATCAGCCAGTTCACCGCCTCTGCGGATGGCACGGAGCATGATCCGTTTCTTGATGAGGCACTGTCGTGATTCCAGTTCTCCAGCGTGATCTGGCCCTTGCTGTTAAAGGTGGCGGCGGTTTCGGTCTGGGGCTGGCATTTTTCCTGATCATCGTGGTTCTTGTGCCATTTGGCGTTGGCCCGCAGTCAGAGCTGCTCAGCCGCATCGCGCCCGGCATCCTCTGGGTGGGCGCCCTGTTGTCGTGTCTTTTGTCTTTGGATCGGATTTTTCAGCTCGATTTCGAAGACGGATCTCTGGATCTTTTGGCAACTTCACCCTTGCCGCTCGAAACGCTGGCTTTGGCAAAAGCCGCCGCCCATTGGCTGACGACCGGGCTGCCGCTGACACTCGCGGCGCCGATTTTGGGATTGCTCCTGAGCCTGCCCACCAGCGCAGTTTTCTGGCTGGTTCTGACACTGGCAATCGGGACACCTGCGTTGTCGCTGATCGGGGCCTTCGGCGCTGCGTTGACCGTCGGCCTGAAACGCGGCGGGTTGCTGTTGTCCATTCTCGTCCTGCCGTTGTATATCCCAACCCTAATCTTCGGGGCAGAAGTGGTGCGCAGGGGGGCGGACGGTTTGGCAACGGCAACGCCGCTTTTGTTTCTGGGCGGCATCACCGCAGGCGCTCTGGCGATCCTGCCTTTTGCAACGGCGGCGGCTGTCCGCATCAACCTGCGCTAGGCGGAAGAAGGTGTCGCGAACAAAAGACCGTGGTCTTACGTCTGAGCCCATTGCCCCCGGCGTAGCGGTCCCTTAGGTTTTCGCCATGTCGATTTGGAAATACGCAAATCCCAAGAAATTCATGGAGACGTCGGGCTGGCTTCTTCCGTATGTCACTGTGTCTGCAGTGGTCTGCCTGTGTGTCGGATTGGTCTGGGGCTTTTTCTTCACGCCGGATGATTTCCGTCAGGGCTCAACCGTTAAAATCATCTATCTGCACGTCCCGTCAGCGCTGATGGCCATCAACGCGTGGCTGATGATGCTGGTTGCCTCGCTGGTCTGGCTTGTTCGACGTCACCATGTCTCGGCCCTTGCGGCCAAGGCGGCAGCGCCCGTTGGCGTGACGATGACACTAATAGCTCTGGCAACAGGGGCTATTTGGGGGGAGCCGCTCTGGGGCACCTATTGGGCATGGGATCCGCGTCTGACATCGTTTCTGATCCTTTTTCTGTTTTATCTCGGCTACATGGCCTTATGGGAGGCGATCGAAGATCCGGATACAGCAGCCGATCTGACCTCTGTCCTCTGTCTTGTTGGGTCGGTTTTTGCGTTGCTCAGCCGCTATGCTGTGAACTTCTGGAACCAAGGTCTGCATCAGGGCGCGTCCCTGTCTTTGGACAAGGAAAAGAATGTGGCGGACGTTTTCTATCACCCCCTGCTTGTCAGCATCGCGGGCTTTGTCCTGTTGTTTCTCGCACTTGTGCTGTTGCGCACGCGGACAGAGATAAGGGCCCGGCGTCTGAAGGCACTGTTACGTCGGGAGCAAACCGCATGACATTTATCTCAGATTTAAGGCCGCCCAGAGATGTCTAGCCTCATGCCGGATCTGGGGAAGTATGCCGGGACTGTTCTCAGTTCCTATGCAGCCTCGATTGCTTTGGTCGTGATCCTTGTCGCGCTGTCCCTCTGGCGCGCGCGTTTGGTCCAACGGCAATTGGCAGATGCCGAGACCGCCTATGCCAGAACACAGGCCGGCAACAAGACCGCCGAACACGAAACCGCTGCAAAAAAGAAGACGACCGCTGCGGCAGGTTCTGCCAACGATGCGGTCGCCCCCCAGTAACCTGCCTTTACAGACAGTCTGCTCGAAAACTCGTCAATCTCAGATCACCAGCGATATCCGATGGGAATTAGATCAGTAGATATAGCGGATCTGGTCGGCCCAATAGCGTTCCATCCGGCGGAGTGCTGCGTTGATCTCGTCAATGCCGTTCATCCCGATGACACCCTTTTCCTCAAGGCCGCCCGCATGACGCGAGAACAGATCGGACACCTGATCGCGGATTTCACGGCCCTTTTCGGTCAGGCGAACCCGCACCGATCGCCGGTCAATCTCACACCGCTGATGATGCATATATCCCATCTCAACCAGCTTCTTGAGATTATAAGAAACGTTGGAACCCTGATAATAGCCACGCGACTTCAACTCACCCGCGGTGACTTCGTTGTCACCGATATTGAACAGGAGCAGCGCTTGAACGGCGTTGATATCAAGGACACCAAGTCTTTCGAACTCATCCTTGATTACATCCAACAAAAGGCGGTGGAGCCGTTCGACCAACGCCAAACTCTCCAGATAACCAGACATAAAATCCCGTGCTGACGGGTTGGCCATCCGTTCGTATTTACTCATGAAGTGTTCTCCGCCATTCACTGCTCTTGGCGGGACATTGGCACCAGATTCCCAAATATTGAGTTAAGTTGGGTGTGCTTCTGTTGTTTTTTTCAAATTGCCGTTGTTTCGCGCACGATCCGACGCATCAAATCATCGTAGGCGGCGGGTGTCGCGGACTGACCTGAGGCCCATTGATATAAATCGTGGTCATTTTCTTCGAGCATCTGATCGTAAAGTTCGAGTTCCGCGTCGGTCAATCCCGACAGCCCTGCATTCGCGAACCCACCAAGGATCAGATCCATCTCCTTGATCCCGCGTCGCCAAGATCGTAGGCGCAGGCGCTTAAGGCGAATTTCGCGCGTCTCGCCCATTATGCGGTCGCCAGAAGTTTGCTCAGGCGTTTTTCCAAACCACCTAAATGATCTGTCATCCGTGCAAATTCGGCCCGCGTGCGGCGTAATTCCAAAAGAAGCTCTTTCACATCGGCGGGCATATTCGCTTCGGCTTCAGGATCGGGCAGGCCGTCCCCCTCCCCCGTCAAAAGCCAGACAATCGAGACATTCATCAGCCCCGCCATCATCTGCAGCTTGTTGGCGCGCGGCTCTGACAGATCATCTTCCCAGCCCCGGACCGTCTTGAGTTTCACACCCAGCTTCTTAGCGAGATCCTGCTGGCCCAATCCCACGGCCTCGCGCGCAGCGACCACCCTGTCACCGAACGTTGCCGCTTCATTGCCAAAATACGATCCGTCTTGAAAATCTTCCATGCTGAAACCTTCTGATCGTTTCCAAGTGTTTGCGGCCCAACCGGCCTTGTGCGCCTGACGTCCAACAAATAAGACATCTTTGCACGGCTTAACAGCACACAAAGGTATGGCCCATGTCGTTTCTGTCAAAGACACTCGATCGCGTAAAACCGTCGCCGACCATCGCGGTAACGCAAAAAGCTGCAGAGTTGAAGCGCGCGGGCAAGGACGTCATAGGCCTGGGTGCGGGCGAGCCGGACTTCGATACGCCCGATAACATCAAGGCGGCCGCAAAAGCCGCGATTGATGCCGGTAAAACCAAGTACACGGCGCCCGACGGCATTCCCGAGTTGAAGGAGGCGATCTGCGCCAAGTTCAAGCGCGACAACGGGCTGGACTACACAACATCGCAGGTCAGCGTGGCCTCTGGCGGCAAGCAGATACTTTATAACGCACTGATGGCGACTCTGAACGAGGGCGACGAGGTTGTGATCCCGGCGCCCTACTGGGTGAGCTATCCGGACATGGTTCTTCTTGCGGGCGGCACACCGGTGATTGCGGAAGCCTCGCTCCAGACGAATTTCAAACTGACCGCGGACCAGTTGGAAGACGCAATCACGGACAAAACAAAGTGGCTGATCTTCAACTCGCCATCGAACCCGACCGGCGCAGGGTATTCGAAGGAAGAATTGAAAGAGCTGACCGACGTTCTGATGCGTCATCCTCATGTCTGGGTGATGACCGACGATATGTACGAGCACCTGGCCTATGACGGTTTCGAATTCACAACGCCTGCCCAGATCGAACCGGCGCTTTATGACCGGACACTGACCGTAAATGGCGTGTCCAAAGCCTATTCCATGACCGGCTGGCGGATCGGCTACGCGGCAGGACCAGAAAAGCTGATCGCGGCGATGCGAAAGGTTCAGTCTCAATCCACGTCGAACCCCTGCTCCATTAGCCAATGGGCCGCGGTCGAGGCTTTGAACGGGACGCAGGACTTCATCGCACCGAACAATGAGATGTTTGTGCGTCGTCGTGATCTGGTGGTCGAGATGCTGAATGCAGCCGACGGGATCAGTTGTCCGAAACCCGAAGGGGCGTTTTACGTCTACCCTTCCATCGCGGGCTGCATCGGAAAGACCTCAGCGGGGGGCGCGAAGATTGAAGATGACGAGACCTTCGCAACGGCCCTCTTGGAAGAGGAAGGCGTGGCAGTGGTTTTTGGCGCTGCTTTCGGTCTTAGCCCCAACTTCCGCGTCAGCTATGCGACGTCGGATGAGGCGCTTAAGGAAGCTTGCACGCGCATCCAGAAATTCTGCGCGGGTTTAAACTGAACACCGTGAATAAATCCGGGGCTTGATGGCCGGAAGGTCAGCCAGGTCCTGGGTGCGCTACGTCCCAGCTGCGATTTTTTTGTAAATGTCCTGACATCGCGATCCCGTCCCGGAAAACGCGAGCACGGGTTTTGGCAGCCGGTCAAACGCAGCCTGAAAGCGACGCAGTGTGTCATCATCGGCACCGGTTCGAGAGATCGGAACATACGCGATCTCCAATCCGGCGTTGGCGGCGAACGGCTCAATCTCTTTAAATAGTTGCTGGGCGATATCTTCCCCATCCGGGCGGTTGCAGATGACCGACCGAAATCCCAAAGCGCGGATCACGGGAAAATCGCTGCTGGAGATCTGTCCCGTCGTGCTGAAAATATCCGACAGTTTGTTCAGTTTCATGCGCGGTCTCCGCCGTTAAGGGGGTTCACGGGTCCAAGCGGAGCCCTCAGGACCCAGATGCCACCGTCCGTTCTGATCAGACTGCGGCTGCCACCAAGCCTAGTCCGACCGCAGAAATAGACATTGATCTCCCTCAACGAAGAGATCGCCATTGGCTGGATGGGAGATCGAACGTGTTGTGTCGCCCCAAATGTTCACTTATTGTTCTAGTGCTTCGAAGCATTATCAGAGGAGGGTTTGACACATGATTCAAGGGAGTTGTTGCTGTGGAGCGGTGAAATTTAGAGTGTTGGCTGAACCGTCGATGATGGGCACCTGTCATTGCTCTCGCTGCCGGAAAGTCGGCGCAAGCGCAATCGTGTTCATCAAGAAGAGCGATCTGGAATGGGTCCAAGGCAAGGAAAAGCTTACAACCTTCCAACCCGCGGCCCCTTACCTATACAGCCGGTGCTTCTGCCAGATCTGCGGCACCTCGCTGGGCGAAATTCTATCGGATGACGACACCTTTCCAATTTCGGCAAACGCGCTTGATGACGCGTTCGAGGTTCGAAACCAGTTTCATGAGTTTGTCGCTGAGAAACCCTCCTGGTACGAAATTTGCGACGCAGCACAACAGTTCCAAGGTCATCCGACCCGGTCATGAGTGCATGAGGCTGAGCTGGCCTGTTCCGGACCAGCACCGGATGCTTGCCCCCTCGCCTCAATCACTGCACGGTCAGCAAAGGGGAGGATTGGCATGACCAAGCAGGACTTTACCGGAAAAACAGCTGTCATCACCGGCGGCGCGCAGGGGATTGGATTGGCCGTTGCAGACCGGCTGGCGCGCGCGCGGGCGCAAGTGGCGTCGTGGGATATGAACGCCGAGCAAAACACAGACGCAATGAACAGGCTGGGCGGCTTTGCAACGATTTGTGATGTCAGCGATGCGGCATCGGTCAGAGAAGCCCTTGCTGTGACCGAAAGCGCCCTGGGGCCTGTCGATATTCTGGTGAATTCAGCGGGGATCGCAGGGCCGAACATGCCAATACAGGACTACGATGATGCAGCTTGGCACCAGATCATCGCGGTCAACCTCACAGGCACTTACAATACCAACAAAGCAGTTATCCCCGGTATGCGGGACCGAAACTACGGACGTATCCTGAACATCGCATCGATCGCGGGCAAGGAAGGCAATCCCAACGCCTGCGCATACTCTGCGTCGAAGGCGGGCGTCATCGGGTTCACCAAATCTGCCGGAAAAGAGAACGCCGACAAGGACATCGCGATCAACTGCGTGACACCGGCTGCCGCACGCACCCCGATCTTCGATCAGATGAGTGCGGCGCATATCGAGTACATGCTCTCGAAAATTCCACGGGGACGATTCTTGGAGGTCGCGGAGGCTGCGAACATGATCGCATGGGCCGTATGCGCCGAAAATGCCTTCACCACGGGTGCAGTCTTCGATCTGTCCGGCGGTCGCGCGACCTACTAGGCATTGATTAAGCTACCTGCTTGAACCGCCTTAACATTCCGCGATACGAAGACGCACTCCTATACAGAAAGCGGCTTTGACCATGACAATGCTCGGGACATTCCTGAAGCCGATGCACCCGGAAGGGATCAAGTTTGTCGCCATCTTTGCAGTGGTCACGGCAGGTCTGTTCTGGATCTCATCCATCCTCGGCTGGATCGGTGTTGGTTTGACCGTCTGGTGTTACTACTTCTTTCGCGACCCCAAGCGAACGACACCGCAGCGCGACGGTCTAATCGTCAGTCCTGCGGATGGAATCGTCTCCCTGATAGAGCCCGCCGTTCCACCGAAGGAACTGGGTATGGCCGACGCACCGCTGACACGCGTCAGCGTTTTCATGAATGTGTTCAATTGCCACGTGAACCGCGCGCCCATTGCGGGCAAGATCGCGGCGATCGCATACCATCCGGGCACCTTCGTTAATGCATCGCTCGATAAGGCGAGCGCTGACAACGAACGCAACAGCCTGTGCATCGAGACCGCAGCTGGTCAACAGATTGTCGTTGTTCAAATCGCTGGCCTGGTGGCGCGCCGCATTGTCTGCTTCGTCAAAAAAGGCAATCAGCTGCGCGCCGGCGAGCGGTTTGGCCTGATCCGCTTCGGCTCCCGTCTTGACGTCTATCTGCCCGACGGCGTCGCCCCGCATGTTAGCGTGGGACAGACGATGGTCGCGGGTGAAACGGTTTTGGCCGATCTTGCCTCGGACGAGGCGCGCCGGACCGGTCAGACGGAATGACCGATGCGCGGTGACACCCCCGATCCGGACGATCCCAAGGCTCGGGGCGGTTCAGGCGCGCGGGCTGACCTGCCCCTTATTCAGCTGTTACCCAACCTTCTGACAATCTTGGCTATCTGCGCAGGCCTCACGGCCATTCGGTTCGCAGTTCAGGGCAATTTCGAAACAGCAGTCAAATTGATCCTTGTGGCCTGCGTGCTGGATGCATTGGACGGCAAACTGGCGCGTCTACTCAAAAGCGAAAGTACACTCGGCGCGGAGCTTGATTCCTTGGCCGATTTTGTGAACTTCGGCGTGGCCCCTGTGCTCATGATCTACATCTGGGCGCTACAGGATATGAGCGGCCCCGGATGGATCGCCGTTTTGAGTTTCTCCGTCAGCTGCGCGATCCGATTGGCCCGATTTAATGTAGGCCATAAATCGGATTCCGAGGATGGACAGAACACTTTTTTCGTTGGTGTCCCCGCCCCCGCCGGAGCGCTTTTGGTGATGTTCCCGATGTTCTTGTCATTCGCCCTGTCGGACAACCCGATCCTGATGCCAGAAGTGATCATTCTGCATACGATCTGCGTGGCGCTTCTGATGATCAGTCGCCTGCCCACATACTCGATCAAGAACGTGACCATCTCTCGCAGTAACATAAAGTTCTTCCTGCTCGGCATGGTCTTCGGTTCCTGGGCGCTTCTGACGTATATCTGGGCAACGCTCGTTCTGTTCGACCTGATTTATATCGTTGGCCTCTTTCTGGCCTGGCGCAGCAAAAAACAGCACTCCCAGCAACACGGAGATATGTGATGGATATTCAAGCCGTTCAGAAATCATATGCGCGATGGGCGCCGGTCTACGACAAAACCTTCGGGGCGATCACGGGTATCGGGCGTCGGCGCGCGGTAAAGTACATCAACACTCAGGGTCCAAGTATATTGGAAGTCGGCGTCGGAACTGGTCTCTCTTTGGAGGATTACACTTCGGACAAAGAAGTCGTTGGCATTGACGCAAGTGCGGAAATGTTGGGAAAGGCGCGCGTCAAAGTAGACGAGAAAGGTCTGACCCACGTTAAGGCATTGGAGGAGATGGATGCCCGCGCGCTTAAATTCCCCGACAATCATTTTGACACGGTCGCAGCCATGCATATCGTTTCCGTCGTACCGGAACCCGAGCGTGTCGTGGCAGAGATGGCCCGTGTCTGCAAACCAGGCGGAAAAGTAGTGATCACCAATCACTTCGCGCGGGATACAGGTGTTCTTTCACTGGCCGAGCGGATCACAGCGCCATTCGCCAACCTCATCGGCTGGCATTCGGATTTCAGGATCGAGACGGTTTTGCAGGAACCCAGTTTGAAGCTGACCGACAAACGCACCCTGCCTCCGGTCGGCATGATGACACTGCTGATCTTCGAGAAAGAAGCTTAGGCCATCGCGGTTAGAAATTAGCCCGAGCTCCTCAAACTCCGTCTCGAGCGCTACGATATCCGCACCGTTGCGCCGCGGACGGACAGATGGTTCAGTCGGCGCAGAACTACGTTTCGGAGCCATCATGTCCAACTCGAGCTATGCCCTGACCATGCTGATCGCCGGGATCGGCATTCCCATGCTTGCAGCGCTCAATGCACAGCTAGGGCGAACCATCGGGGCACCGGCCGCTGCCTCGGTCGTTCTCTTTGGCGTCGCTTTCTTCAGCGCGCTCGCGGTCTCACTGATCACAGGCATCAAACCCGTAGTCCTCGTTACAGCTGCGCCGTGCCATCTACTGTTTGCAGGTGTGCTAATCGCGTTCTACGTTCTATCCATCACATGGATTGCGCCGCATTTCGGTGTGGGAAATGCCGTGTTTTTCGTACTTCTGGGCCAGCTGATCTCTGCCGCCGCGATCGACCATTTCGGTCTGTTCGGCGCCCAGCAATCGGCGCTGACATGGATAAGGGCGATGGGCATCGCAACGATGGCCGCAGGCGTGTTCCTCACGCAGGTGGCCGGTCGCAGCTAGTTACTGCAGGCGAAGTTCAGATATCTCACCGACGATCTTTGTGTCGGTATCATCGCTGTCAGCGGAGACTGCCAAACCGACCAAGGCGCCCGGATCGGTCCCAAACGCGCGTCGGAAATCAGTTTTGAGATCAACGGCTTCATCGAACGAACCAGGGGATGCCGCGCGGCGCACAATTGTGCGGCCCCGATTGCCTAAGTAGGGACTTTCGAGAAACGCACCGCGCGAGGCATTTCCGCCCCACACGTAGATCAACACACGCACATCATCGCTTTGGAGAAGCTTGCGGACGGGTGCCTGCGGTCCGAAATCGTCCACAACATCCTCGGGCAAAAAGACAAAGTAAAGCGCAAGGTTCCGGTCGTCGCCTCCTTCCCGGGCGAGGTCCGTCGGCGGCACGCTTCGGTCGACCATCCATTTCCATTGGGCTGTTTGTGCCTGCCAAACAGACATGGGAAGACGGGTATAGGCCAACGAAACGGACCCATCAGAAACTACGCCCAGACTGCGCTGACCGAAGCGGTAGTCGTTGCTTGAGAACAAAGAAAACCGCTGCTCCTTCCAGCCCGCGAAGCTGACTGTGGAAGCGGACGCTGCCCCAATGGTTAAGGAAGCTGTCGCAATGCACGTCGCAAATATCCTCAAAAACATACTGTTAACTCTCCGCCTTCAGAATGAAATAGAAGTAGCGCCGCGACCGTCCATGTCGAGACACAAGCGCGTGGGCGCTAGGCGTGTGTCCGCGCTAGCTTTGTGATCTTTTCCCATAATGCGTCAGGCACCTGCACCACGTTGGCTTCAGGGCGCGCGGCACCGGGAAGGCGGGCGCCGGGCTGGGTGGCTACCGCAGACGCAACCCGATCAAACCGATCATCGAACGCGTCCGTATAGGTGCCCGGATCCAGCAAAAAGTAGAACTGACCAAGCCCGTGGGGCGGCCCGTCTGCCAGTTTCAAACCCGAAACATCAAGCGAGTTCACCGAGCCAGTCATCCCAGCGGCCAAAAGCTCTGCCATCAGACCAAAGCCCCACCCCTTGTAACCACCTGCCGAGACCAGCGCACCGGCAAGCGCCGCTTCAGGATCGGTCGTCGGTCGTCCTTCGGCATCAACAGCCCAACCTTCCGGGATCGCCTCGCCCGCAGCCTTCGCCATTGTGATCTTACCCAAAGCGACAGCGGACGTCGAAAAGTCGAAATGCATGCGGGGACCATCCGGGCCCGGCACCGTCATCGCAATCGGGTTCGTGCCGATCACCGCAGTGTTGCCGCCCGGAGGCGCAACCACCGGCGAAGCGTTTGTAAAACCGATGCCGATCAGCCCTTCAGCCGCGATCTGCTCTGTGAAGTATCCCAGCGAGGTGCATGTGTGCGCGTGAGCGACAGCGAGAGTGGCTGTACCGTTCTCCCTGGCCGCCGCGACCGCTTCGGGCAACGCTTTGGCGAAGGCGGCCTGTGCAAATCCGTATTTCGCATCCGATTTGACAGACGCGGGTCGCGGACGTGTGATCTCTGGCTCCACGGTCCCGTTCACCCGGCCCGAAGCAAGCTGGAGGCAGTAGCTTTCCACGTAGTAAAGCCCGCAGATGACATTGCCCGTTTCCTCGGCCCGGCGCACCGCACGGGCAACTTCTGAGGCGATCCAGTCCGCAGCGCTGTGTCCGACCAAGGCCTTTCTCGTCGTACTCTCGATCTCGTCCAAACCAATCGATGCCATGCCTATGCCTCCGCTTTTTCCTCGAGGGTCAACCATTCCTCTTCCGCGGCACTCAGGGCCGACTGACGTTCCACCAAAGCGGCACTCGCCTTTTCAAATTTGGCAGGTGACTGGCTGAAGAGATCCGGATCAGACAGAAATTCTGTCAGTTTTGCAATCTCAGCCTCAAGGCGCTCAATCTCGCCGGGCAGCGCCTTCAGGCGATGTTCTTCTGTGAAGCTCAGACCAGCCTTGGGCTTTCCCCTTGGGGCGCTCGTTTCGAGCTTTGCCTTTATTTGAGCAGGCTCAGCGATGGCGTCGCTTTGCCCTTGCTGCGCCTGATAATCGGACCAACCGCCAGCGTAAACTGTGGCGCGCCCATCCTTCAGCGCGACGGTTGTTGTTGCGACACGGTCCAGAAAATCACGATCGTGGCTGACCAGAAGAACGGTCCCGTCATAGTCGCCGATCAATTCCTGCAAGAGATCCAGCGTTTCAATGTCCAGATCGTTGGTGGGCTCATCAAGGATCAAAAGGTTGCTTTCACGGGCCATGATGCGCGCCAGCAGCAGACGCGCCTTTTCCCCGCCTGACAGCGACCGGACAGGCGCGCGGGCCTGCCGTTCATCGAACAGGAAATCCTTCAAATACCCAACGACATGTTTCGGGGTGCCGCGCACCATGATGTAGTCGGACTGACCTTTCACCCGCGTGGCCGGATCTTCCGTCAGCGAAGCCCACAACGTATCGTCCGGGTTCAATGCAGCCCGGTTCTGGTCAAAGATCGCCGGGATCAGGTTCGTGCCGAGCGTGACCTGCCCCGTATCTGGCGGCGTCTGACCAATGAGCATGTTCAGCAGCGTCGTCTTCCCAGCCCCGTTCGGCCCGACGAACGCAACCCTGTCCCCGCGCGCGACCTTCAGCGAAAAATTCTGGACGATCGTAGTGTCATCAAAAGTCTTGGAGATATCGTCCGCCACAATGACCTGCTTGCCGCTTTTCGGGCCGCCTTCGAACGCCATGGCTGCCGTGCCGGTGCGCGTGATCTGGCTGGCACGCTCGGCACGCAGTTCGCCCAAGGCGCGCACCCTGCCCATATTGCGCTTGCGCCGGGCACTGATGCCTTCAACCGCCCAACGGGCCTCTGCCTTGATCTTGCGGTTCAGCTTGTGGCGGGCCTGATCTTCTTCCTCCCAGATCTTGTCGCGCCACGCCTCGAAGGCCTCAAACCCTTTCTCCTGACGGCGCACGGCACCACGGTCGATCCAAAGGGTCGCGCGAGTCAACGCCCGCAGAAACGCACGGTCGTGGCTGATCAGGATGTAGGCAGCGCGGGTGTGGGACAGTTCTGCCTCCAGCCATGCAATCGCTTCGATATCAAGATGGTTGGTCGGCTCGTCTAAAAGCATAAGCTCCGGCGCTTCCGCCAGCAGCTTCGCCAAGGCGGCGCGTCTGCGCTCTCCACCCGATGCAGTCGTCACCGGCGCTTCAAGGTTCAACTTCAACCCTTCGGCGGCGCTCTCAAGTCTGTACTGCTCCGACGGGTCCATCTCGGACAGTGCATAGTCACCAAGCGTCGCAAACCCGGTCAGATCAGGATCCTGTTGCATGTATCCGGTCACGGTGCCCGGTGCCAGAACGCGCGCGCCGGTGTCCACCTCGACCAAGCCGCCCATGACTTTCATCAGCGTCGATTTACCGGATCCATTGCGGCCGACCAGAGCGACGCGGTCACCCGGCTGAACCACCAAAGAAAGGTCGGAAAACACCGGATCGCCGCCAAAGGTCAGCGAGATATCGGAAAGCTGTAAAAGGGGAGCACGCGCCATGCCTGCCAGCTAAGGGCAAGCCCCGGCGGCGTCAACCGACTGACATGGGCACTAGCCCGCGACAGTCCGAAGCAAGCGGGCGCGTGCGGGCGGGATCGCTCTGATCTCAAGACCCGTAAAGACATGGAGCGTGCCCAGATCATCGTCGACCACCGCATGGTCGCTGACCCAGCCCCCCATCGCCAGATAGCTGCGCAACAGAGGTGGCATGACTTTCATCGCGGCCTTCAGGTCCGGCTTGCGTCCTGATTTGCCCCCAAACGAAAATATTCGTGGTGCCTTCACGCGGGGCAACCAGCGCTTGGGCGCAAGATGGCGGTCACGAAGGAGGGAAAACGCATCCAGATAGTCCTGCTCTGACGTGCCTTTGAAGGACGAGCATCCGAACAGCATCTCAACCCCGTTCTCATCAACGAACCGAGTCATTGCGCCCCACGCCACGCGTAGGATGTCGGGATCAGCCCAGTCAGGGTGAATGCAGAAGCGGCCCATCTCTACCATGGGTCCATCAAAATCGGACAATCCGGACAACTCGTAATACTGCGCGGAATAGCTGCGGTGAATGGCTTGTCCATTCTGGATCGGCATAAGGCGGAAGCAACACACAAGCGTGCCAGATTTATGATCCGTAATCAGAACATGCTTGCAATCGGCATCATAGGCATCCGCATCGGGAACGCCCGCCGCCCGAAAAGCCAATGTGCGGAGCGTTTGTGCGGCAGATAAATCGTCATCCGTCTCGGCGAACCGGGCGTCATAGCGTCCCTTGTTGAGCAGTTTCATTCCAGCATCCTCCCCATAAACCGCCCTTGGACGAAACGCGCCCTCACCCTAGATAGGCTTTTGCGCCCGTTGCGCAGAGAGTGTCACAGCCGCATGACACCGTAAAGAAATTGGAAAGGCAGGCACGATGGAAAAAGTCATCAAAAGCGAGACTGAATGGAAAGAGCAGCTGTCAGACATGGAATACAAGGTTCTGCGCAAACACGGAACCGAGCGCGCCTTCACCCATGATGATTTCCCCAAAGCCGACGGGATGTATCGCTGCAAGGGCTGCGGCGCGCCGCTCTTTGATGCCAAAACCAAGTTTGACAGCGGCACGGGCTGGCCGTCGTTTTACGCCCCCGTTGATGGCGAAATGGTGGGCGAGAAACAAGACAACAGCTGGCTCATGCGCCGCACGGAGGTGCATTGCAACCGGTGTGACGGGCATCTGGGCCACGTGTTCCCAGACGGGCCACAACCGACCGGGCTGCGTTATTGCATCAACGGTGTCGCACTTGAGTTCGAGCCAGAAGACTGACGCGCACGCTACGTCCCGCTACTGATCGCCGTCCACGATCTCGCCCAGATCGATCCGGCCGAAGTTCCGCAAGAGCTGTTGGATAATGTTGAAATCACGCACGGATGTCTCGGTGACCCGGCGCGACAAGGTGACGACCTGTCCACGTTCCAGGCCGAACCGTTCGATGTTCTGCACCGTATCGTCCTCGGAAAAGGTGATCGCGACGACCTGACGGTCGATCTCTCTCGGTGCCCTGTAGCCGTAATGCCGGATCGTCGATCCAACATAATACCACGCCCCAGCCTGCAAGACGCCCGATGTGGAGGGTCTGCCAACCACATCTTCGACGGTGCCGCGCGTGTCGGCACCCACGACGATGTCCTGCAATTCCACTTCACTGGGGGCATAGCCGTGGTTGCGAATGACCTCCGAACACCCACTCGCAAAGAGCGCCATCGAAAAGCACATACCTGCAAACAGGCGTTTGCTCTTCCGACTTGTCACTGAGACCATACTCCGCTCTCACTTGCTCTTAACGTCTGCGAAGGCTTACAGAAGGACGTTCCCAGGTTCAAGAAAGATAGCCGTGAAGGACAGCAAACCATGAACGCCCGTTTTCGTGTCTCGAAACTCAGCCAGTCCACACCCACATCCTTTGAATACCGCCCCGATAAAACCGCACTGACAAATCTGGCCCTTGCATTGAAGATATCCGGTGTTCGTAAGCTGAGCTTTCAGGGCTCGATATCTGCGACAGGCAAGGCGGACTGGCACCTGAAAGGACGTTTGGGCGCCACGGTCGTGCAATCCTGTGTGGTTACGCTGGAA
Source organism: Litoreibacter roseus (assembly GCF_009811795.1). Lineage (GTDB taxonomy): Bacteria > Pseudomonadota > Alphaproteobacteria > Rhodobacterales > Rhodobacteraceae > Litoreibacter > Litoreibacter roseus. Next base: position 684,712 of record NZ_BLJE01000001.1, on the reverse strand, counting down.
CCGGTGACGACCCGTATCGAAGATGAGGTAGAGCGGTTTTTCGTTCAGGACTGGATTGAGCCTGAAGACACCGAGGTCGAGATGCCGGAAGATGACCGAACCGAACCATTGGGCACCGAAATCGACGTGGCGCAGGTCGCGCAAGAGGCATTGGCGCTGGCCCTGCCGCTTTATCCACGCGCAGAGGGCGCAGATCTTGGCGAAGCGGTATTCACAGAACCCGGAACCGACGCCCTGACAGACGAAGATACCAAACCCTTTGCTGGCCTGGCGGACCTTAAAAAGCAGCTGGAAAACAAGAACTAGACCGCGCACCAGATTTCCCTTGCCAATCCGACGAATCCGCGTATTTTCCGCGCTTCTTCGACAGATCAGTCTGGACGCCGCGCCGCATTGGCAGTAGAGCCCGCTGAACGTCATACGATATTGAACAAAACCGGGGCCCTGCCCCCATCAGAGACCTGAGGTTGAGACATGGCTGTCCAGCAGAATAAAGTGACCCGTTCGCGCCGGAACAATCGCCGGTCCCACGACGCCCTTGTGGCGGCGAACCCCAATGAATGTTCCAATTGCGGTGAGCTGAAGCGCCCCCACCATGTGTGCGGCGCCTGCGGTCACTATGCAGACCGTGAGGTCGTGGCCCAAGCCGACGAGCTCGATCTGGACGACGTGGACGCATAAGCCTAGGCTGCGCTGCAAAACATAAGCAGCGACAAAAACAGGCGGCAATGTGGGCACATCCCGAACAGTTTTATCCATAGACGCGATGGGCGGCGACAGCGGACCCGCCGTTGTTGTTGCGGGTATGGCAAAATCTGCGGAAAAAAATCCTGATATCCGGTTCATCCTCCACGGGCCGAAAAACGAACTGAAGCCGCTTGTGAACAAGCGTAAGCTTCAGGATCTGGTCGAAATTCGCGACGCGGAAGACGTCGTGTCGATGGAAGCCAAGCCAAGTCACGTCATGCGCCATGGCAAGGGCACCTCGATGTGGTCGGCCATTGAAAGCGTCCGAAACGGTGAGGCGGAAGTCTGTGTCAGCTGCGGAAACACCGGGGCGCTCATGGCCGTTTCGATGATCCGCCTGCGCAAGATCGAAGGCGTGAACCGTCCGGCGATCGCCTGCCTTTGGCCTTCGCGCAATCCCGGTGGCTTCAACCTGATGCTTGACGTCGGCGCCGACATTCGTGCCGATCAAGATGACCTTCTGCAATACGCGCTTATGGGCATGTCCTACGCCCGCAACGGCTTCGGCCTCGCACGCCCTCGGATCGGACTTTTGAACGTAGGAACCGAAGAACATAAGGGACGTGCGGAGCTTAAGGTGGCCTATGACATCATTGCCGACGCAGCGGAGGACAACGAATTCGAATTTGTCGGGTTTGTTGAAGGCGGCGACATCCCATCCGACCGCGTGGATGTGATCGTGACCGACGGGTTTACCGGCAACGTCGCGCTGAAAACCGCCGAAGGCACTGCCAACCTCATCTCCGAAGCGCTCCGGGAAGCTTTCAAGTATTCACCCCTTTCCCGAATTGCGTCGCTCTTGGCCTATACATCGCTGAGACGTCTCAAGAAGCGGATTGACCCCCGCCGGGTCAATGGAGGCGTGTTTCTTGGCCTAAATGGCACGGTCGTGAAGTCCCACGGTTCGGCCGATGCGACAGGTGTTTCTGCTGCCATCAAATTGGCGTTCAAACTGGCCGAAACGGGCTTTGGCGCGAAACTCGCCGCTCGGGTTGCATCAGCCACAAACGCAAGTCAGACTGACGAAATCGTCGCAGGGGACGACGGCGAGATCGGGGACCTAAAAACCACATGATACGCAGAGCCGCCTTAAAAGGCACGGGGCACTATCTGCCCGCGCGCGTCGTCGAAAACTCGGAATTCGAAAAATGGGTCGACACATCGGACGAATGGATCCGGGCGCGCTCAGGCATTGAACGTCGCCATTTTGCGGCCGAAGGCGAAAAAACCTCTGACTTGGCCGTCCATGCCGGACGTGCGGCGCTGGAAAACGCGGGTATCTCGGCCGGAGATGTCGACGCGATTATCGTTGCAACCTCGACCCCCGACTACACCTTCCCGTCTGTCGCAACCGTGGTGCAGGCAGCACTCAAGACAGGGGGCTATGCATTTGATGTGCAAGCGGTTTGCGCAGGTTTTGTTTACGCGATGGCCAATGCCAATGCTTTGATTGTATCCGGGCAGGCCGATCGGGTTCTGGTCATTGGTGCCGAGACGTTTTCCCGCATCATGAACTGGGAAGACCGTACAACATGTGTCCTCTTCGGGGACGGTGCAGGTGCCGTCGTGTTGGAAGTGCAAGAAGGCGCGGGCGACAACGCCGACACAGGCATTCTGGCGACTGACCTGAACTCTGACGGTACCTACCGGGATCTGCTTTACGTTGACGGCGGCGTATCAAGCACCCAAACGGCGGGTGTGCTGGTCATGCAGGGCAAGGAAGTGTTCCGTCACGCGGTCGAAAAGCTGGCTGCCACTGCGGAAACCGCCCTGGGTAAGGCCGGGCTAACGGCCGATGACGTCACATGGATTGTCCCTCATCAGGCCAACTTGCGTATCATCACGCGCACTGCCCAGAAAATGGGTGTGCCGATGGATCGGGTCGTTCTCACAGTGCAAGATCATGGCAACACATCTGCCGCATCGATTCCCCTTGCCCTGTCTGTCGCGAACGCTGAAGGCAAATTTAAACCCGACGACGTGCTTGTGATGGAGGCCATCGGCGGTGGTTTGGCGTGGGGTTCGGTCGTTTTACGCCTTTAGGTGCGAAAAGATGCGCGTAAAGGGAGAGTTCCAAGTCCTTGATATTGACTCGGAAATTGCCCGTCCCCTATCGTCTCTGGAAAAGTGGGGGACTGCCAATGACGTCGAAAACCTTAACGCGTATGGACTTAAGTGAAGCCGTTTTCCGAGAAGTTGGATTGTCGCGCAATGAATCCGCCGATCTGGTGGAAAGTGTGCTGACCCATATGTCAGACGCGCTTGTGCGCGGCGAGCAGGTTAAGATTTCCTCGTTTGGGACATTCAGCGTGCGGGAAAAAAGCGCCCGTGTCGGCCGCAACCCGAAAACGGGGGAAGAGGTGCCCATCCACCCGCGCCGCGTTCTGACCTTTCGCCCCTCTCACTTGATGAAAGACCGTGTGGCGTCCGGAAACAAATAATTAACGGGTTTTATATCCCCTCCGGGTCATACGTGGCTTGCGGAGTGTGCGCAGAACGCGTGAGGGAGCAGTAGTATGTCGAAAAAGGCGCGCGAAGCGTTTCGAACGATAACGGAAGTTGCGGATTGGCTGGATGTTCCCGCCCATGTTCTGCGCTTCTGGGAAAGTAAGTTTTCGCAAATTAAACCGGTCAAACGGGCGGGCGGGCGACGCTATTACCGCCCCACTGACATGGAGTTGATCGGGGGCATCAAAACGCTTCTGCATGACGACGGTTTGACGATCCGGGGCGTCCAGAAGATGCTCAAGGAAGAAGGCGTCAAGCATGTCGCCGCCCGGTCGCCTGATATTGAAACGCCCGTCGATGCTGATGCAACGTTGGAACGCGCCACCCGCCGGGAGAGCCGTCGCGCCCGCAGCGCAGAGATCCGCCGCGAGACACCGCCCCTGAAGGCAGAGCACGGTCTGACCCCCGTTCAGGATGATGACAAAGGGCCGGAAGAGGAGGCGGTGGACGAAGCACCGTTTATCGAAGTGGCCGAAGAGGCGCCGGAAAAGGGTGTCGGCAACGTCGTTCCGATGAAGCGCTCCAAACCGAAAATCAAAGTGGTCACGACGGACGAGGACGTGGCCGAGGTGACCTTGGATAACGACACCCGGCCTGATCCTGAGTTCGTTTTTGACGATCCGGAACCTGTCGTAGCACCTATCGAAGACGCGGAAGTGTTACCTGAGCCTGAGCCTGAGCCTGAGCCTGAAATCGTCGCGGACGCACCGCCTGTCAAACCCGTTCCGGAAGATCCGGACCCCGCCGAGGTCAAACCACCCGAAGGGGCTGAGGATCGCGCCGCTGCCATCGCGGATTTGCGCCGGGCGACAGCTGCCAAAGGCGATATGGAAAAGCTCCGCGCCCTGCAAGCGCGGCTGCAAACACTTCGGGATCGGATGGCCGAAGGGCTGTCATCCTGACGCGAGGATGGCTGCAACAGGGCTCTTGCCCCCAAGATCAAATGCAGTATGAAGGGGCATTCGTCGGGCTATGGCGCAGCCTGGTAGCGCGTCCGTCTGGGGGACGGAAGGTCGCAGGTTCGAGTCCTGCTAGCCCGACCAATCATCAAACGCCCGTGTGCCTTGGCGCCGGGCGTTTTGTGTAAGCTGGGAACGGAGTTAGGAGGGCGTGCGATGACCACGGGTGTTCTGGCCAGCCAGCAAATCAGACGTATGATAGAGGATGGCACGCTCGGCGCGACGCCCGCTATCGATGCCGCCCAAATCCAACCAGCCAGCCTAGATCTGCGCCTTGGCACTACCGCAACCCGGGTGCGCGCATCTTTTCTTGCCGGGCAAGGCAACTGCGTGGCGGATCGTCTGGCCGAGTTCAAAATGCATGAGGTGGACCTGACTCCAGGCACTGTACTTGAGAAGGGCTGCGTCTACGTTGTCCCACTGATGGAGCATCTACATTTGCCAGAGGGCGTGCAGGCCGTCTGCAACGCCAAAAGCTCCACGGGCAGGCTCGATTTGCTTACACGGGTCATCACCGATGATGGTGTCGAGTTCGACCGGATAGAACCGGGGTATGACGGCCCTCTTTACGCCGAGATTTGCCCGCGCTCTTTCAGCGTCCTCGTTCGCCCAGGCATGCGACTTAATCAGATCAGGTTTCGTGCGGGACAGGCCATTCTGGATGATGACGCGTTGCTTGCACTGCATGAGAAAGAAACGCTCGTCTCCGGGACAGCCCATATCGATCAAGGTCTGGGATTTTCCGTCGATCTGAAACCGACGGATACGGATCTTGTCGGGTATCGCGCCAAACCCCACACCGGCGTGATCGATATGGATCTGATCGGGGCCTATGACCCGGCAGAGTTTTGGGAAGAGATCCGAACCACCCAGGGCCGTATCATTCTGGATCCGGGGGCGTTCTACATTCTCGTCAGTCGGGAAGCCGTGCATATCCCACCAGCCTGCGCCGCCGAGATGGCGCCCTATCTGGCAATGGTGGGCGAATTCCGCGTGCACTATGCGGGATTCTTCGATCCCGGCTTTGGAAATGTCGCAGCGGGCGGCACCGGCTCACGCGGCGTCCTAGAGGTCCGCTGCCACGAAGCACCTTTCGTGCTGGAGCACGGCCAGACCGTGGGGCGGCTGGTCTATGAGCAGATGTCTGAGGTGCCGGATCAACTCTACGGCGCTGGTATTGCGTCCAACTATCAAGGGCAAGGCCTGAAGCTTTCCAAGCATTTCAAGGCGATCTGATCCCTACTTCAGGTGCGGACCGGCGGTCAGATCCTCGGTGATACCTGCCTGCGGCGTGCGCTCAAGCCGCGTCGAAAGGGCCATGTAAGTTCGGGTGGTTCGTACGGCGGGCAGATCATAAATACGGGAAAGAAGACCTTCGAGCGCGACGGACGAGGCCACCCGAACCTTGAGGATCAGCCCCGTGTCGCCAGTCACCGAATGGATTTCCTCCACCTCCGGAAGATTGGCCAACTCCATCAGCTCTGTCGTCTTGCCCCAGCCTACTGTATCGAGATGCACAAACGCCAAAAGCGGCTTGCCAACAGCGGCCCCGTCCAGCACCGCGACCGTGTCTTTGATCACTTTTGCTTTGCGTAACCGCTTGACGCGCTCATGAACTGCGGGAGCCGAAAGTCCAACAGTTTCGCCCAATGCTGCAAATGACTGCGTCGCATCAACTGCCAATTCACCTAATATTCTTCGGTCCACGGCGTCTAAATCGCGACCTCGCCCTGCGGTTTTCTGAATATTTTCTGTTTTTTCCACCATCACGCCCCCCGCTCTTTTCCGAATTTTATCTTTCATATATACGCTCGGACAAGAAAATATTCACGGAAACCGCTATGCCACCTGTAAAAATACTGCTACTGACCGCAGCGGTCGGCATCGTTGGGGCAAATTCGCTCGCCCTTTCGCCGATCTCCGGTGCAGTCGCCGAGAGCTTTGCCGGCGCCGACGCGCCTACCGTGATGCAAGCCGCAGCGGTCTTTGGGCTTGGCACGGCGGGTTCCGCCTTGTTTCTCGCCCCGCAGGTGGATCGGATTGGTGCGGATCGTGCGCTCTTTAGGGCGTTCTACATAATGCTGGCCGCTCTAGCCCTGAGTGCGGCTGCGCCCGCCCTGTGGCTTCTGACTTTGGCTCAAGGAATTGCCGGCATCGCCGCCGGTATCGCCCTGCCCGCCGCGTATGCATTGGCCGCGCAAATCGCGCCACCCGGCCAACAGAACAAAACAATCGGAACAGTTCTGACCGGATGGACGCTGAGCCTCGTCGCTGGCGTTACGCTCGCTGCGCTTATCGCGGACATGATCCACTGGCGCGCGGTTTATGTAACGATGGTCGCGCTCAGCGGTCTCATCTTGCTCGCCCTCTTGCGGGCGGGCCTACCCAATCATATCCGCGCGGGCACTCCAACGACGCCACTGACGGCGTTACAGGTGCCTGGCATCACGCGGGCGCTTTTGGTCGCGGCGGCTTTCATGCTGGCGTTCTATGGTTTCTACAGCTTTCTGGGCGCGCATATGAAAGACGTTCTAGGGGCCTCGGTCGCACAAACCGGATTGATCCCCTTGAGCTACGGGATCGGCTTCGGGCTGGCCGTTCTGCTTGATGGCTGGATTGACCGGCGTGGAGCTCATCGCATGTCATTGCCGATCTTCAGCGCGATTGCCTTAGTCTATCTGCTGATGTCACAAGCCGTGGATCACCTGTCGGCATTCATCGCCTTGGCTTTCATTTGGGGGGTCGTACAGCATCTGGGCCTGACACTTATTGTTAGTCGGATGGTGGCGCTTGATCCGGATCAACGGGGCGCGATCCTTGGACTGAATTCCTCCATAACATATATCTGCGTCTTCGCCGGAGCGATTGGTTTCCGCCCTGTTTTTGAGGCGTACGGGTACGCTGCCTGCGCCGTTCTAGCTGCAGTGTCCGTCAGTATCGCCGTGCTGGATGCCTTGGTGCTCAGAACCGCCCGAAGCGCCGCATGATCCGCATTGCGCGACGGTTCTGCTTCGCATTGTTTGGAACAGGCTTTGACGGGTCGGCCTTTGCTGCGGACTTCTTGCCCCGCTTGGTCATATAATTCAGGCCAGAGTTCACACCGCGCCTGACCAACTGGCGCGTCAGTTGGCGCAATACCATATTGATGATCCGGTTCATGATCTGACCTCTCTCGCCTTTTGGCTTAGTCTTCGAACAATTCGTCCTGCCCGTCCGGGCTCTCGTCTTCATCATCGTCGAGTGCGGCACCCACGCCGGGCGGCGGTCGATTGTCCAGCAGCCCGGCGGACCGCAGCTCTTTCAGACCCGGCAAGTCGCGCGCGTTCTCTAGACCGAAATGGTCAAGGAACCCTTGCGTGACGACGAATGTCACAGGCCGCCCTGGCGTCATGCGCCGGCGCCCGAACCGAATCCACTCCAGCTCGATCAATTGGTCAATCGTGCCCCGCGAAACGCTAACGCCACGAATTTCTTCGATCTCCGCCCGTGTTACCGGTTGATGATAAGCCACAATAGCCAGTGTTTCTATGGCAGCGCGCGAAAGCTTGCGGGTCTCGATAGTTTCCTTCTGCATGAGAAAGCCCAGATCACCCGCGGTTCGGATGGCCCATGCATCCCCGACCCGCATGACCTGAACGCCTCGGCCCTCATAGCGCTTCTTGAGGTAGACCAGAGCTTCAGCCGGGTCAGACCCGTGCGGCATCCGCGCCTCAAGCTCACGCACCGTTATAGGCTCGGCCGTGGCAAAAAGGATCGCCTCGACCATACGCTCCTGCTCCGCCATGGGCGGTGCTTCAAACAGCGTTTCGTTCACCTTATCGTCCATCACGTGCCCTTTTTGCGGATCTGGATCGGGGCGAAGACGTCGCCCTGCCGCAATTCAATCTGACCGGCTTTTACCAGTTCCAGCGTCGCTGCAAAGGTTGCCGCCGTTGCGCTGCGCCGTTTGACCGGATCAGCCTCCCAACCCTCGGGCAGGTAGCTGATCAGTTCGGTCCAATCACCTGCAAACCCGATCAACCCGCGCATGCGGTCCAGAGCCTGCTCCATCGTGAACACCTTTTCCCGATCCATCACAAAGGGGCGGAAATCATCTTTCGTGCGGATCCGGCTATAGGCCTGCATCAGGTCCAGAAGTGTGGCAGAGTACGTTACGCGGCGCACACGCGTCACATCCTCGGGGATACCGCGCGCAAAGAAATCACGCCCCAGCTGGTCCCGCGCCATCAGCTTGGCAGAGGCCTCCCGCATCGCGGCCAGACGTTCCAACTGAAAGGCAAGGTGGGCGGCGAGGTCTTCGCCCGATGGACCTTCCTCAGAAGGATCAGGCGGCAAGAGCAGACGAGACTTCAGGAACGCCAGCCATGCCGCCATCACCAGATAGTCGGCAGCCAACTCCAGACGCAAGGCCTTCGCTTGGTCGATAAACGCCAGATACTGCTCGGCCAGCTGCAGCACGGACACTTTGCGCAGATCGACCTTCTGCGTGCGTGACAAGGTCAAGAGCAGATCGAGCGGTCCTTCGAAGCCATCGACGTCGACAATAAGAGCCTCGGCAGCAAGCCGGGCTTCGACATCGTCGGCCTCCCAATCGTCTTCACCTGTCTCGGACATGCTCACCCCGCAATAAGGGCCTGAAACTCACTGTCTAGCGCCGAAATGTCAATGTCCGTTGGGGCTTTGCGATGGGATAGCGCGCGCGCGCACCGATCTTGAATGTCAGGCGTCTGCACGCCGCAAGCGGCAGCGACGGACGCCATCTCGGTCATATCACCGTTGCAATGCAAAATCAGATCGCACCCGGCATCAAGCGCCGCACGGGATCGCTCAGCCACGGAACCCGACAGCGCCTCCATGGATATATCATCCGTCATGATCAGGTTTTGAAACCCCATCTCCGTGCGGATCATCTCCATTACCTTGGGCGAGGTCGTCGCGGGCATAGAATCTAGCTCAGACAACACGATGTGGGCCGTCATCCCCATAGGCAGATCACGCAGCTGGGCGAAGGGCGCGAAATCCACGGCCTGCAATTCCGACATCGGGGCATCTACAACTGGCAAAGCCTTGTGTCCGTCGACCACAGCCCGCCCGTAACCCGGAATATGCTTCAAAACAGGCACAACGCCCCCATCTGCAAGACCCTCGGCGCACGCCCTAGCAAGCGCGACGACCGTTTCGACATCCTCGCCATAGCAGCGGTTCTTCAGGATCGGATGGCTTTCAGGACGGATGACATCGGCAAGCGGCGCGCAATTGACGTCGATACCAACTTCGTGAAGATCATGCGCGATCAATCTGTTTCTGAGATACATTGCGCGAGCGGCATGGGCGCCGCTGGCGGCAACCTGATCCAAAGCAGGCAGATAATTGCGCCAGACCGGTGGCCCCATACGCTGAACCCGCCCCCCTTCCTGATCGATCAGCACAGGTGCGTTCCAGCCAACCGCTTCGCGCAGATCATCGGTGAGATTTTTTAGCTGATCGCGGTCCGTGATGTTGCGCGCAAAAAGGATAAAGCCCCACGGAGCGCTCTCGGTAAAGAATGCGCGTTCAGTATCGCTGAGCGTTTCGCCCGCACATCCGAAAATGTAAGCACCCGTGGTGTCTGGCGGGTGATCTTGCGCCATGCGCTACTTGGCCGAGACCGGGATACACCGCGCGCCTTCTGCCTCAAGCACTGTGCAGAAACGGCGGGATGCATCAAGATCGTCAAATCCAGCGGCACGCAGGCGGAAGAAGCTGCCGCCGCCCGACCGGGCCTCTTGGATGACGCGTGACTTGCCAGTCAGGTAATCGGTGAACTGCATGCCAACCCTATCCCATTCCGCTTCCGCCTCGGCGCGGGTATCATAGGCTCCAAGCTGCACCAGACGTGTACCGGTTGGGATGGCGGCCGGATCAAGGTCTGTGACAGGCGCAGGGGAATATCCCGCCTGCTGCGCGATGCGGGCCATATCGACCTTTGGGCGCAGTGCCGGGCGCAAAGATTTACGCACACCTGGGATCGAGGGGTCGACCCGCGCGGATGTGGAAAGCGATGCCAACTGAGCGTTGGGCCGTGTAAGCCCTAAAGCCTCTGCCACCGCATCATCGGTGTTGATCGCGCTCAGAACGGCAGGTTGCGGCACGATGCGTTCAGCCGGTGCAGCAACATCAAGGGCAGGTGCGGTGACCACCCGGTCCTCGGCCTCCAGATCCAACGGCGCCGGGGCCAGCACAACCTGAGGCGCGGGGATTGTGTCGTCGGTGGTCGCTTGTTCTGATTGAAGTGCGTTTACCGCAAGACCTTGGTTTTGCGCCAGTTCACCGCCCGGTTCGTTCGGTTGAACACGCGCCGGGCCTTCGAGGGCCTGAATAACGGGCACCCCGCTGACGTCCCGGACGGTGAGTTGATAGCCCCACACACCCAGTCCCGCAATTAGCGCGACGGAGGATGCGGCCCCGACCCAGTTCATCATCCGTGCCAAAAGTCCAGTCGTGTCGCCGTCAGACGCCACTCTCGTGTCGAATTCCACGTTTGCCATATCGCCTCTCCGCCCCCGAATTCGTGCCCGGGTGGTCTGTCTTTAAAACTGCTCGTCACTCGCGGATCGGCGTCGATCGTTCAGGCGTCAACGCATTTCTTCGACCGGAGTCACGCCAAGAATATCAAGACCGGCGGAAATAACAATCGCCACGGACCGGGCAAGAGCGATTTTCGGCAAGGATGCCGCACTGTCGTCCTGCAGGAAGCGGAGCTCTGGCACATCGTTGCCCCGGTTCCAAAGTGCGTGGAACTCGCCCGCCAATTCGTAGAGATAGAACGCGATGCGATGCGGCTCATGGGTCCGGGCGGCAATTTCGACCAGACGCGGCCATTCGGCGAGCTTGGCTGCAACCGCGAGCTCTGCGTCATGAGTGTTGCCTGAGACATCAACCTCCGCGAGCGTTTCGTCATCAACAGTCAGCCCCGCGTCCTGCGCTTTTCGCAAAACCGAGCAGACCCGGGCATTGGCATACTGGACATAAAAGACCGGATTGTCTTTCGACTGTTCCAGCACCTTGTCGAAGTCAAAATCTAGCGGCGCGTCGTTTTTGCGGGTCAGCATCACAAAGCGGGTCACATCCGGCCCAACCTGATCCACCACATCGCGCAAGGTGACAAACGTCCCCGCTCGCTTGGACATCTTGAACGGCTCACCGTTCTTGAACAGCCGCACCAGTTGAGTCAGCTTGATATCCAGCGGCACCTTATTCTCCGAGAGTGCGGCAACCGCCGCTTTCATCCGTTTGACATAGCCACCATGATCGGCCCCGAAGACGTTGATCAATTCGTCAAAGCCCCGTTCGATCTTATCGTAGTGGTAGGCAATGTCGGGCGCAAAATAGGTCCACGTGCCGTCCGATTTCTTGATCGGACGATCCACATCGTCACCATAATCCGTTGATTTAAAGAGTGTTTGCTCGCGCGGCTCCCAATCTTCGGGTTTCTTTCCTTTGGGCGGCTCCAGCACGCCTTCATAGATCAGGCCCTTTTCCTGAAGCGACGCGAGCGCGGCCTCGATCTTGCCGGTGCCATAGAGCGATTTTTCCGAAAAGAAGACATCCATCTCGACGCCAAGTTGTGCCATGTCCGCGCGGATCAGATCCATCATGGCATCGGTGGCGAAGTTGCGGATGTCTTCCATCCAGAACTGCTCCCCTTTGTCGAGGAACGCGTCGCCGTATTTGTCCTTTAACGCTTGGCCTACGGGGATCAGGTAGTCGCCGGGGTAGACCCCGTCAGGAAACTGTACGTCCTGCCCGTGCGCTTCTAGGTATCGAAGATAAACGGACCGGGCCAGCGTATCGATCTGAACGCCCCCATCGTTAATGACGTATTCCCGCGTTACGTCATATCCTGCGTAAGCCAGAAGGCTGGCCAGTGCATCCCCAAACACAGCGCCTCTCGTGTGGCCCACATGCAAGGGACCTGTGGGGTTCGCACTAACATATTCGACATTGATCTTCCGGTTGGCGCCCATCTGGGACTGCCCAAAACTTTGGCCCTGCGTCAGAGCTGTTTTGACGACATCCATCCAAACGCCGGATGCCAGCCGCAGGTTCAGAAATCCAGGTCCCGCAACTTCGGCCACGGTGATCCGACTGTCGGCCTGTAGTTTTTCCGCCAAGGCGTCGGCAATATCACGCGGCTTCAGCCCCGCGGGCTTGGCCAGCACCATCGCGGCGTTCGTTGCCATGTCCCCATGGGCGGCATCGCGCGGAGGCTCGACCGCGACATTTGCATAGTCCAGATCAGCGGGGAGTTGGCCCTCAGCCACCATCTGATCCAGCGCGGTCACAACAAGCGCACGGATATCGGAAAACAGGTTCATGTCTCTCACCTTCAACGGAGCGGCCCAATCGACTAGGCGGGCGGTTTAACACGCCCTGCCCTGACGTCCAGCGGGACTTATGCCGCTTAGAGGACTTCGCGCCCCATCAGGCGCTCATGTTCCTGCAAGGCAAAGCGATCCGTCATGCCTGCGATGTAATCGGCAACGATCCGCGCGAGAGCTGTTTCATCTCCGGCTCCGGCCACGTCATCACGCCATTCACGGGGCAACAATTCCGGTTCCTCCAGAAAAAGCGGGAACAATTCTTTAACCACCATCGTCACTCGCTCGCGCATCTCGACAACACGCGGGGCCCGGTACATCCGTTCGAACAGGAACTGCCGGATGTCTTTGAGTTGAATCCAGATATCGTCCGAAAACTGCACCATAGATCGGCCCGCATGGCGAATATCAGCGGCATTTTCGGCCTGAAGATTCTGAAGTCGGGACTGGGCGACGGACATCACATCTTCGACCAGCAAACCGAAAAACCGTCGCAACGCCTCATGCAGCCGCCGGTGATGTTCAAGCTCGGGATACGCACGATCCACCGCTGCAAAACATCCGCCCACCAGCGGCAGCGCCATCAAATCATCCGATGTAAACAGATCGGCGCGAATGCCATCATGTAGATCGTGGTGATTGTAGGCGATGTCGTCTGCCAGCGCGGCCACCTGTGCCTCTGCACTCGCGTAGGTGTCCAGTTCCAGATCGTGCCGCGCTGTGTACTCGGCCAGCGGATAGGGCAAGACACCGATGACCGGACCATTGTGTTTGGCAATCCCCTCAAGGGTTTCCCACGTTAGGTTCAACCCATCCCATTCGGCATAGTGCCGCTCCAGTGATGTGACAATCCGAAGGGCTTGTGCGTTGTGATCGAACCCGCCATAGGGCTCCATCAACGCGTCGAGTGCCTCTTCCCCCGTGTGCCCGAACGGCGTGTGCCCCAAATCATGGGCCAGCGCGACCGCTTCTGTCAGTTCAGTGTTGAGGTTCAGCGTACCCGCGATGGTCCGCGCGACCTGGGCCACCTCGATGGAATGGGTCAGCCGCGTGCGGAAATAGTCTCCCTCATGCTCGATGAACACTTGCGTCTTGTGTTTGAGCCGTCGAAAGGCGCTCGCGTGGATGATCCTGTCCCGATCCCGCTGAAAACAGCTGCGAAATGTGCTTTCGTTTTCGGGATAAAGCCTGCCCCGGCTGTCTGTCGGATCGCATGCATAGGGTGCGAGCATTTCACCTGCGCCTGTTCTTGTGTCGGCTTTGGTGCCGTCTTATATTATCATTGTACTAGATACGAGAAGCAAAACATGACACTTGCCCTGCCCCCGAAAGTAACCGACCGCGCCTTTGAGCGTCTGGCCGAGATTGAGCCGGGTGCACAAGCATTGCGGGTGGCCGTCGAAGGTGGCGGATGTTCAGGTTTCCAGTACGAGATCAAGCTAGACGACGTGGCCGAGGATGATCTGGTGCTCGAAAAAGACGGGATGAAAGTCGTGGTAGATACGGTTTCTCTGCCGTTCCTTGAGAACGCAGTCATCGACTTTTCCGACGAACTTATTGGCGCGCGATTTGTCATCGAAAACCCCAACGCTACATCGTCCTGCGGGTGCGGGACGTCTTTCTCGATGTAAGGGAGACCCTGCAAGGACATCAGGCGGCAGGGAGCCTATATTTTCATGACCGAGACCGTCCTCATTCTGGGCAGCGGTCCCGACGTTGTCACATGTCGCGACTGGGATCGGACACCGTTTGATCATATCATCGCAATTAACAACGCATGGGCCGTGCGCCCTGATTGGGACAGCCTGATCTACCCGGAAGACTTTCCGGAAGACCGTCGTCCCGCTCCGCGCAGGGGCCAGCGCCATGTCACCGCTTTGGACTACGTACCAGCACAGAACAGCTACGGTGGGTTTGTATATGCTGGCGGGACCATGGCGTTTACGGCGGGGTATTGGGCGCTCCACCACTTTCGGCCCAACGTTATCGCCTATTTGGGTTGCGATATGGTATACAATCGGAAGGGTGGGACGCATTTCTATGGAACGGGTGCTGCGGATCCTCTCCGCGCTGATATCAGTCTTCAAAGTCTCGAAGCAAAATCCGCGCGCCTTAAGGTTATGGCTGCCGAGCAAGGTTGTGCGATGATCAATCTGTCTGGTCAGAAAAGTAGGCTGGTCTTTCCACGGTCGACCCCCGAAGACCTTCGGCGCGCAAAGGCCGAATGTTGGAGCGGCAGCGCCGCCGACGCCGCGCGGGCAGCGGAACGTGACTTGGGCTATATGGTCCTGTCCGGTCGCTACTGGGAGGTTCAAGATCAGTTCGACGCAGCCGCTTTGCGCAGGATCGACGATCTTTGGATGAATGCAGCGAGCGCATCGAAGGAAATCGCCGAGGCGCACGCGTAAACAGCGGGGGTTGTCGCGCCGCGACAACTGTCGGAATACTGCCGCATCCAATCGATCAGAAACGGACTGCACCCGATGAAAATTGCCAGCTTCAATATCAACGGAATAAAAGCCCGGATCGATGCCCTGACGGACTGGTTGAAAGAAGCCGAACCCGATGTCGCGCTGCTGCAAGAGATCAAATCCATCGACGAGGGTTTTCCCGGCCAGCATTTCGAAGACCTTGGCTATAACGTCGAAACGCATGGACAGAAGTCGTTCAACGGGGTTGCAATCCTGTCGAAGCTGCCATTGGAGGATGTAACGCGCGGCCTTCCTGGCGACGACACGGACGAGCAAGCCCGCTGGATTGAGGCCACTGTGATGGGAGAGAACCATGCTGTGCGGCTTTGCGGACTTTATCTTCCCAACGGCAACCCGGCGCCGGGACCGAAATATGACTACAAGCTAGACTGGATGGCGCGGCTTTATGACCGCGCGCAAGCGCTTTTAGATGATGAAATGCCCGCACTCATGGCGGGAGATTATAACATCATCCCGCAGCCTGAAGATGCCAAGCGGCCCGAGGCCTGGAAGGACGATGCCCTGCATCGGCTTGAGAGCAGAACCGCATGGCGCCGCATTGTAAATCTGGGGTTCACGGAAGCCTTTCGGGCGCGCAATCAAGCGCCGGAGCAATTCACATTCTGGGACTATCAGGCAGGAGCGTGGAACAAAAACGACGGCATTCGCATCGACCACTTCCTGATGACGCCCCAATGCGCGGATCTGTTGAAGGACTGCAAGATCGACGCCGAGATCCGCGGTCGCGAGAAGCCGTCGGATCACGTTCCAATCTGGGTTGATCTGGCGGCCTAGGCGGCAGCGATTGCCAGAACCACGACACTCAGCATCGCCAGCGCCATTCCAATATTGATGCGGCGTTGGGTCTGGGCCGACAAGTTCATCCGCTTCAATGATGCGCCCGCCCAAAGCCAAACAAAATGGATCGCGGTCCAGATGATGTTGAGGATCACGAACTTCACGCTGACCTCTGCCACATAAGCCTCTGCAAAGATCACAAAACCGGAAAAGAGCGTTGTGTTGACCACATAGGCCTTCGGATTGATCGCCTGCAGCAAGATACCGTCGCGGATACCCGGCTGGCGGCTGGCCTCAACAAAACCAATTCGGCTGCCAGCAAGCGCGATCTTGGCTGCGAGATAGAGCAAGTAGGCGGTCGATGCCGCAAATAGAAGGGTCCGGATCACCGGGTTGGCCAAGATGAGCGCAGCCAGTCCTGTGACCACAGCAAGTGCCACCAAATTGGTGCCGATGAAAAGCCCGATCAGATACCGGACGCCCGCGCGGAAGCCGAACGCGGCGCCAATCCCCGCAAGCGATAGAACGCCAGGGCCCGGTGTGATGATCAAAAGAAAGACGGCGGCGGCAAAGGTCAGCATCGGGGCAATTTACACACAAAAACGCCGGGACAAAGCCCGGCGTTTGAGATCAAATTCTGACAGGATCAATCGTCGCGATGTACTTTTTCGCGCCTCTCGTGGCGTTCCTGAGCCTCAAGGCTCAGCGTCGCGATCGGGCGGGCGTCCAAGCGTTTCAAAGAAATCGGCTCGCCGGTATCTTCACAATATCCGTATTCGCCTTCCTCGATCCGGCGCAAAGCACCGTCGATTTTTGCGATCAACTTGCGTTGGCGATCTCTGGTACGCAACTCCAGCGCGCGGTCGGTTTCCTCGGACGCGCGGTCCGCGATGTCAGGGATGTTGCGCGTCGCGTCCTGCATCCCTTCGATTGTAAGTGCGCTTTCATCCAGTATCGATTGTTTCCAGTCCAACAGCTTACGACGGAAATACTCAGTCTGGCGTTCGTTCATAAAAGGCTCATCCTCTGCAGGACTGTAGTCTTCTGGTAGAAATGTTTCAGCTTTCATCCCCGGCTCCCTAAAACTGATACGCGACACACCCGAGGCTCTGTGTAAACGACTCGTCCCCGGACAGCCTGTGGCGTCCCTGCGCACGATCTAACGCAACGTCCACATCTTGTCACGCAGATATGCGGCGCTAAGAAGGCAAAGTGGAAACACGAAAATTTGTTGGCAGGCCAAGGGACAAGCGTATGAAATTCACAGGAACCGACGCCTATGTCGCGACCGAAGACCTCAAAGTCGCGGTTAACGCTGCGGTAACTTTGGAGCGGCCCCTACTGGTCAAAGGGGAGCCCGGAACAGGCAAAACGGAGCTGGCCCGGCAAGTTGCGGACGCGCTTGGGCTCGACATGATCGAGTGGCATATCAAATCCACCACCAAGGCGCAGCAGGGCCTTTACGAATACGACGCAGTCAGCCGGTTGCGGGATAGCCAATTGGGCGACGAGAAGGTTCACGACGTTGCGAACTACATCAAGCGCGGTAAGCTGTGGCAGGCGTTCGAAGCGGGCCGCAAAACTGTTCTGCTGATTGACGAGATCGACAAGGCGGATATCGAATTTCCCAACGACCTGCTGCAAGAGCTCGACCGGATGGAGTTCCACGTCTACGAGACCGGTGAGACGATCAAGGCGGCGGAGCGCCCGATCGTCATCATAACGTCAAACAACGAAAAGGAACTGCCGGACGCCTTTCTGCGCCGCTGCTTCTTTCACTATATCAGCTTCCCCGACATGGACACGCTGCGCCAGATCGTCGAGGTGCATCACCCAGGGCTGAAATCCGACCTGCTCAACACCGCACTGACCCAATTCTACGAGATCCGCGAAACGCCTGGCTTGAAGAAAAAACCGTCTACGTCTGAAGTGTTGGACTGGCTGAAGCTCCTTCTGGCCGAAGATCTAAGCCCTGAGGACCTGAAGCGCGACGGAGCAAGCGCGTTGCCCAAGCTGCACGGTGCGCTCCTGAAAAACGAACAGGACGTGCATCTGTTCGAGCGTTTGGCCTTCATGGCTCGGAGGCAAAGATGAGCGATGTCGAGATCAGTCCACTGAAGGCCGAGGACGAAGCCGAATGGCGCAAGCTCTGGACCGCGTATCTGGAATTTTACGAAAGCGAGGTAAGTGAGGAGGTCTACAAAACGTCCTTCTCGCGGCTCCTCAGCGACGATCCACAAGAGTATTCTGGTCTGATCGCGAGGGTGGACGGCGCGGCGGTGGGATTGGCACACTATCTCTTTCACCGCCACGGCTGGACCATCGAGGACACGTGCTACCTTCAAGACCTCTACGCGGCGCCTGAAGCGCGAGGCAAGGGCGTCGGCCGCGCTTTGATCGAGGCCGTCTATGCCGCTGCGGATGCAGCGGGTGCGCCAGACGTCTATTGGACCACGCAGGACTTTAACGTCACAGCCCGCAAACTTTACGACCGGATCGGACAAAAAACACCGTTTATCAAATACAAACGGGGTTAGCTTCCACCATGTTTTTTCGCTTAGTCCTGATTCTTGCCGCCCTGTGCATCACCGCGTGCGCGCAGACTAAAAGTTCCGAGCCCGCGCAGCGACGTGCGGTGTTCGATGAGCTTCCGCCGGCAAAGACCTTCAGTGCAAGACGCGGTGCCCCGAGCTCGCGCAGCAATGCCGCGCTGGCGCAGGATTTTCTGGAATTGTCCTTTCAACTCGAGCGCGGTCAGCGCCTGCCGGTGTTCACCCGGTTTGAGGGGCCCATAAAGGTCGCGGTGGCAAGTCCCGCCCCGTCCACGCTCGACCGGGATCTGAAGGACTTACTCGCCAGATTGCGGAAAGAGGCACGGGTTCCGATCACAATAGCCAAGCGCGGCGAGCGAGCACAGATCGTGATCCAAGCTATTCCGGACGCGGCTTTGAAACGCGCAGTCCCGCAAGCCGCCTGTTTTGTGGCACCCAATGTATCAGGCTGGAAAGACTACAAACGGACCCGTAATCGCGCACGATCAAAGGTTGACTGGGCCAAGCTGACGACGCGGGACCGTGTCACGGTTATACTGCCGGCAGACATCAGCCCGCAGGAGATCCGCAGTTGCCTACATGAGGAAATTGCCCAGGCACTGGGGCCGCTCAACGATCTTTACCGGTTGCCCGACAGCGTGTTCAACGACGATGACTTTCACATCGTCCTGACGGGGTTTGATATGCTGATGCTTCGGGCGACCTACGACAAAAGCCTGAAGAGCGGGATGAGCCGAGATCAGGTCGCCAAACGCCTGCCTGGGATTTTCAACCGGATCAATCCAAGGGGTCGGAGGGGAAATGCGGAGATCGCAACCAACACGCCGAAACAATGGCTCACGGCCATAAATGGTGCGCAGTCGATGCGGACATCGTTAAGCCGGCGCGCCGCCCTCGCAGCTCAGGCCGTCAAGATTGCAAAGCGGCAGGGATGGCAGGACAACCGTTTGGCCTTCAGCCTGTACGTCGAAGGCAAGATTTTGGCGAGGACCAATGCCGCTGCGGCCACCCGAAGGTTCACGGAAGCCGATGAACTTTACACCGCCTTCTACGGCAAGTCAGTACACCTCGCACAGACCGCAACCCAGCTCTCCGCCTTGGCCCTAAGCGCAGGACAGCCAGTCCGCGCCCTGTCCCATGTCGATGCGGGTCTGGCGGCGGCAAAAAAGGCGCAGAACGCGGCCGCCTATTCCACCCTGTTGATGATCAAGGCCGAAGCACTGGACATGCTTGGTCGCAAATCAAACGCCGGCGCGGCGCGGCTCGACTCGCTTGCATGGGGGCGGTATGGGTTTGGCTCACCAGAAAACATCAATAAGCGGCTCAGCAAGATCAGATCGCTGGCGCCAAAAGCATAAGGGCAACGCAATGGCTCCGGTAATTGGATTGGTTTTAGGGGCGGCGACAGGCGCGATCATCGCAAAACGCAAGGGCGGGCGCGGGTTGGACATGGCGCAATACGCGGCCGCCTATGCTATCTTTTTCGGGCTTATCGGTCTTTTCGTCGCAATATTTCTGGCGCGCAACGCGGCGGGGTAATTCACGATGTTCCTGCCCTTCTTTGAAAATCTGCGCACCGCAAAGGTCCCTGTCTCGCTGCGGGAATTTCTCGCATTTCTGGAGGGTATGAAGGCTGGACTCGTGATCTATGACATCGACGGGTTCTACTACTTGGCCCGTGCAGTCATGGTGAAGGATGAGCGCCATCTGGACAGGTTCGACCAGGCATTCGCTGCAACCTTTTCAGGTCTGGAGGCGATCAGCTTTGAAGACCTTGTCGGTGCTGCAGAAGTGCCAGAAGACTGGTTGCGCAAGCTGGCCGAGAAAACGTTAAGCGACACCGAAAAGGCTGAGATCGAAGCTCTTGGCGGGTTCGACAAGCTAATGGAAACGCTGAAAAAGCGACTGGAAGAACAGCAAGGCCGCCATCAAGGCGGAAACAAATGGATCGGAACGGCGGGGACGTCGCCCTTTGGGGCGTATGGGTACAATCCTGAAGGCGTGCGGATCGGTCAGCATGAAAGCCGCCACCAACGCGCCGTGAAGGTCTGGGACAAGCGCGAATTCCGCAATCTCGATGACAGCGTTGAACTGGGCACCAGAAACATCAAGGTGGCGCTCAAGCGGCTGCGCAGATGGGCCAGAGATGGCGCAATTGAAGAACTAGACCTGAACGGAACGATCCGCGCGACAGCAGAGCATGGTTACCTAGATGTCGTGACCCGGCCTGAACGGCGCAACGCGGTCAAGGTGCTGCTTTTTCTGGACGTCGGCGGATCCATGGATCCGCATATCAAAATCGTGGAAGAGCTTTTTTCAGCGGCAAAAGCCGAGTTCAAACATCTGGAGCATTTCTACTTCCACAATTGCCTTTATGAAGGTGTCTGGAAAGACAATGCGCGACGGTGGAACGCACAAACGCCGACATGGGACGTGCTGAGAACCTACGGGTCTGACTACAAATGCATCTTCGTGGGCGATGCCTCGATGAGCCCCTACGAGATTGCCTATCCCGGCGGTGCGAACGAGCACATGAACGCAGAGGCTGGCTCGGTCTGGTTGAACCGAGCATGTGACCAATGGCCCGATCATCTCTGGATCAATCCGCTGGATGAGAAATACTGGCGCTACACCCAGTCCATTCAGATGATCCAAGACATCTTTACGCCCGAACGGATGGTGCCCATGACGCTCAACGGTATTGATCGCGGAATGCGGGCTCTGTCGAAATAGGCGCGGATCCCGCATCTTTATTTCTTTTGATACAATCTGTGATAGAATTTCAAACGATGTATCGCACAACGTGAAATTCGGGGGCCCTCTTGCTGGAGAAGACGGAAAAAGGAACCTTCACGTGGCAAGTCACCCCGGATCTGCTGGGGATTTTGGACAAATCCGGTCTGTTCACCCATACAAACCCGGCTTGGCACACGACACTAGGAATTCTACCGGAAGATATTGAAAACAAACCGTTCTTTGAATTTCTTCATCCAGATGACATAGCCGCCGCCGAGATCGCATTCCAAGATATTCAGAACGGTCAACCTATTCTCAATTACATCAACAGATACCGCCATGCCGATGGCAGTTATAGGTGGCTGTCCTGGAATGCTGTGCCAGAAGGGGATCGGTTCTTTTGCAGCGCGCGCGATGTCACCGAAGCCAAGGAAAACGAGGCCGCTCTGCAGGCGATGGAAGAGAAAGCCCGACTTCGCGAGCAATTTATGGCCGTGCTGGGCCATGACCTGCGCAACCCCCTCGCCGCGATTGGGGCATCAGCCCGGATTGCCGCACGCCAACCGCAGACCGAAAAGTCGAAGGAAATGCTGGATGCCGTAGGCCAATCGGTCAGGCGCATGTCGAGCCTCATTGACGATGTCATGGATTTCGCCCGCGCACGACTGGGCGCCGGCATTGTCGTCAAGCGCGAAGATGTTCAGAATTTGCGGTCGATACTTGCGAGAACCGTTCAAGAAGTACGGGTCAGCCACCCCGAAGCGACATTTCGAGAAGACTATGCCTTTGATGAGCCTATGAATTGCGATCCCGCACGGATCTCTCAATTGGCCTCCAATCTTGTCTCGAATGCTGTGCACCATGGGTCTTTAAATAAACCAGTGCGGATCAAAGCCGAGGACAAGGACGGCCACTTCACGCTATCGGTGACGAACGCCGGGGCCGCCATTCCGGACACCGCGCGACATCTCTTGTTTGAACCGTTCGTTCGCTTGGAAGGACGCCAAGATGGCGAGGGATTAGGCCTGGGCCTTTTCATCGCAAACGAAATCGCCCAGCGTCATGGAGGACAATTGTCCATGTCTTCCGATGAGACCGAAACCGTATTCACATTCACGATGCCGCGTGTCGGAATTGAAGCATCCGCAAAAGCTTCGATCGCCTGACAGTCAGGACCTAACGCCTTCTAGCAGATCATCTTCCAGACTGTCCCCATGAAGTACGCTGACATCGCCGGTTGTCTCTGCAACCACCGCGCGGACGTCTTGAATGCGCAAAACATTCGCCTCCCGCAGTTTCGCGATTAGGTCCGAGCGGGTCATCTCGGCCTGTCGCATATTTTCTTCCAGAATTTCGCCGTCCTTCATGATCAACAGCGGCGCATTGTCGAGCAATCGCTCCGCGCCAGACCACCGCATCCGCATCTGTGCCACGATAGCCTGCACCCCGAAGAGCGCGGCCAGCGCAACAACACCCACCACCACGCTTGTCTGGGTGCCAACAACAACGGACGCCAGAACCGAGCCCATAGCGACGGTTATGGCGAAATCGAAGCCGGACATTTTTGAAAATGATCGGAGGCCCGCGATACGGGTCAAAAGGATGATCACCGCCACCATCATCAGCGCCTCTCCGATTTGTAGCGCGAGTGTGGACAAACTTGGCATCGGTAACTCCCTATCCTGTCTAAAAGGACGCACCGGTTCAAATTCGGTTCCACTGGTCCTGACACCGGCGGCGCGCCTCCTATATATCTCCTATGTTGAAGTTGACCCCCATTCTGCTTGCCGTGCTCTATGCACTGGCCATGTACAAGTTCTCTGCGTGGAACACGAAGCGCACGCTGGATGAGAAATCCACCCGACTTGCTGACCGGGATCTTAAGGCTCTGAACATGCGTATGGCTCAGGCTCTGGATGTTCCACAGATCAAAGTTCACATCTATGAAATTGATCCGGTGAATGGATTGGCAGCCCCCGATGGCCGAATTTTCATCACACGCGGGTTCTACAACAAATACCGAGCGGGCGAGGTGACTGCGGCAGAGATGGCCAGCGTGATCGCGCACGAGCTGGGTCATGTGGCGCTTGGCCATTCGCGCCGCAGAATGATCGACTTTTCCGGGCAGAACGCCATCCGCATTGTGTTGGCCACAGTGATCGGTCGGTTTATTCCGGTGATCGGTGTATGGGTTGCAAATGCGCTGACCTCCCTTCTGGCAGCGCGTTTGTCCCGTCAGGACGAGTACGAAGCCGACGCCTATGCATCTGCATTGCTGACCAAGGCCGGAATCGGGACCGGGCCACAGAAAAGTCTGTTCACAAAGCTGGAGAAGCTGACGGGTGCGATGGGGGCCGGTGCACCTGCATGGCTCATGAGCCACCCCAAGACGGCGGAGAGGATTGCGGCGATCGAGGCCAACGAAGCCAAGTGGTCCTTACAGACTGACTAAACGCTGAGCGCCTTTCCAAGCCGTGGCAGGCGTGTCCGCTTCAACAGAGAGCGCAGGGCAATGTCCGTGGCTGCTAACCGCTCAGCATCCGAATGCACGCGCCGGACAACGTCGGCGACCTGATCAGGATGCTCCAGCCAAAGCTGCATCAGGAACTCGTCGGGCGCAGCTCTTTTGACGCCCTCCTCAGCCAGCGTGGCACGCGGAAAATCCTTGGCGTTGAAGGTGACAATCACGTCAGCGGACCCAGCGACTGCCGCCGCAAGGACATGAATGTCGTTTTCATCCGGAAGCCAAAGCCGCGCCAAGTCGGAGTCCCTTGGGGCAATCGAGGCGTCCGGCCACCGGGTTTTCAACATCGCGATCTCACCGCGCGCCTGCACCTCTGCGCCCGGCCCGAGCTTGACCGTAGCCCGCGCCCACTCCTCCAGAATACGATCTGACCATTGAGGCTGATAAAGACCAGTTGCCGCGACACCCAATAAGATCTCACGCAGGACTGTTGGATACAGGACGCAGGCGTCTAGGCACACCCGCATCATGACAATCGAAAGAACAGCGCCTTCAGATAGCTGCTTTCCGCGAGCGCAGGATGAACCGGATGGTCCGGTCCGGCAGCGCCCGTATGGATCACCTGCGCGGTTCGTCCCGCCCGTGCGATCCCACGCAAACTGGCTTGCCGGAATTTTGCCAGATCAGCCGCATGGGAACAGGAACAGAGCACAAGATATCCACCCGCTGCCACCAGTTTTGCGGCGTTCATCGCCACGCGCGAATAGGCTGTGAGACCGTTCTGAAGTGCCTTTTTTGACGGTGCAAAGGCTGGTGGGTCTGCGATCACCAGATCGAAAGTCTGGCCCTCTTCTTGCAACGCCTCCATCACCTTGAAGGCATCACCTTTGCGGGTCGCAAATCTGTCGGCCCATCCACTGGCCTCTGCGCCGCGCGTTGCCAGATCAAGCGCGGGCGCGCTGCCGTCCACTGCCAAAGCGTGTGTCGCACCGCCGGCAAGGGCCGCTAGACCAAAACCACCCACATGGGAAAAAACATCCAGAACGCGCGCACCATCGGCCAAGCGTTGCGCGAATGCATGATTGTCTCGCTGATCATAGAAAAGACCTGTCTTTTGACCTTCTGCGAGATCGGCCATGTAGATCGCACCGTTCATCGGCACTTCGACAACGCCCGGATGCGCGCCACGGATGACCTTCGTCTCGGTATCAAGACCTTCCAGCGCCCGCGCCCGCCCGCTCGCATTCTTGACGATCGTCGATGCCCCGGTGACAGCCAGAAGCGTATCAGCCAACATATCGATCCGCACATCTGCCCACGCTGCGTTGGGCTGAACGACCAAAACATCACCGAACCGATCTACAATTACGCCCGGCAGACCGTCCGCCTCTGCATGGATCAGACGGTAAAATGGCGCTGAATAAAGCCGCTCGCGCAGGGCAAGGGCGCTAGAAATCCGTGCTGCGAACCACTGTGGGTCTATGGCGGCGTCGACATCCTGATCCAACGTTCGCGCAATAATCTTCGAGCCCATGTTAACGGTCACCAATCCCAGATTGCTGCGGTTGGTATCTTGCAAAACAGCGAGACTACCCGCCGAAAGCGCCTTGGTCCGCCTGTCCGTGACCAGTTCGTCCGCATAGACCCAAGGCGCACCCTGCTTCAGGGCACGCGTGTCAATTTTCGGTTTCAGCCGGACGACGGGATATGCAGCATCACTCATGGCGTCCCCCTTAGACCGGAACGCACGCCGCAGAAACCCTTACTTTGCAGCGCTCACGATCTGCATATCGCGCGCCTTTGGGAAGGCCTCCCGCAATTCTCGAACGATCGCCAGTTGCATGTCATGAATGGACGCCCCCCGCACTGACAGGATCTGCGGTGCTTCCACCAACTGGCCTGTCGCAGGATTGTAGAACGCGATCTCAAATGTCGTCCCGGAATTGGTACTGAATTGAGCCATTCGCAAAACGCCAACGACATCCTCGTTGCCTTTCAGATGACGCAGACCCAGCCATGCAGCATCCGTCATCAGCGCCATGACATGGGGCGGGGCATCCTGAACGTGGATCGAGATCACGTCCCAGCCCATATCCTCCGACATCACGGAAAGCGCTGGAAGCGTTTCCGCATTCGCGCGGGACAGATTGGCAACCGGTGCGCAGGTCGACACTGCGCAGACCCCCGCGAAAAGCAGCGCCAGATTCAGTGGTCGACGTTTGAACAGTTCCATATCGCTCTCCCAAATAACCACCCTCCGCAGAACCGCGTCGGACTGGGAATTCAGGATCAACAATGGAGTATGATTGTTGAAAAACTCTGTTGGAATTGGGTTTTTCTTGCGGCTCTTTAAGGCATTTCGCTGACGACGCGCTTGGCGCCCTGCAGCATCCAGGCATGTTCTGACGCCACCACAAACGTCGTGAAACCATGGACGGACCAGTCTTTTGCCGTTTTCGCATCCGGGACCCATGTCACATAGGCCACGCCTGCCGTACGCGCCGCCTCGCCGACTTTCTTCATGGCATTTTTCAAAGCGTCAGAGGACAGGTCACGTTTGCCGTAGGCGACCGACAGATCCGCCGGTCCGATGAAGACGCCGTCTATACCTTCGGTTCCGGCAATTCCGTCAATTGCATCCACGCCCTCCGGTTCCTCGATCTGAGCGATCACCAAAGTCTCGGTCGCGCTCTGGTCAAGAATGTCGCCCATCGTGCGCGTGGCAAATCCAGCCCAGCGGGTCGATCCCGCAAAACCCCGACCGCCGTGCCCAAATCGGGCTGCTTTCGCCACGGCTTGCGCCTTCTCGACGCTGTCCACATGGGGCACGACAATACCGACCGCGCCTGCATCCATCACTTTCAAAATCTCCTCGGGCGTTCCGGCTGGGACCCGTACGAGGATCGGGAAATCCAGCGCGCGTCCGATAGCAAGACATGTGTCCAGCCGGGCCCGATCGAACGGCGCGTGTTCCGCATCGAGGCACAGAAAATCAAGTCCGGATCCAGACAGGATTTCGATCAGTTCCACCGCAGGTGTCTTCAAAAAACTGCCGACCAGCTTTTCGCCGCCAACCATACGCGCCTTCAATGTGGCAAAACTCATATCTCATCTCCCATGTTTTGCGGCAGCCTAGGGGCAAGCATGGAACCGTAAAACCCCACTCCAGATTTCTTTCTGGCAAAAATACTCACCTGCCACCCTCGCAACCAAATCCACCGCCGCTAGTTTGGCTCTCATGGTTCTCGAATTCAGACCCCAAGGCATCTACTGCCCGGCCGGTGATTTTTTCATTGATCCGTGGCGGCCCGTGGACCGCGCGCTGATAACCCATGGTCATGCGGATCATGCAAGGTGGGGGCACAAAAGCTACCTAGCCACAAAGGCGGCGGCCCCCGTAATGCGCTTCCGGCTTGGTGAAATCACGTTGGACACCATTGAGTATGAGGAAGCCCGTCAAATCGGCCAGGCCCGCGTCAGTTTCCACCCGGCAGGCCATGTCCCGGGATCCGCGCAGATCCGCGTGGAGGTGAACGGGGAGGTCTGGGTGGTCTCAGGCGACTACAAAACCGTCGACGACGGTCTGAGCGAACCTTTCGAGCCCGTCCGGTGCCATACATTCATTTCGGAATGCACGTTCGGCCTTCCCGTGTTCACTTGGGACAAGCAAGATGATGTCGTGGCCCAAATCAACGGGTGGTGGCAAAAGAACAAGGAAGAGGGCAGGTTTTCCGTGCTGGGCGCCTACGCTTTGGGGAAAGCCCAACGTATTTTGGCAAATGTCGACGCCTCGATCGGTCCGATTCTGACCCACGGCGCCGTCGAGAACACCAACGAGATCTTACGCAATCAGGGCCTGAGCCTGCCCGACACGACCCGGGTGACACCAGAGACGAACGTCAAGGACCATCCCGGCGCATTGGTTATGGCGACGCCATCCGCCATGGGCGGGCCATGGATGCGACGGTTCGGACAGGCCTCCACCGCTTTTGCCTCTGGATGGATGGCTATGAGAGGTGTCCGGCGCAGGCGAGCCGCAGACCGCGGCTTTATCATGTCAGACCACGCGGATTGGGACGGTCTCAACGAAGCAATCAAAGCGACCGGGGCCGAGCGTGTGTTCGTCACCCACGGCTACACCTCCGTCTTTGCCCGTTGGCTGTCCGAACAAGGCTACGACGCCGGGATTGTCGAGACCGAATTCGAAGGGGAAAGTCTGGATCAGCCTGACGCCGAGGTCGTGGAGTGAAGCGTTTCGCCCAGCTTTTCACGGCGCTGGACCAGACCACCAAGACAAATGCGAAGGTGGCGGCGCTGGCGGACTACTTCGCCGCAGCCTCCGACGAGGACAAGCTCTGGACCATCGCTCTTTTGTCCGGGCGGCGTCCCAAACGCGGGGTCAATACGACATTACTCCGCGAATGGGCGGCGGAGCGTGCGGCTATCCCACTTTGGCTCTTCGAGGAAAGCTATCCGATTGTCGGTGATTTGAGCGAGACGATCGCACTGGTTTTACCGGTCGCCGAAGAAACTTCCGCCAAGACACTGACCGACTGGATGCAGGTAGTTGCGGGCCTCGGAAAATTGGAGGTCGCCGATAAAAAAGAACGAGTATTGTCCGCGTGGAACAGCTTGCCGCCCATTGAGCGATTTCTGTTCAACAAACTCATTACGGGCGGCATGCGTATTGGCGTAAGTCAAAAGTTGATGACCCGCGCCCTCGCAAAAGCAACCGGTATCGAAGAAACCGCGCTGGCGCATCGGATCATGGGCGACTGGACACCCCACAGCACAACCTACGAAGCGCTGGTGTTGACGGAGGATCCGACGGCGGATGCATCCAAGCCGTATCCCTTCTACCTCGCCTATCAACTGGATGATCTGGATGACCTTGGATCGCCCGAAGACTGGCGGGCAGAGTTCAAATGGGATGGCATCCGGGGCCAATTGATCGTCCGGGACAGTCAGCACTTTCTCTGGTCGCGAGGGGAAGAGTTGATCACCGACCGCTTCCCGGAATTCGCGCAAATCCCGGATTTCATCGGCAACGGCACGGTGTTCGACGGCGAAATTCTTGCGTGGGGCGATGAAGTACCCCTGCCCTTCAACGCGCTACAGAAACGGATCGGCCGTAAGACGGTCCCGAAGAAGCTGCTGAGCGAAGCGCCCGCCATTCTCTATGCCTACGATCTTTTGGAACACGAAGGGCAAGATATTCGGGACGCGGGATATGACACGAGACGCGATCATCTCAGGGCATTGATCGCCGATCTGCCGCCGACTGTACCGCTTCGCTTGTCGGCGTCCCTTGATTTTGACAACTGGAACACGCTTGCCGCGACACGTGAGACATCTCGGGATCGGATGGCCGAGGGTGTAATGCTCAAACGCGGGTCCAGCCCCTATCTGTCAGGGCGCAAGAAAGGGGACTGGTGGAAATGGAAGGTTGATCCCTTAGTGATCGACGCGGTCATGATCTACGCCCAAGCGGGACATGGACGGCGGGCGAACCTTTTCACCGATTTCACCTTTGCAGTTTGGAATGGCAATGATCTGGTGCCCTTCACAAAGGCCTATAGCGGCCTGACGGACGCTGAGTTTCGCAAGATCACCGCATGGGTCCGCAAGAACACGCTGGAACGTTATGGACCGGTCCGGCAAGTGACCCCCGAACATGTCTTCGAGATCGCCTTTGAAGGTATACAAGCCTCGCCCAGGCATAAATCCGGTTTGGCGCTGAGATTTCCACGCATGTCGCGCTGGCGGCACGACAAACCCATTCAAGAGGCCAATACTCTGGACGACCTGAAAGAAATGCTCGAAACCTATGGCTAAAGAGGACGCTATGATCCCCACGAGCCAACCACCACGCCCGTCAAGCGCACCAGAGAAAGCGGCGCCGGTCGGCGCAATCGACAGTCACATCCATATCCTTGCCGGACCGGAAGAGGCGGCGTTGTCACACACACGCGGGGAAAATCCTGCCGAGGGGCTCGACATGGACGGGTTTATTGCCCGGTACCGCCAGCAGATGGACAGTCTGCGGATCGCACGCGCGGTCATCGTCCACTCCATCCTTTACGGCGCCGACAACAGTGTCACGCTTGAAGCTATCCGCAGGCTGGGATCGAACGCTGCGCGCGGGGTGGGATTGGTCAAGGACGGTGCAGCAGAAACGGAACTCGACGCGCTTGCCGAAGCTCACATCAAGGCCATTCGCCTGAACTTCGTGCACGGCGGCGTTCTCAGTTGGGACGGCGTTCAAGCGCTGGCCCCTGCCCTCGCCGATCGAAACATGCACATCCAGATGTTGCTGAATACCGACGAGCACATCGTAGATCTGGCTGACGACATTCGCGCCCTGCCGGTCCCACTGGTTATTGACCACATCGGCTGGCCCGATCTCGCCAAAGGTGCAGACGATCCCGGGTTCCAAACCCTCTGCACATTGATGGCAGAAGGACATGTCTACGTGAAGCTGTCGGGGCTCTACCGCCTCGCAAGCGCACCCTATGAGGCGACCGACGATTTCGTTGCCGCGCTGGTCCGCGCGAACCCGGAGCGCTGTCTCTGGGGCAGCGATTACCCCTACATCATGCTAAACGGGGCGAAGATGCCGGATGCTGCGGATTTGCTCAATGCATTACACCGGGTTGTGACTAATGCGGACATGCGCCGACGCATCATGGTTGAGACGCCTGAACAGCTATATGGATTTGATCCTGTGACGTGACGTACTGCTTGCGTCAACCGGTTAAGCTGACAGCATTGATTACTCCGGTTATCCATTTTCAGGAATTGAACGATGTCCGCTGTTATCGAGAATTTTGTTGAAACGCTGCACCCCAAGGCAAAAGGTCAGATCAAAGGCACCGCTAAGCTACAGATCGGCATTCATGGCACAATTATGCTGTCCGAGACAGGTGCATACGAAGGCGACGAGCTGGCGGATGTGACGCTGATGGCCAGCGAAGATACGTTTCGTGCCATCCTTGATGGATCTCAGAACCCGGTGATGGCGTTCATGTCCGGCAAACTAAAGGTTGATGGAAACACGACCCGCGCGCTGAAAGTCAGTTCTATCCTGACGGCTTAGGCTGACTTCAACTGTAAGTTTGGACGCGCATCAGTTTTCCACGCACGTGCTGCGTTGCCCAAGGCTTCGAAGAGCGGCTTCGAAACCGGATCGTCCGCCGCGCGATATTCTGGGTGCCATTGCACAGATAATGCGAAACCCGGCGCATCCTTGATGTAAATCGCTTCAGGTGTGCCGTCAGATGCAGTGCCATCGATTACCACCCGCGAACCTGCGGTTTTAATACCTTGGCCATGGAGCGTATTGGTCATCACTTCTTGCGCACCCATGAGCGCTGTGAACGGCCCGTCCGCACTAAACGTCACTGTATGACGAAGGGCAAATTTCTCTTCAAGCGTACCATCAGGCGGCATCCTGTGGTTCATGCGACCGGGCAGATCTCGGATCTCAGGATAAAGGCTGCCACCCATCGCGACGTTTACCTCCTGGAACCCACGGCAAACGCCCAAAATAGGCTGCCCCCGATCAACACACGCCCGGATCAACGGCAGCGCAACCCGGTCGCGTCCCCTGTCAAACGTGCCATGCGCTTCCGTCTCTTCTTCACCGTATTCCTCGGGGTGAACGTTGGGCCGTCCGCCTGTGAAGAGGAAGCCGTCACAGGTCGCCAGCAAATCGTTGATTTGCACAAGCGAAGGATCAGAGGGCACGATAAGCGGCGTACAGCAGGAAACCTCTGCCACAGCGGCGGAGTTCATCAGACCCGCAGCATGAGCCGGGTATTCATCGTTGATAAGATAGCTGTTTCCAATGATCCCGATAACGGGGCGCGCACTCATCCTTGGCCACTCCTGCATTCTATTTCGAATCGTTCTAAGGCGTTTTGCCAGCCCCGTCGATATGAGCCAGCGCACAAACACCCTGCAGAAACTATCGCATCAAAGAATGAAGAGTGTCTGATCGTGTCAAGTAATGCCGGTCAGATTGGCGGCCTCTATACCCGCGACGGCGGCAATCGCATCATTATCAGACGTATCGCCCGTTACACCGACAGCGCCGATCACTTCGCCGCGTTTGTCCTGCACAAGAACACCACCAGGCACGGGCACAACAGCACCGCCGAACAGCCCGTTCATCGCGGTCATGAAATAGTGCTGCTGTTCCGCGCGGGCCATCTGCGCCTCGCCCGCCATGCCCAGCATCACGGCCCCGTAGGCTTTGCCGCGCGCAATGTCAAAACGGCCCGGCGCCGCGCCGTCTTCTCGCTCGAAAGCGAGAACGTGCCCGCCCGCGTCGAGCACAACGACGGACAGCGGCTTCAGTTCCATCTCACGTCCTTTTGCCAATGCCTTGCGAATTATCGTACGTGCTTTGTTAAGTGATATGCTGGCCATGGCCTCACCCCTTCCTTTCCTTGATTTCCCAGTCGATCAGCTTGCCTTCAATTCAAGGCGCCGTTGATGCAACACGGGCTCGGTATAGCCTGACGGCTGCATGCGGCCTTTGAAGACCAAATCACAGGCGGCTTGAAAGGCGATGGTGTCAAAGCCGGGCGCCATCGGCGTGTAGGTCGGGTCACCTGCATTCTGGCGATCAACGACGGCAGCCATTTTCTGCATGGCGGCCATTACCTGTTCATCTGAGACGACCCCGTGATGCAACCAATTTGCCAAAGCTTGAGAACTGATCCGGCACGTCGCACGATCCTCCATCAAGCCCACGTCATTGATGTCAGGCACCTTTGAACACCCGACACCGGCGTCGACCCATCTGACCACGTAGCCGAGAATACCTTGCGCGTTGTTCTCGATCTCAGTCGCGATCTCCTCATCCGACCAGTTTTGCCCCTTGGACACCGGTATGGTCAGCAGATCTTCAAGCGTGCCGCGGGCGCCGCCAGCTTTGATCTCATCCTGCCGCGCGAAAACATCGACTTTATGATAATGCGTCGCGTGAAGTGTCGCGGCGGTGGGCGACGGCACCCAAGCGCAATTGGCCCCTGCCATGGGGTGGCCGATCTTTGCCTCCAGCATCTCAGCCATTCGGTCTGGCATCGCCCACATCCCCTTGCCGATCTGTGCCTTGCCCTGAAGGCCACAAGCCAAGCCGATATCAACGTTCCGGTCCTCATAAGACAAGATCCAAGGCGTTGATTTCATGTCGCCTTTCTTCAGGAACGGCCCCGCCTCCATGGATGTGTGGATTTCATCACCGGTGCGATCAAGGAAACCAGTGTTGATGAAGGCAACCCGGTGTTTGGCCGCGCGGATACATTCCTTGAGATTGACCGAGGTGCGCCGTTCCTCGTCCATGATCCCGATTTTCACCGTATAGTGCGGCAATCCGAGTGCGTTCTCGACAGCCGTAAATATATCATTTGTGAAGGCCACTTCTTCGGGTCCGTGCATCTTGGGCTTCACCACATACACCGATCCCTCGACTGAGTTTCCGCCGTCGCGCTTCAGGTCATGAATCGCGATGAGCGTGGTGAACATGGCATCCATCAGACCTTCGCCGACTTCGTTCCCCTCGGTGTCCAGAATGGCGGGGTTCGTCATCAGGTGGCCCACATTGCGGATCAACATCAATGCGCGCCCTTTAAGGGCCATCTCGCTGCCATCTGGCGCGGTCGCGACGATGTCCTCATTCAGCTTGCGGGTAAGTGTCTGCCCACCCTTTTCAAGCGTCTCAGACAGATCACCTTTCATCAGGCCGAGCCAGTTCGAGTAGGCCAGCGTTTTGTCTTCACCGTCCACTGCTGCGACGGAGTCCTCGCAGTCCATTATAGTCGAAATCGCAGATTCAAGCCGGACATCCGCAACCCCAGCCGCATCGGTCGCCCCGATCTGATTGTCGCGATCAATCTCAATAATGATATGGAGGTGGTTGTTCTGCAGAACCACAGCCGTCGGAGCTTCCGCCCCCCCCTGATATCCAACGAAGGCAGAGGGATTGGCCAGTTGCATTCCGGTAAACGCTTCTGGCGCATCGCCGTTTGGCGACCGATCCGCATCCTGAGTTGTCTGTCCTGCGCGGAAGTCTTCGCTCAGAAGCATGATGGCTTCGAGCTTGCCATCGACCACACGGTAGCCTTGCGCATCCGCATGACTGCCCGAGACCAACGGAACGGCACCGTCCAGAAATTCTTTCGCCCACGCGACGACCCGCTGCCCCCGCTGTGGATCATAGCCCGGCCCCTCTGGCAGATCGCCCATGGCATCCGTTCCGTAGAGCGCATCGTAAAGACTGCCCCAGCGGGCGTTCGCAGCGTTCAAAGCATACCGCGCATTCATAATCGGCACGACAAGCTGAGCGCCGGGAATATTCGCAATCTCAGGATCTACGTTCTGTGTCTCGATCTGAAACTCAGTGCCCTCTGGAACGAGATAACCGATATCCTCAATGAAGGCTCGGTAGGCTTCCGGGTCATGGTCCTGGCCTCGTCGCTCAATATGCCATGCGTCAATCTTGGCTTGGA
Organism: Litoreibacter roseus; assembly: GCF_009811795.1. Taxonomy (GTDB): domain Bacteria; phylum Pseudomonadota; class Alphaproteobacteria; order Rhodobacterales; family Rhodobacteraceae; genus Litoreibacter; species Litoreibacter roseus. Next base: position 650,603 of record NZ_BLJE01000001.1, on the reverse strand, counting down.
GATCTTCCCTGACCTGTAAAAGATCTCGGTTGCGCGGCCCCATCTCGGCAACAAGATCGGCAAAACTGCGCCAAAGATGGTCGGCGAGAATACCCGTTCCCGGCAAAGCGGATTTTTCAATGAACTCTGCTAGTCCCTTATCGACCTGCAAGCCAGATTTCTCAACGCGATCGGTCAAAAGCACATCCTCCTCGGCTACTTCCCAGTGCAGAACACTGGTGTTCTGTAGCGTTTGTTATCAGAAAGTTTCCGATAGGCAACAAGGATTGGTAAAAGAATATTACCGCTCTTTCGGCTGTGCTTCTGTTTGTTTTGGGGAATTTCGGCAGCGTTGGGAGCAATATTTTACATGCTCCCAATCATCTTTCCATTTCTTACGCCATGCGAATGGTAATCCGCAATACGCACAGACTTTCTGAGGCAGATCAGATTTTTTTCGCATCCGCCCCATCGAGACCGGTCAGTTTATTCGCTTTCGACGGCTGCGCCCGTCCGGCCGTCAATCTGAGCATCCGTGCCACCGGGCTCGAGCCCGTTGAAGAATGTCCACACCAGAAGTGCCAAGAGCAAAATTCCAGCGAAGGTCAAGATTATCGCCATACCACCCAACGGTCCGCGATGGCGGCTCTTTTGTGTTTCAAGGTTGGTATCGGGTGCAGACATGTTCTATCTCCAATCATCTGGCGTGATGCTGCACACATTGCGCAGCGTTTCCTATGCCCATAACGTTTGGCAGCGCCACGAAGTTCCAACCCAAATGCGAAGGTCCAAGCCATGAAAGACGCAAGCCCCAAGGCAATCTACCTCAGCGACTACACGGTCCCCGCATTTCTGGTGGATGAGGTGCACCTGACGTTCCGGCTGCACCCAACCCAAACGCGAGTGAACAGCCGGATAAAGTTCCGGCCCAACCCGGATGCCAAGGACAAGACGTTTTACCTTCATGGCGAAGCACTCAAGCTCATATCAGCCAAGATTGATGGGACGGCAATTTCGCCTCACATCACGGATCTGGGTCTGACCGCCCAAGTGCCCGACGCGCCGTTCTTTTGGGAGGCCGAAGTCGAGATCAGCCCATCTACCAACACAGCGCTGGAGGGCTTGTACATGTCGAAGGGGATGTACTGCACCCAGTGCGAGGCAGAGGGATTTCGCAAGATAACTTACTACCCGGATCGGCCCGATGTCATGGCGGTCTTCACGGTGCAGATCGAGGGCGACGAACCGGTCAAATTGTCAAACGGCAACCCGATTTCGGATGAGAATGGGATAGCGAAATGGCACGATCCGTGGCCAAAGCCTGCGTATCTCTTTGCACTCGTCGCCGGTGATCTAATCGCCCATGCCGATACGTTCAAAACGAAATCAGGGCGCGATGTTGATCTGAATATTTGGGTCCGAAAGGACGACATCGGCAAATGTGCCTTCGGAATGGAAGCTCTGAAGCGCTCCATGACATGGGACGAGGAGGTGTACGGGCGCGAGTACGATCTTGACCTGTTCAATATTGTGGCCGTCGACGACTTCAACATGGGGGCGATGGAAAACAAGGGCCTCAACATTTTCAATTCCTCCGCGGTGTTGGCAAGTCCTGAAACCTCGACCGACGGAAATTTCGAACGCATAGAGGCGATCATCGCACATGAATACTTCCACAATTGGACAGGCAACCGCATCACATGCCGCGACTGGTTCCAGTTGTGCCTGAAGGAAGGCCTGACCGTCTTCCGCGACCAGCAATTCACCGGGGATATGCGGGGACATGCGGTCAAGCGGATCAGCGATGTTCTGACCCTGCGGGCGCGTCAATTCCGTGAAGACAACGGCCCCCTAGCCCACCCCGTAAGACCTGAAAGCTTCGTAGAGATCAATAATTTCTACACCGCGACCGTCTATGAAAAAGGCGCAGAGATCATCGCAATGCTGAAGACGTTGATCGGAGATGAAGCCTATTACAAAGGGTGCGATCTCTACTTCACGCGCCACGACGGACAGGCCTGCACCATCGAGGATTGGCTCAAATGTTTCGAGGACACGACCGGCCGCGACCTGACTCAGTTCAAACGGTGGTATGAACAGGCCGGCACGCCTCGCCTTCGGGTCGATGAAGAGTATGCAGACGGCAGCTACACCCTCACATTTTCCCAATCCACGCCGCCAACCCCCGGCCAAGATCAGAAGGACCCGAAGGTCATTCCGATCGCTGTCGGGCTCTTGGATGCGGACGGGCGCGAGGTTCAGGAAACATCCGTGCTTGAGATGACGGAGGCGCAGCAGAGTTTTACGTTCGAGGGGCTGAATGGAACGCCCATTCCTTCGATTTTGCGCGGTTTTTCGGCACCCGTCATTCTTGAGCGTGACCAGACAAATGCCGAGCGTGCGTTTCTGTTGGCCCATGACACGGATCCGTTCGTGAAATGGGATGCCGGTCGCGCCTTGGGCAAAGACGTGATGGTCCGCATGGTGGTCGACGACACGCCACCTGACACCGCCTATCTAGAGGCGCTTTTGTCCGTGGCCCGCGACGACACACTCGACCCCGCATTCCGCGCATTGGCCCTTTCGCTGCCCAGCCAGGACGACATTGCGCAGACCCTGTTTGATGGCGGGCAGACCCCTGACCCGACCGCAATCTTTCACGCCGCTGATACACTGGCGCAAACCGTCGCGCAGCATTTGCAGGATATCCTGCCGCGGCTTTATGCGGAAATGGCGGTGGAGGGGCCGTATTCCCCTGACGCGGAAGCCGCAGGCAAGCGCGCCCTGCAAGGCCGGGCGCTCGCCTATCTCAACCGCATGGACGGCGGTACGCAGGCAAAGCAGCAATACGCGCAAGCGGACAACATGACCCAGCAGATGGGTGCGCTGGCCGCGCTGTTGTGGATCGAAAAGGGGGATACGCAAAACGCCGCCTTCTATGATCAGTGGAAGCAGGACCGACTGGTGATCGATAAATGGTTCGCGATGCAGGTGTCCTTCGCCAAGCTTGATCAAGCGGCGCCGAAAGCGGCTGAAATGACCGCTCACCCCGACTTCGACATGACCAATCCGAACCGCTTTCGGTCTGTGTTTGGGGCACTCGCAGGAAACACGGCCGGGTTTCACGACCCATCGGGGGCGGGTTATGATCTGATGGCAGATTGGCTCATCAAGCTGGATGAGAAGAACCCACAGACCGCCGCGCGCATGTCGACCGTGTTCGAAACATGGAAACGTTATGATGCGGACCGTCAGGATTTGATGCGTGCGGCCCTGCAAAGGATCAGAAGCGCCGACGGCCTCAGCCGCGATGTGACGGAGATGGTCACCCGAATATTGTCCGCATGATGCCGTAATCTATTCACCTTTTGGTAATATCTTCCCCGCAGAAAAGGGGTCGCTATGCCTATTATTCTCGCGGTTATTGGGGCCATTGGTGCCGTTATCTACTGGAGCATGCGCGCCAGGCATGCCGCTGATGCCGGGCGCGAGCTATTGGACGTCGCACAGGATGTCAAAGCCGCTGCGCGCCGGTTCGGGTTCAAGCGGAACACTGCACGCCACCCGGTCGAGGACATTGAAGACCCCAATATCGCCATCGCGGGCATTGCGGTGTCTTTTCTTGAGTTGGACGACTACCCCGCACAGGAGCAGCGCCACGCGATGCTGCGGGCACTGCAGAACGAATTGCGGATCAACTTGACTGCCGCGGAAGAACTGACCGTGCTTGGGCGCTGGATGATGACTGAATGCAACGGTCCGGATGCAGCCATTCCTCGGCTGTCGCGCAAGTTGCACAAGATCGGCGGTCCAGGCGAGATCACACCGCTGATGGAAATACTCAAAAGCATTCTCGCCGCGTCCGATGGCGACCTGAACAAAAAGCAGCGAGATGCCTTGGATGACGTGAAGCGCGCCTTTAAATTGTAGGCAATAAAAGACCTGTTCGCGACGCCCTCCGGGCGCTTCATTCTTCGTTAACGTAATGGGGTCCTGATGGCAGCAGGTCGAGCCAGCCGCAAAACAGTCCGTTTCTCACCATGCCCTTTCACATTAACCAATCTTCTCGTACACTTGAGCCGCCAGCAGGCGACTTGGGGAAGGCGCTTGGCTGGCACTTAGAAGGTGCAAGGTATGACCCGTAAAACAGTGCTGATCACCGGTGCCAGCTCGGGCATTGGGGCGGCCACAGCGTTGCTGGCTGCGAAATCAAACTACGACGTCGGAATCCACTACAATTCTGATGAAAGGGGCGCGACTCTGGTCTCGCAGCTCTGTCAGGAAGTCGGCGCAACGACCCGGGTTTTTCAGGCAAATGTGGGCGACAGTGATGACATCACGCGGCTTTTCAACGAGTTCGATCTCGCATTTCCCAAGATGGATGCGCTGGTGAACAACGCAGGGATTGTCGATGTGCCCGCTCGCGTGGATGAAATGACGCCCATGCGCCTGCATCGCATGGTCAGCGTGAATCTGGTCGGCGCCATTCTGGTCGCGAAAGAAGCGGTTCTCAGAATGTCGACGCAATATGGGGGCGATGGTGGCGTGATCGTGAACCTGTCATCCGCTGCGGCACGACTTGGGTCTGCGAACCAATACGTGGACTATGCGGCCACCAAGGCGGGCATCGACATATTCACGAAGGGTTTGAGCGACGAAGTTGCCAACGAGGGGATTCGAGTGGCCGCCATTCGCCCCGGTATCATCGAAACGGCAATCCACGCCAAAGGCGGACTGCCCGACCGCGCGGACGACATGGCGCCATCTGTCCCTATGCAGCGGGCCGGAACGGCTGAGGAATGCGCCGCGGCGATCCTGTTCTTGATGTCTGAAGATGCCAGCTACATCACCGGCACATCTCTGGATGTCACAGGCGGGCGCTAACCTGCCTCCTCCGGGCGGATTGCTGGCACCACGCTGCGGATATCCTCGCAATAGGGCTGAGATTTCACAGCGGCAATCATCTGCGCCCTTTTGCGTGGCTGCACCAAAGGGCCCCAGTCGGCACCAACACCCGCCCGCGCACCGGCACGCCTGGCAATGGCCTGATCGCGCTGAACCGTCTTCGCCATGATGCGGATGGCACAGCTGAGGTTGGCCGTCCCGTCCTTCAGTGCTGATCCCGTTCGCGCTGCGCACCCATAGGCCCGGGCCGTTGAAGGCTGAATTTGCACAAGCCCGAACCACCTGCCCCCGCCGCCAACCGCCGCAGGCCGCCACGTACTTTCGTGCTTGGCCAAGGCGGACAGGAACCCCGTCCAAAAGGCCGCCCGTTCCGCTTTATCGTTGCGCGGATACGCCGGGCACCATGTCCGAATATCCTGCGGCACGGTCTCCAAAAGCCCCTTACCGTGACTGCTCAGAGCATCACGGGTCGCCTTGCTCCAAACAGAAGCCTCCGGGCGGCCGCCCCACAAGGGACTTTCCGTCTCGGCCGACGCCATTGAGATTGTTACAAGCAACGCGAGAAGGGTCAGGAATTGTCTTACCATAACGGCACTCTGCCGCAGTGGGCCACTGGCGCAAGTTCGGATTGCACTCTCATCTGCCAAAGGCTAATTCCTGCGCAACCCAAACCAAAGGCCCTGCCCCATGCTTGACCTCACCTATGACGCTCCGAAACCGAAGATCATCGCTGGCGCAAAGCAGGATTGGGAACTGGTCATAGGCCTTGAGGTTCACGCACAAGTAGCCACCAACGCAAAACTTTTCTCAGGCGCCTCCACGCTTTTTGGGGCCGAGCCAAACTCGAACGTCGCTTTCGTCGATGCCGGAATGCCGGGGATGTTGCCCGTTATAAATGAGGAATGCGTGGCGCAAGCCGTCCGCACAGGTCTTGGCCTGAAAGCTGACATCAACCTCTATTCCGCTTTCGACAGAAAGAACTATTTTTATCCCGATCTGCCGCCAGGCTACCAGATCAGTCAGCTGTACCACCCCATCGTCGGTGAGGGTGAGGTACTGGTTGATATGGCTCCGGGCATCGCGCGCGTGGTGCGGATCGAGCGGATCCATCTTGAGCAGGACGCTGGCAAATCCATCCATGACATGGACCCAACAATGTCTTTCGTCGATCTCAACCGAACCGGCGTCGCCCTGATGGAGATTGTGTCCCGGCCGGACATCCGCGGCCCGGAAGAAGCCGCGGCCTATGTGTCGAAGCTGCGTCAGATCATGCGCTACCTCGGGACTTGCGATGGCAACATGCAAAATGGAAACCTGCGTGCCGACGTGAATGTCTCGATTTGCCAGCCCGGTGCCTATGAACGATATCAGGAGACACAGGATTTCTCACATTTGGGCACCCGGTGCGAGATCAAAAACATGAACTCTCTGCGGTTCATCCAGCAGGCCATTGATGTTGAAGCCAAGCGTCAGATCGCGATCGTTGAAGGCGGCGGCGAGGTTGTGCAGGAAACCCGCCTCTACGATCCGGACAAAGGCGAAACGCGGTCCATGCGCTCAAAGGAAGAGGCCCATGACTACCGTTATTTTCCGGATCCCGATCTTCTGCCACTGGAAATTGAACAATCCTGGGTCGATGACATCGCCTCCGGTCTACCTGAACTGCCAGACGAAAAGCGCCTACGGTTCATGGAGGAGTTCGGGCTGTCGGAATACGACGCCTCCGTCCTGACTGCGGATGTCGCAAATGCAGCCTATTTCGAAGAGGTCGCGCAGGCGGGCGACGGAAAACTCGCTGCGAACTGGGTAATCAACGAGCTTTTCGGACGTCTTAAAAAGGACGATGACAAGGACATTACCGACAGCCCGGTTTCCCCCGGCCAGTTGCGGGATATTATCGCGCTGATCACAAAAGGGGATATTTCGGGTAAGATCGCTAAAGATTTGTTCGAGATCGTCTACACGGAAGGCGGTAATCCGGCAGAGATCGTGGACGCGCGCGGTATGCGTCAGGTGACCGATACCGGCGCGATCGAAGCAGCGGTGGATGAGATCATCGCAGCCAATCCCGCTCAGGTCGAGAAAGCGAAAGCGAATCCGAAACTTGCGGGTTGGTTTGTTGGACAGGTCATGAAAGCCACGGGCGGCAAGGCCAATCCGAAAGCCGTAAACGAGATTGTCGCAAAGAAGCTGGGATCCTGATCGCGGCGACGATCTGGTTAAGATCAAGGCGTTAATCGTTAACAGGTTTGGCGATAATAAGGCGAAATACCTGCTATCGTTGTGGAACTGCACCACCTCTCAGTCGTTATGGGACATATCAGTTGGGATCGATAGACAGGTTTTTAAGCCATCTACTATATCAAGCCCACGTCTGAGGGGTCTAGATATGTCTGAATTCGAGTATCGCGTTATTCCAGCGCCACGGCAAAGCAAAGCGGTCAAAGGTATTCGCGGCGTGCCGGAACGCTTTGCGCATACAGTCGGAGGCGTCATGAACGAATTGGGCGCGGACGGATGGGAATATGTCCGAGCTGACACGCTGCCATGCGAAGAACGTCAGGGGCTCACAGGCAAAACCGTAAATTATCATTCTATGCTCGTGTTCCGCAGGCCAGTTGGCAGCAAAGTTAGAGAAGCCGAACCGGCTACCCCGAAGCTGGCCTTGCCAAGCCCGACCATCGCAAAAGAACCCCAATCCATAGATGAGTGGGAAGACCGCGTTCTTGCCGAGGCAGAGGCCATGGCAGAGGCCGAGGTATCAGAAAAACGCGCCGAACCGAAATTGCGTCGTGTTCAGAAGAATATTCCGAAATCCGACAGCGCCGGGCTTGCCGCAGAGTAGGCGTCACTCAGCCGAGATATCCATCGCCAACGCGTGAATCCGCCCAATGATTTCAGAACCTAAGGCATTGTGGACCGCCCTGTGGCGCGCAAGTCGCGTCTGCCCTTGAAAAGCGCCAGAGACGATTTTCACCGTAAAATGGCTTTCACCACCCTCCTGATAGCCCGCATGACCCCGATGGGCCTCGCTATCATCCACGACTGCTAAGACCGAAGGCGCGAACGCCTCGCGCAGTCGTGTCTCAATCCGCTCAACCATTGGCATACCTGTCGGCATTTTTGTGCGATGCCCCCTTCAACTCGGCTCAGATAACCCTAAACTCTTGGCTCCGAGTCGGAAAGGTGTAGCCATGGCAGGACGTCCCCCCTTTGATCCTTTCGAGTTCGACATTTCGGTGTCGACTGACAAGAAGCGCCGCGCGCGCGGCCGTCGCGGCATGTCCGGCGCCGTGGAAACATCGCAAAAACAATGCGAAGCGCCCGGCTGCGAGGAAGCGGGAAAGTACCGCGCGCCGAAGTCCCCTGACGTGCTGGATGACTACTACTGGTTCTGCAAAGATCACGCCCGCGAATATAACCTGAAGTGGAACTTCTTCGAAACGCACACGCAGGAAGAGATGGAACGGCAGATGTCATCCGACCGTGTGTGGGAGCGTGAAACCAAGCCCATGAAAAAAGGCGAAGAGCAGCGTGCATGGTCTCGGCTTGGTGTGGACGATCCTATGTCGGTGCTGGGCGCGAACGCGACCCGCAACCCCGGTCGGGGATCTGGCGGAATGGGGCGGAAATTGCCGCCGACCGAACGTCAGGCGCTGGAAATTCTGGACGGCAACGCCGCGATGACGAAGGCCGATCTGCGAAAACAGTATAAGAGCCTCGTCAAAGACCTTCATCCGGACATGAACGGCGGCAACCGTGCGGACGAAGACCAGCTGCAGAAGGTTGTCTGGGCTTGGGATCAGATTAAGGAAAGCCGCAACTTCGCGGACTAGGTTGTCTGATTGGGCGTGTAAGCATTGGTCACAAAATTTTGGCGGTCATGTAAGCTGAAATTGGCCACCAGTACAGCACTCGGCGTCGGATCGAGCTTCTGCAAGTAACCAGGGCAAAGAGGCGCGGCATTCGCGCCCGGGCACGGCCAGTTCCTCTTGCCCCTCGCCCGAAAATATAGCATCCCCACGTGGATCACCTGAAGGATACGACGCATGGCAGACGGCAGCATGGATTTGGGCGCAAAACCGACGGAAGAAATCTCGGTCAGCGAGGTCTTCGGGATTGAAAGCGAGATGAAGGTGAAAGCCTTTGCCGAGCGCTCGGATCGCGTGCCAGAGATTGACAGCACCTACAAGTTTGACCGCGATACCACCCTCGCGATCCTTGCAGGCTTCACGCATAATCGCCGCGTCATGATCCAGGGCTATCACGGAACCGGTAAGTCTACTCACATTGAACAAGTGGCCGCGCGCCTGAACTGGCCCTGTGTTCGGGTCAATCTCGACAGCCACATCAGTCGGATTGATCTGATCGGGAAAGATGCCATCAAACTGAAAGACGGTGTGCAGGTGACCGAATTTCAGGAAGGCATTCTGCCATGGGCGCTGCGGAATCCGACCGCGATTGTGTTTGACGAATATGATGCGGGCCGTGCCGACGTGATGTTCGTGATCCAGCGTGTGCTGGAAGTGGACGGCAAGCTGACGCTTCTCGACCAGAACAAAGTCATCGAACCCCATCCGTTTTTCCGGATTTTCGCAACGGCGAACACCGTGGGTCTGGGCGACACGACGGGTCTTTACCACGGCACACAGCAGATCAACCAAGGTCAGATGGATCGGTGGAGCCTTGTGACGACGCTCAATTATCTCAGCCATGATGCGGAGGCCGCCATCGTTTTGGCGAAGAACCCGATCTACAACACGGCCGATGGTCGCAAGATGGTCAGCCAAATGGTCACCGTCGCCGACCTGACACGGACGGCCTTCATGAACGGAGATCTGTCAACGCTCATGTCCCCTCGGACCGTCATTGCATGGGCGCAGAACACGCAGATTTTCAAAGACGTAGGCTACGCGTTTCGCACAAGCTTCTTGAACAAGTGTGACGAGCTTGAGCGCGAAACAGTGGCGGAGTTCTATCAGCGCTGCTTCGACGAGGAATTGCCGGAAAGCGCCGCGAGCGTAAGCCTCGGATGAAACAGCTTTTGGCCATAGGTCTTGTCTTTGTCGCTGTTTCCGCGCACCCAGCGGGTGCCGAAGGATGGCGTCTGATCCCGATGGCTGAAGCACCGACAGGCGCGCTGCAGGGCCCCGATTACGCTATAAGATGTGCCGCGCTGGCAGCTTATGATGCAAAGAACGGTGAGGCTGAGCGGATCGACGATGTGGCGCAGTTCAAGAAGCGGGCAATTGCGCTTGTGAACGGGATCGGCGACACGTTGACAGGGGCAGCCCTTGAGGACGCAGCTGACTCGGAAATCGCGCGCTTGGCGCAGGCCTATGAAGACACGGTAGCTGACCCCGAGTTCGACAACGGCGTTGTTTCGAAGGATCGCGAGTTATGCGACCTTTTCGGAAATTCGGAGTGACACCGCCACGAATGGACGAAGCATGAACAAGAACGACAACCCCGCTGATCCATTCAAGAAGGCCTTGGCCGAGGCTACCAAGACGCTTGCCAATGATCCCGATCTTGGCGTTGCATTCTCAGTCGATCCCCCAGGTATGACTAATGATCAGGTGCGGCTGCCCCAGGTGACGCGTCGCATGACGCGGGATGAGGTTTTGTTGGCGCGTGGGACAGCTGACGCCTATGCACTGCGCCGCAGGTTCCACAACGAAAACACAAGCAATCGCTACGAGCCGCAGGGCAACATGGCGCGAGATCTCTATGAGGCGATGGAAACCGCGCGGTGCGAGGCGATGGGCGCGCGATCCATGCCCGGGACCGCCGGTAATATCGACGCCAAGATCGGCTCCGAAGCCGAGAGGAAAGGTTACGGCCAGATCACCGATGCAGGGCAAGCGCCTCTGTCGACGGCCGCGGGATATCTGATCCGCCATCTGGCCACCGGCCGCGATCTGCCCGATGCCGCGCAAAACGTGATGAACCTTTGGAAGGACTTTATTGAGGGTGCTGCGGGCGGCACGTTGGAAAACCTGCAGGATGTGCTTGATGATCAGTCGAAGTTCGCCAAGTTCGCGCGCCAGATCATTGAGGATCTGGGCTATGGTGATCAATTGGGCGACGATCCAGACGACGTAAATGATGACCAAGAGGACGAAGCGCAGGCGGACGAAGAAGAGCAGGACGCCGACGACAACGCAAACCCGGACAAAGAGGACAACTCAGAAGATGCGGACGCCGCACCGGAGCAAAGCCAAGAGCAGGAACAGGATGCTTCGCAAGCCACTGTTCAGCTTGATGACATGGCCGACGCAGAAATGGGTGACGAGGCTGAGATGCCAGAAGGCGAAGCGCCGATGGACCCGCCCCCGCCGCCGCCTCATTCCGATGCGGACCCCAACTACGTTGTTTACGCGACTGAGTATGACGAAGAAATTCGGGCAGAAGATCTCGCGGAGCCGCAAGAACTTGAACGGTTGCGCGCTTATCTGGATCAACAACTTGATCCGCTCAAAGGGGCGGTCTCTCGGCTCGCAAATAAGCTTCAGCGCAGGCTTCAGGCCCAACAGAACCGGTCCTGGGAGTTTGATCTGGAAGAAGGGATCCTCGACGCCGGCCGTCTTGCCCGTGTCGTAGCGAACCCCACGACACCGCTCAGCTTCAAGGTCGAGAAAGACACCGAATTTCGGGACACATGCGTTACGTTGCTATTGGACAACTCGGGCTCCATGCGAGGTCGCCCAATCTCAATCGCTGCGATCTGCGCGGATGTGTTGGCCCGCACTCTGGAAAGGTGTCAGGTCAAGACCGAGATTTTGGGGTTCACCACGCGGGCATGGAAAGGCGGCCAGTCCCGCGAGACATGGTTGAAAGAAGGTCGCCCGCAGCAACCCGGTCGCCTAAACGACCTGCGTCATATCATCTACAAATCCGCTGATGCGCCATGGCGGCGGACCCGGCCCAATCTGGGGCTCATGATGAAAGAGGGGCTGTTGAAAGAAAACATCGACGGCGAAGCGCTGGAATGGGCGCATCGCCGCATGATGGCACGCCCCGAAAGCCGCAAAGTGCTTATGGTGATATCAGATGGCGCGCCAGTGGACGACTCGACCTTGTCGGTGAACCCGGCGAACTATCTGGAAAAACACCTGCGCGACGTCATTGCGATGGTCGAAAAACGCAAGGCCGTTGAACTGATCGCCATTGGGATTGGACACGATGTGACGCGCTACTATGACAGGGCGGTCACCATTACGGATGTCGAGCAATTGGCGGGGGCAATGACGGAACAGCTGGCCGCGCTATTCGACAGTGATCCAAGGGCGCGCGCGCGGGTCATGGGAATGAAACGGGCCAGTTGATGTTTCAAACCTTCACACCCACGACCACCCCAGAGCAGGGTCCCCCTCGCCTTGCGAAATTGCGGGATCGGATGGAGAAGGACGGAATTGACGGGTTCATCGTGCCCCGTGCCGATGCGCATCAAGGCGAGTATGTTGCCCCCTGTGATGAAAGGCTTGCGTGGCTGACGGGATTCACGGGATCGGCAGGATTTTGCATCGCTCTGAAGGACAAGGCAGGCGTCTTCGTGGATGGCCGCTACCGGGTACAGGTAAAAGAGCAGGTCGATACCGATCATTTCACACCGGTCGCGTGGCCTGAAACGAAACCGCATGAATGGTTGAAGGACATGCTGAGCGAAGGCGTTATTGCCTTTGATCCCTGGCTCTTCACGAAAAGACAGATTGATGAAATCCGTGCCGGGCTTGACGGCAGCAGCATCAGTTTGAGGCCATCACCCAATTTAATCGATGCCATTTGGGACGACCGCCCGCCACGTCCGTCGGGCAAAGTGGAAGCTTATCCACTGGAGCTGTCAGGAAAGCCATCGTCTGAGAAGAGAGCAGAGACAGCTGCACTCTTGAAGGATGCCGGGCACCGGGCCGCTGTGCTGACGCTGCCCGACAGCATCGCGTGGCTTCTGAATATCCGCGGCTCCGATATCGCCCGGATCCCTATCGTCCAGTGTTTTGCGATTGTCTACGACACTGCGAAAGTCGACCTATTTATCGATGCGACCAAGCTGTCAGAGATAGAAACAGACCCGGACATCACCATCTTGCCCAACGACGGATTTGAGGCCGCGCTGACCCATCTATCTGGTCCAGTGCGGGTCGATGCGGCTACAGCGCCCCTCAAGGTCTCTGATATTCTGACCGAAGGCGGGGTGGAGATCGCCTATGCGGACGACCCATGCATCCTCCCAAAAGCACGCAAAAACCCGGTGGAGATAGACGGTACGCGGTCCGCGCATCTTCGCGATGCCAAAGCGATGATCGATTTTCTGGCGTGGCTGGATCGGCAACCTGCCGGAGGGTTTACAGAAATCGATGCCGCATCCGCGCTGGAAGGTTTCCGCACTGCGTCCAACACCCTGCGCGATATCAGCTTCGAGACGATTTCCGGCTCCGGACCAAATGGGGCAATTGTCCATTACCGGGTCACCGAGGACAGCAATCGGACCGTGATCGACGGCGATCTGCTGTTGGTCGACAGTGGCGGGCAATATGTCGATGGCACCACTGACATCACCCGGACAATCGCCATCGGATCGCCAACCGATGAACAGAAGGCCTGCTTCACCCGCGTGCTGCAGGGGATGATCGCGATTTCACGGGCGCGCTTCCCTGTAGGTCTGTCTGGCCGGGATCTTGACGCTTTGGCCCGCGCCCCCCTTTGGATGGCTGGGCTTGATTACGACCACGGCACGGGCCACGGAGTTGGTGTTTATCTGTCGGTCCACGAAGGGCCGCAACGTCTGAGCCGTCAAAGTGAGACCAAACTTCAACCGGGCATGATCCTGTCCAACGAGCCCGGCTACTATCGGGAGGGTGCGTTCGGTATTCGGATCGAGAACCTCATCGTAGTCGAACCCGCGCCTGATCTTCCCGGTGGCGATCATCGCGACATGCTGTCTTTTGAAACGTTGACCTATGTGCCAATTGACCGTCGGTTGATTGCGACGGACCTGTTGTCCCCCGGTGAGCGGTCGTGGATTGACGACTATCACGCGGACATCTTGAAGCGAGTTACTCCCTCGCCCGAGGCCGAAGACTGGCTAAAAAAAGCGACCGCACCGCTGTAAATGTGCCCTTGCGAAATGACACATACCTGTCATGCTCAACCTTCATTTTCCGACAACGTTCATTTCGAGGAGGGAAGGCCATGGCCGATCACATCAAATTGCGCAAAGCGTCTGGCAGATACTCGATCCGAGCCGCCGGAGCGGTGTTGGGTGAAAGCAATGCAGTGATTGAACTGAGCGAAGGCAGCGCTGCGCCCGTCCTCTATATTCCGCGCGGGGACCTTGCGATGGCGTTTTTCGACCAGACCGACAAAACAAGCCATTGTCCGCATAAAGGCGACGCGGTCTATTTCACAATACAAGCCAAGAGCGGCCCGATCGAAAACGCGGCGTGGTCCTACGAAACCCCGAAAGAGGGTCTGGAGGATATCGCCGGACATTTGGCTTTCTACACCGACCGCGTCACGGTAGAAGAAATCTAAAGCCTAGGAATGCTCTTCGGCGGCCGTTGCGGCCAATGCGCGATTGTATTGGAGCAGTGCATCCACCTGAAAAAGCGCGCCGAGTATTTCGGGCGGCTGACCCTCCGCCCCTAGTCGAACAACGGGGATAAATGCCCGGTTTGTCTTTTCGAAGACCGGCATAGCATCCTCCAGCGTAGCATCGGGCGCAATAAAGACATTGTCTTCGATAGCTTCCCAAATCTGCGCCTGATCAGCCGCATTCGCATGGTCCGGCATCCGCATGACATTCGCAACCCTGAACATTGACAGCAAGTAAGCCTGAGGCCCCGCGGCCAGATGCACGTCGCGACGTTCAAGCTGGGTCAGGAAGAACGAACGGTCCACAAGCCGACTGGCCAGCGCCGTCGAGAGAGACACCGCCACCATCACGGCGAGCCCTGTTTGCCAGTCGCCTGTCAATTCGAACACGATCAACGTGGTCGAGATTGGTGCGCCGAGAACGGCAGCCGCGACCGCGCCCATGCCTGCCAGCGCATACAAGGTTTCCGATCCCGAGACGTCCGGGAAAATACCTGTAGCGATCCAGCCGAATGCCAGCCCGGTCAACGCGCCCAGCATGAGTGACGGAGAAAACACGCCCCCGCCCATGCGCCCGGCCATGGTGATCGCGACAGCGACAACTTTAATAATGGCAAACACGACCGCTTCACGAAACAGCAATTCGCCAGTCAGCGCGGCAGAGGTCGTCTCGTATCCCACCCCAATGATATGCGGATAGACAAGTGCGATCAGCCCCAGAAACAAACCGGCGACGGCTGGACGTAACCATCGCGGCAGGCCTGTGCGAGACTGAATATCGGTGGCGAAATCATCCGCCCAGAAAATCGTACGCATCAACACAACGGCGACCAATCCACACAGAAGGCCCAGCATAAGAAATGCCGGAAGCTCGACGTAGAAACTGAGGATGTTGTCGGTTGGCAGTGTGAATTCCGTAACGTCACCGAACTCAAGCCGATTGATCACCGTACCCGCCGCGCTGGCGATGACAATCGGGGCAAAGGCGTGCACCGCGAAATGGCGCAGCACAACCTCCAGCGCGAAGAGCGCGCCGGCGATTGGTGCGTTGAAACTGGCCGACACGGCCGCCGCCACCGCACAGCCCAACAGATCACGGCCCGTTATGCCGTCCGCCTTGATCAGGCCGCAAACCCAGCTTGAGATCACCGCAGCCAGATGCACGACAGGGCCTTCCCGACCGGTTGAGCCCCCCGATGACAACGTAATCAACGATGCCGCTGCAGAGGCAAGACCCGCACGCTTTTCCACGCGACCATTGTGCAGCGCGGACCCTTCGATCACGTCGGCCACAGACCGCACCCTTCCATCCCGCGTGAAACGATGAAGGATGATGCCGGTCACAAGGCCACCGCAAATCGGGATAAGAACAATCCAGTACCACGCCAAATCCGCTACAACCGTGGATAGCGTGCGCACGTCCTCGGTGCCATAAAGCAGCGCCTGCAGCGCCTCGATCCCCTTGCGAAATAGAAGTGCTGCAAACCCCGCAGCGATACCGATGGCAAGCGCGATGAACCAGAACTGAAGCTGGGATGGGCCCTTGTGAAGCAGAATGTGCCAGCCATCTTTACAGGCCTGAACCACTTTATTCAGACTGGCGCCTTTGGGCGATGTTTGGGGCTCGGCCATTTCTGCCCTGGCTCTTTCGGTTGAGACCCCCGCACAAGACACAAGGATCCGGTCACTCAGTAAATACGCGCTGCGTCTGCAGCACCGTGGTTTTGCTCTTTCTTAGGCCAAAGGCGGAGGGGGTCCAAGCCCTCGCCTCAGGCCGCAGACCCTTCAAGCAGCGCCTGTGCCGCAGCACGCGCGGCCTCCGTAATTTTGTCGCCGGACACCATACGAGCGATCTCATCGACACGTGCTGTCTCATCCAGAGGCACAACGGTGGAAAATGTCTGATCGCCCCGCACCTGTTTCTCAACGCGCCAGTGGTGGTCACCAAGCGCTGCAACCTGAGGCGAGTGCGTAACAACGAGGACCTGAGACCCGTCAGCAAGCGCCGCCAATCTCCGGCCCACAGCATCTGCTGTCGCGCCGCCAACACCCCGATCAATTTCGTCGAAGATCATCGTGATGCCTTTCGCCCCGCCCGTCAGACAGACTTTGAGCGCCAACAGAAACCGGGACAGTTCGCCCCCTGACGCGATCTTGTTCAACGGGCCGGACGGCGCGCCGGGGTTGGTGGCCACGGTAAAGGCAACGCTGTCGATGCCATCCGGTCCCGCCGCATCCTCGGCCAGTTCGGTCGCGAAAACCGCGCGTTCCATCTTCAAGGGCGCCAATTCCTTCGCCATTGCCTTGTCGAGACGTGCCGCTGCCGTACTACGTATTTTTCGAAGTTTCTGCGCTTGCGCTTGATACTCGGTAGCGGCCGCATCTGCTTCTGCCCGCAATCCGGATATCTCAGCCGCGCCGCCATCAATAGCAGCCAGTCGGGCGCGCAAATCTTCTGCAAATGCCGCCAAGTCATCCGCCAGCACGTTATGCTTTCGTGCGAGCCCGCGAAGGGCAAAAAGATGCTCCTCCACCGCCTCAAGTTCTCGGGGGTCAAAAGACAAGGCGCTCAAACAAGTTTCGACACTTTGCGTGGCTTCCCCCAGTTCGGTCAACGTACGCTCCAAAGCGCTGAGGCCCTCGTCCAACTGTCCCTCGGCCTTGTCTGCAATTCCGTCCAACCAGCGGGTTGCGTCACCCAACTGACCTTCCGCCCCATTCGGCCCCATGGCCTGCAGTGCTTTGCTGATATCTTCACGAATACGCTCCCCCGCTTGCATCAGCCGACGCTGGGCATCCAACTCCGCCTCCTGGCCCGGTTTTGGATCAAGGGCGTCTAGCTCTTCGACGGCGTGACGAAGAAAATCCTCTTCCGCCTTCGCGGCGGCAAGTCGGTCTTCTGCCGCGCTTAAAGCCTTGCGCGTGTCTGACAGATAGCGCCAGGCGGTCCGGATGGCCGATAAATCCACCTGCGCGAACACATCCAAAAGGGCACGGTGGCCGCGTGCGTTGAGCAATCCACGGTCGTCATGTTGGCCGTGAAGTTCCACCAGCGTATCCGACAAGGCCCTTAAAACTTCGCCACTGGCCCGCCTGTCGTTGACATAGGCCTGTTTGCGCCCGTCGGGATAATTCACTCGTCGCAGAATCAGCTCACCATCGGCCTCGAACCCGGCCTCTTCAAGGACTGCAAACGCCCCGTGGTCTGCGGGCAGATCAAACGCTGCAACCACCTCGCCCCGTTCCGCACCAGCACGCACCAGCTCCGCCCGGCCGCGCCAGCCTAGAACAAAACCCAAAGCGTCCAAGAGAATAGACTTGCCGGCCCCCGTCTCGCCCGTCAGCACGTTGAGGCCCGGCTCGAATTCCAGCGAGAGCCTGTCAATGATCAGCATATCGCGGATGTCGAGACTAAGAAGCATAGGCCATCCTGGTGTTGACTGGTGTCAGAGCCAGTCACCCCGAACAACCTGACGGTAGATATCGCGCAGCCAGCCCGTTCCGCGCGCTTCTGGCTCGAGATCGCGACCCTTCAGCAGGTTGAAGCTGTCCTGATAAAACGGCGAAGACTGGTAGTTGAACCCGAGGATTGCACCGGCGGTTTGTGCCTCGTCTGTCAAACCAAGCGATAAGTAGGCCTCGACCAGTCTGTGGAGTGCTTCGGGTGTATGTGTGGTCGTCTGAAACTCTTCCACTACAACACGGAACCGGTTGATGGCGGCGGTGTAGTGCCCGCGTTTTAGATAGTAACGCCCGATCTCCATCTCTTTCCCAGCGAGATGATCAAAGGCAAGATCAAACTTCAGAATCGAGGATTTGGCGTATTCGCTGTCAGGATACCGCTCGATCACCGTACGCAAGGACTGAAGTGCCTGGAACGTCAGACCTTGGTCCCGCCCGACCTGATCGATCTGATCATAAAAGCTGATGGCGAGAAGGTATTGCGCATAGGCCGCGTCTTCATCAGCTGGGTAGAAATCCAAAAACCGTTGGGCCGATGCACGGGAATTTTCGTAGTCCCTGTCCGCATGGTAGGCAAAAGCTGACATGATCAAAGCGCGCTTGGCAAATTCTGAGTAGGGATAGAGCCGCTCTACCTCGCCGAAAAGGCGCACCGCCTCATCTATATCCCCTGTTTCAAGTTCCGCTTCCGCGCGACGATAGATCTGTTCCGGGGTGAGTGTCTCAAGCGACGCTTCCTGATTGCTACTAAAAAAGCCGCCGAACAGTTCGCGCCGCTCGCCGTCCTGTCCCCCGGCACATGCGGTAAGGCTGATACCCAAAAGGCCGACGGCGATCAGCTTCATCGCAGATTTAGTTGAACTCATTCCCAGAAAACCCCGAAGCGACACGGCGCACCCTTAGCCTGCGCCTTCTTTCGGTGAGGTCTAGCACATAGAATTGCGGTGCAAAACGTCTTTGACGCCGTTTCGCGCATCACCTGCGTGTTACGCAACCAATGCCAGATCAGCACGACGCACGCCGACACCGGGCAAGCGGCTCAGCTGCTCCGGGCTGCATGTGACGACCCGGTAGGCATCAGGCGTTGCAAAGAGCTTGTGCAACAACCGATTGGTCATCGCATGGCCTGCCCGGACGCCTGTGTAACGTCCAAGGATCGGTGCGCCTGCCAAGGCAAGATCACCCAACGCGTCCAGCATCTTGTGACGCACGGCTTCATCCCGATGACGTAGACCGCCCGGGCTGACCACAGCGTCGCCATCAATGACTACAGCGTTTTCGTAGGTGCCGCCCAAGGCCAGACCTTGCGCGTGCATCATATCGATATCAGCCTTACGGCAGAATGTCCGGCTGTCGCTCAGTTCACGTACGAAGGTGCCGTTTTCCATGACAAGTGCTTTGGACTGGGTGCCGATCGCCCGATCTTCGAAGGAGATGCGGAAGTCGATTTCCAACGTATCCGCAGGGCTCAAGGTTGCCGTTGCGCCGCCCTCTTCAACCGAGACCGGCTTCAGAATTTCCAGAGCGTATTGCGGGACGTCCTGATGGCGCAAACCGCGTGCAACGAAGGCACGGACGAACGATGCCGCACATCCGTCAAGGATCGGAACTTCAGGGCCATCAATCTCGATCAGCGCATTGTGGATCCCGCAGCCAGCCAACGCAGCCATGACATGTTCGATGGTCGATACCTCGACGCCGTCTTCATTCATGATGCGGGTGCAGAGAGGTTTTTCCTGAACGGCCGTGTAGATCGCAGGGATCAAACCGTCGCGGTCCAATACATCCGTCCGGCGAAACCAGATGCCATAGCGCGCAGATGCCGGGTTCACCGTCATCGTCACCTGCTCTCCGGAGTGGAGTCCGACACCTTTGAAGGTGACTTTTGATTTAAGCGTTGCCTGCACCGTAAGTACCCCTGAGGTCATTGCCTCAAATTCTAATGACCAACACGCAAATTGCGCTGTTGTTTCGTTAGACATTAGATAGACGCCCGGGGTGTGAGCGACAATTCACTCTTTATGTCTGATTGCAACAGAACTGTCACACTTCGATCTTGGGATTATAACCATATGATCTTAAACGAAAAAGGCCGGGTCTCCCCGGCCATTCTCTGAAAACTACGTGGCGTTCTGTCAGTTAGCCTGACGCCGCAAGAAGGCGGGAATTTCGATCTTTTCCCGCTCTGGATCGACGTCGGGCGCCTGTTCCTGACCGCTGACGGGGGGCTGTCTGCGCGCGTGTGCCTGCTCTTCGCCACCCTCACCCGCGCCTGTCATCCGACCGATCAATGAATTGATCCCCCCAAATCGAGGACGTTCTGCCGCCGTAGGATGGACTGCTGTCGGACGCTGTTGCGGTTGTGCTTGAGAGGGTGCTGCGTGCCCCACAGCAGCGCGAAGGCGCGCGAGTGCTTCAGGGGATGGCTCGCCCGCTGCACGAACTTGCTGCGGTGCAGCTTCGTAGATCGCCTCAGCCGGTTCTGCCGCTTCCAGATACTCTTGCTGCGGCACCGGTTGGTATACCGGTTCAGGCACTGTGTCTTCTGCACCTGCAGCGTCCGGCATCCGCTCAAAAAGGGACGGTTCCTGAGCCTCCGGGGCAGGCTCACCATAGGCTGCTGCTGCGACCTGCGGGACTTCTACGATTTCTTCTGCTTCAGGTTCTGCCGTCGTGGCTGTTTCCAGTGGTCGAGCCAAGCTGCGACGCGTTACCGGAGTTTCCAGCAGCTCTTCGCTGGCGTCGATCCCCGTCGCTACGACGCTGACGCGCATGCGGCCTTCCATTCCTGTGTCGAGCGTTGACCCGACGATAATGTTGGCCTCCGGATCGACTTCTTCCCGAATGCGGTTCGCGGCCTCATCCAGTTCGAACAATGTCAAATCGTGGCTGCCTGTGATGTTGATCAGAACACCCTTGGCGCCCCGCAACGAGATCTCATCCAGAAGCGGGTTGGCGATGGCTTTCTCCGCGGCCTGAACGGCGCGATCTTCACCTTCGGCTTCGCCGGTGCCCATCATCGCCTTGCCCATCTCGTCCATGACAGCGCGCACATCGGCAAAGTCGAGGTTGATCAGGCCCGGACGAACCATGAGATCGGTTACGCCCTTAACACCTTGATAGAGAACATCGTCCGCCATGGAGAATGCTTCGGTGAAGGTCGTCTTCTCGTTGGCCAGGCGGAAGAGGTTCTGGTTGGGAATGATAATCAGCGTGTCGACAACCTTTTGCAGGGAGTCAACGCCGTCTTCGGCCTGACGCATCCGCTTGCCGCCTTCAAACTGAAACGGCTTGGTCACAACACCGACGGTCAGCACGCCCAATTCGCGCGCGGCCTGCGCGATAATCGGTGCGGCGCCCGTGCCCGTACCGCCGCCCATACCTGCTGTAATAAAACACATGTGTGCGCCCGCCAGATGGTCAACAATCTCTTCGATCGTCTCTTCAGCGGCAGCCGCCCCAACCGAAGGGCGCGCACCAGCGCCAAGGCCTTCGGTTACTTTAACACCCATCTGAATCTTCGCAGGCGCCTGTGCTTGTTGAAGGGCTTGTGCGTCGGTGTTCGCGACAACGAACTCAACCCCGTCGAGTTCTTTCTCGATCATGTTGTTGACGGCATTTCCGCCAGCCCCGCCGACACCAAAAACGGTGATCCGGGGTTTCAAATCCACTTGCTCTGCCATCCGAAGATTAAGGGTCATAATTGGTCCGCCTGCTTGACTACTGTTCACTGCTGGGCCGATTTTTGGCCCTTATTTTTCTGCCTCTTTGACAGACACAGTATCGAAGGTCAGGCGACCCGTCACGTGAAAAATGACAAATATGCCACAAAATGTGGAAGAATTAGCTTACTATTCGGCGGGATGTTGCCACGTTGCGGAAATGTAGCGGTCACCAGTTGTCTTTGAACCATTTCACGGCGCGCTTCAAAGATCGTGCGGGATAGCCTTCAACCGGGATATCGAAGTCCCACCACTCGTCTTGAGGGTGTGCGGCAAAAAGGCATGTGCCCACCGCGGACGCAAACGAAGCGCCCGTAACAGATTGTGGAAGACCCTGAACCCGAAGCGGGCGACCCAACCGCACCTGCTGCCCCAAGATACGCGTTGCCAAGCCGTCCAGCCCCGGAATCTGGCTGCCGCCACCCGTCAAAACGATGCGCTGAGATGGAAGATGTTCAAATCCAGCCGCGTCCAACCGCGCACGCACTTCTTCCAGAATTTCTTCCATCCGGGGGCGCATCACTCCGATCAATTCGGCGCGGCTGACGGACCGACGGTCATGCTCCCAATCACCGGTATCACTGCTTAGGTCGATCACATCCCGGTCATCCATACCGGTGGCAACCACGCCACCGTAAAACGTCTTTATCCGCTCGGCGGTATTCAACGGAACTTGCAGACCCTGACTTATGTCAGAGGTCACGTGCTCACCGCCGATCCGAACCGTATCGGCGTAGATCATGTGCTTCTTCATGAAGATCGACAGCCCGGTAGAACCGCCGCCCAGATCAATGCACGCGGCGCCCAACTCCTGCTCATCCTCAACCAGTGACGAGATACCCGCCGCGTAGGACGAAGAGGCGATCCCGGCGAGATCCAGATCACACCGTTTGATACAATAAAGCAGGTTTTCAATGGGTGAGCGGTCGACTGTCAGCATGTGCATGTCGACGGACAACGCATTGCCCGCCTGCCCCCGCGGATCACCCAAACCGCTGCGATAATCGACCGCGAAATTCACAGGTTGAGCATGCAATATCTCTCGATCAGACCCATAATCGGGCACATCGCACGAGGCCAGAACCCGCGCCACACAGTTGTCGCTGACCGTGCCGTCATCAAGCTCCACCTGTCCTGCCAAACCGTAGCTGCGCGGACGCGCTCCGGAGAAACAGGCGATCACATGATCAACACGGACGTTCGCCATTTTCTGGGCCGCCTGAACCGCCGTCCTGATCGCGCGCTCGGTCTCATGGATGGCATCGATTTCGCCAAACCGCACACCCCGAGACCTCGTTGTCGCAGCACCAATAACTCTGAAAGACGACTGTCCCGCAAGCGAGCTTATCCCGTCGCTGTCGCGAAACGCTTCCGGTCCATCGAATCGCAAAACCAGACACGCAATTTTCGAGGACCCCACATCCAACACTGCCACAACGCCCCGCTGCATAGCGGTCTGACGCTTGTTCCGCATGGCCCTTTGAGATTGGTAAAAATCGCTCATGGTCTAGTTCCCTTGTCTCGACGCGGCTTTCTGGGCTGCCAGTGCCGCGTTTCTTTGAATGGCCTGCATGGCTTTGAGTTCGTCGGAGGCAATTTCGCTCATCCGAAGGGTTGGACGCGCGCCGTTGCGCATGTCGATGTGGGTGATGTCGCGACCGAAAAGATCCTGCGCCTCATCAAGGGCAAGAACGCGGTCCAACGCATCGAGGGGGTTCACCTCCGGCAACATGAGGCGTTGATTGTCGTCCAGCACGATGTCCCAGCGGGTTTCCGACAGGCGAATAATGCCCTGAATGCGCTCCCGAATAGGTGTCGCCCTAGACAGCAAGGCCAAAGCTTCGGGTACATGGTCACCAGCCCCGGCCCCGACAATCAGCGGAAGATCAGCACGTGCGATCCGAGCCTCCAGAGATGACACAAGATGGCCTTGCGCATCCAACAGAACCAGTCCGTCCGGGCTGCGCCAAACCACGGCAGGCACCCGTTCCACCACATCAATCTGAAGCACGCCGCCGGATTTGATCCGCACATCGGCCCGCTTTACCGCGTCCAGCAGTTCAACCTGAGACTTCAGGTATTCCAGATCCAGATCAAAACTGGAGATCGGGAAGTTCAAGGGCGTGACGTCGCGGATAGAGGTTGCAAGATCAGGCGTTGCCCCATCAATCGCCATGAGCTTCACCATGAATTCGGGACGCGCTTCGATCGAGGCGCGCACCTCGGCCAGCTTGTCACCTACCCGGCGAACACGCTCTATATCGGACGCCCATACGACAACGAGCGCCAAAATGAGGCAGATGGGCATCACGACGCGAATGAACGTCCTAAACATCGGTGTGAGCCATAGCCGGTTTAATCTGTAGGACACCCGAGATGGCGCCGGATCCGGTCGGTTTTCCTTCATCTGTCGCATGATGCGTCCTCAACCATCCAGTGGCACAGCTCCGCCATGCTGATACCGCACACCTGCGCCTGTTCCGGCGTTAGTGAGGTTGGCGTCATGCCCGGCTGCGTGTTGGTTTCCAAAAGGATAAGACCGTCCGCGCCCTTGGTTTCGTCCCATCGAAAATCTGTCCGACTGAGCCCCCGGCAGCCCAACGCCTCATGCGCCCGGACGGCATACTCGAGGCAAAGCGTGCGAATGTCGGCAGGTATCTCTGCGGGAACGACGTGGCGTGATCCGCCCTCAGCGTACTTCGCCTCATAATCGTACCAGCCGTCCGTCAGAATATCGGTGACCTCCAGCGGGCGGTCACCCATTACCGTTGTGGTCAACTCGCGGCCGGGCGCAAACGCCTCCACCATCACAATTTGTGGCATTTCATCTCCCAGAGCCGGGGGACGATTGGCCCCGTCCTGTACGAGATAGACACCGACCGAAGAGCCTTCATTGTTGGGTTTCACCACGTAGGCACCGGTCATGACATGGCTGGCCTGAACGTCATCCTTGTCAGCAAGAATGCTCTCGACCACGGGCAGGCCCGCGTTACGAAACGTGTCTTTCGATTTCTGCTTGTCCATAGCCAAGGCGGAGGCCAGAACGCCCGAATGGGTGTACGACAGCCTAAGCCATTCCAGCATGCCCTGCACGCATCCGTCCTCGCCCCAACGTCCATGGAGCGCGTTGAAAACAACATCCGGAGCGATTTCGCGCAGACGTGCCACAAGGTCCGGACCTGCGTCCAGCTCTGTCACTTCGTATCCTGTGTCCCGCAGCGCAGCGGCGCAATCACGCCCAGAGGACAAGGACACCTCGCGCTCGGCCGAAGGTCCGCCCATCAATACTGCAACTTTACGGGGTGCCCTGCTCGACATACCCGATCCTGTGCCTGTGCCGGGTCCGTTTTCAGACCCAATTCTTGAGGTGTGCCGCCTTTTGGCAGCTACATCTTTGTGTGTGCCTCAGTCCGCCGGAGTTCCGACGCGAAGCACTTCCCACTCTAACTGTATTCCACTGGTTTCGAAAACCTTTTTCCGCACGAGCTCTCCGAGATTTTCCAGATCGGCGGCTGTGGCACCTCCGGTATTGATCAGGAAGTTGGGATGTTTCTCGGACATCTGCGCCCCACCCAGCCTTGCCCCGCGCAGGCCTGCGTCCTCGATGACCTTCCACGCCTTGAGGTCGTGGCTCTCGCCCTCGGCGCCGGTCGAACTGTGGCCAACGGGATTTCGAAACGTGCTGCCAGCGGTGCGGTCTTTGGTGGGTTGGGTCGCATCGCGCTTGGCCAGTTGCGCGTCCATGCGGGCGTGCAGGTCGGCGGGGTCACCGGAAGGCCCTTCGAATACCGCCTCGACCAGCACCATCCCTTCGGGCAGGTCGGTCTGACGATAGCGAAAGTTCAGATCTGCGGCGGTGAAGCGGACCAGATCACCACCACGGGAAATCGCCGTCGCTTCGATAAAGACATCAGCAATATAAGCACCATAGCAGCCAGCGTTCATGCGAACCGCGCCGCCGATTGCGCCGGGAATGGTGCGCAGGAATGTCAGATCGACGCCAGCGTCAGCAGCCTTTCGGGCAACGTGAGCATCGAGCGCGGCGGCACCGCACGTGACCCGACTGCCGTCGATCTCGATGCTGTTGAACCCGCGTCCCAGGCGGATCACCACAGCGTCAAGACCCCTGTCACGGACGATGAGATTAGAGCCTACGCCCATGGGAAAGACCGCAATATCCCGCGGCAAGGCCTTCAGGAAGGCGGCCAGATCATCACGATCTGCGGGCTGAAACAGCGCCTTGGCCGTGCCGCCCACCCGCAGCCATGTGAGATCGGCCAGCGATCGGTCCGGGGTCAGCGCGCCACGGGTTTCGGGGAAATCAGTCATGGCATCGTGCTACGTTCCCACCCGGAAAGGGGCAAGGGAGAATGTTCCATTAGGGCATCGGAAACCCATCGGACTACCGTCGGACTTCTATCGCACTTTTTTCGGGCTCTTTGTCTCTTTTGAAGAGTACGGTCAGGGAAGCGGGAGCTTCGCCGCATAATCCATAAGCGCCTTGGCAAGATTTTGGATCGCGGGTTGCTTCGCAGCCAGAACTGTTACAATCGCACCACCGCCTGCGGCACCGATTGCCTTCGCGGCGTTTGTGGCGACCACATCAAGTTTTTGAGCGCTGTAGCTCGCGCACGTTGCCACCGCCTTAAGAATTGCTTCGCCAATTCTTCCTAGAATACGCGGATCGGGCGCTGCCCTTTCGAGTTCCTGTTCTGCCTCCTCCAACCTGTTCCAAATTACAAGGATTTGTGGAGCTGTTCGGCGCTCAGACTCTACCAATCCCGGCGGTCGGTTGTGGGATCTCTGGACTATTGAGGCAGCTTGCTGTCGCGTATCTTCCAACTCCGACTTTAGTTGTTTGGTCAGTTCTAGAAGTCGGTGTTTCTCCTCGGTTGCATATATCCGGGCCATTAGGGTTACAGGATCGCCTTCCCAAATTTCCCGGTCCAGAAGCGCAACCTCCCGCAGCATCTCCCAGCGGTCTTCGGCGCCGTTCAGAGCCCGCTCGTACCAGTCGATCCAAAAGGACCAGTCAATATGCCCAACTTCGCTATCAGAAGTTCCAGCTTTAACGCTCCATGTCGCAAGATCCGATTTGAGGGTTCGCCAAGAATTGGCAAGAGGATTACCGGTTCCTGGCCAAAGCGCCGCGTGCTCAAGGTCACCGCCGGCCGATAAAGCCGAGCAGTCCTGCCTGAGCGGCGGGAACAAATCAGGCAAAGCCTCAGATTCCGCCGCTACCCATGTCGCATTTTCAGCTGCCTCGGCAGCCTTACTTGCAGCCCCTGCTCTATCAGTTCTTGCGACCGTGGAGACTGCTGCAGACGCCGCTGTCATGATAAAAGTCCGTGATGAAAATAAATCCGCCGCAACCCATGAAGCATCCACCGTTGCCGCAGTTGCAGCCGCCTCCCACAATTCTGCGTCTGTGTATTTTGTGCCGACACCAGAAATGAGAAGTTGCCGCAGATAGATTGCGACTACGAAGTCGGCTTTCTTCGGGTCGGCCAGCAGATTTTCCAAAGTCAGTGGTGCGACACGCATTGCACAGCGGTACGCAGTCGTCAGGCTCGTTTTCCTGTCATTCTGCGATTTGAGCCACGTCTCCAGACTGTCGCTGTCAACAATGTCTGAAATCTCTACCATCCCCGCACCTTATCTTTTGGCGGGCATCTGGCAAGGCAGGCTATTCGGCGGGGTTGGTGGAGGTGGGTTTGCTCAGTTTGCGGCCGATCCAGCGGCCGAAGTAACGGACGGGCCAGCGCAGGACGGAGATGCCTGCGGCCATGCACAACAGCCCAACCCATGGGCCGTTCTGTAACGTCACCCAGCCCAGAAGTGGCACGCCAAGGGCGATCAGAACATAGGCGCGTTGCCAGTGGTTGTCCCGGCTGGGCAACATGGCAAGCACGTTGGCCATAACAAGCCAGATCAGCGCGAAGATCAGGGATGTGGTCATTTCGGAACCTCTGGCCGCTCCCCCCGGGCGCGGCGGTAAAAATACATCAACGGGTTGCGAAACATCGAGACAAAGGCCAACAGCCCGATCAACGCCACCCACACCCCATGCTGATAGCCCATAAAACAGATGAGCCCCGGAGCCATCACCAAAAGCGTGAGGCCCGGCGGATACTGGAGACGCATCGGCAGCATTGCTGTTATCGTCGCGGCCAGCACCCAAACGGCAGCAAGGGCGAGGGATATACTCATGCGGCTATCATACACATGAAATGTGGCTACAGTTTGCACCGGATCGGGGCTGTGGAAAAGTCAGTCATTTCTCACCTTTGGCCCCTAATTTTGCTGGCAACCCGTTGGCCCATGCGCTGATCGTTCCCGCGCCCAGCATCACGACCATATCGCCGGGCTGTGCGTGCTCTTTTATGAGGCGCGTCAGGTGGTCTTCATCTGTCACGGCGTAGGCGTTTCTGTGGCCATGGCGCGAGAGGCCTTCGACCAGATCATCGCGCGACGCGCCTTCGATCGGGGTTTCGCCTGCGGCAAAAACCTCGGAGATGCCCACAACGTCGGCGTCGTTGAAACAGGTGCAGAAATCCTCGAACAGGCTGTGGAGCCGTGTGTAGCGGTGAGGCTGGTGGACCGCGATGACCCGCCCGTTCGTGGCTTGGCGCGCGGCCTTGAGGACGGCGGCGATCTCGACCGGGTGGTGGCCGTAATCGTCGATGATGGTGATGCCGTCCACCTCTGCCACCTTCGTGAAGCGGCGGTTGACGCCCCCGAAAGATGCCAGCGCAGAGCGGATCTCCTCGGCCTTCATGCCCAGATGGCGGGCCACGGCGACGGCACTGAGCGCGTTGGAGACGTTGTGATCGCCGGGCATGGGCAGGCTGCAATTCTCGATGACCATCTCGTCATGTTGCAGCGCGATGTCGAAAAACGCGGTGCCGCCGGAATAACGCAGATTGACGGCGCGCACGTCGGCCTGGGCATTGAAGCCGAAAGTCACAACGCGGCGGTCGGTGATCTTGCCCACCAGCGCCTGAACCTCGGGGTGGTCGGTGCAACAGACGGCCAGGCCGTAGAACGGAATGTTGGAGACGAAATCGAGGAAGCCTTTGCGGAGCGTGTCGAAATCGCCCCAGTGCTCCATATGTTCGGGGTCAATGTTGGTGACGATGCCGATGGTGGCGGGCAGCCGATTGAAGGTGCCGTCGCTCTCGTCCGCCTCGACCACCATCCATTCGCCCTGTCCCACCCGCGCGTTCGAGCCGTAGGCGTGGATGATGCCGCCGTTGATCACGGTGGGGTCGATGCCGCCCGCGTCCAGAAGGGCCGCGACCATGGTGGTGGTGGTGGTTTTCCCGTGGGTGCCTGCCACGGCGATGTTGGATTTCAGGCGCATGAGCTCGGCCAGCATCTCAGCCCGGCGCACGACCGGCAGGCCCATCTGGCGGGCGGCGTCAAGTTCGGGATTGCCCGGTTTGATGGCGCTGGAGATCACGACGACCTCGGCATTTTCCAGATTGTCGGCTGTCTGGCCTTCGTAGATCGTGGCGCCAAGGTCTTTCAGGCGGTCGGTGATCTTGGTTGTTTTCAGGTCCGAGCCTTGAACGGTGTAGCCGTGATTGAGCAGCACCTCGGCGATGCCGGACATGCCGATGCCGCCGATTCCGACGAAGTGGATGGCGCCAAGCTCGAGGGGGAGTTTTGTGGCTGCTGCGTTCATGACCGGGTCTTTGCTAGGGTTTCAACAAGGTTCACCAGATTTTCCGTGGCGTCTGGCTTGCCGGCGGAAATGGCCGCGTGGGCCATCTTCATCGCGCCGTCGGGGGCCGACAGAATCGTGGAGATCTGCTCGGCGACCGCCTCGGGCGTGAAGCGGCTTTCGGGGATCAAGATGGCCGCGCCTGCGTCGACCAGACCGCGCGCATTGGCGGTCTGCTCGTCCCGGACGGCGGCGGCGAAGGGTACCAGAATGGACGGGCGGCCGATCACCGACAGATCCGCCACGGTCGAAGCACCGGAACGCGAAATGACCAGTTGCGCCTCACTGAAGCGGTTGGGGATGTCATCGAAGAACGGTGCGACCTCGGCCTGAATGCCGCCCTCGGCATAAACGCTCTCGGCCATTTCGGCGTCTTCATCGCGGGCCTGATGGGCGACGCGCAATCTGGATTTCAGATCCTCGGGCAGCTTGGTGATCGCCTCCGGCACCACTTGCGACAAGATCCGTGCGCCTTGGGAACCGCCGATCACCACAAGGCTCATCGGGTAGTCGCCGGGCGGTATATACGGCGCGGCTTCGCGTTCCAGAACGGCGTTGCGGACAGGGTTTCCGGTGAAGACACCCTCCACGCCGTCTGGCAGTTCGGTGGGCCACGTCCCGCATGCGACGGCGTTGACCCGTTTGGCGAACAGTTGGTTCACGCGACCCAGAACGCCGTTTTGTTCGTGGATCATGCGCGGCAGGTTGAGAAGTCTTGCCGCAGCGATTGCCGGGAAGGACGGATACCCGCCGAAACCAACAACAACGGCGGGCTTGTCTTTCTGGAAGGCCATCAGCGCAGAGGCCACGCCGCCCAGCAGCTTGAACGGTGCTGTGATTTTCTGAGCGATACCGCCGCGCGCGAAGGTGGCGGCGTTCACCTCTTCGATCTTCACCGCGTCCGGGAAGTTGCCCACATAGCGGGCACCGCGCGCATCAGTTGTCAGGGTAACCCGCCACCCCATGGCGAGCATCGCTTCCGCAAGGGCCTGCGCCGGGAACATATGGCCCCCGGTTCCCCCGGCGGCGATAACGAGAAGCGGCTTGGTCATGCTCACGCCCTCCGATTGATGAGGATGTCACTGATCTCGCCCTGCGGTCTGCGGCGGGTGAACGCCAGCAGCATGCCCAAAGCTATGCCGCCTGCGATCAGGGAGGACCCGCCGTTGGAGACGAACGGCAGCGTCATACCCTTGGCGGGCAGCAATCGGACGGCGACGCCCATGTTGATCGTGGCCTGCATGGCAAAC
Source organism: Litoreibacter roseus (assembly GCF_009811795.1). GTDB lineage: Bacteria > Pseudomonadota > Alphaproteobacteria > Rhodobacterales > Rhodobacteraceae > Litoreibacter > Litoreibacter roseus. The sequence continues at coordinate 619,965 of NZ_BLJE01000001.1, read as the reverse complement.
ATTGCGGCCAGCCCGGTACCTGCAAGGCGGGTAAACGGGTCCCGTTCCTTGGTCAGGCGATGCAGGGCGCGCACGGTGAAAATCGCATAGAGCGCAATGATCGTCATCACCATGACCAGTCCGTATTCTTCGGCCGCGACAGCGATGATAAAATCCGTATGTGCGTCCGGCAGGGACCATTTGACCGACCCCTCGCCCACGCCGACACCGAAAAATCCGCCTTCGCGAATGGCGTTCGTCGCGTAGCCAAGCTGCGTGGTTGGGTCTACCTCTGCGGACAGAAACCCGTCAATGCGGCGGGCGAAGTGATCGGACATGCCATAGGCGGTCATGCCCGCAAAAACGACGATGGCGGCGACGACAAGCAAGACGATGATCGGCGCGCCTGCCACAAAATAGACGACGACCCAGCCGAACAGCACCAAACAGGCCTGCCCAAAATCCGGTTGCAGCGCCAAAAACGCCACGACGATGCAGGTCAGGACAAAGGACATCGACCGTCCGCGTGGACCGTTGATTTCCTGGCTGGCTGAGATCAGCCACGCCGACAGCACGATGAAAACCGGCTTGAGGAATTCGGAGGGTTGCAGAGAGGCAAAGCCAAGGGAGTACCAGCGCGTGGCCCCTTTGCCGAAATCCGTCCCAAAGACCGGAAGCAGCACTAAGGCCACGAAGGTGACCGCAAAGAACATCACGGCGAGCCTGCGCACCAGATCCACGGACAGCATGGAGACGATGACCATGATGCTGAGCGAGACGCATCCAAAAAACGCCTGTTTGGAGACGTAGTGGAAAGGCTCCAACCCGTTTTTGGCCGCCAAAGGTGGCGACGCGGCCAGCCCTAGCAACAGCCCGATTCCGAAGAGCGCAAACACACACGTCAAAGACCAGCGATCCACCGTGCGCCACCATTTGGGAAGAATAGGTTCCCCGGGGCGCGCAGCCACGCTGCCATACACCATCTCAGTCATGAGAATACCGCCAATACTGCCTCATCTGCCCGATTTTTCGGGTCTGTGGGCGAATGCTATCCCGAAACAGCGCGACGATCTAGGACTAGTTGCGGCGAACCCCCAAATTTGCGGGGGTTTGCAGGGATCAGACGGCGGGCAGCATCCCGAGTTGTGCAGCCTTGACGGCGGCAGTGGTGCGACTGACCACGTCAAACTTCAGCATGATACGTCTGATATGGGTGTCGACGGTGTGGTAGGAAATACCCAAAATGTCGGCGATGCAGCCGTTGCTTTTGCCGCAAGCGACCCATGTCAGCACCTCGGTCTCGCGCCGGGTCAGGCTTGGCTTGAGATCATCGGGCGGCGTAATGCCGGGGGCCATGACCGGGACAAAGTTAGAATGCGATGGCGTAAATGTATTTAAAGAAATCGTTTCCATGATGACGCTTCACCTATCTTACAAAACTCCGTGTTGTGCCGTTTTAATGTCATACAAAGCGCTTTGAATCGATCCTCAGCCCGTTACATGCGGGGCGGATGCGGCAGGATGAACGGTTGATTTACGCCGCGGAAGCAGCAATTATTCCTTAGATTTTAGGGCGTTGAACGCGTGTAACATGTTACATGCGTTTTATCTGCGCAACGCGGGGGCGGTTGCTGCATGGGTGGTGTTGAAAACGAGTATACGCGTCTTGCGTCGGAGGCGGAGCGCGTTCTGAGCAGTTCCACCTTCAAAAGATCCGCGCGCAGCCGGGACCTTTTGCAATATCTGATCGACGAAACGCTGGCCGGGCGCCGGGACGGATTGAACGAAACTGTCATTGCACAGGATGTGCTGTCCCGGGATGCGGGGTTTGATCCCTCAAAAGACCCCGTGGTTCGGGTACAGATGCGCAGATTGCGGGATCTGCTTGCGAAGTACTACGATGCTGAAGCGCCCGACGCGACGGAGCGTCTTGCCCTGCCCCAAGGCGGTTACCGGCCCGCGCTTTTCGGTGAGGCCGAGGTGACAGCGCTCGAGCCAGAGCCGCGCGCATTTCCGACCCGGCTGATCGCGCTATCGCTTGTCGTTCTCGTCGGCATCGGTGTGGCCGCGTTTTTCTTTCTGCGCACGGACCAGTCCGTCAGGAATACCAGTGTTCAGAACTATCCGCTGGTGACGGTCCTACCTTTCGAAAACACGACAGACGATCCGGGAAACGATGTTTTCGAGCGCGGCTTTCAGCGTCAGGTGGCAGCCGATCTGCAGCGGTTCCGAACGATGCGGGTGTCATTGTCCAACGAGCAGGTCGTCTCCCCCGAGACCGCGCATTATTTCGGCGACGCGGAGTTCGCGCTGACAGGCAAGATCATGTCGCTCAGCAACGAGGTCGATATTCTGCTGTCCCTTGTCGATCTGAAGACCTACCGCACTGTGCTGCGGCAACGGTTTCGGCGGCTGGCCGGGGCCTTGGATTACTACGATCTGATGGCGGGGATCTCCGCCGAGATCAGTGGACGTGTGGGTGGGCCGTCAGGCGCCATCGAAAAGCATGAGTTCGCCGAGATGACGGACGTCAATCTTGCTGTTGGGTTGCCCGAGGCGCAGCATTTGCCGTCGTACCGGTGCATCGTGCTCTACGAGGAATTTTACGAGAAACGCACGCCCGATCTGTTCAACGTCGCCCATGATTGCATCGATGCACGGCTTCGCGCGAACCCAAACGATGCGGCACTGGCCACGGCGCGGGCGTTTCTGGCGCTTCAATCCATCCCGCAGCTGCGCCTGATCGACACGGACCGGCTGGTGGAGACCTATTCGCTTGACGAGGCGCACGCGCTGGCCAGCAATGCCGTCGCAATGGATCCGGGCTATGACATGGCCCATGTGGTGATCGGCGGGGCGGAGTTCTTTCGGGGTGAGATCGGCGCCGCGATCCGATCCTTGCGTCAGGCCATCGCGCTGAACCCATCGAACGCGCAAGCCCTGGGGTCGTTGGGGCTGGCCTATATGAAGCAGGGCGATTGGACCCGCGCTGTGGAAAGTGCGCGGCTGGCGCAACTGCACAGCAAGACGCGGCTGCCGCTTTATCATTTCCCGGCGTTTTTCGATGGTGTGCTGACGCGGGATCCCCTGAAAGTGGCCCGCGCGGCGATCACAGCAACACGCACCAAAGCCCCTTACCGGCCCGTGCTTGAACTGCTCGCAGCTCAATTGCAGGGCGACGCGGGCCGTGTCGAAAAGTTTCGCGCCGACGTTCAGGCCTATGCCGTCGCCAATGGGGGCGATCCGCTGGGCGGGCTGCGCGCTTTGCTGGCAGAGCCTGAGACGACCTCGGCCGTTCTGGAGGTCCTTGCAGACGCAGGCGTGGAGGTTCAGATCCCCGAGGGTTAGTCGTCCAGCGCTTTGACGCAGCGCATGAAATCGTCGCCGCGCCGCTCGAAGCTGTCGTATTGATCGAAGCTGGCCGCAGCCGGTGCCAGCAGCACCGTGTCACCCGCCTTGGCGTCTTGGGCGGCGGCGGTCACAGCGGCCTCCATCGTGTCGCAAACTTGATGGGCCACACCGCCCAGTTTCAGCGCGAAATTCCGCGCCTCCCGCCCAATGACATAGGCTTTGAGAACATCGTCCGTGTGGGGCAGAAGCGCATCCAACCCGCCCTCTTTCTCAAGCCCGCCGCAGATCCAACGGATGCGCTTGAAGGCCTGCAGAGCCTTGGCCGCGCTGTCCACATTGGTGGCCTTGCTGTCATTGACGAACCGGACGCCACCCCGTTCGGCCACCAATTGGCTGCGATGGGGCAATCCGGCGAAGCTGTGAAACGCCTGTTCAATAACGCGCGGGGCCAACCCGACGGTCCGACAAGCGGCGTAAGCGGCACAGGCGTTTTGATGGTTGTGCGCCCCCGGCAACCCGGCGATGGCACGCAGGTCAATAGAGGCCACCTGACGGCCCTTGCGCCATTCGCTGAGATACCCCTTGCGCGCAAACACAGACCAGCCCGGTCCGCTCAGCTTTTGGCCGCTGGAGATCCGGATCACCCGGTCGTCACCGTTTCCGCCGTTGGTTTGATTGGCCAGATACGCGCCCTCGGGTTCATCCACACCGATGATGGCGCGGTCCGGCCCGCCTTCGGCGAACAGCCTGCGCTTGGCCGCGAAATACCCGCCGAGGCCCGCGTGCCGGTCCAGATGATCCGGGGTCAGATTTGTGAAGACCGCAACATCAGGGGTCAGGGCGCGGGCCAGATCGATCTGGTAGGAACTGAGCTCGAGCACGACAACCTCGCCCTCGATCGCAGGCTCGATGTCCAGAACGCCGCGTCCGATGTTTCCGGCCAGTTGGGTGGGCTTCTTCACCTCGGTCAGAATGTGATGGATCAAGGCGGATGTGGTGGATTTGCCGTTGGAGCCGGTCACCGCGATGACCTTGGGCATCTGGTCGAAGCTTTCCCAGTCCTGCGTCGCAAAGGACCGGAAAAAGAGCCCGATGTCATTGTCCACAGGCACGCCCGCAGCCCACGCAGCCGCAACCGCCGGATGTGGTTTGGGGTAGAGGTGGGGAATGCCCGGTGAAACGATCAGGGAGACCATATCCTCAAGGTTCACGGTCTTGCTCAGATCCAAGACCTCGAATCCATCCGCCTCTGCCGCGTCGCGGGCATCTGCGCCGTCGTCCCAGACTAAAGGGCGTGCGCCGCCCGCGTTGAGTGCGCGCGCCGTGGCGAGACCGGACCGACCAAGGCCCAGAACTCCGACCTTCTGGTCGACATATCCCTGAGCCGGGATCATCCTTACCGAACCTTCAGGGTGGCCAGCCCGATCATCGCAAGGATGAGCGAGATGATCCAGAAGCGGATAACGATCTGCGGCTCGGCCCAGCCCTTTTTCTCAAAGTGGTGATGGATCGGGGCCATCAGGAAAACGCGTTTTCCCGTGCGTTTGAAGTAGAGTACCTGAATGATCACGCTGAGGGTCTCGGCGATGAAAAGCCCACCGATGATCGCCAGCACAAGCTCGTGTTTGGTCAGCACCGCGATGGCGCCAAGCGCGCCGCCCAAGGCCAGTGAACCGGTGTCGCCCATGAAGACCGCGGCGGGCGGGGCGTTGTACCAGAGAAACCCGAGGCCCCCCCCGATCAGACCGGCGGTGAAAATCAGAAGCTCCCCGGTGCCGGGCACATAATGCACGTCCAGATATTCGGTGAAATCGACCCGGCCCACGGCGTAGGCAATCACACCAAGGGCAGCGGCGGCGATCATGACGGGCATGATGGCCAGCCCGTCCAGACCGTCTGTCAGGTTGACCGAGTTCGCGGCTCCTACGATCACGACCATCGCAAACGGGATGAACATAAAGCTGAGGTTGATCAGTGTGTCTTTGAACACCGGCAGGGCCAGTTGATTGGTCAATTCGACCGGATGAAGTTGGGTCGCAACGAACCCCGCCACCGCAGCAATGGCAAACCCGACAGCCAAGCGCACCTTGCCGGGCACACCCGCATGGGTGTTCTTGCTGACCTTGGCATAATCATCGACAAACCCGATGGCGCCGAAGCCCATGGTGACCAGAAGCACAACCCAGACAAAGCCGTTGTCGAGCCGCGCCCAAAGCAGCGTGGACAGGATCAGGGCCCCCAGAATGAGCACACCGCCCATAGTGGGCGTGCCCTGCTTGGTCAGCAGATGGCTTTCCGGACCATCATCGCGAATAGGCTGTCCGTGGGTCTGCTTCCGCCGCAAGAGATTGATGAGCGGCTTGCCGAACAAAAAACCGAAGATCAGCGCGGTGAAGAACGCGCCCCCGGCCCGAAAGGTTATATATCTGAAAAGGTTATAAAAATCGCCACCGTCTGAAAAAATCGTTAGCCAATATAGCATATCTACTGCTGTCCCATCTTGTTCTCGCGGTCTTCTTTTGGAACCGCTTCCCCCAATTTGCTGATCGCGTCAACGATTGCTGCCATCTTCATCGACAAAGAGCCTTTGACCATCGCGACATCGCCCGCATGGGTCAGCTTTGTTGGGCGGCTGGCCAGTTCCGCCGATGTCTCGGCCCAGAGGCCCCGTTTTTCAGCGGGCAAGGCCTCGCTCAGATGCCGCATCAGCGGCCCGACGCAATGCACGACATCCAGCCGATCCATCGCCGGGTGGCGGGCCAGCGCCCTGTGAAGCTCGATCTCGGTCGGCCCCAACTCCTTCATGTCCCCAAGAATTGCAACGCGGCGGCCGTGGGGGGCAGAAGGTGCCGCAACTGACAGCATATCCAGCGCCGCGCCAATGGAGGCGGGATTGGCGTTGTAGGCGTCGTCAATCAGGTCGATGCCGATCTGGTCATCCATGTCGTCCAGCGCGATGAAACACCGCAGCCCGCGCCCCGCCGGGGGCTGCCAGTTGCCCAGTGCCAAGATGGCTTGCGCGATGTCGCCGTCCACCGCCGCCACACCAGCGAGCGCAGCAAGACCGTTCATTGCAAAATGCCTGCCCGGCGCGCCGATCTTGAACAGATAGCTCTGCCCTTCAAACCGGGCGCGGCACACTGTCGTAAGCGGTCCGGGCGTGGCGTCCAGCAGCATCCAGTCGCAGGTGTCAGACTGGCCGAAGGTCAGGCACGTCCCCGGCGCGCGGGCGGTCAGAATGGGCGTCAGGTCCAGATCACCGTTCACGATGGCCATGCCGTCTGGTGTGAGCCCAGCAAAGATCGACGCCTTTTCCTCGGCGATTTCCTCGACCGAATTGAACGCCTCCAGGTGGGCGGGGGCGACGATGGTGATGATCGCGACATCCGGGCGGGCCAGTTGGGACAGCGGCGCGATTTCTCCGGGGTGGTTCATCCCGATCTCGATCACCGCGAACTGGCTGTCCTGCGGCATCCGGGCAAGGGTCAGGGGAACACCCCAGTGATTATTGTAGCTCTTCTCTGCCGCATGGGTCTTGCCTTGCACCTGAAGGCAGGCGCGCAGCATTTCCTTGGTGGAGGTTTTACCAACCGAGCCCGTGACGCCGATTACTTTAGCCTGTGTCCGGGCGCGGGAGGCGCGGCCCATCTGTTCCAACGCGGTCAGAACATCCTCAACGATCAGAAGCGGGGCATCTTCGGACACCCCTTCCGGCACACGGGACACCAACGCTGCCGCGGCACCGTTTTCCAGCGCTTGAGCGACGAAGTCATGGCCGTCGCGCACGTCTTTTAAGGCGACAAACAGATCGCCCGGCGCCAGCGTGCGGGTGTCGATGGACACGCCCTCGGCGGTCCAGTCCGTTGTGGCGCGACCATGGGTGGCCGCCGCAGCCTCGGACGCGGTCCAGAGCGCCATCAAAGCCGCCCATCCAGCGCAGCAACCGCGACACTGGCCTGCTCCACATCGTCAAAGGGCAGAATATCGTCGCCAACGGCCTGGCCCGTTTCGTGGCCCTTGCCAGCGATTAGAAGCGTGTCGCCGGGACCGAGGGCATCGACGCCGCGCAAAATGGCTTCGGCCCGGTCGCCCACTTCGGTGGCATCGGGCACCGCCTCCATCACCGCGGCGCGGATCGCGGCGGGGTCTTCGCTGCGGGGATTGTCATCGGTGACAAATACCACGTCCGCGTGGTCCCGCGCAGCCGCCCCCATGAGGGGACGTTTGCCCGTGTCACGATCACCACCGGCACCAAACACCACGATCAAGCGCCCCATGACATGTGGGCGCATCGCCTGCAGTGCGGTCACCAAGGCGTCCGGGGTATGGGCGTAGTCGACAAAGACCGTCGCGCCGTTTTCACGGGTGGCCGCCTTCTGCATCCGGCCCCGGACCGTTTGAAGCATCGGAAGCGTTTCAAAGACCTCGCCGGGAATACATCCCGCCCCGATGGCAAGCCCGGCCGCAACCAGCACGTTGGAGGCCTGGAACCCGCCAATGAGGTTCAACCGGGCCTGATGCATCTCGTCCCCGTGGGCAAACCGGATGTCTTGACCCGTGGCATCGAAGCGCTGTCCGATCAGGCGAAGCTCACATTTGTCATCATGCCCCACGCGCAACAGTTTATGCCCCCGGCGTTTCGCGACCGCCGCCATGTCGGGACCGCGCGAGTCGTCCATGTTGATAACGGCTACGCCATCCGGGGACAGAACGCGGGAGAACAGCCGCGCCTTTGCGTCGAAATAGGCTTCGAACGTGTCGTGATAATCCAGATGGTCTTGTGTGAAATTGGTGAACGCCGCCGCCAAGAGCCGAACGCCATCAAGCCGCCGTTGGGAAAGGCCGTGGGACGATGCCTCCATCGCGGCGTGGGTGACGCCTTCGCTGGCCATTTTTGCCAGCATCCGGTGCAGGGTTATCGGCTCGGGTGTGGTGTGGGTCATCGGCGCGGTCCAGGCACCTTCGACGCCTGTTGTGCCGATGTTGACCCCCTCCAGCGCAAGCTCCAGCCAGATCTGCCGGGTGAACGAGGCCACGGACGTTTTCCCGTTCGTGCCAGTTACGGCCACCATGTGCGCGGGCTGCGCGCCGAACCAGAGCGCTGCAGCATAGGCCAGCGCCTGTCGTGGGTCTTCGGTGATCACCAAGGCTACGTCGCTATCGTCCAGCACGTCGGCGGCGATCTCGGCTCCGACAGGGTCGGTGAGGATCGCGGCGGCATCCATCCGGATCGCATATTTGATAAAATCGGCGCCGTGAAACTTGGTACCGGGAAGCGCCGCAAAGAGATGGCTGGGTTTTACTTCGCGACTGTCGAAAGACAGCCCGGTGATGGTCACATCGCGCCCGCCCTGCGCGGTCAATCCCAGATCTGCGAGACTTCTCCGCCTCTGCTGCGCCATATCTGCCCCCAAGCTACAGTCGTGTGTGCGACACGCCCACTAAATCGCCCGGGTCCAACGCCGGGCGCAAGCCCAAAAGGGGCGCGACCCGGCGGATCATTTCAGCAGCCACGGGAACGGCTGTCCAGCCAGCCGTGCGGCGCGGTTCCGTGCCCGAGTTCTCGGACGGCTCATCAAGGGTGACGATCAGGACATATTGCGGATCATCCATCGGAAAGGCCGACGCAAAAGTCGCGATGACCTTGTCCTTATGATAGCCGCCCTGCGGTTTGGGTTTGTCTGCCGTCCCTGTCTTGCCACCGACCTTGTAGCCGGTCACCTCGCCAAAGGAGGCGGTGCCCGAGGTCACCACGGCGCGGAGCATCTGACGGGCCTGAAGTGACGTGCGTTCAGAGATGATGCGTGGCCCAAGAGGCGGCTCGCCGATTTGCTTGACGAGCGTCGGGGTGACCTTGGTGCCGCCGTTTACAATCGTGGCGTAGGCCGCAGCAAGATGCAGCGGGCTGGCGGCCAGACCATGGCCGTAGCTGATCGTCATCGTCGAGATATCGGACCATTTCGGCGGCAGCAGGGGCTTCGCGCCGGGTGCTTCGACCAGTTCGACCGGGGTTGGCGTGGTGAAGCCAAGCTGCGCCAGAAACTCCTTCTGACGGGCGGTGCCGATGTTGATCGCCATGTGGGCCGTGCCGATGTTGGAGGACTTGACGATGACATCCGTGACACTCAACTCGGGACCGTAATCGTGGAAATCGCGAATGCGATGGCGTCCCCACCGCATGGGTCCTTTGGTCTCGATCATGGTCGCCGGGTTCACAAGCCCCAGCTCCAGAGCTTGCGCGGCGGCGAATATCTTGAAGGTGGAGCCCAGTTCGTACACGCCCTGCACCGCCCGGTTGAACAGCGGGCTGTCTGAGGGATCGCCCTTGATCAGGGGTTTTGGTCGTCTGTTCGGGTCGAAATCGGGCAACGAGGTCATGGAGATCAACTCGCCCGTTTTGACATCCATCAGAATCGCAGTGGCGCCCTTGGCGTTCATCAGTTTCATGCCACCCATGAGCACCCGGCGCGCGGCGGCCTGAATGGACAGGTCGATGCTGAGTTGCAGCGGCGCACCGTCCAGAGCGGGATCGCGCAGATAATCGTCAAACGCCTTCTCAACGCCCGCTGTACCGATCACCTCGGCCGAATGGACGCCTTCACGCCCGAAACTCGCACCGCCCAGAATATGGGCTGCAAGCCGTCCGTTGGGGTAGAGCCGCATTTCCCGCGGACCGAACAAAAGCCCCGGCTCGCCGATATCGTGCACCGCCTGCACCTGCTCTGGGCTGAGTTTTTTCTTTATCCAGAGGAATTTACGGGGACCTGTGAATTTCTCCAGCAGGTCCTTTTCATCGAGGTCGGGGAAGATCTTTATCAGTTCGCTGGCCGCTCGCGTTGGGTCGACCATCAGGGGGGGCTGCGCGTAGAAGGAATTTGTCGCCAGATTGGTCGCCAGAACGCGGCCTTGGCGGTCCACAATGTTGGCCCGCTGCGCCACGATGCGCGCGGCACTGGCGGAGGCCTGCGGTTCCACCGGGTCAGACGACGCCAGAACGGTCATCCGCGTGCCGATAAGCGTGAAGCCCACCAGAAAGAGCACGCCCAGAACCAGAAGCCGGGTTTCGGCCCGCTGGCGCAGCTTGTCGCGCATCTGCTCGTGGCGCAGGCGGATGTTTTCACGCTCGATCCGGTCAGGGTTCTGCCCGGCGGACCGGGCTTCGAGAATTTGAGCCAGAGGGCGAAGCGGGGTGCGGATCATTGGGCTGGCTCCTCTGTGGCAGGATCTGCGTCGCCGCTGACCTCAATGGCGTTGATGATCTCGTTGAGGTCGAACACAGGCACCGGATAGGGCACTTGGGTGACTGGCACGAACTGCTCCGGCGTGATCGGCAGAAGGCGTAGTCTTGCAAAGTTCATGTCCGCCAGTTCGCGCAGGCGTTCGGGGCGGTTGAGATACGCCCATTCGGCCGTCAGGATCGCAAGCGTCTGGCGCTGGTCGCCGATCTGGCGCTGGAGTTGGGCGGCTTCGCGCAGGGCGTCCTGGGTTTTGTAGTTTTCATTGTAGGCCCAGTACGCCAGCCCCATCACGGCCAAAGCGGCCATCGCATAAAAAAGACCACGCATTACAAGACACTCCTTCCGACAAGTTTCGGCAGCCCCAGTCCGGCCCGGTCCGGCGCACGCGCGGGTGCCTGTGTTCTGCGACCGATGCGCAGTTTGGCCGAGCGCGATCGGGGGTTTCGGGCCAATTCGTCCGCGTCCGCCACGACCGCACGCTTGGTGACGGGTTCGAAGGTTGCGGCCTCTGTCTTTGTTTCGGGCGCATACCGGTTGCCGCCGCCGCTGCGGCCTGCGCGCGACGCAAAAAACTTCTTCACCACTCGGTCTTCCAGAGAATGAAAGGTAACGACGGCGAGATACCCGCCGGGGGCCAAGGCGCGTTCTGCGGCTTCCAGCCCGCCGATCACCTCGCCCAGCTCGTCATTGATCGCGATGCGAATGGCCTGAAAACTGCGGGTGGCCTGATGGCTCTGTCCCGGCTTGCCTTTTGGCAGAACGCCTTCGATGGCCGTCACAAGCTGACCCGTGGTGGACAGGGGCCGAGCCGCGATGATGGCCTTGGCGATCCGGCGGGAGGCGCGCTCTTCCCCGTATTGGAACAGAATATCGGCCAGCACATCCTCGGAAGCCGTGTTGATCAGATCCGCCGCAGACGGCCCATCCTGCCCCATACGCATGTCGAGCGGCCCGTCGCGCAGGAAGGAAAAGCCGCGCTCGGCCCGGTCAAGCTGCATGGAGGAAACACCCAGATCCAGCACGACGCCGCTCAGGGGGCCGTGATCGCCCGCCAAGATGTCCAGTTGCGAGAATACGCCGGGAATAAGCGTAAGTCGGTCATATGTATCGGCCCAAGGTGCCGCCATCTCGAAGGCCAGTGGATCGCGGTCAATACCAATAACAGACGTGGCCCCCGCATCCAGCAGCGCGCGGGCGTAGCCACCGGCGCCGAATGTGCCATCAAGCCAAGTGCCCGTGCACTCGACGCGCTCGAGAATTGCATCAATGAGAACGGGCAGATGCGGTGCGGCCCCTTCTGGATGATCAGACGCGGCAGCGATCATCGACCTACTCCTGCCGGGACACAGGGTTCGGCGCGTCCGCCAGCTGCAACAGCGTGAGCGGATCGAAATCGTCGCCCTGTGCGCTGATCCAGTCATCGAGGTCCTCGACCTGATCCTGACGGTCGTCGGGCGCCCAAATCTGGAATGTGTCTGTTGCGCCGATAAAGTTGGCTTGGTCGTCGATGCCGATCTTTTCGCGCAAGGACGGCGACAGGATCATACGGCCCGCGTCGTCGATGGACAGTTCCACCGCCTGAGCGCCAAAGAGGTTTTCCAGCACGCGGCGTTGTGGTGTGCCGCGCGGAAGCTTGCGGATCCGGTCATCGACCTCTGCCGCCGCTTCTTTCGTGTACACTTCGAGGAATTTCTGTTGCTTGCCGCCGAACACCAGAACGAACTTAGGGGACAGGCCTTCGGTCCAGTCGGGATCGCCTTCCTCCAATGCACGACGGAAGCTGGCCGGGATAGACACCCTGCCCTTCGCATCCACCTTATGGATGCTGTCGCCTCTAAACGTCCGTGCCACGTTGCCGCGCGCCCTTGTCCCGTCCCGCCCAGATGTCTGCTTGAAATGGAAACGGCGGATTGAGCTGCTGCCACTGCCCAATCCGCCGCCCTCGTCCCACTAGGGGAGGTGTTCGGTCCGCGCCACCTGGGGGGATGTCTGCTCGCGCAGGACCGAACGATGTTTGATGAAACAGGGTGCCTGTATGAAACCTTTTCGGTCGCCTTATGGGGTTCTTATTGCCCCTTGTTATGCTCTGCTCATCTTGGAAACCAACTTACCGGAAGCCGTTTGGAAATCAATCCCACTTTATGGGTTTTCTATGGGTAACGATGGAATCTGATGCAACCCAAGGGTGTTTAGAGCTTCGTAGCATCTACAGATTGCGCCTTCGATATGCGCTGCCTACTACATGAGGTGCCGTAATGGGGGTGGGATAAAGTGCAATATTTTTCCAAAAAACTTTGGAAACCGACGAAATCCACCTCTCTTTGCACAGATCTGTCAGGAAAAAGTGATTCGTGGATCGCGAATCCAGCTTTAAGCCAAGCCGTCGTCGATCAAACGTTTGGCCAGAGCTTTGTAGGCATCTGCAACCGGACCGTCGGTCAAAGCAACGGGCGTGCCTGCATCGCCCGCCAGTCGGATATCCAGATCAAGCGGGATCTCCCCCAAAAACGGCAGGTTCAGGCGCTTGGCCTCATCCCGCACACCGCCGTGGCCAAAGATATGTGCCTCTCGCCCGCAATCAGGGCAGACATACATAGACATATTCTCCACCAGCCCCAGAACCGGGGTATTTAGGGTGTCGAACATATCAAGTGCCTTGCGCGCATCCAGAAGTGCCACATCCTGAGGGGTCGATACGACAATGGCGCCGGTCATCTGGGTTTTCTGACAAAGTGTGAGCTGCACATCCCCGGTGCCCGGTGGCAGATCAACCAAAAGAATGTCCAGATCGCCCCATGCCACCTGCCCCAGCATCTGCTGTAAGGCACCCATTAACATAGGACCCCGCCAGACGACCGCCTTGTCGGGGTCCATCATCAGACCAATGGACATAACAGTGACGCCGTGGCCGTGCAGGGGCAGGATCGTTTTGCCGTCCGGGGATGCGGGCTTTCCAGACACCCCCATCATGCGCGGTTGAGAGGGGCCGTGAATATCGGCATCAAGCAGGCCAACCCGCCGCCCCTGCCGCGCCAGCGCGATGGCGAGGTTAGAAGACAGTGTGGACTTGCCGACACCGCCCTTGCCAGACGCGATCGCAACAATGCGGTCAACGCCTGCAGGTTTTGTCGGACCCGCCTGCGGGGTGGGATGCCGTCCCACTTTGAGGGAAGGCGCCGCGGGTTTTGCATCTGCGGGGCGGTGGGCGGTCAGAACAGCAGACACTTGGCTGACGCCGTCGAGGGCCTCGACCATCCTCACGGCGGCGGCGCGGACAGGTTCCATGCGTGGGGCATCATCTGCAGGGGCTTCGATGACAAAGCTGACGGAGTCGTTCTGAATCGAGACAGCGCGGATCATATCGAGCGAAACAAGGTCCCCGCCGCTGGGCAGCCCGATAGTGGACAGTGCGTTGAGCACATTTTCGCGCGTGACCGACATGCCATTTCCCCCTTGACCTGTGATCTAAATGAGACGCCCCGCGCGCAGGTGCAAGGCTTGATACATGAAACGGCTATATTGTGGGCGGCGTGAACAGGATTTCAGCTAAATTTTGCGCGAATTCTGGCCAATCTTCCGCTAGGTAACGCAATGTTTACAGATAGTTAAGCCATGCATTTGCTGCATAGCAGCATTGAAACTTGCGCTATTGTGGCGGCGCAGCAATTCCCTAAATATTGAGACAAGAAACGAGAGCAGGCCGTGCGGGCCAAAGCTCTTACAGGCAAAGTTTAAAGGAAAAAGAATGTCGTTCACAACCCAATCCCAGTCGCGCGCAGGCTCCGCCGCACATCTTGGCGGGTTCGTCGCGGAATTGAAGCAGCGCTATGCGCAGTACCGTCTTTATCGCCAGACGCTCAACGAGCTGTCGGCCCTGACAGACCGTGAGTTGAATGACCTCGGCCTGAGCCGTTCGATCCTGCGCCGCATCGCCTACGAGGCGGCCTATAGCTGACCAGTTAGCATAATGTGATCTGCCTCCTCCCTTGGATCCCATTATGTCTCCGGCGACGATCTCGATCCTCCCTCGGGATCGTCGCCACGAAACAACCGAATACGGGCTGCCCTTCCTCCTCCCTGGGTATCTCGTGACTGCGAACGGCGGTACCGCCTCCTCCCTGGTACCGCCGTTTTTTTATGCGTCGACCCTTTTAAGCGCGTTCGTCTTTGGGCGATCCCATGACGACGTAGGAGGTGATGGAGTTCACCTGAGGCAGGACCCCCAGAATTTCGGTGTGGAAATGCTTGTAGTCAGCGATGTCGATACATTCGACGCGTAAGAGGTATTCAATTGTGCCGGTGATGTTATGGCACTCGCGCACATGGGACGAGCGGGAGATCGAGCGCTCGAAGGCCTCTTGGCTGGCCTTTGAGTGATCCGACAGGCCGACGCCGATATAGGCCACGAAGCCCGCGCCCAGCTTGGCGCGGTCCAGCACGGCCCGGTATCCCCGGATCACACCGGTTCGCTCAAGATCTTGCACGCGTCTGAGACAGGCGGAGGGCGACAGGCCCACCTTTTCGGCCAAATCAATGTTACTCATACGTCCATCTTCGGACAGAGCTTGCAATATTCTCTCGTTTATCTGATCAAATTTCGTCATCAATTGCGCAATTTTGCCGTGAGGCCCATCAAGACGCAACCAAAATCGGTCTGGACCAGCCTAACGTTGCGGTATGAGTTATGACATCCTCTCCGCCCTTGCCCTGTTTGCCTTCGTGTCGTCGATCACGCCTGGGCCCAACAATCTGATGCTGATGGCGTCGGGTGCCAATTTCGGGTTCCGACGGACGATCCCGCATATGCTTGGTGTGGGGCTGGGCTTCGTGCTGATGGTCGTTCTTGTGGGCGTCGGTCTGGTGCAGATTTTCGACCGCTATCCCGTCAGCCACACCGTGTTGAAGGTCTTCAGCGTGGCGTATCTCTTGTATCTGGCGTGGAAGATCGCCAATGCCGCACCGCCCAAAGAGGGCGAGGCCGGCGGCACACCCATGACATTCCTGCAGGCGGCCGCCTTCCAATGGGTGAACCCGAAGGCCTGGGCCATGGCCCTGACCGCCGTCAGCGTCTACGCCCCCGAACAGACGCTGTTTGCCATCGGTATGGTCGCCGTGATCTTCGGGGCTATCAATTTGCCGTCGGTCAGCAGTTGGACAATTCTTGGCCAGCAAATGCGCCGCGTTCTGACAAACCCTGCCCGCCTGCGCGCCTTCAACTGGCTGATGGCTGTTCTTCTGGTGGCGTCACTTTATCCGGTGATCTGGCCGAACGGATGAGATCTCGCGCTTCAACCCGTCCAAACCGCGAAACCTACACGCCCCGCCGAACCTACACCTCCCGTTGCTATACCGGACCACGCGGCGGCACTTACACGATCACCGCAAGTGGCAATAAGAATTATTCCCGGCTGCTGATCCGCGTAGATCTGGGATCTTAGCTCTCTGCCAAATCCTGCGCGGCCCTTAGGAAATGGAGGCCCATCATGATGACCCAAATCACCGTGATGACGCCAAGCCCGCGCTCCCAGAGGCCGTCGAATTCCGTCGGCAAAAAGAAGAAAATCGGCGCGGCGATGCCCCACGCGATGGCGCACCCGCGGGAGATCATGGCGTCCCGAGTGGACCGTTTGGCAAGACCTCGGGCCAGACTGAGGGGGGCGATCAGGAAGAAGACCCCCAGCCCGTAGACGAGGTAGATATGAATAACGACGCCCTCGTTGTCGCCGTCGCCATACTCGTTGCGTGCGCCGATGACGACGACCAGCGCGGCAAGGATGGCGAGGGACAGGATGCCTGCAGACCACCAGCGCTTGCCCGCGTGGAAATGCGCACCCGCCAGCGCCAAACCAAGAAGGCCCGCCGCATAAAGATAAAGCGCAAAGTCCTGAATGATTTCGTATTCGCCCGCCGCCAAGTCAGAGACCGTATCGGCGACCCAGTCATGATCGGGCACCACGAGGCTGCCCCAGATGTTACCCACCACCAGTGCGATGGCCCCGAAAATAGCCAGATAGCCACAGAATTTCAGGAGCGAGGGGTGAAGTGTGCGTGCGTGCTCGAGTTTACCAGACATGTCTCACCCCCAAAACCGCGCGGTCAGAAGGGTACGTCGCCCGCACTCTCCGCTGCTACGATAAACTTGGAAACGACCTTCTTGGTTCCGGCCTTGTCGAAGGCCACGTCCAGTTTGTCGCCCTCGATGGCGGCCACTTCGCCGTAGCCGAACTTCTG
This sequence comes from Litoreibacter roseus, assembly GCF_009811795.1. Classification (GTDB taxonomy): domain Bacteria; phylum Pseudomonadota; class Alphaproteobacteria; order Rhodobacterales; family Rhodobacteraceae; genus Litoreibacter; species Litoreibacter roseus. Next base: position 603,166 of record NZ_BLJE01000001.1, on the reverse strand, counting down.
ATGGAACACGCGGTCTCCCACGGTAAAGGCCGAGATGGCCTGCGCATCAATCACGATATTGGCGCTTTCGCGGGGTTGGCTCATGCCGCGTCTGGTCTGACGCTCCTGAAGACGCCGCCAGCCAGGTGAGTTGTAGACATTTGCGTTTGCGGCCTTTTCCTGCAGATCGCTTTCGCCCAAGGCGGCCATGACAGGGGATGCGGTGGCCGCGTTGCCACCCTGATGGCCGTAAAGACCGGGGGGCGTCAAAACCTCAACATGCTCTTCAGGCAATTCGTCAATGAAACGCGACGGCATGGACGACTGCCACTGTCCGTAGACCCGCCTGTTGCCCGCGAAGGAAATCGTGCAGACCTCCTCCGCGCGGGTGATGCCCACATAGGCCAGCCTGCGCTCTTCCTCGAGCCCCTTGAGGCCGCTTTCATCCATGGAGCGTTGGGACGGGAACAAGCCGTCCTCCCAGCCCGGTAGAAAGACCGCGGGAAACTCCAACCCCTTGGCGGCGTGCAGGGTCATGACACTGACTTTCTCAGCCGCATCCTCGCTATCATTGTCCATCACCAGCGCGATGTGTTCGAGGAAACCTTGCAGGTTTTCAAACTGCTCCAACGCTTTGATCAGTTCCTTAAGGTTATCCAACCGCCCCGGCGCCTCGGGCGTCTTGTCGTTCTGCCACATCTCGGTGTAGCCGGACTCCTCTAGTACCATTTCGGCCAGTTCGATATGGCTCATCTCGGTCCCGCGTTGAATGCGGCCCCAGCGATCCAAGCCATCAACCAGCTTCTGAAGTTCTGCCGCGCCCTTGCCCGTCAATCCCTTCGCGGCCAGCAGAAGCTTGGCCCCCTCAAAGAGAGACACGCCATTGGTCCGCGCCATCATCTGGATTTTCTGCTGTGCTTTGTCGCCTAGTCCCCGTTTGGGCGTATTCACAATGCGCTCAAAGGCCAGATCATCGTCAGACGATACGACCAGCCGGAAGTAGGCCATCGCATCGCGGATCTCGAGACGTTCGTAAAACCGGGGCCCGCCGATGACGCGGTAAGGCAGACCGATGGTCAGGAATCTGTCCTCGAAGGCGCGCATCTGATGGGAGGCGCGCACCAGAATGGCCATCTGGTTGAGCGAGAACGGATGCATCCCGCGCGTACCGGATTGCATCGCTTCGATCTCTTCACCGATCCAGCGGGCTTCTTCCTCACCATCCCAGTGACCGATGAGGCGGACCTTCTCGCCACCCTTGGCTTCGGTGAACAGCGTCTTGCCCAAGCGGCCCTTATTGGCCTCGATCACGCCCGATGCCGCCCCCAGAATATGTTCGGTGGAGCGGTAATTCTGTTCCAGACGTACGACTTTCGCGCCTTCGAAATCCTTCTCGAACCGCAGGATGTTGCCCACCTCTGCCCCGCGCCAGCCATAGATCGACTGATCGTCATCGCCTACGCAGCAAATGTTCTTGTGACCGGACGCCAAGAGGCGCAGCCACATGTATTGGGCAACGTTTGTGTCCTGATATTCGTCCACGAGGATGTATTTGAACCATCGCTGGTATTGCGCCAGCACGTCGTCATTCTGCTGAAAGATCGTGACCATGTGCAGGAGTAGATCGCCGAAGTCCACGGCATTCAGGGTTTTCAGGCGGTCCTGATACTGAGCGTACAATTCGCCGCCACGGTGATTGAATGCACCCGCTTCGGACGCTGGCAGACTTTCCGGCGTATAAGCGCGGTTTTTCCAACCGTCGATGAGCCCCGAAAGCATCCGGGGCGGCCACCGTTTCTCGTCGATGTTTTCTGCCGCGATCAACTGCTTGAGCAGGCGCAGTTGGTCGTCTGTGTCCAGAATGGTAAAGTTCGACTTCAGGCCGACCAGCTCCGCATGGCGGCGCAGAAGCTTGACGCCGATGGCATGAAAAGTGCCCAGCCACGGAACACCTTCGACCGCCTCGCCCAGCAGACGACCGACGCGGTTTTTCATCTCGCGCGCAGCCTTGTTCGTAAAGGTCACCGCCAGAATTTCGTTCGAGCGCGCGCGGCCAGTGGTCAGCAAATGCGCGATGCGCGTGGTCAGGGCCTTGGTTTTCCCGGTGCCTGCACCCGCTAACATCAGGACAGGACCGTCCAGCGTCTCGACCGCTTCGCGTTGGGCCGGATTGAGATCGTCAAGATACGGCGCAGCGCGCGCGCTCATCGCGCGTTGGGACAAGGGCGTCACGGCGGCCTCAAAGGCATCTGCATCATCAAAAGTGCTCATGGCGAAAAGATAGCGCGATAGGTCTGCAAGTTAAAGACTTGTTCGCATTTCGTTCCATTTGCCGGACTGGACATCACAAGCGATTGTCCTGACAAGGAAATGATGGACCTGCACAGCCGATACCCCGCGATCTCCGATCTGAAAACCCGCGCGAAACGTCGCATCCCCCATTTCGTCTGGGAATATCTGGACAGCGCCACGGGCAACGAGGCGACGCTGGCGCGCAATCGCAGCAAGCTGGATGAAGTGCTGTTGAACCCGTCGGTTCTGCATGGAGAATTCGAACCGAGCCTCAGGACAACGCTGTTCGGCCATGACATGCCCTTGCCCTTCGGGATCGCGCCTGTGGGCATGTCAGGACTGATCTGGCCCGGTGCCGAACAGACACTGGCCAAGGCCGCCGCGACACTGGGCATTCCCTATGGGCTGAGCACCGTCGCCACACAAACACCCGAGGACGTCGCGCCGCATCTGGGGGACCACGCGTGGTTTCAGATGTATCCGCCGCGTGATCCGGACATTCGCGCGGATATGCTGGCGCGGGCCAAGGCGGCGGGGTTCACGGCGCTGATCCTGACTGTGGATGTGCCGGTCGCCTCGCGCAGAGAGCGTCAGACGCGGGGCGGTCTGACTCAGCCACCCAAATTGACCGGACGTCTTATTGCACAGGCGGCCCGCTGTCCCGTTTGGCTCAATGGCATCCGGCAGACCGGAATGCCGCGTATGAAGCTGATGGACAGCTATTCGAACCATCAAGGCTCTCTGCCGTCGAACCAGCATGTGGGATATATTCTGCGTACGTCGCCAGATTGGGACTACGTGAAAGTCCTGCGCGAGGCGTGGGACGGGCCGCTTCTGGTCAAGGGCGTGCTGCAGGCCGAGGACGCGGCGAAGCTCGAGGACGAAGGCGTCGATGCCATCTGGGTCTCGAACCACGCAGGTCGCCAGTTTGATGCCTCCCCCGCTACGATCGAGGCGCTTCCTGTTATTCGAGCGGCAACCAGCCTACCGGTGATTTTCGACAGCGGCATTGAAAGCGGACTCGACATTCTGCGCGCCCTCGCGCTTGGGGCGGATTTCGTCATGATGGGCCGGGCATGGCACTATGCCCTCGGTGCATTGGGCGAGGCTGGTCCTGCCCATCTGGCGGATATCCTGATCAAGGATATGCAGGCCAATATGGGCCAGATGGGCACCCGTACGCTGACCGATGTCCCAGAACGACTGCGCGCTACCCAGTTGTGAGTGTTTACGTAGCGGCGTTAACTCCTTAGAGATGCTGCGACTGCAAAATAAGAGGGGCATGTGCGATGGCCGACTTCCAGAAAATCTTGATTGCGAACCGCGGTGAGATTGCGATCCGTATCATGCGGGCGGCAAATGAGATGGGAAAGAAGACGGTCGCGGTCTATGCCGAAGAGGACAAGCTGGGTCTGCATCGCTTCAAGGCGGACGAGGCCTACCGGATCGGCGAAGGTCTGGGACCTGTCGCAGCGTATCTGAGCATTGAAGAGATTATTCGCGTGGCGAAAATGTCCGGTGCCGATGCGATCCATCCGGGTTATGGCTTGTTGTCCGAAAACCCTGATTTCGTGGATGCCTGCGCGGCTAACAACATCACCTTCATCGGCCCCAAGGCCGATACCATGCGCGCCCTTGGCGACAAGGCCTCGGCTCGGAAGGTCGCCATCGAGGCCGGCGTGCCCGTCATCCCCGCCACTGAAGTTCTTGGCGACGACATGGCCAAGATCAAGAAAGAAGCGGCGGAAATCGGTTACCCGCTGATGCTGAAGGCGTCCTGGGGCGGCGGCGGTCGTGGAATGCGACCGATCTTCGGCGAGGATGAGCTGGAAGAAAAGGTGCTTGAAGGCCGCCGGGAGGCAGAAGCGGCCTTTGGCAACGGCGAAGGTTATCTGGAAAAGATGATCACCCGAGCCCGCCATGTGGAAGTTCAGATCCTCGGCGACCATCATGGCCAGATTTACCACCTGTGGGAACGGGATTGCTCGGTCCAGCGGCGCAACCAAAAGGTGGTCGAGCGCGCTCCGGCCCCCTATCTGAGCGGCACCCAGCGCGAACAGATCTGCGCGTTGGGCAAGAAAATCTGCGAACATGTGAATTACGAATGCGCGGGCACGGTCGAATTTCTGATGGATATGGACTCGGGCGAGTTCTACTTCATCGAGGTCAATCCGCGCGTGCAGGTCGAACACACCGTGACGGAAGAGGTCACGGGCATCGACATCGTCCGGGCGCAGATTCTGATCTCTGAAGGCAAGTCTCTGGTCGAGGCGACGGGATGCGCAAGCCAGTACGATATCCAACTGGATGGCCATGCCTTGCAATGTCGCGTGACCACAGAAGACCCGCAAAACAATTTCATTCCGGATTATGGCCGGATTACCACCTATCGCTCCGCCACGGGCATGGGCATACGCCTGGATGGTGGTACGGCCTATTCCGGCGCCGTTATCACGCGATATTACGACTCGCTTTTGACAAAGGTCACTGCATGGGCGCCGACGCCCGAAGCGGCAATCAAGCGGATGGACCGCGCCCTGCGTGAGTTTCGGATTCGGGGCGTGTCGACCAACATCGCCTTTGTCGAGAACCTGCTGAAGCACCCGACATTTCTGAACTATGAATATTCGACCAAGTTCATCGACGACACGCCGGAGCTGTTTGATTTCAAGAGTAGGCAGGACCGTGCGACCAAGATCCTGACTTATATCGCCGACATCACCGTAAACGGACACCCCGAGACCGAGGGCCGCCCTATGCCCAGCGAGTGGCGAATCCCGAAAGCGCCCGCCCCGAAAGGTGAGCCGCCGCGCGGCACACGAAACATCCTTGAAGAGGATGGGCCGCAAGCGGCTGCCGATTGGATGAGCGCGCAGAAGCAATTGCTGATCACCGATACCACCATGCGCGACGGACACCAGTCGCTTTTGGCCACCCGGATGCGGTCCATCGACATGATACGTGTTGCGCCGACCTATGCAGCCAATATGCCCGGGCTTTTTTCGATGGAATGCTGGGGGGGCGCCACATTCGACGTGGCCTACAGGTTCCTGCAGGAATGCCCGTGGCAGCGGCTCCGCGATCTGCGAAAGGCCATGCCCAATGTGATGACGCAGATGTTGCTGCGCGCCTCGAATGGGGTTGGCTATACGAACTACCCTGACAATGTGGTGCAGGAATTTGTCCGGCAGGCTGCCGAGACCGGCGTCGACGTCTTCCGCGTTTTTGACAGCCTAAACTGGGTGGAAAATATGCGCGTCGCCATGGATGCCGTGCAAGAGGCCAACAAGGTTTGCGAAGGCACGATCTGCTACACAGGCGACATCCTGAACCCCGATCGTGCGAAATACGATCTGAAATACTATGTTGCCATGGGCAAGGATCTGAAGGCGGCGGGCGCGCATGTCTTGGGTTTGAAAGACATGGCCGGCCTGCTGAAACCTGCAGCAGCACGTCAGCTGATCAAAGCGCTGAAAGAAGAAGTGGGGCTGCCGATCCACTTTCACACACACGACACCGCAGGCGTTGCGATTGCCACCATTCTGGCGGCGTCCGAGGCGGGCGTGGACGCGGTGGATTGTGCCATGGATGCGCTGAGCGGGAATACCTCTCAGGCGACGTTGGGGTCGGTGGTCGAGGCGTTGGCCCATACGGACCGCGATACGGGGCTCGACATCAAAACCGTACGCCAGATCAGCGACTATTGGGAAGCGGTGCGCGGACAATATGCGGCCTTCGAAAGCGGTATGCAGGCCCCCGCCTCGGAGGTCTATCTGCACGAAATGCCCGGCGGTCAGTTCACAAATCTGAAGGCGCAGGCGCGCTCGGTCGGCCTTGAGGATCGCTGGCACGAAGTTGCCCAGACTTATGCGGATGTGAACCAGATGTTCGGCGACATCGTGAAGGTGACGCCGTCGTCGAAGGTCGTGGGGGATATGGCACTTATGATGGTGAGCCAAGGTTTGACCCGGCAACAGGTGGAAGACCCCAAGACCGACGTGGCCTTCCCCGAAAGCGTCATCGACATGATGCGTGGCAATCTTGGGCAACCGCCCGGCGGCTGGCCAAAGGCGATCCAGAAGAAGATCCTGAAGGGCGAAAAACCGTTCACAAAGCGCCCCGGCGCGGAAATGGAGCCGGTCGATCTGGAAGCCACCCGCGCCAGCCTCTCTGAGCAGTTGGAAGGGATGGCAATTGATGATGAAGATCTGAACGGATACCTGATGTATCCGAAGGTCTTCCTCGACTATATGGGGCGCCATCGGGTGTACGGTCCGGTTCGGACCCTGCCGACTCGAACCTTCTTCTACGGCATGGACGCCGGAGAGGAGATCAGCGTCGAGATCGCGCCTGGCAAAACCCTTGAGATCCGGATGCAGGCCCGTGGCGAGACGAATGACGACGGCGAAGCCAAGATCTTCTTCGAGTTGAACGGCCAGCCGCGGGTCATTCGCGTGCCTGACCGCAAGGTCGCGGCTGTCTCTGCGAAACGCCCCAAGGCCGAGGTCGGCAACGCTGATCATATCGGCGCGCCGATGCCAGGCGTGGTGGCGACGGTCGCTGCGCAGGCGGGCAGCAAGGTGAAAAGCGGCGATCTGCTGTTGACCATCGAAGCGATGAAGATGGAAACCGGGATTCACGCAGAGCGGGACGCCAGGATCAAGGCAGTTCATGTGACGCCTGGCGGGCAGATCGATGCCAAGGACCTGCTGATTGAACTGGAATGATCCGAACGGTGGGCACGTAGCCACCCCCTTGCAGAAAAGGACAGGACCAGATGATCAGCGTGACACCCATCTATCTGGCGCTTACGGCGCTTCTATACGTCGCGCTGACGATGCGGGTCGTGAAAGGCCGAATGGCCGCCAAAGCAATCTATGGCGATGGTGAAGATGCTGATCTAAGGCAACGGATACGGGCCCATGGCAACTGCTCAGAATACGCGCCGATTTTAATCCTGCTGCTGCTCTGCGCGGAGCTTCAGGGCACCCCAGCATGGGTGCTTCACATATTCGGCGCGTTGATCTTGGCGTCGCGTATGGGTCATGCCTACTGGATGTCTCAGGTGCCGGAGCCAGTCGGCAAACGTCAGATCACCATGGCGACGACGTTCGGACTGTTGATCTTTCTGGCCTTCGGAAATCTGGCCCACGCGCTTTTTTGACCGCTGTTTTGTCTGCTATTTTTACGGCGGCGCTTGAGGCTCCCCGCAGGGGGCCTTACCTTCTGTAAAACCAGTTCAAAAGGACATTCCAATGCATCACCCCTTCCGCCCGACCTTGCCGACCTTGCTTCGTGATGCTCAGGAGGGCGGCGGCGCGTTTGGTGACCTGCCGGAATGGGACCTGAGCGATCTCTATACCGCGCCCGATGCCAAAGAACTCAAGCGTGACATGGACTGGTTGGAGAAAGCCTGCGCGGATTTCGCGACGGACTATGAAGGCAAGCTGGCGAATTTGGATGCGTCCGGAATGCTGGACTGCGTGTTGCGCTATGAGAAGATCGACCTAATCGCGGGTCGGATCATGTCGTTCGCGGGCCTGCGCTACTATCAGAACACGACCGACGCTGACCGCGCCAAGTTCATGGCTGATCATCAGGACAAGATCACCACCTTCACGACGCCGCTCGTGTTTTTCTCACTTGAGATCAACCGGATCGACGACGGGGCGCTGGACGCGCTGTTTGCGGAGAACGGGGATCTGGCGCGCTACAAGCCAATTTTCGAGCGGCTGCGCGCGATGAAGCCCTATCAGCTGTCCGATGAGTTGGAGAAGTTTCTGCACGACCAGTCCACCGTAGGATCTGCGGCGTGGAACAGACTGTTTGACGAAACGATCGCCGGTCTGGAATTTGACGTAGACGGCGAGACGCTAAACATCGAAGGCACCTTGAACCTGCTGACGGACGCCGACCGCGAAAAGCGGGAAGCAGGCGCGCGGGCGCTGGCGGATGTTTTCGGTGAGAACGTGAAGCTTTTCTCCCGCGTTCACAACACGCTCGCGAAAGAGAAAGAGATTGAAGACCGCTGGCGCGGGATGCCGACGCCGCAAACAGGCCGCCATCTGTCCAACCACGTGGAACCAGAAGTGGTGGAGGCCCTGCGCAACGCAGTCGTGGCCGCTTACCCCAAACTGAGCCACCGGTACTATGAGTTGAAGCGCAAATGGCTTGGGCTGGACAAGCTGCAGGTCTGGGACCGTAATGCGCCCCTGCCTATGGAAGACCCGACAGTGGTGGACTGGAGCAGCGCACAGAAGACCGTTTTAGATGCGTATTCCGACTTCTCCCCCGAAATGGCGGAGATTGCCCAACCGTTCTTCGACAAGGGCTGGATTGATGCGGCGGTGAAACCCGGTAAGGCGCCCGGTGCATTTGCGCATCCAACAGTCAGTGACGTCCATCCCTATGTAATGCTCAACTATCTGGGCAAACCCCGCGATGTGATGACACTGGCCCATGAACTGGGCCACGGCGTCCATCAGGTTCTTGCAGCAGGCCAAGGTGAACTGCTCAGTTCCACCCCGTTGACCCTTGCCGAGACGGCCAGCGTGTTCGGCGAGATGCTGACCTTCCGTAAGATGCTGGATGGCGCTGAGACAGACGCTCAGCGCAAGGTTCTGCTGGCGGGCAAGGTTGAGGACATGATCAACACGGTCGTGCGCCAGATCGCGTTTTACGATTTCGAATGCAAGCTGCACGAGGCTCGTGGCAATGGCGAGTTGACGCCGGACGACATCAACGCGCTCTGGATGAGCGTGCAGGGCGAGAGCCTTGGCCCGGCATTTGAGTTCATGGACGGCTACGAGACGTTCTGGGCCTACATCCCCCACTTCGTCCATTCGCCCTTCTACGTTTATGCCTACGCATTCGGCGACGGGCTCGTGAATGCGCTATATGCGGTCTACGAAGAAGGCGGCGACGACTTCCAGAAAAAGTATTTCGAAATGTTGCGAGCGGGTGGCTCAAAGCACCACAAGGAGCTTTTGGCACCGTTTGGACTGGACGCCTCCGATCCGAAATTCTGGGACAAGGGGCTTAGCATGATTTCCGGCATGATCGACGAATTGGAGGCGATGGAGGACTGAGATCACACCGCAGTTCGGAAACAGACTTTTTCCATTTTCGCCGCGTTGAAAGCGTAAGGCCCAGTCCGCGTCACGGGTCCGTCACGCAAGTGCCACCTTTACCTTTGATTAACTGCATCAAGGTTGGGGGCGACGTTTGTAATTTTGGAGAGTCTGGTGAATAAACTACTTGCCGCCCTCGCAGTTGCGCCTGTCCTGTTCGGGGCGGGTTTTGCTTCTGCTGCTACTATCAGCCCGACGGGCTTGCTTGGCGACGGAACCGTCAACGCAACCGTTAACATTGAAGACGACAGCGGTCTTCTGAACGATGCCAACTGGTTCACGTTCTATGCCACCGCCGGTCAGACAATCGACATCGACATCAACCGTGAAGAGCGCCGGCCTGATCTGGCTGCTGAGCTTTACCTTGGCGACGTCACTGGAAGCGATTTCGGAACGCGCAGCGGGAACTACGGGACCGTCACACCACTTGCTGGCCTGACATTCATCGACCGTGAAGACGACACGGAACAAGATGCGTTCAACGGCCCATGGGGCGATCCACGCTTCACGTTCACGGCGACAGATACCGGCGTCTACTCGTTCTTCGTCGTATCGCTGAACACACAGGGCGTTGGTGCAGACTTCAGCGTCACCGCAACTGGCATCGACTCCATCGAGGTGGTTCCACTGCCTGCGGGTGGTCTGCTGCTTGCAACTGCCTTGGCTGGCTTTGGCATCGCACGTCGCCGCTCAGCCAAGAAGTAAACTTTCTTTCGAAAACTTCGAAGACCCTGCGCCACCGCGTGGGGTCTTTTTCTTTTTCCACGGGCCTGCTGTCCGTGAAATAGCGCGCCTCGTGATCACCTCTCCTTACGACCCCATCATGAAGCGGTCCTGTGTGGACTTCCAAGGGAAGCGACACCCTTGCTGGGATAGATTTCGCAGTACTTTAGCCCCACAATCATCTCCGGGGAGCGGCTGCTGGGAGCCCAAAATGACTGATGCTGCAATGTGAACGAATGGTAGCTTTTCGGATTAAGAAATGGTAGTTCTTTCTCTCGCTGTCTTACATTTGAAAGCAGATTTTACCATCAGATTACCTCTATAGGTCGGCATCTTACACACCATGCTCGAGCGATAAGAGCATACATCTATACGGCTAAGCGATGATTCCGTTGGTGCTGCGCATGCGGATTGCCGCAAGGTCTATGAACCGACGGATCTTGGCCGGCACGTAGGCACCCGGTGCGTAAAGCGCATAGACTGGATAGGTGGGTGGTGCCCAGTCTGGCAGAACATTGATGAGGTCACCGCTGTCCAACGCTTCGGAAAAAAACCATGTGGGTCCAGCATGAAGTCCGCCACCCGCCAAGACTATGCGGCCCACGCCGCCAAGGTTGTTCACACTGAATCGCGAAGGCGTCACAACTTGCTTTTCGATCCCATCCCTATGCGTCAGCAAAAGCTTGGCTCCTGCCCTGAGCCCGGAGTAGAGAATGAAGTCATGCGCGGTCAGATCATCTGGTGTCTGGGGCGTACCGCGCTCTTTAAGGTATTTCGGGGCGCCAACGACGGCTAGTGGCATCGCCCCGATGCGCCGTGCCATCAGGGCGCTGTCTGAAAGCTGCCCGATCCGGATTGCGATATCCAACCCCTCGCCCTCAAAATCCACATAGCTGTCACTCACAATCAAATCGACCGATAGGCGTGGCGATTGTGACGCCAGTTCGCGCAACCACGGGCCAATGTACTGAGTGCCGAAATCGATTGGAGCGGATATGCGCAATGTACCGCGTGGGTCGTTCGCGGCTCCGGAAACATCGTCCTCCAGCGCCTCCATCCTTTCGAGCAACGGCTTGAGCTGGTCGTAATATGTTCGACCAGCATCCGTCGTAGTCGATCGCGCCCGTGATCGTGCAATCAGCTGGACTCCCAATCGTTCCTCAAGACCCGACAGGCGCCGTGAAACGTTGGATGGGTCCGTCCCAATTTCGGCGGCGGCAGCGCGCAGGGCTCCGGTTTCCACAATTCGGCAGAAGAGGTGCAAGTCGTCGAGATTCGATTTCATAGATGCAATAATCGCATCTTAAAGATGCCATCTCAATAGATATCCGTTTTTTCCGCAACCTTTATGTTCCAATGCATCAGACGGGGCAGCCGCTCCGCGCATCAACGGAGTTAAACAAATGACCAACAAGGTTTTCTTCATCACCGGCGTATCCAGCGGCATTGGCCGCGCGCTCGCAGAAACAGTTTTGGCCGCAGGAGAAAGCGTGGCGGGGACGCTTCGCAACACTGATCAGATCGCCGCGTTCGAGGCGCTGGCTCCAGGTCGGGCCAAGGCGCTGATCGCCGATGTGACCGACCGCGACAGTGTTGAACAGGCTGTCAGTGACACGGTGGCCACTTTTGGCCGTATCGATGTTATCGCGAACAATGCGGGCGCAGGTACTGTGGGCGCTGTCGAGGAAACCAGCGAAGCCGAAGCGCGCTCGATCTTCGACCTGAACTTCTTCGGACAGTTTAATGTGATTCAGGCGGCACTGCCGGTGCTCCGCAAGCAGAAATCGGGTCACATTCTCACATTCTCGGCCGTTGGCGGCTTTACTGGCTTCCCGGGGCTCGGCGTTTACTCTGCCGCCAAAGCCGCCGCGGATGTCATGAGCGAGGCCCTGGCGCAGGAAGTGGCGAGCTTTGGCATTCGGACCACGATCCTGACACTGGGCATTTTCCGTACCAAGTTTGCGGCAGGCTCGTTACGGTTCACGGACGCGGAAATGGTTGAATACGCCGAGACGCCCGCAGGCAAGTTCCGGGGGTTCATCGGCGGACTCGACGGCAAACAGCCCAACAATCCGGAAAAGGCCGCGCAGGCCATATTGCAGATCGTCGAAGCCGAGGACCCGCCGTTGCACCTCGCCCTTGGGCAAGACGCCGTTGGCGTGATGTCGAAGAAACTCGATCAAATCAAAGGCGATATCGACCGCTGGAAGACTCTGTCGGCATCGACGGTCTTTTCCCAGGCCGCCGTCTGACCACTCATCACCCTCAACTCAACACGAAACCGAAAAGGAAGTTATTATGTCTACCAACTCGATCTCCCGCCGCAACGCAATGCTGGGCCTTGGCGCGGGTGGCATCGCCGCCGCCGGTCTGACCGCCGCATCGGTGCGCGCGGCAACTGCAACTGCCAAACCTCTTGCAGGCAAAGCAGCCATTGTCTCCGGCGCACGCAACAACATGGGTCGCGCCTTTGCCGTCGCCCTTGGCGAAATGGGTGCTGACGTCGTTGTGCATTACTACCGTGAAGAGACCCGCAATCAGGCCGAAGAGACGGCACGATTGGTGCGCGAGACCGGCTTACGTGCGGTTCTGACCGCGGGCGATCTGGGCCAGTCCGAGAACGTGCGTCGCATGTACGATTTGGCAGAGACTGAATTCGGCGGCGTCGACGTGGTCGTCAATAATGCGGGCAAAGTGCTCAAAAAGCCCTTTGCCGAGGTGACGGATACCGAGTTCGAAGAACTCGATAACGTCAACAATCGTGCACTGTTCTGGTCGTTGCGCGAAGCGTCCGCGCGCCTCCACGACGGAGGTCGGATCATCAATATCGGCACCACGTTGCTGGCCGCGCAAGCGCCGCAATATGCGCTCTATGCCGCGACCAAAGCACCTGTCGAGGAATACACGCGGATGCTTGCGCAAGAGCATAAGGGCCGCGGAATCACCGTGAACACCGTTGCTCCTGGCCCAATCGATACGCCGTTTTTCCATGCCGCTGAGACACCTCAATCGGTGGCCTATCTCGAAGGCCGGTCCGTGGAAAATCGACTTGGTACGATCGAAGACGTCGTCCCGCTCGTGCGGTTCCTCGCCTCGCCCGAAGGACGGTGGGTGAATGGCCAAACCATCTGGATCAACGGGGCTTTTGCCACGCGCTAGCCGCGATACCCACCTGCCCCGGCTGGAAGCTGGGGCAGGCCCCCTTTCAAGGAGATTTCTCATGTTCAAAGCGAAACACGTCAAGCCTGATGCAATCAAACTGTCCGCACTGGCAGGTGCGATTGCGCTGGCCACCGCGATTACTGGTCCAACACCAGCCTATCCGTCCCCAGAGGCGCAGCTGCAGATGCTGGTTGACCGAGAGGAAATCGGACAGGTCATCGTCAATTACGGCCTCGCCTTCGACATGCAGGATTGGGTCCTACACCGCTCGGTCTTCACCGATGAAATCGAGATGGATTTCTCTGCCTCCATTGGCGACGGGCTGGTGACGATGCAGGCGGATGATTGGGTATCGGCTGTGCAGCCCTTCTTTGCCAATCTCGAAGGCACACAGCATATCGCCATGCCGTTGATCATCGAGATTGACGGGGATGAGGCCTACGTTCGTTCTTTGCTGAATGCCTCCCATCACCTGCCCAACACCTGCGGGGGCGCAGTGCAGACCATGGTTGGCTACTACGACAACTGGCTGGTCCGCACCGAGCATGGCTGGAAAATCCGCAAGATGATCCAGCATATCACCTGGAATGAAGGCAATTGGTATGTCTTTGAAAAAGCAGCGGGGATCAGCCAATGAGACGCTTGATTCTTGCTTTGATGGCAGCCACGGCGCTAGCCGGACCTGTCCGAGCCGAAACACCTCCCGCAACCCCCGCCGAGACGGCCATTGGTTTGCAATACCGCGGCAATCACGTGGCGATGCGCGTCGCCGATCTTGAGGAGGCTGTCACATGGTGGACCGACCTCTTCGGTGCGCGAGAGGTGCGGCGTTCAGCCGTTCCAGCGCTCGACCCCGAGATCGAGATTGCCTTCCTGCACATATCGGGTGGATTTCACATTGAGCTTGTCGGCGGCGGCAGCCCGGTTGATCCGGGTGCGCCGGAAGACATCGCCGCCGACTACAGCACAGCAGGCTACAAGCATGTCGGCTTCATGGTCGCTGACCTTGAGCCGGTGCTGGCCCACCTCGCCACCCATGGCGTGACACCGGACTACCGCGTGACACGCGCCGACTATGGCGTCGAGATCGTTCTCATTCGCGACCCCAGCGGGCGCTTTGTCGAACTTTATGCACCCCTTTCATCCAAATGACTCAAAAAGGAATGAACCTATGAAACGCTTTCTTACAACAACAGCACTTCTGATGGCCATCACCGGCGGCACAGCCTTGGCGCAGACCCAGGACGAACGCTGGGTCGTCGATCCTGAAACGCTCAGCAGCCCCTATGGCGCAGACGATCAAAGAGGCGCAGCCAACCTGCTGACACAGGATACCGTGCTCTCTGCCCTGTCGCTGGTGCAAACCGGCGAGGTCCTCAGCCTCGGCATCCCGCTCGACCGCGACACACCTGCTTATGGTTGGCGTCGGTTCGAGGTGATTGTCGGCACGAATGGCGGCACCAACTATTCCAACAACGAAGACATCATCTTTGGCCCGGTGAACACCGGTACGCAGATTGACGGGCTCGCGCATTTTGGCGTGGATGGCGTCTTCTTCAACGGCAATCGTGGCGTAGACATTCAAGATCCCGCAGGTCTCGCCCGCCTCGGGGTTGAAAACACGCCACCGATCATCACAAGAGGCCTCCTCCTCGACATTCCCGGGCTGAAAGGTGTCGATCGGCTCGAGATCGGTTACGTCATCACGGTCGAGGACATTCAGGCGGCAATGGCACGGCAGGGCATCAACGACATCCGGTCCGGCGACGTCGTGATCTTCCACACCGGCCACCGCACCCTACTGGATGAAGGCGAGCGAGAGCTGTTCCTCTCCGGCCAGCCCGGCCCCGGCATGGATGCGGCGCGTTGGCTGGTTGAGCGCGGCGTGGTCGCCGTCGGGGGCGACAGTGGCTCGATGGAGGCCGTGCCCCATGAAAAGCCGGGCATTCTCTATCCAGTGCACCAGATCCTGCTGGCCCAAAACGGCGTGCACATCCTGGAAAACATCGCCACCGAACGACTGGTGGTCGGTGGCTGGTCAGAGTTTGCGTTCATCGCGGCGCCCCTGCCCTTTGTCGGCGCATCCAGTTCCTGGATCAACCCGGTGGCCATGCGATGAGTATAAAGACCATCTCTTGGCCGGATGAGGCCCAACGTGCGGCCAGAGCGCTCCCCATCTTCGCGCAACTTTCAGAGCAGGCCTTTGATACGCTGATCACAGCCAGCAGATTGATGACCGCCCAGACAGGCGAGAAAGCTCTGGATCGGGATCGCCCACCGCACGGATTCACCTTCCTGCTGGAGGGCAGTTGGACGATGCACCGGCATTTGCCCGGCGTGGAGACCCCCGTTGTCTGGGTGGATGACAGACCCGGGTCTTGGCATGGCGGTGTCCCCGCCATCGATGCCATAGCACCCGCAGATGTTTGGGCAGACACGCCGAGCCACATGATGTTCGTCCCGGCTTCGGTCATGCTGCCCCTCCTGCGTACCGAGCCAACAGTCGCGCGTCACATGTTACGCGGCATCCATGGCGGGGCCGAACTGCTTTGGGCCTCAACACAACCTCACTAACCAAATCGACGTGCAGGCGATCCAGCCAAGGTCGTTGTCCCTCATAACGAAAGGACCGTTCACCCAACGAACTGTTGAAAGCGGACCTTTGCGGCCCGGCGGCACAGGTCCGCTTTGTCCGCTTAGCCGTCATTTGAAGCAGTCACAGCTTCATTTCGTCTGACGAAAAATGTCCGATGACCGCAATGAGCCCCTTGTGTAGATCACACCACTGCGACGGCGTCGATTTCGAACTCCATCCAATCGCCTGCAAGCCTTTGGACTGGAATAAGCGTGCTGGCGGGTCGGGCGTCACCGAAAAATCTGCGACGATGCTCAGAAACTATGGCTAGGCGATCCTCGGTATGGCCCACAACTAAGATCGTCACCTTTACGACCTTTTCTGGGCCACTGCCGACAGCCTCCAAAGCTAATCGCAAGTTCTCAAAAGACCTTCCAACCTGTTTCTCAAAGCCTTCTGCCTTTTGCCCGTCCGCGAAATCACCTAGCTGACCTGACACGAAAACAATCTTCGATGTAGCCGAGATCGCTGTTAGTTGAGAATAGCCGTAGTCAACTGAAGCGCTCAGGGTAGTGGGATTTGTTCTTTCGATCATGCGTCGGATCTCCTCGGTTTCGTTTCACGATAAACCGACATCGCTAATTTTCCCAACGGCAGCTCCGTCCCTGAGGATTCAACGGGTGGTCGCAACACTTTAATCTTTTGAGAAAGATGGAGTGTTGAAGATGAAGTATCGGACGAGGACGTTCTACACGGACAAGCAGAAATCCGAGATGTGGGATCGGTGGCAACGTGGCGAGTCGCTGAGTTCCATTGGCCGCAGGTTTAATCGGGCTTCGTCGTCGATCTTTCCGCATCTGGCTTTGACGGGTGGCATTCGCCCGCCTGCGCGCACCCGGTCTCATCTGGTATTGAGCCTTGAGGAGCGCGAAGAAATCTCCCGCGGATTGGCCGTGGATCGTTCCTTGCGGTCTATTGCACGCGACCTCAAACGTGCCCCCTCGACCATCAGCCGGGAAGTTCGCAGGAACGGCGGGTGTAAGACCTATCGCGCGGCACTGTCGGATCAGCGCGCGTGGGACTGCGCAAGGCGGCCCAAAGCCTGTAAGCTCTCGTTCAACGAACCCTTGTGCCGGTTCATTGCCCGAAAGCTGCGGTCGAAGTGGTCGCCTCAGCAAATTGCGGGATGGCTTAGGCGCTGGCACCCCGACCAAGAGCAAGAGCGCGTGTCGCACGAAACGATCTATCGCAGCCTTTATGTGCAGACGCGGGGTGTTCTTAAGAAGGAGCTTCAGCAATGCCTGCGTATCCCGCGCGCCATCCGCAGGTCCCGCCATGCAACGCAAAAGGGTTTGAAACTACGAAAGATCAAGGATGCGGTGCCGATCAGTGAACGACCGCCCGAGATTGAGGACCGCGCGGTGCCGGGTCATTGGGAAGGCGATCTGATCGTCGGAGCCAACAACAGCTATATCGCCACGCTGGTTGAGCGTCATTCCCGGTTTGTGATGCTGGCGAAGGTTGCCAACAAGGATACGCAGAGCGTCATCACCGCCCTGATCAAGCAGGCGCGAAAACTCCCCAAAGAGCTCTATCGGTCGCTGACTTGGGATCGTGGCTCGGAGATGACCGGCCATGCGAGGTTCACCATGGCCACCAAGATCGACGTCTTCTTCTGTGATCCGCAAAGCCCATGGCAACGTGGCAGCAACGAAAACACCAACCGGCTTCTGCGCCAGTACTTCCCGCGCGGCATCGATATGTCGGCCTATAGTCAAGCCAAACTCAGCGCCGTGGCCCGCCAACTCAATGAACGGCCACGAAAGACCTTGCAATACCAGACCCCAGCCGAGAAATTTGAAGCCTGTGTTGCGGCGATCAATTGAACCCACACCCGCAAAGCGGACGCCCGATAGCACACTTTGGCAAAGCGGAATAAAAAAGACCCGCCGTAAGGCAGGTCTCTTTGTTAAATCTTGGGTTAGGTCTATGCGGTAGTCAGCATGTCCTTAGCTTTCGCAAGCTCCTGCATGCGAGACTGAAGTTTCTCAAACGCACGCACCTCGATTTGCCGAATACGCTCCCGGCTGACGTCATACTGACCCGACAGTTCCTCAAGCGTTACGACTTGGTCCTTCAGGCGACGTTGGACAAGAATGTCCTTTTCGCGATCATTCAGCACGTCCATCGCTTCGCTGAGAAGCTCCCGGCGTGCTTCCAGCTCGTCCTTTGCTTCATAATCTGCGGCCTGATCAGCGTCTTCGTCCTCCAGCCAGTCCTGCCACTGGGTGGCGCCCTCGCCGTCTGCCGAGATCACCGCGTTCAATGATGCATCCCCGCCGGACATGCGACGGTTCATTGAGATGACTTCATCCTCAGTAACGTTCAGATCGTTCGCAATGCGTTGGACGTGCTCCGGACGCAAATCACCGTCTTCCAACGCACCGATCCGGTTCTTGGCCTTCCGCAGGTTGAAGAACAGCTTCTTTTGCGCACTGGTCGTGCCCAGCTTCACCATCGACCATGACCGCAACACATATTCCTGAATGGATGCGCGGATCCACCACATCGCATAGGTCGCCAGACGGAAGCCCTTTTCAGGGTCGAATTTCTTGACCGCCTGCATCAAACCAACATTCGCCTCGGAAATTACCTCGGCTTGCGGAAGACCGTAGCCACGGTATCCCATTGCGATCTTTGCTGCCAAACGCAGGTGTGATGTCACCAGCTTGTGCGCGGATTCGGTATCTTCGTTTTCGACCCATGCTTTTGCCAGCATGTACTCTTCTTCCGGCTCAAGCATCGGAAACTTGCGGATTTCCTGCATATAGCGATTCAAGCCTTGTTCAGGGCTTGGTGCAGGCAGATTTGTATAGGTTGCCATGTAGCTCCCCTCCAATAACGTTTGTTACAACATATAAACTGATCGGTTCAGCTGCAAGATTTGAGGCCGCACAGATAGTGTGCAGACCGCTCAAACAGCGCAAATGTTGGACATTTGCGTAAATGCGGCGGGCATAATCACGTTAATTTCCTAACGCTTCCTAGCGCAAAAGGTTCATCAACTGTTCGAGATCATGCGGAATCGGGGCCTCAAATTCCATGAATTCACCGCTTTCCGGGTGTGTGAAACCCAGTGTCGCCGCATGGAGCGCCTGTCTGTTGAATCCTATCAAGGCAGCCTGAGCCGCGTCACTCAAGGCGGTCTTTGGCAGCTTGCGACTTCCCCCGTAGACCGGATCCCCGACAAGCCCGTGGCCCGCATACGTCAGATGAACCCGGATCTGATGTGTCCGGCCAGTTTCAAGCCAACATTCCAGCAGCGACACAACCGCCGGGGCGCCAAACCGCTCGATCACGCGGGCGCGGGTCACGGCGTGACGACCTGCATTCTTGACGACCGCCTGTTTCTGCCGGTCCGTCCTGTGCCGTGCCAGATTGGCCGTGATGCGCAGGATATTTCCTGGTTCAAATCCGACGCCCGCCAAACCTGCCAATCTGGGATCAGCGGCGTCCGGAACTCCGTACGCCAAGGCGATGTATTTGCGCTGCGCCGTATGTTTCTCAAACTGCTTGGCAAGGGCATGGTGGGCGAGATCGGACTTTGCGACGACCAGCAGGCCTGAAGTGTCCTTGTCGATCCGGTGTACAATGCCCGGTCGCTTCTCCCCCCCGACGCCAGACAGGCTGTCCGCGCAATGGTGCAAGAGCGCGTTCACGAGCGTGCCAGAGGGCGTGCCCGGTGCAGGGTGGACAACCATACCGACAGGCTTGTTGACCACGATCAGAGATGCGTCCTCGTATATGACATCTAGCGGTATATCTTCCGGTTGAGTGTCGTACTCCGCCGCAGGGGCCACGGCGATGTGCCACCGCTGGCCTTCGGATACTTTCGCCTTGCCATCCGTCTCCACCCGACCTTCAAGGGACACGGCCCCTTCTGCGATCAGCCGCGACAGGCGTGACCGGCTCAGCGCTGCCTCGACTGGCACGTTGAGCGCCAATGCCTTATCAAGCCGCGCAGGCGGATTTTCTGCAATCTCCACCTCAATGATGCGGGAGTGTGACGACATGAATGATGGCCCCGGCCTTGATGATATCCCGACGGAGGAACCCGCCAATCTGCGTTTCCTGCGGCGTTTGGTGACGACCCTGACCGCAGTTATGATCTTAGGGCTTCTAGTCCTGATTGCCCTGTTTGTCATCCGCCTGCAGCCCGCCACTTTGGCTTTGCCAGACGCGATTACCCTGCCCAATGGCGTGACGGCCCAATCTTTTACCCGTGGGCGCACGTGGTATGCGGTTGTCACAGAGGATGATCAAATCCTGATTTTCGATATTGAAACCGGTGACTTGCGCCAGACGATAGAGATCGAGTGAGGGTGGTACCACCTCCTGGTCTCGAACCAGGGACCTCTTGATCCACAATCAAGCGCTCTAACCAACTGAGCTAAGGCGGCACGGCCTTCGATTTACCCATGCAGGGCCGTGATTGCAAGACCTCTAAAGCGAGATCGTCCACGTCTGTTCGACCAGATCCCGACCGAAGGAATGGACAGGTTTTTCTTCGATGCAAGCAAAGCCGTTCTTCCGATAGAGCGCACAGGCTGCGTGGTGGCTTTGATGGGTCCAAAGCGTCAACCGATCGTAGCCGACGTCCCGCGCAAAATCCAAACAGGTCTCAAGCAGATGCTGCCCCAACCCCTGCCCTCGCGCCGCCGGTTCAAGCAGGAAAAGCCTGAGTTTCGCGGTTTTTTTATCCAGCCTGACACAGAAGATGCTGCCCAATCGCTCGGTTCCCCGTTGGGCGACCCATCCCCGCTCGACCTTCGGGTCGTGGGTCTCGGCGAAATCTGTCAAGATTTGAGCCACGAGCAGTGCGAACGTATCATCAAAACCCTCTTGCTGCGCGTAGAGCGCCCCATGCCGCGCCGCCAGCCATTCAGCATCGTTCGGCATGTACGGACGCAGGATGATCGTATCGTCGCTCATGGACAGAGTGTGGGGGAATTTCGGCCGGGTGGGAAGCTTGAAGCGCCTATTACACAAGCGTAGCGGCGATCCGGTTCGAGGCTATCCTTCCAAATTTCTGCGGCCCGGTCAGTGTCTGCGATCCTGAGGAACTGCTCATAAACTGCACAACTAAACGGTGGCATTAGCCCAAGAAACAGACAAGCCTAGCGAAAAGGAAAGGCGCAAAAAATGAATATGTCGTTCTGGCGAAGCTGGGGCACTCTCGTCGCAGCTGTGGCCATGATCGCCGGTGTTTTCTCTGTTGCCCCGCAAGTCCCCGTTCTGCTGTGGGAGGGTTTTCCAGCCGAGATTTGGACCGGGGCAAGGCGCTATGCCCATGTGGATGGAATAGTGGTTGAAGATACGATCAATGCTCCGGCTATTCCCAAAGCGGCACAAACGCGCTTCGACGCTGCAGCTGGCCGTGCGTTGCTCGTCGACCAAGGTGGCACACGGGTTTTCGAAAGCTATGGCGAAGGTTTTGGACCCACAGATCGCTTCAATTCATTTTCGCTTGTCAAAAGCCTCGTGGGCGCTCTTGTTGTCCGCGCGTTGGCGGATGGACGTATTGTATCTTTAGATGATCCTCTGGCGCTTTACCTGGGCCCAGAGGCACCGGATGCTAGCGTTCTCGATGCCCTGACCATGACTTCGGGTCTGCTTTATGCTGGCGAGCCGCCAAAGTCGGTGGACGATGCAGGATTTTCGCCTTTTGGCCCATTGGCCCGGCTGCACGTCTATGGCACCGAGACCGTCCTGCCGGACCTCAATGTTGACCACTTGGCAAAAGGCCAATTCGCCTACCAAAGCATAAACACTGCGCTTTTGGGTGCAGTCCTGGAAAACGCCTATGATCAACCTCTGCATGAACTTCTTTCAGATCTGATTTGGCGACCAGCCGGGGCTGCAGGTGCGGATTGGCAGACCTATTCAAAGGCAGAGGGGGTCGCGGCCTATTGCTGCCTTTTTGCTAGAGCTGAAGACTGGATTCGCGTTGGACGCTTTCTTCTGGACAACGGAAAGCCTGAGGATCCGTTCTTACCTGAGGATTTGTGGCAAGACTTCATTCGGCCTGACCTCACCATTTCACAGCGGCGCGAAGGTGCCTACGGATGGCATTTAAGGCATGATGTTCTGGATCGCGACGGCGAAGCGCTGGCGGGTCCTTTTACCTATTTCATGGGACGCGGAGGTCAGATGCTGTACCTTTTGCCCGACAGCGACATGGTCGTTGTCCGCTTTGGCGAGCGCCCGCAGTTGCTGCACTCAACGCTTTACGAACTGGGACTGCAATAAACGGCTTGTTTTAGAGAGAACGGAAGTCGGTCATTGGCAGCCAGCCGCGAATGGCTCCTGAGTTCCAACAGAAGCATCCCCTCCCTTCACCCGCTCTTCCCCCCTCTTTCCTTTCCCGGTAAGACAGGTCGGACGACGGATCGGAGGACGGCTCATGGCCAAATCATCGGGCATCAACAAGGAAAGCGAGATCGCGGCGAATTTGCAGATTGGGCCGACGACCCTGGGCATGGTGCGTCTTTATATAGAGGCAGACGGGGTGGACTTGCCGCTGGATTTCGACCCGGACGAAGCCGATGAGATTGCCGAGGAACTGCGGGCAGCTGCAGCCCGTGCGCGGGTCATGAAAAGCTAGCGCCCAGTGGTCAGCCCCACGGGGCCGCGAAATCCGGATCACGCCATCCTTGCAGACGCAGTGCGGCGGTTCGGGCCAATTTCTGGGTCAGCACCTTCCGCCTGGGTGCCGCGAGTTTGTCCTCGGGTGCCATACGTATAATCTCGGCATCATAGGCATCTGCAATGACAAGACCTGTTTCGTCAGGCAGCAGTTCTGTCGGAAAGCTCTCGTCGACGGCCCAGAAATACCTGTCGCACCAGTCCAGATAGCCTTGCCATTTCTGGTCCCCCTGAAAATCCGCACGGGAGGATTTACACTCCACGATCCAAACCTCTCCTTTTGGACCAAGTGCGATCACATCTACGCGCAATCCGCGATCCGGGACGAATTCCTCGACACAAGCAAAGCCATGGCCAACCAGATGGCGGCAAACACCGCGAGCCAGCAATTGGCCCGGTTGAAGCGATGCATTTGGCGAAAGATCCTCTGGCATACGCTCAATGTGAACAAACCGTAAACAAAATGCAAGTCTGAAGACCGGATGCGGCGTTCCGTGCCTTGTTTTAGACCGTGGTGACGCCTAAGTCAGTTCGGACGGTTCTGCCCTTCACGTAAATGGGGACTACATTCCGGTGGCCTTAAGCAATTCCGCGGGAGCTGGCTCTGTCCGGACCCTGGTTCGGTTACCTGGCACCCACCTGTACATACAGGTCTGCGGGAATAAGCTCCCCCACGGTTGTTGGTGGTTCCGTCGCTTATCTTGACTTGGCTGGCACGCGCACTGGCTGAAGTTTTCCGCGAGGCGGATCTTTTTGTTCAGGGTCGGCCAAGCCCATGATCGCAATGCCTATTTGAACGCTTCCGAAGGTGATGATGAAAAAGACTGTCATCACGGCAAGTGCGAGAAATCCACCGGCGGAATGGCTCACCAGATACCACAGATTTCCAACGTTAAAATAAAGAAGCAGCCCGACAAATCCGAGCGCGGCGCATGCGCCAAATCCTGCATGGCGGAGCATAAATTTGATATGATCGGGCATCTTGGAACCTCTGATCAGTTATCTATTCCAGAATATATAGTACTTTTCTGACCTGCGCACACTGCGAAGCAGCCTTCAGAACGCCTCCGGACGGGCCTCTCGTGCCATGTGGTCCAGGACGGCATTCACAAATTTCGGCTCCCGCCCATCAGGAAAAAACGCCTTGGCCACGTCGACGAATTCGACGATCACGACCTTTGGCGGTGTTTTGGCTTGCAAAAGTTCGGCACCCGCAGCCCGAAACAGCGCGCGCAACGTGGGATCGATCCGGTTGATCGGCCATTTCGCCACCAACGCCCGATCTGTCATCTGATCAATCGCCGATTGGCTGTCTACGACGCGCTCAAGAAGGCCGCGGAACGTGTCGATGTCCCCTTCCGCCATTTCATCGCCCTCGTAAGTGGCGCCGAACCGGTGGGTTTCGAACTCTTCCCGCACGGCGTCAACCGTCTGATCAGAATGTTCCATCTGAAACAGGGCCTGCACCGCGTAAAGCCGGGCCGCCGATTTCATCTGACGTTTTTGATTGCCGGACGGAGTGGTGGCTGTCATGCGATTTGAAAACTTTCGTCGTCATCAAGTGTGGGGCGCGGTTTGAAGCCAACGCCCTTGGATTTCTGACCGTATTTGCGCTGTAGTGCGATCAGGTGCAAGGCCGCCGCGGCGGCACCGCCCCCTTTGTTCTGGCCATCGGCATCGGCCCGCACCTCGGCTTGCTCTCGGTTTTCGACGGTCAGGATGCCATTGCCGATATTTGCACCTTGCAGCCCCAGCAGCATCAGGCCCCGCGAACTGTCGTTGCAGACCGTTTCATAGTGTGTGGTTTCGCCCCGAATGATGCAGCCCAAAGCAACAAACCCATCAAAGTTTGACTGACGATGAGCGATGCGGATCGCCGGGGGAATTTCCAAAGCGCCGGGCACTTCGACTACCTCGCATGTCGCGCCTGCCTTTTCGCATTCGGCCTGTGCACCTGACACGAGGTTGTCCGCGATATCCTTGTAATAGGGTGATACAACGATCAGCAGCTTCGTTGGTTCGTCAAAGGTCGGCGTATCGAGTACGTGGTGCGTTTCTGCAGTTGCCATGATCAGCTGTCCTTCGGAATGGGCCGTGTGCCCGTGATGCGCAGGCCGTATGCCTCAAGCCCGACAACCTTGGGTGAGGGCGAATTGGTCAACAGCTCAAGTTCGCTCAGCCCGAGGGCCGCGAGGATTTGCGCACCCAGACCGTATTGGCGCAATGTCTGGGGTGAAGCTTCCCCGGCCATGACCAGTTTCATCGTGGTATCGCGGAGAAGGACAACAATTCCGCGCCCCTCTTCCCCGATGGCTTTCATCGCCGCTGGCAGCTCCGGCCCACCGCCGCCAATGCCCAGCACATCTTCCAACGGGTTAAGCGCATGCATCCGGGTCAGAACCGGCCCCGGCTGGTTAAGGTCGCCTTTCGTCAGAACGATATGTTCCGCGCCCTGTGTCTCGTCGGTGAAAACCCGCATCATCCAGTCGCCACCGTAAACGGAAGACACTGCTTTCTGAGAGGCTTCTTTCACGAGATTGTCGTGACGGCGCCGATATCCAATCAGATCGCTGATCGTACCGATCTTGAGATTGTGCAACTGTGCGAAGGCGACCAGATCGGGCAACCGGGCCATGGTCCCGTCTTCGTTCATGATCTCGCAGATCACGCCGGATGGGTTAAGGCCCGCCAAGCGCGCCACATCAACTGCTGCTTCCGTGTGACCGGCCCGGACCAAAACCCCACCATCGCGCGCGCGCAGGGGAAATATATGGCCCGGCGTCGCAATATCAGCCGCGCTCTTGGACTGATCAATGGCAACCGCGACGGTCCGCGCCCGGTCATGGGCCGAGATACCGGTTGTCACACCTTCCCGCGCCTCGATGGAAATCGTGAAGGCGGTTTCGTGGCGGGACGAATTATAGGATGCCATCAGGGGCAGACCCAAAGCGTCGATCCGTTCGCCTGGTAGCGTCAGGCAGATCAATCCGCGCCCGTGCGTCGCCATGAAATTGATCGCTTCCGGTGTCGCCATCTGCGCAGGAATAACCAGATCGCCCTCGTTTTCCCGGTCCTCGTGATCCACCAGAATGAACATCCGGCCATTTCGGGCGTCGTCGATGATCTCATCGACCGAGGATATGGCATCTGAATAATCGACGTCGCTCATACTTGGATCTTTCCTGTTCTTCCGGGCAGATAGCCCCTGCACGCTGTGTTGGAAAGGGGGTGCGGCGCTATCGTGACGTCGCAACCACTTTAAGAGGCGGTTGCAAAGTATGTCTCAGCTTTGAGGTAGCCCGCAAGTTGGCCAATATCGGACCATTCCCGCTCTAGATCGGTCTCTCCAATCACGAGCACGCCGTCGCGCGGCAGCTTCATCACCTTGAGCGGCAGGTGAATCTTTGTCCGCGCAGACGACCACCCATCTGATAGCTTTGGCGGGCTGCCACAGACCGGCTGAATACCCGTTTCAGCCGCAATCAGGGAGGCGAGCGCGTCGGGCGATAGCGGGGGAAGAGCCAAACCGGCAATGGCGACATTTTGCAGATCCCTTAATTTCGCACCGCGTGGCACTGATATAGATCCCGCATGCGCGCCAAGCGCATTGGATGAGAATAGAAATCCCACCACGTCTCGCCCGGTGCTGGCACGCACGGACGCATAGGTCTTGTAGGGCAGGCCAAGCTCTTTCGCGCGGCGCACACGCAAGCGCACAACCTCGATCGGTAGTGTCGGCAAAAGAGCCGCGCGGGCCTTGGTCCAACTGTGCTTGCGCCAGCTTCGGCCGCCTTCCATGGTCGGACCGTTGTTGTGACCCAGCATCGTCATGCGGCGACCTCGTTCAGCCGGGCAACGTAACGGGCCAGCGTGTCGATCTCCAAGTTGATGCGATCGCCAGCCTTAACCGTTCCCCATGTCGTCGATGTCTTCGTGTGCGGAATGAAATTGATGCCGAAGGAGGCGCCATCGACCTCGTTGACGGTCAGTGATGTGCCGTTCAGGGCAACTGACCCCTTTGGTGCAATGAACCGGGCCAACGCGCCGGGTGCCTCGAAGGTCACCCGCGTACTGTCACCGTCTTCCGCGACATTTGTGACGTGGGCAACACCGTCCACATGACCCGACACGATATGCCCGCCGAGTTCGTCGCCAACGCGGAGGGCCCGCTCAAGGTTTACGCCGCGTCCAACCGCCCAGTTCGCGATGTTGGTTTTTGAAACGGTTTCGCCCGAGATATCCACATCGAACCAAGGTGTGTCATCCTGGCCCTTATCGACCACTGTCAGACAAACGCCGTCACAGGCGATGGATGCACCCAGATCAATACCCGCCGGGTCGTACCGGCAACCAATGCGCGCTCGCAAATCGCCGCGCTGATCCAACGCCTTGAGGGTTCCGACATCCGTGATGATCCCCGTAAACATTCCGCCGCTCCTTCGTGTCTGCGGTTTCTGCGTAGCGCGAGTGAAAAACGCGTGCAAGTTCCCCTGACGCCGCGCCACAACACCTGCAATGGAATTAACCAAGACCACGCCCGTGCCCTATTTAACGGGGATTTAACATGTAGAGATGCAATTAAGCATGAATCCGAGCTTCGAGAGGATCTCTGGCCCATGGTGTCAGGCCGCGGCAAAACTTTCCTGTTTCTGCAGGGCCCCCACGGGCCTTTTTTCTATCGCCTGTCGCAAATGCTGCGCGAGGCGGGTTCGAACGTCTGGCGCATCGGCTTCAACAAGGGTGACGAGGCTTTCTGGTTCGACCGCAAGACCTACATTCCGTTCACCGGCACTGCGGAAACCTGGCCAAGCGCCGTCGGTGAGATTCTGACAGACAAGCGGATCACCGATGTCGTGCTTTACGGCGATACACGAGAAATTCACGTGCAGGCGATCGCGTTGGCCAAAGAACGTGGTCTACGGATCCATGTCTTTGAAGAAGGCTACTTGCGGCCCTACTGGATCACCTATGAACGCGATGGCAGCAACGGACATTCGCGCCTCATGAGTATGACCGTGGACCAAATGCGCGCGGCCTTAGAAGGGCTTGATTTGGACGTTCCAGATGCCCCTGCCCGCTGGGGCGACATGCGCCAGCACATATTCTACGGTATGGCATATCACTTCTTCGTCCTGCTCTTTAACCAAGGCTACCCGAATTTCAGACCACATAGAGCGCTGAGTGTTCCGAAAGAATTTCTTCTCTATCTTAAACGCCTGATCCTATTGCCTTTCACCGCCACAGAGCGCGCTCTAGCTACCACAAAAATCAGTTCGGGCGGCTTTCCATATCATCTGTGCCTGCTGCAGTTGGAACACGATGCAAGCTTCCAAAATCACTCGCCTTTTTCCACCTTGGGAGAGTTCCTTGAGCTGGTGGTGAAAGGCTTTGCGGACGGCGCACCGGGTCACCATCATCTGGTCTTCAAAGCACACCCGCTAGAGGATGGCCGCGTGCCGATCCGTCAGATCATCCGGTCCCTTGCCAAACACCACGGCATCAGCAAACGGGTCCACTACGTGCGTGGCGGAAAGCTGGCGCGTCTTCTGAATTTCGCATCGAGCGCGGTAACGGTCAATTCCACAGCCGCACAACAGGTGCTTTGGCGGGGCCTTCCCCTGAAAGCCTTCGGGGATGCCGTTTACAAAAAACGCAGCTTTACCTCCAGTCAGACGCTGCCGGATTTCTTCGCCAATCCCCAGCGACCTGATGGGGCGGCCTATCGTGACTACCGGCACTATTTGCTTGAGACCTCGCAAGTAACCGGTGGCTATTACGCAAGCCGGTCAAGGCGTCGGCTGCTACGGCAAGTCGTGGATATGATGCTGGTGATCGAAGATCCTTATGACGCCCTAACAACAGGCACTGCGACGCCCCGGCAACAGTTACATGTGGTGGGATAGGCGGGACTCTTCCAATTCGGACCGAATTGCGTAGGGTGTCAGAAAAAAACTGAGGCATTTTCCAGTCAAGGAGCCCTGGCAGTGAAACACTTGCGACCACGCAGCGCCCGCGTTGCGTTATTTTTCCTCGTAGCTTTGATGGTCGCGTCCTGCGGTCTGCCCAGATCCGGGCCCCGCAAAGCCGAAATTTTCTCAGGCTCCGTTGAACAAGAAGGCAACGCCTACATCGTGACCGTGGATCAAAGGGTCGCTCGCGAAGCAAGCAAACAACCAGCACTCGGCTTTACGGACGGCTTTCTGAGCGCAGGCGTGGTCGGATCCGATATCATCCGCCCGGGTGACGTCCTTGGATTGACCATCTGGGAAAATGTAGATGACGGGCTTCTGGCGCAAGCGGGTGCAAGTGCGACCGATCTGACCGAAGTTCAGGTTGATGGCGACGGCTTCATCTTCGTACCTTACGCGGGCCGGATGAAGGCCAGCGGCAATACGCCGGAAGGGTTGCGCCGTGTCATCACAGGAAAGCTGGAAAGTCAGACCCCCGACCCGCAGGTTCTCGTCCGGCGTTTGGCCGGTGACGGCTCAACTGTGACCGTCGTGGGCGGTGTCAGCCAGCAGGGCGTCTTCCCGATTGAGCGCCCCACCCGCACCTTGTCGGCGATGCTTGCACAAGCCGGTGGCGTTGCCATCCCGACGGAGGTCGCACTCATCACCCTTCTACGGGGCGGCCATCGCAGCACGGTCTGGTTCGAAGATCTGTTCACCCATCCTGAGTTTGACGTCGCCTTACGTGGGAATGATCGGATCCTTGTCGAGCAGGACAGCCGCGCCTTTACGGTCCTCGGTGCGACAGGCGGTCAGGCACGGGTCGAATTCGAAACACAGATGCTTTCGGCCATTGAAGCTTTGGCGCAGGTCGGTGGCCTCAGCACCAATATCGCCGATCCAACTGGCATTTTTATTTTCCGGGACGAGCCGGAAAACATCGCCCAGAACGTTTTGGGACGAAACGATATCAACGGCACGCAACGGCTCGCCTACATTCTCGATCTGACACGACCCACTGGCGTGTTCGATGCCCGTGACTTCTCGATCCGCGATGGAGACACGATCTACGTCACCGAAGCGCCGTTTGTCACATGGAACAAAACAATCAGCGCTCTGACGGGCTCGCTCCAATCAGCGAATGCCTTGACTGCCGCGACCGGCACCCAATGACGTGACACGGGCGCAGAGACCAACACCCCAAGCCGCGGACGAGCCCCCTCGCCCGCGGCTTTTCTATTTCAACGGTGGGTTCTTCACGCAGAAGCAGGTGCGCCGCATACTCACCCTTTCAGGATATGATCTGAAGCTGGGAAAACCCGGCCCCGACGATCTGGTGGCAGTCTGGGGCAAAAGTCCGACATCTGGCAGGGGCACCGCAGTTGCCGACCGGACAAATTCCCGGCTGGTCCATATCGAGGATGCGTTTCTGCGGTCCGTAAAACCGGGTCGCATCGGGGCAGAACCACCAATTGGTCTGACCATCGACACTCAACGCCCCTACTTTGACAGCGGCGGACCATCCGATCTGGAAACATTGCTGGCGACCGCGCCGTTTGACGACACTGCCGTGCTGGACCGCGCACGCAATGCAATGGATCTTCTGCGTTATCATCAGATTTCAAAGTACAGCGATTTCGACCCCACGATCGACCTGCCCGCACCCGGCTACGTTCTGGTGCTGGACCAGACAAAAGGGGACGCTGCAATCACCCATGGCAATGCGGACGCCAATAGCTTTCGGGAAATGCTCGCATTCGCTCAGGAAGAACATCCCGGTGCGCGTATTATTGTAAAGAGCCATCCAGAAACAGCGCATGGGGCCCGGGCAGGCCATTTTGACGGGGCCTCCCTTGGCCCTGACATACTCCGTCTTTCCGATGCCGTCCCAAGTTATGCCCTGCTGGAAGGCGCGATCGCCGTCTACACCGTCAGCTCGACGATGGGATTTGAGGCGGTCCTGGCGGGCCACAGGCCAATTGTATTTGGTCAGCCCTTCTACGCGGGATGGGGTCTTACCGATGATCGAAATCCCATAGACCGACGGCAGCGAAGCCTAACCCGAGCTCAGCTTTTTGCAGGCGCGATGATGCTCTATTCAAAATGGTACGATCCGTACCGCGACCGCCTCTGCGAGATTGAGGATGTAATTGCAACGCTTGCTGCGCAGGCCCGCGCATGCCGAGAAGATCGGCAGGGATATGAGGCGGCGGGGATACGCCTCTGGAAGCGCCGCGCCATTCAAGACTTTTTTGGTCGAGCCGGGGCCCCGGTCAGATACAAGCAATCCCCAAGCGGGACCGCCCCACTCTTGACTTGGGCAAACCGTGCCACGCCGGATATGTCCGCGATTTCGGTTGGTTCAGGTCGCCCACTTGTCCGGGTGGAAGATGGATTTCTGCGCTCGCGCGGCTTGGGCGCTGAGCTCGTGGCGCCGCTGTCCCTGGTCGCCGATCCCGAGGGCATCTACTATGACCCGGCTGCCCCCAGTGCCCTTGAAGACTTCATTGCGGCGTCCGTCCAATTGCCGAAGGGTGCAATTCGGCGGGCTGAGCTCTTACGACACAGCATCGTTCAGCAGGCGCTAACGAAGTACAATCTGGGCGGCGAGGTCCCATCGTTCGATACTGATAAAACAGTGATCTTGGTGCCGGGTCAGGTCGAAGATGACGCCTCTGTCCTGCTGGGCGCGGAAACTGTATCGACCAATCAAGACCTGATTGAGGTCGTTCGCGCCGAATATCCAGACGCTTTTCTTGTTTTCAAACCTCACCCTGATGTCGAGGCTGGCCTGAGAGCAGGCACGCTCACCGATAGCAGTGCCGCCGATCTGGTCACATCGAATGCCGATGCCGTCGCCCTGCTGGAGCAAGCCGACATTGTTGCCACCATGACCTCGCTAATGGGGTTTGAGGCCCTGCTTCGGGGCATTCCCGTGGTTTGCTATGGTGTCCCGTTCTACGCTGGTTGGGGACTAACGACAGATAAGATGGCCATGCCCACCAGGCGCGCCGCGCGACCCAGCTTGGATCAATTGGTCCATGCGGCGCTGTTGGATTATCCACGCTATTTCGATCCCGTGACGCGACAGCCCGCACCGGCAGAAGTCATTGTCGCGCGTCTGGCATCCGGGATTCTGCCGAGCGCAGGATTTCGCAACCGCGCACTGTCAAAGCTTCAAGGGCTGTTTGCCAGCCACGCGCCACTCTGGCGGCGTTAGTGGGACTGAGATACTGACGTCGTCAGGAAACTCACATCTTCGCCCGGGAACATGATGGCAGAGGTCAAAACGCCGGAGTCGTAGGCACCGGTGTCAATTGAAACCCGGCGATCTTGGCAAGACGGCTGCTCGACGGTGGTGTGTCCGTGGACCACCCATATGCCGTCGGAGCGAGACCTCGACAGAAAGTCAGGATGCCCCCAGATCAACACACGATCCGCTTGCATCTCTATATCCTTAGACGGATCAACGGCAGCATGGACCATCGCAACATTGCCGCTGATGTACTTTGTCGGGCGCGCGCGCAGCCAATCGATAAGGGCCTTGCCCATCACGTCTTCCAGATCAACGGCCAATTCTTCCGCCACATCGCCACCAATATTCGGCGCGCTCACGTCAAGACCAAAGCTCTGGCAAGTGGCAAGTCCACCGTTCCGCAGCCAGCGGGAGTAGCGCGCACTTGGATCTTCCAGAAAATCGAGAAGCATCTGTTCATGATTTCCCATCAAGCAGATGAAATTGTCCGGAAATTCCGCGCTGAGCGCGTGCAAGCGACGCAGTACGGCCTGACTGTCAGGACCCCGATCTATCGCATCGCCCAGAAAAATGAGTTTCGGATCGGGATAGCGCTGCTCACCGATCACCTTGTCTATCTGACCCAGTATATCCTCGAGCAAATCGATACGTCCATGAATGTCGCCGGTGACAAACAGGGCGCCATCAGGCTCGGGCTGGCCCATTTCGAGCTCCAGCATTTCTACGGGCACTTTCCGCCCCATCATGGATTTCAAAAAACTCATCTTGTCTCTACCTTACCAAGTCTTGCCGCCTGTGGTCACTCCGCCTAAACGTCCACCTGCGTCCAACGGCCAAACACTGCTCAAATAAACCTCTGATCAGGTTACCTTGACCTTAAAATAGCCAAGGATTGCGTCGTTATATTGACCTCGGCGCCGGAATTCGTCACCGAACAGGCGACGTCTGGAAAAGGAAAATGTTTGATGAGTTTGGCAAACGGCCGACCGACTGCGCTTGTGACCGGCTCCGCGGGTTTCATCGGCTACCACCTTGTAAATCAGCTGCTTTCCGACGGTTTCGATGTTGTCGGGTTAGATGGGATGTCGGACTACTATGACGTCGCCCTTAAAAAACGTCGTCATCAGATGTTGTCACAATCGCCAAATTTTCGCCCAGTTGAAGCACTGATGGAAACCGACGGCGTCTTTCAGAGGCTGTTCGAAGAATCACAGCCCGATGTGGTCGTTCATTTGGCCGGTCAGGCGGGCGTTCGTTGGTCCATAGACAACCCACGCGCCTATCTCGACGCCAATTTGATTGGGGTATTCAACCTGCTTGAAGCTGCTCGCGCCAACCCGCCGAAACATATCCTGATGGCCTCGACATCCTCTGTCTACGGCGCAAATACGGAAATGCCCTATCAAGAGACCCATCGTGTCGATCACCAGATGAGCTTTTATGCGGCGACGAAGAAGGCCAATGAGGCAATGTCGCACTCCTATGCGCATCTCTATGACCTTCCGATCACAATGTTCCGTTTTTTTACGGTGTATGGGCCATGGGGCCGCCCTGACATGGCCTATTTCAAATTCACCCGGGCTATTTTTGAAGGCGCGCCAATCGAGGTTTACAACCACGGCGACATGCAACGCGACTTCACCTATATTGACGATCTGGTCCGAGGGATAAGACTGCTGATGGATGCGGTGCCGGATCACACGTCAGACGCTGCCATCGAAAATGACAGCCTGTCTCCTGTTGCACCGTGGCGGGTGGTCAACATCGGTAACAACAGTCCGGTCCGACTGATGGATTTCATTGCGGCGATTGAAACCAGCATCGGCAAACCCGCTGTGAAAAAGTTCATGGAGATGCAACCGGGCGATGTCCCTGCGACATGGGCCGATGGGACGCTGTTGAACCGCTTGACAGAATATAGTCCGCAAACGTCGCTTCAGGACGGGGTCGACGCGTTCGTGGCTTGGTATCGCGACTACTACCAGACCTAAAAAAGCGAGCCCCTCCGATGGAAGGGCCCGCTTTTCAGGCGCGGGGGAAACGCCTGCGGGGGGAGGGAGTCGAGGGGCCTTTAAGAGTCGTCATCCTCCAGGCTGTTGCGAAGGTTAATGAGCTCGGCCAGCGAATAATTGTCTGCGTCAACGCCCAGAGATGCGGCGATCTGCGCTTTACCTGACGTGTTCGTTTCTACGTTTCCGCCGAAGAAGTAGCGGCCGTCGATGCTGTCCTCATGTTCCAGTCTTTCAGTTGCTGCGACGAAGTCCGGTCCAACACCTCGGGTTGGGATCTGAGCAGGTGCTCGAACGATCTGTTCGGCTGCGCTGTCGTTGAACTGTGCGAAATATGATTGTGCATCAGTGACTTGCGCAAAGGCGGGGGCGCTGAGGGAAACGGCGATTGCGGCGGTTGCTATGAAGGTTTTCATTGTCTGTTCCTTTGGTGCGTTTGTGTGTTGGGCTGTTTTGCCCGTTTGATGAAATGAATATGCGACCAAGCCTGATAGCAATCAACGCACGTTTACTGTATTTTTTGTGATTTAAGTGCGCATACGCACATAAAGGGTTTCTAACGGACAAGAGAACACTACGCCGTGAGAAATCGAAGCTTCTAAGCCAGTTTTTGAAACATATAAGGGGCGAGGTTAGTCAGAACGTCATTTGACCCGACGCCAGCGACTGAGAAGATCAGGACCGACCTGTCTTGTGTCGTATAATTCAAAACGGGGCGCTGCGCCCAGATCAGTCACACCCGTTACCGCAACGGATGGATATCCATCGGCCCCCAGAACCAGCCCGGCCTCAAAGCCCACCAGCTCGTCAACGCATCCCTCAGCCAGCAAACCCGCCGCGAGTGTGCCGCCACCCTCGCAAAAAACTCGGGTCAGTCCACGTTCAGCGAGCTTGCTTAGGGCGTGGTTCAGATTGATCCCGTCAGGTTTTTCCTCGACCTCTATCAGATCAGCGCCCTTGGTCCCCCAGAAGGTGCGATCCTCTTGGGATGCAGAAGGACCGTGGATGAGCCAAAGCGGGGCAGCCGCAGTATTCTCAGCAAGGGGACCGGTTTTCGGTAGGCTTAACCCGGCACTGACCACAACCCTCACCGGGGTGTTCCACCGCCCCACCCCGCGGACGGTCAAAGACGGTAAATCAAGCCGTGCAGTTCCGCCGCCGACCAGCACCGCATCATGACGCGCGCGCATTGCATGCACCTCGCGCCGCGCGTGCGGACCAGTGATCCACTGGCTCTCCCCGCTCGCCGTCGCGATGCGGCCATCAAATGAGCTTGCGAGCTTGAGGGTCAGAAAAGGTCGCCCGGTGCGCACCCGCGTCAGGAAACCCTGGTGAGCGATCTCGGCCTCCTGCGCCATGATCCCTGCGGTTACGTCAATACCGGCAGCAGTCAGCATGTCCTGCCCTTTCCCTGACACGCGATCATCCGGATCAGCAATGGGATACACGACGCGCGCAACATTGGCATCGATCAGCGCTTGCGCGCAGGGTGATGTCTTGCCGTGATGGGCACACGGCTCAAGACTGACATAGGCGGTGGCGCCGTTCGCAGCGGCGCCTGCCTGCTTCAACGCGACCCGTTCTGCATGGGGCCTTCCACCGGGGGCCGTGGTGCCGCGACCAACAACCCTATCGTCTTTGACGAGCACGCATCCAACAGACGGATTGGGCCATGTCAGTCCTAACCCGCGCCGACCCAAATGCAGCGCAAGCGCCATCCAGCGCATGTCGCTGCCAGCCATATCGGGTTACTCGTCTTTTTGAGAGGGCGGGCGCAGTTCGGAGACGAAATCTTCGAAATCGTCCGCCGCCTGAAAATTCTTGTAAACACTGGCGAAGCGTACATAGGCCACCGTGTCAATACGCGCGAGCGCCTCCATCACGATCTCACCGATGACCGGAGATTGGATATCTGTTTCGCCCATGCTTTCAAGACGCCGCACAATGCCTGAAATCATCTGATCCACGCGCTCCGGTTCGACCGGACGCTTCTGCAACGCGATCCTAATTGACCGTTCCAACTTGTCCCGATCAAAATCTTCGCGTTTGCCGGACGATTTGATCACCACGAGGTCACGCAATTGCACGCGTTCATAAGTGGTAAACCGACCGCCGCATGCCGGACAGAATCGGCGCCTGCGAATAGCGACATGATCCTCGGCAGGCCGGGAATCTTTCACCTGAGTGTCGACGTTTCCGCAAAAAGGACAGCGCATCACATTACCCCTATATGTGGTCTCTTGGGTGTTGGTCCCCAATGTCCACACACACTATAGGGAGCCACCCACAGTTTGTGTAGAGGGATATTTGCGGCCCTAAAAATTGCGGTTTGAGAACGCCTTCAACAGCGACCTTTTAAGAAGATATTGAGGTTTTCGCTACTAGGATGCGCCCGGTTTCCAAAGGATTTTCCGAGCATGACGATCCATCCAACGCGCATTGCGGCGATCCGGCACATCTTTCAGACGGTCCAGCAGAATGCGCGAAGCGTTAACCGGATCGTGACAGAGCGCAAGGCGAACTACGAGCGGGTGGCAGAGGTCTCCCAACAAGTGACGGGGCGGTTGGCGAGGGTCACGGGAACGTTGAAGGGGATGGTGGATCATTCCGCGACAGTCTCTGACCTGAACCTGAAGATCACCCAAACTTTCAGGGACCACCAATTGAGGTCAGCAGAGGCCCGCAGCAGACTGGATCAGATCCGGGATGAAATGGAAGACATGCGAGCCCGGCTTGAGGATGTGAAAACGACAAGCGGCGCTGTAGATACCATCGCAGTATCGGTACGCCTGTTGTCGCTGAATGCGTCGGTCGAGGCAGCAAGGGCCGGTGAGGCAGGCAAAGGCTTTGCGATTGTGGCGCAGGAGATGCGTGGTTTGGCGAACCTTGCGCGGGAACAGGCGGCTTCGATTGCGGCATCTGTGACAGACCTTGAACAGCGCGTTCAGAGCATGGGAAAAATTCGCAGTAAGAACCAGACCTTCATTGAAAACCTTGACGTGAGTCTCACCGAGATGATGCAAAACATGTCAGATCTAGGCGAGGCGACGACGACTGTTAAGACCGATGCCGTCAACAGCAGCCATGTACTGGATGAAGAAATTATAGTGGTGCAAGACCTTCTTGAGAACTTGAAGGCCGCGCGCGATGGTATCGACCTGACACTCTCGGGGTCGGCCAAGAACATTGAGCTCGCCAGCGAAGGGCTTGGCCATATCGATGCGATTTACGCGACGCTTGACGACGGTCCCACGGAGAAGTCGAGAGCCAGCGCATAACTGCAGCCCGCGACGGTTATACAGTGCGATTAACTGATCCCACGGCACCAATCCGATTTGCTCGTAAGAAACTCTCGGCAAGAGACTTTGGGCGCACGCAAATCCGCGTACGCCCAAAGTTCTATTGATCGAGGAAAGACCGAAGCTTCCGTGACCGGCTGGGATGCTTCAACTTGCGAAGCGCCTTTGCTTCGATCTGACGGATCCGCTCACGCGTCACACTGAACTGTTGACCCACCTCTTCAAGCGTGTGGTCGGTATTCATGCCAATCCCGAAACGCATCCGCAAAACCCGTTCCTCGCGCGGTGTCAGCGAGGACAAAACGCGCGTTGTGGTTTCCTTGAGGTTTTCTTGGATCGCGCTATCGAGCGGCAGAACGGCGTTCTTATCCTCGATGAAATCCCCAAGTTGGCTGTCTTCTTCATCCCCGATGGGCGTCTCAAGCGAAATGGGCTCTTTGGCGATCTTCATCACCTTGCGCACTTTTTCGAGAGGCATCTGGAGCTTTTCTGCCAGTTCTTCCGGCGTCGGCTCGCGCCCGATTTCGTGCAGCATCTGTCTGCCCGTGCGCACCAGTTTGTTGATCGTCTCGATCATATGCACCGGAATACGGATCGTGCGCGCCTGGTCGGCAATGGAGCGTGTGATCGCTTGCCGGATCCACCACGTCGCATAGGTCGAAAATTTGTAGCCGCGCCGATATTCGAACTTATCGACCGCTTTCATCAGGCCGATATTACCTTCCTGAATGAGGTCGAGAAACTGAAGCCCGCGATTGGTGTATTTTTTCGCGATAGAAATCACGAGGCGCAGGTTGGCCTCGACCATTTCCTTCTTGGCGCCCCGTGCTTCTTTTTCGCCCTTTTGAACTTGCTGAACGATGCGGCGGAATTCCGTGATGTCTACGCCGACATACTGACCCACCTGAGCCATCTCGGCCCGCAGATCTTCCACCTTTTCACGGGACTTTTCTATCAAAGCCGTCCAGCCACGACCGCTTTTTTCGGAAATGCGGTCAACCCAGCCGGGATCAAGCTCATAACCGCGGTATTCGTCAATGAACTCCCTACGGTTGATCCGCGCCTGATCCGCAAGTTTCACCATAGAGCTGTCGATGGACATGATCCGACGGTTGATGCCGTAGAGCTGGTCGATCAGCGCCTCAATCCGGTTGTTGTGAAGGTGCAGCGAGTTAACCAACACCACGATCTCTGTCCGCAATTCCTGGTAGGCGGTCTCTTCTTTCTTCGAGAAGCTCTCGTCGTGGTTGAGGGCCGCCGAAATCCGAAGGTCCTGCATGTCCGCAAGCTTCGTGTAGTCATCCGCGATCAGGTCAAGCGTTTCAAGCACCCGCGGCTTCAAGGCGGCTTCCATGGCCGCAAGGCTCATATTGGCTTGCTCATCCTCATCGTCTTCGTCGTCGGTCGCGATAGGGTTGCCGTCAGCGTCGAGTTCTTGTGTCTCTTCTTTCTTCTCCGCAGTTTCCGTCGTGGCGGCGGCCGTGACAGATTCCTCGCCCTCCTCCCCGTCTTCATCGAGAGAGTTGCCGAATGTGGTTTCCAGATCAATCACGTCGCGCAAAAGGATATCTTCGCTCAGAAGTTCGTCGCGCCAGATCGTAATCGCCTGAAAGGTCAGTGGGCTCTCACAGAGCCCCGCGATCATCGTGTTGCGGCCGGCTTCGATACGCTTGGCGATTGCGATCTCGCCTTCACGGGACAGCAGTTCCACCGAGCCCATTTCGCGCAGATACATCCGGACCGGATCATCCGTCCGGTCAAGTGTCTCCGTCGTTGAGGATGCAAGCACGACTTCTTTCGACTGAGACGTCTCGGCGAGCGCCTTAGAGGAGGTGTCTTCTTCCTCGGCTTCTTCCTCCTCAATGATATTAATGCCCATTTCAGACAGCATCGACATCACGTCTTCGATCTGTTCAGACGACACCTGATCAGGAGGCAAAACCTGATTGAGTTGATCGTAGGTGATGTAGCCACGCGTTCGGGCCTCTGCGATCATTTTCTTCACCGCAGCTTGGCTCATATCCAAGCCGTTTTCGGCGTCTTCCCGGTCTTGCTTCTGATCGTCTGTGTCTTTGGGGGCCATGTAATGCTCCTTAAACGCGAATCGGCGTCAGTCCGATTCCGAATCATTATCGCGAATCGCAGTGATTCGCACGTCTGTTTACCTTCTTTTCTTTACCCAAACCTCACCATCGATGAGACGTTGTAGATCAGCCGCCGTTGCGCCACGGTCAAGTTCATCTGTATCTTCTTGTTCTGACCCTCGACGTTCAGCGTCTAAAAGGTCGCCCCTCGCTTGGCTAAGTCGCCAAGTCAGCCCTTCATCCGGAAGCCCGGATATCTCACTCGTTGCCTCGTCGATGCCTTCTATTTCCAAACGCCTTGCTTGCAATTTTGCAAGTTCGTCAGATAGGGCTCTTATGCAGAAACTCCTGTCTGTCTGCGGACGTGCAGCAGTTACTACCTGCACATGGCTAAGACTGAACAATTTTTCAATAGCCCTTTTATCCACTTCGGCTTCTAAAATGTTGCGCAATCTGTCGCGGTCGGTCTCGTCGGGATGTCGCAGAAGCGCTGACAGCAGGGCGCGATGGTCGGCACCGTGCAAATCCAAAGTCTCAAGATCACCCAAAAAATCAGGTAGTAGATCCGGGTGAGAAATCAGTATCGCCAGAATGACCGCCTCACGAACCCGCTCTTCAACATCCGTGGATTGCGCGAGAAGCGAGTTCTTCGTCGACGCAAGTGCAACGCCTTTGGTCGGAAACTGGCCCCCAGGGTTCCAAGACTTACGTTGGCGTTTGGGGGCTGCGGCCGCAAAGAGTTCTGCGCGTAGACGCTTGATTTCCATCGCGTAGTGGTTGCGCAGACCGACATCCTGAATTTTCCCCAACGCCGCGCGTAAGGATTGGTCGAGGGCCGCGCGACGTTCCGGGCTGTCGAAGACTTTGCCATCGGTTTCGCGTTGCCAAAGCAAATGGACGAGAGGCTTTGACCCCTCAACCAGATTGCGCATCGCCTCTGGCCCTTGCGCGCGGATCAGATCGTCGGGGTCCTGACCCTCTGGCAGCACGCAAAACCGCAGGGATTGCCCCGCCCCCAGCATCGGCATCGCCAAATCAATCAACCGCTGAGCGGCACGCAAGCCCGCAACATCGCCATCCAGCGCAATAACCGGCTCCGGCGATATCCGCCACAAAAGCTGCAGCTGCGTTTCAGTGATCGCAGTGCCCAGAGGCGCAACGGTTGCACCAAACCCTGCTGTCGCCAGCGCGATGACATCCATGTAACCTTCGGCGACGACCAGCGGCTGGCCCTTCCCGGCGGCCTCACGCGCGGGACCGTGGTTGTAAAGGCTGCGTCCCTTATCAAAGAGCTCGGTCTCGGGGGAGTTCAGGTACTTCGCGCGTGCTTCTTTTTGCATTGCACGGCCACCAAAACCGATGCATCTGCCGCGCGGATCGCGGATGGGGAACATGATCCGATCGCGGAACCGGTCATATGGCTGCTTGCCGTCATTGGGTTTTGCACAGAGCCCGGCATCGATGATCAAATCTGGCTTGACGCTTTTTCCGGTCAAGTGGGCCCAGATCCCCTGCCGTGCATCAGGGGCGAAGCCAATCTCGAATCGTTCTTGCACTACCTCGCTCAGCCCCCGCTTGGCGAGATAGTCGCGCGCCTCGGTGGCGGCAGACGTCTTGAGCTGAAGTTTGTAGAACTGGACGGCCTGCTCCATCACCTCGGCCAGTTCGGTCCGGCGGTCCGCTTTCTTCTGCGCCTGCGGATCGCGGGCCGGCATCTGCATCCCAACTTCGCGCGCAAGGATTTCGACGGCCTCCATGAAGCTGACGTTCTCGGTCTCTTTTATAAAACCGAGCGCATCGCCTTTGGCGTGGCAGCCGAAGCAATAGTAATAGCCCTTCCGGTCATCGACGTGAAAGCTGGCGGTCTTCTCTTGGTGAAAAGGGCACGGCGCCCACATGTCACCTTTGCCCTGATTTGATTTACGCGTGTCCCACGTGACTTTGCGCCCCACCACTTGCGCGATGGAGGAGCGGGACCGCAGTTCATCAAGAAATCCGGGTGGCAGACTCATCCCTGCAATATCGGTCCGCGCACTCCCAGAGTCTAGGTGGACAGAGCGCCGCGTGCAGCGACAGCGTCCATCACATGGGACACTTCATTCACCAGCGTCTTTGCAAACGCGCGAAACACCATGATCTCGAACCCCGTCTTGGTCCGAATGATGATGGCTGGCATGTGACCAATGAGCGATCTTGCAACTTGGCTTGCGGTCATGTGCGCGCAGTCGAGCGGACAAATCCGTGCCATAACATCGATGGCGGCAGCGCCGCCTAATGCGACCATCGCCCATGCGTCCGATTGGTCCGTCACCGCCGCGTCCAGCGCTGGCACTTCGGCATCCAAAACGAAGAACTGGTTTTGCCCGGTCCATACGATCCGGCCGTCTTTTGCTTTAACGCTCTGACCCGGCGCTGGAAGCTCAACCCCAAGAGCGGTTTTCAACGGCTTCAACAGCGTACTGTCTTCGAACGGGGCAAGCGACGTAATGCGCTTCGGAATGATTTCGCTCAGTTCAGCCTCACCCGCCTCATACGGCAGCAGCCCTTCGCAGGGCGTTCGAGCAACAAGTTCAACCACGGGCTCTGGTCCCTTCCGGGTCAAGGAAGACAGGGTCGCAGACCTCGACCAGTGTTTCGAGGTCGCGCAAATGGTCTACCAGTTTCAGCGTCTCGCCATGGCGCGCGCGCCCATTGCGCAAGAAGCCCAAAGCCAGCATGCCACGGGTCGGAGAAAATCCTACGGACGTCGAGTAGCCCTGCTGGGCTGTCCGGGTCGGCTCATCATTTGGCGAAAAGAGAAACGCGCCCGCGTTCATTTTCTTGACTGCGCCCGCAGGTTTCAGACCGACCAGTTGCTCACGCGTATCCCCCAAGAGGCCGGGACGCTGAGCGGCAGTTTTACCGATGCAATCTTTCTTGCCCGAGATCATCCGCTCCATCCCGATATCAAAGGCTGTCACCCGCCCATGAATTTCAGCGTGGGTGATAAAGCCTTTTTCTATTCGCAAGACGTTCAGCGCCTCCATGCCATAGGGGCCGCCGCCTTGTTCTTTGGCCGCCGTGCACAGCGCATCAAAAAGTGCCGCACCGTAGCGACTTGGCACCGCGATCTCGTAAGCGTGCTCTCCCGAGAACGAAATCCGGAAGAGCCGCGCCGTAATTTCGCCTACGCTGACGTCGCCGCACCCCATGAAGGGAAAGCTGTCATTGTCGATGGGCGCATCCAAAAGTCCGTTCAACAGGTCACGAGATTTTGGACCAGCTACCGCGAATTGCGCCCATTGCTCGGTGGTGGAAATGAAGCGAACGTCCATATCCGGGCAAAGGCACTGATGGACAAACTCCAGATGGCGCATGACTTGTCCCGCCGCGGCGGTCGTGGTGGTCATCACAAAATGATGCTCCCCCAGACGCGCGGTCGTCCCGTCATCCATCACGTGACCGTCTTCGCGCAACATCACACCGTAGCGAACCCGACCAACCTTCAGCGTTGAAAACGTGTTGATGTAGACAAAGTCCAGAAATGCACCGGCGTCCGGACCCTGAATATCTATCTTGCCCAAGGTCGAGACGTCGCAGACGCCCACATGGTTGCGGACCATCTCAACCTCCCGGTCACAGGACTGGCGCCACGTGACCTCGCCCGCCTTTGGGAAGTAACTGGGGCGATACCAAAGACCCGCTTCAATCATCGGCGCCCCGGCCTTGACACTTGCCACGTGCGATGTGGTCAGGCGTTGCGGTGCAAAGCCGTGGCCCTGCGCATACGCGCCCATCGCCGCGATCGACACCGGCGTGTATGGTGGTCGGTACGTTGTAGTTCCTGTCTCGGGAATGGAACGCCCCGTGACGTCGGCCAGCACCGCGAGCGCATTGATGTTTGAATTCTTGCCCTGATCCGGCGCCATCCCTTGGGTTGTGTAGCGTTTCATATGTTCGACAGATTTGAAGTTTTCCTGAGCGGCCAATGCCACGTCCTTCGCGGTGACGTCGTTTTGAAAGTCGATCCACGCCCGCCCTTTTCCCGGAACGACCCAGAGTGGTGAGATCTTCGTCGCGCTGTCTTCTGCCTCAGGCGCCGGTGTCGTTTTGGCGGAAATCCCAATCGCGTCGAGCACTGTCTTTGCGCGGAAGATGCCCGACTTGAGGCAACCTTTGGTTGAGAAGGTTCCGCCTGCGGCCCCGGCAACCTCCATCCCCGGTACGGAACCCGGCGTCGGGATGAAGGCGACAAGTTGCTCGTTCCATTGGGGACGTCCATTCATGTGGCACGTCAGATGAACCGTCGGGTTCCATCCCCCCGACATGCCGACACAATCGGTCGTCAGCCAGACCTCCTGATCTTGGGCGGTGCGCAGCGTCACACCGTCGACCCGCATCCGCCCACGCGCGCCGGTAATCCGGGCACCCTTGTAGATCGGGAAATCTCCTTTGATTTCAGCATCCGGACGGCTGTCAATATAAGCCGCCACCTCGAGCCCTGCAGCTTGCAGATCCAACGCAGACCGAAAGGCGTCATCATTGTTCCCAAACAAGGTGATGCGCTTGCCGGGCGCAACCCCGTACCGGTTGAGATAGCCACGGATGGCAGAGGCCATCATGATGCCGGGACGGTCGTTATTGCGAAAGGCGATGGGGCGCTCCATCGCACCGGCTGCATAAACGGCGCCCTTCGCGACGATACGCCAGAACGTCTCCAGCGGGGCGCCCTTCGGGTCGCTCACGTGCTGCGCCACACGTTCGAGCGCGGCGTAGGTTCCACCGTCATAAGCCCCGGTAACAGTTGTTCGCCGCATCAGCCGGACGTTTTCCATCTCGCTGAGTTCTTCTACCCGGGCGGCGGCCCATGCAGCGCCTGGTTGGCCATCGATGTCATAGCTTTCAAAGTTCAGCCTGCCGCCGAACCGGAAATCCTCTTCACACAGGATCACGTCTGCCCCAGACCGGGCTGCAGTCAAAGCCGCCATAATCCCCGCAGGTCCGGACCCGATGACAAGCACATCGCAGAACGCGAACGCCTTTTCGTAGTCATCAGAGTTGTGCGCCATCGACAACGATCCAAGGCCCGCTGCCCGCCGGATGATGGGTTCGTAAAGCTTCTCCCAAAATGCCTTCGGCCACATGAACGTCTTGTAGTAGAAACCTGCGCCCAGAAACGGGGCCATCAGATCGTTCAGTTCGAGCACATCCCATGTCAGGTTGCCCCAGTGGTTTTGGGATCGGGCGTCGATACCAGCGTGGATTTCTTGCTGGGTCATGCGCACGTTGGGCGTGATCTGATCGCCTCTGTGAAGCTCAACCAGACCGTTGGGGTCCTGCGGGCCGTCCGACATTATCCCACGCGGACGATGGTATTTGAAAGACCGCCCGATCAACCTGACACCGTTCGCCATA
The DNA here is from genome assembly GCF_009811795.1 of Litoreibacter roseus. Lineage (GTDB taxonomy): Bacteria > Pseudomonadota > Alphaproteobacteria > Rhodobacterales > Rhodobacteraceae > Litoreibacter > Litoreibacter roseus. The sequence goes on along the minus strand of NZ_BLJE01000001.1, from coordinate 558,610 downwards.
AGGGCAGATGCCAAGGTGTCACCGGCAAGTCCTTTGTAGGTCTGACCGTCAAATTTGAAGCTGACCGATTGGTCTCGATGGACTAGCCCTTTGCCGTCAACGCGCATCGCGGATCTCATCCTTGGCCAAGCTCACCTGCAAGATCTCATGCGTCGTAACATTGCGCTCAACGACAAGCCATGCTGCGCATCCAGCCTCATGTTGCCAAAGATCCCGGGTTACGCCCGCTGGGTTGTCCCGCAGGTGAAGGTAGCGATGCGTTGCCTCAGCTTCGCCCTCGACAGGTCGATCCAAATAATCTGCAGCGCCGAGATAGTAGAATTCCCGCCGATCTCGGTCGCCGCAAATGGGGCATGTCAGTCGCATCGTCCGTCCCTAGTGCAAGTTGTGCTGAGAGCCTGTGCCCTCTTCATCCATGAGCCCGCCGCCGGTTCGGAAGCGATCAAATGTATGGCGTTGGGCGACCTCGTGGGACCGATCCTCGGCCATCAAATGCGCCATGCACCAGCCAGATGCCGGAACAGCCTTGAACCCGCCATAGCACCAGCCGCAGTCCATATAGAGACCGTCAATCTCTGTGCGGTCTATGATGAAGGAGCCGTCCGGCGTCATGTCCATGATACCACCCCAACTGCGCAAAACCTTGGCCTTGCCGATTGCGGGCATCAGCGTCATGCCCGCCTCCATCACGTGCTCCATCATCGGAATGTTGCCCCGCTGGGCGTAAGAAGCGTAGAAGTCCAGATCGCCCCCGAAAACGAGCCCCCCTTTGTCCGATTGGGACAGGTAAAAGTGGCCCATGCCGAAGCTGACCACATGATTGACGGCAGGCTTCAGACCTTCACTGACAAACGCCTGCAGCACGTGACTTTCGATAGGCACCTCGAGGCCCGCCATTGCAGCAACCTGCGAAGATCGCCCTGCGACAACGATCCCGACTTTCTTGGCCCGGATCGGCCCGCGCGAGGTCTGGACGCCGGTTACCTTTCCACCGTCAACATCAATGTCTAAGACTTCACATCCCTGAATCAGATCAACACCGAGTGTGTCGGCTGCGCGGGCGTATCCCCATGCCACCGCATCGTGTCGGGCCGTTCCACCGCGCGGATGAAAGAGACCGCCATAGATCGGAAAGCGGGTGTTTTCAAAATCGAGATACGGCAATTCCGCGCGCACGCCGTCGCGGTCCAAAAGGATCGCATCATCCCCCTGATTGCACATCATGTTGCCCCGCCGCGCAAAGGCATCTCGTTGGCCATCCGAGTGAAACAGGTTAATCAACCCGCGCCCTGAGTGCATGACATTGTAGTTGAGTTCGCTTTCAAGCCCTTCCCAGAGTTTCAGAGAATGGCTGTAGAACTCTGAGTTTCCAGGCAGAAAATAGTTCGCGCGAACGATTGTTGTGTTGCGTCCCACATTCCCGGAGCCGATGTATCCCTTTTCCAGAACTGCGACATTCGTAATTCCGTGGTTTTTCGCCAAGTAGTAGGCGGTCGACAAACCATGGCCACCACCACCTATGATGACAATGTCATACTCAGCCTTGGGCTCGGGATCGCGCCAAACCGGCCGCCAGCCTTTGTTGCCGGTCAGGCCCTCTTTGAGCAATTGAAAAGCGCTGTATCCCATGCGTCTCCCCTGTGGATGGGGACACCAAAACAGCAAAACGGGCGGAGTTCAAATACCCCACCCGACATAGAAAATTCAGTTCGCGACAAAGTGGTCTGATCAGCCCCCTGCGGTCGCCCCACCTTCTTCCCCGTCGCCGTTCCCGCCGGGATCAGGGTCATTGGGATCATCCCACGCCAATCGCGCCGCAAAGCGTGGGCTTGTCACAATAAAGTTCTTGTATAAGTTGCCTTCTTTTTTCAAGCCGACGTTGAAAAGCGGTGTGTAGGCCGAGAAGCTTTCTACAATGAGCACGAACTCACCAGAAAACATCGTGGGAACTTGATCGGTGAACCAAGTCATCGTCATTTCGGCTTCTGTCAGCTTCGGAAATGCTACGGTCTCCGTAGAATAGCTCCAATCGATGATGTGCTTTGTTCCATCCCATTGGATTTGGCTGACGCGAAGCCCAGTGACGCCTCTGTCGCCTGCAAGATCTGCAAACAGAGTTTCAAGAGAATCCAGATATATCGGGGTCGCTGCATCCGTCCGCCGCGACAGAATATCACCGATCATGTTCGCGGCCTTGATGCCTTGGTTTCGATCTCGAACAGCGTCATAGAACGTGATGCTTGCGGCATACCAAGCCAACATCAGCGGTATCACAACAACGAGTTCAACCGTCGCAGAAGCGCTTGTATCTTTCCAAAATCGATTAAGTGCCGTCGAAAAATAATTTAACATATCCTAGGTTCCTCCAGCGCCAGCAGCGGCAGTGGCGACATCATCGATGGCGGGTTCGATTGCAAACGCGCCTTTCGTCACCATCGCGTAGCGACCTGTCGCATCACGACTCAGACTGACGGCAAGCGCACTTCCGGGGAAGAACGGCTTCACGACCATACACGCCCGAAGATAGACAGTCTGATTTTCTTTACCTTGCTCGAACGCAGAAGACGGAACGAAGTCATCGAGACCCCCACGATCAACACACTCACGGGCACCTGAGGGTATGTTGGAAGATGTCTCGTTTAGAACCGTCAGCTCAACCGCGAGGTTCTTCTTGCATTCGGGAAAGATGGCGGCTTTCGCGCAAATCATGTCGCCGATCTGATCCCGCGTAAACTCAGCACCGCCGGCAAGGCGCACATCGCGAACGGCAATATCGACAGAGCGTTCGAAAAGAACGTGCTTTGTCATCAACATACCCAATTCGAAGATGGTGAAAAAAGCCATCATCATCACCGGGAACGCCAAGCAAAACTCGAGCGTCGAATTGCCCCGCTCAGACCTGAGGAATGAGCGGGTTTTTGTGCGCCAAGGGGTCATCGGGTCAACCGAAGATCGTGGATCGTGCGTGCGATCTCGGCGAATGCGCCTTTCAGAGCCGTAGCACCTTTGACGTTGTGATAGTAGCTGGTCAACCCAGGCTTCTCACCGCCGGTCGCACATGTTTCCATTTCCGTGTGCGCACTTGCAGTCGTCGCCACCTCGAAGGCAACGGTGAATATGATCACACCGTTATTTTTGGCGAGCGTACAGGCCTTGTAAAAGTCAGTTACGTTGTCGGCACGGCTACTGGTCATGGTCTTGTCACCCCAATTGTAGGGCTGATCATCCAGTTCCTCTTTCCAGTTTTCAAAGTCATGGAAAGTGCCTTTGTAACCGTCTTGGTCCCTACTTTTATCGGGTTCTTTCCTGTCCTTATCCTTGGACGACCCATCAAACCCGGTTTTTTTCGGGACGAACTGGTCGGTAATGTTACCGTCCGTCATCAAGACAATGTACTTGATTGTGTCATCTGCATCCCATGCGGCAGGCCTCTGGTCGCGAAATCCCGGCTCCACTTTGTTGCGTTTGACGGTGACTTCGGTAGACGCGTAAAGGTCGCCTTCGTCTTCGACATTGCCTGTACCGTCGACGAACTCAACTTTATTGTACTTAAAGTCTTGTCCCTTCATATCTGCGATTACGGGCTTGGTTGCAGGATCAAGAAGTGCCAACCCCCAACGCATTCCGATATGAGTGCCGGTCCCGTCATGAAGTCTGACGTCTTCGATGAATTTTTTCAGCTCCGCCGCGTTGTTTGACGCAACTTGGATTGCAGCATTGTCCGATGGACACCAGCCCCAGTCCATCCAACTGTTCGCAATGTCCCATTTCATGAAATGCGGAACCTGCTTTGTCGAGAATGTGGGAAGTCCCGTATAATCAAAATCCGCCCGTTCCATCTTCGGACAGGAAGAATAGCCATGGTCCCGCTTACCGCCAATCTTGTCGAAGAGGTACGGACCTGGGTTCACCTGCCCGGCATAGGGCACAAGATTGATCGTAGAAGTCAGCTTAGCATCGCCGCCAAGCACGATGTCCACGAACTCTTTCGCAGCGGCGCGCAGACTTGTGATTCTGGGATCGCCTGTCGAGTCGGTGAACCGCATGGAGCCAGATATATCGAGAACAAGAGAAACTTCGATGTTTTCGATCCGCTCTTCAGCAGCTGACGTCGTCGCCACCGAAATCTGATCAATACCGAGAAGACGCATAAAGTACGGCCGCACCTCGGTCGATCCTGTAGCAGTCACGCTCTTGAAGCCGAGCCCGGTTTCCGGTTCTGGAATGACAGCTTTCACACCGCTCATACCGGCAGCATCTAGGTAGTCCTGAACAACGACCTTCGGATCGCGTGTCTGGTTGAGATCCGCGGCAGCAAGCACGGCCCGGTCCAATGTCGTCTGAATTTGAACGCGCCGCATCTCATGGCGCACGATGTCCACAGCCATCCCGCTGGCTGCAAGCATTGCAATCAAGATGAAAAAGCCGAAAATCAGCATCGATCCGCGCTGTTCTTGGCGGAACGAAAAAGCTCTTTTCTTCAGACCCGAGATCCCCGCAGATAGGAAACGGTTCGTTTCTTTATGACTCATCACAGTCCTTCCTTCAGCGCCATTGGCAGCCGCGTCGATGGAATTAATCTCTATTATAGAAGCCCCAGCACTGTGACCAAATTTAGGCAAAGCCGGGCTATTTTCTGGCTGTTTTTAAACGCATACGAGGCAATTCTGAGGTATCACGAGCACTGTTTCCGTATCTCGCAAAATGGTTAATTTTTAAGCAGCCAACGAAGTTTCTTTTGAAATCGCAAGACCTTCGCTACCGTCGCCATCACGACCGATACGCTGTCGTGCCGGATTGCCTGCCTGCGACGCAACATATTCTTAGTATCTTTGACCTCAGGATCAGAACCATGACAAAGACCAATGAACCGTCCTTCCGTGACTCCGTCGATCTCATGTTCAGCCGCGCCGTCAGGTTGATTGACCTGCCCGCTGGACTTGAGCAGAAGATCAGGGTCTGCAATGCAACATATACCGTCCGGTTCGGCGTCAGGCTTCGGGGCCAGATCCATACGTTCACGGGATATCGGGCAGTCCATTCAGAACATATGGAGCCTGTCAAAGGGGGCATCCGCTTTGCACCCAGCGTCAATCAGGATGAGGTCGAAGCGCTGGCCGCACTGATGACATTCAAGTGCGCACTCGTGGAAACCCCGTTCGGTGGCTCCAAAGGCGGGCTTTCGATTGATCCGCGGGACTGGGACGAGCACGAACTGGAACAGATCACACGCCGGTTCGCCTACGAGCTCGCAAAACGCGATCTGATCCACCCCTCTCAGAACGTGCCTGCGCCTGACATGGGAACGGGCGAGCGGGAGATGGCATGGATCGCGGATCAATACGCCAGAATGAATACGACGGACATCAATTCTCGCGCGTGCGTGACGGGCAAACCGCTGAATGCGGGCGGTATCGCGGGGCGGGTCGAAGCAACCGGGCGTGGCGTGCAATACGCACTTCAGGAGTTTTTTCGCCATCCCGAAGACGTGAAAAAAGCGGGTCTTGAGGGTACGCTGGACGGGAAGGTCATTATTGTTCAGGGCTTGGGCAATGTCGGCTACCACGCCGCCAAGTTTCTGAGTGAAGAGGACGGCGCGAAAATTACAGCGATCATCGAACGGGACGGCGCGCTTGTAAACAAAGACGGCCTCAACATCGACGGGGTTCGGGATTGGATTGCCCAGCATGGCGGTGTCAAAGGTTGCCCGGATGGCACCTATGTCGAAGACGGCAGCGCGCTGTTGGAAGAACCCTGCGATGTTCTCATTCCGGCGGCGCTGGAGGGCGTGATCAATCTGGAGAATGCCGAGCGGGTGAAAGCAAAGCTGATCATCGAGGCGGCCAATGGGCCTATCACAGCGGGTGCGGACGAGATCCTAAACAAGCGCGGTACGGTCATCATTCCCGACCTCTATGCTAACGCGGGTGGTGTTACGGTCAGTTATTTCGAATGGGTGAAAAACCTCAGCCATATCCGCTTCGGCCGCATGGAAAAGCGACAGGAAGAAGCACAGCACATGATGCTGGTCACGGAACTGGAACGGCTGTCAGCAGACAAGGGCTTGGGATGGGAGCTGAGTGAAAACTTCAAGAAGAAGTACCTTGAGGGGGCTGGCGAATTGCAACTCGTGCGGTCCGGCCTCGATGATACCATGCGCACCTCTTATCAGGACATGCGTGAGGTCTGGCATAGCAACGACAAAGTCGAAAACCTCCGGATCGCGGCTTATTTGGTTTCGATCGGTCGGGTTGCGGCAAGCTACCGTGCGAAGGGGCTCTGAGATCTGCTGCTAAAATTCGCCGTCTCGCTGCGCAACCATCGCGGCGAGACTATCGGCCATAATCTTGCCCTGCGCGCCTGGCGTGATCCCCCCCACACCTACACGACGCCCCACGCGCCACCATAGACCCGGCGCCCAGCTGCGGGGATACGACTTGTTGAGTGTCAAAAGAAACCCGTTGGACGGCTTAAAGGCGAAGAAGCCACGATCCACATTTTTGATGTCTTCGATGCGGCAAATAATGGTCCCGTCGGACAAACGAAGTTCAGTTTCGGTTAGCTCGATCCGGTGAGCGGTCGAGATCCACATCTTGTAGCCGGTCCCAAGGATCGCAGCTGCCACCACCAATAACAAAGCAAGATAGTGCAGTTCAGCAGGCGGCTGCGCCGCGGATAGATACAGCAACAGCCCCCCAAGGCAGAGCAAAACGCCAGTTCCAAACACACGACGCGCGGCTGACGGCGTCATTCCGGTGATAATGTCGGACACGAAGTGATCCCGTTCTCGCTATGGCCAAAGCCCGTTCGCCATAGAGAATTCCGGCAGGGAGGACCAGCCCTCAGATCGTGCGGCCCCGGACCTCGACCTCGCGCCCCGGTTCCTCGGGTTCCATATCTGTCATTTCGGCGGGAAACCCGGCGGCCCGGACGTCGAGGCCTGCTGCCTCCTCCAGGCGCCTGATGATATTGGGTGACAATTCCCGCGGACCAAAGCGCGCGACGCCGTCCGAGAACTGACGGATCAGCAAGGGGTTCAGTTCAACAGGCACCCCGCCTTCGTCGGCAACCGCTTGAAACAGTCCGATGTCTTTTAGAACCAAGTCCATTGTGAAAGAGATATCGCGCGATCCGTTCAGAATGACCTGGCTTTCTGTTTCGTGAACAAAGGATGTCCCGGATGAAATTCGGATGGCTTCATAGGCGACGCCAAGATCAAGACCCGCAGCTGCAGACACCGCCAACGCCTCGGTGCAAGCCACAAGGTTCGCCGTCGCAAGAAAGTTCGTCATGACTTTCAGCGTGCTGGCCGTACCCAGATCGCCTGCATGCAAGACGCGGCGCCCCAAGATCGTCAGGACCGGCAGGACATCTTCAAACGTCGCCCGATCACAGCCCGCGAAGATGCTGATATTGCCGGTCGCTGCCCGATGGCAACCACCGGATACCGGACAGTCCACGGCTTGCGCGCCCCGAGCAATGACGCGTGCGCCCAACCGTTTAACTTCTGCAGCGTCGGTCGTAGACATTTCGAGCCATGTCTGAGCGGGGCCTATCTGTTCCAGTATGCCATTCGTCCCTTCTACCACTTCCGCTGAAATGCTCGGATGCGGCAGACAGGTTATGACGACATCTGAACCTGTGGTCACTTCAGCTGGGCAAGCCCCGGCCCGCGCGCCTTCCGAGACGATCTGCGACACAAGCCCGTCATCCAGATCATGAACCACCAGTTCAGCACCGTTGCGCAGTAAAGACCTTGCCAGCTTGCCACCGACATTCCCCAAACCAATAAAACCTGCCTGCATATATCCCTCCGTTTCGGTCAGCCTCACAAAAACAGGTCAGGAGTTCTGGTCAAAAACCGACCAGAAAAGCGCTACATCGACTGGTCAGAGGTAGCCGCGCCATCTGAGGACAATAGCCAGAAGCAGCCCGACGGCAAGCACCTGAAACGCCAGGGTCGCCGCCATATTGAACCGGGCCTGAGATCTTCTTGCGGCCGGATCGATGTTGTCGAGATAATCGATACATCGATCATAGGCACCGCTGATCTGCTGTGGGTCGAGCCGCATCGCAAGTGTCTGGTTCTGGGCCATTTTCTCGGCGTCAACCAAGGTCTTGGCAGCCTGCCGCACCCGGCGGGGCAAAAGGCGACCTGCGTGGCGAACCCGCTTCTCTAGCGTTGAGCCCCGCGCGCCCAGCCGTTCGCCCAGCAACTCAAAGATACGTTGCGCGAGTTGATTTACGGTCGTCGGGTCCATGGCATGCGTCCTTGTTGCGGGACCAAGATTGCCTGACGGACACACTTTTCACAAGCGCCGCAACCTGTTACGCGGGGGCATGTTGACTTCTGTGACACACGGGGAAGCCCTTGATAACACAACGCTTTTGATTGCGCATGGGCTCTTTGGGTCAGCGCGAAATTGGGGGGTGATCGCAAAACGGCTCTCGGATGACCGGCAGGTGATCGCCGTGGATATGCGAAATCACGGCACCAGTCCGAATGAGAAAACCCATACGTATCAAGATCTTGCCGAGGATTTGACCGGTGAGATCCAAGGCAAGTTTGACGTGCTAGGCCACTCTATGGGGGGCAAGGCGGCGATGACGTTGGCGCTGAAATATCCTCATAAAATCAATCGCTTGATCATCGCTGACATCGCACCAGTGGGCTATGCGCACAGCCAAAATCATCTGATCGACGCGATGGAGGGGTTGGACCTGTCGCAGATCACCGCGCGCTCGGACGCGGACAAGGCGTTGAAGACGGCGATTCCCGAGGCGGCGGTGCGTGCATTTCTGCTTCAGTCGCTCGACCTGAAGGCGAAAAAGTGGCTGCTGAACCTACCCGTACTGCGCCAGCATATGCCTGATATCATTGGGTTTCCTGAGATCGGCGGCCAGTTCGATGGGCCCACCCTGTTTCTGTCAGGGGCGGCGTCGGATTACGTTTTGCCAGAGCATCGCGCGCAGATCAAACCGCTCTTTCCCAACGCGAAATTTGCCAAGATTCCCGGCGCCGGACATTGGCTGCATGCGGAAAAACCGCGGGAGTTCGAGGCAGCTGTGCGGGCCTTTCTGACCCAGTAGCCGGCTTTCGGACATCCATCGGACTTTCATCGGACATCTGTCGGACCCCGGTAGCGGCTCTCTGAAAATCCGGTTGTGGCGCGAAAATCGCGCGCGGCGGGAAATCAGGAGCCGCCCGCTTGCGCCCCTGACCCCGCGCTGCGTAGACAGTTATCAATCACGTCATAAGACATGTCTCAAATCAAAGGACCGCCCCCATGATCCGCATTGCGACCGCCACCCTTCTCTTGCTTGCAACCCTCGTTCTGTCGGGCTGCGAAACGATCAAAGGCGTAGGCCGCGACATCACCGGCGCGGGCAACGCGATCGACCGCGCGATCTGATTACAGCCCCGAGATCCGGGGCGCGGAGGCGGTGAATTTTGTTGCTTACCCTGCGTTAACGAAGCGCTGCTAGAGTGGTGCCGAGCAAACGCGAGAGAGCAGATGAAATACCGCCCACACCGCTACGTGACCGACATCGACCTGAATTGCATCGCGGGGGACACCCACGTGTTGGTGCAGGCCATCAATATCAGCCCCTACGGCATGCGCCTGAAATGCGATCTGGGCCTGATGATCGGGATGCCGATCACGGTGGAAATTCTGGGCCGTCAGACAGCGGCACGCGTGGCGTGGACCCGACCGGACAGCATCGGCATCGTGTTCAAACAGGCGCTCAGCATCGCGGATCTGAAAAATTTCCGCCGAATGAAAGGTCCGGGGGGGCATCGTCGCCCTGCCCTGCGCCGCGTCCATGAGTTCGCGGGCGGGTAGCGCCCCCCAACGGCAATGGCAAGCTACGCTGAAACCCAGATGTAATTGACCCGGACGTGGGTCATGCGGGCGCGCCTATTCCGGCCCGCAACGCAGATCCGTGTTCATCATGAAAAACGGAAAGGTGCTGGTATTCCCCGCCTGATCCGTGGCGCGCAAAATGACCTGATGGCCGTGGAACGGATTACCGGCGCCAGTGCTGATCACGCGAATTTCGGCGTTCACGGTTTCCGCCGTTTTGAAATTGCCGGTTTTGGTAACCTCATAGATCTCGCGCGTCCCAAGACTGCCATCCGGACGCACTTCCGTCTCGGTCGGTAAATCGATCAGGGCGGGCGTCCCGACGGTCACGCTGTAAGAGACAATGCCGGACTTATCCGAAAACAAAAAGGAGAGCGGTTGAGGGTTCAGGCCCGGCGTGTTGTAAACAAACCCTTCCCCGGACTGCCCGGCCGTCCGGCCGGGTGGACACGCGGCCGGGTTCACCTCAACGCTTTCATCGCTTGAGGCAAGGACCGGCCCGCCGCCATTGATGTTACCGATGACAGAGATGGTCGGCCCCGACCTGTCCCCGGGCATCAGCGTCGCATCGCAGGCGGCAAGGGACAAAAGAAAAAGCGGAATAATACGGCGCATGGGAAAAAGGGCTTTCCGAACTGGTTAAAATAATTCGCAAAGGTACAAGGCCCTGATTCTGTGTCAAGGATCGCATTCGGTTGGCATTTTGGGGTTGCTGTCCTGCTAATCCGTCGCGCGCAGACCAACCTGTTGGCGCGCCCTGGTTTCTATTCGAGAGATAAATTGTTCTCGCATCAGAAATTGTTTGATTGGTTACCCCGGCGTAAGGTGCAGCCGACTTCCTTTCGTTGCTCAATACAATCCGAAAAGGATAAATCCCTTGAAAATGATAACCTTTCTTTCGCTGGTGCTCTGCACCGCGGCATCGTCGGCTATGGCCGTTACCACCCTTCCCTTTGAGCTGAAGATCACGCGCACCTACGAAGATCCTTATGCTTGGAACCCAAAGACCTTTACGTCGCCCGACGATGATCCGCTGATCGGGTTATCGACAACCGGCACTGTAACCTTCGACGAAAGCCTCGCGTCATCATCCTACAGGCTGAATGCCACCAACCGATATGTCTGGCTCTCGGACAGTCGGGACGTTCAGTGCGACTGTTTTGATGACACGATCCAAGATCCCAATTTTGCGATTCAGATTGATGACCCCATGGGTATCTTCTTTGTGGACACGTCGCGCTTCCCGGACGGATCCGGCGACGGGCTGTTGTTTGAGGTCGGGCGCGACGATGATACGGGCGAGATTATACCCGGCACGTTTTCACCAAATCTTCTGGGGATCATGGCAACGAGCCGGGATCTGGGCCTCGGCAGCGACCTGGAGCGCGTCGGCGTTCTGATCACCACCTCGACCTCACTGCAGGATGACGGCGGTCTTTTTGTGGAAATGGGGGTGGAGTATCCGTTCGAGTATATCCACGATCCCGATGCGTATGAGCCCGACATCTCACCGGTACCGGTGCCCGCTGGTTTCCCACTTCTCCTGCTTGGGCTCGGCGCGCTTGGCGTCCTGAAACGACGCGACTTGTGATAGGTTGCTTGGACAGCAATGAAGCGTATTGGGGCGCGCTTCGGACGCGCCCCTTTTTTATCGCGCGTTGAGATGCGGTGTATCTTCTTTCGAGCCGCGCTACGTTGATCCCCCAACGATTGGCACGGGAACATGTATGAAGAACTCAGCTCTCCTTCGAAAAACACGCCAGCGGGTTAGCCGTCCATCTTCAGCGCTGAAATGAACGCCTCCTGCGGGATATCCACCTTTCCGAACTGGCGCATCTTTTTCTTACCGGCTTTCTGCTTGTCCAGAAGTTTGCGCTTCCGTGTGGCGTCGCCGCCGTAGCATTTGGCGGTCACGTCCTTACGCAGGGCGGCGAGCGTCTCGCGGGCGATGATGCGGCCCCCGATGGCGGCCTGGATCGGGATCTTGAACATGTGGCGCGGGATCAGGTCCTTGAGCTTTTCGCACATGGCGCGGCCGCGCTGCTCGGCACGGTCCCGGTGAACCATGATCGAGAGCGCATCCACCGGCTCATCATTCACGAGGATCTGCATCTTCACGAGGAAATCCTCGCGGTAGCCGGTCATCTGGTAGTCGAAGCTGGCATAGCCCTTGGTCACGGATTTCAGCCGGTCGTAGAAGTCGAAGACCACCTCGTTCAGGGGCAGGTCATAGACCACCATCGCGCGGGAGCCCGCATAGGTCAGATCCTCCTGAATGCCGCGGCGGTCCTGACACAGCTTGAGCACGTCGCCCAGATACTCGTCGGGCACAAGGATGGTGGCCTTGATCCGCGGTTCCTCGAGGTGATCCACATGGGTCAGGTCGGGCATGTCGGCGGGGTTGTGCAGCTCGACCATGCTGCCGTCGCGCATGTAGACGTGGTAGATCACGCTGGGCGCGGTGGTGATCAGTTCGATGTCATATTCGCGCTCGATCCGGTCGCGGATGACCTCAAGGTGCAGAAGCCCCAGAAACCCGCAGCGGAAGCCGAAACCCAGAGCGGCGGAGGTCTCCATCTCGTAGGAGAAGCTGGCGTCGTTCAGGGCGAGCTTTTCGATGGCGTCGCGCAGATCTTCGAACTGGGCGGAGTCCACGGGGAAAAGTCCACAGAACACGACCGGCTGGGACGGTTTGAAGCCGGGCAGCGCGTCGGTGGTACCGTGTTTTTCGTGGGTGATCGTGTCGCCGACGCGGGTGTCGCGCACCTGCTTGATGGAGGCCGTCAGGAAGCCGATTTCACCGGGGCCAAGGCGGTCGATCTCGGCCATCGCGGGTTTGAACACGCCGATCCGGTCCACATGGTGGGTCGTGTTGTTCGACATGAACTTGATGCGGTCGCCCTTTTTCAGATGTCCGTCGATAATCCGCACCAGAACGATGACGCCCAGATAGGCGTCGTACCAGCTGTCCACCAGCATGGCCTTGAGCGGCGCATCCGGGTCCCCCTTCGGCGCTGGCAGGTGCTGGACGATGGCTTCCAACGTCTCGTGGATGCCCTGCCCTGTTTTTGCGGAGACCGGGATCGCCCCGGATGCGTCGATGCCGATCACGTCCTCGATCTGCTCGGCCACCCGATCAAGGTCGGAAGCCGGCAGGTCGATCTTGTTGAGCACCGGGACGATCTCGTGATCCGCGTCGATGGCCTGATAGACATTGGCCAGCGTCTGCGCCTCGACCCCTTGGGTGCTGTCCACCACCAGAAGCGAGCCTTCGACGGCGCGCATGGAGCGGCTGACCTCATAGGCAAAATCCACGTGGCCGGGGGTGTCGATCAGGTTGAGCACATAATCCTGCCCGTCATCGGCGCGGTAATCGATCCGTACGGTGTTGGCCTTGATGGTGATGCCCCGCTCGCGCTCGATATCCATACTGTCGAGCATCTGCTCTTTCATGTCGCGTGTGGCGACGGTGTTCGTCTCCTGAATCAGCCGGTCGGCCAATGTGGACTTGCCGTGGTCAATATGCGCCACGATGGAGAAATTGCGGATGTTCGAAAGCTCTGTCATGGCAGGGATATGCGGGGGAAAGCGGGTCTGGTCAAGCAGGCTTGGCGCAACGCAACGTCGCGGGGGGCAAGCCGGTGCGCGCACGGCGCCGCACCGTGGCAGCACAGTCGCCGTCCCGCCGGGTCAGGAGGCAAGCCAAGCACAAATCTGCCCGAAGGCCAGAACCGACACCGTCAACCCAAGCGCACCCGGATTGCCCTTGTCCGTCACGAACACGCGCCAGCCATACCAAAGCAGATAGGCCGCCGAAACCAGCGTGAAGGAGAGTTCATCCAGCATGGCAGTTCGTCCCACGCCGACATGGCGAAACAAAGGCATTATGTGAGACTGCTACACCTGTCGAGCGGCGCGTTTACGGGAAGTTGGTGAATGTCCGGAAAGAGCCCCATACCTCCCAAATCCTGCGATGTGTTTGAATGGCAGATTTCAAGCGGCGAGGTAGAGCTTTTCGATTAACTCGCTGCGTTCGTGATGCGCAAAATCAAGAACTAAGATATCTTCAAGCTTCACCTCAGAATAATCGGTGCAGTGTTTCGCGAACCCCACAACCTCTTCAAGCGCCTCGTCTTCATGCCAAGTTGTCATGACAAACTCATCCTCGGGGTAGTCGCCGAAGTTATGAGCCTCTAAAAATGCCCAATCGACGCTATCGTCCCATACAGAACAATCCATTCCCCATGCCAAGGAGAAGAGGCATCCAGCTTCTACAAGAGCTTTGCTGACCTCGTTACGATAGCCCCCACCAACTTCGCGCTCCATGAGTATCAGGCACTTGAACTTGATCATCCCTTTCGGAACAGAAACAGGGACATCAGCAGGTAAGAAAACGTATTTGAACATATGCAGAAGCTGACAATCAGGCTGCTAATTAGTCAAGATGGCAGTAAAGCAGACTTTCAAAGACGGTTCTCCAAAGTCGGCAAAGTCCCGCACTTCAGTCATCTCCAAGAGTTTTGGCTCCGCTGCATCGCCGCAGGTCCGCTTTGAGCCCAAATTGACCTCAGTGAAGTATGACTATACGCTCCGATAGCCTAAGGTGCGCTGGTATGTTCAAAAATCCCAATGTTGTTCGCGGACTCGCAGTTTTAATTGCGGTGGTAGTTTTGGGCCCAACTATTTTCTTTCTTCTCAGGTATTTGGCCTTCCCGAACTGGGGAAACACCGAACTAAATATTGGATTTATAGTTTGGGTCTTGGCAGTCTTCATCGCCGAACGCAGGCTGTCGAAACTGTGGAAGTCAAATTAGTAGACATCACGTGAACGGCAACTAAGTCCCCCATACCGAACTTGTTCGTCCCAAGTTGCACGGACCCGGTCAGAAGGCGTTCTCCGCGCGGTGTCACTCCACCACAATTACCTGCCCGGTGATCTTGCCGTCCACGCTTTTCGCGAAGGCTCGTCCGACGCGGGTTGAGGAGACCGGGGTGTGGCCGGGGAACCAGTCGCCGTAGCGGGGGACCGATGCCTCCAGCAGGCCGGGGCTGACCACATTGATCCGCAACTGCCGGGGTATCTCGATGGCGGCACCGACCACAAAGCCACCCAGCGCGCCGTTGGCGGCGGCGGCGCCGACCCCCATTGGGATCGGGTCCCGGTCCAGAACGCCGCTGGTAAGGGTGAACGAGCCGCCCTCCGTCACCCTATCGAGGCCCGCCAGCACCAGATTGATCTGGCCCATCACCTTTTGTCTGAACCCCAGCATCAGCGTCTCTTCGGTGTGCTCGCTCAGAGGTGCAAAATGCACATCACCCGCGGTGGAGACGACCGCATCCACCTGCCCCACGTGCGTATACATTTGATCAATCGCGGCCCGGTCTGACAGGTCAACCTGAATGTCACCGCTGGAGCGGCCGACGCGGATGATGTCATGGCGCTGTCCCAGTTCTTCGCACGCCGCTTTCCCCACATCCCCTGCGGCCCCTACGACAATCACTTTCATCTCTGTCCCCTTTTCGGTGCACCACGGCCTGTGCGGTCTCTGTCATCACCTTACCGGAATTGCGGACTGTGCGTCCCGGTCCAAAGCGGGGAAATGCGACACGTCCCGCTGGTCACGGCCGATTTCCGCGTGAAAATGCGGCAATCACGAAGGCGTGTTGATCGTTTACCGCAGACGTCCCCGTCCCCAGTTCGGAATTGACGACAAGCGCGCTATTATCCCGACCAAGCACGCAAAAACAGGAGATATCGAAATGAGCTTTGTTCCGTTCACGCGTCGCACCCTCCTCGCCACGGGGGGTGCCGCCATTGCCACAGGCACCACTGGCCTTCTGGTACCCGCGCGCGCCCAAACCCTTGCGCCCACACCCTCGATGCGGGGCGGGTCGAACAACTACCGCCCCGGCGCCCCGATTGTGGAGCGGATTGGCGGCGGTGGGTTCTGGATGAGTGGCACAGTGCGCCGCGCGGGCGATGGCGCCCCCCTTGAGGGGCAGCGGATCCAGATCTGGGCCCATACCACCGAAGGTCATGAGCGGGACCCCCAAAGCCACGGGGCAACGCTGACCGATGCCAACGGTGAGTTCCGCCTTGAGATGCCGCAGATCGTGCCTGCGTTCGGTCAGGCCCACGGCCATCTCGCATATGATGATGAGGCGTTCGAAACGGTGTTCCTGCGCCCGGTGATGTCCAGCGCGAGCGACACCAGCCTGACCGCAGATTTTGTCCTGCAGCCGGCCTGACCGGAATGATATCAGACCGGGTCCGGTTCGCCCTGATCTGGACCGCCCTTGTCGGTGTCCTCGCCGTCCCGATCGCAGCGGCCGCGACCAGCCCACTTCTGGCGTGGCGCGACCCCATCTACATTCTGGCCGGGTTCGCAGGGATCGTTGGCATGGCGCTTTTGCTGGTGCAACCGCTGCTGATCGGGGGACTCTTGCCGGGCTTATCTGGTCCACCCGGACGACGGGTTCACCGCTGGATTGGGGGCATTCTGGTCGCCGCGGTCTTAATCCATGTGGGCGCGCTTTGGATCACCAGCCCGCCTGATGTGGTGGACGCGCTGCTGTTGGTCTCGCCCACGCCGTTCTCGGTCTGGGGCGTAATCGCCATGTGGGCCGTTTTCGCTGCAGCGCTTCTGGCGGCCCTTCGCAAGCGATTGCGCCTGAGACCCCGCAGATGGCGCCTGGGTCATGCCGCGCTTGCTGTGGTGACAGTTCTGGGCACCGTGGCCCATGCGCTGCTGATCGACGGTACGATGGAAACCTTATCGAAGGTCATGCTGTGCGTCCTGGTTCTTGCGGCGACAGGAAAGATCGTGGCCGGCCTGAAAGTCTGACACCGCGCACGCGCCTGGGAGCAAGTCGCCACAGCCTGTCATTCACCATATCCTAACCATAGAGCCGCCATAATTTTGCTACGACCTGTCGTGAAATGTGATCACGGGGCGGCATATTGCTGTTGTAACGCCGCGCCGAGTTTTTCATTCTTGTGGAAAAAACAAAAATGAAGAGGCGAATGGAATGGGTAGAACACTAATTCTTTTGACAACCGTGCTGGGACTGAGTGCCGGCATGGGCATGGCGGGTTCGATTGAGCGGGCTTGCATGAAATCCGACCGCTCGGCGAAAAGCCGGTATTTGTGCAATTGCGTGCAGCAGGTGGCGGACATCACCTTGTCGCGACAAGATCAGAAGTTGGCGGCGAGCTTTTTCTCGGATCCCCATCAGGCACAGGTTGTGCGGCAGTCGGACCGACCACGGGACGAGGCCTTCTGGCAGCGCTATAAGGGATTTGCGGGCAGCGCCCAGTCCTATTGCCGGACGCGGCGGCGCTGAGCGGGTCGCACCGGGGACGTCTCCGGTGTGCTAAGACCCCGCTTTTGGCAACCCGTTGGTCTTGAGTTCTTCCACCAATCCCGCCACGCAGGTTTCGATCAGGTCGATCACCGGATCAAACCGGCCTGTGTAGTACGGGTCAGGAATATCCGAATAGTCGATGTCGGGCGCAAAACTGCTGAGCAGGCGGACGGGCGTATCGACCCCCGCGGGTCGCCATTTCTCGAGTTGGGCGACGTCCCTCTGGCTCATCGGGATGATGAGCGACGCGCTCACGAAATGCCCCGGCGAGATTTGTTGCGCACGGCTCTCGGATATGTCCATTCCCCTAAGACGCGCCGCAACGATAGCACGCTCATCGGGCGGATCCCCGGTGTTCCAGTTGGATGTGGCCGCGCTTTCGACCCTGAAGTCGAGAGATGCGGCGTTGAGTTCGCGGCGCAGTACCCCTTTTGCAAGAGGCGACTGGCACAGATCCGTCATACAGACGAACAGGATTACATCAGTCACACTTTAGCTCCCCAGCTGTTGTGACGTTTGCGTCAGATGGCGGTTCTTTTCAATAATTGTTAAAGTTAATTTTATTAAAAATGCAAAAAACTGGGCATGACCCTCCGTCAACCGGTACTTTGGCATGCATTCGCTCCGTCCAATATGCCTAAAAAATCTACACAAGCCAGTGAAATAAACGCAAAAAGAGGGGGCGGACCCCCTCTTTTCGAAGACGTGCTATATCTGTGACTGATCAGCCCTCAGTTGGTTTTGTGCTCCATGGTGCCGTGATCGGCCCCGTGACCACCACCATGTCCCCCGTGGGCACCGGCCTGGGGCTTGCGTTCCAGATCAACAGGAACCTCGACCATGACGTCGCCGGCATTTTCAAAGGTGAGCGTGATGTTGACCGTCTCGCCCTGCTCCAACGGATCCGAAAGTCCGATTAGCATGACGTGGTTTCCACCCCGCTGCAGGCTCAGGCTTTCGCCTGCGGGAATCACGAAACCCTCTTCCACGTGGATCATGCGCATGACGCCATTGCTGGCCTCTTGATGGGTGTGAAGCTCGGCGCGGATGGCTGCATCTGTCGAGGCGGCGATCAGCCTGTCCTCGGTCTCGCCCATATTCATGATCTGCATGAAAGCAGCGCCGGATTTGGCAGAGGGCGTCGAGGCACGCGCATAGGCATCGTCGACCATGATCATCTGATCGGCAGCAAGGCCCGGCAGTGCGGCAAGCGAAACGGAGGCGGCAAGCGCCAGTGATTTAAGAAACATGGGTGTTGTCCTTTGATGTGGGTCTTCCGTGGGATGTCAGAGGGTCGACATCTTGGGCGGGCCACGGGCAAAGGCACTGGCAGTCGTCTGGCTTGGCGTGCCCACGACAACGGGCCATGCGACCAGCGTCGTGATGACATTCGGGGCAAGCAGACCGGACAAGATCGCATTTGGCAGATCCGCCGCCGCCAGCAGGCAATCGGGGCAGACCATCTCGATCTCGACGGGCTGACCGTCGGGACCGATCTGCACCATGACGGAGGTGCCACCGGCGCAGATCACGGCATGGTCCCCGCCGTGCCCGGCATTGACAGCAGCCAATGTTCCGGAGGTGGTGATCAGAAGCAGACACAAGGCTGCCTGAAGGAGGGCGCGGATCGTCATAGCGTCCCGACAGATATGCGGTGTGAACGCCCGTGCCAAGTCACAAAGCCGTCCCCAGCTTACGACAAAAGAAAAGCCGCGTCCGATGGTCGGGCGCGGCTTTCTGAACTTTGAAGGCAGATCGGGTCAGGCTGTTGCAGCGACCTCGGCCTGTGCTTTTGCGATGTCTTTCTTGACCTTCTGGGCTTTCGTGGAAAGCTCGGTGTCCTTGGCCTTTGCCATGAACCCGTCAAGCCCACCGCGGTGATCGACCGTGCGCAGGGCAGCAGCAGAAATGCGAAACTTGAAGGACCGGCCCAGTGTGTCGGATGTCAGGGTGACATCGTTCAGGTTGGGCAGAAAGCGACGCTTGGTCTTGTTGTTGGCGTGGCTGACATTGTTACCTGTCATCGGCCCTTTGCCAGTGAATTCACAGACGCGCGACATTTCTGATTTCCTTCCGGATGTATAACGTGATGACCCGCCTCGCGGGCGATGTCTGAAATCTGAGCGCTCGCAATACGCAGAGATTCCTGTGTCGTCAAGGCTGCAATAGGCCTTTTCCGCGCAGTTTTGACCGTGGTGAGCAGTGCGCGCCGGACCTGCCCGCTCAAAAGAGCTTCGACAGAAGGGCCGCCGCCGCCGCATCGGGGGAGGTTTCGCCCGCTTCAACAGCCCGCGCGGACGCTGCCATCTGGTCGCGCAGCCCTGCGTCAGACCGCAGATGATCAAGCATCCCCTGGCGCACGGCCTCCTGAAACCAATGACCGGATTGAGCCGTGCGGGTGGCGTCCCAATGGCCATGATCCTTGCGCCAGTGGGTTAAGGTCTGCATGTCGTCCCACGCCTCGGACAGGCCGGTGCCTGACAGCGCAGACACGGCGCGCGCCTTGGGGAAACCCTCGGGGTCCTGGGGACGTTTGCGCAAAAGGTGAAGCGCGCCCGCATAATCCGCCTCGGTCCGGGTGGCGGCAGCTTTCAGATCACCATCGGCCTTGTTGATCAGGATGAGATCGGCAATCTCCATGATGCCGCGCTTGACGCCCTGCAACTCATCGCCGCCAGCCGGGGCCAGCAGCAGCACGAACAGATCAGCCATCTCGGCCACCATGGTTTCGGACTGGCCGACGCCCACGGTCTCGATCAGCACCACGTCAAACCCTGCGGCCTCGCACAGAACAATCGCCTCGCGGGACCTTCGGGCGACACCGCCCAGCTGGGTTTGGGATGGCGACGGCCGGATGAAGGCACCGGGATCGCGGGACAACCGCTCCATCCGCGTCTTGTCCCCAAGGATCGACCCGCCCGAGCGGGTGGAACTCGGGTCAACCGCCAGCACCGCGACACGCAGCCCTTGGGCCGTCAGATGCAGACCGAAGGCCTCGATAAAGGTCGATTTGCCGACGCCGGGGGTACCGGACAGACCGATCCGCAGGGCCTGCTTGCCGTCACGCGCCAACAGATCCACTAGCGCATGTGCCTGCGCCCGGTGATCGGCGCGAGTGCTTTCGACCAGGGTGATCCCGCGCGCAAGTCCGCGCCGCTCGCCCGCGCGGATCCGGTCGGCGAGATCGGTAATCTCATCGGTTGTCTGAGGATTTTCTGTCATCACCCTCTCGTCCTTGGACAGGTTTGCGCTTTATGGTGCGCGCTTGCGGCGGATTGCAATGTTTTGCGGCCCGCACAGCCCTTGCTTTTTATGCCGTCCGAGGATCCATGACCGACGCCCTGCCCATCGAACCAGTTCTGGAAGATCTCTGGCAGGCGCTCCGTGCGGGCGGCGTTGCGGTGCTGCAGGCCCCGCCCGGTGCCGGGAAAACCACCCGCGTGCCGCTGGCACTGCTGGAGCGGGGCATAACAGGCCGCATCCTGATGCTGGAGCCGCGGCGTCTGGCCGCCCGCGCTGCCGCCGAACGGATGGCCGCAATGCTGGGCGAACCCGTCGGGCAAACCGTGGGCTACCGGATGCGGGGTGAGACCAAGATCAGCAGGACTACCCGGATCGAGGTGATCACGGAAGGCATTCTGACACGCATGATCCAGAGCGATCCCGCGCTGGAGGGTGTCGGCACGGTCGTGTTCGACGAGTTTCACGAGCGCTCCCTGAATGGTGATCTGGGCCTTGCCCTTGTGTGGGAGGTGCGCGGCGCGCTCAGGGATGATCTGAACGTGCTCGTCATGTCCGCCACGCTGGACGCGGCCCCGGTGGCCCGGATGCTGGACGATGCGCCGGTGATCACCTCGGAAGGTCGTGCGTTCCCGGTCGAGACCCGATGGTTGCCACGCCCGCTTGCGGCAGGCATCTGGTTTGAGCGGGCCATGAGCGACCTGATCCAGCAAGCCCTGGCCGAAACCTCTGGCGGCGTTCTAGTGTTTTTGCCCGGTGAGGGGGAGATCCGGCGCGTCGCCAACGCGCTGACCCTGCCAGACGGCGTGCAGATACGCCCTCTTTACGGCGCCCTACCCTTTGCCGAACAACGCGCGGCCATCGCCCCTGCGCAGACCGGTCGCAAGGTCGTGCTGGCCACGTCCATCGCTGAAACCTCACTGACGATCGAGGATGTGCGGGTCGTCGTGGATGGCGGGCGGGCACGCCGCGCGCGTTATGATCCGGGGGCGGGCCTGTCGCGACTGATCACCGAACGGGTCAGCCGCGCCGAGGCCGATCAGCGCCGGGGCCGCGCGGGTCGTGTGGCCAAGGGTATATGCTACAGGCTATGGGCCAAGGCCGAAGAAGGCGCCCTGCCCGCCTTCCCCCCCGCCGAGATCGAGGCCGCCGATCTGGCGGGGCTCGCCTTGGAGCTGTGTCTGTGGGGCGCCGCACCCGATGATCTGGCCTTCCTGACGCCGCCGCCCGAAGGCGCATTTGCCAATGCGCGGGCGCTGCTCCAGCGATTGGGGGCGTTGGATGCTGCGGGGCGGCTGACGGATCACGGAAAGACAATTGCCGCGATGCCAGTGCATCCGCGATTGGCACATATGCTGGCGCACGCCGGTCCAGACGCCGCCCAGCTGGCCGCTTTGCTGTCGGATCGGGACCTTTTGGGTCGCAGCGCGGGGGCGGATCTGGCCCTGCGCATGCGCGCCCTTCAGGACAACACCGGGGATGCAAAAGCCCGCGCCCGTATCAAGGCCGAGGCGAAGCGGCTCGCCAAATGGGCCAAGGGGCCCGCACGGTCGCTGGGCGAGATGACGGCACTGGCTTACCCGGACCGCATCGGCCTCCGGCGCAGCGGGGAGGCGCCGCGTTATCTGCTCTCGGGCGGGCGCGGCGCGCAACTGACTGACGGGGACGCGTTGTCCGGCGCGCGCGCTCTTGTGGCCGCCGATCTGGACGGGGACGGGCGCGACACCAAAATACGGCTGGCGGCACAGATCACCGAAAGCGAGATCCGCGATCTCTACGCCGATCAGATCGAACGGGTGACCACATGCGACTGGTCGCGCCGCGACAAGCGGGTTCTGGCCCGCCAGCAGGAACGGCTTGGGGCGCTGATCCTGTCGGATCGGTCCTGGAAAGACGCGCCGGAGGATGCCGTGACCGAAGCCCTGATCGACGGGGTGCGGGACCTGGGGCTGGATGCGCTCAACTGGACAAAGCCCGCCCGGTTGTTGAGGGCGCGAGTCCGGCTGTTGTTCGGAACCCCCGGCATACCGGACTGGTCGGACCCAGCCTTGCTCGACGACCTGAACACTTGGCTCGCGCCCTACCTCGGCGGCCTGAAAACGGCAGCGGATCTGAAAACCGCGCCGCTTCTGACGGCTTTACAAACCGCCCTTGGGTGGGATGGGCAGCAAACGCTCGACCGTCTCGCACCGCCCAGTTTCGAGACGCCCTTGGGCCGCAAGGTCGCTGTCGATTACAGCGGCGAAGTTCCTGAGATCTCGGTCCGCCTGCAAGAGCTCTTCGGCGAAACCACCCACCCCACCGTAGGCGGCACGCCCCTGAAGGTCACGCTTCTGTCGCCCGCAGGCCGCCCGGTTCAGGTGACCCGCGATCTGCCGGGATTCTGGGCGTCTTCCTATGACGATGTGCGCAAAGACATGCGCGGGCGCTATCCAAAGCATCCGTGGCCCGAAGATCCGACCGCCGCCGATCCGACCCTGCGCGCGAAACGCCGCAAATAACCCACCAAAGGGCGTCTTCGACCGGGCAAGGTCATTTTGTCGAAACGCCGCAGACGCGCGCTCTGGACAGCGCTGTCTTTCCGGCTAGTGTCCCCTCAAACCTGTACAGGAGGCCTGACCCATGGCGAAATTCGGCACATCCCAACCGATCAAGCGGCTGGAAGACACGCGGTTTCTGACCGGCGGTGGTCAATATCTGGACGATATCGCCCCCGAAGGCGCGCTGCATGCCTATGTCCTCCGCTCTTCGGTAGCCCACGGAGATATCACCGAACTGGATGTGTCCGACGCGGCAGAGGCCGAGGGCGTTCATATGGTGCTGACCGCCGAAACGCTGAAAGAGGCAGGCATCAAGAACGGCATGGGTGCGTCGATCATCCAGAACCGCGACGGCACCAAGGGCGCCGCGCCGCGCCGCCCGCTGTTGGCTGAAGGTCGCGTGCGCTTCGTGGGCGAGGCGGTGGCCGTCGTCGTCGCAGAAACCATGGCGCAGGCGCGCGATGCCGCCGATCTGATCCTGCTCGACGCGGATGATCTGGACGCCAAGGTCGACGTGGCCGAGGGCGGTCCGGAAATTCACGCGGAGGCCCCCGGCAACGTCGCCTATGACTGGGCCACGGGTGACGAGGATGCGACCGCCAAGGCGTTTGACAGCGCAGCCTACACCACGCGCCTTGAGATTGCCGACAACCGGATCATCGCAAACTCGATGGAGCCGCGCGGATGTTTCGCGGAAATGCAGGACGGTCGGCTGCACGTGGCGTTTTCGGGCCAAGGGGTCTGGGGTTTCAAGGCGTCCGTGTCCCGTGCCTTGGGGCTGAGCCCCGAGGATGTGCGCGTCACCAACCCAGACGTGGGCGGCGGCTTTGGCATGAAGTCCATGGACTACCCCGAGTATTTCGTGATCGCCCATGCGGCCCGCGCCGTGAACAAGCCTGTGCGCTGGCAGGCGGAACGAACAGAAAGCATGCTGTCGGACAATGGTGGGCGCGATCTCTATTCAACGGCGGAACTCGCGTTTGACGCCAATCACAAGATCACCGCCTACCGGGTGGACACGACCTGCAATCTCGGCGCCTATAACTCGGGCTATGCTCAGTTCATTCAGTCGGAGCTGGCGGCCAAGGTTTTGATGGGCACCTATGACGTGCAGATCGCATGGTTCCGCAACCGGGGCATCTACACAAACACGACGCAGGTCGATGCCTATCGCGGCGCCGGGCGGCCCGAGGCGATCTACGTGCTGGAGCGCGCAATTGACCACGCCGCACGGGTTTTGGGGGTCGATGCGCTGGACCTGCGGCGCAAGAACTTCATCCCCGCCGACCAGTTCCCCTATACCAGCGTCACGGGCGAGCTGTACGACGTGGGCGATTTCCACAAAGTTCTCAAACGCGCCGAGCAGGAAGCCGACATCGCGGGGTTCGCCGCGCGTAAGGAAAGCTCGAAAGCCGCAGGCAAGCTGCGCGGGCTGGGTGTTTGCTATTACATCGAAAGCATTCTTGGCGATCCATCGGAGACAGCGAAGGTGTCATTCACCGATGAGGGCCGCGTACAGCTGTTTGTGGGGACGCAATCCAACGGTCAGGGGCACGAGACCGTCTACCCACAGCTTCTGCACGAATATTCCGGCATCCCGCTGGATGTGATCGACGTGGTACAGGGCGACAGCGACCTGATCGCCAAAGGTGGCGGCACAGGCGGGTCCCGCTCGGTGACGACGCAGGGCACGGCCATCAAAGGCACCGCCGAGGCCATCGTGGACCGGTTCAAGCCGTTCGTGGCCGACCAGTTGGGTGTGCCCGAGGTGGCCTTCGAAGACGGTGCCTTCCGGGCCGACGGATCCAACACGGTGATGACCCTGATCGAGGCCGCGGATCTGGCACGAGAGGCCGGCGAGGCCGATCTGCTGACCACCTCAGAGACGACCACCCTGCCCGGTCGCAGCTTCCCCAATGGCTGCCATGTGGCGGAGCTTGAGATTGATCCCGACACCGGCGTCACGCAGGTCGTCAAGTACACGGTGGTCGATGATCTGGGCAACCTGATGAACCCGGTTCTGGCCGAGGGCCAGGTCCACGGCGGTGTCGTTCAAGGTATCGGCCAAGCAATCAGCGAGCATGTGGTCTATGACGAAGATGGCCAGCTTCTGACTGCCACCTTCATGGATTACGGCATCCCCCGCGCGCTGGAGATGCCGTTCATCGCCTTCTACTCCGAACCTGTGCCCTCGACGGCCAATGTTCTGGGCATGAAAGGTTGCGGCGAGGCAGGCACCGTGGGTGCGCTGGCGGCAGTTGCAAATGCGGCGCTGGATGCGGTCTGGGACAGTGGCGTGCGTCACGTCGACATGCCCTTCACGCCAATGCGCGTCTGGTCTTGGCTCAATGAAAAGCAGATGGCCGCCGAGTGAATATTTATGTTTCGGCCTGAAATGTTTCTTAACCTCCCTGTGAAATCCTTTGACTGGCAAGAGGTTGGGCAGGATCATAAGTTGGTGGGTGCGCTAAAGAGTTAAGACGAGGTGTCGACCGTGCGGTGGTCTAAGGTGATAGGAAGGTTTTTTGGGCAGCCTTTGCCCATGTCAGACCGTCTCAAACGCCTTGTCGGCTTCGGCCCCGCGCCCAAATCGGTCCTCGCAAAACCGACCCGTGGCCCTGTGACCCACGTGGTCATTCTCGACGGCACCATGTCCAGCCTTGAGGTCGGGTTCGAAACCAACGCAGGCATCACCTTCAAGCTGCTCAGCGAAGTTGCGCCCAATGCCGCTGTCTCCCTGAAATATGAACAGGGCATCCAGTGGCGCGGGTTCCGGCGCGCCATAGATGTGATGGCAGGCGTCGGCATCAACCAGCAGATCCGCAATGCCTACGGCTTCATCGCCTCGCGGTACCGGCCCGGCGACCGGATCTTTCTCTTCGGGTTTTCGCGCGGCGCCTATGCAGTCCGGTCCCTTGCGGGGGTCATCGACCGGGTCGGCCTTTTGAAGGGTGATTGCGCGACCGAGCGCAACGTCCGGCAGGCCTGGCGGCACTACCGCCGCGACCCCGACAGCGATATCGCCCAAACCTTTCGCGCCGCCCATTGCCATGACAGCGCACCGATCCAGATGATCGGCGTCTGGGACACCGTGCGCGCATTAGGGGTCCGCTTACCGATACTCTGGCATCTGTCGCCCGCCGAACACGCCTTCCATGACCATCAACTTGGCCCCAGCGTCCAGCACGGCTATCACGCGCTCGCCTTCAACGAGCCGCGGCAGGCCTTCGCGCCAGTTCTCTGGAACACGAAAGATGACTTTGACGGCCATCTGGAACAGGTCTGGTTTCCCGGCACCCATGGGGATGTGGGCGGTCACCTTTTGGGCGTCGAAACCGCGCGTCCGCTGGCTAACATCCCGCTGGTCTGGATGCTGGAAAAGGCCGAAAGCTGCGGTCTGACCCTGCCACCGGGCTGGAAAGACCGCTTTCCGCAGGACGCCATGGCCCCCTCCGTCGGCACCTTCAGAGGGTGGAGCAAGCTGTTCTGGCACCGCTGGCCCCGTCCGGTGGGGCATGATCCGTCCGAGCATGTCCATGACAGCGTCCGCATCCGTCAGGCCGCCCGGCGCAGACCGCGGCTGCCATGGCGCAGCGCCGGCCCTACGAAAACCCCGGCAGGCAGCCAAACGCCCTCCTAATTTCCCCTAAATCCGCCGCCGGTCTTTTCCTTGGCCGCGCGCTTCGCTAGATGATCCTGCAACTTCATGCAGGATGATCACGATGGCGATGGACAAGACCTTTGATGCAGCCGCGGCCGAACGCCGCCTCTATGACGCATGGGAAAAGGCCGGATGCTTCGTGGCGGGCGCAAATGCGGCCAAATCCGAGACGTTCTGCATCATGATCCCGCCGCCCAACGTCACCGGTTCCCTCCATATGGGGCATGCGTTCAACAACACGCTGCAGGACATCCTGATCCGCTGGAAACGCATGCAGGGCTACGACACGCTCTGGCAGCCCGGCACCGATCACGCGGGCATCGCCACACAAATGGTGGTCGAGCGCGAACTGGCGAAGGACAAATCCAACGCGACCCGTCGCGAGATGGGGCGCGAGGCGTTTCTGGAAAAGGTCTGGGATTGGAAAGCGCAATCCGGCGGAACCATCATCAACCAACTCAAGCGGCTGGGGGCGTCTTGTGACTGGTCCCGCGAGGCCTTCACCATGTCCGGGAGCTTCCCCGACGCGGTGACCAAGGTGTTCGTTGACATGTATGAGAAGGGATTGATCTACCGCGGCAAGCGGCTGGTCAACTGGGATCCGCATTTCGAAACGGCAATCTCCAACCTCGAGGTCGAGAACATCGAACAGCCCGGTCACATGTGGCATTTCAAGTATCCGTTGGCCGGCGGCGAGACCTACGAATACGTTGAAAAAGACGAAGACGGCACCGTCATCCTGCGGGAAACGCGGGACTACATCTCCATCGCGACAACCCGGCCCGAAACGATGCTGGGCGACGGGGCGGTGGCCGTGCATCCGTCCGATGAGCGCTACGCCTCAATTGTCGGAAAACTCTGCGAAATTCCCGTTGGACCGAAAGAGCATCGCCGCCTGATCCCGATCATCACGGACCAGTATCCGGACCCCGATTTCGGGTCCGGCGCGGTCAAGATCACTGGCGCCCACGACTTCAACGACTACGAAGTGGCCAAGCGTGGCGGCATCCCGATGTACCGCCTGATGGACACCAAGGGGGCAATGCGCAACGACGGCGCGCCCTACGCGGACGCGGCGCAAACCGCGCTGGCGGTGGCACGGGGCGAACGGAAACTCAGCGAGGCAGAGGCCGACACGATCAATCTGGTCCCCGATGAGTTACGCGGTCTTGACCGGTTTGAGGCGCGGACCCGAGTGATCGAAGACATCACCGCCGAGGGCTTGGCGGTCATGGTGCCAGCGTCCGATCCCCGCTTGGGCAAAGCCCCGCAAAAGCCGCTGGCCCCGGAAGAAGGCGGCGAAGACCGCGCCGATCAACTGGTCCCGCTGGTTGAGTCCAAACCCATCATGCAGCCTTTCGGCGACCGCTCGAAGGTCATTATAGAGCCGATGCTGACCGATCAGTGGTTCGTCGACACCGACAAGATCGTCGGCCCCGCCTTGGACGCCGTGCGCAACGGCGAGACCCAGATCCTGCCCGAGCGGGACAAACGGGTCTATTTCGAATGGCTGGAGAATATCGAGCCTTGGTGCATCAGCCGCCAACTCTGGTGGGGTCACCGGATTCCGGTTTGGTATGGGCCGGATATTCCATCCGGTGGCTATCTGGAATCAGATAAAGACGTCGGCGAGTTTAAGTATTTTTGTGCTGCAACCGTCGAGCAGGCCAAGTCTCAGGCTGAAGAGTTCTATGGTGAAAATGTCGAGGTGATCGTTGAGACAGACGAGCCTATCGGACGTCAAAGCACACGATATGATATTTTGGCAGCTAAAGAGAATGGAGGCGGTCAGGTCAACCGCGTTTATCTTAGTCAAGACTCAGACGTCCTCGACACGTGGTTCTCCTCCGGCCTCTGGCCCATTGGTACTCTGGGTTGGCCCGAAAACACGCCAGAACTGCAGAAATACTTCCCCACGAACGTCCTGATCACCGGTTTTGACATTATCTTCTTCTGGGTCGCCCGGATGATGATGATGCAATACGCCGTGGTCGGTCAGAAGCCGTTCGACACGGTCTATGTTCATGCGCTCGTTCGGGACGAGAAGGGCAAGAAGATGTCCAAGTCGCTCGGCAATGTGCTCGACCCGCTGGAGCTGATCGACGAATACGGTGCTGATGCCGTCCGCTTCACGCTGACCGCCATGGCCGCCATGGGCCGCGATCTGAAACTGTCGACGCAGCGCATCGCGGGCTACCGCAATTTCGGGACCAAGCTGTGGAATGCCGTCCGCTTTGCGGAAATGAACGGCGTCTACGACCCGGCTGAGGGGTCCGACGAAAGTCCGACAGAATTCCGATTGAAGTCCGACTGCCAGAATACGGTCAACAAATGGATCATCGGGGAAACCGCGAAGATCCGGGAAGAGGTCGATCAGGCGCTCGACAGCTACCGGTTCAACGACGCCGCCAACGCGCTTTATGCGTTTGTGTGGGGCAAGGTCTGCGACTGGTATGTGGAGTTCTCCAAGCCCCTTTTGATGGACGGCGATGAGGCCACCAAAGCCGAGACCCGCGCGACGATGGGCTGGGTTCTGGACCAGTGCATGATCCTGCTGCACCCTATCATGCCCTTCATCACTGAAGAGCTTTGGGGCGCCACGGCCACCCGGGCCAAGATGCTGGCCCATACCGATTGGCCAACCTATCAAGCCTCTGATCTGGTTGATGAAAACGCCGACCGCGAAATGAACTGGGTGATCTCGCTGATCGACGCGGTCCGCTCCGCGCGGGGGGAAATGCACGTGCCTGCGGGGCTGAAGATCCCGCTTGTTCAGGTCGAGCTGGACGCCGCCGGTCAACGTGCCTTTGCCAACAACGAAGCGCTGATCCTGAAACTCAGCCGCATTGACAGCGTGTCCGAAGGGACCGCACCGAAGGGATCCGTCACCTTGCCTGTGGCGGGTGGCAGCTTCGCCCTGCCCTTGGCCGATATCATCGACGTGGGCGAGGAAAAAGCGAGGCTGGAGAAGACCTTAGGCAAGCTGGCCAAGGAATTGGGTGGCCTGAGGGGACGTCTCAACAACCCCAAATTCATCGAAAGTGCCCCCGAAGATGTCGTCGCGGAAGCGCAGTCGAACCTCGCCGCTCGGGAAGAGGAAGAAGCCAAGCTGAACGCAGCATTGGCACGTCTGGCCGAGATCGCATGACGAACGGTCCCGGCCCCCGGTTGACGGATCTGGCGGCCTCCCTGCCGGACACGGTTCCGTTTGTCGGGCCTGAGACACAGGAACGGACACGCGGCGCACCATTTATCGCGCGTCTGGGCGCAAATGAAAGCCTGTTCGGGCCGTCACCCAAGGCGCTGGCCGCAATGCAACGGGCGAGCCGGGATATCTGGAAATACGGCGACCCAGAGACCTACGATCTGCGCCACGCGCTAGCGGCACATTACGGGATTGGAGCGGATCATATCGTGATCGGTGAGGGCATCGACGGTCTGCTGGGCTATCTCGTGCGGCTGCTGGTGGCACCGGGCGATGCGGTTGTGACGTCAGACGGTGCCTACCCGACCTTCAACTACCACGTTGCGGGGTTCGGCGGCACACTGCACAAAGTGCCCTACGCGGGCGATCACGAGGATCCAGAAGCCCTTGTTTCGAAGGCAAAAGAGGTGGACGCCAAGCTCATCTACCTTGCCAATCCAGACAACCCAATGGGCAGTTGGCACGCGGCGGCCGCATTGGAAAAAATGATCGAGGACCTGCCCGACGGCTGCCTGCTTGCGCTGGACGAAGCCTACGTGGAACTGGCCCCGCGAAAGACCGCGCCCGACATCGCGCCGGACAATCCAAGGGTCATTCGCCTGCGGACGTTTTCAAAGGCGTATGGCATGGCGGGCGCACGCGTCGGGTATGCAATGGGGGCGACACCGCTGATCCGAGCCTTCGACAAGGTACGCAACCATTTCGGCGTCAACCGGATCGCGCAAGCCGGGGCGTTGGCAGCCCTCGAAGACCAGTCACACCTGCGATGGGTGATCGGGCAGGTCGAAACTTCCCGCAAGGCATTGAACCGGATTGCGGACGCGAACGGGCTGACGGCCCTGCCCTCAGCCACCAATTTTGTGACGATGGATTGCGGTCTCGACGGGACGTTCGCCCGCGCAGTTTTGGCCGAGTTGACCAAAAGCGGAATTTTCGCCCGCATGCCATTTGTCGCCCCTCAGGATCGGGCCATACGCATCAGTTGCGGACCGGGCGACGCAATGCGTGCCTTTGACAATGCGCTGCCGGCCGCCCTGGCCAAGGCACGCGAGGTATTGTGATTTCCCTTCACCGTCAGCGACGCTAGTCTGGGTCGAACCGTCGGAGATTTGCGATGTCGCACCGCCCTATCCGTGAAGTGGAAGATTACACCAAGCCGTTCCTGTGGATGCTCTGCGTGCTTTTGTTCATAGGGTTCATCACGCTCTGGGCGACGTTTGGATATCTGGCATCGCTCCTGAGCGGCGCTGTCGCCCATCTTTTCATCGGCAGGCTTCCCAGACGGGACTGAGCGGCGTCCTAGCCCGCGGCGCACACCTCAGCCGCGGCGGCCAGTGCACCTTTGCCATGGGGGATTTGTAACGCCGTCAATCCGGCCTCGATGCTGCCGAGTGTGCCCATCAACATGTGCGTGTTGAGGTGGCCCATGTGCCCGACCCGGAAAAACCCATGCCACGCTGGATCGTCTGACGGCGCCATGCCAAGGCCGATGCCAAGCGTCACGCCAGCCTGATCCGTCAGCCAATCGCGCAGTTGCGTTCCGTAGGGCGCGCCAATCCGGATGGATGTCACAGCGTTGCTGCGCTTGGCGCGGTCGGTAATGTTCAACTCGATGGGGCCATCCTGCCCCCACGTCTCGAATGCGGTCCAGACAGCGCTGGCCAGCGTAGCGTGGCGTTTGAGGACCTGATCCAGACCTTCCTCTTTGAGGATCATGTCCAGTGCGACGCGCAAGCCATAAAGATGATGGGTCGGCGCAGTCCCGCAATGCATCTGATAGTAAAACGAAGGGTTCGCCCGAGGCTTCCAATCCCAGTAGCCGGACACGCGCGTCATCCGGTCCCGCGCGGCGTCTGCCTTGTCGTTGAAAAACACGAATGCCATGCCGGGCGGGGTCATCAGACCCTTCTGGCATCCAGCCACAAGGATATCGACGCCCCAGGCATCCATCTGCATGTCGTCGCAGCCCAGACAGGCGATGCTATCCACCATCATCAAAGCGGGATGATCTGCCGCGTCAATTGCCCTCCGAATGGCGGCGAGGTCGCTCTTCGCGCTGGTGGAGGTGTCGGTTTGGACCAGAAGCACCGCTTTGAAAGCGTGAGCTTTGTCGGCGGTCAGAGCTTCCTCGACCCGCGCCGGGTTAACCACGTCCCGCTTGCCAAAATCGATGATCTCAACCTCGATACCAAGCTTCGTCGCCATTTCCGCCCAGCCATGGCTGAACTGTCCCGTAGCGGGAACAAGAACCTTATCGCCGGGGGCCAGCACATTCGCCAGCGCGGCCTCCCACGCGGCGTGGCCATTGCCGATATACATCGCCACATGCCCGTCGGTTTTCGCCACGGCTTTCAAGTCCGGCACAAGGCCGTGGGTCATGTCGATCAACTCGCCTGTGTATATGTTTGGCGCGGCCCGATGCATGGCCTGCAGCACCCGATCCGGCATGACAGAGGGGCCGGGAATGGCAAGAGTATGGCGACCATGGGCGAGAGACATAAGCGTACTTCCGGTTTTCGATTTTCCTAGGGGTATGCGGCAGGCGGCAAGGGGTCAATCGATCCTTTGCGCAGCGGGATATCACCGTTTGTGATAGATGCGGGCGAGCCGATCTGGCGAAGCGCCGCACAGATATCGGGCAAGTGTGAGAATGTTGCGCGCGCCTTGCCGTGTCCACCCCCGGCGCTGATAACGCTCGGCGCTGGTCGTGATGGTTTCATCCAGAAGACGAAGTCGTCCTTTGAGCGCGCGCGCAACCGCGACATCCTCCATCAACGGTTGATCCGGATAGCCCCCGATCTGATCCAACACTGCGCGTGATATCAGCAAGCCTTGATCGCCGTAGGGTAGATGGAAGATCCGCGTGCGCAGATTGGCCCATCCAGCTGTGATTGCGGGCAATATCCCTTTTGCACGGAAGGTCAGGCGGAAGACAGCGGCCTGTCCGCTGTGCTCATTCATATGAACGGCCACTGCTCCCACCCAGTCAGGCGGCAGATGGCTGTCCGCGTGAAGCACCAGAACCCACGGTGCTTTGGCCATGGATGTGCCGCGCGCGATCTGCCCACCGCGACCTGCCGCGCCCTCAATTATGACAGCGCCCGCATCGTCGGCGATCTGACGCGTTGTGTCCGTGCTGCCGCCGTCCGAGACGATGACCTCCCGCAAAATCCCTTGCGCGACGCCGGGCAACAGACTGTCCAGCGTCTCAGGCAAGGCGTCCGCCGCGTTCAGGGTAGGAATTATAATCGAGACGCGCGCGCTCATGGTTGTGGATCCGGGGCCTGTTGTTCGGTGTCCGGATCTCTATATGTGATGAAGAGCAGGAATTGGAGTGGTGAGATGCAGCGGGTTGTACTGGCCGTTGGTGGCGGGGATCGGGAAGAGTTTCTTCAGGGCCTAGTGACAAACGATGTCGCCAAGCTGAAGGACGGACTGGTTTACGCAGCTCTTCTGTCTGCGCAGGGCAAATATCTGGCGGATTTCTTCATGGTCCCGGACGAGGACCGGATTCTCATTGATGTGGCCGAACCATTGGCCGCTGATCTTCAGAAGCGGTTGGGCTTTTACAAATTACGGGCAGATGTGACAATCGAGAAAACGGACATTGCCGTCACATGCGGTATTGGCGACGCGCCGGACGGGGCGTTTACAGACCCGCGCGATCCGAACTTGGGTTGGCGGCTTTATGGTGCCGCGGAGAGCCCCGAGGTGAATTGGGACGCGCTGCGGGTGGCTCATGGCATTCCCGAAGGCGGTATCGAACTGATCCCGAACGAAAGCTACATTCTGGAGATGGGGTTCGAGCGCCTGAACGGCGTCGACTTCCGCAAAGGCTGTTATGTGGGACAAGAAGTCACCGCCCGAATGAAGCACAAGACCGAACTACGCAAAGGCTTAGCGGTCGTGGCGCTGGAGGGTGAGGTGCCCGCGGGCACGGCAATCACGCGGGACGGAAAACCCGTCGGGACAGTCTACACGCAAGCAGGCGGCCAAGGCTTGGCCTATCTGCGCTTTGACCGGGCCGACGCAGGCATGACTGCGGATGGGGTTACCGTCAGCCGGCTGGACGGCTGATTGAAGCGGGTCAGCCCGCCTCGGTGCTGCGGATGACCTTGGCGAACTGGTCAAAAATCTCGCTATTCGCAGCGATCAAGTGACCGTCTTCCAGAAGGCTCTGACCCTCGCGCAAGGGTTCGACCAAGCCGCCAGCCTCTTTTACCAGAAGTACGCCGCCCGCAATGTCCCAGATGTTCAACCCACGCTCCCAATAGCCGTCGTAGCGGCCCGCGGCGACGTAAGCCAAGTCAAGCGCTGCCGCGCCCCACCGCCGCACACCGGCGCATTGCGGCAAGAGGTTCGCGAGGTCTTTCAGGCTAGCAGGCAAATACTTGCGTCCGCCGAACGGCAAGCCTGTGGCATAGACGGTTTCGATCATCTTGCTGCGACCCGACACCCGCAAGCGCTGGCTGTCGTTCAGCCATGCCCCCGCGCCTTTTTCGGCAAAGAACATCTCGTCCTTTGCGGCATCATAAACCACCGCCGAAACGATCTCGCCTTTATGTTCCAAGGCAATCGAAATGGCCCAATGCGGCATTCCGTGTAGAAAATTGGTCGTTCCATCAAGGGGGTCTACAATCCAGCGGCGTGTCGGATCGGTGCCCTCGACAGGCTCGCTTTCTTCGCCCACCCAGCCGTAGTTGGGGCGCGCTTCGGTCAGCTCTTCGCGGATGATCTGTTCCGCCGCCAGATCAGCGCGGGATACAAAGTCCCCGGCCCCTTTCATGGACACCTGCAGGTTCTCGACCTCCCGAAAGTCTTTGACGAGGCTGCGGCCCGCCTTGCGGGCGGCTTTGACCATGATGTTGAGATTCGCGCTGCCTTGCATGCCTGATGCTCCTGAATGTCAGGCCGCGCGTATACCGGGCGCGCGGGATGAGGGAAAGACCCATTGCAGCCTTCACGTGCCGCGCCTAGCGTGCCGCCATGGGACAAGACAGGCCAATGCTGGGTATCCTGCTGATGCTGGGATTTTGCGTGCTGGCGCCGATGGGCGACGCATTGGCCAAAGTGCTGGGCGAAACCATACCGTTGGGACAGCTTCTGGTGACGCGTTTCGGGGTACAGGCCGCCTTGCTGATCCCATTTGCCTGGCTGACGGCCCGGTCGTTGAAAATGAACAGGCGTGTATTTCGCCTGATGCTCTACCGGACAGGGCTGCATATCATCGGGATCGGGGCGATGTTCACCTCATTGCGGTTCCTTCCCCTCGCCGATGCCGTCGCCATTGCCTTCGTGATGCCGTTCATCATGCTTCTTTTGGGACGCTATGTTTTGGGCGAAACAGTCGGTGCCCGCCGCCTGATCGCCTGCTGCGTGGGCTTCATTGGAACGCTTCTGGTCATTCAGCCCAGCTTTGCCGCCGTCGGTCTGCCTGCCCTCTTGCCGCTTGTGGTCGCGGTGGTCTTTGCGCTTTTCATGCTGGTGACGCGGCAGATTGCAAAGGATGTGGACCCGATCAGCCTGCAAGCCGTCAGTGGGGTCGTCGCGACGATCTTTCTGGGGGTGCTTTTGCTGCTGCCGGATCTGCTTCCCGGACCGCAATCATGGCCGATGTTTGACATCGTCTTTCCGTCGGGCCTCGACTACGCGCTTCTTTTAACCATCGGCATCATCGGCACGCTAGCGCATCTGTTGATGACGTGGTCGTTGCGGTTTGCCCCGTCAGCCACGCTGGCCCCAATGCAATATCTGGAGATCCCTTTTGCGACGATGATCGGCTATCTGATCTTTCAGGATTGGCCAAACGGGCTGGCCTTTCTTGGCATCACGATCACGATGGCGTCAGGTCTTTACATCGTGGCTCGGGAACGGCAAACGGCTCGTCTGGTGCCCCCCGAAACCTAGGCCCGCTGCAGCTTGACAGGCTCGGTCCGGGCCAACCGGATTACGTGGGACATGAACGGTTTCGTCGTGTCATCGCTGCGCGTCGCCGCGTAGAGACGCTTGATGCGCCCCTCTTTCGTCAGTGGTCGCGTGACATAATCAGAATTGTAGCGCACCTCTCTCACCACCCAATCGGGCAATACCGCGACACCCCTGTTTGACGCAACCAGCAGCAATATCACTGCAGTCAATTCCACTTGGCGGGTTCCGCGCGGTTCCACGCCCGCGGGTGTCAAAAGCTCGGTGAAGACGTCAAGACGACGACGGTCCACGGGATAGGTGATCAGCATCTGATCCCGCAAGTCTTCCGCATCTATATAGGGCTTCTGGGCCAAAGGGTTCTGGGAGGAGGC
Organism: Litoreibacter roseus; assembly: GCF_009811795.1. GTDB lineage: Bacteria > Pseudomonadota > Alphaproteobacteria > Rhodobacterales > Rhodobacteraceae > Litoreibacter > Litoreibacter roseus. The sequence continues at coordinate 522,434 of NZ_BLJE01000001.1, read as the reverse complement.
CACAAACACAGGTTCGTAGTCGAAAAGTGGGGTGAAATCGACGCCGTCCAAATCCTCCGGATCGGAGGACACTACAAGATCGACCTCCTCTCTCAGAAGCGCAGGCAGACCGTCGAAGCTAAGGCCGGGGCGGATGTCCACATCCACATCCGGCCAACTTTTGCGGAACCCTTCGAGAACGGGAAAAAGCCATTCAAAGCACGCGTGGCATTCAATCGCGATGTGCAACCTGCCGCTTTTGCCCATGCGCAGCCCTGTAAACTCGTCCTGAAGCGCCGCGATCTCGGGTAGGATCTTGTCGGCGAGCTTCAGCAACTTCATCCCGGCCGAGGACAATTTCATCGGTTTGGAGCGTCGGATGAACAACTCTACGCCCGCCTGATCCTCCAGCCCTTTGATCTGGTGGCTCAGCGCGGACTGTGTGATATTGAGTTGATCAGCAGCCTTGGCCAGCCCCCCTGCCTCGTGAATGGCTTTGACCGTCCGCAGATGGCGAAACTCTATATGCATATTCTTCTCATGTTTATCTTGAGAGTTATGAGTTTGATAAATAATGCGGGGTGTAGGATCAAGGTTCTCAATTGTCTAGCCGGAGCGCGTCCCGATGACCAAGCCTGCCATTTCTTTTGAATTCTTCCCGCCTCGCAATGTCGAGGCCAGCTTCAAGCTTTCGGATGCTGTTCAAACCTTGGCGCCGCTTGAGCCGGAATTTGTCTCCGTCACCTACGGGGCTGGGGGAACGACACGGCAGCTTACCCACGAGGCTGTGGAAGCGATCCAGAAATCCAGCGAATTGACCGTCGCCGCCCATCTGACCTGTGTCGATGCGTCCCGAGACGAAACCCTCGAGGTCGCAAGGGCTTACAAGAAAGCCGGGGTCAGTGACATCGTTGCCCTGCGCGGTGATCCTCCTAAAGGGACAGACACGTTCACACCGCACAAAGATGGCTTCACTTCTTCCGTCGAACTGATTGAGGCGCTGAAAGAGACCGGCGATTTCACGATCCGCGTGGGAGCTTATCCGGATATCCATCCCGATGCGCAGGATATGTCAGCGGATATCGCCTACCTGAAACGCAAGCTTGATGCGGGCGCGGACGCCGCGATCACCCAGTTTTTCTTCGAGGCCGATACGTTCTTCCGCTTCCGCGATGCCTGCGTTGCGGCCGGTATAGACAAGCCCATCCTGCCCGGTATCCTGCCAATCGAGAACTGGACATCGGCCCGCCGGTTTGCCGAGCGTTGCGGAACCAAGATCCCCGGTTGGTTGGATGATGCCTATACGGCGGCCCAGCGGGACGACCGTGAGGATTTGCTGTCTATCGCCATCGCAAGCGAACTGTGCGCCGATTTGGTTGAAGGTGGGGTAGAGCATCTGCATTTTTATACGCTCAATCGCCCGGAACTGACCCGCGATATCTGCACTGCACTTGGCATCACACAACGCACGTCCCTATCTCAGGTCGCGTGATATCTTGCCCCTTTGGCCGCGCGCGCATAGCGTCGCGGCAAACCAAGTAAGGGTGCCTCATGTCGAACCAATACGCAGCCAAATCGCCTGATGAATTGCCAAGCCGCGAGACCTTGCTGTCGATGTCGGGGCTTGAGTTTATGCACGGCATGGCCTCGGGCGCATTGGCTGGACCACCTATCGCAGGACTTTTAAATTACCGCGTCACAATGGTCCAGGAAGGTCATGTGGAATTTCGTGGGTCGCCCGAATTCCAGCACACAAACCCTATGGGAACTGTTCACGGCGGCTGGTACGGCAGCCTTCTGGACAGCGCGATGGCCTGCGCCGTGATGACGACTGTCCCGAAGGGATCGGCTTACACGACGCTGGAATACAAGGTGAATATTGTCCGCAGCATTCCCCTAGGCATGGATATCGTGGCCTCCGGCACCGTCGAGCACGCCGGACGATCCACGGGCGTCGCCAATGGCTGGATCAAAGGTGTCGATGACGGCAAACTCTATGCCACCGGGTCGACCACCTGCATAATCATGAAGATGACCTGACGCTCAGACATATTCCGTGTTTTCGCTGGCCAAAAGTGCTTCGATGCTCTCTGGGATCTTGAGCCCGGTTTCGACCTCGGCCTCCATATCGGACTCGGCCTGCCGCACATCCGTCAACGCACCGATCACCTCAGCGATGCGGGAAAAAGGTACCACAACCACGCCGTCCCTGTCTGCGACGATCATATCGCCGGTTTCGACGGTGCGCCCGCCGATCTGCACCGGCAGTCCGACCCGGCCGGGCCCGTTCGTGAAAGGGGAGTTGGGGTTGAGACCGGTACACCAGCATGGCAGCCCCACGTCGACGATGCCATCATAGTCGCGCATGGGACCATCGGTCACGAACCCGGCCGCCCCGGAATTGTGCATCATACCGGTCACCAGATCGCCCGCCGCCGCGCAGCCCTGAAATCCTCCAAACGCAGCGACAACGACATCACCGGGCTGGATGAATTTCAACGAACAAAGCGTCGCCATGATGTCGGACGGCGCATTGCCCGCCGTCAGCGCTGGACCACAGGCAACACAGTCGATATCCCGCCCGTCGCCGATGGCTTTGATATCCGGTGACAATGCACCGACGCCCTGCATCGCATCGACGACATAGCCGGTCGGCACGTCCTTCAGCGCAGAGATTTGCGCTGCCGATGGGCGGCGCATGTCACGGGCCACGCGCATCAACTTGGGTTCTTCGATCATTTCTAAGTCCTTGTCTTACTTCCCCAGACACCAGCGCATAATGGCTTTTTGCGCATGGAGCCGATTTTCAGCCTCATCGAAAATAACCGAATGCGGGCCGTCCATGATCTCTGATGTCGCCTCTTCGTCCCGGTGCGCGGGCAGGCAATGCATAAATAGCGCGTCGTCATTGGCATGTCCCATCAACTCCGCGTTGACTTGGTAGGGACGGAGTTGATTGTGACGCCGTTCCCGTGCCGATTGCGGGTCGTGCATGGAAACCCACGTATCAGTCACGACCAGATCTGCCCCGTCCACCGCTCGTTCCGGGTTTCGCTCTATGGTGACGCCGTCGCGAACGGTGTGTTCGGGATCCAAGGTTTCGGGGCCTGTGAACACCAGATCGAATTCGAACTGCTGCGCCGCGTGAGCGAAGCTGGAAAAGACGTTGTTGCCGTCCCCGGACCACACGACTTTTTTGCCCTTGATGGGCCCGCGATGTTCTTCGAACGTCATGATATCCGCCATGATCTGGCAGGGATGAGTGCGGTTTGTCAGCCCATTGATCACAGGCACCGTCGCGTATTCCGCCATTTCCAAGAGTGTCTGCTCTTCAAAAGTTCGGATCATGATCAGGTCGACATAGCGCGACAGCACGCGGGCGGTGTCAGCAATCGTCTCGCCATGGCCCAGTTGCATGTCTGAACCGGATAGGACCATTGTCTGTCCACCCATCTGACGGACGCCAACGTCAAAACTGACCCGGGTCCGCGTCGAAGGTTTCTCGAAAATCAGAGCGACCATGTGATCTTTGAGGGCCTGATCGTCATCAGGGGCACCTTTCGGACGACCGTTGCGCTGATCCTTGATGGCACGACCAGTGTCGATGATCCGTCTGAGTTCCTTGGGAGCTGTTTTATGAATATCGAGGAAGTGAGTCATGCTGCAGATCCCAGTGTCTTGGCTGCCGCATCAAGCCGTGCGACGCCCTCGGTTAGCTCGTCGTCGCTGATGTTCAGCGCTGGCAAAAGCCGCACGACATTATCGCCGCCCATAACGGTCAGCAGATGCTCGCCATGCCCAGCGGCAACAACATCCGCGTTGGCAGCCTTACATTTCAGCCCCAGCATCAGGCCCGTTCCGCGTACGCCTTCGAACACATCCGGGTGCGAGGCAACCAAGCCCTCCAGTTTCTGACGCAGAAGACCTGCCTTGCGACTGACATCCCCCAAAAACTCAGGTGTGTTGATAAGTTCCACTACCGCGGCCCCGACCGCGCAGGCCAGTGGATTACCCCCATAGGTGGAGCCATGGGTTCCCGCCGTCATACCGCGTGCTGCGTCTTCCGTGGCAAGGCATGCCCCCAAGGGGATGCCGTTCCCGATGCCCTTGGCAACTGCCATGATATCGGGTGTGACACCGGCCCATTCATGGGCAAACAGCTTACCCGTTCGCCCCATGCCACATTGAATCTCGTCGCATATCATCAAGGCACCGGTTTCGTCGCAAAGATCGCGCAACCCTTTCAGGCACGCATCCGGCAAAGGAATGATTCCGCCTTCGCCAATTACGGGTTCAACAATCACCGCCGCAATCGTATCGTCCATAGCCGCGCGCAGTGCCTCATGATCACCGAATGGCAAGTGAATAAACCCTGGCAGGAGCGGTCCGAACCCCTTCGTAAGCTTCTCTGACCCGGCGGCAGAGATCGTGGCCAAGGTCCGACCATGGAATGAGCCGGAGAACGTGATGATGTTGGTGCGCTGTGTTTCACCCTTCTCGTACCAATACTTGCGCGCCATCTTGATTGCGCATTCCATCGCCTCCGCCCCGGAGTTGGTGAAAAACATGGTATCGGCAAAGGTCGCCTCGCGCAGCTTTTCAGCCAGCGCTTCCTGATTGGGAATATGGTAGAGGTTCGACGTGTGCCAGAGCTTTGCCGCCTGATCCTGCAGGACTTTCACGAGTGTGGGATGCGCGTGACCCAGTGCCGTCACTGCAATACCGCCCCCGAAGTCGAGATATCGCGTGCCGTCTCGGTCGATGAGCCAACTGCCTTCCCCTGTCTCAAAGGTCATCTTCGCCCGGGAATAGGTCGGCAAAACGGCGGGGATCATGTGCGTACTCCTTTACGCATGGGAACTCCGGATATTCAGGATGTTCCGGTCCAAGTCAATTGATGTAAGGGATGTGCGCATGACACGCGCACGGATAGATCAGGCAGCCGGCTCAGCGTCGGCGTCGAAGTCGCAGAATGTGTTCGAATTTGATCATGGCTGCTCCTTTGACCGCTTTAGCGACGCCTGTCCAGAAATTTCTAGGGCACCCGCGACCGCACGTCCCGCTCGGAGCGCTTGTATCCACCGCGCAGCGTGCATAAACTAGGAGCATTCCACAGCGCCGCCCGGCATTCCCGGGCGGTCTGTCATTTGAAAGGGCAAGCAGATGTCGTGGACCGATGATCGCGTCGAAATTCTCAAAAAAATGTGGGGTGAGGGGAAATCCGCCTCGCAGATCGCCAAAGAGCTTGGTGGCGTGACACGCAATGCGGTGATCGGAAAAGTGCATCGTCTGGGTCTGTCAAACCGCTCTGGCGGAGCGACCGCCGCAAAGACGGCGGACAAGGAAAAGCCCGCGGCAAAACCAAAGGCGCCCGAAAAACCCAAGGTCGTGGCAACGGAGAGCGATCCCAAGCCAGCGAACACACCGGTCAAAGTGATGCCACGCCCGAAACTTGTGGTGACCGCAGGCCAGCCTTTGCCGCCTCAGCCATCTGCGAATGAGATCAGCCCCGAAGCGCTGGCCTCCGTTCGTGAGGTCGAGAAGAAGGCCAAGAAACTCAGCGTGATGGAACTGACGGAACGGACCTGCAAATGGCCCGTTGGCGACCCGGCAACAGAAGATTTCTGGTTCTGTGGTCTGCCTGTTCAGTCAGGCAAACCCTACTGCGAAGCGCATGTGGGCGTCGCATTCCAGCCGATGAGCTCGCGCCGCGATCGCAAACGCTAGTCGAAGAGCTTGAAAAGGCCTTCCTTGGCCTTTTCTTCCAAACCTTTCTTCAGCGTATCCTCTAGGCTGTCGCCGTCTTGGCTTCTTACGCCCAGCTCTTCCTGAAGCTTGGCCTCGGCCTTTGCTTTTAGTTCACGCTCTTTCTCTTTGGCTTTGGCCTTCAGCCGTTCTTTCTCTTCTTCAAGTTCCATATCGATCAAGCCTTCCAGATCAGGGCGGAACTTGATGTTGCCCCACGGCCCGGTGATCAGCACTGGAACCCGGATGCCACCTTCAAGCGCGCCACCAAGGGCCACCGGCTCGACCCGGTAGTCGATGGTCTGTGCGCCAAGATCCAGCTGGCCTGCACCCGAAGCTGTCAAAAGCGGCGCGATAAAGCTCAGATCCCTGTTGCGCAGAACACCGTCTGCAATCGTGAAGCTGGCGGTGATGTCATCGAAAATCGTCCTAGATCCGCTGCCTTGATAGGAGGTGTCGAGGTTCTTGATCATACCCGCGATATCCAGGCCCAGAAGCTCACCCGCGCCTACGTCAAGCGATCCTGAGCCGGACAGGCCCTTCATGATCTGGTCCATGGTCCCGCCAACACCTAAGAATTTCAGGCGCATGGACGCATTGCCCACAAGTCTGTCATAGCCCGCGAAATCGTTCAGAACCTGCTGCATGGCCACGTTGGACGCGCTCAGATCACCGCCGACGGATAAGCCACCGCGACCGTTGACCACAAATTGACCCGAGACAAGACCGCTGAACACACTGACCCCGCTCAGGTCCAACACCAGACGGGAATTGTCGAGCGATCCCTGCATATCGGTCGGGCCCAGCTTGATAGAGCCAAGGTCGACAGCATTGGCCTTGAAGCTGAAATCACCGTTCACGGCATTCAAGCCACTCACATCGAGACGGGCGTCGGACCAGCCGCCCGCCCCTGCATTGGCGGCGCCGTCACCTTCGGTTGTGTCCGTACTCATGGCCGAGAAATCGAGACTATCGCCCGTCAGACGCGCCTTTACTGTCGGGGGCGTCGTCAAAGCAAGATCCACGTCGCCTTGCAGCCGGTTTTGATCCAGAAGAACATCAGCCCCACGCAAAAACAGTTGGTTGTCGGGCGTCATGGTCAGTTCAGCAGACATCTTCACAGTCTGGCCCAAGCCGGGCGGTATGATCGGAGCCTCTTGGCCCAGAAGTGCAAAAAGTGCGTTTTGATCTTGAATGTCCCCGGTGACTTGGCCTTTCACCCGCACCGGATCAATTCCGGCGATCCCATCGAAGCTTGCGGATGTGCGACCCGCCGTAAGCTCAAGGTCAACCGAACGCTCGCTGCCATCAAGAAGCTGTTGTACCCCATCAATCGTGCCGCCCAGTTCTATCGCCTGTCCACGCAATTCGGCGGCCAGATCAATTTCGCCGATACCTTCAAGGTCCGGCAGGGTCAGCGTCAGATTGACGTTATCCAGCTGATACGCCGTGCCAGCGTCATCAAAAATCAGAGTCCCGTTAGTGATGGTTGCCTTGGGAACCGAGATGTTGGGTGTCCCGCTATCGCTCGTATCCTCGCTGCTGCCCATCTGGGTCAGAAAATCCCAATTGGCGCTGCCATCCGGTTGACGCTGCAATCGTATGACCGGGCCATCAACGGTGAAGGCCTCCACATCGATTGCGCCCCCCATGAGGGCAGACAGGCCCACCGCGACCTCCAGACGGTCTGCTTGCAACATTGGTCCGTCTTCAGACCAAGCCGCGTTCTGAATCGAGGCACCTTCCAGAGCAACGCCGAGACGGGGATAGAGCGTCGGGGACACATCCCCCGTGATCGTCAGAACGCGTCCCGTTGCTTCTTCAAATTGGGTTTCTGCGATGCGCGCGATCCGGTCCGTTGGGATCAGAAACAAAGCGGCGATCACGACGACAACCAGCGTCAGCAGTGTTAGGGCAATCCGCAGAATCCAGCGCATTCGGCAACCTCTCTCAACAATGGTGAAAGGCTACGACGCGATAGGGCGCGTTACAAGGAGATGCACCCGCGACGGTTGATCACAATGTCAGAACAGAAAAGGCCGCCCCTCTTTCGACGGACGGCCCTCAGACTCAGTTGGTTAGTGTCAGCGGCGCGCGCGGCGGCGCGCAACCAGTCCAAGACCACCGATACCCGCCAGCAACATTGGAAGCGCCGCAGGAACCGGGATCGGTGTCAGTGCAAAGCGCAGATCATCAATCGCGCCCGATCCATCAAGTGTGAAGGTCAGGTCAGTGACATTCTCGAAAAGCGAGCCGACATCGAAATTGTCGTACTTGCCGTCTGCCGCAGGGACAGGAAGCGATCCGGTGAATGTTGTGCCGCCGGATACGGACGTGATTGTCACAACGGCGTCATCGAACAAACCGAACCCCAGAAGCGTAACCGCCTCGGCAAATTGGAAGGTGATCGACCCACCGCCTGCATTGTCATCCGCGCTGGTGTTCAAATTTTCCTGAATGATCAGAACGTTGCCAGCATCATAGCCGTCGGGCGAGGTACCGTTGAAGCTGTCGAACGGACCTTCGAGATCATTGTCGCGTGTCGTTGTCAGGTTCGTATTGAACGCCCACGCCTGATTGATCCCGCCGGACGCTGTCACGTTAGCGGACACAAGGCCGTCGGATGACATCACGCTTGTGACGTTATCGCTATGGGCAAAGCTGTTGAAATCGATAGTGGACGCTGACGCAGCACCGCCAGCGCCCACAACCATGAGAGAGAGAAGAAGTGGCTTGAGTGCCATTTTGTTACCCTTAACTAAGACCGTATTTTTGCCATTATTAACGAAACATGAACGAAAGCGGTACTGGATATGACGCACTACTTGGAAACACTTAGTTTCCCGAAGCGGGATCATTCGCCATATTAACGCCACATACCGGTCTTGGGGCTGACTGCGGCTTTCCTTGCCAAGAGAGGCGCGTTAACACAGCCTATGACTGCGAACCCTCCAAACCTCCGCCCTGATCTGGCCAATGCGACCGTACGGGAAGATGCCCGCGCGGGGCAGCCCAAGATCGGCATGGTCTCCCTTGGCTGCCCGAAGGCGCTTGTCGACAGCGAACGCATTCTGACGCGGCTGCGGGCTGAGGGATATGCGATCAGCCCGGACTATGCGGGGGCGGAAGCGGTTATCGTAAACACCTGCGGCTTTCTCGACAGCGCGAAGGCGGAAAGCCTTGATGCTATTGGGGAAGCTTTGAATGAAAACGGGCGCGTGATCGTGACCGGCTGTCTCGGCGCCGAAGAGGATTACATTCGCGGCACGCACCCGTCCGTTCTGGCAGTGACCGGCCCCCACCAATATGAGCAGGTGCTGGATGCAGTCCACACAGCCGTTCCCCCCGCCCCCGATCCGTTCATTGATCTTCTGCCCGCAACAGGCGTTTCCCTGACCCCACGTCACTATAGCTATCTGAAGATATCAGAGGGCTGTAATCACAAATGCAAGTTCTGCATTATTCCGGATATGCGGGGAAAACTCGCGTCTCGTCCGGCCCACGCCATCCTGCGGGAGGCCGAGAAGCTGGTCGATGCGGGCGTGCGAGAACTTCTTGTAATCTCTCAGGATACGTCGGCGTACGGGTTGGATCGGCGGTACGATGAGAATCCGTGGAAAGACCGGAGTGTTCGCAGCCACATCACTGATTTGACCCGGGAGTTGGGTCAGTTGGGTGCTTGGGTTCGATTGCATTATGTATACCCCTACCCCCATGTGCGCGAACTGATCCCGCTGATGGCGGATGCAGAAAACGGGGTTCTGCCTTATCTGGACATCCCGTTTCAGCATGCTCATCCGGATGTGCTCAAGCGCATGGCGCGCCCCGCGGCGGGGTCAAAAACGCTGGAAGAGATTGAAGCGTGGCGCGCCATTTGCCCTGACATCACGCTGCGATCGACATTTATTGTCGGATACCCTGGCGAAACAGAGGCCGAATTTCAGACGCTGCTGGATTGGCTGGACGAAGCGCAGCTCGATCGGGTCGGTTGTTTTCAGTACGAAAATGTCGACGGCGCGCGCTCGAACGCCCTGCCGGATCACGTCCCAGCGGACATCAAACAAGATCGTTGGAACCGGTTCATGGAAAAGGCACAGACCATCTCAGCGGCGAAACTCGCCGCGAAGGTCGGTCACCGAATGCAGGTTTTGGTCGACGACGTCGATGGGGAGGCCGCGACCTGCCGTACGATCTCGGATGCGCCGGAGATTGACGGTAATCTCTTCATTGACGAGGATTTCGAAGATTTGAAACCCGGCGACCTTGTTGAGGTTATTGTCGATGAGGCCGGTGAATACGATTTGTGGGGCAAACGGGCGCGCTGAGACAACGCACCCGCCAACTTCTGTCTAGTCCATGGGATAGATAACGCCGCGGACCCCTTGCAGACCATTCATTCCAATGGTGACAGGCATTGTTCCATCGGGTTCAACCTTCAGGCTGACCGGAAGGCTGACTTTGCGCCCATCATTGTCCGTACCTGTCGCTTCGCCCTTGTAGCTGTAATCGTCTACGCGGGAGCCAATCAGTTGAACCACACGGTCCCCCTTGTGATCGGGTACGACGAAATCAATGGTCAAAACATCGTCAACATAGGTTGCAGACAGAATGCGACCTGGTGCGTCGAATGTCTGAATACCGTAGTTGGTGGGCGCTTCAATAAAGCGGGCCATATGATCGTCCGCCGCAGCGGGAAGCGATGTCAGGGCGAGAATGCCGGCAAACAGGGCTGTGCTAACGGCGGGCAAGAACTTGAAATTTTTAGAAGCCATATCGGATCTCCTGTGCGTTCTTACGCTGTTGCTGATGAAAATGTATTTAGTGTTTGGACCCTCGTTTCATATAGACAATATAGCACAGACTTGGTGCACAAATGAACCGTTCAGTTCACCATTTCGTCATCGCTTCGCGAGCACGACGAAAAGCGCTGTAAAAACAGCGCTTTTCAAGGCTTTGGGTTCATAGACTTTTGTTGAAATGCCCCCTTAGAGGCGTGAATTGACCCGCCTAACGGTCTCAATCCGCGATGCATTGGGCGGGTGGGTTCCAAGGAACCGATCGCCGGGATCAGGGATGCGCGTAAAGAACTGTGCCCCTTTTACGGGATCGTATCCGGCCCGTTTGGAGATCACCGTGCCAAGCGCGTCGGCTTCAAGCTCGTTCTGCTTTGAATACGCGCGTGCGCCAACCGTACCACCGATCCGCTGTCCAATATCTGCATTTGCCCCCAAAGCCCCGGCAAGGATCGCACCGACCGCAGCACCGGCCGTTGCAGACTGGCGCTGCAGTGCAAGGTGGTTTTCGATATGATGCGCCGCTTCGTGACCCAGAACGAATGCAAGCTCGTCGCGGTTACGTGCGTCAGCAATCAGCGCGCTTGTGAAACCGATGATGGGTCGGCCTTTTTTATCAAGGGTTTGAAACGCGTTCGGCGGCTGTCCCCTGCGGCTGTCGACTACAATCTTGAAGTCACAGTTAAGATTTGGTGACCGGCGTTTGCATTCCTGCTCGGCCACAGGTTCCACGCGGGCAACGACAGCTTTGAAGTTTGCAGCTGCTGTGCGAGATGAAACGCGTGGCGGGCTTTTGACTTTTGCCGTCGGTGTTGCTTCAGGCTTTGGACGGCTCTGGCTTGTCACCTCTACCGGCTCACAGGCAACCAACCCAAGCAGCGCCGCAGTGATCAAAAGTTTCTTCATGCTCAATCCTTCCAGTTTGTCCCAGAATACCAGCGGGTTGGCAAAACAGAACCCCCGAAAAGTGGCATTTCAGTGGCCCGATGATTGCGTTTTGCGCGGCGCGCTGGTCTGCTGTCGCAGAGATAAGCGCGGGGACCTTAAAATGTTCACAATCGAACACGAATTTGATGCGACGGTGATCACGCTGGTGGATGAAGGCACGCCACACTTGCAAGGCGATGTCACGATTGCGGCATTTGACGACTGCATCACGCTGGAACAGGTCGACCCTCACACCGAGCGGGTCAACAAGATCACCTTCTCTATGCAGCAGGCGCAAGACATCGCCGCCGCCCTTAACCTGCCGGAGGGATCATACCGGCTGGAGCGGAAGAAATGAGCACCGGCTTTTTCTGGGACGAGCGCTGCTTTTGGCATAGCGGCGGCAACTATGCATTCACGTTGCCGGTCGGTGGTCTGGTGCAACCCCTGGCGGCGGGCGGGCTGCCTGAAAGCCCGGAGACCAAGCGCCGCCTCAAGAATCTTCTGGATGTCACCGGGCTGATCAACGACCTCGATGCCAGGACGGCGACGGAAGTTTCATGGGAGGATCTTGTACGGGTTCACCCAGAAGGTTTCTTGCAGAAGTTCAAAAGCTTATCAGATAGCGGTGGCGGTGAAATCGGGCTGAGAACGCCATTTGGCCAAGGCGGTTTCGAGCTGGCCGCCCTGTCTGCGGGGTTGTCCAAGACGGCTTTGTATTCAGTTTTGAACGGTCAACATAAGAACGCCTATGCGCTGTCCCGCCCGCCGGGGCACCATTGTCTGCCTGATTTCCCCAACGGATTCTGTTTGCTCTCGAATCTTGGGATTGCCGTTGAAGCCGCTCTTGCGGACCGGTTGACTGAACGTGTGGCAATTGTCGATTGGGACGTTCACCATGGCAATGGGACCGAGGCAATCTTCTACGATCGTGACGATGTCATGACCATTTCACTGCATCAGGAGCGCAACTACCCGATGGATACCGGCGACGCCGAGGATCGCGGTGTTGGTGTGGGCGAAGGCTTCAACATGAACATCCCACTACCACCGGGCGGCGGTCACGCGCTTTACATTGACGCAATGGAGCGGTTGGTGTTGCCGGCATTGGCGAAATTTCGCCCCGATGTCATTGTGATTGCCTGTGGCTTTGATGCGGCGGCCATCGATCCCCTGGGCCGGATGCTGGCCACGGCAGAGACGTTTCGGGCGATGACCGAAATGGTGATGGAAACCGCAGATGATCTCTGTGGCGGGCGGCTGATGATGGCCCACGAAGGCGGATATTCGGAGGTGTATGTTCCGTTTTGCGGCCATCACGTGCTGCAGCAAATGTCCGGCAGCGCCATTACCGCAGAAGATCCCCTGTCGGCAACATTTGAACAGCGACAACCGGGTCCGAAATTGCAGGCAATGCATCAAAATCTGATCGACGATCTGGTTCAGGGGTTTTCCACGTAGGACACCGACTTAGGTACGATCCTTCAAAAGCTCGAGACGCTCGTTCAAGGAAAAACGATCCAGAATTGTCATCTTTTCCACGAGGCGCAGATACCTCCCCGACTGCGCCCAAGACTGGAAAGGACACATCATGAAACAGCTATTGATCAGCGCAGCACTGGTCGCTCTTGCCGCACCGGCCTTTGCGCAAGATTCCCCCGCCGAGAACTACGGAACCCAACTTCTACCGCCCGGTGGCAGCGTCGGCGATGTGGGACAAGCCGCGGACATTCTCTCAAGCGAGGGCACGGAAGAGCGGATCATTGTTCCCAGCGATCCCGAGATGACCACCCTCGGTAGCGACAGCATCGGACATCGACAACTGGCTGAAGAGCTGGGCGTCTCGCCGGATGACTACACGCCGGAAGAGCTTGGTAAAATGTATATAGACAGATACGACTGACTGTCAGAGCCAGGCCCCGCTCATCCGGGGCCTGTTTCATTTTAGGCTCAGTGTTTTGCGGAAAGCCCCAGGTGAAAAACCGCGAACTTTCTTGAAGCAGCGCGAGAAATGGGCCTGATCCGCGAATCCACAGGCCACCGACACTTCCGCCAATGACAAATCACCATCGCTCAGCAGTTGCTCCGCCGTCTCAAGCCTGAGTTCGGTGACGAATTGCATGGGTGTCTTTCCGGTCTTGAGTTTGAACTTCCGGGCCAAGGCGGTTCGGCTCATCGCGATTTCTGATGCAAGGTCCTGCACCGTTATCTTCGCCGACATATTCTTTTCGACAAAGGCGATAAGCCGGGCGTATTTGCGTACATCAAAATCCTGAAGCCGAGCATCATAAGTCCGCAGCACGACTGCAGCGCGTTGGACCAAGCGGACCAAAAACACCCGCGCCAATGCCTCGAAGACAACATCAGACCCGATGTCAGGGCTTACCAATGCGGAGCGCATCCGTTCCGCCGCGCTGCGTAGGTCAGGCTCGTGAACAAGTGTCTGACCTTCAAATCGACTGCGCTGCAACTCGATCTTCAGATCGCGTCGCATGAATGCCGCAAGCCCCTCGGGATCAATGAGTATTCGAATGACCTTTGCGTGGTCGCGCCACCTCCACCCGGTTACGGAACCAGCCTTCGCAAGTGCAATATCGTCTCGCTTGAAGACGACGTTTTCACGATACCCGTCCTGATCAATCGTTAGTCGGATGGGGGTGTCCTGAACGGGCATGATCAAGGTATGGGCTGAGCTGGATTGCGGACCGCGGTAGCCAGGGCCCCCTTCGATGTAGTCGAAACGCATAATTCCGTTTAGCGCTAGCCTGCTCTGAAAAACAGGCGGCGCCACGCTGCCATCAGAGTAGTGAAGGTCTTCTGCGCTAAAATCGCTTAAAATATTGATTGCAGGTATCATTTTGCGTGCCTGTCGGCGGTCTTCAAATGTGTGTGTCGTTCAAAAAAGATCAGAAATAAAAGTGAACTCTTTAGTTTAGATGTGAATTAAGCGGTCAGTTTCAAGACCGAAAGTCACGTAAGGTCAGGTTTGCGCCGCAATTTGCTTAACTTGTCCGGATCACCAATTTCTGCGGGCTTCATTGACTCTCTTTTCTGCGCACGCGAAAACGAGACGCATAGGTTCAGCGGAGGGGTCATGAAAAAGATCTACGGCAACGCAACAGAAGCGCTGGATGGTCTTCTGTTTGACGGAATGTTCATCGCAGCGGGAGGCTTTGGCCTGTGCGGTATTCCCGAGCTTCTGATCGATGCGATCAAAGCCAAAGGCACAAAGGATCTAACGGTCGCCTCCAACAATGCGGGCGTGGACGATTTCGGTCTCGGTGTCCTTCTGCAGACCCGTCAGGTCAAGAAGATGATCAGCTCCTACGTCGGTGAAAACGCCGAGTTCATGCGACAATACCTTTCAGGCGAGCTTGAGTTGGAGTTCAACCCGCAAGGCACCCTCGCAGAGCGGATGCGCGCAGGTGGCGCGGGCATTCCCGGCTTCTACACCCAGACCGGGGTCGGCACACAAATCGCCGAGGATAAGGAACACAAAGATTTCGATGGCAAGACGTACATTCTCGAGCGTGGGATCGTCGCCGACTTGTCCATCGTCAAAGCGTGGAAAGCCGATGACACGGGCAATCTGGTGTTTCGCAAGACCGCGCGTAACTTCAACCCGCCTGCCGCAAGCTGCGGCAAGGTGTGCGTGGCCGAAGTCGAAGAGATTGTCCCGCGCGGTTCGCTCGACCCTGACCTGATCCACCTGCCCGGCATCTACGTGCACCGCATCATTCAGGGCGATCACGAGAAACGCATCGAACAACGCACTGTGAGGGAGGGCTAAGACCATGGCTTGGGACAGAAATCAGATGGCCGCCCGCGCAGCGCAGGAATTGGAAGACGGCATGTATGTCAATCTGGGCATCGGCATTCCAACGCTGGTCTCCAATTACATTCCGAAGGGCGTTGACGTAACGCTTCAATCTGAAAACGGCATGTTGGGCATGGGACCGTTCCCCACCGAGGACGAGATCGATCCGGACCTGATCAATGCAGGCAAGCAGACAATCACGGAACTGGATCGCACCAGCTATTTCGACAGCGCCCAAAGCTTCGGTATGATCCGCGGCGGCAAGATCGCAATGGCCATCCTCGGGGCGATGGAAGTGGCGGAGAACGGCGACCTCGCAAACTGGATGATCCCCGGAAAGCTGGTCAAAGGCATGGGCGGTGCAATGGACCTGGTCGCGGGCGTCGGACGCGTCGTGGTGGTCATGGATCACACCAACAAGCACGGGGACAGCAAGGTTCTGAAAGCCTGCACCCTGCCGTTAACTGGAACAGGTGTGGTGGATCGCATCATCACCAATCTGGGTGTGCTCGATGTGGTTGAAGGCGGCCTCAAGATCGTCGAGACTGCGGACGGCGTGAGCGAGGACGAATTGAAAAGCGCTACGGAAGCCGCAATCGTTGGCTGATGTCCGCAAAGAGATCGAGGGCGGTCATGGCCGCTACGTTCTGGAAACGGATCATGGCGCGGCGGAGATGACTTTTTCGGTCACCTCGTCGACCATGATCATCGTCGATCACACGGTGGTTCCGAAAGAGGTAGAGGGGCAAGGCTTTGCCTCCAAGCTCGCGGAATTTATGGTACAGGACGCCCGGGAAAACGGACACAAGATCGTGCCTCTGTGCCCCTACGTGAATGCATGGCGCAGACGGCATCCAGACAGCGCCGACGTATTTCAGGTGTAAGCTTCAGAAACTCGCAACGAGAACCAGAATAGACACGACGATCAGCGCAATACCGGCAATCTCGCGCGGCGTGCTGCGCTCTTTGAAAATGAAATAGGATCCCAAGAAGGTGAAGATCAATTCCACCTGCCCCAAGGCTTTGACATAGGCCGCATTCTGAAGCGCGAAGGCCGTGAACCAGCCGAATGACCCGAGCATCGAGGTCACACCGACAAAGCCAGACACCCGCCAAGAGGTCACGACCTTCGATATCTGACCCGGTTCCCGCCACACGAGCCACGCCAGCATGACGATTGTCTGAAAGGCCGTCACGATTGCAAGGGTGAGACCCGCGCGCAAAAAGACATTGTCTGACATCACCGCCAAGGCGGCCCCGCGATAGCCGATCGCAGATACGCCGAACAAGAACCCCGCCGCCAATCCGTATCCTGTGGCCCTGTTAAAGAACCGTGCGCCACCTTTTGGAGGGTCTGACAGCAGCAGCACGCCAAAAAAGCCGATCACGATGGCGACGACGGCAAATGAAGAGAGTCCCTCCCCCAGGACGACCAGACCGATCAACGCCGTCAGGATCACCTCGGTCTTCTTGAAAACAATGCCGACTGCAAAATTCCGCTCTGCAAAGAGCGCTACGACGCACGCCGTCGCAATAATCTGTGCGAGGCCCCCTGTCAGCGCGAAAGGCCAGAAGTCGTCCAACAGAGGCGGCACATCAAGAGATGCGAAATGAAGATAAACAAACAGCCCCACCGCAACCAATGGGCTCGAAAAAAGAAACCGTGAAAACGTAGCACCTGCTGTCGAAAGCTGCGTCGCTTTCAAGTGCTTTTGCAGCATGAAACGCAGGTTCTGCATGAATGCAGCGAAAATCGTGACGGCAATCCACAAGGGCATGGCCTGCTATGTCACCAATTTATCCCCGCCGCCATAAGGGATGGGGCACAGTGTCTTTCGCCCGAAAGAAATGCCGCCGCATGATCTGCCAGTAGTTTTCGAACACGTAGCCGTTGTTGACCCGCAGATACCGGCCCTTGTTGGAGCGATAGAGCGCGGGCAGCCGGTACCATGGAACCCGCGGATGCATATGGTGGACCACATGGAAATTGTTGTTCAGGAACAAAAGCGCCAGCAGGCCGCGATCCTCTATGATCACGCTGCGCGCACGGCTCTTTTCATGGGCCTGATGTTCCAGAAACGTGCGGATGCGCAGGATAGCCAAGGCAAGGTAAGTCGCCGCAATGTAGTGCCAGACTGCCATTTGCCCCACTAAGCCGAGCCAGAGGATCAATGGAACAAGACCCAAGGCCCAAAGGTACCACGCCTTCAAAACCGTTGGGCTTCCCGCTCGCAATAGCCGCAACTCGTCGTAGAGAAAGAAGATCTGCCCAATCAGAGGGCCGATCAGCATTCGTCCGGAAAGGGTGTTGTTGAACGACAGGAGAGCCTTCAATGCGGGGGAACAAACCTCCCACCGGCCGGGGTCCAGATAGTTGCTTTCTGGATCGTCATAGGGGTCCGTCAGGTTGGCATCCTTGTGGTGAGCCAGATGGGTGTCGCGGAACCGTTGATAAGGGATAGCGGGGTTGAGGGACGGAAAGACCAGCGCTTCGTTCAGCGCTTGGTTTTCAAATGGATGACCATGGATGATCTCGTGTTGCAGTGAAGAATAGAGGGTGATCGACACGCCGGTTACGATCACGCCGATCGCCGGATGCACCCCTACGAAGACTGTCGTCCCAACGGCCCAAACGAAGTAGCAAAGTGTCAAAAGGCCCACAGTTGGCCATTCAACGCGACCCACGCGCATCTTGGTTCTTCCCCGAATTTTTCGAAATCTTGCAGAGGCTAATCACAAAGCCACCGCCTGACAAGACAGCATTCGGGTCTGACTAAAAATTCACCGTTTCCCGATGGCAGCGCCGATTCCGTCCGGGTGTCCGTAGGCGCCATGACCTTCCGCTATCTGCGCAAGCGTTTCCGCAATCTTCGGAGCCGGTGGGCTTGCTTTCCGGGTCTGCAGACTGACGTGGATCAGCATGTGTTCACCTGTGGCCAGCAGGCGATCACCTGACCTCATCTGGTGAAAAAGGTGCATGGTCTTGCCAGCGCCACCCAGGCAGTGGGTGGTGACTGAAATTTCCTGCCCCGCATGGACTTCGTTCAGGTGACGGATATGGGTCTCAGCGGTGAAATAGCTGCCGCCCGAAGCGATGTAGGCGGCGTCGCAGCCGATCAGTTCCATGAACCGATCCGCTGCATCCCCAAAGGCCTGCAGATAGCGCGCTTCGTTCATGTGACCGTTGTAGTCAGTCCAGTCGAGCGGGACGGTGCGCTGGACTGTCACAAACGGACGAGTCATATCCTTAATCGGTTTGATCCGCGCGTTGTCTTGAGCGTTCAACAGCTTGCCTGCCGCGCTGTCCTGCGATTTCAACGCCCTAAGGATCGCGACGAGGTTTCGGTCGCGCAACCGTTCAAAATCACGAATGCTGTGGCCGCCAGATTGCGCGTCGGATTGCATGGCGATCTTCTCGGTCAGATCCGGCGTGAGGTCAGGGACATCCATCAGTTTCGTCCAGGGCCATTTCAAAGCGGGACCGAACTGAGCGATGAAATGCGCCATCCCGGCTTCCCCGCCCGCGATCCGGTAGGTCTCAAACAGCCCCATCTGCGCCCATCTCAATCCAAACCCGTAGCGAATGGCGTCGTCGATCTCTGCGGTCGTCGCGATTTCGTCGCTGACGAGCCAAAGCGCCTCGCGCCAGACAGCTTCAAGCAGGCGATCTGCAATATGCGCATCGATCTCTGCGCGAACGTGCAGCGGATGCATCCCTATGGATGTCAAAACCGATTTGGCCACCTCAATACTTTTGTCGGAGGTTTGGTCTGAGGGCACCAATTCCACCAATGGCAGCAGGTAAACCGGGTTGAACGGATGAGCGACCAAAATCTGTTCGGGCTGTGACGTACAGTTCTGCAGTTCGGACGGTTTGAACCCGGAGGTGGACGAGCCAATGATTGCGTCTGGCGCACAGGCTGACTGAATGCGCTGATACGTCTTGTGTTTGAGCTCCAGCCTTTCCGGAACACTTTCCTGTATCCAATCAGCGCCAGTGACTGCGTCAGAAATTGTCTCATGAAAACTGAGCGCGCCCTCTGCAGGCAGTGCAACGTCCGACAGGCTTGGCAATGCGCGGCGGGCATTTTCGAGAACTGCTGCCAACTTTCGCTCCGCATCGGGATCAGGATCAAAAACCCGGACATCCCAGCCCATCAACAGAAATCGTGCGGCCCACCCGCCGCCTATCACGCCACCGCCGATGATCGCTGCGGTTTGCCTCATCTCGGTTGGCCCGAAAGCTGCGACAGATCGTAGCCGTACCAGTCCAAGATGTCCCGCGCGGCTTTCAGCCTGTCCGGGGAGGTCTCTTGCCCGCGATCCATCACCCATCCATGTCGGCCCGAAGGCGTTCCGATAACCGCCGTGCGGTAGTCGGTATCAACCCAAAGAACCCAGAATGCGCGCGCGTTTCGCGATGCAAGCCGGTTTTCCTCAAACCGCCCGGACGCCGCGCGGTTGAGCGCAAACTCCATCCCCCGCCCGGTCTCGGCGCCGATGATCAAGCCATATTCTGCGCCCGACTGGCCCGTCCGAAGTGGAAGCAAGCGGACTTTATCGCCCACGGCGCCTATTTCACTGCTCTCAAAGGCTTCAACCACGACCCAGTCGCCGGTCAACCGCGTGATATCCACTTCAGCAATAGACGCAATTGGTGCCGCAGGGTCGCGAAGGATCTGATCCGATGGAGGACTACAGGCCGCAAGGGCAACACACGCAGCAATCAAGCGCAGATATAGCCCTCTCATCTGGCGGACTGCTTCGTCAGCTTCAGGTTGTCCCGAACCTCTGCCGGGCTAAGAACACGTGCGCCGAGACGTTCAACAATATCGACCGCACGCTCCACCAGTTGAGCGTTGGTCGCCAGTACACCTCGATCCAACATCAGGTTATCTTCGAGCCCAACCCTCACATTGCCCCCGGCCAAGACGGCCGCCGCCACATATGGCATCTGTTGGCGCCCTAGACCAAACGCAGAGAAGGTCCAGCGGTCCGGCACATTGTTGGCTAGCGCCAGAAACGTATTCAGATCGTCCGGCGCACCCCACGGCACCCCCATGCAGAACTGAACCAGCGCCGGATCGGAAAGTACGCCTTCCGACACCAGTTGCTTGGCGAACCAGAGGTGACCTGTATCAAACACCTCGATCTCGGGTGTGACCCCCAACTCGACCATGCGTCGCCCCATATCGCGCAACATTCCCGGCGTGTTGGTGAGCACATAATCGTTCTCGGCAAAGTTCATCGTACCGCAATCAAGCGTGCAAATCTCAGGCAGACACTCCGCCACATGGGCGAGACGTTCCTCTGTGCTGACCAGATCGGTCTGGCTGTCCAAGGGCAAAGGTTTGTGCGCTGGTCCAAAATACACGTCCCCCCCCATCCCGCAGGTCAGGTTCAAAACGACGTCGGTGTCACTGTCGCGGATGCGGTTCGTGACCTCACGGTAGTATTCGAGTTTGCGTGACGGCGCCCCGCTCTCAGGATCCCGAACATGACAGTGCACAATCGCCGCGCCAGCTTTTGCCGCTTCTATAGCGCTGTCTGCGATATCTTTTGGTGACCGGGGGACATGAGGGCTCTTGTCTTGGGTTTGAGCAGAGCCCGTGACGGCGCAGGTGATAAAGACCTCACGGTTCATATTCATCGGCATCGTTGTCCCCCCTCTTTGACTCGTATCTGCGTTAGTATGGCATCGGGTGCGCCTTGTGGGCAGCGTCGATCTCATCCAGAATCTCTTGGTTCAGCACCAGATCCTTGCCCGCCAAAATGTTCTCAAGCTGCGGCATCGTCGTCGCACCAAAAATCGGGAATGCCGCGAACGGCCGCTGGCAACACCATGCCAAGGACATCTGAACCGGATCTAGCCCGTGCTTTTCCGCTATATCCAGATATGCCTGCGTCGCATTCAGGACCCGATCAGAAGCCCTGCCGCCGACCGTTTCGTTGATCGATTTTCGGGATCCTTCCGGCACGGCACCGCCCTGGTATTTCCCGGAAAGGTAGCCTGCTGCGAGCGGCGAGAAGGCCAGAAGCGCGACATCTTCATTAACCGAAAGTTCTGCCAGATCGGTATCGTAGAGCCGACAGAGCAAGGAATACTCGTTTTGGATCGACTGAACCCGCGGCGCGTCCATTTTCTCTGCCATTTCGAGCCATTTCGTCGTTCCCCATGCGCTTTCATTGCTGAGTCCGAAGTGCCGGATGCGCCCGGCATCCACCTGACGCTGCAACTCGCCCAACACATCTTCCATATGGGCAATCGTCGAAGCCCGATCCTGACCGGATGGATCATAGGTCCAGTTTTGCCGGAACATGTAGCTGCCCCGATTGGGCCAGTGCAATTGGTAGAGATCGATCACATCCGTCTGCAGCCGCTTCAGGGAGCCTTCGACAGCCACCTTGATCGTCTCGGAACTGATCGGCGCGCCGTCGCGAATATTCTTGTTTCCTGCACCGCTGACCTTTGTCGCGATCACAACATCATCGCGGCGCCCTGTCTTGGCAAGCCACGTGCCAATAATTTCCTCCGTCCGCCCCGCGCCTTCCGCTGTCATCGGATTGACGGGATAGGTTTCAGCCGTATCGAGAAAGTTGATGCCAGCGTCCAGACATGCATCAATCTGGGCATGTCCCCCGGCTTCGTCGGTTTGTGTGCCCCATGTCATCGAGCCAAGGCACAATTGAGAGACGGTCAAATCCGTCCGGCCCAGTTTCATCATTTTCATCGTAGGTCCCTCACGTCCGGCATTTCGAGCGAGAGTATTCCCCGCGGCCTCAACGGCAACCCGAAAATGTTGCTGCGCACCGGAAACGACATGGAGATGGCGAAAATCAACTGGCTCAGGGTGCGGAGTCTGCAATGGTGCCGGTATCCAATCCAAGGCCAATCCCATGCGCTTGCTGATATCTTTTGCTGCCCTCTTTCTGTCAGTCGTCCTGTTGCAGCTGAGTTCCGGCGGCGTTGGTCCGTTGGATGCCCTGTCGGGTCTCGCCCTTGGATTTACGACTGCTGAGGTTGGGCTTTTAGGGTCAGCGCATTTCCTGGGCTTCTTCATCGGCTGCTGGTGGGCGCCCCGTCTGATGGGGTCCATCGGCCATTCCCGTGCATTTGCCGCGTTCACCGCGACAGGGGCCATCGGTTTGCTGGCCCACATGCTGGTGATCGATCCGCTGGCCTGGGCCGGTATGCGCATCGCGTCGGGTATGTGCATCGCCGGATGCTACACAGTCGTCGAAAGTTGGCTGCAGGCCAAGGTCACAAACGAGACCCGAGGGCGCGCCATGGGAAGCTACAGGGTCGTGGACATGGGGGCGTCGCTTGTGGCGCAACTGATGATCGGATTTCTGGAACCGGCAAGCTATGTCTCCTACAACCTGCTGGCCCTCTTTTGCTGCGCCTCGCTTTTGCCGCTGGTGCTGACACGTGTGTCGCAACCAGCAACGCCAAGCGCACCGCGCCTGAGGCCTGCCATCTCTATAGCCAAGTCGCCGCTCGCCACCGCCGGAGTTGTCGTCGCCGGGCTGACAAGTGCCGCCTTCCGAATGGTAGGCCCCATCTACGGCCAAGAGGTAGGTTTGAGGCCAGACCAGATCGGTTATTTTCTCGCAGCTTTCGTGCTGGGTGGGGCGCTGGCCCAATATCCCGCGGGATGGCTTGCGGATAAATACGACCGCCGTTGGGTGTTGATCTGGATGTCCGTGGCCGCAATGGTTTCGTGCGGCACAACGGTTCTTCTGGCGGGCTCAGGTACCACGGCCCTGATGTTGACGGCAGGGTTTTTTGGTCTGACGACCTTCCCGATTTATTCTGTCGCCGCCGCCCACGCTCATGACTTCGCTACATCCGAAGAACGGGTCGAGTTGTCGGCCGCGCTCATGTTCTTCTTCGCTCTGGGTGCAATTGCCTCGCCCCTGCTCGCATCACAACTGATTGCGCTTTACGGCCCTGATGCATTGTTCCTGATGATCTCGGTCGGTCATGCCATTCTGGTTGCCTTTGGACTGACGCGGATGCGCGCACGGAAAACTGTTCCGGAGCGGACCCCCTACGTTTACGCCCCCCGCACGTCCTTCCTGATCGGACGTCTGTTGCGGCGTCAAAGGGACCATCGCTAGCGCTCTGAAAAGCACCACTGGTCGCAGCGGCCCCCTTGGGCTAAAGGTGCCGCCACACGAACAAGGCGCATAGACATGGCACGTATCCTGATCACCTCGGCAATTCCGTACATCAACGGGATCAAGCACTTGGGCAATCTCGTAGGCTCTCAACTGCCTGCGGATCTATTTGCCCGCTATCACCGGGCGCGGGGCGACGAGGTCATGTTCATCTGCGCCACAGATGAACATGGCACACCGGCGGAATTGGCCGCTGCCAAAGCGGGCAAGCCCATCGCGGAATTCTGCGCGGAAATGCACGGAGTTCAGGCAGACATCGCGGATCAGTTCGGCTTGTCATTCGATCATTTCGGTCGCTCCTCCAGCCCGCAGAACCGCGCGCTCACCCAGCATTTTGCAGGCCGTCTCGCTGATGCCGGTTTGATCGAAGAGGTCAACGAGAAGCAGGTCTATTCCAATGCAGATGGTCGCTTCTTGCCGGACCGCTACATCGAAGGCACCTGCCCGAATTGCGGCTACGACAAAGCCCGCGGCGATCAATGCGAAAACTGCACCAAGCAGCTTGATCCAACCGATTTGATCGATCCGCGCAGCGCAATCAGCGGCTCCAGCGATCTGGAAGTGCGGGAAACCAAGCATCTCTATCTCAGGCAGTCCAAGCTGAAGGACGAGCTGGACACCTGGATCAACTCCAAGAGCGATTGGCCAATCCTGACCACCTCGATCGCCAAAAAATGGCTGCACGACGGTGACGGATTGCAGGACCGGGGCATTACCCGCGATCTTGACTGGGGGGTTCCCGTCAAGAGGGGCAATGCAGACTGGCCCGGCATGGAAGGCAAAGTCTTCTACGTCTGGTTCGATGCGCCGATTGAGTACATTGCGGCCACGAAGGAATGGGCCGACGCCAAGGGTCTCGATGATGAGGCGTGGCAGCGATGGTGGCGTACGGACAAAGGCGCCGAGGACGTGCGCTATCTTCAGTTTATGGGCAAGGACAACGTGCCGTTTCATACGCTGAGTTTCCCGGCCACCATTCTTGGGTCCGGCGAACCCTGGAAGCTGGTGGATTACATCAAGTCGTTCAACTATCTGAACTACGATGGCGGGCAGTTCTCGACCTCTCAAGGGCGCGGTATCTTTATGGATCAGGCGTTGGACATCCTGCCAGCGGACTATTGGCGCTGGTGGCTGCTGAGCCACGCGCCTGAGAATTCTGACAGCGAGTTCACGTGGGAGAACTTTCAAACCTCGGTGAACAAAGATCTGGCCGATGTCCTCGGCAACTTTGTCAGCCGCGTCACGAAATTCTGCCGTTCCAAGTTCGGGGAGGTCGTGCCCGAGGGCGGCACTTATGGCCCGGCCGAAACTGCGCTGATCGACACATTGACCCAAGGACTGAAGACCTACCAAGACTGCATGGACCGTATGGAGGTGCGTAAGGCATCGACGGCGCTACGGGCAATCTGGGTGGCGGGGAATGAATACTTGCAGGCCGCCGCACCTTGGGCGGTCTTCAAGGAAGATCCAGACACCGCCGCCGCGCAAATCCGGTTGTCGCTGAACCTGATCCGCTTCTACGCCGTCCTGTCCGCGCCCTTCATCCCGACCGCATCTGCAAAAATGTTGTCAGCCATAAATACACTGGACATGGAATGGCCAACCGACGTTGCAGCCGCTTTGGAGGCCTTGCCCGCAGGACATGAGTTCGCCGTGCCCGATGTGCTGTTTGCGAAAATCAGTGACGAGGATCGCGAAACATGGCAGGCGCGCTTTTCCGGGGTCCGCGATTGACCGGCTTGTGACTTGACCTGACGGTCCGTGCCGTCAGGATCACTTGTATGATGAGAGTAGTATTTCTCGTGCTGGTGGCTTTGCCAGCTCTCGCCGAGTGTCCGCCACTGCCAGACCGCAGCGCGCGCCATATAGAGTTGATGGAGCTGGTGGCGTCCGCGCCAGATGAGGACACGGCCCGCAATCTGAGCAATGAGATGTGGGAGATCTGGACCACCGCGCCAAACGAAACCGCTCAGGAAATCCTGCGCCGCGGGATGGAGCGGCGCGCATCCTATAATTTCGCAGGCGCAATGGAAGACTTCGACACACTGATCGATTACTGCCCCCATTACGCCGAGGGCTATAATCAGCGCGCATTTGTCCATTTTATTCGGCAGGATTATCCGGCCTCTTTGACAGATCTCGAACGCGCTCTGGAACTAACGCCCGATCATATTGGTGCTTTGTCTGGACGCGCGCTTGCGCTGCTGCAACTGGGCCGGAAGGAGGAAGGGCAGATCGCGCTGCGCGAAGCGTTGATACGGAACCCGTGGTTGCCCGAACGCCATCGATTACAACCGTTGGAAAAAACCGCGCCAGACATCCGTGAAACCGATCTCTGACCTTTCGCCCATCTTTTCGCCGCGATATGCTGACCGTCAGCGCCCGCGTGGTGGAATGGTAGACACATGGGACTTAAAATCCCTGGGCCGAAAGGCCGTGCCGGTTCAAGTCCGGCCGCGGGTACCACCAATCGCTTACCTTTGAAAACTACACGCTCAAAAAGAAAAACGCGCCCGGGCGGACGCGCTTTTCTTTGGTCTATAAGTTGACTTAAGCGGCTTCGGCTTGGCTCCGACGTTCGCTTTCTTCGCGAGACAGCGCAACCGACGTGCGGACACCGTTCCCCACAAACGCCATCAGGCCAGATACGACACGCTCGTTCGGATCGATTCCCGCACAGCTCAGCACCTCACGGCCGTCACGAGAGCGTGCCCATCGTGCGATCTGTTCAGGACCATTTCCATACTTCTTGTCGTCAGCAATAGCATCGTCCAGCGCGGCCAAAACAACTGCGGCGAAAAGCTTTCGCGCGCGTTGACCCTGTTCAAAGTTGAATGCGTTGCCATCAACGAAATCAGCAGCCATTTCGTATCCTTTGTTTTTGCTCTTGTGTATTCGGCATGGCGTCCTGTCTGACACATAACTTCCGATTCGTCATTGCATTATCGGAATGCCACCCATGCACCATTTGCATAGCTTTCGCCTTTTGTTTACCGCATTTAGTCGTCTTGATGCGGCGACGAGTGCCATATATAGGATGCGGCACCTTTCATTCAACCTTTCGTCAAGGAAATGCCACAATGCCGAAAATCAACGGTAATGAGATCAAACCAGGCAATGTTTTGGAGCATAACGGCGGACTTTGGGCCGCTGTGAAGGTAGATCATGTAAAACCCGGCAAAGGTGGTGCATTTGCGCAAGTAGAACTCAAGAACCTGCGCAATGGTTCCAAGCTGAACGAACGCTTTCGCTCAGCAGATAAGGTCGAACGCGTCCGTCTTGAACAGAAAGACCAACAATTTCTGTATGAATCTGACGGAATGCTGACGTTCATGGATACGGAAAACTATGAGCAGATCGAACTTCCGGCTGACATTCTCGGTGACCGGCGGCCATTCTTGCAGGATGGCATGATCGCGGTGATTGAGTATTATGAGAGCGAGGCGCTTAACGCGACGTTGCCTCAGAAGGTCACCTGCAAAGTGGTTGAGACCGAGCCTGTGGTGAAAGGCCAGACGGCCGCCAACAGCTTTAAGCCTGCGGTTCTCGATAATGGCGTGAAGGTCATGGTTCCCCCGTTCGTCGGCCAAGATGAAGACATCATCGTGAACACTGAGACGATGGAATACGCCGAGCGCGCGTGATCACTTCGGGTCGTTTGGATGGCGCACGCCATCGACCCAAAGCGCGTCCCCGGCCGACCGGGGGTCAGCACCCACTATACAGCCGACATTGACACCCATCTCCGACGGGTTTGACCGACGCTGATGATGTGTGTGGGTCCCGCAGATGCCGCAGAAATAATGCCGCGCCGTCTTCGTGCCAAATTGGTAAAGCTTCAGCGTATCCTGCCCACGTATTACCTCAAGCGCATCCACGTCTGACGACAGGGCGGCGGGCTTTACGCGGCGACACAGGCTGCAATCGCACCGGCGCGCGTCTGACCAATCGTCTTTCATGGTGAAGGTAATCTCAACCGCACCACAGTGACAGCTGGCTGTCTGCCGCGTACCTGCACCAGAACCGCTCATCTTCGACGCGTCACCTTGGGCAAGTTTGATGAGGTGTATTGCGCCTCTGGATGTGGTGGATGTCCGTCCGTCTGCTGCCAGTACATCGGCCCGCCAAGTCTCAACCAGACGGGGATCATAAGAAGAAGTCCAACGATGAACCCGCCTGCATGGGCCCAGTGAGCAACGCCGCCCCCACTCCCATCGACGACGACGCCTTGCACAACTTGCAGAAGAAACCAAAGCCCCAGCATCAGCCATGCGGGCACAGGGATGATCTTGAAGACAATCACGATGATCAGCAGGATATCGACCTTGGCCTTGGGATATAGCAAAAGGTATCCCCCCATCACCCCGGCGATGGCACCCGATGCGCCCACCGTCGGCACGACCGAGCCCGGATCGGACAGAAGCTGGAAGACATCTGCGCCGAGCCCGCTCAGCAGATAAAAGCCCAGAAAAGTCACATGGCCCAACTGCTCTTCGAGATTGTCTCCGAAAATCCAGAGAAAGAGCATGTTGCCAAGCAAATGCATGATGCCGCCATGCAGAAACATAGACGTCACCAGCGTGTAGTACTCTTCGCCATTGCTCACCTCGACGGGCCGCATGGCCCATTGATCGAAGAACATGTTGATTTCACGCGGATCATCGAAGAGTGGCCAATAACTGATGAACACGACGACGTTCACCAGGATCAACGCATATGTGACCCAGGGCGTCTTTTCGGAGGGGTTGTGATCGCGAATTGGAAACATGGTCGGACGCTGCCGGATGCACCGGCAATGGTCAAGCGCCGCCAAGGCCGCACGGCATTTCGACGCTTAGCCGTCGAACACCAACAACCAGAAAAAGACGGGTGCGATCTGAAAACAAGCAGCCAGAAGAAGGAGCCCGCGTGCAATCGCCGAGCGGAAGCGGCGCCAAAGCAATCCTAACAGAAGCAAGCTCACGGCAATTTCGATGGGTCCAATGATGTCGCCGTAATGTGCGCGGTCCCAATAGCTGACCGGACTTTCAAAAACCCAAGTGCTCACGGGCCAAAAGTGCATCCGGCCATCATCATGATGAAGCGGGAAATCCAGCGCGAGATGAAGCAGCCCGGCCCCCGCGAACGCGATACCTGCTGACCGTCTGAAATAGAGTGCCAATGCAAGAAGCGCGCCCCAGACAAAGAAAGAGTTGTCTACGGCAAATACAGATTGCCACGCATCGGAATAGTAAAGCTCCCGAAAGACCACCTCGGGCGGCGTACCCAAGACCCGCAGATGCCAACCCGCCATCGCATAAAGGGATGCGTCCGGAGCAAAGGCGCCCAGGATTGCCGCACAGTTGATCTTCCAGTCATTCGGGCGGGCAAAAGCCGCGGCACCAAATATCAGATGCGCGGGGGTGTTCATTGGCGCTTTACTTCCCTTCAAATTCGTCTCAGGTCAGCCTGCGGGAGGATGGTTTAAATGACCAGAGCAATCATGATTCAAGGCGCCGGTTCCAATGTCGGCAAATCAATGATTGTCGCTGGGCTCTGTCGCCTGCTGACCCGACGTGGCATGAGCGTCAGACCATTCAAACCTCAGAATATGTCCAACAATGCTGCGGTAACCGTGGATGGTGGTGAGATTGGACGCGCGCAGGCTTTGCAGGCACGGGCCTGTGGCGTTGCGGCCCACACGGATATGAACCCGATCCTTCTGAAGCCCGAGACAGATATAGGGGCACAGGTTATCGTACAGGGCAAACGTGTCGCGACGCTGAAGGCCCGGGACTATGCTAAGGCCAAACCACAGTTGCTGGTGCCAGCAGTCGAGAGCTTCCACCGGTTGGCGGGGGAAGCAGAGATTATCGTTCTAGAAGGCGCGGGAAGCCCCGCTGAGATCAACCTCAGGGCGGGCGACATTGCGAATATGGGCTTTGCCGAAGCGGCGGGTGTGCCAGTCGTTTTGGTTGGCGATATCGATCGTGGTGGCGTGATCGCTCAGATGGTGGGGACATCCGCAATTTTGCCACCGTCAGATCGTGATCGGATCAAGGGATTTCTTATCAACAAGTTTCGCGGGGATGTTTCGCTCTTTGACGACGGCATGACCGCAATTTCTGACCATACCGGATGGACTGCGCTCGGCGTGTTGCCATGGTTTCCCGATGCGTGGCGCCTCCCGGCAGAGGATGTGATGGACATCACCTCGTCCAAGGGCGGCCCTCTGAAAATCGCGGTCCCGCGTCTGCCGCGTATTTCGAACTTTGACGACTTGGATCCATTGTCTGCCGAACCGGGCGTTACCGTCGAGATTATCGAGCCGGGGCGCGCCCTGCCCGGTGATGCCGCGCTAGTCATCCTTCCAGGCTCCAAATCGACAATCGGCGACTTGGCCGCGTTTCGCGCAGAAGGATGGGACACCGACCTCTTTGCACATGTACGCCGCGGCGGGCATGTTCTGGGACTGTGTGGCGGGTATCAGATGCTTGGCCGGATCGTCAGCGATCCAGACGGCATCGAAGGTGTAAAAGGTGCTGTTCCCGGGCTTGGCCTGTTAGACGTGACAACGGAAATGTCTCACGACAAGACACTTCACCGCGTCACTGGCAAGGCACTGACAAAGGACCTGCCTGTCAGCGGTTACGAGATCCACCTCGGCGAAACGACGGGGCCCGACTGCGGCCGCGCGTGGCTTGAGATTGAAGGTCGCGGCGCTGGTGCTGCGTCCGTCAATGGTCGGATCAGGGGATGCTATGTCCACGGCATCTTTGCACAAGATGCGTTCAGAGCAGACTACCTATCGCAGCTCGGTGGCGGATCTGATGTGCCATCCTATGAGGACAGTGTGGAGCGCACATTAGATCACCTCGCCGATCATCTCGCGGCGCATCTGAATATCGAAAGACTGTTGGGTCTCACCGAAAAGGTCGACCTCTGATCTACTCGAACTCGTGGGTCATGATAGCGCGGTGAATTTCACGGCGCACAAGCTTGCGCACATTGCGGGTGATCCGTTCGCCCAGAACGCCACTCAGCTCTTCCCGAACGATCTCAGCCACCATATCGCGCAGCATTTCTTCGTCTATGGAAGGTGCTTCCACGTCGGACAGCGCCTGCGTATCGACCACTGCCGCGCGCACGCGGTCCGTGATATCTGCATCGCTCCACATATCGTTTGCGGGCATCGCAGTTGGTTCAGTAACTTGCATTTGCTCAATCATATCGTCGGCCTCCGCGTTCAGGATACCTTCAACTTGGGCAACGGTATGGTCGAGCTTAGGCGGTTCTGCGCCTTCCTTGGCAAAGCGTGCCAAATAACGCGTCATCGGATCGTCTTTCGCACTCAGCGCGTTCATTTCTGCAGGCTCTGGCTCAAACTCTGTCGCCTTCGCCTCGGCGAAGCCAGCCGCTTGAGCCACGAGGGACGATTTTTTCGGTGTTTGTATGCCACGTCTGAGGCTGCGGCTCTTGGTACGACCGTAGTAGTCGGTTTTCTTGGGCGGTCTGATCCCCTCGTCCTGCGGCTTTGCAGGTTCAGGTGTCGTATCCGGGAGCTTGATATCGGCAGGCGTGTTGATCTTCTCGCCGTCCAAGGCCATGCGCAAGTTAGACAGGGTCGGCGCGGTTGCAGAAATCTTGCCGTCGGTTTCGGATGTCGACTTCGCAATGGGTTCATCAACGCGAAACTCTGGAATGAGAACGAGAGCCTCGGACTTTGCGCCCTGCTGCGCCTCGGCAGCTTTGGCCGCCCGTGCCGGACCGGTATTCGCCACAAGGCGACGAATGGAAGACATGACGTCTTCAACTTCAACACTGTGCACCGGATTGGCCATACCCATACCTCTACTCTTTTAGCGAAAGAATAGACAAACCTTATTCAACACACAACATATCGTTGCTGATGAGGGTTAATTGTCGTAGCGCTTCAAGATACGGTTCAGGTTCCGTCCTTGCGGCGAGACCGGAACCGGCGCGTTTTTCACCGCATTGTAATACTCAGACGGGTCATACCGCTCTACCGCCAGGTCCAGATCGTCAACGGTCAGAACGCCCATTGATGCTAGCAACTGGTACCCCGCAATAAAGACCGTCGTTTCAGCGACAACCAGATTTGTCCGCGCGTCCTGAAGGTCTTGTTCCGCATCCAAAACATCCAAAGTCGTCCGTGCGCCGAGTGTCGCTTCCTCGCGGACGCCCTCAAAGGCGACCTCGGCGGCCCGGATTTGTTGTTGGCTCGAAACCACTTGAGCCCGCGATACGACAAGATTTGTCCAAGCGTCCGAAATGCCCTGTTGTACCAAAAGAACCTGTTGGTTCAGGTTCGCCCGGGATGCATGCACCACAGCATTGGCGCGGCGTACCAAAGCGCGAAGTTGGCCGCCCTGATAGATCGGAACATTCATTGTCAGCCCGATACTGCTATTGTTGTCTATCCGCTCGCTGTGACCCGCTTGCGCCTGCAGCGTGATACGAGGACGAATGTTGGCCTCGGCCCGTGCGGCGTTCAATTCATTGGCACGGATTTCACGCTGCGCCTGATCGATATTGGGGTTTTCACGCTGCCCGACCGCGATTGCGCTGCTCTCGCTGTTCGGCAACGGGTAGATGAAACGACCTGGCTCCAGAACGCCGGGCCGACGTCCGACCGTCACACGATAAAGCTCACGGGAGATTTCCAGGTCACCCTGCGCAGCCGCCAATTCGCCTCGGGACTCCGCCAAGCGCGCCTCAGCTTGCGACACATCCGTGCGGGTCACTTCGCCCACTTCGAACCGATCTTGCGCGGCTCGCAACTCTTGTGTGATCAGCCGCACATTATTCTGCCGCAAGTCAACGACGCGTTGATCGCGAAGCACATTCAGATAGGCCTGCACCGCATCGAATAAAACCTGCTGCTCTAGCGCGACAAGCTGCGCGCGGACCGCCAGAACTGTTTCCTTTGCCGCTTCAACGCCCAGACGTGTGGATCCCGCATCAAAAATCAGCAGATCAAGTCCGATGCTGATTGTCGAGGTAAGATCCCCGCCCGGCAGGTTAGACGCCTGATCGCTCTGAGTAATCGTCGACGTGCCGTTGATTTGAGGGCGCAGGGCGGACAGCGCAACCGCTACGTTTTCATCCTCAGACCGAAGCAAAGCGCGGTTTTGCTCAAGAAGATTGGAGTTTTCGTATGCAGCCGCCAGCGCAGAGCGAATGCTTTCTGCTGACACTGGCGCTGCAAGTGCCGCAATGCACAACGCCGACGCAAAGGCGGCCCGAGCGCCGTATATGGTTCGTTTCGTGATCATGCGTCGCGCCTCTGCTCAAATATCTCTACAACGAAAAGCTGGGTTTCTTCTCGAAACCGGCCAAGATCGGGGCACCGGCATTAAATGCCATCCGCCATGTGACCCACCCATCGACTTTATATCCGATACGGCATTCGCCAAGCGCGCCATCCACGAAAAGTGCGCCAATCCGGCCGCCGTCTTTGAGTTGGTCAATCAGAGCATCAGGCACCTGCTCGACACCTCCCTGAATTGTAATGACATCATAAGGGCCGTGCTGGGCCGCACCTTCGGCCAGCGTGCCAGCCATCACCGCTACATTGTCCGCACCTTGTTCAGAAAGGGCTGTCTCAGCTTCGGACAAAAGCGTTTCGTCTTCTTCCACGGCTACGACAGCCTGAGCAAGACGGGCCAGCACAGCGCTTGAATACCCAAGCCCGCATCCAAGATCGAGCACCAAGTCATCCTGCTGAATATCCAATGCATCCAGCATCTTCGCCAGCGTGCGGGGCTCTAGCAAAAAACGCCCGCGCCCTAGGTCGACATCCTCACCAGCGTAAGCCACAGCGCGCTTTGCATTCGGCACAAAAGCCTCCCGGCGTACGGTGAGCATTGCGTCGATGATCGGGAACTTGGTAACATCGGACGGTCGGACCTGAGTGTCGACCATCATTGTGCGGCTGGCCGCGAAATCCATCATACTAAACTCTTTAGTCTAGTTTCCATCCAAATCGTTTTGGCACAGAAACTTCTGCACGACAACGGACAACTCGAACGACTTTGGCTTGTGCGCATAAATGCCATAGTCTAAGAGACATCCGCGGAGGCTTCGGCGAGTTGGCGGAGTGGTGACGCAGCGGATTGCAAATCCGTGTACACCGGTTCGATTCCGGTACTCGCCTCCATTACTTTTCAATGACTTAGCTGATTTTAGGCGAAGCAACGCGTCGCCGTCTAAACAAATGTCTAAACATTCTGTTTTTGTTCTGTTCTGTTTTTGACACCACAAACCCTGAAAAAACACCCCCCCTGACGAGTGTCAGAGGCCGATTTCGCGACAGATTTGAAATCAGCTCCCCAGAGATGAAGCGGCGGGTTATCCTACAGATGCCCAAACGGTTGGCATCTGTGCAACGGTCACGAAAATCGAAGGCATCGCAACGCACAGGAACCTAAATTTCATTGTTTTCCGATGGCGCCATTCGCAAGGAAGCCTCCAGCTTCCGGCGGTGAACAACACTAGCCCCCGCCCCCGGAGACGCAAGGATCGGAGGGGGTGGGTGGCGTGACATTCCTCCCCTCACTATCTTGTTGGGATATGCAGTTAGTGACACCAAACCGATTAAGTGCACCATAGATCAGGCTCCCCATGACTTCGCCCACTCATAGGGCTCTCCAACCATCATTACCCAGATGTTCGGAAACGCTTCGAAACATAAAGTCGGATGGTTTGCATGAAGTAATGAACTTCATTCATCGCCAGTGATGCGCAAACCCGGCTCAGAAAGTGCCGACCGCGGAATCAATGCGTTTCCAATTTCAACCTAAACATTGCTTGGCTGCCCCATCGATACAGGCTAAGCTATTGATATTATATGCTTACACCGACCTTCTGTCGCTAAATCAAACCTTAATCGGCCATCAACGCCGCAAAGACCAACAGAAAACCTTCAAAACACAACATGTAGTTGTTGATACCAAGTACAAACACTATATATGGTACTCATATCGCTCGCAGATATGAAGGGTATCGACGGCAATGTCGGCAACAACGATAGAACAGAGGGCACTCCGCTTGTTGAACACGCTTGAAAGCGCGGGAAAATCTGTTTCCCGAGTGGTTGTTGAAGGCCGAAGGATCGAAATCGAACTTGCGGGTTCGTGCGATGGCGACGAATTTGACGGGATAGATATGTGTCATGGCAAAGCGTGAGCTTCCCAAACACGTCTATCGCCAGCGCAATGGAATTTACTTCCAGCGCCGAGGCTGGCCTTCACAAAAATTCCAAAGCGAATTCGGGACACCTGAGTTCTGGAGCGAATACGCAGGCATTCTCACTCAGAAGGACAAGCCCAGACGTGTGGTCTCACGCAATTTCAACGCCCTGATAGACGACTACCGGAAGTCACCACGCTACAAAAACTTGAAGCCCCGTACGGGCCTCGACTACGACAAACATCTGGATTTCTTCCGCCGGATTATGGGCGAAGCAAACCCTGCCAAGATGCAGCGCAAAGACGTTATACGGATGCGGGATGCAAATGCTGGCAAAGCCTATTTCGCAAATTACTCGCTCCGCGTTCTGCGAATTCTTATGGAACACTGCGTCGATCTTGGCTGGCGCGACAACAACCCTGCACGCGGCGTGCCAGAGTTGAAAACGCAAAAGCGCGAGCGTGATCCGTGGCCGCGCGAATTGATCGAGGCTTACCGGGCAACGTGTGATCTCGGCACGCGCGAACGGCTCGTGATGGAACTGTGCGTCTGCACCGGACAAAGGATCGGGGACGTTCTCAACATGCGCTGGTCAAACATCGAAGACGGCGCGGTCTGGGTACGACAAAGCAAAACGTCAAAGGAACTTTGGGTTCCTATTCTACCTGAGCTACAGACCGCCCTAGACGCCGCCAGCCGCAATTCTGTTTTCATCCTGACAAACGAATACGGATCGAACCGTTGGTCCTACAGGGGCGCCTCAGCGGCCGTCAGGAAAGTCAGAGAGCGTATCGGCGCGTTGGAGTATGACATCCACAGTTGGCGCTACAACGCGGCCTGTGAGCTTCTTGAGGCGGGTTGTGGCGACGACCTTATAGCCTCAGTCACTGGACAGAGTCCGGCCATGGTCCAGCACTACACGAAAAAAGTGCGCCAGCGCATCAGAGCCCAGAGGGCGCAACAGATGCGCACAGATCAAAGCCGAGGATAGGGCAAAGACAAATGGTCCCATGATCTGTTACGCAGTCACACCTGCCGCAGAGTTTGGCCCTATCATTCGCTTCATGCGTCAAACACTAGGCACATCGATGGCGAACGGGCTTTCGCGGCGAATATGATTTGGTTATCGTCTCGAGCTAAAGCAGACATTGTGCTTCGCTACTTCCCTTTTTGCCAATTCACTTCATTAAAGAAAGCAAAAATGAAATTCAAAGACCGCAACCTTAGAAATCTGGCTGAAGCCGTGATAGGGGATGCACCACATTTTCCGTATAGATCAAGCAGCTATATCACGCGGTTCTTCGAGGAGTGCGACATGGACTACGTTCATGACGGTTCAACCCGCTGGGCATGGACGTCAGACGTAATGGCTCAGCTCTTGGCTGAACCGACGCCAGGTCCAAACGTTCTGCCCGAAAGATTTGTACATGTTTTACGAGTTCTAATGCACAAATCCGATGCAGAAGATGATGACCCCGAACGCGCGCTTGCACTCGGATACTTGAATAAACCGCTCTCTAGAGAGGGGTATGAGGGCTACTACGGTGAAGACGGGCACTTCTATGTCAGACACATTGGAACAAAAACAATTTCACAAGCGGCCAATCCTCATTATCCGTTTACACCCAAACAAATAGAGCGACGTAAAGCCCTAAATGCTTACCTTAGTAAGTGTTCGGAAGACGAGCTGATCGAAGAGGTACTACTGCCGCTGTTCAGGCAGCTGGGGTTTCACCGAATTCAAGCAGCCGGCCACAAAGATAAAGCCCTAGAATACGGAAAAGACTTATGGATGCGCTACGTGTTGCCAACGCGACATGTTCTCTACTTCGGGATTCAAGCGAAGAAGGGAAAGCTGGATGCGGCAGGCATGAGCAAGGGCAGTAACAGAAACATCTCAGAAATACATCAACAGTCTTTGATGATGTTGGGGCACGAGATTTTCGACCCTGAGACTAGCAAGAAAGCTCTAGTTGATCATGCATTCATCGTAGCGGGTGGG
The DNA here is from genome assembly GCF_009811795.1 of Litoreibacter roseus. Classification (GTDB taxonomy): domain Bacteria; phylum Pseudomonadota; class Alphaproteobacteria; order Rhodobacterales; family Rhodobacteraceae; genus Litoreibacter; species Litoreibacter roseus. Next base: position 485,800 of record NZ_BLJE01000001.1, on the reverse strand, counting down.
GAAATCACCAAGCAAGCCAAGAACTGGTTGGGTCAAAGACTGGACGCTACAAAGCGAAGCCAGCTCATGTTCATGGATAGAGAGGACTTACTCAATCTATTCACAGCGACAAATCTGCCACTGCCAACAGGGGCGCTTCCCGACCCGCCCTCCGCTGAGGCGTATGGCGATGAAATACCATTCTAGTCATGTCTTGCCCAATCTCACCTGTTGAGTTGCGCATAGAAACAGTTATCATAGCGAAAGATCCGCAAGCAGATCCTTCCATCATGTATTGTGATGGCTATACAGAAGGTCAGTGGGCTTTCCCCTTATGTATCCTTACATTCCGGTTAATTACCGTGTAGACGAAAGAGTGCTTGCGGATCACTTCACATGAAAAAAATTTACCATCATGGTCTTGCCGAATTGCGGCGATGTTCAGACCTTTCAGACGTTGCTCATCTACTTGGTGTCGAACCCAAATTTTTGTCAAAGTCGATTTATAAGACCGCCGATGTGAACAAATACCAGGCTTTTGAAATTAAGAAAAAGAACGGTGCAGACAGGAAAATTCTAGCTCCCAATCCAGACTTAAAGTTCATGCAATCTCGTCTGAGCAGGCTACTGTATCAATGCTACCTTGATATTTTTGGCACTCCAAAGAATCCGATGAGAGTTTTGTCTCATGGGTTTCAAAAGAAACGTGATCTGTCGATCTACACCAATGCATGTCGACACACTTCTCGACGGTTTGTCTTTAATGCTGATCTCGAAGATTTCTTTCCGAGTTTCAATTTTGGCCGGGTCAGGGGATTCTTCTTAAAACACAATAAGTTTGAGCTTGGAGAGAAGGCAGCGACCGCAATTTCGCAGTTGGCCTGCTTTCAAAACTCGTTACCTCAAGGGGCGCCATCTTCACCAATAATCTCAGAGTTTCTGGCACAACCTCTAGATGTCGCACTTCAGAAGTTGGCCAAAGAGCACAGGTGCACCTACTCGAGATACGTTGATGATATTTCTTTCTCTACAAATCTGCGCCAGTTTCCAAGTAAGATAGCCTTTCCATTTCCTATCCCTGAGAAATGGATCGTTGGGCCCAGCTTAGAGCGCGAGATCACTCGTTGTGGTTTCAAAGTCAACACTTCTAAAACCCGCATGCAGGGTCGCACTCATTGGCAGTCTGTAACCAACCTTACAGTCAATGAAGGGGTTAATATCAAGAAGCACTACTACAAGGGTGCAAGATACTGTGCTTACGCGATGATGACTAAAGGCGAAGCTCACGCCAGCAACAAACTAAACATTAAATATGATGCGCTTTCTTCCGACCAGGTTTGGGGGAAACTAAGGCACATTTGCGATATCAAAGATCGGTCTAACACCATCCAACCTCTTCGAAACTACACTAGTTCAAATCCAGCACCACATTATTTGCGGCTTTCCGGTGACTACTTTCACTACCATCGTATCCATATTTCGCCGAAGCCATTGATCATTAGCGAAGGAAAAACCGACTACACGTATCTAAAGGAGGCTATACTCTGGCACAAAAGTAACGCACGGGTGGCCACGAACCTTGTAGATATCTCAAGATTTCCAACAAAAGGGAAAAAGGCAAATGGAGACCACTGGGGCGTTGATTTTGTAAAGCACTCAAAATCTGCGGACCGCTTCCTTGATGTAAGCGGAGGTGGAGGAAACTTAGTTAAGTTTTGCAAACTTCACATTGAGAGAACAAAAAAATTTCACGCCGTTGAGGGGCAGAAGCCTGTGATTGTTATCGTTGACAATGACAAACAAAGCGAAGGTATGTGGACTTTTATAAAACGTGAGACCAACTCTTTAGCCAAGGTTGATGGCTCAAAGACCTACTACAAGGTTTCAAGTAATCTTTATGTTGTTCCGATCCCGAAGCCCGCAGGTTTGGTTGAGGATGTTTACATCGAGATGCTTTTTCCTGACGAATGGTTAAAGTATGAGCTTGATGGAAGGAAACCGAAGCTAAGACAAAAAAAGGGCGAAAAGCTACAGCCAAGTGAATATGGAAAAGGCGAGTTCGCGAGTAAGGTTATCCGCGCCAATCGAGGTAAAGTCGATTGCAGCGAATTCTATCCATTGCTTCAGACATTGTGTGACATCGCTGATGGCACTGCGACGTAGATATATCATAGGATGACGTCCGCTTTGGTGAAACTTCAGCACGGCGTTGGTCATTTAACAAAAGGTCCGGATTGGGCCGAGAGCTTTCATCTGTGAAAAACAGTCGTATGCCCCTTCTGTCTTGCAGCAGCTTTTCAGTGTTTCTTTCTCGCGTCGTTCAGCTTCAAATTGGAATACCTACCACCAGAAAATTTCGACCAATCAAGTGCCAACGCTATTCGAATCATTTCGGCGCTGAGATCACGACCGTTTGGAAGGAAGTAAATTGTAACCATCCTATCACATCATCGGGCTATTTTTAGGTGGGTTTCCAAGTGAAATCGTTAATATTTAGATGCAATATTAGCCTTACCTCAATTGACTTTTTGAGGCCCAAAAAAACTTCTAAATCGGCAAAAATAACGTCTAAACATTCACGATCTGTTCCGCCGATTTTCACTCGTTATCTAAACATTTTTATCAATAAATTCAGATAGATGCTAAGTCTTGCAAATCCGTGTACACCGGTTCGATTCCGGTACTCGCCTCCATTACTTTTCAGTAGTTTAATGGAATTTAAGAAATGCGGCACATCGCCGTCTATACTTCTGTTTTTGTCCTGCTCTTTCTTAAGCCACTCCGACCCTGAGGCGACACCATTCCAAACAAGATGTCCGAGACCGCTTGAGTATCTCCAGAACAGATCCATTTTCAGTGAATGCCAATGACTATCCACACCTCTACGGACCGGGCTGACATCGAAATGCGCTGGCTGGAGTTGACAAAAATCACCCTACCGGAAGTTGCGGGCGGGCGGGACTGGCCCATAAAGTTCGACCACTGTTTTCAGAGGGTTCTCTTGGACAATGCGTGCGACGGAGTTTGGTACGACCATATTGAGGGTCGCCCCGCTTACAAATGGGCATCCGACGCCACACTGGTACGGGCCATAAAGCTGGGACAAGCGGTGCTGGTCGGATCAGAAGATCTGGTTGACCTCAATAACAAGAGCTTGGATTGGCGTGGAAAAAAGAGAAATCCCTAAGAGAACGCTTCGCGATACTTGTCGCGCAAAACATTCTTCTGGACCTTGCCCATCGTGTTGCGGGGCAACGCATCCACGACGATCAACTGCTTTGGCTGTTTGAATCGTGCCAGATTACCAGCGATTGCCGATGTAATTGCATCAATGTCGGGATCGTCTTCTCCGGACGGGACGACGACACCGATCACAGCCTCGCCAAAATCTGCGTGGGGCACACCGATGACAGCGCTCTCGGCTATGCCGTCCTGGGCATCGAGAACAACCTCAACTTCCTTGGGGTAAATATTGTACCCGCCTGAAATAATAAGATCCTTGTTGCGCCCAACAATATGGACATAACCGTCTTCATCAATCTGCCCGAGATCGCCAGTGATGAAAAATCCGTCGGACCGCAGTTCTTCTTTGGTCTTCTCAGGCATATTCCAATAGCCCTTGAATACATTGGGCCCCCGCACCTCGATCTGTCCCACCTGACCCCCAGGCAAGTCTTGGCCCGTTAGCGGATCGGTGACTTTCAGTTCGACTCCTGGCAAGGGGAAGCCAACTGTGCCTGGACGCCGCTCCCCCGCGTAGGGATTCGAGGTGTTCATGTTCGTTTCCGTCATTCCGTAGCGTTCCAAAATCGCGTGACCGGTACGGGACTTGAATTGCCTGTGGGTCTCGCTGAGAAGCGGAGCGCTTCCCGAAATAAAGAGGCGCATTGATCGTGCCTGATCCTGCGTCAGCCGCTCAGAGCCTAGAAGTCGGGTATAGAACGTCGGCACGCCCATCATAACGGTCGCGTCGGGCATGTGATCCAGCATCAAATCTGCATCAAATTTCGGAAAGAACACCATGCGTGCGGCCGAATTCAGGATCAGGTTTGTCGCAACAAAAAGCCCGTGCGTGTGGAAAATTGGCAACGCATGAAGCAAGATATCATCTGATGAAAACCGCCAGATCTCGTGCAGCGTTTCCGTGTTCGAAAGAAGATTTCCTTGCGTTAGCATGGCTCCTTTCGAGCGCCCGGTTGTCCCGGATGTATAGAGAAATGCGGCCAAGTCATCGAGTTTGCGCTCTGCTGTCACGAAATTCACCGGTTGCGTATCAGCGGCGTCTGCAAAACTTCCTCTGCCTTCAGCATCGAGAGTCATAAGTGCCGCACCATTCGTGTCTGCGACGGGCTTGAGATCGTCAGCTGCAGCAGGGTCGCACAAAACCAATTTCGCGCCGCTATCTTTGACGAAATACGCAACTTCGCTGGCCGTATAGGCCGTGTTGAGGGGCAAGAAAATTACACCTGATTGTACACATGCGCCGTACACCGCGAGCGCTTCCGCAGACTTTGCCACCTGAATGGCCAAACGGTCGCCTTCGGTCAAACCAGCTTCGGCAATGACATTCGCAAACCGTGCACACATCTCGAGGAACGCGGCATAGGTGAGGTCATCCAGCCCCGGCCGGATCAGGAATATCCGGTCGGACCCCGCATGTTTCGCGAAAAGAGTGTCAAAAAGTGGATTGCTCACCGCCCTGCCCCTATGCTGCTTCCTTGCTGCCCATCTGCGACAACTGCCGCACCGTTGGGGCTGCAACAACTTCATGGTCGACCGCAAATCTCTCGTGATTTTTCGAGACATTGGCAAGGTCGTACGCGTAATTCACCATAGCGCCCAAAGACTGTGCCCGCCCTTTCTCCGATGGATCCGCGCCCGCATGCACCGCATGTACCAAAGCGCCGTTACCGAGGTGAAAACGTGCAACGGGATCAACGGGAAGGCCGTCATCACGCTTTGCATTTAAGAGGTAATACGCCGCGAGCTTTCGAACCCGCTCATGATCTTCAGATGACGCCTCCAAGCTTTCAGACGCCATCCATTTCAAGAGACCGGGGATTGGTGACAGGGTCACAAATGTCCCAAGTCCCGGCAGATCTGCCGCCAGATCGCCCGCAACCTGTTTGATAAGCGAGTTTCCGAAAGACACCCCGGCCAAGCCCGCCTGACAGTTGGAAATGGAGTAAAACACTGCAGTATCTGCTTCATGCGCCTCGATGCTCGCACGGTCCGCCGACAAGACATCCGCGATTGAACCAGGCACCCCCTTCGTTAGAGCAACCTCAACAAATATGAGCGGCTCCCCTGGCATCGCAGGATGGAAGAAGGCAAAACATCTGCGATCCGCTGGTTTCAAGCGGCGGCGCAAATCATCCCAACTGTCGATCGCATGCACCGCCTCGTAGGCAATGATCTTTTCCAGAACGTCAGCCGCGCTTGCCCACGTGATGGCGCGCAAGACAAGAAAGCCCCGATTAAACCACGACGCAAAGAGATGGCGAAAGTCGAGATCAAGCGCTGCCAGTTCCGCATTGTCTGGCAAAAACCCCAGAAGATCGGCGCGCATTCTTACCAAGCGGGCCGTTGCGCCGGGCAGTTGATTGAGACGTCTCACCAACTCTTGCCGCCGGGGTTCGGCAGCTTGCATAAAGGCGCGATAGGTCGCTTTGGACTGCGCGCCCTGATACGCATTCAATGTGTCGCGCACGGCATCGGCGGAGATGTCCATATCGTGCACCAGATATCTGAAAAACTGGAGTTTCTCATCCAGTGATAGGGTCTCATATCGGGTCAGTATATCCTCTGCCAGAACCATGCCGGTGACCTCGCCACGGGTGCTCAAGAGTTCCTCGGCCATCTCGGCGAAACTTGCATCCGGCGCGCGACCACGGGCCGTCTCGCGCGCGCGGCGCTCGAACAAGGTCGACAGCAGGTCGCCAAGCACATTCATACCGATGTTCCCATGACGGCGTTTGGCAACCATGTCGCGATGCCGGGGAATAGGCATAGGAGGATGATCGCGATGACCATACACGCGACGAATGGAAGTGAGCCCATCAGGATGGTCTTTAGCGAAATGTCAGGCGCGATGCCGTTGATCACATAGAGGTTCAATCCAACGGGCGGACTGATCAGACCAATCTCCATATTGATTGTCAGGATAACGGCAAACCAAATCGGATCGAACCCCGCTGTCGTGATGATCGGCAACAAAATAGGGGCGGCCATTAGTATTACCGCAACCGGCGGCAGAAAGAACCCGGCGACCAGCAAGAACAGATTGATGACGCCCATGAGGACCCAGCGGTTGACTTCAAGAGTGCCGATCCATTCAGCAATCGATTGCGTGATAAAAAGGCTCGACAGCATGTAGGAAAACACGCCTGCGGCCGCGATGATGAAAAGGATCATCACCGACTCTTTCGTACTGTCGCGCAGCACGACCCACAAATCCTTGGGGTTCCAGAGTTTGTAGATCACAATTGCAATCACTAAGCACAGCAAAGCGCCCACCGCCGCGGTTTCTGATGGTGTCGCGATACCGCCATACATGGCATAAAGCACACCAAGGATGATCGCGATGAACGGTAAAACGCGAGGCAAAACCTCGAACCGTTGACGCCATGTATAGGTCGTACTGGATAGAACGTTCGCGTCGCCCGTGCGCCAAGTGGAATAGAGCGACCACGCCATAAACAACGCGACCAGCAGCAACCCAGGGAAGACACCAGCAAGAAACAGACGACCAATAGAAGTCTCCGTCGCGATCCCGTAGACGATCATCGTGACGGAGGGTGGGATCAGAATGCCCAAGGTACCACCAGCAGCGATAGAACCTGCTGCGACGCCATCTGGATATCCACGCTTGCGCATCTCAGGGATGCCCATCTTGCCGATGGCCGCACAGGTCGCCGGGCTTGAGCCCGACATCGCTGCAAACAAAGCACATGCGCCAAGATTGGAGATAACCAACCCGCCCGGAACCCGCGTCAGCCAGCGCTCCAATGCCTCATAAAGGTCGGCCCCCGCTCGTGTTGATGCAATGGACGCCCCCATAATAATGAACATGGGGATGGAGAGCAGCGCGAAGTTATCCAGCTTTCCAAACAGAATTTCGGGCATCAGTTCCAATGACCGCATGCCGTCGAAAACAATGAGGAACCCCGCGGAAACGATAAGGAGACCAACTGCAACCGATACGCCCGAGAAGAGAACAAAGATTGTGAAAACGGCTACCAATGCGCCGAGCAGAAGCGGATCCATCAGTCGTCCTCCAGTCCGAAGGGGGCCTCAATGTTCAGAAGAACAGCGACCAGATCGGCAATCAGTTGTAGCAGAAACAAACCGAACCCCACGGGTAAGGCCAGATACGGTATCCATAACCGCACCCCCCAAACAGTGTCCGATCGCCAGCCCCTATCCCACGCGAAATGCCAATACTCGTAGCCGTACCAGAGCATTACCGCGATTATCGCGATGGACACTGAAAGTGTGATGATGGCCAGCCCCTTACGCGCACCCTTCGGTAACCAAAGGGGTACGAGATCGACATTCACATGCCCACGAAGCCGCTGCACGTAAGGCAGCCCAAGCAAGGTCGCGGCGATCACGAGATAGACGACCGCTTCGGTTTGCCAGATCGTAGAGGCATTCAGGACGAAGCGGACAAAGATCATCTGACAGGTGATCCCAACGGCCACCACAATCATCCCCGCCGAAATCCAACCAGCGACGGTGGACAACGCGGCGACGGCTTTTAGAAATGCATTATCTCCGGTCCGTGCAACAGACGTCGTGGATTGGACAGCCATAGCCGACCCCTTGTTCCAACTTCAGCCAGAAAAAAGGGGCGGGGCCATGCAGCCCTGCCCCTTTCCGCTCACTCGACAGCCAGCGCCATATCGAGCAATTCCTGGCCATCCGGCACTTCGTCGACGAAGGCTTTGTAAGACGTCTCTTTCGCAATCTCGCGCCATGCTTCGAAATCATCTGTCGACATTTCGGCAATTTCGACGCCCGCGTTCCGGAATACGTCGACCGAGGCCGCATCCTGCTTCTTGGCTTCTTCAAGATAGAATGCTTCTGCCTTTTCAGCTGCCGACATAAGTGCCGTCTGCTGCTCCTCCGAAAGACCTTCGAAGGTGGATTTGTTCATGAGAAGTGGTTGATACATAAACCACAATGCGACATCGGCTGCAGGCGTATAGCAAGCCACTTGCTCGTAGATACGATAGGACACAAAGGACGACGAAGATGTGTTGGCTGCCGTCAAAACGCCCGTTTGCATCGCATTGTAGATTTCCGAAGAGGCCATCGAGGTGATGGATGCCCCGGCACCTGCCAACATCTGTTCAAATGCCTTGCCAGCAGCACGTGTCTGCTGCCCTTCAACATCAGCGGGGCTTGTGATGCATTTTTCTTTACCTGCAAAACCGCCAGCAAGATAACCGTGGACCAGAACCATGACGTCGTCGTCGGCCATTTTCTCTTCGAGTGCTTCCATAAAAGGGCTGTCGCTTAGGCGCGCTGCATGATCATGGTTTTTCACCAGCCCCGGCATAAGTGTGAGATTGAAGGCAGGCTGTTGGCCCCCAGCGTAGCTGAGCGGTAGGACCGTCATATCAAGCTGTCCCCGGCTGAGCGGCTTGTACTGCTCGCGAGGCTTAAAGAGCGACTTTGATCCGAAAATCTTAATGTCTAGATCAACATCGGCAGCGGCAACCTCGTCTGCTACCATCTGTGCAACCTGATGCCGAATGTCTTGGTTCGACCACTGGTGAGACAAACGCAGCTCAGTGGCACTGGATGTCGTTGCGGCGCACACGCCAAGCGCGGCTACTGCCGTCATCATTATTCTTTTCATTCGATCCTCCCTACTTGATCGGTCCGGAATCACGCAGAGCAGATATCCGGATAAAGGAAGACAATGGAGGTTTTGCATCCTATGTCAATTTTTTTGTATACAATATGATAATTATTGCATCCTTGGCGTGGAGGATCTATCCAATATGAATGAATGGTCGCCGGGCAGATTTGATCGCAACCGAGCTTGAAGGGATGATACTTCAAGGCGATTTCACCAATGGCGAGCGGCTGGACGAGATCAAGTTGGCCGAGAAATTCGAAGTGTCGCGGACCCCGGTCAGAGAAGCCTTTCAGAAGCTGTCACTCTCGGGTCTCGTTGAACAGATCCCGCGGCGCGGTGTGTTTGTTCGTCAGCCAGGTCCGATTGAACTGATTGAGATGTTTGAGGTCATGGCGGAGATGGAAGCATTCGCTGGTCGTCTTGCGGCCACGAGGATTTCAGACATCGCACTGCAGGACCTACGGCGCGCAAACGCAGCATGCGAGGCCGCGACAAAAGCAGGTGATGCAGCGACTTATTACCTTGAAAATGAACTATTTCACCAGATTATCTATACGCAATCCGGAAATGCTTTTCTCGAGGGCGAGGCGCTCAGATTACAACGGCGGCTTGAGCCGTTCCGGCGAAGCCAACTCAGGCTAAGAGGCCGCATGCCGCAGTCGATGGCCGAGCATAAGCTGATCGTCAACGCATTGGCAGACGGCGATGCAGAAACGGCAGCGCACGTGTTGCGCAACCACGTGGCAATCCAAGGCGAGAAGTTCCAGCATTTAATGGCAAGTCTTCGACAAACACCTCAGGATCAGCGGCGTCTGTCGGCGGCCGGCGGATAGGCCGCTTGCTGGTCTGACGGCTATAAAGCCAGTAAAAATGGAGTTCAGTTAGATGATTTCATCTTCATCAAAGAGCGGATCTTCTTCTAGCTGGTTCACCAAATCATCAACCGTCGCCTCGGCAAGGTCCGCTGATTTAACGGCCGCGATGTGAAACAGGGCGTCCCCTTCATGGACGACGGGCATAACGGCACGTCCGACGATGATGCCGCCGCTGCGCGCAACCACTTCTGTCTCGTCCTCCCCGAAGGGATCCGAGATGGCCGCCAAGACCACGCCCTCCTCGACCACATCGCCCTCACTCTTAAACACTCTCAGCAGGCCACCAAGTGGCGCACGCACCCAATGGCTGCTTGAGCAAACAACGGACAGCGCACTTGCCTTTGCAATCCCTTTCGGCGGCAACATACCCAGTTCTTTCAATACGCGCAGAATACCGGCGAAACCGGCCCGCACTGACATCTCATCAAAGCGCATCCCCTCGCCCGCTTCATAGAGCAGCACGTCGACGCCGATAGTCTTAGCCTCCTGCCGAAGGCTACCGTCGCGAAGTGCGCTCGTCAGAATAACCGGCGCACCGAATGTCCGCGCCAGCCGCATGGTTTCCTTATTGTTGGCGGAAACCCTGATCTGCGGCAAATTTGTCCGATGGATCGCTGCGGAGTGCAGATCAATCCCGAAAGAACAGCGCGCGACGACCTCATTCAGGAAAATATGCGCGAGGCGTGACGCCAATGATCCGTTGGGGGAGCCAGGAAAGCTACGATTGAGATCTCGGCGATCCGGCAGGTACCGCGAATGGTTCAAGAACCCGAAGGTGTTCACTATGGGCACCACAATCAGGGTTCCGCGCAAAGCATTGATGTTCTTGGCCCGAAGCAACCGGCGCACGATCTCAACGCCGATCACCTCGTCACCGTGAATGCCTGCGCTGATAAAAACCGTCGGACCTTCTCGCCGTCCATGAATAACATGTGCTGACACGGCAACAGGCGTGTGATCCGAAAGCGTGCTGACAGGCAGTTGAACCGTCTTGCGGGTGCCCGACGCTATGACTTCGCCAGCGATCTCAAATCCTGATCGCTTGGTCATCCCTTACCTTTGGTTTTGGTCGCGTTAGGCTTCGCATGTTTCTCGATGTATTCGATGATCTTGCCCGCAATATCGAGGCCGGTCGCCTTTTCCACCCCTTCGAGGCCGGGGGAGGAGTTCACTTCCATCACCACGGGTCCATGATTTGCGCGCAGCATATCGACACCACATACCGCCAGCCCCATGGATTTCGCGGCGCGCACCGCAGTTGCGCGTTCTTCGGACGAAATCTTTATAAGTTGCGCAGATCCGCCGCGGTGCAGGTTGGATCTGAATTCTCCCTCCGCCCCGGTCCGCTTCATCGCGGCAATCACCTTACCGCCGACGACGATGGCACGAATGTCCGTACCGCCCGCTTCCTTGATGAATTCCTGCACCAGTATGTTCACGTTCGCGCCTCGGAATGCTTCAATTACGGATTTCGCGGACCGCTCGGTATCCGCTAGAACCACACCGATCCCCTGCGTTCCTTCGAGCAATTTGATGACCGTCGGCGCGCCACCAGCCAGTTTCACGACCTCCTCTGCCTGTTTGGCATCATGCGCGAAGGTTGTAACTGGAAGGCCTATGCCGTCACGGGCCAAGAGTTGCATCGAGCGCAGCTTGTCCCGCGACCGGCCGATCGCAACACTTTCATTCAGCGGGTAGACCCCCATCATCTCGAACTGGCGCAAGACGGCCAGCCCGTAAAAGGTGATAGACGCACCGATCCGCGGAATAACAGCGTCGTAGCCCACTAATTTTTCACCGTTGTAGTAAACCTCTGGACGGCGCGACGCGATATTCATGTAGCAGCGCAAGGTGTTGATAATATCCAGCGTATGACCGCGGGCCTCGGCGGCCTCCTTAAGACGGACGTGAGAATAAAGCTCTGCATTTCGGGCAAGCATGGCGATTTTCATGAGCTTTATCCTTTAATAATTCGGTTTTGTGCTGACGAGGTACGACCGGCCCGGATGGACTGCGATATTGTGCCCCCGCAGTGCACGACGACCGAGAATGAGCGGGAACCGCATCGAGCCGCGATCCGCCAACGAAACGTCAATCTTCCATTTCCGCCCCGCAATGACCAGCGGTGTCTGAATAACAATGCGCGGTTCGGGCACTCCGCTGGTGTTGGTAATGTCCCGTATCGCGAACACCGGTCCTTCGTATGTAGCCGGTTGGTGGTCGCCAATTCTTGGCGGGTCAAACCGCACCCAGTCCTGCCCATCTTTGCGAAATGTCTCGATATTCGCTGCGTGCAGCGCAGTCGTCCGTGCGCCGGTATCGACCTTTACTGCGAAGTCCCGCAGCCCGAGATCAGGCAAGCTGATACATTCGTGCCAACCGATAACCATCAAAGGCCGGGAGGTTTTCGAGGAAGGTTCCGTCATCGTTTTTGTGTCCACAACCTAATCGCGATCTAACCACTTAGCGCCATTGTCTTGCGGGACACCAGCCGTCTTTCCCTCGGTCGGATGCTGGGTGTGATGGATTCTCCGTCACGGAAGGCAAGGTGAATCGCACTTGGCATATTCCTGAGCAGAGTTATAAGAAATGAAGAGGGTGAAAGTAGCGATACGATGAAGGCAATTTTGAAACGTTGGTCCGCCGCGACCATTGAACCGATGTGGGGCACCGGTTTCTTAACGCGCGGAACCCGCACATGACCACGCGCAGACGCTTTCTGGGCGGTTTGCTTGCCGCAGGAGCGACGCCCAGTCTGACATGGGCCGACGCCGGTAATGCGTGCTATTTGACAGCCGCCCAAGAGTTGGACGGTACGTTTGCATTGTACGGCCTGGACATGGACGGCGGACTGGCCTTTCGTATCCCGCTTCCAAGTCGCGGTCATGCGGCTGCGGCGCACCCAAAGAAACCCGAGGCCGTTGCATTTGCCCGCAGACCCGGCACTTACGCAATCGTCATAAACTGCGTTACGGGAAAAAATCTATGCAATCTCACCGCGCCTGCAGGTTATCACTTCTATGGCCATGGTGCCTTTTCCGCAGACGGCGAGCTGCTTTTCACGACCGAAAACCGTTTTGAAACGGGTGAAGGTCTTATCGGGATTTGGCAGAGCACGAAGGGTTACCGTAGAATTGGTGAGTTCTCTGCGGGCGGGATAGGCCCCCATGACATTCTGCGTTGTCCGAGCACGGGTTTGCTTGCAGTGGCGAACGGTGGCATTCGGACCCACCCCGACAGCGGGCGGGAAAAACTGAACCTCGACACCATGAAGCCCAATCTTACTGTGATGAACACCGCCGGTGAAATCCGGGATCAGGTTGCGCTTCCAGAGGACCTTCATCAGAACTCACTCCGCCATCTGTCGGCTGGTGAAAACGGACTGATCGCCTGCGCCTTTCAGTGGCAGGGCGACGCCTTCGTGGCACCCTCTTTGGTCGCTGTGTATGAACCCGGCAAGGGCCTCACCCAATTGACGGCCCCCGAACTACATCGCAGATCCATGAGCGGGTACGCGGGCAGCGTGGCCGTACTGAAAGACCCACAAAAAATAGTCATCACGTCTCCACGGGGCGGCTTTCTTCAGATTTTTGATCCCGTAGAGGGCTTCGAGGGGCAGGCCCGCAGACCAGATATCAGCGGTATTGCCACTGCGCCCGGTGGCGGCCTTGCGACGGACGGACTGGGGGGATTGCACCGGTTGACTGAAACAGGCTTATCGCCGCTTCGAACCCACGATCTAGCCTTTGACAACCATCTGATTGCGGTTTGAACAAGTCCCCGCGGTTTGCTTAACACACCGCTCTATGCAAGACTGACGCCTCAACTTGCATAAAGCTGAATAGATCATGATCCCAAAGGCGCTCCACGCATTTTGCCTTATTGTTCGCCGCGGATCCCTTGCGGGCGCGGCGCTTGACCTGAACCTCAGCCAGCCCGCCGTCTCACGTTTGATCTCCAATTTGGAAAAGGAGGTTGGCTTTCAGTTGTTCCAACGGGACCGGCGCACCCTGCGCCCGACCGAAGAGGCGCGACTCTTCTACCGGGACGTCGAGCGCATTCTTGCGGGGTTGGAACAGCTTTCGGGCATCGCAGAGGACATCAGGCAGGGTGCGGGTCGAAAAGTGCGGGTGGTTGCTTTGACACGGCTTGCCAACAGCATTCTGCCAATCGCAACGAAGGAATTTCGAGAGCATATGCCAGACGTCGGCGTCGTTATCGAAACCCATCATCGGCGAGAGATGGAGCGCTGGTTGACCGGGCATCACTTTGACGTTGGCTTTGGCCCGCTTCCGGTTGAACAGATGCAACTGGACATCCGGCCCTTGGGCTCAAAATCTGCGGTTGCCGTACTTGGTCCAGATCATCCGCTGCGCCAAAATGATGCGATTTCGGTCGACGACCTAATCAATGAACCGCTAATCTCGCTCACGCCGGACACGCTTCTTCAGCAACAGATAAACGCCATTTTTTCCGAAGCAGGAAAGACACCGAGGCCTGTTCTCAGCACATCTTCATCACTTGTTGCAGCGAACCTTGCGTCTCAGGGGCTGGGGTACACGATCACCGATCCTTTCACCGCTTTTTCGATCAGTCGGCCAGCGACGGTTCGAAAGATAACACCTGAGTTCTCCATGAAATACGGTGTTCTAACGCCCGCCGGCGCCGTCAGTTTGCCGACGACAGACTTGTTCGTAGAGTGCATGATCCGCGCGTTTGAAGAGTTTGGTGGGACGCTCTGATCGGCAAGGAGCAGATGCAGATCAGGGTATCCCGACTAGAACGGCTTTTGCCATTCCATTATCATTAAATACGGCATTCGCTCGTAGGATTTCAAACGGTCTGCTGGCCCCCCGGTGGTCCTTGGTTCGTCAAAATGAGTAAGGGCCAGGTTGTTCGCAAGGAACCAGTGCATGTACCGCGACAGAGGGCGATGCCAGTTCTGAACCCGCAGACCGTCCCATTCGAACCACTCCTTTTTGTCCTCCAGATATCGCCCGAGGGGGCGAAGTTCTTCCCCTGTGTCGCTGCAGTACCGTTTCCCGACAACAGCGCTGGACGTCGCAAAACCAGAGAGGTTGGCCACCAGAATGCGACCACCCGGAGCCAGCACACGAGCCATCTCTGAGATTGCGCTTTCTGCATCGTCGATATCAATGAGAGTCAGGTAGGAGACGATCAAATCGAAGCTTTCGGTATCGAACGGCAGACTTTCCGCAAAACCTTTGACGTATGTACTTTCGCCGTCTCGGGCGCGCGCGATGTCCAGCATACGCGCGATCGGATCAAGTCCGGTCACGCAGAAGCCCATGTCGGCCATCACACGGCAAAAGCGACCTTCGCCGCATCCCACATCAAGGGCTTTGGCGGCTTGCATCGCCTTCAAGCGGACGATCATCGGCCGGTCCAGTACGTGCATGCGTGAGAAATCACCGCCCCCACTCATACGGGTGATCCATGTTGTAGCTGAACTGGCCCAGCCATTCTCGTCAGGGTCTCTTGCCGTCATCGCCCAACCTCGTCACAGCGGATACCCAGAGGTTTAACGTCTCGATCACGACGTTTGAAGCGACGGTGGCGGGTCAAAGCAACCAGTTCAGTTATCATGAAATCGAAAACTGTGCGGTTATTATCGGAGCGCCGGATGCCGTTCTGCGGCTCATTGATTGGGATGCGGTTCTGGACGGCAAGCGTAAACTGTCCTGAGCCGCAACATCGAAACCAAAGAGTAAATCGGCGAAATAATCCGTCGATACGGATTTATGATTTGGGGACTTCTATGATCTACTCGCCAAGCGTCGGGGACCAGTTTGGCGTCGCAGCACTCCAGAACCTTCCGCTATCGCGAGAGGGTTTGCTGGAACGCGCAATTGAACCCGATCTGGCAAATATTACACGTGTCGCTGCGCCCGGCTAGGTGTGATCTTTCGGACTGGCGGAGTGGGTGATATCTTGCCCAGGCGAGTATCGGAGGACATCTTGAGTCAATGGCGCCACCATATCGTCATCTCCCGCAACAGGTTTGAGGCAGATGGATCCGCGATCTATGGCGGGTTTTATCTGCATCGGTTCACCCTATGACAAATGTGTCGGCGGACCATGCAGATCTGATGGACGCGACCTATCGGCATCAGCGGTTGATTTATGACGTCACCCGAAAAGCCTTTCTCCTTGGCCGAGATCATCTGATATCTGATCTTGCCCCCGCAGAGGACAGCCATGTTCTTGAGGTGGCTTGCGGCACTGGACGGAACCTGGCCTATATCAGCGCAAGATATCCGGGCTGTCATCTCTACGGGCTCGACATCTCGGAAGAGATGCTGACAACAGCCCGCGCTGAGGTTGGGACGAAGGCCCGACTGGCCCGCGCGGACGCATGCACTTTTCAGGCACGAGCACTTTTTGGACATGAAAAGTTCGATCGGATCATCTTGTCCTACAGCCTATCAATGATCCCGGATTGGAAGTCAGCGCTCGCCCAAAGTGTTAGGCATTTAGCGCCGGGCGGCTCAGTTCATGTGGTGGATTTCGGCACACAGGCAAATCTGCCGCGGATCTTTGTAACCCCCTTGCGCCGGTTTCTGGCGCGGTTTCACGTCAAACCACGGGATGATCTCCGGCAGGTCTTGGCAACAAGCTACCCCGGTCGAAGCGAACATCAGGATTTGCACCGATGTTATGCCCAGTATGGAGTTATCCATTCATCGGAGGTCTAAGTGCATCTGCATACAGACTGCCGAGTTGTTTCATGTGAAGATTACCGCTCCTCCCCTTCACTTTCCGAAGTTGTGTGGTTTTGGCGAACAGGTCCGCGGTAGGTCTGCGTCAACTCTTCCGGGACTTCCGATCCGTCCACCATAAAGGGCAATATCCCCTTTCGGGCTGATCCGCCCCGACTTGCGATGATCTCAGCATCTGATTTGGTGACACGCTGCGACATCCGTCGCCCCCATTTCCCCAGATGGCCATAAAGCCGGTCAATGTCGGCCTGATGCGCCGCACCTTTTCCGAGATCGAAGAATTCCTCCGGATCGGTTTCCAGGTCAAAGAGCATGGGACGAAATCCACCCTCAGCGTGGATCATCTTGAAGCGACCGTCAAAGACCATAAACAACCGGGCGTCCCGCGGAGATAGACCAAGTTTCTCACAAACGGATGTGCCCGAGTAATCGTATTCGCTTATCGCAACCTCACGCCATTGTGGCAGACCGCCATGTAGCCAAGGCAGCAGAGACCGACCTTCGAGAATATGGTCCGGGACCTTACCCCCTTGGGCGTCGATAAAGGTTGGCGCCAGATCTATCGCCTCAACCAAAGCATCGCAGGTTGTGCCGCGGGTGTTGTCGGCTGTGGGTCGTGGGTCATAAATGATCAACGGCACTTTTACTGACGGCATGTGGAACAGATCCTTTTCGCCCAGCCAGTGGTCCCCCAGATAGTCCCCGTGGTCCGAAGTCAGCACGATCATTGTGTCCTCTGCACGTCCGGTATCCTCCAGATGATCGAGAAGACGGCCAAGCTGATCATCGCATTGCTTGATCAAGCCCATATAGGCCGGAACAACTTTGTCTCGCACGGCACCTTGCTGAAATGCGGACGCGACTTTGCTGTCCATAAACGCGCCATAGACTGGATGCGGATCGGTCCGCTCAACATCGTGGCGTATTGTGGGTGCGATATGCTCAGGGCCGTACAGATCATGGTAGGGCGCGGGCACGATATAGGGCCAATGGGGTTTGATATAACTGACATGCGCCAGCCACGGACCATCCGCCTGGTCAATAAATCTGATGGCTTCGGAGGTCAGCCAAGGCGTTTCGCTGTCTTCCTCCGCAATATTGGCTGGCTTGTCGGCGTTCTCGAACATCCAACCGCTCGCGATGTTGCCATCCTCAACTCCAGCGTTGGCGTAATCTGCCCAAGGGTTCTCCCCGTCATATCCTTTCGACTTGAGATATTCGTTATACGGGCTGCGGTTCTGATCGTAAAAGCCGTCCGGCCCCTGCCCCCATAGACCGTCATCCCGAACCCAGATATCAAAACCACATTCCGCCTGACGAGCGCCAATAACGGTATCTTGGCTCAGGCCAAGACGCTCCATTCCCTTCGCATCCACCCGCATGTGGGTCTTGCCGACGAGCCAGCAGCCCACTCCAATCTCGCGCAGGTGATCGCCAAGCGTCATCTCCCCAACCCGCAGAGGGAACCCGTTCCATTGAGCCCCGTGAGATGAGGTATAGCGCCCCGTATAGGTGCTCATGCGGGACGCACCGCAGATGGGCGACTGTACGAACGCGTTAGTAAACCGCACGCCTTTAGCGGCCACCCGATCAAAATTTGGCGTTTGCAGATGCGGATGCCCGGCGCAGCTGAGATAATCGAAGCGTAGCTGATCATACATTATGAAAAGGATATTCATCGGCTGTTATTTAGCTCCGCGTCACGTGTTAGGGTAGCTTAGTTAAATCCCGTTACGAGATGAACCGGGCTTGACCTGTTCTCAAGCCAAGAAATTAGTTGACTCTCCAACGGAATTGACAGATATTTCTGTCATGACAGAAATAGAAGACATATCAGTACCTGCCGCGAAGTCTCAATTTATCCTGTATTGGGGCGACATGGGCGGACAATGGGGGGTCAACCGTTCCGTGGCGCAGATCCAAGCGCTCTTGTTCCTCAGCACCGCGCCACTCAATGCCGAACAGATTTCCGAAGAGCTTGGGATCGCAAGATCCAACGTGTCGAACTCTTTGAAGGAGTTGGTGAGTTGGAGGTTGATCCGCCGTGTTCCGGTTCTTGGCGACCGTCGGGAACATTTTGAAGCAGAAACCGACGTCTGGGAAATGGCGATGAGAATCGCGCAAGGCCGAAAAGAGCGCGAGATCGATCCAGCCATGCGGTTGTTGGCAGATTGTGTGAATTCCGCGGAAGACGAAGGCAATTTGAACCCAGTCGTCTTGAAACGCATGAAAGACATGCAGGAGTTTCTGGAAACCGTTGATAGTTGGTACGCGCAAATGCTGGGTGTGCCGAAATCCAAACTGAACATGCTTATGAAGATGGGAAATAAGGTGATTTCACTGCTGTCCCTGACGGGAAAAAAGTCGGAGTAAGTTCCAGCATTTTTTTAACCCCAAATTTCTGTTCATACAGAAATATCAGATACATCCGACATGGTGACAGACATGCAAATGAACCAGCTTCCCCACCCAGACCTTCAGCAGCAAGACACTCGCTTCAGCGCCCTCTTGGGAAAAGACAGATGGCTCCAACTGCCGCCAGCGATCCGCCAGCGATTTGGTAAAAAAGTACGCGGCGGTGATAGTGTCGCTTACCAAGGGGTCGTGACCGAAATGCGTATGACCTGGTTTGGTCGGTTTCTGGCGCATGCAGCCCGTCTCGTCGGCGCGCCCCTGCCCTATGATCTGAGTTGTATCGCTCAACCGGCCGTTGTGATTGTCACCGAAGATATAGCAGGCAACGGGCAATTCTGGATTCGGCAGTACGGGCGACGATCCGGCTTTCCCCAAATGGTACACAGTTCGAAACGGTTTGCAGGCCCGACCGGGCTTGAAGAATACATCGGATACGGCATTGGCATGGCCCTGAAAGTCAACGTTGCCTCAGGTGTTCTGTGGTTCCGGAGTGATCATTATTTTCTATCCGTCTTGGGCCGCCGGATTCGCCTTCCCCGAGTGATCAGTCCGGGTGCCTTGGCGATTGGCCATCACGATCTCGGACAAGGCCGGTTCAAGTTCTCGCTACGGCTCAAGACCCGACTATTTGGTGAAGTGTTGAGCCAGGACGCCATCTTTGAGGATGCCAAGATATGACACCGCGCAAGGACTACGCCATCTGGGTCTTCGACAGCCAATGTGTCTTATGTGATGGAGGCGTGCACTACACCCTGAAGAACGAGAAAACAGACAGTATCCGGTTTGTTTCAATCCAATCGCCGGAGGGTCGAGCTCTGGCGATGCAGCACGGCATTGACCCGGATGACCCGGGCACTTTCTTGTTCATTGAAAACGGTCGCGCCTTGCAGAAGTCAGACGGGGTCATAGCACTATCCAGACACTTGAAAGGGCCCGCCAGAGTGGTGCCCCTGCTCAAAATCATACCGAAGCCGCTGCGCGACTTCGGATATGGAATAATTGCCCGGAACCGGTATCGCCTCTTTGGAAAAAAAGAGACTTGCATCGCGCCAAGTGCTGACACGCGCCGTAGGTTCGGCTTGTGATGGTTCGGCGTGTTCTTCTCATCGGTGGGACAGGCGTGTTTGGCGCACGTCTAGCGCGCCATCTCGCTGGCTGGGATGAGATCGAGCTGTTCGTCTCGTCTCGTAACACACAAAAGGCGCGTCGTTTTGCGAAAGAGCTAACAGGGTCAGGAAGCAAGATCGTGAAAGGCGTCGATCTTGATCGGGGAAATTCTCTGCAAGCGCGGTTGGAAGAGATCAAGCCGTTCGCTGTTGTCGACTGCTCAGGCCCCTTTCAAGCCGCGAGTTACGAGACCGCTCGGGCTGTCATCAAAGCAGGCGCGCATCTGATCGATCTGGCGGACGCCAGAGACTACCTCGCCGGTTTCGCGGACAGTCTGAATGAAGTCGCGTGCCAGCATAGCGTCACTGCGTTGACCGGGGCCAGTTCAACACCGACTTTGTCGTCCTGCGTGGTCGCACACCTGACCAAGAACTGGCAACGCGTGGACACAATCGACATCTGCATCACTCCCGGCGGGAAGAGCGAAGTGGGACGTGCCGTGATCGAGGCCATTCTGAGTTATGCGGGCAAAGCGGTCCCCGTTTGGCGCGCCGGACATCTCGACCAAATAACTGGTTGGACAAAGGGTCAGTCGGTCGACATTCCAAATCTGGGACGTCGCCGGGTCGCGCCGGTCGAGACATTTGACGCGGAATATCTTGGCCCGAAATACAACGTGAGAGGTCGCGTCGCATTCTCCGCAGGTCTCGAATCCAACATAGAACAATGGGGTTTGGAGGCGATGGCAACTCTCCGCGAACGGGGTCTGTTCCCCGATCCGCAGGCCTTGATCCCTTTGCTTTTAAAGGCAAGAATGCTGACCCGACTTTCAACCTCTGACAAGGGGGCGATGCTGGTGGAGATACGCGGCCTTGACCCTAAAGGGACCTTTACCCAAGCCAGGTGGTCATTGCTGGCGAAGAATGATCACGGGCCGTACATCCCGATCTTGCCAGCCGCTGCGGCGCTTCGGAAGCTGCTTGGCGGCGCGGCACCTGTAGGCGCAAGGCTCGCGGATCAGGCCCTATCGCTATCAGATATTCTTGAACAGATGGTCCACTACAGCATCAAAACCGAAGCGAAGATCTGCCAAGAAAGTGTCAGCATCTTCGAAACTCAACTTGGCACGGAAACCTTTCAGGACTTGCCCGATGCTCTGCGCGACTTTCATGGACAAACCGGCGATCCCGTTTGGTCTGGAACAGCACAAATCGAAGGCGGGAAATGGGTTTTACCGAAGCTTTTGTCGCGCTTTTTTGGTTTTCCAGCAACAGGGGTCAATATCCCGGTGACGGTTCAAGTAGATCGAAGCATTGAAGAAGACGGCCTACCCCGCGAGCGTTGGACAAGGAATTTTGATGGTACGATTCTAACGTCTGCTTTGACACGCGCGCGAGATGGCGTTTTCACCGAAAAATTTGCACTGTTCACATTCGACGTTCCTGTCAGCGCAGGGAGTGGCACGGTCAAGATGCCGGTCAGCGGCTTTTGTCTCGGCAGACTGCGATTGCCCCGTGTGCTTGCGCCACGCTCGAACACAGTGGAGTACCAAGACACCGAAGGACGGTTCTGCTTTGACGTGCGCCTGACGCTCCCCCTCGTCGGTCTGCTCGCCCACTACAAGGGGTGGCTGATGCCAACAGGGCAGCACTTACCAACCCTTTCAGACACGTCAACGGTGGCGCGTGTTGACATCGCTGAGGTCTTGCCCAACCCGGCTACGTAGCAGGCAATGGCAACTTCACGATAAGCACGCTTTTAAACCAAATCGGCGTCGGTCATCATCTCCACAAGTGCAGGACCATCGACAGCCAAAGCCTCCACAATGGCAGCCTCCATGTCGCTGACGTCCGTCACCTTGACCCCGTGCCCGCCACAAAGCCGGGCAAAAGCGGCAAAGGAGGGGTTGTGCAGATCTGTTTCCCAAACGGGCCATTCGCCGGAGCGCTGCTCTTTCGAGATTTTGCCAAGCTCCCCGTTGTGCAGCAGGATATGGGTGACATCCATCCCGTACTTAACGGCTGTCGTGAAATCCATCGGGTACTGACCGAACCCGCCATCACCAGAGATCGATACTACCTTGCGACCGCGTAGCTTTTCGATGTCCTGTGTGGCGGCCCATGCCCCAATGCCCGCAGGAAAGCCAAAACCGATGGAGCCCAGATAACCCGACATCAGAACCCGCTGCGTCCCCTTGGTTTCCAAATAGCGGCCGAAGGAATAGGTGTTGTTGCCAACATCGACCGCAAAGATTGTGTCATCCGGTACAACTTTGCCGAGTACGTCGAAGATCGCGAAGGAATGGATGCCTTTGCCGTGATCCTCGGCCAAGCGCGCCTGCTTTTCGGCGCGCCAGATTTGCCAGCGTTCGGCCAACTCGCTGATCTGATCATCAGCGTCCGGATGGCGCGATGGGTCGAGCCCTTTACAAAACGCTCCCACCTCCCCCCAGACTGGCAGGGCGACGGGATGAAATCTGCCCAACTGCATCCGGTCATAATCGACCTGAATAATTTCTTTCCCTTTTTCGATGCCAGTGTGGTTTGAGAAGCTTGCACCAAGCGCGATTATCAAATCGGTTTCGTTCATAAACCAGCTGGCGACCGGCGTACCTGACCGCCCCAAAACGCCGCCCGCGTTGGGATGATCGTCTGGCACCAATCCTTTTGCCTTGAACGTCGTCACGACAGGGGCACCCAGACGTTTGGCCAGATCAGCGACGTCCTCACGCACATCGAACGCCCCGTGCCCGACAATAATCAAGGGGCGCTTGGCGGCCGAGATCATTTTAGCTGCTGCATCCAGATCGCTTTGGGCCGGTCGGACAGCAGCCTGGGTCACACGCCCGTCCGGCCTACCGGCCTCCTGATCGGACGGCAGCGTCTGTACATCATCCGGAAAGATCAGATGCGCGACGTTTTGTTCGACCAGCGCGGTTTTACAGGCAAGAGAGGCCAGTTCGACGTGGTCGGAACTTGGAAGAACGGGTTGCGAGAATGCAGACACCGCCTGAAATGCTGACTTCAGATCGATATCCTGAAACGCACCCGGCCCCATCACTTGCGTTTGGACCTGCCCGGTAAGCGCCAGGATAGGTGCGCGGTCCACTTTGGCATCCCACATCCCCGTAAGCAGGTTCGTCGCACCCGGGCCTGCAATGGTTAGACAGGCAGCCGGCCGTCCGGTCAATTTGCCGTAGGCCGAGGCCGCAAAAGCTGCTGCACCCTCATGTCGAATGCCGTAGTATTTCATACGCTGGTCCGCCACGGCCAACCGGATCGCGTCAGACAGGCCAAGGTTGGAATGGCCAACCATGCCAAATACGCTCTGCACGCCCCAATTCGTGAGCGTCTCAACCATGGCATCCGTGACCGTACGTTCATGCGGAGGCTCAGGTTCGAGACCCACGAAGATCTCACCTTCGCGGATCTCCAGCGGATAGATCGTCTGTCCGGAATCCTCATGCCCGCCCGGAGGTTTGCCGGTCAACGGGTCGAAGTCCCAGCCATGCCACGGGCAGCGGATCCAACACTTGCCGTCCACACCCTTTTCGATGCTGCCCTCCCCAAGCGGCCCACGCTGATGAGGGCAATGGTTGTTCATCGCGGCCCATTGTCCGTCAAAATGAGACAAACAAATCGACGTTGTCCGTGCGGTCACGGTTTTCACCCGCCCATCAGGCAGATCTTCAACGTGGCCCACGGAAATCCAGTTTAGACTCTCTTCATTCATGGCACTCTCCTTCAGGCAACGCCGCCAAAGGCTACACCGGAAAGTGCAGCGATCTCTTTCTTCCAGGTCGTCAGATCATCTTGAGTGAATTTCGACAGATGGTCATGGCCGCAGGCGCGCGCCATCACCTGCATCAATTCCACGCTTGCGCCAAAGAAATTAGCAAGTTGCGCGGCAGATTTTTCAACTTGGAGTCGACGGATCAATCCCGGCTTCTGCGTCGCGATACCAACCGGACAATTGTTGGTATGGCAAGCCCGCATAGCAATGCAGCCAATTGCCTGCATCGCGGAGTTCGACAGCGCGATTGCATCCGCACCTAACGCAAGGGCTTTGACAAAATCCGCTGGTTTGCGCAGCCCGCCTGTGATGATTAGGGTGACGTCACGCCGTCCAAGTTGGTCAAGATGCGCCCTTGCCCGTGCCAATGCGGGGATCGTCGGCACCGAGATGTTGTCACGGAAAATGATCGGCGCTGCCCCTGTTCCGCCGCCCCGTCCGTCCAGAATGATATAGTCCACACCAACAGCCAACGCGGCGTCGATGTCCTTTTCGATATGCTGAGCAGAAAGTTTGTACCCGATCGGAATGCCACCTGTCCGATCACGAACCTCATCGGCAAAATCGCGAATCTGAGCAGGCTTGGTCCACTCAGGAAACCTTGATGGCGAAACCGCGCCTGTCCCTGGCTCCAACCCGCGCACGTCCGCGATCTTGTCATTGACCTTGTTGCCCGGCAGATGCCCACCCGTCCCGGTCTTAGCGCCTTGGCCGCCTTTGAAATGGAATGCCTGAACCCTGTCCAACTTGTCCCACGAAAACCCAAACCTCGCGGACGCAAGTTCGTAAAAATAGCGGCTGTTGGCGTCTTGCTCTTCCGGCAGCATCCCACCCTCGCCAGAGCAAATGCCTGTGCCTGCCATCTCGGCCCCTTGAGCCAGCGCAATCTTTGCTGGTTCACTCAACGCCCCAAAGCTCATATCCGACACAAAGAGCGGGATCTTGAGCGTAAGAGGCTTTTGCGCATTCGGACCGATCACAACTTCGGTCCCCACGGGTTCGTCATCCAGCAGCGGTGGCGTTGCAAGCTGCGCTGTCAGGATCTGGATATCGTCCCAATCTGGTAACTCGCCGCGCGGTACCCCCATGGAAGCAACTACCCCGTGATGACCGGTTTTCGACAAACCGTCCTTGGCGTATCCTTGGATAAGCCCATTGTAGGGTTCTTCCTCGGTACCGTGTGACGTATCGGCATAAAGACCGAGGTAAGCATCCCGATTGAAGGGTTGTGGGTTGTCTTGCGCCCATGCGTTGATCTCGTCGGCATTGACCACGACAGCGCCATTTTCGATCCAGCTTTCGAATTTCGGCAACACCTCGGAGTTGTTGTACTCGGACACGCCGCTGTCGAGCCGGTAATCCCAATCATGCAGGCCGCAAATCAGGTTATCGCCGCTGACATGACCGTCCGACATCAGTGCGCCCCGATGCAGACATCGACCATAAAAGACAGAGACATCGTCATCGAATTTGACGACCACCAGATCTACTTCGCCCACCAACGCATAGGCCGGTTTGCGATCTTCGAGAACGTCCGACTGAATAATTTCTGTCTTGTTCATGCTGCCTACTTTCTCGTTACCACGGTGATCCCTTGTAGGTTATAAGCGGTTTGGTTGTCATCTGCGTGGATTTAGCAGCACCTCCGGTCGCCATGACTGGCGCCGACGACAGGAAGGGCTGAGAACGATAATCCGAAGCTCATTCCCATATACTCCTTACGTCATCGGACCGACGTATTGGTTATTTACGGGTTGGGGATAGGTCGGCGCAGCACAACGTCCGCCAGTAACGGCGAAGACGTCAGATGCCCGTTCGGCGACGATAACACCGTTCTGAAAAGTAACGCCACTTAAGGCTAACGCAGTTACCGCCTTTCCAGCTCATCCCTAGATTAGAATGCCTGCGCATAGTCCGTCGCATTACTACACTGCTAAGCAGGCTTTAGCCGCACTTGGAGTGACCGCAAGATACACAGGTCATGCATCCCTCAACCATTCTCATTTCGTACTGGCCACAGCTTGGGCATGCGGGGCCGCGACCGCCGGAGAGGTTCACGACCTGCGCCTGTGGATCCGATTTCAGACCGAGGCCTTCTCCATCAATGAACCCGATGGCAATCATATGCCGCTCAATCACGCCGCCGATGGCTGCGAGAATAGATGGAATGTACTTGCCCTGCATCCATGCGCCACCACGGGGATCAAACACGGCCTTCAGTTCCTCGACGACGAAGGATACATCCCCACCCCGTCGGAAAACCGCGCTGATCATGCGGGTCAGTGCAACGGTCCACGCGAAGTGCTCCATGTTCTTCGAGTTGATGAACACTTCGAACGGACGCCGGTGGCCGTTCAGCACGATATCGTTGATCGTAATGTAGAGCGCGTGTTCGCTGTCGGGCCACTTCACCTTGTAGGTCTGACCTTCCAGTTCCGCTGGCCGATCCAACGGCTCTGACATGTAGATCACGTCAGCGCCGGTTTCTGCCTCTGGCACATCTTCGGACGCTTCCGATACGCTGAGGACACTTCCCGTTACCGCATTGGGCCTGTAGGTTGTACAGCCTTTGCAGCCCTGATCCCATGCCGCCATATAAACGTCCTTGAAGTCAGCAAAGCTGATGTCTTCCGGGCAGTTGATCGTCTTCGAGATACTGGAGTCCACCCATTTCTGAGCTGCCGCCTGCATCCGGACATGGTCAAGCGGCGCAAGGGTCTGCGCGTTCACAAAGTGGTCCGGCAGATCGACATCGCCCTTCAGATCCCGCCACATCTGCACGGCATAATCCACGACCTCTTCCTCGGTCCGACTGCCGTCTTTCTGCAGCACCTTGCGGGTGTAGGCGTAAGCAAACACAGGTTCGATCCCGCTGGAAACATTCCCGGCGTAAAGGCTGATGGTGCCCGTCGGTGCGATCGACGTCAAAAGCGCGTTTCGGATACCGTGCTCGCGAATTTCGGCTCGGACGTCTTCATCCATGTGCTGCATCGCGCCACTCGACAGGTAAGCCTCTGCTTCGAACAGGGGGAAGGCGCCCTTTTCCTTTGCCAGGTCGACCGACGCTAGATATGCGGCGCGGGCGATTGCGTGCAACCAGCGGTCGGTCAGACGCGCCGCCTCTTCTGATCCATAGCGCGCGCCAACCATCAGCAGCGCGTCGGCCAGCCCAGTCACGCCAAGTCCGATACGCCGCTTGGCCTGTGCCTCGCGCGCTTGTGCCTCAAGCGGAAAGCGGGAGGCATCGACGACATTGTCCATCATCCGAATGGCCGTGCCCACTAAGTCATCCAAGGCCGGCTCATCCAAGGCTGCGCCCTCCGCGAAAGGCGCATTTACCAATTTCGCCAAGTTGATCGATCCCAGAAGGCACGCACCATAGGGCGGCAAAGGTTGCTCGCCGCAGGGATTTGTTGCTGCGATTTCTTCGCAGTAGCTCAGGTTGTTGGCCGCGTTGATCCGGTCAATGAAAATCACGCCAGGCTCCGCGAAATCATAGGTGCTCTGCATGATGCGATCCCATAGCGCCCGGGCTTTCACAGTACGATAGACAGCGCCGTCAAACACCAGATCCCAGTCATCGTCCGCCTTCACAGCGTCCATGAACGGATCCGTCACAAGGACCGACACATTGAACATGCGCAGCCGCGCCGGGTCTTCCTTGGCTGTGATGAACTCTTCGATGTCCGGGTGATCACACCGCATGGTTGCCATCATTGCCCCCCGGCGAGAGCCTGCGGACATGATCGTGCGACACATGGCGTCCCACACATCCATGAAACTCAGAGGCCCTGACGCATCTGCCGCGACACCTTTCACACCAGCCCCTTTGGGTCGAATCGTGGAGAAATCATAGCCGATGCCGCCGCCCTGCTGCATGGTCAGCGCGGCTTCCTTCAGCATCTCGAATATACCGCCCATACTGTCCGGGATCGTGCCCATCACAAAGCAATTAAACAGCGTAACGGACCGCTCTGTCCCTGCCCCTGCAGTGATGCGACCCGCTGGCAGGTACTTGAAGTCCTCCAACGCTGCGTAGAACCGGTCCTCCCAGTGGTCCGGCTCTGCTTCGGTGGCAGCCAAGGCCTTCGCGATCCGTCGCCACGTATCCTCTACAGTTTCGTCTATCGGGGTGCCGTCCGCCGCTTTGAAGCGGTACTTCATATCCCAGATCTGCTCGGCGATAGGGGCGGCAAAACGGCTCATGGCAGTGGACCTTTCGGCTCGTATATCAGGTTGAAATCGGACGCGCGGGCTTTACTGTATAGCTAGACTTGGGGGACTCGTCTATGGCTGACCACATCAACTTGATCAAATTATCGGTCGGTTCTGAGAGCGTAGCCGACATTGCCCATTGGCAAAAACATCGCTCCAAACAGCTGAAAGGTGGGCAGTATTATCACCTGACACGGATGTGGCCAAAGCGCGAAGCCGACCTGCTGAATGGGGGGAGTATTTACTGGGTTGTGTCGGGAGTTCTTCAATGCCGCCAGCGGGTTCTTCGCCTTGATGAGATCATTGGCAAAGATGGGATACGGCGGTGCGGGCTGATCCTTGACCCTGAAATTGTGCTGACCGAGCATCAACTCAAGCGACCCTTTCAGGGGTGGCGATATCTGAAACCGGAAGATGCTTCCCGCGACCTGCCCGCGCACCGGGCCAGTGATGAGGCTATTCCGCCAAAGCTCAGCGCAGCCCTTGCCGAAATCGGAGTGCGGTAGGTCTTCTCAGTCGATCACATGTGCCATCAGATGCTCCAGACTTTGCTTCACCTCGCTACTTGCGTCCGCGGTGGCTTCCGACAGATTTTTGATGCAGCGCGCGATCTGAATTAATCACCGGAAAAACTTTCATGATCGTGGCGTAAAAATTTGAAGCGCGTTACGAACCGACAAAGGCCGATTTACGATCATTGTCGTTTAGGTAATTGGGTAGGACCAGCAGAACATAACGGTTCAGACCGCATGCATCCGAAGATGCCGCGCGAATTTCTTAAGCGCTTTCAACGCGTCTCGATCAAACTTACTTTTCAGCAAGCGAGGCGAATATTGCGTTAAAACAAAGGCACTACGCCAGACATATGCGCCATTTGCGCGACGCCATCTTCACAAGCGCTGAAACTAGAAGATGGAAACGTTGTCAATCAGGCGCGCTCTGCCAAGAAATGCCGCACCAAACACTCGTGCGGGCGCATCAGGATGGTCTGCCAATGTGAGGCGGACGGCATCGCGACACTCAAGGTAATCGACCCGCTCAAATCCGGCAGACAACACCGCTTCTGAAGCCTTTGCACATGCCCCGGCCGCTGACATTCCCGACCGGATATCATGAGCCGCCTCCATCAAAGCCGCGTTCAGGGCGGGCGCAACCGCGCGTTCTGCAGATGTGAGGTAGGCATTGCGGGATGACAACGCCAAGCCGTCTTCCGCCCGGACGATGCCCACACCCTGAATTTCCGTCGAGAAGTTCAGGTCTGCTGCCATGCGCCGGATCACGGCAAGCTGCTGCCAATCTTTCTCGCCGAAGAACGCATGGTCCGTCCCCGCCATATTCAAGAGCTTTGCAACAACTTGGGTCACGCCATCAAAATGTCCGGGTCGTGTAGCACCGCATAGCATGTCGGTCAGACCATCCACCTCGACCCGGGTGGCGAACCCTTCTGGGTACACTATCTGACGGGTCGGCGCGAAGACGAGGTCGACGGCCGCCTCTGACAGAAGCGCGAGATCGTCCTGAAAGGTATCTGGATATGAATCCAAATCCTCGCCAGCACCGAATTGTGTCGGGTTCACGAAGATCGTTGTTACCACTCGGTCGCATTTGCCCTTGGCCGCTTGAACCAAGGCCATGTGCCCGGCATGCAGTGCGCCCATTGTCGGGACAAGGCCCACGATCTGGCCTTTCCTCTGCCAAGGTACGATATGCTGGCGCAGATCTTTAACATCCCGGACAACAGCGCTCATATGAAAGCCTCTGGTAGCTTGGCGCCAAGCATATCTGCGATCCGGGTCAGCGTCTTCTGTTCCGCTTCTGACCATGGCGTCACGTGGGAGGCAAACAGCGTGGCTTGCGACGCCAAGATCGGCCCGTCGGCCAGCACTTTGAGGTGGTTCGCCTCAAGCGTTGCGCCTGTAGATGTGATGTCTGCGATGGCTTCGGCCGTCAGGTTCTTGACCGTGCCTTCCGTCGCCCCCTGACTGTCGACAATCAGATAATCTGCTACACCTGCAGATTGCAGATGTTCGCGGACCAGCCGGTGATATTTGGTGGCAATCCGCAGTCGGTGGCCGTGATCCGCCCGGAACCGGGCTGCAACGGCGTCCAGATCATCAAGCGTCTCAACATCGGTCCAGAACTTAGGAACGGCAATGATCAGATCGGCATGCCCAAATCCAAGTTCTGCCACGGTCTCGATCTGCGTGCGCCACAGAGGGATTTTTTCACGCACCAAGTCTGTACCCGTCACGCCCAGATGCAACCGTCCGGCCGCCAATTCACGTGGCACTTCACCCGCGCTGAGCAAGATCAGTTCAACGCCGTCGATGCCACTGACAGCGCCCGCATATTCGCGGTCCGAACCGGCGCGGGACAGACCAATTTCACGATCACCAAACCACGCGAGTGTCTGCTCCATCAGGCGACCTTTGGAGGGGATTCCAAGCTTCACGGTCATGAAGACGCCGACCGGGCTTGTAACAGGAGGTCTGGCCGGACAACGCCGCCTACGGCCGGAATAGCACCGTTTGAGCCCAGTGCTCGGGTCAGCGCATCATAGCGACCGCCGGTTGCAATGGGGCCGATATCGCCCGCGGAAAAGCCGAAGACAAATCCGTCATAATATTCCATATGCGTGCGCCCATAAGAACCTTCGAACATCAGCGCTTCCGTATCGATCCCCCGCTTACGGAGGGCATCGAAGCGACGCGCCAGCCGGTCAACTGCCGGCCTCAGGGATGGCAGGTTGCCGGACAGAGTTTCGAGCCGGGCGAGTGCGTCGGGCGCCGGCGCAGCAAGAGACAGTATGGCGTCCATCGCGGACAATTCATTCGCTGGGATCGGACTTTCCCGCGCCTCTTCCGCAAGCAAGGCCAACCTGTCCGTCACATCGGCTTTCGTGCGCAGGCCGATTTCGGGCGCGTCGTCTGTGAGGGTGTTGCGTTCCAGCGGTGGCGCAGCACCACCAAACCGATCCAAAAGACGGCGGAACCTAATGGGCCGCCAGACGTGGCGCATCAGAGCCGCCCTGCGGCGTTCGGATGTGGAGAGACCCGCCACGACCGATGTGAGCAATCCCATATCC
Organism: Litoreibacter roseus; assembly: GCF_009811795.1. Taxonomy (GTDB): domain Bacteria; phylum Pseudomonadota; class Alphaproteobacteria; order Rhodobacterales; family Rhodobacteraceae; genus Litoreibacter; species Litoreibacter roseus. The sequence goes on along the minus strand of NZ_BLJE01000001.1, from coordinate 454,723 downwards.
CCAACGACAGCGGTGTGTGCAATTCCTTCCAAAGCTGCTGCAAACGTTACGAAAACCTCGGCATCCAGAGCCTCGGGCGCCGAGCGATCAAAGACCTCGTAGCCCACCTGAAAATACTCATTCAAACGGCCGGAGCCTGCATCCTGTTTGCGAAACACCTTGCCCATATAGGCATATCTGGCCGGGTCCGCGCCGCCTGACATATGCATCTGCACCACGGGTACGGTAAAGTCCGGCCGCAACATCTGCTCGCCTAGAACGGGGTCGTCGGTGACATATGCGCGGGCACGGATGTCTTCACCGTAGAGATCAAGCAGCGTATCGGCGGGCTGCAACATCGCTGTCTCGACGGGCATGGCACCTGCGGCCTGAAAGGTCGCAAAAAGCGCCTCCGCCGCGCTGCGTACCGCACCATCCTGGGACAAGGATTTACCCAGCACCATCACTGTCCATGTCGCCAAGCATTTTGCGCAGTTCTGCGATCAGATCGGCCAGTGCGACCTCCCGTTGGGCGGGCTGCGCTTTCCATTCCTCATGGCTGGCGCTTTCGGCGATCTTGGCGCCCAAAACCAGATCCTTGACCTGCACGACGCCGCGCTCCGCCTCGTCCGAGCCTTGGATAATCGCCACCGGCGCATTGCGTTTATCCGCGTATTTCAATTGGTTACCGAAGTTCTTAGGGTTCCCCAGATAAACCTCGGCGCGGATGCCCGCGTTGCGGAGATCACCCACGATCGACTGGTAAGCGCCCATCCGGTCGCGGTCCATTACAGTTACAATCACAGGACCCACGGCGGCTTTATCGAGCCGACCTTTGGCGTGGAGTGCAGCCAGCAGGCGGTCAACACCAATAGAGATACCGGTTGCGGGGACCTCCTGACCCGTGAAGCGTTTGACCAAGTCGTCGTAGCGCCCTCCGCCCGCGACGGAGCCGAACTGGCGTGGGCGGCCTTTTTCGTCTTCGATTTCGAAGGTCAATTCCGCCTCGAACACCGGACCGGTATAATAGCCGAGCCCCCGTACGACGGACGGATCAATCTCGATCCGATCGGACGCGTAGCCTTGAGCCGCCATGAGTTCTGCAATGGTTTCAAGCTCTTGCACACCGCTCTGGCCGATGGTCGAGTTCGAGACAAGTTCCTTCAAACGCGCGACCGTGGCCGCACCGTCGGCGCGCTTGGCCTCCATAAAGCTCATCACGACGTCCACCTGTTCATTTGCAAGACCTGCGCCCTTGGTGAAGTCGCCGCTGTCGTCCTTGCGGCCCTCGCCCAGAAGCGCCCGCACGCCGTCCGGGCCGAGGCGGTCCAGCTTGTCGATAGCGCGCAGAACGATGCCGCGCTCGGTGCTGAATTTCTCGGGATCGGTGGGGTCCAGAATGCCCGCCACCTCCATCACGCCGTTCAGGACCTTGCGATTGTTGACGCGGACGATGTAGTCGCCGCGGGGGATGCCCACGGCCTCTAACGTGTCGGACAACATGGCGCAAATCTCGGCATCCGCAGCAACACTGGCCGCGCCTACCGTGTCGGCATCACATTGATAAAACTGGCGAAACCGGCCGGGACCGGGCTTTTCATTGCGCCAGACAGGCCCCATTGCATAGCGCCTGTAAGGCGTCGGAAGGTCATTGCGGTGCTGCGCGTAGACCCGCGCCAGCGGGGCCGTCAGATCATAGCGGAGCGCCAGCCAGTCGTCTTCCTCCTGCCACGCAAACACGCCCTCGTTTGGGCGGTCCACGTCAGGCAGAAACTTCCCCAACGCCTCCACGGTTTCGACGGCGGAGCTTTCCAGCGCGTCGAACCCGTAGCGATGATAGACCGTTGCGATCTGATCCAGCATTGCCTTGCGTTGCGCCACCTCGGCCCCGAAATAATCGCGAAATCCTTTCGGAGTTTCGGCCTTGGGGCGGGGTTGTTTCTTGACTTTGGCCATCGGGGATGGGTCCTGATATATGAACTGCGATGCGTTTACCGAAGCCCGCCCGCAGGGGCAAGCAAGCCGCAACATGCGGGATCGGATATCCATCGGAATTCTATCGGACTTTCATCGGACCTTTGTCCGACCCAGCGGGAGCCTTACCAATGACCGACCTCACCCAAATGGAGGAACGCATCGCCCATCTGACCCGGACAGTCGAAGATTTGTCCGACATCGTCGCCCGTCAGGAGCGCGAGATCACACGGCTGGCCCGGCGCATGCAGATGGTGATGGAACGCGAGGCCGAGCGCGAACTGGACGCGGGCGGCGCGGCGGTTCTTGCGGATCAGAAACCACCCCATTGGTGAGGGGGCTTTTTCGATCACGGCCGGGCGGCGCGCCGCGTCGGACCGACCGTGCCGTAATCACCGCTTGAATCAGCGGGCTGGCATCGAGCGTGCCTGCTGACGGCGCTCGTATCAGGCGCGATTTTGCAAAATCTCGGAAAGCTGCGCGCTTTCGTCCCACAGGATCGCGTCCCATCCGGCCGCCAGAGCCCCTTCGACATTGGCCGGCGTATCATCGACAAGAAGCATCTCGTGAGGTTCCACCCCGGTGACCTTGCGCGCATAGGAATAGAACTCCGGTTGAGGTTTGCGAAATCCTGCTGCTGCCGAATAGATCATTCCGTCCACCTCGGCCCCCAGACCCATCGCGGTCATCAGGTGGTCGGCGCGCAGATGCTCCTGATTGGTTGCAAGGTACACGGGCAGACCGCTGGCTCTGGCGGCTCTGACGTCTGACAAAACGGGAACGACGATCCGGGCGTCCTTTGCAAACCAGTAATCGATCAGTTCTTGCGCTGTGACGGATGCCTGAAGCCGGATCAGAGCGTCTGCCAAGGCAGGCTTGAGATCCGCTTTGCCAATGATGATGTCCGGCCAGTCCCGTGCAAAGAAAATACGACCCAGATCTTCGGGAGCCACCCCCAGATCCGTGTAAAGCGTATGGTCCCAGCGTTGGGCATCCTCCGGACGGCCGTCAATGAGCACGCCATCCACGTCCAGCATCAGACATTTCGCCAAGGTCCTGCTCCTTCAAAGGTGCATGGGGCGTTGAACAGTATCCCTTATAGGCCGGACGGAGGAAAGACGGCGCGCGCTTTACCGGGTTGGATTGACGGGATCGCGGGTGTTTCGTGTCCGGTAGGCGCGGGGTGTCATGCCGTGCTGCGCGCGAAACAGGCGGTAGAAATAGCTTTTATTCTCGAGGCCGCACAGCTCTGCGATCTCGGCGATGGGGCAGTCGGTGGTCAGCAACGCCCGCGCGGCGAAGGCCATGCGCCGCTCGTTCATCACTTCGGAGGCGGTCTTGCCCAAGCGGTCCTTCACGACCCGGCAGACATGTTCATGGGAGCGGCCCGCCGCGTCAGACAGTCCCCGCGCGCCCCGGCGCAGATGTGCGGGATTGTCGACTTGCGTCAGCGCGGTTCTCAGCCATGGCGGCAAATCTGGCGTGTCGTCGGATTTGACGCTTTCCGATGCCATCAAGCGCAGCAGAAAACCATCCAGCCGGGCGAGCGTGCGGGGGCCGTCGAAGAGCCGGGCCAGATCACGGAACATATCCGTCTGCTGTGCGGGATCGAACTGATGCGTTTCGGGCTGCGCGGTCTTGGTCCAGAAAAACGGCGCGGCGAATTGGCCATGGTAGCGCTGGCGCAGGGCATCAAGCGTCTCGGCCCGAAACATTAGGTTCAGGACGGTCGCGGGGTGTCGCCGCCGCCACAGCGCATGGGTGTCGGCCGGGCGAATGAAGACGGCGGTGCCGGAGGCAAGGCGTGAGGTCTGTCCGTTGACCATGTGCTCGGCTGATCCGGCCTCCACCCAGAAGATCTCGTAAAAGTCGTGGTCATGGGTCAATGCGGGCCGCGCTTGGCTCAAGGGGCAGCGGGCAAGGTGGAAGGCCTCTTGCCCCCGCAGATAATCCGAAGCCTTGAGTGTTCTGTTGGGCATCATATCAATATAGTGCATCAAAAAGGCGTTCTGGAACACTGCTTACAGATTTTGGACCCTCTAGGGTGATTGGTGCCGTCGCTAGAAAGAGCCTTCCCCATGACCCCCGATCTTGATCTGAAATTTGCCCCTGTCCCGACGAAGCGCCCGCAAACGCTGACCTCTGAGCAGATCGCGCATTACAATGCCGAGGGGTTTATCAGCCCGCTCCCGGTCTATTCCGCTGACGAAGCCAAGCAGAACCGCAGCTATTTCGATGGTCTGCTTGCGCAGGTGCCCAAGACGGGGGCCTATTCCATCAACTGTTATCAGGCCCGCTGCCAAGGGATTTGGGACATCTGCACGGAGCCCCGGATCCTTGATCTGGTGGAAGATCTTATCGGCCCGGATATCATATGCTGGGCATCGCATTTCTTCTGCAAGATGCCCCACGACCCCAAAGCCGTTCCATGGCATCAGGACGCGTCGTTCTGGAAGCTGACACCGGCGCGCACGGTCACGGTTTGGCTGGCGATTGACGATGCGGATGCGGAAAACGCGGCGATGCGTTTTTTGCCGCGCACCCATGACAAGGGTCATCTGACATTCGAGACCGCCGGTGCGGATGCGGTGCTGCAGTATGAGACGGCGGGCGCCGACGCGATGGGCGCGCCTTTTGTCAATGCGCTGACCGCTGGGCAGGTCTCGCTACACGCGGATATGCTGGTGCACGGCTCACAGCCCAACAGCTCTGACCGGCGCCGTTGTGGGCTGACGTTGCGCTACTGCCCGCCTGAGGTCGAGGTCACGGATGAAAACTGGGCTGTGGGCGTCGAGGCAATCGTCTGCCGGGGCAGCGATCCGTCCGGGCGCTGGACACATCACCCCCGGCCCAAGGGGGACGACGTGTCCCTCGACAACAGCCCGCGTAATGTTGGTGGAAATTAGCAACCGGGGTCGGGGTGACACTACGTTCGTGTAGGTGACCGCCGCCTCTGTAGAACGGATCCTAGGCAAGAAGCCCAACCCGCGGACAGCGCATATACTGCGCGGTGCATCTACATCGCGATGTCGCTGACGGCGAGCTACGACAGGTCGTGCTGGCACCCTGAGCCGGGCACCATCTGCCAGCGCACTTTTGCCGGGAAACGTCTAAGTCCCTGACCTTGTTTTAAATTTGTTTGATGTGGTCCGGCCGGAGGTCTACGCTCTGAGAACTCGTGAAATGTATCCGAGGCCAACGATCGGTGCGGGCGTTGGGCCAGAGCACCGAAAGTGCATAGGGAGGTATTGCGATGATTAACCAACAAAGTGTTTTATCCACATTCTCGTATGGCGCGCTTGCAGCCGCAGCTTTGGCGCTTGCGCCGCAGGCCATGGCGCAGACCGGGCCGAACACGACCAGCCTGACCCATTCCGTTGTTCTGTCTGATTTGCAGGACCCGTGGGATATGGCGTTCCTGCCGGACGGGACCATGTTCTTTACGGAAAAATGCCAGGGTCTGTCGGTGATGCTACCCTCGGGTGAAGTCAACGCCCTGCTCGGGATGAGCGGCAGCGACGGCTATGCGACGACCGCCGATGACCTGTTCTGCGAAGGACAGGCCGGGATGAATGGGGTCGCTGTCGATCCGGGCTTTGCCGACAACCGGACGATCTATGTCTACTCCACCTCCAACCTGTCCGAGCCGCAGACCAACCGCGTGATGCGGATGACGGTGAGTGAGGACCTGACCAACGTCGCCGATCGAACCGATATCGTCGATGACATCCCCTACAAGGTGGCGTCCTCTGATCACCCCTTCGGCGGGCCGGGTGCGCATAATGGGGGGCGTCTGCGGTTCAATGCGGGCGACGGGTTTCTCTATGTGACGACGGGCGACAACCACAACAGTGCTGTGCCGCAAAGTCCGACGCTCATGGGCAGCAAGATCCTGCGGATTGATGGCGATGGCAACGCCGCGCCGGACAATGCGCCACCCGAGGGGTTTGACCCGCGCACTTACACTTACGGGCATCGCAATGTGCAGGGCATCGCGTTCCATCCCGAGACAAGCACGCCTATCGTGGCAGAACACGGCCCGTGGCATTCCGATGAGATCACGGTGCTGGCCAATGGTGGCAATGGCGGGTGGGATCCCCGCCCGAACATGGCCGGGCGCGGGGACTGTCCGGACGAATACTGCGGCTACATGCCCAACCAGCTGGAAGGGATGAACCCGTTTGAACGGGCAGCGTTCATGCCGATGACGGATTTTGTCACTTATCCCGACGCCATGCCGCCGATCTGGAACAACAATGGACTATCCCAAGGCACCTCGTCGGCGGAGTTCCTGACCGGCGATCAGTGGGGGGACTGGAACGGTCATATGGTCGTGGGCGTTATGGGCATCGGGTTCGGCGGCACGCCGATTGGCCAACGGATTGACGTGATCGAGTTGTCCGAGGAGGGCACGGCGGTTGTTGACGTCACCGAGATGACCCTGCCGATGGAGCCCGGTCGGTTCCGGTCGCTGGTTCTGGGGCCGGATGGTAGCCTCTACGCGGCGGTGGATGAAGGAATGATCCACAAGCTGACGCCCTGAATGATTTTGCCGCGCTGCCCGCGGGTGGCGCGGTGATGTCCCCTAGACTTCTTCCACCATAACGACGCCGCCCAAGGATTTCAGCGCGCCTTTGACCTTCGGGTTCACGGCAAAGCTGGTGCCCAGATTGACCTCGACCTCGCCGGGCAACTCTGGGTCCATCAGACACAAGGACACCGGCCCACGCGCGCGGATGCTCTTGTCGCTGGCCGAGCGTTCGAGGACGGAAGCGATGGACGGGATGGCCGCATCGCTGTCCACGAAAATGCGCAGGCCCATGGACCCCATATCGGTCACCGCCCCATCGATTGGCTGGGCCCCGCGGCACAGAAGTTTCAATTGCTCGGCCTCCTGCGTGGCCTCCACGGTCAGGACCACATTGGCGCCCGAGGTCATGTGCTCGCCCGATGCTTCTAGCGTGTCGGAAAAGACTGTGACCTCGTAAAGCCCTGTCGGATCAGAGGCTTGCACGAAGGCGAACCGATTGCCGCGGGCGGATTTCCGATCCTGCCGCCCCGCGATGGAGCCTGCAAGTTTCGCCACGAAGGGACCGCCCTGCACCTTTTCCTCGACCTCTGCCAAGGTCAGCACGCCCTTGCGCTTCAGGGCGATCATGTAGTCGTCGAGCGGGTGGCCGGACAAGTAGAAGCCCACGGCGGTGTGTTCTTCGCTGAGGCGCTCATTGGGCAGCCAATCCTCGACCGGGCTGAGACGCGGTTCGGGCAGATCAGCGCCCGCCTCGCCGAAAAGCGACACTTGATTGGAGTTGCGCTGTTCGTGGATCGCGGCAGAGTAGTTGCTGAGCGCATCCAGACTGTCGAAGACGCGCCTGCGGTTGGGATCCAACTGATCAAAAGCGCCTGCGCGGGCCAGCATCTCCAGCGGGCGCTTGCCCACACGCTTCAGGTCCACCCGGCGGGCCAGATCGAACAGCGTCGCGAAGGGCTGATCGCCGCGTGCGTCTGTGATCAGGCGCATCGCCTCGACGCCCACGTTCTTCAGACCGCCCAGCGCGTAGACCACTTTGCCCTCGCTGACACTGAACGTCGCCTCGGACCGGTTCACGCAAGGCGGCACGATCTCGATCCCGAGCGTCTTGGTGATCTCTTCCTTGTAGACGCCCAGCTTGTCGGTGAGGTGGATATCGCAATTCATCACACCGGCCATGAATTCAACCGGGTGGTTGGCTTTGAGCCATGCGGTCTGATAGCTGACGACAGCATAGGCGGCCGCGTGAGATTTGTTGAAGCCGTAGTTGGCGAATTTCTCCAGAAGGTCGAACACCTCCCGCGCTTTCTTGGCGTCCACGCCATTGGCCTTGGCGCCTGCTTCGAATTTCGGGCGCTCGGCGTCCATCGCCTCCTTGATCTTCTTGCCCATGGCGCGGCGCAGAAGATCGGCCCCGCCAAGGGAATAGCCCGCCATGACCTGCGCGATTTCCATCACCTGTTCCTGATAGACGATGATGCCCTGGGTTTCGGCCAGAATATGGTCGATCAGGGGATGGATGGACTCCAATTCCTTCTGGCCGTTCTTGACCTCGCAATAGGTCGGGATGTTTTCCATCGGACCAGGGCGGTAGAGCGCCACAAGAGCCACGATGTCCTCAATACAGGTGGGCTTCATGCGCCGGAGCGCGTCCATCATGCCCGAGCTTTCCACCTGAAACACAGCAACGGTCTTGGCCGAGGCGTAGAGATCGTAGGATTTCTTGTCATCCAGCGGGATAGCCCCGATGTCGATCTCGATGCCGCGCTGTTTCAGAAGGTCCAGCGCGTTCTGAATAACGGTCAGGGTCTTCAGTCCGAGAAAGTCGAACTTCACAAGGCCCGCCTGCTCCACCCATTTCATGTTGAACTGGGTGGCAGGCATGTCCGAGCGCGGGTCTTGGTAAAGCGGCACCAACCGATCCAGTGGCCTGTCCCCGATCACGACGCCCGCCGCGTGGGTCGAGGCGTTTCTGAGCAAGCCCTCGACCTGCTGGCCGTAGTCCAGAAGGCGCGCGACGACCTCTTCCTGTCGTGCCTCTTCCCGCAGCTTTGGCTCATCGGCGAGCGCCTTTTCGATGCTGACCGGCTTGACGCCCTCGACCGGGATCATCTTGGACAGGCGGTCCACCTGCCCGTAAGGCATCTGCAGCACGCGCCCGATGTCACGCACGGCAGCCTTCGACAAGAGCGCACCGAAGGTGATGATCTGGCCCACCTTGTCGCGCCCGTATTTCTCTTGCACGTAGCGGATCACCTCTTCCCGCCGGTCCATGCAAAAATCAATGTCGAAATCGGGCATGGACACCCGCTCGGGGTTCAGGAACCGCTCGAACAGAAGCGAATAGCGCAGGGGGTCGAGGTCGGTGATTGTCAGCGCGTAGGCCACCAGAGACCCCGCGCCGGATCCCCGACCGGGTCCGACGGGAATGTTTTGATCCTTGGCCCACTTGATGAAGTCGGCCACGATCAGAAAGTACCCCGGGAACCCCATGCCTTCGATAATGCCCAGCTCGAACTCCAGCCGCTTCTCGTACTCTTCCACGGGGGCCGCATGGGGAATGACGGCGAGCCTGTCCTTCAGGCCAGCGATGGCCTGACGGCGCAGTTCCTCCACCTCGTCATCGGCAAATTTCGGCAGGATCGGGTCGCGCTTGTAGGCCTTGAAGGCGCAGCGCCGGGCGATTTCGACGGTGTTTTCCAGCGCCTCGGGCAGATCGGCGAACAGGGTCGCCATCTCTTCGGGGCTTTTGAAATAGTGCTGGGGCGTCAGACGGCGGCGCTCTTCCTGTTGATCGACATATGCGCCTTCCGCGATGCAGATCAGCGCATCATGGGCCTCATACATCTGCGTTTTCGGGAAATAGACATCGTTGGTGGCAACCAGCGGCAATTCCAGCGCATAGGCCAGTTCAATATGACCGCGTTCAGACTGTTTTTCTGCGTCGGGCAAACCGTCCTCGCCGGGATGGCGCTGCAATTCCACATAGAGCCTGTTGGGATAGATGTCTGCGAACTGACGCAGCAGTGCCTCGGCCTTCTGCATTTGGCCCGCCCGCAAGAGCCGCCCGATCGGCCCGTCCGGCCCGCCCGACAGGCAGATCAACCCGTCGGAATACTGGACCAGTTCGGCCATGGTGACTTGCACCGTATCCCCGCCCTTGTCGAGATAGGCGCAGGAGTTGAGCCGCATGAGGTTCTCATAGCCCGCCTCGTTTTGCGCCAACAAAACAACGGGCGCGGGCGGTTTCGTCTTCTCGCCCGGCGCGGCGGTCTCGTAAGCCAGATCAACCTGACAGCCGATGATAGGCTGCACCCCTGCCCCGCTGGCGTATTCAGAGAACTCCAGCGCCGCGAACATGTTGTTGGTGTCGGTAATCGCAACGGCGGGCATTTTGGTGTCCACGCACATGCCGGGCAGTGCCTTGACGCGGACCGCCCCTTCCAAAAGTGAATATTCCGTATGCAAGCGAAGGTGGATGAATCGGGGTGTCTGAGCCATATCAGAAGCGTAGCGAAGGACCGCAGGAGGGAAAACCATGAAACGATGGATCGCGATGTTTTGCGCTTTGCTTGCCCTGCCCGCGCAGGCTCTTCCGATCGAGCGCTGCATGAACCTGTCCAACGGGCTCGACGCCCCCTACGAGGGTGCATGGCGCTACGTGATCGAGGACAACCACATCGACGCGATCGCGGATGCCGGGTTCGACACGATCCGGCTGCCTGTTCGCTTCTCGGCCTATTATGATGATGGCATTGCGCCGGCGCTTCTCAGACGTGTGGACGGAATTATCCAGCGCGCTCTGGATCAGGGACTGCAGGTCATTTTGGATCTGCACCATTTCGAAGAATTGATGGATGATCCCGAGGGCCAGGCCGATACGTTCGTGGCGATCTGGGCGGAGTTGTCGCAGCACTATGCAGGCTGGCCGCCCGCGCTGATGTTCGAGCTGATCAACGAGCCCAACGACCAGTTGACCACGGCCAGGGCCGACGCGCTCTACGACCGGGTACTGCCAATTATTCGCGCGGACCATCCGGATCGCTGGGTGATCCTGTCCGGCGGCCGCTGGGGGACTATCGCCGAAATGCGCAAGCTGAAGCCAAGGGACGGCGCGGTGGCCTTTACCTTCCACTACTACGGACCGTTTGATTTCACCCATCAGCGCGCCACCTGGGTCGGCCGCGACATGCCCTATCGCGCGCCCGTTACTCAGGAAGAAATTGCAGAGGTCACCAGGGACATAACCGCCATCCCGGATCTGGGAAACCCCGTCTTTCTGGGCGAATTCGGGGTGCATAACGTGATCCCGGATGCTGATCGCGCCCCTTGGATCCGGGCTGTCGTGGACGCCGCAGACACCGCAGGCATCGGTTGGTGTCACTGGGGCTTTGGCGCAAATTTCCGGGCCTATGATCCCGAAACAGATACGTGGCGCCCGGACATCCTGAAGGCGCTGGGACTTCCCTGACCGCGCCGGACAAACGGCAGGCTCTTGGGGCGCTGCCCCAAACCCCGGAGTATTTCTGCCAGAAAGAAGAGCGATGGGATTTCTTTCTGGTCAAAATACTCCCGCCGGAGGCGGTCCTGCGACAGACTGACCAGACACTGCTTCGACTGGGTGCCTTTCGCTTGCAAAACAGCGCCCGGCACGCTTTTGTGATGTCTCACGACCAGCGCACTTCTACGCCGCATCGAAGGCGCGCGGGACCTATGGAACATTTCGGGTAAAGCGGCGGGTTGATCTCATGACGGTGCGGTTTCTTCTCAATGGGGAACCTGAATGCGTGGAGGCAGGCGCCACGGAAACGCTGCTGGAGTGGCTACGCGAGCAGCGTGGCCTGACCGGCACAAAGGAAGGCTGCAACGAAGGCGATTGCGGCGCCTGTTCGGTGATCGTGACCGGCGCGGACGGTGCCGCGCGGGCGATGAATGCCTGCATCCTGTTCCTGCCCCAGCTTCAGGGTCTTGCCGTGCGCACCGTCGAGGGCGTTTCCGGGCAGGACGGCGCATTGCATCCGGTACAGGAGGCGATGGTTGCGCATCACGGCTCCCAATGCGGGTTCTGCACGCCGGGGTTCGTCACGACGATGGCGGCGGCGCACAAGAACGGCGCGAAGGATCACGACGACCAGCTTGCGGGGAACCTGTGTCGCTGCACGGGCTATGCGCCGATCATTCGTGCGGCTGACGCGGCCAGTGCCAAACCCGTGCCCGAATGGATGGCGGAACCGCTTGATGGGTTCGATCCGGGCGAGACGATGCATGTCATGCCGGACAGCGCTGACGCTTTGGCCGAGTGGTACCTTGCACATCCCGAGGCCACGTTGATCGGGGGCGCGACCGATGTGGGGCTTTGGGTCACCAAGCAGCTGCGGGATCTGCCAGAGGTGGCCTTTCTGAGCCGATGTACGGATTTACAGCAGATCGACGTAACGGGGGACACCCTGCGTATCGGGGCGGCCTGCACCATCACGCAGGTTCTGGAAGCGGTGCGGGATGTACACCCCTCGTTTGCGGAACTTCTGCGCCGCTATGGCTCGGTTCAGGTGCGCAACGCGGCCACCATCGGCGGCAATATCGCCAACGGCTCGCCGATCGGAGACAGCCCGCCTGCCCTGATCGCGTTGGGCGCGATACTGCATCTGCGCAAGGGCGAGGCACGCCGGGACATGCCGCTGGAAGATTTCTTCATCGCATACGGCAAACAGGACCGCGGCCCCGGTGAGTTCGTCGAGGCGGTCAGCATTCCGCGCCAGAAGGACCGCCTGAAATGCTATAAGCTGTCCAAGCGGCACGATCAGGACATCAGCGCAGTCTGCGGGTGCTTCAATATCGCCGTGGCCGGAGGCTCGGTCGCCAAGGCGCGGATCGCGTTTGGTGGAATGGCCGGGACGCCCAGGCGGGCCTTGGCGGTGGAGGCAGCGCTCATCGGCAAGGCGTGGACCGAAGACAATATCGAAGCCGCGCTGGCGGCATTTGATGAAGACTTTCAGCCGCTCAGCGACATGCGCGCCTCTGCCGATTATCGCATGAAGACGGCGAAGAACATGCTGCGGCGGGCCTATGTGGAAAGTCTGGGCGTGCCATCCAACGTTTTGGAGGTGCGCCCATGAGCGTGCATCGCGCGACGCCCCATGATGCGGCCAGGCTCCATGTGTCGGGGGCCGCGCGGTATACCGATGACATCCCTGTTCCGGCGGGGACGCTGCATCTGGCGTTCGGGCTTTCGACCATCGCGAAAGGGCGCATGACCGACGTTGACCTGAACGCTGTGCGCGCCGCGCCGGGTGTGGTTGCCGTGCTTGAGGCGGATGATCTGCCCCATGACAACGATGTGTCGCCCTCGGCCCATGACGAGCCGCTCCTGAGCGCGGGCGAGATTTGCTATCTGGGGCAGCCTGTCTTTCTGGTTGTTGCGACCAGCCATCTGGCGGCGCGCAAGGCGGCGCGGCTGGGGCAGATCACCTACGCCGCAGAGACGCCGCTGCTGACAATCGATGACGCCTTGGCCGCGGACAGCCGGTTCGAGGACGGACCCCGCATTTACATCAAGGGCGATGCGGAAGCGGCAATCGCGCAGGCGACGCATACCGTCACAGGTCAGATCGAAATAGGCGGGCAGGAACACTTCTATCTGGAGGGCCAGGTCGCCCTCGCCGTCCCGCAAGAGGGCGGTGATATGGTGGTCCACGCGTCCAGCCAGCACCCGACAGAAATCCAGCACAAAGTGGCTGAGGCGTTGGGCCAGCCTATGAACAGCGTGCGGGTCGAAGTGCGCCGCATGGGTGGTGGGTTCGGCGGCAAGGAAAGTCAGGGCAATGCCCTCTGTGTGGCTTGTGCCGTGGTGGCGGCCCGGCTGGGGCGGGCTTGCAAGATGCGCTATGATCGGGACGACGACATGATCGTGACCGGCAAGCGGCATGACTTCCGCATTGCCTATGACGTGGGGTTTGACGGCGAGGGACGAATTGCGGGCATCATCTTTGAGCAGTTTGTGCGGTGCGGCTGGGCGCAGGATTTGTCCTTGCCAGTGGCGGATAGAGCCATGCTGCATGCGGACAACGCCTATCATCTGCAACACGCGCGGATCACGTCCCATCGGCTGAAGACCAACACCCAGTCCAATACCGCCTTCCGGGGGTTTGGCGGGCCGCAGGGCATGGTGGGGATCGAGCGTGTGGTGGATCATATCGCCCATCATCTGGGTCGCGATCCGCTGGAGGTGCGGCGGGCGAATTTTTACGCACCGGCGGATGCGACAAGCGCGGCGTCTGGCGACGGGCATCAACCGGCTCAGGCGCCCCCCGCTCAGGATGATCTGGCAACGCGGGGTGCGGCCCCGAAAGGTGGCGGTGTCAGCACGGTACCTGCGACCGCTCAGACGACGCCCTACGGCATGGAGGTGACCGATTTTATCCTCCATGACATGGTTGCAGCCCTGGAAACGTCGTCTGATTACCGAGCGCGCCGGGCATCGGTTGCGGCTTGGAACGAGGCGAACCCGGTGCTCAAGCGTGGCATTGCGCTGACGCCCGTAAAGTTCGGGATTTCGTTCACGCTCACCCATCTCAATCAGGCGGGCGCGCTGGTGCATGTGTATCAGGACGGCTCGATCCATCTGAACCATGGCGGCACCGAGATGGGTCAGGGGTTGTTCACCAAGGTTGCGCAAGTGGCCGCGGCGGCTTTCGACGTGCCGCTAGACCATGTGAAGATCACCGCGACGGATACGGGCAAGGTGCCCAACACCTCGGCGACGGCCGCCTCGTCCGGCACGGATTTGAACGGGATGGCGGTGAAGATCGCCTGCGATACCATCAAGGACCGGATCGCGGCATGTATCGCAGAACGCTATCAGGCAGCATCCGATCAGGTCATATTCACGGATGGCCATGTTGAGGTCGGGGCCGAGCGGATTGCGTTCAAGGACGCGGTGCAGTTGGCCTATATGAGCCGCGTGTCCCTGTCAGCCACCGGGTTTTACGCGACGCCAGAAGTCACGTGGGACAGGATCAAAGGACAGGGTCGCCCGTTTTACTACTTCGCTTACGGCGCTGCGGCGACCGAGGTGGTGATCGACACGTTGACCGGCGAGAACCGGATCCTGCGGACGGATATCCTGCATGATTGCGGCAAGTCCCTGAACCCCGATCTGGACATTGGTCAAATCGAGGGCGGCTATGTCCAGGGCGCGGGCTGGCTGACGATGGAGGAGTTGATTTGGGATGACACGGGCGCGCTGAAAACCCATGCGCCTGCAACCTACAAGATCCCCTGCGCCAGTGACCGGCCAGAGATCTTCAATGTCTCGCTCTGGGACGGGGCCAATGCCGCCGAGACGATCTACCGCTCCAAGGCCGTGGGGGAGCCGCCATTGATGCTGGGGATTTCGGCATTTCTGGCCCTGTCAGACGCAGTGGCGTCCTGCGGAACGGACTATCCCAACCTTCAGGCCCCCGCGACGGCAGAACAGATATTGTCTGCAGTGGATCGGGTGCGCTGGTGAGCTTTGATACCAAGGCACTGGCAGATGCGGTGGCACTCCATGGCCGGGTCGCGCGGATTGTTGTAGCCGACGTCAAAGGCTCCACCCCACGGGAGGCAGGCGCATCCATGCTGGTGTGGCCGGGGGGACAATCAGGCACCATCGGCGGCGGCGCGTTGGAACATGAGGCGGCATTGCAGGCGTTCGACGCCCCGTCCCTGCGCCATATCCCTCTTGGCCCGACCTTGGGTCAGTGTTGCGGCGGCGCGGTCAGCCTTGTGACGGAAGTGTTCGACGCGCCCCTGGAGATCAACGGGTGCTACAGCCGCCGGATCGCGGGTGAGACCGCGAAGCCGCTCGTGATCCAACGGGCCGAGGCTGCCGCGCGCAATGGCACCGGGGACGGTGCGCTGGTGTTCGCGGAAGGTTGGCTGTTTGAGGCGGCGCAGCCTGTGGCGACGCCATTGTGGATCTATGGCGCGGGTCATGTGGGCCGCGCGCTGGTCGATGTTCTGGCCCCCCTGCCCGATTTTCAGATCACGTGGATCGACACCGGGCTGGACCGTTACCCGGATACGGTGCCCGGTGGCGTTCGCGTCATGCCCGCTGAAAACCCGGCAGAGGCCGTCGCGCTGGCCCCGGCTGACGCGCACCATTTGGTGCTGACCTATTCCCACGCGCTGGATCTGGAGCTTTGCCATCGGATTCTGAACACACGGTTTGCCTCGGCGGGACTGATTGGATCGGACACCAAATGGGCTCGGTTCCGGTCGCGCCTGCGCGATCTGGGCCATGAAACCGCGCGGATCGACCAGATTTCCTGCCCGATCGGGCAGCCCGGCCTTGGCAAACACCCGCAGGCCATTGCAGTTGGCGTGGCAGCGGGGCTACTGTCCTGTTCGGACATGGCAGGCACATCCCGCTTGGGCGGCGGGGCAGCCAACTCTGGGGCAGATATCGCATCGTGACGACTGAAGATTCGACCGCGCATTCAACTGCGCTTTTGACATTGGAGGGGCTGACCAAGGCCTATCCCGGTGTCGTCGCCAATGATGATGTTTCGTTTGCCATTCAACCGGGCGAGGTTCACGCACTGCTGGGCGAAAACGGCGCGGGCAAATCCACACTGGTCAAGATGATCTACGGGCTTGTGGCCCCCGACGCGGGGCGCATGATCTTCAAGGGCGCGCCCTATGCGCCAGCCGAACCACGGGCCGCACGGGCGGCAGGTGTGGCGATGGTCTTCCAGCACTTCTCGCTGTTCGAGGCATTGAGCGTCGCGGAAAACATCGCGCTTGGGATGGAGCACCCGCCCCGCATGCGTGATCTGGCGGCGCGTATCCGGGATGTGTCGGAGGCGTATGGTTTGCCGCTGGACCCGTTTCGCGTGGTGGGCGATCTGTCCGCCGGAGAACGTCAGCGGGTGGAGATCATTCGCTGCCTCCTGCAAAATCCCCAGCTCTTGATCATGGACGAGCCCACCAGTGTGCTGACCCCGCAAGAGGTCGATATCCTGTTCAAAACGCTGGAGAAACTGAAGATCGAGGGGACGTCGATCCTCTATATTTCGCACAAGCTGGAAGAGATCCGGCGCCTGTGTGACGCGGCCACTGTTCTGCGTCTGGGCAAAAAAATTGCGACCTGCAATCCGCAAGAGGAAACCGCGCGCGCCATGGCCGAGATGATGGTCGGCACTGTGCTGCAAGTGCCTGAGCGCAAGGCGCATGACGAAGGGCCGGTTGCGCTCTCGATCCGGGAGCTGTCCCTGCCCGCGCCGTCCGAGTTCGGCACGGCGCTGAAGGACATCTCGCTGGAGGTGCGCAAGGGCGAGGTTCTGGGCATCGGGGGTGTTGCGGGCAATGGCCAGGACGAACTGACGGCCGCGCTGTCGGGCGAGCAACTTAGCCCAAGCGGCAGTGTTTTCATCCGCAACGACGATCTGAGCACGGCTGGACCCGCGCAGCGACGGGCGGCGGGTCTTCTGGTGGCCCCCGAAGAACGACTGGGGCACGCCGCAGCGCCTGCCATGAGCCTCATCGAGAACGCCTTGCTGACCGGGCGTACGCGGGAAGGTCTGGCCCGGAGCGGCCTGATCAACTGGACGAAGTCCGGCAGTTTCGCGGACGCGATCATCGCGCGGTTCGATGTACGGACGCCCTCGGCCCGTGTGGCGGCGCGGTCTCTCTCGGGCGGCAATCTGCAGAAATTCGTCATCGGGCGTGAGATCATGCAGCGCCCGGATGTTCTGGTCGTCAACCAGCCCACATGGGGGGTCGATGCCAGTGCTGCCGCCGCGATCCGTCAGGCGCTTCTGGATCTGGCTGCGAAGGGCGCGGCGGTTGTGGTGATCAGTCAGGATCTGGATGAGTTGATGGAGATTTGCGACCGCTTCTGCGCCCTGAACGAGGGGCGTCTCAGCGCACCGGTTCCCGCTGCGGGGCTGACCGTTGAGCAGATCGGCCTGATGCTGGGCGGTGCCCATGACATGCACGAGGCAACCGCGTGATCCGGCTGGAGCGCAGGCCCGCGCCGTCTCGCCTGTGGGCCGCCCTGACCCCCGCGCTTGCCGTCTTCGCCACCATGATCGCAGGCGGGCTGATGTTCGCGCTTCTGGGCAAACCCCCGGTCGAGGCGATCCGCACAATTTTCTGGGATCCGCTGTTTGGTGAGTTCGCTTTTTACTACCGGGGGCAGTTGCTGGTGAAAGCCGCGCCGCTGGTCCTGATCGCCATTGGTCTGTCCATTGGCTTTCGCGCCGGGATCTGGAACATCGGAGCGGAAGGGCAATATATCATCGGCGCAATTCTGGGCGGCGGCGTGGGGTTGGCCTTCTATCCTATGACAGGCTGGTACATTTTCCCGCTGGTGGTTCTGTTCGGCGCAATCGGCGGTTGGGCCTGGGCGATGATCCCCGCGCTGTTGCGGGTGAAGTTCAACACCAACGAAATCCTCGTCTCGCTGTTGCTGGTCTATGTGGCAGAGCAGATCCTCGCCTCCATGTCCTTGGGATTGCTCAGAAATCCCGACGGCAATGGCTTTCCCGGATCGCGCAACCTATCGGCCTACGAGGCCACCGCCAACCCGGAGTTGATCGCAGGCACGGGCGCCCATTGGGGTGTTGTGGCGGCCACAATCGCGGTGATCTTTGCCTATATCCTGATGACGCGCCATGTGCTGGGCTTTCAGATCAAGGTGTCTGGCGAGGCCCCGCGCGCCGCGCGGTTTTCGGGCGTCAATCCGGACCGGCTGGTGATCTTCTGTCTTGGCATCTCGGGCGCGCTGGCAGGATTGGCGGGGCTTTTCGAACTGACCGGTCCTGCGGGCCAGATCAGCATCGACTTCAATCAGGGCTATGGCTTCACGGCAATCATCGTAGCGTTTCTGGGCAGGCTTCATCCGGTGGGGATCCTGCTGGCCGGGCTTCTGATTGCGTTGACCTACATTGGCGGCGAGGCCGCGCAGACCAATCTGGGATTGCCGTCGGCGTCCATTGATGCGTTTCAGGGGATGCTTCTGTTCTTCCTGCTGGCGATGGACACCCTGTCGAATTTTCGCATCCGGTTCGGCCGGGCAAAGGTGGCATGATGGATCTGTCCTCGATCAACCCGGTCCTTTTGGTGGCCTCGATCATGGTGGCCTCTACACCTGTTTTGCTCGCCGCGTTGGGCGAGTTGGTGGTTGAGAAATCGGGCGTTCTGAATTTGGGCGTCGAGGGGATGATGATCACCGGCGCGATCTGCGGGTTTGCCATTGCCGTCAACACCGGCTCGCCCTTCTTGGGGTTTGTCGCCGCAGCGGTTGGCGGGGCAATCCTGTCGCTGATCTTCGGAATCCTGACCCAATCGCTTTTGTCCAATCAGGTGGCCACCGGGCTTGCCTTGACGCTGTTCGGGCTTGGGTTCTCGGCCCTTGTCGGCCAGAGCTATGTGGGGATCCGCCCGCCTGCCACAGCCCGGCTCGACATTCCGGTCCTTAGCGATCTGCCCGTCGTGGGGGGCATGTTCTTCAACCATGACATCATGGTCTATGTCTCCCTTGCGCTGGTGATTGCGGTTTGGGCCGTGTTGAAGTTCACACGGGTCGGTCTGATCCTGCGGGCGGTTGGTGAAAACCATGATGCAGCCCATGCCCTTGGCTACAAGGTCGTGCGCGTCCGGCTTTGTGCCATCATGTTCGGCGGGGCCTGCGCGGGGCTGGGTGGTGCGTATCTGAGCCTGATCCGCGTGCCTCAATGGACCGAAGGCATGACGGCGGGTGCGGGCTGGATCGCACTGGCCATTGTCGTTTTCGGCAGCTGGCGCGCCCCGCGGGTGCTACTGGGTGCCTATCTTTTTGGCGGCGTCACAGTTTTGCAGCTAAATCTGCAAGCGGCGGGGCTTGCGATCCCGGTCGAGTACTTGTCCATGAGCCCATATCTGATAACCATCGCGGTGCTTGTGGTCATGTCAGCCTCAAAGGGTCGTGTGCGCGCTGCTGCGCCCGCCTGTCTGGGCCGTATTTTCCACGCCTCGACGTGAGGCATGTCTAACACTGGGGAGAAACCAAGAATGAACAAGAGAACGCTTCTGAAAGGCGCCGCTGCCGCATTTGTGCTGAGTGCGGGCGCTGTATTTGCCGACGGCCATGAGCCCACGAAAGTCGGCTTTGTCTATGTCGGCCCCGTGGGCGATGGCGGCTGGACCTATGAGCACGATCAGGGCCGTCTCGCCGTCGAGGCGGAGTTCGGTGACAAGGTCGAAACAGTCTTTCAGGAAAGCGTGCCCGAAGGTGCCGATGCCGAACGCGTAATGACGCAGATGGCCCTGGGCGGTGCGGATATCATCTTCACCACATCCTTTGGCTACATGGATCCGACGATCAACGTGGCGAAGAAATTCCCCGAAGTGAAGTTTGAGCACGCGACGGGCTACAAGCGCGCCGAAAACGTCTCGACCTATTCCGCCCGGTTCTACGAAGGACGCGCCGTGCAAGGCCACATCGCGGGCAAGATGACGAAGTCGAACAAGATCGGCTACATCGCGTCCTTCCCGATCCCCGAAGTGATCCGGGGCATCAACGCGGCCTATATCCACGCCAAGCGCGTGAACCCGGATGTCGAATTCAACATCGTCTGGGCCTACACATGGTTTGATCCTGCCAAGGAAGCGGATGCGGCCACAGCGCTGATCGAACAGGGTGCGGACGTAATCCTGCAACACACCGATTCCACCGCGCCGCTGGCGGCGGCCGAGAAGGTCGAGGGTGTGATCGGGTTCGGTCAAGCCTCTGATATGGCCGAGTTCAAGCCGAGCCCGCGTGTGTCCTCAATCATCGACAATTGGGCACCTTACTACATCGACCGCGTTCGCGCGGTGATGGACGGCACGTGGGAAAGCACAGACACGTGGGACGGTATCGCGCCCGGCATGGTTGAGATCGGCGAGATCACGGACGCGGTTCCCGCCGACGTGAAGGCCGAGGCCGAAGCCCTGCGGGACGCCATGGCAGCGGGCGAGTATCATCCGTTCACCGGCCCCCTGAAAAAGCAGGATGGCAGCGATTGGCTGGCGGACGGCGAAGTGGCCGATGACGGCACGCTCGCTGGCATGAATTTCTACGTCGAAGGTCTGACCGGCGACATCCCGAACTAAGACACGCGTCTGGTTTGCGGAAAGGCCTGCCCTTGTGGTGGGCCTTTTTGCTTTGGGGGCCTTTTCTCTGCCGCTGCGATCTGCCAGCCTTGTCCCATGACACAGATGACAACGCGCACCGGCGCCCCCGCCTCGCCTCTTTGTTTCGGCACCATGCAGTTCGGTGGAACCGCCGATGAGACCGCAAGCCGTGGGATGTATGATGCCTGCCGCAGCGTGGGCGTGAACTTCTTCGACACCGCGCATGTCTATACCGAAGGGCGCTCCGAAACACTGCTTGGCACGTTCTGCGCGGGCGAGGTCGATGACGTGATCATCGCCACCAAGGCGGGCTATGAGGGGGGTGCCTCCAGGGCCAATATTCTCAAGACTTTCGACGAAAGCTGCAAACGGCTAAAAATGGATCGCGTCGATCTGTTCTATATGCACCGATGGGATGCGGACACGCCCCTTGAGGAAACGCTGGAGACGCTGGCCAGCCTCAAGGCGCAAGGGCTGATCCGCTATGTGGGGGTCAGCAACTACGCCGCTTGGCAGGTGATGAAAGCGATCCGTGTCGCCGCATCCTTTGATCTGTCGATTGATGTGCTGCAGCCGATGTATAGCCTTGTGAAACGGCAGGCCGAGGTGGAAATTCTGCCAATGTGTGCCGATCAGGGCGTGGCGGTCTGCCCGTACTCGCCGTTGGGCGGCGGGCTTTTGACCGGGAAGTACGCCGCAGGTGGCGGTGGCCGTCTGATCGATGATCACCGCTATGCGGCGCGCTATGATGTCGAGTGGATGCACAACGTGGCTGCTGAACTGCCGAAAATCGCCAAGGCCCATGGAACGACTGCCGCGACGCTGGCTGTGGCGTGGGCGGGCCATCATCCAGCCGTTACCGCACCGATCATCAGCGCCAGATCTGTTGAACAACTGGCCCCGTCGCTGGCGGCGCTGGACTTCAACATGACCGACGCGCTTTACGCCGAGATCACGGCGCTGTCCCAGGCCCCTGCCCCGGCGACGGATCGATTGGAAGAAGCCTAGCCGTCCATCGGGATATCATCGACGCGGATCGTGGCGTTAGAGGGATCGTAGGGGCTGTCCTCGACCACTTCCGCATCCCAAAGCTCGCGGAACATCCGCACCTTGAGCTTTGTGCCAGCGCTCGCCAGATCGGGCGGGACGTAGCCCATGCCGATGCTTTTGCCGAACGCGACGGAGTATCCGCCCGAGGTCAGGCGACCAATCTTTTCGTCCCCATTGTAAATCGCCTCGCGCCCCCACGGATCCGCATCCGCAGGTCCGTCAATCAGGAGCGTCACACATTTGGAGCGGATGCCCAGCGCCTCCATCGACGCCTTGCCGTGAAACTCTTTCGATAGATCGACGAAGCGCGGCAGATCAGCTTCCAGTGGGGTGGCGTCACGACCAAGCTCGGTCCCAAAGGCACGGTAGCTCTTTTCCTGCCGCAACCAGTTTTGCGCCCGGGCACCGACCAGTTTCATGCCGTGATCCGCGCCTGCCTTTTCCAAGAGGTCGAACAGATAGGTCTGCATCTCGATCGGGTGGTGAAGCTCCCATCCCAGCTCGCCCGTATAGGCCACGCGAATGGCGCGCACGGGGCACATACCAAGCTCAATCTCGCGATAGGACAACCACGGGAAGCGCTTGTTTGACAGGGCGGTGTCCGGGTTGGCGTCCTTGATAACCGCCTTCAATACATCGCGCGATTTGGGGCCAGCGATGGCAAAGACGCCCCATTGGGTCGTGACGTCCTGTGCATTGATGCGGCCTAATTCTGGCTCCTTTTCGGCGATGGCTTTGAACAGATAGTCCTGATCGTAGGCATGCCATGCGCCCGCAGAGACGAGATAATAGTCATCTTCGGCAATTCGCACGATAGTGTATTCCGTCCGCGTGGTTCCGGCGCCGGTCAGCGCATAGGTCAGATTGATCCGGCCCACGCGCGGCAACTTGTTCGTGGTGAACCAGTCCAGAAACGCCGTTGCCCCCGGTCCGTTGATCCGATGCTTGGTGAAGGCGGTCGCATCGATCAGGCCTACGCCCTCGCGGATCGCCTTGGCCTCATCCACCGCGTGTTGCCACCAGCCACCCCGCCGGAAGGACCGGCTGTCGTGATCGTTGAACCCATCGGGCGCGAAGTAATTCGGACGCTCCCACCCGTTGACCTGACCGAACTGCGCGCCCCGTGCTTTTTGCCGGTCATAGGCAGGTGAGGTGCGAAGCGGTCTGCAGGCTGGACGTTCTTCATCCGGGTGGTGGAGGACGTAGACATGGTCATAGGCCTCCTCGTTCTTGCGGGCGGCGTATTCCGTCGTCATCCAGGTGCCGTAACGCTTGGGATCAAGTGAGGCCATGTCGATCTCTGCCTCCCCCTCAACCATGAGCTGAGCCAGGTAGTGACCGGTGCCGCCAGCAGCGGTGATCCCGAAACTGAACCCTTCCGCAAGCCACATGTTCTGCAGACCGGGCGCGGGACCCAGCAGCGGGTTGCCATCGGGTGTGTAGCAGATCGGACCGTTGAAGTCGTCCTTTAGCCCGACCTCTTCCGAGGAAGGGATACGATGGATCATCGACATGTATTCTTCTTCGATCCGCTCCAAATCCAGCGGGAAGAGATCGGCGCGGAAACTGTCGGGCACACCGTATTCAAAACGCGCCGGGGCGTTCTTTTCATAGGGGCCGAGGATCCAGCCGCCGCGTTCCTCCCGCACGTACCACTTTGCGTCGGCATCGCGCAGGACGGGATGTTCCGGGTTGGATTTCCGCCACTCCACCAGTGCAGGATCAGGTTCGGTCACGATATACTGGTGCTCGACCGGGATAGCCGGGATCTTGATACCCAGAAGCTGCGCGGTGCGCTGAGCATGATTGCCCGTCGCCGTCACGACATGTTCGGCATGAATGATCTGCTGTTCGTCAGATGGCACAAGGTTCCCGCCCTTCTCCACCATCTTGGTCAGCGTCACGTCCCAGTGATCGCCCGTCCATTGATACGCATCCACCTGCCATTTGCGCTCGATCACAACACCACGCTGGCGCGCGCCCTTGGCCATGGCCATCGTGACGTCGGCAGGATTTATGTAGCCGTCGGTCGGATGGTAAATCGCGCCTTTCAGATCCTCGGTGCGCACCAGCGGGTAGCGATCTTTCACTTGCGCGGGCGTCAGGAACTCATAGGGCACGCCGCAGGTCTCGGCGGTTGTGGCGTAGAGCATGTATTCATCCATCCGCGCGTCGCTCTGGGCCATCCGCAGATTGCCGACGACAGAAAATCCAGCGTTGAGGCCGGTTTCTTCTTCCAGCGTCTTATAGAACTTGATGGAGTGGTCGTGGATATGGGTGGTCGCGTAGCTCATGTTGAAATACGGCAGCAGGCCCGCCGCGTGCCATGTGGAGCCCGAGGTCAACTCGTCCCGTTCCAGCAGCATGACATCGTCCCATCCGGCCCGGGCCAGATGATAGGCGATCGAAGTGCCCACCGCCCCGCCGCCGACGACCAGTGCTTTGACATGCGTTTTCATGGGATGTCCCCTTCTACGTTGACTGACATCGGTTCTAGCAAAAATGCGAAACCACCAAATCCGCCATTCGACGCAACAGCCGCCGTTTCCGACACGCGGAACCGTAGACCATGTCTGACTGAACGGATGGTTTGTGGACTTAGTTGCCGTTGGGATCATCCATCGTGCACTGAAATATTCTGGTGATTAGCTACCAAATCCGTTTGGATGAGCGGTAGTTGAAACACAATAGTGGTGCAAGTGGTGCGAGAGCTAGACAATTACGAAGTATGGCTTCTAATCAGTGGTGAAGAATTATATCCCTTCTCTTCCCATGGTTTCGAATTTGCTCAGGGTTCGCTGAGGTCAGTAGTTGCTCGATCATCTGATAACCTGTTTCTGAACGCAGAAGGCGAAGTATTCAAGATTGCCGGAATTTATCCGCATCACAACAACTTAGCCGCCAAGACAATGCGTTTGCTCAATATTCCCTATGGCATTGAGGTTAAGCTGGAGCGGCAGAACATTGAGATCTCCGAGCTTAAGGAGATGTTGGTCGTTGGGCTGGAAAATTATCGCTCTCAAGCAGATGATGATGAGGTTTGGACATTCGCTACATTGCCCCCCTCAACATCTAAAACGTCAATCATGAACGCAAATGACACGGTGCAGCTATTTGCAATCCTCGATCTGCCAACTCCATTGGATTGCCTAGACTCGCTCTAACAAACTAGGTCTGTTCTGGGCTCAAAGCCGCCATTTGCAATAACTCGTAAGGACCGCTGTTTCGTCTCTCGGATCTCGTTGCTGTGTTTACGTTGTAGCCAATGGCTGGATTCGCTTGATGGCTGGCAGGCAATGCTTGCCCGGTTCTTGCTGTAAATCGGGTGCGCGCGGGGATATGCAGGGGTCATTCAATTGACCGAGGGGGCTGTCCCATGAGCACGCAAACCGAAACCGTCCGCCGGATGACTGTTCCGCAGATTGCAAACCGTAAAGGGGGCGAACCGATTGTCTCGCTCACGTCCTACCACGCGCATACGGCAGGGATTGTCGACAAATACGCGGATTTCATTCTGGTGGGCGACAGCCTCGGAATGGTGATGCACGGGATGGAAACGACCGTAGGCGTACCGCTGGATCTGATGATCATGCATGGCAAGGCCGTGGTGCGCGGCACCAAGCGGGCGCTGATCGTGGTGGATATGCCGTTCGGCACTTATGAGGAAAGCCCCAATGTAGCGTTTCGCAATGCCGCGAAGATCATGAAGGAAACCGGATGCGGCGCGGTGAAACTGGAAGGCGGCGCGCGGATGGCCGAGACCATTCACTTCCTGACGGAACGGGGTGTGCCTGTTATGGCGCACACGGGACTGACACCCCAAAGCTCCCACGTGATGGGCGGCTTCAAGACCCAAGGTCGTGATGAGGACACTTGGCCCGCCCACGAGGCGGACGCGAAGGCGGTGTCGGACGCCGGTGCGTTTGCCGTCGTTCTGGAAGGCATGGTGGAGCCGCTGGCCGCGAGGATCACCAAACAGATCGATATCCCCACCATCGGGATCGGCGCCTCGGCGGACTGCGACGGTCAAATCCTTGTGCTGGAGGATATGCTGGGCCTGAACCCGTGGACGCCGAAATTCGTGAAAGTCTACGGTCAGCTTGGACCGATGATCGAAGACGCCGTCAAAAGCTATGCGGAAGAGGTCAAAACGCGCGACTTCCCCGGTCCGGACCAGACCTATACCTGAGCGAGTTTTCATGCGCGCCGCTGTCACGGTGACAAAGCGTTTTGGAATCAAAGGGCTTTTGCGTAAAGTGCCTCGGATTGTTTGAAGCGGAGTTCTGACCCTATGCGATTGTTTTCAAGACGTGCGCTTGCGGCGGCTGCCGTGGCTTTGGTTCTTCCTGGTGCCGCGTTGGCTGCAGCGTGTGGCAATTCTGCGGGGGGGTTCAACGCATGGAAAGCGGCGTTTGCCAATGAAGCTGCGCAGGCTGGTGTCGGCAAGCGGGGGCTGCAGGCGCTGGCAGGAACGCAATATGCCAAGCGAACGATCGCTGCTGACCGTAACCAGAAAAGCTTCAAGTATTCCCTCGAGAAATTCATGCAGGTGCGCGGCGCGCAGACCATTGTGGCCCAAGGTCGCAAACGCAAAGCCCGCAATGCCGCGTTCTTCGACTCGCTGGAGCGGAAATTCGGGGTTCCCGCGGGGGTGATCATCGCGATCCACGGGATGGAAACGGGCTTTGGAAATTTCATGGGGGACAGCAACGTGCTGTCCGCGATCTCGACACTGGCTTATGATTGCAGACGCTCGGACTTTTTCACGGGACACACTCTGGCTGCCTTGAAGCTGGTGGATCAAGGTGTGATCTCACCCAATTCAATCGGGGCCAAGCACGGGGAACTGGGTCACACGCAATTTCTGCCCGGCAACGTATTGAAATACGGGATTGATGGGAATGGCGACGGGCGTCTCGATCTGAACAGTATGGGCGACGCGTTGGCGTCGACGGCGAACTTTCTCAGCCAGAAGGGCTGGCGTCCGGGCGTCGGTTATCAGGAAGGGCAGCCGAATTTCGCAGTGATCCAGCAGTGGAACGCGGCAGGGGTTTATCAAAAGGCCATCGCGATCATGGCCAAGCAGATCGACGGATAAAAAAAGCCCCGGACCATCCGGGGCTTTCTCTGTATTTGATGTGGCTCAGGCGGCTGTCGCGAAATTGATCACGCGATGCTCACCCACGTCGGCGGTATCACTCGACATATTTGCGCGCAAAATCTCCAGACCGAAAACCAGCGGATTACCGGACGACGCCCAGACCGCGGCTTCACGCAGCGGCATATGCAGCAAAGTGACGTCTGCATCCTCGCGACCGTTCTCAAACCACGCGGCGGCAACGGCGGACCAGATTTCGTCCAGTTTGGCCTCGTCACTGCTTTGCGTAATCGGACCGCTCATACAGGAATAGTAGTCCTGATCGGTACTTTGGATCGTGAAGTGAGCCGTGTTGCCTTGCCCCACGGCACGCACCAAATCGGTGTCGCGTGAGGTGATGAACCAAAGCTCCTGGGTTTCGCGATCAAAGTAGTGGGTCATTGGCTGCATATGCTGGCCCGACCCTTCGATGCCAAGCATGCCTGCGCGCAGATCATCGAGTTGATCGAACAGTTGCTTGGTTGCGTCTTCCTTGGTGAGATCAGTGTCTGCCATCGCTCAGCTCCCCGACATCCAACTGTCGACTTCCGCGCGAGCCTGTTCTTTCGTCTTGCCGTATTTCTGCTGAATGAGACCTTCCAACTGCTCACGGTCACCTTCGGCCTGATCCAGCTCATCATTCGTCAGCTCACCCCATTTCGACTGGGCTTTGCCTTTCCATTCTTTCCAGTTTCCTTGGACTTGATCCCAATTCATCGCATCGCTCCTCGGTTAATGACTGTCTGGACAAACAACGTGCCCCGGCAATCAATGTTCCACGAAAAGTCAGAGCATGCCCGGCACAACCTGATCCGGTGGGCGATGACCGTCCGCAAAGGTTTTGATGTTCAACAGGACCTTTTCGCCCATTTCGACGCGCCCTTCTTCCGTTGCTGACCCCATATGAGGCAGGAGGACAACGTTCTGCAGTTCCCGCAGGCGCGGATTGATCTGGGGGCCATGTTCGAACACGTCGAGACCCGCCCCCGCCAACTCGCCCGCGCGCAGCATCCGGGTCAGGGCATTCTCATCGACCACATCGCCGCGGGATGTGTTCACAACCACCGCGGTCGGCTTCATCAGCTTGAGGCGACGGGCGTTCAAAAGGTGATAGGTCGAGGGCGTCGACGGACAGTTGACCGAGACCACATCCATCCGGGCCAGCATTTGGTCAAGGCTCTCCCAATAGGTCGCCTCAAGTTCTTCCGACGTCGCCTCATGCACGCGGGTCCGGTTGTGGTAGTGAATCTGCATTCCAAAGGCACGGGCGCGGTGGGCGACGGCCTGCCCGATCCGTCCCATCCCCAGAATGCCCAGACGGCGGCCAGAGATGCGGCCCCCCATCAGGGCCGTGGGGGAAAACCCATCCCAGTCCCCCGATTGCATCAGGTTTAACCCTTCGGGAATACGCCGGGTCACGGCAAGGATCAGGGCAAGGGTCATGTCGGCAGTGTCATCGGTCACCGTGCCGGGGGTGTTCGACACCAAAATGCCCCGCTGGCGGGCGGTCGCCACGTCGATATGGTCCACGCCAGCCCCATAATTGGCGATCAGCTTCAAGCGATCGCCCGCCTGCCCGATCAAGCCCGCGTCAATCTCATCCGTCAGGGTGGGCACCAGAACATCGGCGGACTTCACTGCCTCAACGAGTTGCGCACGGGTCATAGGCGCATCGGCGGTTCTGAGGTTTACCTCGAACAATTCGCTCATGCGGGTCTCGACCACTTCCGGCAAGCGTCGCGTCACGACAACACTGAGTTTCTCACGCGGCATGTCAGACCATCCTTTTGTGGAATTTCGTGAACCATGATGCAAAGATAAGCGCCAAAGGAGCAAGGCAAGAAATGCCATGCCGCAGAAGAAGATTGAGCAGGACATACCCATGATACGACACGCTGTTTTCGCGATTGCCGCCAGTTTTGCGTTTTGTGCGCCCGCCTGGGCCGCGGACAGAGGGCCGGTGACGAATCTGCCGATGCCGCGCTACGTGTCGCTGAAAGCTGCCGAGGGGAATGTGCGGCGCGGACCGAGCCTGAGCCACCGGATCGACTGGGTTTTCAAACATCGCAACATGCCGCTGCAGATCGTGGCGGAGCACGGTCATTGGCGGCGGGTGGTCGACAGCGAGGGGGCCGGTGGCTGGGTGCATTACTCGCTGCTCAGCGGGTCACGCTTTGTGCGTGTCGAAGAGGACCTGGCACCGCTGTATCGGAAGGCTGATCCAAGCTCTGACCCTGTTGCGTATGCCGAGGCTGGCGTGATCGCACGGCTTGGATCCTGCGAGACATCCCTGTGCAAGATCACCGTGAACGGCACGCGGGGCTGGGTCGCCCGCGATCAGGTCTGGGGTATTTTGCCGGACGAAGTACGCGACTAGGCCGCAAGGCCCCGCCCCTTCAGCAACGCCTCGACGCCGGGCATCCGCCCGCGGAACGCCAGATAGAGGTCTTCGGCCTCTTGCGAGCCGCCGGTGGACAGGATGAACTTTTCCAACTTGTCAGCGGTTTCCTCGTCGAAGGCACCGCCCGCTTCCTCGAAGGCCTCGAACGCGTCCGCGTCCATGACCTCGGACCACATATAGCTGTAATAGCCCGCCGAATACCCGTCGCCTGAGAACACATGGGCGAAATGCGGCGTGGCGTGGCGCATACCGATGGCATGCGGCATGCCAAGTTCTTCGAGCAGATCAGTCTGACGGGCCATGGGATCAGCGGGCGGGGTGCCTGTGTGGAAGTCCAGATCAACCAGCGCGGACGCGACATATTCCACGGTCGCGAAGCCCTGATCGTAGGTCGCCGCATCCAGAAGACGCTTTAGCAACTCGTCGGGCATGGGCGCGCCTGTCTCTGCGTGGAGTGCGTGCTTCTGCAACACCTCCGGTACCTCGAGCCAATGCTCATACAACTGGCTGGGCAACTCAACAAAATCGCGGGCAACGGAAGTGCCCGAGATCATTTCATAGGTCACGTCGCTCAGCATCTGGTGCAATGCGTGGCCGAACTCATGGAACAATGTGCGGGCGTCGCCATAAGACAGGAGTGCGGGCGCATCGCCGGACGGTTTCGCAAAGTTGCACACATTCAAGACGTGAGGGCGAATGTCGCCTTTCAGCTTTTGCTGGGACCGCATGGCCGAACACCACGCACCAGACCGCTTGCCCGCCCGGGCGAAATAGTCACCGACGAAAACGGCGATGTGTTTGCCGCCGCGCGTGACCTCCCACGCGCGGGCATCGGGGTGATGAAGGGACACGTCGATGGGGGAAAACTCCAGGTCGAACAGCCGTGTGGCGCAGTCGAAGGCCGCTTCGATCATGTTGTCGAGCTGCAGATAGGACTTGAGCTCAGCTTCATCGAGGTCGTGTTCAACCGCGCGTCGTTGGCGCGAGTAATACCGCCAGTCCCACGGTTCCAGATCGCCGTTCACACGGTCCTCGTGCATCATCCGGGTCAGGACCTCGGCGTCCCGTTCGGCTTGCGCCTTTGCCGGGTGCCAGACATCCATCAGAAGGCCGCGCACTGCATCCGGTGTCTTGGCCATCTGAATTTCCAGCTTGTAGTCGGCAAAGCTGGAGTAGCCCAAGAGCTGCGCGCGCTCGGCCCGCAGTTGCAAAATTTCCGCAGCGATCTCTCGATTGTCGGTCTCGCCCCCGTTCGCACCGCGTGAGGTCCACGCGCGGTAAGCGCGTTCGCGCAAATCCCGCCTGCTGGAGAACTGAAGAAACGGTACGATCAGCGAGCGGGACAGGGTCACGACGGGACCGTCCGCATCCCGCTCCTTTCCGGCCGCAATGGCAGAGGCTTTCACGAAGTCGGGCAGGCCTTCCAGATCATCATCTGTCAGCGCCATGGACCAACTGCGTTCATCTGCCAGAATATTCTGTGTGAACTCAGTACCCAAGACCGCCAGGCGCTTCTGCACCTCTTTCAGACGATCATATGCGTCCCCTTCCAGCTTCGCGCCGGCACGCACGAAGTTGCGGTGGCTTAGATCCAGCACGCGCCGTTCCTCATCGCTGAGGTTCAGATCGTCTATACAGTTCCAAAGAGTGTCCACCCGCTCGAACAGCGCGCGGTTCATCATGACCTCGGAACTCCAGGCTGACAGCAGCGGCGAAAAATCCCGCTGTAGGGCTTCCCGCTCAGGCGTGCTGTCGGTCGAGGCGAGCGTGTAGAACGGCACCAGAACCTTATCGAGATCTTCGCCCATCAAGGCCAAAGCGTTGATGGTGTTGTCGAAGGTCGCGGGCTCCGGATTGTTCGCGATGGCGGTCAGTTCAGCCCGCGCCGTGGTCAACGCAGCATCAAGTCCTTCTTCGAAATGGCTGTCTTTGATGTCTGAAAAGGGGGGAAGATTAAAGCGTGTCGTCCAATCGGACAAAAGCGGGTTCGTCATTAAAAAGTCTCCTCGTCACAATAGAATAGCCCCCGCGGCTTGGCGTTCCAAGTGCCTCACTTTGGCTGGGCGCGTAACCGCCTTTCGAGGTACCGGAGCATGAGCGAAAGTGTGATCGTCAATGTTAAATACAGAAGCGCAACAATATTATAGGTTTCAAAATAGCGAAAGTTCCCCGCTGCCGTCACCTTGCCTAATTGGGTAATGTCGCTGACGCCCAGCACGGACACAAGACTGGAATCTTTCACCATTGCGATGAAATCATTACCCAGAGGCGGGAGGATGACCCGAATGGCCTGAGGAAAGACGATGTGGCGAAACCGGTGCCAGCGGTTAAGTCCAAGCGCCTCTGCCGCCTCGATCTGGCCCGCATCGACTGACTGAAGGCCCGCGCGGAAGACCTCTGCGATAAAAGCGGAATAGCCGATCGCCAGTGCAAGGATGGCCCGCCACAGAAGTGGGAACTGCCGGGTCGATACCGGCTCGCCGCCGACGAGATCCAGTCCCCAGTTGGCCAAAGCCACAAGTCCTGGTGCCAGTGCAAAAGCCACGTAGAGCAGCAGCACGATGATGGGAATGCCGCGGATGACCTCGATGTAGAAGCGGGCGATCTGCCTGAGAACGATGTTGCCCGACAGGCTCATGACAGCCAGCAGAAGCCCGGCCAGCGAGGCCGTCGTAAACCCAACGAGCGTTACGAATATCGTGATCCGAATGCCCTTCGTGAGCGTACCCAATACCTGAGCGTAGAGATCATCGGCCACCACGCGGTAGCCCAGCCAAAGGCCGATCAGCGCAAGAAGCACGAGCCAGTAGGGAAAGTCTTTTTCGTTTGGGGATGGCCCGAGCATCGCGACCCGCGCGCTTCTGTCAGCGTGACCTCATCCGCCCAGCTTGTAATCGAGAAACCACTTCTGGTTCAGAGCATCGAGTGTGCCATCAGCGCGCATATCGGCGATGGCCGCATTGACCGGCTCAACAAGGTCCGACCCTTTTGGGAAGATGAACCCGAAATCCTCTGTCCCCAGCTTTTCGCCAACAATCTTGAGCGCGCCATCTGAAGCGGCGACGTAGCCATTGCCCGCGGTTCCATCGGTTAGCACGAGATCCACATCGCCGGTCCGCAGCGCCTGAACCCCGGCCCCGAAGGTTTCAAAGAGCTTGATCCGTGGATTTTGCTCATCCCCGTCGAGTACGTCGTAGACACCGACGTAAAAGGGCGTCGTGCCGGGTTGAGCCGCCATCAGGAGATCCTCGTTTTCGGCGAACGCGGCCGCATCACTGAACCGCTCTTCATCCCCGCGCACCAGCATCACCATTTCAGACCGCATGTAGGGTTCAGAGAAGTCGACCTTTTCCTTCCGGTCGTCCCGGATAGTGATGCCCGTCATACCAATATCGTATTGGCCTTCGCTGATCGCAGGGATCATCGCGTCCCAGCTTGTGTTCTCATAAGTGATCTCGGCGTTGATGCGTTCGGCGATCTCGGCCATCGCGTCATATTCCCAGCCAATCGCATCACCTGTCCCTGGCTCTACAAATTGCAGCGGCGGGTAGGCGTTTTCCGTCACGACGACAATCTCGCGACCGTCCAGATTGGGCAGATGACCATCGGCCAGTACTGGCATTGTCAGGGCGGCGAGACCAAACGCAACAAATGCGGACAGAATTTTCATGCGGGAACTCCGTTCAGGTGACACTGCCGAAGTAGGGCGCACTCAGTCGGATTCTGCAAGTCAGGGAATGAAAAGCGCGTTTGACCTTAACCCCGCGCCTCATTTTTGGACATGCCAAGCGCTCGGCGCGTAGGTGGCAGACCCTAGCTTTTCTTGGTTTTGGATTTTCCGCCCCCAGCCAACTCATCGAGGCGGGCTTTCAGCGCTTCGTTCTCTTCCCGGGCTTTCTGAGCCATCGCACGCACGGCGTCGAACTCTTCACGGGTCACAAAATCGCGATCTGCAAGCCAACGGTCGAGCATGCCTTTCATTGCCCCTTCGGCTTCCGACTTGGCCCCTTGGGCCACACCCATGGCGTTTGTCATCAGTTGGGACATGTCGTCGAAAAACTTGTTGCGCGTCTGCATGGCATCCTCATCGCTTTGCTTGGTCTGTATATGGGCTGACTTGGCGTCTTTCTCAAGGTTGACTTCGCCGCAGGCTCATCGCACTTCGGGACCATGATAGCGGCAGCGATACATTTTCCCGATCTCAGCCCCGAGATCTTTGTCTTGTCTCTTGGCGGGTTCGAGTTCGCGCTGCGCTGGTACGCGCTGGCCTATATCGTCGGGATGATCATTGCATGGTGGATTGTTGTGCAGTTGGTGAAACGCCCTGCCCTTTGGCCCAATGAAACGGCGCCAATGACCCCCAAACAGCCGGAAGATTTGCTGACATGGATTATCATTGGCGTGGTGCTAGGCGGCAGGCTTGGATTTGTGCTGTTCTATCAACCCGCATACTACGTCGAAAACCCCGCTCAGATCCTGCAAATCTGGCGCGGCGGGATGGCATTTCATGGCGGCTTTCTGGGCGTTGTGCTGGCGATCTGTTTGTATAGCTGGAAGTATAAGCTACCGGTGTTGTCGGTGGGAGATGCCGTTGCCATATCGGCAGCGCCGGGGCTGTTTCTGGGACGCGTTGCTAACTTCATCAATGCTGAGCTTTGGGGGCGCCCGACGGATCTGCCCTGGGGTGTGATTTTTCCGGGCGACGCCGCGCAGTTCTGCCCGGACGTCGCCGGACTTTGCGCGCGACATCCCTCACAACTTTACGAAGCCCTGATGGAGGGTGCTTTGCTCTTTGCCCTCCTGCTCTGGCTGGGGGTGCGGCGCGGTTGGTTGAAGAAACCCGGCGCGATGATCGGTGTCTTTGTGGCAGGTTATGGTGTTGCGCGGTTCCTTGTGGAGTTCGTGCGTCAGCCCGACGCTCAGTTCGTGTCGGACGGAAACCCGTTGGGTCTGGCGCTGCATGTTGGAGGATATGGTCTGACGATGGGGCAGCTTTTGTCGCTGCCGATGATCCTTGCTGGATTTGCCTTGATTGCCGTCGCCCGTCGCCGGATCGCACAACACGCATGACTCCGCTCAAGCAGTTGATCCTTCAGCAAATCGCGCTGGATGGCCCCCTGTCTGTGGCTGACTATATGGCGCTTTGCCTGTTGCATCCTGAACATGGCTATTACACCACAAAGACACCGTTCGGACGGCAAGGCGACTTCACCACCGCGCCGGAGATCAGTCAGATGTTTGGCGAGGTGCTCGGGCTCTGTCTGGCGCAGACATGGGTGGATCAGGGCAAGCCCGCGAAAACCGTGCTGGCAGAGATCGGACCGGGCCGGGGCACGCTGATGAAAGACGTGTTGCGGGTCATCTGCAAGGTCATGCAACCGCCACCTATTCATCTGGTCGAAGCCAGCCCCGCCCTGCGCGACAAACAGCGCGCGACGCTTGGGGATGTTGATATCACATGGCACGACGATGTGACGACGCTGCCGGACGCTCCGACGCTTCTTTTGGCCAACGAGTTTTTCGACGCGCTTCCGATCCGCCAATATGAACGCACGCGCACGGGATGGGCGGAACGTCGGATCGGGTCGGACAGTGATACGCTGGTCTGGGGACGGGCGCCTGTCGCGCTGCCCGACATGCTGGCCCATCGACTGGTCGACACACGGGACGGGGATATCGTGGAGGTTTGCCCCGCTGCGCCGCAGATCATAACGACACTGGACCAGCGGATAGCGCAGAACGGCGGCGCTGCGCTGCTCATTGATTACGGCGATTGGCGCTCGAAGGGTGACACGTTTCAGGCGGTCCAGAACCACCAGCCCGTCAATCCGTTGGACGCCCCCGGTATGGCCGATCTGACGGCCCATGTCGATTTCGAAGCCCTGTCGAACGCGATCACCGAATGCCAAGCCTCACAGATGGTCCCTCAAGGCGTCTTGCTGGAACGATTGGGCATCACGGCACGGGCGCAAGCGCTGGCCAGGGGGCTTTCCGGCGAACTGCTGGAAAGCCATACCTTGGCGCATCGGCGCTTGACCCACCCCGAAGAAATGGGAACCTTGTTTAAAGCACTTGCCCTTTATCCCGCAGGCGCACCCCTGCCCCCGGGGTTCAGCGCTAAGGTTTGATCCATGACCCTAGAGATCCTGACATCCGACAGTCTGGCCCCGCTGCGGCACGGGTTCTTTACCCGTCGCGGTGGCGCATCGTCGGGCATCTTTGAGGGGTTGAATTGCGGTTTCGGGTCTTCGGATCAGCGCGATGCGGTGGCCACAAACCGGGCGCGGGTCGCGGGTGCAATGGATGTGACACCTGAGACACTTGTCTCGGTTCATCAGATCCATTCGGCAGATGTGATCAATGTGACCGAGCCTTTGTCAGAAAAACCCAAAGCGGACGGTATGGTGACGGCAACACCTGGCATCGCGCTTGGCGTGTTGTCTGCCGATTGCCAGCCTGTTCTATTTGCCGACGCCGACGCTCAGGTGGTTGGGGCAGCCCATGCGGGGTGGGGTGGCGCCCTTCGGGGCGTGTTGGAGGCGACGGTTGATGCGATGGTTGAGATTGGCGCATCGCGCAGCCGGATCACGGCGGTGATCGGTCCGTCCATCAGTCAGGCTGCTTACGAGGTGGGGCCTGAGTTCTTTGATCGCTTCGTCGATGAGGATCCGGAAAACACTCGGTTTTTCGCCCAAGGCGAGGGCGACCGGCTTCAATTTGACCTCCCCGCCTACGGACTGCACAGGCTGCGCAGTGCTGGTGTGACCGCCGAGTGGACACGTCATTGCACCTATAGCATGCCTGAAAAATTCTATTCCTACCGCCGCTCGGTCCATACGGGCGAAGCGGATTACGGTCGATTGATCGCCACCATCCGACTTTAGCCACATCAGATCGTGGTATGGCCCTATCCGGGTCATGGTTCGGCCCAAAACCCTTAATAGATCGTAAACAGGCCCCAAGATGGGGCGTTCGAATACCGTGGGTAACAACGCAGCACTTAACGCCGCCGCCCGCTACAAACGAAGGATCAAACATGGCTGCTAAATCGCGTTGGCTGAAATGGGTGCTCGAGGAAAGCGCAAAGACGGACGTCGCTTTGCCATGGACGCGCCAAAGCAAACTTACCACGTCTGAATCCGTCGTTCCGCTTAAGCGCGCTGGCGCAAACTAGGCTTACCTTCCCCCGAAAGCCGGTCGTATTCTTCGATGAAGGGCGCAAGCTCTTCCTCGAAGCTCTGCCATTTCCCGATCGAACTTGCGTAAAGCGGCTGCCGGACCTGTGCCGATGACAGCGTTCGAACCTGTGCGTCACTGTCGTGGAAGGACAGGCACGCGTCTTCCCATGTCAACCCCACCGCAGAGATCAGTGCCTTGGTCGCATCCTCCGGCGCGTTCACGACATCCTCGTAAGCAATTTCGAAGAACTGATCGGGGCAGTGCTTGCGCCAGAACGCGAGCTGGTCCTCGAACGCCCGCATAAAACGCGCGATATTGCGCAGGTCGTTGGCGTAGCGGTGACGCCCACCAACGAACAGATTTTTGTAGAGCGA
Organism: Litoreibacter roseus; assembly: GCF_009811795.1. GTDB lineage: Bacteria > Pseudomonadota > Alphaproteobacteria > Rhodobacterales > Rhodobacteraceae > Litoreibacter > Litoreibacter roseus. The sequence goes on along the minus strand of NZ_BLJE01000001.1, from coordinate 417,959 downwards.
CAGGGCATTGTCTCGTGGGTCCCGGCGCACAACAACCACACGCGCAGCAGGCAGGATGTAGGGGACAAACCCGATCATGCTGTAGGTGCTGATACTTTTGTCCGTCACGCGCGTCGCATCGGGAAAGCGAACCGCAAGCCGGTCCTGATAGACAGCCCCTGCTTTTTTCAACCGGTCTTCCAGATCGGGGCCTTTTTCAGCCAGCGCTTTCGACACACCACCCGCCAGGAGCCCAAGCTCCCCCCCGCCAGTGACCTGCGAGTGGGCGGCGATGATCTGCTCGATCAACGTCGTCCCCGAGCGTGGCATGCCGGTCACAAAGACCGGTCCGTCCGCTGTCTGTTGTTTGGGCGTTTCCCCATCATGTTTGAGAGCCAGGTAGAGCGTCTGGCGAGCGTCTATTTCGGCCAGGTCTGCATCGAGATCGTAGGGGAAGCGCTTGTTGCTCTCGGCATTCGCGATCTTGAGATATCCAAACACCTTGCCCTTTGCGCCAGTGTCTTCCATCGCCTTGGCAAGCCCATGGGCCAATGACGGGATGTCTGGATGCCCCTTCGGTTTCTTCTTCAGAAGTTTCTGCATTTGTCCGACCACGGGATCATCGGACTGAATTTTTCGGATCCCCGCATAGAGATGGTAGAGTCCCCCAGAGGCCGGAACCGCGTCAATTGCGCTGCGAGCTGTTGCAAGCGCCTCGTCCAACCGGCTTGTATCGCGCAGGATCTCGGCCTTTCTGGCGAGCGCAACGTCATTCTTGGGGTGGGCGCTCAGCACATCGTCAAGAAGCGCAAGCGCCTCGTCCGGCGCCCCGGCGCGATCCTTGATTTGCGCCAGGGCCACACCGAGCCTTGGATCGTCAATGCCCGCAGCCCGCGCCTTTTTCAGGGCATCTTCCGCGCCGGCCTGCCCGGTTCTGGCGGCCAGTAGCGCCGGGTAGAGGATCGCGGCAGGCGTTCCGACAATTGCTTTGCCAGCCTGTGACAACACCTGATGCAATCGGGCGGGATCAGGATGGCGCGAGATGAGCTCAAGATACCCAAACCAGATTGCCGCCTCGGACGGGCGCAACTTCACGGCGGCTTGGTAGTGCCGCTCTGCCTCTGCAGCTTTCCCTTGCCGCGCGAGTATCTGTCCGAGGCTGAACTGAGCCGCCGCGACATTGGGCGCGGCCTTCAGGATACGAGCGTACGCTTTGGCCGCGTCATCCAGCTTACCTGCAGCCTGCTGCGCGCGCGCTTTTTCGAATGCTTTTTTGATCTGATCCGGTGTCATTGGCGCACTCTGTCAGAGCGATTCGGGAGTGTCCACGCGAGACGTCTAACAAATGTGGCGAGATTGCCGCGAGCAGTGAAAACAGTAACCATTTTTGGCGAGCTATTGTTACTTTCCGCATGGAAATGTGTCGGTTTCGTTTGACTTTAAGGCCGAAACTGGGCGACTGTGTACGTGAACGGAAGAAATGCGTGTCGGTGGGGACCGATACGGTCACGCAAATACCTGAGAGGGAGATAGTGTGACCGAACCCGTTGGCGCCAGAATGGTGCATGAGCATTTCGACGATTATACCACAGACTATTCCACGCGAGCGGCGTCTGGCCGGGGACCTCTGCCCCGCGCCCAGCCGCGTGCGCGATCCTACGATGTTGCGTGGCTCAATCGCCCCGGATGTCCCGCATGGGACACGGTGGTCGCCCCCGGCTCAACACTTCTTGAAAATGCATGCTCCAGCCTGGTTCGCGGTGCTCTGATCAACACCTATGATGGCCCCGTCGCGATCGAAGACATCGTGCCTGGGACGCTGGTCGACACATCCGATCATGGCTTGCTACCAGTCCAATGGATTGGCTCTTACACAATTGATCCCAACGACGTCGAAGACTCCGATCCTCTCATCCGCGTGATGACCGATGCGTTCGGCCTTGCCAAGCCCAGTCAGGATCTGATGGTCACGGGTCGGGCACATATGCGGCTGCGGCACGCGGCTTGTACAACCTTGTTTGGTCTGCGCCATGCGTTTGCGCCCGTGCGTTGTTTCGAAGACGGGCTGGGTGTGATCGCGATCAAACCCGTCGCGCGCGTCACGGTCTTCAACATCGCCTTCGAGCGGCAGGCGACTTATCTCGCGAACGGTATGGAGTTGGAAAGCTATCATCCCGGCACCCATTCCGAAGCGCTGCGGGACGACGAGTTGCGGCATATGCTGCTGCGGCTGTTCCCGAATGTGCGCGGCACCGGCGATTTCGGTCAGCGCACGATCGAGCGTCTTACGGCGCAAGAGGTTCTGCGCCTGCGAAGCGGCGGCTGAGCGTCAGGCGATCTGGGCGAGACGTTCCTCTACAATTTCGAACGGCACGCCGGGCTCGTCTTTCGCACAACGGATCACAAGCGATGTCTTCACACTGGCCACGTTCTCGGCTGATGTCAGTTGTTCCGTCAGAAACCGCTGAAAGCTGCTGAGATCCGGCGCCACACATTTCAGCACGAAATCAACCTCGCCGTTCAGCATGTGACACTCCCGGACCAGCGGCCAGCCTTGGCAGCGCCTCTCGAACGCACTCAAATCCATCTCGGCCTGACTTTGCAGCCCCACCATCGCAAAGACCTGCACCTCGAACCCAAGGGCACGGGCCTCGACGTCGGCATGATATCCCCGGATGAACCCGCTTTCCTCCAGTGTCCGCACGCGTCTCAGGCAGGGTGGTGCAGATATTCCGACGCGTTTGGCCAGCTCGACATTGGTCATCCGACCGTCGGCTTGCAATTCAGCAAGTATTCTGCGGTCGATCTCGTCAAGCTTGGACATAGGCTTTCAGCGCTCCCCTTTTGAAATATCTTACCTGCGAGGCGGTTTTTGCGCAACATTCTTTCCTAGTTTAACGCTGATTTTGTACTTTACTCAAAGCGCAGCGATGCACGATAGATGTTGAGCTACGCGCGACAAACAGACTTTAGCTTGTCGCGCGCAATGTCTATATGTCCCGAACCCTCAGCTTGCCAAGGAACACGTCCATGTCCGCCACGCGTCATACCAAAGTTCTGATCATCGGATCTGGTCCGGCCGGATACACCGCAGCCGTCTATGCGTCGCGGGCGATGCTCGAGCCGATTCTGGTGCAAGGGATTGAGCCGGGCGGTCAGCTGACGACGACGACCGAGGTCGAGAACTGGCCGGGCGACACGGAAGTGCAAGGTCCCGACCTGATGGTGCGCATGGAAGCCCATGCCAAGGCGATGGGTTGCGAAGTGATCTCCGATATCATCTCAGATATTGACCTGTCCAAGCGGCCCTTCACGGCAAAGAGTGACAGTGGCACAATCTATACCTGCGACGCCGTGATTTTGGCCACGGGCGCGCGGGCAAAGTGGCTTGGTTTGCCTTCCGAGGAAAAATTCAAAGGCTTCGGCGTCAGCGCGTGCGCGACCTGCGACGGCTTTTTCTATCGCGGTCAGGAGATCGTGGTGATCGGTGGTGGCAACACTGCGGTGGAGGAAGCTTTGTTCCTCACGAACTTCGCGTCGAAAGTCACGCTGATCCACAGGCGGGACGAATTGCGCGCTGAGAAAATTCTGCAGGACCGGCTGATGAAGAACCCGAAGATCGAGCCGCTCTGGTTCCACCAACTGGAAGAGGTTGTGGGGGACAGCAATCCCATGGGGGTCACAGGCGTTCGTGTGAAAAACGTCAAAACCGGCGAGGTCAAAGAAATCCCGTGCAAGGGCGTGTTCGTTGCAATCGGCCATGCGCCCGCCAACGAGTTGGTGAAAGATGTGTTGGACACGCATATGGGCGGCTACGTGGTAACGAAGCCCGACAGCACCGAGACGTCGATCCCTGGCGTTTTTGCTGCCGGCGATCTGACGGACCACAAGTACCGGCAGGCCGTCACAAGCGCGGGCATGGGATGTATGGCCGCGTTGGAAGCAGAACGGTTCCTCGCGGAACAGGATGGCGAAGAGGCCAGCCTGCCCATGGGCTACGGTGCAAAGGTCGACGCCTGAACAGTCTTGGCTACCTGATCCTATTGAAGCCAGTCTCGCGACCAAACAGCGCCACCTTTGCCTGTCGATGCATTTCTATCGGCGGCAAACGGTCGGGCGCACGCATGACGGCTTGATCCCAGTGCGAATCCCGCGTTAAAGGCACCCCGACGGCGTGGGGGGCGCCGAATGTTCAATAGTTTAGAGAGCCATTATGCAACTCGCCAACCGCGCCCCTGTCCCCGAACTCTATGTGTCTTACGATTCCGCCCAGAAGCTGAAGGCGGAAGCAAGCGATCTTGTCTCTTGGGACCTGACGCCGCGCCAGATCTGTGACCTCGATCTGTTGATGAATGGCGGCTTTGCCCCGTTGAAAGGCTTTCTGACCGAAGAAGATTATGACGGCGTCGTTGAAAATATGCGGACCGCCGACGGTACACTTTGGCCCATTCCGATCACGCTGGATGTCAGCGAAGAATTTGCCGGGAAACTGGACGTTGGTCAGGATATTGCACTGCGCGACCAAGAAGGCGTGATCCTCGCGATCCTGTCGGTCACGGATCGCTGGACCCCGAACAAGTCCCGCGAGGCCGAAAAGGTCTTTGGCGCGGACGACGAAGCACATCCGGCGGTGAACTACCTGCACAATCAGGCGGGGGCCGTGTATCTGGGCGGACCGATCACCGGCATTCAGGCGCCCGTACATTACGATTTCCGCGGTCTGCGCAACACACCCAACGAATTGCGCGCCTATTTCCGCAAAATGGGGTGGCGTAGGGTCGTGGCGTTCCAGACCCGGAACCCCCTTCACCGCGCCCACCAAGAACTGACCTTTCGGGCTGCGAAAGAAGCAGAAGCGAACCTGCTGATCCACCCTGTCGTTGGGATGACGAAGCCCGGTGATATCGACCACTTCACGCGGGTTCGGTGCTACGAGGCTGTGTTGGACCAGTACCCATCCGCGACCACGTCCATGAGCCTTCTCAATCTGGCGATGCGGATGGCTGGCCCGCGCGAGGCTGTCTGGCACGGGATCATCCGCAAAAACCACGGTTGTACGCATTTCATCGTCGGGCGCGATCATGCAGGCCCCGGCAAGAACAGCCAAGGCGAAGATTTCTATGGGCCGTACGATGCGCAGGACCTGTTCCGCGCGCACCAGGAAGAGATCGGCATCGAGATGGTCGACTTTAAGCACATGGTCTATGTTCAGGACCGCGCGCAATATGAGCCTGCCGACGAGATCAAGGATAAGGACGACGTCACGATCCTGAATATTTCGGGCACCGAACTGCGCCGCCGTCTGGCAGAAGGTCTGGAAATCCCCGAATGGTTCAGCTTCCCCGCCGTCGTCGAAGAGCTGCGCAAGTCCCGTCCGGCCCGCGCCAAGCAAGGCTTCACGGTCTTTTTCACGGGGTTCTCGGGCTCCGGCAAATCGACAATTGCAAACGCGCTGATGGTCAAGCTGATGGAAATGGGTGGTCGCCCTGTCACGCTTCTGGACGGTGATATCGTGCGGAAGAACCTTTCATCTGAGCTCGGTTTTTCGAAAGAGCACCGGGACCTGAACATCCGCAGGATCGGCTACGTCGCGTCCGAGATCACAAAGAACGGCGGTATCGCGATCTGCGCGCCCATCGCGCCTTATGCGACTACGCGGCGTGCGGTGCGCGAAGACATCGAGCAGTTCGGGGCGTTCATCGAAGTGCATGTTGCCACGTCAATTGAGGAATGTGAGCGGCGCGACCGCAAGGGCCTCTACAAGTTGGCACGGGAAGGCAAAATCAAGGAGTTCACCGGCATCTCTGATCCCTATGACGTTCCTGCCAATCCTGAATTGAGCGTGGAGACAGAGAATGTCGATGTCGACAACTGCGCCCATCAGGTGATCCTGAAGCTGGAAAGCATGGGCTTGATCCGGTCCTAAGGACCGGATCCCCTAAACGGGCAGAACGTCGCCGCGCATCACAATGCGCCCCTGCCCTGTGACTTTCACGCCAGCTATTGCGTCACGGGAACCCAGCACGGATACGGCGGCCTGACCGGGCCGTCCCATCCAATGGCCCTGCTGGGCTACGTAGTCAGGTGCATCTATTAAACCATGATGCCACAGATACGCTGCGGCACATCCGGTCGCTGACCCCGTGAACGGATCTTCAGCGGGGTTCGGGGGTGCAAGCAGCAGGCGAGCGAATGTATCGCCGTCATCGTCGGCCCCCTCTAGCGTCACAAGATAAGGCTCCATCATGTCTGCATCGTCGTGCTTCGCCTGCTCACGTACCTTGATGAGCGCTTTCGCGTCTAGCTTGGCGCGCTTCAGCGCATTGTGGTCTTTCAGAATAGTAATAACAAAGGGCAGCCCTGTGGACACCACCTGTGGCGGGGCCGCGATATCATCGGCAGAGAGCCCGACAGCGGCAGCGACGGTATCCGCAGAAAGGACCACTCCAAACTCTGGCGCGTTCTGGGTCATCGCCACTTGAGGTATTAAATCGTCGCTGACGTCGATCTCCAGCACCCCTGCCCCGGTTTCCAGGCTTAGCTTGGGACCACTGACCACCTTGCGCGACAATGCTGATACAACGGTTGCGATTGTTGGATGACCGGCAAACGGAATCTCGCGCTCGGCCAAGAAGTATCGCACCTTTAAATCGGCAATCTCTGAGGGCCCGACAAACGTGCACTCGACCAGACCAGTTTCGCGCGTATAGGCAAGGCAGGTCTCAACGGGTAATGCGCCGTCATCATAGACGACCGCGCATCCGTTTCCACCGAAAGGCTTGGTGGTAAACGCGTCGACCCAATCGAACGGATAGGTGGTCAATGCACGGTGACGGGCGCAAAGTCATTTTGACGGGCCAGCGCAAAGGCAAGGGAGCGGCCCTCGACAAGGGCTAACCGTTCGCCATCGGGCGCGTGCACTGCGTAGAGATTTTTAATCTGATCGATATCAGCGCGCAATTTCTCGGGAAGCTCCGCAGCATCGACAGGGCGCACATAAACAATACGATCCTCGCGCCCCGACTTCATGTCAAATGGTGTGTTCATCATACTGCTCCTTAGCTTTTGTTGATTTCGATTGTCTGAACGATGGTGTCCGGTACAGAGCGTTTCAGATCGATATGCAGCAAACCGTTTTCCGTCTTCGCACCTGCCACATCCACGCCATCAGCAAGCACAAACGCCTTTTGAAATTGCCGTGAGGCGATCCCACGATGCAGAAAAATGCGGTCTGACTGATCATCGGACTGACGCCCGCGCACGATCAATTGGCGATCTTCCACGGTGATCGAAAGATCTTCTTCGGCAAAACCCGCCACAGCCAGTGTGATCCGAAACGCATGGTCAGAGGCCTGTTCGATGTTAAACGGGGGATAGCTGTCATTCCCGGACTTCGCGGTCCGTTCGACGAGGCGCTCCAACTGGTCGAAGCCCAGTAGAAAGGGGTGGGCGCCCAGTGCAAGTTTGGTCATGGCACAGTCCTTAGGTTCAGCGACTTTGCATAAGAGAGGCCCCGGTTCGGCGACCTTGGTCTAAATTTGGGTGTGCATCAGGAAAATCGCAAGGGTTTCGCGTGCAAAACGCTTTTGAGCGCTGCAGAAAATCGCTAGATTGTGGAAAACCGCACATTGAAAAGGACGTTATCCACAATGACTCCCTCGCCGAAAATGTCGACCGAGGAGGTCTTGCGCGTCAAACTCGACGTCCTGAAACAAAATCACCGGGATCTGGATGAGGCAATCGAAGCGCTTCAGCACGCACCCAGTTTCAACCAACTGACCTTGAAACGGCTGAAAAAACAGAAACTTGTTTTGAAAGACCAGATCATCGCGCTGGAAGACCGTCTGACGCCGGATATCATTGCATAACGTGTCTCGCCCGCTATAACACCGCTTCCTTGAGGCGGGAGGGGTCATGACCACAGCAAAAGTCGGCATCATCATGGGCAGTCAATCGGACTGGGCCACGATGAAAGAAGCCGCAGACATCCTTGCCGATCTCAACATCGCTTGTGACGTGCAGATCGTTTCGGCCCACAGGACACCTGACAGACTATGGACCTACGGCAAAACGGCGGTTGATCGTGGCCTACACGTGATTATTGCAGGCGCCGGGGGGGCCGCGCATTTGCCCGGCATGATGGCATCTAAAACGCGCCTTCCGGTGATCGGTGTGCCCGTCCAGACGAAGGCTCTGAGTGGTGTAGACAGCCTGTATTCCATTGTGCAAATGCCACGCGGCTTTCCGGTTGCGACTATGGCTATCGGGGCGGCTGGGGCGGCCAATGCGGGGCTGATGGCTGCCGGTATTCTTGCGCTCAGCGACGCGGATCTGGCTGAACGGCTGGAGGCGTGGCGCGCGGCGCTCACCGACAGTATTCCAGAGGTACCAGGCGATGATTGACCGGTTACCGGTCGGTGCGACCATAGGGATCCTGGGCGGTGGCCAGCTTGGGCGGATGTTGTCCGTTGCGGCCTCTCGGCTTGGATTTGAATGCGCGATCTACGAGCCAGGCAGTGCCCCACCTGCCGGTCAGGTCGCGGCGCGGGTGGTTACAGCACCTTACGGCGACGAAGATGCCTTGCGCGCGTTTGCGGCCACCGTGGACGTCATCACGTATGAATTTGAGAACGTTCCCACAGCTGCGTTGGATATTCTGGAAGAGACCTGCCCGATCCGACCCAACCGCAAAGCGCTTGGCATTTCGCAGGACCGTTTGACGGAGAAAGAGTTTCTGAACGGGCTCGGCCTGCAGACGGCACCTTTTGCCGCGATTTCGACTGCAGATGACCTGACAGCAGCGGTCAAGGGTATCGGCGTCCCTTCGATCCTGAAAACCCGGCGGTTCGGATATGACGGCAAGGGTCAGGTTCGGCTTGGATCGGACGCAGATATCGGGCGTGCGATTGAAGAAATGGCAGGATCCGATGCGGTCCTAGAAGGCTTCGTCAATTTCAGTCATGAAGTGTCCGTGATCGGCGCGCGTGGTCTAAACGGCGAGATTGCCTGCTTTGATCCGGGCGAGAACCTTCATGACGACGGCATTTTGAGAACGACGACGGTCCCTGCGCGATTGAGCGGCGCGCAGAAGGCGGATGCCGTGCTTTTGACGGGCAAAATCCTGAACGCGCTCGACTACGTGGGTGTCTTGGGGGTGGAGTTGTTTGTGACGCCGGGGGGACTGATCGTGAATGAGATCGCGCCGCGCGTGCACAATTCCGGCCACTGGACGCAGAATGGCTGTGTGATCGATCAGTTTGAGCAGCACATCCGGGCCATTACAGGTTGGCCTCTGGGCGATGGCGCGCGCCACGCGAATGTCAAAATGGAAAACCTGATCGGCGCGGATATGGATCGGGTAGCCGACCTGTCGGCAGATCCAGGCGTCGCGCTACATCTTTATGGAAAGGCCGAGGCGAAGCCCGGCCGAAAGATGGGTCATGTCAACCGCATTACGCCCAAGGATTAAAGCAGTTTAGTCGCTGCCCAACACAATATCGGACAACGTAAGCGTGTCATCGAAAGCGCCGTTTTGAAGAAACCGCACGGTTTGCGCGACGACGAAAGGCGAGTTCATCATGAATGTGTGGGTCACCGGCAGGATCAGATGATCGGTCATACCTTCGATGCGAGTGGACTCGACCGACACCTTCCCGTCATCCTCACCCGGAATAATAGCTGAATAGATCGGGTTGAGGGTCTGAGTGCCCGCGACGACCCCAAGCACAAAATCCACTGGGCCAAGTGCGTTTGGCAACGAATCCGGGCCAGTTGTCAGCTGAAGACCTGCGGGGCCATTCACCCATTCAAACGGGTCGAGATCACCGAGCGTATCGACAAGCTCCGACCCTTTATTCGGGGGCGCGAGCATCACAACGCGCCCCAGATCAGCCAGATCGTTTTCCGCCAGCCATGCCCGGACAAGAATCCCGCCCATGGAATGGGTGACGAAATGGATCGGAACGTTCTGATCACATTCCTCTATCGCGGCGGGAATTGTCCCATCGGCCAGATCGCGGATGGTGTCAGACGTGGACGGGTAGCCCGGATTGACCGTCTGATAGCCGTTCGCCTTCAGGCTTTCTTCCATAACACTGAGCGAAAAAGAGGTCCGCGCCAAACCATGGAGCAGGACAACACAATCCGCGACAGCGGCCGTTGGCAGGAAAAAAAGGAGAGCCAGAATAAATCTCATATCACTCAACTAACTGCATTGGGTAAATGTTTCACCACCATGCTTGCATCAACCTTGCGTCACACTTAACGCTCGATCCATGTCAAACTCACCCCGTCTGGCCGTTCGCGCCGTTATTCTGCACGAAAACAGACTGCTTTTGGTCAACGCCTTTGGCAGCGGACTTTCCGATCTTTGGTGCGCGCCGGGGGGCGGCGTCGAACTGGGAAGCTCCCTGCCGGACAACCTGATGCGTGAAGTACATGAAGAAACCGGGTTGCGTGTCAACGTGGGGGCGCCTTGTCTGGTGAATGAGTTTGAGGATTCTTCCAGAGATTTTCATCAGATTGATGTCTATTTCCGGTGCGAGATTGTGGCAGGCACGATTGATCAGACGTGGAAAGATCCGGAAGGCATCGTCACACAGCGCCGGTTCTTTTCTCGGAACGAAATGTCTGCAATTCGCTTCAAACCGGACAGTCTTTCGGGGGTCGCTTTCGCGGATGCGCAGGCCATTACCTACGATCCACTTGAACCAATTGTGTTCTAGCTTCTTTACACTCATCCTGTTGACATCCCCCCGGAGCCGCCACATGTACGCCGCGAATAGTATGTGTATTTTGGAAGGACCTTCATGCCCGTCGTCGTCGTAGAGTCCCCGGCTAAAGCCAAGACAATTAACAAATATTTGGGCTCCGACTACACGGTTCTTGCCTCTTACGGTCACGTGCGGGACCTGCCGCCGAAAGATGGCTCTGTCGATCCGGACGCGGACTTCGACATGAAATGGGAAATCGCGACGGACTCCAAAAAACACGTCAAAGCAATCGCCGATGCCTTGAAAGAGGACGGCGAACTGATCCTTGCGACGGACCCTGATCGCGAAGGGGAAGCAATCTCGTGGCATCTGGAAGAAGCGCTTCGCAATCGCAAGGCCATCAAGAAAGATACCCCGGTCAGCCGGGTCGTGTTCAACGCCATCACCAAAGCCGCCGTCACGGACGCGATGAAGAACCCGCGTCAGGTGGATGAGCCTCTGGTCCACGCCTACCTCGCGCGCCGTGCGCTGGATTATCTGGTGGGCTTCAAGCTCAGCCCGGTTCTTTGGCGTCGCCTGCCCGGCGCGAAATCTGCGGGCCGTGTTCAATCCGTTTGCCTGCGTTTGATCGTCGACCGTGAGATGGAGATCGAGCGGTTCAACCCGCAGGAATACTGGTCCGTGCGGGCCATGTTGGAAACGCAGCGGTCCCAAAGCTACGAAGCGCGCCTGACGGTTTTGGGCGGCAAGAAGCTGGATAAGTTCGACATCGACAACGCAACGGCCGCCGAACTGGCCGTACAAGCGGTCACGTCGCGCGATCTGAAGGTCAAGTCGGTCGAGGCCAAGCCCGGCACCCGGAATCCCTCTGCGCCGTTCATGACATCCACGCTTCAGCAAGAGGCAAGCCGGAAGTTCGGTATGGGCGCCCGCCAGACCATGAGCGCAGCGCAGCGCCTGTATGAAGCCGGACATATCACATACATGCGGACCGATGGCATCGACATGGCGCCCGAGGCCGTGATGTCCGCGCGCGATGCGATCAAAGACAAATACGGCGAAACCTATCTGCCAGACTCGCCGCGCATGTATAAGAACAAGGCAAAAAACGCGCAGGAAGCGCACGAATGTATCCGGCCTACGGATATGTGGAAAGATGCTGCCACGCTGAAGATCTCCGATGGGGATCAGCGCAAGCTGTATGATTTGATCTACAAGCGCACCATCGCAAGCCAGATGGCCGCCGCGCGCCTGGAACGAACCACCGTTGATATCGCGTCGGATGACGGTCAGGTCGAACTACGCGCAACAGGTCAGGTTGTCTTGTTCGATGGCTTTATAAAAATATACGAAGAAGGGCGTGATGATGTCGCCGAAGATGACGAGAACAGACTGCCGCAAATCACTGAAGGTGAAGTTGCAAAGCTGAGCGCCGGGGGATTGAGCGCCGATTTCGCGAAGACGTCAGATGATGCCGTTATCGAGGATGCCGGGGCGTCTGATGGGGTTCAGCGTACCAAATCCGCCGTTCTGTCCGAGAATGAAGCTGTGCTGGGCCTCCAGCACCACACTCAACCGCCGCCCCGCTACACCGAAGCGACGTTGGTCAAGAAGATGGAAGAGCTTGGGATTGGGCGCCCGTCCACCTATGCCTCCATCGTAACGACAATTCAGGATCGCGATTATGTCCGGAAAGAAAAGAACCGCCTGATCCCCGAAGATAAGGGGCGGCTTGTAACCGTGTTCCTGTCCAACTTCTTTTCGCGCTACGTCGAATATGATTTCACGGCTGCGCTCGAAGAGGAACTGGACGACGTGTCCGCCGGCGAGCGGGACTACAAGAATGTGCTTGCCCGGTTCTGGAAAGATTTCTCGGTCGCCATTGCAGAAGCGATGGACCTGTCGATCACCGAGGTTCTCGAGAAGATCAACGAGGTGCTGGCCCCTCATATCTTCCCCCCCAATGAAGAAGGCACCGATCCGCGTCTCTGCCCCAACTGCGGCGAGGGCCGCCTGTCCATGCGCACGGCTCGGTCCGGCGGCGCGTTCATCGGGTGTTCGAACTATCCTGAGTGCCGCTACACCCGGCCCTTTGGCCCGCCCGGTGCCGATGACAGCAGCGAAATTGGCCCGGATGGCAAAATTCTAGGCTATGATGGCGAAGACGCGATTAAGCTGATGAAGGGCCGGTTTGGTCCCTATGTGCAGCGTGGGGAGCCGACAGAAGAGGCCCCGAAACCACCCCGGATGTCGATCCCAAAAGGGTGGGAACTGGATCAGGTCGATTTCGAGAAGGCCATGATGCTGCTGTCCCTGCCCCGCGAGGTCGGACCGCACCCGGAAGACGGTGAGATGATCGAAGCCTCAATCGGGCGCTACGGTCCCTACGTGAAGCACGGAAAGATCTACGCCAACATCGGCAGCGTCGACGATGTCTTCGAGATCGGTATGAACAGGGCCGTCGAAGAACTTGCCAAAAAGGCGGCCTCCCGTGGGAGACGCGGTCAGGCCGCAAAACCCCTGCGTGAACTGGGCGAGCATCCCGGCGACGGTGGTCCCGTCAATGTCATGGAGGGTCGCTATGGTCCTTACGTGAAATGGGAGAAGGTGAACGCCACCATCCCGAAGGGCACGGAACCCGCTGATGTGACCATGGAAATGGCCGTCGAATGGATTGCGGAGAAAGTGGCGAAGGGTGGTAAGAAAAAGCCCGCTGCCCGCAAGAAGGCCCCGGCGAAAAAGGCGGCTGCAAAGAAGGCTGCCCCTAAGAAATCTGCCGCCAAAAAGGAATGACAAAAGGTCTTCTGATCCTTTTCGCCATTCTCGTCGTCCTCATGTCTCTGCTGGTTCTTGCGAAAACCCGGCCTGCTCATGCTATGGTTTCACCAGAGTTTTACGAGACCGTCACGAGTTTGTAGCGTGAGACCATTTTTGAGGTCCGATAATTACTTTGAAAGGCTGCCGAATGAAGACGAAGACAACTCTGGCTTTGACCGCGTGTTTTGCGCTCATCCTTCCCGCGGTTTCCGCTGCTGAAAATGTTCAGACCGGTCCGCGCCCACTCTACCTTGTGGATCAGATGAACGACGGCCCCCTGAAGGACAGACTGCTGGCCTGTGCAGCCGACCCGGTTCGGACCACCAACTTCTCGATCGGGCACCGCGGCGCGCCAATGCAGTTCCCCGAACATACAGTGGAGTCCAATGTGGCCGCAGCTCGGATGGGCGCCGGTATTCTGGAATGTGACGTTACCTTCACGGCGGACAAAGAACTGGTCTGCCGTCACGCGCAAAACGACTTGCACACCACGACCAACATACTGGCGACCGATCTGGCTGCGAAATGCACCGCTGGCTTTACCCCTGCCGAGGGCGAGACAAAGGCCAGCGCAGAATGCCGCGCGTCTGATCTGACTTTGGCGGAATTCAGGACGCTGACCGGCAAAATGGATGCGGCCAACGCGGATGCAACGACGGTCGAAGGCTATATGGACGGGACCGCCGGCTGGCGTACGGACCTTTACGCCGCGGACGGCGGTGAGTTGATGACCCACGCTGAGTCCATCGAACTTTTCAAATCGCTGGGGGCCAAGTTTACGCCAGAACTCAAAAGCGCTTCCGTTGATATGCCATTCGACGGGTTCAGCCAACAGGATTACGCGCAAAAACTGATCGACGAGTACAAGGCTGCGGGCATTCCCGCGTCTGATGTCTGGGCACAGAGCTTCAATCTGGACCACGTCCTCTACTGGATTGAGAACGAGCCGGAATTCGGTGCCCAAGCCGTATATCTGATGGATGAGTACGACATCGAGGGCTACTCCCCGATGGATCCCGCCACATGGCCCAATACGATGGAAGAGTTGAAGGGGATGGGCATCAACTTCATCGCGCCCCCAACCTGGATGCTGGTCACGGTCGAGAACGGCGAAATTGTCCCCTCTGAGCTGGCAAAGCAAGCCAAGACAGCCGGGCTTGAGATCATTACGTGGACCATCGAACGCTCCGGCCCGCTGGTCGAAGGTGGCGGCTGGTATTACCAGAGCATCGCTGACATCACCAACAGCGATGGCATCATGTTCGAATACATTGACGCCTTGGCGCAGGATGTCGGCGTCGTCGGCATCTTCTCGGACTGGCCTGCGACCGTCAGCTACTACGCAAGCTGCATGGGGCTGGACTGACCATTGCGAGTGAGCCGCTGTCTGCCAGCGGCTCACACCAGTGCCGCCCGCCCTTGAAGTTCCGCGGAACATGCCCGACATGAAGGGGCATAGAACGAGGGACCAAATGCCAGACGCAAACCCCGCCGCGATGGAATTTCTTCTGACCCGCCGGTCGCGCCCGTCCAAGACACTGACAGCGCCCATACCCGATGTGACAGAAATCCAAAAACTTCTGACCGCTGCGGCGCGGACACCCGATCATGGCAAGCTGGAACCTTGGCGATTTATCGTGCTACAGCAAACGGCCCTTGCGCGATTGGCTGATGCAACGCGGCGCCGCGGAACTGCGCTGGATCTTGATCCGGACAAGGTCGAAAAAACTGCGCGTATGTTTGGCGATGCCCTGTTGTCGGTCGCGGTCATCGCAAGTCCGAAACCTTCCGAAAAGATACCTGAGGTCGAACAAACGCTGAGCGCAGGTGCGGTGTGTCTGGCTCTTCTGAATGCGGCCTTGGCCTCCGGCTGGGGTGCGAATTGGCTCAGCGGATTTGTCGCCATGGATCGCCCCTTCCTGACTGAAGCGCTCTCGCTCGACGCGCATGAGTTTGTCGCAGGTTTCATTCATCTTGGCACCGAGACCGGTGCACCGCCCGAGCGGCCTCGTCCGAACCTTGATCAAATTACGACATGGATGTCCGCCTGATGTTCGCTGACATGCTCAAAGCACTCGGTCAGATAGGCGACCCGCGTTTCACAAAGGTTCTCGCCATGGGGATCGGGCTGACGCTCTTGTTGCTTTTCGCCTTTACCGTTGGGTTCGCGTGGCTGGCTGGGTTTCTGATCCCCGACAGCTTCGTTCTGCCATGGATTGGTGAGATCACTTGGATCGACAATGTGGCGAGTATTGCGGTCATCCCCATTATGTTGGTCGCGTCTGTTTTCCTAATGGTCCCCGTCGCTTCTGCTTTCACAGGGCTGTTTCTGGATCAGGTGGCCGACGCGGTGGAGGCGCAGCATTACGAGGGCTTGCCCCCGGTGTCAGGTGTGCCCTTTGGTGACGCCTTGGTCGATACGCTTAAGTTCCTGGGCCTCATCATCGCGGTCAATCTGGTCGCGCTGGTGCTTTACTTGATCTTCGCGCCTTTTGCGCCGCTCATTTTCTGGGCGGTGAACGGGCTACTGCTGGGTCGTGAATATGCGACGCTGGTTGCGCAGCGTCGCTTGGGGATGGCCGGTGCCCGGGCCTTTCGGAAAAAGCATCGGACAGAGATCTGGCTGGCAGGGACGATCATGGCTGTGCCGCTTACGATCCCGATTGTCAATTTGACCATTCCGATTTTAGGCGTGGCGGCCTTTACTCATCTGTTTCACCGTCTGAACAGATCAGTCTGACGGGTTCGCCCAATCGTAGAGGTTGATGGTGTCCACGGACAGCCAGCCATAGACGATCGCCAGACAAACCGGCACCCAGATCAGAAACGCAACGATTGTCGTGATCCGGAACTTACGGCCCATCTGGGGGTCTGCTGGCGCTGAGGCCGGTGTGCCTGGTTCAACCTGTCCCATATCGCCCTGAGACTTCATCCGAAGGGGCAGGACGCAAAAGAGAGTGAGAAACCAGATCACCGCAAAGACAACCAGTGCCGATGTGATTTGCATCAGGCCTGCTCCAGCTCGACCAGCGTTCCGGTGAAATCCTTCGGGTGCAAGAATAGCACCGGCTTTCCGTGGGCGCCGATCTTGGGTTCTCCAGATCCGAGAACCCGCGCACCGCTGTCCTTCAGACGATCACGCGCTGCTATGATATCATCGACCTCGTAGCAGATATGGTGGATGCCCCCGGAGGGGTTCTTATCGAGAAACCCTTGGATCGGGCTGCCCTCACCAAGCGGATAGAGCAGTTCGATCTTGGTATTGGGCAATTTGATAAAGATGACCGTCACACCGTGATCCGGTTCATCTTGTGGTGGCCCAACCTCGGCGCCAAGGGTGTTGCGATACTGGTTCGCCGCAGCCTCCAGATCCGGCACGGCAATTGCGACATGGTTCAGGCGGCCAATCATCTTCCGTCTCCCAATTGAAGTCTCCGCTTGCTTATCGAACAGCCTGCGCGCGCCCACAAGGTGCAGCGTGTCGCAGTCGGAAAGCCTCGCACGCGAAAGCATCGGGCGATTCATCTTCTGTTAGGCAACTTCGCGGATTTTAGAACGATCAATGCGACTCGGATCTGTCCTGACGGAGATAACTCGATGCCCGAAGACCTTGGATACCTGACAATGAACGTACAAGCGACCGCTGTACGACCGCTTCTCGGTCTTACGGTTCTTGTGATCGAAGACAGCCGCTATGCATCGGAGGCCGTGCGGCTTTTGTGTATCAGATCGGGGGCGCGCATTCGCAGGGCCGATAGTCTGACCGCCGCACACCGGCACCTGCAGGTGTATCGGCCTTCGGTGGTCATCGTCGATCTGGGCCTTCCAGACGGCTCGGGTATCGATCTGATCGCCGAGCTTGCGTCAGAGGACGAAATCGCACGCCCTGTGATCCTTGCGACCAGCGGCGCCGACAGCGAGGGCTTGGTTGAACGCGCATTGGCGGCAGGCGCAGATGAGTTCCTGCCCAAACCGATCGACACAGTCAGCGCCTTCCAGCAGGCGATTTTGCAGCATCTGCCAGAAGAAATGCGCCCCACAGGCCCGCGTGCCATCAGCAACGAGGTAATCTCGCCCGATGCGCTGGCGCTGAACGAAGATCTGTCCCATCTGGATGATCTTTTGACGAGTGGGCTCGAGACACTGCCCTACGTCGCGCCCTTCCTGCAGGGTCTTGCGCGTCTGGCAGGCGATGCAAAGCTGAAAGAAGCGTCTGATGCGCTGACCCAGGCTGCGAGCCGCGGGCAAGGCATTCAGGCTGCGATCAAGCAAACCCGTGCAGTGATCAAGGAACGTCTTTCGGTCGCAGAATTGGTCTAACCACCGGTCTGTTGCGCGATGCAAGCCGACAATGGCGCACGTTGCCGACCCTCCGCATCGAAATTGGGTGCGTCCAACCAATCCACATAGGCCCGCCTCAGCGCGGGCCATTCCGTGTCGATGATTGAAAACCAAGCAGTATCGCGATTGCGGCCCTTATAGATCGTCGCCTGACGAAAGATCCCTTCAAACTGAAACCCTAGACGCTCGGCCGCGCGGCGTGAAGGCATGTTGAGGGCATCACACTTCCATTCAAATCGCCGATACCCTGCGTCAAAGGCCCAGTCGATCAACAAAAAAAGCGCTTCGGTTGCCGCAGCCGTGCGCTGCAGCGCCGGGGCAAAATTCAGATGTCCCGCTTCGATCACGCCAACATCCGGTTCAATCCGAAGAAGGCTGGCTACGCCGCAGGCCCCTCCAGTCGCTGAAGGCCGGATCGCCATGAAATAGGGATCGCTTTTCTCTGCGACCGCTTCGACCCACGCTGCGTAGCTGGCCTGATCCAAGAATGGGCCATAAGGCAGGTAATCCCAGATGGCGTCATCCACGATATTGGCCGCGTGCAGTTCTGTCGCATGTTCTCCAACCGACAACCGCTCAAGCTGAACATGCGCGCCCGCCAGCGTCCGAAAATCAGGTTCTGGACATCGCTGCCAATCCGGGACCGGAAATCCGAAACGCTCAGACATTTCAGCTGATCCCTGCAACATTATTCCTTTGGCAAAACGCGAAGGCTCAGTTCCATCAACTGATCCGCCGCGGGCTCAGACGGGGCTGCCATCATCAGGTCTTCTGCGCGCTGATTCATCGGGAAGAGGATCACCTCACGAATGTTCGCCTCATCGGCCAGCAGCATGACAATCCGGTCAATACCGGCGGCGCACCCGCCGTGGGGCGGCGCGCCGTATTGGAATGCATTGACCAAACCACCGAACCGCTTGCGCACCTCGTCCTCGCCATAGCCTGCGATCTCGAAGGCTTTGAACATGATCTCTGGCCGGTGGTTCCGGATCGCGCCCGAGACCAGCTCATACCCGTTGCACGCCAGATCATACTGATAGCCCAGCACATCGAGCGGATCGCCGTTTAGCGCATCCATCCCGCCTTGGGGCATGGAGAACGGGTTATGTTCAAAGTCGATGCGACCGGTGTCCTCGTCCTTTTCGTAGATCGGAAAGTCGACGATCCATGCGAAAGCGAAGCGATCTGTATCGGTCAGACCAAGTTCATTGCCAATCTCGACCCGCGCCTTACCCGCGACAGTCTGGAAGCTGTCTGGCTTTCCTCCAAGGAAGAAAGCCGCATCGCCGACACCAAGATCCAATTGCTGACGGATCGCTTCAGTACGTTCCGGCCCAATGTTTTTCGCAAGCGGGCCAGCGGCCTCCATCCCACCATCGGCTTCCCGCCAGAAGATGTACCCCATCCCCGGCAGCCCCTCTTTCTGGGCGAAGGCGTTCATCCGGTCGCAGAACTTCCGTGAACCTCCCCCCGGCGCGGGGATCGCGCGAATTTCGGTGCCGTCTTGCTCCAGAATTTTGGCGAATATGGCAAAGCCCGAGCCTTTGAAATGCTCGCTGACGACTTGCATCTTGATCGGGTTGCGTAGGTCGGGCTTGTCTGTGCCGTACCAGAGCGCCGCGTCGCGATAGCTGATCTGCGGCCAGTCCGCGTCGACCTTGCGCCCCCCGCCGAACTCCTCAAAGACGCCCTGCAGCACCGGCTGGATCGTGTCAAACACATCCTGCTGCGTGACGAAGCTCATCTCCAAGTCCAATTGATAGAAGTCGGTTGGGGAGCGGTCGGCCCGCGGGTCTTCGTCGCGGAAACACGGCGCGATCTGAAAATACTTGTCGAAGCCTGAGACCATCAGCAACTGCTTGAATTGCTGCGGGGCTTGCGGCAGCGCGTAGAATTTGCCCGGATGCAGGCGCGACGGTACGAGAAAATCGCGCGCGCCCTCGGGGCTTGAGGCGGTGATGATAGGCGTCTGGAACTCGCGGAACTCCTTATCCCACATCCGCTTGCGGATCGATGCGACGACGTCTGAGCGCAGCTTCATGTTTTCCTGCAGCTTTTCCCGGCGCAGATCGAGGAAGCGGTAACGCAAGCGCGTTTCTTCCGGATATTCCTGCTCACCAAAGACCATCAAGGGCAACTCGTCAGCGGCACCGAGAACTTCGATGTCACGAATGAACACCTCGATCTCGCCGGTCGGGATCTTGGCGTTTACAAGACTTTCGTCACGGGCCTTTACCTCGCCGTCGATGCGGATGCACCACTCGGATCGCACCTTCTCGACCTCAGCGAACACCGGGCTGTCCGGATCGGCCAGAATTTGGGTCATGCCATAATGATCGCGCAGATCGATGAAGAGGACGCCGCCATGATCTCGGACCCGATGCACCCAGCCGGCCAGACGAACAGTGTCGCCCACGTTGGATTTGGTGAGAGCCGCGCAGGTGTGGCTGCGATATGCGTGCATCAGGATGCCCCTTCGGGAAGATTGAATGTCGGCCCGATACACATGGCAAACGGGCCAAAGTCAAGGGATGCTGCGGTTGCGGCCTGTCACGCCATAAGGTAAGTTTTTTATGCCCTTTCGATTGCAAGACCGCGCCGCTAAAAATTTTGCTTCTGGGGATGACGAAGTAAGTCTTGGCGCCGCGCGTCTTGGCGGCCAAAGGGACATAAACGACGCGCATGTGGGATCAGATCCTTTTCAAGATGCTCGACCGGCTGGTGAAGGCCGGGCGGCTTACCGTTCATATGCCTGACGGAAACGTCAGATCCTTTGGCACACAGTCACCCAATTACGTAACATTGCACCTGCATGACGCCACCCTGCCCGGCAAACTGATCCGCAATCCGGAGCTGGCCTTGGGCGAGGCCTACATGGATGAGACCATGACCATCGAAAACGACGATGTGCGTGGTCTTCTGACACTGATTGTCGAAAACTTTCAGTCCGGCCATCTGCCGTTTTTTCAAAAGCTGGCACGGCAGGCCCGGATAGCAAAACGCAAGTACGACCAGTGGATCCCGCTGGGCCGCGCCCGAAAAAACGCAGCGCATCACTATGATATCTCGACGCAATTCTACTATTTGTTTTTAGACGAAGACCGCCAATACACCTGTAGCTATTTCCGCGATCCATCCGACACTCTGGAGCAGGCGCAGATTAACAAGAAAGCGCATATCGCCGGGAAGCTGCTGATCCAACCGGGCATGCGCGTGCTTGATATCGGCTCGGGTTGGGGCGGGCTGGCGATTACGCTCGCCAAGGAGTACGGCGCCCATGTCACCGGCGTGACGCTGTCAAAAGAACAGCTTACGGCAGCAACTGCGCGGGCGAAAGAACAAGGCGTTGCGGATAAGGTCAAGTTTCGCCTGCAAGACTATCGGGATGTGACCGACACCTTTGACCGGATCGTGTCCGTCGGCATGCTGGAACATGTCGGCCAGCCGCAATACGCCACTTATTTCAGTCAAATCGACCGAAATCTGGCCGAGGATGGCATCGCGCTGATCCACTTCATCGGTCGCACATCTCCGCCCGGGAACCTCTCACCATGGTTTCAGAAATACATCTTTCCCGGTGGCTATACCCCCGCCCTGTCAGAAGTTTTGCGCGAGGTCGAAAAGACCGGGCTGGAGCAGGCCGATATCGAAGTCTGGCGCACGCATTACGATCGCACGCTTTACGAATGGCTGATCCGGTTCGAGGCAAAGCTCGATGAGGTTCGAGCCATGGGATATGATGAGCGCTTTATTCGCATGTGGCGCTACTATCTCATCGCGTCGGAACTAAGCATGTCACGTATGCCGCATGTGCTTTTTCATCTGCAGCTGGAAAAACACCAAACGACGGTGCCGATCACGCGTGACTATCTGTACGTTGACGGAGCGCCAGAGCCACATTCCGCCTTTCCGGCAGGCTTCGTTCCGGAAAAATAGGATCAGAACGGGCGCCGGACATTTCCGCTGTAAAAGTATGCCCCCATTCCGACCGCAAACAAAACAACGCCTGTGACCGAGTGCAGGACGACGGCCTCGGGAAAACTGCCTCGCCGTTCATAACTGTGGGCAAAAAGCAGGCCGCCCACAAACGTCATGAGCGCGACGATCCAGCTCCAATACATCAGATGGGCCAGCGAAAAGGTGGCCGCGTTCAGCACGATTGCGCCAGTCTCAGATGGCAGGATGGAGCCGTAGCGGCGAAAGAAAAGCGGTCGAAACACAAGCTCTTGCGGCAAGGCCGAGACAATTGGATAGAACAGCGCGATGATCACAATGATCGGAACGCCGTTTGACGTCACAGGCGCCCCCTGCCCTAAAAGCATGAAAATAGCGCCGGGGCGAAAGGCCCAGAGCACCGCCAATCCGACAAGCGCCGTCAGCCCTGCAGTCAGCAAGACAAAGCCCCAGCGGATGCGGGATATCCCGACCCACAGGCTGGACCATCTGAAGCCGCGGGTCAGCCCGAGCAGGGCGACACCGATCGCGGTCGCTGCAAACAGTGCCGGGAACATCATATCCGGTGGCAAGGCGACTGCGATCAATACGGGCGTCGCGATAAAAAGCGTTAGAAATTCAACCCATCTGAGGGTGCGGGACACAGGCATGTTTTCCGAAATATCGCTCATCCAGGTCCCTTTCCCTTCGAGGCACCTAATGCGTGTGGCGCAAAACTCAAACTCTTGCAGTGAAGCCCCTTGCCCTTGCATCCGGCACAACTTAAACCCCGTCTAATTTTGCGCGGATCACGGGGGTCCGCCGGAAAAAAATGGGGGCGCTGCCATGCCAAAGAGAACCGACATTCAGTCGATCATGATCATTGGCGCGGGACCCATCATTATTGGCCAAGCCTGCGAGTTCGATTATTCGGGTGCGCAAGCGTGTAAAGCGCTGCGAGAGGAAGGGTACCGGGTCATTCTGGTCAACTCGAACCCGGCGACGATCATGACCGACCCCGGCCTTGCGGATGCAACCTATATCGAGCCGATCACACCCGACGTGGTCGCAACGATCATCGAAAAAGAACGCCCCGACGCGCTTCTGCCTACAATGGGTGGGCAAACTGGCCTCAACACGTCTCTGGCACTCGAGGAGATGGGTGTTCTTGAGAAATTCGGCGTCGAAATGATCGGTGCCAAACGCGCGGCCATCGAGATGGCTGAAGACCGCAAACTGTTCCGCGAAGCGATGGACCGGCTTGGTCTGGAAAACCCCAAGGCCACAATCGCGGAGACGATGGAAGAATGCATGGCGGCGCTTGAAAGCATCGGCCTGCCTGCGATCATCCGTCCGGCCTTTACCCTTGGCGGCACAGGCGGCGGCGTCGCCTATAACCGTGACGATTACGAACATTTCTGCAAATCGGGCCTCGATGCGTCGCCGGTGAACCAGATCCTGATCGACGAGAGCCTTCTGGGCTGGAAAGAATACGAGATGGAGGTCGTGCGCGACAAAGCCGATAACGCCATCATCGTGTGCGCCATCGAAAACGTGGATCCCATGGGCGTGCACACGGGGGACTCGATCACGGTGGCCCCTGCCCTCACACTGACGGATAAGGAATATCAGATCATGCGGAACGGCTCGATCGCCGTGCTGCGTGAGATCGGCGTCGAAACGGGCGGGTCGAACGTGCAGTGGGCAGTAAACCCGGCCGATGGGCGTATGGTTGTGATCGAAATGAACCCGCGGGTGTCCCGTTCCTCCGCGTTGGCCTCAAAAGCGACGGGGTTCCCGATCGCAAAGATCGCCGCGAAACTGGCCGTGGGGTACACGCTCGATGAGTTGGACAACGACATCACCAAGGTCACGCCTGCCTCCTTTGAGCCGACCATTGATTATGTTGTCACGAAAATTCCGCGGTTCGCCTTCGAGAAATTCCCGGGCTCTGTACCGTATTTGACCACTGCGATGAAATCGGTGGGTGAGGCGATGGCGGTCGGCCGAACCATCCACGAAAGCTTGCAGAAGGCATTGGCCTCGATGGAGACTGGGCTGACCGGCTTCGATGAGATTGAGATCGAAGGCGCCCCGGAGACTGCCGCGCTGACCAAAGCTCTGGCCAAGCAGACGCCCGACCGTATCCGCGTGATCGCACAGGCGATGCGCCATGGTTTGAGCGATGATGAAATCCACGCTGTCACAATGTTCGACCCGTGGTTTCTGGCCCGGATCCGCGAGATCGTTGAGCGCGAAGAGCGCATTCGCAAGGACGGTCTGCCGCTCACAGAAACCGGTCTGCGCGAGTTGAAGATGATGGGGTTCACCGACGCCCGGCTTGCAACTTTGACGGGTCGGACACAGGACAATGTCAGGCAAGCGCGGCACAATCTTGGTGTGACTGCCGTGTTCAAGCGGATCGACACCTGCGGCGCGGAGTTCGAGGCGCAGACCCCCTACATGTATTCAACCTACGAGACGCCTATGATGGGCGAGGTCGAATGCGAAGCACGCCCCAGTGACGCCAAGAAAGTTGTCATTCTGGGCGGCGGTCCTAACAGGATCGGTCAGGGGATCGAGTTCGATTACTGCTGTTGCCACGCCTGTTTCGCTCTGACCGAGCAGGGCTACGAGACAATCATGGTCAACTGCAACCCCGAGACTGTCTCAACCGATTACGATACGTCTGACCGACTTTATTTCGAGCCGCTGACCTTCGAACATGTGATGGAGATCCTACGGGTCGAGCAGGCAAACGGCACGCTGCACGGCGTGATTGTGCAATTCGGCGGCCAGACCCCGTTGAAACTGGCAAATGCCCTTGAAACGGCGGGCATTCCGATCCTCGGAACCTCGCCCGACGCGATTGATCTGGCCGAAGACCGCGAGCGTTTTCAGAAGCTTGTTCAGGATTTAGGCCTCAAGCAGCCCCACAATGCGCTGGCGC
This sequence comes from Litoreibacter roseus, assembly GCF_009811795.1. Taxonomy (GTDB): domain Bacteria; phylum Pseudomonadota; class Alphaproteobacteria; order Rhodobacterales; family Rhodobacteraceae; genus Litoreibacter; species Litoreibacter roseus. The sequence goes on along the minus strand of NZ_BLJE01000001.1, from coordinate 393,227 downwards.
ACACGGATGCCGAAGCGTTCGACGTGGCCACAGAGATCGGTTTCCCACTGGTGATCCGACCCTCTTATGTGCTGGGCGGCCGCGCGATGGAGATCGTGCGCGATCAAGCCCAGCTGGAACGCTATATCGCCGAGGCCGTCGTCGTTTCGGGTGACAGCCCGGTGCTTTTGGACAGCTATCTGGCGGGTGCGGTTGAGGTCGACGTAGACGCGCTCAGCGATGGACGCGATGTCCACGTCGCAGGCATCATGCAACACATTGAGGAGGCAGGTGTTCATTCCGGCGACAGCGCCTGCTCCCTTCCGCCACATTCCCTCAGCGATGAGGTTATCGCCGAGTTGAAGAAGCAGACCGAGGCACTGGCCCGTGGGCTGAACGTGGTCGGGCTGATGAACGTGCAGTTCGCAATCAAAGACGGGGAGATCTTCCTGATCGAAGTGAACCCGCGCGCCTCCCGAACGGTGCCCTTCGTTGCCAAGGCGACAGACTCCGCGGTTGCCTCAATCGCCGCACGTCTTATGGCAGGGGAGCCGCTGAGCACGTTCCCCCATCGCGCGCCCTATCCCGAAACCGACAACCCGATGGACGTCTTACCCCTTGGCAATCCGTTCACATTGGCCGACCCGAAAACACCATGGTTTTCGGTGAAAGAGGCAGTCCTGCCGTTCGCCCGGTTCCCCGGCGTCGATACGATCTTGGGTCCGGAGATGCGGTCCACAGGCGAGGTCATGGGCTGGGACAGGTCCTTCGCCCGTGCTTTTCTGAAAGCGCAAATGGGTGCCGGCACTGATTTGCCGGAAAACGGGTCTGGCAAAGTGTTTTTCTCGATCAGGGACGCCGACAAAACCAAAGCAATGCGCGAGGCCGCGCAAATCGTGTCAGATCTGGGCCACTCGATTATCGCGACGCGCGGTACGGCAAGCTGGTTGGCCGAACATGGGCTGGAGGTAGAGACCGTCAACAAAGTCTATGAGGGTCGCCCGAATGTCGTCGATCAACTCAAGGACAAACTGATTTCGCTGGTATTTAACACGACAGAAGGCGCTGCAGCCGTGGAAGACAGCCGATCCATTCGTGCGGTCGCGCTCTATGACAAGATCCCGTATTTCACGACCGCGGCGGCGAGCCATGCAGCGGCACTCGCCATGAAAGCGCGTGTCGAAGGTGAGATCGGCGTGAGGGCATTGCAGGGCTAATTGCTCTCTAACGAACTGTCTGTCATAAAAAAAGCGGCTCTCAGGCCGCTTTTTCTGCGAATTGCGTGCGCCTATCTACCTACGGTCGTGAAGCTGCGCCGTGGATCAGGTCCGATTCCCGCCCATCCACGAATGACATTCGCAAGGTGGTTCTTGATACGAACTTTCTGCGTCTCACCTCGTTCTTCGGCTTCTCTCGCCCGAAACCCAGTCAACGCCTCTATATCTGCCTGAATAAGATCTGCCGGCACGATGAGCTTGCCTGTTCTGGCGTCAAAGACCTGTGCGTAGAACGTGATGTTGTGAACTGCGGATGGCGCGTTGGTTCGCGCGCGGGGCGAAAGGGCGTGAAATTGTGTCAGTGTGATCCGAAAGTTTACAGGACGTGAGCCGTTGAGATCGTTCAGACCTTCACGCAGACCGTCTTCCAGAACGGTTGCGACCTGCTTTCTGCGGTCGCCAAACTCATCATCATGCCAAACAATATCGGCATCGACGAAGTACCGATTTGTATTAGAAACGGTGAGCTGGTCTGGAATGACGATATCAATATCCTGGACGTTCCAGCCGCGTGTCACCGCCGGATCGAGTTGCTCGTCAAACTTCGTTTCCCATGTGCTCGAACACCCGGCAACGGCAAGAAGCACTGTGAAGAGGATAAAAAGACGTTTGGGTATCATACTCGTTTGTCCTTGCGCAGGCCTGTTTGGACGGCGACCTTAAGTGCCCCGTAGTAAAAATCGAACCAAAACTTTAGTAATTCGTTAATTATTCGCCGAGTTTGGCGCATGAATGCCGATTTGATGGCGTCAAACTGACCGCGCTGGTGTCGTTTCATCCTCAAGATGCAGCTTCATATCCACCAGAACCGATTGCAGGGCGAGCGTTTCAGAAAGCATGCGCTTGGCCTCGTTCGCGGTGATCACACCGTCTTGGATAGACTGATGATATTCCCCCATGAGCCTGGCAAACCGTTCGGCCAAAGCGACGACATCGTTGTTCACTCCGCCTTGCGTATCATTGCGCTTTTCAGCGTAGCTCAGCGTATTTCCGTTTAGTTCCGCCATGGCAGATGTCAGGTGTGGATAGCTCGCCGCGGCCTCCAGGGCGACGACGGCATCAACAGGCATGTACCTGTCCTGATGTTCAACGGCGTCCGAATAATAACGGCCTATCGTCGCCTTAGACCGACCCGTCAGCGTACAAGCCGCTTCCACGCCGACGTCCTTCACCAACGCTTCCGTATGTTTTTTCAAATACTTATGCAACGCGCTCATCAAAATTCTTCCGTGATCTGTTGGTCCCAAGGCGGAATAGTGGTGTCCCGATTAGGGGAAACTCCATTGTCGTTTCCCCTGCAGCGATTGCAATAACTTTCATAAATTAACCATGCCCCGTGGTCTCGGGGCGACGCTGGATGCGGTGCTGCGCAGGCCAGCGAGGGTGGGGGTATATTACCACGTCGCTGGCCGGGCAATTTTCCAGCGACGTGGTATCCGTGAGTGGAATGCCCTCACCCGCTTGCACGCCCTGACGGACCGCGCTACGCCGCGCCCCATGGCAAAACTCTATTTTCACTATTCGACTATGAACGCAGGCAAATCGACCCTGCTCCTTCAGGCGGCGCATAACTATCATGAGATGGGAATGGACACTTACCTGATGACCGCTGACTTCGATCATCGCGCGGGCAACGGACAAATCGGGTCCCGCATTGGTTTGTCGCGCGATGCAGATATATACGGATCGGACAGCGATCTGTTTGAGATGATCGCCACCCGCCTTTCGGCCGGGCCTGTGGCCTGCGTCATGGTCGATGAAGCGCAGTGGATGTCGAAGGAACAGGTCTGGCAATTGGCCCGCGCAGTTGACGATCTTGGCGTTCCCGTCATGTGCTACGGCCTTCGCGTCGACTTTCGCGGTGAGCTGTTTCCCGGTTCAGCAACACTGCTGGCACTTGCCGACGAAATGCGTGAAGTGCGCACGATTTGCCACTGCGGGAAAAAAGCGACAATGGTCATTCGCAAGGGTGAAGATGGTCAAGCGCTGCTCGACGGCGATCAGGTGCAAGTCGGCGGAAACGAAACCTATGTCTCTTTGTGCCGCCGCCATTGGCGCGAGGAGGTCGGGCGCTAGACCGGGTTCGGCAACGCCTCACCCGCGAAATGAGCGGCGAGGTTGTCCAGAGCCATCTGCCCCATACTCTCCCGCACATCCAATGCTGCCGTCCCCAGGTGGGGCAAGAGCGTCACGTTCTCCATGCCAAGCAGAGCCTCCGAAACCGAAGGTTCATTTTCATAGACATCAAGCCCTGCACCACCGATCTGCGCGTTCTTCAAGGCGCTGACCAAGGCGGCTTCGTCAACCACATCGCCACGCGAAATATTCACGAAGATCGCATGAGGTCGCATCGCGGCGAAAAACTTCGCCCCGATCAGGTGGTGCGTTGCAGGTCCACCGGGGGTTGCAACAACAATAACGTCAGCAGCGCTGGCTACGGCGGCGGCATCCTTCAGCTGCATGGCCCCGTCGACGGTTTTTTCGGATCTGTTCGCAAAGACAATTTTGCAGCCAAACCCATCGTGACACCGCTTCGCGATTGCCTGCCCGATCCGGCCCATCCCGATGATCCCAATGGTTTTGCCGGAAACGTGCAGCCCCAGCATTTGCGTGGGCTGCCAGCCGGTCCAATTACGGGCCCGGACCATCCGCTCCCCCTCGCCTGCACGGCGGGCCGTCATGAGGATCAGCATAAGCGCGATGTCAGCCGTTGCGTCCGTGACCGCGCCAGGGGTATTTGTCACCGCGATACCCATTTCGCGCGCGGCGTCGGCGTCGATATGGTTATAGCCGACGCCAAAATTCGCGATGATCTTGCATTTGGGCGATGCCGCCCGGATCGCATCGCCTGTAAACTGGTCCCCCAACGTTGGAAGAACCGCGTCATACTTATTCAGGGCGTCGGTGACGTCGTCAGGCCGCATGGCATCGGTCGTGTCACGAAGCGTCACATTATATGCCGCACGTGCCGCGCTGAGATTTTTTTCCGGCAGAGCGCGAGAGATCAGAAGCGTCGGTTTCAATAGAGCCTCCCCCCGATTGGGACCGTCTTGTCTGGCGTCAGCAAAACAACGTCTCCATTTTCATCGGGCACACCAAGCACCAATATCTCAGACATGAATTTACCAATTTGGCGGGGTGGAAAGTTGACCACTGCCATCACCAGCCGTCCCGGCAGGTCCTCTGGCGTGTAATGCTTGGTGATCTGGGCCGAACTCTTCTTCTCGCCAATCTCCGGCCCGAAATCAACCCAGAGCTTGATCGCTGGCTTGCGCGCCTCGGGATATGGCTCAGCCTTCACAATTCGGCCAACTCTGACATCCACCTTCAGAAAGTCATCGAACGTAAGATCAGGTGTCACGATCCAAGCTCCCGTCCGCGATTCGCGGCGGCTTTTACCGCGTCCTTAAGCAACTGGGGAAAACCGTGCTCTGGATCCATCAAGACCTTCAGCGCCGCAAGCGTTGTGCCCCCCGGGCTCGACACGTTTTCGCGCAGTTGGGTCGGCGTCTCGTCAGTATTGTCTGCCAGTGCTGCCGCGCCAATCACCGTGGCTTTTGCGAGCTTCATGGCAACAGGCGCAGACAAGCCCTGAGCGGTTCCCGCGTCGGCCAAAGCCTCGATCAAATGGAAGACATATGCCGGACCCGACCCAGACACCCCTGTGACTGCGTCGATCTGGGCTTCTGTCTGCAACCGAACGGTATCACCCACTGCACCAAGGAGCGCCTCGGCCAAATCCACCTGCTCAGGCGTTACCGTGTTGTTGCCAACGATGGCCGAAATTCCTTTTCCGACGGCAGCCGGTGTATTGGGCATGGAGCGCACGATCGCTGTGCCCTCGCCCAAGATATCTTCCAGCGTCGCAATAGAGGTCCCAGCGGCAATAGAAAGCACAAGCGTTTCGCCTTCAATGGGCGGCAGTTGCACCAAGGCATCCGCCATCATCTGAGGCTTCACCGCCAGTATAAGCGCCGCCGGGTTTGAAGGTGCAGAAGTCCCGATCCGGACGCCTTGTGCCTTCACCCAATCGGACGGCGCCGGATCAATTACGGTCACAGCGTCCGGATTGACGCCTTTGGACAACCACCCGGCCAGAAGGGCTGATCCCATCTTGCCGCAGCCCAGCAGGACCAGCCCGCGACGGTTCAAGTCTGAAAATTCCACGATGCCCCCGTTTGTTCAGGGACGGAGGTTATGCGCGCCCGTAGGCTTCGGCAATGGCGACTTGCATCGCGTCTTCCGGGGTCCGATCTCCCCAGCATACCAGCTGAAAGGCCGGATAAAAGCGTTCGGATGCCATAACCGCTGTGGTCAACATGCGGTCTACCTGCTCTGCACCCGCACCAAGGCCGCCTGACAGAACAAGCCCGTAGCGGAATACCATCAGTTTTTGGGCTTCCCAATAGGTGAACGCGCCGCTCCAGCAGGTGTCATTTGCTCGGTTCAGAAGGTCGTACAAGGCCGGTAGCTTCTCTGCAGGCGGCTCCATCTCGAATGTGGATACCATCCGAAGTGTTTCATCATAGCCGGACCATGCCAGCGTGATGGAATAGGTGCGCCACTGCCCCTCGATGGCCATCGCAATCTGATCCTCCGCGATGCGATCAAAATCCCAATCATGATGTTCTGCGAGCGTTTCCACCAGATCAATCGGGTGTAAATCCTCGGTCTCGAGATACTGCTCCAGGTTAGACATGCCCGGTCCCCTTTTTGAAATCGCGCCCGGCGGTTTGCCCGTCGCTAGACGCTGGGTTCCCATCAATAGGTCGTTATTCTTATATCGACCATGCCTAGATGTTGTGACGGAACTGTGACTCTGTAAAGAGTTTATTTGGGGTTACACACAATAGATTGTGGTTAACGATTTGGTAACCCCTATTGTGATTTTGCGCAAACCATACAAGTCAATGACTTGCGGACCGCAATGACCCGAGTCTCACTGTAGAGCGCGTCATAAATCATCATGCGCCCGTTCAAAGGATCGCCTGCCTGGGTGATCCATTTGATCGCTTCCACTGCCATCATGGATCCAATGACACCGGGCAACGCGCCCATAACGCCTGCTTCCGCGCAAGTCGGCGCAAGGCCATCCGCCGGTTCGGCCGGGAAAACACAGGCATAGCAAGGCGCGTTCGGATCGGCGTTATAGAGGCTGATCTGCCCCTCCCACTGTGTGATCGCGGCCGAGATCAACGGCCTTGAAAGCGCCACACAAATTTGGTTCACCAGATAGCGCGTAGCAAAATTGTCGGTTCCATCCAGCACCAAATCGTACTCGGAGATCAGATCCTCCGCGATATCTGCCGTGAGCCGCCTGTTATAGGGTTTGATTGCCACGAACGGGTTCTGGGCCTTTAGTGCCTCTACCGCAGAAAATGCCTTTGGCATTCCGATGCGCGCATCTGTGTGGATGACCTGACGCTGCAGATTAGAGCTTTCTACGATATCGTCATCGATGATCCCGATGGTTCCTACACCAGCCGCAGCCAGATATTGCAACGCAGGCGCACCAAGCCCCCCTGCGCCGACGACCAGAACGCGGGCGTTCTTCAACTTTCGTTGTCCGGCGCCGCCGACCTCCCGCAAAATGATGTGGCGGGCATAGCGGTCCAGCTCTGCGGGTTTGAAATTGTCGGAATCGCTTTCCGCTTCCGGCATCTCTTCCAGATGTCGCGTGCGCAGGCGCTGCAGAAGGGTTCGGTATGCCACGAAGATCGCGGCCACCCCTGCTGCGATCAGCCAGTTGGCGACCGATCCGCCGGTTGCATCTTTTAACGGGTTGCCGTCGGCCAAAGTGAGTTGAAAGAACAGTACGGCAACAAACAACACGATCAGCAATGACGTTCTGACGTGGTGTGCGACCCCAAGCTGTCGGCCACCGAAGTAGATCCCCGCCGCGATTGCCAAAATCAGAAGCATCAGCCGCGCCCCGTGGAGCCAAAGCCACCTGCGCCGCGATCCGTTTCGTCCAGGGAGCCAACAAGCTCAAACCGTGCTTGCAGAACGGGCGCCACGATCATCTGAGCAATCCTGTCCCCATGGGCGATCAGGAAATCGGCCTCGCCTAGGTTGATCACAATGATACCGAGAGGGCCGCGGTAATCGCTGTCTATCGTGCCGGGCGTATTCGGAAGAGAGATCCCGTGCTTCAGCGCCAGGCCGGAGCGTGGTCTGATTTGAACCTCGAACCCCTCCGGTATCGCCAGTCTCAATCCCGTCGGTATCAAAGCGCGCGCCATTGGGGCCAAGGTAATCCCGGCGGCACGATCTGTTGGATCCAGATTGACCCTCAAATCCGCTCCGGCGGCCCCCGTTGTTTCGTAGGACGGCAGCCCAAGTGCGCGGTCTGCCCCGTCGACCCACGCAAATTTCAAAAGCGGCGCACAGGTCACTTATCCAAAGCCTCGGAAATTTTCTGTGCAAGTCTTGCTGCGACGTCGGACTTGCTGGCACGCGGCCAATCTTCAGTGTCGTCCTCGCAAATCAAAGTAACGGCATTTTCCGAACCGCCCATGATGCCGGTCCCCGGACTGACGTCGTTGGCGACAATCCAATCGCAGCCTTTTCTAAGCCGTTTCGATTTCGCATTTTCGATGACATTTTGCGTTTCGGCGGCAAAGCCCACGACCAGATCGGGACGGCCCGCTTTCATCTGTGCGACGGTCGCAAGGATGTCGTCGTTCTCCGCAAATGTCAGGTGAGGCAGGCCATCGGTGCCCTTCTTGATCTTCTGATCTGAAGCTGACGTCACATGCCAGTCCGCAACTGCTGCGGCAAACACCGCCGCATCCGCTGGCAAAGCGCCCTGCACGGCATCCAACATTTCTGAGGCAGTTGTAACAGACACGATCTGTGCGCCCGTCGGATTGGCGACTTCGGCCGGTCCGGTCACGAATGTCACCCGTGCACCCAACCGCGCCAGCGCGTCCGCGATGGCCGTGCCCTGCGCGCCCGAAGACCTGTTGGCGATATAGCGGACCGGATCGATTGGTTCATGGGTCGGGCCAGACGTTACGAGGATGTGGCGACCTTTCAGTGGACCGTCCGCGAACATGGCGCGGATCCCATCAATAATAGCACTTGGTTCGGACATCCGCCCCGGACCAAACTCGCCGCATGCCATGTTGCCCTCGTCTGGCCCGACACAGGTTACGCCGTCAGCGGTCAAAACATCCAGATTGCGCTGCGTCGCCGGATGTTCCCACATGCGCACGTTCATGGCAGGCGCGATTAGGACTGGCTTATCCGTCGCCATCAGCAAAGTTGAGGCCAAATCATTCGCATGGCCGCACGCCATCTTGGCCATCAAATCCGCTGTCGCCGGTGCGACAACAACAAGATCCGCGGCGCGGGACAACTCGATATGACCCATCTCTGCCTCGTCCGTCAGATCAAAGAGATCACGATAGACCTTCCGAGCAGCCAAGGCCGATACGCTAAGTGGAGTTACGAATTCTTCGGCAGCTTTTGTCAAAACGGGCGTGACCTCGACAGACTGCTCGCGTAAGCGCCGGATGAGATCAAGGGATTTGAATGCGGCAATGCCGCCGCCGATGATCAACAATATCCGTTTGCCTGCCAGCATTTCGCCGCCCCTTTGCATTCCAAGCCCTTGATATCTAGGCCGCAGGACAGCAGCGTGCAATCAGTTGCTTTTGAACGCGGCGCAAGGATCAAACTCGGGATCGCGCGTGTCTGCGGTGATCAGCCAATAGTCGAAGGGCGGGTTATCCTCCGCCTCGATGATCTGACCCAATGACAAAAGTGTCACTTCGGGTGCGGCGGCACGGAAGTATCGCGGCATACCCCAATCAGCGCGTGCGTGGCCGTTGCCGGTGATCACGACGACAGGCCCGCCTGTATCTTCGAGGGCCTGCAGGGCCGTTTTGGAAAACACCCCGTCGCGCAGACGTTGCGCTTCGACCATACCGGGCAGCATCTCGGGCGGCAAAGCGTTGCAATGGGCAGTCTGCTGCATGTCTTCCCGCATCTCCTGCTCTGGTTGCTCAAGCGGATCGCTGAGCCCAAATCGCCCCGCATCCTCGCCGAACACTGCCGCAGCGCCGTCTTCCAACGCCCGTCTGACATCGTCGCGTGGGACCGCGGCGCCGTAAATCTGGGCGTCCGGAGCTGCCGCAAAAATTGGATAGTAATAGCCAAACTCGGGCCAGCCGCTGTCCGCCCAATTCAAGGCTGCGCCTAAGGCAGCTTCGTCAGATCGATCAATCCCAACAGCAGCACTTGCCTGATCTGGGGAAAGCATCTCGAACACCAACGCCTTTGGCTCAATCGCGGCCACAGCCGTCGCTTGGTTTTCGTGGTGGATTTCATTGTCATGAAGTTCGCCCAAGAGGTAGATATCGGCGTCGGGCAAATGAGAAAGCGCCGACGTCTCAAGGACATCAGCGCTTAGGATTTGCGGGCAGAGGGAAAAGGCCACGCAAAAAGTAAAAATCACACGCGTGTTATGCGAGGAAATGCTGGACCTCTTTGGATTGGCTTTCGAGGGCACGGCGCATCTTGGCAAACGCTGCGGCTTCCAACTGGCGCACACGTTCTTTGCTGAGACCAAGCTCATTGCCGAGACTTTCAAGCGTGCGAGGTTGGTCCAAAAGCTTGCGTTCGCGAACGATGAACTGCTCGCGCTCGTTCAGACCTGTCATGGCCTTGACCAGCCAGTTCCGCAGACAGTCGGTATCATGGCTGTTTTCCACGATCTCCGCAGCCTGCTCGCCATCATCCTCGAGCGCATCAATCCACTCGCGCCCTTCATCCTCAGTCGACTGGGTCGCGTTCAGGGAGTAGTCGGATCCCGCAAGGCGCCCTTCCATCATCTCGACGTCGCGCATCGAAACACCGACCTCTGTGGAAATCATCTGGCGCAACTGGTGCTTGTCCAAGCTCTCACCCCGCGCTGCAGCCTCCCGCTCCAAACGGGCCTGAACGCGGCGCATATTGAAGAACAATGATTTTTGCGAAGAGGTGGAGCCGGTGCGAACCATAGACCAATTCCGCATCACGTAGTCTTGAATCGATGCCTTGATCCACCAAACAGCGTAAGTTGAGAAGCGAACACCGCGGTCCGGATCGAACTTGTCCGCCGCTTTCATCAAACCCAGACCAGCTTCCTGAATCAGATCGTTCATTGGCGCGCCATAGCGTTTGAACTTTGCGGCCATTGAAATCGCGAGCCGCATATAAGCTGTGATCAAACGGTGAAGGGCAGCTTCATCCCGTTCATCACGCCATGCATATGCAAGTCGCAGCTCCGTTTCCGCGTCCAGTAGCTCCGCCTTCATTGCGGTGCGGGACAGGGAATTGTCGGATCTTGCGTCTAATGCCATTGGTCTTACTCCCAGGTCGTCTGTTATCGATTATTGCGTCGCAGATTATCTTATTTTGTGTTTATTACGCGCCATAGGCGCTTTCGGATCAAAGGAAATATCACTCGGTGCAAAAAAGTTTTGTGACAATGGTGTTGGGTGGGGCGTCATCAGGCAAATCAGATTTTGCTGAGCAAATTGTGATCGCTCAGGGAACTCCCCGAACGTACATAGCGACGGCGCAAGCATTTGATCCGGAGATGTCGTCAAAGATCGAAGCGCATCGCGCTGCCCGCGCCGGCAATGACTGGACCACTGTTGAAGCACACATTGATCTTGCTGCCGCAGTTTCAAAGGCCGCGGAAGGGGGCGTTGTCCTGATTGATTGCACGACATTGTGGCTGTCAAACCTTCTTCTCGCGGGAGCCGATATTGAAGGTGCAGTAGAAGAATTACTGACCACCCTCACATCAACCCAAAACCCTGTCACTTTAGTGTGCAACGAAGTTGGGGGCGGAATTGTTCCATCTTCAAAACTGGGGCGTGAATTTAGGGCGATCCAGGGGCGATTCAATATCAAGCTGGCGGCGCAAGCGGATAGAGTTGTGCAGGTGATCGCGGGGCTTCCGCAGGTGTTAAAAGGCAGTCCCCTTTGACCCGCTGGTGGTGGGTGCGTCACGGCCCGACGCATGAAAAGGCGTTCTGCGGATGGCGTGACGTACCCGCCGATCTGTCAGACGAAGATACAATCTTGCGCCTGAATGCGTATCTGCCAAGTCAGGCGGTCATTGTCTCATCAGATTTGCGACGCGCGGTACAGACGGCGGACGCCCTCGAAAAGGGCAGAACGCGCCTTGATCACTTACAGGCGTTTCGGGAGTTTCACTTCGGCGACTGGGATGGTTTGACCTTTGACGACGTGTCCCGGCGTGATCCGGAACTCAGCCGCGCCTATTGGGAAGATCCCGGCGAAATCAAAGCGCCGAATGGCGAAAGCTGGTACGACGCAGCAAGGCGGATAGAACCGGAAGTCGATCGTATGAACGAGAGTTACGCCGGACAGAATATTATTGCGGTCGCGCATTTCGGTGCGATTCTGACCCAGGTTGGACGAGCCGGGGGATTGCCGCCCTATGACTGCTTGGGACACGGGATAGATAACCTGTCTGTCACAGAAATGAGTTGGGACGGACATCAATGGCATCTCGGGAAGATTAATCACGTTCCGTGATGGGATACGTCACGATTCATCGATTTCCGTGAAGCATCTTCCAAGATAATATCCGCTCATGACTTATACATTAATTCTGGGTGATCGCACCTATTCAAGTTGGTCTTTGCGCGGATGGCTTCTGTTTGAGAAGTTCGGCATCCCCGCAGACACCAAATTCGTTGACTTCAGCTCACGCGATGTGGCGGATCAGCTGTCCAAGTATGCGCCTGCGCGAACGGTGCCGACTGTGGTCACACCTGAAGGGGCCATCGTCTCTGACACGCTCGCAATCGCGGAGGAGTTGGCAACACGGCATCCGAAGGCAGGGCTCTGGCCGGGTGATCCGAAATTGAGAGCGACAGCCCGTGCAGCCACCGCCGAGATGCATTCGAGCTTTGGAGCGTTGCGGTCGGAATGTCCGATGCATTTGGGTCAAGCCTACGTCAACGCTCCCGTCAGCGAGGGCGTTTCGGATGACTTACGTAGGTTGGAAACGATTTGGGCCCACGCCCGTGAGCTTTCATATGGACCGTGGCTGTTCGGGGACTACTCGGTTGCTGACGCATTCTTTGCCCCCGTCGCGGCCCGGATTGCGGGATATGGGCTCGAGGTGAACGAATTTGCCGCAGACTACGTCGCGCGCCATCTTGCGGATACGGCATTTCGGCAATGGCGCGCGATGGGGCTGGTCGGTGACACGGCTCTGCCGTGGTATGTGAAAAGTTATAGGACCACCACCTGGCCGGGTCCCAAGCCACTTCGTGGAAAAGCGATAGAAACGGGCGAGCCGGAGAACACAGCCTGCCCCTATTCTGGTCAGCCTGTCACCCATCTGGCGGAGATCGAAGGCCGCATCTTTGGATTCTGCAATGCATTTTGCCGGGATAAGACAGTCGCAGATGCAGAAGCCTTTCCCGCCTTCATGGACGTTTACCGTTCGTAAAGATTTCCGCCCTAGCCGTTAACCAAACACGGCTAGGGCGTCATGATTTCACGAACATACACGGTGGCTTTCGAGGGGATCGAGGCAAAGACCGTCGAGGTCCAATGCGCGGTATCTGCAGGATTGCCGTCTTTTTCCATCGTCGGTCTGGCAGACAAAGCGGTCAGCGAAGCCCGCGACCGGGTTCGGTCGGCTTTGACGGCCATGTCAATCGCAATGCCGTCAAAACGGATCACCGTGAATCTCTCCCCGGCGGATATGCCCAAGGAAGGCTCACATTTTGATCTCCCAATCGCGCTGGCGCTGTTGGCCGCTTTGGACATCCTGCCCCGGGAAGAGATGCAAAGTATCATGTCTCTGGGGGAGCTGTCCCTCGATGGCTCCCTCGTTCCGGTCATTGGTGCACTTCCTTCTGCGGTTGCTGCGGCTACGGAAGATTGCACGTTGCTTTGTCCAACCGGGTGCGGGCCAGAGGCGGCTTGGGTCGACGCAGCGCGCGTTCTCGCCGCGCCCTCGCTTCATGCGGTGACACAGCACTTCACGGGCCAAGCCCCGCTGGACGTCGCAACCCCCGGCGAGATTGATGCGCGGTCGCACGCAAAGGATTTGCGGGATGTGAAGGGTCAGGAAAGGGCCAAGCGCGCTTTGGAGATTGCCGCTGCAGGCAGACACCACCTGCTTTTTGTCGGAACGCCGGGATCCGGGAAGTCTATGCTGGCCGCGCGCCTGCCGGGCATCCTGCCGCCGATGCGGCCCGAGGAAGCGCTGGAAACCTCGATGATCCATTCCCTCGCGGGATTGCTGGATGAAGGCGGCATCTCGCGCGAACGCCCGTTTCGGACACCCCATCACACGGCGTCTATGGCTGCCATTGTCGGTGGGGGCCGGGGCGCGAAGCCCGGTGAAATTTCGTTGGCCCACAACGGCGTGCTCTTTATGGACGAGTTCCCCGAATACCCGCGTACTGTACTCGAAACTCTGCGCCAGCCGATCGAAACAGGTGACGTGGTCGTGGCGCGCGCCAATGCGCATGTGAAGTACCCTTGTAAATTCATGCTGGTCGCGGCGGCAAACCCTTGCAAATGCGGCTACATGACCGACGCGACACAAGCCTGCGCGCGGGCGCCTTCCTGCGGCGAGGACTACATGGGCCGCATCTCCGGCCCGCTGATGGACCGGTTTGATATCAGAATTGACGTTCCGCCTGTTTGCTACACGGATCTGGACCTGCCCGCGACCGGCGAGCCATCAGAGCAGATCGCGGAACGGGTGGCCCTGGCACGTGATGTGCAGACGGCGCGGTTTGCGCATAACGATGACATGCGCGTGAATGCAGACGCAGAAGGCGAAGTTCTGAAAGAGATTGCGGAACCTGACACCGAAGGGCGCGCCCTTCTGGCAAAAGCTGCAGACCACTACAGGCTGTCCGCTCGCAGCTATCACCGCGTGTTGCGCGTCGCACGGACAATCGCGGATCTGGATGGCGCACCTAACGTCAGAAGCCCCCACGTGGCCGAAGCGATCAGCTACCGCGTCGCGAGCTGATCTCAGCCCGCCTTACGCGCCTCAATCGCCTGCCAGATTTTCTCGGCCACGTTCACGCCATCGAAGCGTTCAAGCTCCTGAATACCCGTGGGCGAGGTCACATTGATCTCTGTTAACCAACCGCTGATCACATCGATGCCAACGAAGATCTGACCGTGATCCCGCAAATCGTCACCAATACCGTCGCAGATTTCCAGATCGCGCTCGGTCATACCAACCTTTTCGGGGCGACCGCCCACATGCATGTTTGACCGGGTCTCGCCCTTGGCCGGCACACGGTTGATGGCACCGACCGCCACACCGTCCACGAGGATGATCCGCTTGTCGCCTTTCGAGACGTCTGGTAGGAACTTCTGCATGATGAGCGGTTCCCGGTTGATGCCGGAAAACAACTCATGGAGAGAGTTGAGATTGCTGTCGTCTTCCTTGATCCGGAAGACACCCGCGCCACCGTTTCCGTACAGCGGCTTCAGGATCACATCGCGATGCACGGCCCGAAACGCTTTCAGCGTATCCAAATCGCGCGCAATCATCGTTGGCGGTGTCAGGTCGGGATAGTCCAGCACCTTGAGCTTTTCCGGCCAGTTGCGCACCCAAGTCGGATCGTTCACCACAAGCGTCTTCGGGTGGATGCGATCCAGAATATGGGTCGTTGTGATGTAGCCCATGTCGAACGGGGGATCCTGACGCAGCCAAACCACGTCGAACTCCGCCAGATTGACCTCACGCATCTCGCCGAGCGTAGCGTGGTTGCCAAGCTCCCTGCGGACGGTCAGGTCGCACCCCCGGGCGGACACCTTGCCTTCGCGATAAGACAGTTGATCAGGCGTGTAGAAAAACAGGGAGTGGCCCCGGGCCTGCGCCTCTTCGGCGATACGAAAGGAACTGTCGGCGTCGATATCAATCGCGTCGATCGGGTCCATTTGGATGGCGACGGTCAGGCCCATGGGAAATCCTTGCAGCAATTTATCAGGCCTTTGTGACCTGACCGCGCTGGTCTTTCAATCGCCTCTTTCAGACGTCAGCCGGCAAAAGCGTTCTCAAGAATTTCGATCATACCGTCGCCGTCGACCAGCGCGACATCGAAACGGGTGTTCGTCAGTTGTCCTGCCGGTTCGCCGCCCAAGAACTCGGAGGCAGCATCGTAAAGCCGCGAAATCTGACGCTCTGACAGGTGATCCGCCGCGCGCGCATGGGTCTTGCTTTGTTTGATCTCAACAAAGATCACCGTGTCGGCCTGCCGCAACACAAGATCGATTTCACCAGACTTCGAGCGATATCTGTGCGCCACAAATGTGTAGCCGGCACGCAGATACTGGCGCGCGACGCTCCGCTCTGCCTGAAGGCCCGCGTGGTAGGATCGCTGTCCGCTCACTCCGGCTTATCAAGCGACAAGGCCATCTGATAGACCTGCCTGCGCGCCATTCCCGATGCGCTCGCGACCTCTGCGACAGCATCTTTCAACGTTGATTGTTTCATCAAAGCCCGCAGCATTTCTTCGATCGCCGTCTCGTCCATGTCTTCATTCTCTGACCGGCCGACCAAGACCACAATCTCGCCCTTCAAAGCTCGATCAGCCAGCTGTGCCCGAACCTCATCCACCGTACCGCGAATGACCTCCTCAAACTTCTTGGTCAATTCGCGAGCCACGGCACAGGGGCGCGCGCCATCCAACTCAGAGGCCAAATCATCTAACATTTTGTGAATTCGTTTCGGCGACTCGTAAAAGACCAGCGTACCCGGCACGTCCTTGAGCGTGCGAATATACGTTTTACGCTGTCCGGTGGCGTTCGGCGCAAATCCGGCAAAGAAGAAACGGTCCGTGGGCAGGCCCGCCACCGTAAGGGCCGTCAGAACTGCCGAGGCGCCCGGTGCTGCGGTCACATAAGCACCGGCCGCCACCACCGCGCGGCCCAACTGGAAACCGGGATCAGCGATCAGCGGCGTCCCCGCTTCGGACGCGTAGGCCACCGATTTACCGGCTGCGATAGCCTCGAGAATACGGGGACGCTGTGCAGTGCCGTTGTGGTCATGGTATGCGATCAGCGGTCTTTCCCCCACCGCGATCTGGTGGATATCCATCAATCTTCGAAGTGATCTGGTGTCCTCGGCAGCCAGCACATCCGCAGATGCCAGAATATCCAGCGCGCGGAGCGTGATGTCCCGGGCCGTACCGATGGGGGTTGCAATGAAGTAAAGCCCCGCCCCCAGAGCCACGCGATTAGCAGCCTTCATTGCGTCAGGATCCTTCTGCTCATTTACTTGCCTCAACCGAGCGCCTAACGTGCGGCCAAACACCAAGCGGCAGGTCGATACCAGGCCGCATACTGGGACGGAGGAGTTTCACGATGGTTTCCTTTTTGCAGGGTATCCAAGCCCGCGCGAAATCCTATACGCGGGTCTGCCTGTCAGCCGTAGCGCTTATGGCACTGACGGCTTGCGATGTCGACGTTGGACAGCAGACGGCCAGTCCGCCCAAAGCGCTTGGCAATGCGGTTAATGTTGCGTTGCTGGTGCCTTACGGATCACCGACGCCGGGCGATGACGGTCTGGCACGCGCACTTGAAAACGCAGCGCGTCTGGCGGCGAATGATCTGGCCGACGGCGCAGTCAATATCACGGTCTACCGCACCGGTGGTCAAGCGGCCACAGCGGGTCAGCTTGCAGATCGGGCGATCGCGGCAGGCGCGGATATTATCGTTGGACCACTGAGATCGGACGCGGCCAACGCGGCGGCGGTCGCCGCCTCTGACGACGGTATCAACGTGCTAGCCTTTTCTAACAATGCGTCCATCGCGGGCGGCAATCTTTTCGTGCTCGGCAACACTTTTGAAAACATCGCAACCCGGTTGATGGGCTATGCAGGGCGGCAGGGCCGCAACCGCGTTGTCGTGGTGCACCCGGAAACGCCCGTTGGGCAGATCGCCCGGAACTCCATCACACGGGCGGCGTCCAGAACCGGCGTGCAGATCGTGTCGAACAGCAGCTTCCGCTTCACCAATGAAGGCATCACTGCAGCTGCCCCGCGGGTCGCACAGACTGTCACGACCACAGGCGCGAATGCGATTATGCTGACATCCGACAGCGTGGGCGCCCTGCCCGTTCTCGCAGAACTTTTGCCGGATCGCGGGGTCAACCCGGCCAACATCCAGTACATGGGTCTGACCCGTTGGGACGTTCCCCCTCAAACCCTTAGCCTGCCTGGTTTGCAAGGTGGTTGGTTCGCCCTTCCCGATCCAACGCTGACAGCGCGCTTCCGCACGCGCTATCAAAGTGCCTATGGTACGTCACCGCATCCACTGGCCGGTCTGGCCTATGATGGTATTGCTGCAATAGGCGCCCTTGCGGCGAAAAAACGTGCATTGACCGCTGCAAATCTGCGCCAATCGTCTGGTTTTGTCGGCGTGAACGGAGTATTCCGGCTGAAAGCAGATGGCACAGCCGAACGCGCCCTTGCAGTCGCTGAGGTCAACAACAGTCAGGTTCGTATCATTGACCCCGCTCCAAAATCATTCAGCCGCGGCGGCTCCTGACGACGACACTGCCTTTCCACATGAGACTGTGCCGGACGACCTGATTTGTCCGGCAACTGATATTGTGGATCGCAGTGATCTGCGCAGTACCGTCTTGAAGGCGCTTGGGGCGACCGACACCGACAAAGGCCGCCGTGCAGCGACGGTCGCCGTTCTGAACGAGGTCAACAAGGCGGGCCGCATGAAGATCGCCGAGGCATTTGCAGAAGCCCCAAGGGCTGCCGGGCAAATGACGCGGTCCTACAGCTACCTCACGGATTGCCTCGTGCGCGAGGCGTTCTTCGTGGCACGCGAGGTTCTGCATCCCCTGCCCAATCCCACTGAGGCAGAACGCATGTCGCTGATCGCCGTCGGCGGCTACGGCCGGGGCGAGATGGCGCCCTTTTCTGACGTCGATCTGCTGTTTCTAACCCCTTACAAGATCACCGCCTGGACCGAGAGTGTCATCGAGTCGATGCTCTACATTCTGTGGGACTTGAAACTGAAGGTTGGCCACGCCAGCAGGACAGTGAAAGACTGCCTTAGGTTGGGGAAAGAGGATTTCACCATCCGCACAGCGTTGCTTGAACATCGGTTTCTGGACGGCGACACCGTGTTGGCCGCAGAACTTGACCAGCGTCTCTGGCGGGATTTGTTCAAGGGGACCGAAGCTGAGTTCGTTGAAGCCAAGCTGAGCGAACGTGAGACCCGTCTGAAGAAGCATGGCGGGCAACGCTATATCGTGGAGCCGAACGTAAAAGAGGGCAAAGGCGGTCTGCGGGACCTGCAGTCTCTCTACTGGATTGCTAAATACGTCCGTCGGGTCAAAGACGTCAGCATGCTTGTTGATCTTGGCGTCTTTACGCAGGACGAGTTCGAGAATTTCACGACGGCAGAGGCATTTCTTTGGGCCGTGCGGGGTCACATGCATCTGGCTGCAGGCCGTGCTATGGAACAACTGACCTTCGACATGCAGGCGGATGTCGCCCAGCGGATGGGTTTTTCAGATGGCGGCGGACGGCGCGCGGTCGAGCATTTCATGCAGTCCTATTTTCGGCACGCCACCCGTGTTGGCGAGTTGACGCGCATCCTGCTGACCGACCTCGAAGAACAACATGTCAAAACCGAACCCGCGCTCATCGGGTTGTTGCGTCGCACGCGCAATTTTCGGATCCGCGACGGTTTTGTGTTAAAAAACGGGCGGCTTGATATTCCAGAGCCGTCGGCAATTTTTGACGATCCGCTCAACATACTGCGTGCCTTTCAGGAGGCGCTGAGATCAGGCAACCTGCTGCATCCCAACCTGATGCGGCTCATTTCGGCCAACCTCGATCTGGTGCGCCAGCTTGAGGGCGATAAGGATGCCGCACGCATTTTTCTGAACACCCTGCTGAAACACGGCAATCCGGAGCGCGCGCTGCGCCGGATGAACGAGATCGGCGTGCTTGGGGCGTTCATTCCAGACTTTCAGACCGTTGTCGCGATGATGCAGTTCAACATGTATCACGCCTACACAGTGGATGAGCACATCATTCAGTGCATCTCCCATCTGGCGCAGATCGAGCGCGGCGAGTTGGTCGAGGAGCTGCCCATCGCCTCCGGCATTCTGAAGGAAGGTGTAAACCGAAAGGTTCTGTACGTTGCCCTGCTGCTCCACGATATCGGTAAGGGACGAGACGAGGACCACTCGATCCTCGGTGCGAAGCTCGCACGCAAGATCGCGCCACGGCTTGGTCTGACGAAAAAGGAACGGGACACGGTCGAGTGGTTGGTGCGCTACCACCTGCTCATGTCTGATATGGCGCAGAAACGCGATATTGCAGACCCGCGCACGGTGCGCGACTTTGCCAAAGCGGTCAAAACCGTGGAGCGGTTGGACCTGCTGACCGTCCTGACCGTGTGTGATATTCGGGGCGTTGGTCCAAATGTCTGGAACAACTGGAAGGCCGCGCTGATCCGTGCGCTCTATCGCCAGACCAAACGCGCTCTGCGTGAAGGAATGGAGGCGATCAATCGCGAAGAACGGGGCACCGAAGCGAAACGCAAGCTGCGGGAAGCGTTGCCAGACTGGTCCACCAAAGATCTTCGCCAGGAGGTCGCGCGTCATTATCCCGCCTATTGGCAAGGTCTGCATGTCACGGCACATGTCGATTTTGCGAACCTTCTGAAGGACATCTCTGACGACGAAATACAGATCGAACTGACCCCTGATGATGATCGCGACGCTACGCGCGCTTGCTTCACCATGGCGGATCACCCGGGCATCTTCAGCCGGATTTGCGGCGCACTTGCTCTGGTCGGCGCCAACATCGTCGACGCACGCAGTTATACCACGAAGGACGGCTACGTCACGGCCGCGTTCTGGATCCAAGACATCGAAGAAAGCCCCTATGAGGCCAGACGGCTGCCGCGCCTGAAGACCATGATCGAAAAGACGCTGGCGGGCGAAGTGGTCGCGCGCGAGGCACTGGCCCCGAAAGACAAGATCAAGAAACGGGAAAGCGCATTCCGCGTGCCAACTTCGATCACCTTCGACAATGACGGCTCGGAAATCTATACGATCATCGAAGTCGACACCCGTGATCGCCCCGGTCTTCTATTTGACCTGACACGGACACTGGCCAACGCGAACATCTACATTGCGTCAGCGGTTATCGCCACCTACGGCGAACAGGTGGTCGATACGTTCTACGTCAAAGACATGTTTGGCCTGAAGTTCCACTCCACTCCCAAACAAAACGCTATCGAGAAGAAACTGCGCGAGGCTATCGCAGAAGGCTTCGAAAGGGCGCACACGTGACGCAACCCATCCGTCTGTTGCGCGGGTTTGCAACTGTCGGTGTGTGGACCCTTCTCAGCCGAATCCTTGGGTTTGTCAGGGACATCCTGATCGCCGGGTTTTTAGGCTCTGGCCCAGTGGCCGAAGCGTTTCTGATTGCCTTTTCACTACCCAACATGTTCCGCCGCTTCTTTGCAGAAGGGGCATTCAACATGGCGTTCGTCCCGATGTTCTCGAAAAAGGTCGAGAAAGAGACCGACGCCCATGGGTTTGCCCGCGACGCATTTACGGGGCTCGGAACGCTTTTGATTGCCTTCACCCTCGTCGCTCAGGTGTTTATGCCGGGGCTCGTGCTTTTGATGGCGTCGGGCTTTGCCGAAGATCAGCGGTTTGACTTGGCAGTTCTGTTCGGACGTATCGCTTTTCCCTACATCCTGTTCATTTCACTGGCCGCCCTTTTGTCCGGCGTCTTGAACGCAACCGGTCGATTTGTTGCAGCCGCGGCAGCACCAGTACTTTTGAATATTCTGTTGATTACGGCTTTGTCAGCGGCCTGGAGTCTCGGCTGGGACATTGGTTTGACACTGGCTTGGACGGTGCCCGTAGCCGGTGTCGCGCAGATGGCGCTTGTGTGGATCGCTGCAGCCCGGGCGGGATATCCGCTGATCCCAAAGCGACCGACTTTCACCCCCGAATTGAAGCGATTGGCCATTATCGCAGCCCCTGCCGCCTTGGCCGGCGGTGTGGTTCAAGTCAACCTTCTCGTGGGCCGACAGGTCGCCAGCTATTTCGATGGCGCAATTGCATGGCTCAATTACGCTGACAGGCTCTATCAACTGCCACTTGGGGTCGTCGCGATTGCCATCGGCGTTGTTCTGCTGCCGGACCTGTCGCGCAAGTTGCAGGCCGAGGACACCGCAGGCGGGCGGGAGGCGTTCAACCGCGCGGGCGAAGTCGCTCTTGCGCTGACCATTCCGTCCGCCGTGGCCTTGATGGTTATCCCCACGCCCCTTGTATCGGTACTGTTTGAGCGTGGAGCCTTTGACGCCGATGACACGGCTGCAACTGCGATTGCCGTGGCCATATACGGTGCAGGCCTTCCGGCGTTTGTTCTACAAAAAGTGATCCAACCGCTTTACTTTGCCCGCGAAGACACGCGGCGTCCGTTTTACTTCGCGCTGGTGGCGATGGTGGTCAATGCTGTCCTCGCGATCGGGCTGGCCAGTATTTTCGGGTATGTGGCCGCCGCGTTGGGAACGACGATTGCGGGCTGGGTTATGGCATGGTTGCTCTGGCGGTTTGCATCCCGCTTCGGCGAAGCGGCGCAGTTTGACGACCGTTTTAAGCGCAGGGTTCCGCGTATAGTCATCGCGTCCGTGATCATGGGCGTCGCACTAAACGCTGTGTATCTGCTGCTGTTGCCGTTCTTCGGGATTGCGACGCTGCGCTATCTTGCACTTGCCGTTCTGGTCACGGCCGGGATCGCGACCTACGGGCTTGCAGGACAGTTGATCGGCGCTTTCCGGATCAGGGACTTCAAGACCGCTCTTCGTCGCTAGCGCTGTCGCAGCTTTGACAGGACTCGCGCCCAACCACCCGGACTGACGAGAAACGACAGGCCAAAGCCAGCAGCAAACCCTGCGACATCCGCGATCCAGTCCAAACCGGATCCGAACAGCACCCCGAACACCAACTGGATGCCCAGAAGAAACCCGATCAGCGTGAACGCCCGCATGGTGTTTTCACCCACGGCTGCCAATCTGGTCCACAGCAGGAAGGTGAACGCGCCGATAAGACCGTAGCCGCCGGGATACGCGCCGAACAGAGCCGCGTTGGTATCCGTCAGCGCGGCGTACACAAGTGCGCCAAAGATCGAGGATAGGAAGAACACAGCAAGGAAGGACCAAGAGGAGAAGACCTCCCCGACCGACTTACCAATCGCCAGCACGATCACTACACCGAAGGCCGCGTGCAAAAGGCTGCCGTGGATAAAGGGAAAGGTGACAAAGCGCATCATGTGCTCTGGTGGGAACAGGCCCAGCTCCAACATCTGCGTCCAGACCGGTCCCAAGAAGGCGTAGTCCTGAATGGCGGCAATGCGCCACCCAATGCCACCGGCGCCCGCGAAACCAAGAGCCCCTATCTGCAGGACCAGTTCGACCGCCCCCATGATCATGGCAAGCCCAACCACCGCAGGCGGCAAAGCATTGAACGGCGAGACATTGGCGTTGGGATCATACATCTGGACTGCTCCGGTTGACCTCTTGTTTCCTCATGGGTAAGCGACGGTGGTTCAGAAATCCAGCCGTCAGAGGGGCCTCATGTCCGAACCTACCTTCACCAAACGGGTGTTTTCCGGGATCCAACCGTCCGGCGGCCTGACCCTTGGCAATTATCTGGGGGCTGTGAAGCGCTTCGTCGAGATGCAGGCCGAGGATTATGAGACGATCTACTGTATGGTTGATCTGCATGCGATCACCGTCCCGCAGGAGCCAAAGAAACTGGCGCATAACACGCGAGAGCTTTGCGCATTCTTCATTGCCTCCGGCATCGACCCCGAGAAATCCATTCTGTTCAACCAAAGCCAAGTGCCTGAGCACACGCAACTGGGCTGGATCTTCAACTGCGTGGCGCGCATGGGCTGGATGAACCGGATGACCCAATTCAAGGACAAGGCGGGTAAGAACCGCGAAAATGCGTCAGTCGGGCTGTTTTCCTATCCGGCGCTGATGGCCGCGGATATTCTGCTTTATCACGCAACCCACGTTCCTGTGGGCGACGATCAAAAACAGCACCTTGAGCTGACCCGTGACGTGGCGGCCAAGTTCAACCACGATTTTGGCGTTGAGTTCTTCCCGATCACTGAGCCGGTCATTCAGGGTCCCGCGACCCGCGTGATGAGCTTCCGCGACGGCTCAAAAAAGATGTCAAAATCCGACCCATCTGACATGAGCCGGATCAATATGACCGATGACGCCGACATGATCGCCCAGAAGATACGCAAGGCCCGCACCGATCCTGACGCCTTGCCGTCCGAACAAAAAGGGCTTGAAGGTCGCGCCGAAGCTGCAAACCTGGTGAATATCTACGCTGCGCTGTCCGATCAAAGCGTGGATCAGGTCCTTAGCGATGTCGGCGGCAAGCAGTTTTCAGAATTCAAACCGATGCTCGCGGATCTGGCCGTCGAAAAGCTGGCCCCGATCGCCGATGAAATGAGCCGTTTGATGCAGGACACGCACGAGATTGACGCAATTCTTGCCCGCGGGGCAGAGCGCGCGCGCGGTGTCGCGGCACCGATCCTGAAGAGGACATATGAGATTGTCGGAATGGTCGGCGCATAAGTGTAAGCCTTTGGGGGCGTGTTGTTACAAAACTGATATGCGCCCGTCTCACTTCGGATTCAGAGTAAGTTTAGTTAGCCGTTCATAGAAGCGGCGCCTGATCTCTGACGTCTTCCGAGGCAAGCACGGTTCTAACTGGCTTGTCCGTCTTTTCGCTGTCCCCGCAGTTTGAGACCAAGCCGTCTGGTGTGCGGGACGGCAGGTTGCCCATCCACGACCCGCACCACTTTATGAACGCCTCCGACCAGTCCCAGGTCGGAGGCGTTTTAAGCTCCAAGTCAATGCGACAGCAAATGTGTCTGGACCGCTGACCTACCAATGCATAGGTTCACCCGTGGGAGGACCAGATGGCAACCGGGACACATATCAAGACCTATTTCGAGGGTGCATGGCACGATGGGGACGTCGCCATCATGCGCGCGGCCGATCATGGATCATGGCTTGGAACCACTGTTTTCGACGGGGCGCGGTATTTTGACGGCGTAGCCCCCGACCTAAAGGCCCACTGCACTAGGATCAACAAATCAGCCGCAGCGCTGATGATCACACCGACCCATACGGCTGACGATATGGTCAATATAATCTGGGACGGTCTGAAGTCTTACCCGACAGACGCCGCAATCTACATCAGACCGATGTATTGGGCGATCGACGGCGGTCATCTCGGGATCGTGCCCGAGCCAAACGTCACCGGGTTTTGTATTTGCCTTGAAGAAATTCCGATGGCGCCGGACAGCGCGGCCACCACCCTGACCACCACCCAATTCTGCCGCCCAGTGCTGGAGAGCAGTGTTGTGAATGCCAAGGCGGGCTGTCTTTACCCGAATAATGCGCGCATGTTGGCCGAAGCGCGAGCCAAGGGATACGGCAACGCGCTTGTGGCCGACGCTCTCGGCAACGTCGCTGAAACCGCAACAGCGAATGTGTTCATGGTGAAAGACGGGGAGGTGTTCACGCCCATCCCAAACGGAACGTTTCTGTCCGGTATCACCCGCGCGCGCCATATGGACAATCTGCGAAAGGACGGCGTCGCCGTGCATGAAAAAGTGCTGAGCTTTGCAGATTTCCACGACGCGGATGAAGTGTTTCTCAGCGGGAACATGATGAAAGTTACCCCGGTGAAGGAATTCGACGGGACTCATTACCAGAGTGGCCCCCTGACCAAACGCATTCGCGAAATGTACTGGGACTGGGCCTTGTCCCGCTAGATCTTGGTCAGGAAATGCAGTGTTGCGCGGATCGCCTGCTTGGACCATGATCCCGCGTCGGGAGGCGTGCACTCATGCGGAAATTTTTGGTTGTGCTGGATGACAGCCGCGAATGTCTCAACGCGATGCGGTTCGCGGCGATGCGGGCCGCGCGTACCGGCGGCGGCGTTGAGATACTGGCCGTTATACCGCCCGACGAATTTAATCATTGGATTGGTGTGGGCGATATCATGCGACAGGAAGCGCGCGAACGGATCGAAGCTCATTTCGAAGTCTTTGCAAAGTGGATGCGCGACAAGCAGGGCATTGATCCTGAACTGGTGATCCGCGAGGGCGAACCGGTGCCGCAAATTCTTGCACAAGTGCGCGAAGACCCGGATGTCGGAGTCCTTGTTCTTGGGGCGGGCACGGACAGTGGCGGCCCCGGTCCTTTGGTGACAGAGCTTTCGCGCAGTTCCGGCAGCCTTCCGATGCCGATCACCATTGTACCCGGCGAATTAACGAAAGAGCAGCTAGAGGCTGTTTCGTAGTTCAAAAGTACAGTTTAGAATGGTTCCAAACTATTGACTTGACGGTGCAGAAAGCGCATATCTTGAGTCAAATGATAAAGGATTGAAGCCATGTTCATCCAGACCGAGTCGACCCCAAACCCGGCCACTTTGAAGTTCCTTCCGGGCCAATCTGTGCTGGAAGCGGGAACAGCGGATTTTCCATCAGCCGACACTGCGGGCGCATCGCCCTTGGCCACGCGGATCTTTGCGGTCGAGGGGGTCGCAGGCGTCTTTCTTGGCAATGACTTTGTCACGGTGACCAAGGCGGATGGTGTCGAGTGGGATCATATCAAACCCGCGATACTCGGGGCCGTCATGGAACACTTCCAATCCGGTCAACCAGTGATGGCAGGCGATGCAACGCCGGCGTCTGGCCACGCGGAGCATACGGGCGAAAACGGTGAGATTGTCGGCCAGATAAAAGAATTGCTGGACACTCGCGTCCGGCCTGCCGTGGCGCAAGATGGGGGCGACATCACGTTCCACGGATTTGAGCGCGGAATTGTCTACCTTCACATGCAAGGCGCCTGTGCGGGCTGCCCATCC
Source organism: Litoreibacter roseus (assembly GCF_009811795.1). Taxonomy (GTDB): domain Bacteria; phylum Pseudomonadota; class Alphaproteobacteria; order Rhodobacterales; family Rhodobacteraceae; genus Litoreibacter; species Litoreibacter roseus. Next base: position 367,007 of record NZ_BLJE01000001.1, on the reverse strand, counting down.
TCTACCCTGACACTGAAAATGGGCATCGAAAACCTGTTGCGGCACTACATTCCCGAGGTGGTCGAAGTGCGCCCCGTGGCTGCGTGACGCAAGAGCCTCTACTTCTCAGTTTCGACACTGCGGCCGCCCATTGTGCGGCCGCTTTGCTGCGTGGCGAAACGGTGTTGTCCCAGTTTGAGATCGACATGCCGAAAGGCCAGGTCGAGCAGCTTATGCCGCGTCTTGAGGACCTTTTGGCAGAAAACGGGACCCAATGGCAGGACTTGGCCGCGATCGGCGTTGGTATCGGGCCGGGAAATTTCACCGGCATCCGTATCTCGGTCAGCGCCGCGCGGGGGTTGGGGCTTGCCTTGGGCGTTCCTGTCGTTGGTGTCTCGCGGCTGGACGCCCTGAGGTTTGGACTGGTTGGCCCCGCGCTCGCATGTATTGATGCGCGTCAAGACAAGCTCTACGCTCAGTACGATGACGCACCACCACGTCTGATCGCGATGCATGACCTTCGCCAGACTTTTATGACGCCCGGACTGAGTGTGGTCGGTGACCGCACAGACGAGATCGCAGCACTGCTGAACGCCAAAGTGCAATCACCAAGGCGACCTCTGGCCGAGGCTTTGGGCCGGATTGCATTAACGCGGTATCAGGATAAGAACCTGCCGCCGCCCACCCCGCTCTACATCCGACCCGCAGACGCGGCGCCCCCTAAAGACCCTGGCCCCAAGATCTTGGCATGACCCCTGCAAAACTAGCAGCGCTTCACAAAATCTGCTTCACCTCCCCTCGCCCTTGGTCTGTGACCGAGTTTTCGGACATGCTTGGATCGAGGGGGGTCTTTCTGCTGACAGCACCAGATGGGTTTCTTCTGGGACGGCTGATCGCGGATGAGGCAGAACTTTTGACTGTCGCCGTTCACCCCGACCGCCGGGGTCACGGTATAGGTCGAAAGCTGATCGAAGGGTTTCTTGACACCGCTCTGGACGAGGGGGCCGCAGATGCCTTTCTGGAGGTGGCGTCCGACAACGCCATCGCGATAAATCTATATAAATCAGCGGGCTTTACAGAAATCAATCGTCGTACCGGCTACTACATGCAGCCGGACGGAACCTCGGTCGACGCTGTCCTCATGACGCGCAGTGTTTCAGCATCTGGCCCAGCGGACGCACGGTAACCCGCGCCGAAACCATCCCCGTCAGAAGAATCGGTTGACCCTCCCGACGCGCTTGGCCCTAATTGGCCGGTAAGTCACGCATGAAGCGGACAAAAATACCGGGGGGACGGCCCCGGGCCATGAACTGGCTGAATCAAACATCTGGGAGACCACTATGAGCCTCATGAAACACTTTCTCGGTGCGGCGGCGACGCTTGCGCTTGGCACCGGCGTAGCGCTTGCAGACCCTGCGATCATCTTCGATCTGGGCGGCAAATTTGACAAGTCCTTCAACGAGGCAGCCTTCAATGGCGCGCAACAATGGGCGCAGGAAACCGGCGGAAGCTACAAAGAAATCGAAATGCAGTCCGAAGCGCAGCGCGAACAGGCCCTGCGCCGTCTGGCCGAAACAGGGTCCAACCCCGTTGTTATGACTGGTTTCGCCTTTGGATCCGTTCTTGCAGAGGTTGCGGGTGACTATCCTGAAACCGATTTCGTGATCGTAGACGCGGTTGTCGAACAGCCGAACGTCACATCAATTGTCTTCAAAGAGCATGAAGGCTCTTACCTTGTCGGCTACATGGCGGCCCAGGCCTCGCAGAACAACACCGTTGGTTTCATCGGCGGCATGGATATCCCGCTGATCCGCCGGTTTGCTTGCGGGTACGCTCAAGGCGCCAAGGCCGCGAACCCCGACACGACCGTCATCGCCAATATGACCGGTACAACACCGGCTGCATGGAACGATCCGGTCAAGGGCGCTGAGTTGACCAAAGCACAGATCAGCCAAGGCGCTGACGTAGTATATGCGGCGGCGGGCGGAACAGGCGTTGGCGTCCTTCAGGCTGCGGCTGATGAGGGTAAACTGTCCGTCGGGGTCGACAGCAACCAGAATGGCCTGCACCCGGGGTCCGTCCTGACATCGATGATGAAGCGCGTTGATGTTGCCGTCTACGAAGCGTTCTCGGCCGACGAATTGGCTGGCGGCGTACAAGTTCTTGGGCTGTCCAACGATGGCGTCGGCTATGCGATGGACGAGAACAACGCGGAATTGGTCAGCGAAGAGATGCAAGCGGCCGTCGAAGGCGTGAAGGCCGAGATTATCGCGGGTAACATCGAAGTTCACGACTATATGTCTGACGAAAGCTGCCCTGCGCTGTCTTTCTAAATGAGTGATACGACAGAGGGGCGGCCTGACGGGGCCGCTCCTGCTATTGAGCTCAAGGGTATCTCGAAAGCCTTTGGTGCAGTTCAGGCGAACAAGGATATCTCCATTCGGGTGATGCCTGGTACGATCCATGGAATCATCGGCGAGAATGGTGCGGGCAAATCCACTTTGATGTCGATCCTCTATGGCTTTTACAAAGCCGATGCGGGCGAAGTGTTCATTGCTGGCAGAAAGACCGACATCCCGGACAGTCAGGCCGCGATTGCGGCGGGCATCGGCATGGTTTTCCAGCATTTCAAGCTTGTCGAAAACTTCACGGTTCTCGAAAACATCATTCTTGGTGCAGAAGATGGTGCGCGGTTGGGACCGTCCTTATCAAAGGCGCGCAAAGAGCTGACCCAGCTTGCAGCCGAATACGAATTGAATGTCGATCCAGACGCGCTGATTGAAAACATTGGCGTGGGGATGCAGCAGCGGGTCGAGATCCTGAAGGCGCTTTACCGTCGCGCAGATATTCTGATCCTAGATGAGCCGACAGGGGTTCTTACACCCGCAGAGGCCGATCACCTGTTCCGTATATTGGAAGGCCTCAAACGCGAAGGCAAAACCATAATTCTGATCACCCACAAGCTGCGCGAGATCATGGATATAACCGATACGGTCAGCGTGATGCGCCGGGGCGAGATGACCGCCACGGTGAAGACGTCCGAGACTTCACCGGCGGAGCTGGCTGAGTTGATGGTCGGACGCAAAGTTCTGTTGCGGGTGGACAAAAAGCCAGCCACGCCGGGGGCAAATGTATTGGAGGTCGAGGACCTTCGCGTGGTCGATGACAAAGGTGTCGAGCGGGTCAAGGGCGTATCTCTGGTCGTAAAGGCCGGCGAAATCCTTGGTGTGGCCGGCGTTGCGGGAAACGGCCAGTCGGAACTGCTTGAAGTTTTGGGAGGGGTCCAGACCGGAACCGGAACCATCCGTGTGAACGGTCAGGAAATTGATCTGACAGGCAGTCAGTCAGACGCGCGGACCCGTCGGGCGCGCGGGATCGCGCACGTACCCGAAGACCGGCAACGCGCCGGGTTGATCATGGATTTCAAGGCATGGGAAAATGTGGCCTTCGGTTATCACGACGACCCTGCCTATCAGAGCGGACTTCTGATGAACAATGCCGCAATTCGCGAGGATACCGAAGGCAAGATAGAGCGCTTCGACGTTCGGCCCGCCAACGCCAATCTGCCCGCGAAAAGTTTCTCAGGCGGCAACCAACAGAAGCTGGTGCTGGCGCGGGAGATTGAGCGAAACCCGGATCTGCTTTTAATCGGCCAGCCCACACGCGGCGTCGATATCGGTGCCATTGAGTTTATCCACCAAAGGATTGTCGAGCTTCGCGATGAAGGTAAAGCCATCCTTTTGGTGTCTGTCGAACTGGACGAAATCATGTCATTGTCCGACCGGATCGCCGTGATCTTCGACGGTCAGATCATGGGTGAACGCCTGCCTTCCGAAACCGATGAGAAAGAACTGGGCCTTCTGATGGCCGGGATTACCGACACGACGCACGATCACAGTGTCGAAGAGATCGAAGCCAATCTGGCGCGTGCCCATGGGGAGGTACACTGATGGACAGGATGCCTCGCTGGGCCGATATCGTCCTGATCCCTCTGATTAATCTTCTGTTGGCGTTCCTGATCTCGGGCCTTGTGATCCTCGCAATCGGAGAGGACCCGATCGAAGCGCTAAAGTTGATGGTCGACGGTGCGTTGGGCTCAACCTACGGCTGGGGTTTCACGCTTTACTACGCCACCAACTTCATTTTCACGGGTCTGGCCGTTGCTGTGGCGTTTCACGCCTCGCTCTTCAACATCGGCGGAGAGGGACAGGCGGCGCTGGGTGGACTTGGCGTGGCGCTGGTGTGTCTGATGGTCCCGTGGCCCCATTGGACCATCGCCTTGATCGCGGCGACCGTTGGTGCGGGCCTCTTCGGCGCGCTTTGGGCCGCCATTCCGGCCTATCTTCAGGCCAAGCGTGGCAGCCATATCGTAATCACCACGATTATGTTCAACTTCATTGCCGCAAGCCTTCTAAACTACGTGCTGGTCAACATGCTGCGTCCTGCCGGATCGATGGACCCGGCAACTGCGAAGTTTCCCGAGGCCACGCATCTACCGACGCTGACCGATTTTCTTGAGATTTTCGGCATCCCGTTCGCCGCCCGCACCCCGGCAAACATCACGCTGATCATTGCCCTTCTGGCCTGCGTTGCGGTCTACTTTCTAATCTGGCGCACCAGGTTGGGCTATCAGATCCGCGCGCTTGGAAAATCTGAACCGGCCGCGATCTACGCAGGCATCAGCCCGGTCTGGATCATCATGATCACCATGATGATCTCGGGTGCGCTTGCAGGTCTTATGGCGATCAACAATGTCATGGGGGAAGCCGAACGCCTGGTTCTGAACTCGGTCGAGGGGGCGGGCTTCATCGGCATCGCCGTGGCGCTTATGGGTCGATCACACCCGTTCGGCGTTCTGATCGCAGCACTGCTGTTCGGGTTCCTCTACCAAGGCGGTGCCGAGCTTGCGCTCTGGACGTCAATCCCACGCGACTTGGTGGTCGTCATACAAGCCTTGGTGATCCTCTTCACAGGTGCGCTTGATGGTATGGTCCGAACACCGGTCGAACGCATGTTTTTGGCCCTGCGACGCAGAAAACCGCAACCGACACGGGGGCCAGCGGAATAATGGATTTTCTCACAGTTCTGCAAATCCTCGATTCCACACTCCGACTGTCAACGCCGCTGCTGCTTGCCTGCCTGGCCGGGCTTTTCTCGGAGCGTGCCGGGATCTTTGACATCGGTCTGGAAGGCAAAATGCTGGCGGCGGCGTTCTTTTCAGCGGCAACCGCGGCCGCAACAGGGTCCGTATGGGTTGGTCTTTTGGCCGGGATCGGGGCGTCTCTTGCCCTGTCCGGATTGCATGGCGTTGCGTCGATTACGTTTCGCGGCAACCAGTTGATTTCAGGTGTAGCGATCAACTTCCTTGCAGCCGGGCTGACCGTCTTGATCGGCCAAAGCTGGTTTGGTCTTGGCGGTCGGACACCCTCCCTGATCGGGGGCGGTCGGTTCGAGCCCATAACATTGCCGTTCGCAGAGGCGCTTTCGGGTGTTCCGATCATCGGTCCGCTCTATGCTGAATTAATCTCTGGGCATACGATCCCTGTTTATGTCGCCCTCCTCTGTGTGCCACTGACGTGGTACATCTTGTTTCGAACCCGGTTCGGTCTGCGATTGCGTGCGGTTGGCGAAAATCCAGCCGCCGTCGATACAGCAGGTGTTTCGGTAGTTGGACTCCGGTTCGCAGCGGTGGCCATTTGCGGCGTCCTGTGCGGGATTGCAGGAGCCTACCTTGCGACGGGCTTGCAAGCGGGGTTTGTGAAAGACATGAGTGCGGGCCGCGGCTTCATCGCGCTGGCCGCGTTGATCTTTGCCAAATGGCGGCCATGGTACGCGCTCTACGCGACACTGTTATTCGGGTTCTTGCAGGCGATCTCGCTTAGGCCCGATGTGATTAAATCACTGGTCGGGTTCAATGTGCAGATCCAGCTTCTGGATGCATTGCCCTACATTCTGACGGTGGTGATCTTGGCAGGGTTCGTGGGCAAGGCTGTTCCACCCCGGGCCGGGGGCGCGCCCTACGTGAAGGAGCGCTAGGTTCCCTGAGCAAGGGTTGCCCCTGAACTGGACCTATGGATTGCCATTGCCCCGTACAACTGGACGGGTCTAAGACATCGGCACAAGCGCCAATGAGGGGTCATGCAGATTTACCTGCCCATAGCCGAGGTTTCGGTCAACGCGTTCCTTCTTTTGGGACTGGGCGGCATTGTGGGCATTCTCTCGGGTATGTTCGGCGTGGGCGGCGGCTTTCTGATGACGCCGTTATTGTTTTTCATCGGCATTCCCCCGGCGGTTGCGGTCGCGACTGAAGCCAATCAGATCGTGGCCTCGTCCTTCTCGGGGGTTCTGGCCCATTTCAAGCGAAAGACGGTGGACCTCCGAATGGGCACCGTGCTGCTGATCGGGGGCCTCTTCGGGGCAGCCTTAGGCGTGCAGGTTTTTGCAGCATTGAAGGAGATCGGTCAGGTCGACCTGCTCGTCAAGCTTTGCTACGTGGTGTTCCTTGGGATCATCGGCGGGCTGATGTTTCTGGAATCCCTGCGCGCCATTCGCCGCGCAAAATCACCGACGAAGGTCCCACAGCGGCGCAAGCATGGTCTGGTCCATGCCTTGCCCTTCAAGATGAAATTTCGCACGTCCGGTCTCTATATCTCCGTGATACCACCACTGGCTGTTGGCCTTTTGGTGGGTATTCTCGCCGCAATCATGGGCGTCGGTGGCGGGTTCATCATGGTGCCTGCGATGATTTATCTGCTGGGCATGCCCACAAAGGTTGTCGTCGGAACATCTCTGTTTCAAATCATCTTCGTCACCGCCTTCACGACACTTTTACATGCGACAACCAACTACACCGTCGATATGGCGCTGGCCGTATTGCTGCTGGTGGGTGGCGTGGTAGGCGCGCAAATCGGAACACGGATCGGTTTGCGCCTGAAGGCCGAGCAACTGCGGATACTTCTGTCGATCATGGTTCTGGCGGTATGCGGGAAGCTGGCGATGGACCTTCTGATTGAACCGGCAGAACTGTTCTCGATCGGCTCGGAGGGCCATAACTGATGCGGGGCCTCCTGAGCATCTTTCTGCTTTTGGCAAGTGTCACCGCGGCACATCCCGAAGAGGTCGTGGCAGGCCTATCCCGCGATCAGGTTGCCATCACCGCCAATTTTGATGGATCTGATATTCTTGTCTTCGGCGCCGTAAAGAGGGAGGCGCCGATCCCGTCCAGCGCACCGCTTCAGGTCATCATTACAGTATCAGGCCCCAAGGAACCCGTCACCGTGCGCCGCAAAGATCGGCGGCTGGGCATCTGGGTGAACACGGAGGCGATTGAAGTTGATGCAGCCCCCAGCTTCTACGCAGTGGCAACCACGGGGCCGCTCGACGAAGTGCTGACCAACACCGACGATTTGCGCCACACGATCACCATTCCTCGGGCCATCCGCGTTGTCGGTGCAGCAACGGGCGGGCGTAGCGTTCAGGAATTCTCCGACGCTCTGGTGCGGATCCGGCAAGAAGCAAACCTGTATCAGCAGCTTGAAGGCGCGGTGAACCTGTTCGAAGAAACGCTGTTCTCCACCCGGATTGATCTGCCCGCCAACCTAGTGGAAGGCGACTATAAGACCGAGATTTTCCTGACTCGCAATGGCCGGGTCGTCGACAATCACACGACGATCATTCAGGTGAGCAAAGTAGGTCTAGAGCGATGGATTTACAATCTGGCCCATGACCGCCCGCTGATATATGGCTTGCTCTCACTTTTCATCGCGATATCAGCCGGTTGGCTGGCGTCCGCTGTATTCCGCTATATCCGTTTCTAGCGTTCTGCCGTCAGAGTCAATTCAGCTTTCACGTCCGCCAGATCATCTGTGCTCAAAGCATGCATCGGGCGAGCCAATCGGTTGCGCGTGACCCATAGCAATCTGTTTTCTGCACGAGTGATCGCGACATAGGCCAGACGTTTCCACAAGGGTTGCCCGGCTTCGTCCCTGTTCGAGCGCGCGGCCGCATAAAGGTCCGGTGCGAAAACCTGAACCGTATCCCACTGTGATCCTTGGGCCTTGTGAATCGTGACAGCCGCCCCGTGCAGAAACGTGGCGCCCATCCGCGCGGCGAAAGGAATAAAAGGCTCCTCCTCGTCTGGTGCCTCGATTTTGATAATGGACGCAGCGGAAACCTGCGGTTGTTCCGCGCCGATCACATGAAGCTTGGAAAAGCCGGGCTTCGTGCCTGCGCCCATGTAGATGACCTGCGCGCCTTTGATCAGACCTCGCGCCTCGAGATCGATGCGCTTTTTTCGATGCTTGAGCGGCAATTCGATCCCGTCACAAACCAGCGGCTCACCGGGCAGCAGAGTATCGACAGTCGCGCCATAAGCTGCCCGAAATGCCTGGATCAACCGGATCCGCGTGGCGTTTCGCCAGACCAGTACGGGCGAGCGCGCCATAAGATCGGCCTCGACACGGCCCGCATAGACGACGCGGTCATCTTTCTGAGCCGCCTCTTGAACCAACCGCTCGAACTGGTCGAAAGTGATCGAAGGATCCGCCAAGGCGTGGGCAAGGTCGAGGATGGGATTGTCCTCTTCCTGTCGGTGCACGCGGCTGAGTTCCAGTTTTCGACCGTCTTTCAGCGTATCGAACACCATCGCGCCGGACTGACCGACAGGCGCCAACTGCGCTGGATCCCCAAAAAGAACGAGCGTCGGAAAGATTTCGCGAAGGTCTTCATATTGCTTGTCATCCAGCATGGAGGACTCATCGATAAACCCAATATCCAGCGGATCTTCGCGCCGCTTCCAGCCTTGGATGAAGTCCGATCCCTTCAAACCAGCCGCCGCAAGGGCACCTGGGATCGATTTATGGTCGTCGTAGAACCTTTTGGCCCGCTCCAACGCCTCTTCGGTCATACCTTCAATCGAAGGTTTGTCCCCATGACCTGCCAGCCAATCGGCGATTTTTTCATATTCCGGATCGTACATCGGTGTGTAGAGAATGCGGTGTATGGTCGTGGCGGGCACACCCCGGTTACGCAAAACGCTCGCAGCCTTATTGGTTGGGGCAAGAACAGCAAGTGTACGCCGGTCCTTGCGTGGCTTTCCATCGTAGTCGCCCGAAATGACGTCTACGCCCGCATCATCAAGGGCAGTCACAAGCTCCGCAAGTAAAAGGGTTTTACCGGATCCAGCCTTACCGACAATCGCCATCACCTGCGAGGTCTCTTCGCGGAGTGGTGTTGTATGCCCGTCGACAAGATCTACGCCGGCACGGGCCAGCAAATCGCCCAACGCATCATAGGCTTCGGCCTGATCATCTGAGAGTTTTAGGGCCTGCCCGGACATGGGCAGACCATATGGCGTCGCAGGGGATCAGGCCAGAGCCAAAGCACACTGCAATGGATTGTGGATGTTAAATGCACGACGGAACCAGTCGAGAGAATCCTTACGCGTAACCTTAGCACGGCCTTGGACACGTGGACGTGCAGTTTCATCAAATTCCCAAAGGCCCACACCGATTTCCGCATCGCCTTCGCCCTTCCGACCGATGACGTCGGGTACAACGCCCAGCAAGCGATAAATACGTTCCATGCGCGGATCGAAGACGCCCACGAAATGCGACAGGTCGAAATGCAGCATAACTTCGCCCGCACCCAGAACCAGACCGGCGGTGACACGGCGATCCGCATCGGGTGCAAGGCAAAACCGGGTACATTCCCAGATAAACGGACTTTCGATGCGAACACCGTCGGTCAGATGAAGAAAGTGGTCATTGATCATTGTGTTGCCGGATGTCGGCAGAAACCGCATGGAACCGCCGTGGCTTCCATCAGCCCGTTCCCAGATGACGTAGAGTGGGTTCAGATCGTCGTACTCGTCCCGCTCATGACCGTTTTCATCAACGGTAACCTCCCAACCAAGGCGATTGGCAAACTGTTCAGCGCGGTCGCGAAACATTGTATCGCGCAATTTAGGAAATTTGTGCAGGTCGGCGGCGTAAACATAACGGAGCATGGCGGGGGTTCCTTCTTCATCGCTATGTGAAGAAGCTACCCATACGCAGTTAGCAGATTATTGCCACTGCGCCCTGAAATTTAAGACCAATTTTAGACGTCTGGATTTTTCATTCAAAAACAGACGACTACATAACGATCAAACCCATCGCCAATGCCCTTGCAACCGCATGCGTGGTGTTCATTGCACCCAATTTATGGCGCGCGGCTTCAATATAGACTCGCAAAGTATGTTCCGAGATGGACATTTCGTCGGCGGCCTGAGCCCTGCTACGCCCTTTGGCGAGCAGGGTCATGGCGCTGAGTTCTCGTGGTGACAATTGTGGCGTTGAGGCATTGAAAACCCCTTCCTCGAACGCCAGTGCCTTTTTGTTGAACGTATGAGCGACCAGCAATAGATCGCGTTGATTGGTTTCGATGAACTCCGCCCACTCTTCGTCGCTGCAGGTGTTCGTCATCGTGAAAAGTGCAAACTGCCCGTTAGGTCCCCTGACCGGTATCGTAAATCCTTGGCTTCCCACGCCGTAGTCTGAGGCTTCTTTCAGAAATGACCGGGCCGCCTTGCTGGACCAGTCGAGTTGTTTCCAGTTCACCGGGTCGAAGCGTTGGAAACAGCCTATGATCACCGGATCGATATGAAGGTAGTCTTTCTCTACGTAGCGATCGACCCATTCTGTCGTATAGGTGCCGCACCCGAACCGTTCACCGACAGAATTTACCCAGTGATAGACGACGTGATTAACGCCATAGTAATCGCGCAGGTTTTCTGTAACCCGCTGAAGCTCTTCAAGCGCTGTCGCCTGAGTGAGCAGGTCCTGCATGTCCTCGAGCTTGGTCAAAAGATCCCACCAACTGCTCTGACTGCTCTGAAGAAAGCTCGTTCGCCGCGACCATGATCGTGTCGTCGAGATGGTCGGCCAGACGCCCAAGTTCGTTTGTGGCCGAAAACTTCTTGAGGTCAGTCAGAACATCAATAATCCAGTCATTCGTCATGGTCAGTTTCCTTCGTGAAAGGTTAATCAATTCTTAACAACAAGACTACCATTCCATGCAATTTCTCGAAATTCGCGGATTTAAACTCCCCAGAAATAGTGAGGGCGTGTTTTTCTAGTGTTCTGTAAAAACTAGGCTGGCATGCCTTAGGGTCAAAAAAGCCCCGCAAATCGGATGATTCGCGAGGCTTGGTACTGTCAAGTGAGGCTTATCTGCCCTTCGGGCTTACCTCGTATGTATCCTCGAATGTGGTTAACCCGGTCTGGGATGCGGTCACTAACACGGCCATGTTTCCGGGCTTGTGCTCGTTGCGCATCATCTTCGTATGGGCTTGCGGAATCTCGTCCCACGGAAACACCTCGGACATGCACGGATCAAGGCGGCGCTCCACCATCAGCTTGTTGGCTGATGCCGCTTGCTTGAGATGGGCGAAGTGAGACCCCTGCACGCGCTTCTGATGCATCCAGACATAGCGCGCATCCATCGTCAGATTGTAGCCGGTCGTGCCTGCACAGATCACCACCATACCGCCCTTCTTGCAGACAAATGTGGAAACCGGGAACGTCGCCTCGCCGGGATGTTCGAACACCATGTCGACATTGTTGCCCTTGCCAGTGATATCCCAGATCGCTTTTCCGAATTTCCGCACTTCGCCAAACCAGGCTTTGTATTCGTCGGTGTTCACAGTGGGCAATTGCCCCCAGCAGTTGAAATCTTTGCGGTTGATAACGCCTTTCGCGCCCAACCCCATTACGAAGTCGCGCTTGTCTTCTTCCGAGATCACACCGATGGCATTTGCACCGGCCGTGTTCGCCAACTGGATCGCGTACGAGCCGAGCCCACCAGACGCCCCCCAAACCAACACGTTCTGACCGGGCTTCAACTCATGGGGATGGTGACCAAAGAGCATACGGTACGCGGTCGCCAGCGTCAGCGTGTAGCAAGCGCTTTCTTCCCAGCTGAGATGCTTGGGTCGCGGCATAAGCTGTTGGGCTTGCACACACGTAAACTGAGCAAAGGACCCGTCAGGGGTTTCATAGCCCCAAATACGCTGGCTCGCTGAGTACATCGGGTCGCCGCCGTTGCATTCCTCATCGTCACCGTCGTCCTGGTTGCAGTGGATCACAACTTCATCGCCCACCTTCCAGCTTTTGACCTTGTCACCGACGGCCCAGACAATGCCGGATGCATCAGAGCCTGCAATATGGAATTCGGCTTTGTGCACGTCGAACGGGCTGATCGGAACGCCCAGCCCTGCCCAGACGCCATTATAGTTAACGCCAGCGGCCATCACGAGAACAAGCACCTCATGGCTGTCGGGCTGTGGAACATCGACCACTTCTTGAAGAAACGACTGCTCTGGTTCTCCGTGCCGTTCCCGACGGATGGCCCAAGCGTACATCTGCTTTGGAACATGTCCTATTGGGGGAATTTCACCGACCTCATAGAGGTCCTTCTGAGGAGCGTCGTAGTCCATCACTCTGTCCTGCGTATCTAAAGCCATATCCCAATCCTAACCTAGACTGTGCCGCGACGCAGAATCACTTTCTGCACCGCCAATAAGGAGGGAATACAAATTCAAAAGTAACATTACAACCTTTTGGGGTCATTTTTTGAAATATTATGTCTTGTCTGTTAAAGCGTGATCCACGGACGCGGCATAGTAGGTTAGCAGCTTCATCTGTGGATCTTTTGAAACTACCGTATCCCCCTTGATACCAACCAGCCCGCGGGTTTTGAGCATGTTCAAAGCCTCGCGAACCGCCTTTTCCGACCCTGATTGCGGCAGGCACAGAGGATGATGTTGTGCATTCAATCGCGCCACATCCTGATCGAATCTGATCTGCAGCTCTTCGCGCGCCAACTGCCCCTCTGCGGCGACAAGATGCCAGGCTATCAGCGGCACCGGCAAAACGGGAACCACGCTGCCGACGTTTTCAATAAGGGTCTTCCCAAGAGCAGTTGGAACATCTTCTGATGCCGTCATAAGAAACGTCTTGAGGGAAATGGGTTTGCCGAAGGCCACTGCTGCAAACCCCTGCCTGTGAAATCGCCCAGTGACCCGCGCCCACGCATGCCGCGCAACATAGCGCGCCACCGTCGACATTCGGAATTTGAATCGCGCACGGCTGTTACCGGCGGCTTTTACGAGGACACGATCCTCGAGCACGCGGTCATAATTCAGGCCCACTGGAACAAAGACAACATCGCGTAGTCCCGCGGGATCAAACCCGTCAACAATATAGCTGATGAGACCAAGCTTTGGATCCCGCAGACTGCCATCTCGTGACAGTCCACCTTCGGGAAAGACCGCCTGTGCCACACCTTCCCGTGTGGACAATTGGACGTAGCGCGCCAGAACTTTCCGGTAGAGCGGATTCAAGAATCTGCGGCGGATGAAATAGCCGCCCATCATCTTGATAAGGGGCTGTAAGGGCCATCCGCGCGCCCATTCACCAACTGCATAGGACAGAGCAGCGTCCTCAGCGACGAGATAGGTCACAAGCACATAATCCATGTTGGACCGATGATTGATGATGAACACGACCGTGGCGTCCGGGTCGATCGCATCAAGGCCATCAGCGCCCGTCTTAACCACCCGAACCCGGTAGAGCGAGCGAGCCAGCCATTTGGCCAGTCGCGTCCCGATCCCGAAATAGACTGACGCGCTAAACGACGGCACGATCTCCTTTGCGTACCGCGTTGCCGTTTCAAAGGCGACATTATCAGGTACGCCGTTTTCCTCGGCATACTCATTGACCGCCCGGATCACCTCCGGATCATAAAGCACGTTCTGAATCATGTCGTGCCGCTGAGCCAGCTTGAAGGGCTGGATCGGACGCGCGAGCCGTTCGTTGAGGCGACCGACCACCCGCTCTGCCCGCCGTCGGAAGAACCACCGCACAGACGGAAACAACAAATGAGAGGCCGCCGTCACAGCCGCCAAAAGTGCCATCAGGATCAGAGCCCAAACGGGCAGTTCGACAGTCTGAAACATGACCAGACGCTGCCACACCTAGGCAGGCCCGTAAATGGCAAGCGATATCCTTTGACCGTAAGGTCGCAGCTCCGGAATTCTGCGACGCAGCGAATTGACATTGGCATAAAATTCCGCCTATCACTCTATTTGAGTAATAAAATTGCGCAGATGACTCGCGAGGTTTGCCCATGACCGAGACTAAGAAAGACCGCCCTTGGCTGTTTCGCACATATGCGGGACATTCCACAGCAAAGGCCTCAAACGCGCTCTATCGTGGCAACTTGGCGAAGGGTCAGACCGGGTTGTCGGTGGCCTTCGACCTGCCCACACAAACGGGCTATGACAGCGATCACGAACTGGCCCGTGGTGAGGTCGGCAAGGTTGGCGTCCCCGTCGCCCATCTGGGCGATATGCGTACTTTGTTTGCGGACATTCCGCTCGACCAGATGAACACCTCTATGACGATCAATGCGACAGCGCCGTGGCTGTTGGCGCTCTACATCGCTGTGGCGGAGGAACAGGGCGCGGATGTTACGGCGCTTCAGGGCACCGTACAGAACGACATCATTAAGGAATATCTATCGCGCGGCACCTACATCTGCCCGCCAAAACCAAGCCTCCGGATGATCACGGACGTCGCGGCCTACACACGTGCGCATTTGCCGAAATGGAATCCGATGAATGTCTGCTCATACCATTTGCAAGAAGCGGGCGCGACACCAGAGGAAGAGCTGGCCTTCGCGCTGGCAACGGCAACCGCCGTGTTGGACGACCTGAAAGGCAAAGTGCCCGCAGAACACTTCCCGGCAATGGTCGGTCGTATCAGCTTCTTTGTGAATGCAGGTATCCGGTTCGTAACCGAGATGTGCAAGATGCGCGCCTTTGTCGAGTTATGGGATGAGATTTGCCAAGACCGTTACGGCGTCGAAGACCCAAAGTTCCGGCGGTTCCGCTATGGCGTTCAGGTGAACTCGCTCGGCTTGACGGAGCAACAGCCGGAAAACAATGTATACCGCATTCTCATCGAAATGTTGGCTGTCACCCTGTCCAAGAACGCACGGGCCCGCGCGGTCCAGTTGCCGGCTTGGAACGAAGCCCTTGGTTTGCCCCGTCCTTGGGATCAGCAATGGTCCCTGCGCATGCAACAGATCATGGCATTCGAGACCGATCTGCTTGAGTATGACGACCTCTTTGACGGAAACCCTGCCGTTGAACGAAAGGTAATTGCCTTGAAGGAAGGTGCCCGTGCGGAACTGGCGCAGATCGACGCAATGGGCGGTGCGAACGAAGCAATCGAATACATGAAGTCACGTTTGGTGGAATCCAATGCAGCCCGCATCGGCGGTATTGAAGGCGGCGAAACCACCGTTGTTGGCGTAAACCGCTTCACACAGGCCGAAGACAGCCCGCTGACGGCCGGAGACGAAGCTATAATGATCGCCGACAAGGATGCAGAGGCAGATCAGGTGGCGCGCCTGTCCGCCTGGAAAGCAAGCCGGGATCAGAACGCCGTGGCTCTGGCCTTGGAAGCGCTGCGGGACGCCGCACAAAGCGGGGCAAATATCATGCCGCCCTCGATTGAGGCCGCAAAAGCAGGCGTCACGACCGGCGAATGGGGCGATATGGTCCGTGCCGCTTTCGGCCAGTACCGCGCGCCCACCGGTGTCTCGCGCAATCCTTCCAACCGCACTGAAGGTTTGGAAGACATCCGCGCCCGCGTGGACGCCGTTTCCACACGGCTGGGATGCAGGCTCAAATTCCTTGTCGGAAAACCCGGCCTGGATGGACACTCAAATGGAGCAGAACAGATTGCCGCCCGCGCCCGCGATTGCGGCATGGACATTACCTACGAAGGCATCCGCCTGACACCTGATGAAATTGTAGCCGCAGCCGCCAAAGATGAGGTCCATGTCGTGGGCCTGTCTATCCTGTCAGGAAGCCACATCCCTTTGATCGAAGATCTGCTCGCCAAGATGGCCAGGGCCGATATGGGTCATATCCCGGTCGTTGTCGGCGGAATCATACCTGAAGACGACGCAAAGCGTCTGAAGGCCATGGGCGTGGCGAAGGTCTATACGCCAAAGGATTTTGAGCTGAACCGGATCATGGAAGACTTGGTCACTCTGGTCGATCCACAGGCCGTGGCCGCCGAATAGTTCCCACAACGAACGGAAGTCACCGCTTGACCTTCTGCGACTGTCATGGCCTGTCGAGGCACATGCAGAAACGAGGTGCCCATGACCATCCATATCGGAGCCAAAAAAGGCGATATAGCTGAAACTGTCCTTTTGCCCGGCGATCCATATCGTGCGAAATGGGCTGCCGAGACGTTTCTGACCGACCCAAAGCTGGTCAACGAAGTGCGTGGCATGCTGGGCTATACCGGCATGTGGAAGGGCAATCGCGTTACGATCCACGGATCCGGGATGGGGATGCCCAGCCTCAGCATCTATGCCAATGAACTAATTAAGGACTATGGTGCACAAACCCTGATCCGCATTGGCTCCGCTGGTGGGATGCAAGATAAAGTCAAAGTGCGTGATTTGGTGCTCGCCATGACCTCGACGACTCTATCGACCCCATCGCGGGGCATTTTTAAAGAGGTCAATTTCGCCCCAAGCGCCGACTGGAGCCTTCTGGACGCCGCAGCCCGCGCGGCGACGAAGCGGTCAGCCCCTTTTCATGTCGGCGGCATCTATTCATCGGATGTCTTCTATGACGAACGTCCGGACCTCAACGAACAAATGACCCGCCATGGCATTCTCGCCGTTGAAATGGAAGCGGCGGAGCTCTATACGCTCGCCGCACGCTATGGCCGCCGCGCCTTGGCAGTTCTGACAATATCAGACCATCTGCTCACGGGCGAAGCTCTGCCCGCAGAAGATCGCGAGAAGAGCTTTGGCGACATGGTTGAGATCGCGCTTGAGGCCGCATTCGCCAAATAATGCAAGGCCGGCGCTCTACGACCCTGACGAGACAGGGAACCCGCTGCCTGCTCTGCCGTTGGATAACGTTAGTGTGATAAATGGAGAGTGATATGAGTGGAACATCAGTGAAGCTACTTGCCACAACATTTCTGATTTTGGGCGTCGCGGCCTGCTCACAGCCAGAGCCAGAACCCGTAGAGGTTCGCACGCCAATCTACGCAAAAGACGGCACAATCATCACCTTTGAAAACGATATCGATGACGAAGACTGAAGCAAGACAGCCCCGTCACACAGGGCGGGGCTGCTCAAGATCTGACTGACGCGACCAGTCAGACATCTGTCGTCTAAACAGTCCGCTCCACCATCATTTTCTTGATCTCGCCGATCGCCTTGGCCGGGTTGAGCCCTTTGGGACAGGTTTTGGCGCAGTTCATAATGGTGTGACACCGGTACAGCTTGAACGGGTCTTCCAACTCATCCAGCCGCTCTCCTGTCGCTTCGTCCCGGCTATCAATGATCCAGCGATACGCATGCAGCAACGCGGCGGGGCCAAGATAACGGTCGCCATTCCACCAATAAGACGGGCACGAGGTTGAGCAGGACGCGCACATCACGCATTCATAGAGACCGTCCAGTTTCTTGCGATCTTCAATGGACTGACGCCACTCTTTCTGAGGGCGGTTCGTCTTCGTCTCAAGCCACGGCATGATGGAAGCATGTTGCGCATAGAAATGAGTCAGATCCGGAATCAAATCCTTCACAACCGGCATGTGCGGCAGCGGGTAGATCTTCACGTCGCCTTTGATCTCATCCATACCGTAGATGCAGGCCAGCGTATTGATGCCATCAATGTTCATGGCGCAAGATCCGCAGATGCCTTCGCGGCAGGACCGCCGGAACGTCAATGTTGGATCGATCTCGTTTTTGATCTTGATCAGCGCGTCCAAAACCATTGGGCCGCACCGATCCATGTCAACGAAATAAGTATCGACCTGCGGGTTCTTCCCGTCATCAGGGTTCCAGCGGTAAACTTGGAACTTCCGCACATTGGTCGCACCGTCAGGTTTGGGCCATGTCTTGCCCGTCATGATCCGTGAATTCTTCGGCAAGGTTAGCTGAACCATTCTCGCTCTCCTATGTCAGGAACGGCGCAAGGCCATCCTTGAGTAAACATTGTACCGTCTCAGGCCGTGTCGCGATTTCGACGACCAATTGGCTGTCCTCGGGACCAAGCCCGGTTACGCTGGCGCGGGCCAGCTGTAAAATTTCTGCCGCAGAGGCGTTGTCGATCACGCAGTCGCTGGCCGGTTCCAGCGGCACGCCCGGAAAGCGCTGTGCCAATACGGGGCGTACTGCCTCACGCGCCTGATCTCGAGCCAATTGATCGGCCAGACCGTCAGGCTCACAACCAGCCAGAAATAGTCCTGCGACACACAAGGTAGCAATGCGCTTTATCAACGAACTCCGCCCTTACCTGACAATGCTGTTGTCGATGCAGGCGTTGACCCGCGCGGCTTGCGTAGCGCTGACACCGGTTCCAGGCTCCAGCCGGTACGTTGTCCCGCTTCTGCTGGAATAGCTGTAATCGTAAGTCAGCGTCGTCGCCGTCACCCCATGCCGATCTTCACACGCGCGGGCCACCGCATTCAGCTGATCCTGCGTAACGCCGCCCTGTCCGCAGGCCGCAAGCCCACCGCAAAGGGCAATCAAAACGGCAAAATTCGAAAGGACCTTCATCTTAGTAAACCCGCGCCTTCGGAGCGATCTTCTTCAGATCGATGCCACCTTCGTTGTGGCTGGTCAGTGGATCGGTATGCACGCCGCGATAGTCCAACTTCGGCTTGATCCCCTTGAACCATGTCAGCGAATGCTTGCGCCAGTTTTCATCATCACGGTCAGGGTAGTCTTCATGGGCATGGGCGCCGCGGCTTTCCTTGCGCGCCTCGGCGGAGACGATTGTTGCCACAGCGTTGGGCATCAGGTTCGCCAGTTCCAGTGTC
This sequence comes from Litoreibacter roseus, assembly GCF_009811795.1. GTDB lineage: Bacteria > Pseudomonadota > Alphaproteobacteria > Rhodobacterales > Rhodobacteraceae > Litoreibacter > Litoreibacter roseus. The sequence continues at coordinate 348,122 of NZ_BLJE01000001.1, read as the reverse complement.
TCCATCAGGTCGGAGTTCCAGACAAGGCTGGTGTCGGACACCTGAAGATCGTCCAGTTTGTCTGCAACGCCTTCCATCTTCTTGACGCCTTGCGACAAAGTTTCGTCGGTCCGGAATACGGCGGCATCGTCCTGCATGGTTTTCTGCATCTCAAGCCGCAGCTCTGCCGTCGGCACCTGTCCGCGCGCATGGCGCAGGCCGTCAAACCGCGCCAAAGCCATCTCGACAGAGCGTTCATTGAGCGTCGGATTGGCCATCTCCGGATCTATGATTTGACCCGCGCGAATGGCCGCAGCCCGCCCGAACACAACCAAATCGATGAGAGAGTTGGAGCCCAACCGATTTGCCCCATGAACGGACGCACAACCCGCTTCGCCCACCGCCATCAAACCGGGGGACACGCGGTCCGGATCATCCGAGGTCGGCGACAGTACCTCGCCCCAGTAATTTGTAGGAATCCCGCCCATGTTATAGTGAACAGTAGGCAGAACCGGGATTGGCTCTTTCGTCAGATCAACACCCGCAAAGATACGCGCGCTTTCAGAAATGCCGGGCAACCGTTCCGCCAGTGTTTCAGGTGGAAGGTGATTGAGGTGTAGGTGAATGTGATCGCCTTGATCGCCGACACCGCGCCCTTCGCGGATTTCCATCGTCATACAGCGGGATACAACATCACGAGACGCCAGGTCCTTGTAGGTCGGTGCGTAGCGCTCCATGAAGCGCTCGCCCTCGGCGTTGGTCAGATAGCCGCCTTCGCCACGCGCGCCTTCGGTGATCAGACAGCCCGCACCGTAAATTCCCGTTGGATGGAACTGAACGAATTCCATATCCTGCAGCGGCAGACCCGCGCGGGCCACCATGCCCCCGCCGTCACCAGTGCAGGTGTGCGCAGATGTGGCCGAAAAATAAGCTCGGCCATAGCCACCCGTCGCCAGCACCACCATCTTGGCACTGAACATATGCAAAGTGCCGTCATCCAGCTTCCAGCACAGCACGCCCTGACATACGCCGTCATCGGACATGATCAGATCAATTGCGAAATATTCGATGTAGAACTCGGCCTGCTGCTTCAAGGACTGACCGTAAAGCGTATGCAAGATCGCATGACCGGTCCGGTCTGCTGCCGCACAAGTCCGTTGAACCGGAGGGCCTTCGCCAAATTCAGTCGTATGGCCGCCAAACGGACGCTGATAGATCTTGCCCTCTTCCGTGCGCGAGAAAGGCACGCCGTAATGCTCCAGCTCATAGACGGCTTTAGGCGCTTCGCGTGCGAGGTATTCCATGGCATCCGTGTCGCCCAGCCAGTCCGAGCCTTTGACCGTGTCATACATGTGCCACTGCCAGTGATCAGGGCCCATGTTCGACAGGGACGCCGCGATGCCACCCTGTGCCGCTACGGTGTGTGACCGGGTGGGGAATACCTTGGTCACGCAGGCGGTCCGCAGACCCTGTTCTGCCATGCCAAGGGTAGCGCGAAGACCCGCACCGCCAGCCCCGACAACAACGACGTCATATTCATGTGTTTCGTATTCGTAAGCAGCCATGTTCGATGCTCCGATTGATTAAAAGGCCAAGCGAGCGATGGCGAAAAGCCCCGTTCCCGCGGCGGCGTAAGACAGACAGATCATCGCGATGATCAGAACTTTGCGCATCGTGCCGTGTACGTAGTCCTCGATCAAAACCTGCACACCGTTCTTGAAATGCAGGAAGCTGACGACAACGGTAAGTGCGGCGACAATGGCAGGGAATGGACGACCAAAATAGGCAACCACCTCTTCGTAAGGCGCCCCCAAAATGCGTCCAAAGGTGAAGATGAACAAAGGAACGAGGATCGCAAGCGCTACGGAGCTGACCATCATATGCCAATGATGCTCGGTCCCAGATTTCGCCGAACCCATTCCCTCGGCCCGTTTGCGGTCGGTCATGTAAGCCATATCGTGCTCCTCACAAAACCAAGGCGGTCAGGATCGTCAGGACCAGCGATCCACCGACGACCCCATAAGCCAGTTTTTCAGCCACATCCAATTCGAACCCGTGGCCACTGTCCCAATAAAGATGCCGCAGACCTGCAAGAAGATGATACCAAACCGCCCAGAGGGAACCGAACAGAACCAGATCACCGAACCAAGACGTCAACACAGCGTTGGCTGTCTCGAAATATTCCGGCCCGTAGGAGGCCGCCAAAAACCACCAGACGATCAAGATGCTGGCCAGCAGCAACGCGTTTCCTGTGATGCGGGTAAGGATGGACGTCACGGAGGTCCATTGCGGGCGGTAGATGGAAAGATGAGGCGAAAGCGGTCGGTTGCCTCTGTTGACGTCGGCCATGCAAGCGTCCTTTGACTAATCGTTCGGGACGCATCATGGGACCTGCCGCACAGGAAGTCACGGCCCCAATTGGGAAAAGAGCGCGATCTTTTGGCGCAACTGGCATAAATTTGGCCACGTTGTGATCACTGGATATCACCGTGTGATCACAAATCGCTTAACTCCACTAAGGATCGGTCTGCGACAACTGTTTCGTCAGTTCTCTCAGGAGCTTCTGCCGAATACGATCCGGATAAATTTCATAGGTTGCAGCGGTCATTGCAAATGCGCCGGGACCGGTGATCAGGAAGTTCCGGTAATACTCGGTCAGATTTCCATCCGTTTCCTCGATCGCCAAGCCGTTCACGGTGATATCCGCCGCGTTTAGCACGTCATGCATGTCGTTGGGCTGAACACCTTCGTTGGACCTACCATCGCCTGAAACATCAATTATCCTGCGCTCGCAGTCGGGAACATCGACAAAGGCGCGCATCGCCACTTGCAACGCCTCGCCAATGGCTGTCGAGAAGTTTCGCCATTTCCGAGGGGTCCGCTCGACCTCATCGGCAAGCGCATCGATGTCCTCGAAATCCACGATCCGCCGCCACGGGATTGACATGTGCTGCCGCGACTGCCCAGTCCATTGCAGCAAGGAAACGGCGGCTTCCTCCACAACCAAGGCCTCGGCAATACTGTCATCTCGCAAGGCGGTGGCGAGTCCTTTCATCTGAATATCGTATTCAAACGGATCAACCGACCCCGAAACGTCCACAGCCAAAAGCAGCGCGACGCCACACGCCGCCGCCGGTTGAACCGACGCGAGGCCAAGACAAACTGCGATTGCAGAACGTCGGATCATGAAACCAATATGCGCATGAGCAGTCCTGATAGATCAGATCAAGCCTAATGACCCAGCGCGGCAGATAAAGTGCCAAAACGCTTCGGCACATCACGATTTGTGTTGAAAGGTATCCCCAGCACTTGAGAGCGCTCGAAAATGAAGCAACAGCAGATATTTGGTATGGTCCGCAGGTGCTTAAAGCGGCATCAAAGCCCAATAGTCGAGATCAAGAAATACGTCCGGCAGGTATTTTCCGTCATCCCCCTTGAGCGAAAACGCCGTCGCACCCGATCTTTGCGCGACAAGTCTGAGACGGATCGCACCAATACCCGGCGCATCCGTTTCCGCCTTATCCAGAACCTCCGACCATGCCGTGATAGTATCACCGGAGAAACACGGGTTTGCATGGGCGCCGCCATTCAGTCCCACGATCATCTGTGCGTTTGCGAGACCGTTGAAGGACAGCGCCCGGGCCATCGAAATCACGTGCCCGCCATAGATCAGGCGCCTGCCATCGGGGCGCGCAGTGGAATCGAAATGCACCTTGGCTGTATTCTGCCAAAGGCGCGTGGCCATCATGTGCTCAGCTTCTTCGATCGTGACGCCATCCACGTGGTCGATCTGCTCGCCAACTTCGTAATCTGACATCCGGTGTGACTCGCCGGCATGGATAAAATTGTATTTCTCGAAACTCAGCCCCTCGGGCACGACCAGATCCGCAGGCGACACGCTGCCACTTAGATCCGGTATGACGGTTTCTGGTGCCGCCGCCGTCAGGTCCCTTTTGCGTACCATAACCCAACGCACATAGCTCAGGATCGGACCACCGAACTGATCCTCACCAGTCGTGCGCACCCATACGATCCCGGTCTTGCCATTGGAGTTTTCTTTCAGGCCAATCACTTCGGACCGAGCGCTCAGCGTGTCGCCCAGATAGACAGGTTTCAGAAATCGGCCTTCCGCGTAGCCAAGATTGGCCACGGCGTTCAACGAAATGTCAGGCACCGTTTTGCCGAACACCATGTGAAACAAAATCAGATCATCCAAGGGTGCTTCGTGAAGTCCGCAATCACGGGCAAAATCGTCCGAGCTGTGCAGCGCATGCCGCGCGGGGTAGAGCGCGTGATACAAGGACCGCTCGCCCCCCGACATTGTCCGGGGCACAGCGTGTTCGATCACCTGACCAATGCTGTAATCCTCAAAAAAACGCCCGGCATTGGTCTTGCTCATCTAGTGATCCCCAAGTTTTGTATCTGCCGTGTAGGTGCCCTCGACCTCTTTGGTCACCGCCTGACCGCAGCGCATCACACCGTTGGCATGGTCATAGGTTTGCGTCGGCGTGCCGTAAAGCGTCCACCCATCATTGAGGGCCTTGGTCACCTTATGGCAAAAGGCAGAAGTGTCGTCTTCACTGAGAAATCTATATAGTTTCATGTGCTTACCCCGGAAGCGGCCAGACGCCGAGCCAATTGTGGATGTAGATGATCACGGCAAAGATGACCAAGGCAACACTGCCATAAATGATATCGTTTCGCACAGGTCCCCGTTCTGGCGGGGTCCATGCGCGGTCCTGCTTGTTGATCAGAATGACCGTCACGACGGCCCAAGCCAGCATCCCGCCGAACAGGATGACCGAAGCGAGATCGCCATTCACAAGCAGATGCGCCACGGCCCAGATCTTGATTGCCGTCAGCATCGGATGACGTAGCTTCGTCCGCAGCACGCCTCGAGAGAATCCCAGGTCAATCAGGAACACCGCGACCAGCATCAAAAGGTTGTTGATGTGAACAGTCCAAGGCGGCGGAAACCACAGATCCACGATCCCGGCACGTCTGTAGCCGATCCACATCAGAACGACCGAAAGCAGTATCAGCACCGTGATCGCGCCTTTGCCCGGATCGCCAGCGCGCGTCCTCAACTCAGGGGCAATTCGCTTGAACAGATGCGCCCCGCACCACAGTACAAGCCCCGCGACCAGCAATACCCATCCCATCAGCCGTTCTCCAACGCTGCAATCGCCTCCACCTTGGCAAGCGTCTTGCGCGCGGTTTCAACATGCAGGTTTTCGACGATCTTTCCATCCACAACTGCAACGCCCTGTCCTGCGGCTTCGGCCTGCTCAAAGGCTTCGATCTGACGCCGAGCCAAGGCAATTTCATCTTGCGACGGTCCGAAGATATCGTTGGCGACGGCCACTTGGGCGGGGTGGATAAGGGTTTTCCCGTCAAAACCCCAGTCGCGCCCTTGGGTACATTCCGCGCGCAAACCATCTTCGTCCTTGAATGCGTTATAGACGCCATCCACGCACACCAAGCCTTCGACACGGGCAGCCAACAGGCACATCTGCAAGCTTGTTATCATCGCATCGCGGGTTCGACTGCCCAATTCTTTCGCCAGATCGTTTGTCCCCATCACAAACCCAGCCATCCGCGGCGCACCCGCGATGCCGGCAGCATTCAGAATCCCACGCGGCGTCTCCATCATCGCCCAAATGGCGGTCTGAGCAGCAGCGCTCACCTGATCAAGCGTCGCCGCGACATCTGATACGGTGCCCGCACTCTCGACCTTGGGCAGCAAAATGGCGTCCGGTCCTAGCGCAGCCATAGCCGAGAGATCATCTCGGCCCCACGCCGTGTCCAAACCGTTGATGCGAACGATCTTCTTACGCGGGCCGTAATCTGCCTTGCTCAGCGTTTCGCCCAAGAGAGTCCGCGCGGCGATTTTCTCGTCCGGGGCCACTGCGTCCTCCAGATCGAAGATAATCGCGTCCACAGCAAGACTCTGCGCCTTTTCAAGCGCGCGCTCTTTTGAGCCGGGAATATACAGAACCGAGCGATAGGGCGCCGCGACATTAAACATCTCAAAAAGCTCCTCTGGTGTTATTTTGTTATCCACCACAACTCAGATCGGCCCGCAACCCTACTTTTGCCGCGTTGCAGAAACAGCGCTTTTCTCAAATTTTAGAGAAATCATCCGGTGTCCGCACGCTGCGTTAACCTTATTTTTCGGCCTTCGAAGGCAGGCTAAGGGCGTCGCTGAAGATCGGATCGCCTCGCAAATCAAGTGAAGGGCTCCAACCAAGACAGAGGCGCAAGCGCCCGGCTTTTGCGGCATCATCGGTCCAGCGGATCGCCTGATGTTCATATCGAACTGGCCCCCACAGGCGCTGCGGATCCTGACTTGAGGTATGCAAGATGAAACAGCAGATTTTTGGACTTTCCCTCGGACTGGTCGCAGTCCTGTGTGCAGGTCAAATGGTGTATGCACAGCAGCGCAACACCTGTGCCGACCGTGCCGTCGTTCTCAAGAAGCTTTCCGGCCAGTACGGGGAAACCCGCCGCAGCATGGGATTGGCCGCCAACAATGGCATTATTGAAATGCATGCGTCCGACAACACCGGCACATGGACCATCACGGTTACGCGTCCGGACGGGGTCACCTGTCTTTTGGCAGCCGGCAATTCATTTGAGCAAATCGAGGAACAGCTTCCGGCAGCGCTTGGCGCACCGACCTAAGCACCCTTCGTCCATTTCTACAGACTTGCGCAGCACGCAAACTGAGAGAGCCGGACGCGTGGAATATATCTGTTCAAATCGCGTCTGGCTCTTTCTCTCTGAGTGAGAGAACAACGACTATGTCTTATGTCTATGTCAAATTTATATTGCGCCTAATAAACGCGCAAATACCGCCTCAAGTTCCTGACTTTATTGCTTTAAATTCCGGGAACAACTGAGCCATCTCATCGTTCTTTTTGCACGACTTGAAAATTATCTTGTCAAAGGAGAACACGATGAAAAAGTTACTCGCAACAACCGCCGCAGCCCTTCTGATCAGTGGTCCTGCATTCGCCGATGCGAACGCATCCATGACCTATGAATTCCAGGAGCAGAACGACTTCTTTGCAAGCACCTTGATCGGTATGCGCGTCTACACATCCGAAGAAGAGCTTGAAGCAGAAACGGTCGCTGCAAACGCCAACGACAACTGGAACGACATCGGCGAAATCAACGACCTGATCGTATCTCAGGACGGTGACGTTCAAGCTGCCATCGTCGGCGTCGGTGGGTTCCTCGGCCTCGGCGAGCGCGACGTTGCTCTGTCCATGGATCAGATCAAAGTCATGCGGGAAGACAATAACGCGGAAAACCGCTTCCTTGTCGTCGCAATGACAAAGGAACAGCTCGAAAACGCGCCCGTTTTTGAACGCACTTCCGATGAAACCATGCAGACCGAAGAAGCCGAAACTCAGATGTCCGACGCAGAACCGCGGATGGATGGCGACCGCCCGATGCTGAACAAGCCTGAAATTGAGCGTGAAGGCTATCAGGAAGCTTCCATCGACCAACTCAGCGCGGAAGATCTGCAGGGCAAGTACGTCTACGGCAGCAATGATGAAACCGTAGGCGAAATCGGCGAGCTACTTCTGACAGACAGCGGTGAGATCGACAAAGCGATCATCAATGTTGGCGGTTTTCTTGGCTTGGGCGAAAAGCCGGTAGCTGTCACCTTTGATGAACTGAAGCTGATGCGTGCAGCAGAAGACAGCGATGTGCGCGTCTACATCGACGCATCACAAGAGGCGCTGTCAGAGCAACCAGAATACGAAGGTTGATTTGTCTCCAACCCGCGTATGGGGCCGGCGAGAGAGATCTCGCTGGCCCTTTTTTCATGGCGCACCGTCCAAAATCATCCCAACAAAAGGAATCGGCACCACGTCAGAACGCCGTCAAAACAGGCATTGGCTACAAAAAAAGACTGCTCGTCCCGACGGTGGTGCAAAATATTTTGCTAAATCAAAGACTAACCGGAACCGGCCTCGTGCACCGCAGGAAATTCACACGATTGCTGCGCCGCGGCGGACTTGCACGCAGCCGTATGACGGGATACCCCTCGCTCCCAATATAAACCCAACTGCGGAGACCACTCCAAAATGGCCAGACCCAAAATCGCCCTCATCGGGGCCGGACAAATCGGCGGAACCCTCGCCCATCTCGCCGCCCTGAAAGAACTTGGCGACGTTGTACTTTTCGACATTGCGGACGGTACGCCGCAAGGTAAAGCGCTCGATATTGCGGAATCAGGTCCCTCCGAAGGGTTCGATGCAACGCTCAAAGGCACCACAAGCTACGCCGATATCGCGGGCGCGGATGTCTGTATCGTGACCGCCGGTGTCCCCCGCAAACCGGGGATGAGCCGCGACGACCTCTTGGGTATCAACCTGAAGGTTATGAAAGCCGTCGGCGAAGGCATTCGCGACAATGCACCGAACGCGTTTGTGATCTGCATCACCAACCCGCTGGACGCGATGGTCTGGGCCCTGCGCGAATTCTCGGGCCTGCCCCACGAGAAAGTCTGTGGCATGGCCGGGGTGCTTGACAGCGCCCGCTTCCGCCATTTCCTGTCGACCGAGTTCGATGTGTCGATGAAAGACGTCACTGCCTTCGTCCTCGGCGGCCACGGCGACACCATGGTTCCGCTAACCCGCTATTCCACGGTTGCGGGCATCCCGCTCCCCGATCTGGTCGAGATGGGCTGGACCACGCAAGAGAAGCTTGACGCGATCGTCCAGCGCACCCGCGACGGCGGCGCCGAGATTGTCGGCCTCTTGGGCAATGGCTCCGCTTACTATGCGCCCGCGACCAGTGCCATCGAGATGGCCGAAAGCTACCTGAAAGATCAGAAACGCGTTCTGCCCTGCGCGGCCTACGTGGACGGCGCCTATGGGCTCGACGGCTTCTACGTGGGGGTCCCCACCGTGATCGGCGCTGGCGGCATCGAGCGCGTGGTCAAGATCAAGCTCAACAAAGACGAGCAGACGATGTTCGACAGCTCCGTCGATGCGGTCAAAGGCTTGGTCACAGCGTGTAAGGAAATCGACAGCACGCTGGCGTAGTATCAAAAAATGCGCGATCCGGGGCAATCCGGATCGCGCGCCCTGCGTTAACGCGTGTGGCGTTAACACTTGGGCGAACATTAAGACCCGGTTAAACAACCCGCCAGCCCAATTCCCAAAACCCGCCGCAATGGCGCCCCCTTCCCTTGCGACCTCTATCGAACCGTTGGTTTGAAAGGTTTGCAATGTCCGATACGCAGATTAACCCCCGCTCTCTACCGCATTTGCTGAAAGACGCCGCGACCGCGACGTGGGGGCTTGCCCGGACACCGCTTTTTTCCATTTCGACCTCGCGCGGATTGGCCCGCTCCTTGAACGCCGGACGCCCTATCCATCTGGGCGACCGCGGACAGTCCCACCGCATCGTGTTCGAAACGGTGGACACGACCCCGGACCTCACCCAACAGGTCCAGATCACCGCGAGAGTTGCGGAGATGGTCCGCGCCGAAGACTGGATCGGGCTGGCAAAACAACTGGCCGACTGGGACCAGGCCCGCGCCGCAACCCCCGCAGGCATCCGTTTGACCGAAATTGCTCTGCGCGCCGCGGGCTATGCCGCCGCAGGACGCGCCCTGCCCACGCCATATACCGAGCCGGTGGCCCCCGCCGTTCCCCATCACATCGCCGATCTTCTGGACGCGATGGCCATGAAACAGCCGCAGCTTTACGGCCTGACTGCGCTGGCCGCTGCGTTTCGTATCTATCAGGGCTGGTCCATTCGTGGAAAGCGCGCGGCCGAGGATGTGCCCCACGCAGACTGGACCCGCATGGCCGAGGCGTTCAACCGCGCCGAATGGGTCCTCGCACCGCTTGATCCGATCCTCTTGAACGCCCCTTTGCTGGCTGCTTTGCGGTTCGAGACGCTGATTTGCCACGATGATCCCCGCCGCTACCTGCATCGCTATTACGAGGACTGGGTCGAGCTGGATCCGGGCGATCAGCGCGCCCATTCGAAAATGGCATGGCTTCTGTCGCCGCTTTGGTACGGGTCCTTTGACGAATTGGATGCGCTGGCCCGGCGCGCGGTCGAGGCGACGCAGACCACGACCGGCACCGCCGCCTACGCATCGATCTACCGCAAGACGATGACCTGTGCAGGCGAGATGATCTTCCGCCTCGACACGGCGCTGTTGGAAAGCGCGGTTTTTGATCTAATCGACCACAGGGGCAGCGATCCGGCCTTCGTGGCGCGTCTTCTCAAAGAGTTGCGGGGGATGGAACGCCCGACCCTGCCCCGCGGCCTGTCCAAGCTGCAAAAGGACATCGTGAAGAAGAAAGCCCAGCGCGTGCGCCAGATCCGCACCCGCATCATCCGCGAGCGCCTATCTGCCATTCATCCGGCATCGTGGCCCGGCGGCACTGCTGCCGCTCTCACCGCCATCTCGGACGCGATGCAACCGGAACTGCGCCGGGGCTGCCAGTTGCAGATGAGCTCCGACGGCATCACAGTGCAGAAAGCCGCAGCTTGATCTGAGGTCGGCCAAACCTGCGCGACATCCAACGTTCCGCACAGCCGCGAACGTCCTCACATAGGGCCAGCTTGCTCTCTCCCACCAAATGACCCCTATGCGTTAGAGCAGCATGCGGGTCACAAGATGATCAAAGACCGCACGCACTCTGCGGGGCAAGTGGCGACCATCAGGGTAGACGATAGAGACCGGAGGGCCCGCGCTCTTGAACGTCTGCATCACCTCTACAAGGGTGCCGCCCTTCAGATCAGCGGTCAGATTAAAATCAAGATCCTGAACAATCGCCAGCCCGGATCGCGCGACGGCGAGATACGCATTTCCGTCATTCACGCAAAGATGCTGCGGCGGTTCAAAACGAACCGGGCGGTCATTGATCGTGAACCGCCATTGGAAAGCGCGGCCAGATCCCTTGAATATATAGCTGGCACAACTGTGATCACCCAGATCCGCAGGCCTTTCCGGCGGGCCGTGCCGATCCAGATAGCCGGGGGCCGCGCAGGTCAGCCATGTCGTGTCCATCACTTTCCGTGCGTGCAAGCTGGTGTCTGGCAGCTCGCCGATCCGAAAGGCCAGATCAATGCCCTGTTCGACCAGATCGCTGATATGATCATTGAAGCGGATATCCAGATCGACGCCGGGGTGTGTCCGTTTGAAATCCAGCAAGTGCCCCATCACCACGCCCTGCCCCAGCATCGCGGGCATATCGATCCGAACCCGACCCCGAAGATCTGCGCGTGTGTTCTGTATCTCCGCTTCGGCTTCCGAAATATCATCCAGAATTGCACGCACGCGGGCATAGAACTGTTGACCCTCTTCGGTCAGCGAGACCTTGCGAGTTGTGCGCGTGAAAAGCCGAACGCCAAGCCGCGCCTCCAGCCGCCCCACGCTTTTTGACGCACCCGAGGCCGTGATGCCAAGCCGACGTGCCGCCGAGCTGAAGCCCCCGGCCTCTGTCACAGCCGCGAAGACGGAATGATCGTTGAGCTGGTCCATACCCAATTGTGGACCAGACGTTGATAATCATTCAACCAGATATGCAATTATCATCTTTTCAGACTTAGCCCATCTTCTCTTCAACGCAAACGGACACCGAAGTCCAAACGAAAGAGAGACCCATGAAAGATATCGTAGCGAAAACCGAGCCCATCACCATCGTGGTGCAGTTCCAGACAAAACCCGGTCAGCAGGACCACGCCAAAGAGGTGGTCAACCGCATCCTGCGCGACGTTCTGGCGGAGGAAGGCAACGTAAATGTCCAGATGTTTCAGGATCCCGACGATCCGACGAAATTTCTGTTCATCGAAACATTCGTAAGCAAGGCGGCCGAGACAGCGCACACACAGACACCTCATATGCAGCGGTTCTATCAAGAAATCGCGGAGCCGCTCGATGGGGAATCTACCCTTGCCTATTGGCGCCCCTACGGCCTTTTCGAAGGTGCAGGAGCGCGCACCGTAGACTTCGACCTGCCCAACTGACCCGCTGAAAACAAAAGGAGACGATCATGTTAAGCTCCACCAAATCTGTTGCACTCGCCACTCTGACCAGCGCGTTTCTTACCACCGGCACACCCGCCGAAGACGTCGCCCCAACATCCGAAGTGGCAGACCATCATGCGGTTACGGATGCGCTGATCCGGTTTACAAACGGGATGGACACCGACGACGGCGCGCTCATAGCGTCGGCATTTTCGGAAAACGGGATCGCCGATTTCACACCCGCGGCGGCCAAGGTCGGCATGCAATTTCCGGTTCTGGAAGGCCGTGACGGCATCGTGGGGGCACTTGTACCGTTCGCGTCGGCCTTCACCACATCGCATTCCGTGACCAATGCACGGGTCGACGTTCAGGGGGACAGCGCCACGCTCTATGCTCTGGTCGAGGCGCAACACCTGCCGGTCGTCGATAACACCCGTCATTTCATGATGATGAACCAGTACCAGATTGATCTGGTCCGGGAAGGCGATCAGTGGGTGATGTCCCGCATGACGATCGACAATCTTTGGGCCAATGGCGATCTCGCCGTAATGACGGGCGGATAAAAGTCATTTGCGCAAAGGATGTGATCAGATAAAATCCTGATTGCCCTGAAGCGCTGGCGTCCCAAACGGAGCATAGGAAAGAGCGGACCATGATCTGGACCCTTGATCAGACCATATCTACGCCCGCTGGCAAAGTGGCGGCGGGCAGCGCCGGGGATGGTCCAGCGTTGGTTCTGGCCCATGGCTGGCCTTGGTCCTCCTATTCCTGGCACCGGGTGATCCCGGAGCTGGCAAAACGCTTTCACGTTCATTGGTACGATATGCCCGGCTACGGGCAGTCGGAAAAACGCGCCGATCAGCGCACCTCACTCGATGTTCAGGGTGAGGTGTTCGCTTACATGTTGGGACACTGGGGGCTGGAGCGACCCCATGTGGTCGCCCATGATTTCGGTGGGGCCACGACCTTGCGGGCCCATCTGCTGCACCGGGTTGAGTACAGGCGCTATGTGTTGTTGAATGTCGTCGCAATGCGTCCGTGGGGATCCGATTTTTTCGACCATGTCGGGCGTCATGTGGAGGCCTTTACCGGCCTGCCGCCTCACATCCACGCGGCGGTGGTCCGGGCCTATATTCAGGGCGCGCTGGTGTCCGATATCGCAACGGAAGATTTCGATGCATTGGTTGCGCCTTGGTTGACAGAAGACGGGCACGGAAGCTTCTACAGGCAGTTCGCGCAGGCGGACGAGCGCTACACGGCAGAGGTTGAACCCATGTTCGGTGACGTTCGAAGCCCCGTGCACATTCTGTGGGGGGAGGATGATCCGTGGATCCCGCTTGAGCGCGGCCGCGCCCTGTCCGAAAAGATGCCCAAGGCCGGGTTTGAGACCATACCCGGCGTCGGACACTTGCCACAGCTTGAGGCGCCCGACCGCGTATTACGCAAATTGATCAATTTCCTCGACGGTTGAAACACTGGCTGGTTTGCACGCCCAAGACGTCACGCATCCATCATTCGTGGCAACCGAGCACTTTTTTCGGCGTTCATACCTACTCCGCGCGGCGGCAATTCCCATCTGTTGGTGTACCGGGATAACCCTTCACACCGTAGGAAAGGACCAAATACATGACCAACGCATTTCGTCAGACCACTTTCGCCACGGCCATGCTGGCAGCGACAGTCTTGCCAAACCAGATGCGCGCCGCATCAGACGATCAAGACACCATCGTGCTGGGTCAGGTCGGCCTGAGTTTCTATGCGGTCGTGGGGGGCGTTGTACAGGAGGTCCTTGAACAGGAGGGGTACACCGTAGATGTCGTTGAAGGACCCCACGACGAGATCTTCCCGCAACTCGGCGCAGGTGATGTGGATATGCTGGCCGCCGCATGGCTGCCCTCGGCGCATGGCACACTTTACGAGCCCGTCGAAGATGTCACCTTTGAGATCGCACCAATCTACGAAGAAGCAAAATTCTTCTGGGCCGTGCCGTCCTACATACCTGAAAGCGTCCTGTCGTCTGTCGCCGATCTGACCAAGCCAAAGGTCGCTGCAATCATGCCGAACACAATCATATCTCTGCCCGAGGCGACGGGCCTGACCACCGGCGCCCGCCGCGTGATGGAGGCCTACGGGCTTGAAGATGCGGGCTATGAACTTATCGCCGCAGAGCCGTCAGAATGGCTGGACACCTTCCGCACGGCCGTCGAGAAAAAGGAATGGGTCGTCCTTCCCCTCTGGCAGCCGCAATGGATCAACGCCGTCTACGACATCAGGCCCCTGACCGAACCCAAAAATGCCTACGGCGATCCCGACACCGCGTATCTGATTGGCCATGAGCAACTGCGCGACAAGCTGAGCGCAGAGACGATGCAGCTTCTGCAGGGCATCCGCTTCGACGTAGCGGACGTCACCGAAATGGACCGGCTCATGAATGTTGACGGCATGAGTGCACGCGAAGCCGCGCAAAGCTGGATGGCTGCAAATACCGACATTGTCGAAAGCTGGAGCACGAACTGATCAAAACGGCCCGTTCCGGACGGCTCACCATCAAGCCACCGCATCATCAGTTTTTGTTGTATTTTGCTCGTATCCAACCTCTGCTGATCAAAACGCATGTGTGAGGTGAAGATATGACCGATCGTAAGCTCTACCTTGGTGCGCTGACAGACAACAGGCGGTGGGACATGGTGAACATGCGCCCGGATGATGTGCTCGTTGTCACGCCGCCGAAATGCGGGACGACATGGATGCAGACCATCGTGGCCCTGCTGCTGTCCGGCGATCCCGAAGTCGAAACGGAGTTATCCATAAGAATGCCTTGGGTCGATATCCGCGTGCGCGAGATGCCGGAGATCGCGGATCGACTGGAAAAGATGACCTCACGGCGCAGCATGAAAAGCCATACGCCCATGGACGGATTGCCACTGGATGATCAGGCGCAATACATTTGCGTGTTCCGCCACCCGCTGGATGCGCATTTCTCGTACCGCACGCATGTTCGTAACCTTCCGGTGCCGTGGTTCGACCTGTGGTACCCGGAAGACGATCCGGACCGTATCACATTCCGCCGCTTTCTGGACGGCGGCCCGGAAGGGTTTGACACGGACGCAATGCCGCTGGCGCATATCATCCGCCACTACCAAGCGGCAGCCGCACTCGCGGACCGGCCCAATGTGTCCTTGTTTCACTACGCAGACATGACCCGCGATCTGGCAGGCACGTTTGCCAGAGTGAGTGAGTTGCTGGACATTTCACACCCCCCTGAGTTGATGAACACGCTGGTTCAAGCTGCTACCTTCGCCAACATGAAGGCCAACCCCGAACGCTTTGCACCGTCTGGCGGCAAAGGGTTCTTCAAATCGGATGACGCGTTCTTCCACAGCGGCACCAGCGGCAAATGGGAAGGGCAGCTGACCCCGAAAGAACTGGCCGCATACAACGATATGATGGACGCGCATTTGGCACCCAATGACCGGCGTTGGCTGGAATACGGGGCCACAGGGCACGCCCCAAACCAAGAGGCTTAGCCGCAGATTCGGGTGCCCTGGACCATCAGGCGACCGCGCTGCGGCAGGTCGGATCTGATTTCACCCACTGGCAAATCGTCTCTGCAGATGGCGCCAACGGGCTAGCCTCTGGTCCGGCGAACGCCTTGAATGCCTCAAGATTCAGGGCATTGACGCCGACCAGCACGGGAATGTCGCGCCCGATGGCCTGAGCAATCACGTCGCGAAAGCCCCGCCCGTCCGCCTCGTGCTTGCCAAACTTGTTCACGATCAAAAGGTCGGCACCAAATTCCAGCACCGTGGCCACCTGACCCACTGCCGCCTCAAGTGACGAGGGATCAAGGCGGCACCCTCTTGATGCAGACCCCAGATTTTGCGAGATGCGCAGCGTTGGTCCGTCTGGCAGCACCCTCACATCCATATCGCAAGAGCCAGCCGCACGGATCGTGTTGATCTGCACGGTACCGGCACACCGGATACCGTCCGCCGTAAGCCTTTGGGAGACCTCAAGAAGAAGGAGATCCGTATCGCCCCTGCCAGAGGCCATAGTATATGCAATTCTCATCGGTCGGTCCTTCCCTAGCGTGTGTCGGATGGTCATTGTTCCGCGCCAGCTTCAAAGGGATTACTCCACATCCTGCGTCCCTTTCAGATGATCCAACCCGCGACGCTGGCACATGCGGATGTAAAGTGTCTCAAGGTCGCTTTCGGTCAGCCGCAACCGGGCAAACGGCAGGATGACCGCGTTTTCCAGACTGACATGTTTGCGCGCACGCAAGGCGAATTTCACCAGAGCACCCCGCTCTTTATGGTTTGGCGAACGGGACGTCTCTCGCAAATCTGCAAGCAGTGCTGCAATCTCCGACGTGTGCCTGTCAGCGCGCGCATGGGCTGATAACAGCGTCGCGATCACTTTCTCGATCTCGTCCTCAGGCTCGCATCTGCGTTTGAGCAGCGGGAAGAGATCTTCTTCCTCATCCTTGAGGTGAAGAGGAAGCTCGCAGGTCAGGTAGTTTAATACAGCCGTGACAACATCCCCTGACGCGTCACCTTGCGCAATCGCATCAAACATCACGCAGATCTCCCGCTCCCGCAGATTGTCCTCGTGGATGAACTCCAGCGGTGTACCAAGCAGACACACAACCCTGGGATCCAGACAGGTGACCCGATTGGCCAGAGGAATGTGTTTGCCCATGATCCTGCCCTCCCCGGGCTAAATGGGTCGGAGATCCGCGCCGGCTATCTCGGCCGACGCGACAAGGCTGTCCACGAATGATCGGGCCTGACTGGCCCATGCCGCCTTTTCCATAGCATCCGTGATCTTTTGTCGGACCGTCTCAAAGGGAAGCACGGCCCCCATTGCAACGGCATCCATCCGCACGATATGCCAACCGTGCCGCGTGAGAATGGGTGCCGATGTCACCTCGCCCGCTCGCATTCCCCGCAGAACGGCTTCGAATTCAGGCACGGTGTCACCCGGCCCAAGCTGGCCAAGCGCGCCACCGGACGCCTTTGAGGCGCAGTCGCTTTCCTGCGTGGCAAGCGCCGCAAAATCAGTGCCGTTCGCGAGGGCCAGTTCAGTCAGAGCCCGCGCCCGATCCCGGGCGATCTGCGTGGCATCCACGTCCCGAGGGTCACAAGCACACAGGATATGGGACACCTCCCAGAGGGGCGGTGCCCTGAAGCGGGTCGGGTCTTTTTCCCACTCAGCGCGCACGGCGTCCTCATCCGGGGCCTCGACATGGACCACCGTATCCAGAAGCCCCCGGATCAGGGCCTCCTCATCGGTTTCGAACCGACCCGGACTGACCTCTTGGCACACTGGCCTCAGATTGCGCGCCTTGGCCTCTTGCAAAAGCAGGGTCCGGATGGCCACGGCGTTTGCAGCTTTGCGCCAAGCCAGCCCCGGTTTGCCCGCCGGGGCGTCATGGTTCTGGGTTTCAGCCGCCACAACCGTGTGTGGAACCGCCTCACCGTTCACAACCAGATCAGGGAAAAGTGCTGAGTTCATATGACTTACTCCGCGGGTTGAGGTTTCGCAGCCGCGTTGGCGTGCGCTTGAGCTTTGGGCTGCACGGTGTGTTTCGGCAGTGCCTTTTGACGACGAGAGCGGACAATCTGATAGCCCGGGCGCAGCAGATACCGGAACGGCGCCGTAAAGCCCGACACCATGTGCACCAGCCGTGTGAACGGAAAGAGAATGGTGATCAAAAGCCCAAGGAAGATGTGCGCCTTGTAGAGCCAATGCACGTCCACAACCATCGCCCATGCATTCAGGTTCAGCAGGATCACACTTTGCGACCAGGTCATGAAGCGGACCATTTCGGCGCCGTCCATGTGCTGAAGCGTCAGGAAAATCGTTCCAAGGCCAATGAAGAGCTGCAGCCAGATCAGCACCAGAATTCCGATATCGGCAAAGCTGGTCGTCTGCCAGATCCGGGGGTCGGTCACACGACGATGGATCAACAACGTCGCGCCGATCAGCGCAGCGATCCCCGCCGTGCCGCCAAGAAGGACAGCCATCCACTGTTTGAGCGCGTAGGGAATGCCCAGCGCATCAAGTATCCAGACCGGCGTAAAGAGCCCGATCAGGTGTCCTCCGAAAACGGTGATGATGCCCACGTGAAACAGGACCGAGCCCCAGAACAATTGCCGGCGGCGCAGCAGCTGGCTGGACGAGGATTTCCACGTGAACGGGTCTCGTTCATAGCGCGCGATGGACCCCACGATCAGAACAGTCAGCGCGATATATGGCATGATACCGAAGATGAAATAGTCGATGTCTAGAAACATTGCCCAGTCTCCTTATTCGGCCGCATGGGACGCGGGTTCGGGGGTGAGGGGGGTGTCCATACGCGCCAGCATGTCGCGCGCTTGCGGGCAGCCCGCGTTCGGATCGGGTCCAAAAAGAACTTCGCTTTCCTCCCAGACCTCATCCAGAGCGTCCAGATCGGTCGGGTCGTCATCTGGCTGGGCCAGCATATCCGCCACGGTCTTCTCATCCGCCCTGACGCCAGCCAGTTGCAGAAGACAGGCGAAGACGGCGCCATAGGGGCTTTCACGTCGGACAAGGCGCGCGTTCAGAGCCTCGAAGATGTGGGCCGCATCGGCCAGAGTCTCTTTGGCGTCCGCAAAGGGCCGTGTCGACAGGAACTCCAGCAACACCGGCAGATGATCGGGAAGTTCCGAGGTCGCCGGATCGAAACCGCCATCACGGTAGGTCTCGATCAGGGACACCATCGCGCCCCCGCGGTCCCGGCTTTCACCGTGCACATGCTCAAAGAGATTGAGCGACAGGGTCCGCGACCGGTCAAAGAGCAGCACGAACTGTTCTTCAAGATCATAGATGTCGCGGCCAGCCAGCTCCTCCACCAGCGGCCGCAACGCCCGGCGCGCTGCTGCTGTCAATCGCGTGTCCGAGGCCAGAACGGCACTGATCTCGGGCATGGCATGCTGCAGCTCGCGCGTCGGGTAACTGAGAATGAGAGAAAGTGCTTTGAGCGTACGGTCCATTTTACTGTACCTCCGTTGGCATTTTGAGGGGTTTCTTGGCGCCGCCGAACAGCGAGCCCGTCGAGATGCCGGTCGAGCATCCGTTGCTGTCAGTAAACCCGCAGCCGCCGCGCAAATCATACGCTTCCTCGACCTGTTCGCGGTGTGTTGTCGGGATCACAAACCGATCCTCGTAATCGGCAAGGGCCATGATCTTGTACATGTCCTCAATGACCCGCCCCGACAGTCCCACACGGGCCGCGATGCCTTCGTCAATGACACCTTCGATGGTCTTGGACCGCATGTAGGATCGCATCGCCAGCATCCGTTCCAGCGCGGTGACCACGGGGGCCTCGTCCCCGGCGGTCAACATGTTGGCGAGATATCTGACCGGAATGCGCAGGTTTTTGACGTCTGGCATCCCCTCGCGCGTCCCGATCGCACCTGCTTCGGCGGCGTTCTGGATCGGGCTGAGCGGCGGGATGTACCACACCATCGGCAGGGTCCGGTATTCAGGATGCAGGGGAAAAGCAACCTTCCACTCCATCGCCATCTTCCAGATCGGACTGGCCTGCGCGGCCGTGATCCAGTCTTCCGGGATGCCGTCGGCACGGGCCGTTTCGATCACTACCGGATCGCTGGGATCAAGGAAGACCCCAAGCTGCGCGTCATAGAGATCCTGCTCGCTCTCCATGTTTGCCGCATCTTCGATCCTGTCGGCATCATAGAGCATCACGCCCAGGTAGCGGATGCGCCCCACGCAGGTCTCGGAACAGACCGTTGGATTGCCGCTCTCGATCCGCGGATAGCAAAGCGTGCATTTTTCAGATTTTCCGGAGGACCAGTTGTAATAGATCTTTTTGTAGGGGCAGCCCGAGACGCACATCCGCCAGCCGCGACATTTCTCCTGATCAATCAGGACGATGCCGTCCTCTTCGCGTTTGTAGATCGCGCCCGACGGGCAGGACGACGCACAGGCCGGGTTCAGGCAGTGTTCGCACAGCCGCGGCAGGTACATCATGAAGGTGTTCTCGTACTCTCCGTAAATCTCCTTCTGGATGCCGTCGAAGTTGTAATCCGCAGAGCGTTTCGAGAATTCGCCGCCCAGAATTTCCTCCCAGTTGGGGCCTTTCTCGATCTTCTGGATCCGCTCGCCCGTGATCTTGGATCGCGGACGCGCCGTGGGGAACGCTTCCATCTCGGGCGCGGATTTCAGGTGGTCGTAATCGAAGTCGAACGGCTCGTAATAATCATCGATCTCAGGCATCGACGGGTTGGCGAAGATGTTGGACAGGATCCGCCACTTGCTGCCCTGCTTGGGTTGCAGCTTACCCGCCTTCGTGCGCTCCCAACCGCCCTTCCAGCGGTCCTGATTTTCCCAATCCGTCGGATAGCCGGTGCCGGGTTTGGTCTCCACGTTGTTGAACCAGGCGTATTCGACGCCATCCCGGCTGGTCCAGACGTTCTTGCAGGTGACGGAGCATGTGTGACACCCGATGCATTTGTCGAGGTTCAGCACCATGCCGATTTGCGCGCGGACTCTCATTCTGCTGCCTCCTGTGCAGGTGCGTTCCAGCTCTTTTCGCGGTCAAGCCAGTCAATGGTCTTCATTTTCCGGACAACGACGAACTCATCCCGGTTCGACCCCACGGTGCCGTAGTAATTGAACCCGTAGGACTGCTGGGCGTAGCCGCCGATCATGTGAGTGGGCTTCAGGACCGCACGGGTGACGGAGTTGTGGATGCCGCCCCGATGTCCCGTCTTTTCGGAGCCGGGTGTGTTCACGATCTTTTCCTGAGCGTGATACATGAACGTCGTGCCGTCCTTGATCCGCTGAGACACCACCGCCCGCGCCGTCAAAGCGCCGTTGGTGTTGTACAACTCCACCCAGTCATTATCGACAATACCGGCAGATCGGGCGTCGTTCTCACTGATCCAGATCACCGGACCGCCTCTGTTGAGCGTCAGCATCAGCAGATTGTCGGTATAGGTGGAATGAATGCCCCATTTCTGGTGCGGCGTGATGAAGTTCAGCACAAGGTTGTCGCCATCGTCCTGCACATCCTCGGTGATCGTCTTCAAATCAACCGGCGGTCGGTAGGACATGAACCCTTCCCCGAACGCGCGCATCCACAGGTGATCCTGATAGAGCTGTTGTCGCCCGGTCAGGGTCCGCCACGGGATCAACTCGTGCACATTGGTGTAGCCCGCATTGTAGCTGACCTTGTCGCTTTCGATCCCCGACCATGTGGGGCTGGAGATGATCTTGCGCGGTTGCGCCGCAATATCGTGGAAGCGGATTTTCTGGTGATGCTCACCCGCAGCCAGATGCGCGTGGGCGCGCCCCGTGGCCTTGCCCAGAGCGTTCCAGGCTTTGACGGCAACGTTGCCGTTGGTCTCTGGCGCCAGCATCAAGATAACCTCGCAGGCATCAATCGCCGTATCGATCTTGGGCCGACCCGCCGCCGCGCCCTCCGGTTGCACCCCGTTCAGCGCAGACAGGTTGTCAATCTCTTCCTGAGTGTCCCAGCTGATGCCTTTGCTGCCGTTCCCCAGCTTGTCCAGTAAAGGCCCAAGCGCGGTAAAACGGTCATAGATCGCGGTATAATCGCGTTCCACAGCTACAAATGCAGGTGCGGTCTTGCCGGGGATCAGGTCGCATTCGCCTTTCTTCCAGTCCTTTACCTGATCCTGAGCAATCTCGGCGGGTGTGTCATGAAGGATTGGCAGCGCGACGATATCGGTTTCCTTGTCCAGATACCCCGGTGCGATTTCCTGAAACTTCTTCGCGATGGATTTGAAGATGTCCCAGTCGGATTTTGACTCGTAGGCCGGATCCACAGCAGCCTGCAGCGGGTGGATGAACGGATGCATGTCCGACGTGTTCATGTCGTCTTTTTCGTACCAACTGGCCGTTGGCAGAACGATGTCCGAGTAAACGCATGTTGTGCTCATCCGGAAATCGATGGTCACCAGCAGGTCCAGCTTGCCGCGCGGCGCATCGTCGTGCCACTTGGCTTCCTTCGGCAGTTGCGCGCCCTCTTCACCCAGATCCTTACCCATGACTCCGTTGTCGGTGCCCAGAAGGTGCTTGAGGAAGTACTCATGCCCCTTGCCGCTGGAGCCCAGCAGGTTGGAGCGCCAGACAAACAGGTTCCGTGGCCAGTTGGCCGGGTTGTCCGGATCCTCGCAGGCCATTTCCAAATCGCCGGACTTGAGGTTTTCAGCGACGTAGGCCGGGATGTCCCTACCCGCCGCCTGCGCGGCCTTGGCCACCTCAAGCGGGTTGGTCTTGAGCTGCGGGGCAGATGGCAACCAGCCCATGCGCTCTGCCCGGATGTTGTAGTCGATCAGGCTGATGTCCCAATCGCCCTCCGGCGCCGTGGGCGACAGGATCTCGTCGGCTCTCAATGTCTCGTAGCGCCACTGATCCGTGTGGGCATACCACGCAGAGGTCGAGTTCATGTGCCGCGGCGGACGGCTCCAATCCAGCGCGAAGGCCAGAGGTTGCCAGCCGGTCTGGGGTCGCAGTTTTTCCTGCCCCACATAATGCGCCCAGCCGCCGCCGGACTGGCCGACACAGCCGCACATGACCAGCATGTTGATGACACCGCGATAGTTCATGTCCATGTGAAACCAGTGGTTCATCGCGGCGCCGATGATGATCATCGACTTGCCCTTGGTCTTCTCGGCATTGTCTGCGAACTCACGCGCGACATGGATGATCTTGTCGGCAGGCACGCCCGTGATTTTCTCGGCCCAAGCCGGTGTACCCGGCATGTCGTCGGCGTAGTCACTGGTGACCCACTGCCCGTTCAGCCCCCGATCAAGCCCGTAATTGGCACAGAACAGATCAAACACCGTGGCCACGGCAATCTCGCCCTCGGCCGTCTTGATCCGCTTGACGGGAATGTTGCGGGTCAGGACATCGGGGTGATCGGCATCGGTCTTGAACTGCCCATAGGCCTCGCCACCGAAATACGGGAAATCGACGCCAACAACGTCGTCATGGTCCTCCTCAAGAATGAAAGAGGTCTTGAGACTGGTGTCGGCTTCACTCGCCTTTTCCTCAAGGTTCCACTCGCCATCCTCACCCCAACGATAGCCAATCGACCCATTGGGCGCGACCAACCCGCCGGATACGCCGTCAAAGGCGACGGTTTTCCAAGCGGGATTGTTGTCTTCCCCCAGTTTGCCATCCAGATCATCGGCCCGCAGGAAGCGACCGGGAACCATCTGCCCGCCTTTCTCCTCCAGCTTCACCAGCATCGGGAAGTCGGAATACTTGCGGGTATACGCCTCAAAATACTCCGACTGACGGTCCAAATGGAATTCCCGCAGGATCACGTGCCCAAACGCCATCGCCAGCGCGGCATCGGTGCCCTGCTTGGCGTTCAGCCAGACATCCCCAAACTTGGCAGCCTCGGAATAGTCCGGGCAGATGACTGCGGACTTGGTGCCTTTGTAGCGGGCCTCGGTGTAGAAATGCGCATCGGGGGTCCGCGTTTGCGGCACGTTGGAGCCCCAGAGCAGCAGATAGCCCGCGTTGTACCAATCGGCGCTTTCCGGGACGTCCGTCTGCTCGCCCCATGTCATCGGCGAGGCCGGGGGCAAATCACAGTACCAGTCGTAGAAAGACATGCAGACGCCGCCCATCAAGGACAGATACCGCGACCCGGCGGCATAACTGACCATCGACATCGCCGGGATCGGCGAGAACCCGAAGACCCGGTCCGGGCCGTAAGTCTTGGCGGTATACGCGTTGGCCGCCGCCGTGATCTCGGTTGCCTCATCCCACGTGGCTCGGACAAACCCACCCTTGCCGCGCGTCTCGACATAAGAGGCGCGCAGGACAGGGTCAGCCTGAAGCTTGGTCCATGCCGCGATCGGCCCCATGGTTTCGCGCATCTTGCGCCAGATCTTCATCAGGCGGCCCCGGACCAGCGGGTTCTTCACACGGTTGGCGGAATACAAATACCAACTGTAGCTTGCACCGCGGGCGCAACCGCGTGGCTCATGGTTGGGCAGATCGGCGCGGGTGCGCGGGTAATCGGTTTGCTGGGTCTCCCATGTCACGATCCCGGACTTGACGTAGATCTTCCAACTGCAGGACCCCGTGCAATTCACCCCATGGGTCGAGCGAACCACTTTGTCGTGCCGCCACCGGTTGCGATAGGTGTCTTCCCAGTCGCGGTTTTCGCGGGTGACCTGGCCGTGACCGTTCGAGAACTGCTCCAGCGTGGTCGACTGGAGAAAGTTCAATCTGTCGAGCAAATGGCTCATGTCATCATCTCCTTGTTGGGGGAACCACCCCGCCCCTCGGGCGGCGCGGCGTTTGTCTTGGGGCTCAGCAAGGAACCGGCGCGGATGTGCGGCTGTAGAAGATCCAGCAAATCACGGCGCACACGGCGTAGAAGCCAAGGAACACCCAGAGCGCACCGTTGGGCGCCCCTGTCACCGCAATCGAGGTGCCGTAGAGCTTCGGAATGAAGAAGGCGCCGTAGGCCGCAATCGCCGACGTAAATGCGATGATCGCCGCGCTCTCGCGCTCGGATTGCTTCAGCGTCGCCGTGTCATCCAGGGTCGGCATCAAGCGTGGCACTTCCTGCCGCATGATCGACGGGATCATCTGAAATGTAGATGCGTTGCCCACGCCGGTCAGGAAAAACAGCGCCATGAAGCAAACGAAAAAGCCCCAGAAATTACCGGTCGGCACGGCCTCGGACGGCAGGAACTGCAGCACACCGAAGACCGCCACGATCATTGCAAGGAAGGTCCAGAAGGTGACACGCCCGCCGCCAAACTTGTCGGACACCCAGCCCGTGGCCGCCCGGCTCAGCGCGCCGACAAGTGGACCAAGAAAGGCGTATTGCAGCACATCCACCTCGGGGAACTGCGTTTTCATCAGCAGTGGAAAGCCCGCCGCATAGCCGATGAAGCTGCCAAACGTGCCGGTATAGAGGACACACATGATCCAGTTGTGCTTGCGGCTGAAGATGATCGACTGCTCTTTGAACGAAGACTGCGCATCGGCGATGTCATTCATGCCGAACCACGCCGCAATCGCGCTGAGCACGAGGAATGGCACCCAGATGAAGCCCGCATTCTGGATGAACAGCTGCCCGCCGTCAGACAATTGCTGAGGCGCGCCGCCAATGGCGCCGAACACCCCCATCGTGATCACCAGCGGCACCACGAACTGCATGACCGACACACCAAGATTGCCGAGACCTGCATTCAGCGCCAACGCGTTGCCCTTGGTTTTCTTGGGATAGAAGAAGGCAATGTTTGCCATGGAGGATGCAAAGTTGCCGCCGCCAAAGCCGCACATCAACGCGAGGGTCAGGAATGTGGCATAGCTTGTCTCGGGGTTTTGAACCGCGAAGCCGATGCCAAGCGCAGGCAGCAAAAGCGACGCGGTCGACAGCGCCGTCCACTTCCGCCCGCCAAAGATCGGAACCATGAAACTGTAGAAGATGCGCAAAGTCGCCCCGGACAGTCCCGGCAGGGCGGCAAGCCAGAACCGTTCGCCCACGGAAAAGTCGAAGCCGATGGCAGGCATCTTTGCCACCACGACGGACCAGACCATCCAGACCGAAAAGGCCAGCAGCAGGTTCGGGATTGAAATCCACAGGTTGCGGGTCGCGATGCGCTTGCCTTCGCTCTCCCAGAATTGCGGATCTTCGGGCCGCCAGTCGGTCAGCAGGTAACCGGTGTTGGCCGGAGGGGTTGCAGTCGTCGCCATGGTGGGATCCTCCCGTATCGGCGTTCTTTGATATCGCGGGCCGCTCACCGGCCCGCCGGGTTCGAAAATCATTCAGCCGGTTGCGCGCCGTTCTTCTGGGCGACCGCAATCAAGCCTTCTTCCAGCGCGGCGTTTGCCTTCTCGGCACGGGCGCGCAGCGTTTCGATGTTGGCGGCGGCAAAGTTGGCGCGCTCTTCGTCTTCCTGCCGGGTCGAGAACCGGACAAAGAAGGCAAGAAAGGACGCGCAGGTCACGACGACGCCAAGAATGAAGAAGGCCTCGGACCAATCGATGACGTTCTTGAACAGAAAGCCCGCCAGAACCGCACCTGCGTTCCCGCCTGCGCCAACAACTCCGGCCACCGCGCCAAGTGCTTTTTTGTTGATGAACGGCACCACAGAGTAGGTCGCGCCTTCGGCCATTTGCGTGAACAGCGAGAAGACGATCAGGGACGGAAGCGCGACAAACAGCACATTCATTTGGCTGAAGACCATCAGCGCGCAGCCTTCAAAGAACAGACAGATGAACAACCAGAACGCGCGGCCCTTCAGACCCCAAAGCGCCCCGAAATTGTCCCCGAATAACCCTCCGAGTGTCCGCGCGAAGATGTTCATCAACCCGAAAGACGCCGCAACGAAGCCAGCCGTCACAAGCGACAGATCGAAGTAATCCATGAAATACAGCGCGGCGACATTGTTGACGGTCAACTCGATGCCGAAGCACGAGCCGTAGATCACGAACAAAACCCAGACACGCGGGTCTTTCAGGGCGTGCATGTAATTGCCGGTGACGTTCTTCTGTTCCTCCATCTTGCCCTGTGCGCGCAGCTCGTCGAAATTGCCGTCCGGCGCATCCTGGGTCAGGAAATAATAGGCGATGCCGGTCAGGAAGATGATCACGCCGACGACAACCATCGACAAGCGCCAGCCAACGGCCTCCGAGAAGCCAAAGCCCACGACCATCACGGAAAACAGCAAAGGCATGACGAACTGGGTGACACCGCCGCCCAGATTTCCCCAACCCGCCGACGTTGCGTTCGCCTGCCCCACCACGTTGGGGGCGAACATCACAGAGGTATGGTATTGGGTGATCACGAAAGCCGCCCCGATCCCGCCAATGAGAACGCGGAACAGCAGGAACGTCTCGAAGCTCTGCGAAAGGCCAATGCCCATCACGGGCAAGGCACCGATCAAGAGAAGCCAGGTGTAGGATTTACGCGGCCCGATCCGGTCGCAAAGCCAGCCAATGAACAGGCGCGCAAAGATCGTCATCGAGACCGAGCCGATGATAGCCCAACCAATCTGGTCGGGCGTCAGGCCCAACTCATCGCGGACCACGCTCATCAAGGGCGCAATACCAAACCATGCAAAGAAGCAGGAAAAGAATGCGAACCACGTCATGTGGAAGGTTCTGATCTGCACCATTTTTACGTTCAGAAAGTTCGACCACAAAGCGGTGGCCTTGTTTTGTAGTTCCATCGGATGTCCCCTCCGGTCGTTTGCGCTGATTTCGATGAAGCGCATTGAGGCAAATATCCGGACGGTCCGGCCCCGGCAGCTTGATTCAGATCAAGAAATTCCGATTTATGTAGTAAAATAAATGACTTACAGAAATATGTCGTGTGACAGCCGTGGCATGATCAAGGGAGCCGGAGGCACCCATCAAACCGATCCTTGACATTTATCAAGAAAGAAATTGATAAATGCTAATCTGAGTGAAACAGGCGTGCCTCACGATGCCCGAGTCTTACCGCGCGTATATCCGTGCATTGCATCTGTTCGTGGATATGGACGCGGATCATTTCGAAGCCCTGATGCGCGGCACCTATGTGCAGAATTTCCCGCCACAGGTGGAATTGATCAGTGAAGGGGAGCCCAGCGATTTTCTCCACGTTGTCCTGTCCGGCTCCGTCGAACTGACGTCCACATGGAACGGGCGCGAGACCACGATGGCGACGGTTCGGCCCATCTCGACATTCATTCTGGCAGCAACGATCAAGGACGCGCCCTATTTGATGGCGGCGAAAACGCTTGAGAAAAGCCGGATCGCGCTGATCCCCAGCTCTGATGTCCGCGCTGTCTTCGACACGGATCATATCTTCGCACGGGCTATCGTGACCGAACTTGCACAGTGCTATCGCTCTGTCATCAAATCGCAAAAGGATCTGAAGCTGCGCACCTCCCTGGAGCGTCTTGCGAACTATCTTTTGCGCCAACAAGACCGGGTGAACGGCGCAGCCGAGTTCGAACTTCAGATCGAAAAGCGCAGGCTTGCGTCGTTCCTGGGGATGACGCCCGAGAACCTGAGCCGCGCCCTGAAAGGTCTTCAGCCCTATGGGGTAGAGGTGAACGGCAACCAGATCAGGATCAACGATCAGGCGGACCTTTTGCAATTCGCCAAGCCCACGCCCCTGATTGACGACTACGCAAGCTGAAGACCCCGTAGATATCCCTCGGATTTGACACGTCTATGCATCAAAGACCGAAGGCCTGCGGCAGCAGCGAAATCCGCCAGACGTTTAAGATTCCCGTAAAATGCAGCGCCTTGTGATCACACCATTTTTTCCTGTGATCACAAATGTCGCTTTTTCGGCGGAGTCAGCAAAATAACAGTTCATCTGCATCCCGCGGCATGCCAACACAGCATGAACTGACGTTATATGGAGATGCGGCCGTGAACATTCATGAATACCAAGCGAAGGCTTTGTTGCGCAGCTACGGCGCCCCTGTGTCGGACGGTCGTGTCGTGACCCGCGCAGAAGACGCCAAAACCGCGGCTGGCGAACTGGACGGCCCGCTCTGGGTGATTAAGGCGCAAATTCATGCGGGCGGACGCGGCAAGGGCTCCTTCAAGGAGGCCGACGCGGGCGAAAAAGGCGGTGTGCGCCTGACCAAATCGGTCGAGGAAGCCGCCGAGGAAGCCAAGAAAATGCTGGGCCGCACCTTGGTTACGCACCAGACCGGGCCCGTCGGCAAGCAGGTCAACCGCATCTACATCGAAGACGGCTCCGGTATCGAGACAGAACTCTATCTGGCCCTGCTCGTCGACCGCCAAACCTCCCGCATTTCGTTCGTCTGCTCCACCGAGGGCGGCATGGACATCGAGGAGGTCGCTGCCGAGACCCCTGAGAAAATCCTCAGCTTTTCCGTTGATCCGGCCACGGGCTATCAGCCGTTCCACGGGCGCCGCATCGCCTTCATGCTGGGCCTCGAAGGCAAGCAGGTGAAGCAATGCGTCCAACTGATGGGCACGCTCTACAAGCTCTTCGTCGAAAAAGACGCCGAAATGCTTGAGATCAACCCCCTGATCGTCACCGATGAGGGCGACCTGAAATGCCTCGACGCCAAGATGGGCTTTGACGGCAATGCGGTCTACCGCCACGAGGATATCGCCGCCCTGCGCGACGAGACAGAGGAAGACCCCAAGGAACTGGCCGCCTCCAAATACGACCTGAACTATATCGCGCTGGACGGCGAGATCGGCTGCATGGTCAACGGCGCGGGTTTGGCGATGGCCACGATGGACATCATCAAGCTTTACGGCGCCGAGCCTGCCAACTTCCTCGACGTGGGCGGCGGCGCAACCAAGGAAAAGGTCACCGAAGCCTTCAAGATCATCACGTCCGACCCTCAGGTCAAAGGCATCCTCGTGAACATCTTCGGCGGCATCATGCGCTGTGACGTGATCGCCGAGGGCGTCGTGGCCGCCGTGAAAGAAGTGGGCCTGAAAGTGCCCCTCGTCGTCCGCCTGGAAGGCACGAATGTCCAGCAGGGCAAGGACATCATCAACAACTCCGACGTCGACGTCATCGCTGCCGATAACCTCAAGGACGGCGCTGAAAAGATCGTTAAGGCGGTGAAAGGGTAAATTTGGTCTGACGGAGATGCGTTATTCAACAACCCTCTATTCAGTCGGCACATGGTTCTCAACTTCTCTAAGGCTGAACGAATGAAAACCCTTGCTTACTCCTTGGTTGCCGTTGGTTTCGTAGCGGGTTGTGCCACCACGCCTGTTGCGCAGCGTAGCGCGTTCCAAGAGGTCAAAATGCTCTTCGAGACTGTTTGTATGGCTGGCTTAGGAAACCCTGCCAAATCAACAAGTCTTCTCGAAAGCTCTGATTTAGAGCGAATCTCAGATACATCCGAAGGAGGAACCCGGTATTTCAGCGAACCAAACTGGATATACGCTGTCACGGGTACCACAACTTCTGAGTTTGTTTCGCTGGGCAAAGCTAAATATGACTACTGCTACGTGACGACGACAAGTGTTTCGGTTGGCGAAGTTGAGGAAATCCAAAGCCTTATGGCGGAGAAATACATCGGCAGGACGACTACTTACAGCGTACGCAGAAATTCTTCGAGAACAACATTACGTGCAGAGAAACCAGTCGCGGGACGGAAGGTATACATCGTCTCAGGACCAAAGCCCACACAAACCGCTGGACCAATATACTCGTCCATCGAACTCCAACAAATTAGATAGCTAGCGAAGGAGCCACAAAAATGGCAGTCCTCATCGACGAAAACACCAAAGTGATCTGTCAGGGCTTTACCGGCTCTCAGGGCACGTTCCATTCCGAGCAAGCCATTGCTTACGGCACCAAGATGGTCGGCGGTGTGACACCCAGCAAAGGCGGGCAGAGCCATCTGGACCTGCCGGTCTTCAACTCCTGCCACGAGGCGGTGCACGAAACCGGCGCGAATGCCTCCGTCATCTACGTGCCCCCGCCCTTCGCCGCGGACTCGATCCTTGAGGCCATCGATGCCGAGATTCCGCTGGTCTGCTGCATCACGGAAGGGATCCCGGTCCTCGACATGATGAAGGTCAAGCGCGCGCTCGAAGGCTCCGACACGATCCTGATCGGGCCGAACTGCCCCGGTGTCATCACGCCGGACGCCTGCAAGATCGGCATCATGCCGGGCCACATCCACAAACGCGGCAGCGTCGGCGTCGTCAGCCGCTCGGGCACACTGACCTACGAGGCGGTCAAGCAGACCACCGATGTGGGTCTTGGCCAATCCACCTGCGTGGGCATCGGCGGCGACCCGATCAAGGGAACCGAGCATATCGATGTGCTGGAATGGTTCCTGGCCGATGACGAGACGCAGTCGATCATCATGATCGGCGAGATCGGCGGCAGCGCCGAAGAGGAAGCCGCTCAGTTCCTCGCGGACGAGAAAAAGAAAGGCCGTTGGAAGCCCACCGCGGGCTTCATTGCTGGCCGCACAGCCCCTCCCGGACGCCGCATGGGCCACGCGGGTGCCATCGTGGCAGGCGGCAAGGGCGGCGCGGATGACAAGATCGAAGCCATGCAAGCCGCAGGCATCGTTGTCGCCGACAGCCCCGCAGGCCTCGGCGAGGCCGTTCTGAAGGCGATTGGCTAGGGCAAATGTCGAACGGACCACGCATAGGTTCCGAGGGCGAGGCGCGACCATGACCCCAATCCAGTCGGTCAAAACCTGTTTTCGGAAGTATGTCACGTTTTCCGGCCGCGCCTCGCGGTCGGAATTCTGGTGGTTTTTTGCGTTGTCGGCTTCGATCATATCACTGATACGACGGATCGAGTTGTCAGTATTCCCAAATAGTATCTATTGGATAAGTCTACGACACGAGACGGATAGTGGTCTAAAAATCACGATAGCACTGCACGCTGGACCTCTCATGTTAGGGGCGGCAGCGGTTATATTCGTCCCGCTTATAGCTGTAGGTTGGAGACGGATGCACGATGTCGGCTTCCGCGGTATTCTAGCAATCACACCAGTTTTTACTTTTTTGGCGGCGGTCGCAATTCTGATTCTTGCAGCGTTCGGGAATTCAGATGTACCAACCACGATTGCAATGCTTCTTTTAGCAGTTGGAATGCTTACGCCATTTATTCTTGCGCTTCATCCCTCTGAATCCGGCCC
Source organism: Litoreibacter roseus (assembly GCF_009811795.1). GTDB lineage: Bacteria > Pseudomonadota > Alphaproteobacteria > Rhodobacterales > Rhodobacteraceae > Litoreibacter > Litoreibacter roseus. The sequence continues at coordinate 316,485 of NZ_BLJE01000001.1, read as the reverse complement.
CAACGAATATGGGCCTGATTCTCACGAGGTGCCGCAATGACCAAGGCGACCGACCAATGATCCGCTTAACCGCCATAACGGGCTTCGCGCTTGGCACCGTTCTGGCGGCGTCTGCCGGCTTGGCACAAAGCATCGATGCGACCATCGCTGCCTGTCACACCAAGGCCGCGGCCGTAGAGGACGCAGTTGCGGCCCTGTCCGGCGAAGGCTGGGCCGTCGTGGACGAACGACCCCTGCCCGAGATTGTGGCCGAGCAACTGGTCTGGCCCCAGCTGGTGTTCTACTTTACGGGCGATACGGGCGGTGAGACGCTGCAGGCGATCCTTGATCTACAGCGCAAAACCGTCGCGGGGTTCGCCCGCAAGGTCGATATCGACCAGAGCAAGACCCGCATCCTGACCCGAACCACCGAGGACCAGCCTGAAACACTGCTTCTGGCGTGGCAGGCCCCCACGCCCAACATGCGCCTGATCACCTGTCGCGCGTCCCTTTCGGAAGCCACGACGCTCAGCGCGCTGGCCGCTATCACCCTGCCTGCCGGACCGCAGCCGGACTTCCTGCCCCTGCCTGCAGGCAACCCGCTGACCGCAGCCCCCGGCGCGGACGCCACGCTGACACTTCTGAACACCGAAACCCTGTCCGAAAAGCTGGACACCCCCGTGACCGCAAATTCTGTTCTGGTGACATCCAACAGCTTTGACGCGGAGGCGCAGTGATGGGCCCGATCAACGCCACAAAAACCTGCCTGCGCAAATACGCGACATTTTCGGGCGAGGCGTCCCGCGGTGAGTTCTGGTGGTTCTGGGCCGTTGTCAGCGTTGCCATGTGGATCGCCTTGGATATCAGTCCTCTGCTGGGGCTGTTGGTTTGGGTGGCAAGCCTTGTTCCACTGCACGCGGCGGCGGTTCGACGCATGCGGGATCAGGGCAAATGGGTCTGGTGGATCCTGATCCTCAGCCCCGTCCTGTTCTTCTTCAACGCCGTCTTAGACACGATCATCGCGGATGATACGTATCATTCGGACCCCCTTGTCTTCCTGTTCTATGCAATCCTATGGACCATAGCCAAGTTAAGCGCATTCTGGATGCTGACAGGTCCATCCGCATCCGACGCTCTAGCTCTCTCTCCAATGGAGGTAACCCCATGACCGAACACTCCCCCAACGACCAGTTCCATGCCTCCTCCTTCATGCAGGGGCACAATGCGGAATACCTAGAACAGCTTTATGCGCGCTACGCCAACGATCCCAACGCGGTCGACGAAGGCTGGCGGGCGTTTTTTGCGGCACTGGGCGATGCGGACACGGATGTGAAACGCGAGGCAGAAGGCCCCTCCTGGGCGCGCACGGACTGGCCGCCGATGCCAGCAGACGATCTGACGTCTGCCCTGGACGGCCAATGGCCTGCGGACACCAAGGACGCAGGCGAGGTCGCACAAAAAATCAAGGGCAAGGCGGAAGAAGCCGGCGTTCAGGTAACCGACACGCAGATCCGCGCCGCCGTTCTGGACAGCATCCGCGCTATTATGATCATCCGGGCCTACCGGATCCGCGGGCATCTGGCCGCCGATCTGGACCCGCTTGGGATGAAAGAGCCGGTGCCACATCCGGAGCTGGACCCGAAATCCTACGGTTTCACCGAGGCCGACATGGACCGTCCGATCTTCATCGACAACGTGCTGGGGCTGGAAACGGCTTCGATGCGTGAGATCATCGCCATCCTCGAGCGGACCTATTGCGGCACGTTTGCCCTGCAATACATGCACATCTCGGACCCGGAACAGGCCGGCTGGCTGAAAGAACGGATCGAGGGGTTGGGCAAGGAAATTCACTTCACCCGTGAAGGCCGTCGCGCGATCCTGAACAAACTGGTCGAGGCGGAGGGGTTCGAAAAATTCCTCCACGTCAAATACACCGGCACTAAGCGGTTCGGTCTGGACGGTGGCGAAAGCCTGATCCCGGCAATGGAACAGATCATCAAACGCGGCGGTGCCCTTGGCGTCGAGGATATCGTGATCGGCATGCCCCACCGGGGACGTCTGAGTGTGCTCGCCAATGTGATGGGCAAACCCTACAAGGCGATCTTCAACGAATTTCAGGGCGGCAGCTTCAAACCCGAAAGCGTCGACGGCTCAGGCGATGTGAAGTACCACCTTGGCGCGTCCTCGGACCGGGAATTTGACGGCAACATCGTCCATCTGTCGCTGACCGCGAACCCGTCCCACCTGGAGGCGGTCAATCCGGTCGTTCTAGGCAAGGCCCGCGCCAAGCAGGACCAGAACAACGACACCGACCGGACAACCTGCCTGCCGGTGCTGCTGCACGGGGACGCGGCCTTTGCGGGTCAGGGCGTCGTGGCCGAGGGGTTCGGTCTGTCCGGCCTGAAAGGCCACCGCACGGGCGGCACGATCCATATCGTCGTCAACAACCAGATCGGCTTCACGACCGCGCCGCATTTCTCGCGCTCCAGCCCATATCCCACGGACATCGCCCTGATGGTGGAGGCGCCGATTTTCCACGTGAACGGCGATGATCCCGAGGCCGTGGTCCACGCGGCGAAGGTCGCCATCGAGTTCCGCCAGAAATTCCACAAGGACGTGGTGCTCGACATCATCTGCTATCGCCGGTTCGGCCATAACGAGGGCGACGAGCCCATGTTCACGAACCCGCTGATGTACAAGCAGATCAAGAAGCACAAGACCACGCTGACGCTCTACACCGAACGGCTGGTCAAGGATGGCCTCATCCCCGAGGGTGAGATCGAAGACATGAAAGCCGCGTTTCAGGCCCATTTGAACGAAGAGTTTGAGTCGGGCAAGGACTACAAACCCAACAAGGCCGACTGGCTGGACGGCAAGTGGTCCCATCTGGACCGCCACACCGACGACTACCAGCGCGGCGCGACCGCGATTTCCAGCGAGACAATGGCCGAGATCGGTAAGGCCCTGACCGTCCCACCCGAGGGCTTCCCTGTTCATAAGACCATCGGACGCCTTTTGGAGTCACGGTCCAAAATGTTCGAAAATGGAAAGGGTTTCGACTGGGCAACAGGCGAAGCGCTGGCATTTGGTTCGCTTTTGACAGAAGGTTATCCCGTTCGTCTGTCCGGTCAGGACAGTGCGCGGGGCACATTCAGCCAGCGCCACTCGGCCTTGATCAACCAAGACACCGAAGAACGCTACTACCCGCTCAACCACATCCGCGCGGGCCAGTCCCAGTACGAAGTTATCGACTCCATGCTCTCGGAATACGCGGTTCTGGGCTTCGAATATGGCTACTCACTGGCGGAACCCAACGCGCTGGTTTTGTGGGAAGCGCAGTTTGGCGACTTTGCCAACGGCGCGCAGATCATGTTCGATCAGTTCATCAGTTCCGGCGAAAGCAAGTGGCTGCGCATGTCCGGTCTGGTCTGCCTCCTGCCGCACGGCTACGAAGGTCAGGGCCCCGAGCACTCGTCGGCCCGGCTGGAACGGTTCCTGACCATGTGCGGCGGCGACAACTGGATCGTTGCCAACTGCACGACGCCTGCGAACTACTTCCACATCCTGCGCCGTCAGCTGCACCGGTCCTTCCGCAAACCGCTGATCATGATGACGCCGAAATCGCTGCTGCGCCATAAGCTGGCGATCTCCAAGGCTGAGGATTTCACCGAAGGCTCGTCCTTCCACCGGGTGCTGTGGGATGATGCGGAATACGGCAACTCCGACACCAAGCTGGTGGCCGACAACAAGATCAAACGCGTCGTGATGTGCTCGGGCAAGGTCTACTATGATCTGCTGGAAGAACGCGACGCCCGCGGCATCGACGATGTCTACATCCTGCGGTTCGAACAATTCTACCCCTTCCCGGCCATCTCTGCCGTTCAGGAACTTGAACGCTTCCCGCAGGCGGAAATGATCTGGTGTCAGGAAGAACCCAAGAACCAAGGCGGATGGAGCTTCATGGAGCCCAACATCGAATGGGTTCTGGGCCGCACCAAATCCAAGCACAAGCGCCCCCGCTATGTCGGTCGGGCCGCAGCAGCCTCACCCGCGACGGGTCTGGCCAGCCAGCACAAGGCACAACAAAGCGCCCTCGTTGACGAGGCGCTGACCATCGAGAAATCCAAAGGCAAAGGGAAATAACCCATGACCGAAGTCCGCGTCCCCACCCTTGGTGAAAGCGTCACCGAAGCGACCGTCGCCACATGGTTCAAGAAACCCGGCGACAGCGTCGCGGTCGATGAGATGCTGTGCGAGCTGGAAACCGACAAGGTAACCGTCGAAGTGCCCTCCCCCGTGGCAGGCACCCTGTCCGAAATAGTGGCAGACGAAGGCGAGACCGTCGGCGTCGATGCCCTTCTGGCCCAGGTCAGCGAAGGCGATGCCGCGCCGGCGCCCAAGAAAGACAGCAAGGCAAAACCGGAAGAAACCGACACCGCCAAGGCAACACCGGACACCGCCAAATCAGGCTCTGGCGACGCGCTCGACATCATGGTCCCGACCTTGGGCGAAAGCGTCACGGAAGCCACCGTGTCCACATGGTTCAAGAAAGCAGGCGACACCATCGCCGCCGACGAAATGCTGTGCGAGCTGGAAACCGACAAGGTCTCCGTCGAGGTCCCCGCCCCAGCGGCCGGCACCCTTACCGAAATTCTCGCCGGGGAAGGCGACACGGTCGAGGCTGGCGGCAAGCTGGCCATTATGACCCAAGGCGAAGGGGCCGCCGCAAGCGCCCCGGCTGCCGACAGCAAACCAGCCGACAGCCCTGCCCCGCAAGGGTCCGGTCGCACGGACGTGGAAAACGCCCCCTCCGCCAACAAACTGATGGCCGAGAAAAACCTCAGCGCCGATCAGGTCACCGGCACGGGCCGCGACGGGCGCATCATGAAAGAGGACGTCCAGAAGGCCCTGCAGGCCAGCACGCAGGCCGCACCAGAGGCCAAGGCCCCGCCCCGCGCGCCCGTCCCCGCCGATGATGCAGCTCGGGAAGAGCGGGTGAAGATGACCCGCCTGCGCCAGACCATCGCGCGCCGCCTGAAGGACAGCCAGAACACCGCCGCGATGCTGACCACCTACAACGAGGTCGACATGACCGAGGTCATGGCGCTGCGCAATGAATACAAGGACCTGTTCCTGAAGAAACACGGCGTGAAACTGGGCTTCATGTCCTTCTTCACCAAGGCCTGCTGCCATGCCCTGAAAGAAGTGCCAGAGGTCAACGCCGAGATCGACGGCACGGACATCGTATACAAGAACTACGTCCACATGGGCATCGCCGCAGGCACGCCCACGGGCCTTGTGGTGCCGGTGATCCGCGACGCCGACAGCATGAGCTTTGCGGCCATCGAAAAGGCCATCGCCGAAAAAGGCGCCCGCGCCCGGGACGGCAAGCTAAGCATGGCCGAGATGCAGGGCGGCAGCTTCACGATTTCAAACGGCGGCGTCTACGGCTCGCTCATGTCCTCGCCCATCCTGAACCCGCCGCAATCGGGTATCTTGGGTATGCACAAGATTCAGGACCGCCCCATGGCCATCGGCGGAGAGGTCGTCATCCGCCCGATGATGTATCTGGCCCTGAGCTACGACCACCGCATCGTAGACGGCAAAGGCGCCGTAACCTTTCTGGTCCGCGTGAAAGAGGCGCTTGAGGATCCCAGAAGGTTACTGATGGATTTGTGAGGTTATTATGACTGAACAGGAATTTGGGCAGATTTTAAAGGCGAATTACAATTCTGCTTCCGCGGGTATGGTCGCAACGACTATTCACCTATTTGGCATTAGATATGCGAACTCTCTTAGTGAACTGTCGATTAGGGATATCTGCAAGATAGCAGGCATTCCCGTATCGTATGTTACTGAGATCAATAAAGGTATCAGACTGGCAAACCATGTCAGTCTGAAAGAAGGGGGTTAGTGTCGGAGATCGCAACTGCCTTAGGGCTATAAAGCAACAGTAAACTAGGCGACCTAACCCACCACTCCAAGGTGACAAACGACGCATGACCACCGACACGACATCCCCGCATACCTCAAACCCGCAAGCAAAGGTCATCCAGAACATGTCAAAACCACTCGGCATCTGGGTCACGTTGGTGTTTTGCGCGCTCGTCACTTTGGCTATGACCTATAACCTGTTCGAGGCCGTGAACAGCATGTGGGGAAGTCTTGAGCCAATCGTCAGACCAAGCGCGATGATCGGCCTCAGCCTTATCGTTGCCGCGCTGCATGTCATCTGGGCGGTCTTCGCGTGGAAGCTGTCGAAAAGAACGACCCTGGCGGCCATCGTGACGGCAGCGGTCCTTTTTTCAATATACGGGTTGTTTGCGCTGGCACCCCAACTTTTGTTCTACGACCCCACGGTCTCGAATGCGAACTTCAGTCCCAGAATTCTGATGATCTGGGGTATCATTTATGCCGTGCTCATCGGATGGTCATATTCTCTGACACGCAAAGGCAAGCTCACATGACCACCGAACTCTACATCCTGACCCTCGCCGCCCTGTTGCAGGTCGTGCAGTTCGTGCTCATGGCCATCCCGGCCAATCTGCAGCTGGGCACGAAAACCACCGCCGGACCCCGGGACGAGCCGCTGCCGCTCAGCGGGGTGGCCGGACGGCTCAAGCGGGCGATGGACAATCATTTCGAGGGACTGATCCTCTTCACCATCGCGGTTGTTGTCGTCACACTCGCCGACCAATCCTCCCCCGTCACAGAGTGGTGTGCGCATGCCTATCTGGTGGCCCGCATCCTCTATATTCCCGCCTATGCCCAGGGGCTGGCGCCGTGGCGCTCTGTCATCTGGATGGTCGGGTTCATCGCCACCTTGATCATGCTCATCGCAGCCCTCATCTGAAAAAAGGTCCGACGGAAGTCCGATGAAAGTCCGACACAAGTCCGATACGCCAAAACGCCCTGAAGGAGACCCCCAATGTCCAGCTATGACGTCATCATAATCGGCTCCGGCCCGGGGGGCTATGTCTGCGCCATCCGCTGCGCGCAACTGGGTCTGAAAACCGCCTGTGTCGAAGGGCGGGAGACCTTGGGCGGCACCTGTCTGAACGTGGGCTGCATCCCCTCCAAGGCGCTGCTGCACGCCAGCCATCAGCTGCATGAGGCAGAGCATAACTTCGCCAAGATGGGCCTGAAGGGCAAGGCGCCCTCGGTCGACTGGAAACAGATGCTGACCTACAAGAAGGAGACTATTGGCCAGAACACTTCCGGCATCGAATTTCTGTTCAAAAAGAACAAGATAGACTGGATCAAAGGCTGGGCCTCCATCCCCGAGGCGGGCAAGGTCAGGGTTGGCGACGACGTGCACGAGGCCAAGAATATCGTGATCGCGTCAGGCTCGGATGTGGCCACATTGCCCGGCGTCGAGATTGACGAAAAAGTCGTCGTGTCCTCCACCGGCGCGCTGGAACTGTCGAAGGTGCCGAAGAAGATGGTCGTCATCGGCGCAGGCGTGATCGGGCTTGAACTGGGCTCCGTCTACAAACGTCTGGGGTCCGAAGTGAAGGTGATCGAATATCTCGACACGATCACCCCCGGCATGGACGCCGAGGTGCAGCGTCAGTTCCAGAAAATATTGACAAAACAGGGGCTTGAGTTCCAATTGGGCGCCGCCGTGCAAGGCGTGGAGACCAAGGGAAACAAGGCCAAAGTCACCTACAAGCTGCGCAAGGATGACAGCGAACACGTGGAAGACGCGGACATTGTTCTGGTCTCCACCGGTCGTAAACCTTTCACCGACGGCTTGGGTCTTGAGGCGCTCGGCGTCGAGATGTCAGACCGCGGCCAAATCAAGACCGATGGTCACTGGGCAACCAATATCAAAGGCATTTATGCCATCGGCGATTGTATCGACGGTCCCATGCTGGCCCACAAGGCCGAGGATGAAGGCATGGCCGCTGCGGAGACCATCGCAGGCCAAAAAGGTCATGTAAATTATGGGGTTATCCCCGGTGTGATCTACACCCACCCCGAGGTCGCGAATGTCGGCCAAACCGAAGCGCAACTGAAAGACGCAGGCCATAAATACAAGGCAGGTAAGTTCAGTTTCATGGGCAACGGGCGTGCCAAGGCCAACCATGCCGCGGAAGGGTTTGTCAAAATTCTGGCGGATGCCGAAACGGACCGGATTATCGGGGCGCATATCATCGGCCCCATGGCAGGCGATCTGATCCACGAGGTCTGCGTCGCGATGGAATTCGGTGCCGCCGCCGAAGACCTCGCCCGCACCTGCCACGCGCACCCGACCTATTCCGAAGCCGTGCGCGAAGCAGCTTTGGCCTGCGGTGACGGACCAATTCATTCCTGATTTTTCAGGGTATTAGATATCTGGCGCTATTGCGCCAGCATGCGCAACCCATGGGTGACATCGGCCCGGACAGCGACGCGCAGGCCGGGCTCATCCCCGGCCTTCAGCGCAGCCACGATTAGCTTATGATGGCGAGGGATCTCGGTACGTTCCAGCTTTGCATAGAGACTGCGCATCGTCGGTCCCATCTGAAGCCAGACGGTCTCGGCCATCGCAAGCATGGCAGGTGCCTGAGCCCGTAAGTAAAGTGTCCGGTGGAAGTCCAAGTTGCTTTTGATGTAGCCAACAGCGTCCTGTTTTGCGACGGCCTGAGAGATTTGCCCGTTGATCGATTGCAAACGCTCGATCAGCGCCATATGCGCACGGGGCAGCGCGCGGGCGGACAGCTCCGGCTCCAGCAAAGCCCTCAGCGCAGCGAGCTCCTCAATCCGGTCGTTCGATAGCTCAGGCGTCGAAACCCGCCCAGAAGACGACAAGGACAGCGCCCCCTCCGCCACCAACCGGCGCACGGCTTCCCGTGCAGGGGTCATGGAGACATCGAAGCGCTTGCCAATCCCGCGTAACGTCAGTGCAGAACCCGGTGCGATCTGGCCATGCATGATCTCGCCGCGCAATCTGCGATACACCATATCATTGGCCGCCCCGGTGGGCAAAGCGCTGGCGGCGTCCGTCTTTTGATGTTGGATCAACATCCGCGCAACGTGATCACAAACCTGTACGCCGTCAACGGTCTAGAACTGATAGCGGTGAAGCGTGGCCCCATTGCGACGCAGCCATGCGCGGGGCGTCTGATATCCGGGACAGAGCCCGCCCACCGCCGTCCAGAAGCGCTGGCTGTGGTCCATATGCGCCAGATGGGCGACCTCGTGAGCCGCGACATAGTCCAGAACCTCGGGCGGCGCGAGGATCAGCCGCCATGAATACATCAGGTTGCCTTGGGACGTGCAGGACCCCCACCGCGATCGCGTGTCCCGAAGGGTGATTTTGTGAAACGGACGGCCCAGCGTTTCGGCGTGTTTTTGCGACGCACTGGCCAAACGGTCCCGTGCGGTGACCTTCAGCAACGCCAAACAGCGCGACGCGACCTTATCGGGCCCGGCCGGGACCAGCAGTTGCGCATCCGTCAGTTGTGGTGCCCTGACATCGCCTATTACTACGCGACGCGGCATACCTTCGACGGGCAGTTCCGTTCCGACGGCGATTTGCACAAGATCAGGCCGAGACTGAAGATGACTTCGAATCCAAGGCTCTTTTTCAGTGAGAAAGGCGTGTGCATCCCGCCGTCTGGCCGTACGGGGCACGGTCAAAGACACCTTTCCGTCCAACCCTGACACGCGCAGGGAGATCCGCCGCGCCCGCGCGGATTGCTTTACGGTCACCTCTATCGGCGGCTGTCCCAGTTTGATGGTCTCTGCCATCTACCCTGCCCTTATGTTTGCCCTTGCAAATCAGAACCTACCGTCCCATTTGCACAATCGGAAGGCCGATCTGGCCGCTTCGGGGGAAAGCCTTTGACACGCCCTGCGCGGTGTGGCAACTGGCGCGAACCCTATTTTCGAAGAGAGATACGAGGACGATCATGCCCAAGGAAGAATGGGGCGTTAAGCGCGTTTGCCCAAGCTGCTCGACCCGCTTTTACGACCTGCAAAACAATCCGATGACCTGCCCCTCCTGCGGACATGAGTTCACGTTGGAAAGTCTTACAGGCAGTAAATCCCGCACGATGCGCGCAGATAAGCCTGACGCGCAAAACACAGACAACAAGCCAGAGGTCGAAAGCGATGACGACGATGCTGTCATCCTCGACGACGATGATGACGCGGATGAGGCGGATGTCGATCTGGGCGATGACGTTCTGGAAGAGGACGAAGACGAAGATACGGTCAGCCTGGACGAGCTGGCGGACGTCGCCTCTGAGGACGACGACGAGTCCTGATGCACTTGGATTGCGCGGATTTTTTGCTTGAATTGATCCGCGCCGCCGCATAGACCCACACCGCAGCGTTCAAGCGCTGCAACCGGGGCCTTAGCTCAGTTGGGAGAGCGCTTGCATGGCATGCAAGAGGTCAGGGGTTCGACTCCCCTAGGCTCCACCAATCCTCTTTATTTATTTGAGATCGACGGACGACACACTGTTGTCATTGGCGATCTTTAAAGTGGTCTGATGAGAGTGGAAGGAGGCAATCATGTCGCCTCCCTCCAAGTTTCAGTTAGTGTGCGAACTTTCTGATCTCGCCTGTGGCCAAGCGATCGCTGTAGGATTTGAGTTCAGCCCGAACGATCGACATCAGGAAGTAAAGCCCGGTGATGTTGACCACCGCCATCGCAAAGATCGCTGCATCTGAGAAGTCGATTACCGGACCAAGACTTGCCGCTGCACCAATCACAATGAAGATACAGAAGATGATCTTGAACGTCAGCTCCGATCCCTTGCCTTCCCCAAAGAGATATGTCCACGCCTTCAATCCATAGTAGGACCAAGAGATCATGGTCGAGAAGGCGAAGAGAATGACCGCAAGTGCCAACAGATACGGGAACCAGCCGATGGCAGATCCGAACGCCGCTGAGGTCAAAGCGACACCGCTGTTGCCGTCAACGGTCGCAATCGCGCCCCCGTCAAGCACGTAAAGACCTGTTTCAGGATCAGAGATCAGTTGTCCGGAGATGATGATCACCAAAGCGGTCATCGTACAGATCACGACGGTGTCGATCAGGGGCTCCAATAGGGATACGAAACCTTCTGTAATCGGTTCTTTTGTGCGCACGGCAGAGTGCGCAATCGCCGCTGAACCCACACCCGCCTCGTTGGAAAATGCGGCCCGCTTGAAACCTTGGATCAGGGCGCCAACAAAGCCACCTGCGACCCCGAGACCAGTGAATGCACCTTCGAAGATCTGGCCGAACGCCCAGCCGATTTTGTCGTAGTTCACCAAAATAATGATCAGCGCTGCACCGACATAGAGAACGCCCATGAATGGCACGACCTTTTCAGTCACCCGCGCAATGGATTTGATGCCGCCGACGATGACCGCAAAGACAACAGCTGCAAAGACGAGACCTGTGATCCAGCCGGGGTAGTCGCCAACGATGCCTGCGATCTGTGCATGTGCCTGATTGGCCTGAAACATATTCCCCCCGCCCAAAGCACCGAGAATACAGAAGATCGAGAACAAGACGGCCAGGATCTTGCCCCCTGGCAAGCCACGCTCTGCAAAGCCTTTCGACAGATAATACATTGGCCCGCCCGAGACCGAGCCATCTTCATATTCGTTGCGGTACTTCACGCCCAACGTACATTCGGTGAATTTCGATGCCATGCCAAGAAGACCCGCGAGGATCATCCAGAACGTAGCCCCGGGACCGCCAATGCCGACGGCCACGGCAACGCCTGCAATGTTCCCAAGACCCACGGTGCCGGACAACGCCGTCGCGAGGGCCTGAAAGTGGCTAACTTCGCCTGCGTCTTTCGGGTCGGAGTAGTCGCCTTTCACAAGAGAAATTGCATGGCTAAAGAACCGCAGCTGCACGAACGAGAAATACAGCGTGAATACCGTTGCGGCGACAACGAGCCACATCACGATCCATGGAAAACTTGTGCCCGGCAGTGGCGCAAAGATCAGACTGACGAACGGTCCGGTGATTTCTGCAAAGGTTTGGTTGACCCGTTCATCCAGCGACAACGCCTCCTGCGCGTGGACCGGCAGGGTCATCAGCACACATGGCAGCGCCAAACTGGCTTTGGTGAATACATTCATTTGTCCACTCCTCACGCGATGACTGTGACGGGCACAGTCGCGCTCATCACAAGGTTTGCTGTAGAACTTCCAAAGATGCGCTTGGCAAAACCGCCCGCCGACGCGCGGCAGACGATGATCTGCTGACCGCCATTTTCTTCACAAATCTGGTTGAGCGTGTCGGCGACGTCCCCGTGCCGAACGACCCCGCGCGCGTTCAAACCAGCCTCCGTCAACGCTTTGACGGCAGGATCAACGATCCGCTCGTGCGCGGTCGAGATCTCTGCTTCTTTGCGCCCATGTCGGAGCGCATTTTCCTCGGCGGTTTGGAATGAATACGGCGACCATTCGATCACATAGGCCACCAGAAGCTCGCAATCCTTGATGGTCGACGCGAGATCTTTGGCAAAGGCAAGCGCGCGATCCCCCGTCTCTTGCCCATCGAGGCCAATTACCAACGTTGTGGTCATTTAATTTCCTTTCGTCCCTGTGGGTGTGCCGAAACAGCGCCCGACACTGCGAATAGGAGCATGAAAAATGCGCACCCCATTTAAAGCATCACACAAATTCATTGCTTCTATCACATCTCAGTATTGGTCTTTTCGCCTAGCTTATGGGACTTATGTTGGCTATATTCCGGTCTAATTGCCTATTTGACAGGCATTAATAGGAATAATGGCTGGAATGCGCAGGGTATTAGACCGAATAGATCAACGTATCCTCGATGAACTTCAGCGAGACGGGCGCCTCTCTATTGTGGAACTCGCCAGACGGGTTTTTCTGACAAAAACGCCAACTGCTGAACGTGTGCGGAGGTTGGAGAAAACAGGTGTCATCAGCGGGTATCATGCCCGGATTGCACCGGATCAGGTCGATCTCAGCCATGTGACGGTCGTCCATGTAAACCTGACCAAGACAAGCGACGAGATGCTTGACGCCTTTAATGTGGCAGTGACCCGCATACCAGAGGTTCAAAGCTGCCTCATGATCGCTGGATCGTTCGACTACATGCTCAAAGTGCGGACACGGAATATGGCTCACTTTCGCGAAGTTCTGGGCGAGCAGATCGGTAAATTACCCGGCGTGATGCAGACCCATTCCTTCGCGGTGATGGAGACCGTGAAGGATACAAACGCGATCATGATGGCCGAAGAAATCACCGCGTCTTAAAACCTCCAACCGGCCTCGCCGGTCCTCGATGTCGAACAGCAAAGCAACATGATGGCTTCATCTGAATGGAAGTACACCTGTACTTCCAGCAATCTAGCATACTAACATATCAGTACTAGCTATAGATGCGTAATAGACGCGTAGATGTCCTGCTGTGCTAGGCGCATTTCGCATTGCGAGTTTAGAAGCAAGAGGCGCTTATCGCTGATTTCCAACCCGTTTCCGCTGATCCCGGTGTAGCTCGCCAAGTTCTTGCGGATCACGCTGACCTGATGGTCGTTGCCTTCCGGTTCGAAGAAAATGCGGAGGGAAAACTTCATCAGCATCCCCACGTACAATCCACTTACATTGAAAGCAGACAGTTCCTCTCTACCATGGACGGCGAGGAAAAGCGCGTCGGCCCATGCGATAGTTTCGCCATCCATCGAAAGCCACCCATGGCTGCAAATGCGTCGAACCCGGCACGCTCATGGACTGTTTCACTCCCTCTCGTGACAAAGGCTATGGACACTGCCGCTTTGAGCGAAATTTTCCATGTGGGCTATATGTTCAAGGATGGAGAAATCCGGCGGACCTAGTCGCACTATGATCGCCTCATTGTCGGGAGCGCCTGCCCGATGGGTTTCGATCTGGTACTTGACGAGGTGAAGGAATGCGAGACGTCTTCAGTCCCTGATCGCCGCGAAATGGGCATCCTTAACATCAGCGAAACAGGGATCGTATCTTGCAACGGCGGCAGGAAGTACGACGTCATTTTGGCGCCTGCGCACCACACCCACCAAGTCGACTTGTTACGCTGAATGATGCGGCCAGCGTCAAGATGGGTGCCCGGCAGCAGCAAACGATCGGACGATCTTTCAATTAACTCACCACAACGTCATGCCGACCTGCCAGCTTGCGATGGGGTACACGATGTTTCACGTCGGGTCTGTCTGGAATACCACGCCCGCCCATTTGCACGATCGCCGTATGGAAGCATATCACTCCTTCAATCTTGATGAGCAAACCCGAGGCTTTCACTTTATGGGCAAGCCTGAGGAAACCTGTCACATCGTGATGAAAAACGAAGAAGGCATACTGTCACCACCTTGGTCAATCCACTGCGGGCCGGAACGGAAAGCTACACGTTTTGCTGGGCGATGGCGGGCGACAGCATCGACTACAAGGACGTCGAAATGATCGCGATGGAAGACCTTCGATGAACCCACTTTCGCTCAAAAACCAGACGTCCCTTGTAACCGGTGCGAATACCGGGATCGGACAGGCGATCGCTGTCGCCATGGCCGCGTAGGCGCGCGGGTGATCTGCGCCAGTCGGTCGTCCTGCGCCGATACGGTCAATCAGATCGAGCAAGGGGAAGAGCTGCATTTGGGTTTTGCAGATCCGATGGCAGCACGGGATATCTTTGTCGATCGCGAACTCGGCATCTTGGTAAACAACGCCGGAATTATACGGCGGGCGGGCCGCATCGACTTTGATGAAAGTGACTGGGATGACGTGATCGGCGTCAATCTGAAGGCCGTTTTTTTACCTGTCAGGCCTTCGCCAAAGCGATCTTCGCCCAAGATGCAGAAGGCAAGATCATCGACGTCGCATCACTTCTGTGGTTCCAAATAGCCGGGATCACCAAGCTGCTTGCAAATGAATGCGCGGCACAGGGCATCAATGTGAATGTCATCGCGCCCGGATACATAGAAACCAATAACACCGAAGCGTTGCGAGCAAATGCCGAGCGCAACAAGGCGATCCTAGAGCGCACCCCTGCCGAGCGGCGGGGGAAACCAGATGACATCGCGGGGGCTGTTGTTTTCCTTACCTCGCCGGCCGCGCAGTATATCCATGGGACCGTCAACACGTTACATCCGCAGCGGTAACTATCAGAAATGCAGCAGCTTGCTGACATCGCGCAACGGCGTACGACTTCAGACGTAGTGTTTAACTATGTTTACCAAGAGATCATCTCTCTCGAATTTATGCCTGGTACGAAAAAATATAGGAAGTCGAGATTGCCAGTCGCTTTGGTGTATCGCGCCAACCCGTACGTGATGATTTCAGTCGTCTAGGCAATCTGGGTCTGCTGCTCATTCGTCCGCAGAAGGCGGCACTGATTAAAAAGTTTTCGCTTCGAAAAATATCGACCGCGCGTTTCGTCCGGTTGGCCGTCGAAATCAAGGTTCTGCGGAAGACGGCCGCGACGTGGGACGGCTCCGGACTTGATGAACTGAACAGCAACCTAAAAGATCAGCGCTCTGCTGTTGATACGCTTGATTTCGATGAGTTTCATGCGCTTGACTATCACTTCCACCGGCTTCTGTGCCGCGTCGCCAATGCAGACATGGCGTTTGAGGTGATTGCGAAAAACAAGGCTCAGGTTGACAGGTTATGCGTGCTCAGCCTCACGGAGAAAGACCGTATGGAGCAGCTTCTCGATGATCATGAAGAGATCTTGAAGTTGCTGAAAGCTGATAGCCGCGACGCCCTCGAACAGGCCATCAGAACCCATCTCGCCCGGCTGGATTCCACTGTTGAGGCGGTGTGGAAGTCGCACAGCGACTATTTCGAAGATTAGCTTCACGCTATGCTGCGCGGGCCAAGCACTGGTTCGGATTGCCGTCCATAGATTTGTTAACCATATGGGTGCTAGACAAATGGTCCGGACTGCGCAGGCTCTCTAGCGCGGGCAGTGTCCCACTATCAGTGCCTGCGCCGCGCAACGTAATCGGGAGGCAGTATGCGTGTCAGTGTGCTAGGTGGCGGCGCTTCGTTCGAGCGGGAGGTGTCCATGAATTCCGCCCGGTTCTGCGTTGACGCGCTCAAAGACGCGTTGGATGCCACGCTGATGATCTATGACGGCGACATCACAACACTTTCGAACCTTCTCGAACGTGAAAAACCCGACGCGGTTATAAATTTGCTTCATGGAAGCGACGGAGAAAACGGACGAGTGCAAAGCGTTTTTGAACTGATGAAGACGCCGTATTCGCATTCCGGGGTTCTTGCGTCGGCGTTAGCGATGGACAAGATGAAATCAAAGCAGATCTACCGCGATGCAGGGATAAATACCCCCCACGCTGTCGAATTTGAGCTTGGCGCGCCCATTGAGAGGGGCCAATTTTCCGGAGATCGCTTTATCGTAAAACCGAGCAATGGCGGATCTTCAGACAACATATATCTGCTGAACGACTTCGACAATGTTCCGGAGATTGCGGCCGCGTGTGATCAACCGATGATGGTCGAGGACTACATTCCCGGGCGCGAGGTCACCGTGGGCATCATCGGTGACCGCCTCTTGGGCATAACTGAAGTTATCGTCGGCGATATTTTTGGCTATGATGACAAATACGTAGACGACCGGACACGGCATATCACCCCGGCCCCCTTGCCCAATGACATATACACGCTTTGTGCACAGCAAGCTTTGTCTGCGCATACCGCACTGGGGTGCCGCGGACTTTCAAGATCAGATTTTCGCTGGGACGAGACGCGCGGCGCGGACGGGTTATTCCTTCTGGAAACCAACACGCAACCGGGCATGCGCCCCCAAGCGCTTGTTGTTGAGCAGGCCGTACACGCGGGCATGAGCCATTCTGACTTGTGTCTCTGGATGGTCAATGATTGCTCTCTGGACAGATAGCATTACGAGTAAGGTATGCAGGACACCTCTTCGGACGCGCAGTGATGAATGACATTCTGAAATACCGCCGCTCTGAACGGCAGGTGGAAAATTTCAAGGAAACGCTGCGCGAAGTCGCGGCAATCCGGGAGGCGCAAACCAACGAATTGCTCGAACCTGTTCCCCGCTGGAAACAACATGAGATGTCGGTGGCCATAGCGGAAAGCGGACTAACAGTTCTGCCAATCGGAAGCGGACAACCTCCGCGTTATCTGATCGTCTCGCCACACGGAGAAGTTTGCCTCCAAGGTTCCAGAAGTTCGCGGGTCAGCGCCGTAGTTGAAGCGGTTGCCAACGACAAGCAATACAGCAAAGAGGTCATGCGGCTTGCCGGCATCCGGGTCCCATACGCGCATATCGTCGATACCTACGACGAAGTGCTTGCGGCATTCTCTCAGAGCAAGTCTGTAGTCGTCAAACCTGCCTACGGGTCCCTTTATGCAGGCGTCACAATCGACGTCACAACCGAAGAGGAACTAAAGGCGGCGTGGGCCCATGCCCGCGAGGCGAGCCCCGAGCGTAAAATTCTGATTGAAGACTTCGTGCCCGGTGCGGACCTGAGGATCAATGTGGCAGGGGGAAAGGTCTGTGTTTGCTATCTACGCATCGCCGCAAACGTCGTCGGCGATGGCACGCGATCCATTGAACAGATTGTTCATGAGAAAAACCGCAAGCGAAATACCCTTCCGGGCGTGGTTGGTAAAACTGTAAATCTGGATGATTTGGCGCAGTTTCATTTGTCCAAACAAAACCTGACACCCGCGAGTGTCCTGCCGAAAGACGAGATCGTCGTTTTAGGTCATAATCCAAATTATTACGGCGGTGCGGATTACTACAACGTAACCGATATCATACACCCCTCAATTGTCGACATGGTCGAGCGGGCAGCCAAGGCACTCGGGCCAGCTGATTTCTGGGGATTTGACGTTCTGGCGGAGAACTTCACCAAACCACTGTCAGAGCGTCGCGCCGTCATCTGCGAAGCGAACAGCCGCCCCAACGTCCTGTTTTTTCAATACATCACCCACGGTCAACGGGTGAACAACTTTGCGCATATCCTGCCCACCGTCTCAAACTTTGACGGCAACATCGACGCGTGGCCCCATGTCACCTGTTCGGCCAGATACACCGGGCGTTTCAGCGAAGGCTTTGAGGATGTTCTGGCACGGATTGCGACGGAAAACGACGTGGAGATTTCACACGATATCTCGCGCGATCAAGTAAATCTCACGTATGTCGGGCGCTCTGGCGACGTTGTCAAAGCTCATATGGCAATCACGGGATGGCGCGGCACGACGGAGAACTACATCCACAATGCAGCGCTGCAGATGGATGGCACCGAGCACGCGCTTGAGTTCGATATGGCCACACATTTCGACAGCGCCCCAAGCCAACATGCGCCCATCGGAGACGCCGAGACAGTGACGGACAGTGTACTTGATCTGATCCATCTGAGAGGGGCAGAGCCTAGGATCTTGGAAGACGGTCTGATTGAGTATTTGGCGAACGAAAGGTGGGGCTACACAACGGCGGCAAAGAACTCGACGGTTGTCGGCAATCTCTTGGCAGCCAAGCAGGTGTTCGCTCTGCGTGCGTTGCTTATGAAGGCGGGCGTGCCTGTCGCCGATCAGAGAATCTTCCGAGGGCGCAAAGTCGATATCGCGTGCGCGCATCTAGCGGCTCTTGGTACGAACGCGACCGTGACCGTCATTCCAAAACGAGGGCAACCACAGTATGTGAACACGCAAAGCCCGCAGTTTTTGAAACGGATGCTCACCAAACGGGCCGAAAACCTCGAGAGTTTTGCCATTGCGCCGCAGATCGATGATGGCCTACCCAAACTGTCCATCGCAGTAATTGAGGGCCAAATTGTTCATGCGGTTGCGGACAGTCCGCTCTTCGTTACTGGTGACGGGGCGACGAACCTGCAGAACCTCTTGAGCGCGCTTCAGTCCAAAATCACACGCTCAACGTCAGACCCTGAAACCATTTTGTCCGACGCGGATTTAGAACCTGCCGCAGTCCCGGCAAAAGGTGAGGCAGTTTTCTTCGAGACTTCCCCCGACCGGATGACGTTCGCATGCACCCACTTGATCTCGGAGGCGTTTCAGAAAACCGTCCTTGCGGCGTTTCACGCGCTGCCCGATCTTGTGATGGCAAGTATCGATCTGCGATTGTCACGGTTCGGATCAGAAAAATGGGTGGTACAAAGGATGACCAGCACACCAGATCTCAAGTTATTTGCCGAGCCTGATTTCGGTGTGGGTGTGAACATCGCGGAAGCCGTGATCGAACGGCATATACTGACAACCGGCACGAAGTGGTTTGACAAACCACTGACGCGATCGCCCTGACGGTCAATGGATTATGCCGCCGCACGCTCCCGTTCATGATCGACAGCCTGTTCGTGAGCGTGGCGCATCAGTGCTGCAAAGCGGTAAAGGCCATGGACGAACTTTCCATACGGCATCGTTACGAAGAAGGCGAAAACCACGCCAAGGTGGACGGCAAGCAGCAAACCCATAGCGGACGTGTCTCGCAACGCAGTCAGCAGCAAACCGGTCGCGCCCAGCAGAATAAGGCTCCAGAGGAAGGCTTCCCCCAGACCGTTGTTTGAGGTCGTAATGGCTTCATCCCGACGGCCCTTCTCGCGCAGCAACCCGATGGGTCCGACAACAATCCCAATGCCGCCCAGCACGCCAAAAATCTTCACCGGGGTCCACCACGGATATGGCGCCTGCCAGTCCAGCACGTAATGAAACAGCGTCCCGGTACTCGTCGATGCGAAGCACAACAGGAAGCCATACATCGTCAGGTGATGATAAAGTCTCCGTCGATCATTCGGGCGCTCACTTTCATTCATGCAGCCCATGCCGCCACCGTCCAGATAACGCAACTGTCCCGCATCTTTCGCCGCCTGCCAGAGGCTGGCGAGCGTCACCGGCATGGCGCCAGCGGCGTGCCAGAACCGTCTGAGACTTATGCCGATAGAAACGATGGCGAACAGAAACGCCGAGCCAAAAATGGCAACCATCGTGTTATGCGGCATGACCCGGTAGAAAGCCCCGCTCTCCAATCCGCTCGCGAATAAGGCTTCAGGATCAGCGAAGGCCACAAATCCACCAATGAATACTGCAACCGCCACAATCAACGAGACGGTGATCCACATTCCGTTCTTTTGGAAGAGCCGTTGCGCCGGAGCCGGCCACGCATAGTTTGCGTAGGTATCTTCGCGCAGGTCTGCCATCGCTTTGGGAACGTTGACGCCGAATTCATGAGGCGGTGCGTATTGGCAGTCGTAGTAACACGCCCCGCAGTTGTGACAGAGGTTCGACAAGAAATCGACATCGCCTGCGTTGAAGCTCTTTCGCAGCTCCATCGCCGGGAAAACTGCACAAAGTCCCTCGCAGTAGCGGCACGCGTTACAGATCGACATCTGACGCGCGACCTCGTCCTGGTGCATCTGTGTTAATTTCGCCAAATCAATTTCGGACATATCGCGCCGCCTCTTCTCCGGCGATCCGTCCGAAAACGCTGCCAATCGTCATACCGATCCCCGCAAGATATCCTTGCCCCAAAATATTGCCCGCCATGATCTCGCCAGCGGCAAAAAGGTTGGGGCTGACGGAGCCATCCGCCATAACCATTCGCGCGTCCCGGTTCACCTTGACCCCCATGTACGTAAACGTGATGCCCGGTCGCAGGGTGTACGCATAATACGGTCCTGTATCGATGGGACGCGCCCAGTGAGACTTTGGCGGCTCCAAACCCTCCGTTCTGCAATCGTCGTGAACGGTGTGATCGAATGACCCTGGCAGGCAGGCCGCGTTGAAGGCCGCAATCGTTTCTTTTACTGTCTGCGGGTCCAGATCAATTTTTGCCGCGAGGTCTTCCAGCGTGTCTGCGGTTTCGGGCGGGAACACTGATGGCATGAAAAGATCAATGGATTTCGCGTCGATGATGACGTGACCGACCTGATCCGGCTGGGCGGCTACAAGACGTCCCCAGATCGCATAACGCTTGGGCCAGAAGTCCTCGCCCTCATCATAAAAGCGCTTGCCTTCCGCATTCAAAACAACGCCAAAGGGAACGCAATCCAGACGTGTGACAATCCCGCCGTCGAATTTCGGCGCGCGCCCGTCAACGGCGACGGCGTGGCATTGATCTGGCTCGCCCGTCCGCTGGACGTCCGCGTCGAGTAGCAGCTTTAGAACACCGCCAGTATTGTAGGGCGTCCCCCGGATCAGAAAGTTCTCTGCGGCAGGTCCCCAAGCCTCTGTGAGCCACTCGATGTTCGCCTCAAATCCACCCGCTGCGGCGACAAAGGACCGCGCTTGGATCTCACGCCGCTGAGGCGCGTCGGTTTGCCAGTCGGCCTCGACATCAGCCGACAGAAAGAACCCGTTTTCGATGTTCAAACCGACAACGCGGGTGTCGTAGAACACGTCGACCCCGGCATCCTCAGCGGTGATATAGAGCGCGTTCAACATGGAGCGTCCGCCACCCAGAAAGAACGCATTTGTCCGCCCCAAAGACAATGTACCGCCCAGCGACGGTTGGAACCGGACACCTTGCGCGCTCAAGAAATCCCAAAGCTCTTTCGAGCGCTCAAGTGTCAATTCGGCCAATTCTTCGTCAGTCACGCCCTTCGTGACGCGCATCAGATCATCCATGAATTCATCTACTGGATAGGGACCGGTCAAAATGCCGTTCCCTTCGTCATGGGCAATTCGGCAGTTGCGGGTATGGCGTGTGTTACCTCCCCGCCACGCCTTAGGTGCGGCCTCGACGATACAAACCGATGCGCCTCCTTTTGCCGCTGCAATCGCGGCACACAGCGCAGCATTCCCGCCGCCCGCAATCAAAACATCATAGTCCTTCACGTGCGCAATCCTGAAAACGTCACCAGCCGCTCCTCGCTCATTTCGCGGACCGCGTATTTTGGGCCTTCGTGGCCAAACCCGCTGGCTTTGGTACCACCATAGGGCATCAGATCGACGCGGGACGAGCTGGTCTCATTAATATGAATGCCCCCCACTTTCAGTTGGGTCGCTGCTTTAAAGGCATCCTTGATCCGGTCTGTGAACAAACCCGAAGCCAGACCGTAGGGCGTCGCGTTTATGCGTGAGACGGCGTCGTCGAGCGAGGCTATGGGAATGATGCAGGTAACGGGGCCAAAAATTTCTTCCGTCAGCGCGCGTGTTCCAGTCTTAGGGCTGTTGATCACAGTGGGGGATACGACTGCATTGCTGCGGTCTCCACCTATCAAAAGCGGTTCGTCTTTCAGAAGGTCTGCAACCCGCTCTGCCGCAGCAACAGATATCATGGGCCCAACATCGACGCCCGGCTCAGCTGGGTTGCCGACCGTCAGCGCCTTTGCACCCGCCAGAAATGTCTCTTTGAAGTCTTCCAGAACCGTTTCATGCACCATCAACATCTGGATGGAGGTGCAGACCTGACCGGCTTTCCGGAAGGATGCGCCGACACATTTTTGCGCGGCATCTTTAATATCAGCATCATCCATCACGATGGTACCGGCAATGGACCCAAGTTCCATCTGGGTCCGACGTAGACCGGCAGCCGCGTGGATAGCAGCACCTGCAGCCGTAGACCCTGTAAAGGCGTAGAAAGCAGGGCGCGGGTCAGCCAAGAGCGCTTGCCCAACTTTGACGCCGCCTTGCAACACCGCGATGGCACCGTTTGGGGCGCCTGCCTCAGCAAAGCATTCAGCCAGCAGCGCGGATGTCAGCGGCGTCTTATCGGAAGGCTTCAGGATCACCGCATTCCCCGCCGCGAATGCCGGACCGACCTTGTGACACACCGTGTTCAGTGGCGCATTGAAAGGCGTGATTGCGACGACTGTTCCCAAAGGAACACGCAGTGTAAAACCAATGCGTCCGCCACCCGAGGGTGCCCCGTCGAAGGGAATGACGTCGCCCGCTAACCGCTTGGCCTCCTCCGCAGACAAAGCCAAGGTTTGCAGAGCCCGGTTGATTTCGCCGTTCGCATCGTTGATCGGAAAGCCCGCCTCGCTGGTGATTACCTGCTGGAACCTGTCTCGCCGCTCCGCCACCAGATCGCGTACGCGCATCAAGATTTCGTAACGCGCGTAGGCTGACGGTACACGTGCGCCGTAGCGCTCTGCCAGTGTCATGGCTTCTTCGATATGTGTCGCGTTTGCGGTCGTAACACGGGTCAGTGGCGTTAAATGATACTTGTCCAGCACCTCAAAAGTCACATCGCCGGGATGGCTTTGGTTCGCGTAAATGCTGCCGGTCCAGATGTCCGAAACTGCCATCAGAACTGCGCCAGATATTGCGCCGGATCGATCCGGGTGCCAATCACAAGGGGCGTATCCCCAACGTCCTGTGACAGGGCGTCTGCAAGGGCGCGTTCAGTTTCAACCACGATCCCGTTGCACGCCATGGATTGCGCCATCAGCACCGTATCGGTTTCCTCGATGACCGTCCCGGTAGACGCATACTGGCGGGCCATTTGCTTCAGTTCGATCCGGTTAAGCGATTGATCCAGAAACACAACAACCTTGATACCAAGTTTCATTGAGGCGGCGAGACGCAGCTCACTTTGCACCATAGCCAAGCCTCCGTCGCCCGTAAAACAGACCACTTCCCGCTCGGGATGGACGATCTTTGCGGCAATTGCGGCTGGCAGGGAGAAGCCCATCGACGACAGACCGTTCGTCATCAACAGCTGGCGGGACCCGGATGGCCGCCACCCCTGCCCCACGAGCAACTTGTGGCTACCAACATCCGTCGTGACGATCGCATCACTGCCAATTGCACCGCGCGCCACATGTATCACATCGGACGGGTTGAGCGTGCCAGAAACGCGACCCGCATCAAACGCCGCTTGGAGCGTTTCGCGGTGGGTTCTCATCTCTGCGTGACTGAAACCGGTGCCTGCTTTGACCCCATCGGTCAGCATTGCCACGGTTTCAGAAAGTGGCCCGACAACCTCGATGTCTGCTGCATAAATCTGGTCCGTGTTCGCAACCTCATCGATGTGAAGCACTGGGGCCTGCACGGACCACGGCTTAATCAGTTCCACTGCGTCGAAACCAATAGCGAGGATCAGGTCCGCTTGGTCGAGAAAGTCCCACATCACCGTATTACAAGCCATGTCGAGCGTTCCGGCGAACAGCGGATGATCTTCCGAAACTGTACCCTTTGCCATCGGGGAGGATACGACAGCCGCGCCAATGCGTTCCGCCAGCGCGGTAATTGAAGAACCGGCGTCGCCCTGCATCGCTGAGATGCCGTAGAGAATAATCGGTTTTTCCGCTGCAGCGATCTGCAGGATTGGATCAGCTCCGTTGTCGGACACCACAGCGACGCCCATCCCGAGCGATTTTGTTGGTGGCAATCTGATCTCTGAATCTTCTGCAACTGCGCCAACAACGTCTGCGGGTGTAGACAAGTGAACAGGCCCGGGTCGCGGTGCAGTTGCGGTCCGGTGCGCTTTGCGCAGCACGTGACCCGCCGTATGGGGCATCACATCCGCGACGTATTTCGCGACCGGCGCAAAGATTGCATGTTGGTCGACGACCTGGTGGGTGAATGTGGGCAGTCGCTTTGTGTCAATCTGACCGGACAAGGCGATCATCGGAGTTCGATCCAGATAAGCATTGGCCAGTGCATTGACAAGATTGGTCGATCCTGGTCCCAGAGTCGAAAGCACGACGCCCGGTTTTCCAGTCAACATTCCATAGGCCTCCGCCATCAAGCCAGCCGTTCCTTCGCGCCGCGCCAACACGAAGTCCACGCCTTCCTTCCGGCAACCTTCGAGAAACTCAACCGACGGATCACCTGGGTATCCAAAGATCGGACCGATCCCCGCAGAAGTTAGATATTTGGCAATCACCTCGGAAACATTCATCACTCTCTCCTGTGCCGAGTGGTGGTTTTACCGTCGGCTTTAAGATTGTATTACATTGTATACAATTTTAGTTGCAAGCGATTTTTGTGGACCCGGATGAATTTCTGCGTTTGATCAACGGACCAAAGGAACAGGCCATGGCGCAGAAGAAACTCACAGCAGATGACGCGTATCGCGCGTTGCACGACAAGATTATCGCGGGCGACTTGAAACCGGGCGCAAAACTGCGCGAGGTCGAGATCGCAGAAAGCCTTGGCGTGTCCAGAACACCTGTGCGCGAGGCTTTGCGGCGGCTGGAAAGTGACGGTCTGCTCACCCATGCCCCGCACAAGGGCGCCGTGGTTAAGCAGCTGGATTTCCAGTCTATCTCGGAACTCTACAAAATCCGTGAGGTTCTTGAGGGAACAGCAGCCGGCCTAGCGGCCCGACAAATGTCAGAGGTCGAAATCGCGGCGCTTTATGATATGCTGCCCGCGCAGATCGAAGTAAAGGATAATGAGGTTGAGGCCTCGCGTCTGAACAAGCTTTTTCATCGCACAATCTGCCACGGGGCCAGCAACAGATACCTCATCGAGATGATTGACGGACTGGACCTGTCCATGGCCCTGCTGGGTCGGTCAACCTTAGGACTGGAGGCCCGGAAGGATCAGGCAATTTCCGAGCATCGGAAGATTATCGACGCCATTGCCGTCGGAGACGCAGTCGAAGCCGAGGCGGCCGCGCGTAAACATATTCGGTCATCTCATGCTGCCCGCTTGAAAATCTTGCTGGAGGACAGCTAGCCGCCGCGGTTGACAGATGCGGGCGATCTTTGTCTGCTCGGCGCGACAGATCTTCGAAAGCCCATGCCTTTATGACCGTGCGCCCCACCGCCCTGACGAGTTGCGAACAGAGCAATCGAGACTTTGCAGAAACCTTCATCTACCAATTCATCCTGTCGCAAGAGGCTTCGCTTGACACGCCGGGCTGGCAAGAAAAGGCCTGCAACGGCTGGACGCTTCGACATTCCGAAAAGCTTGATACTGCACCACTGACCGATGCGAATGGTAAGCCAGTCGGGTTTCTTCTGGGCATCGCAGTAGACGCAAATGGCAAGTCCCTGCACAAAGGCGTAAAATTCAGACTGGCTGCAACAGATCCCGGTTTCATTGATGCGGTCGAAGAGACGATCACGGGGTGCGCCGGGCGCTACCTCTTCGCTGTGCTGACGCCAGAGTTCCAGAGCGTCTATACTGATCCGGTCGCCGATCTCGGCATGGTTTATGATCCAACAACCCGCATTGTGGCTTCTTCGCTGATGCTCGCCCTTCGCGATGACATTTTGCCCAACGAAGTTGTGCCATTTGACGACATCCGGTCGGGCGCACAGTTCTATACCCTGGGGCACACTCGGGACCAGCGCGTAAAGCGCATGCTGGCGAACTTTTATCTCGATCTCAGAACGTTCACGACCGCGCGCTTCTGGCCACGACCGGACACCGATCTGGAGGTCCGTCAAGATACACCGGTCGAAACAACAGACCTGATCATCGAACGCCTGAGAGCCGTGTTTTGTGAGATCCTGCGAACCCAGACATGTATGGTCCCCCTGTCCGGGGGACGAGACTCCCGATGTCTAATCGGCGTGGGATCGGCAGAAATACACCGCGCCCGAACGCTCTTCACGTGGCGGTTTCATCGGCAGTCCGGGCTCGATTCAGAAACCGCAAAGGTCATCGCACGTCGCCTTGACCTCCCCCATGAGGAATACCTGTTTCAAAAACTGACCATGCGTTCCAAACAGACCTATCTGCTTCGCAACGGCTACGCGATTTACGGCACAGCGCTGCGGTCGCTTGGGATCATGGAAACGCTGCCCGAGGGTCACGTTCTGCCTCGGGGCAACATCATGGGAATCCTCAGGGCAACGAATTGGACAGGGCAAAGCGAGGGCCCTTTGAACCTCACACATGCGATCAGACGGCTTCGTCTTGGCGAGGCGTCCGGCGCGGCGCATTCCACGACAGACCGTTGGACCCACGAATTTATGATGTGGTATCAGACGTTGCCCGAGGTTGGACGCTCTAAAGTCTATGATCTGCTCTGGACCGACATTGTGCTTCCGCACAATCAGGGTGCTCGGGAATATGGGGTGCCGAATAACTTTATCGTAAATCCCTATAACGACCGCCGCCTGCTTCAGCTCTCAATGCAGCTTCCGTTAGCGTTTCGCAGGCGCGATAAAGCGTATGATCAAATCGCAGAACGGACTGTCCCGCACCTGAGCGACATCCCCTATATCTGAGCCAGGATCAGTCCCGGACTATTGCGCGAACGCATAGGGTTGCAACACTTTGGCTTCACTCACACCCAGGAACCGTCGTGCGCCATCGGTGCTGTCGAGCTCCGGGAATAGCGTTTCAAGCTCGTGCCTGACATCCTCACCCAAAGCGGCAAGCGACATCTGCCCCATGAACAAGCTCTCGCTCCAGAGCCCTTCAGCCATGACGATCTGATGTTCCTCAAATAGCAGGTGGATGTAGCTGACCTCGGTAACCTGAGTGTCACGTACAACGTGTGTGCCATCCACCAGCCCGACGGCCGGGGCAAGAACCTCACTGTCGCCGAACAAAAGTGCATTCATTGGACAACTTGTCAGCAAGCGGTGCTGGGGCGACACGATAACATCACGTTCCGGAACACCCGGTCCAAATGCGCCGGCGCGCACGCGCACCGGCGCGAGCTTGGATTGGTGGGCCAAGTCAACCGCGTCGAGGTCCCGGCGCCCGACCCAGAGTAATGGTTGTAGTCCGTTGTCTCGTGTTTGAATGCGATCTCCGGGGCGCAGCTTATCAACCCGACAGGGTCCGCTTTCTGTCATGATGGTGGTGGATGGCGTGAAGCAGATGATCGTCTCGATATTTTGGAAGTTGACTTTTGTCCCATCAAGCAAGGTCGCGCTGCCGGATATTCCACCCGCACCGTCATCCTCATTTGTGCGGACCACAGACCCTTTTTCGAGGAATCCGTTGAAATCAAGAGTGTCACCGTTCGTCTCATTCCCTTCACCACCGATGATGGAAACTTCGCCAGATCCGAGCGCTGTGCCGTCGATGATGAACGTGTCATCCCCGTCCCCACCGTCCGCTGAGTCCCCTCCGCCGACATTCAACGTGTCGTTTCCGCTGCCGCCGGACAGAATATCTGCGCCCGCTCCACCAGTCAGCGTGTCATCACCACCCTGGCCATAAAGCTCATCAGCGCCATCACCACCCGACAGGATATCGTTGCCGTCATTCCCGCTTTCCGGTTCAGCGACAAAACCTACCAACGGACTGGTTAACAGGTTCGATGTCGCGCCGCTTGGCGTTCTGATTGTGCTTGAAAGCGAGTCCCCACCGCGGTTTTCCCAATACCGAACTTCGATGGTGTAGGTTTCGCCAGCGTCCAGCGCCACGTCCCCAAAGCGCTGCGTCGCGCCTTGGTGGAAGTCGTTGTTCATATAGGGGAGGTTGCCACCAGTCTGGTTGGCAAAGGTCAGCGGATTTCCGTCACTGTCGATGATGCGAATTGTCGACCCGTCATCGGACGTGGTCGTAAAGCGGTAGGTTCCATCCTCTGTAGGCCGCAGCTCGGATGTATAGATTATCCCGAAATCTTCCGGGTTACCCGTTGTGCCACGCGCCGCATTTGCCAGCGCGCTGACATCGAAACTGCTGGTGTCACCACTGTCGACCAGCGTTCCGCTCTCGATATCGAACGCCTGTCCCGCGTCTGAAGAAAAGTTGAAGTCGTAGACTTCATACTGAAACTTCTCTGTGATGTCCTGACCTTGCTGGTCGCCGTAGAGAATGTCATCGCCAGAGGTCGCCGTCAGCGTGTCGTCCCCATCTCCGCCGATCAGAATATCGTCTGTCGGAAGAGCTGTGGTGGCGTCAATATCGGTCGCGGGATCATCTGCTGAAATGATCTTGAGGTTGTCGATACCGATAGTCTCGGTCGACACGGTCGTGTTGATACCGAAACCCAACTTGAAGGTGTCGCCCGGGTCGGTGATCTCGAGCCTGACGTTATAGACTTGGATGTTGTTGGCATTGCCTGTCGGACCGGACGACGCGTTCGGCGCATCCAAGGTAATATCGTAAAACACACCATCGACTTCGACCTGTGACGTCAGCGTCCGGGCGCCATCTGTATCCTCAAACAGATCCTGAAAGATGACTTCATCATTGCCATAGATGGTAATGGGTTCGCCGTCCCATCCCCCCATCCGGTAGAGATCGAACTCGACGACCGCTGCGGGTCGACCTGGATCCAGAGAAAACGTCTTAAATAGGGACTGGGCGTTGTTGCTGTCCTGCAGCGGTCCAAGATGTCTGCTGGGGGCCGGCGATGCAGCAGAGGTTGCGTTGTTCGACCAACCGGACGCG
The DNA here is from genome assembly GCF_009811795.1 of Litoreibacter roseus. Taxonomy (GTDB): domain Bacteria; phylum Pseudomonadota; class Alphaproteobacteria; order Rhodobacterales; family Rhodobacteraceae; genus Litoreibacter; species Litoreibacter roseus. The sequence goes on along the minus strand of NZ_BLJE01000001.1, from coordinate 287,307 downwards.
CCGCCGGAGAAGTTCTCATCCGTGATGACAACAGGGTCCTGTGCCGCCCCGTCGCCGTCGTTGATTATGTCGTTTCCGCGTCCACCCGAAAGCTGATCCGCACCGATCCCGCCATCAATGACGTCGTCGCCATCCTGACCGAAGACCTGATCGTCGCCAGATCCTGAGTTGATGGCATCGTTCCCATCGCCCGCAAGCACCACGTCGTCGTTGCCTTCGGTTCCGAAAACGCCGGTGGCGTCATTTCGGTCGATCAGATCACCGTCCGGATCGTTTGTGTAGCTGTCATCTATAACATCGTTGCCAGATGTACCTGACACGATGCCATCAAGGACGAACGGACTATCCGGTGTCTCAACCGTGTCAAAAATCGAGATGTAGTCGATTGACCCGTCGAAATAAGTATTCAGCGGTGTGGCTGTGTTGTTGCCTGAGTTGGACTGAGATGCGCCGAACGTCCATGGTTCGTTGAACGACCCACCCATATCCATTGTAAGGTTTGTCGAGGTCGGCGTCGTAAAAGATGTGCCGTCGGTCAGGTTTTCGACCGTGTAGTCCCCGCCGCCATTTCCATTGTCCCATGAATAGGTGACGCGCAGTGTGTCGCCCGCACTGTAAAACCCGTTGGAGGTAGAATACGTGGTTGAGTTGCTTGAGGTCTGGTGGCGCACTTCGATGCTGCCGTTGGACTCGACCCGAAGCCGGAAGTGACCGCCGTCATCATTGCCCGAGCTGTCGCGGGACATCAGCGTTCCGTTGTGAACGGTATCAGGCGTGAACTCGGTGACAATCGTCCCGGTCGCAAGCTGGAAAATTGGATCAGGCGCTACAAGAACGTAGTCATTGTTCCCGTCGAACCGACCTTGGCCACCGGACGCGGTTGCGCCATTCTGATAGCTGCCGTTTTGCGCACCATTCCCCGTGATGCTGTCTTCCGCCAACGCAGAAGATCCGAACAGCCATGCTGCAATCTGTGCCACGTTTCCTCAACCCCTCAATACACACCCTGGCCAAGAGTTATAGAGATCGCCGCGAGTGTATTCAGCATTTGTTCGGTTTAGGCCTGACGCAAAACCGTGCATCTGTTGCACTCTGGCTACTTTTTTGGCCAGAACGCATTTTTACGACTTGATATGACGATAAAAAGGCGAATTTTCGCTCGCCTTGTGTCGAATCTCGCCAATTTAACTCAACTTAAAGTGGAAAATCTAAGCGCTTTGATGGGCGAAGACAGATCGAAAAGTTGCAGAATAGCGAGAATATCTGCCTACTATCCAAATCAACCCAGATTTTTCGACTCAGGTTCGGCCACGAGTTGACCCATGGTCATCAGTTAACCCGACCGTCGCATACGCTCGGATTTCTCGTGGGCTCCATAAGGTCAACGATCACCAATGCGCTTGACATGAGACAATAATTCGCCTGCTGCGATCAGACTGCGGCCGGTCGTCTGCAGCATCTGGGGCAATATCATCCATTCCAGCATCCAAGCCGCACCAGATCGTTCCTGCTCATGCAGCAGCGCTTGATGCACGCCCGAAACCTGCGCCGCATTAAAGCGCGCCAGCGCAACAAGAAGATGAGCCACAATGGGATTTTTTTTGTGTCCCATCGCAGAGGATGCCCCGCCTCCGCGCAGTTCGATAGCGTCGATCCCCTGCTGCGCCATCAGCGCCACGTCCTGCCCAAGTTTCCCAAGCGCGCCGGAAACAAGCGACAGCCAAGACGCGAGTTCGGCGATTGGCGCACGTGTTGTATGCCATGCCTTGTCCGGGTTCCCGATCTCAAGCGCGCAGGCCATATTGGTGGCAATCGTATCACCGTACTCACCCATTTGCGCGCGCGTTCCGACAGGCCCACCCAAAGAGAGACGCAAAAGCCGGGGACGCATCTCAGCGAGACGGAGTTGATGATCCTTCAAAGGGGTAACCCATGTGGATACGCGATCTGCAACAGTGATTGGCAGAGCGGCCTGCATCCACGTCTGTCCCATCAATGGCAGTTTCCCGTACTCCGCCCGGATTTTTTCAAGTGCCGCGATCAAATCAGCCAACCGGCTGTCCAGCACATCGAGAATGTCTTTCAGAATCAGAACAAGACTCGTGTCCACAACGTCTTGTGTGGTCATCCCAGTATGGATTGTGTGGTGAAGGCCCTCAGGCGCATGTGCTTTAATTTGCCGAACCAGATCAGGAACGGGAATGCCATCCCGCGCGGCGGCATCTGACAGCGCTTTCATATCTATCGGTGCCACCAAAATGGCATCAGCTGCCGCCCGTGCCGCATCTTTCGGTATTTGCCCCACCTCGCCAAGCGCGGTGGTGTAGACCTGCTCGACGCGGATCATCGCGGCCAACTGATACTCCGCCGACAGCAAACGGGCCATATCTGGATCACCAAACAGACCGCCCAGCCAACCGTGAGAGAAGATATCGCTCACCCGGCGCGCAACCCCAGAATTTCCCGCGCTTGGGCAGATGTCGCGACTGGCCTGTCGTAGCGCGCGCAGATCTCAGCGGCCCGCTCAATTAATGCAGCGTTCGATGGCGCCAACCGGTCGCGATCCAGCCGCACATTGTCTTCAAGCCCGGCCCGCGTATGACCTCCGGCCGCGATCGCCCACTCGTTCACAACAATCTGCGCTGCGCCGATACCAGCGGCACACCAAACGGCTTCCGGCGCGCGGCGGGTTACCTCCTGCAGATAGATGTCGAAGATCGCCCGGTCCGCAGGCATCGCGTTTTTGACGCCCATCACAAATTGCACGTAGAGCTTTTTGTGGAGCTTTCCGTCGCCCTGCAACTTAATCGCCTGAAGGATATGGCTCAGATCGAACGCTTCGACCTCGGGCATAATATCGTAGCGCTGCATCTCTTCCGACAGCCATGCCACCAGATCAGGTGAATTTTCATAAACGCGGGTGGGAAAGTTGTTGGAGCCGACGGAAAGCGACGCCATATCCGGTCGTAGGGACAGCATGCCGCCCCGCTCTTTCCCGGCACCCGATCTACCGCCCGTTGAGAATTGGATGATCACTCCAGGACAGTGTTTCTCAAGCCCTTCTTTCAATGCCGCGAATTTTTCAGGATCACTTGAGGGCGTTTCGTCGGCGTTTCTGACATGTGCATGTATGATGGATGCCCCGGCCTCAACCGCCGCATGGCTCGATTCAACTTGTTCAGAGACCGTGATTGGAACCGCAGGATTATCAGACTTTCGCGGTACCGACCCGGTGATCGCGCAACATAGAATGCAGGGTTTTCCGGCAACGTCAGACATCGAAAAATACCGTCTCTTTCTCGCCTTGCAGGTGTATGTCGAAATGAAACGTATCACCAGAGCGGTTGGCGACCAAGGTGGACCGCCGGGCCGTGTCAGAAATCATCGAAAGCAGAGGATCATCCGCGTTGGCCGCCTCGTCCGAGAAGTATATCCGCGTGTGCAGTCCAAGATTTATTCCGCGTGCAACAACCCAAACAGAGATATGCGGCGCCTGTTGGCGTCCATCATTCCAAGGAACCGCTCCGGGCTTGATGGTCTCGAACCGAAACAGACCGGTCTCGCCATCGGTCGGCTGACGACCCCACCCGGAAAAAGACGGATCCGATGCCTCACCTGTGTCTCCGGGGCTGTTGAAGCGACCGGCTGAGTCGGCTTGCCAGATCTCTACCATCGCATCTTTTGATGCCTCGCCAGCACCATCGAAAATGCGGCCTTGAATTGTGATCCGCTCTCCGACCACGCCGTCCCGTATCATCTGGGCGCCTAGATCGCGTCCCCTATACATGCCCTCTAATCCCGCAAAACTGGGCACGCACCCTATGTGAACATAAGGCCCGGCCGTCTGGGACGGACTTTCTTTCAAATCTGCGCTCATGACCCCTCCGGCCGGTTCTCGAAATACGTCGCCTGGCGGCCGCGCAATATAAGATCGAACCTATAAGCCCGTGCATCCATCGGGATCGTTTTTTCCATGTCCAGCTTTGCCACCAGCCTCGTGATCGCAGCCTGATCAGGGATCGCCTGAACGATTGGACACAGCGCAATATGAGGGTCGCCTTCGAAATACATCTGCGTGATGAGACGTTGCGCGAAGCCACTGCCGAAGACCGAGAAATGAATATGAGCGGGGCGCCAGTCATTTCCGCCGTTGGGCCACGGATACGGTCCAGGCTGGACGGTATGGAAGCTGTAGGCACCGTCCTGATCCGTTACCGTCCGACCGCAGCCGCCAAAGTTCGGATCAAGCGGCGCAAGATACCCATCTTTCTTGTGTCTGTAGCGGCCACCCGCATTGGCCTGCCAGATCTCAATCAAAGCATTGGGGACCGCGCGTCCGTCTTCATCAATAAGCCTGCCGTGCACAATAAGGCGCGGCCCAATGGCTGTCTGGCCGGAGGAGGCATAGTTTACGATAAGATCGTGGTCTTGCGGTCCGATGATATCATGGCCAAAAACCGGTCCGGCGCATTCCGAAAGAGTATTGGGGAACGAGATCGGCGGATGCTGCGGGCTCCGCAGATGAGAGCTTTTATAGTCCGGTGCCAATGCGGGCGGGTGCCAAGCCAAATCGCGCCTGGAGAATGGCTGCAGGTTTACTGTCTCAGTCATCTTTCAGGGTCGCTCGTTCTGGGCAAAGACCTCTTTTGCCAATTTGATCGCGTGATTGGCCCGAGGCACGCCAGCATAAATTGCAACATGCTGGAAAACCTCCATCACGTCACTTTGCGTCGCGCCGGTATTTACGGTTGCGCGGACATGCATCGGGATTTCCTCGAAATTTCCTGTCGCGGCCAGCACAGCAAGGGTCAGCATGGACCGCTCGCGCAGGCTGATCGCATCACTGGACCAGACCGTGCCCCACGCACTTTCCGTAATCAATGTCTGGAAAGGCGCATCAACCGGTGTCTTCGCCGCCTCGGCCGCATCCACATGTGCGTCGCCCAACACCTTACGCCGGACTGCCATACCGGCATCGAAGCGGCTCCGGCTGTCTTTCGATGTCATGTTGGCTGGCTCCTCCATTTTTGGAATATTTGCATGATAGAAACTGTATGTATAATAAACTAAATAACATAAAGTCATACCATAAATGATATGCGATTATCAGATCATCTGAAGCTAAGGCATCTCGAGGTTTTCGTGGAGGTTGCGCGCTGGAAAAGCGTTACCCGTGCGGCCGAGATGCTGAACCTTACGCAGCCAGCGGTCAGCCGAACCTTGCGAGACCTTGAGGCCGTATGCGGGCAATCTCTCTTGGAAAAGGCCGGTCGCGGCATACGGCTTTCTGCTCACGGCAAGGTTTTCCTAAAATATGCCAGTCATAGCCTATCACAGGCCCGCGATGGTTTGAGGGTGCTTTCTCAGGACGGCGACAACGGTCCGGCTTTGCGGATCGGAGCACTGCCGACGGTCTCCGCGGCGCTTGTTCCGCAAGCCGTTGCCCAGTTTCGGACAACGGGTTTCACGAACGGTTTGACGATCCGGACCGGGGAAAATCAGGTTTTGCTGGATCAATTGCGGAATGGGCATCTTGATCTGGTCATCGGACGCCTGCCCGCACCAGAAAACATGATAGGCCTCGGATTTGATCCGCTGTTCAAGGAGCATGTCGTAGCAACGGTGTCGGCCAGCCATCCCTTGGCCGGTAGATCTCGCATCGCACGCGATATGTGCGAGAGTTATCCTGTTCTGATACCCGATGAGGGATCCATTATCCGACCCTTTGTAGAGCGACTCTTTTTCGAGCACGGCTTGGATATCCCATCAGATGCGATCAACACCGTATCTGACAGTTTCGGCAAGGCGTTTACCCACGCGTACAATGCCATCTGGTTTATCTCTGCCGGCGTCATCCGGCATGAGCTGGATACAGGCACCTTCGTGTCCCTACCGCTTGATACAACGTCAACGCTTGGTCCGGTCGGGCTCTGCACCCGTCGCGATCAGGAACAGGAACCGACCGCAGTCCAGTTCTGTGAGGTGCTGCGTGACCTGTGTCGGGTGATGCCGACGACCTGAGGCGGCGCCCGCTTACAAAACTCCGGTCCACGCGAATTGGTCACAGAAAAGGAATACAGGAACCCAGTCTCGGACCACGTGTTCTCTTCGGACATGCATCAACCTCCGAGGATCCCATGACAAAGAATTCCGTCCTGTTCGAGCCCACGCAAATGGGCGATCTGCTGCTGCCCAACCGCGTATTGATGGCCCCGCTGACCCGCAACCGAGCGCAAGGCGACGGGACGCCGACGGAAATGATGGTGGAGTACTACCGACAGCGGGCCTCCGCCGGGTTGATCATCAGCGAGGCAACCCAAATCTCGGCGATGGGCAAGGGCTACATCGACACCCCCGGCATCTACAAGGACAGCCATGTCACCGGATGGAAAAAGATCACAGATGCCGTGCATGCGAGTGGCGGCCGGATCTTCTGCCAACTGTGGCACGTTGGGCGGATCAGCCATGTCTCCATTTTACCCGACGGGCACCAGCCTGTGTCAGCGAGCGCCATTGCAGCGGACGCGCAGACTTTTACCGAAAACGGCTTTGAAGATTGCTCGGAGCCTGTGGCCCTTGATGCAGCCGGGATTCAGGAAACAATCTCTGATTTTGAAGCTGCGGCAAAGGCCGCGAAGGAAGCCGGCTTTGATGGTGTCGAAGTTCATGCGGCGAACGGCTATCTTCTGGATCAGTTCTTGCAGGACGGCGTAAACAAGCGCGACGATGCCTACGGCGGCAGCATCGAGAACCGGATGCGGTTGCTGGAAGATGTGCTGGACGTGGTGAATGGCGTTTGGTCGCCCGGGCGTGTCGGCGTTCGCCTGTCACCGTTGGGCGAGGCGCACGACATGAGCGATAGTGATCCTGACGCACTCTTCACCACGGTGCTCAAAATGCTCGGGACCCGCAATTTGGCCTATGTGCATACGATTGAGCAGTTTCCTGGAAACGAAGCCTCCGACGAGAACAAAGCGTTCATCAAACGCCTTCGCGCCGCCTATGACGGGTTTTACATTGGAAATGGCGGATATGATGCGGAAAGCGCCAGTTCCCATATCTCGGACCAAGACGCGAACGCTTTCACTTTTGGCCGGCCTTTTATCGCAAATCCGGACCTGCCAGAGAGGTTTCGTATCGGCGCGGAATTGACCGAGCCAGACAGCGATACGTTTTATGGCGGCGACGAAAAGGGCTACACGGACTATCCGTTTTACCACCACTGATGGGTCATCACGTGTCGGGTGCATAAAGAGACGACTTGGCACCCAAAAGGGCCGTTACACGGCCGACAAGCCAGCCAGAGGACCGGGCGATCCGTACAAGCGCGTCGCCCGGTTTTACGAAAACCAGGAGCGTCGTCGCGGCAATCCCTATGCTTCGAAGCAAGATGGAAACGAACGTAACAGGGACCATCTTCACCAAGCCTTTGTCCCGGATCTTAGCGGCCAATGATACGCGAGATTGTTCTTTGCCTCTGCGGAACTGATAGCCGAGCGACAGCCGCTCTTCGGGTATGGTCTCGATGACATATGCATCCGAACACCAGCCAGTGCTAAGGCCCTTTGCCCTGACATCACGGTAAAACTGCGTGTCACTTCCGCCAGTAAACTGAAGCTTTGTGTCGAACCATATGTCGTGGTCTTTGAAAATCCGCGCATCTGCCAGCCAGTTGCTTGTGATGACGGTGACCGTATGGCCTTCACCTTTCTCAACGCGGTCAGCAGCTTTTTGTGCAACACGGGCGGTTCGTGCTGATAGGCCATCCCGCACGAGTTTTTCCATCAGGTCAGCGGGCTCGCCATCAAATCTTGGTTTAACCGGCCCCCCGATCAGAACGTGGTCTTCGGCTTTGTAGAAAGCCCAGATTTTTGAAAACCAGTCGGTCGGAACGATCTCATCATCGTCGACGAAAAGAACAACATCTGCACCTTTAGCCAAGGCAACCTCGACCGCCTTGTTACGGGAAAACGGAATGCCGCGAATAGGCTCCACATCGAAATATACCTTACGGTCACCGAATGCAGATCGAAGTTCATCCACAATTGGCCCGGAATCTCCCGCCTCATTGTTATCGATGATCACGAAGAAGACTTCGACATCCTCGGGGATTTCCAGCGCCGTCATCGAGCGCAACAGATCGCGCAGCATGTCGTGACGATCCATGGTGGCTATGCAGATTGCCGCATTGATCTTCGCATTTTCGGGTTCTGACATCTGCCTATCGCTTCTACGCTTATGCGGCCCACCGCCACGTGGGCACGCTGAGGTCTGTTATCCGCCAAAATAGGCTGGTTGAGGCAGTAATCCGTGAGAAGCGCAGGAGCGTCAAGCAGAGGCCGCAAATCATCGAAGTTCAGACCACGCGACAAATTTGATAGTTGGGTGATGGCTCAGACAGCGACGAGACCCAACATCGTGTCACGATCCACTTCATCCTTTGCGCCATCAAGCACCATCGCGCCACGCTTCATCGCATAGAAATGATCCGCGATACCGTAGGCGAAATCAAAATACTGTTCGACCAGCACGATCGCCATATCGCCCTCGTCCCGCAGGAACGAGATCACGCGTCCGATCTGCTGGATAATGTTGGGTTGAATGCCCTCGGTCGGCTCATCAAGCAACAGGAGCTTCGGCTTCGTAATCAATGCACGGGCAATCGCGAGTTGCTGCTGTTGCCCACCCGACAAGTCCCCACCGCGGCGGTTGAGCATCTCTTTCAATACCGGGAAAAGCTCGTAAATCTGGTCTGGAACTTTCTGTTCTGACTTCGGGAGGCAGGCGTATCCGGACTGTAAGTTTTCGCGCACGGTCATCAGGGGAAAGATCTCACGCCCCTGCGGAACATATGCGATGCCGTTCTGAGCGCGCTGATGTGGCGGCAAAGTCTGCATCGGACTTCCCTGCAGCGTTATTGTCCCGCCAGAAATCGGAAGAACACCTGAGACAGCCTTCAGAAGCGACGTCTTGCCAACGCCGTTCGTGCCCATGACACAGCTGACTTGCCCACGCTGCGCCTTGAGAGAGACGTCGAACAAGATCTGGCTTTGACCATAATGCAAGGACAGGTTTTCAACTGAGAGCATTGATCTATCGCCCCAGGTAAACGTCGATGACGGTTTGATTTTGCGTCACATGGTCAAGGGACCCTTCCGCCAAAACAGCGCCCTCGTGAAGCACAGTTACTTTGCAATTCAGCCGCCGGACGAACTCCATGTCATGTTCAACCACGACGACGGCGCGCGTTTTGGCTGCTTCGACAAGGATCTGCGTCGTGTGTTCCCGTTCTTCCGGCGTCATGCCCGCGGCAGGTTCATCAATCAGCAATAGGCGCGGCTCTTGCGCCAACAACATACCGATCTCCAGCCACTGTTTTTGCCCATGGCTCAAGGTACCCGCAATGCGAGGCAACTGGTTGCTGAGACCTATTTCCTCGGCCAGCGCCTCGATACGGTCAGCGCCGCTCTTGGACTTACGATAGAAAAGGACGTCGAACGGACCACGCGCGTTCTTGAGCGCCATCGCGAGGTTTTCACGGACGGTCTGCGCCTCGAACACAGTAGGACGTTGAAACTTGCGACCTATACCTACGCGCGCGATCTGGCTTTCTGACATCTTTAAAAGAGAAACCGACCGGTCCCCCCAGATGACGTGGCCCTCATCCGGTCTGGTCTTACCAGTCACGATGTCCATGAAGGTTGTCTTGCCTGCGCCGTTTGGACCGATGATCGCCCGCATCTCGGCCTCGCCGATCTGAAAGCTGAGGTTGTTGATCGCCTTGAATCCATCAAAGGACACGGAAACCCCGGACACTTCCAGAAGTGTCGTCATGACTTGCGCACCAACTTGTCAAAGACACCGCTGATGCCTTGGGGGGCGAAGAGTGTCACCGCAACAAACGACAATCCCAATACGACCAGCCACCAATCCGTCCACTGAATCGTAAACGTGCCAAGCGGGATGTCGGGGGCGGATCCACCCGTAAACCATGAGCTGAGCAGCGACACGAATGCAGCGCCGATCACGGCCCCGTAAAGACGTCCTCGCCCGCCAATCGCGACCCAGACGGCAAGATAGATCGAGGCAATCGGTGCAATCTCGGCGGGGTTCACGATACCGGCCTGCGGATAATAAAGCGCACCTGCAATCGCAGAAATCATGGCCGTTCCAGTAAAAATGACCAACTTGTAGGCCTCGACGTTATAGCCAAGGAACCGCACCCGCGCTTCATCGTCCCGTATCCCCCGGATGACCGACCCGAATTTTCCGCTCACCATGAAGGCAGCCAAAAGATACCCGAGCGCAAGCGCAAGCGCAGAGGCCCAGAAAAACCAGATCGAAATGACATCCTGCGACACCCCGGTCAGGCCCGGTATGTTCTGAAGTCCCGACAGACCGTTGTTCCCGCGCAATCCACTGTCGTTCTGAAAAAGATACAGCGACAGCGCCAGCGTCATGGCTTGGGTCAGGATGGACAGGTAGACGCCCGTGACCCGGCTTCGAAAGGCAAGCCACCCGAAGACCAGAGCAAGAAGACCGGGCACAAGGACCACAAGCACAAGCTGGATGAACAGGCTATCGGCAAAAGTCCACACAAGCGGAATATCAGATCCGCCAACCACGCCGAAGATTTGCGTGCCGATCGCGTCGCGCAATTCGTCTGGTGTCGGGGGAAGAACTTCATTCTGCAGAGATTGCGCGACAATGTCTTTCGTTCGCTCATACATGAGCCACATCCCGATCATGTAGCCACCCAGCCCGAAAAACGCGAAATGTCCGAGGCTCAGAATGCCGCAGTATCCCCAGACCAAGTCCATCGCGATGGCGATCAGGCAGAGGCACAAGGTCTTGCCCAGAGTTTTGACAAAGGATGTGGACATCCAGCCAAAGCCCGTCGCTTCGCTGGCCAGCGTCACCGCCAGAGTGAACACCGAAAGAAGCGCCAGAAAGACCAGCACCGACGGGTTCCGCAAAAAGAAGGAGCGTTGCGCGATCTCAGTCACCCGCGGCCCTGCCTTTCAACGCTATGATGCCCCGTGGCCTGATCTGAATGAACAGAATGATGAACAAAATCATATAGGTTTGCGCCGCAAGGGTATTGGACGGATTGAACCATTCTATACCCTTCTGGAGACTGCCGATCATGGTGGCCCCCAGAAGCGTGCCCCAGATGTTTCCGACACCTCCGACAACGACGGTCATGAAACTTTGAACGATGTAATCTGTGCCAAGTTCTGACGTGACCTTTGCATAAAGCCCGATTGCCACGCCTGCGATCCCGGCAATGCCCGACCCAAGCCCGAATGTCAGCATATTGATCCGATCCGGATTAATCCCCACAGCGGCGGCCATTTTGGGGTTCTGGGTGACGGCGCGGACCTCCAACCCAAGCCGTGTCCGCTTGAGAATGTAGAGAAGTATGCCCAGAAACAGCAGGCTCAGACCGAAGATCGCAATTCGAATGTAACTGATCGACACGACGTCATTGATCATCCACGCGCCGTCCAGCCAACCCGGTGCGGTTAGCGGCCGAGCTTGGGTGCCGAAGATGTTTTTCGCGAGTTGTTGTAGTGCGATCGAGATGCCGAATGTCGCGAGCAGCGTCTCCAAAGGACGGTTGTACAGCCAACGGATCACCAACCGCTCCATCGCGACACCAGCGGCGAACGTCACGGCAAAAGCCAACGGCACGGCAAGAATGAGCGACAGGGTGTAGTCGGGCACAAAGAGTTGCACGACGTAACCTGTATACGCGCCCATCATGATAAACTCTCCATGGGCCATATTGATAACGCCCATGACGCCGAAGGTGATCGCAAGACCGATAGCGGCCAGAAAGTAGATCGAGGCCAGTGAAATCGCATCCAGGCCAAGATCGAGGAACTGATTTGCGGCGACCCGTGTCTCTATCCCGTTCAAAATCTTTAACGCTGCGTCTGTGACGGCTTCGGATGGCTCACCATAGACCAAGGCAAACGGCTCTTCCTTTACGATGTCAGACTTTGCCAATGTAGGCGACCAAACCGGGATATCTGTTGTTTGGGCCAAAGCGACGTAAGCCTGATCACGTGCATCTTGAGTATCCAGGTCGACAAGGTCGAACCCGGCCACCTGCCCGTCTTGGATGTTTTTGATCAGGATAGCCTTGCGCGCGTCTGCGTCAGGGATAGCGGCCGCGGCCCCGGCACCAACCATCAGGGCGTAGGCGGCTTCAACGCTCAAATCTTCAGATCCGGGTATGACCTGTGCGGCGATGTTGGCGTCGTCCGGCACGTCTTCGGCATAGACCAGCTTGGTGCGCAAAATGGGGTTAAGTGCAGCACGTGCGTCAACGCCCAGATCACCATCAAAGCTTCGGATTGCAATGATACGCCGATCTTCATCTTGTTCAAACGATACGGAGAGCAAGCGCTCCAGCCGCTCTTTGCGCGCCCTTAAAGCTGGCGCAGTTTCATCTGCGATGGACGCGCGGAGCGGCTCCAGATGCTCAGGCTCGGGGTCGCGTTCAATCGACGTCAGCGCATCTATCCGTCGAAAGGGATCGGGATCGGACAGTTGAAACCGTACAAGTGCAGTCGCGATTACCGAACGCACGCCTGAGTTTGGTCTGAGCTGCTTGATGTCGCTCTTTTCGACCGTTCCAACATCCGCGCCCGTAGTGAGATCTCGGAGCGTGTAGGTCGCCTTGTCCACGGTATCCGCGTAGAAAAACAGACCGTCGGATTTGCGCACCCAAACGTTCTTTTCACGCCATTCTTCCAAGAAACCAGGAACGCTGGGGAGGCCGGACGCGATCAGGTCTTCGATCACAGGATCAATGGTCTTGCGGGAAGCTTTTTCGACGGCGCCTTGATGATCCTGAAGCACGTCCTGCAGTGTTTGGCCCGTCACGGAAGAAGCGCAAACCATCAGCGCCATTGCGACGAAAAGACGAAGGATCATGATGGGTTTGGTCCCCGGTGTGCGACAGATATCCCCGGCGCACACTGCGCCGGGGACACTGGATACATCAGTAGTTCGACTTGATCTGTACGCAGCTTGAGGTCTCGGTGTTGTACATCCCGCACTCAAGTTCCTGCCAATCGGATTTCAGGATGGCAGACTCGGGCAGAAAGTCGGTCCAGGCGTCGCCGGGTACTTCCTCGGTCTGGCTCACGATATCAAACTGACCATCATCCTGGATCTCACCAATTAAGACAGGCTTCGCGAGATGGTGGTTTGGCAGCATCACGGCAGTGCCGCCCGTCAGGTTCGGAAACTCCTGCCCGTACATCGCGGTGCGGACCGCATCGACATCCGTGGTCCCGGCCTGTTCTACCGCGTTTACCCACATATTGAAGCCGATGTAGTGAGCCTCCATAGGGTCATTGGTCACACGATCTTCACCCATTTTCGCCTTCCAAGCAGCAATGAATTCATCGTTGGCTTCAGACTCAGCGGATTGAAAGTAGTTCCATGCCGCGAGGTGACCGACAAGGTTGGAGGTGTCTAGACCGGACAGTTCCTCTTCGCCCACCGAGAATGCGACGACCGGAATGTCATCTGCAGACACGCCAAGCGCGGCAAGCTCTTTGTAAAAGCCGATATTTGCGTCCCCGTTGATCGTCGAAATCACGCCAACCTTTTTACCGTCAGCGCCAAGCGCCACGACGTCGGAGACAATTTTAGACCAGTCAGAGTGACCGAAGGGCGTGTAGTTTACGAAGATATCTTCTTCGGGGATGCCTTTTTCCTTAAGATAGCTCTCAAGAATATTGTTTGTCGTCCGGGGGTAAACGTAGTCCGTTCCAAGAAGCGCAAACTTCTCGACCTCAAGCTCCTCAAGGAAGTAATCCGTTGCCGGGATCGCTTGTTGGTTGGGGGCGGCACCCGTGTAGAATACGTTTTTCGAGCTTTCTTCACCCTCATATTGGACGGGGTAGAACAGCAGGCCGTTAAGTTCTTCGATCACCGGCAGAACGGATTTTCGACTTACTGAGGTCCAGTTTCCGAAGATCACATCCACCTCGTGAACGGTCAGAAGCTCGCGAGCCTTTTCCGCGAAAAGCGGCCAGTCGGAAGCCGGATCGACGACCACCGGCTCGATTTGGCGTCCAAGTACGCCGCCTTTGGCGTTCTGCTCTTCGATCAGAAGCAGCATCGTGTCTTTCAGGGTGGTTTCGGAAATTGCCATCGTGCCCGAGAGCGAGTGCAGAATGCCGACCTTGATCGGCTCGTGGCCGTCGGCGAAGGCGGACAAGGTAAACGCACTCAGCGACGCGGCGCAGAGTGTCAGGTCTTTGAAAAATGCCATAGAGAGGCCCCCCGCGAAGGGTCAAACACTTGCCACACGCCCAGCGAATGACTAACGCTTCCCTTCGCAACTTTATCGTTGCGTTGAGTGCGGTGGCTGCAAGATCTCCAAATCAAATGGCTGCCGCACGCTTCTGCCCAGTGCGCTTATGCGCCGGAACATAGGCAAACTTTGCCAACACCCCGCGCCAGTAAAGTGGCATCTGCTTGAATAAGAGGCAGTTGGGGATTTTGATGTCGTTTTCCGCAAACTCAGCCCTGCGTGCTTGTTTTTTCAGCGGACAGCAAAGCGACTTTGTCGCGTATCAGCGCCTAGCGGACCAGATATCCACCTGACGTCCGCCCAATTTAGAGTTTCCGAGGGGTCGATAGGGCTCCACGAAATCGGCCACTTCGGGTGCATCCGCAAGCCACAAAAATGCATCTGCCCACGCCAATTCGAAAGACCGCAACTCTTCAGTTCCATCGAAATATTTCTGCACGTGCCCTGTCTTTTCGCGGGTGACATCGCCGGTGTCGAGGTCGGAGATCGCGTAGTCAACAGCGCGCTTCAATGCCCCCATTTGTCCCTCTGACAGATGGACATCCTGTGTTTTCAGAAGCGCCGTCGTAACAACAAGCGGTGAAACCGCGTGCAACTGATAGTGCAGCGCCCACTGCGCGCGCCGCATCTCCTGCGGGATGCTTCCGTCTGGGGCAGCTGTGCTCAGAATGAAGCCTACGGAATTCTTGGACCAACTCAGAAACGCGTCATCGCCAGAAACAGCGCCGACGGCACCGACGCCAAGTGCAGCCCACGCACGCAAATTCCCTTGCCGCGCCCCATTGGGCGCATCAGTCGCCCAGAACTGCATTTGGTCCCGTGCGATGCCTGACATCCAAGTTCCGATGGTTTTAACCTCGTCAGCGCGGTCGTCCGGTATCTCCAACTGCCAGAGCGACATTGCCATGCCACCCAAACGAGACCCGACCGCCATTTTTGCATTGAGTGACGCGAGCGTGGACAGGGCATCCGCCTCAGCCCATCGGTGCAACGCATCGATAACGCAGCGTGCGTGATCAGCGGCCTCCTCGGGATCATCCTCGACCAGCGACTTGTTGGCCTCACGCGCCAGGTCCTGCACGAACACATCTACTGGCTTGAGCCGCTTGTTCACAAGCGCGTTTAGCTCCGCATCAATGTCGGACCGGCTCTCGCTTTCAGCAGTATACCTGCTTGGGATATCCAAGGTAACAACAGGGGCATTCGACAGTCCACATTGCGCATTGGCTGGTCCTATGGTGCAGCCAATGACAGACAGTGCGCCCAGAACGATGGGCAGCCGGGACATCCTCATTGGGTCAGATTACGCTGAAGTTTCAGAAGATCGAGGTATCCTGCCGCGGGTTCACTTCCGGCGGCGGCAGCTTTTTCAAGCCACGCGATTGCATCTTCTGGAGAGGGCTCGACACCAAGGCCGAATGCGTAGATCTGCGATAGTTCAACCATTGCGGGGATATCATCATGTTCCGCTGCTTTGGTCATCCATGCAACGGACTCGGACAACTCGTCAGCGCTTGTCGCCCCATCGCGTGTAAGTTGTGCGTATCCACGCATCGCCCGCGGATCGCCCGCTTCTGCCGCGACCAGATATTTCTCGCGCACATCAACGCGCGCACCGACCGCTGCCTGAATCTCATCGCTGCTGCCGCGCATCTTGCCCAAGACGGATGACAGGCTTTCGATGTCAGCCATCTTGATGAGAGTGGTCAGCAACTCGACAGTTTTTTCTTCGCTATAGAGTTCAGATTTCGGATCACCAAAAAAGGACCAGAGCCGCAGGCCGCCGACCTCGGAGCCTGCCTCCAGCGCCTGAGAGTACCGCTCTATCGCTTTTGGCGTTGCCGCATCACCCACCATGTTCACATATCCATCGCCCAATTTAACAAGCGTCCATGGCACGCCTTCGGTTAGGTGGGATGCGGTATCGAGCCAGCGGCGAGACGCCTCCCCTTCCCCGATCGAATTCAGAACCGCGGCAACCCGCATGGTCGACTTGAAGTCGCAAATCATAACCGAGATTGCGCGGTCCAGATAATCGATCCGCTTTTGCCCATCGACGAATGGAAGCGAAAAGAGAAGGGCTTCAAAGTCGCCACGCACCTCGATGGCCTCGGCGAATTGAGTATAGATACTCTGCTGCGCCTCAACGCCGCCACCCGCAAGAAGCAAGAGCAGGTTCATGGCGTCACCGTCGCCGGTCGCCGCGATCGGCAGCAACAGATCCGACGCTTCGACGCGAACATGCTCGGGGGACTGTTCCAACTCAAGCAGGATTTCCGCCAAAGCCACCGCCGCATCCGGATCACCTTCCTGCACGGCGCGTCGCATAAGGTTCAGCGCCGATTGGCGGTCCTTGTCGGTCGCTGCAAGCTCATAGGCGATACTGGCACGGGCCTTTAGAACGCGGTCATAGGCACCGGCGTATTCCGACCAGAACTGACGCTCTTCCGGGCTGGCCGTTTCAGAACTGTCGAGCATCGCCATGTAGTTTGCCAAAGACTTGGGCCGACCATAAAGGGCCTGTGATTGCATCGTCGCCAGCATGATCGGATCGTCTTGCCAAGGCTGGGCCTGCATCTGTTCTGCGGTGAATTCCAGCGTCGCTGTCCCTGAGGATTGATCCATATGAAGCCAATAATTTGCCTGCTCCAGCATCGGCTCTTTGTTGGCCACGCACATATGCGCCCCACGAAGCTTGTCCATTGAGTTGATCGAGCCGTGGTGAGACACCGCACGCACCATCAGATCAATGCCGCGGTTGAACGCATCCGCGTCGCGGCGATCTCTCATCAGCAGCAATCCCAAACGCTCAAAGGCGTCCGGATCATCCCGCGCGACGGCTTTCTCCAAAAGAGCGCGCGCCTCGGTGTCGCCAGCCCATCGCCCCTTTGTTTTCAGCACGTTGTTTGCAAGTCTTGTAAAAGCCCAGCCTGGTGCGTCGGGCAGATTGATCAGTTTGGTCAGAACCTCTAGGCGCTCTTCTTCTAGCTCAGGGCGCGTCCCCACGTTCTCTTCCAGGAACCTTGCCAGACGCAGCAGGCCGGATCTGTTGTCGAATGCGGCCGCTTCGCGATAGAGCCTGAGTGACTCGTCGAAGTTCTTTTCGACCAACGCGCCTTCTTCGTAGAGGCTACCGAGTTCGAGCTTCGCGTAAGGAAGACCACCATCCGCCGCTTTCGTCAGGTATTCGATGAGAATGTCATTGTCTTTGGCAAAGCCTTCGCTTTCCATGTGGTATTCCGTGACTTCCCATGCCGCGTTGGCATCGCCCAGATCAGCGGCGAACCGGAACCACGCCTCAGCTGTTGACACATCGCGTACCACAAGATCACCGTTGTGGAATTCCCGCGCGATGCGCCAAATCCGGTCACAGATCGTCGGATTTAATTCGCCCACCAAAGCACCGAGGGCCATCGTGATCGCGAGATCCGGTGGAATATCCCAGCCCGTTGCGGGTGCACCTTCAATATCCAGCTTTGCGAGATGCAAAAGCGCGTCGGCGTTTCCGGCGTAGGCGCTGGCTTTGATCAATTGCAGCCCGCGCCGCTCATCCGGCTCAATCCCGACGCCCTCAATCAGGTAATTGCCCAGAATGTTCTGAAAGCGCGGCGAAAGTGTTTCCGCATTCAGCATGAGCTGAGGCACCAGACGGCGGGTCATCAGCTTGTCATCACGTCCGGCTGCGACCATCAGATCTATCCGGTCCACCAAAGCGTGGTTCTCGGTGTATTTCTCGTCAATATTCGGGAAGAGCGAGATCGCCGTCTCAATGGTGTCGTACCACGCGACCGGATCGATCTGTTCCAATCGTTGCAGATCGCGCTTCAGAAGGCTTGGGTTGGTCTCGGGCAGATCACCGCCGGTCCAGCCCGACCATTTCTCCAGCAGAGCGCCGTCCGGTTCCCGAGGGGAGCAGATGTTTTCCACGTCCAACTCGGGTGGCATAAATTCCAGCTTGATGGGATCCGCTGTGACACCCGTTGCCAGCCCCGCGATCAATGCCGAGACAAGCGTGACGCGTCCTGTTTTGAAAGCGAGACTGGACATGGGCGTTTCCTCTTCTTGGACCGGTCGTGACGACGGGTTCAGTAGATGTAGCTGTTATCGATTGAGATCGCCTCGTAGCTGCCTGCACTGCCGGTTACGACAATGGAGACACCTGATTTGCGTTTGAGGCTGACGGTTTCGACGGTGGCCATCACGGCCTTACCTTCACGGACTTCGAAATCCAGTTCGAGCGGTGCGTTCAAGGCGACGGATGCGGCATTCGTGGGCACAACCCCTTCAACAGCCATTGCATCGGCCCGTGGGACAAACAGATCCGCGCTACCGAGGTCCGACAGGTTATAGAAGGCAAGATCGGCCTTAGCAGGACTGTTGGTGATCGCGTCAGTTATGATTTGCGTCGCGCCGTCATCGCTGACCAACACAGTGTAGTACGTCGCCGCCTCCACTGTCAGTGTCATATCAACCGCGTCGGTAATCACGGGCACGTCGCCGGCCACAACGCCCACGTAGGGCGAGATACCATCGGCCACATCGTCGAGACGTTTCGAACCGACCGCAACATTCTCGGTACCTGGATCGATGACCCGCACGTAGCTCATGGACGGATCCGGCGCGGGCTCATACAGCGAGCCATCCTGAGCCAAAGCAGAAATAGGGCTCAGCAAAACCGCGAGGGCTGCTATTTTGAGAGGGTTGGCAAACATAGTCAGAGGTTCTCCTTTTGGCTGCGACATAGGCGCAGGCTTGCGGTTTTGGGAAGAGTTCGGTCGAAGGTCACGCTGAGTTTCGTGAAATCGACGGTGCCGAGGGAATTGATCGGCATGTAATAGTTACCTGTTGCACGTAAGCGGTTTTCGCGACGCAACGCCTTGTGACGCACGGCGCCCGATGATGTCTCAAATCGAAATTCGACCTCCCGACTGCCCTCGCCCGCAGCGGAGGCATGAATGACGTCGGAGGCTTCTAAGGCGATGCCGCTCAGATCGGCAGTCAGCGTATTTCGGTCAGACAATTCGGACGGCAGCTCAAGCGTACAGGTCTCGCCTGCGGCGGCAACCATCTCGCGTAAAGGCTGGTCGCCGTTCTGCATCAGATTGTTGTAAAGCGGGTTTTCCCAGACCAAGAATTTTGGGCGGTTCTCCCGGAAATCCTGCGACGTCAGATAGGACAGCATCGCGCCGAATTGGTTGCCACCTGTGATCGCGTAGTTGACCACCTCGAGACCGGTATACTGTTTCAGCCAGCCCTCAAAATGGCTGATTTCCATATCCGAGAACGATGTTCCGACCAACGCGAGATCAATAGAAGATGCGGTCCCGAAAAGATCGACTGCCGCGTCGGCATCGGATCCACCTACGGCTTCCGTTTGATAGGTCATGGTCACCGGTTCGGGCAGCGCGACCTTGCATTTTTTCTGGATCTGACGGCGCAGCCCGGAGAATGCGATCTCTTCCTGAAGCGGGGTGGTTTCGTACTCGCCACGTTCCATCCCAGCGAACAAGTTCAAACGGTCCATCTCAGCGGCCACACCTTGCGCAGCACGTCTGGCGCCTTCGGCAGTCCAGTGAAAGTCCGCCTGAAAGAACGGCAGCGCGTCGGGATTGCCGTCCTGCATCGCCTCTTGCCCATCGATGGCAACCACACCCCGGTCGCGCAGCCGCTCGATAATATTGCGATAGACCTGCGTGGCCGTTTCAATGTCGTAACCATAGAGGCTTGCCTGCTTTGGAAGATCATCGTTCAAAACGAGGCTTTTGGTGGGGACCGGCAAAAAGACGAGTTCGGTTCCGTTTTCCCGTAACGCATCAGCAAGTTGACCCAAAAGGTCGACCGTCTGGTCCGTAAAGGGGTGGTTCATCCGAAGATCGAGAAACACCCGGAAGAAAACACCGTTATGCCCCTCAAGAACGGGCGTCACCGGATGATCGTTCAGAGCCGCACACTGGAAAGCGTCAGGATCATCGTCGGCCATGGCAGACGTCGCGACACCGCCGCACAGCGCAGCAATCGAGATGAGAGTTCGGAATTTGCGAGACACCATGGTCATCCCTCCACTGGCTCTTCAGACAGCGCTGCGACGACGCGGGGGCGCAGGTTCTGTGCGGTTGTCTTTGTCGAGAGGTTTCCGTTTTCCAACGCGACATCAATCAATGACAACGCCTGCTCCAACTCTTCACGGGACGGATCAGGTTCTGACAAAAGAGTTGTGATCGCATCGAGCGCGGCATTCGCGTTGCCGCCTTCGGCAAGCTGGGTTTGAAGAGACAAAGACTTGTCGCGGTTCTCGCCAAACGGTTTGCCTGACCTGTACGCTTCGGCCATGAACGCGGCGGCAACTGGGTCGCCCTTCCTCGCCAGTCCGTTGGTGGTCTGTTCGATCCACGTAAGGCGGTCTTTGCCGGCGTTCTCAATCCCGGGACGGCGGAGTTGCCGAACCAGACCATAGGTCGCGCCACCCTTTCCAGCGGCCGCGGCAATTGCGTAGTAATGCGCCACATCGCTGGCGGACGCACCGCTTTGCTCAAGGGATTGAGCCAGACGCAAGGCCGCGAAGCCATCGCCACTGTCCGCCAGAGGACGAATATCTTCCGGCGAAACCGACTGACCAGCCGAAAGGCGGCGCTTGACCTCGCGTTCATAAAGCTCGGCCTGAGTTCTCTGCGGCTTCTCTACGGTGTTCGCTGTTGACGGCGCTTTGACGTAAACAATCGTTTTCTTGGTTGGCGGCGCGCAGGCCGAAACGCTTGCAGCAATCATCAGAAGACATGCAATTTTGATTGGGTAGGACAGATTATACATTGCCCTCCTCCTTTTCAGATTTTTCCCAAAGCTTCGGGTCGGTGAGGTAGCGTACGGGAAATTCCCAGATGATCAGCGCTGGTGGTTGGTCCAACCGAGCGGCACCGTCCGCGAGGTAGTCGATCATCGGTGTGACCGGTCCCTGCCCCTCTTGGGCAAGATTGAGCACATCCCGCTTCAACGCCAGCTTGAGCGCTTCCGCGAAACTCCAATTCTCGTTCGCGCTATAACTTGTCCCGATAAGAGCGACATCAATGGCACTGGAAGATCCGAACAAATCAACGCCGCCGCCCGCCTCGATGGCAAGGTAAGGCTGGACCGTTTCCGGGCGCAGACCCACCGTCGGGGCGAGATTTTCGCTCGTGACAAACGACACGAGATCACCAGTAAAAGACACGTCCTTTTGGGCCTGCCGTTCGAACTTCGCATCCCCAAGTGGGACAGTCTTCGAGCCAGCCACAATCGACGCAACAAGTGCCGCTGTTTCGGGATGCCAATGGGTGTCCGTTTGTAAAAATGCAGGGCGGGTTTTTTGTGCGTCAAGCAACTCGGACCGGACATCAACTGTGGACAAGCCTGCGTCTGACAGCGCTGCGAGAAAGTCTTGATATTGTGCCGCGCTCACGTTGGGCGCATCACTCGTTGGCGCAAAGGACCGGTCAATGTCGATCTTTGCGGGCAGCGGCACGATGACAAGGTCGGAGCCCGCTTCCGCAAGCCGATCGCGGATCTCCGACATCTTGGCGACCGTTTCTTCCAAGACTGTACTGTCTGGCCCGTAGGCCCGGAGCTCTTCCGCACTGAAAAGCCAGTTGCCCTGCCCCGCGATGACGCCCTCGCGGCCTTCGCCCAAGACGGCGTAGCGTGCGGCACCGATGAGGCCGATGGACGGTTCCCGGTGGGGCAGATCTCGGCGGTAAATCGTATCAATCTGCCCGGTCGCCTCACCGCGCATGATCTCCTTTCCGGACAGATCGATCCCGTCTTCGGTGAAGATCACGAAATTTCCAACCGCCGCATAGGCAAAGAAGCAAATCGGAAGGATCAGTTTAAACGCTGTGATGAGGCGGGACATCAACGGCTCCATCAGAATTGGAAGTAGAGGAAGGGTGAAAAGCTTTGTTCGGCCAGTTTCATGATCGTCAGTGCGCCGATCACCGTTACGGCCACGGACAGCGTTGCCTGCGCCACGACATCGCTACGTGTCAGCGCTGCAGCGCCACTTGCGGAGATCCTGATCGCTGGATCGGGACGGAAAATCCCGCGCAACCAAGGCTCTGACGCGGCAATACCAAAGGCCACAATCAACAAGGCAAGGCTTTCTCGCGTGACAGCCTGCCATGTGGACGGATCAGGCATCAGACCGTTCAAGCCGATCATGCCTGCATAGACCCCGAACGCCTCATCCACAGTCGCGGCACGGAACATAACCCAGCCGATCAGCACGAAAAGAAGTGTCATTGGCAAAGCGATCAGATGGCGGCTGGACGATTTATCCCACCCGGTCGCACGCTCGATGGCGAGGATGCCCCCGTGCCAGATGCCCCACAGGACGAAGGTCCAGTTTGCGCCGTGCCACAGGCCGCCCAACGTCATGACGATCATCAGGTTCATATACGTGCGCGCCACGCCGGACCGGTTGCCGCCAAGAGGGATGTAGAGGTAGTCGCGCAGCCAGACAGACAGAGAGATATGCCAGCGCCGCCAGAACTCAGTGATCGAACGGCTGATATAGGGCATGTTGAAGTTCTCTATGAAGCGGAACCCCATCATCATGCCAAGCCCGATCGCCATGCTGCTGTAGCCTGAGAAATCGAAGTAAAGCTGCAGCATGTAGGCTGCCGCACCAAACCAGGCGAGTGCCATGCTGGGGTCCTCTGCCGCAAAGGCGAGGTCCGCCAGGGGCGCGATGGCATCTGCGAGCAACACCTTCTTGGCAAGACCGATGATGAAGCGGGCCATGCCATCACAGAACAGCTCGACGCTGTGTTCGCGCTGGCGGAACTGGTCTTCGAGGTCTTTGTATCGTAAAATTGGCCCTGCGATCAGCTGCGGGAAAAGTGCAATGAAAGCGGCGAAGTCAAGCAGCGTGGCGTTTGCTTTTGCATCGCCCCGGTGCACGTCAACCAGGTAGCTGATCGACTGAAAAACGTAGAACGAGATACCAATGGGCAAGATTAGGCGCCAGTGAATGCCCAACCCCGCCACATCTGTACCGACAAGTGCCGCGATGCTGTCGAGGAAAAAGTTGAGGTACTTGAAGATGCCCAGAACGCCCAAACAGCCCGTCACCGCTATTGTCAGATACATGCGGCCTTTTGCGGTGCCACGATGCCGCGAAATCAACGCACCCAAGCCGTAAGCCCAAACCGTCGTCAGGATCAGCAATCCCAGAAAATCAATGCGCCACCATGCGTAGAACGTATAAGAGCCCACCAAAATCGTAGCCGACCGCCACCGTACAGGTGTGGCGTAATAGGCCAGCAAGAAAAGTGGCAGAAACAGGAACAGGAAGGATTCAGAGGAAAATACCATTGTCAGATCTCCGCCCGTGCATCGCAGGGTTTTGGCATCGCGACATTCAGATCCGTCTTCCGAGGTGAGATCGACATCACGGCATCGCCCGTCAAATCCCTCGCAATCACATGAATGACCGACATCAGGTCGCCCCCCAGAAGCCTTGGGAACTGCTTGGAAAAATCGTTGCCCTTGAGAACAAGATGCTCGGCGGCGGCCCCTGAGAGTCCCCTGCCATTCTTCTCAAAGACATTGCCTTGCAGGACCGTCAGCGCGTCCGGTGCCTGATCCCCGACATAAATGCCGGCGCCACGATTTCCGAAAAGCTGGTTGTTGAGAACGTGCACGTCCTGACTTTCGCGGACGGAGAGGCCCTTTTGTCCGACAAGCGCAACGTGGTTGTCGGACAAGATCGCGCAGGTGACCCGTACAAACGACACGCCGCCCTTCGCTGACTGATCGATGTGGTTCCCTGCAACCACCAGATTTTCGACACCGCGGTCCGCAAGTATGCCAACGCCTGCAATATTTCGGAACGTATTATCCTTGATCAGGATCTGGCGACTGCCTGCGGTGATGCGCAACCCATGGTTTTTCGCGGTAGAGATGGTGTTGCCCGTGACCTCAGCGCCTTCCGCGCCGATCAGCCGCAAAGACGTGGCCGCGCTTCCCGAGAAATTGTTGTTGCGAATGACAGTGCCTTTGGTGCTGTCAAAGCTGGCAGACTGAACGCTGTGGAACGTGCTGTCCTCGATCAGGCTTGGGCCAAGCGCCGGATAGAGCCCACGGTTGAGAACGGAAACGCCGCTGAAATTGCCGGCACGCCCGAAGCCAAGAAACTCCAGTCGGGAGTTTCGGATTTCGACGCTGCCACTGCCTGCGCTCAAAAGGAACGGCCTGAAGGTCTGATCCTTCAGGTTCGGCAGTTGCGAACCGCCGATCTGAGCGCCATCTGCAATCACTCTGCCGAAATTCAACAGGAACGCACCTGTGTCGCGGCGCAGTTCCAACCGGTCCCCGTCTTCCATGATCAGTGTGGCGTTGGACCATACCACGATGGGCCGCGGACTGGTCAGATGCTGGGAGGAGAGGCCAAGTCCGGCATTCGGCAACGTGTCTGGGGTGATGTCTGAAAGCCGGAACGTCCCGTTCGACAAGACAATCGCCTTCGGCTCGTCTTCGGTCTGCGCGCGTGCAAGTGTCAGATGCCCATTCGCCCCTGCCCGAAGTGCCAATTGCGCCATCACAACCTGCATATCCACAAGCGACAACGAACTTGATTGATCGGACTGCTGTGCAGATGCAAGCGTTCCGGCCAATGACAACACAGTCGCGCAGACTAGAGTGAGGCAGCGAAGGGTCATCTTGGATCAGCTCGCAACAGCTATCTGGCCTGACGCGGTCGCAGACTGATCTGTACGATAGCGAACGATCAACGCCTCCCCCATGTCATCACCACTGTTGCTCAAACGCATGTTCCCGACGCTTTCGCTGGTGAATTGGTCACCGACGGCAAGATCGCGCGACGCGGCCGATCCGTTAATGGCGAACTTACCTGACACATTGATGATTTGCGTGCCCTGCACAGCGTCCAGATCTATGCTGAAGCCGGACTTCAAGCGCACGATGGTCATCTCACAGGACTGCGTCGCCCCAATCCGGCGGCTTTCCCCCCACGAGTACGTGCGCCTTGCATGCTCAACCGTTTCGCGGCGGTCTTCGACCTTGAGGTTGTTCACAAGCGTCTTGATGTCTTGGCATTTTTCGTGGGACGTCACGAGGACAGCATCCGGCGTATCCACCACGATGATGTTTGACAGCCCCACCACAGTGACCAAACGATCTTCAGATCGAATAAGAGAATTCGTCGTATCAACGACGTGGACATCGCCGTGCAGAACATTTCCATCGTCAGATTTCGCGACAACGTCATGGACCGCAGACCATGAACCCACGTCGCTCCACGTGATATCCAGAGGTGTCAACGCGACGGCGGCGCTCTTTTCGAAGACAGCGCTTTCGGTTGGCAAATCCTTGGCGGCGCTGAACGCCACTTTTTCGAGGATCGGGCCGTAGTCGTTCTCGATCGCATCCTCAACCGCCAGCGAAACTGCCGTTGTGGTTGCAGGATCGTACTTGCGGTATTCTTCGACGATCGTCGCCGCACTGAACATACTGATGCCAGAAGCCCAATAGGCCTTGCCCAAAGACACCAGCGACTGAGCGACTGAGAGTGGCGGTTTCTCGATAAATGCATCAACGCGGTGAAGGCCGCTGTAGTTCACGAAGCGCCCGCCATCCGTGATGTAGCCGAAACCAGGCTCGGGGTATCTGGGCTTGATCCCGAACGTGATGATACGCCCGTCAATTGCAGCCTGTGTCATCTCCACCACCGAGGTGTTCACGTCGCCCTGGATCACATGATCGGATGGCAAAACCAGCATGATCGCATCCGGATCGCTTTTCAGGATCGTAAGTGCTGCGGCTAAGACGGCCGGGCCGGTATTGCGTCCAACCGGTTCACTGATGATCGTTCCCTTGCACTGGATTTCCTGCAGTTGTTGCGCCACACGCCGGGTGTGCTTGAGGTTCGTCACAATCACAGGGTCCGCAAACTTAGCGGATCTGTGTCGCTGAACGGTTGCCTGGAACAACGACAGATCGTCTACACCGGTTACAGATTGAAATTGCTTCGGTTCACCAGAGCGAGACATGGGCCACAGCCGTGAGCCGCTGCCACCGCATAGAATGATCGGATAGATCTTGGACATTTTTACTTCCCCAACAAAGAGATATTCCAATTTCCGGGCAATGGCCGCGAGCTCGGCCAAATGCCCTTTTTTACAAGTCTTCCGGTTCAGGTTTTCATTCTGCCGCAGCTTCCGCCTGAGCCTGCAGCGATGCGCCATCCCCGAACCAGGCAAGCAAGCCGCCGATGACCGGCATTGGCTGGCGCAGCCTGACGCGGGTCATTTGGCCGATATCGGCTTCCGCGACGCTGTCCTCAGGCACCAAGGTCAAGGGGGTCCATTCGGACGGCCGTACCATCATGATGTCACTGAAAGAGGTCGGACTGATGGTGGCGGACACCACACGACCATCCGCAAAGACCATCTCGATCTCGCTACCTTTGAGGGCCGCGTTGATGCCCTCGTAGCTCATGACCGCATCGACGTGGACACCAGCGCCCGGTTCAACCAAGGTCATGACTTCTTCGCCCGCCAACAAAGTTGAGCCTTCCCGGAACGCGACATTGGTGATGTCGCAGTTACAGGGCATCATAACGCTGAGCTGTGCGCCGGAGTTGGACAGGATCGCGAAGGCGACATCGCCTTCCTCGGCCTGAGCGTTGATAAAGCTGATCTGACCGGCGGTGGGCGATCGCAAAGCCTCACCCTCAATGGTGACCACGGCCGGGCGGATTTCGTCCAACGTCAGAACCCGATTTTGAACTGTGAGCGCGACCGCACCTAGAAGGCCCAAGACCAAAGCGGCGACACCGGCCTTGCGAACCACTTGACCAAGACGATCCGTGAAGCTGAGGGATTTCGCGCGACCGCCGCTCTTCTTCTTTTCGACCGACGGAACAGACAATAACGGCCCCAGCCCCACGATATCGCCTGCGATAAAGGCATTAATGATATAGCGCAGCTGCGGCAATTGAGGTCCGACCGGATCAGCGAACTCAAGCTCCACCAGCCCCAGGCTCTTGTTGTCGTTCAAACGAATGTTAACAACAGCGGACAGAACAATGCGGAATCCATCGAAGCTGAAGATCAGCGTCGCAAGCTCCTGTTTACCATCCATCGAGGGATCAACGAGGCCGGATGCCGTCCCACCGATCAGCGAAAGGCCTTTGCCTTCCAGACGCCGTTCGGCAAGCATCACGATAAACGGAATGGGCAGCAACGGATGCTCATTGCCCATGGGCGTGTCCATCATGAAGGTTTGGGGGGCATCCGTGCTTTTGCGCAGCGCTTCGAGTTGATGATCTTGATTTTGCATCGGGGTGAGGTCCCTCTTTTCTTTCAAATCAAACGAGCTGGGTGATGTAGACGACCGCAAGAACGAGCCATCCGAGTGTTAGGACATGAAGGTAGGCAGAGCCCGCCGCGCGGATCCGCTGCCCCAGCGGAACAGGCAAACCGGGGCCACCGCTTGCAGCTTGGCGGGTCCATTTTTGGCGATCCAATCGGAAGAGGACGAAGCTTTTCACGGCCGCGCCTACGATCTGGCCGAAGTAAAGCAGGAATGGATAGGTGATCGGGAAGCTGCGACCACGGAATGCGCAGAGGATCGTGCAGAACACGTAACGCGTCCCCATGACCCAAGCGATGTAGGCGGGCAGGATCAGCGGCTCTGCGAAAAGTGCCGTCAGCAAGACGCCCAAGGGGCCTGCCAATGTGGTCCAGATCGACAAACGCTGATCAAGGATCGACCACCATGTGAAGTAGCCGATCTTGCGTGCGGGCAGTGCCAATGCGCGACCATTCGTGCGGAGCATGTTTCCGAACCAACGCACCATCAGCACAATTGCGCTTTCGAAAAAACCCGGTTTCGGCTGCGTTTCCATGGACAGGGATTTAACGTCGGGCAGATAGGCCATTTCGTAGCCGTTTTTCATCAGCCAGAACCAAGTCGACTTGTCGTCGCCCGTCAGGAACTGAACCCGGCCCAGACGCCAGTGGTCAATGTAGTCGTCCTGAACCATCCGAATAAAGCTGGGATCCGTCGCCAGATCAGCGCGAAATGCTGACATTCGACCGGTCAGGGTCAGAACGCGGTTCGACAGACCCATCGAGGACATCATCATTTGCCGCTGTGTAAACCGCAACTCAAACCAGTCGCGGAAGAGGCCTGGTTGCGGGATCTCGACCGCTTCGTCGGTTGTCAGCGCACCAACGGCAGGATCGGTGAAAACCTGTGCAGAGCGTTCCACCATGTCTTCCGGAACGCAGCTGTCCCCATCCACGAAGATCACCACGTCACGTCGCGTCGGACATTGACGTAGGATCAACTGAAGAGACTTGGCCAAAGCGTCCCGTTTGCCAGTCCCCGGAATTTGATCCACGTCGAGCCGGACGCCTGTCATATCGATCGACATATTGGCAAAGATCGATCTGATCAGTCGCGCATCGGACGTGTTGACGACGGATGCGACAATCGTCGCCCCGCCTTCTGCCTGCGCGGCCGCACGAAAGATCGACTGGTAGACGGGAAGCGTCACTTCCGGATCGATGCCGTAGGTCGTCGTCAGGAAGAACGCGTGCGCCTTCAGGGGCTGCGAGGCATAGGCGACCTGAGCGCGCCGTTTCCGCTTGGGATACGCAACCAGCAGGAACCATACGGCGCGGCTCATATTCACAACGGCCCAGCCGTAGCGCCAGACACCGATCACCCCCAGCACGATGATAGCGCCTTTCGCCTCGCCCAAGGCGGTGACGGGCGCTGACAGAGCCAGCAACACCATCACCGAAAGGTAGGCGATATGGGACATCAGGAGATGCACGCGCGCCTGCCCTTACCAGCAGATGCCTTCGTAGGCACCGTTTGAGGTCAGACTTGGCTTCAGCCGGGCGAGATCGACAACCAGCTTGTCTTCGGACATGCCCGTCAACTGATCGACCGTATCGCTGTAGAGGTTACCTACGATGATCGCCTCGGATCCCGAGATCAGATCGTCGAGTTTTCCGACGAGACGCTCTTGCAGGTCCGGCACCACATCGTTGCCACGACCCGCGGCGCTCATATTTTCCGCATAGGCAGTATGCACATAGGGATCATAGACACTGACATTGACGCCGGATTTGATCAGGCGCGCGGCGAGCTCGGCCAGCGGACTTTCCCTCAGATCGTCGGTTCCCGGCTTGAAGCTGATGCCAACCATACCGACGGTCTTAGCACCGGAGCTTTCCACCATCTTTTCTGCACGAGCGATCTGCTCGTCATTCGCTTCCAGGACAGCTTCAAGAAGCGGCGCCTTGACGTCGATGTTCAGCGCCAATCGCCTTAGGGCGCGGACGTCCTTGGGAAGGCAGGACCCCCCAAAAGCAAAGCCAGGTCGCATGAAGTAGGGCGACATGTTGATCTTGTCGTCCGAACACAGGATCCGCATGACGGTCTGGCCGTCCAAGCCGCAGGCCTTGGCGATGTTCCCGATCTCGTTCGCAAACGTCACCTTGACCGCGCGCCATGTGTTCGAGGTGTATTTCACCATTTCAGCCGTGCGGACATCTACGACATGGATTTCGCACGGGAGGTCCTTGTTGAGACTTGTCAGGATTGCTGCAGTCCGGCTTTCCAGAGCACCGAAAACAATCAGGCCGGGATCGTAGTAGTCCTCGATCGCGGTGCTTTCGCGCAGAAACTCAGGGTAATACCCAACCCCGAACCCGCGGCCCGCTTCTTTGCCGGAATGCTTTTCCAATGCCGGGATGCAGGTGTTTTCCGTGGTGCCAGGCACCGTCGTTGAGCGAATGACGACCGAGTGAAACGTCGATTTTTCCGCAAGCGCCTTGCCGATGCTCTCGCAGACCGCGGTCACAGCCGTCAGGCCGACAGATCCGTCTTCTGCACTTGGCGTGCCAACGCACACAAATGAGACATCGGTCTCGGCAACGGCTTTCGCGATGTCACCGGTTGCCCGCAACTTGCCGGCAGAAACGCCAGAGGCGACAAGCTCATCCAGACCTTTTTCGACGATCGGGCTTTCACCCTTATTGATCGCATCGATCTTTCCCTGATCAATATCGACCGCGAGAACATCGTGACCATCTTTTGCAAGACAGGCGGCCGCAACCACCCCGACATACCCAATTCCGAAAACACTAATTTTGGCCATGATCATCCTTCCACGCGCCGAAGCATCAAGCTGAAAACTCGCGGCAAGAGATGGAGCATTTCGCACTTGCAGCACAGTCAGAAAATACCCGACATGTGTAGGAAATCTTTTTAAATCATAATGTTAAATGGAAATTGCAAAGAAAAATGCTGCAGTCGCAAACGCGCTGCAGCATTCGTGTTTCATTGGGCGTGATGGCTAAGTCAGTAGATTGTGCTGCTGGACATAGCTAAAGATCGCTGCACGATCAGAAAGCTCGAGCTTCTTCATCGCGCGGGCCTTGTAGGTATCCACAGTCTTCACGCTGAGACCCATGTCGAATGCAATCTGCTTCAGGCTCAATCCTTGCGCGATGCTTAAAAGAACGGTTGTTTCGCGCTCGCTCAAATCCTGCAATCCATCCGGAATTGGCGGCGTTGAAGTTGCGGTTCCCCGGCTTATCAACATGGACCGGAACACGTCATCAAGAAACACGCCGCCCGTGAAGGCCGCGCAGAGCGCAGATTCCAGATCGGACATGGAACAGGTCTTTGCGACGACGGCGCTGAACTCCGCGCTCAGGCATTCGTGCAAGACTTCCTCTGATGCGTTCTCGACATATGCAATGTAGCGAATGCCTGCAGCGGTGTTGGCTGCGCTAGCTGGCATCGCGCCGTCTTGGCTGGGATCGAAGATTACCGCGTCCGGTCTATGCTTTGCGACAAAGTTGCCAAGCGGACCTGCTGACAGCATAGCTTTCTCACATTTCACGTCATTGTCTTTGGAAAGCAACTTTGCGACGCCATCAGAGAGGATCGGGTTGCGATCAGAAACGAGAACGATTTTGCCCGGACTTGAAACCGGATCTTCTGCCTCACGAGGTTGGGAGGCACCTCCGGCCGCTGTAATTGTATCAAACATATCAAAATCTTGCCCGAATAAATCAAAGACCGCTTGTTGATCTCTGAGCGCCCCCACGCAGCGTCAACTTATCGAAAAGCGAGATGAACATCAGGTGACAACGGCACATTTGTTGACCTAAAATTAACGAATGCGCCACAAATGGTGCTTCTTCGCCACATTTGACCATGAATTGACCTCAATTTAGGCGATCTGAACACAATCTGAGAGGGTCGCTGGCAGGTGTCCGCCTCTATCCAGACGACAGAAACAAATACTGGACGAGCCTCTCTGGCGACAACTCCCACGCAAGCATTTCATTGTTTCCGAAGCAGACTCAATTGCGCGACAGACACGAATCGATCCAATTAAATTGAAGCAATTGTTGCAGCGTGTCGGACGCGCCTTGTTCGTCACACCCAGACATCGTCAGGATTTGTGGTGACGAGGAAGTCATCGAAGAAGGCCTGTGTTTCCTGATCCGGCCACCATCCACTGCCCGACCCGCCGTAGAATGTGCTCATATAAAGAGAATCGATGCCTGAATTATCGGTCTGAAACCTCAAACCATCGACGCTTACGACCTGCGAGCCGTCCATCCACACGTCAATCTCACCATTTGCGCGACCGGTGTCATTCACTTGGACGCGCTGCACCAGATTGTGCCAGGTACCATCCTCAAAAAAGACATCGTCACCCTGTTCATCCTTGAAGCCGATCCGGTCGCCCCACTTGGAGGGTTTATCCATGTGATAAAGGTAGAGTTCTGCCTTCCCGTCCTCGCGCCACATGTAGCGCGCAGTAAATCCGTTATCGCCCGTCACATCATCACCACCGCTGGCCCATCCGGACGCGGCCAAACCGGGCAGCTTTCCACCACTGTGGTTGTCGCCGTTAAAGTCGAAGTCGTCCTCGAACTTCAGCCAATAGGACAGATAGTACTCGTCGTTCTCCGGCAGTTCCCACGCCGCCCCTGCCCCGTCTGAGGCATTGTCAGGATAGGTGATCTTCAAGGACTTATCACCGCCTCGTGCTGCACCATCCGTGATTGTTCCGTGGCCATCTTTCTGACTGACAAACTGAACGTCCCAATCTTCATTTTGAAGATTTTCATCATACTGAGCGCCATCGTCATGGGTCTCAAAGCTTTGAAAGATCACTACGTCGTCGCTAAACTCGGGCTGGACCTGCGCACGAGCCGTGCCGCTGGCGGCAGCGCTCACCACGCTGCCGGAGGCCTTAACCTCCGTCCCATTGATCAGGAAATTCGTTGGCTGCGGCAGATCCGGGCCGTCATATGCGCCGGAGATTGAGAACGTGACCGTTTCGCCGGGTCCGATATCCCGGTTGGCCCGCGTGTCGCCAATGACATGCGTATCGCCCTGTACAAACAGAACTTCGGCGCTCTCAATGTTCTCAATCTCGAAGTCGGCGTCGAATTCCATCGACCACCCCTTGATGGCCGTATCGCCTGAATTGGTAAGGCTGATCGTCCCGTTGAACGTGCCATCGGTAGACGTCTGGATTCGAAAGTCCGCCGTTGGCGGCTGAGGGCTCGCGTCAAAAATGCCTTCGACTTCAGAAGCATTGACCGCGGAAACACGGGGGGACTCCGGCGCGTCCTCATCGCGCAGGGCACCGGAATTGCTGAGTGTGAGTTTGTCGATGATGAATCCATCCGACCGTCCGATGACCTCCAGCCGGTAGTTGGTATCCGCATCAAGCTCGATCTCAGCTGGTCGTTTGTATCCGCTGCCAATGTAAAACTTGGTTCCCCACACCTGCTCCTTGTTGCTGTGTCCAAGCCAGGCGTAGAATTCAGTGGGTTGAAGAATAACGGCACCGGTGTCCAGATCGACGATCCTCACATAGACGTCGTTGCCGGTATCCGCCCGGGCTTTGCCTTTGCTGTTATGGAGATCCGCCTGCCCCATCGTGTTCTTGTTGCGCGCCGCCAGCATGGCCAAGCTGTAGATACCCGCCTCATCGGTGCGGAAATCGAATGTGATAGACTGATCGGACGGCGCGGCCTCGTAGCTGCTGTGTTTCGGGTTCCAAAGCAGTGCCGAATTGCCCCCGATATTCGTCCGCATCCAGTCCCCTGTCGCGGCTCCGCTCTCGGCCTCCATGACAATCTGCCCGCCTTCCCCCTGAAACAGTTGATGCGGCGGGAGTAGGGGCGGCGGTGTGAAAGAGGATTGGACAGGGGTCTGCATGTCTGGCGCTCCGTGATCATTGTCTGGCGATTTGCGGCACCCGGTATCGTCTTCGGGCGTCTTGCGGTTTCGCTAAGACAGAACGGACCCATAAACTTTTATAAAAACTTAAAATGCTTTGCGGCGCGGCCAATTGCCGGTGATCCCGAAGCCGCCCTGCAGACCTCTGCCGATCCAAGTGAGGGCCGCGACGTGTCGCCGACCAACTGAACATATTTTCGCGAAAAATTGCTCGCTGGTCTCCGCCTAACATTTGGTCGAATTGCAAACCATCGGCAGCGACGAGCCAATCCAACACGCAACGCTTGCGAAGCTTCTGCTTTGTAAGATGCCCATGCCAGATCGTTCGCAGCGGATGACGCGCCCCTTTGGGTCCGAGGGCTCAGCCGCGGCGCCAATCGGAGGGGTGCTTGCTGCTGTCGCTACATGGTATGCCGACGCCGACTACTTTGGGAGTACCGGTAAAAGCAAACGTCCACGCGAGTTCTTGCAAGGCGCGCTACTGGAACTGCTCCGCTCGCGCCTCCCTGATCTCGCGCTTTACCAAAATCAAATGCTCGGCCAGTTCAAGGCAATCATCCTGTAATGGGGACGACCGGCGCCAGTGGAATGCGATCTCATGTTTTGCGTCAGGGTGATCAATGCGACGCACCACGAATTCAGGATCACGTACCGCCTCGGCAAGGGCATAGAGCGACGGAAGCACTGCAACCCCCGCCCCCATAACCGCCATCTGCCGCACCGCATCAAGACTTGCGCCCTGATAATCCCGACTGACATACGCCCCGGCCTGTTCTGCCAGGCGTTCCACGATCCGCGAAAGGCGGAATTCTGAACTGAGAGAGAGCAGTGGCCGCTCTGCAAGCGGCGACAGAGTGATGGGCGTGGTCGCTGCGCTGAGTGGATCGTCCGGCGCAGCACAGGCCCACAGGGTTTCGGTGAACAGAGTGTGGCTGACGATATCCGGATCATTTGCAGGCGTCCCGACCACCGCATCAAGGCGCCCTTCCTTGAGCATCTCAAGCAGCTGCACGGTCGATCCCTCCTGCACTGCGAGGCGCAGTTGAGGATAGAGCCGGTGTAACCTGCGGTTTGCAATTGGCATGAAGTAAGCCCCAATGGACGGAAGCACCCCGATTGCGAGCTTATCGCCGAACAGCCCGATTGCACCGCGGGCGACAGCGCGGAACTCACGAACCTCCTGCAAGATAACACGCGCACGCGGCAGTAGCTTTTCACCAGGGGAGGTCAGTTTAACTCTTCGCGATGTGCGTTCGAAAAGAGCCACTCCAAGCTCTTCTTCCATGGTGGCCAACTGCTTCGACAGGCTGGGCTGACTGACAGCCAAGACCTGCGCGGCGCGGCCAAAGGCGGAGTGATCCGCGACAGCAACGAAATACTGAAGCTGGCGCAAACTCGGGCGGGCGGGCGACTCTTTATCCATACCCTCAGACTATGGATCTCCGAAATTCTTTCAATTGGTTTTATTGATAATGCCCACCATCTCTAGTTCACAACGACACACCCGTCGTCATGCTAATGGAGATCTTTAATGCTTAAAACTTTTACCACGACCGCTGCTCTCGCAATTTTTGCATCCACCGGCATCGCTGCCGCCTCGGATGACCCGACGCTGACGCCTGATCGTGTAACGGAATTCAAAACCGCCTGGGGCGAAGGCATCGTTAATATTGGCGCGGTCCATACGGCGGGCGGAGACTATCAAGCCGCAGCGCGGGATCACATTCTGAACTTCTATGCCTTTGGCAAGGATATCGTCCTCTTCAAACCGACACTGGCGAGCGATGACCAGTTCCGGGGCACCTTCGACGAAGCGCTGTCTTACTTCGTTGGGGGAAGCATCAGCGAGGACAAGGGGTTTGCCATAGCGCCTTATACGGCTGTGCGTTGGGAAAACGAGGGCACCACAATCAACGGCGATATCGCCCTAGCAATGGGTAACTACTATTTCACCACGACCGATGGCGCAGAGGTAAAGGTCGAATACACGTTCGGGATCGAACAGATGGATGATGAAGAATTGAAAATCATCCTGCACCACTCCTCATTGCCGTTCACACCGAGCTGATCCAGAGCTTACGACACATTCAAAGCCATTACCGACGGTCAGTGTCGGGGATGGCACGGGCCACCAAATCAGTCGGCGAGCATGACACGTGTCAGCCGCCAATTTCTATTCGTCTCCTCAGACGGGCTTTGTTGCGGTCCGCTATGCGGTATCATTCTCTTCACCCATCTTTGCGGGCTTGCCTTAAACCTGAAGTATCCGCGCTGGCGTAAACATATAACATGCCAGAAAACGCCCCCCCGTTCGTGGCTCATGCAACAAATATGTTTGTAATTCTGCGCGAAACACCACAGCCTTGCCCGAAGGCGACTCGGAAGGTGGGATGGCAAAGACGCGAATTCACGATGCAGGCGGCGACGAATGTTTGACGCGCTGGTCTGATTCCGAGCGACATCCCCAGATCTTTCTGGAGCTGAAGTTGCTGATCATCAATGTGCGCATCATCAAACAAGCCAGCCGCTTAAATATCTATTCCGAAATCGCGCGTTGGAATTTCGACGCGCGCGCCGACTATGGTCGGGCAGCGCGCGGTTTCGCTGCGATCAAGCGGGGCATACTGCATCTTCTGATCGACGCGCAGAAACTTGGTTGCCTTGGACTGGCCCGCGTGAGCGCTTGGCCGGAGATGCATTCTGTCGCTGCCGGGGTCATCACCACGGATTAAACACTCACACTCAATCGCAGCCAAAAGGCTGTATGTCAGGGAGGACATTATGAGACTTGATATAAAATTACTGATCGGTGCATCCGCCATTGCACTCATGTCGATGGGCGGCACAGCGGCAGCACAGGACTGCCCACGCGGCGATCTGGACACTCGGTTTTGCGATGTGGATGGCGATCTGATCGCCGATATTCCAACGGATCCGGCAGACCAGCTTGACCCCGACACACTGATCTTCGCCTACACGCCGGTCGAAGATCCCGCCGTCTACAAGACCGCATGGTCAGACTTCTTGGAGCATCTTGAAGCTGAAACCGGCAAGGATGTCGTCTTCTTCCCCGTCCAGAACAATGCGGCCCAGATTGAGGCCATGCGCTCGGGCCGACTGCACATTGCGGGTTTCAACACCGGCTCGAACCCACTGGCTGTGAATTGTGCGGGCTTCCGGCCCTTCACCATCATGGCCTCCGAGGATGGCAACTTCGGCTATGAGATGGAAATTATCACCTATCCTGGTTCCGGCATCGAAGCGGTCGAGGATATCAAGGGCAAGCAATTGGCGTTCACCTCGCCTACGTCCAACTCCGGTTTCAAGGCACCTTCGGCTATCCTGAAGGGCGATTTTGATATGCTGCCCGAGCGCGACTTCGAGCCCGTTTATTCCGGAAAGCATGACAACTCGATCTTGGGCGTGGCCAACAAGGACTATATGGCGGCGTCCATTGCGAACTCGGTCAAGTCTCGGATGATTTCCCGCGACGTGATCAGCGAAGATGACGTCAAGGTGATCTATAAATCGCAAACCTTCCCCACAACCGGATTCGGCACGGTCTACAATCTCAAGCCTGAGTTGCAGGAGAAAATCCGCAATGCCTTCTTCAACTTCGAGTGGGAAGGCACCTCGCTGCAGGCGGAGTTCGAGAAGTCAAACGAGGGTCAGTTTCTTGAGATGACCTATCAGGAGTTCTGGGAAGTCATCCGCAAGATCGACACGGCAAACGGCGTTTCTTACGCCTGCGAGTGATCCTTCGCCAATAAGTGCGGGCCCCAAGGGGTCCGCCACCATCGTGCTAAGGACATTTCATGCTGCGCCTTCAAAAGCTTACGAAAACCTACAAGACCGGCGATCAAGCGCTCAAAGCGATTGATCTGGAGGTCCCCAAAGGTCAGGTACTGGCCCTTATCGGGCCTTCCGGCGCGGGCAAATCGACCATGATCCGTTGCATCAACCGGCTGGTAGAGCCTAGCAGCGGTGCGGTGCTGCTGGAGGATGTGGACCTCGTCTCCCTTGGCTCCGGCGCGTTGCGAAAGGCGCGGCGCGAGATGGGGATGATATTTCAGGAATACGCCCTCGTAGAACGGCTGACGGTTATGGAAAATGTCCTGTCGGGCCGTCTTGGCTACGTGGGGTTCTGGCGGTCTTTCCTGCGTCGCTATCCGCAGTCTGATGTGGATGAGGCCTTCCGTCTGCTTGATCGGGTTGGTCTGCTGCACATGGCTGACAAACGCGCTGACGAATTGTCCGGGGGGCAGCGGCAGCGCGTCGGCATCTGCCGCGCACTAATCCAGAATCCCAAGCTTTTGCTGGTGGATGAACCGACCGCGTCGCTCGACCCGAAAACCAGCCGTCAGATCATGCGCCTGATCACAGAGCTTTGCCAGGAACGCGGATTGGCTGCGATCATCAACATCCACGACGTCGCCTTGGCTCAGATGTTTGTACCCCGTGTTGTCGGCTTGCGCTTCGGCGAGATCGTCTATGATGGCCTGCCAACAGGCCTCACCCCCGACAAGCTGACCGAAATCTATGGCGAAGAAGACTGGGAAGCGACCATCGAAAAGGTCGAGGAGGAGGACGAAGACATCGAGGCTGCGGAATGAACCATCGCGAGTTGGATGATGTGCTGGGAAAGCGCTGGCGGAAGCCCGCGTTTGTCCAGAACCCAGCACTGCGGTGGACCTTATTCCTAGGCTTCTTCGCCTACCTCGTCGCGGCATTCCTGACAATCGAGGTCGACTGGGGCCGCGTTTATGACGGGCTGGACCGTGGCTGGGCCTTTGTGCTGGCATTCACAAGTCCAGATTTCACCTCCCGCTGGAGCGACATCTGGAGCGGCCTTTGGGAAAGCATCGTGATGACAGTTGCGGCGTCCGTGGTCGGAATCGCAATTTCGATCCCCATCGGATTGGGTGCGGCGCGTAACATCGCGCCGTTGCCGGTTTACGTCATCTGCCGGGGCGTCGTGGCCATCAGCAGAGCGTTGCAGGAGATCATCGTTGCCATACTCTTGGTCGCCATCTTCGGCTTCGGCCCATTGGCAGGGTTCCTGACACTGTCTTTTGCGACCATCGGCTTCCTCTCCAAGCTTTTGGCGGAGGAGATCGAAGCGATGGACCGTGTGCAGGCCGAGGCCATCAAGGCCTCTGGCGCACGCTGGATGCAATGGATTAACTACGGTGTCCAACCGCAGGTCATGCCCAGACTGGTGGGACTATCCATGTACCGCATCGACATCAACTTCCGCGAAAGTGCAATCCTCGGCCTCGTCGGAGCAGGCGGCATTGGCGCGACACTGAATACCGCGTTCGACCGCTACGAGTACGACACCGCGGCTGCGATCCTGCTCTTGATCATCGGCATTGTCATGGCGTTGGAATACCTGTCTGGTGTTATCCGCGCGAGGGTGCAGTAATGCCGGTTCTCGAGCGCGACGGCGCACAAATCTGGCGGCGGCGCACGGGTCGGGAAAGCCTGATCCGATGGTTCGGCTGGCTTCTGGGCGTGGCAGTCTTTGTCTATTGCTGGCAGATCATCTCGGCCTCAACCACGTGGTTCTTCGTTTGGGACGCGCCGCGTATTGCCGATGACATCTGGACCCGAGCAACGCCACCCAGATGGGACTACATTACTCAGTTAGGTCGACCAATTTGGGACACGTTGAACATTGCGACGCTAGGTACGCTCATTGCGCTTTGTCTAGCGGTGCCTGTGGCTTTTCTGGCTGCGCGCAACACTACGCCATCGGCCTTGTTCATCCGCCCCATTGCCCTTTTGATCATCGTTTCGACCCGGTCGATCAACTCGTTGATCTGGGCGCTTCTGCTTATCGCAATCATCGGCCCCGGCGTTTTCGCGGGCGTCATCGCGATTGCGATCCGGTCCATCGGTTTCTGCGCCAAGCTTCTTTATGAAGCCATCGAGGAAATTGACCATACGCAAGTCGAGGCAATCACCGCAACTGGGGCGAGCCGCTGGCAGGTCATGGCCTATGGGATCGTCCCGCAGATCCTACCCGCGTTCGCGGGCATCGCTGTCTTTCGCTGGGACATCAACATCCGAGAGTCCACGGTGTTGGGATTGGTCGGCGCTGGAGGGATCGGCCTGCAGCTGTCTGCCTCCCTCAATGTGTTGGCTTGGCCCCAGGTCAGCCTGATCCTTCTGGTTATCCTGGCCGCAGTCGTCATCAGTGAGTGGGTCTCGGCCAAGGTGCGGAGTGCCATTATTTGACTGCGCTAACGGCCATGCAGGCTTTTGATGCCTATGAGGCAGTGCGACATCGCCTCCCAAAGGCGCAGTCCCGGACGCACCCCGCAAGACACGCAGAAAATCTTGCCGAAATCGCGGAGGAATTCGATGTATTCCTGCTCGATGCGTTCGGCGTGCTCAACATTGGTGAGACCGCAATCCCTGGCACTCCCGAACGGGTGGCTACCTTGTGCGATGCGGGAAAACGCGTGCTGATCGTCTCGAATGCCGCTGGTTTTCCGCATTCGGCCTTGATGGAGAAATACACCCGCCTTGGCTACAACTTTGCGCCTGAGGATGTCATTACCAGCCGGGCCAGCCTGCTGGCGGGGCTGAAGGGGCGCAAGGATCTGCACTGGGGGCTCATGGCCACGCGTAGCACAGGACTGCGCGACCTCGAAGGCCTGAATCTCACCTATCTCGAGGAAGATCCATCGGTCTATGCCGCGGTTGATGGCGTTCTGATGGTCGGTTCCGCCGCTTGGACAGAGGCACGCCAAGAGCTGCTAGAAGATGCTCTTCGCACCCGGCCCCGGCCCGTACTGGTAGGCAATCCTGATATCGTCGCCCCGCGGGAGCAAGGCTTTTCCACCGAACCGGGGCACTACGCCCACCGACTGGCTGACCAGACAAGCATCACGCCGGAGTTCTTTGGCAAACCCTTCGCCAACATCTTCGATCTCGCGTT
This sequence comes from Litoreibacter roseus, assembly GCF_009811795.1. Lineage (GTDB taxonomy): Bacteria > Pseudomonadota > Alphaproteobacteria > Rhodobacterales > Rhodobacteraceae > Litoreibacter > Litoreibacter roseus. Next base: position 246,742 of record NZ_BLJE01000001.1, on the reverse strand, counting down.
TGCTCGGGTCGGCGATGTCGACCGCGCGCGGGTGGTGATGGTAGGTGACAGCCTCCACACCGATATCCTAGGTGCACAAACCGCCGGCATTGCTTCAGCCTTGATCGCGGATTACGGATTTTTCGCGGGCCATGATGCGGCGCGGGCAGCGGCTGACGCGGGTATTACGCCTGACTTCATCTTGGATCGACCATAATAAAGCAGCAGAGTTCGGCGCGGCCTTAATAGGTGGACCGCAAAACATCGAAGCAAGAAACGCCCATCTGCTAGGTCGCCTGATCGCCGACATATTGAGCAAAGTATTACTTCGAAAGGGGTTTGGATGGACAACCGTACGGCAATACGGTGTTTCGTGTTGCCGGTTGTGAAACTCCGATCCTACAGTTGATCCAATACAAAGGAGACTGGTAATGCTGAAAAAACTATCCTCCGTTTTGCTGATCATGACAGCCGGGACGAGTTCTGCAGAAGAGCGCTGGACGTCAATCCCGGACGTTCCCGCGATGCCAAGCGCGGCCGAGACCGCGACTGCCGCAGTCAATGGAATAGATATATATTATGCAGTTTACGGCGATGCCGAGGGCACGCCCCTGCTGATGATTCACGGCGGTCTGGCCCACGGCGATATCTGGGCGGCGCATGTTGCCGATCTGTCAGTCGATCACACGGTTATAATTGCAGATACGCGCGGGCACGGTCGCTCCACGAATGATGGAAGTGCCTATTCCTACGACCTGCTCGCCGAGGATTATCTGGCGCTGCTCGATCATCTGAGTGTTGATCGGGTTCATCTGGTTGGCTGGTCTGATGGCGCCAATATAGGATTTACCATTTCCGTGACCGCCCCGGATCGCCTTGCCAGCCATTTCGCCCACGCTGGAAACGTGACTTTGGCCGGGATCGATCCGTCAGTCGAGACAAACGAGGTTTTTGGGACTTACGTCAACGCGATGGCGAAAGACTACGCAGAGATGTCACGGACGTCAGATGACTTTGACACCTTCTTGGGGGGCGTTGCCGCGATGTGGGGTACCGAGAAGCCGGGTGGCATGGAAGCTCTCGCGACCATCTCAGTGCCAACATTGGTCGTTCAGAGTGAGCATGACGAAGCGATCCTCATGGAGCACGCAGAAGCAATTGCCGAAACGATCCCCGACGCTGATCTTTTGGTTCTGGACGATGTCAGCCATTTCGCGTCTTTCCAGGCGCCAGAACAGTATACCTCAGCAATTAGGGCGTTCATCGAAAACTGAAACAGGCGGAAACTACCTTCCACCAGTCATGCAACCCTGCAGGTGTAATTCTCAACGTCGGCGCAGGCCACGCAGAGCGATTAGTCCCGCAAACAACAATGGCAGTGATGCAGGCAGCGGGATCGGTTGTGGCATCACGGTCAGCCCGATTGGGCGCTGCAGCAGCGCGTCAGTCAGGAAAACGTCCGGCGCGCCATCCGTCGCAAGCAACAGGCTTCCGAGGTCACCATTGTTCAGGTCAAAGCCCACAAAGAAGAGATCCTCTTCGAGGAAAGCCAAGTTACCGATAAAGTTTCCTGACGGTGTGGTGCCGGTAAAGTTTGTGTCCAGCTCGTCCAATAGCGTTCCGGTAAACGGATCATAAACGCGAATGCCATTCGCGAAGTCGCTGGTATAGAGCAGATCGTCCGGGCCGATGGTCAGTCCCAAGAAACTCACGAAACCGAAGCTGTCAGGCGACGGAGATGGCTGCTGAACAAAAACCTCGCCGACGCCTGTTTCAATATCGTAGGCCAGCACTTGGCTGTCGAATTCAAAGCTGATTTCGCCGCTGGCATCCGCCACGCTGCCTTGGGTCGTTACCAACAGCCGGCCGTCCTCGGTAAAAAGCAGGTCGTTTGGACCGTTCAATCCGTCCATTGTGCCATCGCCTGCGGCGAAGACATCGAAAAAGTCCCCGGTTTCGGCATCGAAGCGCAAAATCTCGTCGCTCCGGAAGCTTGAGACGTACATGTATCCATCCGGCCCGAAGGCCACACCGTAGGGGCGGCGCAGCCCCGGCGTTTCGGCGAATACACCAAGAGCGGCACCCGTCTTGCCATCATATTTCAGGATCTGACCGGTCGTGTTGGTGCCGCTGGATACATAGAGATTGCCATCTGGCCCGTAGGTCAGATCATCCGGGCTGATCAATCCCCCGCTACCTGCCGCGATGAACTCCTTAACCTCTGATGTTTCCGTGTCGATCTGCACAATCGAAGAGGTTTCGGTGTTGCCGATCAGCAAGGTCGCAGCATGACCGTCTGATACCGCCGCGAAGCCAAGCAATGCGACGGCGCAAAGTGTAGTGATCCAGCGTTCCATTAGTATTCCCCAATCCAAATTTCTATCCGACGGTGGACAGAGCTATGGGCTGAGGCAAGGACGTTTTCACCCCGCTGTCCCCCCGCAATCGGAACCGCCTGCGTTTTCATCGTTGGATACAAAGACTAGGCAGTCAGAGAAGTCATGGGGAAGTGCGCATTCGGATATGAATATGACTACCAGCATTATGACGATTGGTTGATCTGGGGTTGCCTGAATGTCAGGTGAAGCGAACTTCACTTGCCCCGTCGAGACGTGGAGCAGGGTGCGATATTGCCTCCCACAACTCAGGATAAGAGCGAACGATGCCGAACCCGTCGACAGTAAGCTCGGTATGATAATCATGGGATGGCGAAGAGTACTCATACACAGTGTCGGAGACACGCCGATAGACTTGCCTTAACGGCTTGAAACGCCAGTCTTTAACGTCCAACCAAAGTGCCGTTGTTTCAGTCGCTGTTCCATTTGCCAGCCGAAGTCTTTTCAGCGCATTTGTGTTGGTCGCTGGAGTAAACCCGAGATCAATATCCTGAAGATCATCAACTCCGTGTAACCTCTCGCCGTTGACGCTCCAGCCTGTGCCCGAAGATCGAGAAAGGGTGAGAGATATCCTGGACCTTCCAATCCAGCCGCTCACACGGACCGATCTGCTACGCCATTCAGAGTCGCAGGTGACTTCGTAAGAAACCCGCGCCGGACCGTTCTCGGCCAAATAGACGGCCACGCCCGAGGTTACATACCCTTCATCGGATTGGCTGACAGAGCACGCGTCCATGCCATCAACATCGATCCGTCGCCATAGGACATATCGGGGAAGTTCGTTCATCATAACCCGTACTTTGGACATGTCAGGGCGTTAGCTCAATAACACCAAAGCTTTCACGAATTGCCACCCGCAGAGAAACCGCTGGGCGAAGACGTAAAATTCCCGCGATGGAGGCCTCGAGTCCGCTAGGTTAAGTTATCGGCCAGCGAGGTTCTCTGTCCAAAGTGCAAACGCATCTGCGATAAGTATCTTGTCAGAGCCGACAACAAAGGTTGTAACGCCTTTGCCGCGCCAATGCTCGATCAGGTCTTTTGCTTCTTCTTTGTTGGGTGAAAACACAGGCATCATCACTGGCAAATCCACGGCGATAGCGGCAGCGACCATATACTCGACTGCCTGAAGAACCTCTGGTGAGCGCCAGTCACCTTGAAACCCCATTGAGACCGATAGATCGAATGGTCCGCACATCAATGCGGCTAAGCCCGGCACCTGTACGATCGCTTCGATGTTTTCGACCCCTGTCGCCGTTTCGACCAAGGCAATAGCGCCGACCCGCACTTCTTCTGCGGCAACATACTCTTTCCAGTTGCGAATAAAATGACCGCCCGAACGGCAACATGGGCAGGCCCCGCGCAAGCCTTGCGGTCCGAAACGGGTTGCGGCTACCGCACGCTCCGCTTCTTGGGCCGTCCCGAGATTGGGGATCACCACGTGGCGAATGCCGGCATCGAGTGCCTTCATGATCTCAACGGGATCGTTGGTCGGCAGACGGATCGCGCAGGCGATGTCATTGGCATCCGCCGCCCTCGCGAGTTTTTCCGCAGTTTCCAAGCCAAACGGGCCATGCTGACAGTCAATGATCGTGAAGGCAAAGCCGTTCAGCCCGATCAGGTCAATCAATTCAGGTGCGGCGATCTGTGTCCAAGTGCCTAGCGTCGTTTGATCACGGGCGAGCAAGGATTTGAGGTCGCGGCTCATGACGTGAGGCCAAGGATAGCCTTGCATTTTATTTCGACGATGATGCCCGGCATCGAAAACCCCCTCACCGCAAAGCCCGTCCATGTGGGATAAAGGTTCGTAAAGAACCGGTCCTTTACCGCCATGAACGTTTGTAGATCGCCCATGTCGGGGGCAAACCAGCTTTCGAGTTCCACGACATCATCCCATTCGGCGCCTGCGGCAGCGAGAACCTTGCCCATATTTTCAAAAGCTTGGGTGTATTGCGCCTCGACCCCTTCCACGACATTCAGATCGGCATCGCGGCCAACCTGACCGGAGCAGTAAAGCGTCTCGCCGATCAAGATCCCGGGGGCATAATGATACGTCTTGTAGATATTCTCCATACCTTGGGGGACAATGACACGGCGTTTGGGCATAGACTAACTCCTGTAACAGACGGCTTCGATTGCTGTTGCGATATCGCGAGCATCGGGCATGTAATCCCGCTCAAGTCGATCATTGTAGGGAACTGGCATTTCAGGAGCGCCCACGCGAACAACAGGCGCGTCGAGCCAGTCGAAAGCCTCTTCCATGATGCTGGCCGCGATCTCTCCGCCGAAACCGCCAAAAAGCGGGGCCTCGTGGACCACAACAGCACGATTGGTTTTCCGTACAGATGTTAGAATTGCCGCCATATCGAGCGGTTTAATTGTGCGTGGGTCGATGACTTCGACGCTGATGCCTTTGCCTTCCAGCCGCTCAGCTGCCTGTTGAGCCCTTTCGACCATCGCCAAGGTGGCAATGACCGTGCAATCCGTTCCGGAGCGGACGACACGCGCCTTTCCGGGAGCAATTTGATACGGCTCTTCAGGGACAGGTGCCTCTGCCCCGAGATACAGCAGTTTATGCTCGAGAAAGACAACGGGGTTGTCAGATCGAACAGCCGCAGCCATCAGACCTTTTGCGTCGTAGGCAGAGGCAGGCGCATAGACCTCCAGCCCCGGCACATTTGCGAAGAGCATTTCCAACGATTGTGTGTGTTGTGCGGCGAGCCGGATACCCGCCCCTTGGGGTCCGCGAAACACGATAGGCACGCGGGCCTTTCCGCCCAGCATAAAGCGCGCCTTTGCGGCCTGATTGACGATTGCATCCATCATCAGAGTGACAAAATCGAAAAGCTGGATTTCAATGATTGGTCGGTAGCCACGGAGCGCCGCGCCAACCCCGCAGTTTGCAAGAACGCCTTCGGCAATCGGCACGTCGCGCACCCGTTCAGATCCAAAGGTTTCGTGCAGTCCCGCAGTGGTGCCGAAGATACCACCGACCGGACCGACATCTTCCCCCATCAGGATCACCGTTTCATCGCGCGCCATCTCCTGATGAAAGGCTTCGTTGATTGCCATCTTGTAAGTCAGTGCACGGGTGCTTGCTGGGGGCTCCGCCCGACTGTCCGTTTGGGGAGGGACCTTGACCATTTGCATGGCGCCTCGAAGTTCGGGTTCAGTCAAATTCGAGGCCCACTTGATCGCGTCCTCGACAGTCGCGTTCACACTCGCTTGCAAGGCTTTGATACCACCTTCGTCAGTCTCGCCCGCATCCAGTACAAGCGCGCGCTGCCGTGTAATTGGATCACGAATACGCCAGCCCGCCTCTTCCGCTTCTGTCCGATAACCCGCGAGGTTGGCGCGCATCGAATGGTCGTCCCAGCGATAAGTCATCGCTTCGATCAAAGTAGGTCCGTTGCCTGCTCTGGCACGCAAGACAGCCTTCTCTACCGCATCAAAGACCGCGACTGGTGCGTTTCCATCAATCACGGTATTGGGAATGCCGTAGGCATCGCCCCGCGCTGCGATCCCCTGCCCCGCGATCACACTTTCTGTGGGGGTGGTCAGGCCGTATTGGTTGTTCTCGCAAAAGAAGATCAGCGGCAGTTTCCAGAGTGCAGATAGGTTCATCGCCTCATGGAATATCCCCTCGTTCGAAGCACCGTCCCCGAAAAATGCAATCCCAACCGATCCGTCACCCCGTAGCTTTGCGGCCAGCGCTGCCCCGGTGCCAAGGCCCATGCCTGCACCGACGATCCCATTGGCCCCCAGTATATTGAGATCAAAATCCGCGATGTGCATCGATCCCCCGATGCCACCGCAATAACCCTCGGCCTTGCCCATCAGCTCTGCAAACATCCGTCCGATGTCGGCACCCTTGGCGATCGTATGACCATGGCCACGGTGATGTGTCAGAAGAAAGTCGTGCGGTTCGAGGGCATGGCACGCACCAACAGCAATCGCTTCCTGCCCGACCGACGAATGCGCCGTTCCTTTGATCACACCCTTCAGGAACAATTCCTTGGCGCGCACTTCGAACTGCCTGATCAGCATCATCTGCTCAAGAAGCGCCAGATGATCCTTGCCACTCAACCGGTTCGTCTGAGGTCGGGGAAGCGTATCAAGAATCGAAGCATCAGCCATGTCAGATCACCCGTAAACCAATTGAGGAAGCCACAATGAAAGGCCCGGCCAGAGCACAACGGTAATCAGGGCGACAATCTGGATGCCGATAAACGGCCATTGCGCGGCGAAGATATCCGGCAGCGTAACGTCAGACGGGGCAGCCCCTTTGAGATAGAAACACGCCGGTCCAAAGGGTGGCGTCAGATACGCGATCTGCATGGACAGGTTAAAGACGATGCCGAACCAGATCGGGTCGTAACCGGTGGATGTCACGACAGGGAGAAACACCGGCATTGTCAGGAACAGGATGCCGATCCAGTCGATGAAGAAACCAAGCAGGATGAATACCCCGATCATCACGCCAAGAATGATAGCTGGCTCATCGGAGACGCCCCCCAGCATTTCCCGGGCAAAGTCGATGCCCCCCATGAGGTTGTAGACGCCGATAAGTGCGTTGGTTCCGAACACCAGCCAGAACACCATGCCGCACGTACGCAATGCCTGCACGAGAACATCGCACAGCATTTCGAAACTGAAGCGACCACGGACCCAAGCCGCGATTGCGGCACCAAACGCTCCAAGAGCGGCACTTTCCGTGATGGAGGCAAACCCGGCATAGATTGAAACAAGCACCCCACCCGCCACCAGCATTGGCAAGGCAACACCGCCGAAAAGCCGAAGCTTTTCTGCAAATGCCATGTTGCGCTCTTCGGCGCTCAAAGGCGGCCCCATCGCGGGGTTCAATCCGCATCGGATCAGAATATAGGCGATGTAGAACGCCGCCAACATCAGGCCCGGCATCAGTGTGGCCAGAAACAAATGTGAAATACTAACCTCCGCCGTCAGCCCGTAGAAGATCAGGATAATCGACGGCGGGATCATCGTGCCTAGGCTCCCGCCAGCGGTAATCGTGCCGATGGCAAGTTTCTTGTCGTACCCAAGCTTAAGCATCTGCGGCAGGGCAATCAGACCCAGCAGCACGATCTCTCCGCCGATTATGCCGGTGGTGGCCCCCAGCAGAACGGCAACAAACGTGGTCACCACCCCGATGCCCCCGCGCAACCCGCCTGCCCACACATGGAACGCGCGGTAGAGATCGCCTGCGACGCCGGATTTTTCCATGATCGAGGCCATAATGACGAACATCGGCACGGCGATAAGCGCAAAGCTGTCTAGGAATTCTACCGTACGGCTACCGACAACAAAAAGCGCATTCCAGCCGAATTGAGTGACAGTTAAAACCACCGCAATCGAGCCAGAAACAAAGGCCAGCGGGACCCCCATCATCAACATGACCGCCATGGCACCAATGATCAGAAGGGTGAGCGTTCCGATGTCCATCAAGGTTTACGCCGCAGGATCATACGCTGCAAAACCAGCGACAAGAAGAGCAGGCAACCGACGAACAGAAGCGCCTTAAGGTAGGCAGGCAAAGGCGAATTTAGCGTGCTTCCCGACCGCTCCGGATCCCATGCCCCGGAAATCGAAAAACGCCAAAGTGCCTTTTCCGCCATGCGCCACGCTGCATAGCAAAGACCCGCAAGATAGACAGCTCCCGCCGTGAGACTTAGCGCATCAGAAATTCGCGCCAGCCCGGCGTGCTTGTCTACGAGATAAGAGATCCGCATATGGGTGCCCTCTGCCATGCAGAAGGCACCGCCAAACACAAAACCGAAAGAGGCCAGCAGAACGGATGCCTCGTGCGCCCACGTGGTCGGAGCATTGAACCCGTACCGAGCGGTGACTTCGTAGACCATGACCAGAATGATCGCGGCAAAGCACCATGCCGTCATGCGGCCGAACCAAAGGGCAAAACGGTCCAGTAGTGTCATTGATGGCTCCCAAAAGGGGTCGATCCGAACGCCGCCCCCTTAGCCTCAGGACAGATCAATCCAATCCGATCGTAGCCATGAATGCTTTGTGGCTGTCGACCACCGCCTGAGCATCAGCGGATTTGCCCCCCCAGTCCGCCCAGACTTCGTTCGTCATGGCACGAAACTTAGAAGCGTCCTCATCCCCAAATGCAACGAATGTCACGCCCAGATCATCTGTGGCTGTTGCTTCGGCGGCGGCGTCTTCGTCGCTTAGCGTCGTTTGCAATTCTGCGGACATTGCGTTGCAGGCAGCTTCGAATTTCTGCTGGTTTTCAGATGACAGCGCAGTCCACTTGTCCATTGACACCGACATCTCGGTCACCGCCATAGAATGACGAGCAAGCACCGAATACTTAGCTTGATTGTGCATGCCCAAGGCCACATTTAACGCAACATTCGCGAGGTCGGTCGCATCAAGCACGCCGGTTTCCATCGCCGTGACACTTTCGCCGACGCCCATTGTTACCAATGCGGCCCCGGCCCGGCTGAGCAGATCAGACGCCAGACCACCCGGTGCCCGCATCTTAATCCCGTCCAGATCGGCAACCGAACCGATTTCGACCTTCGACGGAATTTGCTCGGGCGGCCAATAGACGGGACAAACAAGATGCATGTCGTACTTGGCGTAAAGGGCTCGTGCCAATTCCAAACCGCCGCCCTCGGTGAACCAGCGGTCTCGCGTTGCGCTATCCGGATAAGCGGCCAGAGTATCGCCCAGCACACCAAGAGCTGCATCCTTGCCAGCAAAGTAGCTAGGCGCCGTGTATTGCCCGTCTAGCAATCCGTTTTGGATGGCATCAATCGTCTCGCCCGCGCCCACAACTGCGCCACCTGGTAATACTGTGATCGCAACTTCGCCGCTGGTTTCGTCTTTCAAACGGGCAGCCATCGCCTCAAAGGCCTTTGTCGTTGAAGCGTTTGCTCCAAGGAACGTTTGCATCTTAAGTTCGGTGGCCCCTACGTTGCTGGCAATCAGCACACCGCTGGCCGTCGCCAAAAGCGTAAGCTTCAGTGTCATTGTTTTTCCTCCCATGAACGTGTTTTGCGGCTTAGTCCGCTATTTTTAGATTTGGCATTTGGAGTATCTTTCGCGTCTCTTCGACGCTCGCAGGCTCGCGGCCCAGTTTCCGGGCCTGAGCAACGACCTTTTCGATCACTTCAGCATTTGTCATGGGTCGCGTGCCATCCATGTAGGCGTAGTCGCCCAGCCCGATGGAGATATGGCCGCCCTGCCGGATAATTCTTTCAGTCAGTTGAAACAGATCGCCCTTATAATTGACGACCGTCCAGACCGTTTGAAAATCTTTCGGCAAGAAGGCTGTATGTGCGTCCAACCCCGCCTGTGTGCCTGGATGACCTGCGAAGATGATCTCGTCAGTCATACAGAAGCAAATATAGGCAGGGCCAAAGAGCACACCCATTCTCAGAAATTGCTCAATCTGGCGGGTAAAGCTGACGTTCCAACTGACAAGATAGGGCTTCAGACCGTACCGATCTATCCGATCCGCAAAATACATCAGCGTCTCGGTCGAATTCTTATAGATCAGGTCCGTCGTATCGTAGCGTTCAGTTTCGGGGTTCCACCAATCGACATTGACGCTGCCGCAGTCCATTGGAGCAAAATCTGGTGCGGTTTCCGCAGACCTCATCATCGCATCCACTGCCGCAAACCGTTCCTTTGCGTCAGCGTCATTGGCGACATAACCAAGGGTCGGATGGATCAGGATATTGGACTGTGCGCGAATTCCAGCGTTGGTTTCCAGGTAGAATTCGGGTGCATGATCGGGCGCCCCGTCATCTTTCCGACCATGATAGTGAAAAACGGACGCTCCAGCCTCATAGCACGCTTTTGCATCTGCAATGATCTCGCGCGGCAGGAACGGCACATTCGGGTTACCGCGGCGCGTCGCGAGCTCGTTCACGCGCGCCTCGATAATAATCTTGTCCAAGTTTGTTTCCTCCCGGATGCGCCAGTTTTCTGGCTGCGGTTGAAACATGCATAGGGCAGAATCACTCCTCTGAACACAAAAAGTTATATACCTATTGCTAATTTTGATGCTAAAATATATCTTTAGATATATGTCTAACCTTCCATTCTTGCCCGTTCATAACGTCACGACCCTGCTTGGGGGCGCGTTTCCGGGACATACGATGCAGCGTATGCGTACGCCGGATGGTAAATATCGCTACACCTATGTCAGCGACGAAGTTCAGGCAGCTTTCGGGCTAGATCCTGCTGTACTGTTGGCCGAGGATGCGGTGGATCATGCCTGGATACACGAAGACGATCGCCCGCGCTTTGTGAGAGCTCTGGAGCGATCCTCAGCAGAGCTCTCCACTTTGGACGAGGAAGTGCGCGTGGTTCTTCCCGGTGGTGGATACAAATGGGTGCGCTCGCTTGGCCAACCCCGGCGTCTGAGGGACGGCACTGTTATTTGGGACGGCGTTGCTCTGGATGTGACCGACCGGCGCGAAGCACTGCAAGCACTTGAGCGAGCTCTACAGGACGCAAAGCGCAATGAGGTGTCAGGGAGCCGCTACGCCGCAATTGCCGCGCAAGATATGGCAGCACCGCTTCATGCGCTGACTAGCGCCATCGAAAATCTGGTTGTCACCGAAGAAAGTGGACCTGCCGGGTTATCCTCCCAGGCGGCAGAGGTGAAGCGCAGCTTTGAAGCATTTACCAAAGCACTCTCAGCCGCCCGTGCGCTGGTCGAGGCAAGCCCGGCTCAGAAAGACCGCGAACACACCACCCGCACCGCCGCAAAACGGGCTCTGACGACGCGGCAGTTGGAGATCATGCAGATGGTCCACGCTGGCGCGTCAAATACCGAAATAGCGGACGCCCTATCAATTACGGTTGGAACGGTCAAATTACACATTTCTGCGATCCTAAAACGCACAGGAGCACGCAATAGGACAGATGCCTCCCGCATGTGCTTTGGCTGACGTACAAGAGAGACGCTAATATGGGTTTCAACCGTCACTTGGCGCAATGCTCACGCTCCGAGGCCCAAATTCAAGAGGATGCAACGGCAAAATACTTTGTTTGATGCATCACCTTTGCGCGCCCACGTGAAGATTTAAAACGTGTCGGGGTATCAAAGAGATGCGGTATTCGCATAGACGATGAAACAAACCCGCCTCTGATCTTCACCGCAATCAAAAGGTCCGGTACAAATCGAGGTCATGTAATCATTCATGTCAGATCCGAATGCGACAGCATGAAAGACACCAAGCAACGTCCCACCCTTTGAAAAGGCTCTGATATGAGAACACTTGCTGCGCTGGTTTTCCCCGGCTTCCAAACGCTGGATTTTTTCGGACCTATCGAGATGCTCGGCGACCCGGCCTACGAGATAGACATCATCACGGTCGCCAAAGCGCCCGGCCCTGTTGCCTCCAGACATGGGCAACAGATCATCCCCGACAACCTTTTGTCTTCACAAACGTCTTACGACCTGCTCCTGATCCCGGGGGGCGACAGCGCATTGATCGAGGCGAAAGACGAAACGCTTTTGCAATGGATCAGAGATGTCTCGGATCACGCCGAACGCGTTATGGCGGTCTGCACCGGGACCATACTTTTGGGCATGACCGGCTTGCTGGACGGCCGCCGGGCGACGACCAATAAGTTGGACTTCAATGAAACGGTCCACCTTGCGCCCGGCGTGGATTGGGTCAAGCAAGCGAGATGGGTTCAGGACGGGAAGTTTTTCACATCTTCCGGTGTTTCTGCGGGAATAGACATGACACTGGCAACACTCGCCGATTTGTACAAACCAGAGATGGCGCAAGAGACCGCTACGGGTTCAGAATACTGCTGGAACCAAGATCCAACCAACGACCCGTTCGCAAGATCAGCGGGTTTGATCTAGACAAGTAGGTGGTGCTTTCAGACAACGGCTGCGGCTGACGCTGCAGATAGGTGCGGTCATGTGAGTGACACAGGTCAAGCAGCAGAGATCGGCGAACGCGGCACGAAAGCCGGTGCCACAAGGGTACAATTGTATGAAGTTTTCGGAGCTGTTGGGCTTGGCCGCATTGGTTTTCTGTGCTGTGACGCTTGTGGTGATCGGCGACACGGCGGGCAAGCTGCTCACCGGCAAGGGCGTTGAACCGGTATTTGTTGCTTGGTCCCGTTTTGCTCTCGCGGCCTTAATCCTACTGCCAATCAGCGGGCTGACCCGAAACGAACTGCCAAGCCTGCTCGATTGGCGCGTTCTTGTCAGGGCGCTCTTCATCGCAGGCGGAATTTCTTGCATCCTCACGGCCCTCAGGACAGAGCCGATCGCGAATGTGTTTGGGGCGTTTTTTATCGGCCCGGTCGTCTCATATGTCCTCGCAATTGTGTTTTTAAGAGAAACCCCGTCGCGCGACAGGACCGCCTTGCTGGCGGTGGGCTTTGCAGGGGTCATGCTTGTTGTGAAACCAGGGTTCGGAATATCTTCTGGAATGATCTTCGCCCTCTTGGCGGGTGGATTTTACGGCGCGTATCTCACCATGACCCGCACAATAGCGCGCGACCATCGACCACGATTTCTACTCCTGTCGCAGCTTTTGATCGGTTCTGCGATCTTGGCCCCGCTTGGCCTTACCGCTGGCCTGCCTGAGATTGACTTGAATGTGACTGCGCTCATCTTGGTCAGCGCCCTTGGCTCCGCCTTTGGGAACTACTTACTTGTTTTGGCAAACAAAACGGCAGAGGCCAGCCTGATTGCACCTCTCGTGTACAGCCAACTTCTTTCCGCAACTGTGTTGGGGTTCGTTGTTTTCGGAGATTGGCCAGACATGTACGCACTCATAGGCCTCTTTTTGATCGCGACGTCAGGCTTTGGGTCACTGATAGTATACCAAAAGTCCAAGACAGCGCCTGATTGAGCAAGCCATTATCCATCACGATAGCCCCGCACTCCGCAGCGCCTCCGCGATGGATGACACGAAGGTGCGGGAAGCCGCGGGTTGAAACGGGGTTGGTGACCAGACAGCATGGACGGGAAACGCGTCAAACGATGCGTCCGGCAGCAGGCGCGCGAGACGCCCAGCCTTGATGTCTTCTCCGAATGCCCAGTCCGGGCCCAAATGCGCCCCAAGCCCGGCCAGCACCATCGCCCGTACCGCTGACATGGAGTTGACGCCCAACCGACTTGGCATACGGATCTCGTAACGGGTGCCGTGAAAGTCGAAGCCTGCCGTGACCTCTGTTGCACCGGGTCGGTAGGACACCATGTCAATCTGCGTCAAGTCGTTTGGAGACGACACGCAGGCCGCCAACTCGGGCGCAGCCACCAGCACCCGACGGGACAGCCCCACCCTGCGCGCGGTCAAAGCGCTGTCAGGAAGCCGTCCGATCCGGATTGCGACATCTATGCCCTCTGCCAACAGGTCCGCAAAACCGGACCCAAGCCGCAGATCAACCACGAGATCAGGATGGGCTGCCGACATATCCGACAGCACGGGCGCAACGAAGCGCGCTCCGAAGTCCACCGGCGCGGCGACCCGCAGCCGCCCGCGCGGCACATCTTTCCCACTTGTGACCTCTGCCAGCAGCGCGGCGCGGGCCTGTCCGAGCCGACGCACGCCCTCGGCATATCGGGCGCCTGCCTCGGTCGGGGACGACGCACGAGTTGTCCGGTTCAACAGCTTAACGCCAAGCCGACCTTCCAACGCCGCGATCCGGCGGCTGACCCGGCTGGGATCGAGACCAGAGGCTATTGCGGCAGAGCGGAAGCTGCCGCCATCCACCACCGCCAGAAAAAGATCGTCATCTTCCATTGATGCGTTTTTCGCAATTCTGATTGGTCAATTCCGTGAATACCAACAGTTTAGCGCAACGTCCATATTCCTTTCATCGAAACAACAAATGGAGACCAGAGAGATGCAGATCACACTTGCCCCAGCCGTTTTCGCCTTCGCCCTCACACTGGGCGGCCTCTTCGGACCCTTCAATGCTCAAGAGAACACGAAGTTCACACCTGAGCGGCTGGCTGAAATCGAAGCCATGATGGCCGACTGAACAGCCTTCCCCATCAAACCCTGACTTCACCTGAAAGGACGAAAGACATGACCGATATCCAGAACCCCTCCCGCCGCACCATGATGCGGGGCCTTGTTGCTGCTGGTGCAGCTACTGCAGCCGCGGGCGCCGCCGCCCATGCCCAGACTGCCAGTTCAGGCCCGCTTGCCGGCAAGGTTGCCATCGTCACGGGTGCGCGTAATAATCTTGGCCGCGGCTTTGCCGAGCGCTTGGCGCAGATGGGTGCCGACGTCGTCGTGCACTACCATCGCACCGAGACCCGCGCCGAGGCTGAAGAGACCGCCGAACTGGTCCGAGCCACCGGTCGCCGGGCCGCGCTGATCCACGGTGATCTAGGCGACAGCGCCAACGTCAAAGCCATGTTCGATTTGGCCGAAACCGAGTTCGGCGGTGCGGACATTTTGGTTCATACAGCGGGTAAAATCATCAAGAAACCCGTTGCCGAGTTCACCGACGCTGAATTCGAAGAGCTTTTGAACGCCAATACGAAAACCACGTTCTACGCCATGCGGGAAGGTGCGCGCCGGTTGCGGGACGGTGGTCGCATCATCGCGATCGGCACATCGCTGACCGCCGGTGCGGCACCGGGCTACGCCGGGTATAGCGGCACAAAAGCTCCAGTCGAGGAATTTACGCGTATGCTGGCAAAGGAACTGGGCGCTCGCCGGATCACAGTAAATAACATCGCACCAGGCCCAATCGACACGCCCTTTTTCCATGCTGCTGAAACGCCGCAATCGGTTGCATATGCGAGCGGTCTCGCAGTCGAGGGTCGGCTTGGTACAGTTGCAGACGTGGTTCCGGCAGTCGCAGCATTGGCCTTACCGGAGGGACAATGGACCAACGGCCAGACTGTGTTCGTCAACGGTGGATACCTTACCCGGTAAATTGATCGGCACGCCAGCCGCCGTGAAAAACAGAACGCCTCGGCTCAGTTTTGGGTCGGGGCGCTTTTGCGTGGGTCGATGTCTCACCGGAATTTTTGATATGGGCCTGCTAAGCTGAGGAAACGCATAGACGCGTTAGAGTGGCGGAGCTGTGTCCGCCATGTAAATCATTTTGATATAATTTAGCATTTTTTTGCGTTCAGATTTTCGTACCTCACTTAATACCTCAACGCACGACTGCTCGTGATGAACGTGAGCGCTCAACCAAGCCTACTTTGGCCACCCCCCACCGGCTCTGGACCGTAAGCGTTGCATCCAGCCCCTGGGATGGGCATTCCCGCCTTAGCAGAAGAGGCCTATATTGGCGCCAGGCGCCAATACGGAAGGCTGACTTTGCCACTTCGGCCCCTACCGAATGAGATGGATGGCTCCTCTCCAACGGCATCGAATGTGCCAAAGTGCAGCTGCTATCGACTGCTAGGAAAGGAGCCACCCTATGACAGCAAAGACCGCGGGCCTAGATTTGGCCCGGGACGCATTTCAGGTGCACTGCGTTTCGGCAACGGGGCGCAAGATCATCAACAAGAAGATCAAGCGCGTGAAGCTGCTCTTCTTCGAGACATTGCCGCGCTCTGTCGTCGGCATGGAGGCTGCGGATGAGCCAAACTTTGGGGCTGTGAATTGCGCAAGCTTGACCATGATGTTCGCCTGATGCTGGCGACCTATGTCAAACTATATGTGAAGCGCGGGAAGACCGATACAGCCGACGCGGAGGCAATCTGCGAAGCAGCGCGCCGCCCCACCATGCGCTTTGTCGAGATCGGGTCCGAAGATCAGCAGGCTGTGCTTGCTATACATCGGGCGCGCGATCTGGTCGTCCGACAACGCACTCAGGTCGTGAACATGATCCGGAGCATTTTGCGAGAGTTCGGGCATATCTTGCGGACGGGAATAGAAGCCAAGTCCAAATTCGTCGGGGAACACGGTCAAGAAGTCCGCCCCGATCATCTGGGCGCTACTGCAGAAACGAGAAGAGTACCGGCAGCCGATCGTGTGATCCCGCCTCGAAATGCAAGACGCTTGATGTGATGATGCGAAGCGAAGTCTACCAAAAGTAAGGACACGCCGTCGAACGGCATGGCACTTGAGGTCGTTTAGCCGATAGGAACCTTGCTTGCGGAACTCATCAGGGCCAGTGGGAAATGCGACGCAAACAGGCTGGACACACGACTGTACTGATAGGCCATCGCAATCACGAAAAACGCTTCCAACGCAGGTGACCTGCTCCCCTGAAATGTCCGGTGTTTTGAGTTAGCCTGTTCTCCAACCGAGTAGACAGACGATGAAGAGACGCAGTTTCAGTGAATAACAAATCATTGGAATTTTGAAGGAGCATCAGGCTGGTCTTGGAGCGAAGGAACTATGGCGCAAGCATGGCTTCAGTGATGCGACGTTTTACAAGTGGCGGTCCAAGTATGGCGGCATGGAAGTATCCGACGCCAAGAAGTTAAAGGCGCTTGAGGTTGAGAATGCCAGGCTCAAGAAGCTATTGGCGGAACAGATGATGGATGTGTCGACGTTCAAGGAGATGTTGGGAAAGAACTTTTGAGGCCTGGTGCGCGCCGCAGAGCTGCAAGCTGGGCCATGAAAGAGAAACGATACAATCAGAGATGGGCCTGTGCTTTGGCCGGGATTGATCCGCGTGTTTATCGGCGCGCGTCGCAGCGGTCAGCGGATACGGAACTGCGGGATCGCTTGAAGGAACTATCGTCTGAACGACGGCGGTTTGGATATCGGCGGCTTCACATCCTGCTCAAACGAGAGAGGTGGCAGGTGAACTGGAAGAAGCTGTACCGGATCTACCGCGAAGAGGGGTTAGCAGTCCGTAAACGGGGCGGACGCAAGCGTGCTGTGGGTACCAGAGCGCCAATTGCAATACCCCAAGGCCCAAACCAGGCTGGAGCTTGGACTTCGTATCTGACAGCCTGTCGTGCGGACGTCGGTTCCGCATTCTGAACGTCATCAATGACTTCAGCCGGGAATGTCTGGCGAGCGCGTTTCCTGTGAACTAGATCGCATTGCTGAGATGCGGGGCTATCCCTATCTGGTCGTCAGCGACAACAGCACCGAATTGACCAGCAACGCCATCCTCAAATGGCAAGAGGATCGCAAGGTTGATTGGCACTACATCGCACCAGGAAAGCCCATGCAGAACGCGTTCATTGAAAGCTTCATTTATAGACGGCCCCGCAGGCGCAAGTGTTTTAATCGCGATCGTCATCGGCGGGTGCGTTCATGTATTCGGCCTGTTTATGCAGCCCTAACATGACTGCTGGCCCTGATGGTGTCCGCGGATCGAGGCCTTATCAACGGGACGCGCTTTTCCGCGCTCAAAGCTCTCCGGGCTTTCTCGATCCTCAGCTCTGCCGATTTTCCATCACGCTGTCATTGCAGTTGTGCCATCTCGTTGTGCCTGGGTTGATTTTGGATTTGGAGCTATGCGGTTCGGAACACCTCCCCGGTCGTGAGCATGGCCCATATGGCTCGTGCCAACTTGTTTGCAACGGCGACGGCAACGACCATAGGTCGGCGTCGTTCGAGCAATGCTTCGATCCATGGGCCATCAACGCGTGAACGCGCCTAGGATAGCTCACGACTGTTCGAGCCCCACGCCCCCCAGAATGACAACAGCCCGCGCCGCGCAAGCTTCTTGCTGTCAATGGTGTGGCCCGACGCATCGGCGACATGGACGTGAAAAACGTTCTTGGCCAGATCGAGGCAAACGGTGGTTGGGGTCATGGGAAAGCTCCTCTTGCACTGTAGGACCAGCATACGGTCCCCTCTCAGGAGCGGGGCGGTCTTCCCCATCAATGGCAGGATGCGCAACGAATGCCCCAATGAGCACCTATTTGACAGCCTACGTCATGCCCGCAATCTGGTGGCGGCGTGGCGCACCGACTTCAACCACCACCGCCCACACTCCAGCTTCGCTGGCATGACCCCGAAAGCAGGACGCCCTCGGCCGCCATCTTCCTGAATACGACGGTGAACCGGCTTGGCCCAGTTCGCGTGGCATTCCGTGTCATCGCGCCCTTCGGTCCACCGATCCGCCTATCGGATCCAGCGCGCCCACCGTCGGGCGGTGCCCCTTTGAGACCGTCCGAATCTGCGCCCTTGTAGATGATACGTGCGCGCGGTCAAAGAAAGACAATGCGTGTCGACCGTTGCACTCATTCGCTCTGCAGGAGGAAGGCGACGACGTCCGCGACGTCCTGCGTATCAGTCAGAACGCCGGCCTTGCGCGTACCGGGAACGACCGTGCGTGCATCTAGGATGTAGGCGCGCAGACTCTCCGCGTCCCAGACGATGTCGCTGTCGGCCAAGGCCGGGGAGTAGCGGAACTCCTCGACACTGCCTGCCTCGCGCCCGAGGAGACCGACGAGATGCGGCCCCGCGCCGTTGCGAGGCTCGGTAAGGGCATGGCATCCGGCGCAGCGGGGCCAGAGTGCCTCGCCCGCCATCGGGTCGCCGCCCGCCTCCTGCGCCCCTGCTTGCTGTACGGCGAACAAGGGGAGGATCAGGGACAGGAGGCGGGTGGCGTTCGCGAAAGGCATAATGCGGCTCTCCGTCTTCATCAGGCCAGGCCGTGATCGGCGAGGGGCAACGCGCGAATGCGGCGGCCCGTAGCAGCGAAGACTGCGTTGCACACCGCGCCTGCGAGCGGCGGCACGCCCGGCTCGCCCACGCCGCCCAAGGAGGCACCAGTGTCCACGATCTCGACGGCGACCGCGGGCGCCTCGTCGATCCGCACGAGTTGGTAATCGGTGTAGTTCGACTGCACCGCCGCACCGCCTTCCAACGTGATCTTGGCGCGCAGCACTGGACCGAGCGCGTCGATGACGGATCCTTGGATCTGCGTCTCGACCTGGCCGGGGTGGATCGCGCGGCCGCAATCGATGGCCGCGAAGACGCGGGGCACCGTCACCCGAGCGTCATCGCCCTCGCCTACCATCGCCACCTCGGCCACCTGAGCGACCATGCTGTTATAGGAGCCCACGACCGACACGCCGCGATAAACGCCCTCCGGCGGGGTCTGGTCCCAGCCCGCCATGGCGGCTGCGCGCTCCAGCACAGGGCGGGCTTGGCTATCCTCTGGCAAATTCAGGAGACGGAAGGCCACAGGGTCCATCCCGGCGGCATCGGCCAACTCGTCAATGAAGCTCTCCATCCAGTAGCCGGTGAAGCTGGTCGCGATGGCGCGCCATGCCGAGAGCGGCACGGGGATGTCAACGACCGCGTGATCGACCGCGTAGTTCGGAACCGCATAGGGCTGATCCACGAGCCCAAGCAGCGAGAACGGGTCCATGTTATTCTCCTGCACGATGGCTGCGCCCATCTGCGGGCCGGCGACGCGTACGGTCATCGCGGTAATGCGTCCGTCGCTATCCACCGCGCCACGGAAACGGGCCTGCATGGTCTGGCGGTACATGCCAAAAGCGGTGTCGTCCTCGCGCGACCAGATCACCTTTACCGGCCGACCGTCCACAGCGCGCGAAGCGAGCACGGCCTGCACAGCGTCGTGGTGCCACGTCTTCCTTCCGAAGCCGCCGCCCAGAAAGGTCGTGTTGATGAATAGCTGGTCCGCGGTAATGCCAAGCTCGCGCTCCAGCATCATGCGCTTCCAGTCGTGGCCTTGCGTCCCGGCCCAAAGCTCGACCCGATCGCCTGTGTCTTGAGCGGTGCAGTTCACCGGCTCCATGCACGCATGCGCGAGCAGTGGCACGGCATAGTCGGCTTCCACTACCGTTTCCGCCGCCTCGAGGACGCCCGCGGGATCGCCGCGTGTGAGGGTTTCGGGCACGTCCTCGCGCGACAGACCTTCGGCGATGCGCGCTTCAAGCGTCGCCTGGTCCAGCGTGTCGCCGGCCGTTTGGGTAAAGGTGATGTCGAGCGCGTCGGCGGCCTGCTTGGCCTGCCACCACGATTCGGCCACCACGACGGCGCCGCGCGGAACCTGTGTCACAGCAATCACACCCGGCATGTCAAGAACGCTAGCCGGGTCCATGGACGCGACGTCGGCCATGAAGACCGGAGCCAACCGCACCGCGCCATAGGCCATGTCGGGCAGGGTCACGTCGATAGCGTATATAGCCTCGCCGCGCGTCTTCGCGGGTGTATCGAGGCGGGGTACGTCCGTGCCCGTCAGCGTGCGCTCCTCCTCGGGAAGTAGTTCCGGCTCCGGCACGGGAAGCATGCGCGCGGCCTGCACGAGGTCGGCGAAGGGGATGGCACGGTCGGTGCCTTCGTGCACAATCATGCCGTTTCTCGCCTGCAACGATTTCTTGGGTACGCCTAACTGGTCGGCGGCGGCCTGCACAAGCATCAGGCGCATCTGTGCTGCGGCTCGCCGCATGGGATCGTGGAAGAACCGGATGCCGTAGGATCCCACAGACCGCATCTGGCCAAAGGGCAGCCGGAAGGGCTCCGAGGGTTGGGTTGGCATCTCGATGCGAATGGTCGAAAGGTCCGCGCCCAACTCCTCAGCGAGGATCATCGCTTGGCCGGTATGCGTGCCCTGTCCCATTTCGCACGTCGGCAAGATGCATGTGACGATGCCATCCGCATCGATCCGCAGGTAGCTGTCGGGCCAGCGCGCCAGTTCCGGCATCAGGGCTTCGGTCATCTGGGCGGCGGCCGGCAGAGCCAGCGGCACGGTGAGCGCGGCGGCGGCCCCGGTCAGGAAGGAGCGGCGGGAAGTGTCGATATCCATGATTTCTCCCCTCAGCCGCGTGCGATTTCGGCGGCGCGCTTGGCGGCCACGCGGATACGATTGTAAACCCCACACCGGCAAAGGTTGCCCGCGAGATAGGCGTCGATGTCTGCGTCGGTCGGATCAGGGACGTCGCGGATCATTGCCGCGCAGGCCATGATCTGACCCGACTGGCAATAGCCGCATTGCGGCACGTCCACCTCAACCCACGCTTGCTGGACCGGATGGCTACCGTCCAGCGACAGCCCCTCGATCGTGGTAATCTCGGCGCCCTCGGCGGCCGAGAGTGGCAGCGAGCAGGACGGCACGGGTTGACCGTCGATATGCACAGTGCAGGCCCCACATGCGCCGACGCCGCAACCGTACTTTGTGCCAGTGAGACCCACCCGCTCACGGATGATCCACAGCAGTGGCGTGGTTGGATCGGCATCGACGGAGGCGGCCTCTCCGTTCAGCGTAAAGTCAGTCATTGCGCAAGCTCCTTTGGCTAGGGTTTGGTGCCTGTCCTTGACGCAGACATGGCAATCCTCGCAGGCACGAGAAACCAGAACCCTGTCACTATTGTCGGCATCCCGCCGGGTACCAAGTAGCGCGCGGGACCTGCACGCCCTGGCACCAGGGTACGGTATGCTGTCACGAGGCTACTGTTGTGGTTGCTGGAATGAGCGCGGTAATGCATGCCAAGGTCGGATTGTACTTGATTGCATACAATTTAATATTGGTGTTGTGCAGAGGAAGGAGGCCGGGAAGT
Organism: Litoreibacter roseus; assembly: GCF_009811795.1. Classification (GTDB taxonomy): domain Bacteria; phylum Pseudomonadota; class Alphaproteobacteria; order Rhodobacterales; family Rhodobacteraceae; genus Litoreibacter; species Litoreibacter roseus. The sequence goes on along the minus strand of NZ_BLJE01000001.1, from coordinate 224,932 downwards.
TATGGCCGATAAGTCCGACGACTATGTGTTCCATATCCCCGGTGCCGTTGGGTCGGTCGTCAACTACCTGACCCCGCGCGGCCATGTGTGCGAAACGCTCGGCCTCACGGCTATGGCCATGCCACCCGGACGTGTCGATGTTCGCCTTGAGGTCGACCGCATCGGCCTCAACGTCCTGCCCTTTGGCCCGGACGAAATCACCCGTTTCCGCTTTTGCGGTCGAAACGAGATTGCAACCGCCGACCTAGGCGCCCGGCAGATTTTCTACTCGCCGGGCGATCTCGACCTTGTGTGCAGAAATCCAAACTGGGAGTATCTTGTCGAGATCGATCCGAAGGCAGCGACCTCGCTCGCTGCCGAGGCGCTCGATGGCCTGGCTGTATTTGACGGTGAACTGCGCGCGGGGCAGGATCCCGAAATCGCTCAACTCGCCGTCCTTTCCATCCGCCACCTCCGCTTCGGCCCGCCCGACCCTCTGTACGTCCAGGGTCTCGCCATCGCGATGCTCGCACGGACGCTGACGCCCCCGTGCCGCGAGGTCTCGACCAAGGGCACCGCCCCCCGCATTGCCCGTGCCATTGACCACATCGAGGCGCACCTTGGAGACAATCTGTCGGTCGCTGAGATCGCTGCCGTCGCCGCCATGTCGCCCTCTTGGTTTCAGTCCGCGTTCCGCACCACGATGGGCCAGCCCGTCTTCGCCTATATCCGCGAGCGCCGTCTAGAGCGCGCGCGCATCCTGCTGGCCGACCAGCGCCTATCGCTCAGCCAAATCGCACACAAAAGCGGATTCTCCGGCCACAGCCATATGACCCGGCTGTTTCGAGCCCGCTACGGCATCAGTCCGAAGGAGATGCGGTGACGTCGAGCAGCAAAAGCAACGACAACTTCGTCCTGCATATTCCGGCGACGAAGGTTCCTACGTTCCGCATCTGACGCCGGAAGCGCAGACCTGCAATCCCACGGGATGGCGCGTGACTTCGCTTCCGCCCGGTCGGGTCGAGGTCGATCTGCGGGAGAGAGTGGGCAAAAGTTCGTGGTCGATGTGATAGCATGAGGTTTTTGGAACCAGACGAAGTCCATCATGGAAGTGCGAATTTTTCTTGAGACGGTATTTGAAGACGGTAAAGGGCGGACGCACGATGTGGGCATATTTGTCGCCCGATTGAGGACGCTGGATCGGAAAATCTTGGTATACGCCTTTGTGAGGCCAAGAGTTTTCTGAAACGGCTGCAGGAAGTGGTTTTACAAGACCAGATTGACGAAGTGCTCGATGCGAAGAGAAATTGCAGCGCGTGCGGAAAACGGCGGGCGATCCACGATAATCGGGGCCGCAGTCTGGACACGCTGTATAGCCAGTTTCGCGTAAACGCACTACATCTTCGCCAACGCTCCTGCGAAGCCGCCGCTGGTAGAATGGGTCCTGTGTTGCAATCGCCGCTTTCCGAACGGTACTCTGAACGCGCGACACCAGAACTTCAGCGTCTCCAGGCAGAACTCGGATCACGACATTCGTTTCGGGAAGCAGCACGGCTGATGGAAACCATTTCTGCCATGTGCGCTCCAGCTTAACACGACAATTCGCAATCGTTTGGGGCGCGTTGCCGAGCCGCTTGGATCGACCAACGCTGCAAAAATTGAAATAAGCGCCAATGTCACATCGCCTCCATTGAGCGTTTTTCTGGATGGCGCTGATATCCGATGCCGACCCGAATTCCAGAAGCGACACATTAATGTCGTGGTTGACAAGAACGAGAACCCCAACATGAGCCGACGCTTTGGTCTTGTGCAACAGGCAGCGAAGTCTCCCGCCGAGCAGTTGCAAAATGGCTTGTCGATGCAAGGTTAGGACGGCCAAAGCAAGGTGACGGTGATTTCAGGTGGGGAGCCAGCCCTGCCAAATCTGGTGCGACGCGCCGTCAAAGGTCCGATTACCCACATTCTCAACTGGTGGTATATCTCGATGCGGGTAAAGCACATCGAGAATGCGGTGAAAGGGCTTTTGCAAACACGGGGTTTCGCGGGATCGCAGCAGCTTTTTAGACGCTCAGTAGAAATACTGCGTTGGGACCTTTGGCACAGGAAGGTGATCACCGCCGCCACACACCCCAAGGTTCTCACAATCGACTGCGACCGGTCTCGTGCCGAAACCAGAGAACTCCACGCGGCAGCAAGGCGCGATCTCAAGAGCTCTACACTTACCTGTCCAGCAATTTTGATCCACTGACAAACTATGGTCGTCGACATCGAATTGGCCTCGACACCTCATCATCCCGCGCAGAAGGCTGTGCCGACGATATTGGCAAAGCCCGAATGGGAAAACGTCGGCGCATGAGGTGGTCTCCGATTGGAGCGCATCGTGTTGCCGTCACATGGGTTGCAGTCCTTGATGGGAGACTGACCATCTCAAAAATGGCGGCTTGACCACCAAGTTTTGCCCACTCCTCTTTGGTCGATGCTGTGGCATTCGGGCGATTCAGATGACAGACTTGCAGTTTTCCTGGACATTCAAAAGTTGCGCGCGGCGTTCTTTTTTCGTCGATAAGACCGTTTCTTCTAAAATTTTTTCGCAAGTGAACCAAGAAAAAAGAGGTGCGGTCTCGGCGAGTTCACTAAATCTAGAAAGTTTTATTTATCAGCGCACTTATAACCATAAGCCAAACACGGTTGGAGCATCATCAAAAGATGACGCGCGCGGGGCACACCCCGCGCGCTCCCTTAATCAATGCTCTGCGATGACAACGCCTTGTACAAATCCTGCATAAGCATCATCGAAATTCCCAGACGCGTCACGAAGGCCAAAATCAGCCTTCACATTGACAGCGTGTTGGGTAACTGAGGTGACATCCAAATCAATGTGTATCTGACGAATATCGCGATCACTTCCAGGTGATGTAAAACGCGCCTCGAATCCCTTTAGTACCGCGTTTGCTTCTTTGATATTTTCATTAAAATTCACCGTGGTTTGTCCGGTTCTAACGCCCCCGGTTTCGGGATCAAAATGAATAGTGAATTGTTTCATACGAATAGCCATTTAACTCTCCGATTCAAAAAGACGAATTGTATAGTATATCCTCGAAGTTTTGGACGAGGACGGTTAGTTGCCAAAGTCAGAACCTGCAAATGCACCAAACGATTACAGTTACCTTCGGGCGGTGCGCCGCACTGGGTCGTTGAGAGTCAACCTCTAGGCGAAGATTGACTGGCGGGTCGTTTTCGCCGGCAGCTTCGGTCCGAAATTCCACATCATACCCACGGCGCAACGCCTCTGAAACTGCGCGCGACACGACACGATCCATGCCGGTCAATTGAAGATCGCGTAACGCCTCAATTTGTTCGTCTTTGACATCAAACAAGACGCCGAGTGCTGTAACTAAATCGTGCTCAAGTGCTTTCATGACTTTCATGCGCTCAGTTGGTTTTTGACGCAGCAGCTCGTTCAATTGCGCGACACTCTTTTTTTCTATCGCTCCAAAACTTCGATCGAGTAATTTGGCCATCTTGGCCTCCTATGTTTGAATGAGAATTGATAGTGATCTATGTGACAAATTGAGCGCCCAAAGACCTGACGCCGGCCATGTAGCCATCCTGACGAAACAAGAGGCATCAGGCAGACGTCATTTGTTTATGCTTGTATCGATTGAGCGCGGGATACATCGTGCAATTGCTGTATTTTCCCTACGTAGTTCGGCGTATTTTTGATATATATCCGATCAATGCACTCTTTAATTGAGGTGCCAAAATGCAAACAATGTCGTCATTGACCGCAAGGGAGCGCGAAATCGCGCGGGCCTACGCGAACGGCCTGAGCCACAAAGAAATCGCCGAAAAGCTGTGTATATCGCCAGCAACTGTTCGCACGCATGTAAACAGTATTTACAGGAAGCTAGACGTCAAAACCAAAGTGCAATTGTTTCAGCTGATTGGCATACAGACATCAGACCCGCCTGAATCGGCGAAGTTGCCTAAAGGTAAACGTCGCTGGTTAACAGCTATCTTTCTGGCGGTGGTCTCTAGTCTTTTACTTTTTTACATCACCTTTGATCGACAAAATGCGCGGGCCACCAACTTCGATATACCTGCTATTCCGTTACGCACCGGACTTCCTTCGATTGCAGTTTATCCGTTCGAAGTAGCATCAGATGATGAGAAAAAACTTTCCTTTGCTTCAGCAATTGCGCGTGATCTTGTCACCGATTTGTCGAACTTTAGCACGCTGCTTGTCTTTGCTGCAGACACAACATTCGGGTACGCTGAGGAAGGTATTTCCATCCAAAATATGGCACACGAATTGGATGCCCGATACATCCTCTCTGGCGACATACGATGGGAAGGTGATGTCGTACGTGTAAATGCCCAATTGTATTGGGCAGATAGTTCGGAAATTATCTGGGCCAATCGGTTCGAGGCACCGGAAGAGCAATTGCTCATTTTACAAAATGAGGTTGTAACCGAGGTTGTGCGTCTCATCGGACCCGTTGATGGCGCTTTGAGTGAGTTGCGCGCAGCCGAGTTAACACGCGTCCAGCGGCTGCCGACTGCGAGCCTGACTGCCTACGATCATTTTCTAGAAGGCTTGGTTCTTTTTGAGTCCTATCGCGAGGAAGAAACCAAATTATCGATCGACGCGTTTGATACCGCGGTCGAGATCGATCCGTTGTATGGTAGGGCGCATGCTTACGCAGGTTGGGCTCATCTTCAGCACTTTAGAAACGACTGGGGCGATAATCCGCAACTCTCGCTTTTTTATGCAGATCAACGCGCACAACAAGCGATAGAAATTGACCCACATGACCCATATGGCTACTGGACGCTTGCAGCGGTGCGCCTCTACCAGCGCCGCCATGACCTGTCGATTGCGGCTTATGAAAAGGCAATTGAACTCAACCCACATAATGCTGAAATGCTTGTACATCTAGGATGGGCGCTGACTTACGCGGGCGAACCGGACAAGGGAATCGCGTTCATTGAGAATGCCATGGAAGTAAATCCGCGCTATCCTGGCTGGTATTTGTGGGATTTTGCGTTTGCCCATCTTATGGCGGGACGGTATCAGGTCGCCGCCGAAATATTGGAGACGAGGACGCCAAAGACGACTGGCACTTATGTGCTTTTGGCTATGGCCTACGCGATGCTGAGCGAGCCTGACAAGTTGGAAGCCGCACGCTCATATGTATTGGAAGCGAAGCCGCAAATTACTATATCTCATGCTGCACGAAGTGAACCGTTTTTGAAGAACTCCGACCTGAAACACTATTTAGAAATGATGCAAGAGGCTGGATTTCCACAATGAAAAATCCATGTTTCTCACAGCCAAGCTTGGACAGGTGAGGAAATTCATAAGCTGCATTTTCTGGCGGGGGATGGGACTGAAAGCTAGTGCCAAAGCTCTTACGCTTTCTGAGGAATCGATCAAGACGCGAGCAAAGCTAGACAAGCTGAAGATTCGAAAACTGCGCTGATTTCCTGTGCTCTGTTCTTGCCCATCAGCTTTCTCACCAGCGTTAGGCTGATCGGCGTATGACGGTGCGCTTGGTGCTCTTTCGACTAAGACGTTAACGGCCCATTGCTGCCGTTGGCCAGTGGGTCAGGATGCCGCGACGCGGCCCGTCAGAGCCGCCATTCGCTGCAGATGCGCGAAGGTCTGCATGGCTAAGGCAAATACCTTTTGCGACACTCGGCGCTTCGTTGTCCACCCCGCTTGGATCGCGTGATCGGTGTGGCGTGTACGTTCTTGTCGCGGCATCAAAGCACAAGCTATAAAGACCAGGCAGTCTCTAATCATTGTTGGTAGAATCGAATGGAAGAAGCCTCCCGACCGCGTGGTCGCCCCCGGAGTTACGACGAGAATGAGGCGCTGGAAGCCGCTATGCTAACCTTCTGGCGGCAAGGCTATGTCGGAACGACGATGGACGATGTCGTGGCCGCCACCGGAGCTTCGCGGGCATCCCTATATCGTACGTTCGGCGACAAGAAGGCGATCTTCGCCGCCGCTCTCGATCTTTACGCGAGCCGGTTTGATCGTCGGGTTTCAGAAGCGCTCGAGGCGGGGCCGGATGCCGATGCGGTCGTCCAATCCGTCCTGACCGCATCCGCTGAACGCTTGACCGGCGGGGAGGCGCCGCCAGGCTGTCTGCGGTGCAACTCAACGCTGGAACTTGCCGGACGGGATGCGGAACTCGACGCGCTGCTCAAGGAGATCAACGATCGGTTCGAGCGCGCGATGGCGCGGATCATGTCGGCAGCGGCGACGGAAGGCGTTTTGCCAAAGGCGCGCATCGCCGCCGCGGCCAGCTTCCTCACGGCCATGATCGATGGGATGGTGGTCATGGCCAGGGGCGGTTCCTCTCGCCAGGTTTTGCTGTCCCTTGTTGAGACGGCACGACGGGGATATCCGCTGGCCTGACACCCTCTTCACGAATAAGAGACTGGACGGTTCGTATATTCTCTGCGCATTTAGAGACTAATAAATCTCTAAATGAGGCACAGATGCTCAAAATCCGAATTCTCCTAAGTTTTGCAACCGGGATGACGACCGTTGCGGCGACCGCGCAGGATCTTCCTCCGCGTCCTGCACCGATCCAGCATGCCCAAACCGAGACCGCCCGGATCGCCTATTATGCGGTCGGTCCAAAGGATGCACCCGCCGTTCTCTTCGTCCATGGTCTGCCATTCTCATCCTATATCTGGCGGGATGTGATCTCGGCGCTCGACGACGGAAGCCGGCGGCTCATCGCAGTCGATCTGGTCGGCTTCGGCGACAGCACAGGCACCGGCTTTGGTGTGGCTGAGCAGGCCGCTCACCTCGACAGGTTCGTCGCAGCGCTCGATCTGAAAGATCTCACGGTTGTCGGGCACGACTGGGGCGCGGGTATCGGCCTGATCCTCGCACATGAGAATGCGCAATTAATGCGCGGTTTCGCCTTTGCGGAGGGTGCGATGCCGCCGGTCTATCCCCGACCGACATATGACGAGATGCCGGAGCGTGTCGCGGGCATGTTCCAATCGATGCGGGAGGAGGATGCAGAGGCAAACGTCCTCGACGACAACCTGTGGCAGGAAACCATTCTGCCGACGATGTCGCTGGAGCCACTGCCGGCGGTGGTGCTGGCCGAATACAAGCGCGCCTTTCCCACGCCAGAGAGCCGTCAACCTCTTCTGGATATGAGTCGCTCTCTACCCATCGGCGGAGAGCCCGCAGACGTCGTCGTCGCCTATAGCGCCGCCGCGGCGTGGTGGCGCGGGACCGACCTTCCGAAACTCGTGATGTTTGCAGAGCCGGGCCGGCTCTATCCGGCCGCGATGGTCGAATGGACCGAGGCCAATATTCCAAATGTCACCACCACGTCCGTCGGCCCAGGCTTGCACGTGGTGCAGGAAGAGAACCCCACCGCAGTGGCCAGCGCGATCGACGCCTGGCTCGACACCATCGAAGGAGAGACAGAATGAAACCCGTGGTCATGGTGGCCTTGTTGGCCGCATCGTCTGCATTTGCTCAGGACCGGACCGAGGCAATCGACCTTGCCGCTGCGAACCATAGCGCTTCGCTATTCTTTCGAGGCGTCGAGACAGCTCGACTGGTCGGCGACAACCGCGAGGCGGGCCTCTACGCGACCCACGCGCGGCTGGAAGCCGGCGCCACCGTCGCGCCCCATGTCCACGATGTTGATATCACCACCGTGGTGACGTCTGGAACGGCCTATGTCGGGACAGGCGAGGTCTACGACGAAGCCGCCCTCGTCGCCTATCCTGAAGGCAGCTATTTCGTCACGCCGGCCGGGTCGCCGCATTTCATCGGCGCAATCGATGGCGCATTTTCCATACTCGACCATGGGGTCGGCCCGGTCGTGACCACGCTGGTCGAAAGATGATCGCCCCTCGTAGACTCCCCGCTTCGCAAGGACCTCGCATGATCGGACTCTCCGCATCCCTGCTTGCTGTGCTTTCCGCGCCGGCGCTTGCGCAGACCGGGCCACCGCTCGATTTGGAAATGCATCTTGATCCAGTTACGCACGAGAACCGGTTTGAAGCGGTTGTCATCGAGCGAAACGGCATTGCCGTCCGTCTTACGACGGATACCTGGCTTCGTCCGAAGGTGACCGGCTACGCGCAAGCGGCCGCCCCGATCGTCGTGGCCCTCGGGGTACCGGCAGGACCGAACGTACCCGTCACGCGAAATGTCGCTGTCACCGAAGGGCTGCCGGACATTCCTGTCCCTGGCGGCGACCGGGCCGCGCTGGTCACCGACGATCTCGCAAACTCGATGCTGCTCAATATCGCGGATGACCTCGACGGGCTGACACTCGCCTTTCCGGACGGCCTAGTAAATGGGCCCGGCCCGGACATCCTCATCGCCAAGGCGAGTCTGCCCTCGGGTCGCATATCGGGCGGCTGTCCGGGCGTGCCCGCCTCCGGCGCCGATGCGATGGTAATTAGCGTCACCGCTGGCGGCGAGATCACTCTTGCGCCGGAGGCCTTCATCGATTTCGGCCCCGCGGGTCCACAGCTGAACCACGGGACGCGTGAGCTGGGGGAGGCTGAATTCCGCATCGAAACACTGACCCAACTCGCGGAGCTCGAGATGCGCCCGCTGGCGACCATCGAATACTTCAAGGTCTACGCCACCACCGTCAATCTTTCCGATCTCGGAATTGCCGAGGGCGCATCGGTCGAGACGATCACCCTGTCGTCGACCCGGGAGATGGTCGAGACCGACAACGGGCAACAGCTGTGCTGGACTGCCGACCCGATCCTGGTCGTCGGCCTCGGCGCGGTCTAAGTGCAGGTTAACGATTTGCGCGGATCAAGGATATACGAACGCAAGAGGAGTAGGTTCTTGGCCGGTCGATGGGGGCGTTCCGAAAACGCTACGGCCGGATGGCAACGTGTGGGCCCGTTCCAACGTGGTCATTTCCACTTTCTGGAACGCCCGCAACGAACGTTCTGTATTCAAAAACCGAACATGTGACGACCGCCGAAGCAGACGTCGATAGGAGCCGCAGCATCAAGTATTTTGGGCTCTTCGCGGTCATCGGAGGTGGTGCAGCATCTTAGCGGTAGCAGCTGAAAGCCCCGCGGTGGACGGCCCAAACCGGCCATTGCCGAAGAGGTCAAGCGCCGCGGCGCAGCTTCACCAGACCGGACTTTCGCCGCATGTGCACGATCTGCTCGCGCTCAAACTCACAGTCTGCGGGACCTTTCGGGCTTTCGCGATCCAGAACTGAATGGCTGCTTTCGTTAGGTAACGTCATCAGCTTTTTGCATATCCCCTTTCCGGCGGATGTTCATAATGCGAAAACTCGGCTAGAACGCCTTTGATATCCGGCGCACAAATCAGCATTTCGCGATGTTGTGCCGAAAGAAACCCACGCGTCACCATCGTATCCAGCATCGTAAGGAGCGGGTCGAAAAACCCAGCTACATTCAGAAGCGCAACAGGCTTCTAATGATATCCGATCTGGCCCCACGTCCATTGTTCGAAGAACTCTTCCATGGTCCCCGTCCCTCCGGGTAGGACGAGAAACGCGTCTGCCATTTCGGCCATCTTCGCTTTGCGTTCGTGCATGTCGGAAACGATGATGAGGTCTATCAGGTCAGGATGCGCGATCTCTTTGTCGACCAGCGCTTTCGGTATCACGCCGTACACCTGACCGCCGTGACTGAGACAGCTATCAGCAACTGCACCCATCAGTCCCACCCGGCCACCGCCATAAACAAGCGATAGCTGTTGGTGACCGAGGTGCGCGCCAAACAATCCAGCATCTGCTCTATAGTCATGGCCTTTGCCCGACGCAGAGCCGCAAAACACGCCAACAGACTTGATGCTTTGCGTCATCACACCAACCCCGCCGACTTCGCAAACGGGTCTCTGGCGGAATCCCGGTGTCACTCATACTCGCAGGCCAAGGCCAATCTCTCTGCCGCAGCTACTCCAAAAAGGTTCGCCACCACGGCGAGCGCCATGTCCATTCCCGCTGACACACCGGAAGATGTGAAGAACTTGCCGTCTTCAACCCATCGCGCTTCTTTGACCCACTCGACGTGCGGGGCGAGCGGGACTGTGCTTGTGAAATCGAGCTTGTTCGTCGTCACTCTGCGGCCATCAAGCAGCCCTGTCATTCCAAGCAATACGGTCCCAGTGCAGACGGCCATCACTCGCTCGGCGTTCGCAACGGTCGCCGAACAGATAACCTGCTCGCTTTGAGAACGTGGAAAGCGCTTCAGACAGTTTTGCGCGCCCAGCATTCGTCGCCACGACGAAGACCAGCCGTGCGTCGCGCTCGTCAACCTCGCGGTCAAGGAGGCCAATTTTTTCCATCGCTGGCCCATTATCTTTGCGGAAGTCAGCAATGGTTTTGAAGTCCGGTCTCAACCGGCCGGTCAGTCAAATGAGTTCCAGGTTGCGACCGCACTCCCGTTCCAACCGCCGCGAAGACTGGATCTGGTTCAAATACCCATAGAGATAAATGCGCAGCATAACCCCGGGATGATAACCGGGCTGACCGGTCGCAGCTGGCGAGGCCTGGAAACCCAACTCAGCCAAACTGAGCATGTCCACAAAGGCATCAATCGCTCGGACGGGGTTGTTTTCGTTTACATAATCATCGAGACACTCAGGCAGCAAAAGCGCCTGCTGGCGGTCCACCCCTTCGATAAACTGACCCATGGAAAGCCTCCGCAACGAATGCAGAAACAATACCATCATTCAGATCATCAGGGGAGTTTTCACACAGCCTCCGGACTTTCCCGCCGTTGATGTTTGGCGATGCTGCTAACGAAGCATTGCTTCGCAGTTACGGCAGGTCGTTCGCTGCGCTGCCGCGATATTCCCCACACCGCACCTTGCGATGTCATTCTGGCACCCTTCAAAAAATCCTTTCGCAGTGCATGGATTCGACAATCGCGACGTGGATTTTGTCGCCGGTGGTTGCCCAGACTTCATGATTGCTTATCAGACTCTTTGATCGATCACTTTGCAGCTCGAAAGTCATTGGCGAAACGCGGCGTCTCAGGTCAATGTTGTACCGCTATAGAACACTTATTCTATTCATCACTGGCACTGGCCTGTGGTGAGGCAGAGCCTGACCTGTTCAATGAATTCCGGCGTAGGGTTGGGCACGTAGCCTTCGCTGCACTCAGTGCTAAATTTGTTGTAGTACAAGCGCGTTCGTTTTTCCGTCAAGATCATCCCGTCATCCAGCCAAGGCGCACCGACATGCACAAGGCCGACAAATGGTTCGCCGGCAATGGCGAGCGCCTAGAAATTGTGGCGGTACGCGCCCTATGATCCCCCATATTGTGGGCGGGCCGGGACTCACCTTAAACGCGATATCCTCCTCGCCATCATCGGCTGACAGTTTTATACCGGCAAACTGGTATTTTTCATTCATCCTGCCCATGACGACCATCGCAGCAGCCGGTGGCAGATTAGCAGATGGGTTTGCATAGCGTTCGTTGATCGCCGCGATACCCTCAAACAGTGTAAGTTGCTGGGCGCACCAGCGTTGTGCAGAGGCAGGCAGCGCCGACAACAACGACATCACACAAATTAGCAACTTCGCTTGTTTCATAGCTTTCATTCCGTTCACCGCTGCGCCAATGCCTCTTGTATTGCTGCATGGCCACGCGCCTCTGTTCCATCTGGCAGGGCCAAATCCGCAAGCTTTGGAAGTGTTCTTAGGGCTGATATGTCCGTCACATTGGTACTGTCCAGGTACAAGATTTCAAGGTTTGGCAACATGCCAAGCGGCGCGATGTCCGTCACGGACGTGTTTTGAAGCTGAAGCATGCGCAGACTTTCGATACTCGCAAGTGGCGACACATCATGAATGTCCGAACTGAAAGCAATGATGTTTTCAAGCTGTGTCAGACCGCTGAGTGGCGATAGATCGTCAATCACATTCTCTGAGATATCGAGCGTGACCAAATTCTGCAAATAGGCAAACGATGAGATATCCAAAGCAACGTCATCTGTCCGCATTTCGCCCAGATCAAGCTCTTTCAACTTTGTGAGGTGGCGCAGCGGCGACAGATCATGGAGCGGGTTAAACCCTATGTCCAAATATTCCAGTTGTGTCAGTTCGCTGAGGAATGAAACATCGTCTAGCCACATATAACTGATGTCCAAATATGTTTCGTCAAAAGGAATGCAACGCGCTTCAATCTGCACACCGTCGCAAGGTTGCAATATCCAGTTGCTACTGACGAGTTGGATCGGTGACCTTACTACGCGACTCGTTTCTTCCCAATATTCCTGGATACGGAACCGTTCGTAATACCCACCTTCCGTCAGGCTGTCTTCTTCGGGGAATATGCGCAGGTAGGGTTTCGAGACGTCAATACTACTAAAAACCGCCGCGCCAGATTTGGCGCAAAGAAGCCACGAATTGTTCCATGCGACCAGATGTCCGCTGTAAAACGAGTTACCACCATAGAGCGAAAAAAAGCGGACCCTTGCTTAATCTCGATGAAGAACACCGCCTTTGATGCGGCAGAACTCGAAAATTCCGACGATGCATCTTCGGTGTATTGAACAAACCGCCCATGAAGGGTGCCGCTGACGTCTGTGCGCGCATTCGTTAGAGAACGCGCGCCAAGCTCTCTTTCAGTATTGGAGGAGCAGCTCGCCGCCGCGACCTCCTCATCACTTGCAAAATAGTGAGGTTGACTAATCGCATACTGCGGGATGATTACCAAAAACGCGGCGATAATCTTTAGCATCCCAAAATCCTTCATCGAGGCACCAAAACCGACAATTGGCATAATTATCCTTCCTTCAGTTATCAGTGACCTTATGGAAGTCCCCTACAGGATGCCATGCTTCAAAAAGCACTTACTGCGGTTATCAGTTCTGGTAGATAGGATGGCTGCCGCATTTCCTGATCACGCATATCGCAGTCTTGGCTCAACGCAAAAACCTCATTTGCGTCAAAAGCAAATCAACTTCGCTCCGCTCATCCCCAAATGAAGCATTGCCCATCTGTGGCACTGTTTAGAATTTCGGACACGTTTTGGACCAGCAGTGATGGAAGATACTCTTCACCCGCACCGGGCAGAACATCGGTGTAGCCTGTGATATCGTCAGGTGCATTGAGACGTAGGATGTCACCGCCTGAAGGCCCTGCGCCTGTGTTCGCATTCTCCTTAATCAAAGCGGCAACCTGTTCGTAGGCCTCTGTTGTTGCGTAGCGCGTCACGCGACCACGAACGCGTGGTTCGTAGCTACCAAGACTACACCAAAGCGATCCGTCGGGGCGAATGACAGCGTTTGCGACCTCTTCCGCACCTGCACCATCCCAACCTCGAAACTCGATAATGATCAAATTGGGTTCACCCATACGGGGATTGCTGTCATCTGTAGCCAATGCGCAGGCAGACAAAATAGCGATGCAGGCCAATAAAACGCTTTTCATAAAAACAGTTGTTGCCGCAACTGGCCAAGGTGTCAATCGCGGTGCGTTCTGAGCGGTGTTTGTCCAGCGCGGTTTACATGAGCTTGGCGTGTCGGCGATTGTCCGCCTCGATTTAATCAGCAAAGCGCTGGCTCACAGAACTTTCTCAAAGTACCGGAACGGTATGATCCCTGATAATGATCTGCTTCGCCCTGTGTTTGAAGCCATCGTTGCGTGCGGCATTTGTGATTTCTTTGCGCTGATTGAGGCTCTAGCCCCATACTTGTGTGGAAGCGATAACGGATCTCAAGCGAAGGCGGGTCAAATACCATATGGCTTCTCCCGTGCGTCCTATGACGCACTTGCCGACATGATTAGTCTGAAGCGTTTATTGGCAGTATGCCTTCTTGCCGCGGGGGCAGTGAGTGCCAGAATTTTCGCATTTGCACCGCAAGTTCCTATTCTTTTGCGCGAAGGCTTTCCGTCCGAGGTCTGGAACGATGGCGGACGTTATGACCATGTCGACGGCGTAAACAGTGTAGGTACAACCGGTGTTCCTGCAATACCAGCAGCGGCACAAACGCTTTTCGATGCTGCAGGTGGCCGTGCTATACTTGTCGACAAAGGTGGTTCGTTGATTTTCGAAAGCTATGGTTACGATTTCGGGACTGAAAAGCGGCTAAATTCTTTCTCTTTGGTGAAAAGCCTTGTTGGTGCCCTGGTGATACGTGCTTTGGCCGATAATCGCATCGCTTGACGATCCGCTGCCAGCTTATTTGGGCCCAGAAGCGCCGGATGTCACCATAGCCGAAGCGCTGACCATGACATCAGGTCTGCTTTTCGATGGCGAGCCGCCGAAGTCCGTGGACGACGCAGGCTTTTCGCCTTTTGGACCGTTGGCCAGACTGCATGTCTTTGGAACAGAGGCTGTTCTGCCAGACCTGACGGTCGATCCCGCTATGCAAGGTCAATTTGCTTATCAAAGCGTGAACACAGCGCTTTTGGGGGCTGTCCTGGAAGCAGTCTATAATCAATCCCTTTCCCAAATTCTTTCGGATTTGATCTGGGAGCCCGCAGGGGCAGCAAGCGCTGACTGGCTTTCTTACTCACGGGCCGATGGTGTCGTTGCCTATTGCTGTCTTCATGCACGCCCCAAGGATTGGTTGCAGGTCGGGCGTTATCTTTTGGACAATGGTACGCCCGAGCAACCATTTCTGGCTGATAACCCTTGGCGGGACTTCATCCTGCCTGACTTGGCCGTTTCGCAGCGGCGCGAAGGATCTTATGGATGGCATCTCAGACATGATGTTCTGGACCATGAAGGTGAAACGCTGGCCGGACCGTTTGCTTATTTATGGGCCGTGGAGGTCAAATGCTTTACCTGTTACCTGATAATGACATGGCGATTGTCCGCTTTGGCGAACGTCCGCAGCTATTGCATTCAACTCTCTATGAACTGATGCCGCCGAAGTGACGGCAAGAAGACCGGCCTTTCATGCCTTGGAACATGATTAGCGCTTTTGTGCCGATCAGCAACGATGACAATGCCTCGACAAACCATATACGTGCCAACGATGCCGATCATTCTGTTTCCTCATCATCGCCCATACCAAAAAAATCCATGAACACCATGAAAAAGCTGATGGCCGCCCCAGCAAGCCCCATCAAACACAACGCAGACATAATCGTGTATTCCGTTGCCGCAATATGGTAAATCTCCCCGTTGGGTTCACGATATACCTCGTCGATTTCCCATACTCTGGCAAAGGAAAAAAAGGCAACTACTAGGCATATGCAAAACGACAACATGCCCAGTAAAGTCAGTTTCTTGCTGCTCATAGTGGCTCCTCGATGAGAGCGTTTAGCCTATCAGCGGCCATCAAGCGCGTATAGTTGGGATCACCAAAGTATTTGCTGGTAACTCTGATGCGGTCTTGATCATTCGCAACAGTCAGATGATCCTGCCTGCGATGGCCCGCAGCTTTGCAGCCTTACTTGGCTGCATACTTGTGATTGTTCGATTGTCAACTACTCGAGATGTATATGCATTTAAGATTTTTTGCTGTTCTTGGCTTGCTTTGGTCAACTGGTCCGGCGTCAGGGACAGACATCTCTTCGACCTGTTTCGCAAACGCATGGGAAAGCTGCCATATCGTGATTGATGGCACGATCAGTGCAGACGCGCCAGCCTTATTCAAGGCGGTGGTGGCGCAATCTGATGGCAACAAAGTACTAATCAACAGCAACGGTGGTGATGTTAAAGCCGCTATGGCGCTTGGCCGTATAATCCGTGCGCTAGGTTATCAAACCATTGTAGGGCGCGTGCAGGCTGGCAGATACGAAGCACAGCCCGGCGTGTGCGCGTATGCCTGTGTTTATGCGTTTCTTGGCGGGTCGGCGCGTTACCTGGCCGAAGGTCAAGGCCAGATTAATTTCGCATGGGCTGATCCTGTGCAGGGACAGGGTGGGCAGGTTATTGCGAACGCTGTCACAGCGACCACTTATGTGCTCGAAATGGGTGCTGATCCTGGGCTGTTGCTGCGTGAGAATGAAGCGCCTGTGCTGACCGGGCAGGAAATGGTAGGTTACCGCGTGACGTATCATCCTGAGGTTGGTTTTGGGCCCTTTGTGATGGAACCTTATCGCGATGGGATCATCGTAGTAAGTGAACGTTTGGATGAACCGTCGCCCTACGATCGTGTTTCGCATTTGACCGCGTATTGTCGCAGCTCTGGTGATGTTTATTTTCTATTGACTTCAATTGGTGGCTTCGCGAGCGAAGACGGCGATGGGGAACTGCTTATTTGGACAAAAACGCCCCATGAGGGCCGAGATGCTGATGCACGGATCAAGAGCAACCACTACAGCGCATGGGCTGGCGCTGAAAACGGGTTCACAGAGCTCCGCTTTGATCGTGAGCTTTTGCCCGATTTCGCAGATATAACGGCGTTAGAGGTAAGATTTGACACCGCACGGGTTTCAGGCGGACCGCAGAGCGCTAGAATAGAACTTAGGGCCATGGATCAGCGCATGCTGTCTGCGACACTGCTATCTTGTATATGACCACACAAGATAGGCAGGGTTTCTCGATCCGCAGACTATATTCGCAACGAAAGGCACCTCAATGCTGAAACATACTTCGCTGGGTTTCCTAATAATTTTTCCGTTGGCAGCTAACGCTGACATGCAATCAAGCAATGATCTTGTCAGGCTGGTCAACGAAAATCCCCCGGAATTCCATCTCGAACAACAAACCATCGATGAGGTTGATCACTGCGTTTACACCCTTTCGACGGGACTGTTGCATTAAACTTCATCATAACGATCAGAATTCAAGTTTTTTAGCTTTTGTTAAATAAGCTATTGCCAGCGGCGCTTCGCTCATGTTTTAGTTTTCCGAAACAAGGACTATTTATCGCCCACGTGTCATCTCGTTTGCCACTACGAAGCATCAGCCTGCTGTTGATAAGCCTGATATCTTTCAGGATGCCATGAATTTTCGTGCGGATATAGTGGGCTAGTTTTCACTCCTAGCGAGAGGGGTGTTCTTCAGTTTTACATGCGTGCGGTATCAATGTGGAGTTTTTTGAGAAGGATTGCTTTCTAATAAGGCGTAACATGACTTTAGGAACTATGGAAAATATCAGTGCTGAGTTTGGAAAAGAGCGATATTTTTCCTCACTTATATACAATATAAAAATGAATAATCCAGAAGGTCTCAATGATGAATGAGTATTAGAGATTCGTGAGTTTCAGGCGCGCGACCCGTTGGAATAACAAGATCAAACCTACCCACCCTAGGTGGCTGTCATAGCGGAAATTCACTGCATACTGACAGGGAGTTCGAGCACTTTGCCTCATTAATTAAGCGTGCTGCATTGGGTATTTCCGACGATTTAGCGTACGATCCAAGCTATCCTCTGCAAATCGACAGTATGTGGGCAATTATCAACGCTCCGGGAAGCCATGACAGCGCGCACATTCACCCGGGAGCGCTTTGGAGTAGCGTGTACTACCTTCATACACCAGAAGATTGCGGTGAAATCGAATTTGTGAACCCGCGAATAAGTAATGTCATGAATGCCGCGAAATTTGATTCAGATAGGCGACGTCCAGTAGAGTGCTGGACGAGCGTAAAATTCACTCCCTCAGCTGGTCAACTATCGATCTTTCCAAGTTGGCTGTACCACTCGGTGCACCCAAGTTTTTCTAAACTTGCTGGTAGAGATGGCGAGCGTGTAATTTTGAGTTTTAATCTATCTCAGGCTGTCCGGTAATGGCTGGCTTGAAGGTGAATAGGATGGTTGAAGCCGATCGATCAGAGATTTGTGAGTTGGCTAGGCTGGCACACGAAGGAACTGTCTTCGCAGACATGCAATTTTCGACCAAGAAATTCTCAACTCGATTTGACGACACAATCAATAAGCCGGAGCATTATCTTGGTTTAGCAGTTAAGTCAAGCGGTAAAAGCGTAAGGTTTTGCTGCGCCTCGCTGGGCGGCTATTACATTGGCGACAACGCAAACGTTGTAACTGTAAATGTTATAGCAACAGAAAGAAAAGTTAGATCTACAATGTTAGGTGGGCGAGCGGTGATCATGTTGCAGCGTGGCATCGAGGAGTGGGCGCGAACTCATAACGCGAAATTTGTATTATACCATGTCACGTCCGGCATGAATGCTAGCAATCTGGATCGGTTTTTTCGCAAATCCGGCCTCAAAACCCTCGGAGGGAACTACGGATATGCAATCTAGTTTGCGTGCATTAGTACTGTCAGCCATCACTTCTCCACTTATTTGCTCGGCGGTCTTTGCTAGCGATGTTAGAGATTTTACTCAGTGTCCAGAGAGTTGGGTCCCATATGTCGAGATGGTCGAGGAGATTAGACAATCCTTCTCGCAGATTTCTAGTGATAAATTCTTGTTTATTAGCTTTAATGCAAATATTCATAACTGTTTGAGGGAAAGTTTTTCAGATAGTTATTTATTGGGGCTGGAAGGATACCTGCGTGGCTTTCGTCATGTACTCGAAGATACTATTGATGCGAATTCCTATGAAGGTTGCCTTACCACCCAGATAGGCGGTAATCACGCTAGCTTTTTTGTCGCTTGGCTTCCTTATGAAGAGGAAATTTTGTTAGATATGCGATGTAAAGACACCCTTTCTAGAAGCATAATGCGTTCTGTAGGTGAGCGTTAATTTTATAACTACAAAGCAGGTTGAAGTAATGGGCGACAATAATAAATCTCAAACAGTAGTTGCGCAAACACACCCGGTAAAGGGTTCCGTCACTGCATCGTTCAATTTTGACGTTGGTAGTATCGGTATTGCACGCGATCAAGATGGCGTTGTGTCTGAATCGTTATCATGGGGGCGAAACGTCACTATTGACTCAGGCGGGACAGAATGGGGATGGTCTGCGTCAGTTCCTGCAGGACCCTTAGACTTAAGTGTAGGTCAAACATTTAAAGAAGATGGTACCTATGGAACAGCTGGGATAGATGCTGGTATGTTTTCAGTTGGAATCGAACCCCATGAAGACAATCCAATTACGCATTGGGACGCCACGGCGAGCACAGCAAGGAGTGTGGCGCGCGATGGTACGGTAGTAGAAAATGCTGACTCAAGAAGAATAAATGGTCAAGATCATCACGTTTACAAAGTAATCGGTCCAGATGGCACTGTTAAGGAGCACGTTGTTCCAATGGCTCCAGGGCATCAACTTTACCGGGGCAGTGGATATTACAATAACTTTGTGGAGCGGCATGGGATTATTGATCCGCAATATGCCGAACTTCAAGCTCAAATCGAAGCTGCTCTAACTCCTTCCCCGAAAACCGGTTTCGGTCTAAACGGAACAACAGGCTGGTTCGATGGTGTTGATCGTAACGAAGGCAACGAAGGTAACGAGGCGACAGCGACTACAGGTTCTGGCAGAAATGGAACCAAAGGTTGGTTTGACGGACAATCTGGTAACGAAGGAAATGAGGGCAACGAGAGCAACGAGGGAAATGGCGGCAGAGATAGCAGTGGTGGAAAACCCATTCTTCTCGATTTGGATGGCGATGGCGTTGAAATAACCGAACTGAGCAAGTCGACGGTCTTCATGGATGCAGGCGGAGACGGACTCTTGCATCGGACGGCTTGGGCGGCTGCCGGTGATGCAGTTTTGGTTTTTGACGATGATGGTGATGGCGCAATCTCGGAGAAGAAGGAGTATGTTTTCACAGAGTGGGATCCGACGGCGAAGGATGATCTCGCGGCTTTGCGGGCTGTATTTGACAGCAATGACGACGGTGTTCTAAACGCTTCGGACGCTCAGTTCGCGGACTTTAAGTTGTTGGTGACAAATCCGGATGGCTCGACAGAGGCCAAGACGCTGGCAGAGCTTGGGATCGCGGAGATTGACCTTACCGCCGATACCACGCGGATAGAGCTCCCTGATGGCTCCATGATTACCGGGCAGACGACTTTCACGCGAACAGATGGTACAATCGGCACGGTTGCGAACGCGACCCTGTTCGCCGAGGCGCAGGGCTACAAAGTAGATCAGATAGAAAGCACGGATGGTTCTGGTAATCGGGTTGTGGTCAGCACAGCCTATGCCGCAACCGGAGATGTCGCCTATAGGGTAACTTCGGTGACAAGCTTCGATGGAGCGAACATTACAAATAGCTATGATGACAACGGTGACGGTGCTGTGGATCGCACCCAGACGATCACTACGGTCACCAATTCGGATGGCAGCAGAACTGAAACAGTGGCCAATTACTCTGGCGCTATTCTGACAACGGCCATTCTGACGAACCAGGTGGTGACGACAACTAGCTCTGATGGTACGGATGTGCTTGTTCAGCGCGACAGTACAGGCGGCGGATGGTTTGATCAGGAAGAATCGCGCATCACTAATGTTGATGGCAGCCGCAGTATTGTAGTCAACGACTTAGCCGAAGATGGATCGGTCATTCGCGGCTCGAGTGAAATCACACTATTGATGGATTGATCCGCGTCAAGGGTACGGATGAGGACGGCGATGGCGTAGACGATCTGGCGGTCACGAACAGCATAGTTGAGCACTCAGATGGCAGCCGGACGGAAAGCACAGTGGCGCGTAATAGCGATGCGAGCTTGCGGTCCTCGGAGACAGTGGTTGTTGGCCCAAATGGCCAGAGTAAAGTGATCTCCCGCGACTTGGATGGCGACGGCACGGCAGAGACTGTCGAGGACCTTACAATCACGTTAGGTGTTGATAACGAAAGCACATCGGTTCTGGAGGTGCAGAACGGCGACGGCAGCCTCCGTAGCAGGGTCGTCCAAGCCCAATCATCTGACACTCTGACCAAGACCATCGCATCGGATGTAGATGGTGATGGCGACATTGACGTCACAACAGTGGATGCGACCGTGATATGTCTGACGTCAGCGCCTATGGGACCAAATAGAGTCATTTGCTAAGAGAGTGTTTGTTACTCATCGTCACCACCAAGGAGTGGACGATGAGAAAGACAACAAAGAGTCCCGGCGAGAAGATCGTCAAAGACATCAAGCGTGCCACGCGCAAGCAGTATTCCAGCGAAGAGAAGATCAGGATTGTGCTGGATGGCCTGCGTGGTGAAGACAGCGTTGCATAACTGTGCCGCCGCGAGGGCATATCCCAGGGCCTTTACTACAAGTGGTCGAAAGACTTCATGGAGGCCGGGAAGAAGCGTCTGGCTGGCGACACTGCGCGTGCTGCGAACACAGATGAGGTCAAAGAGCTGCGCCGTGAGGCAAAAGACCTCAAGGAAGTGGTCGCTGAGCAGACGCTTGAGCTGCGTCTTCTCAAAAAAAGCATGCTCGGCCCCTCCCATTGATTGCTGCGCAATCAACTGCCGGGCAGTGGATGGGGACGACCGCGAATGAGGTATGCCGCATCAGAGAAGTTGGAAAACATTCGGCTGGTGGAAGAAAGCCATCTGTCGGCACGTCGGGCACTGGCCAAACTGGGCATTCCCCGCACCACATTCTACCGCTGGTATGATCGGTATCTGCAGCGTGGTGAGGCTGGGCTGCAGGATCAATCTCCCAAGCCAAAGCACGTTTGGAACCGCGTGCCTGACGAAGTGAAGCGCAAGGTTGTCAGCTTCGCGCTGCAGGAGACGGAACTGTCACCACGCGAACTGGCGGTGACCTTCACGGATCAGGAACGCTACTTCGTGTCAGAATCTACCGTGTATCGCGTGCTGAAGGCGCATGATCTGATCATCAGTCCTGCCTTCATCGTCCTGAAAGCAGCAGAAGAGTTCCAGCATAAGACGACAGCAATCAACCAGCTTTGGCAGACCGACTTCACCTATCTCAAGGTGATCGGCTGGGGGTGGTTTTATCTCAGCACGATCCTGGATGACTAAAGCCGCTAAATCATCTCTTGGAAGCTTTGCACCACCATGCGCGCGGAGGATGTGACTGACACATTAGACCTGGCGTTGCAGGCTTCCGGCTGCGATCGGGTTCATGTCGTCCACAAGCCGCGTCTGCTTAGCGATAACGGATCGGAGCGCGTGTCGGAACTCGTTAATAGTGGGACTGAATTAATGGGATTGGATTTGCTTGTTTTTCAAAGACCTAGCTTTTGGCTACTTATGGTGAAAGTCTTAGATCAAACTGAACTTTGTAAGCAGGATGCCCTACCCTAACGGCCCAGAGCTGCCGTTGGCGACACTGCTACGATGCTGCGTTCGCAGCCCGCTTAGCTGCCATTCGCTGCTATAGCAAAGTGTTCAACAGGTCGAAATCACGCTGTGCGGGACGAAGCTGCCGTTTGGCAGAATTTTTTCAAAGTCTGCTTTGACATTCGGAATACCTTCACCGCATTGTTTTCGGCGCCGCGCCAACCACCAGATACTTCAGTATCGTCTTGAGCAGCGTCATTAGTTGTCGCGTTGACACGGGAACTGCTCTCTTAATTCACGGATAACCCACGCGCGTGTCGCTGAGAACACCAGACTGCCGCCCGCGGTATCGAGGCGCACACCGATCACATCATCCGGGCCAAGTTTCCAGCCATACATGATGCCATCTTGGTCATTGAAGCCTTTCATGGTGCCCTTTTCCACATGGTACGTCGTCCAAGCTGTGAAAAGTGCGACATAGAGAGCTTTATCTTGCTTGGATACCTTTTGGCTAACATTTGAATAGCGCAAACAGTAGTCGTGTTCTCCTTCGACATCGGTTTCGAAATGACATCCCAAGTCCTTGTCGACCCGATGGATATAGGTCGGTTGCACTTTCTGCGGATCGGGAGGGACAATCGGGAATGCCTCGAGAACGGCTTCATCGTCTGCAAGAATGGTCGACACAACAAGATTGCAGCGTTCATGAAACGCAAGTGCGGATGGAGCCCAATCACCGTCTGGAAGTTGATGAACAAGTTGGGGTCCATCGACTGCTCGCGGAGGCTTCTTGCGCGTCCTCGATGCGAACGCCCAGATGAAAAGCAAGGCAACGCAGGTGATGACGACCAGAACAACAATCACAATAGAGGCTGCCAAAAATCTGAAGATGCCTGAAAGTCCAACTGCTCCACTCTGGATTGCTAAAAAACCAGCAACGGACAGCATCAGAATGAGGAAAAAAAAGAGCTTTCTTTTGTGCATTGCGGTCTCAGATTATTTATGGCTTTCGCCGTGACGACCCCCAAAGCGGTTTCATGAGAGAGGCGCACTTTTTAAAGTTAGGATACAAGCTGCATCCCAATAGGCAAGTCGAAGCGCTTATCCCCAAACGCCCATCATGGGTATCGGCTATGGTTAGTCATCTGCAAATGATCATTCCTCAGACCGGACATTCATACGCCCCGCAGCATGGGTCCAAGTGGGCTCTTCGCGGCCGTTAGATCGGTCGCAGTATAGCCGGTTGCGGTATCATCCGCCCCTAGCGTGGACGGCCCATACCAGCCATTCATGGATTCAGGCCACGCCGCAACGCTGTTCACCGAACCGGACGTTCGCTGCGCGAGCATGATCGGCTCGACGTGGAACTGACACAACGCGGGACAAACATACCATTAAAAGAACGCTGCATAACGTCGGCTTTGACGAATGTCTCATTTAAAAAACTGCGAACTCGTACATTTTTGATGCCATGACGCTACGTTGGCTTTTTGTGACAGGACTCATCTGTCTTTTGGGGGCTGTATATCTATGGGTCAGTGGTGACCCATGGGCGCGGGCCTCTTTGCAGAGTTCAGCGGACGCACGCGCAATTCTTGATGTCCGGAGCCAGCCGCATCGTGTTGGATTTTTGCTGAGCAAAGATCCGGCTCTTTTGAAAGCCGTAGTTTGGTCGGAGACCGGGTCGGTTCTTTATCCTGGACCAAGCATTTACGTGCCAACAAGGTTCGATGTGTCAGTAGAGGAATTGCAGGCTCTCGCACGTCTTACGTCACAGGCGTCTCAAGCAACTTGGTCGACCTATGATCGAGACGGGAACGAGCTTCTTTACTGCCAAAGCACACCCCGAGTTTGTCTGATCTACGATCGAAATGAGCTGCAGAACAAACTGCATGTTTCTCTGAATGGTGTGAATCGGGTCATGATTGGTTTGCTGGCAGCGATGGGATTGCTTAGCTTGGTGTTAAGCTGGCGTCCCTGGAAAGCCGCGGCGACGAACGATCAACTCGTCCTAATGCCCGAACACCACAGCGCACGCCGTGGCACGCTCGAAGTTGTTTTGACACCTCGCGACTTTCGATTGCTCGAGTTTCTTAAATCGAGACAGGGTAAAGTTGTCACCAAAGATGAACTCTATGATGCAGGGTGGGGTCGGGATTTTATGCCCAATTCGCGCGCATTGGATCAGCACATGATCAACCTTCGAAAAAAGCTCGACCCTGACAAATCCCGCGCCCCTGTCATCGAAACCGTGCGCGGGGTTGGCTACAGGCTCCTGTAGGAGCGTTTTTTGCAAATTTTTTGCAGTGTTTTTGCGGAAAACTCGCACAGCCGTTGAGTGGATTGGTCAACGCTGGCCGGAGTTGAAACTCAGAACGAGAGGCGAGACCCTGATGCGCATGCACCTATTGGCTGTCCCCACTATTACACTGTTCACCGCCCTTGCGTCCCCCGGCATTGCACAAAGTGTCAGGCAATGTGGCCAGCACACGTCCGACGCGCACGGCACGCACAATCCAGAAGAGCTCACGATCTGCAGCCATATCGACCGTATGCGGCAGGGAGAGACACATCCGGTGTTGGGCTTCATCGGATACATCGAGGCAAAGGCGGGAAACCATGACTCGGCGCGGGAAATCTTCAGCACCTTGGCAAATCAGGGCAATGTGCCAGCGATGACCTGGATGGCTTGGATGGAAGACAATGGTCTGGGCGGACCCGAAGATGCAGCAGCGGCAGCGCAATGGGACCGCCGCTCGATGAAAGCGGGCAGCTCGATCGGGGCGTTCAACTACGGTTTGGATATTCTTCGCGGCCGTGGCGTCACCTTTGACGAGGAACTCGGCCGCAAGATAATCCAGCGGGCGGCTGATCTCGGCGATCAGTCTGCGCAGCATTTAATCGACAATGATTTCGATCTCGACAGCGTAACCCCCGACGCCGACGAGTGGAAATACGAGAAAAAACTGTACTGAGCGGGGCTACATCAACCGTCGCCAGCGCGTCTGACGCGCGGCTGCACGGATTGGTTTTGCCGCCCTGCAAACACCTCTGAAAAGTCATCGAGAGGGAAAGACACTGACGGTGTGATTTACGAAATTCTGGGCCCAGATGGCGAAACGCTCGGCACTCTCGGTCTGCCGGAATTCGAAGCCTTGATGCAGGCGCAAGCCGGACCGGTACAGCCGGTTGTTCCAGGCTGAGAGAACGTCACTTACGGACCCCACTCCTCGTCCGGCACCGTTTCGGCGCGGCCCGGCAGAGGAGACATTCGTGCGGCCTGCAGCATTGGTCGAACTGGGCTCTTCGCGGTCCTTAGATCGTTCGCATTATGTTCGCCCAAAAGGCCTCACGCCCCCAACAAGAACGGAAGGGGACGGCCCTAACCAGCCGTTCATCGCGAGATACGTTGCCGCATTGCAGCTTCCCCAAAGCGGACGTTGATCGATTGCGCAGAATTTCCAACATTAGCGTACACTCATCGGACAAAACGAACTCGTGCAACCCCACCTTCAATTATTGCCACGCGACCTCACTTGCTCCGGGTTCGGCGCATTTACACCTGTCAATCCCCACCATTTCGGCGCTTCGCAACGTCTGACAGACCCCGGGCCAGCAGGTCGAATACGATGCGGATGCGGCGGCTGGTCTGTAGTTCCCGGTGAGTAACCAGCCAAATTGGGAACTCTAACGATGGGAAATCCGGCAAGACCTTCTCGATGCTAGGTTCAGCCTCGCCCAAAGTTTCGGGCTGCATCGAGACGCCGTAGCCCGCTTTCACCAATTCCCATGCGACGACACCGCTCTCGCTCGACATCACGAAACTCTCGGCGCGAACGGGCACGCCCATGTTGTGCAGCGGGGCCATCAGTCGCTCGGGGTCGGCGTTGCCGACGAAATCGAGCGTTGCCACTTCACGCGGCGTTCGCGGGCGACCTGCGCGATCGAGATAGTCGGCCGCGGCATAGAGATTGGCCCGAAAGTCGCCCAAGTGCCGTGCGATCAGGTCCGGCTGATCCGGGCGGACGTGGCGTATCGCGATGTCTGCCTCGCGCTGCGTCAAATTCTGCATCTCACTCGACGCAAGAATGCGGACGCGGATGCCCGGCGCCGTCTCTCGCAACGGCTTGAGTACACCCGGCAGGATTGCTGCTGACAAGAGGTCTGTACCCGTTACCGTAACCTCGCCCGTGACGTCCTGTGATTTACCGTCGGCTACCATCGAGATGAGCGTTGCGGCATCGCCCATGGTGCGCACGTGTTCAAGCAGATCTCGCCCTGCCTCTGTCAAAGTAAGCCCGCGGACGCTGCGCTCAACCAGCGTGACGCCAAGTGCCTTCTCGAGCGCACCGATCTGCCGTCCAATCGTAGGCTGCGTTGTCTTCAGCGCGCGCGCCGCGCCGCTGAACGAGCCCTCCTGGGCAGTCGCAAGGAAAGCGCGCACTTGATTCCAATCGAAGGAGATGGCCTGCCAGTTCATATAAAAACGTATAGCAAGTGGACGAATTTAGGCAATCGACCTTTCAGGAGCGTATGGGTGATACCGGCTACGGAACGAGATCAGCGAGGTCCCGGCAATCGAAGGCGACCGAATGTATCCCGCAGTTTCTTACGACTGGCGCATCCACGCTGCCTCAAACCTGACTTGCAACGTAAAGGAAGCCGACATGACTGCCCAAGCCTTCTGGGACCGGCATGCGCCCAAGTACGCAAAAAAGCCTATCGCCGATGTCACCGCTTACGAAGAAAAGCTAACGTGCGTGATGGCGCTTCTTCGATCGACGGATCGCGTTCTCGAAATCGGCTGCGGAACGGGCGGTACAGCAAGAAAGATCGCGCCGGTCGTCGCTAATGTGACCGCGACCGACCTCTCTGCCGAGATGATCCGGATCGCCCGTTCACGATCAGGCGGAGATGCCGCGGAAACACCAGAATTCCTTCAGGCGGAGGCGGCGCAAGACATTCCTGGCCAACCGTTCGAGGTCATATGCGCGTTCAGCCTGCTTCACCTGGTGGATGACATACCCACCGTGCTGGATGCAGCATTCCACCAAATGAAACCCGGCGGTCGCTTCATATCAAAGACGGTTTGTCTGAAGGACGCGCCGCGCTGGATGCGAGCCATGGTTCGCGTGCTCATGGCCGCGCGGATCGCGCCCCATGTGATCATCCTCAGTCGCGCCGAGCTGACCCGCCACCTGATCCGGGCTGGGTTCGAAATCGAGCAGACGCGGTACTTCGGAAAGAACCGACTGAGCCCCTTCATCGTCGCGCGCAAGCCGGCCTGAGGCAGACCGACACCTTATTCTGGGAAACCGAAGAATGCACTTTATCAGCCGTCGCGAATGGGCGTTCCTTGCCCTCGTGTTCCTCTACTCTTTCATTCCGGCAGTCGTCGGGCTGGTCCGTCTTCCGGAACTTCTCGGCGCTCCGGCGATCATCCCGCCGAACCCGCGTGCGGTGATCGATCCGCTCCCGATCACTTTGCATATCCTCGGCAGTTCAGTTTTCTGCCTTGTGGGGGCTGTGCAGTTCCTGCCGAGCCTGAGGCGCTGCCGCCCCGCCCTGCACAGGGCCCTCGGGCGGATCGTGGCGGTAGCGGGATGCGTCAGCGCGCTCACCGGTCTCTGGATGACCGTGGCCTATGCATTTCCCGACACCCTGCAGGGACCACTGCTTTACGTGGCAAGGGTCACGCTTAGCCTTGCGATGGTCGCTCTCATCTCATGGGCCATCGTCGCGATCCGGTCGCGAAACGTCGCCGCGCACCGCGCCGCGATGCTGCGCGCCTATGCCATCGGCCAAGGGGCCTCAACGCAGACCGCGCTCTTTCTGGTCGCAATGGCTCTCTTTGACACTGAGCCGCTGGGGTTTTCCCGTGACCTCCTGATGATCGGGGCGTGGGTCATCAACCTTGCGATTGCGGAACTTATGATCCGCCGCGCCTTTGCGGCGCGCACATCCGGTGCCGTGATCTGAACTCGACCGTGCTCCCGGCCTGATACCAGCAAACTCCTGACACACAGAAAGAAGACACCGAAATGAGACGGCTCGATCCCCATATTCTTCTGTCAGCCTTGTGGCTGTTCATACTGCTCAACATCATCTTTCGCGACATTCACCAGTTTGTCCTCGCGTCCCATATCGAGATGCTGCTGACCGGCTACTACAACGGCATCAAGATCACCGAAGGGCTGATGCTTTTGGGCGGCTTCCTCGTCCAGGTGCCGATTGCGATGGTGCTCTTCTCGCTCCTGCTAGCCCGCAGGATCGGTCGCCCTGTCACCTTCCTTGCAGCAATCGTCACCGCGGGTACGCTCCTTTCCTCATCCCCCACCGACATGGATGACACCTTTCACCTCGTCATCGAGATCGTGGCTCTTGTGGCAATTTTCTGGACCGCATGGATGTGGCCCGTGCACGAACACTCCGCGCCGCAGTCCGACGCATGTTCTTCGTAAAAAACGTGCGCGAACCGCGGACACTCCGAATGAGTAACAGGACCAAAGAGATGTTGGCAGCAACGCCTATAAGCGATGGGGTTGATCTTTATGACAAACTCGCACCTCGCTATGACAAACTTCATCATCGCTGGCTGCGTCATGCAGGCGGCGAGGCGCAGGCCGCCCTCGAAGGCCTTGTGCGTGCACTTGCGACGCCGAATTCGAATTTTTTGGATGCAGGTTGCGGCACCGGTAAACTGGCACGTAGTTTGATTGCCGAGGGCATGCGGCCTAGTTTGATGACCCTTCTCGACCCTTCCGCAGCGATGCTTGCACGCTGCGCCGACATTCCTGTGCCGAAGATACGAGGACGTTTGGAGTCCTTGCCGTTTGAGGATGGCGCATTCGATCTTGTGACGTGTGTCTGGGCTTTAGAAACCGTCCCCGATCCCTTGCTGGCTTTGGTTGAGCTGTGCAGGGTTGTTCGACCCGGCGGCGCGCTTTGTCTCGCGTTTTGCGCGGATGAGCCTGCCCGTGGTCTTGCCGACCGCCTAATGCGCCAGGCGCTCTTGTTTCGCGGAACCGGCCGCTTCTTGTCCCGCTCCCGATTGGTGCGGGCAATCGAGAGTTTCGGAGACTTGGAGGTGCGCGCGGTTCCGAGCCACGGTCCGGCCTCGACCTTGCTTGTAAAGCGGTCGGGCGCAACATCCCGAGCGCCCTGGTAGCCAATGGTCAGGCTGGAACAGAAACCCGCCGCAACATGGAAAACAAGCATGATCGGATATGTTACCCTCGGAACGAACAATTTCGAGGCGCCGCTGAATTTCTACGACGCCTTGTTTTCGAGCGTGGGCATAAGCCGTCTATGGCAACACGGCCATATGGCGGCATGGGCGCGCTCAAGGGCCGAGCCTGCGTTATACCTTGCTTGTCCATTCCATGGGGAACGGGCAAGCGTTGGGAACGGGATGATGGTCGCTTTGAAAATGACCAACAGAAAAGCCGTTGATACGCTTCACGCCAAGTGCCTCGAACTTGGCGGAATAGATGAAGGCCCCAGGCCCACGCATGGACCATGATTTCTACGGAGAGTATTTCCGGGATTTGGATGGCAACAAACTGAATGCGTATGTCCCAGCGTGACAGCAGGCAAAGAGTTGGCTGTTGAAATGTCGCGTCCAGTGGACAAAGAGCGACGAGTAAATCGAAAGACGCCGCAATGAGATCTGAAATAAAATTCGTCCGATTGTCGGAAATCGACCCAGCCGAAATCTTGGCGCACATGTCTGACCCGCGCGTGGCGGAGCATATGCCGCTTTTGAAAATGGCCTGGGATGCCTCGACTGTGGCGCAGTTCGTCGCCAAGAAGGAAGACTGTTGGCGTCGTGACGAACTTGGACACTGGGCATTTTTGTCCGATGGCCGATATGTCGGATGGGGTGGATTTCAAAAGGAAGGAGCCGAGTGGGATTTCGGACTTGTCTTGCGACCCGACACGTTTGGCCTTGGGCCGCGCATCTCGCGAAAGGCTATCGACTTCGCGATTTCGGATGAACGCATCCCATTCGTGACTTTCCTTTTGCCACCCTCTCGAACGCACTTGCGGGCACTGGAAAGACTTGGCGCGTGGCAGGTTGGCGAAGTCGAATATGACGAGGCGACCTTCCTCAAATTTCAACTTGCGACAGAATGACAGCATTGTCCGATTTTTGGCACATCGGCAGCTTCAGAATATGTAGTAACTCGCGGCCCAGAGCCGCCGTCCCGCATCACTAGGAGATGCAGCGGTTGAGCCCGCTTTCCGGCCATTCGCTGCGGCGCGGGCATCGCAGATTGGTCCGACTAGCGGGTTTCGACGGCTTCCGCAAAATATAGAAGATAAGGCCAATCCACTTTCTCTTGTCCCTCGGCGCCTAGTAGACTGCGTAGCCGCCAAGCATAAATCAGCGCAGCCTCGCCTCCAAGAACGCGATGGGGATTTGTTTCGTTCAGGTCCAGAAAGATATTGGATAGCATGCTTCTAGTATCAGCGTTTGATCCTGACGCGCTGATCTCACGAGGTTTCAAAGAACGCCAAATCGCCGCTCTTAGCATAGGATTCATTGAATCCTACGTTCTCACTTGTGACTTCTTGGTTGATGACTTCATCGAAGCTCAGATCATGTGACAGCACACCTGAATTCGGGTTGCTGCATCGCCAAGCGTGGACAGCGGATGACACAGCACACACTAAATCCGCCACATCAACATCGGCTTCTGCAATTTTAACGCCGTGCTTGGCATTTGCGACTACCACTGCGGACTTATCCAACCAAAAACTTCCAGCCCAAAAGGGGAAATCATCTCCGGGCTTGCGTCGAAAGAACACTCCGGATCCTCGCAATCGCTCACCGCCAGCTTTCATTGCGTCAGAAAGCAAAAGTATACGTTTTCGGATGTAAGACTCTTGCCAGTCATTTAGCCCCCTTATTCGAGGGCCTTCTCATGTGCCCGCAACTCTCGCTTCCAATCGCCTTATTCAGGAAGGCTCTAGCCGCATTGTCATCGCGCCTCGCGGTCAAGCGGAAATCAACCATCTGCCCATTTGCATCAATTGCGCGCCATAGATATCGCCACTTCCCGCTGACGCGGATGTAAGTCTAATCCCGCGCCCGGCAGGCGATCACGCAGTGATCTGCCGAGAGGGAACATGCCAATCGACACCCGCCCGGCGAAGGTGCTTCTCGGTTCGTTTCGTCAGCTCAGGGACAAACTTCTGCACCCAGCGAAGCACCGTCGTGCGATCCACATCAATGCCACGCTCAGCTAAGAGATCCACCAAATCCTGATAGGGCAGTGGAAAACGGAAGTACCAACGCACGGCAAATAAGATGATGTCAGGCGGAAACCGGTGGTGCTTGAACGGAGATCTACGCAGAATGAGCAACCTCAAAAGCCAAAATCTTGCCCACAAGAAGAGTTAATGCAACGGTCCCATCGAGACCGCCAAGCTCAAAGACATCGACCCTCAAACCTGGCTGACATGGGTCCTTGGCCAAATCGCAGACCACAAGATTACACGCCTCGACGAGCTCCTCCCCAAGCGTCACGCTGCCCGAGTAGCGTAACAGCGCCTCTCATGCTGCGAAAAGCAGTCAGACTATACGGGTACGTCTAAGACAAAAAATTGCCATAACAATCCCGCAATATTCGGTGCAGATTGATAGCGTTCATTTGAGAGAAGGCGTCATGGCGAAGGGTGGAACCGCAATTTTACTGAGTATCGGCTTGATCGGTATGGCTATGTTCGTGCTTTTCGATGATCATGCCTTCAGAAATGAATCCGAGTCAGTCACACTTCTAGTCTTAGATGAGGGCAAAAAGAGGAACGCGAGACCAGGAGGCGGTGGTTTTTCATACAGCCCGAAATTCACACTTAATTCGGAAGACGGCCCCCAAGTGGAATACACGCATCACCTCTTGTTTTGGCTCGGGTCCAAGCCTCACGAGGCCGGAGAGAGCGTTGCTGGTTTTCACAATGAATCGACGGGCAAGCTGACAAGCGAAGAGATTTTGGACCGGAATCGATATGTTTGGTTTACCGTAATATTTTTCGGTATCGTTGGAATAATTCGTGGTATGCGAACACTTTAGGTTGAGCCTACACCCCGAAATAAAATCAATGTCATGGACCGGCCACACCCCCTCGCATCGTACGAATATGATCTTGCAACGGGTTTGATAGCGCGACTGGCGGTTCATTCAAGTTCCGTGCTCAATCTGCTGTGCTCATTTCGATATTACATATGTAACCGTTCGGCCTGCCCGCCCTGACGCCTAAAGTTCTACTGATGCACGCTGTTAAAAAGGAAGACATAATCCTAAACTATCCCGGCAGACGCGCCCACTACCAGCGCTTAGGCCGGTCTGTAACCTTTTGCGTTGATCTGTGAGGATGGCCGCTAAATTGGTGTGTTTCTCGTCCACTTTGGTCAATAGAGCGGGTAACACATGTAAACATAAGTGCCTTCGCCGCCATCGCAGGGCGCGTTTTCAAATCAGCATAGAACGCAGGCACGTCCTTCCAAAGCATCGCTTTATGATGCTTTACCTTAGCTTTGACTTTGGGAAGCACGCCAGCGTCTTTAATCGCTGTCACGGGGTTTTCACCACTCCGAAAACCTTTAGAGCGTGCGACATCCAAGACAGTTTTTATACGCTGGGCTAGTCGTTTAGCGGTTTCGTGTTTTTCCGTCCAGATCGGCGCAAGGCACATCATGACCTCCGGCTGATCTACGCTATCAATCGGCATTCGACCAATCTTTGGAAAAGCATAGTCGCGCAGAGTGTTGATCCATTGCTGACCATGCTTGGCGTTTTTCCATGTTGGCATTCGGTCAATATGGACTTGTTGCGCCACCTCTTCAAAAGTTGGCACCTCTTGGCGCGCATTGAAACGCGGATTCAAACCTTGCTTTGCCATGCGCCTATATTCCAGCGCGCGTTCTCTTGCTTGGTTGATCGTGACAATATCGGCCCCACCCAAGCCAAAATCCGTGCGCAGTGGAGCGCCCTTCTTATTTTTCTGCCCTTTGACAACTACGCGCACGATCCAACGCCGCGCCCCCGATGGATCAACGACAAGATACAATCCATTGCCATCGCCGTGCCGCCCAGCGCCAAGGTTTTCGACTAACTTCTTTGTCAGCTTCCCAGATAAGGTCATTCGAAAATACCACATTCTATACCACTCAAGGAAAGAATATATGCGTTATCGAAAGAAACTCAAGACAACCGAACCACAGCCATAAATCCAAGCAAACAAAGGAAAAAGACGGCCCAAATCGACCCGCTCAAATTCATTGAAAATGTGTAGTGGCGGAGACGAAGGGATTCGAACCCTCGAGACGGTTTCCCGCCTACTCCCTTAGCAGGGGAGCGCCTTCGACCACTCGGCCACGTCTCCGCCGACCCGTTTAGCGACAAGTCAGCAAGCCTGCAAGGTTAGATCGCAACAGAATGTCACAGCTTATTGCGCCGATCAAAATGAGAACATAACATGAACGAATGGCGCGACTCGATTTACAGAAGAAGCTGGCAATCCTAAGCGACGCGGCGCGCTATGATGCGTCTTGCGCGTCAAGCGGATCGACCAAGCGGGACAGCCGGGATGGCAAGAGTCTGGGTTCAAACGAAGGCTCCGGCATATGCCACGCCTATGCACCGGACGGGCGCTGTATCAGCCTTCTGAAGATACTGATGACGAACTTCTGCATTTACGATTGCGCCTATTGTATCAACCGGGTCTCGTCCAATGTGCAACGGGCGCGGTTCAGCGTCGATGAGGTCGTTTCGCTTACGGTAGAATTCTACCGGCGTAATTACATCGAAGGTCTTTTCCTGTCGTCTGGCATCATCAAATCGCCTGACGCGACCATGTCGGATATGGTTCAGATCGCGCGCAAACTTCGGCATGATGAGAACTTTCGCGGCTACATTCATTTGAAGACCATTCCCGATGCTGCGCCCGAATTGATTGAAGAGGCCGGACTGCTAGCGGACCGACTTTCAATCAATGTGGAGTTGCCGACGGACGGCGCTGTCAAATCCTACGCGCCCGAAAAAAATCCGGATACAATCCGAAAGGCGATGGCGGACGTCAGACTGGCCAAACAGGTTCGCAGTGAAAAAAGCCACACGGGAAAGCGCCCGCCGAAATTCGCCCCGGCCGGGCAAAGCACGCAAATGATTGTCGGTGCGGACGGGTCAACGGATACAACCATCCTGGGAAACTCCACGCGGCTCTATTCCAGCTACAAGCTCAAGCGCGTGTATTACTCGGCCTTTTCGCCGATACCGGATGCTTCCCGAAACCTGCCCCTGATCAAACCACCTTTGCAGCGGGAACATCGGCTGTACCAAGCGGACTGGTTGCTCAGGTTCTACGGCTTCGATTTGTCTGAAATTACAGGTGGCAGAGCAGACGGAAATCTGGATTTAGAGATCGACCCAAAACTGGCTTGGGCACTGGCAAACCGTCATCAGTTCCCCGTCGACGTGAACAAAGCGGATCGGGAGCTGCTTTTGCGCATTCCGGGGTTTGGCGTCAAAACAGTCAATCGAATTCTGAGCACGCGGCGCCATAGATATTTGCGGTATGAAGATTTGATGCGAATGGGGGCGTCGATGAAAAAGGCGCGTGCCTTCGTGACGCTTGGCGGGTGGTCACCCGGTACGTTGACCGACAGTGTCGATCTGCGGGCGCGCTTCGCCCCACCACCAGAGCAATTGAGCCTTCTATGACAGGCCAGGTTGCGATTGATCTGCCCCAACAGGGGACGTGGGTTGCGTGGCGCGATGCTGCCCGGGCACTCATGCAATCAGACACCCCGCCGGAGTGTGTGATCTGGTCGTTCGCCAATGGACCTGCCGATCTTTTCGCAGCGCCCCTGCCCGCCCAAGCCGAAGGTCAAATCACCGTTTCGAAGGCGTTTGTCGCAATGGCGCAAACCGTGATCTGGCATTCGGATCCGGAACGGTTCGCGCGGCTCTACGCTTTTTTGTGGCGGATGCGGACAAAGCCGCAGTTGATGATCGATAGGGCGGATCCGGATTTGGCCCGCTTGCGCCAGTTGGAAAAGAACGTTCGCCGCTGCCAACACAAAATGAAAGCGTTCGTCCGGTTTCGCGAACTTCCGACATCTGCTGCCCGGCGGAAATTCGCGGCATGGTTCGAGCCGACCCATTTCACGGTCGAGCCGACCGCCCCCTTCTTCGCCCGGCGTTTTGCAGACATGGATTGGATGATCGCCACGCCAGATGCGACGGCCACATTCGAGGATGGCAAGTTGTCGTTTCATGGCGGATGCGAGAAACCGGATCTGCCGGAGGACGCCACCGAAGACCTATGGGGCACGTATTTTTGCAACATTTTCAATCCTGCGCGGGTGAAGCTGAACGCGATGCAATCAGAAATGCCAAAGAAATACTGGAAGAATATGCCAGAGACACGGCATATCCCCGAACTGATCGCAACGGCCGAAGCACGTGTGCGCGAGATGCAGTTGAATGCGCCGTCTTTGCCACCGCTTCGTGCGGCTCGGATAAGCGAACGGCTGCAGGATCAACGCGCAGGATCTGCTGAAACCGGTGCGGACCTTAAAGGATGTACAGCCTGCCCTTTGCATGCCAACGCCACGCAGGTCGTACCGGGTGAGGGGCCGCCGACGGCGGAGTTGATGTTTGTCGGCGAGCAGCCCGGCGATCAGGAGGATCTGGCAGGGCGGCCATTTGTGGGTCCGGCTGGCCAGGTATTCGATGCAGCTCTGACTTTGGCCAATATCGAGCGCGATAAGGTCTTCGTTACAAATGCCGTAAAGCATTTCAAATTCAAACCACGGGGGCGCAGACGGATTCATCAGCGTCCATCAAGCGACGAGGTTCAGCGTTGCAAATGGTGGCTTGATGCAGAACGTGCCCAAATCAAACCGAAGGTGATCGTGGCTTTGGGCGCGACAGCCGCCGAGGCGTTGACCGGTTCGGGTAAAGATCTTCTCAAGCGACGCGGCCAGATTGAGTTGGCAACAGATGGCACACCTATCTTCATCACGGTTCACCCGTCCTATCTGCTAAGGCTGACCGACAAAAAGGTTCGGGCAGCAGAACAGATCGCATTCGAAAACGACTTTCGGAGGGCGTCAGAGATAGTAGCGCAGCTCCGGATCAACGCGCCTTAGGCAAAATCAGGTGTTGAACAGGAAGTGCAGAACGTCGCCGTCTTTGACAGTGTACCCCTTGCCTTCCGCCCGCATCTTCCCGGCCTCCTTTGCCGACTGTTCACCTTTAAGCGTGACATAGTCGTCATAGGCAATCGTCTCGGCGCGAATGAACCCTTTTTCGAAGTCCCCATGGATCACACCGGCGGCTTGAGGCGCCATCGTGCCGTGCTTGATGGTCCAGGCCCGTGCTTCTTTTGGACCGACCGTAAAGTAGGTCTCGAGATGAAGAAGCGCATAGCCCGCCCGGATTAGCCGGTCGAGGCCTGCTTCCTCTAGCCCCATCTCGCTCAGGAACATCTCAGCCTCGTCCGCATCAAGTTGGCTGATCTCTTCCTCGATCTGCGCGGAAATCACCACATGGGCTGCGCCTTGTTCCTCTGCCATGACCGCGACCTTGTTCGAAAAAGCGTTGCCAGTTGCGGCAGATGCCTCATCCACATTGCAAACATAGAGGATCGGCTTGGTGGTCAGAAGCTGCAGCATCTTCCAGGACTTCTGGTCATCTACATCCACCTCAACTGTTCGCGCGGGTCGCCCGTCTTCGAGGGCCGCCATCGCGGCGCGCAACAGCCGTTCTTGCTGGACCGCCTCCTTGTCGCCGCCGCGAACCTTGCGGACGATGTTTTGCAACCGCTTCTCGATGCTTTCTAGGTCTGCCAGCATCAGTTCCGTTTCGATGGTCGCTGCGTCCGCCAACGGGTCAACTCTGCCATCCACATGGGTGATGTCGCCGTCTTCAAAGCAACGCAGCACATGGGCGATCGCATCGGTTTCGCGAATATTGGCCAGAAACTGATTTCCCAGCCCCTCCCCCTTCGAGGCACCTTTGACCAACCCAGCAATATCGACAAATGTCATGCGGGCCGGGATGATCTGGCGCGAGTTGGCGATCTCGGCCAAGGTATCGAGCCGATCATCCGGTACGGCAACCTCGCCCACGTTGGGCTCGATGGTGCAAAACGGAAAGTTCGCAGCCTGAGCGGCGGCCGTGCGGGTCAGCGCGTTAAACAGCGTTGATTTGCCCACATTCGGCAAACCGACAATACCCATTTTGAAGCCCATGATCCGCGCCTTTCGCTTGTCCGGTTCGGAGCGCATGTAGGGGCCGAGGTCCGATCTCGTCAAGCGGGGCATTGATTTTCCGCCGCGTTCTGGTGCACACCGCCAGAGGCGCTTTGGCAAGGAACACCAGATGACACGGATCGACGACACATTTGCGCGGCTCAAAGTCGAGGGAAAGAAAGCCTTCGTGTCTTATGTCATGGCGGGCGATCCAAACTATGAAAAATCTTTGGAGATCGTGAAAGGACTGCCTGCCGCGGGTGTCGATATCATTGAGCTTGGCTTGCCGTTCACGGATCCAATGGCGGATGGAAGCACAATCCAGTTGGCTGGACAGCGGGCGCTGGAAGCGGGACAAACCCTTGAAAAAACGCTGGAGATGGTACGAAGCTTCCGCGAAACTGACGACACGACACCGATCGTTATGATGGGGTACTACAACCCGATCTATTCACGCGGCGTGGACAAATTCTTGCAGGACGCCAAAGATGTCGGCATCGACGGGTTGATCATCGTGGACCTGCCGCCCGAAGAGGATGAGGAACTTTGTATTCCCGCCCAAAAAGCCGGTTTAAATTTCATTCGGCTGGCGACGCCGACGACCGACGAAAAACGGCTTCCGACCGTGCTTCGGAACACCTCCGGCTTTGTATACTACGTTTCGATTACTGGGATTACTGGAGCAGCCGAGGCCCAGGCCGCCGACGTCGCCCCCGAAGTTGCGCGGATCAAGTCAGATACTGATCTGCCGGTTATTGTTGGATTTGGGGTGAAGACACCCGAAACGGCAGAAGCGATTGCAGGTGTCGCGGATGGCACCGTTGTGGGGTCGGCTATTGTCCAGAAAATTGCGGATGACGCGCCGGTTGCTGACGTTCTGAGCTTTGTGAAAAGTCTCGCAGAGGGGGCCCACAGGGCTTAGATGTTAGGTGTCGCGCATCTTGTCCAGATAGGCCCGCACACTTTCAAGCAGCGGCAATCCGTTTTCGATCTGCTCCACCGGGAACCGCGCGGCGATCTTTTGGAAATCTGGCCCGAGCGCATCAATGGTACGCTCGCGCACTTTTCGGCCCTCCTCCGTCAGCCAGACCTGTTTTGAGCGGCCATCTTTCGGATGGGGCCGCATTTCGATCAGCCCATGCCGTTCAAGACCAGAGAGCGTATGGGTCATCGATGTCTTTGGAACTTGAAAGGCTCGCGCCATGTCTAAAGGTGTCTTGCCATCCCCTAGGCGTGTCAGATGGTTCAGAACCGTAAAATGGGGCGCGATCAAACCGTTTGGCAGCCGCGCCTCCAGCATGGCGCGGCTGAGTTGTTCAATGATGGCAACCTCGTTGAAGAACGAAAAATAGGTTCCGACAGACTTCTTATCCATTCCTAAGGCGCGTCTCCAGCGGCCAGCGCGGCGTGCGCGGCGTCAGTTGACCGTATCCGAGAAGACCCAGCATTTGAACCGTCTCGCCATCCTCCGCAAATTTTTCATGGATCGCTTTGTAGGGTCCCTCCATCTCAGGATATTCCTGCAGGGCCTGACTGATCGGACGAAGGGCAAGTCCCAAAGAGGTCGTCGCAAGGTTCAGCCGGAGCCACTGTTGCCCAGCCTCAATCTGGTTCTCTTGGGTATTCCCTTGTGTGGTTTGGACGACGAAGGCAGGGGCCTGATTAACAGCATCAACCATGTCTTGAACCGCAGCTTGTGTACCAGGATTTTCGAGATCAGCCGCGACCTCTCGGGTAAACAAACCCACCTTGTTGAGCGCTTCTAGCATGGGTCCACCAAGGTCGATACCGTCCGGCTGTGCGTTTATCTCTGACTTTCCTATACGGAACAGGTCTATGCTTTCCTGCCATGCATCTTGGGTATTGGCCTCGATCAACCATGCCTCGACGCCGATCTCTTTTAAGGCCGCGACATTCTCGGGATCAGTGTAGATTGTTGCGTAGGCCGCAAGTTGTTTCTCTTTGTCAGCCTCGATGGTGCGTGGATCGAACATGTCCTTATGGCTTCGCCGTTCCATCACATGGGCAAAAAGCGGGTCTGATTTGGCCGCATTCGGTATGAATGTACACAACGCAACCTGATTGGCTTCCCATTCCGGGAATAGCGTCATTTCGACATCGAAGCCTTCTTCGGCGGCAGCGAGTTTCATCAACTCAAGAAAACACCCCATTCCGATCGTAAGCTGACGCGCAAACGGATCCGTCACCGGAAGATTCCGAGTCGGATCGCGATAGATCGCAACTTGATTGTCACCGATCAACTCCGCCTCCCAGGGTTGGCGATTGTGGGGATTGGGTGCGAGCAACGCGTAAGACAGCGCGCGAAGCCGCGGGTCGTCATAGGTGCCGGCGTCGGCCCATGGAGACAGGGCTTTGCTGGGGGTGCGGGTCATGATGAAACCGGCAGATGCAGCCCCCGCTGCAAAGATTGTTCCACCCCCAATGAGCGCAAGAGTTTTTCGACGGGAAAGGGTCATTTCAAGCTCCATTAATACGATATCGAACTATATAGTACGATATCGCACTAAACTCAACCTAAATTCACGCATTGCGCGAAATCCTCGATATAGGTAAGAAAAACTAACCAATTTTGCCGGTAAGGACGCCTATGCCCGTCATCACAGAGATCGAGGACCTCAAGCGCATCTATAAACGACGCGTCCCGAAGATGTTCTATGACTACGCAGAATCGGGCAGTTGGACCGAACAGACATTCCGCGAGAACTCGTCCGATTTTGATCGAATTCGCCTGCGCCAGCGCGTGGCCGTTGACATGGAAGGGCGCAGCACGTCATCGCAGATGGTTGGACGGGACGTTAAGATGCCCGTTGCCCTTGCCCCCGTTGGCCTGACCGGGATGCAACATGCGGACGGTGAAATTCTGGCTGCCAAGGCAGCAGAGAAATTCGGGGTGCCGTTCACCCTGTCGACTATGTCCATCTGCTCAATCGAGGATGTGGCCGAGAACACAAGCGCACCGTTCTGGTTTCAACTCTATGTCATGCGGGATGAAGAGTTCATCGCGAATTTGATCAACCGGGCGCATCAGGCAAATTGCGACGCGCTGGTTCTTACGCTGGACCTTCAAATCCTT
Source organism: Litoreibacter roseus (assembly GCF_009811795.1). GTDB lineage: Bacteria > Pseudomonadota > Alphaproteobacteria > Rhodobacterales > Rhodobacteraceae > Litoreibacter > Litoreibacter roseus. The sequence continues at coordinate 184,535 of NZ_BLJE01000001.1, read as the reverse complement.
GGGCAACGCCACAAGGACATCAAAAACGGATTGTCCGCCCCGCCGAAGCTGACTCCTTACGTGATTGCCGATCTTGCGACCAAATGGCGGTGGGGCATTCAAATGCTGCAAACCCATCGCCGGACGTTCCGTAATATCGTGGGTCACGCAAAGGATGTCGACGACGTCTCATCCCTGCACAGCTGGACCGCGCAGCAGTTCGACCCGCGACTGAATTGGGACACGGTCAAAAACTACCGCAAGCAGTGGGACCGCAAGCTGATCCTGAAGGGAATTTTGGACGCAGATGATGCCAAGAAAGCCTTGGACGTCGGAGCAGATGCAATCGTCGTATCCAATCATGGCGGGCGTCAATTGGACGGCGCCTTAAGTTCTATTCAGGTACTTCCTCAAATCATGGACGCGGTCGGCGATAAGATCGAAGTGCATCTGGACAGCGGTATCCGTTCGGGCCAGGACGTTCTCAAAGCTTTGGCAATGGGTGCGGCAGGCACCTACATCGGGCGCGCCTTTGTGTATGGTCTGGGTGCGATGGGTCAGAAGGGTGTCGAGGAAGCGTTGCGCGTCATACATTCCGAGCTCGACACCACGATGGCGCTTTGCGGCGAAAAAGACGTGAAGAACTTAGGCCGACACAACCTTCTGGTCCCGAAGGACTTTGAGGGCGATTGGGCCTAAGCGCAGGTTTTACGGGCCTCTCATTTCACTAGGATAAACCTCCCCGCAATCGCATCAGGGAGATTTTACATGCCTGAACATATATGTGTTGCAACGGCTTTGCCATCACGGCGGCTTCGGCCGAACCCTTCACGTTCGTTGCTTTGGACGCCATTATCTATGGCGCGCCAGATGAAGCGTTCCCGCCCTACGAGACACTGATCGACACCATCAAAGCCCGCACTGAAATGTTCGGGGCGGACGACATGCACGCTGTCGAGATCAGTGTGGGCCCGGACGATGTCGGCGCATTCCGCTATGCGCGTGCCATGAACCGGGCTCTTTATCCAAGCCAGCCGCGACCGGGCTGTTCGCTTGGCTTAATCGCTCGTTGAAACAGGATCAGGCTTGGCAGGCAGAACAAAAGTATGGTCGCGACAACCAGAAAGGACACCCTAAGGCTGCTCGCCTCGGAGACAAACCCGATCAACGGTGGCCCAACGAAAAAGCCCATGTAGCCAATCATGGCAGTGCGGGAAATGACATGGGTACGCATCCCACCCGGGGCCAGTTTTCCTGCAAGCGCGAGGGCCATGGGCGCGGTCACGGATATGCCCAGACCCGCCAATGCAAATCCCACGTACGCCATTGCGACAGTGCTTGCAGAGGCCGCTATAATACAGCCCACACTGCCCAAGGTGGCGGCCATTGCGATAACAAAGCGTTCTGATAGATGTGCCGCGACCAATTGGCCACTCAACCGCCCGATCAACATGGTTATGCCCAGAAGCGCGGGACCCAATGCTCCCTCGGCAGGCCCTGCCCCAAGGGTCCGTTCGAGATGCAGCGCGGACCATCCCTCAATCGATTGCTCTGCCAGAAACCCGGCCAAAACAATCACACCGGCCCAGAAAACGAACCCCGGCAGCCGTTTTCTGCTCTGGCTTGTTTCGGGCGCGTCCTCCTCCAACGGTGCAAGAACCATCATACGTCCGCAGACAAGAACGATAAGCAGGATACCGGTGAACATCATCCATGCGGGAACGCCTGCTTCGCGCGCGGGCGCGCATGCGAGCGCCGCCAAACCGTAGGCTGCCGAAAAGCCAGCGTGATTGAGGTTCATGAGCGAGCTGCCAGACGCCGCCTCAATCTGCGAGACCCGGGCGTTCATCACAACATCAAGCAGACCGGATCCGGTCCCGACAAACAGCATCAGCGCGATAAAGATGAGCAGCGACGTACTGGCCGCAGGCCCGATGAACGCAGCCGCCATAAAAATCGCCGCGATCGGCATCGCCAATCGCGTCACCCGCTGGTCAAACCGCGGGGCGATCCAAAGTCCCAGCAGCGCCCCTGCAGAGGACACCAAGAGACCCATGGCAAATTGCGCATCACTCGCTGAGATGGCCGCCTTGATCTCTGGCACATAGGCGGCAAATGTTCCCCACACCAAGCCTTCCGCCGCAAAAGCGGGCAGCGTATGACGTGACAGACGAAGGGAATGATCAAAGCGCATTGGTCGGGGCTATCGCTCCATCTCTTCGCTCACAAGTCACGAATTCCTACGGACATGTTCGCACGCGTGAGAATCGGCTGGACAAGTCACCGGTGCTCCTTTATCGCCACGGCTTCACGCGGCCCGACACCCTTGGAGGCAGCCGCATTTACATTGATGGAGAAAGCTCATGGCTGGAGAGATCCCTGATCTCGTAGCCGAGGCACGGACGGGGACAGGCAAGGGGGCCGCCCGTCAAGCACGCCGCGAAGGCAAGGTGCCCGGTATCGTTTATGGTGGTGGCGTAGACCCAACACCGATTAACATTCCCTTTAACGTGTTGTTCAAGAAGTTGAAGGCAGGCCGCTTCCTGTCCACGCTCTACAACATGAAAGTAGAAGGCCAAGACGACGTACGCGTTATTTGCCGTAATGTGCAACGCGACGTGGTCAAGGACCTGCCAACGCACGTGGATTTCATGCGCTTGCGCAGGACCACAAAAATCAACCTGTTCATTCCGCTGGAATTCACAGGCGAAGACGTGGCACCCGGCATCAAGAAAGGCGGGGTCCTGACTGTTGTGCGTCCTGAGATCGAACTGATCGTGACCGCAGGCGACATCCCTGAAAGTATCACGGCTGATGTGTCAGAAATGGAAATTGGCGATACGCTGACGATCTCGTCGATCAATCTGCCAGAGGGTGCAAAACCCACCATCGACCGTGACTTCGTGATTGCGAACGTGCAAGCACCATCCGGTCTTGCGTCACAGAACGATGACGACGAAGAGGAAGAAGTTGCAGCAGACGAAGTGCCCGCAACTGAAGTCTCTGAAGACTGATAGTGTTCTTTCGGAAGTTTTGAAACGCGGGCACTGGAAACAGGCCCGCGTTTCTACTTAAAGCCCTTAGATTTCACATCAGGACTCGGCGGACCTTGGTAGTCGGTAAATATCGCGCTCTATGCCATCGGGAAACTTGTCTCGCCCGATAACCTTGCCGCCAAGAGATCTGACCAAGGAGCGCGCTGCGACATTTTCATCCTTCATATGCGTCTGGACCAAGTCCCAATCCAGTACGTCGTATCCGAACTTGATTGCGGCGAGCGAAGCCTCTTTGGCAAATCCACGACGCCGTTCTGAGGCGGCGATCCACCATGTAAGTTCTGATCTTGGCCAACCATCGGGCCATGCGAATCCGCAGCTGCCAACCACAGATCCGACGTCCTTTTTCTGAATGGTCCATTAGCCGTACCTACGCAGATACCAGTGCCCCAGTACACTGGCCAAACTGTTCCAGGCCTCCTTGGTCGACAGTGGTCCGCCATAAAACTCGGACGCTTCGCCGTCCGCAAAGAACGCGCGATATGCTTCAACGTCTACTTCGCAAGGAGCGCGCAAAACAAGACGGTCAGTCTCCAGGCGTGGGATCTCAAACATGCAGGCTTCTCTATTTCTAAGGCATAAGTGCTAAGGGTAACGCAATCTTTGTGAAAAGAAGCTGACAACATCGAGCCCCGCCTGAAATCCTACGAAGGCTGCTCTGCTGATCTAATATTGAAGTCCTGCAAGCCCACGCGTTTACGATCTTTTAGAATCTGGCGCCAAACGATAGAAAATCCTCATGAAACTTTTCGTTGGCCTTGGAAATCCCGGTGCGAAATACGCGCAGAACCGGCATAATATCGGTTTTATGGCGGTCGATCAGATCGCGCAGAATCACGGCTTTTCCAGTTGGAAAAAGAAGTTCCAGGGACAGATCAGCGAAGGACGCCTTGGCTCAGACAAGATCGTCCTGTTGAAGCCCGAAACTTTCATGAACCGCTCTGGCCAATCCGTGGGCGAGGCGATGCGGTTTTACAAGCTCGACAGCACGGACATTACGGTGTTCCACGACGAGATCGATCTTGCGCCGTCAAAGGTTCGCGTAAAGGCGGGCGGTGGCCACGCAGGGCACAACGGGCTGCGGTCCATCCACGAACATATCGGGCCGCATTATGATCGGGTCCGTCTTGGCGTGGGTCATCCCGGTCATAAGGACAAAGTGCCAGGATATGTGCTTCACGATTTCCCCAAAAGCGATCGCGATTGGCTGGATGACGTGATCCGCGGGATTGGGGATGGGGCGCCCCATCTTGCCGATGGCGACAGCGGGCGCTTCATGAACGCAGTTGCGCTACGGGTTGCGCCACCTCGGTCGTCGACGACCACACCAAAGCCGCAGAAAGTGGTCGCCGCCCACGCGCCGGAAGATCCTGTGCCTGATGCCCGCACAGCGGTCCAAAAGCTGATTGATCGTTTCAGATGACCTTTAAGGACGCGCTGAGACACCAAGCTCGCTCCTGCACCGGATTGGGATCCCCCTTCATGGGTCGGCTTATGACCCTGTTTGCCGACCGTCTGAGGCCCGAGACCGCCATCGCAAACAGGTTGTTCAACTGGCAGGGTGATTTGTCACCCTCTGGCCAGTCTGTCCCACTTCGCCTGGCAGGCGCCCTGCACGCAACAGCGCTGCAAGGTGGCCCGCTGCGAGATGTATATCCTCCGCACACTGTGTCGGACGATGCGTTGTGGTCCGCAGTCAAAGAAACGCTCATCCGTGATGAGGCGCAACTGGACCGCTGGCTCGATAGCCCGCCGCAGACGAACGAGGTCCGGCGTAGCGCTGTTTTGATTGCAGCGGGGCGGTGGCTTGCTGACAGATATGGACTGCCGCTTGTTCTGTCTGAGCTTGGGGCCAGCGCAGGTCTGAACCTCTTCTGGGATCGGTACGCGCTTGATGTCGGCGGGCAGATTTTTGGGGATCCGGTCGCAACAGTGAGGCTTGCGCCAGACTGGCAAGGGCCCACCCCTGCAACGTCACAGCCGCAGGTCGCGGATCGGCGCGGAATAGATCTCAACCCGCTAGATCCCAACCAACCAGCCGATGCCCTGCGTTTGCGGGCGTATCTTTGGCCCGACCAGCCAGAGCGCCGCGCCCTGACAGATGCCGCAATCGCGCTCGCAACACCAAGCGTTGACCGTGGTGATGTCGCATCGTGGCTTGAGCAGCGTTTGTCGCAAACGCGAAAAGGTCATGTACATCTGATCTATCACACCATTGCTTGGCAGTACTTCCCGCAGGAAAGCCAGAAGAGGGCAACGCGCGCGATAGAAAGCGCCGGTCAGAAAGCCACCGCGGATGAACCGCTGGCGTGGTTTGGAATGGAATCGGACGGAACACCGGGCAGCGCAGGGCTGACGCTTCGCCTTTGGCCGGGGGATCTCGTGTTCAAAATGGGCCGCGCGGGGTTCCATGGCCAACATGTGGAATGGACACCACCCGACTGACCGCTATCTTAAGCCGGTAAGGGAGATGCACATGGATAAAGCACCGTCGATCAACGTCTTTGGCACCAAGCTGGAGCATTGTTCCAACAATCCCGTGACAGGCTTTTTCCGCAACGGCTGCTGCGACACGGGATCTGCAGACAGAGGAAGCCATACGGTGTGCGCTGTGATGACCGATGAGTTTCTCGCGTTGTCAAAATACCTCGGGAACGACCTCAGTACACCAATGCCGCAATTTGGTTTCAAGGGTCTGAAAGCGGGCGACAAATGGTGCCTTTGCGCCGCGCGGTTCCTACAAGCACATGAGGAAGGCGCCGCGCCAAAGGTCAGCCTAGCCTCGACCCATGAACAAGCACTCAACATCGTGCCGCGTAGCGTGTTAGAGGAGCACGCACTGGACCTTCCTGATATCGATCAGAGCTAGCTCGCTAGATCTGAAATCAGTGTCTCGCTCATCAGATCATCTACAAAGAGGCTCATAAGTTGCGCCCGCCCGCTTACGCCAGCTTTGCGATAGATCGCGTTTGTTTGAGCCTTCACGGTCCCTTCGCTCGTTTCCCTCAAAGCAGCGATCTCCGATGTTGAAAGCCCTTTCAGTGCGAATAGCGCGACATCACGTTCCGCTGGCGTCAACTGCCATTGATTGAATTTTTCGAAGATCAATTCTGCGAACGCGCCGGATGCCACCCGAAGTTGAGACTCCACATGTAGATTGCGCCGCGATACATGCCTGAGAGCCACAGCCCCCACGGCCACCCCAAGAAGAAGGCCCACCGACGCGCCAATCTCAATCAACTCGTGAAACTGCCAACTGATTGGCACAGACGTCAGTCCGAACACCGAGATGAGAATATCAGAGACAAAGAAAACCGCGCATAACACTTGGACGCCGAGGATAATGGCAAAGGTGATCGGGTTGCTCAACATGGCGGATCAATCGTCATCGCCATCGTCGTCACCATCATCGTCATCGCTGTCGTCGTCACCATCGTCATCATTGTCGTCGTCGTCATCATCACTGTCGTCGTCATTGTCGTCGTCGTCATCTCCTCCTTCATTGTCATCATCGTCGCCATTCGAGCCGCCGCCCGACGACCCGCTTCGACCATCATCATCCCGACCCGAGATGTTGCCACGTTCGTCGTCGTTGTCACCGCCAAGGATATTCGGACTGGCAACACCGTTGCTACCAATCCTGGCAGAGAAATCGCGAAGAATTACTCCAGTTGACGGACTGAGAACAATTTCTCTGCGGAACTGCCCGCGTGTCGCCGAGAACTTGAGGCGCCCCAGCAATGTGCGCGAAACCTCAATATTCCGGTAACCTTGTCGCTGAAGCTGGTGGCGCACGCTGCGTTCGACAGACTGTGAGCTTCCCACTGTTGGGGTAATCACGCAGGTCAGCCCGATCAGGAACGCGCGTCGGTTCATCTTAACCATACTGGTCCCCTGGTTAAGACCCCCCGCTGATGAAGCGAGAGGTCGCATTGCTCACTTGATCGCATGATCAGTCGTCATCGTCGTCATCGTCATCATCATCGTCTTCATCATCATCGTCATCATCATCGTCATCATCGTCTTCATCATCATCGTCATCTTCATCTTCATCATCATCTTCATCATCATCCTCGTCGTCGTCGTCGTCGTCGTCGTCGCGGAACGTCGTGTCACCGCCATTGCGAAAAGATGAGAGGAACTCTTTCAAGTCTTCGCCAACTTGCGCCATGCGGATATCATGGGGTGCTTTATCGCCGGTTTCCGTAGAGACTGCCGGGAGGGCGAACGCCGTCGTCCCCATGAGTATTGCTGCGGTGGAGAGGGCAAGTATCTTTGGCATCTTTTAGTCCTTTCAAGGCTGCGGCGCCGCGACGTGCGGTGCCTGAGTACCTTGACTGTGACCACCCCGAATTTTTCGAGCTATTTTCAAAAGGTTTAGCACGAGCTTCGTAAACCGGTCATGTACAGGAATAAACTGAGGTTTACCCGTGAAGACCATCTCTGAATCGTCACCTGCGGCGTGTGCGGCCGCGGGCTAAACCAAAGATATATACAAAGGGAGGATGCACCGCGCCAATTGCGGAGCGCTCGGTCTGATCGCTGCGAACTTTAAGCGCCTGTGTTCATCTCGAAACCGAGCGCTTTGGCGACGGTGAAGATATCCTTGTCGCCTCGGCCGCACATATTCATGCAGATCACATGATCCTTCGGCAGATCAGGAGCGATCTTCATGACATGAGCCAATGCATGGCTGGGCTCAAGTGCAGGGATGATCCCTTCCTGCTCACAGCACAACTGAAAGGCTTCGAGGGCTTCAGCATCGGTGATCGCGACATATTTGGCACGGCCGATCTCATGCAACCAAGCGTGTTCTGGGCCGATACCCGGATAGTCCAGACCAGCAGAAATCGAAAAACCCTCAAGGATCTGTCCGTCATCATCCTGCAAAAGATAGGTCCGGTTGCCATGCAAAACGCCCGGCCGCCCACCAGTCAGCGACGCGCAGTGCTCCATCTTCGCATTTACACCCTTTCCACCAGCTTCGACGCCGATGATCTCGACCTCTTTGTCGTCGAGAAAGGGGAAGAAAAGACCCATCGCATTTGACCCGCCGCCGATCGCGGCGATGAGCGTGTCGGGCAAACGGCCGATCTGTTCTTCTAATTGCGCTTTCGCTTCCTTGCCGATGATAGCTTGAAAATCACGGACCATGGCCGGGTACGGGTGCGGGCCCGCGACTGTCCCGATACAGTAGAATGTATCCCGCACGTTGGTCACCCAGTCGCGCAGCGCGTCGTTCATAGCGTCCTTCAACGTACCGCGGCCGGAGGTCACAGGAATGACTTCGGCCCCCAACAGACGCATCCGGAACACGTTGGGCGCCTGACGTTCCACATCATGCGCACCCATATAGACCACACATTTCAGACCAAATTTCGCGCATACAGTCGCCGTCGCAACACCGTGCTGGCCCGCGCCTGTTTCCGCAATTATGCGTGTCTTTCCCATTCGCCGCGCCAGAATAATCTGACCCAACACGTTGTTGATTTTGTGTGCGCCCGTGTGGTTCAATTCATCGCGCTTCATGTAGATCTGCGCACCGCCCAAATGCGCGGTCAAACGCTCTGCGAAGTACATTGGCGAAGGGCGGCCGACGTAGTTAGTCCAAAGATCGTTCATCTCTGCCCAGAAGCTGTCGTCTGTTTTGGCCTTCTCGTATTCGTCTTCGAGAGACAGGATCAGCGGCATCAGTGTTTCGCTAACAAACCGACCGCCAAACTTTCCGAAACGGCCCGTTTCGTCGGGCCCGGTCATAAAGCTGTTAAAGAGGTCGTTGGCCATCAAAGTGCTCCCTGCATCGAAGGCCTGCATCTTTCTAAAAAATGCAGTGACTACAAGCCCTCAAATCGCCGCGTCACGTGCAGGCATCCGAGCCGCGTCACAAAATGCGACGATTTTGGCCGCGTCCTTGACCCCGGGCGCGCGTTCCACCCCCGACGAGACGTCCACTTGGTCCGCACCAGTCAACCGCAGGGCATCCGCCACATTGGTCAGATTCAATCCACCGGCCAACATCCAAGGAACCGGCCACCGACGCCCTGCGATCAACCGCCAATCGAAAGTCAGACCATTGCCCCCAGGCAACTGAGCGGACTTCGGGGGCTTCGCATCGACAAGTATCTGATCAGCAACTTGTAAGTGATCTGACAACGCAGGCAAATCGCCCTCATCCGCGATGCCGACCGCCTTCATGACCGGCAAGCCGTAGCGCGACCGCACATGCACAACCCGATCTGGTGTTTCATGCCCGTGAAGTTGCAGCATATCCAGCGGAACCGCCTCAATCAGAGCGTCCAATTCGGCATCGGTTGCATCTACCGTCAGTGCGACCTTGGCCAGTCCCACTGGTACGGACAACGCGACGTCGCGCGCCATATCTACCTCAAGATGTCGGGGGGATTTAGGGAAGAAGACCAAACCAACATAATTTGCTCTGGCCGCCACGCAGGCCGCGACATCATCCGCGCTCCGCAGACCGCAAATCTTGACGCGAACATTCATGTATCAGCGGGAGGGCTGGGCGTCGTCGAGAAGTGCCAGAACGTCGTCCTTGCCTTCATTCGTGCGACGCTTGAGACCTTTGACTTCGCGAGCGAGCTTTTCTTTCTCACGGCGCTGCGCGCGTGCCTCGGCCCGGTGTTTATGCTCACGCAGCCATTCCCACACGAAACCAATCAGAAGTCCGACCACGATGCTGATAAAGATGATCAGATAGAGTGGCAACGTATAGCTGAACGGTTGGCCCAGATAGGCCGACAGTTCCGGCGGCAAAACCTGAACATTCACGCTGTCCCTGTTGGCGAGCGCCACCACAACCAAGCAGATCGCGACGAGTGCTAGAAACAGGTACTTTACGTAGCGCATGAGTTTTTCAGCTTTCCTTGCCGTTCAGACGATCTCGGAGCAATTTTCCGGTCTTGAAGAATGGAACGTGCTTCTCTTCCACATCAACGGCTTCACCTGTCCGTGGGTTCCGTCCGGTGCGTGCACCGCGTGCTTTCACTGAGAATGCACCAAACCCTCGCAGCTCCACCCGGTTGCCGGAAGAAATGGCCTCGATGATTTCGTCAAAAATCGTGTTCACAATTCGCTCCACATCGCGGTGGTAGAGATGTGGATTTTCGTCAGCGATCTTTTGGATCAACTCCGAGCGTATCATGAACAATCCTCCCCAGGACTTTGCCGAACCACGAGCCCGTGATGTCCCAGACTATAGGCCTATTCTGCTTTTCGATAAAAGACATTAGGCCGCTTTGGCATTGATACAATGGGGAAAAATTCATTTTATCACGCTCCAGCAGGCGTATGCGCGGTCTGAGGCAGCGTTTGAGCGAAATATCAGCAGCGTTCTTCTCGCTTTCGGGAAGAATCGATTCGAGGCTGTGATGGTCCAGTAAAAAAGGCCTCGCACGTGCGAGGCCTTCTTCAATTCTCAGATCGTCGGACTTTAATCGTCGTCGCTTTTCAACGCTGCGCCGAGGATATCACCAAGTGATGCACCGGAGTCGGAGGAGCCGTACTGTTCCACGGCCTCTTTCTCTTCTGCGATCTCACGTGCCTTAATGGACAGGCCCAAACGGCGGGTCTTGCTGTCGACGTTGGTTACGCGAACGTCAACTTTGTCGCCAACTTGGAAGCGCTCGGGACGTTGTTCCGCACGATCACGGGACAAATCGGACCGGCGAATGAAGGATTTCGCCCCTTCATACTCGACCTCAATGCCACCGTCTTCGATGGATGTGACCTCAACGGTGATGATCGAGCCGCGCTTGACGCCCTCGGTCGCTGTGTCGAAGGATCCGTCGAGTGCCTTGATGGACAACGAAATCCGCTCTTTCTCGACATCCACTTCGGTGACCACAGCTTTGACCATGTCGCCCTTGCGGAAATCGCCCAGCGCGTCTTCGCCGCGGCCGTCCCACGTAATGTCGCTGAGGTGCACCATGCCGTCGATATCGTTGTCGAGACCAACAAACAGACCGAACTCGGTGATGTTTTTGACTTCGCCTTCGATCTCGGTTCCCACAGGATTGTTCTCGGCGAACACTTCCCAAGGGTTGCGCATGGTTTGCTTGAGACCAAGCGATACGCGGCGTTTCGCGCTGTCGATCTCCAGCACCATGACCTCAACCTCTTGCGAGGTGGACACGATTTTGCCTGGATGTACGTTTTTCTTGGTCCAGGACATCTCGGAGACGTGGACCAGACCTTCGACGCCGGGCTCAAGTTCAACAAACGCACCGTAATCGGTGATGTTTGTCACGCGACCTTGATGCACGCTGTCCAGCGTGTACTTGGCTTCAACCGCATTCCAAGGATCGTCCTGCAACTGCTTCATGCCGAGGCTGATGCGGTGTGTTTCCTTGTTGATCTTGATGACCTGAACTTTAACGGTTTCGCCGATGGAAAGGATTTCACGCGGATCGTTGACGCGGCGCCATGCCATGTCTGTGACGTGCAGCAGGCCATCCACACCGCCCAAATCGACGAATGCGCCGTACTCGGTGATGTTTTTGACCACGCCGTCAACAGCCTGACCTTCTGTAAGGTTGCCGATGACTTCTGCACGCTGTTCAGCACGGGATTCTTCAAGGATCGCGCGGCGTGACACAACGATGTTGCCCCGGCGGCGGTCCATTTTCAGAATCTGGAAAGGCTGCTTCATACCCATGAGTGGGCCAGCGTCGCGCACGGGGCGCACGTCGACTTGTGAACCGGGCAGGAATGCTACAGCGCCGCCCAGATCTACGGTGAAACCACCTTTGACGCGACCGAAGATTGCACCCTCGACGCGTGCTTCGTCGGCATATGCTTTTTCGAGACGATCCCACGCTTCTTCACGGCGGGCCTTGTCACGGCTGATGGAGGCTTCGCCACGCGCATTTTCAACGCGCTCGAGGAAGACTTCTACCTCGTCGCCAACGTCGATTTTCGGGCTTTCACCGGGATCAGCAAATTCTTTGAGCTCGACGCGGCCTTCCATTTTGTAGCCGATGTCGATGATGGCCTGTCCCGCTTCGATTGCGATGACTTTGCCTTTGACAACCGAACCCTCGTCCGGGGTGTCCATTTCGAAGCTTTCGTTCAGGAGGGCTTCGAATTCCTCCATAGATGCGCTTTGAGCCATGTGGTCTCAGGTTTCCTTTACTAGTGCTTTGACTGGCCGCGCGGTTGTCTCCGCCGGTCTTTGGATTTCAATTGGCCGGTGCTTTGGTCATAAGTGAGACACGCATAAAACAAAGAGGGCCGGTGCAAACCGACCCTGCCTCTTACGTCCCACAGCTGTTTCCGCCGCATCAACGCGCGCCGTATAGCAAGGGCGATGCCGAAGAGCAAGGGGCGCGATGATCCAATCTCACAAGGCGGCGGTAGATGTTCAGGCTTGATTGGGGACGCGCCCGGCGACTCGTTCGTAGATTACCCAGACGAACCCGAAGCCCGCGGTCAGATAGAGAAGCCACAACACGCCCAAAGCGGCAAGACGATCACCGGGCTCCCCAACCTGCTTCAACAGCCGCAGGAAGCCGCTATGAAGCCAGCCAATCAGACCAATCGCGCAGATTACGACCGCGAGAAAGAAGGCGCTGATCGGCATAAGGATTAGTGCAAAAACGCTTACAGCAACGGCGATGACAGACAATTGGCCCCGCCGTCCCGCGTTAAGTGTTTTCGGAACGTCTTTAAACTCGCCGTTCATGATCAGTCTGGACCATGGAACCGCCCTGCCCCAAAAATCTGTGCGCATCATGGACCGGAAGCTCCAGTTCTTTAGATGCTTGCCCTGGATTGCCGGATCAATCTGGATACGACCGCCTTGCCGCCAGATCCGCATACCCAAATCGACATCCTCCATATAGTCTAGCGTTTCGTCAAAGCCGCCGACTGCATCGAATGCGTCATGCCGAACCGCCCCCAAACCCGTCCAGAACGTAACCGCGCCGCCCGCAGCACGATCGTGGTTCCAATGGTGCAACAGATTACGGATACGGCTGATCCGGCCGGGCGCGGCTGGTTTTGTGTCGTAAGCGCCAAAGAGGGCGCTTAGACCGGCATCCGCCGAGAATGCAGCGCGAACGCGATCCAACACGTCGCCAGCCACCACAACATCCGCATCTACGAACAGCACGAGATCGGCGGTCGCGGCCGCGACGCCCCGGTTGCGGGCAGCGGCGGGTCCGACATTCTTATCCAGCGCGATTAGCTGGACCCCAGCAGCGCGCGCGGCCTCTGGCGTGTCATCCCCGGACGCGTCATCTACGACAATAATGCGCTCCGCAGGCGCCCCCGCGTCAAGCAGCCCCTCAAGGCAGGCTTTCAACTCGGCCCGGCATCGAAAAGCGGGCACGACGACGTCGATGTCTAAATCCTTCCCGGTCATGACAGTCCAGCAAAATATGGAAAAATGGCGCGTTGCCTCTCTGGCTTAGCAGGTTTCGAACTCTTACTATTCGATGTACCATGAACGGATGCGGGGATGCCCGCCAAATTAAATCTGATACGGCAACTTTTCGCGGATGAGAGATACACGGGCGCCATGCAGCTAAGCGTTATCGTTCCAACATATAATAGGCCGGAAACTCTGCGATCCTGCGTCGACGCGCTGCAGAAACAGACCGGTTGCACGCTGGAGATCGTGATCGTCGATGACGGATCTGACCAGCCCGTTGACCATCTTCCGGACGGACCGCACGATCTAACTCTGCTTCGGCAGGAGAATGCCGGCCCCGCAGCGGCAAGAAACCGCGGAGCAGCAGCAGCCAAAGGCGATTTATTGCTCTTCACAGATGACGACTGCCGCCCCCAACCGGGGTGGGCAGCGGCCTTCGAGAAGGCGGCGAAGGACGCCCCTGCCCCGACGCTGTTCGGCGGCCAAACGATCAATGCCATCGCAAACGACATATATGCCCGCACAAGCCAAGAGATGAACGATTTTCTCTCCGCTCAGAGCGGCAATGCGGAACCATTCTTCGCCTCCAACAACATCGCCATGCCAGCCAAGCAATTCAGCGAGATTGGAGGCTTTGACACCAGCTACCGGCGCGCAGCAGGGGAAGATCGGGCACTATGTCGAAGCTGGGCTGATGCCGGATTTGGCTTTTCCTATGTGGAAGAGGCTGTTCTCCATCATCACCATGCTTTCACGTTCCGTAAGTTCTGGCGGCAGCATAGGAACTACGGTTATGGCGCGGCGGGGTTTCATCAAAGCGGACCGAAGGGTGCATTCCGTCCCCTGTCTCGCTTAGGATTCTATTGGGGTCTTGTCACTGCCCCACTCCATGAGGAAGTCAGGCCAGCAGGCTTTGCGCGGGCGGGGCTTGTCGGGGTCGCGCAACTGGCAACGATCTGGGGATTTATTGAGGCGCGGCGCGAAGGTTGAGACCTGCCAACCTTGGATGCAGAGCCCAAGCAGAAAATCCCATAAGAATAAGACACCAGATCACACGGCCTTGATAGCGATCAACCGGCGCAGACAGCCCGCCGCAAACAGCCGCGTTGACCAATAACCCCACGGCCAAAAACCAGACACCTTGTCGAAACGGCTGCGAAAAAGATCCAAACCGCAAAATAAGCCCAAGCAGTGCGAGACCGACCGAGATCAACTGTATCTGTTCCACCGCCGCCTTCACGCTGTCATAGGTGTGAAACTCCAGTTCAACGTCAATTGTGCGGGGCCCCAAGACTTCCATAGAACCAAATATCTGGTCGTTCAGCCCAATCAGATAAAGCTGCTCGAAAGCGTTCCCCAGAAGCGCGGTCGTCTGTTCTACCGGGTAAGCTTTGAACGCCTCCCAGATCAGCTCAAGTTCCTCATCCGCAATCCGCTGCGCTTGAATGGGTGTGGCGCGATTGTAAATACTGTCGTCCCCCCAAAGCGCGGCGCCTACGTTTTTCGGGAATGTTGCGTAGACTTCGCAAAGGGTGAAGCGCGGGTCGGGACATGTCGCCTCAAGGTATTTTCGGCCCGGTCCATCTTCGAGCGTACGGGCCAGCAGGATGGGAAAACGCGCGGGGGCAATGGAAATGCTCTTGCCGCTCTTTGGCTTCTCCACCGGCGCTGCTTCAGCCGTCTGTGTCGATGTTGCCCTATCGGGCTCGACCGTCGGAACAAGAAGCGAGATCGCGACGTTCACGCCAAGTGCGATCAGAAGAGTGGCCGCCGATAGTCCCGCCCAGATATAGGAGCGGCGAACAACGTACGCACCGACAAGAAGCAAAAGCATCACGGCGCCAAGCGGGATATGGGCGTAATGGGCCAAGAATGCAAAGGCCATGGTGGCCAGAAGCAGCAGCCGCGTCCATGCGCCCAAATCGGTGCGCACGACCATGATGATGGGCGCAAGTATCAGGTGTCCCGCCAACGTGTCCGGCATGTATTGCGACGTATAGAACGGCAAGCCACTCAAGCCCATCGTTCCCAAAGCCACCAGCGACCGCGTGGCAGTCGGCAGGATCGCTACGAAGGCAAGGATCAGCCAAGCCGTAAGCGCGGAAATCAGGGCGATCGGGCCAAAGACACCGAACAATCGCGTTGTGACATTTGCGTATAGCGAGAACGGTAGTGATCTGAGGCCGAATTTGCGAGACGTGACGTCCGCAGTGGCGGGGCGTAACTGTTCCGCGACCGCATCTTCAGGATTACTTTCGCTTGGTGCAGAGACCGTGGGCTCCGGCGTCGGTTCGCGGTCCGTCTTTTGAGTATCGATACCGAGCTTGTCTTCCAGCATCTCAATCGCAGCGCCGCCACCCTTGTAATAGCTGGCGCTGTCATAAAAGAGCAGCGGATCGCCGTTCAGAAAAGCAGGCCAGAGCCCGATAAGGGTCAGCGTCAAAAAGAGGACCGCAGTTCTGAGGCGCTGAAACGGTGCGGCTATTGAAGCTTCGGATGCGCTCTGCATCATGGATCACATCGCCTTTTCAGATCACGGCATGGATATGCCCATCACATGAAACAGGAATACGCCGCACGGGGCAGTGAGGCAATCATCTGCTGTGGAGGATGGTCCGGTTTTCGCCCACTGCCTTATTTGCAGGCCTTCGTGGAAGGTTTTTTCACCACCTAAAGATCAGCTTGAGGCTGCGGCAGCTTCTCTTCGATGGCAGAAATTGCGGCGGCGACCGCTTGTTCGATCGACATCTCTGATGTGTCGAGTTGAAGCGCATCATAAGCCGCCCGCATGGGTGCGGTCACCCGTTCCCGGTCGCGTTTGTCCCGAACCATGAGATCTTGCAAAACGCCCTCTTCGGTCAAATCCGGATTTTTCGGCGAAAGCTCTGCGAACCGCCTTTTGGCCCGCACAGCGTCTGAGGCTGTTACGTAGAGTTTTACATCCGCGTCCGGACAGATGACTGTCCCGATATCTCGCCCATCTAAAACCGCGCCGCCATCTCGTGTTGCAAAGCTTCGCTGGAAGGCGACCAAAACCTCACGAACTTCGGAGATTGCAGCCACCTTTGACGCGGCTTGGGCGACCTTCGGGGTCCGCAGATCGTCCCGCTCCAGATCCGATGGTCGCAACCCGCCTGCGGCTTTCAACGGATCCTCGCCTTCAAGAACCCGCGCGGCTGTCGCCCGGTAGATCAACCCGGTGTCGAGATGTGCAAAACCGAAGCGTGCCGCGACCTGTTTGGAGATCGTGCCTTTTCCGGCGGCTGCAGGGCCATCTATCGCGACCGTAAAGATCATGATTCACCTTGGACTTGAGTGGTCAACGCCGGATCATCTTGTTCCGCCTTTGGAACGCCGTCGGGAATTTCGTAGTAATCCCCCTTATCCGCACAGAAGATATGCCCTGCGATCTTTAAGTCCCCGGTCTCATCAAGTGTCCCCGCAAAAATCGATGTATGGGTGCCCGGGCCCGTCCAAAAAAGATTCGAACCGCAGATGCCGCAGAACCCCCGTTGCGCGGTTTCAGAAGAACGGTACCAAGACACCTCTCCGTCGACTTCGAGATGCTCCCGGGCGCAAGAGGTCGCCGCGACGTGGTAACCGCTCGTCTTTCTGCACTGCGCGCAATGGCACGCAATGATCGGGCGTAGCTCACCGCTGACGGCATATCGAACGGCGCCACACAGGCATCCACCCTCAAGCATTGAACCGTCTCCTCATCAGCGCGGCCAGCAAAAGTACGACCGCAAGCGTCAGTGTCAAAAACTTCAGCGTCGTAAACGTTCCAATCAATGTGATGACATCTGGTGTCACGACTTCCACCGGAACCCGCATTACACTGGCCACGGTCGCGTTTTCGGTCAAATCAAATGCCGCAAAGGCCAACGTAGCGACAATAATCGCCAGTCGATGCGGCATCTTCCGCGTGACCAACGCGAAGAGGCACGTCAAAGCGACGATGAACGCTGTATCAAGGGGCCAGACCGTCGATAGATACAGTGCGCGCCCCACCGGAGAAAGTACGGTCAGGTAATCCAGCCCCGCGATGGCCTCAAAGCCAAAAGTCTGCAAGTCAAAGCCCAGCAAACCATTCGCTTCCCGCCGCAAAGGTCCAAAGCTGAAGTAAGACAGGCCACCATAGAGCAGCGCAGTTAAACCCGCACAGCCCCACGTCAGCCCCCTCATGAATTCGCGCGCAGAATGGTGGCGCCAAGGTCTTTCATAAGCTTTTCAAATATGGGGAAAGACGTGGCAATCGGGCCACCGTCGTCAATCTTCACAGGGTTCTTGCACGCTAATCCCAAACATATAAAGGACATCGCGATGCGGTGGTCGAGATGCGTGGCACAGGTTCCGCCGCCGGGAACGCCACCCGGCCCCATCCCGTGGACAATCATCGTGTCTTCGTCCTCTTCGACCTCAACACCGCAGGCCTCAAGACCACGTGCCATCGCGTCAATGCGGTCACTCTCCTTGACCCGAAGTTCTTTTACACCGCGCATTATGGTTTTACCTTCTGCAAAGGACGCGACCACCGACAGGATTGGATATTCGTCGATCATGGAGGCCGCCCGTTCCGGCGGAACCTCAATCCCTTTCAGGGTCGAGAACCGCGCCCGCAGGTCCGCAACAGGCTCTCCCCCTTCGATGCGCTCATTCTCATAAGTGAGATCAGCGCCCATTTCGCGTAGGGTCGTGAACAGCCCCGAACGGGTCGGGTTCAGTCCGATCCCCGGCACCAGCACGTCTGACCCATCGACGATCAAACCAACAGCAACGGGAAACGCAGCAGAGCTTGGATCGCGTGGCACCGTGATGGTTTGGGGCACCAACTCTGGCAGACCCTGCAGCGTGATAACGCGCCCCTCTTTTGTCTCTTCCGTTTTAATCGATGCGCCAAAGCCTGTCAGCATACGCTCCGTGTGATCCCGCGTCGCCTCTTGTTCGATGACCACTGTTTCACCAGGTGTATTGAGGCCAGCCAGAAGGACGGCTGACTTCACCTGCGCAGATGGCATGGGAACGGTGTAGCGCGTCGGAACAGGCTCAGCGGCGCCGATCAGCGTGAGTGGTAAGCGCCCACCGCTGCGCCCGTATGTCTGACAACCAAAGAGGGCAAGAGGATCCGTAACCCGTCCCATGGGTCGCTTGTTGAGGGAGGCGTCGCCGGTGAATGTCGCTGCAATCGGCGAGGTGGCCATCGCCCCCATAATCAGGCGAACTCCGGTGCCAGAATTACCGCAATCAATGACCTGATCGGGTTCTGCGAAACCGCCGACACCGACACCATGTACGGACCACTCCCCCGAGCCGAGATCGGTCACCTCGGCGCCGAACTGCCGCATGGCCTTTGCGGTGTCCAAGACATCCTCGCCCTCCAGCAGGCCAGTAATCTGGGTCTCGCCAACAGCCATCGCGCCAAAAATAAGGCTGCGGTGGCTGATCGATTTGTCACCCGGTACATTCGCCACGCCCGTGAGGGGTCCGGATTTGTGCGAGCTCATAGGAATGGGGGTGCCGTGGCTGGACATGGGGCTCTTTCTTTCGATGTGTCGCCGTTCGGGATAGCCCAACCCAAACCCGAGGTCCATCGCGGCTAGCCAGCCAAATGCGTCCTGAATGTCAGATAATGCGGCCGACGACCTTCGCGCAAAGCCTTTTGTTCATAACGTGTTGAGAGCCAGTCCCCCCATGGGTCCCGCCAGTCCTTTGGACTTTCCGCCTGCCATTCAAACCCAGCTCGAGGTACCTCTTGAAGGGTCTGACGCACGTAGTCAGGGATATCTGTCGCCACACGGAACTCCGATCCCGGTTTCATGGCATGAACCAGTGGCTCAAGATGTTCTGGTGTCACAAACCGCCTGCGGTGGTGACGCGCCTTTGGCCACGGATCGGGATATAGCAGGTAGGCTTTGCTGATCGAGCCAGACGGCAGCACATCAAAAAGGTCGCGTGCATCCCCCGGATGTACCGAGATATTGCTGACACCAGCGCGCCGGATCTTACCCAAAAGGGTCGCGACACCGTTGATGAACGGCTCGCACCCAATAAAGCGAACCTCAGGGTTGGCAGCCGCTTGATGAACCAGATGCTCGCCACTTCCGAACCCGATTTCGAGCCAAACCGGATGACCCCCGAACCGGGCTGTCATGTCCAATGGCGTGCGATCAGGGTTGTCTTCCCACGTAACGGGTCCCGGAGACAGCGCTTCGAGGTCTTCTTCGAGATACCTCACTTGCGCGGAATGAAGCGTTTTCCCCTTCATCCGTCCGTAGAAATTACGCCACGGTGCACCGGTTGGATGCTTCTCGGTCATAGGTCCAATCAGACCGCTGCGGTTAGCGCGTCTACCAGATCCCTGCGTTCCCAACCGAAACCACCGTCCTCGTCAGGCGCTCGACCGAAATGCCCATAGGCCGCCGTCCGCTGATAAATTGGTTTATTAAGATCCAGATGCTCGCGAATTCCGCGTGGTGTCAGGTCCATCAGCTGTGGGATCACCCGTTCGATGGTATCATCCGCCACGGTCCCTGTGCCGTGAGTGTCGCAGTAGATGGAAAGCGGCTCGGCGACCCCGATCGCATAGCTGAGCTGAATGGTACAACGGCGCGCCAATCCGGCTGCCACCACGTTTTTCGCAAGGTAGCGCGCAGCATAGGCCGCAGAGCGGTCCACTTTGGTCGGGTCTTTCCCCGAGAACGCGCCGCCACCATGGGGTGCCGCACCACCATACGTGTCGACAATGATCTTACGTCCAGTCAGACCGGCGTCCCCATCTGGACCACCAATGACAAACTTACCGGTTGGATTGACCCACCAAGTGGTATCCGCGTTCAACCACCCCTCAGGCAAGACCTCCCGAATATACGGCTCAACGAGGCTCCGAACATCAGCTGACGTCATCTTCTCGTCCAGATGCTGGGTCGACAGGACGACAGAACCTATACCAACGGGCTGCCCGTTCTCATACCGAACAGTCAGCTGAGATTTGGCATCCGGCCCGAGTGTCGGTTCCTTACCGCTCTTCCGGACCTCTGCCAGCCGCCGCAGAATAGCATGGGCGTAGTGAATTGGAGCAGGCATAAGTTCCGGCGTCTCATCAACTGCGTAACCGAACATGATACCCTGATCGCCGGCGCCCTCATCTTTCTCATTCGACGCATCAACGCCTTGAGCAATGTGCGCGGACTGCTCATGCAGAAGATTGGTGATCTCGACCGTCTTCCAATGAAATTTGTCCTGCTCGTATCCAATATCGCGGATGCACGCGCGAGCGATCTCATCGATCCGCCCCATGTACTCACTGAGCTTATTCTGATCGGATAACCCAACCTCGCCACCGATGACGACCCGGTTAGTGGTGGCAAAGGTCTCTGCAGCGACCCGCGCTTCGGGCTCTTCGGAAAGAAACGCATCGAGGACCGCATCCGAGATCCTGTCACACACTTTATCGGGATGACCCTCGGACACGGATTCCGAGGTAAATAGATAGTCGCTACGTGGCATGGGGAGTGCTCCGTTGGAAAAGTTGATCGTCACGCCAGGAAGCCGTTGTGACGATAATGTCAGAGCGGCCTACAGGCAGACCGGTTCAACGTCAATCATGTGCACGTATTCGTGTGACGAGAACGCCGCAGAGCGAAATCAGCAACACAATCCGCATCGGCCAGTCACCCCATTCTGAGTAGAATGTCACAGGATTGGGATTTGGCAGATCGGCATCAAGATACCCCTCCCGGTTCAATGGCGTATTGGCAATGACCCGGCCCACGGGATCGATGACGGCCGACACACCAGTGTTGGCCGCTCGGATCAATGGCAGACCCTGCTCAACTGCCCGTAACATGGCCTGAGCCAAATGCTGATACGGGCCGGAGATTTCTCCGAACCAAGCGTCGTTCGTGATTTGCAAAATGTAGTCAGCACGCGGAACGTTGCGGAGATTTCGAGGAAAGATCAGCTCGTAGCAAATTAAAGGCAGGGCTTTGCCAAGTCCCGGTATCTCAACCAATTGCGGACCAGGCCCGGGTGCGAATCCACCCCCATCTCGTGCTGCAAGCCCGGCGATGCCAAGCTGGCCAAGCAGATCTCCAAAGGGGACGTACTCACCAAAAGGAACGAGATGATGCTTGTCGTACCGTTCTGACAAGGAACCTGTTTCATCCATCACGACGAGCGTATTTCGATATGCACCGTCCACGAAAGCGTTCGCACCGAAGACAAGAGGCGTGCCAGCAGCGGCCTCGGCCATCAAAGACAATGCGGGTTCGGCGCGATCTAGTCGATAGGCGATAGACGTTTCCGGCCATATGATGGCATCGGGATCGCCTTTCAGGGACGTCATCGAAAGCTGCCTCTGAAAGAACACCGGAATCATCTCGGACTTCCATTTCAGATGCTGCGCGGCGTTCGGTTGAACAAGACGGACCGTCTTTTCCATCTTCGTAGGTTGCTGAGAGATGAGGATGACTAATCCAATTGTCCAAGTTGTGGTGAAAATCGTCGCGGCGATGCCGATGGCAACCGTTCGGCGAGGCAGAAATAACGCGCCCACAATACCCAGTGCGATCAAGCTCAAAAGCGGCGCCCCACCAAAAGCCGCCATCTGCATCACCGGCGTCCCGATCCAGATATGACCGATTGTAGCCCACGGAAAGCCGGTGAAGAGTACGGACCGGAGCATTTCGACGGCCACCCAAATGATAACGAGCACGCCGACGCCGCCGATCCTTCGGGAAACGGCCCAAGTGGCTGCCCATAGCAATGCCAAGCCGCCGCTTAGAAATATCAGCGCGAAGGGCGCCATCCATCCGTGCCGTGCGATGTCTACCAAGAACGGTTCCACGATCCAAAACAGCGCCAACCCAAAATACCCGACGCCAAACAGCCAGCCTCGCCACGCCGCCTGGCCCGCATCAAAGGTCCGTTTGTAAAGAAGAAACGCGCCTAAGAAGGCTGGCAGACTGATCCACCAAAGCGACCAGGGGGCTTGGCCCAGTGCAGCACATACCCCAAGAGCGAGAGAAATAAGTGAAACACGCCAAGATCGAGCCTTATCCGGCGAGAAGGCCGCGTCGAAACCGGGCATTCCTATGTGCGCCCACCCTCTGACGGCAATAGCACCCGCAACCGCTTGATGCGGCGAGGGTCGGCGTCGACGATCTCAAACTCGGCGCCCGAAGGATGCTTTACAACCTCGCCCCGCGTAGGAACGCGACCGGAAAGCATGAAAACCAAACCGCCAAGCGTGTCTACCTCTTCGTCCATTTCGTCGTCAGACAGCCGTATGCCGCTTTGCTCTTCGAAGTCAGCAAGTGGCGCGCGAGCCTGAACAAGATAACTTCCGGCCCGCTCCTGCAGCCATAGCGCGTCCTCATCGACGTCATGCTCATCTTCAATCTCGCCAAGAACCTGCTCAATCAGATCCTCGATCGTAACAAGCCCGTCAACGCCACCATACTCATCGATGACCAGCGCCATATGAGTCCGTTCGGACTGCATTTTCTGTAACAGAACCCCTATGGGCATAGAGGGCGGAACGAACAGCACCGGCCGTGCCATGTCGCGCAAGGTGAAATCACTCTTTTGCCCGTTGAATCCATGTTTCAAGGACAAGTCTTTTAGATGGATCATACCGACCGGCGTATCGAGAGTTTCCTCAAAAAGTGGCAAACGGGTCAGGCCACTTTCCCGAAATACCTTCACAAGTTCGTCCAACTCGATCGTTACGGGGACTGAAATGATCTCGGCGCGGGGGGTTGCGACATCCTCGACCCGCTTCACGTCGAGATTGCCGAGGCCTATTTTCTTCGGCACCGCGACACCGTTTACGTCATCGGACGCGCCTTTCCGCGCCTCAGAAGTCGTACCCATCAGGGTTGCCAAAAGTCGTTTGAACACGCCGTCTGGGGCCTGAGTGTCCGGTGATTTCTTGTCTTGCGCGCTTTGCGCGGCAATAGACGAGCCGTCGTTCTCTTCGCCCATCGGTCCTTTTCCAAATCCAGGCCGGGATAGGCCTTAAACAATATATGGATCACAGATACCCAATTTTGCAAGTATGCGTGTCTCCAGCCCTTCCATAAGGGCAGCATCTTGATCACGAATGTGGTCGAAACCCAACAGATGCAGAATGCCGTGGACAATCAAGTGCGTCGCATGATCATCGAAGGAGCGTTTTAATGCGGCCGCCTCGTCATGGCAGATGTCATAGGCTATCGCGATGTCACCAAGCTCTTCGGCCTCATCGAAGGTTAGATCCGGCATAGCGCCGTCCACATCAGCAGCCCTGTCAACAGAGGGCCACGACAAAACATTTGTCGGAACGGCTTTTCCTCGAAACTCGGCGTTCAGAAGGGCGATCCGGTCGTCATCACAGGCAAGAAGACTGATCTCTGGAGTTTTCAATTTCAAATACTGAATTGTTGCGGCGGCTGCACGACCAGCAATCCGAGTGATCTCAGCGTCCTGCCAACGCGCGTCCTCTACAAGGATATCCAATCCGTTATTGTTTTTTGCGTCAGACATCTGAACATCCGGCGGAAAAGCGCAATTGGTCCGGATTCCTATTTCGCCGCATCAGCCTTGTCGTAGGCCTCAATGATGCGCGCCACCAGCGGATGTCGCACCACGTCCTTCGACGTGAAATAGTTGAAGCTGACGCCTTTGACGTTGTTGAGCAAATCTTCGGCATCGCGCAGACCGGATTTCACGCCGCGTGGCAAATCCACCTGACTGCGATCGCCTGTGATCACCATGCGAGATCCCTCGCCCAACCGCGTAAGGAACATTTTCATCTGCATCGTGGTCGCGTTTTGTGCCTCATCAAGAACGACGAAGGCGTTGGATAACGTCCGACCACGCATGAAGGCCAGAGGGGCAATTTCGATCTTCTTGTCCTCGATGAGCTTGGCGACCTGCTTGCTCGGCAAAAAGTCGTTCAACGCATCATAGAGCGGCTGCATATAGGGATCGACTTTGTCTTTCATATCGCCGGGCAAAAATCCCAACCGCTCCCCGGCTTCGACAGCCGGGCGACTTAAAATGATCCGATCAACCTGCCCTGTCAGAAACATCGAGACGCCAACCGCGACCGCCAGATAGGTCTTGCCCGTACCAGCGGGCCCGATCCCGAACGCAAGCTCATTCTGAAAAAGCGAGGTCACGTAGGCCTTCTGCGCCTGTGTTCGCGGCTCCACGGTCTTTTTGCGGGTTTTGATCTCGACCTGCCCGCCCTTAAACATCTCGATCTGATCACCGTCGCGCACACCGGTTTCGGCACCAGATCCGCCCATGCGGATTTCCGCTTCGATATCGGCAGGCTCTATCTCACGGCCTGACTCCAAGCGGTTATAGAGCGCATTTAATGTCTGGCCCGCCTCTTCGCGCGCTTCGCCCATAACAGCTAACTGGTTTCCACGGCGAATAATTTGCACGCCGAGAGTCTGCTCGACCTGCGCAAGGTTCCGATCAAACTCGCCACATAGATCAATCAGCAACCTGTTATCAGGAAATTCCAACAACACTTCGTGGTCTGCGTCCGCCACCTGCGGTGGGGTCAGGGTGCTTGATGTCAATCCGCTCTCCTGCGTTGGCGTGTTAGGGGATGGTGCCAAGCCCCTTTCGGATACGCAAGCTGGAAGGGAGTAATCTTCATAAAATTGAGACGAAAAACCTGGACACCTAGCCCACCAGTTCCCCTTTGAGAGAGTTTCGGACGCTCTCGACGATCCGTACGGTGCGGATCTGGCCAATATTGTCGGCGGGTGCATCGGCATGAACCGCATGTAAGTATTCCGACTTTCCAATGAGTTGACCTTCTAGGCGACCTGTCTTTTCGAAGAGGACTTTCACCTCTCGACCGACCATGCTGTCCTGAATGGCGCGTTGCTGCTCGGTCAGCAGGGCCTGAAGGCGTTGCAACCGCTCCGAAGAAATATCGTCAGGCACGGACTCTTTCTCCGCGGCGGGCGTCCCAGGACGCGCGGAGTACTTGAACGAATACGCCTGACCGTACCGCACTGTTCTAACGAGAGACATTGTCGCCTCAAAATCCTCGTCGGTTTCTCCCGGAAACCCGACAATGAAGTCCCCGGATAACAAGATATCAGGCCGCGCCGCGCGAATTCGCCGAATCAATGCAATGTAGCCCTGAGCTGTGTGCTTTCGGTTCATCGCCTTGAGGATCTGGTCGGATCCGGATTGTACCGGCAGATGCAGGTAGGGCATCAGCTTTTCACAGGTCCCGTGGGCATCGATCAGCGCGTCGTCCATATCGTTCGGATGGCTGGTGGTGAACCGAATGCGGTCCAGGCCATCAATTTCCGAAAGCTCCCAGATCAGGCCGGACAATCCCCCGGGATGACCACGGTAGGCATTTACGTTCTGCCCCAGCAGGGTGATTTCGCGCACCCCCCGATCCACAAGTTCACGGGCTTCGCCAAGAACGCGTTCTGTCGGACGACTGAATTCCGCACCTCGGGTGTACGGCACCACGCAAAACGCGCAGAATTTGTCGCATCCCTCCTGAACTGTCAAAAAAGCTGAAGGACCGCGCGAAGGACGGGACCGAGCTGGCAGCTTGTCGAACTTGTCGGCCACAGGAAATTCAGTTTCGAGCGCGATTTCGCCCCGATCCAACTGATCCAGCATTGCAGGCAGGCGGTCATAGGACTGCGGCCCCACAACGAAATCGACCAAAGGCTGCCTCCGCACAATCTCCTCACCCTCGGCTTGCGCCACACAGCCAGCAACACCTATCTTCAGATCGGGATTTCCATCCTTCAAAGGCCGCAGACGACCAAGTTCAGAATACACCTTTTCCGCTGCTTTCTCGCGAATATGGCAGGTGTTCAGAAGGATCATGTCGGCCTGATCCATAGCATCAGTCTGCTCATACCCGCGCGTGCTCAACGCTTCGGACATCCGCTCGCTGTCATAGACATTCATCTGACAGCCATAGGTTTTGATAAACAGCTTTTTCGGCCCAGCCATGGCACGATCCTCTGAAAAGGGTGATCGCTGGCATGTACCCCACTCATCCCGGCGTTGCAATTGAATGTCCTTTCGCTGATCTTGCAAAATCAAGCATCAATCAGGACAGGCCATGCACCACCCATCGCTTCAGGCATTTCTGGCGGACGCTCGCACCCATCTATCCCCCTCGGGCCCATACGCGATGGTGTTTGTCGAGGATACAGCCGAGGTGCGATCGACGGTCACCCATTGCCAGAAGCTTGGGTTTAGCGATGTCATCGTCTGTGGACTGCCCGACCTACTGCCAGCGATGGACGACGGATCGGTGCACCTTGTTTCGCATAGCGCTACTAATGCGGTTGAGGCAATAAATGGGATGATCAGCGTCGCGCCGGATGTGTGGCTGCATTATTGCTATAACGCCGAATACCTCTTCTACCCGTTCTGCGAAACGCGCAGCGTGTCAGAGTTGGTCGCGTTTCATGGTGAAGAGCGTCGGCGCGGCATGTTGACCTGTGTTCTGGATCTCTATTCCTCCGATCTGGGCGCACATCCAAATGGCGTCACCGTGGACGGCGCCCACTTTGACCGCGCGGGCTACTACGCATTGGCTCGGCGTGACGACACCGGTGGCACATGCGAACGTCAATACGATTTTTACGGAGGGCTGAGATGGCGCTTCGAAGACCACATACCGGCAGACAAAAGGCGGATTGACCGCATCGGTTTGTTCCGCGCTGAAGAGGGATTGAAGATTTCAAGCGATCACCGCTTTAACATCGACGAATACAACACCTATGCCTGCAAATGGCATCACAACATAACGGGGTCCATCGCGTCTTTTCGGACCGCCAAGGCGCTGCTGACCAACCCCGGATCAATGTATAGTATTCCGCATTTCTGGTGGGACAATTCTACCAAGTTCGAATGGAGTTCGCTTCAACTTCTGGAACTGGGGTTTATCGAACCCGGCCAATGGTTCTGAGGCGGATCTAAAAAGAAAAGCGCGGCCGTGAAGGCCGCGCAAAAGCTCTGTCGTGAGGGGAACTGCCTTAGGCTTCAATCGCCTTGGCATCGACAGACGCTTTACTGTCGATCTGGATTTGGCGCGGTTTCAGCGCCTCGGGGACTTCGCGGGCCAGATCGATGTTCAGCATACCGTTGGCATGTGTCGCACCAGTCACCCGGACATGGTCAGCGAGATGGAACCGACGCTCAAACGCACGGGTCGCGATACCACGGTGCAGATATGTACGCTGATCTTCGCCTTCGGCTTTCTTGGCCGACACGATTAAAGCGTTTTCGCGCTGCTCGACTGTAAGATCTTCTTCGCCAAACCCGGCAACAGCAACCGAAATACGGTATGCGTCGTCATCGGTCTTCTCGATGTTGTAAGGTGGGTATGTCGACGTATTCACGTCGCTCGAGAGAACCCGATCCATCAGGTCAGCAACTCGGTCGAACCCGACAGTCGCGCGATAGAGAGGTGCAAAATCATAAGCTCGCATATGTTTCATCCTTTTCAAAGCAATGTTGCGGTCTTTGTGGCCCTTCCTTTTCGGACAGGACCAGTTTTCTGCCGTCCGAACCCATCATTGGCATTCGGATAGAACAAATCTGGGAACCGCGATTTTGCTTTTCAAGAGGTGCAAAACTCAGATTTTAGGGCACGGACACCTGAGCCTGAGCGGACTGGAGCATCTCCAGATCTGAGTCGGAATAAAGATCACCATCCTGCTCCAATTGGCCGAGAACCAGCAGTAAGTTTTTCTCCAATGACACTGCAAGCGCGACCTCCTGAGGACCCCATTGCGCCTTGGCGGAAACGACCGAAACGATATGCGCTTTGCCGTTTTCCATTCCAAAGATAGGCGCGCCCGATGCGCCGAGGTCAACCTCACATGAGGTGATCAGCATTCCGTCGTCATCCGCAAGCACATAGCATGCCTCTTCAAGCGAAGGCGCGTCCGAGCGCTCCATCGCATAGGACACAACCTGAACGACCTGTCCCGCGCTGGCTGTTTCGCTGGTCTCGAAAGGCAAGATATCCGCAATCGCGATAGGTTCGTTCAATTCAATAACGGCGAGGTCCGTGGCCACACGATCCAGACTGACCACCTGATCGAAGTCGTAATCGGGGTGCACGACGGTGCGCTGCGCGGTTCTGTGTGCGACGGCGTGTCCATCGCGCCATCCAGCAAGAAATTCGATCTCGTTATCAAGCTCCCGCAGGCCAGATTTGGTGTCAAACAGGCAGTGCGCTGCAGTCAGAACTAGATTTGAAGAAATCAAAGTACCCGTGCAAAACCCGGTGCCACCGATATCGATGCGACCTACCGCCTGCCAGTCGCGGCCTGCCTCCGCCGTATCCAGTGAATGAAGCGCGCTAAGATCAGCACTGTAAGCCTGAGACCCGACAAGGGCGCCCGCCAAAAGTTGAAAAACAAACCGCATACCATACTCCATCAACCGTGTACAAAGATGGGGTATTGATATGATTGGGCCGAATTACGGCCTATTCGGAGCGGAGCCGCGGCATCTTCAAATCAATTGTGGCGGAGCGTAAATTCGGATCAAGTGCAGGCGGCCTTGGCCCACCGGATGCCCAGTCAAGAAGTTCAACTGTATGGACGATCGGCACCGACGTCCCCGATCCGATTTGCATCATGCAACCTATATTGCCCGCCGCTATGATGTCCGGCGATTTGGCCTCAAGGGTTTTGACCTTTCGTGCTTTCAATTGGCCCGAAATCTCAGGCTGCATCAGATTATACGTCCCGGCCGACCCGCAACACAAATGAGGATCAGCTGGCTCAACCACTTCAAACCCGGCAATCTTGAGCAGGTCTTTTGGGTACGTTTTGATCTGCTGCCCGTGTTGAAGAGAACACGCCGCGTGATATGCGACACGCACCGCTGCCCCCTCAGTCTGGTCCGGCGTGACACGGTCAGTTCCAGCGATGTCCATCCGCGCGGTGTTCGGACTGAGGCTGATAGCTTCAGGCTTGAGAAGGTCGACAAGGACCTCGCTGACATCCTTCGTCAATCCGGCGATGATCGCCGCATCCTCCGCAAGATCCGTGGTTCGGAACATATGACCGTAGTCTTTCACCGTCGTTCCGCAACCGGATGTATTGATTACGATCGCATCAAGACCATCGCCCGCAATCTCGCGAGTCCAGGCCTTGATATTCTTCGCCGCGGTCCGATGGCTTTCTTCGGTTTTGCCCATGTGATGGGTGAGCGCGCCGCAGCACCCCTGCCCGTCTGCAATTACGACATCGCAGCCGAGCCGCCGCAGCAGCCGGATCGTCGCGTCGTTTATGTCAGTATTTAGTGCGCGTTGCGCACAGCCGGTCATTAGGGCGACCCGCATACGCCGCACGCCTTTCGCAGGAAAAACCTGCGGATCATCATTCAGACTAACGGGCGGAATGGTTTTCGGTGCCATATTCAGCATCGCCTTGAGGCGTGCATCTGGCATCAGTCCTGCAAATGGTCGCCCTATCTTGGCGCCCAACAATGCCACACGAAACCGCGTCGGATAGGGAAGAATACGCGCGAGAATCCAGCGCAAGGCGCGGTCAGACCAAGGACGGTCATAATGTTCTTCAATGTATTCCCGCGCATGATCGACGAGATGCATGTAGTGCACACCGGACGGGCAAGTGCTCATACAGGCCAGACAACTTAAGCACCGATCTATATGTTTGACGGTCTTCTCATCCGGCACACGCTCGTTTTCAAGCATATCCTTGATCAGATAAATACGGCCCCGCGGACTGTCTAATTCATCGCCAAGGACTTGGTATGTCGGACAGGTTGCAGTGCAGAACCCGCAATGAACGCAAGACCTCAGAATCTCGTTCGAGCGCTCGATTGCGGGATCTTTGAGCTGCTCAGGCGTAAATGTTGTTTGCATGAATACCAGATAGTTTGAGGGGAAAGAGTCAGGCAGCAGCGGGAGTGGCCACGCCCATAAGCCCTGTGTTGAGGATGGCGCGCGGGTCAAATTTTTCTCGAAGTGTGGCACTGAGCGCGGCAATTGTCGGGGCCTCTGGATGGAAACGAACCGTAGACGCACCGCGGACCAGCGTCGCGTGGCCGGGAATGCCTGCAAGTGTCGCGCGCACGTCCGTGCTGGTCGGAGCCAGAACCCAGATTAGCCCGCCGCCCCAGTCGAGCAGGCACTGCGCATCCGATAACCGATTGACCACCTGCGGCGTGTCACTGGGCTTGACGGAAATTCGCCAGACGTCACCGTCGGCGCCCGTGAATGGTTCAACATCACGTATCTTTTTCCAAGTTGCCGCGCTGAGGTCAGGATCACTGATGACATCTGCCTTCGCAAATGACGCTAGCTGCTCGGTAAGCATACGCGCACGGTACTCGACTGAATCAGCGAACCCCTCAAGCCTGAGATAGGTTTCCTGTCTCGCGGGATCGTGGGCCGCGCCGGACACCTCAAAGGGGGATCCCAAAGCGGCAGACATCGCTTGTACAGCTTGCGGAACGGGCAAACCCCTTAGTGTAAGAGTTGCGCTTGCACCGACCCCCGGTAGAACCTTGAATGCAACTTCGGATAACACGCCCAACGTCCCGTAGCTGCCAGCCATAAGTTTCACAAGATCGTATCCGGTGACATTCTTCATCACCCGGCCACCGTTTTTCAGCACGGTCCCCTGACCGTCGACAAAACGAACCCCAATCAGACTGTCCCGGCATGCACCCACTTGAATACGCCTTGGCCCAGATACATTCGCCGCGACAACGCCGCCTATCGTTGGAACCCCGTCCGTGCCGAGCACTGCACGGTGATCCATAGGTTCAAACGGAAGTCGTTGATTTTCTGAAGCCAAGGCGGTCTCAATCTCGGACATCGGTGTCCCGGCCTTGGCGACAAGCGTCAGTGCACCGGGCTCGTAAAGCTCGATTCCAGACAGGCTACGGGTGGACAGAACTTGTCCAGATGGCGCGGAAATGCCCCGCGTCCCACCGCCCCGGATGTTAAGCGGCTCGCTTGCCCTCCGGATTATGTCTGCCAGATCGGCTTCGGATGTCGGCTCCAGCACGTTGGATCCCTTTCAAATGTCTCATGTTGCTGCGCGGATTTTAGGCCGCGCGGCGTGTCTCGCTTGATTTGAGGGGAAAGACCTTGGCGGGGTTTAGCAACCAACTTGGATCAAACACGTCTTTGACCTTCATTTGGATGTCCAGATCCTCGGGTGTGAACTGATCTACCATCAGGTCGCGCTTCTCAATCCCGACGCCATGTTCCCCGGTCAGACAACCGCCCGCTTCGACACACAAACGCAGAATGTCAGCCCCCATCGCCTCGCACCGTTCCAAATCACCGGGCTTGTTGGCGTCAAACAGGATGAGCGGGTGCATATTCCCGTCGCCCGCATGAAAGACGTTCCCCACATCCAGACCGTAGTCCTGCGAAAGCTCTCCGATCCGTTTCAGAACAAACGGCAGGGAAGAGACAGGTATCGTGCCATCGAGACACATATAATCGTTGATCTGCCCCATGGCACCGAAGGCCGACTTTCGACCCAGCCAGATCTTTGCGCTTTCTTCGGCGCTCTTGCTTTCGCGCAGTTCTACGGGATCGTGCTTGCGGGCAATTTGAAGGATCACTCCGAGCTGTTCGTCGATTTCGGCCTCGGACCCTTCCACCTCTACGATCAGCAGCGCTTCGCAGTCAGGATAGCCCGCCCCGGAAAATGCGTCCGTCGCGCGAATAACAGGGCGGTCCATGAACTCAATGGCGACGGGCAAAACGCCTGCCTTGATGATGTCGCTGACACACGCACCGGCCACCTCGTTGGAATTGAACCCCATTAGCACCGGGCGGGCGCCCTCGGGCTTTCTCAGGATGCGCAATGTGGCTTCCGTTACGACACCCAATTGGCCCTCTGATCCGCAGATCAGACCGAGCAGGTCGTATCCGGATGCATCAAGATGGGCACCACCCACCTCAACGACTGTACCATCCATCAAGACCATCTTCACGCCAAGCAAATTGTTGGTGGTCACACCGTATTTCAGGCAATGCGCCCCGCCTGAATTCATCGCTATATTTCCCGCGATGGCGCAGGCCAGCTGGGAGGATGGATCCGGAGCGTAGAAGAAATCATCCGCCTCGACGGCGCCGGTGACGCTTAGATTGGTGCGGCCGGTCTGCACCTTGATGTAGCGGTCGTCGTAATTCGTCTCCAGCACGTCATTCATTCGGGCGACCCCGAGGATCACGCTGTCTGCAGTAGGCAACGCACCGCCCGCAAGCGACGTGCCTGCGCCCCTTGGGACGACTGGCACGCCCATGTCGCTGCAGATCTTGAGGACCGCCGATACCTCTTCCGTCGTTCTTGGAAGCACCACGCAAAGCGGCGGACATCTATAGGCCGTCAGTGCATCACATTCGTAGGCACGGGTTTCGAATTCGTCGTCGATCACAGCATCAGAGGGCAGGACATCCCGAAGCCGTTCCACCAATCTCGCCTTGCGTGACACGACGTTCGCGTTTGGAACCGGCATTTCCATTTGGCGCTCTCCCGTAAAAATTGGTAATATCTTTTTACCAATTATTTTCACGCGGGTCAATCGTATCAAATCGAGCCGCGCCAATGGAAATGGCCTGCCCCGTTTCCGGGACAGGCCACTGCTTCACTGTCAGAGATATATTATGCGGCGTTTGGACGAATTATTATTTCCACACGCCGGTTTCTGGCCCGACCAGATGCAGTTTCGTTTGATGCAATCGGGCGTGTCTCGCCTTCTCCGAAGGACCGGATACGTCCGCGGGATACACCTGCGTCTTGCAGAACGAATGACACCGCATCCGCGCGGCGTTCAGACAAGGAGAAGTTGTAGCTGTCACTGCCGGTGCTGTCGGTATGACCGATGATGTTGACAGTCGTATCCGGGTAGTCTCGCAAGTTATTGGCCAATGCCCGTAGATCTGACTGTAGGTCAGAGCGCACGGAGGCACTGTCTACCGCAAAAAGAAGGTCCTGCGGCATCGTCACCACAAGCTCGGATCCCGTGTTCTCAATACGAATTCGCTCGTCCGGAATATCACGGCGTAGTTCAGCGGCCTGCTTGTCCAACTGGTTACCGATAACACCGCCGACAGCGGCGCCGACGCCAGCCCCGACCACGCCCTTGATCAGTTTGTCGTCATCGCTTGAAGCCCCGACAAGTCCACCGATCGCCCCACCGATCAAGGCACCTGTCTTAGCGCGTTGGTTGGGATCACCATTGCCGTTGGCAAGTTGCGCCTCGGTACAAGCGCCAAGCGCAAGGACGGCAGCCGCCGTGATCAAAAGTTTGGAAGTCATCTTACCAGCCTCTCAGGTCTCGTTGGTTCTGAGCGCCTTCATGACCGGGTCTGTCCTGTTATCCAATATCAATGTGAAGGACTTTTGGTAACATTC
This sequence comes from Litoreibacter roseus, assembly GCF_009811795.1. Taxonomy (GTDB): domain Bacteria; phylum Pseudomonadota; class Alphaproteobacteria; order Rhodobacterales; family Rhodobacteraceae; genus Litoreibacter; species Litoreibacter roseus. The sequence continues at coordinate 150,699 of NZ_BLJE01000001.1, read as the reverse complement.
GGCGTGAACCTGCCAAACCGTGATATTTGTTGCAGGTTAGCCCGCCTCTTTCCGTGCGGTCTCATAGGCAAGCATGGCGCGCTTGAGCGGCAGGCCCCAATGGTAGCCGCCTAAACCACCCGATTTCCGCAATGCGCGATGACAGGGAATAAGCCAACTGATCGGGTTCCGACCAACCGCCGTTCCGACAGCACGCACTGCGCGAGGTTTTCCGATTGAACCCGCGATCTCAGAATAAGTCGTCACTTGGCCGGATGGGATACGCAGCAGCGCCTCCCACACTTTGATCTGAAACGGCGCGCCGATGAGGTAGAGCTTCGTCTCGCCCTGCTCGGCGAAAGCGGCATTGGTCCAAGCTGCGACGGCATCAGGATCTTCTACGAAAGACGCGTTCGGCCAGCGACTGCGCATATCGTCCATCGCGACGTCTCGCCCTGTCTCGTTGGAAAAAGCGACGCCACAGAGGCCGCGATCGGTTCCCATGCTCAACGCTTCCCCGAACGGGCTGTCAAACCAACCATATTTGATTGTCAGGTCTTGCCCTTTCTTGGCGAAATCGCCGGGGCTCATCGCCTCCCAACGCAGAAAGAGGTCATGCAGACGACCGCTGCCAGAGAGACCCACCGCATCCGCCGTCGCGAGCGTTGTGAACTCTTCCGAGAGGAGCGCTTTTGCATGGCCCAATGTCAGATATTGCTGAAACCGTTTCGGGGACACGCCCGCCCAGCGCGTAAAAATACGCTGAAAATGCGCGGGACTAAAGTTCATCCGAGCGGCGAGTTCATCAAGAGACAGGTCCGGACCATGCTGGTCGATCAGCGTGATCGCTCGGCGCATGACTTCGAAATGGTAACCGCCGGTTTCGACCGGCGTATCGTCTTGAACCGATAAAGGTGTCGCTTGCATATCCAACCTCCGCATCTTGCAGGGTCAGATTAGTTTAACCGGCAGACCGGAGCGACCCGTTACTTGCGACTTCATAAAGCTCGCTCTGAAAATCATCGCGTACACCCCGATCTTTGGCACGATCAGAGCGCAAGAGGGATTTGCTGCACAAATCCAGTGCCGCGGCCTCCCAGCCATGAAGAACATAGTGATCCGCATTAACTTTGGCGGCGTCTGGATAAATAGACTGCACAAGCGGGTCAGTCCCATCGGCCTCAACCCAAAGACCATCGACAGATATCAGCGCACGCTTATCCATGATGAGTTGATATATCGGTTGATCAACGTCCATTTTCACAGGCTCTGCATCACCGAGCATGGCCGCCTCGATCAGCATAGTCGCTTGACCGATGTAAAGCTCAAGCACCCAATCAGAAATTAGAAAGCGCGTCGCGGGGGAAACCAGAACCCCGGCACAGGCCAGCATGGTAAAAGGGCCGGCATCTGACTGGGATAAGCGAAATGTGGCGATGTCGGAAATCATTTGCGTCCCACCGCCAAATGTCTGCAGCCTGTCGCCCGGTTTGAGCCAGGCGATAGGGGCGGGCCCATCATCGGTCATGACAACGGCCTCGTTGCTCAAGGCGCTGTGCTCAAGCCCGTCTTGATGCACAAAACAACCACCCGAGAGCGGTACCGGGTCCGGGAATTCGGCGGCTTGGGACGTATGCTTTTGCATCAGGCTCTCCTCAACTTTGGCAAACTCTGCCGCCAAATCCCAAAAAGAACGGTTAATGCATCACAGGTATTCCGCCAATTTCATCTAAAACTTTAGCGAGATCGGGCGCTTGCCCCACGCTTCCAGTTTCGGCATACCCCCCGCCTATGGCCAAGCAGCTTTCATACCAAGAAATTCACAAAATCTTCGAGCGGTTCCGTGATGCAGAGGCCGAGCCGAAAGGAGAACTGCACCACACCAACGTATTCACGTTGGTTGTCGCGGTGGCATTGTCTGCTCAAGCGACAGACGCGGGTGTCAACAAGGCCACGGGCGCGCTTTTCGAGATCGCTGACACACCGGAAAAGATGCTCGCGCTCGGTGAAGAGAAGTTGATCGAGCACATCAAGACGATTGGGCTTTACCGAAACAAAGCCAAGAACGTGATCAAGCTCAGCAAAATTCTGGTCGACCAGTACGATGGTGAAGTCCCGTCGTCTCGCGCCGCACTCCAATCGCTTCCCGGCGTCGGTAGAAAGACTGCAAATGTCGTACTGAACATGTGGTGGGGTCATCCCGCCCAAGCGGTCGACACGCACATCTTCCGCATCGGCAACAGAACCGGCATCGCCCCCGGCAAGGATGTCGACGCGGTTGAACGATCTATCGAAGACAACATCCCCGTTGAATTCCAACTTCACGCGCACCACTGGATGATCTTACATGGCCGTTACGTGTGCAAAGCCCGCAAACCGAATTGCCCGAACTGTCTGATCCGAGACCTTTGCCCCTTTGAGGAAAAAACCGACTTATGAGCAGCTACGACGTTATTGGGATCGGCAACGCGATTGTCGACGTTATCTCCCACGCCCCAGACACATTTCTCGGCCATATGGGGATCGAGAAAGGCATCATGCAGCTGGTCGAACGGGACCGCGCCGAGGTTCTTTATGCAGCGATGTCCGACCGGCGGGAGGTCCCAGGCGGATCGGTCGCAAACTCTTTGGCCGGTCTTGGCGAGCTTGGGTTGGCCTGCGGATTCACGGGCAGAGTCGCGAACGACTCCCTGGGGCAATTCTATGCCAACGCGATGGAAGTGGGGGGGACCTCGTTTCTCAATGCACCCGTGAATGGTGGGGAACTGCCAACATCTCGTTCGATGATCTTCGTATCGCCCGACGGCGAGCGGTCCATGAACACCTATCTGGGCATCTCGGCCGAGTTGTCGCCCGGAGACGTGGACACTACCGCCATGAGCAAAGCGCGTTTCCTTTTTCTTGAAGGCTATCTCTTCGATAAAGATCTCGGGAAACAGGCTTTTGAAGCCGCAGCGCAGGCCTGCCGCAGCGGGGGCGGGCGTCCCGGGATCACGCTGAGCGACCCGTTCTGCGTAGATCGTCACCGTGGAGACTTCAAGAAGCTGATCGATGGGCCAATGGATTGGGTCATCGGGAATGAGGCGGAATGGCTGTCGCTTTATGAAACGGACGATCTGAACGCCGCACTCTCGGCCGCCGCATCCGCCTGCGACACGGTTGTCTGCACCCGGTCGGGAGATCCCGTGATTCTGAAGCAGCACAGCGAAACAGTGGAAGTTCCGGTTACACGGGTGACACCCGTAGATGCGACCGGCGCGGGCGATCAGTTCGCGGCGGGCTTTCTGTTCGGCTTGGCGACAAACAGGACGATTGAGGTTTGTGGCAGAATGGGTGTCTTGATGGCTGCGGAAGTCATTTCCCACATCGGCCCCCGGCCCGAAAGCGACCTGCTCGCATTGCTGCGGGCCGAAGGACTGATCTAGCCAACCGCGAGAGATGCTAAAAAATTCATAAACACATCAGGTCAACATACCTGACGAGCTGCAGCTATGAGGGCTCCAAAAGGTCCTGACGATGCCCAATCCTCGCCACGTTTCGCGATAACAAAGGTGCAGTTAGTGGCTAATTGGGACGAAATCCATGACAGTAGTTGAATTGGGCGGCACCTTGTCTGCTGCGGGTAAGCCACTTGTTCTGGTCAACCGCTATCGCTTCTTCGTCGGACTAATCGTCGTCCACGTCCTTGCCGCTTTGATTGTTGAAAACGCGACGGGGATCGCATTCGATATCTCCTTCGTGAAAAGGCTGTCGGTTCTCGGCGGCGTCATGATCCCATTTTTTTTGGTGATCCTGACAATACGCGCGTTCATTTTGATGGCGATCTTTGATCGTCCCGCAAAACCCATTCCGGCTTTTGCATCCATCTTGTGGAAGGTTGTCGGCAGCTGGCAGCGCCTGCTCAACGGCCTTTTTGCAATGGCCTGCCTGCTGGTTTTCTTTGCATGCTTCGCCTACTTCAAATCAATTATTCCGTTGTATGACGCGTTTTCCTGGGATCCAGCCTTCGCAGAAATTGATCGGGCCATGCATTTTGGCCGATATCCGCACGAATGGCTCATGCCAATCTTCGGTACACCATTTATGACAACATCTTTGAACGTCGCATATCATGCATGGTTCTTCCTGCTCTACTTTTTCATGTTCGTCGCATGGTTTGCGCATAAAAATCAGCGGGCGCGGATGACATTCCTTATCGCGCTTCTGCTGACGTGGGGCGTGGGTGGAAACCTACTTGCGACACTTTTCGCATCTGCTGGGCCGGTCTATTATGAGGGGCTGGGATACGGGACGGACTACGTGCCGCTGATGGACGCATTGAACACCTTTGCACAAACGTCACCCGTCTGGGCGCTGGACGTACAGACAATGCTCTGGGACAGCTATGTGGGCCCAACAGAGCCCAACGAAGGTATATCGGCCATGCCGAGCATGCATGTGGCCAGCTCCACCCTTCTGGCAATCGGTGCATTCAGCTTCCGCAGATGGGCGGGTATCGTAATGACGATCTTCCTGATCATCATACTAATCGGCTCGGTCCATCTGGCGTGGCACTACGCAATCGACGGCTATGCGGGTATCCTGATCACGTTTGTACTCTGGAAAATCTCCGCATGGCTCTGTCGCGACCTTCCTGATGGGCGGGAAACAGAACAAGCAACGCAAGCACTTGTCTGAACACTACGTTGGCTGCCTTCCGTCCTTCATTCACCAAGTTTTGCGTGAACCTCATCAAGATCAATCTCGCCTAACGGCATTTTGTTGCCAGGATTTTCGACGTCATACTTGAACAACTGAAAGTCTCGTTTGTAGATCTCATAGACCAGATGCATGGACAGATCGTCGAAATAGTCTTCGATCGGATGCGCTCGCTTCGGCCCATGACCCTCGGACTCGTTGAACCGCGGAATTTCGGCAAGCTCTACCGGCACAGGTGTTTCGACGGAGGATAGGACAGTTTGCATTCCGTCGTTGAAATGCTCGGTGAAAAAGATGGTATCGTAGGTGCCGCCGTTTAGAATGAAAGTCGAAATGTGACCGGACATTGCGGACCAGTGAATATCCGGCTCCATCGGGCGCCGCCAGCGGATGGTGTCCCGTGCAAACAGCAGAAACCTTCGAAATGAAGCGATCTGATCGAATTCAAATCCGTTCTCAGGATCACCAACCTCAACCCCGTATTTCTGCATGATAAGCGGAACCAGATTACCACGATATCGCTTGCCGTTCCGCTGAATGCCGCAAATCTTGTCAAAAAACGAACTCAGGATTCGACCGTAAGGGTTGCGCACACATGTAAATGCATAGCTGCGATGCGCCCGCACATTGTCGGTGATCAGCGGCTGACTGTCTTCCAAGGCCCATTTATGCAAACCGTTGGATGCGTCATGGATGTCGCCATCGAAAAAACTGCCGTGGTCGGAGTAGTACATGATCTGACCGATGGTCGAGCAGGCGCATTTCGGCACAACCCGATACACCATGCTTTCGCTTTCCGTCATCCAGGTCCCGGGAAACCCCATCGACCGCTCCTTCCCACGCAGACGCGCGCCCACATAAACTTGGGTCTGTCCAAACCGATTGAGGCTGTTTATTCAACAATCCCTAAGGTTATGTAGACAAACCTGAAAACTGATAGACCAAGGCCGGGGCGCTGATCCAGATGGCAAAGATTGCCTTCATTTTGCTGTGTCATAAAGACCCCAAGGCAATTGTGGATCAAGCCCAGCGTCTGACCGCCGCTGGAGACTACATCTCTATACATTTCGATGCCCGGGCCAACAAAGATGCCTACGCGGAGATTCAGGAGGCTCTTGCCGGAAATGCGTCGGTGACCTTTGTCCGTAACCGTGTGCGCTGCGGTTGGGGCGCGTGGTCGCTGGTCGAAGCGAGCCTGCGAGCGGTTGAAGCCGCTGTGGAAGCTTTCCCTCGGGCAACGCATTTCTACATGCTGTCGGGTGATTGCATGCCAATCAAATCCGCCGCCTATGCGCATACGTTTCTGGATGAGACAGATGTAGACTACATTGAAAGCTTCGACTTCTTTTCTTCCAACTGGATAAAGACAGGGCTGAAGGAAGACCGGCTTGTTTACCGGCACGTCTTCAATGAACGACAAAACCCATCCTTGTTCTACGGCGCGCTTGAGGTGCAAAAGAAACTGGGATTGCGGCGTGCGATACCCGAAGATCTGCAGATTATGATCGGGTCCCAGTGGTGGTGTCTCAGGAGACGCACGGTTGAATGGATCCTTGAATTCGCCAAGTCCCGGCGAGACGTCATGCGATTCTTCAAGACCACCTGGATTCCCGATGAGACGTTTTTTCAGACTATGGTCCGTCACCTCGTGCCCGACAGTGAAATAGAAGGACGCACCCTGACATTTCTGATGTTTAGCGACTACGGCATGCCGGTTACGTTCTACAACGATCACTATGATTTGCTTCTGAGTCAAAAATTTCTCTTCGCGCGGAAAATTTCACCGCAGGCTGCAGATCTGAAAACGCGACTGGGCGAGCTTTATGTATCCGGGCGGGAGGATTTCCGAATTTCGGATGAAGGGCAGTCGCTGTTTCAGTTCCTGACGACACGGGGACGGCGCGGTTTGCGTTTTGCCCCGCGCATCTGGGAAGACCAAGCTCAGATCGGGCGGGAGCGCACCTTACTGGTTCTGACATGCAAAAAATGGCACGTCGCAAAGCGGCTGGCAGATCGGATCATCAACGAAACCCATGTAAACGGTCTAGAATATATCTTCGACGAAGAGGACACTGAGCTTCCCGAACTTGGCGGTATAGAAACCAGTCTGACAAAGCGGACACGCCACAACCGCGCGCTTCTTCGTCTTATCTTTGATAGCTATCAAACGTCCAAGTTGTTGATCTGCGTTGATCCCAGCAACATCGAAGTGCTTCGGGATTTTGCGAGAGACCGTGCAGAGATACACATACTTGAGATTGAGTGCGACTTCTCTGATGCGTATCTTCTTGGACATGCCCAGCGGATCGGGTTGGCGCGCGAGAATACGCCACCCGAGGTGGTGAATGGCATCATCGCCCCAATTCGACAAACGTTTGAGGATGAAATCGCCACGATCCGCGATGAAGGCTTTGCCCATCTCATGCGCATCGGCGAAACCCGGTCGGCTTCAGAAAATGCGACGGCTCTGGCTCGTTTTCTGAATATTGAGTTGGATGCCGCGCGCAATATCTTGGATATCGACTATCTCTTTTTTGAATAGGAGCAAGCCAATGGGCTACCAATACGACGACCAAAACGTGTTTGCGAAAATTCTGCGGGGGGAAATTCCCAACGACACCGTGATGGAGAGCGATCATAGCTTAGCGTTTCGTGATATCACGCCTCAGGCGCCCATCCATATCCTCGTTATCCCAAAGGGTCCTTACGTCTGTTTCGATCATTTCGCGCTGGAGGCCAGCGACGCCGAGATTGCAGATTTCAACCGAATGGTCGGAAAGATCTGCGCGGACCAGAAAATTCAGCCGGGCGAGGATGGTGATGGCTATCGGTTGATCTCCAACGCAGGAAACGATGGTGTGCAGGAAGTTCCTCATTTGCACATACACATTCTCGCAGGTCGTGGTCTGGGTCGTATGTTGGCCAAGGCATAGCCCAAATCAATTCGTGAAACTGAAGGACCCTGCTTGTCCAATTCATCAGATCATCCCTTGCGAGCCAGAGCAGGGCACGCTAGCTCAATTACGGTGAAATACCGTTTGCAAGACAGGACTACACCATGCCGATTGATGCGCCCGAGACCGAGATAGTCGACAGCTACCGTGTGGCCTGTGATGGCGGTGAAGGCGCACTTGGACATCCCCGGGTCTGGTACGAAATTCCGCGGGACAAAGGCTTCGTTGAGTGCGGATACTGCGACAAGAAAATTATCCATCGCGATTTTGAAGGTAAAGTGTAGCTCAAGTCCGATCGGTGATCGCCAGCAGACCGGCGTCAACATCAGCCGTCGAGCAGTCGCACCAAATCGGTCATGCCATCCCGAACATCGGCGCTCGCGGCAGCAATTTCGTCTGAGAGTGTTTTGATCTCGCTCGCGATGATCGAAAATCCTCGACCAGCTTCGCCAGCGCGCGCTGCTTCCACCGATGCATTCAACGAGATGAGGCGCACCATCCGCGTCACGCGTTCAATTTCTATAGTGGCTTCATGGGCCTTTCCGGTCGTCTCGATCGCAGTGTGTTCGCGTTGAGTGCGCTGTTCAATCAGATCCCCGTAAAGAGCTTCGTAGAGCGATAGAAAACTGTGCGCGAAGACATCTCGTGTAAAGAATGCAAGTTCGAAGATAGCCTTGCGTTGCTCATCTTCCCCAGCATCGCCCGGATCAATCAGCTTGCGCACGAGCTCGGCGTAGCTTCGTAAGTTTGCCTCTTGGCTTGGATCGCTGCGAAAGACTTTTCGCATCCATTTCAGCGCGGGCTGATCGATCCCGTCGATGGCGTCATCGGTCAGCGGCATCTTCACGGCGTTCTCGAAGGCGGCCCCTGCCCTTTTGCAAAGCCCCGCCGCGATTTCAGCCTCTGCGGGCTCCTTCGCCATTAGACGCAACGCGGCGCCAAGCGAAACCCGCGCACCATTGGAGCGGATTGTGTCGACGATCCGAACAAGCTCTATCTGGGCCAGTGCGCCATGAGCCTTCGCTGCATCTGACATCGCGGTCGAAAGATCGATTTTGAAATCGCTGTCATTCATGCGCTTTGAACTACCTCGCGCAGATTAATGGTCATTTAACCGGGAGTGACTTGCGCCGCTCTTGCCTTCGGGCGAAAACGTGACTTTCACACCTGCCTTGGGGGATCGCATGGGCTTCGGCAAAGGTCACCATCTTCACTTGATCGACGGCTCTGCGTTTATCTTCAGGGCTTACCATGCCTTACCACCGTTAACGCGCAAGTCAGACGGGCTACCTGTTGGCGCTGTCTCCGGATTTTGCAACATGTTGCAGCGCTATGTTGACGGCAACACAGGTTCCAATGCACCGACCCATGTCGCAGTGATTTTTGACAAGGGATCGCACACGTTTCGCAATGAAATCTACGATCAATACAAAGCCAATCGCGATGCGATGCCCGAGGACCTGCGACCGCAGATCCCGTTGACCCGACGGGCCACCGAAGCGTTCAACATCGCGTGTGAAGAGATGGAAGGGTTCGAAGCCGACGATATGATCGCGACCTTGGCGGTCAATGCCAGGGCGGCGGGTGGTCGCTGTACGATCATCAGTTCGGACAAGGATCTGATGCAGCTTGTCGGTGATGGTGTCGAGATGTTCGATGCCATGAAAAACGTGACAATCGACACAGAAGGTGTGGAAGCCAAGTTCGGGGTTGGCCCGGAGCGTGTCGTTGATGTTCAGGCCTTGGCTGGCGACAGTGTCGACAATGTGCCGGGTGCTCCGGGCATCGGTGTCAAAACGGCGGCGCTTCTGATCAACGAATACGGCTCCCTTGAAGAACTTTTGGACCGCGCCGAAGAGATCAAGCAACCCAAGAGGCGCCAAACACTGGTGGAATTTGCCGATCAGATCCGGCTCTCGAAGCGCTTGGTCCAGTTGGATTGTGAAACACCGCTGACATTCACATTGGATGATCTGGAGGTGCGAGATCCCGACCCTGACAAGCTCATGTCATTTTTGGCGGAGATGGAGTTTCGCACCCTCACCAAGAGGATCGCCGATAAGCTTGACGTAGAGGCTCCGGCTATTGCGGAACCGGAACCCACCGCTGTCGACGCGCCGTCGATGCCGGATCTGAAGGATGCTGTTTACGATGCCGTCGGAAGCGCAGAAGATCTGCAATCCTGGATCGACCGGATCTATGCGCGAGGCTGGGTCGCCGTGGATACGGAAACGACGAGCCTGAACGAGATGCAAGCTGATCTTGTTGGCATATCCCTGTGCGTCGAGCCCGGGCATGCGTGCTACATTCCCTTGGCACACAAGGCAGGCGGCGACGACCTTTTCGGATCGGAAGAACGGTCCGAGGGACAAATGGATTTCGACGAGGCGCTCAAGCTGCTCAAGCCGGTGTTGGAAGACCCAAGTGTTCTGAAAATCGGACAGAACATGAAGTACGACGCCAAGATTTTTTCGCATTACGACATCACCGTCGCGCCAATCGACGACACGATGCTTCTTAGCTATGCCCTTCATGCCGGGCTGCATAACCATTCCATGGATGCACTCAGCGAACGCTATCTAGGCCACACGCCCATTCCGATAAAATCGCTGCTGGGTACTGGAAAGTCGGCCATCACCTTCGACCGCGTGCCAGTTGACAAGGCCGTGCCCTACGCCGCCGAGGATGCCGATGTCACCTTGCGGCTTTGGCATCTGTTCAAGCCGCTTTTGCATCAAAAGCAGGTCACGACAGTTTACGAAACACTCGAACGACCGCTTGTTCCGGTTCTTGCGCAGATGGAGCGGAATGGCATCAAAGTGGATCGCGATACACTCTCGCGTATGTCGAATGCTTTTTCCCAGAAAATGGCCGCATTGGAAGATGAGATCCACGAACTTGCAGGGGGATCCTTCAACGTGGGTTCACCAAAGCAACTGGGGGAGATTTTGTTCGACCGCCTAGAGCTTCCGGGCGGCAAGAAAGGCAAGACCGGTGCATACGGAACCGGCGCCGATATTCTGGAAGACTTGGCAACCGAGCACGAGATGCCGCGGCGCGTTCTGGACTGGCGTCAACTGTCAAAGCTGAAATCGACCTATACCGATGCCCTGCAGGATCACATCAACCAATATACCGGCCGGGTGCATACGTCCTATTCCATTGCCGGGGCGAACACCGGGCGGCTCGCCTCGACCGATCCCAACTTGCAGAACATCCCGATCCGTACCGAAGAAGGCCGTCGGATCCGGGAAGCCTTTGTGGCCGATGAAGGTAACTTACTCGTCTCACTCGATTACTCGCAGATCGAATTGCGTATTCTGGCGCATATCGCAGATATCCCGGCACTGAAGAAAGCTTTCAAAGACGGGATCGACATCCATGCGATGACTGCGTCCGAAATGTTTGACGTCGCGCTGGAGGATATGACGCCGGACGTGCGCCGTAAGGCTAAAGCCATCAACTTCGGTGTGATCTACGGAATTTCCGGCTTTGGACTGGCTCGTAATTTGCGGATCCCGCGTGAAGAAGCGCAAGGGTTTATCGACCGCTACTTTGAGCGCTTTCCGGGCATTCGCGCCTATATGGACGATACGATCGCATTCGCGAAAGAGCGGGAATACGTGCAAACCCTCTTCGGGCGGAAAATAAACACGCCCGAAATCAATGCAAAAGGTCCGCATGCGGGGTTTGCACGCCGCGCGGCGATCAACGCGCCAATTCAAGGAACGGCAGCAGATGTCATTCGGCGCGCGATGATCCGGATGCCTGATGCTATCAAGGACTTGCCTGCAAAAATGCTTCTGCAGGTCCATGACGAATTGATTTTCGAGGTGCCGGAAGATGCGGTCGACGAAACCGTCAAGATTGTGCGTGACGTGATGGAGACCGCGTCAGAGCCGGTTGTCAAACTTGATGTCCCGCTCACCGTAGATGCAGGTCAGGGGAAGAGTTGGGCCGAGGCTCACTAGCGCTCCTACCGGCAGAGTTCGGCACCTCAAGAGGGCATTGGCACCCCCTGTAAACACTGCGTCGAATAGCAGGTCCAAGCGTCGCGAGAACTGCAAACGCAGCAGGCCAGGCGAAAAGCCAGCCGCCGAGCCAAACATGCAGGAATGCGCCGCCAAACCCCGCAACTTTGTAAGTCGCCAACGCACAGACCAGCGCAGACATCAGTGCTGATGAAATGGCGCTAAAAAGAATATGCGCAATAAAGCTACGGTTCATGATCACGGACATCTCGCACTGGGTCCGTACGTTTATGGCGTTCACACGCCTTTAAAGAAATGCCGAGTGGCGAACTGCGCCTGTGCAATTCTGCAAGATCACAAATACGTTGACTGAGTTCAGGCCACTTTATTCTGGCAAATCAGCGGAATGGATCATCGGGAAAAATTCACCCGTGGACCAGAGACCAAACCACGACACCCCATCAACGTCATGATGCACGCCAATATCGACAAGACGGTAGAAACTCTTGCGATCAATAAGGGCCTCAAGGTTGCGACGCACATTGATATAGGGCGACGGCTCGCCGGTGTCGGGATCGCGGAAAACGCGGATCGGATGATCTGGCCCCGCGGTCACTTTATCCCCGACATGGGTCTCAAAGGTGAGTTTTTGGTCTGCACCTGCGTCCGAAACGGCGAAGTCGATGGCCACAAACGGCGCATCGTCGACGGTGATTCCCACCTTCTCGACCGGAGTGACCAAGAAATAATCTTCGCCATCTTTGCGGATTATTGACGAAAAGAGTTTCACAAGGCCCGGACGACCAATGGGTGTACCAAGGTAGTACCATGTCCCATCACGGGCGATCCGCATGTCGAGATCACCACAAAAGGGCGGATTCCAGCGTTCTACCGGGGGAATGCCGCTTTTTGAGGCCTCAGATGCGCTCGCGGCAATGCTCTCTGCTGAAGGAAGCTCAAGCTTTTGTGCACCAGTTCCTTTTGCCATTCCCTCGTACCGCCATATCTGCCTTTATATATTTAAAGAATATAGCGAGACGGAAAGGATTGTCATGGCGGATGCGCACGACCTCGTCGAAGAAATTGAAGCGCTCGGCGCAAAGCTTGGCGGGGCACGGACCAGCATCGGGCAGACCATCGTCGGTCAGCAAGAGGTCGTGGACCTTGCCTTGACGGCGATGCTTTCCGGCGGCCATGCGCTGCTCATGGGCCTTCCGGGTCTGGGCAAAACGCTTCTGGTCGACACCTTGTCTACCGTCATGGGACTGGCCTCCAACCGGGTCCAGTTCACACCGGACCTTATGCCTGCAGATATTCTGGGGTCTGAGGTCCTTGATACGGGTGAAGACGGCGCACGGCAGTTTCGCTACATCGAAGGTCCAATTTTTGCGCAACTCTTGATGGCGGACGAGATCAACCGCGCCTCGCCGCGAACGCAGTCAGCCCTTCTTCAGGCGATGCAGGAGAAATCCGTCACAGTGGCGGGCAAACCGCACGCGCTGCCCGCGCCCTTCCACGTTCTCGCAACGCAAAACCCGATTGAGCAAGAGGGCACATACCCCCTTCCTGAAGCTCAACTTGACCGGTTCCTCATTCAGATTGAAGTCGCCTATCCGGACCGCCAGACCGAGCGAGATATTCTACTCGCCACGACTGGCATCGACACGACCTTGTCCCATCAGGTCTTCACAGCCGCAGAACTTATCAAAGCCCAGGATCTTGTTCGCCAGATGCCAGTTGGCGACGCGATCGTTGAGCAAATTCTTGACTTGGTGCGTGCCTGTCGTCCCGACGAGGAAGAAGCGCACCCAGTCATTCGGGAAACCGTGTCTTGGGGTCCAGGCCCACGAGCTGCGCAGGCCCTGATGCTGACGGTCCGCGCGCGCGCTCTTCTGGATGGACGGCTTGTGCCGTCTCATGATGACGTCATTGCCATGGCAGAGCCGGTACTGATCCACCGCATGGCCCTGTCTTTCGCGGCCCGGGCCGAAGGCCGTAAACTGAAAGACGTGATCGCCGAGGTGGTTGAAGCTACATCCACCCGGAAAGCCGCCGCGTGAACCAAGACCCGGCCACCAGTCCTGCGGGTCTCAGGCATCGCGCCGAAACCCATGCCAGCGCCTACCCTGCCCTTTTGGCGGAAGCAGAGCATCTGGCCGCGACGATCCTTCTGGGCGATCACGGTCGCAGGCGTGCGGGGACGGGCGATGAGTTTTGGCAATACCGTCCCGCAGAACGAGGCGACGGTTTGCGGGACATAGACTGGCGACGGTCTGCCCGCAGCGACGCCCATTTCGTGCGACAGAAAGAATGGCAGGCCGCGCAATCCGTGATGCTTTGGGTGGACGACGCCCTGTCAATGACATTCACCGGCGGCGACGACCGGCCCACGAAGGGCCACCGGGCTCGCGTCCTTGCACTCGCTCTCTGCGTCTTGCTCAACAAGGGCGGGGAGCGCTTTGGACTGGCAAATCGTGGCACGCCCCCACGCCGGGGCGAAGGACAGCTTGGCCGGATCGCCACACATCTGATGGCTGCCGCTGGGACTGCCGACTACGGCACGCCGAATGCAAGGGTTCTGCCTGCCGGATCTCGGGCTATCTTCGTGTCTGACTTTCTGGGGGATCTCGACCCTGTTTCAAAAGCGTTGACCAGCGCAACCGATCGGGGCGTCAAGGGTGCGCTGGTTCAGGTGCTTGACCCGGACGAAGAGGCATTCCCTTTCGATGGTCGCACGGTGTTCGAAAGCATGTCTGGCGCGGTCAGGTTCGAGACGTTGAAAGCCCGCGCCTTGAAGGACGCCTATCTTGATCGCCTCGCGGCCCGCAAGGCAGCACTGAAATCCCTAGCCCGCCATACCGGATGGCAATATCACTGCCATCACACATCGACGCCCGCTGCCAGTGCAATGCTTTGGCTGTATCAAGCGCTGGATCGGGGGGCTTAGGTGTTCGGTCTCTCCTCCCTTGGCTTTACCGCGCCGCTTTTGCTTGTCGCGCTGATTGCGCTGCCGATCCTTTGGTGGCTCTTGCGCGCTGTGCCGCCCGCTCCGATCCGCAGACGGTTCCCCGGCGTCGCGCTGTTGCTGGGTTTGAAGGACGACGAAAGCCAAACAGTGACAACCCCGTGGTGGCTGTTGCTGTTGCGAATGCTCGCTGTAGCGGCCCTGATTGTTGGGTTCGCCGGTCCAGTTCTAAATCCGAAAGAGGCCGGTGATGGCCGTGGACCACTGCTGATTGTGATGGACGGCAGCTGGGCAAGTGCAGCCGATTGGCCGTCCCGGATCGAGCGGGTAGAGCAATTGATTGCAGATGCCGGACGACAGGGACGTCCCGCAGCGATCGTGACACTTACCGACCTACCTGCAGGCGATCTGGTGTTCCAAACCGCAGATACGGTTCTCGCCGGCTTGCCGAGCCTTCAACCCCGCGCGTGGCAACCAGACACCGCATCAGTTCAAGAATGGTCGACCCGCCTTGGTGAAATTGGCTTCGAAACAATCTGGTTCTCGGATGGGCTGGAACGGGAGGGCCGCACTGATCTTATTGAAGCGCTGGAAAATCGCGGTGCTGTTTCTGTAATTCAGGGGCAGCGTCCCGTAGTTGCGTTGCGCCCGGCCCGCTTTGAAGACAGTCTCGTCACTGTCACCGCCATCAGAAGTCCGGACACCGGCGCCCGTGATTATGGTGTGGTTGCATATGGACCCGACCCCAACGGTGTTGAGCGTGAGCTTGCACGCGCTGTTGCGTCGTTCGAACCAGGTGCTGCAGAACTTGAGGTCCAGCTAGATCTACCGACAGAGTTGCGTAACCGGGTCAGGCGGTTTGAAATCGATGGAACCCGGTCCGCTGGCGCGACCTCTCTGACCGATGACAGCTTGAAGCGGCGCAAGGTGGCGCTCTTGGCCAGCCGCAATGACCAAGAGGCACAGGATTTGCTCTCACCTCTTTTCTATCTGCGCAGAGCACTGGTCCCAAGCGCCGACCTCATTGATGGCGCCTTGGATGATATGCTCTTGGCGAGCCCGGACGTTTTGATATTGGCAGATGTGGCGACACTCAGCGATGGCGAGCGAGAAGCCATTGCAGAATGGGCGGAAAGTGGTGGGATGCTGGTCCGGTTTGCGGGTCCGCGCACAGCTGCGGTCGATTTACTAGACGATGACCCGTTGCTTCCCATTCGGCTGCGGGCCGGTGGACGCTCTGTCGGTGGCGCGATGAGTTGGGGCGAACCCAAGACCCTCCGTGCGTTCTCACGGGATAGCCCGTTTTTCGGCCTGAGCATTCCCGGCGATGTCGTTGTCAGCAGTCAGGTTGTTGCAGAACCCGATCCCATTCTTGCGGATCGCACAATCGCGAGTTTGGCAGATGGAACGCCACTGGTAACCCGATCCGATTTGGGACAAGGACAGGTCGTTCTGTTCCATGTCACCGCGAATGCGGAGTGGTCGACGCTACCGCTCTCGGGTCTCTTCGTTCAGATGCTGGAGCGGCTCGCAATTTCGACCAGACCAACGCAACTCGACGCCGAGGATCTGTCCGGGACGACATGGACCATTGAAGAGGTGATCGACCCTTTCGGCGAAGTCCGCAGGGCGGATACGTTGCCAGGTGTCGCCGGTGAACGGCTGGCAGAGCCGGTTCTGGGCGCTGACTTGCCGCCCGGGCTCTACGAAGGCAACGACCGGCGCGTGGCTTTGAACGTGATCAATGATGACACCGTCCTGCAAGCGGCAACCTGGCCTGACACCGTCAGTGTCGAAGGCATATCAATTGCAGAAGAAACGCCACTTAAGGGGGCATTCCTGATGGCCGCGCTTACATTGCTGATGATCGATATTCTGGCATCGCTTCTCGTCGGCGGGCGATTGCGCGGGCCGCGCCAAGCCGCAGCAGTCTTGCTGGCAGCAATCGTACTGGTGCCTGCAACCGTCGAGGCGCAAGACACCAGCGCTGGTGATGAGTTGGCGTTGCAGGCGACCAGTGATGTCGTGTTGGCATATGTCCAAACTGGGGACGCAGCCGTCGACCGCGTGTCCTTCGAAGGGTTGCGTGGTCTGTCGCGCAGCCTGTTCCTGCGCACCTCCGTTGAACCAATTGAGCCGGTTGCGGTGGACCTCGAAACCGACGAACTGTCATTTTTTCCACTGATCTACTGGCCTGTCACTGAGGGTCAGGCCACCCCTTCAACAGACGCGTACGCGCGGCTCAACCGGTATCTGCGCACCGGCGGCATGATCGTCTTTGATACGCGGGATGCAAATATCGGTGGGTTTGGAACCGCCACGCCGGCCGGGCGAAAATTGCGCCAACTGGCGGCTCCTTTGGATATCCCAGCGCTTGAA
This sequence comes from Litoreibacter roseus, assembly GCF_009811795.1. Lineage (GTDB taxonomy): Bacteria > Pseudomonadota > Alphaproteobacteria > Rhodobacterales > Rhodobacteraceae > Litoreibacter > Litoreibacter roseus. Next base: position 133,753 of record NZ_BLJE01000001.1, on the reverse strand, counting down.
CCCATTCCGGCGGATCACGTTCTGACCCGGACATTTTACTTGCTACAGGACTTTCCCGGACGCCACGACAGCCGCGACGTCTGGGTAGAAGCCGCCCCTGCGAATGCCGAGCAGATCGACGGTCTACCGTTTCGCGATCTGAATGATGGTGTGACACCCGTTCTGATTGGCGGAAATGACTGGGCCAGCGCGTGGGCCCGCGATGAACGTGGACAGCCCCTTTACCCCGTAGGGCGCGGTTACGGAGGTGAGCGGCAGCGGGAAATGGCTGTCCGTTTCGGCGTCAATCTGGTGATGCATGTCCTGACGGGCAACTACAAATCCGATCAGGTTCATGTTCCTGCCCTGCTTGATCGTCTGGGGAACTGATATGACGGATGTCATTTTCGATCCCCTTATCCCTTGGTTTGCGATTGCAGCGATCGGAATTTTTGTAGCACTTCTGGTCATACTATCCCTCTGGCGCGGCCTCTCCGGATGGTGGCTACGTGGGCTCGCGGGCCTGTGCCTTCTGCTTGCCTTGGCAAACCCGTCGCTTCAAAGCGAAGAACGCGATGAGCTGAGCGATATTGTTGTCATGGTCGTTGACGAAAGCGCGAGCCAGGATCTATCCGACCGGGCAAGCCAGGCCACCGAAGCAGTAGAAGATCTTATTCAATCTGTTGCCGATCAGGGTATGGAACTTCGCACGATCACGGTGCCTGACGGCACAGGTGATGCCGGCACCGAGTTAATGACCGCGCTGAGCGATGTTTTGTCCGAAGAACCGGCCTCCCGGATCGCAGGGACGATTATGGTGACGGACGGCCAGCTTCATGACACGATCCGCGCGCCGGAAATCAATGCGCCGTTTCATACGCTTCTAACGGGGCGCGATACGGATTGGGATCGCCGCCTTATCGTTCGCAATGCGCCCGCGTTTGCAATCCTTGGCGAAGAGATAACGCTGACGCTTCACATCGAAGATCAGGGCGCCGTGCCTGAAGATATCCCGGAGCGCGCGGAACTGACGATCACTGTCGATGGCGGCGACCCTCTGCAATTCCAAGTGCCTATCGGTGAAGATCTGGAACTGCCGGTAACCTTGCCCCATGGCGGTATGAATGTTCTCCAGTTTGAGGTCGCCGCGACCGATAGCGAACTTACGGATCGAAACAACGCCGCTGTTGTTCAGATCAATGGCGTCCGCGATCGCTTGCGTGTTTTGCTGGTATCCGGAGAGCCGCATGCCGGCGAACGGACATGGCGCAATCTGCTAAAGTCTGACGCAGCCGTGGATCTGGTGCACTTCACCATCCTCAGGCCGCCTGAAAAGCAGGACGGCGTCCCGGTTTCGGAGCTGTCACTTATCGCGTTTCCGACCCGTGAGCTATTTATGGAAAAGGTCGATGAGTTCGATTTGATCATTTTCGACAGGTATAAGCGCCGGGGAATTCTTCCGGGTCTCTACTTCGACTCGATCCGAGATTACGTGGAAAACGGTGGGGCTGTCTTGGTGGCGGCTGGCCCTGATTTTGCGAGTGCCGACAGCATCTACAGATCGGCTTTGGGCGAAATAATTCCCGCCCAACCGACCGCCCGTGTAATCGAAGAAGGTTTCGTGCCGGAAATCTCAGAACTTGGCGCGCGCCATCCGGTGACCGAAGGTCTGGCGGATTTGGCACCACGTGAAGCTGAAGATGGCGTTCCCGGATGGGGGCGCTGGATGCGTCAGATCGAAGTTGAGGAGAACGCGGGCCAAACAGTGATGACGGGAATAGAAGATAAACCCCTTCTGACACTGGACCGGGTCGGTGAAGGCCGCGTCGCATTGCTGGCATCGGACCATGCGTGGCTGTGGCACCGGGGATTTGAAGGCGGCGGGCCTCAGCTGGAATTGTTGCGTCGTCTTGCCCATTGGATGATGAAGGAACCCGACCTTGAGGAGGAAGCCTTGACGGCGACCGCCGAGGGCCAGACGATGACAATCACACGTCGAACACTGTCGGAAGAGATCGGCAGCGTTAAGATAACCGCACCGGATGGAACCGAGACAGAGCTTCAACTGGATGAAGCCCAGCCAGGTCGCTATGTCGCCGAATTCGAAGGGCCAGAGCCAGGACTTTACCGCTTGGCGGAAGGCGAGGAAAACGCCGTGATTGCTTTGGGACCATCAGCGCCACGGGAATTCATCGAAACCATCGCGTCCGGTGAAAAGCTTGCCCCATTTGTAGAGGCCACGCGTGGCGGCATCCTGCGGCTTGAGGAGGGCATTCCAAACCTTCGTCTGGTTGGGGAGGGGCGCAACGCAGCGGGCCGCAACTGGATAGGTCTGACTCCACGCAATGCCTACCTGACAACATCTGTCACTATCACGCCATTGATCTCGGCCTGGCTGTTTCTGGCCATCGCAGCCTTGCTCACCATCGGCGCTTGGCTGCGAGAAGGCCGAGCCTAAGCCCACAGACTGACCTCTTCATACTGCTACTTTACCTTAATCAGATAAAACTATATAACTAGTTTAATAGATTCTTTTGAGGCGTGAAAATGATCTGGGAAGAAGCAGCACAAGGTTTCGCAGCCATGGGATCGGAGCAGCGTCTGAAAGTTCTGCGCGTCCTTATTCGTGCGGGCGAAGATGGCCTCGCGGTCAGCGATCTTCAGTCTCGTACGGATATCGCACCGACGACATTGGCGCATCACCTGAAATTTCTGGTTGGATCGGGTTTGGTAAAACAAGAGCGGGTCGGACGAACCACACTGAACCGAGCAGACTACGCCGCACTGGAAGCGCTATCGGATTTCATCCTGCAGGAATGCTGCGCGGACGTGGCTCGGAAGGCAGCGAACAATGGCTGACCTCACACAAAGCCCAAGACGACATTGGCGCATATGGCTCAATTCTCTGAAATCCCCTTGGACCGTCGTTGTCGCGGTCCCTGTCCTTGTTGCTATTTTCGATCCTGACATGGTTGGCACTGTGGTCGACTTCTCCATTCGTGCCTTCCTGAACACGCTGCCATTCATCGTCTTTGCAGTTGTAACGATTGCCTATCTGAAAGCAGCGGGCGCAGAGGCCATGATCGCGGAAGCCTTCAAAGGTCGGGAAACGCGCATGATCTTTCTTGCGGCCCTTCTTGGCGGTCTCGCGCCGTTCTGTTCGTGCGAGGTCATCCCCTTTATCGCAGGACTTCTAGCCTTGGGCGCGCCGCTCTCTGCTGTCATGGCATTCTGGCTTTCGTCCCCTTTGATCGACCCACCCACGCTTTTGATTACCGCGGCAGCACTCGGATGGCCCTTCGCCTTAGCCAAAGCCATCTCCGCCGTTGCTCTGGGCCTTTTTGGTGGCTTCGCAGTGAAGTTCGTAGCATCACGCGGGTTCATTACCGATCCCCTGCGCAGCTACACGACAAGTGTCTGCGGATGCGGACCCTCGCCCGTTTCCGGTCGGCCTGTCTGGACGATGTGGACCGATGCACCGCGCCGGGAGATCTTCCGAACATCGTTTAGAGAAAATGCACTTTTCCTGATCAAATGGCTCGCACTGGCCTATACGCTTGAGGCGCTCTTGGTCCATTACGTACCTGCTGACCTGATCGCGGGTGTTGTCGGCGGCGAAGGCATCGGACCGATTGTCACCGCCGCGCTTGTGGGCATGCCCGCTTACCTCAACGGCTATGTCGCGCCCCCCCTGCTGGCCGGTTTTATCGAACAGGGCATGAGCGATGGCGCCGCCATGTCGTTCATGATCGCGGGCTCCGTCAGCTCGATCCCCGCGATGGCAGCCGTATGGTCACTGGTGAAAAAGGGTGTATTCGCGCTCTACCTCAGCCTCGGGGTCTCTGGGGCGGTCCTGTCAGGCATCGTCTTCCAAATGATCCTACAGTGATGCACTACGTTTTGGAATGGTCCATAGGGAGGCATATCTAGGGTAAGTCGAGCGTGTAGGTCTCGTCAGACCAACCATGCACGCTGTCATGGGCGCGGATGATCACTTGTGTGACACCCTCTGGTACCACCACACCACCCAGAGATCGGGTAAATGGTTGCTCGTTCTCATGGGGGTGCGCCAGAACGCGGTAACCCAACTCAGTTCCATCAGGCGCGTTCACCGACCACCCGTCGGCGTAGTGATCCCAGCCCGTATCGGGGTGGCTGATCGTGACGCTGAAGCTCCAACTGTCGCCGGATTTACGCGCGCTTGCATCTTCAATAACAGCTTGGTCGGCGAGCGCCGGGCTTGCCAGCAAAAGCAAAACGAGAAGACCGCGCATTTCGAAACCTCCAATACTGACCCGCAGGTCAGAGCTACGGATTTCGCTTTGCCCGACCTTCAATTGGTCATAAGTTATAGCCAATTCCGGAGTTTCGCGATGCCTTTCGAAAAGATTGCAGCAGAAAAGCTGTCACAATCCGTTGTTCAGCAGATTGAGCTTCTGATCCTGCGGGGCATTTTGCGCCCGGGCGAGCGTCTTCCGTCAGAACGCGAACTGTCGGAAAAGATGGGCGTCTCACGCCCATCCTTGCGGGAGGCGGTCGCGGATCTGCAGACCCGGGGACTATTGGCGACGAAGGCGGGCGCGGGCATCTATGTGGCTGACGTATTGGGAGCCGCGTTTTCGGACGCATTGGTGCAACTCTTCGCAGCCCATGATGAAGCCGTGTTCGACTACGTTTCTTTTCGCAGGGATATGGAAGGGCTGGCAGGCGAGCGCGCCGCGCGCCATGCCTCCGATACTGATCTGAAGGTCATCGATACGATTTTTCGCAAGATGGAAACGGCTCACTCGAAAAGAGACCCAACCGAGGAAGCTCAACTTGATGCTGAATTTCACCTCGCCATCATTGAGGCCAGTCACAACGTCATAATGCTGCATATGATGCGCGCAATGTTTCAGATGCTGCGTGAGGGCGTGTTCTATAATCGCCGCGTTATGTTCAAACAACGCACCACCCGCGACATGCTACTGGATCAACATCGAAACATTCGGGATTGCCTCATGCGCCGGGACCCGGAGGGTACGCGCGAAGCCATTGAAGCGCATCTAAGCTACGTCGAAGCCAGCCTAACCGACCAAAAGCGCACCGATCACAACGAAGTCGTCGCGCGCCAAAGGCTTGCCCACGAAAACGCACGCTAGCGCCTGCTAGTCGATCTCAGGCGGGGCGCCGCCAGCAAAACTGTTCCCATTCTGATAGTCACAGGGCGCGTCCTGCATTTCCAGATGAAGCCTGTCGCCGTCATAAGGGTTCTCGGCGATGACCACCTCATCCAACTCAATCCCCAGCCCCGGGGTATCCGGTGGCGTAACATAGCCACCCTCTACCTTAAGTGCGCCCGAGATGAGATCCGTATGAAACTGTGTCTCGATCGTCTCAGCCATCAACAGATTGGGAATTGAAGTCGCAAAGTGGATGTTTGCCGCCCATTCGACCGGTCCTGCATAAAGATGCGGTGCCATTTCTGCATTGAACACCTCGGCAACTGCCGCGATTTTCTTTGCCTCCCAGATACCGCCGACACGTCCCAATGCAGGCTGCAGGATCTTGGCGCCACCCGATTTCAGCACGGTCGCAAATTCCGATTTCCCAACCAACCGTTCACCCGTTGCAACTGGTATCCGTACAGCGTCAGCGACCCGCGCAAATTCCAGAAGGTTGTCGGGCGGGATCGGCTCTTCAAACCACAGCGGCGCATAGGGTTCGAGCGCTTGCCCCAAACGTATCGCACCGGACGTTGTGAACTGACCGTGGGTCCCAAACAAAAGGTCCGCTTTGTCCCCGACGGCGTCCCGGATCGCTTTGCAAAAGGCGACCGATCGGCTGATGTCTGACATGGCCGGTTGGTGACCGCCCCGCATCGTATAGGGCCCCGCCGGATCGAACTTCACAGCCGTGTAGCCACGGTTCACCGCATCCAGCGCAGCTTCAGCAGCCAAGTCAGGCGCCGTCCAGAAATCGGTCATATCATGATGAGGCAAAGGATAGAGATAGGTATAGGCCCGCACGCGCTCGTTCATCTTGCCGCCAAGCAGGGCCCAAACCGGGCGATCCCGCGCCTTGCCCAGAATATCCCAGCACGCCATTTCGAGCCCCGAAAATGCGCCCATCACAGTGAGGTCCGGGCGCTGCGTGAACCCAGACGAATAAACCCGACGATAAAGCCGTTCGATGTTTTCTGGTGTCTCCCCCTCGAAGTGGCGCGCAAACACGTCAGAGATAACCGCACGCATGGCGTCCGGCCCTGTGGATGCGGCGTAAACCTCCCCAATGCCGGTGATGCCGTCATTTGTTGTCAGGCGGACGAGGATCCAATATCGACCGCCCCAGCCGGGTGCGGGGGGCGCGGTGACGAATATCTCAAGCTCGCGGAGTTTCATTCGAAGACGATCACATTGCGACGTGCAGCCCCGGTCCTAGTATCCGCAATCGCCTCATTGATCTGATCAAGAGACCATCTACCCGATATCAATTCATCCAGCTTCAGCCGCCCTTGCTGATAGAGATCGACCATCCACGGAATGTCACGCCTGAGCACCACGTCACCCATCTTGGACCCCTTCAGGCCCTGTCCAAGCGCGCCTAAGACGACCGGTTCGTATTCGCTCATCTGCCCGGAATGTGGCAATCCAACGATGTAAGCATCGCCGTGTGGGGCCAGCAGACGCAGCGCCAGATCATAAGCGGGCAGCGCGCCCACTGTCACAAAAACCGCATCCGCCATACGCCCGTCGGTTATGGAAGATACCTCCTTCCACGGCTTCGGGGCATCTGCCAAAATAGTGTCTGTCGCGCCAAAATCTTTCGCGTCCTCAAGCTTTTCCGGCAGTAAATCCATTGCGATAATGCGGGCAGCGCCCGAAATGTCCGCACCCTGGATCGCATTCAGTCCAACCCCACCAGCCCCGATGACGACCACAGTTTGACCGGGGCGGATACGGGCTGTGTTCACAACAGCACCTAGCCCAGTGATGACCCCGCAGGACAAAAGACTGGCCGCATCCATCGGCATGGTTTCAGGGATTTTCACAATCTGGCTGTGGTGAACGACAACTTTCTCCGCAAACGCGCCACAGGCCAGCCCGTGTTCCAACGTGCCCCCATCGGACATGGCGAGCGGGCCCGTCGATTTGTCGTAGGGGGTCGAGCATTGAACACCGCGCGCGTCAGAACAAGATGGACAGTGGCCACAGGACCGGATCAACGTGACAAGAACGCGATCGCCCGCGCTGTAGCCGCGCACGCCGCTTCCCTGCGCTGTGATCGTTCCCGCAGCCTCATGACCGTAAACAGCGGGCAATGTACCACCCCAACCGCCATCCATGTAGGACAGGTCCGAATGACAGATGGCGCAAGCGCTCAGGGTGACCTCAACCTCGTCATCCTGCGGCGCACGCAGGTCGACCTCTTCCACGGTGAGCGGCGCGCCGAAGGTTCGGCAAACAGCGGCTTTTATCTTGGTCACATCGCATCCTTCCAACAGTCTCATCGCGCAGCTTTCGCGAGGTCGGAATCGACTCGCAAGTGGAATTGCAATTTGATTGACGTTGACAACTAAAATTGCGTACTCATTCCAAGGGAGGATTTTTATGCGTACTCAGGTTGTCATCATCGGGGGCGGTCCATCCGGGCTTCTGTTATCTCAGCTCCTCCACAGGGCCGGGATCGACACGGTCGTGCTCGAGCGACGCGCCCGGTCCTATGTTTTGTCGCGGATCCGCGCCGGTGTATTGGAATGGGGCAGCGTCGAGATGCTGCGGAAAGCAGGTGTCGGCAAACGTATGGATGCGGAAGGCTATGTCCACAGCGGCACTTATCTTGCCACACAAAATAGAGGGTTCCGCATTGATTTCGACGCGCTCATTGGCAAGCGGGTGATGGTCTATGGGCAGACGCAGGTAACCCACGATCTATACGATGCTCGGGACCGGATGGACGGCATTGTTATTGAGGAAGCCCTGTCCGTCACCCCACAGGATCTTGATACAGACAAGCCCTACGTGACCTATGAGAAAGACGGAACGGAGCAGCGCATCGACTGCGATTTCGTGGTGGGCTGTGATGGGTTTCATGGCGTCAGCCGCACTTGTATCCCGAAGAATGTCTTGCGGGAATATGAGCGCGTTTATCCGTTTGGGTGGCTGGGTATTCTCTCTGAAACGCCGCCGGTTAGCGATGAGTTGATCTATGCAAATCACGAGCGTGGCTTTGCGCTCTGCTCCATGCGCAACAGCAAACTCAGCCGCTACTACATTCAAGCCCCTGTGGATGATCCACTGGACGCATGGTCCGACAACGCATTTTGGGACGAGTTGAAGCGCCGCATTCCGGAAGAAGCGGCGGACAAGATCACAACAGGACCAAGCATCGAGAAATCAATCGCGCCTCTCCGATCCTACGTCGCCGAGCCGATGCGATGGGGACGCCTGTTTCTCGTCGGCGACGCGGCCCACATTGTCCCGCCAACGGGTGCCAAGGGGCTAAATCTCGCGATCTCTGATGTCCATTACTTGTCTACCGGCTTGCAGACCTATTACACGCATAAGGATCAGTCAGGGATCGACGCCTACTCTGCCAATGCTCTGGCACGTGTCTGGAAATCGGTGCGGTTCTCGTGGTGGATGACAACCAAGTTGCACCGTTTCCCCGATCAGAGCGCGTTCGATCAGCGCATACAGGAAGCGGAGTTGGATCACATCGAAACCTCCGTTGCAGCGCAGACCGAATTGGCCGAGAACTACGTGGGCCTACCTTACTGAGGAGACAGTGGTGATCGTTGATCTGGGGGATATCTCGCTTCGGGTTCAGGAAGATGGATCTGAGACAGGGCCGCCAGTGGTCTTCGCAAATTCGCTCGGCACCACCCATGCGCTTTGGGATCAGATCATCCCTTTGCTTCCAAATGGATTGAGACTGATCCGCTATGATATGCGCGGACATGGCGGTTCTGACGTGCCGACAGGCCCCTATTCGATGGGCGCCTTGATCCGAGACGCGGAACGTCTTCTGGACCACCTTCAGGTCAGGGATTGCGTCTTCATTGGTCTCTCTATCGGCGGCATGGTGGCTCAAGGTCTGGCCACCAAGCGACTCGATCTTGTGCGCGGTCTGGTTTTATCGAACACGGCCGCAAAAATGGGCACCGCGCAGATGTGGCAGGACCGCATTGATGCCATCCAAAAAGACGGGCTGGCGGGCATCGCCGACAGCGTCATGGAGCGGTGGTTTTCCAAGCGTTTCCGCATGTCGCCGGAAGTGGCGCGATGGCGACAAATGTTGGTCGATACACCTGTCGATGGTTACGCGGGCTGCTGTGCGGCCATCGCGGGGACGGATTTCTACACGACCACCGCGGGGCTGACATTGCCAACGCTGGCTATTGCGGGCAGCGAAGACGGGGCATCCCCGCCTGATCTGGTGCGTGAAACGCAAGAGCTCATCAAAGGCAGCCGGTTTCAATTGATCCGTGGCGCAGGACACTTACCCTGCGTCGAACAGCCCGAGGTATACGCAGATGCGTTGACGGAGTTCTTGCACAGCATTGGTCACGTCCCGGCTTGATCCGTTGTCAGACTGCGGGCATGGTCACGCTCTAGTCAAACCGAGCATGTATGTTCCGCAACCTTCCCGTTACGTTCATTCTGATCACAGTGATGATCGACGCGATGGGCATCGGTCTCATTCTTCCGGTTATGCCAGAACTGATCATGGATGTGCGCGAGACTTCCATTTCGGACGCAGCGGTCTGGGGCGGTATCCTGTCGGCGACATTCGCCGTGATGCAATTTCTGTTCAGTCCAACGCTTGGAAATCTAAGTGATCGTTTAGGGCGCAGGCCTGTTCTTCTGACATCAACCGCTGTCATGGCCTTTGACTACATTCTGATGGCCCTGGCCGGAACAATTTGGCTGCTGTTGGTCGGACGCATCATCCGCGGGATCACCGCGGCCACACAGTCAACGGCCAGCGCCTTCATGGCTGATATTTCACCCCGTGAGAAGAAGGCACAGAACTTCGGACTGATCTCGGCGGGGTTTGGCGTTGGCTTCGTACTGGGCCCCATCATAGGGGGCCTACTGGCGGAGCTTGGTCCTCGTGCGCCCTTCTACGCAGCCGCAATTCTTGCGGGCGCAAACTTTATCTTCGGCTATTTCGTGCTGCCGGAAACCGTGACACCGGACAAACGCCGGCCATTCCGATGGTCGCGCGCGAACCCGGCTGGCGGCTTGAAGCATATCGGGGCGCTGCCCGGGCTCAGCCTGTTGCTGGCCGTCTACTTCTTTTACCAGATCTCGAACATGGTTTATCCGGCGATCTGGGCCTATCACACCCAAGCCGCCTTCGACTGGGGCCCCCGCATGATCGGCGCGTCCCTCGCTTTATACGGCGTCTCGATGGCGGTGACCCAAGGCTATCTCATTCGCATCGTCATCCGCTTTCTTGGAGAGGTCCGAACGGTCTACTGGGGACTTCTCTACAACGTCCTGACCCTGACACTCTTTGGCTTCGCAACGCAGGGCTGGATGCTATTGGTGCTCACGCCTCTCGCCGCGTTTGGCGCGGTTGTCGCTCCGGCGCTTCAAGGTGTCATGTCAGGTCGGGCAGCAGACGATCAGCAGGGGGAGCTTCAGGGGGTTCTGGCGTCGATCAACGCCATTGGAATGATCGCCACGCCGCTGATCATGACGCGCGTCTTCTCGACGTTTACAAGCGAGGATACACCGCTCGACCTGCCGGGCGCCCCCTTCCTGCTGGCGATGCTTTTGATGCTCGTGTCGTGGGTTTTCTACACAAACAGCCTTAAGGCTGATCGTCGAACAACCGCAAATGCGCCATGATCTGTCCGTGGTCGGACGCCAACTTATTATAAGGCGCCTCTGCATGTGACCCATCGGTCAGGTGATCGTTGAATACACTGAAGTACTCCATCTCACCGATTTGGCCCGATCCGTCCAAGAAGTGTTGCGACAGCAGGATCTGATCGATGGATTCGAAAACACCACCAAATGCAGTCGTATAGATCATGTCGCGAAGGGATGTCCTGATGAAGAGCTTCTCACAAGACTGCAACATCACGCGCTCAATATCCGCTTTGATTTTCTGCGCCTCTTCCTCGCTGTATCTGTCATTCGCCCGTTCGGCATCGTGGCGGCGCATCCAAGCGTAATTCTTGAACGGGCGCTCGCCAGAGATGATCTCTGAAGAAACAGCATGCTCGCCGTCATTAAAGTCGCCCATGACGATCGTTGGGAAACCTGCATTGATCTCTTCAACAACAAGCGCGCGCAACACGTGGGCCTCTGCCATGCGCCGGACAGCCGCCCGAAGCGACCCCAAGGCCCGACCCACGGGATCGTAATTCAGCAGATCAACCTCGGGCGCGGGCGCACCATCTGCCGGACGCGGGTATTCCCCAAGTTTCGATTTAAGATGGCAGTTAAAAACCGTGATGACCGTATCCCCAATCGGTATCCGCGCTTTCAAAAGCGGGCGGGACAGACGGTTCAGCCGAAACGTCCCCCCGTCACCACCACCCATCAGATCAAAGTCGATCTCCTGCGCCGGGTCGATCTCCTGAATGATCTCTGGCGTACCGACAAAACCGAATCTGGACAGCAGTGCCAGACCGGGGCGCCGCTGACCTGGCTCACCGTCATTGGTATTGGGCGCAAAGGCCAGGGCGGCATCGCCATAGTCCCGGTACGCCAGTTTGCGGAAGATCGCCTTTCGCGCGTAGCGCTTATTTGGGTCCGGTACGACATCTTCGTTCGACGCGCGGCCTCTACGGTCCGCCTCGGCGATTACCGCCTGCAAAGCTGATCTTTCGAAAATCTCCTGAAAGCCGACGATATCGGCGTTCAGTGAGAGCACTTGATCAGCAAGCCAATCCTCTTTCCACGCATGTTCTTCTTCGGTGTACTGCTCGAAGCGGTAGTACTCCTGCTCGGGGCCAATCAGGTTCTTCACGTTGAAACTGGCGATTGTGAAGCGGGTCATAAATCGCTCCCATACTTCTCCAACGCCATACGAAAGATATCCGCATCGACATTGCCGCCAGATGCCACCGCGATCACCGGATCGCTCGTCAGTGTATCGCCATGATAAAGCGCGGCCGCAAAAGCGATCGCGCCGCCCGGTTCCAACACAAGCTTCAGCCGCATAAACGCCACGGCCATTGCGCGCAGACAATCTTCTTCCGGAACCACGATGCCCGGACCGCACAGCTTCTGCATCAGAGGAAATGTGATCTGGCCCGGTTGCGGCGTAATGATCGCATCGCAAAGCGAACCGGAGGTCTTTTCGTTCCGCTCGATCTGTCCGCTTGCTAGCGAGCGTGTGACGTCATCGAAATCCACCGGCTCAACGGGCCGTACCTTCATGGCGGGTGCACGATCTGCCAAGGCCAGCGCAATACCGGAGGTTAGTCCACCGCCTCCGCAACACACCAGAACCTCTGCGGCATCGACACCAAATTCGGCTGCCTGCTCCGCGATCTCTAAACCCGCGGTACCTTGTCCTGCGATCACTTGTGGCTCGTCGAAGGGCTTCACCAAGGTCAGTCCACGTTCCTTTGCAAGGCGCGCTCCGATCTCGTCCCGGTCCTCGCCAGCCCGGTCATACAACACCACTTCGGCGCCAAGCGCTCGCGTGTTTTCGATCTTAAGGCTTGGCGCGTCCGAGGGCATGACAATGACTGCTGTCGTCTCATGCTCCTTGGCTGCAAGGGCGATACCCTGTGCATGATTGCCGCTCGAAAATGCTATCACACCAGCGCGCAGGGCATTGTGCCCCAAGGCCGACAGTGCGGACCACGCGCCGCGATACTTGAACGAACCGGTATGTTGTAGCGCCTCAGCTTTCACGAAAACGCGGCGACCCGCGAGGTCGTCAATAAAGGGGGAGTTGAGCAGAGGCGTGCGTCGGACCTGCCCCGCCCCCCGCTCTGCCGACGCCGTGATCATGTCAATATTCATGTGACCCTCTCCAGGAACTCGGCAATCGCCGTCACCGCAATCGGCTCATCCAAAAACGGGACATGACCACGATCTGGAACCTCGACATACGTTGCCTGATCGTGACGGGCCTGCATCCGGTCCGCATTTGCTCGCGAGAGGATATTCGAATTTGCCCCCCTCAGGATCGTGACTGGAATGCCTTGCAGCATCTCATAGAGCGGCCAGAGATCGGGCATGGGCCCAGCCTGAGAGCTTTCTTCGACAGCGGTCCGCAAAGCCGGATCATATCGCAACTCGAGCTCCTCGGGCCCTTCGATCCAAAGACGCTCCGCATAGATACGCCAAGAGGCAAGAGATACCCTCGGGAACATCTCGCCCATCTTGCTTTGAAGGTTTTCGGCTGCGTGATCGTAGGACTGATATCCTGGTCGCCGCCCGAGATAGCTTGAAATGTAGGTCAGGCCTTCTTCTTCGATCACCGGACCAATGTCATTAAGAACAACACCAGCCAAGCGATCCTTGTGTCCGGCAGCAAGGGTCATGGCGATCAAGCCGCCTCGGGAGGTACCGAGGATTGCAGCCTTCTCCAGCCCCAGATGGTCCATCAGCGCCAGCGCATCCTGCGCCTCGCGCGGAATATTGTAGTTCTGATAGTTACTATCAAACTCCGAGAGACCGCGTCCGCGACTGTCGAGCCGGATCACCCGAACCTTTTCAGCAAACGCGCTGCGAACCGGCTCGAAGTCCCGCATATTGCGCGTCAGACCCGCCAGACAGAGAAGCGGCGTACCGGTTCCCTCATCAGCATAGGCCAGCTGCAAACCGTCATCCGTCTTAAAGTGCCGCACCACGGTATCGATCATCATGCGCGCCCCGCAAGATTCGGGATGGACGTCAAATCGCTCAGAATATGTGCTGGTGTCCAAGGCAGGCGATCAACCGGTTCGGATGCCCGGTTCACCCAGGATGTGACAAACCCAAAGCCTGCCGCGGACGCAGCGTCCCACCCGTTGGAGGAGACGAAAAGAACGTTCTCGGTGCTGCATTTAAACCTGTCCAGAACCAGTTGGTAAACCGACGAATCCGGCTTGAAGATCCCGACGCTCTCGACACTCAGCACGTCATCCAGAACGTCCGACAGCCCCGCCGATTTTACGGCGCCGTCCAGCATCTCAGGCGATCCATTCGACAAAATAGCTGTACTCAACCCCGCCGTCTTCAAAGCGCTCAACATCACCGGAACCTCGGGATAGGCTTCCAACTCCCAGTAAAGCTGAAGAAGACGCGCGCGGAGGTCCGTGTCGCTTAGCCCCTGAGACTCCATCGCCCAGTCGAGACCGTCTTGCGTGACCTGCCAGAAATCCGTGTGTGCGCCAGTGATCGCCCGCAACCATGTGTATTGAAGCTGCTTTAACCGCCAATCGGTCGCCAAAGCCTGCCAACAGGATGCCAACGCATCGCGGCCGGGCTCAGTGGCGGCCTGCCGCGCTGCAGCGGTTACGTCAAACAAAGTCCCGTACGCATCAAAAATGCAGGTCGTGATCGGCATGACGGCTCCCCCTGTTTTGCAAACAGGTTTGCACAGCACACCGATCGGGAAAACCTCAAAGATGGGTCAGGCAATGATCCAGAAGATCATCTGAACGCCACCCACGAAATGCACGGCTGAGGTCATGACATATGCGGACACCGACAAGACCCCCTGCCCGATGCTGAGCCGGGTCTGGTCAAGGTCCAAACCCCGTCCGAACCAGAGGGATTGGATACCCAGAAGCGAGAAGATCGTCAGCGCGATGGAGTCGAGATGAAAGGCCAGCGCTGCACAAACTGCGCTCATTCCCAGCGTGATTGCAGTAGTCGCGCGCGGTGCAAAGGCGTCGGTGACAATCCGAAGGCACCGCCCACCATCTAGAGGCCAAAACGGCAGCAGATTGAAAAAATTGAGCGCACCGGTCGCAACTGCAAATATCCAGAGAAACTGAGACGCTTGAGGGAAAGTCTGGAAAGTGAGATCGGACAGAATGAACGCGGCCACCATCGGTACGATGCAGATGCCGGGGCCCATCAGCGTGATGAAGAAATCGTCTGCTTGCGTGCGTGGAGCCATATCAGAAATCGCGATACCGCCCATAAGGGGGACCAACCGGAACCGCGCGTCCTCATGGCCTGCTATTCTGAACGCCACCACATGTCCGAATTCATGGATCATCACACTCAGCGTGACAGCGATTCCATAAAGCGGTCCAAGATAGTAAACGGCGGCTCCGATTGCGATGATCGCAAGGAAAACGCCTTGAGGATCCAATCCTACGATATTCAAAGCGCCTTGGTTGCTGAATCCGGCCCTTACAATGAGATACATCATAAGGAACAAAAAAGATGCGCCACCCAGGACCAGCATCATCACCTCACCACTGAACGTGTGACAGGTTGAAGGCAAAATCTGGCAATCTTGCGGTGCGATTGTGGCGACTTCGGAATTGCCGCCTAAAAGTTAAAGGTTTTCGCTCTGCGGCATGCCGAGGACGTGGTAGCCGCCATCGACACGAATAATCTCACCCGTCGTGCAAGCCCCGTGATCAGATGCAAGGTAGACGGCTGTGCCACCAACGGCTTGAAGTGTCGCGTTCGCACGCATGGGCGCGTTGGCCTCGGTTTGCCGGAATGTCCGCCGCGCCCCCCCGATGGCAGCCCCCGCAAGCGTCTTCATAGGTCCGGGCGAAATCGCGTTAACCCGGATCCCTTCGGGCCCAAGATCGTTCGCTAGATAACGGACGGCAGATTCCAACGCCGCCTTGGCAACCCCCATGACGTTGTAGAACGGCGTCACTCTATTGGACCCCTGGTAAGTGAGAGTCAGGATCGTGCCACCGTTTGGCATCAGCGCGGACGCGCGCCGGGCCACATCAATCAATGAATAGCAGGAGATCGTCAGCGAGTTCTTGAAGTTGTCCCGCGTCGTATTGATAAAACGGCCCGTCAGCTCGTTCTTGTCGGAATAGGCAATGGCGTGAACGACGAAGTCGATGCTACCCCACTCGTCCGCCAGCTTCGCAAAACAGGCGTCCAGCGATGCATCATCTGTCACGTCCACATCGATCAGGATATCGCTGCCAAGGCTCTCTGCGAGCGGCTGAACCCGTTTACCAAATGCGTCACCCTGATAGGAAAAGGCAAGCTCCGCGCCTTCTTCGGACATGGCCTTCGCTATGCCCCACGCGATGGATCTTTCATTTGCGACGCCCATGATCAGGCCACGCTTGCCTTTCATCAGATCGGCCATCTTTTATCCTTTAAACTTGCTCAGCAACATGGACCCGTTTGTCCCGCCAAACCCGAATGAGTTGGTCATAACGGTGTCCAGACCAGCATCCATGACGGTGCTGGTTGCGATTTCCTCTGGTTTAAGCGCCTCGTCCAGAGTCTCCACATTGATTGATGGGGCAATAAAATCATCCTGCAGCATCAACAGACAATAGATTGCCTCTTGCGCGCCGGTCGCACCTTGGGAATGGCCGGTCATTGACTTGGTGGAACTGATCGGCGGTGTTGATCCGTCACCGAAGACACGCCGCACCGCTTCTACCTCGCCCACATCGCCCACAGGCGTAGAGGTACCGTGCGCGTTGATGTAGCTTACCGTACGCCCGTCCGGGATGGTATCCAGCGCAAGCCGCATGGCCCGCTCGCCGCCTTCACCGGACGGGGCAACCATGTCGTGGCCGTCAGAGGTCGCCGCGAAGCCGGTGACCTCCGCGTAGATCTTGGCCCCACGTGCTTGAGCATGTTCGAGGCTTTCAAGCACAACGATCCCGCCACCGCCTGCAATGACAAACCCATCGCGATCCGCATCGAACGCGCGAGAGGCCTTTGTCGGCGTGTCGTTATATTTCGAAGACATGGCGCCCATCGCGTCGAAGAGGCAGGACAGCGTCCAGTCCAACTCTTCGGCGCCGCCCGCAAACATTACATCCTGTTTGCCCATCATGATCTGCTCTGCCGCAGAACCGATGCAGTGCAGCGACGTAGAGCAGGCGGACGTGATCGAATAGTTGATGCCCTTTATTTGAAACGCCGTGCTCAGATTGGCACTGATCGTCGAACTCATGCATTTCGGAACCGCAAACGGACCAATCCGCTTGGGCGCCCCCTTTTCCAGCACCGTCTGGTGGGCCGCCAGCATTGACGAGGTCGATGGCCCGCCGGAGCCCGCAATCAGTCCCGTCCGGGGGTTAATCACATCGCCGTCCTCCAGGCCCGCATCTGCAATCGCCTGCTCCATTGCGATATGGGCATAGGCCGCACCCGGTCCCATGAAACGCAGTTTGCGTTTGTCCACGTGCTCTGTAACGTCGATTTTCAGTGTGCCGGCAACCTGACTCCGAAACCCGTGCTCGATCATGTCCTGAGACGATTCTACACCCGACGTACCGGCCTTCAAAGCCGCGGCAACCTCGGAAGCCGAGTTTCCGATCGGGGAGACGATCCCCAATCCAGTAATGACTACGCGGCGCATCATCGCCTCCTATTTTGGACAGATCAGTTGTCTTCGGCCACAGCCAAACCGACCTTCATGTCCTTGACTTGGTAGATGACCTCGCCATCAGCCTCGACACGTCCATCGGCAACGCCCATCTTTAGCCGGCGATCTATCACCCGTGTGAAATCCACGTAATATGTAATCATTTCTCGGTCAGGTTTGACCATCCCAGTCAGCTTGACCTCACCGACGCCAAGGGCAAAGCCCTGACCCTGCCAACCGCGCCAACCCAAGTTGAAACCGGTCAGCTGCCACAACCCGTCGAGCCCGAGGCACCCCGGCATCACCGGGTTCCCAGGGAAGTGACACTCAAAAAACCACAAATCCGGCGTGATGTCGAACTCTGCGACAACATGACCTTTTCCGTTGGCCCCGCCATCCCCGCTGATATCAGTGATGCGGTCCATCATCAGCATGGGCGGCAGCGGAAGCTGAGCATTGCCCGGTCCGAATAACTCGCCTCGTGCGCATTTCAACAAGTCTTCCTTGCCAAAACTGGTTGGATAATCTGACATCCGCCGCCGTCCCCGATATGATGCGTTCTTAACGTCAGCCCCCTCTAGCATTGGCAGTTTGCCACGTGCAAGTGGGCCACAAGCCCGAGAGTTCGCTGAATTTATTTGAAACTTGCCGTCCAAAGCCCTTATATATTGGGAAGAAACATAGGTAGTGCGATGACGGCAGAAACAGAAAGACGTGGGGCAGATTGGCTGGATGGCGCGGGCTTGCGCCCAACCCGGCAGCGCGTTGCGTTGGCTGAGCTTCTTGTCGGCGACGGCCAGCACCGCCACATCACGGCAGAAAGTCTGCATGACGCCGTCAAAGAAAGTGGTGACAGCGTCTCGCTCGCGACGATCTACAATACACTCAAGGCATTTTGTGAGGTTGGCCTTATCCGCGAGGTCATGGTCGACGGCACCAAGTCGTATTTCGACACCCGCGTAGACGATCATCCGCATTTCTTCTGGGAAGAAACCAGCGAGTTGACAGACGCGCCTAAGGAAGAACTGCAGATCTCCGGCTTGCCAAAGGCGCCGGATGGTACAGAAATCTCCAAAGTGGATGTGGTGATCCGGCTGCGCCGCACCTGAGCGCAAAATCATCTGGCGATCCCTGAAGGACTCGAACCCTCAACCTGCTGATTAGAAGTCAGCTGCTCTATCCAGTTGAGCTAAGGGACCGCTCTGGCCCGGTTTTGCGGGCAAGGTGAACCAAAAGCAAGCCTGCAATCCGCTTCTTTCCTTCTCAAATGCTTCAGCGCTATATTGAACCCGGTTCACAATCGAGGCGCTATGGCGGGCAAAGTTCAAAAGAAGCGGGAGGAACTGCGTATCCTTCTGATCAATATCGCAGAAGCACGCATCATCGACGGCGGCATCAGCCAAATTCGTGCACGTGATCTGGCCAAGGATGCGGGATGTGCGGTCGGCGCAATCTATAACGTCTTCGGCGATCTGAATGAGCTGGTAATGGCGGTAAACGGTCGGACCTTCAAACGGCTGGGCGATCACGTCATGGGGACGGTCAAGTCGCACCCAGACAGCACATCCGCTGAAACGCTTGTCATTATGGGTCACGCCTATCTGGACTTCGCGTCGAAGAATGCCCCCGCTTGGCGAACCCTTTTCGACTTGGAAATGTCGAGCGATCACGATGTGCCGGAATGGTATATGTCCGAGATGCGCGCGCTTTTGGCGTTGATTGCAAAACCACTGGCCGAAGTTTTCCCTGATATGGAAGCAGAGGACGTGGCACTGATGACCCGTGGACTGTTCTCATCCATACACGGCATCGTTCTTCTCGGACTTGAGAGACGTATTTCGGCCGTTCCCGAAGATCAGTTGAAGCATATGATTTCCCTTGTTCTTAACAACTTAACCAAGTCTGCCCAGAAAAAATGAACATCGCTCAAGTATTCCCTTGAGCAATAGCTGGTTTTCTGCATGCTGGAAATTGAACGGCGTTCATGTACGGGCATGGGAAAATGACAGTGACGAAAACCGGATCTGTACGCCAAGTTTTCTTGTGGCGCAGTTTTCCTTGCGCGCTTTGAAGTTAACGTATCAATCTGACGAACAGTGTGAAAACGAGGACGCTCATGCGCGGAATACTTGCAAATATCGTGGGGCATGTCCTCGCCCTGTTCGCCCAGTTCATCACCGCCGCCCGTGCCGATTGGCGCGGGATCGAACCGGTCAGGCACCAACGCATCTATTTTGCCAACCACACGTCCAATGCGGACATGCCACTGATTTGGACCGTCCTTCCACCAGCCCTGCGCCGACAGACCCGCCCCGTTGCAGCGGCTGACTACTGGCTGAAAACCAAGCTGCGGGCCTTTGCAGGCGGTGAGGTGTTTCGCGCGGTTCTCATAGATCGCAGGCGGGAGCATCAAACCGATGATCCGGTCGACAAAATCGTGACGGCTGTAAACGAAGGCGCGTCGCTTATCCTGTTTCCAGAGGGCAACCGCAACATGACCGAGGATCCGCTGCTGCCCTTCAAAGCAGGGATCTACAACATCGCGCAACGCTGCCCCGAGGTTGATCTGGTCCCGACCTGGATCGACAACATCTCGCAGATCATGCCCAAGGGCGAGGTCATTCCCGTCCCACTGGGATGCACCATCATTTTTGGCGAGCCCATCCACGTGAGGACAGGCGAAGACAAGGACACATTTCTCACGCGCGCCTCTGACGCGCTGCTGGCCCTGCGCCCGACCGAGGACAAAGCGCCATGACCCAGACAGACGCTGATCTACTGCTGCTGTTTGCGGGCTCCTGTCTGCTGCTGGTGTTGGCCTCCCTCGTTGGTATGGTCCTTCAATCGCAGCTTTCCCCGAACACCGACAACCCGACCGTTGAGACCTATCTGACGCGGGTTCGAACCTGGTGGGTTATGGTTTTGCTGATGACGCTTGCCCTTCTGACGGGGCGGATCGGGATCGTCGTGCTGTTCCTCTTCTGCTCCTTCGCAGCCTTGCGGGAATTTCTGACGCTGACGACAAAGACTAAGGGCGATCACATGTCGCTCGTGGCGATCTTTTATGTCGTGCTCCCTGCGCAATACGTGATGATCTGGTTGGGGGAGAGTGGACTGTTCTCAATCCTCATCCCCGTCTACGCGTTTCTGCTGCTGCCGATCGTCTCGGTCCTTAGACAACCCGATCAGAAATTTCTCGCGCGCGTCTCAGAAACCCAATGGGCGCTCATGATCTGCGTCTACTGCCTTAGCCATGTGCCAGCGCTGCTGACGCTTGACATCCCGGGCTACCAGAACCGGGTTGTCCTTCTTGTGGCGTTTTTGGTGCTTGTCGTGCAGCTCAGCGATCTGATGGAATACTATGTCGGGCGCAGGTTTGGGCGGCGCAGCATCGCACCGCGGGTGTCGCCGAAAACATGGGAAGGCGTTGGCGCAGGAACGCTAACTGCGGCGCTGATTGGCTTCGTCCTCAACTGGATCACACCCTTTGCCCCCCACGAAGCCGCGCTGATGGCCATCGCGATCTTCCTGATCGGCAGCGGCGGATCTGTTGTCCTTGCGGCCATCAAACGGGATCTTGGGGTGCGTGACTGGGGGCATCTGATCCCCGGACAAGGCGGCTTCGTCGACAAAATGGACTCCGCCATCTTCGCCGCGCCAGTGTTCTACCATCTGACCGCCTATTTCTGGTCGGTCTAGTGGGTCCAAGTGCCTCGCCGGTTGGTGGCGAAGTTCTCGCCATACCCGCCGGGACGAATGACAGGCTTCCGCTTTTTGGGCTCGGTCACCACGGCGTCAATGCCCCGCTCTTTGGCATAGTCCAGCGCCGCTTCTTTCGTATCGAAGGTTAGCTTCACCTGCGCCTGCGTGTCTTGCGAAGATGTCCATCCCATCAGCGGATCAACCTCGCGCGCTGTCTCAGCGACAAACTCCAAAACCCACGTTTTGGTTTTGGCCTGCCCTGAGGACATGGCAGTCTTCGCTGGTTGGTAGATACGCGCCCGCATGGTCTTCACTCCGGTCAACTTGCGCGATGTTATCCCCGGACTGGCAGGAGTTGGCAAGTGCGCATTCAGGCGCATCTTGAAGGGGAACCAAAAAGGATCATCTTAGGGTGGTCGTAAGGAATCGCGTAATGCACAACAACTCTCCCGAACAGATGCCCGCCCTGAACCACGCCCCCTCCCCGGATGTGCGCGGTCGCGAAAAGCTGGAAGGCGGCATTCGGTTCCGCATGCAGACGGACTTTACGCCAGCAGGCGATCAGCCCATGGCGATCAAGGAACTGACAATGGGTGTCAACGGGGGTGAGCAGGATCAGGTGCTTCTGGGCGCGACCGGGACCGGCAAGACCTTCACTATGGCGAAGGTCATCGAGGAAACACAACGGCCCGCTATTATACTTGCACCAAACAAAACGCTCGCGGCACAACTCTACGGCGAGTTTAAGGGGTTCTTTCCCGACAACGCAGTCGAGTATTTTGTGAGCTACTATGACTACTACCAGCCGGAAGCCTATGTGGCCCGGTCGGATACGTATATCGAGAAAGAATCCCAAATCAACGAACAGATCGACCGGATGCGTCACTCCGCGACTCGCGCCCTTCTGGAGCGGGATGACGTTATTATCGTTGCATCCGTAAGTTGTATTTACGGCATCGGGTCGGTTGAGACCTACGGCGCCATGACCCAAGACCTCCATGCGGGGCAGGACTATGATCAACGCAAAGTTATGGCGGATTTGATTGCGCAGCAATACCGGCGCAATGATCAGGCGTTCCAACGCGGCAGCTTCCGCGTCCGCGGCGACAGTCTTGAGATTTGGCCCGCCCACCTGGACGACCGCGCGTGGCGGTTGTCGTTCTTTGGTGAAGAACTTGAGAAAGTTGTCGAGTTCGACCCGCTCACTGGCAAGAAGACAGACGATTTCGACAGGGTCCGGGTGTATGCGAACTCGCACTACGTGACGCCGCGGCCCACGATGCAACAGGCCATCAAGGGGATCAAGTCAGAGCTTGCCGTGCGATTGAAGCAACTGGTCGATGAAGGCAAATTACTGGAAGCGCAACGATTGGAACAGCGCACGAATTTCGATCTGGAAATGCTGGAAGCCACGGGCGTTTGCAACGGCATCGAGAACTACTCACGCTATCTCACCGGTCGCGCCCCGGGCGAGCCACCCCCCACATTGTTCGAATTCATCCCCGACAACGCAATCGTATTTGCAGATGAAAGCCATGTCAGCGTACCTCAGATTGGCGGCATGTATCGGGGTGACTATCGGCGTAAATTTACCTTGGCGGAGCATGGGTTCCGCCTACCGTCCTGCATGGACAACAGACCGCTGAAATTCGAAGAATGGGACGCAATGCGACCGCAATCCGTGTTTGTTTCGGCGACGCCCGCATCATGGGAGTTGGAGCAATCAGGCGGCGTCTTTGTCGAACAGGTCATCCGACCCACGGGCCTTCTGGATCCCATGATCGAAATTCGTCCCGTCGAAACACAAGTCGACGATGTTATGGACGAAATTCGACGCGTGTCTGAGGCCGGTTACCGAACATTGGTCACAACGCTCACAAAGCGGATGGCTGAAGACCTGACGGAATACCTGCACGAACAAGGCATCAAAGTGCGTTACATGCACAGTGATATCGACACCATCGAGCGGATTGAAATTCTGCGTGACCTTCGCCTTGGCGCATTTGACGTGCTGATCGGTATTAACCTGCTGCGTGAAGGTCTCGATATTCCAGAATGCGGCTTGGTCGCAATTCTCGACGCCGACAAGGAAGGTTTCCTCCGCTCCGAAACATCCCTAATCCAGACGATCGGACGGGCCGCACGGAACGCGGATGGCAAGGTCATTATGTATGCCGACCGGATCACCGGATCGATGGAACGCGCGATGGGCGAGACGGACCGCCGCCGTGCCAAGCAAATGGCATATAATGAAGAACACGGTATTACGCCGGAAACCGTGAAGAAGAATGTCGAGGATGTTCTGGCAGGTCTCTACAAAGGTGATGTGGATATGAACCGCGTTACAGCGCAGGTAGATATGCCCCTTGCCGGCGCAAACCTTCAGGCGGTTCTCGACGGGCTCCGGACGGACATGCGGAAGGCCGCAGAGAACCTAGAGTTCGAAGAAGCTGCACGGTTGCGGGACGAAGTTAAGCGCCTTGAGACGGTCGATATGGTGGTGTCTGACGATCCGCTCGCTCGTCAATATGCCGTTGAGAAAGCGGTAGATGATGCGCATAAAGCATCGGGTCGCTCAACAGCGGGCCGTCCGGGCCAAAGAGGCGGAAACGTAAAACGCCGCCGAAAATAGCCTACTAGCGCCCATACCGTGAAAATATCAACACATCGGCGGCACTATGCCGACATGATTGACGTTCTATTAGCGCAGGCATATAGCGAGATTACGCCAATCAGCAGAGAAGTTGGAAAAATGAAAGCCACTCAGAAACTTTTGAAGACAGTAGAACGCGCACTGGATGATGCGTATGAGCTTGGTATGAAGGACGGCATCGCCAAGGGGAAAACAGACGCACGGGAAGAGCTTCTGTCGGTCTTGAGCCCCGGTAAAACCAGCGCTAAGCCGGGTCCAAAACCCAAAGCGAAAAAACCCCGCAAGGCGAAAGCAGCGACACCCAAAGGTCGTAAGCGCGCGCCACGCGGCACGGCACGCACCTTGGTCGAACGCGCCATGGAGAAAGCCGGAAAAGGCAACGGTGTTAAAATCGCCGATATTGCTGCGACCGCCGAGAATGATCTGGAAGCAATGGTCAAAGAAGTCTCTTTGCGCGCCGAACTGCGCAAAGGCACAGATGACGGCCGCTACACCAATAGCGACGGTATGTGGTTCAAAGCATAGAAGTAAGCCGCTAACGACGAATGAAAGGCGCGCCCGAATTAGTGTGGCGCGTTTTTAAATCTCAAGCTCCAATGGGCGGGGCGGCCAGCAGAATGACGCCGTCAATCTGCCAGCCCGCATCTGTCTCGATCATGTTATATTCCAGCACATGGGGCGCGCCATTCGCGTCGCGCAGCAGAACCTTCTGAAACAAGAGCGGCCCTTGACGACGCAACTCCAGAAAGTCGACATCCGACGGGCGCCATACCATCGGATACCCATTGCGTACCATCTGACCAAAGCGTTCCGGCGAGCCGAACAGCCGCTTTATATTCGGTGACGCATAGGTAAACGCGGTCGTAAAATCATCCTGCAGAAATGCATCAATCTGACTTTGTATCGTTGCTTCAATATCGGGGTTACGTACTTCCTGCGCGGCGCTCGGCAGCACTGAAGATAGGAAGATCGTAATCGCAACGAGGATATGTTTCATGACGCACTCCTTTCGTCGGAGTTAGGCCAAATCCGATCTTCGTCAATTCTCAAGCTGCGCTGGCAAGCTTCCCTGCAAGGGCGGCGTCGATCAACGCGACCGTCTCGTCCACCCCGTAAAGGGCAATAAAACCACCGAACCGCGGCCCTTGCGACGCACCAAGCAGAACCTCGTAAAGGGCCTTGAACCAGTCCCGCAGCGGATCGAAACGATCTCGCCCGCAGGCGAACACCACGCTTTGCAAAGCTTCCGCGTCAAGCCCGCCATCCCATGCTTCAAGCTGCGTTTTGAGATCCTCTAGGGCTTCCCGCTCAAGATCGGTTGGCAAACGGTAAGTCTTCTCCGGCTTCACGAAATCATTGTAATAGCGCACAGCAAAACCCGCCGCCTGATCAAGGTCAGGATGAGTATCCGGCGACGCATCAGGGGCATAGCGCTGGATAAAGCCCCACAACTGTGATTTGTCCTCGGCGCCCGCGACAGAAGCCAGATTGAGCAGCATCGAGAACGGCACCACAAGGTTCGAGCTTGGAACATTATGCCCGTGGATGTGGAAGACCGGATTGGCCAACCGCTGCTTGGCATCCTGATCGGCGCAACCGCGCAGTTGCTGGTGATACTCATCGACCGCTTTCGGGATCACGTCGAAGTAAAGCCGCTTCGCTGTTTTCGGCTTCTGGTACATGAAATACTGCAGGCTTTCCGGCGCGGCGTAGGTTAGCCACTCCTCCATCGACAGACCGTTGCCCTTCGATTTGGAGATCTTCTGCCCCTGTTCATCATTGAACAACTCGTAAGACAGGCTTTCTGGGGGCTTAGCGCCCAAGACACGACAAATCTTCGACGACTGCGTCACACTGTCGATCAGATCCTTGCCTGACATCTCGTAGTCGACGCCTAAGGCCGCCCAACGCATCGCCCAATCAGGCTTCCACTGCATCTTCACATGACCACCCGTCACGGGCACCTCTATCCGCTCTCCGTCGGGCTCTTCGTAGACGATCGTGCCCTTGGCCACATTGCGCTCCAGCGTCGGGACTTGCAGCACATGGCCCGTCTTGGGACTGACCGGCAGAAAGCAGGAGTAGGTCGCGCGCCGGTCCGGACCCAGCGTCGGCAGCATCACCTCCTGAATTTTATCGAACCGCTCCAAAGCGATCAGCAACGCCTCATCAAACCGGCCTGACGTATAGTACTCGGTCGAGGACGCGAACTCGTATTCGAACCCGTAGCTGTCAAGAAACTCGTTCAGCTTGGCATTGTTATGATGCGCAAAACTCTCATGGGTGCCAAACGGATCACGGACCTTGGTAAGCGGCAGATGCAGGTCCTCTGCCAGTTCTTCTTGCATCGGCACATTGCTGGGTACCTTGCGGAATCCGTCCATGTCGTCCGAAAAGCAGATCAGCTGTGTCGGAATATCGCTGAGCATCTCGAAGGCCCGGCGCACCATCGTCGTCCGCGCGACCTCGCCAAATGTCCCGATGTGGGGCAAGCCTGAGGGGCCATAGCCTGTTTGAAACAGAACATAGCCCTTCTCAGGCGCGCCGTTAGCGTAGCGTTTCAAAACCCGGCGCGCTTCCTCAAACGGCCAGGCTTTCGAATTCATCGCTTCTTCGCGCAAATCAGACATGTTCTTCTTTCACTGATCGGACGGACATCCCATATGTCATCCAGACGCCGCTACCTATTGTGCGGGGCGTCTTCCGTCAATATTCTGCACCGCAACATCTGGAACACGAAAGATCGCCATGCCCCAAGACACGCTTCCCTTTTCCGCGCAGGATAGCCTCGTTGCGATCATGATCGCAGTTTCAATGTCGGATGCGAATGTCCGCACATCTGAATTGCTGAGCATCCATTCCATCGTCGAACAGTTGCCGGTCTTTGCCAACTACGATGTGGACCGGATCAAGCTGGTCGCTGGCATCACTGCAGATTTGTTTGAGCAGGAAGACGGTCTGGATGCCATGTTCGCACTGGTTCGTGAACAACTGCCGGACAGGTTGTTTGAGACCGCCTATGCGCTGGCCTGTGATGTGGGCGCAGCAGACAATAAGCTCAATCAAGACGAGCTTCGGATGTTAGAAGAAATTCGTTACGAGCTTGATATTGATCGGCTGCACGCAGCCGCCATCGAACGCGGGGCCCGTGCGCGGCATGCGACACTTTGACCTTATTAGCGTGTCACTAGTCACAAAAAAGGCCGCCAATTGGCGGCCTTTCGCGTCAGATATTACTTGAATTTATCCGTCGTTTTCGGGTGGTGTTACGTTCAACGTTGGTACTGTTACAGTCTCTTCCGTCGTAGTGATTTCAACGTCAGGCACTGTCACCGTTGTTTCATCAGTGCCGACGGAGATGGATCCGACTTCCGCATCAAATTCAGGGGCTTGCCCGCCTTCAACGCTGACATCCACGTCAGGTAAACGTGCATCTTGGGTCTGGTCGATATCGACCATGTAGACGCCAAACAATACTGCTACTGCGAGAACAGCTACGCCAACGAAGGTCCATGTAGTTTTCATCGTTTTGTCTCCTTATTATATCGCGATTAGTGACAGAACACGGAGAGGTCACCGTGAGTTCCAAGAAATATATTCGGAACAAATTTGAATGGCAGGACGTTCTTTCACCGGAACCGCAATAGAAGGAGTTTGACAATGGAATATGGTATTCTGGGCCTGATCGTCCTGATCTTGAACATCTATGCAATCGCAAAGATCTTCGGCAGCGGCGCATCCACCGGTGCAAAAGTTCTCTGGATTGTGTTGATCCTCGTACTTCCGGTCGTGGGCTTCATAATCTGGTTGATCGCCGGTCCAAAGGGCGGTGCAGCAACCGTCTGACGATCAGATAACAACGAGAAAAAAGGCGCCCACTGGGCGCCTTTTTTGTTCAGCGCTATTCGTCACTGAGGCGTACATTCACGCCCGATCCCTGTTCGGAGCTCGAAAAACCAAGCTCCCCAAGTGCAAAATTCGCACCAAACGCAATGACAAACATCGCGACAAACGCACTGAGCATGGCTTTCATTCAGTTCCCCTCCTCTGCCGTCGCGGTCTTGAGATAGTCGATCAGATCGGCACGATCCTGCGCCTTCACAATCCGCTGCATTGGCATCTTCGTCCCCGGAATATAGTGATCCGGGCCCAGATCGAAAAGCCCATCAATTGTCTCATCGGACCAAATCATGGGTGAACCTGTCAGCGTGCTGGAATAGCTGTAGTCCTTCACCGTTCCCGCCTTGCGCCCAAAAAGCCCGTACAGCGTCGGTCCCGCCCTTCGCGCGCTGTCCGGTGTCAAAGTATGGCAAATCGAGCACTTTCGCTTGAACTGCCGCTCCCCGTTGCCCAAATCCTCCGGGTTTTCCAGAAAACTGCGCGGCTCCGTCGACATCTGATCATGAGTGTCCATGGTCGCGACGGGCCAAGAATACATCGTATCATCCAGCCCGCCTGCGTGAATATTCATCCCGTTCCGCGAAAAGGCCAGCGCCCAAACAGGACCCTGCTGCGTCGCACGGAAATCTTTGAGGATCTTCCAGTTCTCCGTATCAATCACCATGATGAACCCCTCCCCGTCGCCAACGGCCAGCCGGGCACCATCGGGACTGGCGGCCATGGACAGGATCGGACGCCGCTCCAGCGTAAAATCCGAGAGTAACTCACCCGTGGCAACGGACACCACGCGTGTCACACCATCCACCGCCCCGTAGGCAAGCCACCCGGCGGCCTCGTTCAGGATCAGCTCGTTCACGCCGAATCCATGCTTCACCAGCACCAGCTTTTCACCCGCTGTTGCCACATCCCACACGCGGATCGTCCCATCGACCGACCCGGAATAGAGCGTTGCGCCGTCATCAGAAAATGCGACCGTATTCACGCCGTTGTCGTGACCTTGCAGAAACTGCGGAGCGCCCCCATCCAAAGGCCAGAGCCCGATGGTACCGTCCCAACTGGCCGAGGCCAAAACACGGTCGGACGCGGCAAGGGCAGTTATCTTGCCCTCATGCCCCTCCAGACGGGATTGCACGCCTGCAACCAGATCCCACCGAATGATATCGAAATCATCCCCCGCCGAAAACACCAGCTCGCTTGAGGCATACAAAACCGCGTTCACCGCAGCCTCGTGCCCCTCCTGCCAATCGGGCTTGCCCTCAGACCAGAGACCGACGGAGTTGTCAAAGCTCGCCGTCGCAATCCGGTCGTCGGGCGACACGGCAATGCCCATGATCGGGCCGCCGTGGCCCTTGAGAGTGAAAAAGTCCTGCGCAGTCGCCGGGGCGGCACAGAGCAGGCAAACCGCCACAAACCGCCGCATTATTCTGCGGGCTGGCTGCCTTGGCCGCGCCGAGGCACGCCCTCTCTTTCCCGCACTTCTTCGACCCAGAGCGAATGGTGCTCGCGCGCCCACTGTTCTTCGACTTCGCCGCTGCCCATGGCATCGAACGCGCCCTCCATCCCGACGGAGCCGATGTAGATATGCGCAATGATGATCGCCATCAGAACAAAGCTGACAATGGCATGCCACAGCTGGGCGTATTGCATCTCTTCGTGAGGGGCCAGCGCGGTGCGCAACTCCCCGAGCCCGAGCGCTTGTGGGATGCCAAACGCGTTCAGTTTCTCAAACGTGACTGCGAACATGGGCATCTCGAAGGGAAACAGAAGCGACAGGCCCGACACCGAGATCGATGTGCCCAGCACGATGACAGACCAGAAAATCAGTTTCTGCCCCGCATTAAACTTCTTCGCGGGCGGATGCCCTCCACCGAAGATGCCGCCGCCCTTCAGGATCCATTTGATATCCGTCCGGTCAGGAAGGTTGTGAATGACCCACATCACGAAAATCATGACCAGCGCGATCATAAATGCCCAGGATACGTTGTTGTGAATCCATTTCGACCAGGTTGCCAGAACCGCGAAACTCTCATGGCCAAAGGTCGGGATCAGATATTTGCGCCCGGCCAGCGACACCAGCCCCGTGATACCCAGCAAGATGAATGATCCCGCCAACAGCCAATGGCCAAAACGCTCAATGGCCTTGAATCGCTCGATCGTACGACCGGTGCGCGCCCCGTCGATCCGGATGCGCCCCCGGATCAGCAGGAAAACCGCCAGAAGAATGATAGTCCCGCCAAGCAGATAAAGACCGTAGGTCAGCAGCGGCCCTTCGCGGAACGTGAGCCACCACATGCCGCGATCCTGCACCAGAACGGTGGCCGCGGGGCCATTGTTGCTTGCGGTGATGTTTGCCGTGTCATGGCGAACCTTGCTCCACATCTCGGCGTCCGACACGCCACCAAGCGTGCCAAGTTGGCCGCTGCTTGGCGCACCGTCGCCCAACGTTGCCGGATCACGCGCCGTACTTTCGACCTGTTCCCCGCGCTGCCGCGCCAGAATATCCTCAAGCGTCTGCGCGCCACCGGTGGCCGAGCGGTCCGATGTGGGCGGCGTAGCTTCTTGGGCGGAAACGAAGCTTGTAAAAGTGACGGTCAAAAGCAGGGCGATCAGCGAACGCAACATGGGTCATGTCCTCACATCATATCAGGTGGAAAAGGGCGGTCTCTGGATCAGAGGCCGCCCCTTCGCGTTTACGGTACAAAAGGATCGGCGATCAGCCGTCTTTTTGATTGTAGGCGGTGCCCCAGCCCCAAGCGCCGGACCCGAAGCCACGGGCCACAACACGTTCGCGGTAGATGCCGGACACGACGTCACCGTCACCGGCCAGAAGGGCCTTCGTCGCGCACATCTCTGCGCAGATCGGCAGCTTGCCTTCCGCAATCCGGTTGCGCCCGTATTTGGCGAACTCGGCGGTGGAGTGTGTTTCTTCCGGGCCACCGGCGCAGAACGTACATTTGTCCATCTTGCCGCGGCTGCCAAAATTACCCGCCTGCGGGTATTGCGGCGCGCCAAAGGGACACGCGTAGAAGCAGTAGCCACACCCGATGCAGAGGTCCTTGGAGTGCAGAACCACCCCTTCCTCGTTCTGGTAGAAGCAATCCACCGGACACACCGCCATGCAGGGCGCATCCGAGCAGTGCATACACGCGACCGAGATTGAGCGTTCCCCCGGCTCGCCGTCATTGATCGTGACGACCTTCCGGCGGTTGATGCCCCACGGCACCTCATGCTCGTTTTTACAAGCTGTTACGCACGCATTGCATTCGATGCAGCGTTCAGCGTCGACGAGAAACTTAGCTCTTGCCATCTCTCATTCCTCCTTATGCCGACCAGATTTTGCAGAGAGTGGCTTTCGTCTCCTGCATCTGGGTCACTGAATCGTAGCCATAGGTCTGTGCGGTGTTTGTGGATTCACCCAACACGTAAGGGTCAGCCCCGTCAGGATACTTGTCCCGCAGGTCCGCGCCTTCGAAATGACCCCCGAAGTGGAACGGCATGAAGGCAACGCCCTCGCCGACCCGTTCAGTGACCATCGCCATGACCTTCACCTTGCCGCCTTCCGGACCTTCGACCCAGACCTGAGCACCGTCACGCACGCCAAGATTGTTGGCATCGCGGGTGTTGATCTCGACGAACATGTCCTGCTGCAATTCAGCCAGCCACGGGTTCGAACGCGTTTCATCACCGCCACCCTCGTATTCCACCAGACGGCCGGAGGTCAGCACGATTGGGTAATCCTTGCTGAAATCCTGCTTCTGGATCGAGGCATACATGGTCGGCAGACGGTAGAATTTCCGGTCCTCATAGGTCGGATAATCCGCCACCAGATCCCGGCGGTTTGTGTAAAGCGGTTCGCGGTGGACAGGCACCGGATCCGGGAATGTCCAGACCACGGCCCGCGCCTTGGCGTTGCCGAAAGGTGCGCATTCATGGGCGATTGCAACCCGCTGAATACCGCCGGACAGGTCCGTTTTCCAGTTTACCTTGGCAACCTTGTCATCGTAATCCGATGGGAACGGCGACATGGATTGTTCGCCGACCTCAGCCTGACCTTTCTGGAACTCTGGAATGCCGCCTGCGCGGGCAATCGCTGCCTTCTCGTCGTCGGTCAGTTCGGTATGCCAGCCCAGATCCTTGAGCATCTGGTAGGTGAACTCAGGGTAGCCGTCCTGAATGTCCGACCCGGCGCTGTAGACACCTTCCGCCAGCAGGTTGTCGCCATCCCGCTCCACGCCAAAGCGCGCCCGGAAGGTCAGACCACCTTCAGAGACCGGCATCGACATATCATAGAGGTTCGGCGTACCCGGGTGGTTCATCTCAGGCGTGCCCCAGCATGGCCATGGCATCCCGTAGTAATCGCCATCCGCCGGACCACCATTGGCCCGCAATGTGGTGCGGTCAAAGGTGTGCTGGTTGGCCATATGCTTCTTGATCCGCTCCGGCGACTGACCGGTATAACCAACCGTCCACATGCCTGCGTTGAATTCCCGCGTGACACTCTCGATGTTGGGCGTCTCGGCGTCCTCCATCTCGATATTGCGGAAGAAGCGGTCTGCCCAGCCAAACTTGTTGGCGAACTTCGCAATAATGACGTGATCCGGCAGGCTTTCGAACAGCGGATCGACAACCTTGTCGCGCCACTGGATCGACCGGTTCGATGCGGTAACAGAGCCCCGCGTTTCGAACTGGGTACAGGCCGGCAGAAGATATACGCCATCCGTCCGGTCATGGAGCACCGCAGATACGGTCGGATACGGATCGACGACGACCAGCATATCCAGCTGCTCCATCGCCGTTTTCATCTCCTTCATCCGCGTTTGGGAGTTCGGCGCATGTCCCCAAAGCACCATCGCACGGACCTTTTCCGCCTGATCCATGTTCTCGGCATCTTCGAGCACACCATCAATCCAACGCGACACCGGAATGCCGGTCTCGTTCATCAATGGCTTGTCCTTGCCATCCGCACCCTTGATCGTGGCGAACTGACCTTTAAGCCAATCCATATCCTCGTTCCAGACACGACCCCAGTGGGCCCAGGAACCGGGCTTCAGGCCATAATAGCCCGGCAGCGTGTGGCTCAGAACGCCAAGGTCCGTGGCCCCTTGCACATTGTCGTGGCCGCGGAAGATGTTGGTGCCGCCGCCTGCGATGCCCATGTTACCCAAGGCCAACTGAAGCACACAATAGGCGCGCGTGTTGTTGTTGCCGTTGGTGTGCTGGGTGCCACCCATGCACCAGATTACAGTGCCGGGACGGTTGTTGACCATCGTCCGCGCAACGCGCTTGAGCTGCGATCCGGGTGTCCCGGTGACACGCTCGACCTCTTCGGGGGTCCACTTCGCGACCTCTTCCTTGATCTGATCCATGCCCCAGACACGGGTCCGGATGAACTCCTTGTCTTCCCAACCGTTCTCGAAAATATGGTAGAGAATGCCCCAGACCAGCGCCACGTCAGTGCCGGGCCGGAAGCGGACATATTCGTCCGCATGGGCCGCCGTCCGGGTGAACCGGGGATCGCAGACGATCACGGGCGCGTTGTTCTGCTCTTTGGCTTTCAACAAGTGCAGAAGCGACACTGGGTGCGCTTCGGCAGGATTGCCCCCGATGATGAAGATCGCCTTGGAGTTATGGATGTCGTTGTAGCTGTTGGTCATGGCGCCGTAGCCCCATGTGTTCGCCACACCCGCAACAGTGGTGGAGTGACAAATCCGCGCCTGGTGATCGACGTTGTTGGTGCCCCAGTAGGCCGCGAATTTCCGGAACAGGTAGGCCTGCTCGTTGTTGTGCTTGGCCGATCCAAGCCAGTAGACGCTGTCCGGACCGCTCTCGTCCCGGATCTTCATCATCCCGTCGCCGATCTCGTTGATCGCCTCTTCCCAGCTCAGGCGAACCCATTCGCCGTTCACTTTTTTCATGGGGTACTTCAGACGGCGCTCGCCATGGGCGTGTTCGCGCACGGATGCGCCTTTCGCACAATGGGCGCCCAGGTTGAACGGGCTGTCCCAGCCGGGTTCCTGACCCGTCCAGACGCCGCTTTGCACCTCCGCCACGACCGTACAGCCGACCGAGCAGTGCGTGCAGACAGATTTGATCGTCTCGACCGCACTTGCGGCCGCCGTGGCCGCACTGGCCTTCGTGACCGTGCCGCCCGTTGCGGCAACTGCCGCCAGGCCACCGATGGCCAGACCGGAGCCGCGCAAGAACGCACGGCGATCGACGGATTTTTCTGCGATGTCAGACAGGATACCGGTCCGCTGGGGGCGTCGCGCAACCCCGTTGGTCTTTTTCCTAAGCATTTAGTTCCCTCCCTTGCTGCCCCCGATCGGGTGGCTGGGTCGATTTAGAGACCTCTGACAGTCGGGCGTCACGCAACCAGTCGTCAGCGGCAATAGAAGCGTCCGTTCTGTCCTAGAAGCGGGCGCTGTCGAGATAGGCGCGAGTGTGCGCGGTGTCCTGCATCGTCTCGGACGCAAGATCGACGGGCTGAGCCTCAGCCGTCGTACCGCCAGCCGCAACAGCGACCGCGGCGGCAGGCGCTGCTGTGCCCGCAAGTTTCAAAAAGTCCCGGCGATTTGCGCCTTTGTTTTCCGTCGTCATGGGATGTCTCCCTTCCTTCCAGCGCGGGGCATCCCCCGCAGGTTGTGCGGACCTAGCCCGCTGTCATCCGAAACGCTTCGCGCTCAATCTCCATGAATGCCTTGCCGACCCCGCCGACAGACGCATACAGAACCGAGTTCTTGGCTGCTTCCAAATCCGAGTAAAAGTGACCGGCCCACGGGCCGATATGCTTGTTGAAGAATGTCTTCTGGTCCTCCAGCGTCGCTGGCGCACCGAAGCGCCCAACGATCATGCCGCCCATCATCTCCATCAAAGAGGCGATGTTGTCTTCCGGCTCATAGACATTTTCGGCCCGCGTGATTCCACGCTGCGCCATATCATTGCGCAATTGCGCCAGGGGCTTTTCGTTCAGGAACCCCGTCAGGTAGTAGCTGGCATAGGGCAACAACTCGCCCCGCCCCAATCCAATGAAAAGCGCGTTGAACTCACTGAGAACCGTACGCGGTTTTGACACCTTGGCCACCCTTGCCAGCGTCGAGATCGCCTGACCCAGCGGACTGTCGTCCCCAGAAAGGCCCGCGGTCTGCTCCAGAAGCATGGTGTCAGGAGGGCCAGCCAGCATCAGGCCAAGATAGTTGTAAAGATCGGCACGGAGCCTATCTTCTTCTGGAACCTGAACTGTATCTTGCATGAGGGTCATGCAGTCTCCCCGTCAAAGGAGAACCGCATCCGGCGCGGCCGCACCGAAAGTCTCTCCCTGTCTTCATCATCGTGCGAGATGACATCAGATTGGACCTCGACCTTAGTCGTAGCCCCCTCCTCCTGTGACATTTGGTCCGGCCCCTCATCGGCCTGGACCGCATCTTCGACAGCAGCGACCTCCACAGACTCGGCCTCCGGTTTGGCATCGCCATCAGCGGCGCGCTCAGCTTCTTCGGCCATCTTCACCACGTGACGCATCATACCTTTGCCGACCTGATAGGCGGTCTGCATATTCTCGACGACCATCGCGCTGTCCGTAAAATCCTGTCCGTAGTCCACCAACTCATCCAGATTGGCGAGCGCGGGGTTGGTCAACCACAGCTTGCGCAGTGCGCGACGCCGCAATCTGTCCGGCACAACCTTGGACATGAACACGCTGAAATCATCGCCTTCGCCCAGCGTGTCCGGATCGGGAAGGCCCAATTCTTCCAACAGCTGCTCATCGGTCTTTTCTTCCAAGGCCGCACGCTCTGCGGCTTCCGCCTCGGCAAGGGCTTCGGCCTCGTCAGTCTGGGCTTCGGCCTTCACCCCTGCACGACGACGGGACCAGAAATCGCCCCTCTGATCATCACGACGGCTCAATGCACCTGTCCCTTGCGGCCCGGCGCGCGGTAAACATCCGTCATCTGCGAAATCCGTTCGTCCCCGATGCCGGTTTCGGCCAGATCCGTTCGTTTCTTGTCCCGCTTGCGCTTCACGAAGACCTCGTCCTCATGGTATTTTTCGACATAATCGCGCACCCACGCGATCAGACCACCGGGCATGGCCACCTTTTCCACAAGCTCCTCGCCGGTGTCCGCATAATCCTGAGCCTCGTAGGGCGAGGCCGTGACCATCACGACATCCAGCGGCGCGTCACCCTCGCCTTCACGCATGATCACGTAAATCGCAGGCTCCTTTGCGGACAAGCCATGCAGGTAGCCTTCAGTGTCCGTGCGAAACAGCTCAAGGGGTTTGGTCGCGGCATGGTATTCCGTGGCCTCCCCCTCCTGACGCAGAACCTTCCAGTCGGCGTCAGCGGCACCAGGGAGCACTGCGACTGCCTTCCAAGTCCACTTCGCCCAGCGCGTCACGCCCGGCATACGCCGGATGACCACGCCCAGAGGCATAGAAATCGAGTGTTCTTCTGCTGGTGTCAAAGCTCCTCCCAAAGCTCAGATGCGTTCGCGACCGCTAGGGTGCGCCAGTAATAGGCGGATGCCAAGACATTTTCGAAGTTCACCCGGAAAATCGAAACACCGTTGAAACACGACATCTGCGACCGGTCCGCCCTGTTTTTCGGCTGGACGCCCTGCGCATTTCGGGACTAGCTTTACCGGCTTTCAGCCGACAGCGGCGTGATCCGGGGGATGAGCATGACCAAGACGCTTATTTTATGCGACTGCCTTGGCAGCCAGACGCTTGACGCGAACGCGATCGAGGCGGGCTCTGGACTGCGTTGCTCCAAGATTCACACGGCCCTTTGCACCGACCAGATCGAAGACGCCGCTGCCGCCATCGCAAAGGGCGACGCGATCATCGCATGCCAGCAGGAACGGGCGCGGTTCGAAGCGCTGGCCGAAGAGATCGAGGTCGACCCACCCGCCTTCGTGGACCTGCGCGACCGGGCCGGATGGTCTGCCGATGCGGAAACGGCGCCCAAAATGGCCGCCCTCGCAGCAGAGGCGGTGCTGCCGCTGCCCTTGGCCAAATCCATCGATATTGTCTCGGAAGGGACCTGCCTGATCATCGGCACCGCAACGTCAGCGGTCCCGGCGGCTGAGCGGTTGGCGGAAACGCTGGCCGTCACACTGTTGCTGACGGACGGGTCCGAGCCGCCGATTGACCACCGTTTCGACACCATTCACGGACAGGTCCGCAAGGCAGCTGGCGCATTGGGGCATTTCACCCTGACCATCGATGGGCTGAGGCAGGTCATCCCCGGCGGACGCGGAGCGCCCGAAATGACCGAACCGCGCGACGGCGCCGCCTCGGTCTGCGACATCATTCTTGATCTTTCCGGCGGAACGCCCCTGTTTCCAGCCCCCGAGAAACGCGAAGGATATCTGCGCGCCGATCCCGGAAGCCAGCCCGCCGTGGCCAAAGCCGTGTTCGACGCAGCCCAACTGATCGGCACATTCGAAAAACCGCTCTATGTCCGGACAGAGCCCGCGCTCTGCGCCCATTCCCGCGCGGGCCAGCCCGCCTGCTCAAAATGCCTCAACATCTGCCCGACCAGTGCAATCACGTCGGAGGGTGATCACGTCGCCATTGATCCGCTGATCTGTGCGGGATGCGGTGCGTGCTCCGCCGTTTGCCCCTCGGGCGCCATTGCCTATGACGCGCCGCCGGTCGACAGCGTGTTCCAGCGCCTCCAGACGCTTGCCTCCACCTACCGCAAGGCGGGCGGCACTGCGCCACGGCTCTTGGCACATGATGCAGACCACGGGACCGAACTGATCAGCCTCTCTGCGCGCTTTGACCAGGGCCTGCCTGCCGACGTGATCCCGCTGGAAGTCGACGCCCTGTCAGGCTTTGGGCATGCCGAGATGCTGGGTGCGCTCGCCTGCGGCTTCGCCGACGTGACGATCCTGCTGGCCCCCAAGACTGATCGGGACGCCGTGACGGGTGAGATGCAAATCGCTCAGGCAGTAGCCGGGGACGCGGAGATCACGCTGCTGGATATCTCGGACCCGTCTGCCTTGTCCGATGCGCTATATACGGACAAGGGCCCCTCAGTGCGCACCGACCCGATCCTGCCGATCGGCACGCGAAGGCAGATCACCCGGACCGCCGCAAAGACGCTGACCACGACCGAAATCATCCCGCTGCCCGCCCACGCCCCCTACGGCGCAGTTCTGGTGGATACGGATGCCTGCACGCTGTGCCTGTCCTGCGTATCGCTCTGCCCGTCCGGGGCCTTGGGCGATAACCCCGACGCACCACAGCTGCGCTTTCAGGAAGACGCCTGTCTGCAATGCGGCCTCTGCGCCAACATCTGCCCGGAAACGGCGATCACGCTGGAGCCAAGACTCAATCAAACCGATGCCGCATTGGCCCAGGTTGTGCTGCACGAGGAGGAGCCCTTCGCCTGCATCGAATGCGGCGCGCTCTTTGGCGTAAAATCAACGGTCGAGAAGATTACGGAAAAGCTGGCAGGCAAGCATGCCATGTTCGGCAACCCAGAAGCGGCCAAGATGATCCAGATGTGTGACACGTGCCGGATCAACGCGCAGTACCATTCAAAGGACAATCCCTTTGCGGGCGGAGAGCGCCCAAAGCCCCGGACCACAGCGGACTATTTCTCAAAGCGCAAGGACCACTGACACCAGCTGTCTTGGGGGCGCCGCCCCAAACCCCGGAGTAGTTCCGCCAGAAAGAAGAAGATCGGGATTTCTTTCTGGTCCAAATACTCCCGCCGGAGGCGGTCCTTACCCGGCCCGCACCCTAGCGGCTCTGAACCGGCGCACCAAGATCGGCGGGCGATACATGCTGAACAAAGGCCACTATGGCATCGACCTCATCGAGGGTCATCTCGACTGGCACGATGGGGGAAGGCCGCGCAGGATCGAAGGGCTCGGTCACGCCCTCGATCTGCGTGAAGGCACCATGTGGTTTGAGGGCAAAGAACGCCTGAAATCGATCGCTCCAATCAGAAAATGTGCGCAGTACGGCAAAGGACGGCGTCGACCCAATAGCGTCCATCCGGTTTTTCTCGCTGACCACATGGCATCGCCCGCAATGGGCAAGCGCCAGACGCTCGCCAGCGGCCGCATCGCCCTCGAACACCTCGGCGGCGACGACTGCTTTTGGGCTGACATCCGCAGAGAACGCAACGTCGGCGAAGCTTTCCACCGTACGTTTCCCCACATCCGAGGTGAGCCAGTCCAAAAACCGCATCTGGGCAGGGCTTCCGTCGATGGTCAGAGCCCAGATCGTGTCATCCTGCCGGAACACCGGCGTGCCCTCCGCCCCGAACGCTGCCGCCCCGTCGGTCTCGACGAGGTTTGGTCGAATGCTTGTCTTCAGGGCAAACCGCGGCAGGATGTATCCCATCAGGCCGGTCTCCCTCAGGGCCGCTGGCGCCTCAAGCGTGAAGCTGTCACCGTCGGCCCATGCCGCGCTGCCAAAGCTGGTCAGGATCGCGAGAACCAAAGCGCCGGATTTCATGGATATGCCTTTCGCCGCAGACCGATTGCTTGCAAGGCTAGCGGCGGTGGCCTAAATCCGTCAATGCTTTCCCAGATTGCCAACAGGAGCCCGACAATGAGCGATGATTTCAACATGTCCATGCGCAAGTTTCTCAAACAAGTGGGCGTCACCTCCCAACAGGCCATCGAGGAGGCGATGCGCAACGCGGGCGACACCAGCGGCAAGACCTTCAAGGCGAAGGTGGTTCTGACCGTGAACGGGCTGGATCTGGAACATGTCGTCACCGGCAAGATCGAAGGGCAAGCCTGACGTGGCTCTGACGCGGGAGGCCGTGCTTGAGGCCCTGAAAACCATCGCAGACCCCGTCAGCGGCAAGGATATCGTCGAAACAGGTATCGTGCGTGCACTCAATGTGGACGGCACCAACGTGCGCTTCGTGCTCGAGGTCGACCCCGCCCGCGCGGACAGCTATACCTCTGTCCGCGACGCGGCCGAGGCAAAGACAAAGGCCCTGGGCGCCGAGCCGGTTTCGGTGGTCATGACCGCCCATTCCGCCCCCGCCGCGCCGCCTGACCTGAAAGGCGGTAAAAAACCGGTCCAACAGGGGCCTGAACGTATTCCCGGCGTCAATCGCATCATCGCCATCGCGTCCGGCAAGGGTGGCGTCGGCAAATCCACCCTATCTGCCAATCTGGCCTGCGCGCTGGCCGCCGAGGGGCGTCGTGTCGGCCTTCTGGACGCGGATGTCTATGGTCCGTCGCAGCCCCGGATGCTGGGCGTTTCCGGCCGCCCGGCCTCGCCCGATGGCAAAACAATCCTGCCCATGCGCAATTTCGGCGTCACCATGATGTCGATGGGTCTGATGACAAACGACGATCAGGCGGTGGTTTGGCGCGGGCCGATGCTGATGGGCGCGCTTCAGCAGATGTTGATGCAGGTGCAATGGGGTGCGCTCGACGTGCTGCTGGTGGACCTTCCGCCCGGAACGGGGGACGTGCAGATGACACTGGCACAAAAGGCCCATGTGGACGGTGCAATTATTGTGTCGACGCCTCAGGATGTGGCTCTTCTGGATGCGCGCAAAGGCATCGATATGTTCAACCAGCTGGGTACCCCGATTTTGGGCATGGTCGAGAACATGAGCACGCATATTTGCTCGAACTGCGGTCACGAGGAACATGTGTTCGGTCATGGCGGCGTCGCGGCAGAGGCGGAAAAGATCGGCGTGCCGCTTCTGGCCGAAATTCCTTTGCATCTGGACATTCGCGTGGCCGCAGATGGGGGCGCGCCTGTTGTCATCTCCAAGCCCGAAAGCGCGCTGGCGGATGCTTTTCGTGAGCTGGCGCGGACGCTGATCGCAGACGGCGTGGCATGACGGTTGAGCTGAGTTTCCCGCCGCTTCTGTCCGGCCACCGGCTGGAAGGCGCGGCCGATCCGTTCGAGGTGGCCCAAGCGCAGGCCGCCGCCGGATGCGACGCGGGGCTCGTGGTCTATAATCTGCGGCCCACCACACTGGACGCGGCGATCGTTCTGGCGCCCGAAGTCCCCTTGCAACAAGCCATGGCCATGCTGCCCGTGTGCGGTGTCGGCTTTCAGAACGCCCTCGGTGCGCTGTCCCCACCCGAGGTTGCCGTACATCTGGAGTGGGACGGGACCGTCCGGATCAACGGCGCGCGCTGCGGCAGGTTCACGCCGGCAGCCGCGACCACCGACCCGGAAACCCAGCCCGACTGGCTTGTGATTGGTCTGACCCTGACGCTGTGGCCCGAAAGCGATGACACGGGCCACCAGCCCGACCAGACCGCGCTGTACGCCGAAGGATGTGCGGATGTGGATGCCGCTCAACTGCTGGAAAGCTGGGCCCGGCACACGCTTGTCTGGATCAACCGCTGGTCTGAGGAAGGCAATGCGCCGCTCCATAAGGACTGGCGCGGGATGGCCCATGGCATCGGTGAGGACATCACGGTAGCAGGCAAGACCGGCACGTTTCTGGGCGTGGACGAAGACTTCGGTTTACTCTTGCGCCGGAGCGATCAGACCGATCTGATCCCGCTCACCACCCTACTGGAGTCCAGCCCATGAAACTTGCCCGCGCGATCCATTTCGATGAAAGCGACCAGCGTGTTTATCATTCCCCCGCGCGCACGGGCGAATGGTGCATCCCCGGCGGGTTTGAATTCTCCAACTGGGGGGAGGCCGATCTGACAGGTAAGTCCAAGCAGGCTTTTTCAAACGGCTGGCTGGGGGTCGAGACCTTCGGTCGCGTCACCTTTGTTGCCGTCACCCAGATCGAACCCGGGGAGCGGGGCGAAGTGATCGCAGCCCTCGCGGCGCATTTCGTCAGCCATTACGGAGCACCCGATCTGGACGCCGCCCAGCCCGTTGCGGCAGAAGAGATCGACCAGATGATCGACCTGTGCGCCGATCATCCCCCGAACACGCTGCTGACCGTGGCGCGGGACCTGACCGATGCCGGGGTTAAGGAAAGCTTCCGGGTGATCGAAAGTCAGGAGGCCGACATCAGCCAGTTTGCGGTCCACGGCTCCTTGGACGAGGAACCGCACCAGCACTGACGATCACTTGGCATTGAAGACAAACAGCGTTTCACCACCGACCTTGTACTCATTGATCAGCGCCTTGGCTCGGTCACTCACAAGCCACGCCTCCAGCCTCAACGCCGCCTCATGCTTGATGGCCGCGTTCTTGTCGGGATGTACCGGAAGGTAGGCGTATTGGTTAAACAGCACCGGGTCGCCCGCATAGACAAGTGTCAGATCCGCCGTGTTTCCGAAATTCAGCCAGCTGGCGCGGTCAGACAGAATGTAGGCGTTCATGCCCGCCGCCGTGTTCAGACTTGCCCCCATGCCAGCGCCCACAGGGCGATACCAACCACCCAGCGCCGCCGGATCAAGCCCCGCCGCAGCCCAAAGCGATAGTTCCTTCTTATGGGTGCCGCTGTCATCGCCCCGACTGACAAAAGGCACTTGCGCCGTCGAAATCGCCATCAACGCCGCGGCGGCTGTCTCGGCCTTGGACACGTCCGCTGGATCGCTGGCGGGGCCGATGATGACAAAATCATTATACATGATCCCGCGCCGGTGCGTGCCGTGCCCCGCCTCCAGAAACGCCTCTTCCGCCGCGCGAGAATGCACCAGAATGGCATCCACGTCGCCAGCCTCGCCCAGCTTCAGCGCTTGGCCTGTGCCCACGACCAGCAATTGCACATTCAGGCCAGTATCCTCGGCGATCGCGGGCAACAGCACATCCGACAGCCCGGAGTTGTGAAAGGACGTGGTGACCGCCAGTTTGAAATCTTCGGCCAGCGCCATCCAGCCGGACAAGCCCAGCGCAAGAACTGCAAGAACAACACGTATCATTCTATGATATCTCCCCTCAGAAACGCCTTGGCCTCTGCCGTGCGCGGCCCCTCCAGAAACGCGGCAGCAGCGCCCGTCTCATGCACGCGACCTTTGATGATAAAAACAATGTCTTCCGCAAGGCGTTTGCATTGACCCAGATCATGCGTGGTCATGAGAATCCCAACCCCGGCATCACGCGCGCCGATCAAAAGCGCCTCGATCTCGCGCATGGACCGCCCGTCCAGATTGGCGCAGGGTTCATCCAGAAACAACACATCTGGCGAAGCGACCAGCGCTCGCGCGAGCGCCAGTTTCTGCTTTTCCCCGCCAGACAGTTGCGGCGCAGAACGACCCAGCGCGTCCGCCAAACCAATCCGCTCCGCCCAGAGCGCCACCTGATCTGCGATCTCGGCCTTCGGAGCCCCCCGCAGCTTCAACGGATACGCCAGATTGTCCGCAACGGACCGGCGCATCATGATGGGCGTTTGAAAAACATATGCCTGTTTAAGGCGCGCAACCTCGGGCGGCACGGCCCATATGACAGAGCCGCCGTTGATCCGTTCGATCCCGTGCATCGCGCGCAGCAGCGTCGTCTTGCCCGCCCCGTTTGGCCCAAGCACCACCGTGATGCCCCGGTTTTCCAGCGTCAGATCCACAGGCCCGATAAGCCGCGCACCCCGGCGATGCACTTCCACATCCTTGACTGTGACAGGGAACAACTGGCTCACCACCGCCCCTCCCGCTCGGTGCGCGACAACCAATGGATCGACAGGTTCACCACCAGCGCCAGCGCGATCAGCACAAACCCCAACCCCAGTGCGAGGGCGAAATCTCCCTTGCCCGTCT
The DNA here is from genome assembly GCF_009811795.1 of Litoreibacter roseus. Lineage (GTDB taxonomy): Bacteria > Pseudomonadota > Alphaproteobacteria > Rhodobacterales > Rhodobacteraceae > Litoreibacter > Litoreibacter roseus. Next base: position 90,385 of record NZ_BLJE01000001.1, on the reverse strand, counting down.
CCAGCGCGATGGCTGTCGTCAGAACCCGCGTCGCGTTCTCGATGTTGCCGCCGACGATCATGATCGCGCCAACCTCACCGATGGCGCGCCCAAACCCGGCCAGCGAGGCCGTCAGCAACGTGCGCCGCCCGTCCCAGACCAACGCGGCGATACGCTGCCTGCGGTTGGTGTTCAGCGAGATCAGAAGATCATGGTATTCGGCCCACAAATCGCGCATCGCCTGATGGGTAATTGACGCGATCAGTGGCGTGATGATGATCACCTGCGCGATGATCATGGCCGTGGGTGTGAACAACAGACCAAGCACCCCAAACGGCCCGGCCCGTGACAAAAGGATGTAGACGATCAACCCCACGACGACCGGCGGCAGGCCCATCAATGCGTTCATCACCGCAATCACCACCCGCCGGTAGCGAAACCGGCGGATCGCCAGCCATGTGCCTAAGGGGATCGCGATGGCCGACGCCACGACCAGCGCGGTCATCGTCACCTGCAGCGAGCGCAGCGTGATGTCGACCAGATCCGCATCCAGCGTGACCACCAGCAAGGCCGCCGCAACGAGACCCTCGAAGATATCGTTCATGGCCGCGCGCTCAAATCTCGTCCAGCACGCACCAACGGCGGATCAGTTCCCGCTGCATCAGGCGCGCCCGCCCGTTCCACGACCGTCCCCCGCGCGGTCGCTCTTTCTGATCGACCGTCAAAGCGGCCCGGCGCGGCAGGTCGGACGAGAAGATCGCAAAAACCAGATCGCGCCCGTCGGGCGCCGTGATATAGCCCGCCAGCGCGTTGACGAAGTTGAGCGTCCCGGTCTTCGCCACGACCACAGGCGGTTTGTCCAAAATGATCTTTGGATCCCGGTCCTTCATCGGAATGTTTTTCAGCAGGGGCCGCAGCATCCCCACCCTTTCGGCGCCCACCAGTGCCTTGACCATCTGTTGCGCCGTCATGGACGACTGGTCCCCCAGCCCGGAGTGATCGACAAAATGCGCGCGCGGCGTGTCGTACTTGTCCCGCAACCACTCTTGCATCGCCCGTGCCGATCCGCCCAGATCCATCACGTCATCCAGCATCCGGCTGGCTGACATGCCCAAGACCTCAGCGGTCAGATTGGTCGAATACTTCAGCATTCCACGGCAAATAGCCCTGACGTCCGAACTCGTATGCTCGACCAGCACAGTTCCGGCGGGTCGGGTCGTTACCCGCTTGGGATAGGGCAGCACCAGTCCATGGGACCGCGCCACCGTCTGAAACACATCGCCCGCGTAAATCTCGGGACGGCGCACGGGCAGCCAACGACCGCCGCCATTGCCCAACGCGCCACGCGCCACGCTCCACTCATCGCGTACGCCCGCGTCCCGGTAGCCGAAAACGGGCGTCCGACGATCCACCACCTGCGTATGCGCAATCGTAACCGACGGGCGAATGCGGTTCGTCCGTGCATCCATCGACACCTGATAGCGCGTGCCCTGCCGCTTCCATTCCAGATAGACCCGGTTGAAATTCAGGTTCAGCCCCGAAATCGCCGGGTTGTACCCCACATGCTCAGGCTGGCCCGCGTCAATACGCGCAACGGTAGGCAAACCGTTTCCGAAGACCAGAAAGTCCCCGCGAATGGCAAGCACACCCGCCTCTTTCAGTCGACCAGCCATATCAAACAGATCATCACTGTCGAGCACGGGATCACCACCACCCTCCAGCACCAGATCGCCTTGGATCACGCCATCCTCGACGGGGCCAGTGGCGCGCAGGCGAGTGCGGAACCGGTGATCAGGTCCCAAGACGTTAAGCGCGTAAAGCGCCGTGATCGCCTTGCTGACGCTGGCCGGGGGATGGGGCGCAAGCGGGCGCACCGCCTCCAGAATTTCGCCAGTCTTGGCGTCAGCCACCACGCAACTGGTCTTGCCGCCCAGCCGCGCGGCCTCGATCAATTCCTCCGCCGCGGGGATGATCCGCTGAGGGCCACCCTCGGGTCTGCGGCGCGGGCGATCCGAGCGTGTCAGATCCGTCTTTGCAAGGGCCGGGCCTGTCAGCGCAGCGTCAGCCGCACCAAAAAGCAAGAAGGCCAGAACCGTGCGGCGACCGGGCCGAATATGAGGTGGGGATGCCATGGGGCAGACCATCGCCCAACGTCGGGGACGTGGCAAGCGGTGTTCGCCGCGGCATCTATGCTCTGTGGCTTTGAAATCGGCGCTTTGCCGGGCGAACGGGTGTACCGGTTTGCGCGGTCCAGTGGCTGATGATTGGCTAGGTGTCAGCGTCCCACTGTCCGGCGGCGCGAATGGCAGAGGACGACCGCTCGCTCAGGGGTAAGTTGATATAGCACCAGGCGGGCGCATTTTGGCGGGCCAACATATGACTGGCGATCCCGGGCAGGCGCGCATGGGCATAGCGCTGGGCCGTCAGCGACCGACGGGCCGACAGCCTGTCGCCGGGGCGCGCCAAAACGCCCATCGGGACGGTTTCAATGATGTCGTGCCAACCCTGCCACTGATGGAAGTTGGCCAGATTGTCCGCCCCCATCAGCCACACGAGCCGGGTCTGAGGCATTCGCTCGCGCAGGGCACGCAGCGTTTGAGACGTGAAGACCGTGCCCAGCTGGTATTCAATGTCAGTGACTGTGACGCGGGGGTGCTGCATCACCTGGCGCGCGACCGCCAGCCGCTTTTCAAAGCTCGCGGGGCCACGTTGTTTCAGGGGATTGCCCGGCGAGACCAGCCACCACACCGCGTCCAGGGAAAACCGCTTCAACGCCTCGCGCGTGATATGAGCGTGACCCTCATGGGCCGGATCGAAAGATCCCCCCAGCAAACCGACCGTCAAACCATCCCAAGCCCGCAGGCCGTTCATCGTCACCTTCATGAATCCGCTCGTAGCAGAGGCTTGGCTTAGGATGAATTCGTTTTTTACAGACAGATAGTCCTAGAAATCCTTCCAGATCCCGTGGTCTTCGGATCTGCGGTGAGCCGGTTTCGCCTCGGGCGCGGCGGGTGGCTTTGACCCGGTCATATCTGTCCCGGCAGTCCAGCCCTTACCAAATGGTACGACATTTCCGTCCTGCATCAACTGGGCACTGGTGCTTTGGTCCTTCGTCTTGAAGGTCGCGATCAATTCATTGAGTTGCGTCGCCTCGGCATTCAGGGCAAAGCCCGCAGCGGTCGCGTCTTCTGCCATCGCGGCGTTTTGCTGGGTCACCTGATCAAGTTGCGTGACACCGATGTTGATCTCCCCCAGACCAGAGGATTGTTCGACCGCGCCGCTGGCAATGTCGCTGACAAGGGCAGCAATATTCGTGATCTGATCGACAATGCTGGTGATTGCCTCGCCTGTTTCGCCCACAAGCTCCACACCACGGCCCACCTGCAAGGAGCTGTCATCGATCAGCGCCTTGATTTCCTTCGCGGATTCCGACGACCGCTGCGCCAGCGCCCGCACTTCGGAGGCCACAACAGCGAAGCCTTTGCCAACATCGCCCGCGCGGGCCGCCTCGACACCTGCATTCAATGCCAGAAGGTTTGTCTGGAACGCGATGTCCTCGATTACGCCGATGATTTTCGAGATGCTGTCCGAGTAGCGCTTGATCTCGGACATGGCGGCCACAGCATCGTCCACCACCCGGCCGCTGTCGCTGGCATTGCGCTGGGCTTTGGCGACGATCCCCTCAACCTGCTTGGCCCCGTCGGCCGCATCCTTGACGCTCTGGGTCAACTCATCCAGGGCCGCCGCCGTTTCCTCGAGGGTTGCTGCCTGATTTTCCGTGCGCTGGGATAGATCGTCAGACGCGTTGGAGATGTTCTTGGCCCCCGTTCCGATCGTCTGCGCGCGCTCGATCACCGAATCCATGGCCGTGCACAGCGTGTCCACCGTGGCGTTGAAATCCTTGCGCAAAACCTCGTGCTTGGGATCAAAGGAGTCGCGAATCTTATGCGTCAGATCGCCCGCAGCCAACCTGTTGAGACCCACCCGCAAAAGCTCGACCACGCGGTCCTGTTCGTGGCGCTGAACGGCCAGTTCTTCATCGGTTTCCTTGGCGATTTTCAGCTTCGACGTCAAATCTTCCAACTGCTTCGAAATGCGTCCGATCTCATCGTTGACGGCGGATTGCGGGATATCAATGTCGTAGTCTTCCTGCGCAAGCCTGCGCAGAGCCTTGTCCACAAATTTCAGGCGCCCTGTCATCGTATGGGCCAAAAGGCTGCCCAGAACGCCCACCACAATCGCAATTACTGGCAGCTGCGTCATGAGGTTGCGGCGCAGGGCCGTAATGCTGGCAAAAGCCTCCGTCGCGTCCTGCTGTGCCACCAGCCCCCACGTGGTTCCGGCGAAGCTGACCGAGTTCGTCACGGCCAGCACCGACTGCCCCAGCGGCCCGGGGGTATCCCTGAAAATGCGGCGCTCCCCGGCCAAGGCCGCGCGCACCTGCTCGCTGCCTTCGACGGATTGAAGCATGTCATACCCGGCTCCTTGCCGGCTGGCGTTCCGCGTCAGCATGTCCTTTCCGACAATCATGACAGTGCCGGTTTTGCCTAGACCACCATCCTTTGCCATGATGGTGGACACCTGCCGTTCACTGACCTGCACGACGATAGCCCCGATCTTGTCACCACGCGGATCAAAGAGCGGGGATGCGATGAACGCCGCAGACGCGCCACCTTGCGCCTCAAATGCGTCGAAATCGACAAAGCACAGATGCCCTTCTTCCTGCTTCAGCGCATCGCGAACGGCCGTCGCCAGACCGCTGTCCGCGTAAGGCCCCTCGAAAACATTGGTGCCGAAGGAATCCTGCTTGGTGACCGAATAAATCACATAACCGCGTCGATCGACGAGGAAGATCTCATCATAGGCAAACCCCGTCCGCAAATCCGCAAAATCGTTATGGTAGCGCTCGTGAACGGTGGAGTAGCGGCTCTTGTCTTCGGCTTCGTTGAACATCTCGCGCGCGCCGAGCGGGTGCGGGTTTTTCACCTGATACCACTCGCGCACATGACGGCCCGCATCCGCGCCGAAATCATCCCACGTATCGATAAAACGCATCGTCGCCGCGCGGGTAAACCGGCTTTTCGCAAGCGCCAGCGTGTTGCGGCTGAGCTGGAACAGCCAGCTTTCCAGCGCGTCTTTCCGGTCATCGAGCATCAACTCAAAGCGGGCGATCGTCTGATCCCGGATCACCGACGACGACTTGAAATAACTATGGAATGCCGTCGCCCCGGCGACGGTCAGGCACAACAGCGCAATCCCCAACGGCATCTTCACCGAAATCGGCAGATTTTTCGGTAGGATGGCCGTCACCCGATCTGGCAAATTCGGTCGCCATGCCAGCGCGCGCGCAAGTCTGGGGCTGGCAGAGAGTTTGGGCCACTGCATCGATTGGTTTTCCGCATGTCATTCGTGTCTGGCGGACCATTGCACCACAGGTCTTAAGGGCGGTTTAACCGCGCCAAGTCCCGATTGCCCCCCAGGACGCCGCCCGCTATCAAGTGCCAAACATAAAGGGATGATCCACATGGCTGCCTATCAATATGTCTATCACATGGATGGTGTCTCGAAGACCTATCCCGGTGGTAAAAAATGCTTTGAAAACATCCGCCTGAGCTTTCTGCCCGGCGTCAAGATCGGCGTTGTGGGTGTCAACGGCGCGGGTAAATCCACGCTGATGAAGATCATGGCCGGGATCGACACGGATTTCACCGGGGAAGCCTGGGCCGCGGAGGGCGCGCATGTGGGCTATCTTCCGCAGGAGCCGCATCTTGAACAGGCCATGACCGTGCGGGAAAACGTGATGCTGGGGGTCAAGGCCAAGAAAGACATCCTCGACCGCTACAACGAGCTGGCCATGAACTACTCGGACGAGACCGCCGAGGAGATGGGCAAGCTGCAGGACGAGATCGACAGCCAGAACCTGTGGGACCTCGACGCCCAGATCGACATCGCGATGGAGGCCCTGCGCTGCCCTCCCGATGACGCCATGCCCGAGAACCTATCGGGCGGGGAAGCTCGCCGCGTCGCGCTTTGCAAATTGCTGCTGGAACAGCCCGACATGCTGCTCCTGGACGAGCCGACCAACCACCTCGATGCCGAGACCATCGCGTGGCTACAAAAGCATCTGATCGACTACAAGGGCACCATTCTGATCGTCACCCACGACCGCTATTTCCTGGATGACATCACAGGCTGGATCCTCGAATTGGACCGGGGTCGCGGCATCCCGTACGAGGGCAACTACTCCGCGTGGCTGGAACAGAAGGCCAAACGGCTGGAGCGCGAGGCTAAGGAGGACAAGGCCCAGCAAAAGACGCTGGAGCGCGAACTGGAATGGATCCGCGCGGGCGCCAAGGCCCGGCAGGCGAAATCCAAGGCCCGGATTCAGGCCTACGAAGAGATGGCCGGCCAATCCGAGCGCGAGAAACTGGCCCGCGCCCAGATCATCATCCCCAACGGGCCGCGTCTGGGCTCCAAGGTGATCGAGCTGGAGAACCTCAAGAAAGGCTACGGCGATAAACTTCTGATCGAGGATCTCAGCTTCTCCCTGCCGCCCGGCGGCATTGTGGGCGTGATCGGTCCCAACGGCGCGGGCAAGTCCACGCTGTTCCGGATGCTGACGGGGCAGGAACAGCCCGACGAAGGCACGCTGGAATACGGCGACACGGTGGAACTGAGCTATGTCGACCAGTCCCGCGATGCACTCGGCGCCGACAAGACTGTCTGGGAAGAGATCTCCGACGGCGGCGAGATCATCCAGTTGGGCGACGCGCAAATGAACTCCCGCGCCTATTGCTCCGCCTTCAACTTCAAGGGCGGCGACCAGCAAAAGAAAGTGGGGCTTCTGTCAGGGGGCGAGCGCAACCGCGTCCACATGGCCAAACTGCTCAAATCCGGCGGCAACGTCCTGCTGCTCGATGAGCCGACCAACGATCTGGACGTCGAAACCCTGCGCGCGCTCGAAGACGCGCTGGAAAACTTCGCGGGCTGCGCTGTCATTATCTCCCACGACCGGTTCTTCCTCGACCGGCTCTGCACGCATATCTTAGCCTTTGAAGGCGAAGCCCATGTGGAGTGGTTCGAGGGCAATTTCGAAGCCTATGAAGAAGACAAAATCCGGAGACTGGGCCCCGATGCCGTCGAGCCCAAACGGGTAAAATACAAGAAATTTGCGAGGTAACCGTCGCGTTGCCTCCAACGCGACGCGTGCGCGGCAGTCGCTTTTCATCGAAAAGCGACGAGAGCGGCACCCGGTGCAATTTGCACACCAGAAGCATTAGTGGGTAGGGGGTAAACCCAATTTCAAATTAATATTAATCCGAGACTGCAAATGAAATACTTGGAAACCTCGATTTCCTTCTTCGCAATCGGGTCAATTCTGACAGTCTTTGTACAATGGGTACTAGGGCGGACAGACCGATCCAATGTACGCATATTCGAAGAAAGAAGACTGCCTACGTTGGTTTTTTGGATGCATATCACCGTGTGCCCAAAAATTCTCATGATGCGAGACTGAACGTGAGATACTGGGAGATGCGCTGCAAGCTAGTCGCGTCTCGAAATTTTATGGTGGCTCTGGAAAATTTCAAATTGTCATTTGCTGGAAGTAAAGACAGGGAACTCGGTGAAACGCAGCTATTAAACGCGATGCGAAAAGATCTAAGGCTCATTTATAAAGCGGTATAATAGTAGGAAAATACAGGTTCAAATCATGCGGCTCAGCACATTCAAATCAAACCCAAAATGCCATTATATTATTAAAGTGCTTCTAAGCGCATGTATCCTCATATCTACGCTCGGAAGTGCGCTGGCAGAAGCGCAAACCAACACCGAAGAGATAGAACTCAAGAAAATTGTACCCGCCCTAAGGATCAGCGATGGAATAACACAGGAATACATGGGCGCAATCCTGACAACCTATCAAGTTTTGAACTCTGGCAGTGTGTCCGATGTGAACGGACGCGTAGTATCTAGGCGCTTTAACTTCATATTTTCGGCCGGCGAAGGCTATATTTCTGGCCGCCGAGTGACCCGGGATGCGATATACATGCTTACACCGGAAGCTCAGGAAAAAGTACTCAATACCCCTACGGAAACGGATGAATGCTACATTCAGACATTTGACTTTTCAAACGCAGGTCGGTTGTTTTTAACGGTCCATAACGACAGCTATGATAATCCTGAACGTGTGTACCAGTGTTTTGCCGTCGCCCTGTGGTATTTTACTTACGAAGACCTAGAAGGTGTCGACGCTGCCGATTGGCGAAAATCCATCGGAGACATTTTCGCGACTTTGATAGAAAGGAGATAGAACATGTTGGATCGGTCTACCCGAAAGATACACTCCATCAAATCTCCTCTCACCCTCTTATTCCTCCTAATCGCTACGGTGCAACCGGCCACGCCATCAGGCGATCCACTCATCATTTTCAATGATTTCATCGCGGATTACGTCAGCTTTGCCAAGACGCCGATATCAGAGATCATTGAGCGGCGCGCACGGCAATATACCGACATTGATACAGCGAGCCTGACCGCCGAACTCGCCTTGCGCGCCGTGGATCGCAAAGCAGAGACGCCGATGGAAAACGTGTCATGTTCCGGCTTTCGCGTGGTGACGTATGACGACTGGTACGCCGAGGTCATTACGGCTAACGCTATTCCCGAAGACAAAATTGGTCGCGTGCCGCTTGCCTTTCGCTGGGACACCTGGATTGCGGATGTGGCTGTGCGATCAGATCTGTCTCCCGGCCTGCCTTCGCAAGGTCTGAAATCCGCCGATGTTACGGTCGCAATTCTCGGGGCGCACACCGACCTGAAGAAGCTTTTTGGCGAGGATCAGGACCGGTTCCTCGATCAGCGTCTAGCAGACATCTTCCAAATCCCCCGCATGAACTATCGCAGCTTCTATGAGCACAACCTTGCGGAATTGTCCGTGTCCATGCAGGGCATGACCCAATGTGACGGATTTCACATCTTCAAAATGCGACTTGAATGACCTGCAGCGCCCCCCCTTTTGATCCAAATCAACGCCGCCCCCACTGACACCTTCCATGGTCCGCCCGAACACGAACGGAGGCCCCATGTCCCATACCCCACACGAGCTACACGAAGAATTTCCGGACAAGACCGATCAGATCCGGACATTGAAGATGACCGACGGTGAGTTCCAGCGTCTCTTTGACACTTATCACGAGGTCAATCGCGCCGTGCATCGCGCTGAAACCAATGTGGAGCCGTGCGATCAGTTTCGCGAGGAAGAGCTTCGCAAGGAACGGATGCGCCTCAAGGACCGGATCGCCGCGAAGTTGTCGGGGACCTGAGCCTGCTCAGCCCTCCTCCGCCGCGCGGCGCAGCTTGCCGTCGGCCTGTTTCGCCCGCACGCCCTCGGACAGGATCTCATCGAGCTTGGCCTCCCACTCCAGCGCGCCCATGATCTTCATCTGCGCCCATGTGCCCAGGATCCGGTTGATCCGCGCCTGATAGCCCGCGCCCATGCCCCGGAAAAACTTCGCCACGCTCTCATCCAGCATCAGCGTGACCTTCACCTTCTTCTCGGCCACGTCCAGATCCTTCTCCAGCCGGTACCACGCCTCCGGCACTTCCTGGCGCAGGGCCACCGTGATCTCGGCCTCGTTCGACGCATGCCACAGATATTCATTCAGTTTGTCGCGGGCGATGCGTTGGGCTTTGGTCAGGCGTGGTGTCGTCATGGGGCTGTCCCTTGGAAAGATGCGCGCCCCTTTTGCCGCAGGCGGGGTTAAAACCGTCAAAACCCAGCGCGCGGACGGTCCGATGGATGTCCGATAAAAGTCCGACGCAGGTCCGATCCGATGCGCTGGCCCTTTACATACGCCCGGCGAAGGGCCATATGCGTGGGGCTACGTTTGCCTTTTTCGACCCACTGCCTCCCTTACGGCTGTCAGTCCTTCGATCCAGACCGACCACGCCGGGCTGCCGCACCTCCGCGGGCAGCATTGATAATGGAGACACTCGGATGGCCACAGGCACCGTGAAATGGTTTAACCCCACCAAAGGCTTTGGTTTTATTGCACCCGACGGCGGCAGCAAGGACGTGTTCGTGCACATCTCTGCCCTGGAACGCGCTGGCCTCAGCACGTTGGAAGACAACCAGAAAGTCACCTTCGACATCGAAGATGGCCGTGACGGACGCGAAAGCGCGACCAACATCGTTCTGGCCTAAGCGCCAGTCGGTTCAGCTTTGCTGAGAAGCACTCGGCCGGCGCGCCCCGCGCGCCCGCCTCATTCCCGCAAAATCTAGCGGACAGGCCTGTGATGCGGGCCATATCTTGGGAAACCCGTGCGAATTTTCGGCAAAATCACGCGGAAAATCCACTGCCATTAGGCAATCTTAACATTTCGTAAGCTTTTCTGACCGATGCTGTCCTTGGGTTAAGTCGAGGAAGGCAAAGGAAATGGGCGTGATTGCTATTGTGATAGGCGGTGTCTTGGGAAGCGTTGTGGCGGTGCTGTCCGTCCTGCTGTTCGGTCTTGGATTTTCCGATGCCACACTGGTCTACGTGGCCATTGGTGGAACAGCTGTCGTGACGACCCTGCTGATCCCACGTCAAAGACCGCAGCCAAAAAGCCTTGAGGTTCAGATTTCTGAATGGTCGCAAGAACTTGGCTACATTGAACAGGATGTTCCGGACGATCAGACGGACGAGATAGAGCGATCGAAAGTCGCTTAAAACACCACGGCCCAGAACAGGTAGACCGGGATAATCATCGCCATCCAGATGCAAAACCATTTCGCAGCGCTGGAGGCTTTCGCGAACAATCCATCCCCCAAAGAGGCATCGCCATAGGACATAGCACCGGCGATCACGGCGTAGCCACCAGCCTCTGACCGGCGTTCGCTGTACTCAATCGATGCCAAGGCGTCTTCGGTTTTCTGGCTCAGCTCTTGCTGCATCTTCATTTTCTGACCCTCAGCAATACGCTCTTCCATTCGCGACATTCGCTTCATTCCTCCGAGCAACAAACAAAGTGTTGAAGGATGAGATGGGGCAAAGGCTCCAAAAGCCAAGGCCACAGGACCGTGAATTTAGCGACAAACTGCCGAGGGTTTGCTGGGTAAGGTAAGACCTGCCAAAACACGGCAAGCCGTCACCCTGTTCAGGCGGCCGTCTTGAAGCCCGTCCTCAAAGACCAAGCTGCTTGAAAACTTCCTTGCTCAGCGCGCGCATTTCCTGCGCTGCCGGGCCGGTACGCTGCGCCTCGCCGACGCTTTTGCCCTGCCCCATCGCTTCGGCATAGACCACGCGGTTCGAGATAACCGTGTCTGCCGTAATGCAAGGCATCCCACTGATCGCCTCGCCAATTTCGGTGGCCAAACGGGTGCCAGACCGCGCCCGGTTCAGCACGACCATGGCCGGACGATCTTCACGCTCTGCAAGTTCCAGCACGCTTTCCGTGGCCCAGACATCAACCTGAGAGGCGGAAACCGGCACGATGATCAAATCCGACGCCCGAAAGGCAGGGCGTAAATCCGCATCCACCTTGGGCGGCGTGTCCACGATCACCAGATCATGATCAGCCTTCAGCTTGTCGCACTCAAACGCGATGCCCCAGGCAGACGCGGTCGAGAAATTCACGCCATCCGCCCGACCGGCCTCGTGACGGGCCATGAACCAACGCCCAAGGCTACCTTGCGGATCGCTGTCTATGATCGCGACGGACTTGCCCGCCTCGACCGCGGCCATCGCCAAGCCAGCGCTCAGCGTGGTTTTCCCCGATCCGCCCTTTTGCTGGGCGACTGTTATGATTTTACCCGTCATATACCGAACTATAGCTCAACTGAGGCTAGACGGAAGCGGAAGCCGCAACAATCACGCCGCATCGCAGAGAATTATCCTGCAATGCGGCAGAAACATCAGTCTTCGAGCACGAAAGTGACCTTCAGGATCACCCGGTATTCGGAGATCTTGCCGTTATCGACGGTGCATTTCATGTCCTGCACCCAAGCACCCTCGACATTTTTCAGGGTCTTTGAAGCCCGATCGACCCCGTTTTCGACGGCGTCCTCAAAGCTCTTGGTGGATGATGAAATGATCTCTGTAACGCGTGCGACAGACATGGCGACCTCCCAGATTGTGATGATAATGTGGGATCACCGTAGCGAATTGCCGGGGTTGGTCAAATCGCACCCGGATCTTCGGTCTTGCGGATGTCCAGAAGACCATCGGGCCACGGCACCATCAACGCGCGGGCAGCGGCCTCATCTTCGCCCAGCCATACCCCGATATCGTCCCGCCGCAACAGAACACCCATGCGGTGATGTATATCTTTCAGATCCGCGTTGGGTGGGCATGTGACCGTGGCAACCTGATCCAGCTTTATCCCGCCCGGCCCGACCCAAGTATCTGCAATCGCTGCGAAATAGAGCGGCGTTTCATCTTTCATCGCGATCCGCCAAACCGTTTTCTTGCGGGTCTCACCGGTCCATTCATACCAGCCGTCAACGGGCACCACGCAACGCCGTACGCCCTCGAAGGCTGTCTTGTCGAACACCGTTTCGGACCGCGCATTGATGATCGTTTCCATCACCGGCCTGCCACGAGCGTTCTTCCGCGCAACTGGCAGAATACCCCATCGCATCTGTATCAGATGCCCCTGTTCCAGAACCGCGATAGTCTCGCCCGGCGCAATATTCAGGCGGGCCGGTTCGTCACCAAGCCCCTCCAGCGTTGCCCCCAACTTCACTGCAATTTCAGGCAACGGTGTCGTCAGAAACATCCGGCCCGGCATGGCGCGTCAGACGCTCATCGTGGCGGCAACCGCCTTCTTCCAGGCTGCGTATCTTTCATCGCGCTCGACCTCATCCATTTTCGGCTCAAACCGGCGATCCCGTGCCCAGCTTTTCGCAAATCCGGCCTGATCCGGGTAAACGCCAGCCTTCATGCCGGCCAGCCAAGCTGCGCCCACGGCCGTGGTCTCAAGCACTTCGGGGCGATCAACTTGCGCCCCGATGATGTCGCTGAGAAACTGCATCGTCCAATCGCTGGCCGTCATGCCGCCATCGACCCTCAGCACGCTGCGCCCACCATCGGCTTGATCTGTCCCGGCCCAATCGGCGGTCATCGCCTCAAGCAAATCGCGGGTTTGGAAGCCTACACTCTCAAGCGCGGCCTTCGCCAGTTCTGCCGCCCCGGTGTTACGAGTCAGCCCATAGATCGCGCCGCGACATTCGGCATCCCAATAGGGCGCGCCCAACCCGGTAAAGGCCGGAACCAGGATGACCGACTGCCCCTTATCGGCCTGATCGGCCAGCCCTTGCGTTTCAGAGGCATCCTTGATGATCTTGAGCCCGTCGCGCAGCCATTGTACGACCGCACCGGCCACGAAGATCGAGCCCTCCAGCGCATAGGTCGGAACCCCATCCAACTGATACGCAATAGTCGTGAGCAACCGATTTTCTGACGCCACAGGCTTCGCCCCGGTGTTCAACAGCGCAAAACACCCGGTGCCATAGGTCGATTTCAGCATGCCTGGCTCAAAGCAGGCCTGCCCCACAGTGGCCGCTTGCTGATCGCCAGCGACGCCCAGAACCGGAAGGGCTGCGCCCAGCAAATCAGGCTGCGTTTCGCCAAACTCTGCAGCGCAATCCTTGACCTCGGGCAGCATCGCCATGGGGATATCAAACAGCTCACAAATCTCCGCGCTCCAAGACCCTTTGTGAATGTCATAGAGCAACGTTCGCGCGGCATTTGTCGCGTCCGTCACATGGGACGCGCCGCCCGTCAGCTTCCAGATCAGGAAGCTGTCGACAGTGCCAAAAAGCAGATCCCCCACCTCAGCCCGCGCCCGCGCGCCGTTCACGTTTTCTAGGATCCACCGCAGCTTGGTGCCGGAAAAGTACGGGTCCAGCAGCAAACCGGTCGTCTGCGTGACCATCGCCTCATGGCCCGCATCTCGCATCTGCCTGCAGTAATCCGACGTGCGTCGATCCTGCCAAACTATGGCGTTGTGAACGGCCTTACCGGTGCTCTTGTCCCAGACCACCGTGGTTTCACGCTGGTTTGTGATCCCGATGGCCGCGATCTCGCGAGCCTCCAGACCCGCTTTTTTCAGCGCATCCCGACAGGTGTCCAGAGTAGTTGACCACAAATCCTCGGGATCATGCTCCACCCAGCCAGAGCGCGGAAAATGCTGCGGAAATTCCTGCTGCGCCGACGCCGCGACCTTGAGATCGCCATCGAAAACAATCGCACGGGTCGACGTTGTCCCCTGATCAATCGCCAGAATATGCGACATGATCCCCTCCCTTTCTTTAGCGCGTCAGGCGGCTTGTTGAGCGGCGGCCTGCATCCAATCGTCAAGCACCTTGATCTGGGCCGCATCCAAGCGCAACCCCAGCTTGGACCGCCGCCACACCACATCCTCTGCCCGTTCTGCGTATTCGTGCTGCATCAGCCACGTGATCTCGCGTTCGGTCAGCGTTGCCCCGAACGCTTGCCCCAGATCTTGAGCCGTCTGCGCATCCCCCAGCATATTCCGGGCGTCCGTCCCGTAGGCGCGGATCAGGCGTTTCGCCCAGAACGCATCAAGGAATGGAAAATCCGCCGCAAGCCGCGCAATCTGATCCTCCACCCCGTCCACGGGGAAATCACCGCCCGGCAGCGGCACGCCCGCCGTCCAATCCCCGGTCGCCTGATCGAAGAAGGGCACGATCTTCCCCAAGGCATGCTCGGCCAATTTGCGGTACGTCGTGATCTTGCCGCCGAAGACATTGAGCATCGGCGCACCGCCATCCTCGCGTACCTTCAGGACATAGTCCCGCGTGGCCGCCGTCGCCGATTTTGCCCCGTCATCATAGAGCGGACGCACACCGGAATAGGTCCATACGATATCGTCCTGGCTGAGTGGCTGCTTGAAATAGCTTGAGGCAAAATCCAGCAGATAGTCCCGCTCTTCCGGCGTACACTCAGGTTTTTGAGACGCGTCACCATGCTCCTTGTCGGTGGTCCCGATCAGGGTGAAATCAGTCTCGTAAGGGATCGCAAAAATGATACGTCCATCTTCGCCTTGGAAGAAGTAGCACTTGTCGTGATCGAACAGTTTGCGGGTCACGATGTGCGAGCCCCGCACCAGCCGCACACCCTCCTGCGCGTTCAACCGGGCGGTTTGGCGAATGACATCACCTACCCACGGCCCGCCCGCATTGACCAACATCCGGGACTTCTGCTCCCACGTGCGGCCCGTTCGTGTGTCCTCAAGTGTAAGAGACCAGAGATCGTCTTTGCGCTCTGCCAGAACCACGCGAGTTCGCGTCATGATATGCGCGCCGCGGGCCTCAGCGTCGCGCGCATTCAGAACAACCAGACGGGAGTCCTCGATCCAGCAGTCAGAGTACTCGTAGGCGAATTCAAACCGGTCTTCCAAGGGCGCGCCCACGGGATCGCTTTTCAAGTCCACGGTCTTTGTGCCCGGCAGTATTTTGCGGCCCCCAAGGTTGTCATACAGGAATAGCCCCAGCCGGATCAGCCATGCGGGCCGGCGCCCCTTCATCCAAGGCATCACCACGTCGAGAATGCGGGAGGTCGGTGTTGATCCTTCGAACCGCATGTCCTTGTGATAGGGCAGCACGAACCGCATGGGCCAACTGATATGAGGCATCGCCCGCAACAGAACTTCGCGCTCGATCAGCGCCTCGCGCACCAGCCGGACCTCGAAATACTCCAGATACCGCAGCCCGCCATGGAACAACTTGGTCGAGGCTGACGACGTTGCTGAGGCTAGATCATTCATCTCGGCCAGCGCAACGCTCAAGCCTCGACCGGATGCGTCCCGCGCAATGCCGCAGCCATTGATCCCGCCACCGATCACAAAGAGATCGACCACATCATCCGTTTTCATATCATCCACCTTCGAGTCGAATTCTGCCCCCATTCATAGATTTACTTTCGTTTCGTCAACATTTACTTTCGATTTAGTTTCGAATTGAGGGTGAAATGGTCGAGAATCTGCGTCAAAGCGAAATACTGAATATCGCACGCAAGGATGGTCGCGTGACCGTGGATCAGTTGTCTCGGCTGTTTCAGACCAGTGCCCAAACCATCCGAAAAGACCTCACCGATCTGGCCGAAGGCGGGCAGCTGAAACGCGTGCATGGTGGAGCAATTCTGCCGTCCGGTGTCTCCAACATCGAATACGAGGATCGCAGCAAGCTGAACCGCGACGCGAAGGCAGATATCGCAAGAGCCTGCGCCGAAGACATTGCAGACGGCGCGTCTTTGTTTCTCAACATCGGCACCAGCACCGAGGCCGTAGCCCGCGCGCTTCTGAACCATCGCAGTCTTATGGTCGTGACCAACAACCTGAACATCGCAAATATCCTCAGCGCCAACCCCGGCTGTGAGGTGATGGTGGCGGGCGGTGTCCTGCGCCGGTCTGACGGCGGACTTGTCGGCGCGCTCACCACCCAGATGATCCGCCAGTTCAAGTTCGACATCGCCGTCATCGGATGCTCGGCACTGGACAGCGACGGCGACATTCTCGACTTCGATCTGCAAGAGGTAGGCGTCAGCAGGGCCATCATAGAACAGGCGCGCCGCACGTTTCTGGTGGCAGATCATTCGAAGTTCGACCGCACCGCGCCCGTTCGGATCGCGTCAATGTCAGAGGTTGACGCCTTCTACACCGATGCCCTGCCCCCAAACCCATTGGGGGCGAAATTGCGGGACTGGGGCACGGCGATCCGGACGGTTTAATTTCGCTGGATTTCGGTCGCCCGCCCGGCGACAAAGATTTCCTGATTGAAAGAAGGATCGCCGGACAATGGCCCAAGGCAAAGACCACCTGATCCCGCTCAGAACAGCATTGCGCGACTTCGACTCCATGCAGGCGGAAAAGATCATCGACCAGCTTTTCGCCCCCACCGCCGTGATGCAACTTGCCCATCCGTTCGAAACGTTGGACGGGCCGCGGGGCTACCTCGGCGTTCTGCGCGACCTCCACGCGGCATGGCCCGATCTGGAGCGGCGCGAGACGATTGTTCTGGAAGGCCGAGATCAGGGCGGCCAGACATGGATAGGCTGTTGCGGCTACTGGACTGGTACGTTCCGCAAGCCGTGGATAGGCATCCCCGCGACCGGGCATCAGGCTGTCATGCGATTTCACGAATTCTACCGGCTTGAAGGCGACAAGATCACCGAGATGCAAACGCTCTGGGATCTGCCCGAAGTGATGATGCAGGCAGGCGTCTGGCCCATGGGTCCGTCGCTGGGCCGCGAATGGCACGTCCCCGGTCCGGCAACGCAAGACGGGCTGCGCATTGAAGGCAACGGCGACGCGGCTTTTCAGATCGTCAACGACATGCTCTTGGGCCTCAGCCGCTTTGCCGATGGCGGGCCCGAGGCGATGGACCTGCCCCGCTACTGGCATCCAAACTGCAATTGGTACGGACCATCCGGCATTGGCACAGGACGCGGCATTTCAGGCTTCCGCAACTGGCACCAGATCCCATTCCTGAACGCGCTGCCCAACCGCGTCGGCGGGCGCACATCGGGTCATCTCTTTGCACAGGGCAATTATGTCGGCTTCACCGGCTGGCCTGGGATGGGGGCGACGGTCACTGGTGACGGCTGGCTGGGGATCGCGCCTGCGGGCCAGAAGATCGAGATGCGGTCGCTGGATTTCTGGCGCGTTGAAGGCGATGTGATCCGCGAAAACTGGGTGCTGATTGACCTGCTGCACGTGTGGTCGCAACTGGGTGTCGATGTTCTGGGGCGCGCGCGGGAGTTGGCCAAAGCCCGGACGGGTCTGCTTGATCCCTGATCAGCACTCAGGGATGTTCACCGCCAGCCCGCCTTTCGAAGTCTCTTTGTATTTCATTGACATGTCGATCCCGGTCTGGCGCATGGCCTCAATGCAATTGTCGAGCGGCATGAAATGCGTGCCATCCCCGCGCAGCGCCAGAGACGCCGCACTGACCGCCTTGATGGCCCCCAGACCGTTGCGCTCGATACAGGGGACCTGAACAAGGCCCGCGACCGGGTCGCAGGTCATGCCCAAATGATGCTCCAATGCGATCTCGGCGGCGTTTTCGATCTGGGCATTTGTTCCGCCCAAGGCCGCGCACAGCCCTGCCGCCGCCATCGAGGACGCTGATCCGACCTCCCCCTGACAGCCAACTTCTGCGCCGGAAATCGACGCATTGTGCTTGATCAGACCGCCAATGGCCGCAGCAGTCAAAAGGAAGGTCTTTAGCCCGTCTTCCGTCGCGCCGATGCAATGGTCGCGGTAGTATTTCAAAACAGCGGGCAGAACCCCGGCAGCCCCGTTCGTGGGGGACGTGACGACGCGCCCGCCCGCCGCGTTCTCTTCGTTGACGGCCATCGCATAGACGCTCATCCAGTCGTTGATTGTGTGGGGCTGAGACAGGTTCTGCCCCCGTTCGGCCATCAGCTTTTCGTGGATGTGCTTTGCGCGCCGCTTGACCTTCAGTCCACCCGGCAGAATGCCGTCCACGGCAAGGCCCCGCGCAACGCAGTCAAACATCGCATCCCGGATTGTCCTCAGGTCCGCCTCCAACTGT
Organism: Litoreibacter roseus; assembly: GCF_009811795.1. Lineage (GTDB taxonomy): Bacteria > Pseudomonadota > Alphaproteobacteria > Rhodobacterales > Rhodobacteraceae > Litoreibacter > Litoreibacter roseus. The sequence continues at coordinate 71,847 of NZ_BLJE01000001.1, read as the reverse complement.
GCCGCGCTGCGCAGCGCCAACTCGTTGGCCTCTTTCATTTGGGCTATGGTCTTGCCACTGGCCGCGCCCATCTCGAGCATCTGTGCCGCGCTCCCGAACGGATAGGGATACCCCGCCTGCGTTTTCTGACTCGCGAAATCCTCGGACCCTTGGGCCAGTTCCGCTTCGGTCAGAACAAACCCGCCGCCCACGGAATAGTAGGTCTCTCGCAGATAAAGCTGTCCCGCTTCGTCATAGGCACTCAGGATCATCCCATTGGCGTGACCCGGCAGCACCGTGTCGTAGTCGAACACGATATCGGCGTCCGGGTCGAACCGCAGGGGCGGCAGCCCCTCAGGGGTGGTCTGCTTGGTCTGATAAAGCGTCTCGATCATCTCATCGGCCTTGTCCGACAGCGTCGCGGGCAATTGCCCCAAAAACCCCAGCATGACAGCGCGATCAGTGGCGTGGCCCTTGCCCGTAAAGGCAAGTGACCCGTGCAGTGACGCGCCCAAACCCGCCAGATCGCCCGCGCCCGGCTCCTTGTCGCGCCCCCGACGCAAATCATCCAGAAACAACCCCGCCGCAGTCATCGGACCCATCGTGTGGGACGAGGACGGACCAACGCCGATCTTGAAAATGTCGAAGATGCTCAGAAACATGGATGCAATCTTGGCAGACCCCACGCAAAATCCGCGCCCGTTCCAGACGAAACGCACCCGGATTGCGACAGACGCATTAAATCGCGAGCGCTGGTGTCGTGCCGCTTTCCTCCAGATGCCAGCGGGCGAACCAATCGCCATCGGCCCGGGACAATGTCAGAAAGTTGCGCTCCGCCGTGTAGATTGTCTTGGCGCCGGGGATTGGTTTCAGCCGGATCGGATGGCCCTTGACGGGGGCCTCGCCCAACCGCGCCAAAAGACCCAGAATTTGGGGGTAGGACTTGATCGGCACCGGATGCGTGATGCCCGAGGCAACAAGCTGATGGATCGGGCCGTCCTCGGTCTGCATCTCGCCGCGTGTCGCCAGATGGATCTCGCCCGAGACAACTGTCATCTCGGCATCCGGGCGGCGATGCACCTTCATCAGGTCTTCCAGAAAAGCGGCCCATTCCTTCCGGTGCGCGCGGCTTTGCCACTGATCGCGCAGATCGTCCTCGTACTTTTCCATACGCGGGGACAACCCCATGAAGAACTCCACGATCGACAGGCGGGGCCCCAGAGCTGGCACACTCGACAGCATGAACCGGCGACCGGGTGTCTCATCCGCCAGATATCCACGCAGAACCTCCCAGCCCCGGTCCGCCATGACGCGGTTCGGCCGCCGTTCCGACCGGAGGTCCGGCGCGATCAACTGAAGATCGGGCAACTTGACCGACCATCCCAGCGACTGACCTTCCCGATCTGCGCAGATGTCAGGTACCTCGTCGGCATTCACCCCAAATTGAAACAGAAGGAAATGAACCCGCGCAGTTTCAAAAAGGATCTTACCCACATCCGAATCCAACCGATCCAAAGGCAAAGAGCCCCAGCCGTCGCAAATATCGTGGTCGTCCCACATCGCCAGGGTCGGTACCCGCGCCGCCATATAGGCGATGTCGGATTGCCCGAAGATCTGCGCGTAATGCTCAAAGAAACCCGTACTTAACGCCTCTCGGACGGCGCTTTTCTGTGCCTGATCCAGAGTGTCCGGCACCTCTTCGGGCCAGTCGTGGGACAGAGGATGGCGCTTGGTGACCTCGTCGGCATAGATCTGGTCGCCCCCCTGCAACAGCAACTGAAACGGGGTTTCTTTCTGCATCTTGCTCAACCGCGCCCACAGCCGGTTCCGGTCGGCCTCGTCCCGATCCAAGTCGCCATCTTCCTGCCCGTTGCAAGAGACATAGGCGAAGTCCAGGTCCCCGGTGAACCGGGTGTTGACCTCATAGGACGCGCCGTCCAGCTGGTAGCTGACCACGCCACCTGCGGGCAGATCGAAGCTATAGCGCACGGCGTCATACCCTGCCCGGGTCACAAGCGTCTCGGCCTGAAAGGTTCCCAACTCCGTTGTCAGATCACCCGCGGTTTGCCCGGTCGGATAGAGAACCAGCGCGACAAGCTTCAGCCGCTCATCGTCGTAGCTGCGAAAGAACAGAATAGGTCCGATCGACGCGGAGGGTTTATCTGCGCCGGTCTGTTCGTTCTGAGTCATGACTTACCTGTTCTCGTTGAAGCCCCGCATGATGTAACATCACCACGCAGGGTTTCGACAGGTAATTCAAAGACCGCTCGTTTCAAACGATCAGCTGCGACCTTTCCAGGGCACAAGGAACTTTTCCGCCACCCGGAAGAGAATATCGATGGAGAAACCAATCACGCCAATCAGGATGATCCCCATGATCACAATGTCCGTCAGCTGGAAGCGTGAGGCGACCATGATCATCATGCCCGCACCAACCTCCGCCGCGACAAGTTCTGCCGCCACAACCGTGCCCCAACAGACCCCCATCGCAACCCGCGCACCGGTAAAGATCTCCGGCAGAGAGTTCGGAATGATCACGTGCCGCAGGATCTGCGCTTTTGACGCGCCCAGCGAATAGGCCGCGTGGACCTTGGTGATGTTAACGCCTGACACGCCCGCACGAGCAGCAATCGTCATGATCCAGAGCGCGGCCAGGAACAGCAGGATGATCTTGCCGGTCTCGCCGATGCCCGCCCAGATGATCACCAGCGGGATCAGCGCCAAGGGCGGCACGGGCCGCATGAATTCCACAATCGGATCGAACCAGCCGCGGAACCAGCCGGACAGACCCATTGCATAGCCCAGCGGAATGCCGATCAGCGCCCCAAACAGAAAGCCCACGACAACGCGGAACAGCGAATAGCCCAAATGCTCCCACAAGGTCGCGTTCTGGTAACCCTGCGTGGCCACATCAAGGAACCGCGCAAAGACCGCTTCGGGGGATGGCAGCCAGATCGGCTCCATCTGCAGGCCCTTTGCAGGGATGAAATTAAGTGTGCCTTTTGGCGTCATGCCAACTTCGCCGTCGTCGACACGGACGCGCGCACCGGGCGCGATGGGCTGGCCGTTGATGGCCGTGATGGCAACGTTCTCGTCGCGGCCCAACTCGTCATTGCGATCGACGCGGATCAGTTGCGAGCGCCATGCCCCCACCTTGATAACGTCGTTCTTGGCAAAACCGTCATCCGCGCCCTCCGCAACCGGATCATCTACCGTTTCGCCCACGATATGAACCCGCGCGAACACGGTCGCATCATCCGAATTTCCGGCACCATCGGACGCGGTATAGGTGAAGGAGGTGTCGCCAATGAAGGGCCCCGGCGCGTGCAGGAAGGACGGGATCAGCGACGATCCGGTAAAGGCCCCCCACAGGAAAAACAGCGTAACGACCGACACGACAGACGCCGCCCTGTTGGGGGTCACGGCGCTTTCATCGCCAAAGGTCACCGTTTTAAGGGAGTTGAACCCCGTCGCCCGCAACGCCTTACCGGCCAGCACCCCAAGGATGAGTGCCGAAATGATGAAGATCGCGACATAGACAAGAACGATCAGAAGTCCGGTCATACGCTTGCCTCCGTCCGGCCCATGATCTCTTCTTCCATGTTCCAGATCATGCTAAGAATTTCTTCGCGGGTCGAGTTGTAGTCGGGGTGCTTCTTGACCTCACGCAGGTCCGCCCCCACGCCCAGTTCCGCGAACGGCAACCGGTATTCCTTGTGGATCCGCCCGGGCCGCGGGGCCATGACCAACAGCCGCTCGCCCAAAAGCAGCGCTTCCTCGACCGAGTGGGTGATCAGAATGATGGTCTTGCCCGTTTCTTTCCAGAGCTTCAGCACAAGCCCCTGCATCTTCTCGCGGGTCAGCGCGTCCAGCGCGCCCAGCGGCTCGTCCATCAGGATCACATCCGGATCATTGGCCAGACAGCGGGCCAGAGCCACACGCTGCTGCATCCCGCCGGACAGCTCATAGATCGCCTTTTCCTTGAAGTCCTGCAGACCCACGACATCCAGCAGATGATCCACGTTTTCAGCGTAGTCGAATTCCTTTTCGCCCTTCATTTTGGGACCAAAGGCCACGTTTTCCCGCACGCTCATCCATTCGAACAGCGCGCCCTGTTGAAAAACCATGCCGCGTTCGGCGCCCGGTCCCTTGACCGTCTTGCCGCCCAGCTCGATCTCGCCTTCAGTCGGGGCCAGAAAGCCCGCAACGATGTTCAAAAGGGTCGTCTTCCCGCAGCCAGATGGCCCGAGAACCGACATCAGATCCCCCTCTTTCAGATCAAGCGTGACGTTTTGCAGCGCTTGGACCGACCCGCCATTGGGCAGATCGAAACGCATGGAGATATCTTTGATATGAAGGCCTGACACGGGCAGGAAGCTCCTTGGATCGGAGAAGGTGGAGCGACCCGCCCAACAGGACGGGTCACCCTCGCAGTCTATCGCTTACTGGACGGATTCCAGACCGGCGGTGTTCACAGCACTTGAGTAGCTGTCGCGCGCGGACTCGATGCTGCCCGCTTCCACGAACACTTCGGCCACACCCTTCATGAACTCCTGGCTGCCGCCGCCGAACCACTTATCGCTCAGCTGATCTTCGACCGATGGGAATTCGAATGTCGCAATGGTCTCCCGTGTCGCTTCAAGCTCCATGCCTGCGTCCTGTGCGATCACCGGCAGCATTTCTTCCTGCTTGGAGCCTTCGTTCCACATTTCGTTCATCTCAGCGGTCACCTGAAGGAACTTCGCCAGCATATCGCCGTTCTCAGCCACGAAGTCAGCGGGTGCCGTGGTGACGTCAAACACCAGAATACCAAGCTCTTCCTTCTCGGCGCCGGTCAGCAGCACATTGCCATGCTCCTTCATGCGGCGCAGTGCGCCACCCCAGCCGCAGGCCATGTCAACGGAGCCCTGGGCGATTGCCGCAGCGCCTTCGGGTGGGTTCATGTTGACCACGTCCAGCGAGGCCACATCGATGTCGAAATGGTCCATCTGCTTGAGGAAACCGTAATGCGCGGCGGTTCCCAACGGCACGGCAACTTTCTTGCCGGCAAGTTCAGATGCGCTGTCCTTGTCGATCTCCAGACCGCTGGCCACGACGCAGTTGTCGTTCTCGGCATAGCTCACGGCCACATCGACCGCCTGCAGGTCCTGACCGCCAGATGTTGCAACCACGAAGGGTGGCACACCTTGGCTGACCGAGATCTGAACGTCGCCCGACGCCATCGCCGCAGACATTTCCGTGCCCGACCCGAAGGCCACCCAATTGACCGTCGTGCCGAGGGCTTCGTCATAGAGACCGTTCACCTTGGCGAACTGGAACGGCATCGGCCATTCAAGGAAATAGCCGACCGTCAGGCTGTGCCCGTCTGCCAGCGCGCCTTGAGCGCCCGTCAGCATGGCAACGCCTGCAACGGCGCCCATAAGTTTTCTTTTGAGTGTCATCTGTTCATCTCCCATGTAGAACATTTTGGTCGTGCGCGATGTCTTCGCTGGAACATCGTCAAAATTTGAAGCCTTACCAAACCACAGCTTTCGCTGAATTGCCAAGACGCATGGGTCGTGCCTTTCGCTTTTTGTGGTGTTTCGTCAGCCACGTCCGCGCCCGATTGAGAGTGGAGAAAAGAAAAAACGCTGAGTCAATGGCTTGCACACGCCGCGCAACTTTATTTCGATCCGAAGAAAGTAAGATGCGGAAAAACTCAACGCCACTGTCTTACAGGCTTTTCTGGCATCATCAGGGTGAGAAATTCCGCAGGTCCTGCACGGAACTGGCATCATTTCTTGACCGGAACTGGCCCTATTGGGCGCCTTCGCTATGTGTTGCTTGAAAACAGGATATACTTAACCGCAAGCGGATTCGCAGGAACGCTGCACGGTTTGCGTAACGATCACCTAACAAGATGCGGAGGATTAGACATGGACGGCACCCTTCAAGCAAATGACATCAGCGGTATCGTCGAGGCCGACCGCGCCCATGTCTGGCACCATCTTATCCAGCACAAGCCGTTCGAGACCTCCGACCCCCGGATCATCGTTGAAGGCAAGGGCGTCTATGTCTGGGATCAGCACGGCAAAGAACACATCGACGGCGTCTCCGGTGGAGTCTGGACCGTGAACGTGGGTTACGGCCGCGAGCGCATCGCCAACGCAGTGCGGGATCAGTTGGTCAAAATGAATTTCTTCGGCGGCACGGCCGGTTCGATCCCGGGGGCCATGTTCTCCAAGCGGCTGATCGAGAAGATGCCAGGCATGAGCCGCGTCTACTACGCCAACTCCGGGTCCGAGGCGAACGAGAAAGCCTTCAAGATGATACGCCAGATTGCGCACAAGCGGCATGGCGGCAAAAAGCACAAGATCCTCTACCGCGACCGCGACTATCACGGCACGACCATCGCGTGCCTGTCGGCTGGCGGTCAGCAGGAACGCAATGCCCAATACGGCCCCTACACCCCCGGCTTCGTCGAGGTGCCGCACTGTCTTGAATATCGCAACCAATACGGCGCTTGCGAAGAAGGCTACGGCGTCCGCGCCGCCCGCGCGATAGAAGAAGTCATCCTGCGCGAAGGCCCCGACACTGTCGGTGGCCTCTGCCTTGAACCCGTGACCGCGGGCGGCGGCGTGATCCCACCGCCCGAAGGCTATTGGGAAACGGTGCAGGAGATCTGCACAAAGTACGACATCCTGCTGCATATCGACGAGGTCGTTTGCGGCGTCGGACGCACCGGCACGTGGTTCGGCTACCAAAACTATGGCGTGAAACCCGATTTTGTGACGATGGCCAAGGGTGTCGCCTCGGGCTACGCCGCCATCTCGTGCTGCGTGACCACCGAAGAGGTGTTCCAGATGTTCAAGGACGACACGAACGATCCGATGAACTACTTCCGTGACATCTCCACCTTCGGCGGCTGCACCGCAGGACCAGCGGCTGCGCTTGAGAATATGGCGATCATCGAAGAGGAAGGCCTGCTCGATAACACCGTCGCCATGGGCGCGCGGATGATCGACAACCTGCAGGCCCTATCCGAAAAGCACGCCGTGATCGGCGACGTGCGCGGCAAGGGTCTTTTCTGTGGCGCCGAACTGGTCAACGACCGCAAAACCAAAGAGCCGCTGCACGAAAAGCAAGTACAAGCGGTCGTCGCAGATTGCATGGCGCAAGGTGTCATTATCGGCGCCACCAACCGCTCTGTACCAGGGATGAACAACACGCTCTGCTTCAGCCCGCCGCTGATCTCCACGCCGGACAACATCGACCACCTGACAAACGCCGTCGATGAGGCTCTGGGCCGGGTAACGGGCTGATGCCTTGCGTCAAGTTTATCCTCGCCAGTTGGCCCGGTTTAAAAATTGATTTCCGTTTAAGGATGCTTGGTAAATATCTCACGAAAAGGTCAAAATTTGGTTTGCTTAATTGGACAATTGATTAATTATTGCACTAATAATTAGTCCGATTGCGAGGATAGATCCAAACATTATCCAAATTCTGTGTGCACCTCTCGCACCTTCATGAGAAGCATTTTGAACCATAATCGAAATGACTTCGCGATGATCTTTTTCAAGTGAAAGCCAGCGATTGAGATAATCGATATAGATTGATGGGGTTCCATCAATATGATACGTCACTTGATCGTGATTTCGGTACTTTTCTGGATATGCTTCTTGAAAATTTCCGTGATCGCGACAAGAGAAAGCTCCATAGTATATTTCGTTCGCTTCACGCTCTGCTTGGCAAATAGCTTTATACAGCGTCACAAAACCGGCACTTTCCGAATGTAAATGACCATCATGGTCACGATAGGCGCAGGTCCAACTATTAACGTCGCGCCTGGCAACTATCATTGAATGGTTAAAGTCGATCATAAACTCATCCTAGATTTCAAGACACTTAGATTAATTATAACTCAGTCAGAAGCTAGAGAGAGCATGATGGTTACGTTGACTGCATCTGAAATGGAATGGTGGTCACACATATTTCGCCTTATCCATCAATGCTATACCGCCACCTTCCAATCCCGCCGCGCGCCTGATAGGTCCAAAACATCACTCGTTTAGGTCCAGTCTATGCCCATCGCTGTCGAAACCTTCTTCCTCGATCCTGCTTTTGAGGGCACCTTGCAGCAGCAGATCCAGCAGATGGTTGCGGGGGGCATTTTGTCGGGTCGGTTTCGGCCGGGGGAAAAGCTGCCGTCGTCGCGCAAGTTGGCCCATCATCTGGGGGTCAGCCGGATCACCGTGACGCTGGCCTATAATGAATTGATGTCGGACGACTATCTGACCTCTGCCGGGCGGTCTGGTTATTATGTCTCGGACAAGGCCCCCGAGCCGCCCGAACTGACGCAGCGCATGTCGGGTGATACGGTCGACTGGTCCCGCGCCATCGGCACTCGGTTTTCCGGCGGCATCCAGATCGAAAAGCCCGTGGACTGGCGACGCTATAAATATCCGTTTCTCTATGGCCAAGTGGACCCGACGCTGTTTGACCGCCAGAATTGGCGGCTTTGCGCGGTCCGTGCCTTGGGACAACGGGATTTTGACAGCCTGACTGCCGATCAGATGGACCGCGACGATCCGCAACTGCTCGAATTCATCGCCCGCAACACCCTGCCCCGCCGGGGTATTCTGGCAAGCCCCGACGAGATCCTGATCACCATCGGCGCCCAGAATGCGCTGTGGCTGACCGCACAGGTCCTTCTGACCCAACGCCGGACCGCGGCGCACGAGGATCCGTCCTATCCCGGCATCCGCTCTATCCTCCGGCAATCACGCTGCCACCGCCTGCCGATCCCGGTCGATGCCGATGGTCTGCCCCCCGATCTGATCCCGCCCGAAACGGACGTCGTTTTCACGACGCCCAGTCACCAATGCCCGACTGCCGCGACCATGCCACTGGAGCGCCGACACGCCCTGCTGGACCGCGCGCGCAAGGACGATTTCCTGATCGTCGAGGATGATTACGAATTCGAAATGTCGTTCCTGCGCCCGCCGTCCCCCGCCTTGAAATCACTGGATGAGGACGGCCGCGTGATCTATATCGGCTCCTTCTCCAAGTCGCTCTTTCCGGGGCTGAGGCTGGGCTATCTGGCGGGCCCCGCGCCCTTCATCCGCGAAGCGCGCGCACTTCGATCCGCCGTCTTGCGCCACCCGCCCGGACATATGCAGCGCACCGCAGCCTATTTCCTGTCGTTGGGCCACTACGACGCGCTGGTCAAACGGTTGCGCACCGCATTTCAGGACCGCAGGCGCATCATGGACAAGGCCATGGCCCAGCACGGGCTTGAGATTGCGGGCGCGGGCACATTCGGAGGCTCAAGCTACTGGATGCGCGCCCCGGACGGCGTGGACACCAAGCAACTGGCCGAAACCCTGCGCGCGCGCTCCGTTCTGATCGAACCCGGAGAGGCATTTTGTGAACGGACCGCCCGCACCTACAGGCATTACAGACTGGCCTATTCATCAATCACCGCACCCCAGATCGCCCCCGGCGTCGCCCTGATCGCACAGGCGATGGAAGAAGCGCAGGCTGGCGTTATACACGCATAATTTTGGACCTATCGAAATGACACCTCAAAAGATAGCTTCGCGCTCAAAGCTCCGGCGATTCCAGCCGGGTCTACCTCTGTTCAGGGAGCCCACCTCATGAAGATGACCACCGAAGAAGCCTTCGTCAAAACGTTGCAGATGCATGGGATCAAACATGCGTTCGGGATCATCGGCTCTGCCATGATGCCGATCTCGGACCTGTTCCCGTCCGCAGGCATCAAGTTCTGGGACTGCGCCCACGAAGGCAGCGCAGGCATGATGGCCGACGGCTACACCCGTGTGACCGGCGAGATGTCCATGATGATCGCCCAGAACGGCCCCGGCATCACCAATTTCGTAACCGCCGTGAAGACCGCCTACTGGAACCACACACCGCTTTTGCTGGTCACGCCGCAGGCGGCCAACAAGACCATCGGTCAGGGCGGATTTCAGGAAGTCGAACAGATGAAACTGTTCGAAGACATGGTCGCCTATCAGGAAGAGGTCCGCGACCCGTCCCGCATCGCCGAGGTTCTCAACCGCGTGATCCTGAAAGCCTACCGTGCCTCGGCGCCCGCCCAGATCAACGTGCCGCGCGATTTCTGGACTCAGGTCATCGACATCAACCTACCCGCAGTGGTGGATTTCGAACGCCCGTCGGGCGGCGAAGACGCAATTGCCCGCGCCGCAGATCTTTTAAGCAGCGCCAAGTTTCCGGTAATCCTGAACGGCGCAGGTGTCGTTCTGGCGGACGGCATCCCGGCCTCTATGAAACTGGCCGAGACGCTCGATGCGCCTGTCTGCGTCGGCTATCAGCACAATGACGCGTTCCCCGGGTCGCATCCGCTTTTTGCCGGGCCTCTGGGCTATAACGGTTCGAAGGCGGGGATGGAACTGATCTCCAAGGCTGATGTGGTTTTGGCCCTCGGCACCCGGCTCAACCCATTCTCCACCCTGCCCGGCTACGGCATCGACTACTGGCCGCAGGACGCCAAAGTCATTCAGGTCGACATCAACCCGGACCGGATCGGCCTGACCAAGACGGTCACCGTGGGCATCGTGGGCGACGCAAAGAAAGTGGCGGAAGGTATCCTTGGCAAGCTGGCCGATCACGCGGGCGACGCAGGCCGCGCAGACCGCAAAGCCCTGATCGCGGACACCAAGTCTCGCTGGGCACAGGAACTGACCTCGCTCGACCATGAAGAGGACGATCCCGGCACCACATGGAACGAGCGCGCGCGCACCCGTCAACCCGATCACATGTCGCCCCGCCAGGCATGGCGCGCCATTCAGGCCGCTCTTCCAAAAGAGGCAATCATCAGCTCCGACATCGGCAACAACTGCGCCATCGGCAACGCCTATCCGTCCTTCGAGGAAGGCCGCAAATATCTGGCGCCCGGTCTCTTCGGCCCTTGCGGCTATGGCTTCCCGGCCATTGTCGGTGCCAAGATCGGTCAACCTGACGTACCGGTTGTAGGATTCGCGGGCGACGGCGCCTTCGGGATTTCCATGAACGAGATGACAGCAGTTGGGCGTGGCGACTGGCCCGCAATCACGATGATCATCTTCCGCAACTATCAGTGGGGTGCCGAAAAGCGGAACACGACGCTGTGGTTCGACGACAACTTCGTCGGGACCGAGTTGGATCTGGATGTGCGCTACGCCGACATCGCCAAGGCCTGTGGCCTCAAGGGCGTGCAGGTTACAACCATGGATCAGCTGACCGACGAGCTGAACAAGGCCATCAAGGCGCAGATGCAGGACGGCGAGACCACCTTCCTTGAAGTCGTGCTCAATCAGGAACTGGGTGAACCGTTCCGCCGCGATGCAATGAAGAAGCCGGTATCCGTGTCCGGTATCGACGCCGCCGACATGGCCGCCGAGTAAAAGACGAAAACCCAGAATGTCCGGCCTCACACGGAAGCCGGATTTACGCTGTCAGATGAACTGACAAACCCACCAGAGGACGCGCCGGACATGACGTCAGACACCACACACACGCGGTCCCCGTTCTTATCGACCGTCCAGGCGGTGGCGCCGGCTGCTCTGATCGCCCGCGCAAAAGGTCTGCCACCGCCCCGCGTCGCCATCGCCCGCGCAGGCAGCGCCCTTCCGATGGAAGCTGCGAAAGAGGCCGTGGAAGCCAATATGATGGAGCCGCTCTTTACCGGCGAAGCGAACGTCATCAGAAAGCTTGCCGACGACCTGCAGTGGGACATCTCCGGCTTTGAGATCATCGAGGCCAAGGGCGAGGCCGCAGCCGGGCAAGCCGCAGCCGAAGCCTGTGGCCGCGGGGACGCCGATGTTCTGATGAAGGGTCAGCTTCACACCGATCAATTCATGAAAGCCGCCTTGAACCGCGACGCAGGCCTGCGCACCGGCAAACGGCTGGTCCATATCTTCCACATCACCCATCCCGGGGGGGGGCGCCCGCTGTTTTTGTCCGACGGCGCAGTCAACGTGGATCCCAACATGGAAACCCGGCAGGACGCCATCCGCTCCGTGGTTGACCTGATGCAGACACTCGACATCGACCACCCGCGCGTCGCGATCCTGTCTGCCACCGAAAGCGTTCTGGACGCCGTGCCGTCCTCGGGCGAGGCGCGTACGCTCGCCAACTGGGCCGCAGAGAATATCCCGAATGCCAGTGTGTCCGGCCCGCTCGCGCTGGATCTCATCCTGTCGCCGGACAGCGTCGCCACCAAGGGGCTGACCGATGATCCGGTCGCGGGCAAGGCCGATGCAATCATCGTGCCCGACATCGTCTCGGGCAATGCGCTCTTCAAGGCGCTGGTTTACCTGACAGGGGCCTGCGCCGCCGGGATCGTCATGGGGGCCAAGGTTCCGATCCTTCTGACCTCCCGCGCGGATCCACCTGCGGCACGGCTCGCCTCGATCGCGCTGGCGGCCATCGTGAACGCGACGAAGGGCTCCACGTCATGACCCACCAGCCCAAAATTGATCTTTCACCGAAAGTCTCGGACGAGATCCGCAAGACAACTTGCTACATGTGCGCCTGCCGTTGCGGCATCAATGTCCATATGAAGGACGGAAAGGTTGCATATATCGAAGGCAACCGCGATCATCCGGTGAATCAGGGTGTTCTCTGCGCCAAAGGCAGCGCCGGGATCATGCAACACAATGCTCCGTCACGGCTGCGCGCACCGCTGCGCCGGGTGGGGCCTCGCGGATCGGGCGAGTTCGAGGAAATCACGTGGGAGGAGGCGCTCACACGTGCCACGGATATCCTCCGCCCGATCCGCGAAAAACACCCTGAAAAGCTGGCCTTTTTCACCGGCCGCGATCAGTCGCAGAGCTTCACGTCCCTTTGGGCTCAGGGCTTCGGCACACCGAATTACGCGGCCCATGGCGGGTTCTGCTCGGTCAACATGGCGGCGGCGGGCATCTACACGATGGGCGGAGCGTTTTGGGAATTCGGCCAGCCCGACTGGGACCACACCAAGATGTTCATGATCTTTGGTGTGGCCGAGGATCACGACAGCAACCCGATCAAGATGGGTCTGGGCAAATTGAAGGCACGTGGCGCCAAGGTCATTGGCGTGAACCCCGTGCGGTCGGGCTACAACGCTGTGGCGGATGAATGGGTCGGCATCACACCCGGCACGGACGGGCTTTTCATTCTCGCGCTGGTGCATGAGTTGATGAAGGCCGGCAAGATCGACCTCGACTATCTCGCCAACCTCACCAACGCGCCCGTTCTGGTCAATGGCGACGAAAAATCCGCCGACCATGGCCTGCTTCTGCGCGACGACAACAATAAGCTGATGGTCATCGACCGGACAACCGGAAAGCCCACGGCCTTCGATACGCCTGGCGTCAAGCCGGATCTGTCGGGCAAACTGCGCGAGGCGGGCGTCACCCATCGGGCCGTGTTCCTGCACATGGTCGACAGATATCTTGATCCACAATACGCGGCAGAAGCCGTCGCCGACAGGACTGGCATCCCCGCAGACCGTATCAAGCGCATCGCCGCGGAACTGGCCGATGTCGCTTTCAATCAGGCCATTGAGATCGACCAGCCATGGACCGATTTCCGGGGTCAGACACATGAGAAGATGATCGGACGCCCCGTCAGCTTCCACGCCATGCGCGGCATCTCGGCCCATTCCAACGGCTTCCAGACCTGCCGGTCTCTGCATCTGCTGCAGATCCTCTTGGGCTCCGTCGAAGTGCCCGGCGGTATGCGCTTCAAGCCACCTTACCCCAAGCCACCAGAGGCGCACCCGAAACCCCATTGCGGGGTCCAGCCCAACTGCGCCTTGAACGGACCACATCTGGGCTTTGTCCACGGTCCCGAAGATCTGGCGCTGGATGCCGACGGCAACCCGGCCCGCATCGACAAGGCGTTCACCTGGGAAAACCCTATGAGCGCCCACGGCTTGATGCACATGGTCATCTCCAACGCCCATGCGGGTGATCCTTACAAGATCGACACACTCTTCATGTACATGGCCAACATGTCGTGGAACTCGTCCATGAACACGCGCGGCGTCATCGACATGCTCACCGACACGGATGAGAACGGCGATTACGTCATCCCGAACATCATCTATTCGGACGCCTATTCATCCGAGATGGTGGCCTATGCCGACCTGATCCTGCCGGATACCACCTATCTGGAACGCCACGACTGCATCAGCCTTCTGGACCGCCCTATTTGCGAGGCCGACGCCGTCGCCGATGCAATCCGCTGGCCTGTGGTCGAACCTGACCGTGACGTGCGCGGCTTCCAGTCCGCGCTCTGCGATCTGGGCGGGCGCCTTGGCCTGCCGGGGTTCGTGAACGAGGACGGCACTCAGAAATACAAGGATTACGCCGATTACATCACCAACCACATCCGCCGCCCCGGCATTGGCCCACTGGCCGGATGGCGCATGGCTGAAGGTTCGGGGGTGGGTGGGACGCCGTCTGAGGCGACAGCCGACGGACGCGGGTCACCGAACCCCGACCAACTTGACCGCTATATCGAAAACGGCGGCTTCTGGATGGAACATGTCCCGGCAGAGGCCGCCTACTATAAACCTTGGAACGCGGGCTATCAGGACTGGGCCGTCAAGATGGGCTTCTATGACGCCCCCCAGCCCTACATCTTCAACCTCTATGTCGAACCCATGCGCCGGTTCCAGTTGGCCGCCGAGGGTCACGGCACACGCCAGCCGCCAGAACATTTGCGCGAGCGGGTGAAATCTACCATGGACCCGCTGCCCATCTGGTACGAGCCCTTCGAGGAAGCCGCCGTCAACAGCTACGAATTCCCCCTCCACGCGCTGACCCAGCGGCCCATGGCCATGTACCATTCTTGGGGGTCACAAAACGCATGGCTGCGACAGATACACGGGCACAACCCGCTCTATGTCCCCACCAAAGTGTGGGAGGCGCACGGATTCGAAGACGGCGACTGGGCCAAGGTCACTTCACCACACGGCACCATCACAGTGCCCGTCGCCCATCAGGCTGCGCTGAACGACAGCACTGTCTGGACATGGAACGCCATCGGCAAACGCAAGGGCGCATGGGCCTTGGACACCGACGCCCCCGAGGTCACGAAGGGCTTCCTTCTGAACCATCTGATACACGAGCTTTTGCCGCCCAAGGGCGACGGTCTCCGCTGGGCGAACTCGGATCCAATCACGGGACAAGCCGCATGGTTCGACCTGCGCGTGAATATCGAGAAGACGGTCGCGCCAGCCGAAAGTCAGCCCAGCCTGCCAGCGCAAAAGTCTCCGGTTGGCGCAGGGCCCGACAAGCTGGCGTGGAAGGTGGGAAAATGAGTCCGACAAAAGTCCGATGGAAGTCCGATAGATTTCCGAAAGCCAAAAAGGACACCTTATGACCCAGTTGCCGACCCACACGGAAAAGAAACTGGGGCTTGTGATCGACCTCGACACCTGTGTCGGGTGCCACGCCTGCGTGGTCAGTTGCAAAGGATGGAACACCGAGAATTATGGCGCGCCGCTCAGCGATCAACAGCCCTATGGCGCGGAGCCCGTTGGCACCTTTCTCAACCGTGTCCACAGCTACGAAGTTCAGCCCGAAACAGGCTTCGCCCAGACAATCCACTTCCCGAAATCCTGCCTCCACTGCGAGGACGCGCCCTGCGTTACGGTCTGCCCCACTGGTGCCAGCTACAAGCGTGTCGAGGACGGCATCGTACTGGTCAATGAAAGCGACTGTATCGGGTGCGGTCTGTGTGCCTGGGCATGTCCCTACGGTGCGCGGGAGATGGATTTGGCAGAAGGTGTCATGAAGAAATGCACCCTCTGCGTTGACCGGATCTACAACGAGAACCTGCCCGAAGAAGACCGCGAACCGGCCTGCGTCAGAACATGCCCGTCGAACGCCCGGCATTTCGGCGATCTGGCGGATAAAGATAGCAAAGTCAGTAAGTTGGTGGCCGAACGTGGGGGCTTTGACCTGATGCCCGAACAAGGCACAAAACCCGTAAACAAGTACCTTCCGCCGCGCCCCAAGGACGAGGAAATAGACATCCTCGCGCCATTCCTTGAACCCATCGCGGCAGAGCCCACGGGCTTTCTGGGATGGCTCGATCGCACGCTGGAGAAGATCTGATGCATCCAGCCCCGTCGATCATCTTCTTCACCGTCTTTTCCGGTCTGGGCTTCGGCCTTCTGACCTTCTTGGGTTTTGGCAAACCGGACGTCTCGGGTTTCACCGCCTTCGTCTTTTTCGCCGTGGCCTACGCCTTGGCTGTCAGCGGTCTGATCGCCTCAAGCTTTCATTTGGGCAACCCACAGCGCGCGCTGAAGGCCTTCACCCAATGGCGGTCCAGTTGGCTCAGCCGGGAGGCCTGTTTGAGCGTCGCAGCCCTTGTTATCATGGGTCTCTACGCAATTGGCGTGGTTTTCTTCAACACACGGATTGCCCCTTTGGGGCTGCTTGGTGCAGCCCTCAGCCTTGCGACGGTCTTTGCCACGGCAATGATCTACGGTCAGCTGAAAACCGTGCCCCGTTGGAACCACTGGACCACACCGCTTCTGTTTCTCGGCTACGCTCTGACGGGGGGCGCATTCCTCGCCGGACAGACTAGCATCGCCTTGCCGTTGCTGCTGCTTCTAGGGGTTGGTCAACTGGCCGCTTGGATGATCGGCGACGGTCAGTTTGCCAAGGCAGGATCCACCATCGAAACCGCCACGGGGCTGGGAAACATCGGGAAAGTCCGGATGTTCGAAGCGCCCCATAGCAGCAAGAACTACCTCATGACCGAAATGGTCCATCAGGTCGGCCGCAAGCACCGTCACACCCTGCGGATCTTTGGAATTCTCTGCCTGAGCCTGACCCCATTTATCCTGCTCAGCGCCTTTCAGTTCAGCCACATGTTGGCGCTTGCCGCGGTGCTTCTTCACATCATCGGCGCTGTCACAATCCGCTGGCTGTTCTTTGCAGAGGCAGAGCACACCGTCGGTCTTTACTACGACAAACGGTAAGGCTCAGTCGTAGCGCACTTGGTGAGCAACCTCGAAATCCCACGACGTTTGTCCGCCGAACTTTTGCAGACGCCAGTCGCAAGCACGGGCATGGCCATCCATCCCCTCGACCCGTGACAGACGGGATGCGACTGCTGACATTTCAGGATCCGCATCGGTCTTTATCTCCTGCCAGGTCAGGACCTTGAGGAATTTCATCACGTTCAGCCCGCCGGTGTACCGGGCCGCCTGACGGGTCGGCAGAATATGGTTTGTGCCAGAGCATTTGTCGCCATGGGTCACCGTCGAACCTTCACCCAGAAACAGCGAGCCGTAATTGCGCAGACGGTTCAGCCACCAATCCAGATCTGCGGTCTGCACCTGCAAATGCTCGCATGCGTAGCGATCCGAGACGGCAGCCATTTCTTCCCGTGTTTCGCACAGGATCACCTCGCCAAAATTCTCCCACGCCGTGAGCGCAACCTCTCCTGTCGGCCAATCGGCCGCGACTTTCGGAATAATCCGGGCCACAGTTTCGGACAATTCCGGGGACGTCGTGAACAACCAGACCGGGGAGTTCGTGCCGTGTTCCGCTTGAGACAAGAGATCAATAGCGACAGTCATAGGGTCTGCCGTATCATCGGCAATCACCGCACTTTCGGTCGGCCCGGCAAAGACATCGATCCCGATCTCACCAAAAAGCTGACGTTTGGCTTCCGCAACGTAGGCATTGCCCGGCCCCACCAGAATGTCAGCCGGACGCGCACCGAAAAGGCCAAGCGCCATCGAGGCGATTGCCTGAACACCGCCCATCTCAAGGATCACGTCCGCACCGGCCAGATCGAGCGCATAGGCCACGGACGGATCAATGGCATCGCCACGGGGCGGGGAAGCTGCAACCACGAACGGTACACCCGCCGCCTTGGCCGTCGCAACGCTCATCAAAGCAGAGGCCACATGCGCATACCGACCGCCCGGGATATAGCAGCCTGCACAATCGACCGGAACACACCGCTGGCCAAGCGTCACGCCGGGCTCCGTATCGATCTGAAAATCCTGAATGCTGCCCCGCTGCGCCTTCGCAAAGCGCGATATCTGCTTGAAGGCAAAGCCGATATCGTCGCGTGTCTGCTGCGGTACCTGCGCAATCAACCGCTGCTTTTTCTCATCGCTCAACGCAAAGTCGGAGGTCCAGCCATCCAAGTCTGCCGCATACTTCCGGACAGCATCTTCACCATTGGCACGGATTTCAGACAGCATCCCTTCGACCAGCGTGCGGATGCGACCGTCTTCGATCTGCGTGTCGATTGCTGGCTGTTTGATATGCTTCATCGAAAATCTCCCGGCAGAATGGTGCGTCGCTTACGGCTTCCGCGAAAGTAGCCTGTCTTCCAAGGCCAAACGCGCGGTTTCCAGGGGCTTTCAAGTATCCCGAAACTGATCTTTAGTGATCAATCGTTGTCAGTCAGACCAGCTCCGGCACCACCGCTGCGTGACGCTTCACTGGCTGCCACATAGGTTTTCGCCGCAAATTCCATCAATGCCCGCCAGACAGTGTCTGGAATACCGTCCGCCGTTGACAAGGCTGGTACAGAACCCCTTGAGACCGGGATGGAACGATCAGTGCTATCGGTTATCACAAGGCGGCTGAGCGTCACGCCGAACGCCTGTTCGATATACCGCGCAAGCGCGCAGGTAATCTCCGGGGCATCAACTTGAAGAACGTGAACGTCGACGTCCTCGCTCAGGGCAATGTCCAAGGCTGCAACTCCGCAAGTCAGAACGCGGGCTTTGGTGAACTTGACGATGCCGCCCTCTTGGTACGGTCGCGATGCAGGGAACGGGCCTCTGAGCGCAGTGGGCAGTTCGTGCCATGCAGCCGTGCTCAGATCAGGGACGACACGCGCAAGCATCTCGGCCGCACCCAGCGGCGCCCCCGCACCACGGACTGCCTTCAACACGAGCATCTGCGCCTCGTTGGCCGAGCGTCTCATGCACCGAAGACAGGCAGCCACCAATCGTCCGCGCCGCCAAGTTCATCAAACAGAGGCGCACCTTGCGCCAGGGTGATCCGGATCCAGCGATCGGACTTTGGGTCAAATTTGGATGCCCCGAAGAACGACAGCTTGCACCGTAGCATATCAATCGGCTTGCACCCCTCGCCAATCAGGTTATCGCAGATTTCGGAATAAGGATGAGCAAGATTGATCTGCACACGATGTACCGCTGATCGGTGCTGCGGATAGGCTCTCAGGAAAGAAGCAAGCGTGCCATCTGCGTCAGCCATGTCCCGGTGAAGAGCCTGAATTTGCCGAGCAATGTCCAGAGGGCTTTCCTGATCCGCGCCCGGTTCTTCCGCACGGCGCCCCAGACGCGGCTCCAGTTTTTCTTCGCTCACATACCAGAACTGGGCCGTTTCCCAAGGATCATCAAAGTTGATCTCAAGCGCCCAGTCCCACCGCGCTTCGATCAACATCCGTAAATCGCATACTCCGCCCCTCGGATCCAAAGGCGGCAACTGAGCGCTGATCATGCCGAGGGCAAGCTGATCCACAAGATCGCCAAAAGGTTCCAGAACAAGCGCTGCGGCCAATTCTTCACAGTCCCGCGAGATCGTGGCACAGACGCGAACCAGCTGGTCAATAGGTTTGGGCTGGTCGAGCAAGTCTTTAAGGTTGGCTGTGAGGTCTGCCCAGTCCAACCGCAACCGCGCGATCCGCTGCTGGTGTTCCACGTCAGGGACAGTCCATTCGCCAAGATGCTGCGCTGCGCGATCTGTAAGAGCGACAATACGGTCGATCTGTTCAGACGTAAGACCTCGCACCGCTCTGACCCGCGCCAAGGCCGTCTCCCGCGCCATCATCCAGTTGTTGAGAAGGTCCGGGTGAGACACCAGGAACGGCGCCATGCCAAGTCCGGTGGAATTGCCGATACCAAGGTGCCGCTTCACTGCCGGGTCCAGCTGTCCGCCGCCGACATGCTCTACAAGATCATGGGTGAAGCCACGGATCAGCCAAACAGTGAGCATCTCAGCCATGAACGGACCGTCCAATCCAGGTCTTTCCCTGATGACTTCCCGATCCGCTATGCCGAACTTACCGTTCCCATAGACCGCCGTGGTTCGCATCAGGTACCCAATATCGCGGACCATCTGCAGGTCGGGTTGCGCACCTCGTCGAAGCGCCTCGGCGACATGCGCGAACAGGCGCACGGATTT
This sequence comes from Litoreibacter roseus, assembly GCF_009811795.1. Classification (GTDB taxonomy): domain Bacteria; phylum Pseudomonadota; class Alphaproteobacteria; order Rhodobacterales; family Rhodobacteraceae; genus Litoreibacter; species Litoreibacter roseus. The sequence continues at coordinate 51,688 of NZ_BLJE01000001.1, read as the reverse complement.
GTTGGCCCGGCTCAACACGAGATCGCGCTCAGTAAATCGCCCGGCCTCTTGCAGCGGGGCGTTCTCTGTCAGACGCGCAATCTCATTGCTATCCGGCACGCCGTCATACAACACATACGTGGTATCCCACGCCTCTGCGATAACGCGGTCCGTTCGCTGATCCGGCGACAGTGCGTTTGAGACCGCAACGAGGCTGTAAGTGTATCCACCAAAACTGATGGAATAGACCGCATGGCCGTACCCATCATTGTCCATTTCCCAGACAGGCCGCATCACGGATGCGCTTTCCGTCCCCAGATATCGCAGTAGCGTTCTCATAAAGCTGAGACGCGTCGGAAACATCGCCCCCATCCGAGCCAGACGCATGACGTCTGCCGGTGGGCGTAACGGCTCTTGTGGGGGAAGTGCAATTGTCATGCTGCGGGACCGAAGGAGGCGTCATAAAATCGCTGCCAGTTGTCGCCCATGATCGCCGCAACCTCCGCTGCGGTGAACCCGACGTCTTGCAAGCCTGCCGCGATTTGACCGAAATCGCGATTGTCCCTGAACCAGCCGGGCATGTCGGGAAACCCCGGCGCATCCGCAGAGCCTTCACCGAAATCGGTCACCTTTGACCAGCGTCCGTTGCGCATCCATGACACCACACTGTCGGGTTGATCTTGGCAAAGGTCCGACCCGATCCCAAGCGCATCCGTACCGTACCGTTCTGCGGCTTCCGCAATCATCGTGCAAAATGAAGTCAGTGTGCAACTAGACCCATCTTTCAGATGATGCGGATAAAGAGAAAACCCCAGCATGCCCCCTGATGTCGTCAAGGCCCGCAGAACCTCGTCAGACTTGTTTCGAAGCGCCCCGTGCCACCACGCCGGATTTGCATGGGTGATGGCGATTGGCCGGGTGGAGTGGTCTATGGCTTCCAATGTAGAGCGGTTTGCCGAATGGCTCATATCGATGACCATCCCGACGCGGTTCATCTCGGTCACCACTTGCTTGCCGAAGCGCGTGAGGCCCGTGTCATCTTCCTCGTAGCACCCCGTCGCAAGCAACGATTGGTTGTTGTAGGTCAATTGCATAAACCGAACGCCGAGCTGGTGGAAAACCTCAACCAGACCGATGTCGTCTTCGATAGGGCTTGGATTCTGAAAGCCAAAGAAGATAGCGGTGCGGCCTGTCTCTTGAGCCCGCTGGACGTCCTTACCGGTCAATCCGCGAAAGATCAGGTTGGGATACTGCTCGAACCACGTGTTCCACGCCTCCAAATTGAGGACGGCTTCACGGAAGCTCTCATGATAGGCGATCGTGACGTGAACAGCATCGACGCCCCCCTCACGCATCTGACGAAAGATCTTTTCAGACCAATTGGCATACTGAAGGTTATCGATGACGGGCGCGCGCATGGGACGATGCTCCATGGCGCGCCCGCCGAAATCAAGTCCCTATGCGACACTCACGTTCGCAGAGCGCCATCAGAAATCAACGGCGGTGTACTTAGTGTCCATGTAATCCTCGAGCCCTTGACTGCCGCCTTCCTTACCCAAACCACTTTCCTTTACGCCCCCGAAAGGTGCCTCGACGGTGGTAATGAGCCCCGAGTTAATCCCGATCATGCCATATTGTAGGCCCTCGTTAAGACGCCAGATACGCCCGATGTCACGGGTGTATGCGTAGGACGCCAGACCGAATTCAGTGTCATTCGCCCAATCTATTGCGTCCTGCTCATCCTCAAAGCGAAACACCGGTGCGAGCGGTCCAAAGATCTCTTCCTTCGAAAAGCGCATGTCTTGGGTAGCCTCAGATACGATTGTCGGCTCAAAGAAACTGTGCCCTTTCTCGTGACGGTTGCCGCCGAGTATCACTTTACCGCCTTTTTCCTTGGCGTCTGACAACAGTTCCTCCACCTTCTCGACAGCATCCATGTCGATCATCGGCCCCTGCTCGACGCCATCTTCGCGTCCGTCACCCACTTTCATCTTCGCGGTCTCGGACTTCAGTTTCTCGACAAATTCATCGTACACGCCGGACTGTACATAGATTCGGTTGGCGCAAACGCAGGTCTGACCCGCATTGCGAAATTTGGAGACGACGGCCCCCTGAACAGCGGCGTCAATATCGGCGTCGTCAAAAACCAGAAACGGCGCGTTGCCCCCAAGCTCCATAGACACCTTTTTAACCGTGTCCGCAGATTGCCGAATGAGCTCTTTGCCAACACCGGTGGAGCCTGTGAACGTGACCTTACGCACACGCGGATCATCCATGATTGCACCGCCGATCTTTTTCGCCGAACCAGTCAGAATGTTGATCGCACCCTTTGGAAAGCCGACCTCTTCGCATAAAGCAGCCCATGCCAGACCAGAGTATGGCGTCGCTGTTGCAGGCTTTGCCACGACGGTGCAGCCGACGGCCAAGGCCGGGCCAACCTTGCGTGCCAGCATCGAGGATGGGAAGTTCCACGGCGTGATCATTCCCACCACGCCCACCGCGTGTTTCGTTACAAGGATACGGCGACCATTCCCGGGTGCTGGGACAATCTCACCTTTTGCACGGCGCGCCTCTTCGGCGAACCATCGGATATAGCCCGCGCCGATGGTGATCTCTCCCTTCGCCTCCGCCAGCGGTTTACCCTGCTCGACCGTCAGCAATTCCCCCAGAGTGTCGCGGTTGTCCATCAGTGCATCGTGCAGCTTCCAAAGCAAATCGAGACGTTCCATCAAAGGCATGGAGGAGAAGCCGGGAAAAGCTTCCTGTGCTGCCGCGATCGCGCGTCTGGTTTCATCCGTGCCGCTGGCCGGGACAGTTCCAATCACCTCGCCTGTCGCGGGGTTGATCACATCAATGGTCTCACCGCCGTCCGCGCCGACCCATGACCCGTCGATAAAGTTCGCTTGCTTGAGATATGTGTCGTAGCTCATGAGGCTGGTCCTTTTGAAAACTTGAATTGCGTGTGCTGACGGTAGGTGTCGTCTGGTCGGAGTACAGCGTTTGGAAAGCTGTCGTGGTTGATGGCGTCAGGCCAAACCTGCGGTTCCAGCGCCAGCCCGGCATTTGGTCCATAATGTTTTTGCTCGAGCCCGGGTATGTCGATGTCGATTTTATAGCCGTCGTAAACCTGAAGCCCCGGTTCCGTTGTCAGAACCTCCATCGAGACATCACTTTGCGTTGACATCAAACGGGCGACACGGCGCAATGGTTCCCGCTCGGACGACAGGCACAGATTATGATCGATCAACGTTTCGTCCGCGATAGGACGGGTCGTCCTGAAATCAAAGCGCGTGCCGGCGACATTCGCAACTGTCCCTGTGGGAATGAAAAGGTCATCGACCTCAACGTAATGATCCGCATCAACCTGCAGCAGGTGGTGTGCCGTATCCCCAGTGTCATCAAGCGCCCAATAGGTATGATGGGCAAGATTGCAGAGGGTCGGGGTGTCGGTGGTTGCATGAAGTCGAATATCGAAAATGCCATCCGGCAGGCAAGTGTAAGTCACACGTGCCGACAGTTTGCCCGGGTATCCCATCTCGCCGTTGTCAGCGATATATTCCAGCGTTACGCTATCCGGGCCAATACCAACCACGTCCCAGTTGCGCTTTCCCATGCCCTTTGAGCCACCGTGCAAGCTGTGGATGCCTTCGACGTTCCGGTCGAGTTGAAAGGTCTTCCCGTCAATTTCGAAACTGGCATTGGTGATCCGGTTGGCGCATCTGCCAGCAATCGCACCGAAATAGGGAGATGATGTAAGGTAGGGCTCGAAGCGTTCGAAGCCAAGCACCAGCGGGTGCGGATGTCCCTCAAACCTCAGATCCTGCAAAACTGCCCCGTAGCTTAAGATCCAAGCCGTAAGACCGCCGCCCTCTATGCGGTGGCGCGTGACTGGATCACCAGCGGGCATCGCACCAAAGCTCAAGGGCCTTTTCCTCGCAAATCAATTGCCTGTCCGGACCGGGCACTTTCTTCTGCCGCCTCACCGACCAATACTGACCAATAACCATCCTCCAAGGTGATCTCAGGCGCGCCGCGCCCGGTTCTGACCAGCTTTAGGAAGCGCTCATGCTGGAAATAGGTCGATCCGTGGTGATCACCCGCGTTCAGGATTTTTTCGTCTACATGTATTTCTTCGCGGACCTCTTCTTTCAAGGCGCGCAATGACATGACAAACTCGGATTTCCTTTCTTGGCCATCGGGTGCGAACCGGGCCGGTCCCGGTACGAACGCCTCTAATCGCGCCTTTTCGCCTGTCACGGCCACGGTTTCCTGCCAATATGAGCCTTCGGCGAACATGCACAAATCCAACATTCCGCGCGCGCCGGAGGCGAAATCCACAATGACATAAGCATTATCCACGATATCCGGCACCTTTCCAAAATAGCGCTCATCCCTGTGGTTCACGTCGACGCCAGCACTTGCGTAGACCCGCACGGGATCGCTTTTCAGAACCAGACGCATGAGATCCCAGAAGTGGCAGCATTTCTCGGTCAGGGTTCCGCCCGTCCGTGTGTTAAACCGGTTCCAGTCCGCGACTTTAGGCAAAAAGGGAAAACGGTGTTCGCGGATCGACATCATGCGGGGGGTGCCCGCAGCACCCTGATCGATGGCCTGCATCAGCCGTTGCAACGGCGGCATATAACGGTACTCCATCGCGACCCAAATCGGCGCGTTGCGACCGCGCGCCATGTTCAGCAAATCTCGGCAATCCGCTGACGTGGTGGCCAAGGGCTTTTCTACAAGGATCGGTTTGTCTGTCGCGAGCAATTTCTGGAGTATGCCTGCGTGTAAGTCATTCGGTGCGGCCACCAGGTAAACGTCGCACAGATCCGAGCCCAACAGCTCCGCGTAGTCGGAAAAGGCCCGCGCGCCATGGGCGACTTCAGCGGCTCGGCACCGCATGCCTTCATCCGGATCGGCCACCGCAGTGACGGAGGCCCCGTCCAGTAAGGCGATATTGCGGATGTGTTCCTGCCCCATCATGCCGGCGCCGATCAGACCGTACCGGATCATTGTCCCACCCCCAGTTCGATGAGCGGCAGGTTCATCCCAGCGGCAACCGATCGTAAGGCATCGGCATGATCGCCATAGGCCAGTGCCATGTGATGTTCCAATCCGCTGTTCATCACGTCCCGCAAGACGCCCGCAGCACCGTGGTCAAAGCGGACCACGCCTGATGTACCGGTGAATGCCATGTCCCGTGCCAGCATCTCACCGGTTGCGATAATGATCTTCGGTGTGCCGCCCGCCTGAGAGAGCCGGAAAAATGTCACGCGCCCCGGCTTCAAGGTGAACTCGTAGAGCAATGCCTGCCTGCGGTTCGTATGAACCGTGGCCATCGGTGTGTCGTCCGTCATTGAGACAGGCGCTTGCCCGCAATGCCACACCACACCTGTGTCGTCCGCAACATCCATATCGACGAGATCGGCCAGAAACACCGGCGCGTCTGCAATCTCCTGCAACATCGCCTGCGTTACCGCACCATAGACATCCGCCTCACAGGCACACGGCACACGCGCCTCGCCCATCATCGACACGGGGCCACAGACCGCACCACCATATTCAGTGAACGTTTCTGGCCAACACCGTATCGCGAAGGCGTCATACTTGCCGTCTGTCTTCAGTTGATCCAACGCCCCGGCGAGTCGCAAGGATCTATTCAACTCGCCCGCATCCATGTGTTTAAGATTTGGAAGAGCTGCTGCTTTCTCCATATAGGGCGCGACGGCATCTTCGGGCAAAGCGCGTGCGGCTGCAAACATGTCGTCCAGTGCAAGCTCATCAATTTCCGCACCAGTAAGTGCCTTCAGCGCGCTTTTGTCATACGCACAGGTATCGAACCCGATGGGATGTTCCCCTATCCGCGCAATTCGCAAACCCTCGGCAGGCATCGGTGAAGGCGATACATTCGGGACAGAGCCTTCAATACGCCGAACGCCGCGCGACCCATCCAGCAGCGACGTCAGGTCCACATCTTCCGGATCTCCATAAAGCCAATTGAAAGCGATCCCGTTGGCGGCCAATGCGTGGCTCGCGAGATTCAAACCACAGAATGCATTAAGCCGCAGCCGTCCGCCTAAGCGCGGTTCAGGAACGGCCCAGATCGCAAGCGGTCGATTGAGCTTGGATGCCTCCACGATAAAGGCGGCGTCGGTAAAGGTTACTTGCAGGATAAGGACCAGATCCGCCTCACCCACCGCATTCAGCGCGTCAAGGCTCGCTTCCATCAACAAGCTTCTGGGCCCTACGATCTCATGACCCGTGGCATCCAAAACAGCCAACATACCGGCCAGCTTCTCTTCCGCATAAGCAACATCGAAGGTCGGGCGCGCCAGGGGCAAAAGTCCAATCTTCATGGTTCAGAATCCGTCGTAGCCATGCCGAAAGCTGGCATCCGCTGGGGTGAATTGCGCGCCGCCCTCGCCGAAACATGTATGCTGATCCCACGGCGTTGCCTTCGCATCGGTCAATGCACTGATCTCCGCCATGTAGCTTGAGCTGTCGCCCCGCAATCCAACCTCTATGTCGTCCCAGTCCGGGAACATCTGAAACGCATCCAACCAGATCGCCCGACCTGCCAAGAACCCGGATGCGCCAGCGGCGTAAGCGTGTTCAAGTATCGTGTGGAACTCAGGTTTTCCGGCACCCGCTGACAACATGACCCAAGGGCGACCAGAAAGACGGCCCATCTCATCGAACAGGTCCTGCACCCCGTCCGTGTTTGCAACATCCTTGGCCGGAACCGGGCTTTCCAGCTTGAAAACATCAACACCGTAGTCCGGTTTTGCGAATTCCTCGACCGACGCCAGAACATCACCTGCACGCTTGGTGTTCATTTCGACGTATTCGCTGGTCTGCTCCGCGTCGCTGTCCAGGGGATGAACCAGCAGTTCGAAAAGGAACGGGATATCATACTTGGCGCAGGCCGCGCCGATCCGCTTGGTCCAGTCTTTCTGGTGCTGCAACACAGCCGCATCCGCATCTGGCCGATACCAAGCGAGGACTTTGACAGCGTCGCCACCCATCCGCTTGATCTTCGCCACCGACCAATCATCGATCTCTGACGATTTCCGGCCGTTCCCCGTTTCCTCGAAAAGCGAGTTCTCCAGCGTCACAATCAGGCCCTTTGTTGGCGACAGATGCTTCAAACCCACCGGGATCGCATAGTGAGGATCAAGCAGCATGGCCGACGAGGCCTCCTGCAACGTCTCGACCAGCAGCGCTTTAAACCGCGCAACATCTTCAAAAGGCGCCTCCGCCGTTCCGTAGTGCTGGGCGATTGGTCCTTTAATCGGTGGGCGCTGATCCACTGCGGTCATCTTGAAAAGACCCGACGCGTCCGCCATCCGGCGCATTCCCCAGAGCTTGCCCGGCGATAAAATTATCATGTGTTGTCCTTTAGAAACTGTTCAACCTGTTCGCGGTTCGGCGCCGCCTTGCGGCCCCCATGGCCCGTACATTTCAATGCCGCCGCGGCATTTGCAAACCGAATTGCCTCTTCGATCACTGCCCCCTCTGACAGATTGAGCGCGAACGCGCCGTGCCACACGTCGCCCGCCCCCAATGTATCTTTGACATCGACCTTGAAGGCAGGCATTTGACGCACATGGTCGCCCTCGACCCAAGCGACACCGGCACTGCCCGAGGTCACGGCAACCCAGCCCGGCAGACGCGCTGATGCGCCCAAAAGCGCTTCTTTTACATTGGTTTCGGTTTGGAAATCCAGAAGCCCCTGTTCCGAGAAAATAACGTGGCTTGCCGCCTCAGCCAGAGCGAGGTCAATCGGTGCTTCCCCGTCCAAAATGCCAGGTGAACCAAGCGCCCGTGCGTGCTCTAAAGCCAGAAGGGAGGCCTCGGGCCAACGGGTATCCGCGAGCACAGCGTCGATGGCCTCCAACTTCAGCGGTGCCGGTTTTTGGCTTAGCCCTTCCCCGCGAAACGCCATGATCTGCCGTTCGCCGGTCCTGTCCACGTAGACCGACGAAACAGCCGATCGCCCCCCTTCCGCGATGTCGACCAAATCCAACAAGACACCTTCGTTTGTCAGATCCTCCATCACTTGCGTTTGAACAATATCGCGCCCGAACCGGGCCAACAGCGAAGCCCTCTGACCCAACCGTGAAATCGCCACGGCGGCGTTTGCGGCGCACCCCCCGCCGACAGTTTCCATATCAAACGCCCTGTATTTCTCGGCCGCTTTTGGTAACTCATCTACGCGGTAGACGAAGTCCAGAACCGCACTGCCGACGACCAAGACATGAACCATCAGTCGACCTTCAATCCGCTAGGTACGATGTCGGGGCGCCCCAATCTTCCATGGCGGCTGTCCCTACCTGTCAAAGAGCCCATAAATGCCACGAGATCCTCAATATCACGATCACTGAGATCGCGCGGTTCGATATCAAGTTTGCCTCGCACCCGCGCCATTTCGCGACTGTCTTGATGGATCGCAAAGTCCACCGCAGAGAGGTTGGGAATATCCGGAAGTCGCGCAAGCTCTGGCAGCCAATCGAGCAGGCTTTTCCCTGGGTTTGCATGGTGGCGAATGATACCGGCCAGCGTCGGATAAGCGCCGTTGTGACCGTACGGGCCCGTTAGGGCAACATTACGCAGCGACGGGGTTCGAAATCTGTAGGCATCGGCCAAATCATTACTCTCGGCCATGCGCCCGACATCCCGTGGCAGAGGATCGAACTGCCGGGTGCGCCCTGGACCGAAAGGCGGCAAGCCGATCGCGTGAAAGGCATGGTCCGTTTGAAACGGCCCGCTATGGCAGCTGCTGCATCCCGCACGGCCGTAAAACAGCTTGCGGCCTCGATCCTGATCAATTGTCAGCTGCCCTGTTCCCATGAGCCATTCATCGAATGGGCTGTCAAAGCTCCGCCACTCACTGCCCATGAATGCACCAAGTGCGTTTGCAATATGGGCAATTGAGATATCCTCTCGGGTGTTCAGATCGAAAGCCCGCGTGAACCGCCGGGCATAGTCATCAATCCCGCGCACTCGCTTCGCTAATATGGGCCAACCTTTGTCGATCCGATCATGTACTGCACCGGACACTTCATTTTCGCTTGGGTTGCCCGCCATTTCAAACTGCGCGGTCATCGGAAACAGCGCTTGCGCGGCGAGGAGGCCTTCCAAGCCTTCGGGTAACCATTCTTCTGCCGGGGAGTTTATGCCGTTCCCGTAATCGTCCGACGCGCTTACCCGGCCGTCGTGGAAAAACGTCCGAAACTGGTGCGCGCCGATATTCCATAAAGCGGGCGCATGCCGAGGTACGCGTTTCTTGATCTCATCGAGCCCAACCTTGCGACTTGGTCCAACGCCCTCCCCGCCTTCGCCGATAGACAGGCTGACCCCATCCGCCGAGAAATGATCGTGATGATGGCAAGTCCCACAGCTGATGTTGCGATTGCCCGACAGGATGGGGTCATAAAATAAGAGTTGGCCCAATGCGGCCTTCTCTGCGTCAATCGCGGGAAACATCTCGGACGTGATCACCAATGGTTGCTCCGCCATTGCGGTTGACCCTACAGACAGGCAAAGTGCGATCGCGACACGGAGATTTCGATGCGACTTTTCTTGGCTCTTCTGTTTTTTGCGACGCCAGCACTGGGAGATATCGAAAAGGCCCGCGACCTGATGGAAGCAGGGCAATTCGAAGAAGCCCGCGCCGCGCTTGCCCCGTTTGCGCGGTCTGGAAATGCCGACGCCGAAGAGTTGATCGGCGTAATGTACGCCCTCGGCCTCGGCGTCGAAAAGGACCCGGTGCGCGCCTTCGAGTGGTACCTGCGATCGGCCATGAAAGGACACCCCGGCGCGCAATCCGGCATCGGTTGGTACTACGAAGAAGGCATCGGCATGCCCGCGCCTGATCTGGTGCGCGCGTATATGTGGTACGCCCTCAGCGCGATCGGCGGCGATCCCGATGCCGCGATAAGTCAGGAGGAGGTGGTCAAGAAAATGACGCAGGACGAGATCGCCCATGCCCACGCTTTGATCGCGGATTACAAGGTCTGGATGTATCCGTTTCGCTGACATCATCGGATTAACCTTGCCACAGACCATTGCCCCCTGCATCAACGCGATCCGGACGCGTCTCGATTTCCACTAGTTCAACGATCCCAAAAAGGGAGATTGTGCCATTGGTGACAGGGCAATCTGCCATTTTGTCTACCGTTGAAAAGAAGTCGGCGCCCGATTCAGCGGGCGCCGACTTTTTGTTTACAGAGTTCAGTTCAGGTCCGCTTCGCGCGCCGCATTGATCGTTTCCTCTGCGTCCGCAACGGCTTCGTTCAGCGCGTTGAAGATGTCTTCGCCACCATCAATGTTGGCCTTGAACCAGTCATAGACCGGAGCGGCCGCCTCTTTGAATGCAGCTTTTTCGTCTGGCGTTGGTACATAGAGATCACCGCCAGCCGCTTGGAAGTCTTCGTAGGCTTGGATCGACTTGCGCTTTGGTGACGCAAACGTCGCCTGCTGTAGCTGGTAGAACCCGTCGACGATGACGCGCCGCATGTCCTCATCCATCGACATGAATTTGTCGTTGTTCATGAACCAAAGCGCGCCCATATAGGCGTGTCCGTCCAGCGTGACGTAGTTCAGACCAGCATCGGGGAACTTCATGTTCATGATATCTGTGATGCCGTTCTTGGATCCTTCTACAACGCCTGTTTGAAACGATGTGAACAGTTCAGGCCACGGGATCGGCGTCGGGGACGCACCAAGCGCCTTCACAAGCTCCTGCGGCAGATCGGCGACGACGGTCCGGATCTTCAGACCTTCCATGTCAGCAGGTGTTTGGACGCGCCGTTGAGTGTTGGCAAAGTTGCGCCAGCCGCCGGTGTTGCCAATGGTCATCAAGCGGATCGCGCCGCCAGAGGTTTCTTCGACCATGTCCTGCATTTTTGTCGTGAAGGTCGAGCCGTTCGCAAGCGCCGTCTCGGCGACGCGGTCATCTGACATCAGGTAGGGCAGATCCAGAACCTGGACGAAGGGAAACGCCCCCGACACGCCCCCAGATGTAGACACGAAAACGTCGATCGTACCGTCCGCGATGCCCTGCAAACACTCGGTTCCATTCGAACACAGCTGAGTCCCGATAAACATCTCGACCGTGATCGCGCCGTTGGACGCCTGTTCGACATAGTTTTTGAAGACGACCAGACCATCATAATCCTCGTCGTTTTCGTTGGAATTTGCGGTGGCCCGAATGGTGATCGCATGACCATCTGCATAGGCCGAAAGCCCTGCACATCCCATGATCGCAGCCAAAGCCAGCGATTTTGTGAGCGTTCCCAGTTTCATGATGTGTTTCCTCCCTATTGGAACTCTTTTTAAGTTACGAAGCCGAAGAACCTCGGGACAAACAGCGAGATGTTCGGCACGTATGTGATCAGGAATATGACAGCGATTTCAATCGCAAGGAACGGCAGAATTGCCTTCGCAATGGACTCCACCCGCTCCCCCGACACCGATGACGCGACGAATAGAACCAGTCCCATAGGCGGCGTCGCAAGACCCACCGTCAGGTTGACACTCATTATAATCGCGAAGTGGACCGGATCGATGCCCAGATTTGTAAAAATGGGGCCAAGGATCGGACCGAGGATGATGATCGCAGGTCCCGCATCAAGGAACATGCCCACAATGAAAAGCAGCAGGTTGATCAGGAACAGCAGGATCAACGGATTCTCGCTGAGGGTCAGAATGAAGGCGGCCAAAGCTTCTGGCGCGTGACTAAGGCTGACAACCGTCTTGAACGCCATTGCCGCGCCGACCAACAGCAAAACGACGGAAGACGTAAGCGCGGCCTTCAGCAGAACCTGCGGCAGATCGCCAACGGTCATCGTCCGCATGAAGATCGCTACGATGAAAGCATAGGCCACGGCGACCGCACTCGCTTCCGTCGGAGTGAACGCCCCGCCCAAGATACCGCCGAGAATGATCACTGGGGTCAAAAGTGGGAAGAAAGCCTTCAGCGATGCTTGGCCCTTTTCCGGCCATGTGGCGCGTGCACGGGAGGCAGGAAAGTCGTTGCTGTTCGCCATGATCCGCGTGACGATCATGAGACCAAGCCCGACCAGCACGCCCGGCACGATGCCCGCCAGAAACAGCGCCGCAACGCTTTCACCCATGACATAGGAATAGATGATCATGATGCCTGACGGTGGAATGATCGGACCGATTACACTGGAGGCAGCGGTTACCGCGGCGGCGAACCTGCGGGTGTAGCCCTCTTTTTCCATCGCGGGGATCAGCATCGAGCCAAGTGCAGAGGTGTCCGCGACGGCCGATCCGGACAGCCCTGCAAACAGCATGGAGGACAGAATATTGACCTGTGCCAACCCACCTTTGAAGTGCCCGACCATGGCCTGACTGAACTCGACCAGCCGCATGGTGATGCCGCCGCGGTTCATCATCTCGCCAGCCAGCATGAAGAACGGGATCGCCATCAGCGGGAAGCTGTCCATGCCGTTGTAGACATTGCGATAAAGCAGCGCGAGATCGCGCTCTTGTCCGTTCAGCCACAGCATGATGCCCGGCGCCGCCAAGAGCGCGAAGAACACCGGCAGGCCAATCATCAGGAACAGCAGGAAGATGGGCAGGAACCAGACCAGCATTACTCTGCCTCAACCGCCATCAGCGGCTTGATCTCTGGCAACTCGTCTTCGCGGTCGGCGAATTTAGCCAAAGTACGCAGGATCAGTTCCACGTTCACCGACAGCAGAAGGATCACACCGACGAAAAGGGACATATACATCCACGCCAGCTTGACCCGGACGACCTTCATTCCAAACAGGTCCATAGGGATTTTAAGGGATGACGAGTTGAACAACCAACCGCTGTTCACGTGCTTCCAACCCAGTTGGACGGCAACGACAAGAACGAGGCCTGCAACAACCAACAGGAATAGCATCAGGAGCGCGCCGATCCGTTTCGGCAGCATTTGCGGCACCATCTCGATCGCCACAAAGCCCCCCCAACGATAGGCCGATGGTGCGACCAAGCCGGTCATCCACAGCATCATGAAGCGGGCGGCCTCCTCGGACCAGGGCAACGCATCGTTCAAGATGTATCGAAAGAAGACCTGCAAGAGGATCACAAGAACCATAAAGCCCATGAGGCCGATCGAAATAAACCGACCGATCGCGAGAACAAGCGCGTTCACAGCCGCCAAGGCGCGCGTGACTGCCAGCATGATTGGCATGTTCCTCCCGAACTCGCCGCTTGGGTGCGGCGTTTTGTCAATTAGTCGCCAAGCGCTCTCGACTGTCAACCACTCCGAAATGCCCTGAACGAAGTCTCGCCGAGGACGAATTACCTGATGCGCGTCTCGGTTTTCGTGTCGAAGAGCATGGCGCGGTCCGGGTCGATGGTGAGACCGACGGTTGCCCCTTCAACGGCGCGCTCATCGCCCCGCTCTTCCACAACAATCCGCTCGCCGGTCGCGCTCATGAGATAGTCGTAGGACACGCCGCCCAAGGCTTCTGTCAGGTCGATGCGATGTGTGTCCCCTGCTGGATCGACAATGAGATGTTCCGGTCGCAGACCAAGCGTAACCGCCGTTCCTTCAGGTGGCGGCGTCACGTTCAATTTAAGCGACGTTTGCAAAGATGGAACGTCAACAAGACCGCCTGCATTCATAGTGCCGTTGAGAAAGTTCATCGAGGGCGAGCCGATGAATCCTGCCACGAATTTGTTGTCCGGGTCGCGGTATAATTCCAGCGGCGCACCAACCTGTTCGATCCGCCCGGCCCGCAGCACGACGATCTTATCGGCCAGTGTCATCGCCTCGACCTGATCATGGGTCACATAGATCATCGTCGCGCCGATCTCCTTGTGAAGGCGCGCGATCTCGACCCGCATCTCAACCCGGAGTTCCGCATCAAGGTTTGACAGAGGCTCGTCAAACAAAAACACCTCAGGACCACGAACAATTGCGCGCCCGATGGACACCCGCTGACGCTGGCCACCGGACAACGCCGCAGGCTTGCGATCCAAATATTCGTCCAGTTTCAGAATGCGCGATGCCTCGGCCACCTTGGTTTCAATCTCTTCCTTGGGATGACCGTTCATCTTCAGCCCGAAACTCATGTTCTCCTTGACCGTCATGTGTGGGTAGAGCGCGTAAGTCTGGAACACCATCGCGACGCCCCGGTCCGCTGGGTCCATGTGGGTCACGTCCCGCCCGCCAATGGCCATCTTGCCTTCGGTTGTCTCTTCAAGCCCAGCCACCATGCGCAGCAGCGTAGATTTACCACAGCCAGACGGGCCGACAAAAACACAGAACTCCCCATCCGCAATATCCAGATCGACGCCGTGCATCACCTGCACCTCGCCGTAGCGTTTGATCGCATTGCGTATCGTCAGACCTGACATGGCCTCGTCCTCCCTCGGTTAGGCGCGTTCTTTGATTTCGTCCGGAAAGCGCCAGTTTTCGACGTCTTCGGCAATCCGGTCGACTGCGGTGCGGATTGTCGGCACCATGGTTTGAAGCGATTGCAGCGAATGCCGCGTCGTTGTTGATGTAATCGAAAGCCCGCCCATCACCCGCCCAGCCCCCGATAGAATGGGGAATGCGATGCAAATGATGCCGGGTTCATGTTCTTCGTTGTCAAAGGCGAACCCCCGACGGACGCATTCGGCAAGTTCTGCCCGTAAGTCTTCCGCCGTGGTCAGCGTGGTTGGCGTAAACCCGTGGAAGCTTTGCTGAGAGATGATGCGTTCCTGCTCTTCCGCTGGCATCCAGGCCAGCATGGCTTTCCCAACACCTGTGCAATAGGCGGGCCCGACCTTGCCGGCTTGCGAATACATCTCGATGGGTTTGGCCGCGTTGCGCTTGTCGACGTAGAGCACCTGCGCGTTGTCCATCTGCGCCAAGTGAACGGTCTCACCCAAAGTGCGCGATAATGCGTCAACCTGAGGTCGGGCTAACGGGGCCAACGACGACTGCCGCCACGCCCGATGCGCCAACCGAACAAGCCGAACCCCCAAAGAATACGCACTGCGGTCAGGATCGAAAGACACCATCCCCTGCTTTGTCAGCGTTTGCAGCAAGCGGTAAAGCGTCGCTTTCGGATAAGGACTGGCGTCGAGCAACTCGGAAAACCGCACGGGCCTGCCGAAGCCCGCGACCTGATCGAGAACGTCCAATGCCTTTCCGACCGTCCCGTCGCCTTGCGCGGTATCGCTCATTTATCCTCCCTCTCCCCGCCTCCGTAGGGGAAACCTGTTGACAACCCTAACCGAGTCGAGATTAAATTTTCAATATACAAAACTAAGTTTCATTATTTGGAACTAGTAGTGGAAGCACCTAGGGAGGATACTATGCGTTCCATCTTGAAGGCGTCGCTTGCGGCGCTTGTTACCTCTTCCATGATGACAGCCGCCGCGTTTGCTGCCGACCTTGTCATCAACTTCGACGACCCGAACCCAGGCCCAAAGAAAGGCTTCGAGGACGCCGTTGCGAAATTCAAAGAAGCCAATCCCGACATCAACGTAATCGTCAACATCAACGACCGCGAAGCCCACAAGACAGCGATCCGCAACTTTCTGAGCGCCGACGCACCCGATGTCACCACATGGTATCCCGGCAACCGCATGGCCCCCTTCGTGGACGCAGGCCTCTTTGAACCGGTGACCGATCTTTGGGAACAAGAAGGCTTCAACGAAACGCTGGCCGCAATTAAACCGACGATGAGCCGCAACGGCGAGATCTGGGGCGTGCCCTATTCTTACTATCAATGGGGCATCTATTACCGCAAAGACATCTTCGACGAGATGGGCATCAGCGAACCGCAGACGTGGGACGAGCTTCTGGCCGCCTCTGCGAAGCTGAAAGAAAATGGTGTTACGCCATTCACCATCGGCACAAAATTTCTTTGGACCGCAGCCGGCGTCTTTGACTACCTGAACTTGCGCACCAACGGTTATGACGTGCACAATGACCTGACAGCGGGCAAGATCAAATACACTGATCCGCGCATCGTCGACGTCTTCGAGAAATGGAAGCAGTTGATCGAGCCCGGCTACTTCATTGAAAACCACGCGACGATGAGCTGGCAGGACGCCGTAGCTCCCTTCGCGAATGGCGAAGCCGCGATGTATGTGATGGGCAATTTCTCAGTGGACGCCTATCTGAACGCGGGTCTGACCATGGATCAGATCGACTATTTCCAGTTCCCGGAAATCACACCGGGCCTGCCACGGGCCGAAGAAGCCCCGGCGGATGCATTCTTCATCCCATCCGGTGCGAAGAACAAGGAAGACGCCCGTAAGTTCCTGGCGTTCGTCGCCCAGCCTGATGTGCAAACCGAGTGGAACAAAACCATTGGTCAGCTTCCGGTGAACTCAGAGTCCGAGATCGGCGACAACAAGTTCCTGAGAGAAGGGTTTGAAACCGTTTCGACCGCAGCGGGCCTCGCACAATTTTATGACCGCGATGCGCCCGCCGAGATGGCAAAGGCTGGCATGGAAGGCTTTCAGGAATTCATGATCAAGCCAGAGCGTATGGACGCGATCTTGCAGCGTCTCGATAAGATCCAAGAGCGCGTTTACAAGTAAGCGGCCTTGTAGGTGGGCCCTTTCGCGGCCCACCTTTTCCAATTCCGGGGGAGAGACTGCAATGACCGCAACTGCCTTGCCTGACACCGATCCCCCGGTCACGCGCTCTTGGTATGCGCGCAACAAGCTGGCGATCACGCCATGGCTTTTCTTGATCCCCGCGATGATCTTCTTCCTGATTTACGTGATCGCGCCGATTTTCCAATCTATCTGGATCTCCTTCTACGAATGGGATGGCTTGGGCGCCGCTGAGTGGGTCGGCGCGCGCAACTATGTCGAATTGATGGACGACGATAGGTTCTACACATCGCTATGGAACAATGTCCTGTGGCTGCTGCTTTACATGTTGGCGGTCCCGGCGGGCTTGTTCGTAGCACTGTTCCTGAACCAGACCGTCACGGGCATGCGCATATACAAATCGATGTTCTTCTTCCCGTTCGTGATCAGTCAGGTTGTCGTCGGCCTCATTTTCACGTGGTTCTACAATCCCGATTTCGGTGTCGTCGGGCAGGTCTGGCAGTTCTTCGGGGCCACCCCACCCTCTATTCTGGGCGATGAGCGTTACGTCACCTATGGCATCATCGCTGCGGGTTTGTGGCCGCAAATCGCGTATTGCATGATCCTCTATCTAACCGGGCTGAACAACGTCGCCGCGGATCAAATCGAAGCAGGCCGACTGGATGGAGCCAAAGGCTGGAAGATGCTTTGGTATGTCGTGCTACCGCAACTCAAGCCCGCAACTTTCATTGCGGTGGTTGTCACCGTTATCGGCGCGCTGCGCAGCTTTGACATGATCGCAATCATGACACAGGGCGGCCCTTACGGGTCTTCCAATGTGCTGGCCTACTACATGTACGAAACAGCGCTCAGCGAATATGGTTATCGGATGGGATATGGCTCTGCCATCGCCACGGTCCTCTTCCTGATCATGCTGATTTACATCAGCTATTTCCTCTACCGCATGTACCAAGACGAGAAGGGAGCCCGCTGATGTTTCCCAAACCGATAGAGAAATCAGGCGTTGCGACCCAATTCGCCTACAAAGTGTTTCTGCCCATAGCGCTGATCATTTGGCTGCTGCCTTTGCTGGCCATTGTGGCAACGTCTGTCAGGCCGCCATCCGACATCAATACCGGCAATGTGTTTGGCTGGCCGTCTTCCTTCCAGATCATCGAAAACTACACGGCCGTTTTCACGCAATCGGAAGCCACGACCTACTTCCTGAACTCCTTCAAGATCACTATTCCGACCGTGATCCTGTCAGTAAGTCTGGCCTGCCTTTCTGGCTATGCCTTGGCAATTTACAAATTCCGCGCGGCCCTGCCCCTGTTCTTTATCTTCGTCGCGGGTAATTTCGTGCCGTTCCAGATCCTGATGGTTCCGGTGCGCGATCTGTCAGTGAAGACGGGTCTCTACGACACAGTCACCGGCCTTGTCCTGTTTCATGCAGCTTTTCAAACCGGATTCTGCACGCTCTTCATGCGAAACTTCATCAAAGCGCTGCCTTTTGACCTGATCGAGAGCGCGCGGATTGAGGGCGTCGGCGAGTTCAAGATCTTCTGGTATCTGGTCCTGCCGCTGGTGCGTCCCGCCATTGCCGCCCTTGCCGTTCTGATCTTCACTTTCATCTGGAATGATTTTTTCTGGGCCACGGTTCTGACTCAGGGAGAAGCCTCTAAACCAATCACGGCGGGCGTCCGCGCGCTCAACGGGCAATTCGTAAACAACTGGCATCTCGTATCAGCGGCGTCTCTGCTGGCGGCAGTCCCCCCGGTCGCGATGTTCTTTCTAATGCAGCGCCACTTCATTGCTGGTCTCACTTTGGGTGCCGTGAAATAATGCAAACTTGGCGGTTGGACGACGGGCGTCAGACACTTGTTCTGGCAGCCAGAAACATGCGGTTGCCCCAAGTGGTTTACTGGGGCGCCCCGCTGCCGATAGCGGATGATCTGTCGGTCCTTGCCGAAGCTCATATGATCGATGTGACCGGCGGGATGCTTGATGAAAACCCGGATCTGTCCCTGTGTCCAGAGGCCGTGCGGACGTTCCCCGGGCAACCTGGGCTTATTCTGCGGGATACGGATGGAACACCGATCCTGCCAAAATTTTGTTTTGAAAGCGATGAAACATCCGAGACCGGGCTGCGTCTGCGCTATCACGATGCCGAGCATCAACTGCACTATAGCGTGTCTTTTGAAACGGACGCGCAGACGCGGATCATCACCACTTCGGCAGAGCTCGAGGCGGATCGCCCTGTGCACCTTCACTGGCTTGCTGCCCCGGTCCTGCCCGCCCCGCAATTCGCAGATGACATGATTGATTTTCACGGCAGATGGTGTGGTGAATTTCAACTGGCGCGGACGCCTTGGTCCGCCGGGATGCGGTACCGCGAAAATCGCACGGGTCGAACGGGTCACGAGCATTTTCCGGGTCTTCTTATTCCCTGCCGTGGCGCAACCAACACGCAAGGGCAAGCCTACGCATTTCACTATGGTTGGTCCGGCGGTCATAAGATGATCGCCGAAGAGTTACCTGATGGGCGCCGTCAAATTCAGTTCGGCCATGCGGCGAGGATGGAAACTGCGCCATCAAAGAAATTCAGCACGGCCCCACTCTACATCACGTTTTCAACGGACGGTCTCAACGGATGCGCGGTTGCGTTCCAACGCCATCTGCGCGACCGGATCGTCACGCCCACGTCCGATAAACCCCGCCCGGTTCATTACAATTGCTGGGAGGCCGTTTACTTTGACCACAAGCTGCCCGTCCTGAAAGACATCGCGACCCGCGCCGCGGATTTGGGGGCCGAACGGTTCGTGCTGGACGATGGATGGTTCGGTCAACGCGACGATGATACGACATCCCTCAGTGATTGGGAGGTTGACCCTAGAAAGTATCCCGACGGTTTGGGTCCCCTAATTGACCATGTTCACGATCTGGGTCTGAGTTTCGGCATCTGGTTCGAGCCAGAGATGATCAACCCTGACAGCGATCTGCACCGCGCCCATCCCGACTGGGCGCTTGGGTCGGAGGACCAGACACTTGGGCGTCAACAAAAAGCGCTCAACATGGCGCTGCCCGAAGTGCGGGAGTTCATCTATGACCGCATGGCTGCAATCCTGTCGAAGTATCCGATTGACTACATCAAATGGGATCACAACCGCGTCCTACCCGCCCCAGATGCGAACCAGACACGAGGCTCTTACGCATTGCTGGATCGGCTGCGCGCCGATTTTCCGGCTGTCGAGATTGAAAGCTGTGCCTCCGGCGGCGGAAGGATCGACTTCGGCATTTTGAAGCGGACACAACGCGTCTGGCTCAGCGACAGCAACGACGCGCTCGAACGGCTGAAGATGCAGCACAATGCGACGCTGTTTCTGCCTGCTACTGTCACTGGCTCTCACGTAGGTCCGCGCAAATGTCACACGTCTGGCCGGACGCTGGATATCAGCTTCCGGTCATGGGTCGCGGCGCAACGACATATGGGGTTCGAGATGGACCCGCGCGAGTTGACCGATCACGAAACGGCGGTGCTGAGGGAGGTCACATCCTGGTGGAAACACAATCGGGATTGGATGATGCAGGCGGATATCCTGCGGCTCGACAGCGCTGATCCAGCGGTCATTGCGGAACAACAAATGGCGGGTGATGGCACCCGCTTTGTTGTCTTCGCTGGCAAAGCCGCCACCAGCGAGCAGATTGCTCCACGCCCTTTGAGGCTGACGCGCCTGCATCCCGATGCGATGTATCAGATTACTTTGGCCAACCGCACAAACGCGCCGACACTCTCACGGGGGTCACCACTTCTGAAGACGGAAAACCTACGCGCATCTGGGACCTATCTTATGAACCATGGCGTTATAATGCCTTGGAGCTTCCCGGAAACCATGTGGGTTCTTGAGGGGGAGCGGCTATGATTGGCCAAGGTCGTGTTCGCAATACCGCGCGTATCGCACGCACTCTGTTCAGGGGAGGTCATTGATGACCCAGACAGCTACGTTCCACGATCTCAAAGATACATCCGTTTTCATCACAGGCGGGGGCTCCGGTATTGGGGCGGCCCTTACCGACGGATTTCTGGCTCAGGGCGCAAAGGTCGCCTTCATTGGCCGATCGGACGCGTCAGGGTTCGTTACGGACATGACGGACAAGCACGGCGCGGCCCCGCTGTTCATCCAAGGAGACATTACGGAAATAGAGACGTTGAAAGCAGCGATGTCTCAAGCCGCAGAAGCCAACGGGCCCATCACCACGCTGGTCAATAACGCCGCGAACGACAAACGTCACAGCACCGAAGAGGTCGACAGCGATTTCTGGGACTGGATGATCGCGATTAATATGAAAGCTTATTTCTTCGCCTGCCAAGCGGTTGCTGACGGAATGAAACAGGCTGGCGGGGGCTCGATCATCAATTTCAGTTCAATAAGCTACATGATGGGCAATGCGGGCTATCCCATCTACACCGCTGCAAACTCTGGGATCAACGGTATGACCAGATCCCTTGCGCGCGAGTTCGGACCGGATCGGATCCGTGTGAACGCCCTTGCCCCTGGGTGGGTGCTGACGCAGAAGCAAAAAGACATGTGGGTCACGGAAGATGGGTTGGCGGCCCACTTAGATCGCCAGTGCCTGAAGGATACACTCGATCCCCAAGATATCGTTGGTGGCGTTCTGTTCCTGGCCTCAAACATGTCCAAGATGATGACGGGCCAAGCCATGGTAATCGATGGCGGTGTGGTGGTGACTGGCTGATGAGCGGCCGCGCATCATATGCTGACTGGATTGCGGTGGACTGGGGCACCTCGAACCTACGCGTCTGGGCCATGACCGGGCGCGGGGAGGTTCGCGATCAACGCATGTCGGACCAAGGTATGTCCAAGCTGTCTCAAGCAGAGTTCGAGCCTGTTTTGCTGAACCTGATCGAACCGTGGCTTGGAACTGCGCCCACTCCAGTTGTCTGTTGCGGCATGGTCGGCTCGCGGCAAGGTTGGCGAGAGGCTCCGTATGCCGCAGTTCCGACCGCACCGCTGGGTGGGGCGCAGGACGTGCCTTGTTCAGATGGACGGATCAAGGTGTCTCTCCTGCCGGGTTTGAAGCAGCAAAACGCGCCGGATGTAATGCGAGGCGAGGAAACCCAGATCGCCGGGTTTCTTGCAACGCATCCCAAGTTTGATGGTGTTCTCTGCTTACCGGGAACTCACACAAAATGGGTTCATATCAGCGCAGGCGAGGTCGTCTCGTTCCAGACACTCATGACCGGGGAACTGTTTGACCTTCTGGGACGGCAGTCTGTCCTGCGCCACTCCGTAGACACGGAAGACTGGGACAAAGCCGCATTCTCGGAGGCGGTGTCCGATACACTAAGTAGACCAGAGGCCTTGGCCGCTCGGCTGTTTCAGATCAGGGCGCGCGATCTGCTGGAAGGCACGCATGCGGGTATCGCGCGCGCGCGCCTTTCGGGGTTCTTGCTGGGCGTGGAACTGGCCGCGACCAAACCCTATTGGCTGGGCCAGAATATCGCGCTGGTCGGCGCAACAGCCCTCACCGCGCTTTACGCCAGCGCGCTTTCGGTTCAAGGGCTCGTCGCGCAGGTGGAAGACGGTGACACCATGACGCTGAAAGGCCTAACGGCAGCATATACGGAGCTTTATGGATGACCCGAAATCTTATTGCCATTCTTCGCGGGGTTACGCCCGGTGAAGCTGTTCCGATCTGTGAGGCGTTAGTGCATGCGGGGATCACCAAGATCGAGGTTCCCCTGAACTCCCCTGAACCGCTGACCAGCATCGAAGCTATGGTGTCTGCATTCGGAAATGACGCGCTTATCGGAGCAGGCACAGTTTTGACAGAGAAGGCTGTCGCTGATGTTTCTGGTATTGGCGGTCGGTTGATCGTGTCACCTAATATTGACCCCGAAGTTGTTGCGGCCACGCTGTCCCAAGGACTGGAAAGCTGGCCCGGCGTTCTCACGCCGACAGAGTGCTTTGCCGCCATCAAGGCTGGGGCGACCGGCCTGAAGGTTTTTCCTGCGTTTAAATTGGGTGTCGATGGGCTTGGTGCACTCCGCGCTGTGATTCCAAACGACGTCCCAATGTATATGGTTGGCGGGGTTGGACCGGACGGGTTCGCAGAATGGAAAAGAGCCGGGGCCAACGGGTTTGGAATCGGGTCTGCGCTGTACAAGCCGGGCCGGTCTGTAGGCGACATCTCCGCCATTGCCGCAGACATGGTTGCATCTTACGACGCGGCGTTTTCATGACCGGGGTTAGGGTTCATGACGCGCGCGCTTGCGTTTTGGGCGAAGGGCCGATCTGGCACAGTTGGTCCGGTGCACTGTTCTGGTTCGACATCATGGACCGCAAGCTGCTGTGCGACGACGGGCGGGCGTGGCAATTTCCTGAACACGTCTCGGCTGGTGGATGGGTAACTGAAACCCGACTTTTGATCGCGAGCGAAACCAGCTTGTCCGTATTTGACGTAAAGACCGGTCTCTCAGATCACATTTGCGATCTCGAAAAGAATACAACGCTGACACGGTCCAACGATGGCCGCGCGGATCCTTGGGGCGGGTTCTGGATCGGGACGATGGGCAAAAACGCTGAACCTGACGCAGGTGCTATTTATCGGTTCTACCAAGGCGAGCTTCGTCAGTTGTTTGCCCCGATCACGATTTCGAATGCGATTTGCTTTGCCCCGGATAAGAGTTGCGCTTACTTCACCGACACGCCGACCCAGAAGATAATGAAAGTCTTGCTGGATGACGCAACAGGTTGGCCGAACGCTGCTCCGAACGTCTTCCTTGACCTCGCATCTGACGACATCAACCCCGACGGTGCCATCGTTACGACCGACGGTCGTCTGATCAATGCCCAGTGGGGGGCCGCGCGATTGGCGGTATATGACCCCAGCGGAACCATGTCTAAGACAATCGAGATGCCCACAGATCACATAACATGCCCCGCGCTTGGCGGTGGTTTCCTGTTCGCAACCTCTGCGCGACAGGGACTGACCAACGCCCAGAAAAAAGAGCAGCCGGACGCCGGCAAGACCTTCGCCATCGCAACCGACCTCAAACCACAGCCCGAATATCTGGTGATCCTGTGAGACGCACACTTGGCGTTTGCTACTATCCGGAACACTGGCCGGAAGATATCTGGGCAGAAGATGCAGATCGGATGGCTGCGGCAGGTCTCAGCTGGGTTCGGATCGGCGAATTCGCCTGGTCCCGTCTTGAGCCGAAAGAAGGCGCGTATGACTTTGATTGGCTGGACCGCGCGATCGAGACATTGGGCAACGCCGGGTTAAAGGTTATTCTTGGGACGCCAACTGCCACACCACCCCGGTGGATGCTCGACAAGTATCCTGACATGATCGCATTGGACGACCATGGACATCCCCGCGGGTTCGGATCGCGCCGCCATTACTGCTTCAGCCACGCCGAGTACCTTGAAGAATGCCGCCGGATCACGATGAAGCTGGTCAAGCGATATGGATCCAACGCTCATATTGCGGCGTGGCAAACCGACAATGAATACGGATGCCATGATACGGTTTTGTCGTTTTCTGGCGCTGCCCGCAGTGGCTTTCGCGATTGGCTTGCGCAGCGGTACCAAAGCACCGATGCGCTGAACCGCGCATGGGGCAACGTGTTCTGGTCCATGGAGTATGACACGTTCGATCAGATCGGTTTACCCAACCTGACCGTCACCGAGCCGAACCCGGCACATGCGCTGGATTTCCGACGTTTCAGCTCTGATCAGGTCGTCAGGTTCAACCGGGCGCAAACCGATATCCTGCGAGAGCACTCCGATGCGCCGTTGATCCACAACTACATGGGCCGGGTGACGGAGTTCGATCATTTCGACGTCGGTCAGGATCTCGATATCGCCTCGTGGGACAGCTATCCGTTGGGTTTCCTCGAAGATCGGATGGAGGACGGCGACCCACACAAATGCGCCTACGCGCAACAGGGCGATCCGGATTTTCAGGCGTTTCACCACGATCTCTATCGCGCCGTTGGTGGTGGACGATGGTGGATTATGGAACAGCAGCCCGGCCCCGTGAATTGGGCGCCTGTCAACCCCGCCCCGCTGCCCGGAATGTGTCGGTTGTGGGCGTGGGAGGCTTTTGCCCATGGTGCCGAAACCGTTTGTTATTTCCGCTGGCGGCAGGCCCCCATCGCACAGGAACAGATGCATGCTGGCCTTCTGAGGCCTGACAGCGCAGCAGCACCTGCCTTGGCAGAAGCCACTCAGGTTGCGGAAGAAATCCAAGGGATGCCAGAGGTTGCCACAGCGCAGAGCCATGTTGCCCTGATCTTTGATTATACATCCGATTGGGCCTGGACAGTGCAACCCCAAGGCAGAGGCTTCAGCTATTTCAGGCTGGTGTTCGAAATCTATCGTGGCCTTCGGAAACTCGGGCTTGATGTCGATATCTTGCCCGCAACGGCCGCCGATCTTTCGGACTATAAGTTGGTTTTCGCCCCAGGCCTTTTCGCGCTATCTGCGGATCTGAAAACGGCCCTCAGTCGGTCAAACGCGATTGCCGTGATTGGCCCTCGGAGCAATTCCAAAACAAAGGATTTTGCGATCCCGACACCGCTGCCGCCTGACCTGCCCGGCCTGGATGCGACCGTTTCTTACGTAGAAACGTTCCGGGCCGATATGGCGCGCCCTGTAGAAGGCGGAGGTCATGTCTTGCATTGGTTCGAAACACTCGAAACGACAGCCCCAACCACGTTCAAAATGACCGACGACAGGCCGCTTTTGGTGGGTGACGCAGGGATCAGATACCTCGCCGGTTGGCCCGATGAAACTGCGCTTGCTCGCATGTTGGATGAGCTCTGTTTGACCTGTGATTTGCAGACCACCGACCTCCCGGAAGGCGTTCGGATCAGGCGCACAGAGAGCCATAAGTTTGTATTTAACTATGCCGCAGAACCGCGAGAGTTTGACGGTGTGGAACTTGCACCTGCGGATGTCCGCTGGACTCGGCTCTAGTTGCCGAGCAGATCAGAGAACATCCGCGCTGACGTCAAAAGCAAGAATACACCGAAAGATAGTTTCAGCGCGCGCTGCGGAATTGCATGAGCAATCCGAACGCCAACCCGTGCAAAGGTTGTGCTGAGAGGTATGATGATCGCGGCTGCGACAAGATTGACGTAGCCTATGGAGAACGGTGGCAGACCAGCTTGGCCAAAACCTGTCGCGGCATAGATCAGCGCACCGGGCACACCGATCAGAAATCCAATCGCGGCCGATGTCCCAACGGCCTTTCGAATATCATACCCCAGAAAACTGAGCACCGGGACGCAAACTGTTCCGCCACCAATGCCCATCATCGCGCTGACGCCGCCCGCAAACACCCCGAGCGCGGCCCAGATCATATTGGAGAATGTCTTTGGCTCAGGATCGGTCCGGGGTTTGCGAAAGATCATGTCCAGCGCGACGACGCCCGCAACAACCGCGAAGACCGCGACCAGAATGTAGCCGCTCACGACACCGCCCAGAAGGCCGCCGATCACCACGCCGATCAAGATGGAAGGCGCCCATTTCTTCAGCAGCGTCATATCAAGCGCACCTTTCTTGTAGTGCCCCCAACTTGACGAAAGAGAGGTGAAGACGATTGTCGCCAGCGACGTACCCACCGCAATCTGAATCGTCAAAGCGGGATCAATACCGGTTAGCGAAAGCGCAAAATAAAGTGCCGGAACGATTACGATGCCACCCCCGACCCCCAGAAGTCCGGCCAGAATGCCTCCAAACACACCTGCGCCCGCAGCAATGGCGACCAACAATGCGATTGTCGACGGGTCGAAAGATGTCATGGACTCAGACTTTCCGGAAAATGGCGTCCTGCGCGTCTAGCAAAGCAAAGGCAAGACGTCACGCCCTGAACGTCTGAGCACTGGCATGCAACCATTCGACAAGGGTGACAATCGAATAAACCGGTCGGCCCGTGGCGGCCTGAATTGCGGCTGCATAGGGCGGCATGTTCGTGCATTCGAGACAGATCGCACCAACCTCCGGATGCCTTCGGCACAGGTCCTGCGCCGCTTCAACATTGTCCACCTCTGCAAGCGCGAAATCGAGTGTTTCACGGTTGCCAAGGATGGCATCAGTGAACTCAATCCCGCCTTCGGTTGAACCAATCGGAGTGTCCTCCGGCACCCCAACCGCCGCCAGATGATCTGCCGTGAGGTTTTGCGCGGATATGGTCAGTATCCCGGCACGCTGGCCGTCCGGCAACACCGCGTCGATCAACGGAACCTGCAGCAGCGCGGACGTGGCAACCGGCACTGGCAAAGCTGCGGTCAATTCTTTTTGAAACAACGTCAGGAAACCACAACTGGTTGTCAGCGCAACGGCGCCTCGCTCAACTAGATCATGACCAGCCGTAACAAACGGGGTCAGAAGCCCGGTCTCTCGATCTTCTACGACGGCTTTGGGCGAAGCGCCCCGCACCGTCTGGTAAAGCATCGGGAAATCGAAGGTTTCAGGATTGCCGATGTCACCCGGCGGGCGCGGAAACCGCGTCTCCAGCATGAGTACACCTATCGCTCCTCTGCTCATCTACGGTCCTCCATTCGCAGCAAATTGGAGGCCGTCGTGACCCTTTGGCAACAAAGAAATTGCATGAGCTGACAGAGATGGTCACCGTAGGCCAATGACCGAACCAAAGCATATCCATGTGATTGGGGCAGGCATCGTCGGTGTCGCAACGGCGATCTGGCTACAACGCGATGGTCACCACGTGACACTTATCGACAAGGCAGGCCCCGGGGAAGGCACAAGCTATGGCAACGGCGGCGTTTTGGCGTCCTGTGCGGTTGTGCCTGTCACCGTACCGGGACTTGTTCGCAAGGCACCCGCCATGCTGTTTGATTCGACGAAACCGCTTTTCCTCAAATGGCGTTATCTTCCCAAACTGCTGCCTTGGCTCGGAAAATATCTCAAGCATGCAAACGCGGCAGATGCTCGACGCATCGCGAAAGCGCTGACACCTCTGATCGGAGACAGCCTTGCGGATCATCAGGCGCTGAGCGCCGGAACCGATGCGGCGAAATTTGTCGTGCCCGGCGACTACATATATGCCTATCCGGACCGTGCGGCCTTCTTGGGTGACGCCTTTGGATGGGATGTTCGCAAGGCAAATGGCTTCGAATGGTCGGAAATTGATTTGGGTTCTTACGATCCTGTTTTCGCGGAAAATCTGTCTTTTGGCATCCAGCTTCCAAATCACGGCCGGATTACGGATCCCGGGGCTTATGTCAAACATCTTGCAAAGCACTTTGCGACGAACGGTGGGCGTATTCTGAAAGGTGAGATCAGCGGATTTCAACGAAACGGTGGTCGTCTGACCCATCTGAAAATCGACGGAAGCAGCCTGACCTGTGATGCGGCCGTTCTGGCGACTGGCGTATGGTCGAAACCGCTTGCGGGAAAACTTGGACTGAGCATCCCGCTCGAAAGTGAGCGCGGCTACCACATCGACCTGTGGGATCCATCCATCATGCCCAACGCGCCCACCATGGTCGCTGCTGGCAAGTTTGTGGCGACGCCTATGGAGGGGCGATTGCGGCTTGCTGGCGTCGTGGAGTTCGGGGGGTTGGACGCCCCGCCGTCGGAGCCACCTTTTGAGCTTTTGGAACGCAGCGCGCGAGCCGCCCTACCGGGCCTGACATGGTCACGGGCCGAGCGCTGGATGGGCCATCGCCCGGCGCCTGCGGACAGCATTCCGGTGATCGGCGAGGTGCCCGGCTGGCGCGGTCTCTACATGGCGTTTGGCCACCACCATGTCGGCCTGACCGGCGGCCCCAAGACCGGACGACTGGTCGCCCAAATGATATCCGGGCGCAAACCAAATGTTGACGTCGCGTGCTATTCGCCTGCACGCTTCGGTGGATCAAAATGATGTCTGGGAGAAACCAGGCCCGCAGAACAAGGAGAGACTTATGAGACGACTGACATATGCGCTGGCTGCAACGGCCGTGACCGCTGCAGCCCCAGCATTGGCCGAGAAGTGGGACATGCCGCTGGCCTACTCTGCGACGAATTTCCATTCAGAAAACGCAGCGGAGTTTGCGCAATGCGTAACATCCGGCACGAACGGCGAGATCGAAATCACGACACATCCGTCCGGTTCGCTTTTCAAAGGGGCGGACATCAAGCGCGCTGTCCAAACCGGTCAGGTGCCCATCGGGGAACGCCTCCTGTCAGGGCATCAAAACGAAAACCCGCTCTTTGGATTTGACTCTGTTCCGTTTCTCGCGACCTCCTTCGATGACAGCGTCGCGCTTTACGAGGCGGCCAAGCCGAAGTTGGAAGAGGTCTTGGCAGAGCAAAACCTGACCCTGCTCTATGCGGTGCCTTGGCCGCCCCAAGGGCTCTATTTCAAGGATGAAGTCACTTCGGTTGAGGACATGAAAGGCGTGAAGTTCCGGTCTTACAATTCCGCGACGGCGCGACTGGCGGAACTGACCGGTATGCTGCCCGTAACAATCGAAGCCGCAGAAATCAGCCAGGCCTTTGCCACCGGTGTGGCCGAGTCGATGGTATCGTCTGGCGCAACGGGCTATGATCGCAAGGTTTGGGAAAGCCTGAACTATTTCTATGAGGTCGACGCTTGGCTGCCGCGGAACTACGTGATGGTCAACAGCGATGCCTGGAATGGGCTGGGCGATGCGAACAAAACTGTGCTGACAGATTGCGCCGCAACGGCTGAGGCGAATGGCCTGCAGCTGTCGAAGGACTATACCCAGTTCACAATGGACGGTCTGGCCGAAGGCGGCATGACAGTGGCCCCGGCAAGTGATACGCTGGTTGGTGAGTTGAAAACAATTGGCGAGACGATGACCGCAGAGTGGCTCGAAGCCGCAGGTGACGACGGTCAGGCAATCGTGGACGCGTTCAAAAACTGATCTGATCTGTCCCTCGGGGTTCGATGCTCCGGGGGATAGGCTCCCTCAAACTGTACGATCAGGTTGAATGCCATGATTGCGCTACGCAAATCTCTCGACGCGCTCTATACCGCTGCCGGTGTGCTGGCTGCATTGAGCCTGATTGCCATTTTGCTTTTGATACTGGTTCAAATGCTGGCGCGCTGGACGGGCGAGGTCTTTCCGGGCGCCCCTGATTACGCGGGATATGCAATGGCGGCGGCGTCTTTTCTTGCGTTCGCAAACGCGCTCAATCGCGGGAGCCATATTCGCGTTTCCATCGTTCTGAATGCACTCGGGCCAACCGCTCGCAGGTGGCTGGATATTTGGTGTTTTGCAATCGCGACGGCCGTGATGTGGTACTTCGTTTACTACGCGCAGCGCTTTGTTTTCTGGTCGTGGAAGTTCGGCGACGTGAGCCAAGGGCAGGACAAGACACCTCTGTGGATGCCGCAGGGGTTGATGCTTTTGGGCGCAGTTATCTTGGCGATTGCGCTGACTGACAACCTTTTGCACCTTATTCTGAAGGGGGAGAACCGCATTCACCGAAACCTGCACGATCAGGCCAGCGGGGAATAACGCATGGAAAACCTGTCAGTCATTCTTCTTTTCTTGTTTGTGCTGTTCACCCTGCTCGGTTCGGGCGTCTGGGTCGGGTTGGCTCTTATGGGTGTTGCGTGGGTCGGGATGGAGTTGTTCACGTCGCGCCCGGTCGGCGACGTGATGCTGACGACCATCTGGTCAACATCATCGTCCTGGACACTGACCGCCCTGCCCATGTTCATCTGGATGGGCGAGATATTGTATCGAACGCGGCTGAGCGAAGATATGTTTCGCGGGCTCAGTCCTTGGATGGCGCCCTTGCCGGGTGGTCTGGTTCACACGAATATCGTCGGTTGCACAGTTTTTGCGGCGGTTTCCGGATCCTCGGCAGCGACGCTTACAACGGTCGGAAAGATGTCTATTCCCGAATTGCGGAAGCGCCAATATCCCGAGCGTATGGTCATCGGAACGCTCGCCGGCGCGGCGACGCTTGGTCTGATGATACCCCCTTCTTTGACGCTGATCGTCTACGGGGTCACGATCAATGAAAGCATAACAAAACTTTTCTTTGCGGGCATTGTTCCGGGGCTGGTGTTGGCGGCGATGTTCATGGGGTATGTCGCGATCTACGCGAAGCTGTCGGGCAACTGGGCCCCCGCCTCAGAACCGAAGCTAACCTTCGCGGAAAAGGTCAGAAACTCCCGTTTTCTGCTGCCGGTGATCTGTTTGATCCTTGTGGTGATCGGCTCGATGTATCTGGGCTTTGCGACCGCCACCGAGGCGGCCGCTTTCGGCGTCATCGGCGCGCTCCTGCTCGCACTTGGCCAAGGTTCGCTCAACTGGACGACATTCACAGAAAGCTTGATGGGAGCGACGCGAACATCTGCCATGATTGCCCTCATTCTCGCGGGTGCCGCATTTTTATCCCTATCTATGGGCTTTACGGGCCTGCCGCGCGGTCTCGCGGAACTGGTCGCGGCGTGGGAATTGACCCGCTTCGAACTACTGATGGTACTTCTCGTATTCTATATCATCCTCGGGTGCTTTCTCGACGGCATCTCATCGGTCGTTCTGACTATGGCCGTTGTCGAACCGATGGTGCGTCAGGCGGGCATCGACCTGATCTGGTTCGGCATCTTCATCGTGGTCGTGGTCGAGATGGCGCAGATCACGCCACCCATCGGCTTCAACCTGTTCGTTTTGCAAGGCATGACCGATCACGAAATGGGTTTCATTGCACGTGCAGCGATCCCGATGTTCCTGATCATGGTATTGATGGTTTTTGTGCTGATAGCGATTCCTGAGCTGGCAACATGGCTGCCCAACACACTCAGGCCGACGACCGCGTGACCGACAACCATCTGAAATCGTGAAATTAATTTTCTACTAATTATTTAGTTTGACAAATTGTCACATCTTCGATGATGGTTAACGTGTCGGCAGTCGTCCGACTAAAAAATGTTAGGGAGGAGACAAGATGCGCAAGTATCTGCTCTCCGCAGTTGCGGCAAGTGCCGTTGTTGCGGGGTCCAATGCTGCTTTTGCCGATGCGGCCGCAGCACAGAAATGGATTGATTCAGAATTCCAGCCTTCATCGCTCAGCAAGGACGAGCAGATGTCGGAGATGGAATGGTTCATCAATGCCGCCGAGCCGTTCTCCGGGATGGAGATCAACGTGCTCAGCGAAGGTATCCCGACCCATGGGTACGAATCCGAGGTTTTGACAAAGGCGTTCGAGGAAATCACCGGGATCAAGGTGAACCACCAGATCTTGGGCGAAGGCGAGGTCGTGCAGGCGGTTCAAACGCAGATGCAGACCAAGCGGAACCTTTACGATGCCTATGTCAACGACAGTGATCTGATCGGTACTCACTCCCGTTTGCAGCTGGCGTACAACCTGACTGACTTCATGGCAGGCGACGGCGCAGACGTCACAAGTCCGACACTGGATCTCGACGATTTCATGGGGCTGCAATTCACCACCGGTGCGGATGGCGACCTCTATCAGTTGCCCGACCAACAGTTCGCGAACCTGTATTGGTTCCGCAAGGACTGGTTCGACCGTGAGGATCTGAAAACAGCGTTTCAGGAAAAGTATGGCTATGAACTTGGCGTTCCGGTCAATTGGTCTGCCTATGAGGACATCGCCGAGTTCTTCTCGAACGATGTAAAGGAAATCGACGGCGTCACGATCTACGGCCACATGGATTACGGCAAACGCGCCCCAGATCTTGGCTGGCGGATGACCGATGCGTGGCTGTCCATGGCGGGCGCTGGCTCGGTCGGCGAACCAAACGGCGTACCCGTTGATGAATGGGGCATCCGGATGGAGGAAGGCACCTGTAACCCAGTGGGTGCGTCGGTATCCCGTGGCGGGGCCGCCAACGCGCCTGCTGCTGTTTATGCAATCCGCAAGTGGGATGAATGGCTTCGGAACTATGCACCACCCGGTGCGGCGTCCTACGATTTCTACCAGTCCCTGCCAGCTTTGGCCCAAGGCAACGTGGCCCAGCAGATCTTCTGGTACACCGCCTTTACTGCGGACATGGTGAAGCCGAAATCCGAAGGCAACAATACAGTAGACGACGAGGGCAACCCGCTGTGGCGGATGGCGCCATCGCCACATGGCCCGTACTGGGAAGAAGGCCAGAAGGTTGGCTATCAGGATGTGGGATCTTGGACGATCCTGAAATCCACACCGCTTGAACGCGCGAAGGCTGCGTGGCTCTACGCACAGTTCGTGACCTCCAAAACAGTCGACGTGAAGAAGTCCCAGGTGGGTCTGACCTTCATTCGAGACAGTTCGGTCAATCACGAAAGCTTCACCGAGCGCGCGCCAAAGCTGGGTGGCTTGGTCGAGTTTTACCGCTCGCCTGATCGCGTGGCATGGTCTCCAACCGGTGTGAACGTGCCTGACTATCCGAAGCTGGCCCAGATCTGGTGGCAGCAAATCGGTGACGTGAACTCTGGCGCTTTCACGCCACAAGAGGCGATGGACCGGCTGGCCGAGGAAATGGACATCACCATGGCTCGGATGCAGCGTGCGGACGAGGCACAGGAAGTCTATGGTGGCTGTGGCCCACGCCTGAACGAAGAGCGTGATCCCGAGTACTGGCTGTCCCAGCCCGGCTCGCCCAAGCCAAAGCTGGACAACGAAAAGCCGCAAGGCCAGACCGTCAACTATGACGAACTGGTTGCGCGCTGGTCGTCCCAGTAACAAATTTGCCAGCCCCGCCCCGATGCGTGGGGCTGGCACTTTGACGCGGCAACGCCTGCGTCCCGTTTCCACACATCACACCGGAGTCCCGCCATGATCGAGTTGCGCGACATCTCCAAGAAGATCGGCCAGATCATCCATATCAAGCCGACCTCGCTGACTTTGCAGACCGGCCATTTCAATGTGCTGTTGGGCGAGACCGGGTCCGGCAAGACATCACTGATCAAACTGATGGCGGGTCTTGATCTCGCTGCCTCCGGCCAGATCCTGATTAACGGCCAGGATGTGACAAAGCTTTCTCCACAGAAGCGCAACATCTCTCTGGTCCACCAGTTTTTTGTGAATTACCCCCACATGACCGTTTTCGATAACATCGCCTCCCCTCTTCGGGTCGCAGGCATGGCGAAATCCGAAATCCAAGGCCGCGTCGAAGAGGCCGCCGACATCCTTCAACTTCGCCCCATGCTGAACCGCCGTCCGCAAGAATTGTCCGGCGGCCAACAGCAAAGGACGGCGCTGGCCCGCGCGATCGCGAAAGAAAGCCAAGCGGTGTTCTTGGACGAGCCTCTTGCCAATCTAGATTACAAGTTGCGAGAGGAATTGCGCGAGCAACTGCCAGAGTTGTTTGCCGGTCGCGGGGCCGTGGTGATCTATGCGACCTCCGAGCCGGAGGAGGCGCTGCTTCTTGGCGGGGAAACCGCGTTGATGCATGATGGCCATGTCGCGCAGTTTGGCCCGACAGCAGAGATTTACCGCAAACCTGCGAACCTGACCTCCGCACGGGTGTTCTCGGATCCCCCCATAAACTCTGCGACAATCCAGAAAAACGGCGCGCAAGCGAGCTTACCAACCGGCGTTTCATGGCCACTGGACGGTCAGGCCGCGGCGCTGCCGGATGGAGCCTACACTGTTGCGGTGCGACCGCACCATGTCACACCCGCCTCCCAAGGTGCGCAAGCGGTTGAGCTGACAGGCCAGGTGCAAGTGACGGAACTGAGCGGATCGGAATCAAGTGCTCATTTCCTGATGGGAACCGACAACTGGGTGTCGCTCGCCCATGGCGTTCACCCCTATGAAGTCGGCGAAGACCACGCCTTCTGGATGGATCCCGCGCATTGTTACTACTTTGCACCCGATGGAAAGTTGGTGGCTTAGATGGCACAGATCACGCTCTCAAATCTGCGTCACAGCTACAGTGCCACGCCAAAGACTCGCGATGACTACGCGCTGAAAGAGATAGACCTGACATGGGAAGATGGCGGCGCTTACGCCCTGCTCGGCCCATCGGGCTGCGGCAAGTCGACCTTGCTCAATATCATCTCTGGTCTGCTCAATCCGTCCGAGGGACGCATTCTTTTCGATGATACGGATGTTACGTCCCTGCCCCCGGACCAGCGTAACATCGCACAGGTGTTCCAGTTCCCGGTGATTTACGACACGATGACCGTCTACGACAATCTCGCGTTCCCGCTCCGCAACCGCGGCGTCGCGGCGGCGAAGGTCGATGCGCGCGTCACGGAAATCGCGGATATGCTTGAGGTAACGGATATGCTCGGGCTCCGCGCAGCCGGACTTAGCCCGGATAACAAGCAGAAGATCTCGATGGGTCGCGGCCTCGTCCGCGATGACGTGAATGTTGTGATGTTTGACGAGCCCCTGACCGTGATTGACCCTCACCTGAAATGGAAGCTGCGCTCAAAACTGAAAGAGCTTCATCAGCGCGTGCGGGCCACAATGATTTATGTGACGCATGACCAGACCGAAGCACTGACCTTCGCGGATCAGGTCGTCGTTATGCAGGACGGAGAAATCGTACAGATGGGAACACCTGTCGACCTATTTGAGCGTCCGCAGCATACATTTGTCGGCCATTTCATTGGATCACCCGGTATGAACATCCTGCCCTGCGATCTGCGGGACGGCGGTGCGTTTTTTCAAGGGGAGCAAGTGGCGCTCGAAGGACCGGCCTCCCAAGGGGACGGTGAAACACAGATCGGGATCCGCCCCGAGTTCGTCTCCATCGCGGATCAAGGATTGGACGCGACGATCACAAAGGTCGCAGATGTCGGCCGCCATAATGTGGTCGAAGCCCGCGTCGGGGACATCGAAGTCAAAGCCATTCTGGAAGGGGACACCCCAGTGAAGGGCTCGTCCGTCAAACTGGCATTCAGACCAGATCAGACCCGGCTCTACCGGGATGGTTGGATCGCGACGGAGGCCGCATCATGAAAACCCAAAACCAGTACGGTTGGTACTTCGTTCTGCCCGTCCTCCTTCTGGTCGCGTTCAATGCGCTGATCCCAATGATGACGGTGGTCAATTATTCCGTCCAAGAGACGTTCGGCGATAACGTGTTTTTCTGGCAGGGGCTCGACTGGTTCGAGCAAATCCTGCGATCCGATAGGTTTCACGCCGCCCTCGGTCGTCAATTTCTCTTTACCGGTCTGATCCTTGCCATCGAAATCCCCCTTGGCATCATCATCGCGCTCGCGATGCCGCGCCAAGGGTTCTGGGTTCCCGTTTGTCTTGTCACGATGGCGTTGCCCATGCTGATCCCTTGGAATGTCGTCGGCGCGATGTGGAACATCTTCACCCTGCCCGAGATCGGCCTACTGGGCTATTTTATGAACAACACGCTGGGTATCTCCTATGACATGACCCAGGATCCGATTGCCGCTTGGGTGACGATCGTCACCATGGATGTCTGGCACTGGACATCGCTGGTTGTCCTTCTGAGCTACGCGGGCCTCGTCTCGATCCCCGATGCATATTATCAGGCGGCCAAGATCGACGGGGCCAGTCCATGGTCCGTGTTTCGCCATATCCAACTGCCTAAGATGAAGACGGTCCTGACCATCGCGATCCTGCTGCGTTTCATGGACAGCTTCAACATCTACACCGAACCATTCGTTCTGACGGGCGGTGGACCGGGCAACTCGACGACCCTGCTGTCGATTGATCTGGTGAAAATCGCACTCGGCCAGTTCGATTTAGGCCCTGCTGCAGCGATGAGCCTGATCTACTTCGCGATCACGCTCTTGGTGTCTTGGCTCTTCTACACTCTGATGACGAAGGATGATGGGAAATGAAGAAACGTAGCCTCATTCCGATCCTTTACATCCTCTTTCTGATGTTGCCGATCTACTGGCTTGTGGCGATGAGCTTCAAGACAACCAACGAGATCCTGTCGGGCTTCTCACTGTTCCCACAGACATTCACGCTGGAAAACTACCGGGTGATCTTTACTGACCCAACTTGGTACTGGGGCTACATCAATTCAATCATATACGTGTCGCTCAATACGGTGATCTCAATTATCGTGGCACTTCCCGCGGCCTATGCCTTCTCGCGCTACAGTTTTCTGGGTGACAAGCAACTGTTCTTCTGGCTTCTCACCAATCGCATGGCCCCCGCAGCGGTTTTCGCACTGCCGTTCTTTCAGCTCTATTCGGCTGTGGGTCTTTTCGACACCCACCTCGCAGTTGCACTTGCCCACTGCCTGTTCAACATTCCGCTGGCGGTCTGGATCCTCGAAGGCTTCATGTCCGGCGTCCCAAAGGAGTTGGACGAAACCGCTTATGTGGATGGCTATTCCTTCCCACGCTTTTTCGTGTCGATCTTCCTGCCGACGATCAAGGCGGGCGTGGGCGTGGCGGCCTTCTTCTGTTTCATGTTCTCATGGGTCGAATTGCTGCTGGCCAAGACATTGACTGCTGTCGCAGCCAAACCGATCGCTGCGACGATGACCAAAACCGCGTCAAGCGCGGGCTATGAGTTGGGATTGCTGGCCGCAGCTGGCACTCTGACAATCATCCCCGGGGCTATCGTGATCTACTTTGTTCGTAACTATATCGCGAAGGGCTTTGCCCTCGGGAGAGTTTGATATGTTGAGTTGGATGGCATGGACCTGGCCGACGGCTTTTGTCTTCATTGGAATATTCTCAGCGATGGCCATAATTACCGTTCTGGAAATCAAGCGCCCAGGCGGAGCAGAACGGACGGGTATTCTCGGTCTGACAACGACACGCGGCGACCGCTTGTTCATCTCACTGCTTGGAACAGCGTACATTTTCCTCGCATGGCTCGGCTTCTTCGGAACACCGCTCTGGATTCCGCTGGGGCTCGCAATAGCGTGGGGCGGTTTCTGCTTTTGGAAGGTTTAACGCCTCAGCGGGTTTTTCGCCGGGCCTGAGGCAATCGGACATGACATGAGGCAACGCAAGAAAATCACACTTCTCACAGAGGTCGAGCTTGAGTTTATGACCCTGCTTTGGGCCATCGGCGAAGGCAGCGTGCGTGATTTATTGGCAGCGCTTCCTGCCGATCGGAACCTCGCATACACCTCTGCCGCGACGATTATGCGCATTCTCGAGCAGAAGAAATTCGTCAGCAGCACGAAGGTCGGCAAGACGTTCATTTACGAACCTGTACTGAGCAAGGACGACTACCAGTCCAGATCTCTCCGTGACCTATCGCAAAAATTGTTCGACAACACTCCGGTGGCGCTCGTCGCACGGCTGGTGGATGATGATGGTCTATCCACCGAAGCTCTTGAAGAAATTCGCGCACTTCTGGACCGGAGGTTGAAAGATGGTTCGTCTTGAAACGCTCGCACATCTGTATATCGACGCCAATATCTTGCTTGTGGCGTCCTTTCTGGTTTGGAGTCTTGCGAAGAGATCTCTGGCCACGCTTGGATACAGTCAGGCACACAGAAGCCACCTGTTTTTTGCGCAAGTCACGCTTCTGGCTTTCGGCATAGGGTCCTGTGCCGGCCTTCTGTTCGGACCGGACGGCGTCGCTGGCCTGCCGCTGCAGACGCTTTCGGATTGGACAGTCCGCCAATATCTTCATGGGAACATTGCGCTCGACGCGATGACCTTTCAGCAGGTCTTGAACAGCCGCGACATATGGGTGGACGCGATGATCAGCCAAACGATGCCTGTCACCCGCGCGATTCTCACGCTGCTTGCCCTTGGTGCCTTGGTACATGCTCTGAAGCTTGTTCGTCAGGGTCTAGGGCTCCGAAAAATACTGGGGCAAGCCTATGTTTGGCGAACATCTCGGCGGACACGCGTTTTGATTAGCGATCGGATCGATACACCGTTTTCCACCCGCGGGCTTTTTCGGTTTTACGTGATCCTCCCGCACGTACTTTTGGCGAGACCGAATGACCTAAAACTCGTTATGGCGCACGAGTTTCAGCATGTCCGCAACGGAGACCTCAC
The DNA here is from genome assembly GCF_009811795.1 of Litoreibacter roseus. Lineage (GTDB taxonomy): Bacteria > Pseudomonadota > Alphaproteobacteria > Rhodobacterales > Rhodobacteraceae > Litoreibacter > Litoreibacter roseus. The sequence continues at coordinate 13,215 of NZ_BLJE01000001.1, read as the reverse complement.
GTGGGAATTTGCGTTGGAGCTTCTGCGGCCATTGTTCTTCTGGAACCCAGCCTTCCATGGCTGGAAGCGTGATATTGAACGGGTAAGAGAACTTAACTGCGATCAGGCGGTGATTGCCCGCTTATCTATCAGTCCGCAGCGCTACCTCAGTTGCCTCTTGCGGGTCTGTGCAGACAGCCATGAACCGGCGGAGCCTCGTGTGGTGCTGACAGGTGTACCATTTGCCCCCAAACGCCAGCCTATGAAGGCACATAACCTTTTGGCAGAGCGGGCAAATTCCATGGCAAAGAATACGGAACCGACCATCAGAAAGCGGACCACCATTGCCGTCAGTTTATTTCTCGCTGGTGCAGTCGGAATAACGGCTGTCGCGATCCAAAAACAAAGCGGGTGGAGCCAAGATCGCATCATGCTGTCAACAATCGTCAACCTAGAACGCCTAAACGCAATAGGTGGGATGACGCGAGACTGGTAGTAGTGGGGTGGCCGGGGCCGCTTAGTTTGTAAGCGGCTCCGTTACCAGGAGTTCGTTATTGCCACGCTGAACTACGAATTCAGCCTCTGCAATGTTGTCCGAAAGAACGCTCGTCAGGATGTCTTCAATCGCCGTAGGATACATCACAGACAGTCCCGAAATATCTTCGCTGATGATGCGATCGCCAATCTGAAGGCCACTCGCACCGTTGTTTGACAATGAAGTCACCTCTGCAAACCACAGTCCGTTGTTCGTGGAACTGCGCAGCGTAGTGCCGTTCTCCAGTTCAGTAACGCGCACCGCAGGCAAAGCCAATTGGTGATCGATCAGCGCATCACCGTCCCGGATCAGAACGCTCGCCGTCAGATTGTCATTCCGATCAACGTTGGCGTTTTGCAGGAACAGTTCTTTCACTTGCGCTTCGTTGGAAACCAATTCCCCGTTGATCGAGAAGATGGTCTGGCCAACCTCAATCCAAGGATTATAGGCAAGCACTTCCGGCGCTGTCACACCTACAATCCGTGGGAACACACCGTATTCTGATTGCTCGGACACCGTGTCGATGCTCAGACTGACGTCCCAGCGGCCTTCAAAACTTGCGTCAACAGAAGGTGTATTGGAGGAGTTTGCTGTAGGTGCAACAACGGAGAAAAGAACCTCGGCCTCAGCACTTGGCGCAGGCGCGGGTACTGCCTCGGGTTCCACAACAAGTGGCATGACGACAAGCGGTGCAGCAGCTGTTTCAACTGGCGCGGGCTCCGGCTTCGGCGGCGCAACATAGGTGGCGCGGTCGATCTGAGCCAAACCGTCGGGGTTGCCATCAGAAACAGACGCGCCCCCCTGAAGCTGAGAAACTTTCAGCGTTTCAGGCACGGCATCGCCATTCGCGGAAGACACTGCAACGCCCGGACCGAAATCAAGCGGCTGCGTCGGATCAAATCCATCTGTCGCAGGCGCATCACTCATCAGAACGGGTGCAATAGGTGAGACACGCTCTGCCAGGGGTATGTCAACTTCAAGCGTTTCTGGGACGAACACATCCTCAATCGCACTTGGCGGTACGGCAGCCATGATTTCATCCGTAAATTCAGAACTTTGCGGGGGCACAAAGACGTCCTGAATTGCGGAAGGTTCAACAGCAGCCATAACTTCCGCCGCAGTTGGTGCAGGGTCGACCAACTCTGCTTCTGGAGCCGGAGTGAAAACGTCATCTATCGTTGCCGGGTTGAGCGTCGCCATGACGTCCGCTGCTGTTGGCGCAGCGGGCTCGACGGGGGCTTCAACGACAACTTCCGGCGCAGCAATCACAGGTGTTTCTACCGCTTCGGCAGGTGCAGGTGTCTCGGTGGTTGAAGGTGCCTCAACAGCAGGCGCAACAGCAGCCACGTCCGCTTGGATCGATGGCGCGTCAACGGCAGCAACCTCGGTTGGCTCGCTCGGAGACAACGCAACGTAGGCAACGCCAACCGCCACGATTGCGGCAGCTGCGACAGAGCCCAAAAGAATTGCTTTGTTTTTGTTCGCAGGCTCCGTTGCCAATGTGGACGCCACAGCGGCTTCAACGACTGGCTCGACGTCCGCAGTGCTCTCCGGCTTTGGAGCTTCCGCGCGAGGCTCACCTACGTTCAGCGGGATGACATTTCCGTCGGCAACATCCTTGCCGTCGATCATGTCCAACCAGTCTTCCATGGACTGGAAGCGATCTTTCGGCAGAACGGCCAACGCGCGGTCGATGGATTTCAGATACGCTTCAGGGTAGCCTTCGACATTCCCGAGGAGCGGCTCATAGGGGTCGCCGTCCCCTTCAGCGACTGCCATCAAGCGAGATTGGCTGGGTGGCGGCGTTTCACCTTTGATCACATGATAGAAGGTTGCGCCCAATGCGTACACGTCGATTGACGCTGCCTGATCGCTGCCTTGAAGGTACAATTCCTGCGGGGAGTACCCGTCCTTGACAACACTCAGCGCAGATAGAAGGCGGCTGGCCTTCTGGGAACTTTCCCGCGCAGCGCCAAAATCAATGAGAACCGGTTCTTTCTTTTCGTTCAAAAGAATGTTGTCGGGCGAGATATCGCGGTGCAACAGGCCATTTTTATGAACGTAGGACATCGCGTTGATCAGCTTGCGCAGCATCGAGATGTTGTTCTCGGGCGTCAGCAGACCGGATTTGTCCTCGATCAGGTCGAGAAGGTCTGTCCCCTCGATGTAATCCATTGCCATATAGGCCGTGTCGTTGTCGTTAAACACGAGGTGGATGCCGACGATATTGGCGTGCTCAAGCTTCGCAAGGCTCTTCGCCTCTTGCTTGAAGCTTTTTACGATGCGGCGAAGCTCTGCCTCGTGGGCGCGTGAGCGTACGGCGACTTTCGTTCCGATCCGCCGACAAAACGATCCAGGAAAGCATTCTTTGATGACGATACGGCGCTCAAGGCTGTCCTCGGCCAGGTATGTCATCCCGAAGCCACCGCTGTTCAGAAACTCCGTGATCTTGTAGAGACCATCCAGAAGCTCTGTGCCCGGCTCCAGTTCGTCATTCACATCCGCAGGATCGCCTTCGGTAATCCCGCCATTTTTTGTTACTGCTTGCATCTTCCCATCAGCACCCATGATTGGTGCCCCCCATTTGCTTACCAGAGCATCCCCAAAAAAGCTCCGAACTATGTAACAACGTCTCCATTAAACTTTTATCTACCTGAATTCAGGCGATTTCATGATCAAAAAACGATAACATGTGTCGTCCTCATGAAAGTTCCGCAGCGGAACGCGTAAAAAACGGCCGTTTTTCACCCTCTTTGGATCACTCTCACAACGGCAAAAGCCCCCCGCCCAAACAGGGAGGGGGGCCTTTTGTCTTGGTCTGTGACTTAGTTGAATGGGTCCGCCGCAGCGTTGATCGCGATTGCTGCGTCTACAAATTCATCACCAATGGAGGATTTGAATTCTGTAAGGACCGGCGCAAATGCGTCTCTCCATTCCTGAAGCTCGCCGTCGGACAGACGAATGATGATTCCATCGTCATCCAAGATGTTCTGACGGCTGAGTTGGTTCAACTCGAACGCAAACCGATTTCTTTCATGAAGCACCAGCTTTGCCGAGTTCACGAAGACACTCCGGGTTTCAGCATCTAGGCTATCCAAGAAGCTCAAGGATGCGATCATTGGATACCCGATATAGGTATGGTTCGTCTCCGTGACAGCGGCCTGAACTTCGTAGAACCCCATCTTTTCGATGTTTGCATAGGTATTTTCTTGACCCTGCACCGTTCCATTGTCGAGGTTGTCATAAACGTCCGCGAACTTCAGCTTCACCGGTGTGACACCCATGATGTTGAGAACTGCCGCAGTGATTGGAGAACCTGAAGATACGCGGAAGGACATACCTTCTGCATCACCAGGGGACCGCATTGGGACGGTTGCCGAAAACTGGCGCATTCCATTACTGGCATACCCCAGAACCGCAAACCCATCATCTACAAAGTCGTCACCGATCTGGTCGATCGTATCGGACTGAAGAAATTCCAACACATGCAGTGGGCCATCGAAAAGGAATGGCAGGTTGAAGATGTCAGCTTTGGCGCTGAAAGAGCTGGTCTTTGCAAATGCAGGCATTGCAAAATGTGCGTCGCCTTCACGCAGAGCGGTGAACAATGTGTCGTCATCAGGATAAAGATCGCTCTTTCCGTAGACTTCCACACAGTACCGACCGTCAAGCTCACTGTTGATCACTGCCGCATAGGCCAGCGCCGCTTCACCTTTAGGGTGACCTTTAAGCGCTGTGACGACGCTGAACTTCAGCACTTCTTCGCCCGGGTCGCAGGCCGTTGGATCCGCCAACGCAGGCAATGGAAGAGCCATTGCCGCAATGGTCAGAAACTTAGTTAGAGTTTTCATTTGTCTTACTCCTCTCGGCGGAGCGCTCAGGTTGAACATGAGGTCCGCTCAGATAGTTTGGTGTTTCTTAATTGACCATTGATTAAGATTGATCGGCGGCGACGATGTCTTGGACCCATACTTCAACACGACGGTTGATGCGGCGACCAGTATCGGTTTCGTTGCAACCCAGCGGCGAAACTTCGCCAAAACCGACAGCGCGTGTCTTGATCGAGTTACGCAGACTTGGGTTTTCAGCAAGAACGTTCCGACGAACAAGCTCGGCACGCTGCAGCGACAGAAGCTGGTTCAGATCAGACTTACCAACAGAGTCGGTGAACCCAACAAAGAGGATTTCTTTGTTTCTGAACCGATCACTTTCCAAAAGCTCCGCAAGACGCGCAACGTCGGCCTGAGCACGCGCGTCAAGACGGGCAGAACCGGTCTCGAAACGGTAGGTCGTGGACATACGGTCAGAGGACAAGAGCAACTCAAGCATATCGCGCATAACGGCGAAATCCTCGGGCGTCTCGTTGTTCACAACAGCGGATGCAACCCGGATACCTTGGGAGTTGATCGTTTCGGACGAGATCGACTGATCCACGAACCCTGCACGCGCAACAGCTTCCTGCGCCTCATCGGTTTCCAGATAATCAAGGAAGCCTTTCGCGTGGTAGTCCAGACGGTCACCCGCCTGATACATGTACATCAGACGTGTCAGTGGATATTCTTCCGTCTTAATCGTGAACGCGCTGGCCGGTGTACGAAGTCCGCAAACACCTTGAATGTCGAGCGCAGCCGCTTCACCGACGTTCGCAAAGCTCGTAAAGCCAAATCCGTTTGGATCCTGCTGAACAGCGTCAGAGATAGCTTGGTCAGAGTCGAGCACTGTGACATTCGCCGCAACAGCAAGACCGTTCGGGCGCATCACGAGGTTGTCGAACACTTCGCGGCTGCCGCTGTCAGCTTCACGCACATAGAGGTTGATCGGGGCGTTGTTGCCGCCGAGCTCGGACCAGTTTGCGATACGACCACTAAAAGCGAGGGCCGCGTTGACTTCGGATACGGCGCGAACCGGGTTGTCCGGGTGCGTCACAAGCAGAAGACCGTCAACAGCAACGATGTGCTCTTGCTGTGGTGTACGCAATTCGCCTTTGCCTGCGTCTGCGGCGGCGCGAACTTCGCGGTTACGTGCAGGACGTGTTGCCAGAGCAAACGTTGCATCGCCCCCTACCAGCGCCTCGAAACCGTCGCGCGAGTTGGTGGAAGCGACTTCGATCTCAGCTTTGCCAGCCTGTTCGGTGTCGAACGAGAAAACAGCTCTGCCGTTCGAGGACACGCTGCTTTCGGACTGTGCGCCGATAGATTTGCTGTAATCGCTGATCAGCGTCGGGATCAAGCTGTCGGCAAGTGCGCGGGATCCTGCAAATTTAAACTGGGATTCCTGTGGCGCCAGAACCGGGCATGCTGCACCTTGGCAGCTGACCGTCTGTGCAGACATGATAACCGTACCAATCACTGTTTCGATCGTGTAATTGGTACCGTCAAAGTTTTTAATTTCACCAGAAATGGTGATGGAACCGTCTTCTGTGGTCAGGGTCACTGGCTCTGCAAATGCAGGAGCGCTGAGCATGGCGAAACCAAGCGCGGTGCCTGAAAGAAGTTTATTGAGCGTCATGCTCTTCATTTGACTGTCTCCGATAAATGCCAAAATGTTTCTAGCGGCCGTCCAGGTCGGCCTTCTTCGTGATGTGAACACTGCCTACGAATTGCGTCCAAAAATCTACGCAATATGGACGAATTGTTGACAATGCGGATACGGCGACGCGGAAAATGGTTAAAAGTTGGTTAACTGAACACAAAAAAGTCTTATTCGTTAACTGATACGGTCAGCGCAATATCGCCGATTTACGCGGATTTGAGAAACAAAATAACAATAAAGTTGGAAGTCGAAACAAAATTTGGCGGGTTTCAGCGCAGATCTCACCGTAAACCATAACGAGATTCTCACGATCAGTCGCCGTTTTCGTCCCTTCGGACAATCATTCGTTTTGGTCTTTGAGGATTCGCTGGTGCTTTCTCATCTCTGACAGCACGTCCCCGAAGGTCGAGATACCACGCGCTTCGAGAATGGGAAGCATCGATGTAAAGACATCAGCTGTCGCAACAGCGTCGCCCATTGCAGTGTGGCGCAGATGGGGTGGAATGGTGATAGAAAACCGTGCGCAAAGATCATCCAACGTGTGCCGTGCCGATGCACCGAACACAATTGCCGACAGCAAAACGGTGTCGAGGATCGGATGATCGAACCGCACCCCCATCTGCTTTGAGTATCTGTGCAGAAACGCCATGTCGAAGGGGGCGTTGTGCGCGACCATGACCGCACCGGTCGAAAACTTGTGAAAGTCACGTCCAATGTCGATGATATCGCGAGACGTGGCGACCATGCTGTCAGTGATCCCGTGGACACGGCTGGCCGTCCTCGGAATTGGAACGCCCGGATTTACGAGACAGTCGAACTTTTCTCCGACCACCTGTTTGCCGTTGACGACACGCACCGCACCGATCTGAACGACCTCATCTTTATGGGGCAAAAGCCCGGTGGTTTCCGTGTCGAACACAACATAGCTGAGATCCCGCAGAGGCGTGTCCTCCAGATTGACGCTTGTCCGCCGCTCCAAAAGTGCAAAATCGTAGGTCAGCGGACGCTCGGCATCTGGGCTCATCGGCTCCAGCATCAGCGTATAGCCACCCTTGTAGTCCGTCTTGCGAAGATGTCCGCTGTAAGATGCGCCGGACCTACTTTCCAGAACTGCAGCGATCCGACTTGCATCCGCAGCCCGCAACTCCTTCACTGCGGTTTTCAGGGGCCCTTCTTTGAAATAATCATAGACGGACGCGTTGAGGCGCACCGGCGCTTCCCGTTCCATCATCTCAGCCGCCTGCCCGTCATAGAGAACGATCTGATGGGCCGCGTTGACCATCATGACAGCGATCGGAATATCGGACAGGATCGCGATCAACTGCTCCTTCTCGTGAACGAGCTGCGCGGTTTCCTTCGTAACAAGACGCCCGGTCTCTTCCCGTGCAGCGCGCATGTGGGTGCATAGCGCTGCCGCAGCCGGGCCGATATCACCGAGATGCGGCGCGCTGCTCGGATCAAGATCGGAGCTATGCCCACTATGCGCCCGGGTTCGGATATCCGCCGCCAGCCGTTCAAGTGGCTTTGCACAATGGTCATCAACCCACAGCCAGATACCAACCGAGAGCAAGGCGAATCCAAAAGATGCAACGACAAAGGCCGTCACGAATGCAGAAGACACATCGGGCAATCCAAGCTGCCGATAAGCAAGGAGCAGTGCAACCAGAGTTATCCCTATGCCGCCGATGGCAATCGCACAAAACAGAAGGAACGCTCTTAATCTCAGGCTCAATCCATTCATATCTAAACCTTCCGACACGCAGTCTGCAGGATGGGATCCGTTGTACCCACGGCGATCCAGTCCGGGTCAGACACCTGACCATCCGAAGAAAACTCAACGCCGTCGATCAGATCCGCGCGCCGTCCGGCGGCGCAATCGAACAAGACGGGCGCCTTTATCAAAGGGGACCATCGTCCGTAGAACAAAAGATCGACCATACGTTGTTCCGGACTGGCCGGATGCGTCTTCATCGTGGCCCGGTCCACGGCAACGAACCGTGTCACGAAAGGCTTGACATAGGTCCATGGCCGGTAGAAAACAGTCTCCTCGACCGTTTGCGCGACTTCGATCCCTTCGGGTAGATTGGCCGTGGTACGCGAGAACCATCCATATTCGCCTGAGATCGTGGCGGCCAGCATCGCCGCGCCCGCGCAAACCGGCATCAGCCAGCTGGGCAATATACCTTTCAACGTCCGGTTCAGCGCCCAGAACAAAAGGGCGGCGACGGCACCGGCAACGAATACCCCGATCAATTCGTAGAACATCTCTCGGCTCCCCTTTTTGATGCTTTAGCCCAGAACACCCCGTCCCTGCATCAAAGCGGCTTGCATCGTTTTCACAACCACAAATGCATCACGCAGATGGCTGCGTTCGAAATCGGAAAGCGCGGCCGGCGGTAGAAAGTTATCTGGCGCCGCCCCAGCTTTGATCGACTTTGCTTGGTGCTCCAGCCGACTCTGGGCGATGAGATCGTAGGCATCAAGCAAATCCCGCCCACCGCCAGGGCTGACGATGCCAGCAGACATGGCAGCCTCAAGTCGCGCGCGGGTGTTGACGACCTGCAACTTACCCTGCAGCGCATACATCCGACCCAGATCGACGACCGGCACCACGCCATTGTGCTTCATGTCAATTGTATTGCGATGCTCCCCCGACCGGATCGTGACAAAACCTCGGAGCAGCCCAAGCGGGGTTCCGTGGGTCGTGGCATTGCTGGCCATATGGCTTGTGAAGATCGAGTTCTTTGACGCAGCTGCGAGTGTTTCGGTCTGCACCCCTTCAAAAAGCTCGGCTCGCCCGCCGATAGGTCTGAGATCAAACATAACGGAAGCGAGCATCTGCGCCTCCTTGCTTGGGGACGCGATCCAGCTTTTGAAATAGTCACGCCACACGGCGACGGGCTGCCGCCAGCGCGGGTTAGTGGCCATCATATCGCCAGGGCAATACACGTAACCACAAGCATGTAAGCCATCTGATACGAAGGTTGCGAAGTCTTCAAAGTAGCCCAGATCAGAAGCATCGACGCTGTCATCAATCATCAGGCAGTTGTCCTGATCCGAAACGCCGGTCTGTTCCTGCCTGCCTTGAGAGCCGCAGGCGAGCCACACATACGGCACTGGCGGTGGTCCGAACTTCGCTTCCGCCAATGCAAGCAGACGGCGGGTGACGACATCCGCCACATCAGTGATCAGACGCGTGACAATGTCGTGCCGATTGCCCGAGGCCACGAGATGGACCAGAAGCCTCGGAATTCGCGCAGTGATCCGTGCAAGATCCTGCGCGTTCTCGGCATGGGCCGCCGCAGCGATTACGCCTGCCGACGTTGCCGCCTGATGGCGCGTCAAATCGGTTTGCGTGACGATACCAACAAGCCTGCCTGCATCCACAATGGGCAGATGGCCCCAGGCATGCTCCATCATGAGGTGAAGAACGTCTGAGCCGATCGCTGTGGGGGGCAGTGTCTTGGGACCGGCCGTCATCACTTGGGACACAGGCGTGTCGGACGGCAGCGCCTCAGCCAGTGCCTTGTTGGTCAAATCCCGCACCGTCACGATACCGGTCAATGCATCGCCCTCCATCACACAGAGCGAGGAAATTCGGTTGTCCCGCATCATCTGCGCGGCCTCTAGAATGGTCGTGGACCCAGAACATGTGATCGGGTCTGAAGCCATGAGGTCAGCAATGCGCATTGTGGCCAGATCGGATTTGTGACCCTGAACGCGATCTTCGGCCTGTCCAGAACGATTGAAGAACCGCTTGATGGGTGGGTGCTGGTCAAGCAACTGACTGAAGTACGCCCCCGGAATGCACATCAGCCGGGTCGGGTCTTCCGTCTTTGCTGTGGTTGCGGCGCTTCCGTCCTTCAGAAATCCCCGTTCGCCAAAGGTATTGCCAGTCTCAAGACGGGAAACCTGAACATTGTTGATATCGGTGATTGCGACTGTTCCGGACACGATGACATAGATTCCGGTAAGCGGTTCGCCCAGCTTATAAACGGTCTCGCCGGCGGCCAGATCCATCAATCTGACATGGGCCAGCATATCGTCCTGCGCGGCCTCGGACAGCGCGCTATAGGGATGGAGATTTGCCAGAAAAGTCGCGGCGACCGTATTCACAAGAGATATGCCCCTATTGAAAAGCCCTACCCCACGAACATGCGGGATAGGGCTATGTGCTAAGTCCTCATGGACGGATCAGTGATCCACAGCGGCGCCTGCACCCCTAGGGGACCGCACGCTCTCCACCAGATCCTTGATCTCTTGCGGTGTGTCCTTCGTTGCCGTGGAGACAGCATAGGCCACGCCGAAGTTGATCAACGCACCGATCGCACCGATTGCCGTCGACTGAATACCGAACAGTGATCCATCAACGGTATCCGGGAAGGAGTTGGTGCCCGCGATGAAGAACCAGCCCTTGTGCAGGAAGATGTAGAGCAAGGTGAAGATCAGACCGGCCAGCATCCCCGAAACAGCGCCAACATTGTTCACGCGCTTGGAGAAAATGCCCATCATCAGTGCAGGGAAGATCGATGCCGCAGCCAAACCAAAGGCCAACGCCACGGTTTGCGCCGCAAATCCTGGAGGATTGAGACCCAACCAAGTCGCCACTGCGATCGCCACCGCCATCGCGATCCGGGCGGACAGAAGCTCACCCTTCTCCGAGATATTGGGATTGATTGCGCCTTTCACCAGATCGTGGCTTACCGCAGATGAGATAGCCAAGAGCAAACCCGCCGCCGTCGACAGAGCCGCCGCAAGGCCGCCCGCTGCGACAAGACCGATGACCCACCCCGGAAGGTTTGCGATCTCCGGATTTGCGAGCACCAGAATATCACGGTTGAAGTTGGTCAGCTCATTGCCTTGCCAGCCTGCAGCAGCCGCACGGTCTGCGATCGTGTCAGAACTGTCATTGTAGTACTGGATGCGGCCATCCCCGTTCTTGTCTTCCCAATCGAGAAGACCGGTTTTCTGCCATGTCAGCATCCAATCATACTGCGGATCGGACTCGATGGTTTCGACAGACACCGCTTCACCTGCTGTGCCCTCAGGCCACATAAGTTCTGTGATGTTCAACCGTGCCATCGCACCAACCGCTGGCGCTGTCAGGTAGAGCAACGCAATGAAGACCAGCGCCCAACCGGCAGACCACCGGGCGTCAGATACCTTAGGAACGGTAAAGAAGCGCATGATGACGTGGGGCAGACCCGCCGTCCCGATCATCAGAGACAGGGTGAAGAGCACCATATTCAGATTGTCTTTGTGCGCTTCGGTGTAGCTGGCAAATCCCAAATCGGTCACAACCTGATCAAGCTTGGTCAGCAGATAAACCCCGGAGCTTTCCCCACCTGGCGTATATTCACCGAACAGTCCCAACGCAGGGATCGGTGTGCCTGTTAGCTGTAGTGAGATGAAGATAGCCGGGATTGTATAGGCCATGATCAACACGACGTACTGGGCCACCTGCGTGTAGGTCACACCCTTCATGCCGCCGAACACTGCATAGGCAAAAACAACACATGCGCCGATCAGCAGCCCGGCCGTATTTGAGATCTCAAGAAAGCGCCCGAATGCAACTCCAACGCCAGTCATCTGACCGATCACATACGTCACGGATGCCACGATCAGACAAATCACTGCCACAAGCCGCGCGGTCGGCGAATAGAACCGGTCCCCGATGAACTCGGACACCGTGAACTTACCGAACTTCCGCAGGTACGGCGCAAGCAACAGCGCCAGCAAGACATAGCCCCCAGTCCAGCCCATGAGGAAAGACGAGTTATCGTAGCCCGTAAAGGCAATCAGACCTGCCATCGAGATGAATGACGCGGCGGACATCCAGTCAGCAGCGGTCGCCATGCCATTGGTGACTGGGTGAACGCCGCGACCAGCGGCATAGAACTCGGATGTTGAGCCGGCACGTGCCCAGACCGCAATTCCGATATAAAGCGCAAAACTTGCGCCCACGAAAAGAAGGTTAAGCGTAAACTGATCCATGTTCTCTTACTCCTCGTCCACGCCGTATTCACGGTCGAGACGGTTCATGCGCCACGCGTAGAAGAAGATCAGCGCCAGAAATACGATGATCGAACCCTGCTGGGCAAACCAGAAGCCCAGATCAGTGCCACCAACGCTAATGCCGCTCAGAAGCGGGCGAAGCAGAATGCCAAACCCGAACGAGACAAGCGCCCAGATGATGAGACTGATGACAATGATGCGGAGATTGGCCGACCAGTAGGCACTGTCGCCCTCCGCCGCCTTTTCATGTTGTGTGGTTTGATCCGCCATTTTGGCGCTCCTCCTTGTGTGGTTTATTGAACGCGCCGAACACGCCGCGCCCGGTCTTTTTTAAGCTGTTATTGCTGCAACGACGCCGGTGATCTTCGCAGCAATCTCGTCGATATCTCCCATTGCCCGAATGCGCCAAAGAACGCCGCGCTGCTCGTAATATGAAATGAGCGGCGCCGTTTCTGCATGATATGCATCAAGGCGGGCCATCACGGTTTCTGCCTTGTCATCGGCACGGCGCTTCATGTCTTGCGCGCCGCAACAATCGCAGACACCCTCGACCTTGGGTGCCTTGAAGCTGTCGTGATATCCTTCGCCGCATGCGCCACAGGTAAACCGCCCGGCGATGCGAACGACCATCTCCACATCGTCCACTTCAAGGGCGAGGGCAGCGTCAATGCTCTGACCGGCGTTTGCCAGCAGTGTGTCCAGAGCCTTTGCCTGCGCGGTGGTGCGGGGCACGCCGTCCAAGATCACACCATTTGCGCAGTCAGGCTCTGCCAGACGATCGGCGAGGATCGCCAGAACGATGTTATCACTGACAAGCCCACCAGCCTCCATAACGGATTTGGCCCTCTTGCCCGCGTCGGTGCCTGCAACAACCGCAGCCCGCAGCAGATCGCCGGTCGAGAGCTGAATAAACCCGAACCGCTCGCTGAGCATGCGCGCCTGGGTACCTTTTCCAGCACCCGGTGGTCCGAGCAGGATCAGAACGGGGGGGCGCTTTGGCCCTTTGCTGCCATCCATCATGACCTCCCCCTATTCATTCTGTTATTGATGAGGTCGTCGACGACGTCTGGGTCAGCGAGCGTTGATGTGTCTCCGAGTGCTTTGTAGTCGTTTTCGGCGACTTTGCGCAGGATGCGGCGCATGATTTTGCCGGA